>RHGM01000005.1 GCA_003724185.1 Porphyrobacter sp. IPPAS B-1204
CAGCGCGCCGCCTATCTCCAACTCGATCGCGCTGGCTCTGGAGCTTCTGCGTTGCGATGCCCGCTTGCTCGCCACAGTCGGCGGCGATGGCTCTTGCTCCTCGAGGACCGCCGGCACGAACATAGGTGCCGCGCGAGGTGCGACTGGCAGCGCGATACCGCGCTCCTCCATCTCCTTGCGCAGCAGGCGGCGCCAAGTGAAGAGCTGGGATACCGACATGCCATGGCGGCGCGCCACCGCGCTCACACTCTCCGTGCCCGAATAGCTCTCCGCGACGATCGAGGCCTTCACCTCCGGCGGCCAGTCCCGACGCTTGCCGACACCGGTGAAAACCTCGAAGCGCCGCACACCGCTGATACCAGCATCATCACATGACATCGTCATAGCACCAGCGCCCCTCAACAATCAGGGCGCGGACACTCGGCGCTCCGCGTCACCCGTGCAAGGTGGGCTCAGGACATCGCTTACTCTTGATCGACGTAGTGGCGGTGATCTGAAGCTACCAGCATAAAGCCGATGTCGGCGACATCGGCGCATTGCTCCAGGCGGGCAATGTCCTTGAAAACGTCGTACCGGTTGTTCGGTTCGCGGTGGTTTTTTTTGCTTGAAGAATTTGAGCTCGATTGCGCAACGCCACTCGCGATCATCCTCATCTGTGAGGCGAAACCAAACATCAATCCGGCCTCGCTTGCCTCCAGTGCTCCGTAGTGGCTTTTCCAGTTCGACGGAGAACGTCTCACGCTCGCTGATGATTTCGAGATCGGCAGCAGTTGAGATTATGCGGCCCAAGTGCAACTGAAGGGTAGCCTCGCTTTCGCATCGGACACGGCCACCATGTATCTGACGGAAAAGCGTAGGCACGGCGAGATTCACGATGTTGCGAAGACGATCTAACGACATTTTGCGATGACTATCCTGGCGTTGTCGGAAGAGCTGCGACCTCTTCAATGTTTGGAATGAGGTGCTCCGGCTGCAAGGTTGTGCCGATCATAGCCGAGATATCAAAATACTTGCTGGCAGGTTCTTGAACTCGGCGGCGATCTCTTCAAAAACTTCGCCGGATTGTTCGAGCAACACATCGAAGCTTTCAATCGGGTGCTCTTTCACAGATCCGTAGGTGAGAGGTTCGCGGGAAAGAGCTCTCGCTGACCGTCGAGGTTTCGACTTCCTAACGCGGAGCTCATTCAGGAGTTTGGCGAATTGCAATAGGGCTCCAGTTGCAATCTGACGTTTCTCCCTCGGCACATTCTCACAGATTCCAAGCCAGATCTCGTGTGAAAGCTCATCTTGATGCTCCGCAAGATGTGCGCCCAGCCAATCGGGGTTGTCGAACACCAAGGCATGGTAATCCGAGCGCATTTGAGAAGCGGATTTGCGCGACGCTGTTCCAGGAACCAGAATGATAGGCCCTTCGTCCCGCCCCACCTCAAGTGCCTGAAGAATGATTTCGAAATCATCGCCGGTGTGCAGCGAGTCTATCCAGCGCAGTTGGAACTTGTCCATTCGATCGGGATTCCCTTTTTTCGCATCGCTGAAGGTACCAGTGAGGCACGACAAATTTGGTCGCGGGCAGTGGACGAAAAGATACATGTCAGGTGATAGTTGGATTGTCACTCCAGCTTTTGACGGCCAACGCCTCACCGTGTGGCATGAGTAATTCCGCGAGGTTGTTAGGCTCGAGTAGACCAATTGCTTCGTGCGCGCCCAACGTCATTCCGTTTCGGCCGTGGTTTGAGCGAACTTTCGTCAACGATATGATTTGTCGAAGCTTATGCGCTAATTAATGATTTTTGCGGCAATAGGGCAAAATGGCCAACGAACCTCGCACTCCACGACTTGCAGTCCTTATAGACGCCGACAATGCATCCTCCCGGATCGCACCGCGGCTCTTTGAAGAGATAGCCAAAATCGGTGAGGCGAGTGTCCGACGTATCTACGGCGATTTCTCAGGCACCAGACTGAAATCCTGGGCCGACGTGCTTGCCACGCATGCGATTAAGGCGCACCAGAACTTCGCGTACACCAGTGGCAAGAATGCCTCGGACATTGCTTTGGTGATCGACGCAATGGACCTTCTCCACACCGGCCGTTTCGACGGCTTTTGCCTTGTTTCGTCCGACAGTGATTTTACCGGTTTGGCCTCACGTATCCGAGAGCAAGGCATCGACGTCTACGGCTTCGGAGAGCAGAAAACACCCGAGAGCTTTCGCCAAGCCTGTCGCCGCTTCATCTACACTGAAAACCTTCTGCCAGAGGCGCCCACGCCCGATCAGCCAGGTGGACAGGACTCCCGTCCGGCTAATGTCATGAAACCGCCCACGGCCGCAGCTCCTCTCATCCGGACCGCTATCTCACAGCTTGATGATGAAGGGGGCTGGGTACCTCTCGGCCGGGTGGGCCAACGTCTTGCAGCGCTCGCTTCCGACTTTGACCCCCGAACCTATGGCCAAGGCAAGCTGAGCGACTTGGTCGAAAATGCCGGGGGTTTCGAATCTCGCCGAACTGATACGGGCCATTTGCAGATCCGCGTCGTCGCCTCGGAAAATGCGGGCAAGGCTAAGGCTAAACATGCCAAGCCCACATAACAGTCCTGCTTCGCTCCTGCGCGAGCTTGGCTCGTCTAGCGTGCTGAAGGTTTGACCAGGGGTCACTGCGGATGGCCCGCCTCACTAAAGCGCATTTGAGCTACATGAAACGCCATGGGATCGAACCCGAAGAAGCTTTTGATGCCTCTGGCCTGAAGCGCGCCGAATATCGACCGAGAATGAAGGCTGAGGGGAAGTTCGTCGCCTACGGTGTTACGCCGTGTCACAACGGCCATGCTTTGCGCAATAGGTACGGAAACTGCATCCAGTGTTTCCCGGCCTCAATCGCATTTGCGCGCCGGAGTGAATTGCCAGGCTACCTTTACCTTGCCCAGTCGTCGGATTTGGGTTTGATCAAAATCGGCTTCTCAAGCGACGATCCGGACAATCGGATCTACATCGCGAATCTCGACGGCTACGGCGGAGCGTGGGACTGGCGGATTTGCATGACGGTTTGGGCAGAAAACGCCGGCGCGAAAGAGATCGCCGTACATCGCTCGCTTTTCGAATTTCGCAATGAAAGGCTCTGGATACGAAATGGGGCGGCAGTCGTTTCGAAGGAGCTTTTCGATTGTGATCTCGCTCTGGCCATTGAAACTTTGTCGGCGCATCTAACGGCCAGAGAGCAAAAGGCGATCGCGTACCGATAAGCGTCATTGGAAATGCATCTGCGTGGTCGCGTCACGAACCCACCAAGCACTGGCGAATTGTCGCGACCAATTTTGTCGTAGGGAACGTATAGAGGGTCGGAATGAACTCAAACTTCCGCACAAGCTTCACCGACCCCATCCAGATTGCGACCTTGGCAGCTGTCAGTGGCCGCATCGGCGTATCATTTTGCCCGGGCAAACAGAGTAGGTCCGTTGGTGGATTTGACTGGCGGCGTGACCTCGCTGTTGACTTGGACGCGGTCTCTGAGTGGGGCGCTGTAGCGGTGATTTCGCTCATCGAGGACCATGAGATTGATGCGCTTGGCGTTTCAAATCTGGCGTCGGAGGTGGCAGCTCGAGGGATGCAGTGGTTTCACCTGCCAATCCCCGATGTCACCGCACCCGGCGCTGATTTTGAGCATAGGTGGCGCTCTGCCGGGCCCCATGTGCGCGGCTTACTCGCCAGCGGACAAAGCGTCTTCATTCATTGCAAGGGTGGGCTCGGCCGCGCGGGGACAGTAGCGGCGAGGCTCCTCATTGAGCTGGGGGAAGCCGAGCCGAAAGATGCAATTGCACGCGTGCGCGAAGTCCGCCGCGGCGCAATCGAGACTGTGTCTCAAGAAGATCACCTGCATTCGATTGGGAATATCGACGACCGCGCTCGTGGATGCTTGCTTGGATTGGCTGTGGGCGATGCCTTGGGGACGACCCTCGAGTTCAGGCCGCGCGATTCCTATGACCACATCACCGACATGGTCGGGGGAGGGCCGTTCGGTTTGGAGCCGGGAATTTGGACCGATGACACCTCCATGGCATTGGCGCTCGCAGAGGCATTACTCGCAAGTGCGGCGCAGGGATCCGCTTTCGAGCCAGAGGAGGCGCAAAGTCGCTTCGTCGATTGGTGGAGAAATGGAGCATACAGCCCGACTGGTGATTGTTTCGACATCGGGATTACGACCAGCCAAGCGCTTGGCCGGTTTGAAGCGACCGGCGATCCCATTTCGGGCTCAGCCGATCCTCGTTCGGCGGGGAATGGTTCGCTCATGAGGCTGGCACCCGTCGCGATCTGGGGAATCCACGAAGATCCCTCTATTGTGGCTCGTGTCGCCCGTCGGCAAAGCGCAACCACCCACGCGGCACCAGCCTGTCTGGAAGCCTGCGATGCTTACTCATTGATCCTTCGAGCAGCCATTCTTGGTGCTGATTTTGAGGGGGCACTGACCCTGGCTCATGGCGAGTATGGGCCTGTGATCGCGCCGATCACTGCGGGCAGCTGGCGAGGGAAGGAACGCCACCAAATTTCTAGCAGCGGTTTTGTGGCGCATAGCCTTGAGGCAGCTCTCTGGTGCGTTGCAAGCACGGACAATTTTGACGACGCCGTGCTTCTGGCAGCAAACCTGGGGGACGACGCCGACACAACTGCGGCCATCACAGGTCAGCTAGCCGGAGCTCTGTACGGAGCCTCGTCCATCCGGAAGTCATGGCTCGAAAAGCTGGCTTGGCGCGGGAAGATTGAGAATCTTGCTCGGGATTTGGCTTTCCCGCAAATGACGGTGCAGGCCTAGTGGTGATCGAGGGAAGCCAACGGCGAAAGGCTTGGGACACTCCTTTCGTGGCAGAGTAGGTCGTTAGGCTGCCTCCCAAACGCGATTGAGGATCTGCGCGGCCAGCGCGGCCTTGTCTTGAGGAAGGAACCTTCCGTAATGCTTGGCGACTGTGTCGGCGGTGTCCTGAATAGCATAGCTAGCCTGCTCGTATGACCCGGTTTGTTTCAGGATATGCGTCGCCAAAACATCCCTCACGTTATGGGGGCCATGCGGCAGCAGGCCCTTGATGGCACCGCGATTGGTGTAGGGATTGTAGATCCCATAGCGCTGAATGATGAGACGCCATGCCTCGTAGAACGTATTCTGATCGTAAGCCGCGTTCAGGCTTGTCGACTTCGCAGTCTTGACGAAGAACGTCCCGGGGTCTTCGGCGCCGCCAAGGAGGGTGGCCCGGTGCACATTCAGATAGGCATCAATCTGACGGTATAGCCCGAGAAGATCAGGCAGGATCAGCCTGAAAGGCATCTTCCCGAAGAACGACGAGTGCGCGTTCTTGAAGGCAGACGCCGGAATGAAAACCTCCCAACCATTGTCACGGTCACTCCAGCGAAGTTCGCCGCGCTTGCGGGATGAGAGGTTGCGCTCTGAGGTCGGCGGCGTACCGCGAGGGCAAATCAGCAATTCTCGCAGGTTCTTCTGCCTGAGGCCCAAGTGGAGACCAAAACGCAAAATGAGAAAAGAGCGCACCGATTCCGCCGCCGTTCGCGGATATCGCTTTGAATCGGGCATCAACCGCATGATCTCCTCGGTGATCAAGCGATAGGTGCCAACCGGACTATCAGACTCCAGGACGACCATGATCGGCTCAAACGGGTCTCGGTGAACTCTGGCGACTCGCTGGATCTCTTTGACCCGGGCTGTTCCGTAACGATAAAATTGGTCGCAGGCTCCGTCCCAATCCGCGCGTGAAGCGGTGATGTCATCCTCAGACACCAGGCCGGGGATTGTCTTGAGCTCATCGCCTAATGCAGGACTCTGACGCAGCCACCCGGTTTCCGCGCGCACCAAAGACAGGCCCAGCTGGAGCATGTTGACTTCCCAAGAGGTGTAGCATCCGCGCCGAGCCTCACGCCACTGGATGTACCAATCCCACACTGCCGGGAAGATGAGCATGCCCATTGTTAGGTGTTTTGATGGAACACCAAAGCCCCGAACCTTGCTGTGAGGGGAGGCGGCAAGCGCCCCGAAAAGCAGGCCTAGATGCTCGATTTTCTGCGAAGAGGTGTACTCGTTCCAAACGCCGTTGCGCTGATACCCGATGTCCGTCAGCGTCGAGGTCTTGAAGCGAATGAGCTCAGCGACCTCAGCGGCAAGGGCCGGAGGCGCATCAATGTTGGCGTCCAGCAAATCGAGCTCAACGTCGTCCAAGAACCGGTCGTCATCTCGATCATCATCCCGCGCCTGTTTCAGCGGCTTTCGGCCGGTTAGGCTCGGGAAGCGGACTGCAAAGCGGTTCCTTGATGCCTCTGCCTGGTAGCGGCGATAGTCCGTTGATCCGGAAATGATGACAGTTCGGACCCAATCGAGGATATCTCGTCTCTCGGCTGCAGGGCGACTGTCGAAGTCATCGGGCAAATGCCAAGCTAGTCGCCGCCGCTCAGCATCAGAAATGCCCTTGAGCCTTCGATGTCCGGACGGTGCACGGCACTGATTCGGGAGCTTCGATTTGAAGTAGCCTTCTGGAAGCCGGTACCGCCGCTCAATCTGCTGAAGGATGGCCAGGCTGGCTACGGCGCGCGGAAACTTCTTACCACCTGCCCACTGCAGCAGCGTGGATCGATCGATGATGTCGCCCTGATGGGTCAGTGCACGATGCAAGCCACAGACCGTCTCGCCATGCCGTCGTACCTGCAAGGTCAGCGCATCTTGGAATGTTGGCGGATCGAGCCAGTCCGATGTGATTGGTTCCGGAAACGCGACAATCGGCTTCGGCTTTCGGCCCCGCTTTCGCGTAGGGTTTAAGATCGTTTTAGATCTGCCAGCGGAATCAGACATGAATGAATTAGATTTGATAGACATGCTTTGGAGTGCAAAAAAGATGAGGGGCAAGGCGGAGGAGCCCCGTACAGCAAATTCGCTACACTGCTAGGTTTTGCAGCTAGATATTTAGTTTTGGGTGAGCAAAGTTCAGCGATCGGACATGGCTATCGGGTTGAGCGCGCCCCGATAGGCCTTTCCAATCACCTTAACAGAGCCCGTGTGTAAAAATGTACCTCGCTGATTTTCCAGCATCCATCAGCTCGGAGAGATGAAGTAGAGCCTGTCACTCCATGCCGAACATCCGGTGGCATTGCAGGCCCTTACACTCCATCGGTAGGATGAGCCCTTTTTCATTTTGAAAATATGAAATCTTTGCTTGAGCGGGCCAATTGAAATGTTTCGCTTAGCGGCAAGGTCGCGGATCTCGACCTCGTAATGCGTTGCACCCCGGACATCACCCCATTGAAGAGTAGCCGAATCAATGGACAATCGCTGGCCCGGCTCGGTGCTCCGTCCTGGCGATGTAGTGCGCGGAATATCGGGAACGGCGTTAGTAATCGCGCCACCTCCACCAGGTGAGCCGGCACTGACGGTAAAATAGAGGGGCGTGGTGAAGCGCGAACAGCCCGCTGGGTTGCAAGCGGCCACATTCCAGCGATAGCGTCCGCCCGGCTCTATTGTGACACGCTGAGCAGTTGCGCTGATCCGGCGATCGAACACTAACCGATTTGTTGTTAAATCGCGGACACCCAGATCATATTCTGTCGCACCGCTTACCGCGCTCCATTCAAGTGTAACCCTCGTCGCGGATTGCGCTGGACCGGGTTCCCGCGCGGATCCCGGACCCGCTGTCGCTGGCGTCGCGGGAATGCTCGCTAGCGGCGGGGCGGGCCTAGGCGGAGAAGGGCGTGGAGAAGGTCTCGGGGCCGGTGTGGGTGATGCGGTCGGACCCGGCGTTGGTGCCGGCGTTTGTATTGCTCCCTGCGTGCTGAAGTATAGTGGCCTGCTGTCGCTTGAGCAGCCCGAAGGATTGCACGCGCGCGCCACCCACTCGACCGAGCGGCCTGCAGGCAGGTTTGTCCAGACCCGCGTGTTCGAGGTGCTCTGTCCAAACAGGAATTCCTTGGATTGCGCATCGCGCGCTTCGACTTCGTAACCGGTCGCGCCGGTTGAAGGCATCCAGCTGAATTGAACCCTGCTTCTGATAGGTTCCATCCGCGTCGAATTGGGGAAACCGGGACTCTGAAGCCGAGGTGGGACGGGGATCGCCATCGGCGGGGTCGAGCCGGGAGGGCGGGGCTGGGGGCGGGGTTGAACGACTTGGCTTAAGGCCAGCGGATCCATCCAACCTCTCGCCATGGCATCCGCCTTAGACACATTGAGTGGCACCCTGCCAAAGCCCCAGACCCCGTCGAATGTGGCACTCATGTTGCCCCTGAACACACCCCAGTGAACATGTTCATTTCCGCTCCATGCTCTAACAGTTCCAATAACATCGCCTTGGCGGACACGCGCTCCAACGCGCAAGTCGCTGGAAATGTGAGCCACAACATGTTGGAACTGGGTGCCCTCCTGACGAATGATCAGATAGGCCTCGTTGATATCTGATCGAGCGGTTACGTTAGTCAGTAATGTGCCCGAGGCCGGAGCGAAGACACTATCTCCTGCTGCGGCATCAATATCAACGCCGACATGCTGAACGCCTTCTTCCTTTGCGTAACGTTCGCCATAAAAAGGGTGTGAGACCACGCCGCTCGAAGGTCTGATCCACCCGTTGCTTTGGGCAAAAGCCGCAAGTGGAACTAGCGCCAAGGAAACCAGAACCAATAAGACTTTTTTCCTCAGCATTTTCGCTTCCCCCCGATCACAGTTTTATGATCCTGATGCGGATCGAGTCAATCAACGGGTTGATTGTTGGCAGAATGTAGAACCGTAACCGTTGCTTGCCGGTTGACACCTTCGATCGTTGGCAGCCTTATAGCTTCAAATGATTCTGGAGCAGGCTGTGCGATTTTTATTGCGACTGGCGGCAATCTTTTTATGCGCGGCGGGGTTGGCTGGTGTTGCGCCTTCTCCGCAACTTGCCGCACAGGTATTCACCGAGCCCGCAAAGCCTGCTGCAAAGAAACCCCGTTCTCGTGCCCCAGCTGCAGTTCCTGCCCGTCGTAGGAGCGGCGCGCGCGAAACCGATGGAGTGGAAGTCCCGCCTCCGCCCCCCCCCGCCGACATTCGCTGAGCCTGATGCCTATTGTGCAGTTAACCTTGATGCCGAGGGACCAGGGCCGGACTTTGTTTCCACTATTCCGTCCTGGGTAGCCAACGGGTGGAAGCTGGCATCGAACAGCGCTCAGCCGGTCAGTGCGTCGGCGATGAAGTGGAAATGTTCGGCTGGCAGGGTGCTCGCTTGCAATAGCTCGACTGGTCAGGACCTGTGTTCCAAGCCGGAGAACTTGGCCGAAGCGACACAAGAGATGATCACTTACTGCGCCGATAAGCGAAAAGGCGCCGTTCCTCGCGAGATTACTGGTAATTTACTTTCTGTCTGGGTCTGTAAGAACCGCAAGCCGGCTTTGTCCGGGTACCGCACGGATGTTGACGCAGATGGTTACCTTTTTGGAACTTGGCTTAACGTAACACCCTTCTCGCCCGCCAACATGGTCGGGGATGTCCCTCGCGCCTACATGGCCAACTGGGCGGTGCCAGTAAAGGTGGGCTTGTTTGGCTCGATGATCAGATCCGGCAACCTCACAAGTGATTTCAACCCTCGCAGCTTTGTCACAACATTTTCAGCGATGCAGATCGATGGGGGAGCGTTGGGCATGGTTGTGGGAACCAACGTGTATTACGGCGAAAGCCCGGCCGGAGTCGCACCCTCTGGCTGTGAGGCAAAGTTGATACTTTCGGCGGTTACGGCGAGCTCGATCACTCTGACCGAACGTTATGTCGCGCAGCCGAGTAATTGCCGCAAGCCGGAGACCTTCATGCTGCAGGTCCGCGATGGTCAGATGCTGGTGAACTGGATGGCAAAGGGCAAAGCCAAGCCGAAAAGGTCAGAGTGGGTGCAGGCGTTTCAGTGAGAATCTTCCTTTTTTGACAAGTATTCTTCTACCAAATTTGTTAGGGCCTGTGAAATTCGATGATCTCTTATTCGCCGCACGCGAAATCTAGCGAGGTGTAGGCCGCATAATCACCGTATTTTGCCGCAAAGTTCGTATCTCCGGCACAGCCAATATTATTGACGATGATTTGATATTCGATCTCTTTCTTGGAACCAAAATCGAAATTGTCAAATTTCTTGCTCGCAAGTACCTTCCCATTAGCATCGGTAACGATGAGCCTAAGGCCCTCCTTCGGAGGGAAATCGACTTTGCGCAATGGTATGGAAAACCTGACTGCATCCGTCGGCTCTTTGGCGCTACCTTCGCCAATTACCGTGTTCCATAAAATGAAATCGGAATTGTAGACGAGTTCTTCCGAGTAGGCTTTGCTCTCCGGATACCAGAGCCGAACCGAAGGATCGCCGAGCGCGCTGGATCCCGATTCCTCCGGTAGGCCATTTTCCGCGTCGCCGGATTTATCATCTGAAGTAAGTTTGGGTGCCACCTCGCCGGAATAGACCGCTCGCTGAGCCGGGGTCATAGCCGTACAATCCAAATGCGCCTGACGTTGAAGGTCCGTTTCGGTTAAGTCACCGCTGTCCTGCTGCATCATCAGAGCAGCTTTATACGGGCCAGCACAATTCGAGATTTCGGCAAGTTCAGCGGAAGTCTGCTTTGGCTTGCCGGAGTCGTCACTCCCATTTCCAAGCGCCCCGTTTTTGACAGCTGCAAATCCCCCAACACCTAGAATCAATGCCACCACGGCAATGCTTGCCACTACCGGCATACGCTGCGCCGCATCGGGCGGGAGAGCAGCCACTGGTGCGTGCGGGGTGCTTACGGCGTTCTTCGCCATCGGCGCTCCACAGCCCGCGCAGAAGTTTGCTTGTGGCTTTAACCTTGCGCCACAAAGATTGCAGAATGTCACCGCCTTCCTCCCCCTTCTTGCGTCTCTATAGGCACCCCTCGACATACCTGATGGACTGCGTGCCTGACCAGATTGCCTCGATTGTCTCGCTGTCGCCAACATAGAAGCGCAGGCCGCGCTCGGGGGATTGCCAGAAAAGGTAATCGGTTCCGCCATAGGTATTTGGCTCGGAAACCAGGGCTTCGCCATAAGCTTGCCGGAGATCGGCTACGCCCATCCCAACATGAACCCCCTTTTGTGTCATGAGCTGCGGGTTACTTGTCAGGAACGACGTGGCCACATTGTTCTCGAACATCACTGAGAACCGCCCATCGAGACTATCGTAGGTCTCGCAGTACTCAGCACTCTGGCCGTAAGTGCCCTGTTCAGACAGATGGCCCAAGAAGTCCGGTCTTGGCCGCCCGACGAACAGTCCGCCCATTCCCGCTGGGTAGATTATTTCCCAGCTGCCGATATTGCCGTCCCAGATGTAGCCTCCCTCATCGAGCTTGAACCACTTCTGCCCGGCTTCGCGCCCAGCGACTAGTTGGCCGTTGATCTCTTTTCCCTCCGGCAGGGAGCGGAGCACTATGGTTTCATTCGAACTTGGATAGTCGCGCACGTTCGCTGTCCCGGTAAGAAACAGTGTCTGCGGGTCTGAGAGAAACTGGTCAGCGTAGGCCACCTTCCACGAGGCAATTTCGTCGATCGTGCCGGACTCCCTCGGCTCCTCAATTGATGCACTGGCCCGTTTAAATAGCCCAGATTGCCACGCAAAAACGCCGCCACCACTAATCAACAGGACAATGACGGCTAGGCTGACAAGTAATCGCGGGCTCGATCTAGACTTAGAAAAGGTTGGGAGCGGAGTGGGTACATGTGCTGTGGTGGCTCGATGGGCGGTGGGTGTCCCACACGACCGGCAGAACCGCGCGCCTTCGTTCAGTTGCTGTCCGCACTTTCCGCAAAACGCCATGACCCCGCCCCCGATGCGTTGTTGTGTGACGTTGTTGTAAGAGTTATCTAAATGCAAGTTTCTAAATGGGGGTAGGAATGTTCTGTCACGCATGCGGTGCCGACAACGAGGATCGCAGTCGCTTTTGCCGTTCGTGCGGGTCCGCATTGGGAACGGTCGCGACCGCACTAGGGCCACTCCCGGTCCCGGCAGATATCATGCCAGCGATTGTGACAACACCGGCACAGCTCAGAACAACTCAAATGGCCGTCAAGATCTGTCCCATGTGCGAGACCGACTTCCCGTCTTCACTGGCGTTCTGCGATCGGGACGGCACGGCGCTTGTGGCGCTGGGAGCAGTCACAGATGAGCCGCAAGTTGCAAGCAATGAAGCCCAACCGAGCATACCGGCGATGGAGCCTGCGGAAGTTCTGCCGAGCATGGCAGCGCCTTGTGCAGGGTACTGCGAAGACTGTGGTTCAGGACTCTTGCCCGCTGACACCTACTGCTCGGATTGCGGTTACAGAGTTGATATGCTTCGCGCTCCGGGTACAGCATCGACCGTATCGGCTGCACCTTGGGTTGACGAAAGTCGTCACACAATGGGGATGGACGCGTATGACCCCATCTTGCTGGAATCTAGAGCGATCTCCGAGCCCGCTGTTTTGGAGGCGGAGGTGGTGGCGAAGACGATTCCACTGTCTTCGGCGCAGGATGAACAGCCTTCTTTGTCTGCGAAGCATGAAAGCCGTGCCGGTCGTCAAGAATCGCTCGAGTGGCTGGCACCCGCGCCTGCTCACCCTAGCGGGTACCCACCGGAAACGCAGGCCTCTGGCGAGGAGGTTGAGAATATGCCCAAGGGAAGCAGTACGCTTGTCTGGGCGGCTGGCATGCTCGGTTTGATTGCTGCCGTGGGCGGCGCGGGCTTTGTTTGGCGCGAACAGCTGGTGGCCTTGATCGGGGGCGATGCTGAGGAGGCGGCCGCAGCCGAGTTGGCTGCGGTGCAGGCTGGCATTCCACGTGTAGCCGGGAAATACACCGCCTTTCTGATGGATCAGGAGATCGAAATCGCGTTCGAAGGCGGTCCGGACGTGCTAGCGCGGGCCACAGGGACCGCTCACTACCTCAATACGGTCAATGGCGGTCGCTGTGTGTCGCGCCTTGTGGCGGTCGAAAGCGGCGGCATTGGCGGGGATCCCAACGGCAAGGTGCTTTTCAGCCAGCAGCCCAAGGATGGCGAGCCTGCCTGCGGTCAGGACATTCCGGTGCTAATAGACTTGGATAAGCAGACCATCGCCGGCGACGGTCTCGTGTCCCGTCTGTTGGTTGAATGGCAATCGCCAGAGACAGGCAAAGTGTTGATGAGCGGTGACCTGGTTCTGGCGGAAAGCGCTGAGTGATCGCTTTCGCAATCTTCTACATTTGGCTACTTCGGCAAGCCAGACACCTCACTTCTCCGGTCTGATCCTTCCGACCTGCCGGTCAGGATCAAGCAACCCGCCGCTCCCGCTTTGAATCCTGCCTCCCCCGTCAATTTTGCCCACGCGCTCCGGCGCGCCGAGAATGCTTCCGTCATCGTTGAAAATTCGGCCTTGTTCGTCGATTTGTCCGACTTGAGTATCGGGATCGAAGATGCCTCCGCTGCCCTTGAAGATGCGCCCCCTGTCATCGATGCGCCCAACGCGTTCCGATACACCCAACACGCTGCCATCGTCACCGTAGATCTGGCCATCTGCGCCAATTCTGCCGACTTGCTCTTCCGGATCGAGCAAGCCGCCGCCGTGCCGGTAAACCTTGGCCCCATGCGACCCGGCGAACGGGATGCGATTGGGCCGAAAGCCTTCACCATCGCCGGCTCCGAGCATTAAACCCATAATCCACAGAGCGGCCACCACCATCAGCAGGAAAATGACGATTGCAACAACGAGATAAACTGTGATCACAATCAGCGCGATCAGCAGCGTAAAGGCCAGAACATAGCCGAAGATGCGCAATGATGCGGCAACCACCAAGTCTTCACGATTATCCGCGAATTTCGCCCAACGCGTTCCCGTCCACACGACCGGGATGAGCAGCAGGCGGACCAAGTTCCCTTGACGGTTGCCGACAAAGCCATGGAGTTTTGCGTACCAACGGTCCGCCCAGTCCACGATGCTTGGCAACGGGCCCACACCGGTAAACGCGATCCACCAGCTGGGCACAAGAGCAACCGACACGAGCAGTGCCATTAGACCAAAGACATCATTACTTTCGCTCAAATAAATAGCCCAGAACGCCGATGCCATGAGAGTTGCGACATTCAAGACCAGATGTCGGCTCCAAAATGCGCCGACGCGATCATATGTCGAAACCTCAGGCGAAATCGCCGCGGCGGACTGCTCGCTACGATCAATGGTCACATGGGCAAACGGCAGGCTATTGGGGGCACCGTCAGTTTGCAGTTGGCTATTGAACATAGCCAGATCCGCATCAAGCCGGGCCAGATCCTCCCCACATCCTCCGCAAAATCTTGCTAATGAGACGCGCGGCGCCCCACAATAACCACAAAAGCTCATCAGCTTCACCCCAATTTGTTTGGTGATGCAAGGCGCTACGCTCCGTCCCGTAACGTACGTGTGTTTAATTCGAGCTCAACCTGGCAAAGTGCCAACTGCGCTTCGAGCTTTAGTTGAAAAGTCTTTGCGATCCCCCGGCGGCGACCAAAATAGCCTCCTCCGGCAATCCCTAACAACAGGGCAACCATTCCGACGCCGGAAACGGAACTTGACACGGATAAAACCGCGAAGCCGAAAGCCGCCCCAATCAACGCCCCGATGATCGTAGACATGAGTACGATCTCATCCGCCCGCTGATAAAGGCCATCGGCAAAAGACTGAATAATCTGAGGATCATAAGCTACCGAGCCGCGGCTGATTAATCCATATAGAGGGGGGCGAGGTGCTGAACCCGAAGCATATGGTACCGCTGGAGCCGCTGCATGGGCTAACGGCGGAGGGGCGAGTGGGTCCGAGGCGGCCGCCGCTTCGTCGTAACTTTCGACCTTTGCTTCAAAAGGTAATGGAGCAGGTTGCGCAATTCCATGCATCTCTAAGCCACAGTTCGTGCAGAACTTATTTTCTGCAGGCATTGATGCCATGCACTCAGGACATTCTATCTGAGCCATTCTCGTTCGCCCCCGCAATAGAAGCCGCATATGAAGCAGCAATCCAAATATTGACCGAAGTCGTCAACCTTTCCCGCGTCGCGACATGATCTCTAGAAGTCAATTAAGGTGTTATAAAAACCCAATATGAAGCAGAAATCAATTTTAGAATTCAATTTATATTCGGATGTAAAATCCTAAACCCCAGCCGACTGCAAGAAATTTCCGGAAATTTTGTCTAAACGTCTTTTCTGCATTTAAAAAAGATCCATGAAATCGAAATTAGGGTTGAAGCGAAAGCAACTGTTCGTCTATGATCGCAGGATTGAACCACTAGGGGTTGCTTCATAGACCCCAACAGCCGACATGGCGCTTGTCAAGGCAACGGCTTGGGGTATCGCTCCTCAACACACCCAACACATCAAAACATGGAATGTGAAGATTTGCAAATTGCACTTTCGCAATTGATCGATTCATATCATAAATGCACCGATTGCTGGCTTGGGGGCGCAGAATGAAAAGATTGAGGTGTCTTGCACTGGCTTGCACAGCGCTGTGTGTGCTCCCGCTTGATCCAAATCCAGTGTCGGCGCAGGCGTCGCCAGAAGCTGCGATGCAAATTCCGAACCGCTCACCCGGTCGGATGGCATGCAAGAACATGAAGGCACTTGAGGGAGCAATTGCAAGTTTTGAATCGGCAGAGTCGGCCCACACTAACGCAGATGGTTTGAAGGGCGATGGGTGCGTTTGGATTGCTGGAGATGGCCTTTTGCCGGTTTCAGATCCAATCGGCTGGCGCTACTCGGGCAATTATATGTTTTTGGTTACCGTCGTCACCTTGGCCGACGGAACCGGTTTGCTGCACCCAGCGGTTATCGCCGACAAACGGAAGTGGCGGTTCGAAGATGAATGCGCCAAAATGGACGTGTTCGCCACAACGAGGGTTATGGCGACCGGTGAAAAGCACATGTATTTTGGCCAACGTCGCAAGGGTTTCGATGCCTTTTGCCTCAATCTGATCGATCGGGAAGCCGAAGCGGACCAGCTCAATCAACCCCAGTTCGATCTTTCGGAAAACTGGAAAACGAGACCGTATTGGCGCAATATGATTGCATGCCAGGACCTCGGCGGGCTGGCACAGAGCCTTGATCGGATGGTCAACGAACAACAGGTCAACAATAGCGACACCGCGACCTTCACGATGCGCAATGGGTGTATTTTCAGAAGTGTCGATGAAATCGTCGCGTCACGGTTTCTTGGCCTTTATCGGACCAATCCGGTTTCGGGTAAATCGCCCGAGTTCATTATTGAAATCCATGAGGTGATCCATCTCAACCGCAGAACCGGGGTGCTGACAACCTCCTTGATGCCGACCACCCCTGTCCGGACGAGGATGCTCAATCTTGACGCCGAATGCGGCTCGCCGATCGCGGTGCCGGTGGGCCGCAGCGGGGCCGTCTACTTATCTGGTGCTGAGCGGGGGCAGGTCGAAGCGGTGGTTGTTGATACGCCGGGCGGTCAGAAAGTCGGCTATTCCAATCTGCCGGACATCATCGGCAATCAAATTTGCGCCAAACAGGACCTGGTGTTCCGGCGGAACTAGAGCGCGATTGACGGGCAATCTAAGCTGCTAATTGTGAGCTAACTGTCGGCCTCGCTCAATTCCTGATATTTTGCGCGGGGCAAGACCGTAATCCCCATTTCTCCCATTGCGCGTTCCGCCTAGGGATTCAGGCGAAAGTAGCTGTTTGAGGAAAAGGCTAGGGTGCTTATTCACCCATCGAAGTGGCAGCTTTGCGCTTTTGTCCCGGTCACTTAACTGGTCCGGGCGCGTCCCCAGAGACTGAAGTTCCACGGAGTGCATGCACTTGCTTCCCTGAAGGTCCGGCTCTGCGACGAGCCGCCATTCCCATCAGCGATTGGCAACGGCAGTGTTCGCCCGAAGCGGTCAAAGCCATTTCGACCAATTCGAAGCACGAAAGGCTCAAGTATTAGCGATGCGGCGAATGGCATCGGTTGGTTCGCTGCCGCTGATCCTTATCCGAGACGTTCCGCGAGTACGGCGGCGACCCGTGACCAGTCCTCGCCAGCGACCTGCGCCCCGGTCGGGTGCAGAATTCCGATTGCCGGCCGTCCCGCTATCCGTCCTGCGACGAGAAGCCGCCTCCGACCCGACCGGTCCATCAGGACGGTCCTCGCATCTTGGGCATGCACGTCGAAGGGAGCTATGCCGAGGACGAGGACGATCTCGGGTTCCAGGACGTTGACCAGCTCCTCCACCTCGCGGGCGCACCAGCGCTCGAGCTTCGTCCGCACGCCGGATGCGACCGCCTCCCATGGGTAGCGGCTGTCGTCGGCACGCTTGATCGTGCTGCTCTTGAAGAAGAGGAAGTTGGTCTGGACGGCCCGATCGAGATCCGATGATCGTCCGGCCTCGGCGAAGATGGCCCTGACCTTCCGTGCCAAAGGCCATTGGGCATCTTGGATGTAGGATCTGGCCGGCCATGTCCTCTCGACACAAGGTTGGTTGTCGTCGGCTCCAAATCCCGGGTTGGCTCCTATGATCAGTACCGGCGGGCGTTCGATCGGCGCGCCGCTCAGCACGCTGAAGCCGCACGCACCCCCGAACAAGTCGTCTCGATGCTCCAACCAAAGTTCGTTCACCCGGCCGTAGAGGCGACGGACGCGGTCATGAACAGGCAGCTCGGTCATATGCCGAGCTAGATATGATCAGCTGCCGCTATATGGCAATCTCAGGATGACGCTTTTCGGGCAACCTATGGTCACGAGGTCAGGCGAGTGGCTACCATTAGGGCGCGGCGCAGCCCGGCAGGTCGATGTCCGCCGAGCGGCGGCTCTTAGCACAAGCCGACGTTCCCGCACCTCCCGACGAACGGCTTCTGTTGGGGCGATAGCCGACGAGCATTGGCCGGACGCCGATATAGTGCTAGGCAAACAGAACGGAGAGTGAGGGCTCATCTGTTCCTCAGGCCTGCCGCGGTGATTTGTGAGTCGCTATCAGTCTGCTGGCTCGAGAAATTCATTGACCGGACGTTCTGCAGACCGCTTGTTTTCTAGGATTTCCCCCCAAACGCTGAACCGAACCTCGGTTAGATTAACGAAAATGTGGGGGAGAGTGTGGGGGCGGTTTTTTGCTGATCCCAATAAAAGAATTGATATCAAAGCGTTATTTTGATGGTTCGATTCTAGCCCTGTCCACCACTTTCCCCGCGGCATGATGGCAAACCACGCCGCAGCGCGGGCGTGCGGTTTTACTTTATGAAATCGACTACGATCGAGACCGGCTTGCCATCTGCCCGCATGTCCTTGGGAGGGGTGCGGCTGACCGGCATCACGGACTGGTCGAAATCGTGCATCACATAGGAATGCGGCGTTACCCAGTGATGGTGGAACGCGATCTTGTGGCAACGGCGAATGTCCGAAGCGATGACCAGCGCGAGCAGTTCGTGATATGTCGGGAACCAGAGGTGCACATCGCCCCCGGCTGGCAGCACGGTTTCAATCCCGCCTGACATCTGCGCCTTGAGCGCGCCGCCCATTGCGACATCATAAAGGACGTTGCCCTGATGGTCATAGACTGAACGTCGGCGCAGCAGCGGGCTGTTGTAATCGGGCAGTGACAGACGAAAGACTGCCCCGGGTCGCATGCAGCGGTAGATATCGTCGAAGATCGCCGGGATTTTCTCGCGCTCGACATGTTCGAACACGTCCTGGGACTGGAACCCGGCGACGCTATCATCTGCGAAGGGCAGGTTGGCGCGGGCGTCATGCGGAATGTCGCGGTCAAACCGCGGGGTCAGTGCCAGGCCGACGAACTGGCCGGATTCGTATTGCGGTTCATGAGGAAAGAGGTTGCCGAAATATACGAATTTGTCACCGATCATGGGTCTGGCTTTCCGGCTCAAGCAGGTGTGCCGTAGCTATCGCACGTGATCCCCTGACCGGGCAATCATAACGGCCGCGGAGTCAGGTCCAGATTGGTCCTATGCCTCAAGGCCGCCGCCCGCTCGTTCCCTCCCGGGCCGGTCTGTAGGGCCGACCCTGCGATCCTTGCGCGGGTGGCGGTCTTCAGGCAGCCAGAACCTGCGGCACGGCCTCAGCAAAGGCCAGGCCCGGCACATAACGCGCATCAACCTTGCCGTTCTTCAGCGCGAAGAGATGCAGCCAGCCATTGTCGAACAGCGCGCGCACCTGCGGATGCTTTTCGAGGATGCGGAGCATTTCCTCGCGCGGGGCCTCGATCATCACGCTGAGGCGCAATGGTTCATGCTGGAGCGCATCGCCGTCGTGCACCGCCTGCCACGGAAGGCCAGCGCGCAGGCGTCCGCCATTGCCCTCGATCACGCCGATCCCGCCGACAACATTGTGGATCAGCTTGTTGCCGCCGCCGAAGGTTTCCGGCGCGACGCTCGATCCGTAGTATTGCAGGGAGATCCAGCTGGCCACCACCACCGGCGCGGTGATGATGAGTTCCAGTGTGCCGAAGCCCGCGTCGGCCTGCCAGTCATAGGAGTGCAGGAACGCCCGCCCGCCCAGATCGCGGCCCGCGGTTGCCTCACGCGGGGCGGCGATGAAGGCCGCGCAGCCTGCAAGGCCCCATTCCGGGCGGATCTCGGCCCAGTTCTGGGCGCGTGCGGCGATCGTGTTCCAGCGTGCGCCGGGCAGCCGCACCGCACGCTCCGCGCGGG
Organism: Porphyrobacter sp. IPPAS B-1204; assembly: GCA_003724185.1. GTDB lineage: Bacteria > Pseudomonadota > Alphaproteobacteria > Sphingomonadales > Sphingomonadaceae > Erythrobacter. The sequence goes on from RHGM01000005.1 coordinate 19,634, forward strand.
CGACCTTGGCGGCCTGGGCCAGCCAACTGCGCACCTTGCCCAGATCGGCACTCCGGGCGGGGGGCAGGCCGTCATCATAGATGGTGATCGCATCGGTGGTGGTATCGTGCAGGCCAGCCACGAACAGCGTATCGGCAGGCACATCAACGCCGCGTTCGGCAAGGCCGGCGCGGGTTTCCGGATCGTTGAGCAGGATCGCCAGCAGCCGCGCAGAAACCTCGCCGGTGTAGCCCCCGCAGGCGCCGCAGTGATAGGCGCTGTCATGCGGGTTGTTGGTGGTGTTGCCCCCGTGGCCGAGCAGCAGGACGATGGCGCCGTGGCCTTGCGTCAGGCTCATCGCCTTCAGCACCGCTGCGCCAGTATCGGCCTTGGCTGCGGCACTCATTCCGCCGATCACTTCAGGCGCGGGCTCTGTCTTGGGCTCGGCTGCGAAGCCAAGCGCCGATTTCACCAGCTTGACCGCATAGACCGGCCCCATTGCCTCGACAAAGGCGAAGGAGGACACCGCCGCCTGCCGGAACCGGCCCCATGCGCGGGCGCTGCGGGCGGTGATACGGTTGGCTGTGTCGCTGGCCGGATCGCCCGCACTGGAGGTGGTAAGCCCCGGATTGAGCAACACCGGCAACCGCGCTTCGAGAATGTCCGAACCATGCGCATGGTGCGCGAGCGGCAGCCCGAAGAAGCCTGCAAACCCGATGGTTGCGATCGAACTGTCGACACTTTCGAGCGCACGGCGGAAGACTTCGGAGCGCACGTCGATGCAGAATGCGGCTTGCAGGAAGGGGCGCGCTTCGGCGGTTGACGTGGCGCCGTCCAGGGCTGCGGTCAGGCGGCGCTGGTGACCGCGGTCGGCGGCGTCCTGAAGGATTGCAAGTGCCACGTCCTCAGCTGTGGGTGTGACCGCCTCTGCATGGGCGGCAACGGTCGCCGCCCAGCTTTCCGCAATGGCTGGAGTCTGCACCAGCAGCGCCTCGTCCCAGATCAGGCGGATCGCGAGCAGATCGATCAGCGTGCGATCAGTGCCGCCTGCCAATTCCGCCTGCCACAGCAACCAGCGCGCGTGCTGCGCCCAGCCGCCAAGGCTCATTGCCAGCCGGTGGAACGCGGTCGGTGCAGCGGCGTCAGTGATGCCGAGCGTTTCGGCTGCGGACAGGATCGCCCGCTCGGTGGTGTCGGGGGCGCAGGCCACATGGGCGCAGAAGCCCTGCATTCCGGCGATCTCGGGCGTCAGGTCATGCATCGCCCAGCCGCGCCAGGCTGTGAAGGCCTCGGCTCCGGGAGCGGGCGACCACAGCGCCTGACCGCGATCAAACTGCCCTGCGGCCCACAGGCCGATGCACTTGTCGATCAGCGCGGGCCAATCAATCCCGGTCGACTCGGCAGCAAGATCCGCAACCGTCGGCAGAGCGCGCGGTGCAGGGCCATTGCCCAGCGCCTTGGCGATCTTGCGAAGGGCAGTGGTGCTCGAAGGCTTGAGCGGCGAGGGCGCGGCGGAGAGCGCATCTGCCAGATCATCCTCGCAGATCCGGCCTTCTGCGATGGCGGCGGCGTATTCCGCACCCGTCTGCGTAACGCGCACCCCCGCGACCCGCGCCAGCCGCGCGGCGGCGGTGGCAAGGTCTTCACCCGTCTGGCCGAGGAAGGGGTTGACCGCCACGGTTGCATCAAGCGGGAAGGCGGGCGGGATGGCACGCCCGGCGGCCTCAGCGGCGTCAAGCACCGCCGAGAAGCGGGCCGGGGCGATGTCTGTGTGGTTCATCAGCATGGCAAATCTCCGTGGTGCGGGTCAGCGCTTCGAGGTGGTGCGGAAGCCGCCGATGGCGCGGTCAAGCAGGGCGTTGAGGTAGAGGCCGTTGGCAAGGTGAACGCGCAGGCCTGCGGCTGCCGGATGGTGCGCCCACAGCGGGAACAGCGCCTGGGCAAAGGCGACAAGACCAAAGCTGGCGACCGCCACTACCAGCAGCGCCCATTCCAGATCGGTCGGCGGAGGTGCGGGCGGGAGCAGCGCCCCCCAGATCGCTTGAGCGATGGTCTGGAAGCTGAAGTAACCAATGGCGGCGGCCAGCGCTGCGGCGGCGGTGCGCTTGGTCAGCGCGACAGGCGCGCGGTCGGCAAGGCCCTGGGCGACGAGATAGGCGACGCCGAAGATCAGGATCGCGCCCAGAGCCAGCGCCTGTGCGGACTTCGGCCCGAAGGCGGCTGTGAAGGCAGCGGCAATCCCGGCGAAGATGGCGAGCGCCAGCGCAAAGCTCTTCAGCACGGCGGCAACGCTCGGCACGGCGACGGGGCCGGGGCGGCGGATGCTGGCAACATCGGCCACTGCATTGCCTGACGAAAGGAAGGCGTGCGCCTTGTACAGCGAGTGCGCGACGATGTGCAGCAGCGCCAGCGTCCACAGGCCAAGTCCGCATTGCAGCAGCATGAAACCCATCTGCGACACCGTGGACCAGGCGAGCGCGGTCTTGATCGCGCTCTGGGTCAGCATCACCGCCGCTCCGAACAGAGCCGTCAGTCCGCCAATCAGCACCAGCGCGGCCATTGCCCCGGTGCTCGCCTGCACCAGCGGCGCGGCCGTGATCAGCAGCACGCCGCCCGAGTTGATGATCCCGGCGTGGAGCAGGGCGGACACAGGAGTGGGGGCCTCCATCACCTCGGTCAGCCAGCCATGCAGCGGGAAGGCGGCGGTCTTGAGCGCAGCGGCTGCGACGATAGCAGCCACACCGAGGGTGCCGGCAAGGCCGAGGCCCGTGGCAGTCACAGCGGAAGGCAGCGCGGCGAGGTCGAGCGTGCCGAACCGTGCGAACAGCAGGCCGGCAGCGATCACCAGCATCACGTCGGCCGTGTGCCAGACGAGCGCAAACTTGGTGGCAGCACGTTGCGCCTCGGGCCGGTCGGGGTAGAACAGCAGGAGACGCTTCAGCGCGAGGCCGACGGCCATGGCGGCCACGATCATGGTCGGCAAGGTGCCTGCCTGGACGAACACCAGCACCGCAGCGAGCGTGGTCAGCATCAAACCGTGGAACGCCCCCTCGCGCGCCTCCCCGTCAATGTAGGTGCGGCTGTAGCGCATCACGATCCAGCCGATGAAGCCGACCAGCGTGGCCATGCTGGCGCTGACCAGATCGCTGCGCAGCGCGAGTGCGAAAGGACCGTCCAGCAGAGCGAGGCCCGGGGAGGAGGTCAGCGCGGTCTGGATGAGGCCTGCGAGCGCAAGGCCGAAGGCAGCAAGCGCCGAACCCTCGGCCATCTGCGGCAGACTGCCGGGGCGCTTGCCGGGACGGGTTAGCGCAAGCAGGATCACCGGCACAAAGGCCAGCGGGGCAAACACGGTAAGGGCGACAGCGTCAGACATCGGGCAGCGCTCCGGCAGCGAGAGGGTTCGGGAACGCTTTGCCGGATAGGCACTGGACGAAATTAAAGAAAATACATATTTTGATGCCAATCGTTCGTCTCAACAGAACGGTCAAGCAGGATTAGCACCATGGCGAGCCTCAATCTTCACCACTTGCGCCTGTTCCGCGCCACTGCGCGAGAGGGCACGCTGACGGCGGCGGCGCGCGCGCTGAATATCTCGCAGAGCGCCGTGTCGACGCAGATCAAGGCGCTGGAGGCCGATCTTGGGCATGATCTGTTCGAACGGCGCGGGCGCAATCTGGTTCTAACCGAAGCAGGGCGGATCGCGCTCGATTATGCCGACCAGATCTTTCGCGCCTCGGAACAGCTTACCGCCACATTCCGTGCTGTGGGCGGCCAGCGCAAGGTGCTGCGCATCGGTGCGCTGGCGACGCTGTCGCGCAACTTCCAGATGCGCTTTCTCGAACCGCTGATCGGGCGGGACGATGTCGAGGTGGTGCTGCGTTCGGGCACGCAGGCCAGCCTGTTGCGGGCGCTGGAGGCGCTTACCATCGATGTATTGCTAACCAACCAAGTGCCCGCGCGCGACGCCGCCAGCCCCTATCTGGTGCGGCGACTGGCCGAACAACCTGTCAGCCTCGTTGGCGCAAGGTCCACGCTGGCGCTGGCAGGGCAGGGCTTGACCACCCTGCTCACCGCCGCGCCGTTGATCCTGCCCACACCCGAAACCGCCCTGCGCGCCGGGTTCGATGCGCTGACGGAGCAGATGGGCATCGTCCCTCGGATCGCGGCCGAGGCGGACGACATGGCGATGCTGCGTCTGCTCGCCCGGTCGGACGCAGGGGTGGCCGTGATCCCGCCGATCGTGGTGCGCGACGAACTGGCGACGGGCATGCTGTACGAACTGTTCCAGCTGCCCGGCATTACCGAGGAATTCTACGCCGTTACCATTTCGCGCACATTCCCCAATCCGCTGCTGCGAGAAGTGCTGGATCCCGAGGCGGAGGCGGCAGGGCTTGCAGCGAGGGAAGGCGCCCAGTAAGGCCCGCGTCCCATGCAAGAGAGTCCCATGCAGGAAACGCAAGCCCCCCCGCGCCGCCGCGCTCACCGGCCGTCCCGTCATCTCCGCCACCGGGCTGTTCACGCCCGCTGACAGCATTTCCAATGATGAACTGGTGGCGAGCTTCAACGCCTTCGTAGACCGTCACAATGCTGCCCATGCGCAGGCGATTGCCGCTGGCGAGGCCGAAGCACTGACCTATTCCTCCGCTGAATTCATCGAAAAGGCGAGCGGGATCAAGGCCCGCCACGTGATGAGCAAGGCGCCGATTCTCGATCCCGACGTGATGTGCCCGCGCCTGCCGGAACGCGGTAACGACGAGCTGTCGATCATGGCCGAAATCGGTGTCGCGGCGGCGCGCCAGGCGCTGGAGCGTGCTGGCCGCAAGCCTGAGGATGTCGATGCGGTGCTGTGCGCGGCGTCGAACATGCAGCGCGCCTATCCGGCGATGGCAATCGAAATCCAGCAGGCGCTGGGGATCGAAGGCTTCGGCTTCGACATGAATGTTGCCTGCTCATCGGCAACTTTCGGTATCCAGACCGCTGCCGATTACATCCGCGCCGGCAATGCGCGTTCTGTCTTGGTGGTCAGCCCGGAAATCACATCAGGCCATCTGAACTGGCGTGACCGCGACAGCCACTTCATCTTCGGCGATGTTGCGACCGCCGTGCTGGTCGAGGACGCAGCGATTGCCCCGGCCGGGCACTGGGACATTCTCGGTACGCGGCTGAAGACCGTGTTCTCGAACAACATCCGCAACAACTTCGGCTTTCTGAACCGCGCCGCGCCCGACAGCGCGGGCAGCGCCGACAAGCTGTTCGTTCAGGAGGGACGCAAGGTTTTCAAGGAAGTCGTGCCGATGGTGGCGCAGCTTATCCTTGAGGAATCCGCACGGCTCGGGATCACACCGGAAGACCTGCGCCGCCTGTGGCTGCATCAGGCCAACGCAGGGATGAACCGGCTGATCGCGCAAAAAGTGCTGGGTCATGAGGCGAACGAGGACGAAAGTCCCACCGTTCTGGACACCTATGGCAACACCTCCAGCGCAGGCTCGATCATTGCATTTCACCAGCATTCCCATGATCTTGCCGCAGGCGATACGGGGCTGATCTGCTCGTTCGGCGCGGGCTATTCGGCTGGGGTGGTGTTCGTGCGCAAGACGGGTTGAAGCAGGCGAGTTGCTTGCGAGGCGGCGCAAGCGCCCCTAGAGCAGTGCCATGGCAGGTGAAATCCTCGATAACAAAGGCCGGGGCGAGGCGGGCTGGGATTGGCCGGCAATCCACCCGGAAGGTCGCAAGTTCGGTCTGATCGCGGTCGCCGCGAGCCTGTTCTTCCTGCTCGTGCTTGGCTGGGGCATCATCGGCTGGCCGTTGCTGTTCCTCAGCGTTGGCGTGTTTGCTTTCTTCCGCGATCCCGAACGTGTTGTCCCGCAAAGCGATACATCGATCATCGCCCCCGCCGACGGTATCGTGACGCTGATCGAAGAGGTGGAACCGCCGCTCGAATTGCAGATCAACGACGGATCGGGCTTTGCCGGCTTGCCGTCCGGGCCGGTTACCCGCGTGTCAATCTTCATGAGCGTGTTCGATGTGCACATCAACCGCACCCCTGTGGGCGGCACGGTGCGACGGGTGGTCTATATTCCTGGCCGCTTCATGAACGCCGAGCTCGACAAGGCGAGTGAGGAGAACGAGCGGCAGCATATCCTGATCGAACGTAGCGACGGGCTTAAGGTCGGCTTCACGCAGATCGCCGGTTTGCTGGCGCGGCGGATTGTGCCGTTCGTCAAGCCGGGAGACATGGTCGCCAAGGGGCAGCGGGTCGGCCTAATCCGGTTCGGTAGCCGGGTGGATGTGTACCTGCCTGCCGGGACCGATGCAGCCGTGATGATCGGCCAGACGACAATTGCCGGCGAAACTGTGATCGCCGAAATCGGCCAGCGCGGACTGATTGAAGGGATTGCCCAGTGAACGCATCGGCGCCCCCGCCATCGCCGCGCAAGCGCAAGCCGCGCAAGCTGCCCGGCGCGCGCTTCTTCCCTGCCAGACTCGGTCCCAAGGCGGCCGAGGACGAGGACGAGACCGAGGGCCGTGAAGCCAATGCCCGTGGGCTGACCTTGCGCGCCATGCTGCCCAACGCGATTACCGCTGCAGCTTTGTGTTCGGGGCTGACCGGCATCCGGTTCGCGACCGAGGGGCAATGGGCCTTCGCGATCGGACTTGTCGTTCTGGCAAGCGTGCTCGACGGGATCGACGGGCGGGTGGCGCGGCTGCTGAACGCCCAGTCACGGTTCGGCGCGGAGCTTGATTCTCTGGCCGATTCTCTCAGCTTTGGCGTGGCGCCCGCGCTGATCCTGTTCATGTGGTCGCTAAATGACTGGCCGACCTTTGGCTGGTTTGCCGCCCTTGCCTTTGCGATCTGTTGCGCGCTGAGGCTGGCGCGGTTCAATGCCCGCATCGATGTTGACGATCAGCCGCACAAATCTGCCGGGTTCCTGACCGGCGTGCCCGCGCCGGTTGGGGCGGGGCTGGCCTTCACCCCGTTCTACCTGTGGCATGAGACTGGCTACGAGTTGTTCCGTGATCCGACGCTGATGACCGCATGGCTGACGGTGATTGCAATCCTGATGATTTCCAACATGGCGACAATAAGCTGGGCCTCGCTGCGCCCACGCCGTTCAATCCGCTTGCCGTTGATCGCCTTTACCGGCCTTGCATTTGCCGCACTGCTGCTTGAGCCGTGGTGGACGCTGGCGGCGATCAGCATCGCCTATCTTGCGCTGATGCCTTACGGCCTGGTGAAGTATGGGCGGATCAAGCGGCGGCGCAGGCTTGAAGCCTCCGCGGGCGCAAGGGCACCGAACGCTGACGCACAGTAGTGCTGCGCGTGACCGGGCGTAGCTGCATATCGACCGCCGCCGCCTGCAATGCAAAGCCGGCACGCATGATCTCGCCTTCGCGCATCAGCCGGGCATAGGCGGCGCGGGCCTTCATCAGATTGTCGGCAATGACCGCTGCGGAAATGATGCCGGTGAGCGTGAACAGCACGGTGATGGCGAGAGCGAGCATAGTGATATCCCCTGAAGCGTTCGTTCTTTGTTCCTAAGTCTTGTTCCCTACATGTTCCGTTCTGTCAAGCGCCTTTGCAAAATGATCGTTCGGGAAATTTGGCCGACGGGCCAATCGGGACTGGATTTCGCCGGGCGCGGGCGCTAAGGGCGCGCTCGCATCATCAGGGGCAACAGGTCGCTGGCGGTGCAAATTCACATGGAAGGCGCACATACCGGTGCCGTTTGCGGGAGCTCCGCATCACGGTTCCAGCTTTCCAGAGGAACAACCGGAAAGGAATTACTTATGGCGGCACCTGTCGTCACGATGCAGCAATTGATCGAGGCCGGCGCTCACTTCGGCCACCAGACCCACCGCTGGAACCCGCGCATGAAGCCGTACATTTTCGGCGCGCGCAACGGTGTTCACATCATCGACCTCTCGCAGACCGTGCCGCTGTTCGCGCGCGCTCTCGATTTCGTCGAATCGACCGTGCGTTCGGGCGGCAAGGTGCTGTTCGTCGGCACCAAGCGTCAGGCGCAGGAGCCGATCGCTGAAGCCGCGCGCATGTCGGGCCAGCATTTCGTCAATCACCGCTGGCTGGGCGGGATGCTCACCAACTGGAAGACGATCTCGGGTTCGATCCGCCGTCTGAAGAGCCTGGAAGAAATGCTTTCGGGCGACGTGTCGGGCTTCACCAAGAAGGAAGTGCTTCAGCTCACCCGTGAGCGCGAGAAGCTGGAAGCCTCGCTCGGCGGTATCCGCGACATGGGCGGCATCCCCGACGTGATGATCGTCATCGACGCCAACAAGGAAGATCTGGCGATCAAGGAAGCCAACGTGCTCGGCATTCCGGTGATCGGCATTCTTGATACCAACGTCGATCCTTCGGGCATCGCTTTCCCGGTTCCGGGCAACGACGATGCGAGCCGCGCAGTGCGTCTCTACTGCCAGGCGATCGGTGAAGCGGCGCTGGCCGGCAAGGGCAAGTTCCAAGCCGACGTGTCGAGCGATTTCGGCGCGATGGCTGAACCCCCGGCAGAAGCGGTAATCGCTGAAGAGCCGGCTGCGGAAGACGCCGAAGCCTGATTTTTTGCACGGGTGATCGACGGCCTTCGTCAATCACCCGTCACATAACCCCTCTAGCGCGCCCGGCATTGCCCCCCTTCCCGGGACGGCAGGGCCGGGCGCCCGAACAACACACGAAAAGGAATTTCTCATGGCTGATTTTTCCGTCGCTGACGTGAAGAAGCTGCGCGAGCGCACCGGCGCTGGCATGATGGACGCCAAGAAGGCGCTGACCGAAGCGGGCGGCGACATCGAAGCTGCGGTTGACGCGCTGCGCGCCAAGGGCCTCGCCACCGCGCAGAAGAAGTCGAGCCGCACCGCGGCCGAAGGCCTCGTCGGCGTGGCCGTTTCGGGCACCAAGGGCGTGGCCGTCGAAGTGAACTCGGAAACCGATTTCGTCGCCAAGAATGACCAGTTCCAGAGCTTCGTCCGCAATGTGACGGCTGTGGCTCTTGAACTCGGCAATGACGATGTCGAGGCGCTTAAGGCTGCGGCCTATCCCGAAGGCGGCACTGTGTCGGAAAAGCTGACCGATAACGTCGCCACCATCGGCGAAAACCAGCAGATCCGCCGCATCAAGACCGTGTCGGTCGAGAAGGGCGCGGTCGTGTCCTACATGCACACCGCTGCAGCCGAAGGTCTCGGCAAGATCGGCGTGCTGATTGCGCTGGAAAGCGACGCAGGTGCCGACGTGCTCGAACCGCTCGGCAAGCAGCTGGCCATGCATGCGGCCGCCGCGTTCCCGATGGCGCTCGACGCTGACAGCCTCGACCCCGAAGTGCTCGACCGTGAGCGCAAGGTCGCCGCCGAAAAGGCTGCCGAGAGCGGCAAGCCGGCCGACGTGCAGGAAAAGATGGTCGATGGCGCGGTGAAGAAGTTCGCCAAGGAAAACGCGCTGCTCAGCCAGATCTTCGTGATGGACAACAAGACCGTCATTTCCGATCTCGTCGCGCAGGCCGGCAAGGCTGCGGGCATGCCGATCGTGCTCAAGGACTATGCCCGCTTCCAGCTCGGCGAAGGCATCGAGAAGGAAGAGGTCGATTTCGCGGCGGAAGTGGCAGCGACCCTCAAGGGCTGATCTTTCGCCAACAATCATCGGACGGCCGCCGCAGCAAAAGCTGCGGCGGCCGTTTGCTTGAGCGCCCCTGCGGCGCTACCTTACCCTTTGCGCAATGGCAGATTGCCCGTTAAGTGCGGCGCAGCCAGCCCTTAGCCAAAGATTTCATCCGGAGCCTCGCATTCCCATGTCTCTACCTCCGATCAAGCGCGTCCTCCTGAAACTGTCGGGCGAAGTGCTGATGGGCAGCCAGCAGTTCGGGATCGATCCGGCCTTCGTCGCCGAGCTTGCCGCAGAAGTGAAAGCGGCCAAGGAAACCGGCCTCGAAATCTGCCTGGTCATCGGCGGCGGCAATATCTTCCGCGGGATGGCGGGGGCGGCCAAGGGGATGGACCGCGCGCAAGCCGATTACATGGGGATGCTGGCGACCGTGATGAACGCGCTCGCCATGCAGAACGCGCTGGAACAGCTTGGCGTGCAGACCCGCGTGCAGTCCGCGATCGAAATGGACAAGGTGTGCGAGCCGGTGATCCGGCGCCGTGCCGAGCGCCATCTCGAAAAGGGCCGCGTCGTGATCTTCGCAGCAGGCGTCGGCGCGCCCTATTTCACCACAGACAGCGGCGCTGCCCTGCGTGCGGCTGAGATGAAGTGCGATGCGCTGCTGAAGGGCACCAGCGTTGACGGGGTCTATGACAGCGATCCCAAGCACAACCCCGATGCCGTGCGGTTCGACACCGTGACCTACGACCGCGTGCTGGCCGACAACCTCAAGGTGATGGACGCCTCCGCCGTGGCCCTGTGCCGTGACAACAAGATTCCGATCGTCGTCTTCTCGATCCGTGAGAAGGGCAACCTTGCCCGCGTGCTGGCGGGTGAAGGCGTGCAGACCATTGTTCAAGACAGCTAAGACAAGCGAAGGATACTCCAGCCATGCCGCAATATGACAAGGCCGATGTCGAGCGCCGGATGAAGGGCGCTGTCGAAGCGTTGAAAAGCGATCTGCAAGGCCTGCGCACAGGCCGCGCCAACACCAGCCTGCTCGATCCCGTCGTGGTCGAAGTCTATGGCTCGATGATGCCGCTGTCGCAGGTCGCCACGGTGTCCGCGCCCGAGCCGCGGATGCTGAGCGTGCAAGTGTGGGACCGGTCCAACATGACCGCGGTGGAAAAGGGCATCGCCCACGCGAACCTCGGCCTCAACCCGATCATCGACGGTCAGACCCTGCGCCTGCCGATCCCCGATCTGACACAGGATCGCCGCAAGGAGCTGGCGAAGCTGGCGGGCCAATATGCCGAAAAGGCCAAAATCGCGATCCGCAACGTGCGCCGTGATGCGATGGAAAGCCTGAAGGTCGACGAGAAGAAGAAGGAAATCTCCGAGGACGATCGCAAGCGTTCCGAAGAGCAGGTCCAGAAGCTGACCGATCAATACGTCAAAGAAACCGACGAGGCTGCCGCCAAGAAGGAACAGGAAATCCTGACGCAGTGATTGCGGCAGCGGGATCGTAGGGAACAGGCTTGGACCAGTCGCGCGCCAGACATGTCGCCATCATCATGGATGGCAATGGCCGCTGGGCCAAAAAGCGGGCCTTGCCGCGCGCAGTCGGCCACCAGCGCGGCGTGGAAGCGGTGCGGCGGCTGGTGCGTGCGCTAGAACCGACCGGGCTGGAATGCCTGACGCTCTATGCGTTCTCGTCCGAAAACTGGAAGCGGTCCGAGGACGAGGTCGATGATCTGATGAACCTGATGCGGCGGTTCATCAAATCCGATCTGCCCGAATTCGTTGCCAACAACGTAAAGCTGAAGATCATCGGCGACTGGCAATCGCTCGCCCCCGATATTGTCGCGATGCTGGAAGACGCGCTGGCCCAGACCGCGAACGGCAAGCAGACGCTGGCCGTGGCGCTGAATTACGGCGGGCAGCACGAAATTGCCCGTGCGGCTGCCAAAGCGGCAGCGGCGGGCGAGGTCAGCATCGAAAGCATTGCCGCGCAGCTCGATACCGCCGATCTGCCGCCGCTCGATCTGCTGATCCGCACCAGCGGCGAAATCCGCCTGTCGAATTTTCTGCTGTGGCAGGCAGCCTATGCCGAGATGCTGTTTGTCGATACGCTGTGGCCCGATTTTGAACCTGCGCATCTGACACAGGCGCTTGATGATTTTGCCCGGAGGGAGCGGCGATATGGCGGACGGTGAGGCGCGGGTGCGCGATCCCAAGGCGGGCGTGACCGATCTGCCGGTGCGGCTTGCCTCGGCCATTGTCATGCTGGTGCTGGCGGGGGCTGCGCTGTGGCTTGGTGGCTGGTTCTGGACGGTTTTTGTCGCGCTGGTTGGTTGCGGGATCGTTTGGGAATGGAACAAGCTGATCGAACGCTTCGGCATGACCGGCGTGGGCGAGACCGTGTGGTTCTTTGCGGGCGTCGTATATGTCGGCGGGGCGAGCATTGCCATGATGGCGGTGCGCAACGGACGGCAGGTGCTGCCGCTTGATCCGATGCAATCGGGCTATGGCCCCGTCGAGGTGCTGCTCGTGTTTCTGCTGCCGATCGTTGCTGTCGATGTTGGAGCCTATTTCGCGGGCCGCGCCATCGGCGGGCCGAAGATCGCCCCACGGATCAGTCCGGCCAAGACCTGGGCGGGGCTGGGCGGCGGTGCTTTGCTGGCCGGGCTGGTGGGCATCGCGGTGGAGCTTGCCGATATCGGGCCAGCGGCAGTGCCGGGCTATACGTGGATCAGCATTGCCAGTGCAGTTGTCGGCGGCGTGCTCATCGCGGTGATCGCGCAGGCGGGCGATTTCTTTGAAAGCTGGATGAAGCGCCGCGCCGGGGTCAAGGATTCAGGCAGCCTCATTCCGGGACATGGCGGCCTGTTTGACCGGCTCGACGGGTTTATCGCGGTGTTCTTTGTGCTGTTTGTGATTGCCACGGCGTCCACTTTGCTGGGATGATGCGATCATGACGCGCACACTCACCCTGCTTGGTGCCACCGGATCGATTGGCGCATCGACGCTCGATCTGGTGCGGCGCAACCGGGACGACTGGCAGATCGAGGCACTGACCGCGCAATGCAGCGCTGCGGAGTTGGCGGCGCTGGCCATCGAATTTGGCGCCAAGCTGGCGGTGGTCGGCGACGAGGCGTGCCTGCCCGAGTTGCGTGCGGCGCTGGGCAACAGCGACATTGAAGCGGCCGGGGGAAGGGCAGCGCTGGTCGAGGCGGCCGAGCGGCCCGTGGATATGACGGTCGCGGCGATTGTCGGCTGCGCGGGGCTGGCCCCTGTCATGGCGGCGGTTGAGCGCGGCGGCACCATCGCGCTTGCCAACAAGGAAGCGCTGGTGTCCGCGGGCGAGGTGCTGATGCAGGCCGTCACGCGTCACGGCGCGACGTTGCTGCCGACCGATTCCGAACACAATGCGATCTTCCAGTGCCTCATCGGCAACCGCATCGAGGATGTGGCGAAGATCACGCTCACCGCCAGCGGCGGTCCGCTCAGGACTTGGACGCAGGCGCAGCTCGATGCGGCCACGCCTGCTCAGGCGGTCGCTCACCCGAACTGGTCGATGGGCGCCAAGATCAGCGTCGATTCTGCGACGATGATGAACAAGGGGCTCGAATATATCGAGGCCTATCACCTGTTTCCGGTCGGGCTGGAGAAGCTCGGCATCGTCATCCACCCGCAAAGCGTGATCCATTCGATGGTGGAATTCCGCGACCGGTCGACGCTTGCGCAGCTTGGCCCGTCGGATATGCGCGTGCCGATTGCGTCGTGCCTCGCATGGCCGCAACGGATGGAAACGCCGCTCGCCCCGCTTGATCTCGCAGCGATTGGTGAACTCACGTTCCATGCGCCTGATGAAGACCGTTTCCCCGCGACCCGTCTGGCGCGTGAGGCGATCCGTGCGGGTGGCTCGGCCCCGGCAATACTCAATGCCGCCAACGAAGTTGCGGTCGCCGCCTTCCTTGCCGGTCAGATCAGGTTCACCCGGATTGCCGCAGTGGTGGAAGAAACCTTGCAGCGCAGCAATGACGCACCGCGCCCAGCCAGCCTTGCCGAAGTGCTGGCGGTAGACCAATCGGCAAGGATGCAGGCGCTCAGCCTGCTGGAGAACAACGCTCTTGTTTGAATCCCCCCCTTTCTGGATGTACGTGATCGGCTTCCTGCTGTTGCTTGGGCCGCTGATCACCCTGCATGAACTCGGCCACCTGCTGGTCGGCCGGATGTTCGGTGTGAAGGCGGAAGCCTTCTCGGTGGGGTTCGGCAAGGAGCTGGCTGGCTTTACTGACCGGCAGGGCACGCGCTGGAAGCTTTCGGCGCTCCCCTTGGGCGGCTATGTGCAGTTCAAGGGCGATATGAACCCCGCCAGTGTCCCTGATCCCGATGCTCCGGCTGAGGAAGGCAGCTTCCAGCACGCCGCCTTGTGGAAGCGCGCGCTGATCGTGGCTGCGGGGCCGGTGACCAATCTGGTGATCGCGATAGCGATTTTCGCGGCTTTCTTTGCGATCATGGGCAAGCCGACCATGACCGACCCCGAGGATTCGCGCACCATCGGCGCCTTCAGCGAAGGCAGTGTTGCGGAGGCGGCGGGCCTCAAGGTGGGCGATGTGGTCGTCGCCATCGACGGACGGCCAATTGGCGATTTCACCGATCTGAAAACCAAGGTTGCGCTGCATCCCGGCAAGCAGATGGTGTTCACTGTCGAACGGGCGGGCGATACGCTGGATGTCCCGCTCACCACCGCACGGATCGAGCGCAAGGACAATTTCGGCAATATCAGCACCGAAGGCCTGATCGGCGTCGCGCCTGCTGGCGGCACGTATGAACTCGAAGAGGTGAGTGTTCTTGAGGCTATCCCGCTCGGCGTGAAACAGAGCTGGGATTTCATGGGCATGATGGTCACTGGCATCCAGCAGATCGTGACGGGCGAGCGTTCGGTGAAGGAACTGGGCGGGCCGCTCAAGATCGCCAAATTCTCCGGCGAACAGATGAGCATGGGCGCTGCCGCCTTCATTCACTTCGCTGCGCTGATCTCGCTTAATTTGGCATTCATCAACTTCTTGCCAATCCCCGCACTCGATGGCGGGCACCTGATGTTTTACGCGGCCGAGGCGATCCGCCGCAAGCCGGTAGGGCCGCAGGCTACCGAATGGGCTTACCGCACCGGGATTGCCCTGGTGCTGATGTTGATGCTGGTGGTGACGGTGAATGACATTGTCTCGCTGCCGATCTTCGGAAGCTGACGGCGCTGCAAGGGCGGCGCGGTTTGCGGGGGAAAGCACGATAGTCCGCGCTGATCCCGCGCCCGTGCGGCTTGACCCGCGCAGGGCACATGGGGCACAGGCGGGGGCCACGCGACGGGACGGCGTGGTTCGATGCGCAAATGGTGACTGGCAAGGCAAAGCGGCGCGGGTCGCAAGCGGCGCGAGCACGCAGGGTTGATAACGGGATTTTAGCTGCATGAACCGATTGAGCAGGACAGGCGCGATGCCCGTCATTTGCAACCCTGTCGCCCTTCGCCCCGCTGTGCGGTTGGCGAGCCTGCTGTGCTGCGGTTCGATCCTTGCCGGCATCCCCGCGATTGCGCAGGCGCAGCAGGCCACTCCCGATCCCGCAGCCCAGGGCGCCCCGGCACCTGTCCCGGCTCCGGCACCGAGCAGCAACACGATCCGCACCATCACGGTGGTCGGGGCCGAGCGTCTCGAACCCACCACCATCCTCAGCTACATCCGCTTGCGCGTTGGCCAGGAATACACGGCGGTTGCCGCCGACGAGGCCATCAAGGATCTCAGCGCGACCGAGCTTTTCGCCAATTATTCGATCCGCAACGACAATGGCAACGTGGTGATCACCGTGGTTGAAAACCCGGTGATCAACCGCATCGTGCTTGAAGGCAACGAACGCCTCAAGCCCGACAAGATCCTGCCGGAAATCAAGCTCTCGCCGCGTCAGATCTTCACCCGGTCCAAGGTCCGCGCAGACGTTTCGCGCATCATCGAACTCTACAAGCGCCAGGGCCGGTTTGCCGCCAAGGTCGAACCCAAGCTGGTGCAGCTGCCGCAGAACCGCGTCGATATCGTGTTCGAGATCAGCGAAGGCCCCAAGTCCAAGGTCCGCCAGATCAACATTCTCGGCAACGAGAAATTCTCCGATGGCGCGCTGCGCGGCGAGATGGTCACCAAGCAGGCGCGGCTCACCAGCTTCTTCAGCTCCAACACCAGCTATGACCCTGACCGTCTGGCCTTCGACCAGCAGAAGCTGCGCCAGTTCTACCTGACCGAAGGCTATGCCGATTTCCGGGTGGTCTCGGCCGTCGCAGAACTCACGCCGGACCAGAAGGACTTCATCATCACCTACGTGGTGGAGGAGGGCGAGCGCTACACCTTTGGCGACGTCAAGGTCGACAGCCAGCTGCGCGACTTCGACAGCGACGTGATGAGCACGCAGCTGCCGATGAAGGACGGCGATTTCTACAACGCCAAGACGGTCGAAGACACCGTCGAGCAGCTCACAGAGCTGGCGGGCCGTTACGGTTACGCCTTTGCCGACGTGCAACCGCGCTTCAACCGCGATCCCGACAACCGCAAGATGAACGTGACTTTCATCCTGCGAGAGGCGCCGCGGGTCTATGTCGAGCGGGTCGATATCAACGGTAACACCCTGACGCAGGACAAGGTCGTGCGGCGCGAGTTCCGCCTGGCCGAAGGTGATGCCTTCAACAGCCTTGGCGTGCAGCGCACCACGGCACGGATCAACTCGCTTGGCTATTTCCAGGAAAACTTCGAGGTCAAGCAGACCGAAGGCAGCGCGCCTGACCGGATCATCCTTGAAGCCAATGTCGAAGAACGCCCGACCGGCGAACTCCAGTTTTCGGCGGGCTTCTCGTCGATCGAACAGTTCATTCTCGCGGGCTCGATCCGTCAGCGCAACTTCCGCGGGCGCGGGCAGACCATCGGCCTCAGCGTCAACTATTCGCAGTTCTCGCGCTCGGCCCAGATCAGCTTCAGCGATCCCTATATCTTCGATCGCAACATCTCCGGCGGGATCGATATCTACCGGCGCGATTTCAACAGCTTCAACTTCACCGGCAACAACCGCAACACGACGTTCGAACAGGCCACCACCGGCTTCTCGATGCGTGCGGGCGTGCCGTTGACTGAATACATGTCGCTGGTCGGCAGCTACACCCTCAATTACGAAAACGTGTCGCTGGACGAAAACCTGTTCTTCTCGGATATCGATGGCGATGGCACCCGTGAATGCGATCCGCTGCGCGCGGGTCGCTTCCTGTGCGATGCCATCGGGACGCGTCTGAGCTCGATCGTCGGTCTGAGCCTTAACTACAACTCATTGAACTCGCGCATCCGTCCCACCCGCGGCCGGACAGTGTCGCTCAGCGCCGAGTTTGCAGGTCTGGGCGGGGACGTGCGCTACACGCGCTTCCGCGGCCGCGCGCAGCAGTTCTGGAATGTTGCCAACACGGGCTTCATTTTCTCGGTGCTCGCCGAGGGTGGGACGATCATTCCGCTGCAGGAACGTCCCGGCGCCGGCGTGGATGACGTGCTGCTGACCGACCGCTTTTTCCTTGGCGAGCCGCAGTTCCGCGGTTTTGCGATCCGCGGTGTCGGCCCGCGCATCCTGACGCAGACCTCGCAGCTCGACGCGTTCAACCGCCCGCTTTTGGATGCCGACGGCAACATCCTGTTTTTCACCGAACGTCGCCAAGTGCGTGACGATGCCATCGGCGGCCGCAATTATTATCTGGGACGTGCAGAGCTTGAAATTCCGCTGGGATCGGGCGCGCGCGAACTCGGCCTCAGGCCCTCGATCTGGACCGATATCGGCGCGCTGTGGGGCGTCGAGACGCCTGTCCTCACCGTCAATCCGGGCGGCACGCAACTGCGCAACGCGGACGGAGAGCTGCTGTTCAGCACGCCGCCGGTGGGTGGTACCTGCGGATCGCAGCAGCGCGTTCCGACGACCAGCCCGACCCAGCCCGACGGATCGCCGAACTGCCGCGAAATTCAGGGCGGCACCAATATCCGCGAACTGTTCCTGGGCAATTCGCCCAGTCCGCGCATCACCGCCGGGATCGGGGTGAACTGGAATTCACCCTTCGGACCTTTCCGCATCGACTTCGCCCAGACCATCCGCAAGGTCGAAGGCGATGACGAGCGGCGCTTTACCTTCAATGTAGGAACCCAATTCTGATGACACGTCTTGCCAAGCTTCTCGCTCCGGTCGGCCTGGTGCTGGCCGCCACTGCCGCACTGCCCGTTCATGCGCAGGTCGAAGGCCGCATGGCCACGGTCGATGTCTCGCGCACGATCATCGGCACCACCGCTTTCCAGACCGCCTATGAGCAGGTCAACACCACCTACGCCGAGCAGAACAACCTGCGCCGCACCAAGGTGCAGGAGCGCCAGACCATGCTCGCCAAGTTCGACAAGAACGGCGACAAGCAGGTTGACGACGCCGAGCAGGCTGCGATGCAGAAGTCGCCCGACTTCGCGAAGCTGCAGACGCTTGAGCAGGAGATCCAGGGCCTCACCAATCAGGTTGACGGCGCGCGCGTCTATGCAGTCGAGCAGATCATCATGCAGTATTCTTCGGCCCTGCAGGACGTCACCACGCAGGAACAGATCAAGCTGATCATCGATCCGGGCACGTTGCTTTACGCTCCGCCCGAAGCCGACATCACCCAGAAGGTGACGGCGGCGCTGAATGTGCGCGTTCCCGCTGTGGGTGTGGTGCCGCCGTCGGGCTGGCAGCCGAGCCGCGAAGGCGTGCAGCTTTATCAGGAAATCCAGCAGCGTCTGGCCATTGCCGCGCAGCTTCAGCAGCAGCAGGCCGCGCAGGCGCAGCAGGGCAACCCTGCCGCGCCGGTCGGCCGCTGATTGCCACGGAGCCTGATTGATGAGCGACACGGGTAGCAGTGCAGGCAGTCCGGCGGCTGAAGTGCTGGATTACGATATCGTCAAGATACTCAAGGCCTTGCCGCATCGTTACCCGTTGTTGCTGGTTGACCGTGTGAAGGCGATCACGCTGGGTGAACGCATTCACGCGGTCAAGGCCGTGAGCATGAATGAACAGTTCTTCCAGGGTCACTTCCCCGGCGCGCCGATCATGCCGGGCGTGCTTCAGATCGAGGCGCTGGCGCAGGCCGCCGGCATCCTTGGCATCGAAACGATGGAGCTGGCCGGCACCGGCAAGCTGGTCATCTTCATGGGGATCGAAAACGCCAAGTTCCGCGCCCCCGTGACGCCCGGATGCCTGCTCGATCTGCACGTGGAATTCACCCAGAAGCGCAGCCGCGTCTACAAGTTCAAGGGCGTGGCCAGCGTCGAGGGGAAGACCACCTGCGAGGTCGAGTTCACCGCCATGATGACCGATCCGCCTGCCTGATTGCCTGTGCGGACATCTAAGGTTGCATTGCGCAGCGATCGCCACTAAGGCGCGCGCTTCCCATTCATAGCTGCGCCGGTCGGTACCGGTGCCATGCTGCAAAGGACACGCTCATGAAGGCCGAAGGTCACCCCAATTACCACATGATCACGGTCAAGATGACCGATGGTACCGAATTCCAGACCCGCTCGACCTGGGGCAAGGAAGGCGATGTGCTCGCGCTCGATATCGATCCGCTGAGCCACCCTGCCTGGACTGGCGGCAACCGTCAGGTGCAGGAAGGCGGCCGTGTTGCGGCCTTCAACAAGCGTTTTGGCGGGCTCAGCCTCAAGAAGTAAGCAGTTTCCAAGCTGTGCAGCCGCAAGGCTGCTACGAGGAGGGCGGCCCGACGGGGTCGCCCTTTTCCGTTTGTGCTGTCAGCCCTGCCAGGGCCGCTCGCGATACCATTTGGTGATGACGTATTTGACGCCTTTGCGTACCTTCATCCCGTGGTGCAGCGTCGCATGGCTGACGCCGCCATCCGCTAGACGGTTGTTCCAGCACAGCAGCTTTCCGGGCTCTGGCTGGAAGGTCTTGTCAAGCAGTTTGAACCGGGTGGCACCGCCTGCTTCGACCTCATTGAGATAGGCCATGAAGGTCCACGTGCGGTTGCCAGACAGCGAGCAGAATTTTGCAAAATCGCGGCCACCTGGTGCAAAGTAATCGGTGTGCGCCTTGAACTCCTGTCCTTCGGCGTAACGCTGGCCTTGCAGCGGCTCGCCATAGGCTGGGTCGAGGCCCGATAGCGCGGTGATCATCGCTTCGATCCGTTCGACCGCAGGCAGATCGGCAGCCAGATCACAGGTCTCGCTGGTGCGGAAATAGGCGTCACCATTGTCGTCGGCGATGGTTGATGGACGGCGACCCGAATCGATCAGCGCTATCAGCTCTGCGGCAAGATCATCCGGCACGAAGCGCTTGTGCTGGAACAGTTCGGCCTTGGGCGTCGGCACGCGCTGGATACCGGGCTGGGCGGACAGGCAGGCAGCGATGGAATCGGTTGGGGCGGTCATGGCCGTGGCAGGATAAATCCGGCGCCGGTCTTGGCAATGCCTACAGGCCCCGCGTAACAATCTTGCGTCAGGGATTGCACAGCGCAGTTTTCGCTTCCCATCAGAAGGCCTTTGTGCAAGAGGCGCCTTCCCCGCTACGGCGCACTTGACCGGGCGTTTGCCATGCGTAAACCGCAGCCCCTGCGCGGGCTTGGCAGCGACCGAAGGGTAGCGATCAGGCAGGGGCATGTGGCGATCGTAGCTCAGTTGGTTAGAGCGCCGGTTTGTGGTACCGGAGGTCGCGGGTTCGAACCCCGTCGATCGCCCCATTTTCCCCATCATTCAGGCACAGCCGCGCCGGACAGGGGAACGATCATGACCGCATTCTGGGCCGAGCCCGATTACGACGCCCACGAACTGGTGCAGGTGGTGCACGACCGGGCAAGCGGTCTGACAGCGATCATCGCGGTGCATTCGACCCATTGCGGCCCCTCGGCCGGCGGCACCCGGTTCTGGCATTACAACGATCCGGCAGCCGCCATGCGTGACTGCCTGCGCCTGTCGCGCGGGATGAGCTACAAGAACGCGATGGCGGGCCTGCCGATGGGCGGAGGTAAAGCGGTGATCCTTGCTGATGAACAGCGGATCAAGACCCCCGAAATGCTCGCCGCGTTCGGCGATGCGGTTGAGGCATTGGGCGGGCGCTATGTCACTGCTGAAGACGTTGGGATCACCGAAGCTGACATGGTCGCGGTAGCCCAGCGCACGGCGCATGTCTCGGGCCTGCCTGTGGCGGGCGAGGGCAGTGCAGGCGGCGATCCGGGGCCGTTCACGGCTTACGGTATCTATCTCGGCATCAAGGCGGCCGTGCGGCACAAGCTTGGCAAGGATAGCCTCGCAGGCGTCCATGTCGCGGTTCAGGGTACCGGCAGTGTCGGCGGCGGGGTTGCGCGGCTCGTGGCCCGTGACGGGGCAAATCTGATGCTGGCAGACATCAATGCAGACCGCGCCGCGGCGCTGGCAGCAGAGCTGGGCGCGGTAGCGGTCAGCACCGATGCGATCATGGCGACGCCGTGCGACGTGTTCAGCCCGAATGCGCTAGGCGCCATCCTTGATGATGCCGGCATTGCCGCGCTCGATTGCGCGATCGTTGCGGGCGGAGCCAACAACCAGCTCGCCAAGCCACAGCATGGCGCGGTGCTGGCAGCGCGCGGCATTCTCTATGCGCCCGATTACGTCATCAATGCGGGCGGCATCATCTCGGTCGCCACCGAATATCTCGCCCGCCGCGAAGGCCGCAACGTCGATGTGGCCGAGGTCAACGCACTGGTCGAAAAGATCCCCGGACGGCTCGAATCGATCTGGCAGGAGAGCGAGGCGAGCGGCGTTTCCGCAGACGTCGTTGCTGACCGGATGGCGCAGAAACTGATTGGCAGGGGCTGATTGCGGCGCGCAGGTCGGGAACGATTCCGCCGGGTTGCGATTTGCTCTCTTGTCCGGATCGGGTGTAAGGCTACAAGCCCGGCCAGACGCAACACACCATGCACATTTACGCTAACCCCACCCGTTTCCTGAGCCTCGCGAAGTGGCTGATGCCGCTCCTGTTCTGGAGCGGTCTGGTGCTGTCTGCGGGCGCAATCCTTTGGGGCCTGTTCATGGTCCCGCCCGACCGCCTGATGGGCGAGACGGTGCGGATCCTCTTCATCCACGTGCCGGCCGCATGGCTGGGCATGGGGGGCTGGGCGGGTATCGCCATTTCCAGCGCCATGCTGCTGATCTGGAAGCACCCGCTCGCCGCGCTCGCCGCGCGGGCGATTGCGATGCCCGGGATGGTGTTCTGCGCGATCTGCCTTGCCACAGGTTCGATCTGGGGCCGCCCGACCTGGGGGACCTGGTGGGAGTGGGACGGTCGGCTGACGTCGATGCTCGTCCTGCTGTTCCTCTATGCGGGTTACATCGCGCTGACAGAAGCCGCCGACAAGGAAGGTTCTTCGACAAAGATCGCGGCGATTTTCGGCATGGTCGGCGCGGTCAATGTGCCGATCATCAACCGTTCGGTGGTGTGGTGGAACTCGCTCCATCAGCCGCCCAGCATCACGGCGGGCAAGAGCGCGATCGAGGCGACATTCCTCGTTCCGCTGCTGGTTGCCGTTGTCGGATTTTCGCTGTTGTTCGGCGCAATCGTGCTGATGCGGATGCGTGCGCTGATTGCCGAGCAGCAGGTCGAGGCGCGCTTGCGCCGCCGCGCTCTCGATGATGATGTACCCGCTCCGGCTGCGCCCGCGATGGAGCAGGCGTGATGCGCGAACAGTTGAACCAGTGGGATTTCGTTCTCCTGGCCTATGGTGTCGGCATTGTCGCTCTGGCATTGCTGATCGTCTGGGCATGGCGTTCCATGACCCGCGCCGAAGCCCGGCGTGATGCGGCGCGCCGGCGCTGAACAGGAACCTTGAAATGAAAGCCAAGCATCAACGTCTGGTCCTGGTGATCATTGCCCTGCTGGCGATTGTCGGCGCGGGTCTGCTCGCGGCGTGGAGCCTGCGCAATCAGGCGAACTACTTCTACCTGCCGGAGCAGATGGCATCTGATCCCCCCGAAATCGGTCAGGCCGTGCGGCTCGGCGGGATGGTGCAGGCCGGATCAATCAAGACGATGCCTGATGGCGTCACAGTCAATTTCATGGTCACCGGCAACACTGCCGATGCGATCCCGGTGCGTTACAGCGGCATCCTGCCCGATCTGTTCGTCGAGAATTCCGGTGTTGTGGCCGAAGGTAGCCTTGGACCCGATGGCGTGTTCATCGCCACCAACCTCCTCGCCAAGCATGACGAGAATTACGTGCCCAAGGAGCTGGAAGGCATGGGCACCGATCAGGCCGCCAAGATGGCGGCTGAAACCACCGTGGGGCTGAAGTAGCTACGTGGCACATATGAGGGCCAAGCAATGATTGCCGAAATCGGACTGGCCGCCCTGTGGCTGGCCGCTGCTCTGGCGGTGCTCCAGATGGTCTCCGGCGCCTTCGCGCTGAGAGCTGCGGAAGGCGAGGTCAATCCGCTGGCGATTTACGCACGCCCGGCAGCGGTGGTGCAGGCCGTGCTCGCCGTGCTCGCCTTCATCATGCTGCTGTGGGCCTTTGCGATCACCGATCTTTCGATCAAGCTGGTGGCCAGCAATTCCCACTCGATGAAGCCGATGCTCTTCAAGCTGACCGGCACTTGGGGGAACCACGAAGGCTCGATGCTGCTGTGGGTCGGCGTGCTGGCGCTTTCGGGCGGGCTGCTGGCCGGGTTCGAGAAGCGCCTGCCCGCGCGCACAATGGGCGCGACGCTGGCGGTGCAAGGATTTGTCGCGCTGGGTTTCTATGCCTTTCTGCTGTTGTCCTCCAACCCGTTCGAGCGGCTGCCGGTGCCCGCTGCCGAGGGAACGGGCCTCAACCCGCTGCTTCAGGACATCGGCCTCGCGATCCATCCGCCGACGCTCTACGCAGGCTATGTCGGCCTGTCGGTCGCCTTCAGTCTGGCGATGGGCGCGCTGCTGACCAATCAGGTCAATCCTTCCTTTGCCCGCGTGCTGCGCCCGTGGGTGCTCGGCGCATGGGTGTTGCTGACCTTCGGGATTACAGCCGGATCATACTGGGCCTATTACGAGCTGGGCTGGGGCGGCTGGTGGTTCTGGGATCCGGTCGAGAACGCCTCGCTGATGCCGTGGCTCGCCGCGACCGCGTTAATGCACTCGGTGAGCGTGCTGGCTGCACGCGATGCGCTGCGCACGTGGACGATCATGCTGGGCGTGCTGGCCTTTTCAATGTCCATGCTTGGCACCTTCCTTGTGCGCTCGGGCGTGCTGACCAGTGTCCACGCCTTCGCGGTGGATCCCGAGCGCGGCGCCTTCATCCTCGGGTTGCTGCTGCTTTATATCGGCGGGGCCTTCACCATTTTCGCGTTGCGAGCGGGTGCCGTGTCCGAGGGTAAGCGCTTTGCTGTCACCAGCCGTGAGGGCGCGCTGGTGTTCAACAATGTGATGCTGTCGGCGATCCTCGCCATCGTGCTGCTCGGTACGCTCTACCCCCTGCTGACGGAGGCCTTCGATGTGCGCGTCAGCGTCGGCCCGCCGTACTTCAACCCGGCGGGTGCGATCTTTGCGGTGCCGATGTTCCTCGTCATGGCGGTTGGCCCGCTGCTGCGCTGGAAGGAAGACAAGCCCAAGCGGCTCCAGTTCGAGCTGATGCTGATTGCCGCGCTGGTGATCGGGACAATCGCGCTGGTGAGCTTCTTCGGCCAGTTCCCGCTTCTGCCGCTGCTCGGCCTGGGTCTCGCGGCGGCGCTGGCCGTGGCAGCGTTCCTGCCGCTCAAGGGGCGCAAGCTTTCGCGGGTGCCGGTGGCCACTTGGGGCATGGTGCTGGCCCATTTCGGGGTCGCAGTCTCGCTGTTCGGCATGGCCTGTGAGGGTGCTTTCTCGCAGGAACGCCTTGCAGCTGTGGCGCCCGGCGGCACCGAGCAAGTCGGCGATTTCAGCTTCACCCTTGAAAGTGTCACCCCGGTTGCCGGGCCGAACTGGACCGCCATCGAGGCACGTCTGGCGATCAGCAAGGATGGCGGCGAGCCGGTGATCCTGGCCCCGCAGGCGCGCAATTTCTGGTCGCCGCCCATGGCCACCAGCGAAAGCGCGCTGCTGACCCGTTGGGACGGCCAGCTTTATGCTGTGGTCGGCAATCAGGCAGAGGACGGGCGCTGGCAGATCAGGGTGTGGTGGAAGCCATTTGTGACCTTTATCTGGTACGGCGGCCTGCTGATTGCGCTGGGCGGCATTCTGGCGATTGCCGGCCGCGTGAAGGTCGACGTCAAGCGCCGGGTCGCCAGCGCCAAGGGTGCCGAACGCCGCGCCGACATCGAAGCGCTGGGCGCCGCCGCGCCTGTGCCGGCGGAGTAACCGGCCATGCGCTCGCGCCTGTTCCTGTGGGTGCCGCTCGCCCTGTTCGCCTTCTTTGCGGGGGTTGCGGGCTATATGCTGACGCAGGAGAAGGACGAATTCGTTGAAAGCGCGATGATCGGCCAGCCCTTGCCCGACTTTGCGCTTGCGCCCGCCTATGGCGGGCTGCCGGGCACCTCGAAGGCAGACTTTACAGGTGGCAAGCCCCGCCTGCTCAATATCTGGGCAAGCTGGTGCCTGCCTTGCATCGCCGAGGCCCCCCAGCTCGAAGCGCTGAAGGCGCAAGGGGTGGAAATTGTCGGCATCGCCATCCGCGACCGGCCCGAAGCTGTCGCGGGCTTCCTCGCCCGGCATGGCAACCCCTATGCCCGCATCGGCAGCGATCCGATTTCCGAGGTGCAGCTGGCGGTTGGATCATCTGGCGTGCCGGAGACTTTCGTGATCGATGCGCAGGGGGTGATCCGATACCAGCACATCGGCGACATCCGGCCCGAACACGTGCCGGTGCTGCTGGCCGAACTGGAGAAGGCCCGATGATCCGCGCTGCCATCGCTTTGCTGCTGACGCTGTGTGCGCTCCCCGCGCTGGCGCAAGATTCCATGCCGCCTGCGCCCTTTGCCTATAACCAGCTCGACGACCCAAGGCTTGAAGCCGAGGCGACCGCGCTGATGCACACCCTGCGCTGCCTCAAATGCCAATCGCAGAGCATCGCGGATTCCGATGCGCCGATGGCGGGCGATATGCGCCATCAGGTGCGCAGCCGCATCCTGGCGGGGGAAAGCCCCGACGAAATCCGCCGCTGGCTGATCGCGCGTTATGGCGATTATGTCAGCTACGAACCTGAAGTCAGCGCGACCACCTGGCCGCTGTTTGCAGGCCCGCTGTTGTTGCTGCTCGTGGTGGCGGGTGTGCTGCTGCGGCGGTTGGGCAAACGGCGCAATGATGGAGGGGAAGCGGCATGATCGACGGCTGGCTGGCGGTCATCGCGCTTGCCCTTGCGGCTTTCGCCTTTGCAGTGCTCGTGCTCCGGCTTCCGCGCGAGGGGCTGACCATTTTTGGTGCTGTGCTGGTGTTCGGTCTGGCGGGTTATGCATGGCAAGGCTCACCCGGACAGGACTCCGCGCCCAAGGCGCAGGTTGCCCAAAACGGCAAGCAGGGTGAGGCGATGGTCGAGGGTCGTTCGGCGCTGTTTGATCGCACGCTGCCCCCGCCGAACTATCTTGTTACCTCCGACGCCTTTGCCCGCCGCGGCCAGTTTTCAGAGGCTGCCGGACTGCTCCAGCAGGGACTGGCGGAAAATCCGCGTCACACCGAAGGCTGGCTGGCGCTCGGCCTCGCGTTGGTCGGCCACGCTGATGGTTTCGTCACGCCTGCTGCCGTTCAGGCCTTCGGGCGCGCGCGGATGTCCGATCCGGCCCATCCGGGGGCAGAGTATTACCTCGGCATGGCCTATCTCCAGAGCGGCGAGATCGTGGCGGCCCGCAATGTCTGGGCAGGACTGGTCGAACGCTCCCCTGAAGATGCGCCGTGGTATGACGGGCTGAAGGCCGAAGTCGCCCGGCTCGACGACATGATCGCCCGCGCTCCGATGCTGCAGGGGCAGTGACGCATTTGCGTCCCGCGCGTGT
Source organism: Porphyrobacter sp. IPPAS B-1204 (assembly GCA_003724185.1). Lineage (GTDB taxonomy): Bacteria > Pseudomonadota > Alphaproteobacteria > Sphingomonadales > Sphingomonadaceae > Erythrobacter. The sequence goes on from RHGM01000005.1 coordinate 46,204, forward strand.
CATGGGTCACGCCTGTGTTGCGGGTGCGAACGGTCGGTGCTAGGCGCGCCGGCTTGCCGACCTGAGTCGTTCAGGCAGGATGGGCAGTACCGCGGGATACGGGAAATCCGATTGAAATGAGCAGCACAGCATCACCTGCCACTGCGGTCGCCAACTCCGGTCACGCAATGAGCCATGGACACAAGGCCTCCACCGCCACCCTTGCGGTCGGCGCGGTGGGCGTGGTGTTCGGTGACATCGGGACCAGCCCGCTTTACGCTTTCCGCGAAACCTTTGCCTCGCACAACGGCGTGCCGGGCATCGTCGCCGATGCGGCCCATATTCATGGGGTGCTGAGCCTTGTGTTCTGGTCAATGATGATGGTGGTGACGCTCAAATACGTCTTCACCATCATGCGCGCCGACAACAAGGGTGAGGGCGGGAGCCTGGCGCTGCTGGCGCTGATCCGCCGTGCGTCCGACAGCGCCAAATGGACCGCGCCGCTGGTGCTGCTTGGTGTGTTCGCCACGGCCCTGTTTTATGGCGACAGCATGATCACCCCGGCGATCTCGGTGCTTTCGGCGACAGAGGGCCTGCAATACATCGTCCCCGGGTTTGAACCGTGGATCGTGCCAACGGCTATTGCCATCCTTGTCTGCCTGTTCGCGCTGCAATCACGCGGAACCGAACGGGTCGGCAAGCTGTTCGGGCCGATCATGCTGACCTATTTCGGGATGCTGGCGACGCTGGGTGTCATGCACCTCAGCGCCAATCCGGCGATCATCTTGGAAACGATCAATCCGCTCAATGCGTTTAACTTTTTCGCGACCGATGGCTTTACCGCCTTCGTCGCGCTCGGCAGTGTCGTGCTGGCGGTTACTGGGGCCGAGGCACTGTATGCCGATATGGGCCATTTCGGCAGGAAGCCGATCGGCCTGTCGTGGCTGACCTTTGTGTTTCCGGCGCTGATGCTCAACTACATGGGGCAGGGCGCGATGGTGCTGTCGCAGACCTCGCCAGAGGCAGCGGCGGCGCTGATCAAGGATCCGTTCTTCCTGATGATCCCCGACATGGTGCGTGTGCCGGTCATCATCCTCGCGCTGCTCGCCACCATCATCGCCAGTCAGGCGGTTATTTCGGGCGCGTTCAGCCTGACCCAGCAGGCGATCCAGTTGGGCTTTATCCCGCGCATGGAAATCCGACACACCAGCGCCTCTGCCGCAGGACAGATCTACATTCCGGCGATCAACTGGGGCCTGATGGTCATGGTGATCCTGCTGGTGTTGTTCTTCCAGTCTTCGAGCGCTCTTGCCGCCGCCTATGGCATCGCGGTGACGGGCGCGATGTTCATCGATACGCTGCTGCTGGCGGCCGTGCTGTTCTCGCTGTGGCGCTGGCCGTGGTGGAAGGCGCTACCGCTCGTTGTGGCCTTCCTGATCGTCGACATCGCCTATTTCGGCGCGAACCTGATCAAGGTGCCGCAGGGCGGGTGGGTGCCGCTGGCGATCGGCTTCTTCATCTTCACCTTGCTCACCACTTGGGCGCGCGGGCGCAAGCTGATGCGTGAGCGGATGAGCGAAAGCGCGCTGCCGCTGGAGATTTTCGCCAAGTCGGCCAAGAATTCGGCCCTCCGGGTACCGGGCACGGCAATTTTCATGGCCTCGACGACGGCAGGGGTTCCCTCGGCGCTGCTCCATAACATCAAGCACAATAAGGTGCTTCACGAACGGGTGGTGATCCTGACAATCGGCGTGGCCGATGTGCCCTATGTCGATCCCGAAACCCGCTGCGAGATGACCGATCTGGGTGACGGCTTCTACCGCGCAGTGCTGCATTACGGCTTCATGGAGGAGACGGACGTGCCGCTGGGCCTCAAGACAATGCAACGCTGCGGCGGCGAGTTCGACATGATGCACACCAGCTTCTTCCTGTCGCGCCAGACCCTGATCCCGAGCGATCATCCGGGGATGCCGATCTGGCGCGAGAAGGTGTTTGCCTGGCTGATGCGCAATTCTGCGAGCGCGATGGACTTTTTCAAGCTGCCCACCAACCGCGTGGTCGAGCTGGGGAGCCAGGTGGAGATTTAGGCTTGCGCATGTGGTCCACCATGCTGCTGTCAACCGGTCTGCTGGCCGCCGCCTGCGCGCCGGATGATGCAGGTGAACCGCACGCAAGCAACGGAGAAAAGGCGGCCATGACCAATCCGGTGTTTCATTTCGAAATCCCCGTGACCGACATGGACCGGGCGGTCGCCTTCTACGAGGACGTGTTCGGCCACCCCCTGACCCGCGAGACGGTCGACGGATACGACATGGCGTTCTTTGCGCGCTCGGCGGACCGTCCGGGCGCGAGCGGTGCGCTTGCGAAGGGCGATGTCTACCGCCCGTCGCATGATGGCCCGGTCATCTATTTCGACGTTGCCGATATTGATGCCGTCACCGCGCGTGCCAAGGCTCGGGGCGCGCGGGTGCTCTATCCCAAGAAGGACATTGGCGAGGCTGGCTTTGTCGCCGAGATCGAAGACAGCGAAGGCAACCGAATTGCCTTGTCGCAGGTGAAGCCTTGATCAACTGCCCGTCGGCGGTTCATCCTTGAACGGCTCGTCGCGGTCCTCGAAGCTCAGGCCGTGCTTCAGCAGCATCGGGATCTGGCTGAAGGTGAACAGGAAGGTCAGCGGCAGGAACACCCACAGCTTGGCCCACAGCCAGCCCTCGAAGTCCATCTGCGCGCGCAGCACCTCGTTGAGGCCGGCAAGCGCGAGGAAAAACACCCCCCAATTGCGCGACAGCTTCAGCCAGCCCTCGTCGGACAGGCCTTCGAAAGCGGCTTCGAGCAGGATCTTGAGCAACGCGCGTCCGGCGAAAAACCCGCCGAGCAGCACCACGCCGAACACCGCGTAGATGATCGTCGGCTTCAGTTGCACGAAGGTTGGATCGCCGAAGAAGATCGTCAGACTGCCAAAGCCGACGATCAACGCGGTTGAAAACCACAGCATCGGCGACACCTTGCCCAGCCGCCATTTCGACACCAGCAGCGCGATGATAGCAGCGACCATGAAGGCCCCGGTGCCATAGATGATGGCGCCGAGTTCGCCGGCCGGGCTGGGGTTGTCCGGCGCGCTCCAGCGATAGACGCCGAGAAACACCAGCAGCGGCCCGTAATCGACCGCGACGCTGATCCAGCTGGAAGCGGCTTTCTTGCCTTCGCTCTCGCTCATCACGCCACCCCGGCAATCACGCGGGCGACCAGATCGGGGTCGAACGGGCGAAGGTCTTCCATCTTCTCTCCCACCCCGATGGCATGGATCGGCAGGCCATATTGTTCTGCCGCTGCGACCAGCACGCCGCCCCTCGCGGTGCCATCGAGTTTGGTCATGATCAGGCCGGTGACGCCAGCGACCTCCTTGAACACGTCGATCTGCGCGAGCGCGTTCTGGCCGTTGGTGGCATCGAGCACCAACACCACATCATGCGGCGCTTCGGGGTTGATACGGCCGAGCACGCGGCGGATTTTCGCCAGCTCCTCCATCAGTTCCTTCTTGTTTTGCAAGCGCCCGGCGGTGTCGACGATGAGAGCATCGATCCCGGTGTCAGTCGCCTGTTTCACTGCATCGAACACGATCGCAGCCGGATCGCCGCCTTCGGGGCCGCGTACGAGATCAACGCCGATGCGGTTCGCCCAGGTTGCCAGCTGGCCGATCGCGGCGGCGCGGAAGGTGTCGCCCGCGGCCAGCAGCACGCCGTAATCGTCTTCCTGAAACAGGTGGGCAAGCTTGGCGATGGTGGTGGTCTTGCCGCTGCCGTTCACGCCAATCACAAGGATCACCTGCGGGCGCGGGAAGGCGGTGATTTCAAGCGGTTTGGCCACCGGTCGCAGGATCGCGGCGATTTCCTCGGCGACTGCTTCGCGCAACTCGCGGGTGGTGATTTCGAGGCCGAACCGCTTGTCGGACAGCTTGGCGCGGATGCGGGCGGCGGCAGACGGGCCAAGGTCTGACAGGATCAGCGCGTCCTCAACCTCGTCCAAGGTCGCATCGTCAAGCTTCGCCGTCCCGCCGCTGCCGGGCAGGTTGGCAGTCAGGCGCTCCGACGTTTTGGCAAAGCCGCCGAACAGGCGCTGGGTCCAGCTGGTTTCACTCATAGGAGCAGGCCCTCCCTGACCTCGCGCACGGTTACGTCGATGATGGTGCCTGCCGCCGTGCCGGGAGGCAGGGCAACACGGGCATAATTGGGGGCATAGCCCGTGCCATCGCGCTCGGCGAGGACGGGGAGCGTTTCGCCCACAAGCGATTGAAGCCACGCGGCGCGGCGCGCGGCGGCGTGGGTGCGCAGGTCGGCAGCGCGGGCCTTCACCACCTCGCGCGCCACTTGCGGCATTCGCGCTGCGGGGGTGCCGGGGCGGGGGGAGAAGGGGAAGACATGGGCGTGGACGATGTCCAGTTCATCAATGATGGCGAGGTTCGCTTCGTGGTGGCTTTCGCCCTCGGTCGGGAAGCCGGCGATCAGGTCTGCGCCCACGGACATGTCCGGGCGCAGCGCCTTCAGCCGCGCAACCAGTTCCACTGCATCGCGCCTCAGGTGGCGGCGCTTCATCCGCTTCAGGATCAGATCGTCCCCGTGCTGCAAGCTCAGATGGAGGTGAGGCATCACCCGCGGCTCATGCGCCAGCAGGTCAAACAGGTCCGCATCAATCTCGATCCCGTCGACCGAGGACAGGCGTAGGCGCGTTAATTGATGAAACTCATCCAGGACGGCGCGGACAAGGGTGCCGAGCGTGGGTGAATTTGCAAGATCCTGTCCCCAGCTGGTAAGATCGACACCCGTCAGGACAACTTCCTTTGCGCCCGCTGCGCAATGATTTCCCACTTCGTGTAGGACTTCGGCGATAGTCAACGAACGGCTGGCCCCGCGCCCCTGCGGGATAACGCAGAAGGTGCAGGCGTGGTCGCAGCCGTTCTGCACCGCCACGAAAGCGCGGGTGCGGGCCGGGGCAAGAGGCGGCGCATCGCCGGGCACATTCCATGCCCGTGGATCAAGTTTGGCCGCGTTGGCCACCAGCCCATCCACCTCGTCCATCGCGCCGATCGCTGCCCGATCAATCTCCGCCGCGCAGCCTGTCACCACCAGCCGCGCCGACGGATAATCGCGGCGCGCCCGCCGGATCGCCTTCCGGGTCTGGCTCAGCGCTTCGCCCGTGACCGCGCAGGAATTGACCACCACGAGGTTCGCCTCGCCCGCCAGCATCACGCGCATCCGCTCGCTTTCCGCGATGTTCATGCGGCAGCCGAGGCTGATGATCCGAGGCGCGTTCAAGCGTAATCGCTCCAGCGGAAGGTGCCCCGGAAGGATTCCGCCGCAGGGCCGCTCATCAGGATCGTGGCGCCGGGCTCCCACGCAATGACAAGATCGCCGCCGGGCAGGGTCACGCGCACCGGGCTTTGCACCAGACCGCGCCGGATGGCCGCCACCGCTGTCGCACAGGCCCCTGTCCCGCAGGCCCGCGTCAAACCCGCGCCGCGTTCCCACACCCGCAATTTGAGGTGATTCGGTCCGGCCAGACTGGCGACATTGACGTTGATGCGGCTTGGAAACAGCGGGTCATGCTCGATCACCGGCCCAACCGTTTCGAGCGGCACGGCATCGGCATCGTCAACGAAAAACACCGCGTGGGGATTGCCGACATTGACCGCCATCGGGCTTTCCAATGCGCCATCGTCCGTGGGCCACCCGACCGGCATCGTGAAGGTGTCCATCGGATAGGCGAGCGGGATTGCATCCCATTCAAACCGCGGCGCACCCATATCGACCCGCGCACCGCCCTCCAGCGGTTCCAGCGCCACCGGCCCGCCGCCGGTTTCGATCACCGCCGCCTCGCCATGCAGCAGCGCCACTGCGCGGCTGGCATTGCCGCAGGCCTCCACCTCGCCGCCATCGCTGTTGAAGATCCGCATCCGGAAGGCCTGCGTCTCACTCGGTTCGAGCAGCACCAGCTGATCAAAACCGATCCCCGTTCGCCGGTCGCCCAGCGCCCGCGCCACCGCGGGCGTCATCGGCGGCAGCGGCGTTTCGCGCGCGTCGAGCACGACGAAGTCATTGCCCAGTCCGTGCATCTTGATGAAGGGGATCGCCTGCGTCACAGCAGCGCATCTATGCACCGCAGGCTTGCGCGTCCAGTCCTGCTCGCAGGCGGACCAGTGCCGGGATCAGGGGCGGGCGATACGGTAGAGGTTCGGGCCGCCGTCGGTGCCGGTGCTGGGCTGGAGCGGATTGTCAGTGCGCTGCGTGCCGGTCAGCATGCCTGCTGCCTTCAGCCGAGTACGCACGGCTTCCGCATCTTCGGGCTGTCCGTAGAAGTAACCCTGCGCCTTAAGCCGCCCCATCGCCTTCAGCGCGTTGAGGATTTCCTCATCCTCCACGCCTTCGGCCGTCAGCGGCAGATCAAGCCCGCGCCCGAGCGAGACGATCGCTTCCACGATCCGGGAACGGTTGCCCGGCTCGCGCAGTTCGCTCACGAAGCTGCGGTCGATCTTGATCCGGTCGAAAGGCAGGTTGCGCAGCTGTTCAAAGCTGGAATAGCCGGTGCCGAAATCATCAAGGCTGATCTGCACGCCCTGGTTGCGCAAAGACATGACCATCGAACGCACCAGCCCGATATTTTCGTGCAGGCAGCTTTCGGTGATTTCGATTTCCAGCCGCTGCGGCGGAAAGCCTGCCGCTACCAGCTTCTTCAGCAGGCGCTGGGCAAACCACGGGTCGCGCAGCTGCACCGGGGAGATGTTGATCGACAGCGTCAGGCTGTCATCCCACTCGCGCGCGTCGCGGAAGGCCTGTTCCATCAGGCGTTCGGACAATTCGTTGATGAGGCCGATTTCTTCGGCAATCGGCACGAATATGTCTGGGCTGATGAGGCCCAGCTTGGGGGAGCGCCAGCGGGCGAGCATCTCGAAGCCGACCAGCGCGCCGGTGTCGAGATCGACCTGCTGTTCATAGAACGGCACGAATTCGCCGCGAGCAAGGCCGCGGCGGATCCCGGTTTCGAGCTGGTTGCGGAAGCGCATTTCGCTTTCCATGCTCGGTTCGAACCAGAAATAGCGGTTCCGGCCCTGTTTCTTGGCGTGATACAGCGCCATGTCCGCGCGGCTCATCAGGGTGCCGGCATCGACCACCAGACCAATGGTGCCATCGGCATCGTGATCAGCGGCCAGCCCGATCGACAAGGTCAGTTCCACCGTCACTTCGGGCAGGCGGAAGGGTTGGGCCAGACTTTCGAACAGGCGGATGACCAGATCATCGACCCGGTCGTCATGCCCGGCCGGGTAGGGCATGACGAAAGCGAATTCATCGCCGCCCAGCCGAGCAAGCCGCGCCTCGCGCGGGAGCAGGGCGCGCACGCGTTCGCACATCATCACCAGCACCGCATCGCCGACGGGGTGGCCGTGCATGTCATTGATCTGCTTGAAATTGTCGAGATCCATCATGCAATAGGCCACGGCCTCGCCCCGCATTGCGGCGCGGGCGCGCAGGTCTTCGGTGGCTTCGTGCATGCTGCGCCGGTTAAGGCATTCGGTCAGCGGATCGGTGGCTGCCAGCAGCCGGGCGCGGGCTTCGGCGCGGCGGCGTTCGGCGATTTCACGGGTCAGTTCGCGGTAACGGCGCCAGCCGAAGATCATCAGCGCGATGTTCAGCAGCAGCGCGTTGACCAGCAGCACATCGGGGCTTGCGCCATTGCCCACCAGCGAATCCATCACCTTGGGCAGCACTGATCCACCGGTACCGACCAGCATGATGATCGCGGCCACCGCAATGCCCAGCGCGATGATGTCGCGCTCGGCTGATTGCAGCGGATTGTCTGGCTCGTGATCTTTCAAAACCGTTGCCTTGTCCGTTTGGCGTCCGTTTGGCGTCCGATGGGCGCAGATGGAATGGCAGGCATACCAGATACGCCTTCACGCGATTCATCGCAGAACGCACTAAAGATCGGGTTAATTTCGCGTGTCCGGATCTGGGCTTGGCGAAGGGGGTGGACGCGGGCTATCGCAGCGCCATCATTGCAAGGGAGCGCGCTGTCAGCATGGCCTATTGGCTGATGAAATCCGAACCGTTCAAATACAGCTGGGACGACCTCGTGGCCGAGGGCGAGGGGACGTGGGACGGGGTGCGCAACTATCAGGCGCGCAACAATCTGGCTGCGATGCAAGTGGGGGACGAGGCGTTCTTCTACCATTCCCGCGAGGGGCTGGAGGTGGTCGGTATCTGCACTATCAGCGTGGCCGGGATCACCGATCCCACCGATGACACCGGCAAGTGGGCGGCGGTGAAGGTGAAGCCCAAGGAAAAGTTCGCCCATCCCGTCACGCTGGTGGCGATCAAGGCCGAGCCGCGGCTGGCCGAGATGCAGCTGATCCGCCAGTCGCGCCTGTCTGTGTGCGGCGTGACGCCGGCCGAATGGCAGGTGATCTGTGCCATGGCGAAGGGGTGATTGCAGCGTCCTGTCCCGGCCTTGGCACTGTTCGTCTCGCGGGCTGGAACGGTTGGCGCGCCCACCCATTAATCCTGTGAAAAGCCAATAAAACCATAGGCTTAACATAGGAGGTTAACATGGGTGAATTCACCGACAAAGCCAAGGGCGCTGCCAAGGAACTCAAAGGCGAGGTCAAGCAGCATTCGAGCGATCCGGAAACCCGCGCAGAAGGCACCGCCGACAAGATCGATGGCAAGATCGACAAGGCCAAGGGCAGCATCAAGGGCGCGATGGGCGACAAGGTCTGACCCTTCGCCTCAGCTGATCACGAAAGGGCCGCTCCGGTTGGGGCGGCCCTTTTCGTGTCAGCCCTTGGCCCGTGCGCGAAGGCCGCTGATGGTCGCCCCGCTGGCCGCGATCCGTTCGAGATCAGTGACGGCGTGGATAAGGCGGATACCGCTGCGGCCCTTGGCCTCGTCCAGTGCGGCGACGAATTGCTCTGTTGTCTCGGCCCGGGCGCTCCAAGCACCGTAGGCTTGGCCCAGCAATGCGAAATCGGGATTGGCGAGCTGGGTGGCCGAGACCCGGCCGGGATATTCGCGCTCCTGATGCATCCGGATCGTGCCGTAGGCGCCGTTGTCGATCACCACCACGATCAGGTTGGCGCCATATTGCGCGGCGGTGGCGAGTTCCTGCCCGTTCATCAGGAAGTCCCCGTCGCCCGCCACGGCGACCACGGTGCGGGTCTTGAAGCGCAAGGCAGCTGCGACCGCGGCGGGGACGCCGTAACCCATCGCCCCGCAGGTCGGGGCAAGCTGGCCCGGATAGGCGGCATAGCGCCAGTAGCGGTGCCACCATCCGGCGAAATTTCCCGCGCCGTTGCAGATGATCGTATCGGCTGGCAGCGCATCGCGCATCGCCTTCACGCACAGACCAAGATCGATGGTCGCACCAGAAGGCTGCGGCGTGGACCATTCCAGCCACTCGCCGTGCGCCTCGGCCCCGGCGTCGAAGGGGATGATCGCCTCATCCTCCCACAAGGCGGCGCATTCGGCGAACTCATCGACTGAGCAGCACAGCGCAAGATCGGTGCGATAGACGCGGCCCAGTTCCTCGGGATCGGGGTGGATGTGGACGAGCAACTGGCCGGGGTGTTCCAGGGTCGGAACTTCGTAGCCATCGGTTGTCGCCTCTCCCAGTCGCGCGCCAACCGCGATGACGAGATCGGCCTGCTTGACCCGCTCGACCAGCTTCGGGTTCGGCCCGTAGCCAAGGTTCCCGGCATAGACCGGGCTATCGGGAGCAATCGCGTCCTGACGGCGGAAGGCAGTTGCCACCGGAAGCCCGGTTCGTTCTGCAAACTTCTGGAAATACGCGCGTGCCTTGGCGTTCCAGCCCGCTCCGCCGATGATCGCAATTGGGCTTGCCGCATCGCCGATCATGTCGAACAGCGCAGCCATCGCATCAGGGCAAACGGCCTGCGCCGGGCGCACGGCCGCGGGACGCGGGGCGAGGGCGGCGGGCACCTGTTCGACCAGCATATCTTCGGGCAAGGCGAGCACCACCGGCCCCGGCCGCCCGCTGATCGCAGTGGCATAGGCGCGCGCGATGTATTCCGGGATGCGCGCCGGATCGTCGATCCGCGCCGCCCATTTGCAGATCGGGCCGAAGAAGGCCGGAAAATCGACCTCCTGAAACCCCTCGCGGCCCTGCATCGGGCGGGCCACGTCGCCGACGAACAGGATCATCGGCTGCGAATCCTGATGCGCCACGTGAACGCCGATGCTGGCATTGGTGGCGCCGGGACCGCGGGTCACAAAGGCGATGCCGGGGCGTCCCGTCATGGTGCCATCGGCGCAGGCCATGAAGGCGACCCCGCCTTCCTGCCGGCAGGTCACCACCTCGATTCCGGGGGCGTCGGGCAGGGCGTCCAGCACGGCCAGAAAGCTCTCGCCCGGCACGGTAAAGATCCGCTCGCAGCCCTGCTCGGTCAGGCAATCGACCAGCAGGGCGGCCGCGCTGCGGGTGGCACCCGGGCGGGTGGAATCGGACATTGCGTTACTCTCCCGTCGTCTTTCGTCGTCTTTCGCCGCCTCTACCGTCCGCTGTCCTGCGGTGCAAATCCACAGGACTTGCCCGCAGGCATGAACGGCTTGTCCCACCATGCGACACGCCCGCCGCAAACCGTTTCCAATAGTTAAGAAAGTCTTAAAGACTGAGGTTCTGCCACGGGAGAATCGCAAAATGCGCCGCAGCCTGGTCCTGACTGATGAGACCGCCCGCCACTGGTTCCGGATGAGCCTGCCGCCGCATGTGAAGGCCGATCTGATTCCGGTTCCGGCCGAGGCTCTTTGGCGGTTGACGCTGGAAGACGTGCGCGGCGTTGCCAGCACCTATGTCGCGGCCACGCTCGCGATTTTTGCCTTCATTATCTGAAGATGTCGTCCGGCCCCCGCAGCGCTTCGACCCGGTGAAGCTTGCGCGCCAGATGGGCGGAGAACACGCACAGGATCAGGCTGAGCAGCAATTGCTCCTGAAGCGGAATCCCCAGCAGTCCGAGCGCGCCAGCCACGCCCGCGCCGATCACCATGAAGACCGACGAGATAAAGTTGTTCGCCGCGACTGATCGGGATGCTTCGGACTTGTCGACGCGGGTGGTCAGGAAAGCGTAAAGCGGCACGACGAACATCCCGCCCGCCACCGCGATCACCAGCAGGTTGAAGGTCAGCACCAGGGCCAGCGGCTGGGCGAGGAATTCCCACACGGTAAACAGCTCGCCCGAAGGTGTCAGATCCCACATCCGGCACAGGGCGTAAAAGGCGATCAGCAGCACGCCCAGCACCAGCACCGATGGCGCGGAATAGCGGGCGGAGATATCGCCCTTCAGCAGCGCGTTGATCGACACTGATCCAATCGCGATTCCGGCCGAGAACGCCACCAGCAGCACGGCGGCCACCTGCTTGTCGGCCAGCAGCACATTCTTGGCGAGCGGGATGAATTGCACCGACAGAATGGCCGCGATGGCCCAGAAAAAGCTGATTGCCAGCACCGAATAGCGCAGTTCCAGATTGCCGAACGAAAAGGCGATCAGATCGCGCGAGGCGCGGATCGGATTCCAGTCTACCTTGTTTTCGTCGCTCTGGGCCGGGGCGGGCGGCACAAAGCGGCACGTCGCATAACCGACCAGCGCAATCACGATCACGCCGATGATGCTCCACATGATCGGCATGGCCCCGCCGAGCATCATGCCGACCAGAATCGCCACGTAAGTGCCCGCCTCGACCAGACCGGTGCCGGCCAGCACTTCGTCCTTGTGGAGATGCTGGGGCAGGATCGCGTATTTGATCGGGCCGAAAAAGGTCGAATGTACCCCCATCGCGAACAGCGCGACGAACATCAACGGGATGGCGAGGCTTTCGATCTGCACGCCGCGCGCGGCCAGCAGCAGGCCGGTGGCGCCGACCGACATGATGATGATCTCGGCAAACTTGATCCAGCGGATGATCTTGGTCTTGTCGCGCATGTCCGCCAGCTGGCCCGCGGTCGCGGAAAACAGCACGAAGGGCAGCACGAACAGCGCGGTGGCCACGCCGCTGATCAGCGTCTCCATCTCGGGCGAATCGTAGACCTGATAGACCACGAACAGCACCATCGCGTTCTTGTAGAGATTGTCGTTCAGGGCATTGAGCAGCTGGGTCAGAAACAGCGGCAGGAACCGCCGCTGACGCATGAGATGGGTAGAGGTTGTCATGCGGCTTTCACGCTGGCGCTTCCCTGTGAGTTACCCGCGACATAGCGGGCAGCCACGCTTTCACAAGTGCACAAACCGCGCCGCGCCTGCGCACGTCAATGTGGGGGAAGGCAAGGGCGGGGGGTTTTGCAGCCGCAATTCCGGCGCTAGACCAGCCCCACCCATGTCGAGCTTGCCCAACATCCTCACCCTTTCGCGCATCTTTGCGGTGCCGCTGCTGGCGTTCTTCCTGTGGTGGCCGGAATGGCGGCTGGGGTACCTGATCGGCTTTGTGCTCTATTGCATCATTGCGCTCACCGATTACCTCGATGGCTATCTCGCCCGTGCACAGGGCACGGTGTCGAAGATGGGCACGTTTCTCGATCCGATTGCCGACAAGATCATGGTGGCGGCCGTGATTCTAGTGCTGACCGCGCAAGGCTATTTGCGCGGACCCTGGGCGGGGGATGTCCACGTGATCGCGGGTCTGGTGATCCTAGTGCGCGAGATCGCAGTGTCTGGCCTGCGCGAATTTCTGGGCGGGGCGCAGGTTTCCGTCCCGGTGTCCAAGCTGGCGAAGTGGAAGACGACGTTCCAGCTGGTGTCGCTCGGCGCGTTGATCCTTGGCGGGGCGGTGCATGGCCAGCCGTGCCAATCGGTGTTCGAGGCGTGCGGCACGATTGAGGAAAGCTGGGTCCACCTGATCGGGCTTATCAGCCTGTGGACCGCAGCGGTGCTGACCTGCATCACCGGCTGGGATTATCTGCGGGTCGGCATGAAACATATGGACTGATCTGGCGCCAATTGAGTCTGGCGCGGGTGCGGGGGTTTGGGTTACACTGTCTCCCATGGGATCTGATGCAACGCGCCAGCCTGACGCCTATGTCGGGCAGCTGGCTGATCATGCACGCAAGCTCCAGCGTGAGGCACGCAGCGCCATCGCGCAGGGCGACTATGCCCGGGCATCGGCGCTGATCGGCGATGCCGAACTGCTGGCCGAGGATGTCCACGGGCTTGTCGACGATATCGAGCATCGCCAGACTGATCGCCTGCTGGGCCTTGCCGCGCAGCAAGCAGCGGCGGCCGGCAAGGCGCGGCGCGGGTCCGATGCACCAACGTCGCGCCGGGGCTTGCGGGTCGCGATCGGTGCTAGCCTTGCGATGAGCTTCGCGCTGGTGGAGTGCTGAGCGCGCTTACCGCTCTGATGTGTCGCTGTCTTCGGGCGGGGTAACGAAAAAGGCCACGGCAAAGCCCAGCGTCATCAGCGCAATGGCCCATACGAAGCTGCCGACATCAAGGCCGAAGATGTAGAACGCCGCCAGCAAGCCACCGCCTGCAATCGCACCGGCCCGGTAACCTGATCGCTTGTCCATCGCCGCATTCTCCCACAGCTGGCAGCCCCGTGCCTAACCTGCCCGAAGCTCTTCGGCCAGCAGCTGAAAATCGCTCTCGCGGGGGCTGTTCTTGCGCCATGCCAGCACGATCTCGCGCTTGGCGGTGGGGCTGTCGACGGGGCGGGCGACCACTTGCGTGCCCGCCAGAATCCCCGCGTTCAGCGCCATTTCGGGCAGCATGGTAAGGCCCAGATCATTGTCGACCAGCTGCACCAGCGTATGCAGGCTGGTGCCGATCATCGCCGCGCTGGCGCGCAGTTCGGCGCGGTTGCACGCGGCCAGTGCGTGATCGCGCAGGCAATGGCCGTCCTCCAGCAGCAGCAGGCGGCCCTGATCGATCATCTCGGGCTTGATGCTGGCGGGGGGATCGCGGGGATCGTCCTTGGGGAAGGCGATAAACAGGCGGTCATCGGCGATATGGGCGATGGCCGCGTCGCCTGTATCGAAAGGCAAAGCCAGCAGCACGCAATCGACCCGCCCGTGATTGAGCGATTCGAGCGCATCGTGGGTGGTTTCCTCGCGCAGCATCAGCCGCAGATCGGGCCGTTCCCGCTTCAGGCGCGGCAGCATCCGGGGCAGCAGGAAGGGGGCAATTGTGGGGATTACGCTCATGCGCAATTCGCCCGAAAGGGGCTTGCCTGAGGCCTGCACCAGATCGGCCAGTTCTTCGGCCTCGCGCAGCAGGCGGTTGGCCTTGGCCACCACCTGTTCGCCCAGCGCGGTAAACCGCACCACGCGGCGGCTGCGTTCGACCAGCGTCACACCGAGCAGCGATTCCAGCTCGCGGATGCCCGCCGACAGCGTCGATTGCGACACGAAGCTGGCGTCCGCCGCCTTGCCGAAATGCCCGTGTTCGTAGAGCGCCACGAGGTATTGCAGCTGCTTGATGGTGGGGAGGTAGGTGGACACGGGGCCGCGCTACTCCGCTGCCAGCGTATCGGGCGCTTCCGGCTCGGGGGCAGCCTCGGCGGCAGGCGCGACCACCACCACATCATCGATATGGGTCATCTTGAGCTTGCCGCGCTCCACCGCGAAGGCGAGCTTGCCTTCGACCAGATCAAGCGCGTCCTTGCCGAACACTTCGAAGCGCCAGCCTTGCAGGACCGGCAGATCGCGCACTCCTGCCGCCAGCGCCTCCATCTCGTCGGCGCGGGTCAGCAGGCGAGCGGCGACGTCGATCTCGCGGGCGCGGATCTTGAGCAGCAATTTCAGGAGATCGGCCACCAGCGCGCCTTCCTTGCCCAGCGGCGCGCCCTGTTTGATCTTCTCGGGCATTTCGTCCTTGGGCAGCGGTTCGGCGTCAGCCAGCACCTTCATCAGCCGCTTGCCGATGTCATTGTCACGCCACGCCGCGCTGAGGCCGCGCACCTTGGCGAGATCGGCCTGACCCTTGGGCGGGTGGCTGGCGATGTCGGCCAGCGTCTCGTCGCGCATGATTCGCCCACGCGGGATGTTCTTGTGCTGCGCCTCGCTCTCGCGCCAGGCGGCAAGCGCCTTCATCCGGCCCAGAACCTGCGGATTGCGGCCCGGCTGGCGGATGCGCTTCCACGCCACGCCCGGATCGGTCAGGTAATTGGACGGATCGGCGAGCTTTTCCATCTCGGCATCCAGCCACAGCCCGCGCCCGGTCTTGATCAGTTTCTTCAGAATGCGCGGGAAGATCGTGGCAAGATGCGTCACGTCCCCGATGGCGTATTCGATCTGCCGGTCGGTCAGCGGGCGGCGGCTCCAGTCGGTGAAGCGCGCGCCCTTGTCGATGGTCAGGCCCATCCACGTCTCGACCAGATTGGCATAGCCGATCTGTTCGGACTGGCTGATCGCCATCATCGCAATCTGGGTGTCGAAGATCGGGTGCGGGGTCTTGCCGGTGAGGTTGACGATGATTTCGACATCCTGCCCGCCAGCGTGGAAGACCTTGAGCACGTCTTCGTTGTTGCACATCAGTTCGAGCAGCGGGCCAAGGTCGATGCCCGGCGCCATCGGATCGATTGCGGCGGCTTCTTCCGTGTTGGCGATCTGCACGAGGCACAGTTCCGGCCAGTAGGTGTTCTCGCGCATGAATTCGGTGTCGACTGCGACGAATTCGGACTTGGCGAGACGGGTGCAGAGGTCGGAGAGGGCCTCGGTGGTGGTAATCAGCGGATGGATTTTCATGTCATCTTTTCGCATTGCAGGCGGAGTGCCGCCCTCGGGATTGATCCCAGTTTGCGCCTGCCTCCTTACCAAGCGTGGCTTGACAAAGTGCAAGGCTTGCCCTGTTAGCGCGCCGACGATGGAGCACGGCTCCCGGTAACGCGCCCGCGCGCCCTAGCGTCATAGCCGCGAACAGGACAAGAGTTTAGATGCACCCCTACCGCACGCACACTTGCGCACAGCTTTCTTCGGACCACGTGGGCCAGACCGTCCGCCTGTCGGGATGGATCCATCGCAAGCGCGACCATGGCGGCGTGCTGTTCGTCGACCTGCGCGATCATTACGGCATCACCCAGATTGTGGCTGACAGCGACAGCCCGGCGCTGCCGGTGCTCGAAGGCCTGCGGGTCGAAAGCGTCATCACCATCGAAGGCACCGTCAAGGCGCGCATGGCCGAAACGGTAAATGCCAACCTGTCGACCGGCGCCATCGAAATCTTCGCGCGCGGCATCACGGTGCAAAGCGCGGCCGAAGAACTGCCGATGCCGGTCGCCGACGAACAGCCTTACCCTGAGGACATCCGCCTCAAGTACCGCTTCCTCGATCTGCGGCGCGAGACGCTGCACCGGAACATCATGACCCGCGTGGCGGTGATCGCTGATATGCGCCAGCGGATGAACGCGGTGGGCTTCAACGAATTTTCGACCCCGATCCTGACCGCCTCCAGCCCCGAAGGCGCGCGCGACTTTCTGGTGCCCAGCCGCATTCACGCGGGCAAGTTCTACGCGCTCCCGCAGGCGCCCCAGCAGTACAAGCAGCTTTTGATGGTCGCGGGCTTTGACCGTTACTTCCAGATCGCCCCCTGCTTCCGCGATGAAGACCCCCGCGCCGACCGCCTTCCGGGCGAATTCTACCAGCTCGATCTGGAAATGAGCTTCGTGACCCAGGAAGAAATCTGGGAGACGATGGAGCCGGTGATTCAGGGCACCTTTGCCGCCTTTGCTGGCGACAAGGCCGTGACCCCGGCGGGCGAATTTCCGCGCATCCCTTACGATGAGGCGATGCTGAAGTATGGCAGCGACAAGCCAGATCTGCGCAACCCGCTGATCATCAGCGATGTGTCGAGCCACTTCACGCAGTCGGGCTTCGGCCTGTTCGAAAAGATCGTCGGCGGCGGCGGCGTGGTGCGGGTTATCCCGGCCCCTGCCACGCACGAAAAGAGCCGCAAGTTCTTCGACGATATGAACGACTGGGCGCGCAAGGAGGGTTACGCGGGCCTCGGCTATGTCACCCGCAAAGGCGGCGAGTTCGGCGGGCCGATCGCCAAGAACCACGGGCCGGAGCGCATGGCCGAGCTTTACGCCGAGCTCGGCCTCGGCGAGAACGACGGGCTGTTCTTCGCCGCGGGCAAGGAAGCTGACGCTGCCAAGCTGGCAGGGGCCGCGCGCATCCGCGTGGGCGAAGAACTCGGCCTGATCGATGAAAGCCGCTTTGCGCTGTGCTGGATTGTCGATTTCCCGTTCTATGAATGGAACGAGGATGAAAAGAAGGTCGATTTCAGCCACAACCCGTTCTCGATGCCGCAGGGCGGGATCGAGGCACTGGAGGGGCAGGATCCGCTGACGATCAAGGCCTACCAGTACGATCTGGTCTGCAACGGCTTCGAAATCGCCTCAGGCTCGATCCGGAACCACAAGCCTGAAACGATGGTGAAAGCCTTCGAGATCACCGGCCTCACCAAGGCGGATGTCGAAGAACGCTTCGGCGGCATGTACCGCGCCTTCCAGTACGGCGCACCGCCGCACGGGGGCATGGCCGCTGGCGTCGATCGCATCATCATGCTGCTGTGCGGCGCGAAGAACCTGCGCGAAATCTCGTTGTTCCCGATGAACCAGCGCGCCGAGGATCTGCTGATGGGCGCCCCCAGCCCGGCCGAGCCGCGGTCCTTGCGCGAACTGCATCTGCGCGTGGTCGAGCCGCCCAAAAAGGAAGGCGCCTGATTTTCACCGGGCGCAGGGTGCCCCACGCCCTTGTGGGCAGCGCCCCTCAAGCCCACTTGCACATCCCCCGTGCGTTCTTTAGGGCGGGACGAGAGATTTTAACCCCAGTTCAAGAGGGAATACCATGAGCGATACTGCCGACCGGGTGGCCAAGATTGTCGTCGAGCATCTCGGCGTCGAAGCCGACAAGGTTACTCAGGATGCAAGCTTCATCGACGATCTGGGCGCTGACAGCCTCGACATCGTCGAGCTGGTGATGGCGTTCGAAGAGGAATTCGGTGTCGAAATCCCCGACGATGCGGCCGAAAAGATCACCACCGTCGGTGACGCAACCAAGTACATCGAAGAGCACAAGGGCTAAGGCCCGGCCATCCCGTCTGTCCCCGGTCCCGAGCCTGTCGAGGGATCAAAGGGCCGTTCATCATGTTTGGATGGCATCGGAAGGAATACGGGATTTTGACAGGCTCAGCCCCGACGGGTTGAGCCTGTCTTGCGTTTTGGGAGAAGTTGAATGCGCCGTGTGGTTGTAACCGGCCTCGGTCTTGTCACCCCGCTGGGCGGTGATGTCGAAATGACGTGGGCAAACCTCATCGCCGGGGAAAGCGGGGCGGGGCAGATCACCCGCTTCGACGCGTCGAACCAGAAGTGCACCATTGCCTGCGAAGTGAAGGGCAAGGATCACCCCTGGGGCTTTGACGCTGACAAGCGCGTGGATCACAAGGTCCAGCGCCAGGTCGATCCCTTCATCGTCTATGGCATCGATGCTGCCGGGCAGGCGCTGGAAGACGCCGGCCTGACCGACATGACCCAGGCCGAGAAGGAGCGCACCGGCTGCTCCATCGGATCGGGTATTGGCGGGTTGCCGGGGATCGAGCTGGAAAGCGTCAACCTGCACGAACGCGGCCCCTCGCGGGTTTCGCCGCACTTCGTCCACGGGCGGCTGATCAACCTCATCACCGGTCAGGTGCAGATCAAGTACGGCTTCATGGGCCCCAACCACGCGGTGGTGACGGCGTGCTCCACCGGCGCGCATTCGATTGGCGATGCGGCGCGGATGATCATGGCGGATGATGCCGACGTGATGCTGGCGGGCGGGGCGGAAAGCACCATCAACCCGCTCGGCATCGCCGGCTTTGCGCAGGCGCGTGCGCTCAACATGAGCATGAACGACCGCCCGACCGAAGCCAGCCGTCCCTATGACAAGAACCGCGATGGTTTCGTCATGGGTGAAGGCGCGGGCGTAATCGTGCTGGAGGAATACGAGCGCGCCAAGGCGCGCGGCGCCAAGATCTATGCCGAAGTTACCGGCTACGGCCTGTCGGGCGATGCCTATCACGTCACCGCTCCGCATCCCGAAGGCCGCGGCGCGGAACTCGCGATGCGCATGGCGCTGAAGAAGGCGGGCCTCGGGCCGGGCGATATCGACTATATCAACGCCCACGGCACTTCGACGATGGCCGACACCATCGAACTCGCCGCGATCAAGCGCGTGCTGGGCGATGATCTGGGCGGCGCGTCGATGTCTTCGACCAAGAGCGCGATCGGCCACCTTCTCGGCGGTGCGGGCGCGGTGGAGGCGATCTTCTGCATCCTTGCGATGCGCGACGGCATCGTGCCGCCGACGCTGAACCTCCATGATCCTGACGAAGGCACCGAAGGCATCGACCTTGTGCCGCTGAAGGCCCGCAAGCGCGAAGTGCGCGCCGTGCTGAATAACAGCTTCGGCTTTGGCGGCACCAACGCTTCGATCATCATGCAGAAGGTCGACTGATACCGATGCGACTGCCCCGTGTGGCTCTGGCACTGGTCGGTCTGGCCGCAGCGGGGTTGGTGCTGGCGTGGGTGTTCCTTGGATCCGCAACGATCGCCAAGGACACCAGCTTCACCATCCCGGCAGGTGCGTCAGTCGCTGCCGTGGCGGACAAGCTTGAGGCGGAGGGGCTGATCACCTCGGCCTCGGGCTTCATGCTGCAAGCGCGGATTTTCGGCTCTGACACGCCAATTCAGGCGGGCGAATTCCTGCTCACCCCCGACATGAGCCAGGGCGACATTCTCGCAGCGTTCCAATCGGGCGACGTGATCCGGCGGTTCGTGACGATCCCCGAAGGCATGCCGTCGATCCTGGTGTGGGAACGGCTGATGGCCGAGGAGCTTTTGTCCGGCGAAGTTGCCGTGCCGCCCGAAGGCTCGATCCTGCCCGATACCTACGCCTTCGAACGCGGCCAGTCCCGAGCCAGCCTTGTCGAACAGATGCAGGCGGCGATGGACAAGGCGCTGGCCGAGGAATGGGCCAAGCGTAGCCCCGGCATTGCGGTCGACACGATGCGCGACGCGCTGATCCTCGCCTCGATCGTGGAAAAGGAAACCGGCAAGCCCGAAGAACGCCGCATGGTTGCCGGGCTCTATTCCAACCGGGTGCGCACCGGCATGAAGTTGCAGGCTGATCCGACGATCATCTATCCCGTGACCAAGGGCAAGCCGCTCGGCCGCAGGATCAAGCAGTCCGAGATTGCGGCGGTCAACGGCTACAACACCTACACCCGCACCGGCCTGCCCGAAGGTCCGATCACCAATCCCGGCCGCGCCAGCATAGCGGCGGTGTTGAACCCGGAAAGCACGGGCGCGCTGTTTATGGTGGCCGATGGCACCGGCGGGCACTGGTTCGCCGACACGCTTGAACAGCACAACGCCAATGTCGCCAAGTGGTATGCGATCCGCCGCGAACGGGGCGAGATGTAGGGGAGGGGCGGAGCGCGGCCCCGATAAGCGGGCGCCGGTTTTCCGGTTCGGCCACGCGACCACAAACAAACATGCCGCAGCCCTTCATCCTGACCGCCGCCCTGCCGCCCGATCTAACGGGCTTTGCCGAGGGCCTGCGCCGTGCGCATTACCCGGCCGAGAAGAACCACCTCCACGCCCACGTCACGCTGTTCCATGCCTTCGCACCATCGCTGCTGGAGGAACTGCGCGATTTCCTGCCACGCGTTGCGGGCGAATTCGCCGCGCCCCAGGGCGAGGTGAAGGGGGTGATGGATCTGGGCAAGGGCACCGCCATCGCATTGGAAGCGCCCCAGTTGCTCGCTCTGCGCGCGCTGATCGCCGATCACTTCCACGGCAGCCTGACGTCGCAGGATCTGTACGAACCGCGCCCCCACGTCACGATCCAGAACAAGGTCACGAAGGACGAGGCAAGGGCGCTGCAAGCAGGCCTTGCCCCGATGCTGCTGCCGTGGATCGCAAAGGGTCGCTTTGCCTTCCCCGCGCTGGAGCTGTGGCATTATCGCGGCGGGCCGTGGGAGCAGGTAAAGACCTGCGCCTTTCGGGGCCGGGAAAGGCTGTAATTCCCCCGCGCAACAGGGCTTGACCCGGCGTCCCCTCCGCCCTAGATGCGCGCCTCGCCCGGGCCGACACCCGGAGCCGAATCCGGCGAGCAACAGCGCACCGGATGCCCATGGGGCGGAGTAGCTCAGCCGGTTAGAGCAGCGGAATCATAATCCGCGTGTCGGGGGTTCGAGTCCCTCCTCCGCTACCATAAAAATAAATCACTAAAACTAAACGATAAAATTCAGAACGTGGGACTCGAGCGATGACCTCTTTCCGCTTTTGAATCGGTTGCTTAAGCGCTGAAATCACAGGATTTTGAGGCGGCAGGGTTAACCACCCTAGACCTGGAAATCTTTCCGTGCGCGTATGTGTCGGGGTATTTGGGGGGTATCGCTCAACGGCCCAATTGGCTTGCGATACCCTCTAAGGCAGCAGCCCAACTGCATAGGCCCAAGCAATATTGTCGCCGGCTCGCGTCACCCATTCAGTGCGCACCGGACGCAGGCGCTTTGCGCGCGTATATCGGCTGTTGCGGCACGTCTGCCAATCACCTGAAAGCCGACAGGGTCTCCAATCGGTAGCATTGACTGGACCTGGGACGAAGCCGTCGTTCGCACCGGCGTCGCTAAATGTCGGCTTATATCGAAAGCGGCCCTTTTGCCTGTGCGTGCCTGAGGCGGCGGAGGCCGCTATCACGCTGCCTATGCATGGCAATGGCGATGTAGCCGGATCGGCGCCCGTTCTTTGATCCTGGCCAATCACGGCCATGGAGAAAGATGATGACCTACTCACACCTCGACCCAGCCATGCAAAATCGGGTTTCGTGGAATGCCGGCAGGACCATCGGCACCAAGCGGCCGCTGACCCAGAAGCAGATTTGGGCGATCCGGTTCTTCCTCGATCGCGAGGAGCGGCTCCGAGACCGCGCTCTGTTCGACCTGGCGATCGACAGCAAGCTGCGCGGCTGCGATCTGGTGAAGCTCAAGATCGGCGACCTTGTGGCCGGATCCGAAGTCCGCGACCGCGCAATGATCATTCAGCGGAAGACCGGGCGGCCGGTGCAATTTGAAATCACCGCTGACGCCCGCTCGAGCCTGGCTACATGGCTTCTGCGACGAGGCGGCACCATCGATGATTTCGTGTTCCCAAGCAGAATCCATTCCGGCCAACCGATGAGCACGCGGCAGTATGCCCGGCTCGTTGATGAATGGGTCACCGCGATCGGGCTGCGGCGTGAAGACTACGGCACTCATTCCATGCGGCGCACCAAAGCGGCCATGATCTACCGCACAACCGGAAATCTGCGCGCGGTCCAAATTTTGCTCGGCCACTCCAAGATCGAGAACACGGTCCGGTATCTTGGGGTCGACGTGGAGGATGCTCTGATCCTAGCGGAGCGCATTGAGATCTGACACTGCTCGCGGCCGTCGAGCAAGCTCCGACGGCCGCTTTTGTCGAAGTTCAGCGATCACCGAACCGGCAACAAGTGGGTGGAAAGGCGAAGGGCGGCTTTACCGGCCAAGTCCCGACGCTAGGGCTTGGGCGCTTCAGGCTCCGCCCTCGCAATCCTCTCGGATTGGGCAGCGGCGCGTGCAATGTCGTTGTAAACACGGCGAGGCGAGGAATTGCGTGAGGCGTTGTAGAGCTCTGCCACCAATGCCCGGTCAAACGAAGTCATCTCGGCAGGCGGGTCCGGCTCCTCAAACAGGGTGAGGATGGTGCGGGCCGGAACGCCCTCTTCGCTCGATGGCGCACCGGTCCCGATCAACGTTCGCATTGCGATGTAGTCGGCCAGCTGTGCGAGCGTGAAGCCCTCGGCTGCCTCGCGGGCAATCAACACCGCTGCTCCGGTGATCTCGGTCGTGACGATCGGATCGTTCCGACTGTAGGGTTCAATCTGGATCATCGTGCCGACCTCTATCGGCTCGCCGTTGAAGTCGCGCACGACGACGCGGTTCCACGCGCGCACAGGCCCGGTCTCGGCAAGCACGCGCTCGCGCTCGTAAAGCGCCAGATGCGCCAGCTGTGCGGAGTCGGCAGTCAGCCAGCGGTCGGATGGGCCTGCTGCTGGTGCCATGAAGGCAACTCTGACAGTGGGGAGGCATGCCGGATCCGTGCTTGCTCCGACACCCAACGCACGGGCATTTCCCCGAATGCGTTCGGCGATGGCCTCAGCCTGATCGGGGGCGAGGCCGAGAACCTTTGGACAAATCGGATAGAAGAACTTTGCGACCGGGTGGCGCATACGCGGCGGTCGAACAATCTGTTTGGTGAACTCCCGCAGCTCCTGCTTTCGCTCATTTTCCGTGAGCGGTGGCCTGACGATAATCGTGGTCCCCTCAGGAGTGTGATCCGGTGCTGCTGTATCTTGCGCTGCTGCGGGGGCAGCGGCCACTCCCGCGAGGGCAATTGCTAGCCTGATGACATCCGAGCGCATTGTGGGAAGGATAACCGTTTGACGAAAAGCCGTAAACTGGATTCAAATCACGCCATGTCCACTTCGGGGGTCGCTTCCAGAAAGGCAGGAATTTTTCGCGAGCGAGGCAAAGCCGCAAGACCGCTCTCGGGATCGTGCGTTGACCCCGTTTATGGCCGCAGGTGGGTGGGAAGGCGACTGGCGGCGACTTGGTTGGGAAGCGCAATTGCGTTACGCGTCAATGCTCCAGAACTATTGTGTAAACACAACAATGATAACTATAAGGCTGCATGACGAGGGTGATACACAATCGGATTGCGATGTTTCGCGTCGATGCCGGGCTCAGCCGTCGTGATCTTGCGAAGTCCGTCGGGGCCAATCCCCAGACCATAGGCTTCCTTGAGCGCGGCGACTACAAGCCCAGCCTCGAACTGGCACTGGCCATCTGCGAGGTATTCGATGTGCCGGTCGAGATGGTGTTCTCGTTCGAGCCTTTCCCGTCGCTCTCGCAGGCTTTGCAGAAGGGTCGCACATGATGAGGGAAAAAACTGGTCGCAAGTCCGACTGGGTGGATTACGTCGCCCGCTGGATGATCGCGTCGGAACTCCGCCCAGGAATACTTGGCCCGCGGCTGGTAATGGGCGTGTCGGCCATCCTGTTCGCGGTGTCAGTTACCGGGATGATCATGGTCTCCCAAGGCCAGGCTGCTGGCATGGAGCTGATCTGGGGCACAGTGGGCTTTGAGCTTTTTCTGCGTTACCTCGCTTGGCGCGAACAGCCGGGATCGGACCTTTATGCCGCGCTCGACGAGCGCGAACTGGCGATGGCGCTTAAAGCCTTTGCCATCAGCGGCTGGCTCGTCTGCCTGCTGGTCGGCCTATACGCCCTTGCGCTGGGAAGCTTCGCGGATGATATCATGTGGCAACCGCAGTCGGAATGGGAATGGCTGGCAGTTGCAGGGTTCATGGCAGGAATACTAAGCCAGATCACCACCTTCATCAGCGGGGTTCTGACACCGCCCTACGCAGCGGAATTGCGCAACGAGGAATAGGCCAAGCCTGCCAAAGGACCGAATCTGTCGCTGCTGAGTGCGAATGGACGACCGCAGCGGGGTCGCAGCCTGAATGGCAGATTTTTCTCAACGAAGGCAGCCTCCTGCCGTTCGGCTTATGGTGACGGAACCTGCCAGTCAGCTTCTGCGCGTTTCTCGCCAGCAGCCGACATTCAGAAATCGACCCCCGTTCCGGTCATCTAGAATAAATCTGGTTCGGAAATGGCTAACCCAGTTCCCATTCCAACCTTTCAGCGGCCTTTCGCGCAAACTCTGCATCGTCAAAATTATGCAAAAACCATCCCAAGACTGATTTGGAGATTTGGATCAATTCCTCACGGCGTTCCTCATCGCTCTTCTGTAAATATGATTGAGCGCAAAAGTCGGGATATTGCTTGACGCCCACCCCTGCCATTTCAACATAATTAGGCGAATCTACGAGAGATTTACCTAGCTTGACGACTATCTTGTTCACGCCGTGAAATCGGAATGGGTAACGCAAAGCATCATTGACTTCATTCTCAACTTTTTGGCCAATAGGGTCCATCCTGAAACCTGTGCCAATCACGTCTTTTTGGTTAGGACAAAGCTGAAACTTCCATTGGGCCATGTCACTGTAATAGCGGAAAACCTGCATGTCACAATGCAATCTGCCTCGATAAATCTGACGACAGCTTTCCACCCAACTGGGGTCATCAGCTGGGCCAAAGTGCGAACCCAAAACCTGCCCGGCAGTTTCAACGGGTTTTCCGCCAACAGCCGACATTCTGAAAACGACCCCAAACCGGACCTTAAGCCTAAGGGAAGGGCTCGGCCTGCTGCTGCTGCGCGGGGGCAACCGCAATCGCGGCGCGCCCTTCGCGCTCGGCAACCCTTTCGTCATGAGCCGCGATCTGCAATTTTCGGGCGACCCATTTAATCGTCGGCCCTTGAATCACGCTAGACAGCAGCACCACGAAGAACACGATGTTGAAGATCGCAAAGGCGCCCGGCACACCGGCGACAATCGGAAATGTCGCCAGCACGATCGGGACCGCGCCGCGCAAGCCCGCCCAGGACACGAACAGCTTCGAGCGCCATCCGAAGCGGCGGAACGGTGCAAGGCACAGGAACACGCTGATCGGCCGGGCGACGAACATCAGAACTACGGTCATGACCACGCCGGGGAGTATCACCGGTCCCAGTTCGCTGGGCGTTACCAGCAGCCCAAGCGTCAGGAACATGGCCACCTGAGCAAGCCAGGCCATACCATCCTGAAACGTCGATACCGTGCGTTTTGCAGCGTAGCTCTGGTTTCCGGCGACCAGCCCAGCGAGGTAGGCAGAAAGGAAGCCGTTTCCCGACAAGATTTGCGCCAAACCGAAGGCAATCAGCGCCGTCGCAATCGAGATCACGAAGGCAAGACCGCCCTGCCGGTATCCTCCGCGCTTGAGCAGCCATGGCATGGCATAGCCCACCGAAATGCCGACTACAGCGCCCATCACCATCTGCACGGCGAATTCGGGCACGAGCGCGAGCGGGCTTGCGTCAGGCGCGGCGATAAACAGCAAAACTGCACCCACCAGGAAAATCGCCATCGGATCGTTGGAACCGGATTCGACTTCGATCAGAGCGGGCACGTCACCATGCAAATCAAGTCCCGTCGACCGCAGAATGGCAAAGACCGCGGCTGCATCCGTGGAGGCAATGATCGCGCCCAACAATGCCGCCTCCAGCGGCGAAGAGCCAATCAGCAAGATTGCCGAACCGGCCACGATCCCGGCACTGATGAACACACCGAACGTGGCGAGCATCAAGGCTGGGGCAGCGACCCGGCGGACATCCTGCCAAGCGGTGTCGAGACCCCCTGAAAACAGGATGAAGATTAGCGAAGCCGTGCCAACGGATTGCGCGACAGAAAAGTCGCTGAAGAAGATGCCCCCCGGCCCCTCTACCCCCGCCAGCATACCGAGTCCCAGGAAACCGATCAGTGCAGGCAGGCCGAAGCGACTGGAAAGGCTTCCTGCAAGGACCGTGGTGAGCAGCAGGATGCCGATCAGCAGAAGGATGGATTCAGTATCGAGCAGCGTCATACGTGGCGAATAGCACGGCATGCTGCTTTTGCATCATCTGGGTCGGGCAGCCCAAGACGCGACTGGCGCGCTTTTTTGGCGCTTCTGTGCTACCGGCTGTGCATGAGACTGATCGCCATTGCCTTCGCCTGTTCCCTTTCCACGTTCCTCACCGCCTGCGCCGGTCAGGATTCATCCTGTTCGGGCTTCACCATCACGGGGACCGAAACAAAGAACACCTTCACCGCTCAGGAACTGATGGCGCATTCGGCTGCGATGGGCATGACTCAGGAGGAAGCCGAGACCCTGATCTATCTTGAGGGGATCTCGCCTTCGACCAAAATCGAACCGGGAGAAACGATCTGCATCGATGGAAAGCCCGGATGAAGGGTCTATCGTATACATCAGACAGTGTTTCCAAAGGCCTGATGTTATGCGCCGGTCCAATCCTGCTTATCGCGTGTTCCGTGGAAGAAGCCGCGACACCGGATTTACCGGAGGACGCAAAAGGCACCGCCCGCACCGAGGATGAGGCAAATCCAGCCCTTCGTCGGCTTAGCTACCAAGGCCAAACCTTTCTGGTCCCCAAGGAGCAAATCCTCTCTCAGAGGTCTGGAAAGGAAGGCGAATTTGTCCGCCTGCGCCTCCCGGGATCATCCGCAGACATTGTGCTGGACAGCTTCAATGCCGGAAAGCGTGACAATGCCGATTCGCCAATTGTCTTCTCCGTCAACGACGGACCTTATGCAGGCATAACGCGCTTTGACCGCTCGGACGGCGTCGTGATGTGCCGCACTGGCATGGCGGCGCAATCAGGGTGCGGAACCAAGTTCGATTTTGCCGGCGCCGAAATCACGTTGCTGTTCCCGATGGCGAAGCGGGATGATGTCGATAATCTGATCCAGAAGGCGACCGAAGCGCTCGATCAATTTGCAGTGCCATCCTCATCCCTGACCGACGGCGATCTTGATGCGGCCCGTTCAAAGTCGGGCAAGGCGGACTGATCAGATTTCCCTCTGATCCTCGACCTCATAAGCTTCCTCAACGTCGTCTTCCTCTTCGCGCGATACCAGCAATTCGATCGCGCGATCGGCGGCATCGCTGTAAGGATGCAGAACGAGGTGAGCGCCGAGCGCCCTTAATTCCTTGTGCTCTTCGATCCGATGCGAGACGACCGCGACCTTGCCTTCGTATTTCACTTCGCCAAGCGCGTGCAGTAGACTGAGGCGGGTATCGTGATGCGTCACACCCGCACGCGGATCGGGGATCGCGGAGATGATCCAGCTAGCCGACTGAAGCGGGATGTGGGCGATGAATTCCGGGTCGGATGCATCGCCGAACAGGGCCGGTAGCTCGTCTTCGCGCCAGCGCCGCACCGCCTCGGGGCTGAAGTCTATGCCCAGCACACGGCGCCCGTCGGCAATCAGGCGGCGGCCGATCGTGCCGCCATAGCGCCCGAGGCCGAACACGATAACGTCATAGCCATCGGCGTGCGCCCCGTCCTCGTAGGATTCCTTGTTCGCACGCTTGCGCTTGAACACGCCGAGGAAGGGTTCGCAGATGGCATAAAGTTCGTGCGAATAGGTGATCATGTAGGTCGAAGCGGCGATGGTGATCAGCCCCACCATCGTCACCAGTCCCAGCGCCTCATTGTCAACGTGGCCTAGCGACAGGCCCATCGCCATGAACACCAGCGAGAACTCGCTGATCTGCGCCACCGTTAGTCCTGCGAGGAACCCGGTGCGCCGCCGGTATCCCATGGCCACCATGATGACGATCACGATCAGCGGGTTGCCGATCAGCACGAAGGCAGAAAGGATCGCCGCCTCGAAACCGCGCGCGCCAAGATTGGCGAGATCGAGGCTGGTTCCGAGCGCGATGAAGAAGAACAGCAGCAGAAAGTCCCGCAGCGGCGCGAGCCGCGCGGCA
Organism: Porphyrobacter sp. IPPAS B-1204; assembly: GCA_003724185.1. Lineage (GTDB taxonomy): Bacteria > Pseudomonadota > Alphaproteobacteria > Sphingomonadales > Sphingomonadaceae > Erythrobacter. Next base: position 74,671 of record RHGM01000005.1, read on the forward strand.
ATCGCATCGCGGAACGGCGTCGATGCAAGCGCCACCCCGGCCAGCAACCCGCCCAGTTCCTTACCGAAGCCTAGCATCTGACCCGCGGCCGCAAAGGCGGCGGCCATGGCGATGGCGAAGCTGATCAGAAGCTCGGGCGATTTCGCCAGTTGGTGCGTCAACGGATTGGCGAGATAGCGGACGAACAGCATCACCAGCACCAGCATTCCGACGCCGGAGCCGATCACGAAGAGGATGCTGTCCAATGCGCCGCCTTCGCGCTCGCCCACCCCGATCGCCGACAGCACGATCATCGCCAGCACAACGACAATGTCCTGCACGATCAGGAAGCCCAGCGCGATGCGTCCGTGGAGGCTTTCGATTTCGCGCTTGTCCGACAGCAGTTTGACGATGATGATCGTGCTCGAAAAGGTCAGGGCGACCGCGATATAGAGGCTGGTGATCGCATCAAGGCCGAGGGCAAGGCAGATCAGGAAGCCGAACACCGATGTAAAGGCGACCTGCCCCAGTCCGGTGGCAATCGCGACAGTCCCCATCGTCTTGATCAGCTTCAGGTCAAGCTTGATGCCGACAAGAAACAGCAGCACCGCAATGCCCAGATCAGCCAGTAGATCGATCGGCTCTGGCGATTTGGCGATGTCGAGAACTGTCGGCCCGGCAAGGATGCCGACCGCGATGAAGGCAACGATCAGGGGTTGGCGCAGCAAGTTCCCCGCGAAACCAACAAGCGCGGCTAGCACCAGAAGCGCGGCGATCTCGTTGAACACGGATGCGGTAATCCAGGCAGTGATGAGGTGTCTCCTTGCTCTGAGAATGCATCGCAGATTTGGACTACCGGGCCAAGTTGGTTTACGAATGCGCCGGGAGCCACGCCATGGGAAGCATTCTTGTCGGAACAGATTTGTCGCCAAGATCGGATCGCGGCCTCCTGCGCGCAATCTCGATTGCGAAGGCGACTGCCAGTGAGATTGTGCTGGTGACCGTGCTCGAAGGCGAAGCGACCGGTCCTGAAGCAAGAGCGCAGCAACGCGCCGCGGCTTCAGCTTTTCAACGGCTGCAAGAAGCCCTTGGCGAGCGGGAGGGGATTGCCTGCCGGTTCGAAGTGCGTAGCGGCGATCCTGCCGAAGAACTGAACAAGGTGGCCGAAGAAGTGGGTGCCGAACTCATGGTGATCGGCCCTGATCGGCGGGGGTTCTTCAAGGACGCTTTCGGTTCGGTGACAGCGGAACGGATCGTCAGGGCAGCAACCGTTCCGTTGGTTGTCGCCAAGGGCTCCCCCTGGTCCCCATACCGCAAAATCCTGGTGCCAGTGGACCTTTCTGACAGCTGGCAGGCCAAGCTTGACGAGATTGGTTCTCTGGACTGGCTCAAGAGCGCGCAGATGACATTGCTGCACATTCACGATCCGGAAGGCCGCGAAATGATGGGCCGCTCACTCGTTACGGCATCCGCCCGCAAGGCTTACCTCGATGAATGCACACAATCCGCCCGGATGGCGCTGCGCGATTTTGCGCGGACTGCCGGACAGGATAGAGCATTGCTGCAAAGCGAAGAGGCCAGCGGACCGGTATGGACTACCGTGGCCCGTGTTGCTGAGGAGGGCGACAATGATCTCATCGTTGTCACCCCCAGCGGGAAGGGCTTTCTTGGAAGGTATTTTCTTGGCAGCACCACCGAGGACATCATCCGCTCGTCCCTCGTCGATGTTCTGGTGTTGCCCATTACAAAGCTCTGAAACCTACCTCGAGGCTGGACGTAGCGCCGAACGCGAAGTCAGGCTTTCGATCCACCATGCGCGCGCAGCGTGACCAGGGGCTCCGCATCACCCCGCACCTGATGCGAAAGCCGCCATTCGCCTAACCACCCATGACCGGCCATGAGCGCGCCCGATGCGCGATTCCGAAACCTGCCCTGCGGCTTTGATGGGTTCCTCACCATCAGCCGCCATTCTGGAAGCGACCCCATTGTGGTCATTCTATTAAGTCGGTAGCTTCACTTGTGATGGAATTCGTGGAGGCCAAATACCAGACAGGGAAGCTCGTCGCCCTTGCTTTGGTTTCGGTTATCGTCACAGCCGCATTTTTCATTTTGCCACCTTCCGAAGTCGGGCGAATGGCAAGAGTCCTTCGGACTGACGACGGTTTGACGACTCTCGGCTATGCGATCTTAGCGATCCTCTCCGGGTTCAGCTTTTTCAGCTTGTTTTTCGCCATTCGCGGGTTGCTCGGGCTGCCGGCATTAAGCTTCGATGGGCAGTGCATCAGAACCTATGTTTTGCCATTTCGACGCGTCCCAATATCTGAGGTGGAAAGCATCGATGTATTCTCAGAGGAAGCCAAACTGCGCATGTCCTCAGGGAAGTCTCTCGCGATTAACGTCCGAATTGTGAAGGATCACCGGCTGTTCTTCGATCATGTCAGCCTCCATTAAGCCATTCCGCTATCCACCCACCAGTTGCCATGCGCCGGGCCGGTGAGCGATCCCGAAAGCGGCTTGGCTGCTTCGCGGCCCTGCTGGCAAGCTTCTGCCATTCTGAAACCGATCCCGTTTCGGACGTTTGCTGCGCGTTGCGACTTCCTGGAAGCGCCCACGTGTTCATGGGGCCCGGAACCGCTGTAATCGGAACTTTCCGCCAGTTCTGTCTATGTTGTTCAACGGCATAGTTCGCAACTCGCCGCTTGCTCTGATCTATCACTGCCTCCACAAGCGTCCGCGAAATGATAGGGAGAAAGAGATTGCTGTTCCACACAATGGTAGGCTCCAACGACATCGAGCGGTCGCGGCAGTTCTACAACGCGGTTCTGGGTGTTCTGGGAATGCCAGAACCGATGAACAATATTGCCGGAAGCGGGCATATGCGCCTATTCTACCCTAACCCGGGCGGAACAAACTTCATCGTCACTCAGCCGATCAACGATGAACCGGCGACTGTGGCGAACGGGGCTACGGTTGCGTTCTCGTGCAATTCGCCCGAACAGGTTCAGCAATTTCATGATGTGGCCGTCGCCAACGGCGGAACGTCAATCGAAGACGCTCCCGGTCCGCGGGAGTCTGCGATGGGAACGATCCACCTGACCTACGTGCGCGACCCTGATGGTAACAAGCTGTGCGGAATTCACATCCCCGGATAAGCTTTTTTAACTCGTCCCCAGCCTGCTTCGCCGGGGCAGTGACCAATGGGGAGCGGCCTTTCCGCTCTCCGCCCAGCATCGGTCATAAGCGGGGCCAGTGCACAATCCTTTTAGCGGCATGGCGGCTTTGCCCCGTTAGCGAAAAATTCCCGTCGTTCGGCAACCGACCCCGTTCCAGACGCGGAAAGCACGTAAACCGATTGACCTTTGGCAATGGGCTCAACGGCGGGCGACGATGGTGTAGATGGGCACCTTCCGATCGCGATACCGATAGTTCCCCCACGATAAGGAGCAATATGGAAATCCCAGAATTTTGAGATATTCGATAACCAACAAGGGCGGCAGGCGGAACCAGCCATCGGTGACCCAGTCCGGCCGATCGGCCTTCGGCATGAAGCGCGGGCGCTTTAGAAAACTGCTACCCAGGCGGCCATAGGGCGAAACGTCTGCAACAATCATGGCTTCTTGCGCCAGCCGCGCTCCGCTTTCTAAGGCAAGGAACGGATCGCGCAGGTGTAGGAGAATGCTGCCAAAAACCGCGACATCAACCGGGCCGATACTTTCGGGAATGTCATAGGCAACGCCGTTGACCATCTGTGCACGGGACCCAAACGCCTTGTGGCAGAACCAATAACCGTTGTTGATGCGCCTGAGGTGGGCTCTGCGATCCCTGCGAGACGCTTCCCAGTCATTCGACCTGAAGGGGACGATATCCCAGTCGAACTCATCCGAAAGGTCAAAGGATACAACCTCGGCGCCCTGATGTTCGATGTGGAATGATAAGATGCCCGAAGCAGCACCAACATCAAGGACGCGTTTTCCTCCAAAGTCGAAATTGCCAAGGTAGGGGCCAATTGCGCCCCGCAGATCCCACTCGCCCTCGACCGTGCCATGGCCCGGCACGTCCATTGTGTGGTAGAAATAGCACTCATCGAGCGACATGACATCGCGCGGGGGGGAATAGGGCGCCGCTTCAGTGCGGCCCTCGAACGTAGTGAACATAGGTGCGACCCTTGGAGAAAATGAACTGGTATCCTACCGTTCAAACTCGGCATTGCCCACCCGCTTTCTTGTGACAAAATCAAGAAATACAGTGCAATGCGATCCGCCTGAGCGGACAGGCAACTTTCCACCCAGTTGCAGTCGTCAGCAGGGCAGGTAGGAGAGCCCGAAAGCGGCAAGGCGGCTTTCGGCGGAAGCAGACCTCATCGTTGACGAACGGGAATGACCGAGTCTGGGTCGAGAGCTGCCAAAGCTGAGATCCACAAACGCGTCCTTATCTTGGCCAGCACCACCTTACCGCGAATGGCGCATGGCAAAAGCGGGATAGCTTTCCGTATCGCCCCGGCGAATCTGCGCTTCTAACAGCGCAATCGCGGTATCCACATCGGCATTGGTAGCCCCCGTCGCCTGCGCCAATTTCAGGCCATGATAGAATGTTGCGGGATATTCGGTGGTGTATGGATACGCGCTCGGATCATCCACCGGCAGATCGAAACTAT
>RHGM01000006.1 GCA_003724185.1 Porphyrobacter sp. IPPAS B-1204
CCACCCGGCCACCATAGCCTGATGGTATCATTGGTGGCCGGTTGGGGAGGCGGGGCGGGGGGTCTGCATCGCGCACAAGCGCGATCGAAGAATCAAAGCGGATTGCCGTCCTTGTCGCGGTAGATTTCGCGCCGCCCGACATGGTTGGCGGGGCCAACGAAGCCATCTTCCTCCATCCGCTCGATCCACTTGGCGGCGGTGTTGTAGCCGACGCCCATCTGGCGCTGGAGCCAGCTGCCGGACGCCTTCTGGTTTTCGAACACGATCTGGCAGGCCTGCCGGTATTTGCGTTCTTCCGGATTGTCCGAGGCGGTCATGTCATCATCGAAGCCGAAGCCGAAGCTGTCTTCGGGTTCTTCGGTGACGGCATCGACATATTCGGGCGAGCCCTGACTGCGCCAGAAATCGGCGACCGCTTCCACTTCCTCGTCGCTGACGAACGGGCCGTGGACGCGCACCATCGCGCCGGTGTTGGGCTTGTAGAGCATATCGCCCTTGCCCAGCAGCTGTTCGGCGCCCTGTTCGCCGAGGATCGTGCGGCTGTCGATCCGGCTGGTTACCTTGAAGCTGATGCGGGTCGGCAGGTTCGCCTTGATCACGCCGGTGATGACATCGACCGAGGGTCGCTGGGTTGCCATGATCAGGTGGATGCCCGCCGCGCGCGATTTCTGGCTGAGGCGCTGGATCAGGACTTCGATTTCCTTGCCGATGGTCACCATGAGATCAGCGAGTTCGTCAACGATCAGCACGATCTGCGGCAGCGGCTGGTAATCGAGCTGTTCTTCCTCGAACAATTGCTCGCCCGTTTCAGGGTCGAACCCGGTCTGGACGCGGCGGCCCAGCGGCTTGCCCTTGGCGATGGCGGCGCTGACCTTTTCGTTGAAGGAATGGATGTTGCGCGAGCTGATCGCGCTCATCATCCGGTAACGGCGCTCCATTTCCTCGACCGCCCACTTCAGCGCGCGCACCGATTTGGCAGGTTCCGTCACCACGGGCGAGAGCAGGTGCGGGATATCGTCGTAGGTCTTGAGCTCCAGCACCTTGGGATCGATCAGGATCATCCGCAGCTCTTTCGGCGTGAAGCGATACAGCAGGCTGAGCAGGATGACGTTGAGGCCCACCGACTTGCCCGATCCGGTCGTCCCTGCGACCAGCAAGTGCGGCATCGCGGCAAGGTCAGCGATGATCGGTTCGCCCGCGATATCCTTGCCGAGGATGATCGGCAGGCTGCCCTTGGCATCGGCAAAGGCAGCGCAGGCGGCCAGTTCTTTCAGCATCACAACCTGGCGATCCTGATTGGGCAGTTCGATGCCCATCACCGTGCGCCCCGGGATTGGCGACACGCGCGCGGAAATGGCGCTCATGTTGCGGGCGATGTCTTCGGCAAGGCCGATCACACGGCTGGCCTTGATGCCGGGAGCGGGCTCAAGCTCGTACATCGTCACCACCGGCCCGGTGCGCACTGCGGTGATTTCACCCTTCACGTTGAAATCGTCGAGCACGTTTTCGAGCAGGCGGGCGTTGCGTTCCAGCGCCAGCTTGTCGAGCTTGGGCGCCTTGTCGACCGGCGGTTCGGCCAGCAGTTCAAGGCTGGGGAGGTTGAAGGCGGCGAACATGTCGCGCTGCGCGGTCTTGGCGGGCTGGGCGCGTTTGGGCGGAGCGCTGGGATCGGAGATTTCGGGCGGGCGGCGCGGCTTGTCGTCGCTGACGGGCAGGGCTTCGCCCCTGGGCCGGGGGCGCGGACGGGCAGGGGCATCGTCATCATCGTCCATGTCGCCCGCGAAGGTCAGGGCGCTGTCGCCCTTGCGGCCGGGCAGCCAGCGGCGTGCAAGGCCCGCCAGCGATCCGCCGCCGAGAAAATCGGGCAGGCTCATCAGCGCCCGCCAGTCGATCGCGAAGATCCGCGTCAGCAGCCCCACACCGACAGCAAGGCAGGTCAGGCCAAGGCCAAGCGTCACCCAGCCTGCGGCACCTTCGCCAAAGCGCGCTGCGACTGCATGGATCGCACCCGCGCCAAGCAGCCCCGAAAGGCCGCCCGCTTGCGCTGGCAGCGTGCCGCCCGGGCCGGGGAAGGCGAGGCTCAGCACGGTGGCGATCAGCGCCATCGCGATCAGCAACAGCGCGGTCGGCATCCACCAGGCGGTGGTTTCGGGCGCGTCACCATTCTCGACATCGCGCCACAGCTTGCGCGCACTGACATACAGCAGCGGCAGCAGCAGCGCGCCGGGCAGGCCGAAGATCAGCAGCACACGGTCCGCCACCCACGCGCCGCCCGCGCCCATCCAGTTGGCAACCTGCGACGGGTCAGCCGCGGTTGAAGGGCTCGGATCGGTCTGGGTGTAGCTTGCCAGCGCCAGCGCGAGGAACACAGCGGCGCCCAGCAGCGCGCCCGCGCCGAACATCTGCGCAATGCGGCGCACGGAGCGGCGCAGACCTGCGCGCCATTCGGCATCGGTCTGGCGACCGGTTTTGGCTTGTGTGACCGCGCGGCTGGCCATGGGGGTTCTCCTGAGCGGAACACATCATGAATCCTCAGGGGGGCGGGGTCAATTCATTTCCGCCCCTGCCTCCCTAGTGCAAGCGGTCCTTCGGCGGGGTCAGGATGCCGTTTTCCATCATCCGCTCGATCCAGCGCGAGGCCTGATTGTACCCCACCCTGAAGCGGAGCATCAGGTGCGAGGTGCGGGGACTGCCGCCGCGCACGACATATTCGCAGGCACGCCGGTAGAGTTCGTCATCGTCGCGGTCGTTCATCGGCTCAAGCCGTCGATCGCGGCCCAGCATCGCCATTGCAGCGCGCGGGCGCGGTGCGGCGTCATCCCGCCCAGCGCGATCACGGGTAGCGCCGACTGCCGCGCCAGCAGCCGGAAGCGCACCGCCCCCAGCGTCCCGCCGCCGGGGTGCGAGGCGGTGGGAAACACCGGCGAAAGCAGCGCCGCATCTGCCCCCAGCCTTGCGGCAAGGCCAAGCTCTGCCATGCTATGCGCGGTCGCGAGATGGATCAGCCCTGCCCTGCGCGGCCACAGGCTGCGCGGTGCGCCATAAATCCCGTCTGCGCCCCATTCGCGCGCGGTCAGTGCCGAATCGGCGAGGATCGTGATGTGTCCCCGCGCCTTTGCGATCCGCCGCAGCGCGCGGAACCGGGCCAGCCGGTCCGGCCCTTCCAGATGATAATGGCGATAGATCAGTCCCGATCCGCACGGCAGCCGCGCCAGTGCCTCCTCAAGCCCGGCGTCGTTGCGCGCATCGGAGATCAGCCACAGGCGGGGGAGGGGATTGGCGCGCGTCACGCACCCGTTATAGAGCGGCCCCATGACAAATGCAGCCACCCGCCTCGCCGAAGTCCGCGCCAATATTGCCCGGGTGTGCAAGCCCGCCCGCCGCGAGACGGCGGAGGTTACGCTGATTGCCGTCAGCAAGACCCATGACGCAGCGGCGATCCAGCCCTTGCTGGATGCAGGCCAGCGCGTGTTCGGCGAAAACCGGGTGCAGGAAGCGCAGGCCAAGTGGCCCGCCTTGCGCGAAAGCTATCCCGATATCGAACTGCACCTGATCGGCCAGCTGCAATCGAACAAGGCGGAAGAGGCAGTGGCGCTGTTCGACGTGATCCACTCGCTTGACCGGCCGAGCCTGCTGACCGCGCTTGCCAAGGCGATGGACAAGGCCGGGCGGCGCGTGCCGTGCTTTGTGCAGGTCAATATCGGTGACGAGGCGCAGAAGGGCGGCTGCCCGATCAGTGAATTGCCCGCGTTTCTGGAGGCGGTGCGCGCCGCCGATGTGCCGCTGGCGGGGCTGATGTGCATCCCCCCCGCCGACACCGAAGCCGCGCCGTTCTTTGCGCTGCTTGCCAAGCTGGCGGCGGATCATGGCCTCACCGGCCTCAGCATGGGGATGAGCGGCGATTACGAGACGGCGGTGATGCTGGGGGCGACCCATGTGCGGGTCGGTTCCGCGCTGTTTGGCGCGCGGGGCTAGGCGGGGGTGAACGACACGCTCGCTCGGCTTGATGCGTTTTTCGCGGCGTGGCGAGAACGGCTGTGCGGCGATCAAGCCGAAGTCCGCTTTACCGCGCAGGCGCTGGAGGCACCGCCAGGGCTCCATACTGCTTGCGCCGATCGTTTCGTTTCCGGCCTCGGTTATCAGACGATCGGCGGGAATTGGGAGCTGCTCGATGCCGAGGGCGATGCGGACGCCCCCCGCTCGGCCCGCGCGGCGCTGGTTGCAGCCTTCAGCCGCAACATGGTCTTTTCGAGCGAGCCGTGGCTGGGTGAGGCTGATGCGCTGGCGATGGGTGAAGCCTTCCTTGCCTGCTTCGATCCCGGCAGCGTGCAGATCGTCACCAACCGGAGGTATTTCGGCTGGAACCCGATCACGGATGCCACCTTCGAATGGGCCTTCGTCGCCTTCGACAACAGCGCCATCGCGCTGCTGCTGGCGACCGACGAGGACTGACGAAAAAGGGCGCCCCGTTTCCGGAGCGCCCCATTCAGTGTTCGGTTCTGGCAGGCCTCGGTTGCACAGCAACCGCAAGGCCGGAGCCGAAGTCGAAGACGCAGGCGTGCAAAGCACACCTGCACGGCCGCCCGCAGCGGGCGCAGCTCGCGGCGCGTCTTGCGAGGACGATCGCCCGGAGGGGCGATCGCCACACAAAAATCAGAACTCGAACAGCGCTTCGATGCCGACGTTCCGGCCGCGCATCAGCGGCGAGAAGGTGCCGGCCGCCGGGTTATCGGCGAAGGGCAGACGCACACCGGTCGAGTTCGGGCCGCCGAACGGCACCTGCGTGTCGCCGCCTTCCTGCACCTCATCGAACAGGTTGCGCCCGTAAACCGACAGCGAGAGGCCATCGACCGGGGTGTTCCAGGTGATGTTGGCTTCCAGCTGGTGGATGTCGTTCAGCCAGCCGAAGTTGTCATCGGTGTAGGCCGCACGGTCACGGTACTGGTAGTTCACGCGGGTCAGGATGTTGCTGCTGCCCAGATCCAGATCGTGGATCAGGCCCGCACCCACGACCACCGGCGCAACGCGCGGCAGGCTCAGGGCAAGGTCACGCTCGTTGATCCGGCCATCGCCCGAAATGTCGAACAGGATCTCGTCATAGCCGGCATCGGTCACGCCGAGGTTGGCGGTCAGCACCAGCGAATCGCTGGCCCGCAGCCGTGCTTCGGCTTCGAAGCCCTTGATCGTCGCATCGGCGGTGTTGAGGATGTTCTGCACCACGCCCGCGCCCGGATCGGCCAGGTTCACTTCACGCTGCATGTTGCCGATCTTGGTGACGTAAGCTGCTGCGTTGAAGGTGAACACGCCATCGTCCGTCTGGAACTTGCCGCCGACTTCGAAATTGTCGACCTGCTCTTCGTCGAAGAACAGGTTGCCGGTCTGCGTGAACGCACGGTTGAACGCCGCCACATCGGTGATGCGGAAGTTGTAGCCGCCCGAACGGAAGCCACGGCTCCAGTGGCCATAGACCTGGCTGTTGGCGAATTCGTACTGCGCCCCGAGCTTGGGCGAGACGTTGCGGAAGCGGACTTCGTCGGAGAAGCCGTTGCCTTCAACGCCGCGCGGGAACAGGGTCGATCCGGCCAGCGCCACGCTCAGCGGGTTGTTGCCGGTGGTGGGGCAGGTGCCGCCAACCACGGAACAGGGGGCATTGCGCGGACGCACGAAGGTCACGTCGGCGTCCTTGGTTTCCTGGTTCCAGCGGATACCGGCGATCAGCGAAAAGCCGTCTGCGATTTCGTAGGCGGCGTTGGCGAACACGCCGATCACTTCATGCTCCTGACGCCCGCCGCCGAACGACTGCGGCGGCTGGCTGGCCACCGGCAGATCGCGGCGCAGTTCGCGGCCCTCGTCATAGGCAAGGTTCTGCTTGAAGTAGAACGTGCCGACCGTGAGATCGAGGCTGTCGAACGACATGGCATAGCGCAACTCGTTCGAAATCTGGTCCTGCTCTGTCAGGGTGTTCGAGTGGAACAGGAACAGGCGGGTGGCGTCGATATCGCCGCGGGTGCGGGCGGTGTAATCGCGGTAGCCAAACACATTGGTCAGCGTGCCCGGGCCGATGTCCCATTCGGCGGTGAGCGATCCGGTCCAGATCTCGTTGGCGTAGGAGCCCGGCTCGTCGATCGCGAAATCGAAGGTGTTGCGGTCAAAAAACGCTCGGTTCTGGCCCGAGGGGCCATCGCCATCGCTTTCGAAATAGTCGAGCTTGGCGCGGATCATCAGGTCGCCGAAACGGCCTTCAAGCGCGCCGCGCAGGATCTTGGTTTCCGCCGCGCCGTGGTTCGATCCGTCGAACAGGTTGCGGAAGTAGCCTTCGTCCTTGTTGTAATAGGCGCCGACCTTGAACAGCAGCACATCCTCGACGATCGGGCCGCTGATCACGCCGCTGACCGTGTAGTTCGCGCCGCCGCGGCCGCCGTCCACGGGGCCATCGACCGCTGCACGCACCTTGCCCTGGAAATCTTCGGTCGGGTTGCCGGTGTTGATCACCACCGCGCCGCCGGTCACGTTGCGGCCGAACAGCACGCCCTGCGGGCCGCGCAGGATTTCGACGGAATCGAGGTCGAACAGGTCGAACACAACGCCGCCGTTGATGCCCAGATAGACCCCGTCGACGAACACGCCGACAGTGGGATCGATCGAGGGGATCGACGAGTTGATGCCCAGACCGCGCACGGTGAAGTTGGCGGTGCCGCGGCTGGTGCCGACCTGGTCAAGGCTGACGCTGGGTGCCTGGAACGACAGGCCGGAAATATCGCGGATCTTGAACGCCTCAAGCGTGCCGGCGTTGAACGCGGTCACTGCCAGCGGCACGTCCTGCACGTTTTCGGCATCCTTGGTCTTGGTGCCGGTGACGAGGATTTCGTTGATCTGGTCAAGCGTGCTCGTGGATTCTTCCTGCGCGGGTTCTTCGGCGTCCTGTGCGGAGGCAGCGAAGGGGGTCAGCGCGGCGGTGCCAAGCAGCAGCGCGATTTTGCCGAGCCGAAGGGGGCTCCGCATGGGGGATGCGGTTGTCATTTTATAACTCTCCCTGAGTTGAGGCGCGTCGCAATAGCGGTGGAATTGCGAATTGCAACCTGTTCGCGGCGAGTCGATTGCAACTGCAATCGCCTATATCTTCAAGACCTTGCAGCTATGCCTTTTCAAGCTGTTGCTGGCGCTGATCGCTGGCCGCCTCAAGCAGCGCAGCCTCGATTTCGGCGAGGCGTTCGGGCGCCTTGACCTTGGCCGAGGTGAGATCGGTCACATAGAACGTGTCAGCTGCCGCTTCGCCATAGGCGGTAATATGCGCCGAATGGACGATCAGGTTGGCCTTGTAGAGCGCGTGGGCGAGCCGGTTGAGCAGCGCCGGACGATCACGCGCTGTCACTTCGATCACAGTGAAGTGATTGGACGCATCATTGTCGAACCCGACGCGCGGGGCGACATCGAAGGCCTTGGCGCGTGAATGGGTGAGCGGGCGCGCGGCAAGCTTGGGCACCAGCTCGATCTTGGCAAGCAGAGCGTCACGGATGCCCTTTTCGATCCGCGCAAGCTGCGCCGCCTCGCGGAACGGTTGGGCGTTGTGGTCCTGCACCAGAAAATTGTCGACCGCATAGCCGCTGCGGGCGGTGTGGATGCGTGCGTCGATGATGTTGGCGCCGGCAAGGTGGATGCCGCCGGCCATGCGGTAGAACAGGCCCGGATGGTCAAGCGCGATAACGCTGACCCGCGTGGCCCCGCGTGTCTCGTCGACTTCGAAGGCGATCGACAGCGCCTCGCCCGCAGCGGCTGCGGCGTCATACTGGGTGAGGTTACCGGCAATGATGTCTTCCGGTTCGGCGATCCAGTAAGCATCGCCTAGCAGCGCGCCGATGCTGTCGACCAGGTGATCCTGATCCCCCAGCAACCGCGCCACCGCGTCCTTCTTGGCCGTCACCCGCGCCTTGCGCCCGTTGCCCTTGTGCCCCAGCCGCAGGCGTTCCTGCGCGGCATCGTAAAGCTCGCCCAGCAGCTGGCCCTTCCAGCTGTTCCACGTGCCCGGCCCGACCGCGCGGATATCGACGGCGGTGAGGATCGCGAGATTGCGCAGGCGTTCAAGGCTTTGCACCTCCACCACGAAATCCTCGATCGTCTTGGGATCGGTGAGGTCGCGTTTCTGCGCGGTGCGGCTCATCAGCAGGTGTTGCAGCACCAGCCAGGCGACCAGATCGGTTTCCTTCTCGTCCAGCCCGAAGCGCGGGCAGAGCCGGTGCGCCACATCCGCGCCCAGCACCGAGTGATCCCCCCCGCGCCCCTTGGCGATATCGTGCAGCAGCACCGCAACATACAGCGCCCGGCGCGAGGCAAGCTTGGGAAATTCGCGGGTCGCGCGCGGGTGATCGGCGGTCAGCAGTCCGCGCTCGATCTGGGATAGCAGCCCGATGGCGCGGATGGTGTGTTCGTCGACGGTGTAGTGGTGATACATGTCGAACTGCATCTGTGCGTTGACCCGGCCGAAATCGGGCACGAAGCGGCCAAACACGCCCGCCTCGTTCATCCAGCGCAGCGCGGTTTCCGGGTCTTTGCGGCCCGACAGCAGATCAAGGAACAGCGCATTGGCGCGTTTGTCCCGGCGCACCTTCACGTCGATCAGTTTGGCATCGCGCCCGGCCTGCCGCATGGTTTCGGGGTGTATCTCCAACCCCTCGGCCTCGGCCAGCTGGAACACTTCGATCAGGCGGACGGGATCGGCGCGGAACCAGTCATCGCCCGGTGCGCGGATGCGGCCACCGTCGACGGTGTAGCCCTTGAAGGTCCGGGGCCGCTGGGTCCACCCGGCGAAGAACCCGGTGCGCGGGCGTTTGCGGGCGAATTCCTCGTCAAGGTGGGCGAGGAACACGCCGGTCAGGCTGCCGACGCGCTTCACCTGCAGAAAGTAGTACTGCATGAACCGTTCGACCGCGCTTTTGCCCGGACGGTCGGCGAAGTGCATCCGTTCGGCCACGGCGCGTTGCAGATCGAAGGTCAGGCGGTCTTCGGCCCGGTCGGTGATGATGTGCATGTGGCAGCGCGCCGCCAGCAAAAAGCCTTCGGCGCGGCGGAAACTGCGATATTCGTTCGGGGTCAGCAGACCCACATCCACCAGCTGCGCCGCGTTATCGACGCGGTGCATGTACTTGCCGATCCAGTACAGCGTCTGGAGATCGCGCAGCGCGCCCTTGCCCTCCTTGATGTTGGGTTCAACGACATAGCGGCTGTCCCCCATGCGCTTGTGCCGGGCGTCGCGTTCGGCGAGCTTGAGGGTCAGGAACTGCCGCTCGCTGCCCTTGGCGACATCGCTCCAGAAGCGTGCACGCAATTCATCGTAAAGCGCCTGTTCGCCCCACACCAACCGGCTTTCGAGCAGGGCTGTGCGGATGGTCAGGTCTTCCTTGGCCATGCGGATCGTGTCAGGGACGGTGCGGCTGGAATGGCCGACCTTCAGGCCCAGATCCCACAGCAGATAGAGCATCGTCTCGATCACCTGCTCGCACCAGGGCGCGCGCTTGTGGGGGGTGATGAAGGCGATATCGACGTCCGAATGGGGCGCCATTTCCGCCCGCCCGTAACCGCCCACGGCAAGGATCGCGAGCCGTTCGGCCTGGGTGCGATTGGGGACGGGATAGAGGTGCGTGGTGACGTGATCGTGGATCACCCGCAGCAGCTGGTCCATCAGGAAGCTGTAGCCGCCAGTGACGTCATGCCCCGCCGACGGCGTTTCGGAAAGGCGGCGCGCCAGTTCCGCCCGGCCGGCCTCCAGCGCGTCACGCAAGGCTTTGACAATGGCCGCGCGGGCGGACGGCCCGCCCGCCCCATTCTCGGCCGCTTGCAGGGCAGCAATGTCTTCGGCCAGCGCGCGCCGATCGATGATCGCGCGCTGGCCGGGGACACGTCTCGGGCTCATGCGCCAATCACGCGGCGACAGCCTCGCTGGTGTAACGCGCCTTCACGCTGCGCTTGTCGATCTTCTGCGTGCCGAGGCGCGGCAGGGCTTCGTCGGCCAGCCAGATCTGCGCTTCGAGCGGCACCTTGAACGGCGCGATCCGTTCCAGCAGGAACGCCCGTAGTTCGCCCGGAGAGACGGTGTCGCGCCCTTCCTTCATGGTGTAAACCGCCGCCGGAACCTCGCCGAAGCGTTCATCCGGCAGGCCGAAGACCGAACATTCGCCGATGTCGTCATGGGCGTAGATCGCGTCCTCCACCTCGATGCACGAGATGTTTTCACCGCCGCGGATGATGATGTCCTTTTTGCGGTCGACGATGAACAGGTAATCATCGGCATCAAGATAACCCAGATCGCCGGTGCGGAAATATCCATCCTTGGTGAAGGCGGCTGCCGTGGCTTCCTCGTTCTTCCAGTAGCCGCGGAAATTGGCGACCGAGCGGATGCACACCTCGCCCACCTGACCCTGCGGGAGCGGGTTGCCCATGTCGTCAAGGATCGCCAGATCGACCATCGGCTTGGACGGGCGGCCCGTGGAGCCGGGCTTGGCAAGGTAGTTCTCGTTGAAATTGCCGCAGCCCACCGCGTTTGTTTCGGTGAGACCATAGCCAAGCAGCGGGAAGCCGCCGGGGAAGGCTTCCTTGATGCGGGTGACATGCTCCACCGGGCGCGGCGCGCCGCCTGCGGCAAAGCTCTTGCAGGCCGACAGGTCATATTGGTCACGGTCAGGGTGGTTGGCGATCTCGTAGCTCATCAGCGGCACGCCGACGAAGTAGGAGACCTTTTCTTCCGCCATCAGCCGGATTGCGAGGCCAGCGTCCCACTTGGGCATCAGCACCAGCTTGCGGGCAATGGCGAAGCTTTGCAGGAACAGCGGCACTTCGCCCGTCACGTGGAACAGCGGCACGGCGACCAGCGCGCAGGGCTGGGTGGTCATCGGGCCTTCCTGGCTTTCGATGTGCACCTTGGCCATCGCCGATTGGGCCACGTAGTTCATCACGCCGTGGATGACGCCGCGGTGATCCGACCATGCGCCCTTGGAACGCCCGGTCGAACCCGAGGTGTAGAGGATCGTGGCGATATCGTCCGGCCCCAGTTCGCCCAGCATGGCCATAGCTGCGGGCGTGCCCTGCGGCGTCGCCCAAGTGGCGACAAGGCCTTCTGCGGGCGCGTTGCCGTGGCTGAACAAGACAATCTTGGCGGGGTGCGCATGGCCATCAAGCCGCGCGGCGCGGCCTTCATCGGCCAGCAGCAGCTTGGCTTCGGCGAGTTCGAGGCCATAGGCCAGTTCCTCGCCCGAGGAGAAACCGTTGAGCAGCGTGGCGCAGCCGCCTGCCATCAGGATGCCCATATAGGCGATCATCCAGTTGGCCGAATTGCGCGCGGCAAGGCCGACCCGGTCGCCCTTCTGGAGGCCGTGGGTCTGAACCAGACCTTCGGCCACGCAGGTCGCGGCGGCATAGGTTTCGCCAAAGGTCAGGCGGATGTCGCCATCGACCAGAAAGGGCAGATCCTTGTTCTGGTTGCAGAAGTGCGCGAAATAATGGGCAAGGGTCGGGGGGGCGGCAGCGAAGGCCGGCATGGTGATCCCGTCGCGGGTGAAGGGCGCGGTTGCGAACGGTTGACCATCGGAGGTCAGGCCGGTGATGATCGCTTCGAGCGCATTGTCCAGCTGGGTGGGCATGCGGTGATGTTCCTCTCTCTTGTTGTTGCGGCCGCCCGGTCGGGGGTCTTGTCCCGTCCCGAATTGCCTGTCCCATTCCGCTTTGGCGACCCCGTGCCCCTTCCCCTGCCCCGGTTGCTGTGCCAGAAGCGCCAGCGCGACCGGGGCCATTCGGGCCCGCCGATACGGCATCTCATTGTCAATAAGAGGTTCGCTCCGTGCTGTCACTACTTGCCGCAAGCATCCCTGCCGATCCCATCTACTGGACCGATCTGAGCCTCAGGCCCTATCTCTTCCGTATCGGCTGGTTCGAGCTGCGCTTCTACTCGCTCGCCTATCTGCTGGGGGTGATCTTCGCCTATTGGCACACATCCAAGATGCTCAAGCAGCCCGGCGCACCGATGGCGCAGCGGCATGCGGACGATCTGTTCTTTTACTGCACCCTTGGGGTGATCCTCGGCGGGCGGCTTGGATATGCCGCGTTCTACACCGGGGGTGAGACGGGGATCCCCAGCGCCTTCACCGATTTTTCGGGCGATGGCTGGATTTCGTGGAAGCTGCTCCGGCTGTGGGACGGGGGCATGAGCTTTCATGGCGGGCTGGCCGGGGTCACTGCGGCGATGGCTTACGTGGCGTGGCAGGGTAAGCTGAACTTCATCCGCGTGGTCGATTACGTCGCAGTCGGCGTGCCGATGGGGATGCTGCTCGGCAGGCTGGCGAATTTCGTCAATGCCGAACTGTGGGGCCGCGTCACCGATGTGCCCTGGGCGATGGTCTTTCCCGGCGCTGGCGATCTGCCGCGCCATCCCAGCCAGCTGTATCAGGCGGGGCTTGAAGGCCTCGCGATGCTGGTGATCATGCTGGCGCTGTTCTGGCTGACCCGTGCGCGTTATCGTCCCGGGCTCTTGGCAGGCGTGTTCACACTTGGCATGGGGACAGCGCGCTTCGTGAACGAATTTTTCCGCGAGCCGGATCAACAACTGGCTGACTTCGCGATGCGAACAGGGCTATCGATGGGGCAATGGCTGACTATACCGCTCATTCTGACTGGATTGATTGTCGTGCTTTACGCGCTGCGGAGCAAGCCGCTGGCGGCGGGGACGGCAGCGCCGGCCTGATTGATGCTCCGGGCGTCTGGCGCAGCGCGCTCAGGCTGATCGACCCGGAGCCCGAAGCCAAACCAGCCCGCAAGCCAGCGGGGCCGAGCGAGGCCGAACGGCGCGCGCAGGCAGCAGCGGCGGCCAAGGCACAGGCCGAGGCCGAAGCGCTTGCCCGGGCAGAGGCGGCCGCACGGGTCCGCGCCGAACAGGAAGCCAAGGCCCGCGCCGAAGCGGAAGCCCGCGAACAGGCCAAGGCCGAAGCCCGGATGCGTGCCGAGGCAGCCTTGCGTGAAAAGGCCGAGAGCCTCGCCCGCATCAAGGCCGAGGCCGAGGAACGATCCCGCGCCCTGAAAGAAGCCCGCGCGCGGGAAAAGGCCGAGGCTGAGGCCCGTGCCGCTGCCGAACGCGAAGCCCGCGAAAAAGCCGCCGCCGAAGCCCGTGCGCGCAAGCTCGCCGAAGCCGAGGCCCGCGCCCGCGCCGAAGCCGAAGCCCGCGCCAAGGCCGCTGCCGAAGCGCAGGCCAGAAAGGAAGCCAAGGCCCGCGCCGAAGCCGAGGCCAAGGCCCGTGCCGAGGCGGAGGAACGCGCCCGCCGCGAAGCCGAAGCCGCCGAGGCCGCAGAACGTGCCGCCGCCGAAGCCGCAGCCCGCCGCGCCGCTGAAGCCCGTGCCAAGGCCGAAGCCGAAGCCAAGGCGAAGGCCGAAGAAGAAGCGCGCCTGAAAAAGGAGGCCGAAGCCCGCGCCAAGGCAGAAGCCAAGGCCCGCGCAAAGGCTGAAGCCGAAGCCAAGGCCAAGGCAGAAGCCGAAGAAAAGGCCCGTCTCGCCGCCGAAGCCAAGGCCCGCGCCGAAGCGGAAGCCAAGGCCAAGGCCGAAGCCGAGGAAGCCGCCCGCCTCGCCGCCATCGAAGCTGCGCGCATCGCCGCCGAGGAACAGGCCCGCCGTGAGGCCGAGGAAGCCGCCGCCGCCGAAGCGGCCCGGATTGCTGCCGAAGCCGCTGCTGCCGCTGCCGCCGAAGCGGCACGCATCGCTTCCGAGGAACAGGCCCGCCGCGAAGCCGAAGAAGCCGCCGCTGCCGAGCAGGCCCGGCTCGAAGCTGAAATGCTGGCCCGCGCAACGGTGGATGTGTCAGCCGTGCTCAAGCGCCTGATCCGCGAAACCGGCCCGATCAGCATCGCCCAGTATATGGGGGAGAGCAACGCGCGCTATTATGCCAGCCGCGATCCCCTGGGCGAACAGGGCGATTTCATCACCGCGCCAGAAATCACGCAGGTGTTCGGCGAGCTGATCGGGGTGTGGTTTGCCGACCTGTGGTCGCGGATGACCCGCCGCAAGCATATCCACTACGTCGAACTCGGGCCGGGCCGCGGCACGCTGGCCAAGGACGCGCTCAGCGCTGCGGCAAAGCAGGGCATGACGCCGAAGATCCACTTCGTCGAAACCTCTGCCACCCTGCGCGCCATCCAGCGCGAGGCGTTCCCCGATTGTATCCACCACCACGACATCTCGACCCTGCCCGATGATGCGCCGCTGCTGATCATCGCCAACGAGTTCTTCGATGCCCTGCCGGTGCAGCACCTCATTCGTTCGACCGACGGATGGTATGCACGGATGGTGGGGCTGGAGGACGATGCTTTCACCTTCGTGACGGGCAAGGAACGGATGGACCACCTCGTGCCGCCCAGCTGGGTCACGGCCTCGCAGGGAACCCTGATTGAAACCAGTCCGGCATCGGTCGCGCTGATGGCCGACATTGCGCGGCGGCTGAAGGACCAGGGCGGGGCGGCGCTGATCATCGATTACGGCCACGAGGAGCTCCGCTCGGGATCGACCTTGCAGGCGCTGAAATCGCACCAGAAGGTCGATGTCTTCGCTCATCCGGGCGAGGCCGACCTGACCGCGCATGTCGATTTCGAACTGCTGAAGCAGGTGGCCGAGGATAATGGCGCGGATGTGATGGGCTTGCAGTATCAGGGCGAATGGCTGATCCAGATGGGGATCGACACCCGCATGGAAATGCTCCGTCGCCGCGCTCCGTACGAAAAGGACAAGTTCCAGCGTCAGCGCGACCGGCTGGTGAAGGAGAGCGAGATGGGGATGCTGTTCAAGGTGCTGGGCATGTGCGGGCGGCGCTGGCCCTTTGGCGCGGGGTTCGACTGATGGTCAGATGGTCAGGGATGATGCTCGCCGCCGGACTGGCACTGTCTGTGCCCGCCAGCGCGGCAGAGCCGGTCGCCGGGCGCTGGCTGACCGCGGAAAAGGACGCGGTGATCGTGATCGCTCCCTGCGGCAAGACGATGTGCGGCACGATCGAGCGGTTTCTGGTCGCCCCGCCGCAGGGCAATGACCAGCGCGATGTCAACAACCCTGATCCGGCCAAGCGGGGCCGCCGCCTGCTGGGCATCGCGATCCTCTCGGCCTTCAAGGCGGATGGCGATGTGTGGCGCGGGCAGATCTACGATCCCAAAAGCGGCAAATCCTACCGCTCGATCATCCGCCGCAAGGGGGCCGGCGTGCTGGAAGTGAAGGGCTGCATCGGCCCGTTTTGCCAGACGCAGGTGTGGCGGAAAGCGGGTTGATTGAATTCCGTCATCCCGGACTTGATCCGGGATCGGGTTCGAAATGCTCCCACCCCGGATTATCGCTTTCGATCAGTTCGATCTTCCACTGTCGGTGCCAGTTCTTTAGCTGCTTTTCGCGCGCTATTGCCTCCTCGATGGTCGGATAGTGTTCCACGCGAACCAGCCTGTCCAACCCGTATTTGCGTGCGAAGGCAGAACCAAGGCTATTGCGATGTTGCCAGACGCGTCGGATGATGTCGGCAGACACGCCGATGTAAAGCACCCCGCGTGGCTTATTGGTCAAAACATAGACCCATCCGCCGCGCGCCATCAGTTCTCCGGCGTGAGCGGTCCCGGATCAAGTCCGGGACGACGAAGTGATTTCGCCAACTCCGCAGCCGCTGCCTTGGGGGTGAGCTTCTTGCCATCCTCGCGGTCCACAGCCAGATTCGCCTCGCGCATCGCCTCGACACTGATCGCGCCGATCAGCGGCTGTAGCGCGGCGATCACCCCTTCATCGCCGGCGATGCGGGGGGACAGCATCAGCATTGCGTCATAACTCGGCAGCGCGCCTTCGGGGTCGGCCAGCACCACCAGCCTGTCCGCCGCGATCCGCCCGTCCGAGGTATAGGCGCTGATCACATCGGCCTCGCCCGATTGCAGGGCATTATACATGAAGGTCGGCGCGAAATTGCGGTTCCGGCCGAAGCGCAGGCCATAGGCATCGCGCACGGCGATCCATTCGGGCCGCTCGAAAAACTCCGGATCGCCGCCCACTGTCAGCTGCGGGGCGACCGCCGTCAGATCGGTGAGCGAGGTGACGCCGAGTTCCGCCGCGCGATCCCCGCGCATGGCGAAGGCATAGGCGTTTTCGAAGCCGAGGCGGCCCAGCACCTTGACGCCGTTCTGCTGCCATTCCCAATCGCGGATCGTCTCGTACATGGCCTCCCTGCCGGGATTGTCGTTGCAGTTCAGGTAATTGGTCCAGATCGTGCCGGTGTAATCGACCGAGATATCGATGCTCGACGAAGCGACCGCCGAATGCACCACGGCGCTGCCCAACCCGTCACGATATTCGACCGAATAGCCTGCCGCCTCCAGCCGGGCGCCGATCAATTGGGCCAGGATGTATTGTTCGGAAAACTGCTTGGAGGCGATGACGATGCGGCGTTCGTCGCTCCCCGATCCTTGCGCCCATAGTGCCGCAAGGATGCCGAGCGCCACCACCGCCATCCCGCCGAAGGTCGCCAGCCGTGACCTTTTGGCCAGCCCGACTTCGATCACCCACAGCAGGTTGTCCGCCGCCAGCGCCAGCCCAGCGCTCGCCAGACAGCCGGCCAGCACCAGCGCCCAGTTCTGGGTCTGCAAGCCGGCGAAGATCGGATCGCCAAGGCTCGGCTGGCCGATGGTGGTGGCCAGCGTCGCCGCGCCGATGGTCCACACGCTCGCGGTGCGGATGCCGGCCATGATGAAGGGCGCGGACAGCGGCGCTTCCACGAGGGTGAGTTTCTGCCACTTGGTCATGCCCACCCCGTCGGCTGCCTCCAGTACGCCGGGGTCGAGGTTCGCCTGCGCCGTCACCGCATTGCGCAGGATCGGCAGCAGCGCATAAAGCGTCAGCGCCATCAGCGCGGGCAGGAACCCCAGCGTCGGCAGGCCTTCGCCGAACACCGTCCGCAGGCTCAGCAGCAGCGGGAAAAACAGCGCCAGCAAGGCGAGGGCAGGGATGGTCTGGACGAGGCTGGCAAGGCTCAGGGCGAGCCTGGACACCACCTGCGAACGGCTGGCCCACACCGCCATCGGCAGGGCAATCAGCATGGCGAGCCCGATCGCGCTGGCCGACAAAACGACATGCGCGGCAAGCTTGTCGCCAAGGCCGGGGAGGATGTCCCAGATGCTGTCCATCAGGCCCGCCCCTCGCCAGAGCGTTCCATGGCGGCCAGCCGTTCGGCCTGTTGGCGCGGCACGGCGACAAGACCCTGGGCCACCTCCCCGCCCGCTCCGGCCAGCAGCGCACGCGGGGTTTCATCGGCGGCCAGCATCCCGCCGTCCATCACCAACACGCGGTCAGCCAGCAACAAGGCCTCGGCCATGTCGTGGGTCACCATCACGGTCGTCAGCCCCAGCGCATCGTGCAGTTCGCGCACCTTGCGGCCCAGCGCATCGCGGGTGACAGGATCGAGCGCGCCGAAGGGTTCGTCCATGATCAGCAGCTCCGGCTCCCCCGCCAGCGCCCGCGCCACGCCGACCCGCTGGCGCTGCCCGCCGCTGAGTTCATCGGGCATCCGCGCCGCGAGCCCGGGATCGAGTTCGACCAGTGCCAGCAATTCCGCAATCCGTTCCGGCGCCAGCTTCTCGCCGGTCAGGCGCGGGCCGATGGCGATGTTTTCCGCGACGCTGAAATGCGGGAACAGGCCGATCCCCTGGAACACATAACCGACCCGGCGGCGCAGGCGGGCGGGCTTGAGGGTGCTCACATCCTCTCCGCCGAACAGCACCCGGCCTGTCGTCGGCTGCACCAGCGTGTTGACCGTCTTCAGCAGCGTCGACTTGCCCGAACCCGATGCGCCCACCAGCGCCACGAAGCTGCCTGCGGCAATGTCACACGAAACGCCGGCCCCCAATGCTCCGACCGCCGTGACCTCGCCAAAGCGGCAGATCACCCCGTCGAAGCGGAGCAGGGGTGAAGGCGTGGTCATTGGCGGCCATGATTAGCGATGTTAGGCGCCCCGCGCCAGCGCCAGCGATTGGCCTTTCGCCGATCGCTTGCTATGCGGATGCGCAGAACATCATTTCACTGGCAGGACATAAAATGCGCGCCACCCCCGATTTCGACTTCCACCTTGGCGAGGCCGCCGAGATGATCCGTGACACCACCGCCCGCTTCGCCGACGAACAGATCGCGCCGCTGGCGGAACGCACCGACCGCGAGGACCGCTTCCCGCGTGAATTGTGGGAACCGATGGGCGCGCTGGGCCTGCACGGCATCACGGTTGAGGAAGAATGGGGCGGGCTGGGCCTCGGCTATCTCGAACACGTGATCGCGGTCGAGGAAGTCAGCCGCGCATCGGCCAGCGTGGGCCTCAGCTACGGCGCGCACTCCAACCTCTGCCTCAACCAGATCCGCCGCTGGGGGAATGACGAGCAGAAGGCGAAATATCTACCCAAGCTGATCTCCGGCGAGCATGTCGGCAGCCTTGCGATGTCGGAAGCCGGGGCGGGCAGCGATGTGGTTTCGATGAAGCTGAAGGCCGACGCGGTTCAGGGCGGATACGTCCTCAACGGCACAAAGTTCTGGATCACCAACGCGCCCGAGGCCGATACGCTGGTGGTCTATGCCAAGACCGATGGCCACGCAGGCAGCCGCGGCATCACCGCCTTCCTGATCGAAAAGGGCGACGAGGGCTTTTCCATCGGCCAGAAGATCAGCAAGGTCGGCATGAAGGGCTCTCCCACCGCCGAGCTGGTGTTCAGCGATTGCTTCGTGCCGGAAGACCGCATCATGGGGCCGCTGAACGGCGGGGTCGGCGTGCTGATGAGCGGGCTGGATTATGAACGCGTGGTGCTCGCCGGTTTGCAGCTTGGCATCATGCAGGCGTGCCTCGACACGGTCATCCCCTACCTGCGGGAGAGGAAGCAGTTCGGCAAACCCATCGGCTCCTTCCAGCTGATGCAGGCCAAGGTCGCCGACATGTATGTCGCCCTGCAATCGGCCCGCGCCTACACCTATGCGGTCGCCAAGGCGTGCGACGCGGGGCAGACGACGCGCTTCGATGCTGCGGGGGTGATTTTGCTCGCCTCTGAAAATGCCTTCAAGGTCGCGGCGGAAAGCGTGCAGGCGCTGGGCGGGGCGGGCTACACCACCGACTGGCCGGTGGAGCGGTATATGCGCGACGCCAAGCTGCTCGACATCGGCGCGGGGACGAATGAAATCCGCCGGATGCTGATCGGGCGCGAGTTGATCGGGGCGGCGGGCTAGGAGAAGGCGACCATGAACGATTTCATGCTGTTGATGCACAATGATGCAACCACAGAGCCTGCCGATTCTGAATGGGAGGCCTATTTCGGCATGCTTTCGGCCAGCGGCGCGTTTCAGGGCGGCAGTTCTATCGGCGCAGGCGCAACCTTTCGCCAAGGCGGCGCGGCCGGGCCGCTGAGCGCCCGTCTCACCGGCTTCATCCGTGTGACGGCGCACGATCTGACCGATGCCAAGCGGTTCCTGACGGGCAACCCGATCTACGAGAACGGCGGCACCGTCGAAATTCGCGAACTGCCGCGTGATTGAGCCCTGACCCATTTGCCTCTCGCCAGCAGGCCGGCGCCCAACGGAGACCTCAGACCATGAGCACCGACGACGACTACGTCTATGACGAGGCGAGCGGCGAATGGCTGCCCGCGTCCGAACTCGCGGTCAAGCAGGCGGCGGAGGACGCGGTCGAGGTGCGCGATGCGGTCGGCAACATCCTCGCCGATGGCGATGCCGTGACGCTGATCAAGGATCTCGAGGTCAAGGGCGCGGGCCAGACATTGAAGCAGGGCACGCTGATCAAGTCGATCCGCCTGACCGGCGACGCGCAGGAGATCGACTGCAAATACCCCGGCATCAAAGGCCTCGTTCTGCGGGCCGAATTCGTGCGGAAACGCTAAGGACGACACCATGACCGCCCCCACCCTCACCACCAAACTCGACCGCGAGAGCCCCGAGGCCAAGGCGCGGTTTGCGCACAACCACGCGCTCGCGCAGCAACTGCGCGCCGCCGTCGCCGAAGCTTCGCTGGGTGGCACGGAGAAATCGCGCGAACGACACGTCTCGCGCGGCAAATTGCTCCCCCGCGAGCGGGTGGAGCGGTTGCTCGATCCGGGCTCGCCCTTCCTCGAGATCGGGCAATTGGCCGCAAACGGGATGTACGAGGGCGACGTCAACGGCGCCTCGATCATCTGCGGGGTGGGGCGCGTTTCGGGTCGCCAGTGCATGATCGTGTGCAATGATGCGACCGTGAAGGGCGGCACCTACTACCCGATGACGGTCAAGAAGCACCTGCGCGCACAGGAAATCGCGCAGGAGAACCGCCTGCCGTGTATCTATCTGGTGGACTCGGGCGGCGCGAACCTGCCGCATCAGGCCGAGGTCTTCCCGGACCGCGACCATTTCGGGCGGATATTTTTCAATCAGGCCAACATGAGCGCGCTCGGCATCCCGCAGATTGCCTGCGTGATGGGGAGCTGCACGGCTGGCGGCGCATACGTGCCCGCCATGTCGGACGAGAGTGTGATCGTCCGCAACCAGGGCACCATCTTCCTCGCTGGGCCGCCGCTGGTGAAGGCGGCGACCGGCGAGGAAATCACCGCCGAGGACTTGGGCGGCGGTGATCTGCACGCCAAGAAATCGGGCGTGGTCGATCACCTGGCCGAGAATGACGAGCACGCGCTCACCATCGTGCGCGATATCGTCAGCCACCTTGGCGCGAACACCGGCGCGGCGGCGGACATTGCGCTGAAAGACCCGCGCCCGCCGAAATTCGACGCAGACGACCTCTACGCCCTCATCCCCGAAGACGTGCGCGCGCCCTATGACGTGAAGGAAGTGATCGCGCGGCTGGTCGATGGCAGCGAATTCCACGAGTTCAAGGCGCACTACGGCTCCACGCTGGTGTGCGGTTTCGCCCATATCTGGGGGATGCCGGTCGCGATCCTCGCCAACAATGGCGTGCTGTTCTCCGAAAGTGCGCAGAAGGGCGCGCATTTCATCGAGCTTGCCTGCCAGCGCCGCATTCCGCTGCTGTTCCTCCAGAACATCTCCGGCTTTATGGTCGGCGGAAAATACGAGGCGGAAGGCATCGCCAAGCATGGGGCAAAGCTCGTCACCGCCGTCGCCACCGCGACCGTGCCCAAGGTCACCGTGGTGATCGGCGGCAGCTTTGGCGCGGGGAACTACGGGATGTGCGGGCGAGCCTACTCGCCCCGCTTCATGTTCACCTGGCCCAATGCGCGCATCTCGGTGATGGGCGGGGAGCAGGCGGCGAGCGTGCTGGCGACGGTCCACCGCGACGCTGACACATGGGACGCAGCCGCGACCGAGGCGTTCAAGGCGCCGATCCGCCAGAAATACGAGGACGAAGGCAACCCCTACTACGCCACTGCCCGGTTGTGGGACGACGGCGTGGTCGACCCGGTGCAGACCCGCGATGTGCTGGGGCTTGCGCTCGCGGCGTGCCTTGAGGCGCCGATTGCCGAGCGGCCGGCGTTTGGCGTGTTCCGGATGTGATGTATCGGGTCACAAATCCCCCAGTCATCTTCAAACTCGCGGCGATCGGGGTCGAGCTCGACTATTCCTTTTTTGCTGGCGCAGAACCGGATCGGCTCTCCCGGCTGTTAGCAGTCGATGCCCATCTGGTGAGGGCCGAGAGCCCGCGCCAATGGCACCTGCCTGCCGATGCGATTGTCGCCTTGCAATCGCTCAACGAACGCCCCATCACGCGTGAGATATTTCTTGGCGACTGGTGCGATCCGCACGATCTGATGCTGATCAAACGCGGATCGGGCGATGTTGAAGGTCTCGGGCGGGTCAGCGACATCCGTTACGACACGCTCGGAGAGGCAAAGGTCCGGAACTGGGGTGTAGCCATACCCGACCCCGGTTTCGACGAGCCCGGTCAATATGCCTACGCCTTTTCCTCCCCGCCCTACAGTTTGAACGCGCTTCGGTCTGAGATCCAGCGGCTGTTCAAGCAATCGACCGAGTTGCTCCTTGGCCGGGGTGCACCGATCGAGATTTTTGACTGGAGCGGTGGGGATCTGACCTTGGTTCATCCTCTGTTCGAGGCGGGAATGGAATGGTGGGGCGTATTCCTGTTCACGATCTTCAACCCCGACGACCGCACCATGGTCGTGATCTCCGGTTCAACGACTGACTGAAACCCCCCAAGCCCCCCCTTGCGTAGCTAACCCAAGTTAAGCCACAAGGGCCGAGCCTTTGGGAGGGGCACACCGCTTGCACAAACCGATCACCGCTGCGCCCGTGCGCAAGCCCACGCTGCTTTCGCGCATCGTGCGCCGGATCATTCTGGCCATCTGGTATGCGCGGGGGTGGAGGATCGATTCCCCGCTGCCCAAGCACCTGAAGAAATATGTGCTGGCCGGCGCGCCGCATACCTCCAACTGGGATTTCGTGTTCTTCACCGGCGCCACGCATGAAGAGGGCGTGAAACCAAACTTCATGGGCAAGCACACGCTGTTCACCGGCATCATGCGCAACTTCATGCTCGACATGGGCGGCATCCCGGTGGACCGCACCGCCAAGTCCAACGCCACCGAACAGGTCGCCGCCGAATTCGCCGCGCGCGATGAACTCGCGCTGGTGATCGCCTGTGAAGGCACCCGCAAATCGGACGGCAAGTGGCGTTCGGGCTTCTACCACATCGCCCGCGCCGCCAATGTGCCGATCGTCCCCGCCTTTGCCGACAACGCCGCCAAGATCGTCAGCTTCGGCCCGCCGATGCTGCCGACCGGCAATTACGGCGAAGACCTGCTGAAAATCGCCGAATGGTTCCGCGCCCGCCTGCCCGAATACGAGCGGTTCAAGGTGCTCGAACAGCAGGCGCGCGACATTATCGCCGGAAAGAACGATGTTTGAACTGCTTGCCCTGAATGCCGCGATCCTGCTGGTGCTGGTGCTGATCCAGTGGGCCATTTCGGTGAAGATCGACGATGTCAGCTTCATCGACGCCTTCTGGGGCGCGGGCATGGGCATCCTTGCCGTGGCAAGCTGGCTGCATGTGCCGGGCGGCCCGGGCGCGCTTGGCACGCTGATCATGGCGATGACCGCCGCCTGGGGCTTCCGGCTGGGCGGTTACCTGTTCCTGCGCTGGCGCAAGGAGGGCGAGGACAAGCGCTACAAGATGATCCTGAAAAAGGATCGCGAGAAAGGCCAGTTCGCCCGCGCCGCGCTTACGCGAGTGTGGCTGATGCAGGCGGTGCTGCTGTTCGCGGTCAGCAGCCCGGCGCAGGTCGGCATTCTCGCCAGCCCTGAGCCATCGCCGATCCCGCCGCTGGCGTGGGCGGGCTTCGTGCTGTGGAGCGTCGGCGTGTTCTTCGAATGGGTCGGCGACTGGCAGCTCACTCGTTTCAAAGCCGATCCTTCCAACCACGGGAAAGTGCTCGACACCGGGCTGTGGCGCTACACCCGTCACCCCAACTATTTCGGCGATTTTGCCGCGTGGTGGGGCATCTGGCTCGCCTGCGCCGCCGCCGGTTGGGGCTATGCGCTGGCGACCATCATCGGCCCGCTGTTCCTCAGCTTCACGCTTACCAGGTGGTCAGGCGTGACCCTGCTGGAGAAGGGCCTCGACAAGTCCAAGGGAGACAAATACGCCGATTACAAGCGCCGCACATCGGCCTTCTGGCCTATGCCGCCCAAGGCATAGTCCGCCCCCTCGCCATGGCCTTCCCCTTGCTGCGTCGCACAAAAATCGACGAGCGACCCTTTCGGCCTGCGCGAAGCTCGCCTATGTTGGCTTCCGCGCGAGGAGGCGTGAGCACTATGTCATTGAACCCCACGGCCCGCGAAGCCGAGCGTGAGCGGATTGCGCGCCACGTGCTCGATCTGGTCAAGGAACGCGGTTCGGAGATTCCGTGGACCGTGGCGATGGCGGAAAGCGGGCTGACGCGGGCGCGGTTCGAGGCGCTGTTCGCCGATTACGACGACATGTTCGATGCGGTCGCGCAGACATGGCTTGCCCCGCAGCTGGCCGTGATGGAGGAGGTGCTTGCCACCAATCTTCCCCCGCAGCGCAAGATGTATGAATTCTTCCGCCGCCGCTTCGTGATCTCGCAGGAGCGGTTCCGCGCCGATCCGCAATTCTTCAGCATCCTGTGCGAAATGGGCGCGGCCAATTTCGAACGGGTGCGCTCCTATGTCGATCTGGCCGATCACTACCTGTGCGAACTGATCGCCGAGGCGCAGGCCGAAGGGTTTTTCGCAGGGCTGGAGATTGATGAGGCGCTGTCGCTGATCAACCAGATGATCAGCAACTACACCCTTCCCGATGCGCTGATCTATCTCGGCGACAAGCTGACCGAGCAGAAGCTGGCGCGGATCGTGGACACGATGTTCATCGGCCTGTCGGGCGAGGCGGGGGCCGATGCCTCGGGCGTGAACACGCTGAAGGTGGCGTCCTAAGCCGCATCCCACCACGCGGCTGCCGGATCATCCGCCCCGCGTGTACCGCGCCGCTGCAGGCCATCGAACAGCCCGCCCGAAAGCTGCATTGTCGCAGGCTGGGTGCGGTTCCAGTCCATCACATAGAGCCGCTCTGCAATGCGCCAGCGGCCCTCATGCTTCACCAACCGGTCGAGATAGCGGCCGCCGACAACCAGTTCGGCCTCACCCTCCGGCGCGGGGATCAGGTGCAGCGCGACGCAGTTCGTCTCGGCCTTTGCCGTGCTGCCGGTGATCCGCATCACGGTGTTGGCAATATTGTGCTGGGTCAGCCGCATCGCGCCAAGGCCCGCCATCAGGCCGGGGATCACATCAGCGACCGCGCGCAAGCCGTCACCGTAATCGATCATGGCATCAGGCGTGAAGACAGCGGCAAGCTGCTGAGCATCGCAGCGATCAATGCCGCGGCAATAGAGGCTGAGGGTTTCGGCAATCGCCAGCCGGTCGGCGCATTCGGTGAGGTCCATGCGCGCCGGTTTACCGCACAGCCCTGCATGGCGGGACTGCCGAAAGCATCAGCGTTTCGGCTTATCTGCGCGGATCGCGCTTGAATTGCAGCACGTTGGCGGGGAGCTTCCTCGGCGGCGGGCGCAGGCGGTGTTCGGCCAGCGCATATTTCAGCGCCGCGCCCACCATCACGCCGGACAATAGCAGGATCAGACCCGCCCAGAACCAGTGCGGCAGGCCCAGCACGGCGGCGATCTGGCCGGTGTCCGACAGGATTGCCTGCCCTTCGATCACCGCTTGTTCGGTGAACAGGTAATTGAAATCGCGCAGCATGCTCATCGCGCCGAGCACGCCCAGAAATTGCAGGCTGAACCGCGCAAAGCCGGGCGAGGCGCGCCACGCGACAAGGCCGAGGATGGCCGCGACGAGCGGCAGCACCCACAGCCCCGTGGGTGACCGCACCCAGATCACAACGCTCAACAGGATCACCGCCGCCGACAACCACAGCACCGGACGCCACGCGCGCGGATGGGCGCTGGCGACAATCAGCAGCGCGCCCACAGCGCAGGGCGCCAGCGGCCCGCCAGCCGCAATCGCGGCATGGACGAGGCGCGATGCCTCCCCGGTGACCGCGCTTTCGGCCACGCCCGAACCGTTGGGGAAGATCATCAGCTGTTCGAAATGCTGGCCCATCAGCAGCGCGGTCAACCCGTGGCCCATCTCGTGAAACCACGTTGTCAGGATCGCGAAGGGGTAGATCAGGTAGGCGCCAAACGGCAGGGCAGGCAGCATCGTCACGACCAGCCCTGCGACCACCAGCCGCCCGATGGCCTCGCCCTGCGAGCCGGGAGTGACCAGCGGCTGCATCGGATCAGCCTGCCGCAGCGGGGGAGTGATCGGGACTGTGGCCCGAGGCATCGACCGTGATGCCGTTGTCGCGCGCGGCTTCCTCGTCCTCGGCGCGCTGTTCGCGCAGGATCGACCAGCTGGCAAGGAACAGGCCTGCCACCAGCGGCCCCAGCACAATGCCCGAAAAGCCGACGAGGCTGATCCCGCCCAGCGTGGTGATGAGGATGATCCAGTCGGGGATGCCGGTGTCGCGGCCGACCAGAATCGGGCGCAGGACATTGTCGGCGGACGAGATGATGAAGAAGCCCGCCAGCAGGACGAACAATCCCTGCCAGGTGTCGCCGCTGACCAGCAGATAGATGCCGGCCGGCACCCACACCGCGCCCGATCCGATCACCGGCACCAGCGCGAAGATCGCCATGATGACGCCGAACAACAGTGCCGATGGAACGCCCGCGATCATCAACGTGATCCAGCCCAGCGCGCCCTGCACCAGCGCGACCACACCCGTGCCCTTGATCGTGGCGCGCACGATGCCGAGGAAACGTTCGGCCAGCCGGTTGGCGATGCTGCGTTCCACCGGCACGGCGCACAGCACGGTGCGCCCGATCCGTTCGCCATCGCGCAGCAGGAAGAACATCACGTAAAGCGCCACGCCGAAGGACAGGAAAAAGCCCAAGGCTCCGCTGCCGATCGAGACCGCCTGGGTGGCGATCATCCCGGCGCTTTCGGTCAGCAATTCCTGAATCCGGGTCTGGATCATGGCGATATCCGCCCAGCCGCTCCGGTCGACCGCGTCACGCGCGACCTGGGGCAGGCTGGTGTAGACCGAATCGAACAGCGCCGCGAGGTCGATCGGCTGCTGCTGGAGGTTGGCGACCAGCACGATCGCCTGTTCAACCACCATCGTCGCGATCCATGCCGCCGGGACCAGCACAAGGATGAAGATGATCAGCAGCGAAAGCCCGGCCGCCGGATTGCGCCGCCCGCGCAGCCGCCGCAGGACATTGCGGTACAGCGGCTGGAACATGATCGCCGCCAGCGCCGCCCACAGCAGGGGCTGGGCAAAGGGATAGACGATCACCGCCATCAGCAGGCTGACCACCACAAGGATGATCAGAAAGCTGGCCTGTTGCAGTTCCTCGGTGCGGTGCGGCTGATTCACCAGTGATGTCCTTGAGGAAGGGCTAGACGTCGAGATTAGCCACGTTGAGGGCGTTATCCTGAATGAATTCGCGCCGCGGTTCGACGATGTCGCCCATCAGGCGGGTGAAGATTTCGTCGGTCACGTCGGCATCCTCGACCTTCACCTGCAACAGAACGCGGGCTTCCGGGTCGAGCGTGGTTTCCCACAATTGCTCGGCATTCATTTCGCCCAGACCCTTGTAGCGGGCAATCGCCAGACCCTTGCGCCCGGCGGCGAAGATCGCGTCGAGCAGCTGCGTCGGCCGGCTGATCGTGCCGTCGAAGGTGGCAGCGGGCGGGGCGGCGGCTTCCTCGGCCTCGCCTGCTAGCGGATCGTCGGTGGCGGGTGTTTCGGGCTCGGGTTCTTCGGCCACATCGCCGGCGCGCACCAGGCTGACCGGGGAGGCATAGGCATCGGCCTGCGCCGCGGCGAGACCGTGGAGCTTGTGCGCTTCGGTGCTGACAAGGAAGCGCGCATCGATTTCATGCACATCGGTAACGCCGCGCCATGCGCGTTCGAACACCACCGTGCCATCTTCGCGCTGGTACGCGCTCCAGCGCGCTTCGCGGTCGCCTGCGCCCAGCCGTCCGGCGGCGCGTTGCAAGGCGGCGGCGAGCGGCTCGCCTGCAAGGCCAGGTTCGAGCGCGCCTGTCAGCGCCATCTGCTCCACAAGCCCGCTGTCATAGCGGCGCGGCACGAAGGCGAGCAGGTTCTTGAGCCTGAGCGCGCTGTCCACCAGCGCGCGCAGATCCGCCCCGCCCCGCGCGCCGTCCTGCGTTTCCAGCACGCGGCCCTGAAGGCCGGCATCGACCAGATAGCGATCCAGCGCGGCCTGATCCTTGAGGTAGACCTCGGAGCGGCCCTTCGAAACCTTGAACAGCGGCGGCTGGGCGATGAACAGGTGCCCGGCGCGGATGATGTCGGGCATCTGGCGGTGGAAGAAGGTCAGAAGCAGCGTGCGGATATGCGCCCCGTCCACGTCAGCGTCGGTCATGATGACGATCTTGTGGTAGCGCAGCTTTTCAAGGTTGAATTCGTCGCGGATGCCGGTGCCCATCGCCTGGATCAGCGTGCCGACCTCCTTTGACGAAATGATCCGGTCAAACCGCGCGCGCTCCACGTTGAGGATCTTGCCCTTCAGCGGCAGGATCGCCTGCGTCTTGCGGTCACGCCCCTGCTTGGCCGAACCGCCTGCGGAGTCCCCTTCGACCAGAAACAGTTCGGACTTGGCCGGATCGCGCTCCTGACAATCGGCGAGCTTGCCGGGCAGGCTGGCGACGCTCATCGCGCCCTTGCGGCTCATCTCGCGTGCGCGGCGCGCGGCTTCGCGGGCGGCGGCGGCATCGATCACCTTCTGGATGATCGAGCGGGCTTCATTGGGGTTTTCCTCCAGCCATTCGCTCATCTTCTCGCTCATCAGCGATTCCAGCGGCGAGCGGACTTCGGAAGAAACCAGCTTGTCCTTGGTCTGGCTGGAGAACTTCGGATCGGGCAGTTTCACGCTGACGATGGCGGTCAGGCCTTCGCGCATGTCTTCACCCGACAGGCTGACCTTTTCCTTCTTCAGCATCCCCGAACGTTCGGCATAGTTGTTGAGCGTGCGGGTCAGTGCGGCGCGGAAGGCGGCAAGGTGCGTGCCCCCGTCGCGCTGGGGGATGTTGTTGGTGAAGGCGAGGACGTTCTCGTAATAGGAATCGTTCCATTCCAGCGCCACGTCGATCCCGATGCCGTCCTTTTCCGCCGAGACCGCGATGGGTTCGGGGATCAGGGGCTGCTTGTTGCGGTCGAGATACTTCACGAAAGCGGCAATCCCGCCCTCGTAATAGAGATCATGCTCCAGCACCTCCTCGTGCCGCTTGTCGCGCAGCTTGATGCGCACGCCGGAGTTGAGGAAGGCCAGTTCGCGGTAACGGTGTTCGAGCTTTTCGAAATCGAACTCGGTGACGTTCTTGAAGGTGTCGTGGCTGGCCTTGAAGGTGACGCGGGTGCCCTTTTTCAGGCCGTTGTCATCGCCATTGCTGGCGACCGGCGGCGCATCGCCGGTCACTTCGAGCGGGTTCACCGCATCGCCATGCTCAAACCGCATCCAGTGCGACTTGCCCTCGCGCCAGATCACCAGTTCCAGCCATTCGGACAGGGCGTTCACCACCGACACGCCCACGCCGTGAAGGCCGCCGGACACCTTGTAGGCGTTGTCATCCGAGGTGTTTTCAAACTTCCCGCCCGCGTGCAGCTGGGTCATGATGACTTCGGCGGCGGACACGCCTTCTTCCGAGTGCATCCCGGTGGGAATGCCGCGCCCGTTATCTTCGACCGAAACAGAACCATCGGGGTTCAATTCGATCAGAACAAGGTCGCAGTGTCCCGCCAGCGCCTCGTCAATCGCGTTGTCGGAAACCTCGAACACCATGTGGTGCAGGCCGCTGCCATCGTCGGTGTCGCCGATATACATGCCGGGGCGTTTGCGCACCGCGTCGAGGCCCTTGAGAACCTTGATGGAATCCGCGCCATATTCGCCCATCTGGCGGACGCGTTCGGGGAGGGCTTCGAGCGTTTGGGAAGTGGTGTCGTTCATGGCCATCATATAGGGCTTGCGCGGCGGAAACCCAACTGCGGGAGGGCCGCAAGACCCGCTTTTCCACGAATGTTCAGGGCGCTTTGTCGAGCGACTTAGAACGCGGGCCGGAAATGGACTGTGCCGCGCCACATCGTGGCATCGAACAGGGGCATCATTCCGGCGCGGGTTGCCTCGTCGAACTGGGTGACATGGCAGGCCGCAGCGGCCTTGGCGGCGTCGAGATCGGCGGGGGTGTAGGCTATGGTTTCGGTCAGCAGCGCAGGGTCGGTCGTGGACCATTGCGCCATCTGCGGCACCGGCGGCAGACTGCCTGCGGGGATGCCGACATAGAGCAGCCTCGGACGGGTCGCAGCGGGCATGGCCTGCACGATCTGCGTCGACAGCGCGCTGACCATGCGGTGATCGGCGTGGCCGTATCCGCCGTCAGGCCCCCAGGTCAGGATCAGGTCGGAGACAGCGAATTGTTCCCTGAATGCCTCCGCCAGCGCCCGCGCCGGGCTGGCTTCGTGATGCGCGGCGAGGCCCAGCTTGCCATCGGGATGCTCCGCGCCCAGCAAGGTGGACACGCCCAGCGCCTCCACCGCGCACCACGCCTCGCCGATGCGCCGTTGGGCCAGTTCGGCACCCGGCGTGAGGCCAGACACACCCGGCCCGGCATCACCAGCGGTCGCATAGTAGATCGCCACATCCGCCCCCTGCCGCGCCAGCGCCGCGATCGCCGGAGCCATCGGCAGCTCGTCATCCGGGTGCGCCAGCACCACCAGAACGCGTTGCGGCTGCGCGGACGCATCCTGCGCGCCAGCCGGAGCCGGCGCCATCGCGGCCAGCATCATCATGCCTGTGGTGCGGATCATGTCTCTCTCCCTCGAAGCGCGTCCTGCCACTTGTGCGAGCCACTTCGCAAACCCTTTGCGCACGGGCCGCGCCTGCTTATGCATAGCGGCTATGAACACCGAGATGATGACCGCCCGCCTTGCCGAACCCTTCGGCAGCTTCCCCGACATCCTGATGGAATGGTCACGCATCAAGGGCGACGATCTGGCCCTGGTGGACGAAAAGCGCGAGGTTTACTGGGCCGAACTGGTCGGGCTGGTCGAACGGCTGGCGGCGCGGCTGGTGGAGACGGAGCTGCAGCGCGGGCAATCGGTCGCGATCCTCGGCACATCCACGGTGGAATATGCGCTGGTGTTCCTCGCCGCGATGCGCGCTGGCGGCGTGGCCGCGCCGCTGACCACCAGTGCCTCGGCCGAACAGCTTGCAGGCATGGCGCGGGATTCGGGCGCGATCCACCTGTTCATCGACGCTGCCAAGGCGGCGGAGCTGGGGCAGGACTTCATGGCCGATCTGATCCGCGTGCCTTTGGAGAGCATCGACCAGTGGATGGCCCCTCCCGGCAGCCGCGCTCCGGTGTTCACCCCTCAGCCCAAAGACCCGTTCAACATCATCTATTCCAGCGGCACCACCGGCATCCCCAAGGGCATCGTCCATTCGCACCAGATGCGCTGGCGGCAGTTTGCCTCGACGGCTTTGAGTTACCTTGGCGCGGGGCTGGAGGTGCGTTCGCTCGCTTCGACCCCGCTTTATTCCAACACCACGATGGTCGCCTTCCTGCCGGTGCTGCTGGCGGGCGGCTGCGTGCGGGTGATGGGCAAGTTCGATTGCGCCAAGTGGCTCGCCCATGCGCAGGCTGACCGCACCACCATCACCATGCTGGTGCCGGTGCAATACCAGCGGCTGATGGATTTCGCCGGGTTCGATGATTTCGACCTTTCGGCGATGAAGCTCAAATACTGCACCTCCGCGCCCTTCTCGGCGGAATTGAAGCGCGAGGTGCTGGCGCGGATGCCGGGCGGCCTCATCGAAATCTATTCGATGACCGAAGGCGGTGTCGTCTGCCTGCTGCCGTGCCACGAATTCCCCGACAAGCTCCACACCGTCGGCCGCCCCGCACCGGGGAGCGAGCTGAAGGTGCTGGACGACGAAGACCGCGAAGTGCCCCCCGGCACCCCCGGTAACATGATCGGTCGCAGCCTGACCATGATGAGCGGCTACAAGAACCGCCCCGACAAGACCGCCGAAGCCCAGTGGATCGACCCGGCCACGGGCGAAGCCTGGATGCGGATGGGGGACATCGGGCGGGTCGATGCGGAAGGCTTCGTCGAACTGGTGGGCCGCGCCAAGGACATGATCATCTCCGGCGGGTTCAACATCTATCCGTCAGACCTCGAAGCCGAGTTGTGCAAGGAACCCGGCGTCGCCGAAGCGGCTGTCGTCGGGATGCCCTCGCGCAAGTGGGGGGAAAGCCCGGTCGGCTTCGTGGTGCTGAAGGACGGCGCTGGCGACCCGGCGGCGATCATGGCGGCGGTGAACGAACGGCTGGGCAAGACCCAGCGCCTCGCCGCGCTGCACCCGATCGCCGAAATGCCGCGCAGCCATATCGGCAAACTGTTGAAGACCGACCTGCGCGAGGAAGCGGCGCGGCTGGGCGGGGTGGAATAACGGGCGCCAGATACAGCTCGGCCCGGCTCTCCTGACGGAGAACCGGGCCGCTGTTGGTGTCGCTTTGCTGGCGTCACACGTTGTTCAAGGCGGAAGCCTCAGACGATGTCAGAGGCTTGAGGCCCTAGACGATGAACGTGTTGAACGCGGTGCCGCTGATGACAACGGCGAGCACAAAGGCGACGGCCTTTTCGCTGATACGCATGTTCTGTTTTCCCTGTTTTGTTGTTGTTTGGGAGCCCGGGCAATCGGGGGGGAGAGGGAGAGGACTGCCCGGGCCGGAACAGCATATACAAAGCGCGGCGTAATTTTCAATCACCAGAAAGACTGAAAATAATTCATCACCGCAATCGAAAAAGGCAATAACACGCGCGGATTCGGGTGGCGTGGGGCCTCGCAGCTTGAGGCGCGCGCCT
>RHGM01000008.1 GCA_003724185.1 Porphyrobacter sp. IPPAS B-1204
GCGCCAAGGTGATGGTGGCGACGAAGCCCGTGGATTTTCGCAAGGGAGCGGACTCGCTCGCGGCGCTGGTGGCGGCCGAGTATGGCGGCAAGCCCTTCTCGGGCGTGATCTATGTGTTCCGCGCCAAGCGCGCCGACCGGATCAAGCTCATCTGGTGGGACGGAACGGGCCTGTGCCTGATGGCCAAGAGGCTCGAGCAAGGCGCGTTCCGATGGCCCCGGATCCAGGAGGGCGTGATGCGGCTGACCGCTGCCCAACTGGGTGCTTTGCTCGAAGGTCTGGACTGGCGCCGCGTGCATGGTGGACGCCGTCCTATCGCGCCCCAGATTGCCGCTTGACGGGGTGCGCGCGGACTGATTCAACCTATTCATGCTCCTCGAGGCGGACCTTCCCGATGACGTCGACGCGCTGCGCGCGCTCGTCCTCGAACAGGCCAACGAGCTGGATCTTCTCAAGGTTTTCCGGGCCGAGAACGAGCGGCTGCAGGCGATCATCGATGCGCTGATGCGTCATCGTTTTGGCCGCAAGTCTGAGCAGCTCGATGCGGACCAGTTCGAGTTGGCGCTCGAGGAAGTTGAGGCCGCGCTCTCGCAGGCTGAGCTCGCCAGGAGCAAGGCAAGCAAGGCTCCGAGCGAACGCCCGCGCAAGACCAACCGCGGATCTCTGCCCGCCCATCTCGAGCGGATCGAGCAGGTTGTCGATGTCGAGGATAAGGCCTGCCCCTGCTGCGGCGGCGCGATCCACCAGATCGGCGAGGATGTGGCTGAACGCCTCGATGTCGTCCCCACCACCTTCCGCGTGCTGGTCACCCGGCGCCCGCGCTATGGTTGCCGCTCGTGTGAGAACGCAGTGGTGCAGGCTCCGGCGCCCGCACGGATCGTCGAAGGCGGCATCCCCACCGAAGCGCTGATCGCGCAAGTGCTCGTGTCCAAGTATGCCGATCACCTGCCGCTCTACAGGCAGGCGCAGATCTATGCCCGGCAGGGTATCCAGCTTGACCGTTCCACCCTTGCCGACTGGACTGGCAGGGCAGCATGGTATCTGCGGCCCTTGCGCGA
This sequence comes from Porphyrobacter sp. IPPAS B-1204, assembly GCA_003724185.1. Classification (GTDB taxonomy): domain Bacteria; phylum Pseudomonadota; class Alphaproteobacteria; order Sphingomonadales; family Sphingomonadaceae; genus Erythrobacter. Next base: position 1,059 of record RHGM01000008.1, read on the forward strand.
TCACATCCTCGAACGATTGCGACGATCCGAGCGATTGTTTGCCGACGAGACCACGGCGCCCGTGCTCGATCCCGGGCG
>RHGM01000009.1 GCA_003724185.1 Porphyrobacter sp. IPPAS B-1204
GGTGCCGGCCGGGGTTCCAGCAGGGACCGAGACCAGGCCGGTGCCCGGATCAAGGGTTGGGACCGGTGCGCCCGGGGCTGCCGGGTTGGCCGGCGTGGTCACCGTGAGGGTGACCTCGTTCAGCGTGACCGGGTTGCCGTTGAGGGTATCGCCGTCGAGCACGTTGAGGACATTGGGGCCACCATCAGCACCGTTGACGCCTGCGACAGTGTCGGGGTCAGCCGTGATCTGTGCAGCCTCCACGGTAACCGTGATGGTTGCGGTCTGGCAGTTGGTCGGGTTGAGCGCTTCGCAGATCTGGTAATCGAAGCTGTAGGTACCGGCCGGGGTGCCGGGGGCCACATCGACATTGCCATTGGCCGTGTTGAAGGTGAGGCCTGCAGGCACCGAGGAGCCGGGTGCAACCGACAGGATGGCATTGGACGGCGATGCCGCAACACCATTGATGGTGTCCGATGCAAAGGCATTGACCACACCGGTCCCGCCATCAGCGCCGTTGATGCCCGTCGCGCTGTCGTCAGAGGCAAGGATCGGCGAAGGTGCAACCGTGACTGTTGCGGTGTTGGTTGCGCAGTTGGTCGGGTTGAGCTGTTCGCAGATCTGGTAGGTGATGGTGTAGGTGCCGGCCGGGGTTCCAGCAGGGACCGAGACCAGGCCGGTGCCCGGATCAAGGGTTGGGACCGGTGCGCCCGGGGCTGCCGGGTTGGCCGGCGTGGTCACCGTGAGGGTGACCTCGTTCAGCGTGACCGGGTTGCCGTTGAGGGTATCGCCGTCGAGCACGTTGAGGACATTGGGGCCACCATCAGCACCGTTGACGCCTGCGACAGTGTCGGGGTCAGCCGTGATCTGTGCAGCCTCCACGGTAACCGTGATGGTTGCGGTCTGGCAGTTGGTCGGGTTGAGCGCTTCGCAGATCTGGTAATCGAAGCTGTAGGTACCGGCCGGGGTGCCGGGGGCCACATCGACATTGCCATTGGCCGTGTTGAAGGTGAGGCCTGCAGGCACCGAGGAGCCGGGTGCAACCGACAGGATGGCATTGGACGGCGATGCCGCAACACCATTGATGGTGTCCGA
>RHGM01000007.1 GCA_003724185.1 Porphyrobacter sp. IPPAS B-1204
CACCATAACATAGTGGTACTATTGGTGGCCGGGTGGGGAGGCGGGGCGGGGGGTCTGGGGTTCGCGCTAGCGAACCCAGAAAACTACGCAGCGTCGGCGAATTGCAGCCGGGCGAGGCGCGCATAAAGCCCGCCAGCCTTGCTCAGCGCATCATGCGTGCCCTGTTCGGCGATCCGGCCTTCGTCGAGCACGATGATCCGGTCCGCTGCGCGCACCGTGGCAAGGCGGTGGGCGATCACCAGCGTGGTGCGGTTCTGCATCAGCCCTTCCAACGCCTGCTGCACCAATTGTTCGCTTTCGGCGTCCAGCGCGCTGGTCGCTTCGTCCAGCAGCAGGATCGGCGCATCGCGCAGCAGCGCGCGGGCAATGGCGACGCGCTGTTGCTGCCCGCCCGAAAGCTGCGTGCCGCCTTCGCCCAGATAGGTGTCGAGCCCATTGGGCAACGCGCGCAGGAAGCTTTCGGCGTTGGCAGCGCGGGCGGCGTTCCAGATGTCCTCGTCCGAGGCGTCCCACTTGCCATAGCGCAGGTTGTCGCGGGCGTTGGCGCTGAACAGCACCCCGTCCTGCGGCACCAGCGCGAGGCGCGAACGGATGTCGGCCGGGTCAGCGCTCGTCAGCGGCACGCCGTCCAGCCGGATCGTGCCGACCTGCGGATCGTAAAACCGTTCGACCAGCTGGAAGATCGTGGATTTGCCCGCGCCCGACGGGCCGACAATGGCGATCGTCTCGCCCGGCTCGATTTCAAGCGTGAAGTCGCGCAGGGCCGCCACTTCGGGGCGGGCCGGATAACGGAAGGTCACATTGCGGAAAGACAGGCTGCCGCGGGCCGGTTCGGGCAGGCGTTCGGGCCGGGCGGGGGGGCGCGATGTCGGGCTTGGCCTCCAGCAGCTCCGCCAGCCGGCTCGCCGCGCCGGCACCGCGCAGCAGATCGCCATAGACTTCGGTCAGCGAACCCAGCGCACCTGCCACCAGCCCGCCAACCAGCACGAATGCCGTGATCGTTCCGCCGGAAATCACCCCCTCGGTCACTGCCAGCGCGCCGCGCCACATGACCAGCACGACCCCGCCGAACACCAGCACGATCACCACCGATGTCATCGCTGCGCGCAGCATGATGCGCCGCCGGGCGGTGGCGAAGGTATCTTCGACCACGCTGGCGAACCGTTCCCCCTCGCGCTGCTGCTGCCCGAAGCTCTGGACGATCTTCATCGCTGACAGCACTTCGGTCACATAGGCGCCGACATCGGCGATCCGGTCCTGGCTGGAGCGTGACACAGCGCGGATCTTGCGCCCGAAGAACACGATTGGCGCAATCACCAGCGGGATGCCGATCAGCAGGCCCATCGTCAGCGACGGGGCGAGGTAGAACAGCATCCCGATCCCGCCGATTGCCGTCAGCGAATTGCGCAAGGCGACCGACGCCGTGGTGCCGACCACGTTCTCGATGATTGCCGTGTCACTGGTCATCCGGCTGGAGATTTCCTTGGGGCTGTTGACCTCGTAAAATCCGGGCGACAGCCGCAGCAGGTTTTGCTGCACCTTCAGCCGGATATCAGCCACCACCCGTTCGCCCAGCCAGCTGACGTAATAGAACCGCAGCGCCGTGCCGATGCCAAGGATCACCACGATCATCAGCAGATATTGGAACGCGTGGGCAATATCGTCGGCTGTGGCAGAACCACCGAAGGCTTCATCGACGATCACCTTGAACCGCCACGGAATCGCTAGCGTCGCCGCCGATGTGATCAGCAGCGCGCCAAGCGCAAAAGCGATCTCGCGCGGGTATTGCATCGCGGTGCGGAACACCATGCGCAAGGGCCCAAGGTCGCGCGATTTGGGCGCAGCCTCGGCGGGTTCAGGCGTTGCAGTCAACACCTCCCCGGCAGCATCATCGGGGGTCTCGTCAAGTTCGCGCGTCTGGGGTTCGCCATGCATGATCGCAGCGCTCTAGCCGCATGGCCCACGAATTTCACGTGCAAAAAGCGGCAAGGCCATCCGGGCATCGGCCGGGGGACTGATGGCCTCCTATGTAATTGTGCATTGCACAACGGAACCTAAAAGCGCATCTGTCGTGGCAAGGTGCCAAGGGATAAGGCGCCAGCCCGTTCGTCGCCTGAGGTAAACCGATGCTTTATCATGCCTATGAACTCCAGCGCAGCTGGATGAACAGCGCCAGCGCGCTCGCTTCGATCAGCGCCAATGTCCTGTCGAACCCCGCCAATCCGCTGTCCTACATGGGCATGGGATCGATGGCGGGACATGCGCTAGATGTGTTCGCCCATGCCACCGCGCATTACGGCAAGCCCGAATTCGGCATCGCCAGCGTGGACATCGGCGGTAAGGCCCATGCCGTGACGGAGCGCGTGGCGCTGAAGCTTCCCTTCGGCGATCTGCTGCACTTCACTGTCGAAGGCACCCCCGCAGACCGCCCGCGCCTGCTGATCGTCGCGCCGATGAGCGGCCATTACGCCACCCTGCTGCGCGGCACGGTCGAACGGATGCTGGAATCAGCGGACGTGTTCATCACCGACTGGGCCGATGCCAAGATGGTCCCGGCCAGCGCGGGCCGTTTCGATCTTGATGAGTATATTGATTACCTGATCACATTCGCCGAACATGTTCACGCCGATGCAGGCGGCCAGCGCATCCACATGATGGCGGTGTGCCAGCCGAGCGTCCCCGCCTTTGCGGCTGTCGCGCTGCTGAACCTCCACAAATCGCCCGCGACGCCTGCGACGCTGACCATGATGGGCGGCCCGATCGACACCCGCGAATGCCCCACCGTGGTCAACAACATGGCGATGCAGCGCCCGATCGAATGGTTCCGCCAATCGGTGATCGCCACCGTGCCGCACAAATATCCGGGCGCAGGCCGCCGCGTCTATCCCGGCTTCATGCAGCTTTCCGCGTTCATGAGCATGAACCTGTCGAGCCACATGATGAGTCATTACGAGATGTTCAAACACCTCACCGTGGGTGACGATGCCTCCGCGCAGGCGACCAAGGATTTCTACGACGAATACCGCAGCGTCTGCGACATGACGGCGGAATTCTACCTTCAGACGGTGGAAGAGGTGTTCCAGAAGCACTCGATCCCCAAGGGCGAATTCCGCCACAAGGGTGAACTGGTCGATATCACGCAGATCACCGACACCGCCCTGCTGGCGATCGAGGGCGAGCGGGATGATATCTCCGGCCTCGGCCAGACCAGGGCGGCGCTGAAGCTCACCCCGAACCTGCCGGAAGGCAAGAAGCGGTATTACATGGCCGAAGGCGCAGGCCATTACGGCATCTTCAACGGCAGCCGCTGGCGCACCAAGGTCGCGCCGGTGGTGGAAGAATGGATCGCCGCCCACGCGGGCTGACCCCCGGCAGCGCCTAATCGGTGCGCGGGTCCGCTGCATATCCCGTCACGACGACAGCGCCGAGCATCCCCTCGGCGATTGTCACGTTGACTGTGCCCGGCGGCTGTCTGTTCCAGCTTTCGTATAGGTCTTCGGGGATGAAGTAGCGCCCCGGCCCTGCCGGCGAGCCCGGTGCCTTGGGGCGGAGCCAGACCCAGTGATTGCGCTGGCTGCTTCTGCTGACCGGTGTGGATTCCGTCCGCTCCAGCACCATCGGCACCGTCTGCGGCTGACCGAGGCTGTAGCCGTTGACGCTTGGCATGATGCCGACGCTCCAGACCGGCCAGCCCATCAGACCGACAACCCCGCACAGAAGGACAGTCGCCATGCGCACGCGCGCGTCCGTGATCCCGCGGGTCATCAGGCGCCAGACCAGCAGGCTCGTCAGTGCGGTCGCGACGAACCCCGCCAGCTTGAGTCCCGATCCGGGGACCATGGTGCGCGGCCAATCTTCACCGACAAAGGCGACCAGCGCAAAGGTCAGCAGAACGGGAATCGCGAAGGGCAGCAGAACCAGCGCGAAGAATCGCGGGGAAACCTTGGGCCGGGAGGCTGTAGCCTTGTTCATCCCGTCATGATCGCACAGGTGTTTTACGAAATTGCTCCCGCCCGTCCCTTGGAAGCGGGCCTTACATTATCCGCCAGTCTATCGCGCCCCGCCCGGCCCCTTCCAGAAAGGCGTTGGTCTGGCTGAACGGGCGTGATCCGAAGAAACCGTTGTGCGCGGACAGCGGGCTGGGATGGGCCGAGGTCAGCACCAGATGGTGAGACGACCGCCCCAGCACCGGCACCCGGCTGGCCTTCTTCTTGGCATGGCTGCCCCACAGGATGAACACCGTCGGTCCTTCCCGCGCAGCGGCCGCGGCAACGCAGGCATCGGTGATCGCATCCCAACCGCGCCCGGCATGGCTGCCCGCCAACCCGGCCTCCACCGTCAACGTGTTGTTGAGCAGCAGCACACCCTGCCGCGCCCAAGGCGTCAGATCGCCGGTGCTGGCGCGGGGCAGGCCAAGATCGGCCTCCAGCTCCTTGTAGATATTCACCAGCGAAGGCGGGACGCGCACGCCCGCCTGCACCGAAAACGCCAGCCCGTGCGCCTGTCCAGGGCCGTGATAGGGATCCTGCCCGAGGATGACGCAGCGCACCTCATCCAGCGGGGTCAGCGCCAGCGCGGCCAGCCTTGTGCCGCGGGGCGGGTAGACCTGCTTGCCTGCGCTTTCTTCCGCCTTGAGCCACCCGCCCAATTTGCGCGCCTCGGGCGCCGCCAACACGGGTTCCAGCGCAGGGCGCCAGCTTTCTGGGATGGTTTCGCTTGCCATTGCTGCCAAACTGACACGCCCTGCCACCCCGCGCCACTCGCCCCTTCCCCTCTTTCCCCAATCGGCGTAGGGCGTCGCGTATGGCAGTGCATTTTCATGAAGAAGACCTCCCCGCCGGCGTGCTGGTGAATGATCGCGCCATCGCGGTCGATACCGAGACGATGGGCCTCATCACCACCCGTGACCGGCTGTGCGTGGTGCAGCTTTCGGACGGGACGGGCGACGAACACCTCGTGCGCTTCGGCCCCGGCAGCGCCTATGATGCGCCGAACCTCAAGGCGGTGCTGTGCGATCCTTCGCGGGTGAAGATCTACCATTTCGGCCGCTTCGATCTGGCCGCGATCCATCACTACCTTGGCGTGATGGCCGGGCCGGTGTTCTGCACCAAGATCGCCAGCAAGCTGGTGCGCACCTACACCGATCGCCACGGGCTCAAGAACCTGGTCGAAGAACTGCTGGGGGAAAGCATCTCCAAGCAGCAGCAATCCTCCGATTGGGGCGGGCCGGTGCTGTCCGATGCGCAGCGCGATTACGCCGCGTCGGATGTGCGCTATCTCCACCGCCTGCGCGACGAATTGACGCTGCGGCTTGAGCGAGAGGGGCGCAGCGAGATGGCGCAGGCGTGCTTCGATTTCCTGCCCACCCGCGCTTTGCTGGATGTCGCTGGCTGGGCCGAGAGCGACATCTTCAGCCACATGTAAGGAAGCCGCTGGCACAGCCCCGTCATGGCCCACGAGCAGAGCATCGAAACCAGCGAAGCCCGGATGCTGCGCAGCCGGCGGCAGAGCTTCGCTGCGCCGGGCGGTTCGCATGACCGGCTGGTGGGCTTTCTCGCCCGGGCGCTGCCGATGGGCGTGGGCGTGATCGCCGCGCTGATGATCATCACGCCCTTGAGCCCGCGCGGCGAGGTCAGCTTCCTGCTCGATCGCAACAAGGTCGCCATGATCGACGAACGCCTGAGCGTCGACAACGCCATGTACCGCGGGCGTGACAATCAGGGCCGCCCGTTCTCGCTGCTGGCGGGTGAGGCGGTGCAGCGTTCCAGCGCCGAAGGTCTGGTGCGGATGCGCGATGTGGTCGCACAATTGCTGCTGACCGAAGGGCCAGCGCGCCTCGGAGCAGAGGGCGGCACCTATGACATCGAAGCCGAAACGGTGCAGGTTGACGGCCCGGTGCGGCTCACCGCGTCTGACGGCTATGCCATGACCGCACGCGGGGTCTCGGTCGATTTGAGGGCGCGCACGATGCGCGGCGACGATGGCGTGTCGGGCGAGGTTCCGGCCGGCACCTTTTCCGCCAACACCTTGCGCGCCGATCTGGCTGCGCGCACGATCACGCTTGAAGGCGATGCGCGCCTGACCATGATTCCCGGCCAATTGAGGATGCCGTGATGCCCCAGCCTGCTGCAAAACGCCGCCCCCTTGTCCGTCTGGCCCTCGTCTGGGGGATCGGCGGCTTCGCGATGACCGCGATGCTGGCGGGGGGCATGCACCTTTCCGCGCAGGGCATTGCGCGCCACAACACCAACGCGCCGGTGACCTATGATGCGGGCAAATTCGTGCTTGATGACCGCGCCAATCAGGCGATCTTCAGCGGGGGTGTGATCGTCAACCAGGCCGACCTGCGCATCCAGTCCGATCGTATGCTGATGAACTACACCGATGCGGGCAGCCTCCAGATCCAGCGCATCACCGCCACCGGCGGGGTCGTCATCACCCGCGGCGACGAACGCGCCAGCGGCGACAATGCGATCTATGACTTCAACCGCCGCATCATCACCATGGCCGGCAATGTTGCCTTGCGCCGCGGAACCGACACCCTCAACGGCGGGCGGCTGGTGATCGATCTCAACAGTGGGCTTTCGACCGTGGATGGCAGCGCATCGGGCAGCGCGGCGGTTCCGGGAACGCCTTCGGGCCGGGGCCGCGTCACCGGCACCTTCACGGTGCCGCAGAAGACTCAGTAAGCGTTGTCGTGCTTCAGCACCAGGACGGTGCGCAGCACGATCTCGATATCGCGCCGCAATGACCAGCCCGCGATATATTCAAGGTCCGACTGCAGGCGGTCGGTCAGGTCCTTCTCGCGCTCGGTCGCGCCGCGATGGCCGCGCACCTGCGCCAGCCCCGTCAGGCCGGGCTTGAGGCAGTGACGCTGCCAGTATTTGCGGTCGACCTCCCAGAAGAACTTGTTGTTCGCCGTGGAGCCCAGCGCGTGCGGGCGCGGGCCGACAATCGACATGTCCCCCTTCAGCACGTTGATGATCTGCGGCAGTTCATCGATGCTGGTGCGGCGGATGAAGGCTCCGACGCGGGTGACGCGGTCATCCTCGCGCGAGGCGGAGCGATTGCCGTCGTGATCGAGCTTCTCCTCGCGCATCGAGCGGAACTTGAACATGTCGAAAAACTGGTTGCCGCGTCCCAGGCGCCGCTGGATGAACAGCGCCGGGCCGCGATCCTCCAGCTTGATAGCGATGGCGACCGCGATCAGCAGCGGTGACAACACCAGCAGCGCGCTTCCGGCCACCGCAACATCGAAAGCCCGCTTCAGAATGCGCGCACGCAAGCCCAGCGGCCCGGTCGACACCACCAGCGTCGTGCGATCAAGCGCGTCGTAGCGATGCACGCCAACCGCGCCGAGGGTGTGCGCCGGCTCGCTGACGATTTCGCCATAGACCCCCGCCGATTTGAGCAGGAAAGCCCAGCCCTCGCGCCGTTCACGCGGGCAGCTGACAACCACCTGATCCTGGTTGCGCAGCAGCTTGCCCAGACGGTCGAGCATGAAGGGATCATGGCTTGAGGGATCAAGGTTGTATTCGGCCGCCGAAATCCGCTCGGCCCCATCGAACAGGAAGCTCGACCCGCCATCGTCGATCACCAGCCGGTTGGTGACCCGCCCACCCCAGCGCTGATTAATCAGCGTGGCCACCACGCGGCGCAAGGCGACCAGCATCAGGGCGGTGAACAGCAGGCCCAGCGTGACCGCAGCGCGCGAGAAATCCTCGTTGGTCTTGGTGTAGAAGCCGACGAAGTTGATCAGCCCCGCAGAAATCACCAGCGCGATCACCGCCTTGCGCGCCGCAAACAGCCAATCGCCCAGCGCTCGCACACCATAGGACCGATTGTACAAAGCAATGGTGAAATACACCGGCAGCATCGCCTGCGCGGCAAGCATTGTGCGCGGTTCCCACCAGCGCCCTTCCCACAACAGCGCGGCCAAAGCGAAGCTGAGATTGAACAGCGCGCCATCGGCCAGCAGCATTGTCGCATAGGCGCGCAGACGGCGCCGTTCCAGCGAGGGGACGACTTTGCTATCGACCGACTGATGTCTTACCGATTCCAGAAGTTTCGGCGTGACGCGATTCATTGAAGAACTTTCCCCCCAAAGGCGCGACCCTCGGGTGCTGGTGCCATACTAAGTGTTCTTACAGATGAAAATGCCAATTGTGCGACTGCGAGATGCGGTTTGTCACATTTTGTTATCGCTTCGCAGCAAATCGTCCGATTTCCGCAAGTTCCTGCGCCAGCAACAGCTCTGCGGCCTGGCTGTTGGCGAGCAAAGTGCGGTGCAGCGCGGCAAGGCGGGGAATCAGCCGGTCAAGCCGGGTTTCGGCGGAACCGCGTGCGGCCGGCATGGTCCAGCGCTTGAACTGGACACCGATATCGCGCTTCTCCTTGAAGAAAATGCCGAGCCGCATTTCCGCGCCCTTGTCGATCCGGTCAAAATTGCCGCGGGGGCCGAGATAGGCGGAAATCTGCGCCAGCTGCGCCGCACGCCGTTCCAGCGCGAGCGCGACGCCGACAGGATTGAGGCCCAGTTCGCGCATCCGCCGGATCTCCCCGGCAATCCGGCCCAGTTCCCCGCCCAGCACAGCGTTGACCAGCGGGGCAAAGCCGTCCTCCTCGGTCGAAGCGCCGATGGCTGCGTAATCTTCAGGCGTGGCCGGGCGCGGGGCCTGCGGGTCGGCATCGCAATAGAGCGCCAGCTTATCCACTTCGGACTGCGCCAGCCGCACATCCAGCCCGGCGGCGCGCGCGATCCGCTCGGCCAGATCGCCGCCGAGCCTGAGGCCCGCCGCATCCGCCATGCCCCGCACCGCCTGCGCCACAGCGCCCAGATCGGGCTGGTGGAACATGGCGACCAGCGCATCCTGCCGCTTTTCCAGCAGCTTGGCCGTGCGCGACTTGTCGGTGGCCGAGGTCGCCACCACGAACACCGGCGCCGCGGTGCCCGCGCCCGCATCGGCCGTCTCGATCAGGAATTGCAGCGCGTCATGCGCGTCATCGCCGGTTGCACGCACCCAGATGTGGCGCGCCCCGCCGAACAAGGATGTCGATCGCGCCTCGTCCCCCAGCAGCGCGGGATCGCGTTTCAGGTCAGCGCCCGCCAGTTCGACCCGCTCACCCGCATCGGGGAGCGCGGCGGCAAGACGGGCAGCTGCCGCGCTGGCCCCGGCCTCGTCCGGGCCGCAGAAAAAGAAGATCCGGGCAGCCAGCGCGCCGGACGGAAAGCCGCGCAGAAAATCGCTGTTCTTGGCCTTCACTGGCCCGCAGCGGCGCGGTTGCGCAGCGTCACCGCGATCTGCGTCGCCATCCGGTCGGCGACATCCACGGCGAGGTTTTCCAAGGCCTTCTGTTCGGCAGCGATGGTGGCATATTCGCTGCTGACCACGTCGATCCCCGCGTCGGAGCCCGCGGTGGCATCGAGCAGCACCGATCCGGTGGCAAGGTCGACCAGCTGATAGCGCGCGCGCAGGATGCGGCGTTCGCGGCTGATGGTGTCATCGTTGAGGACGCCCAGGGCTTCGAGCGAATCGTCCAGCCGCACATCGAGCCGGTATTGCGGCGTCGTTTGCCCCGCGACACCCAGCCGGGCATCGAGCGCATTCTTGACCAGCCACCCGCCGCGCCCCTGAATGGCGGGCACATCGATGGCGGCAATGCCCTGCGCGATTCCCGCGCTGGTCCCGCCCGCGTACATCGGCTGGAGGCCGCAGGCGGAAAGGGCGCACAGGGCCGCAAGGGTGACGAGCATCCGCATCAGGTGACGATATTCACCAATCGGTCGGGCACGACAATAACCTTGCGGATCGCCGCGCCATCGACCGAGCGTTGCAGATTGGCCGAAGCCAGCGCCAGCGCTTCGAGATCCTCCTTCGATGCCCCCTTGGGCGCGGTGACGGTGTCGCGCAGCTTGCCCATGTGCTGGATCGCGATGGTGACTTCATCGTCGACCAGCAGCGCGGGATCGACATGCGGCCATGCGGCGTCGGCGATCAGGCCCTCTCCCATCGCTGCCCACGCTTCTTCGGCAAGGTGCGGCATCATCGGCGCGGCGAGGTGGACCAGCGCCCTGATCGCGGCGCTGCGGCTCGCGGAGGGCGCGGCCTTTTCGGTTGCGCCGGTCAGCTCGTAAATGCGCGCCACGGCCTTGTTGAAGCCCAGCGCTTCAATGTCACTGGCGACGGCGGCGATGGTCTGGTGAGTCTTGCGCATCAGCGCCTTGTCCTCGCCCTCAGCCGAAGCGTCGTAGACGCTGAACAGCCGCCACAACCGCTGCACGAAGCGCGCGCAGCCCTCGATCCCGGCGTCGGACCACGGCAGATCGCGTTCTGGCGGGCTGTCCGACAGCATGAACCACCGCACCGCATCCGCACCGTGGCGGGCGATGATCGCGTCGGGGTCGACGACGTTCTTCTTCGACTTCGACATCTTGATGACGCGGCCGACTTCGATCGGAGCGCCATCGGCCAGCAGGGTTGCGCCATCGGAGGTGCGGTCGACCTCCTCGGGGCCGAAGAACACCGGCACCCCGCGCCCTGCGTCGATACGGCTATAGGTCTCGTGCGTCACCATGCCCTGCGTGAACAGCGCCGCGAACGGCTCCTGCACGGTGATCTTGCCGATATGCGCCAGCGCCCGCGTCCAGAAGCGGGCGTAGAGCAGGTGCAGAATCGCGTGCTCGATCCCGCCGATATAGTGCTGCACCGGCATCCACTTGGCGACCTCTTCGGGGTCGAACGGACGGTCTGCGGGCTGGCTGGCGAAGCGCAGGAAGTACCACGAGCTATCGACAAAGGTATCGAGCGTATCGGTCTCGCGCCGCGAAGCCTTGCCGCACTTGGGGCAATCGACGTGCTTCCACGTCGGGTGGCGTTCGAGCGGATTGCCGGGGATGTCGAAGCTGACATCATCGGGCAGGGTGACGGGCAACTGGTCCTTGGGCACAGGCACCACGCCGCAGGCATCGCAATGGATGAAGGGGATCGGCGTCCCCCAATAGCGCTGGCGGCTTACACCCCAGTCGCGCAGCCGCCATACGGTGCGCCCTTCGCCCCAGCCTTCGCTTTCGGCGCGGGTGATGACTGCCTGCTTGGCGTCCTCGACGCTCCTGCCGTTCAGGAAATCGGAGTTGACGATCACTCCGTCACCCGCCTCGGCCTCGCCCTTGAAGGGCTCGTCGGCGCGGGCCGGATCGGTGGCGACCACGCGCAGGATCGGCAGTTCGTATTTGGTGGCGAATTCGAAGTCGCGCTGGTCATGCCCCGGCACGCCCATCACCGCACCGGTGCCGTATTCCATCAGCACGAAGTTGGCGATGAAGAGCGGAAGGTCCGCTCCGCTGAAGGGATGCCTAGCCGTGATCGACGTCAGGTAACCCAGCTTTTCCGCCGTTTCGACTTCCGCTGCCTTGGTCCCGCCGCGCTTGCACGCCTCGATGAAGGCGGCGACCTCTGGATCACCCGCCAACCCTTGGGCAATCGGGTGATCGGCGGCGATGGCGCAGAAACTCGCGCCGAAGATCGTATCGGGCCGCGTGGTGTAGACGGGCAGCTTCCCGCCATCGGAAAGGTCGAAGCTGAACTCCAGACCTTGGCTCTTACCGATCCAGTTCTCCTGCATCAGCCGGACCTTTTCAGGCCAGTCTTCGAGCTTGCCCAGCCCCTCCAGCAGATCATCGGCAAAGTCGGTGATCTTCAGGAACCACTGGTTGAGCTTGCGCTTCTCGACCTCCGCGCCCGAACGCCAGCCTTTGCCGTCGATCACCTGCTCGTTGGCGAGCACGGTCATGTCGACCGGGTCCCAGTTGACGGTCGATTCCTTGCGGTAGACCAGCCCGGCCTCGTAGAGGTCGGCGAACAGCGCCTGTTCGTGGCCGTAATATTCGGGATCGCAGGTGGCGAATTCGCGCGTCCAGTCGAGCGCGAAGCCGATGCGCTGCAATTGCGCTTTCATCTGCGCGATGTTCTGGCGTGTCCAGCCGCCGGGGTGCACACCCTTTTCCATCGCCGCGTTTTCCGCCGGCATCCCGAAGGCATCCCAGCCCATCGGGTGCAGCACCTCGAACCCGCGCATCTTCTGGTAACGCGCCAGCACATCGCCCATCGTGTAGTTGCGCACGTGGCCCATGTGGATGCGCCCCGAGGGATAGGGGAACATCTCGAGGATGTAGCTTTTGGGCTTGGGGCTGTCGGAATCGGCGGTGAAGGTCCCCGCCTGCTCCCATGCGCGCTGCCAGCGCCCGTCAGCGACGGACGGATCGAAACGGGTTTCAGTCATGTGAGCCTATCCGTGGAAGGGCGGGTTTGGTGTTACGAAGCCAGCGCCTGACGGCGCAGATCGCGGGCCTTGGTGAGGATGATGTCCTCAAGCTTCTGCACGGTCGCCGCCTGCACCGGGGCTTCGACCCAGTTACCGCCTTCATTCACCTGACGGCTCGCTGCGACGCGCAGGGCATCGGCGCGCAGATCCTGATCGAGGATCGTGACGGTCAGCTTGACCCGCTCGGTCGGGTTGGAGGGGTTGGCATACCAGTCGGTCACGATCACGCCGCCCGCACTGTCGGCCTGCACCAGCGGCGCAAAGGCCACCGTGTCGAGCGCCGCACGCCACAGATAGGCGTTGACCCCGATGGTGTTGAGCTGTGCCGCCGAAAGCTCGGTCGTCGGACGACCACCGCCGCCGCACGCGCTGAGACCGGCGAGCGAAACGCCGAGCAGCGCAAGCCCGAGCGTGCGGCGGACAGCCGACATTCCGGGGGCCTTGGAAAAGTTGGCGGAGTTGGCGCGTGTCACAGCCGGATCATCCTCATCATCTGTATCGCCCCGCTCTATAGCCGCGCGGCCCCGTGCGGCAAGCATCATCCGCGAGGTTTGCAGACGGGAACGCCGCTGCAAGACGCCTTGCGGGCTTTACGAAGCCTGAATTAACCCCGACTCGCAAGGAAATGTGTGCAAGCTGCCACAGGTTGAACGCGAATCCGGTGCACCCTACGGCAAGGCCATTGCACAAGGGTGCAGCGTGCCTATCACTATGTTTCAACACCTACGCGACTCAGGCGCGGTTAAGGTGAATCGTGGTGGGGCGGAAGCCTGAAACGGAATGGTTCGGCGATACGGCCGGTGATGACGGGAATGCAGGAAGCATAATGGGAAGGCAGCACGACAGGACAGCAAAGGCGCGGCACTCGCTGCCGCTGGCCGCGCTGTTGGGCGGCGCCCTCGTGCTCGCCGTGCCAACTGCCGGGCTGGCCCTTGCGGGCGATATTGCTCCGGTGCGCACCGCCGCTTCCTTTGATGCGCTGGGCCTCGGGATGTTCACACCCGCATCGGTCGATCCAGCCCTTGCGGCCCGCGTGGCTGACAAGGCGCGCGCACGCGGCGTCCATTTCACGCCCGCGAGCGCTTCGGCCTTGGCGGGCACGCGGACAATGACCGTCGCTGTCCGCGTTGATGATGACACCGCGCGGGCGATTTCGGTGCGTAAGCCGCTTGAAACCGCGCCGGGCCGCGGGTTTGGCCTTGCAGGGTTCGATGCGAGCAAGTTCCAACTCGGTTCGGCACGCGGCTATCAAAGCTTCACCCGCTCGGTCGATCTGTCGGCCCGTGTGAACAATGTGGCCCTGCCTGATCTGGCGCAGTTTGAACCTTCGCGCCCTGCCGCCGAAGACAAGCCCAGCCGCCTGCAACCGCGGATCGAACTGGAAGATCGCCAGATTGCGGGCCGTTCGCCCAATACGCTCGATTCCTCCGCCGCGCAGACGGTTGATGTCGGTGGCAGCTTCCGCCTCTCGCCCAATCTGAAGGTGACAGCGGGCGTGCGCTATTCGCAGGAACGCGAACGGCTCGATCCGCTGACCAATTCGGTGCAGGACAGCCAGGCCGTTTACGTGGGCACCCAGATCAAGTTCTGATTGTTGGATTTGCCGGAGCCTTGAACGGGCCCCGCTTCTGCACGTCGCCCGATTCGGTCTTGCCCGCCCCAGATCACGCCAGACCCCTGCCAGACCGGCCCAGCCCCCGGCTTGCCCCGCCTCGGCCCGCATAGCTATTCCCCGCTTCCCCTGACCCTACGGCAACGCTAGGTTGCGGGCTGTCAAACGCATTGAGACTTGGGGAGGAATTGCCATGGGCCGGGTAGCCATCGTCACCGGAGGAACACGCGGGATCGGGGCGGCGATCTGCAAGCGGCTGCAACGGCAGGGCCATATCGTCATCGCCAATTACGCCGGGAACGAGGAAAAGGCGCAGGCCTTCACAGCGGAAACCGGCATCCGTGCCTACAAGTGGGACGTCGGCGACCACGAAGCGTCGCTGGACGGCTGCGCTCAGGTCGAGCGGGATTTCGGCCCGATCGATATCGTGGTCAACAACGCCGGGATCACCCGCGACGGGACGCTGCGCAAGGTCAGTTTCGATGACTGGAACGATGTCATCCGCATCAACCTTGGCGGGTGCTTCAACATGGCCAAGGCGACCTTCCCCGGCATGTGCGAAAGGGGCTGGGGTCGGATCGTCAACATCGGCTCGATCAACGGGCAGGCGGGGCAATACGGGCAGGTCAATTATGCCGCCGCGAAAAGCGGAATTCACGGCTTTACCAAGGCCTTGGCGCAGGAAGGTGCGAAGTTCGGGGTGACGGTGAACGCGATTGCTCCGGGCTATATCGACACCGACATGGTCGCCGCCGTGCCGCCTGCGGTGCTGGAAAAGATCGTCGCCAAAATCCCCGTCGGCCGCCTCGGCATGGCCGAGGAAATCGCCCGCGGCGTGGCGTTCCTGACCTCCGAGAACGGCGGCTTCATGACCGGTTCGACCATGAGCATCAACGGCGGGCAGCATATGTATTGAGGCACGCAGCCGAGTAGCGCAGCTACGAGGCGACCGCGTGCCGCAGGCCATCCCCCCCGACTAATCGAACACAATCCCCACCACCTTCCATGCGCCATCTTCCCAAGCCACCGACAGGCTCTCGGTCTGCGCGGTGCCATTGGCATAGGTCGAGCGGAACTTGACGAGGCGGTAGCCTTCGGGCGGTGCGGGGACGTATTCGTTGGCGACAAGATCGCGGGTGAGCAGCTTGCCAAGCGGGGGACGCACCTGTTCGGACACCTCGGCCCAGCGTTCCAGCGTGTTGAGCGACCGGAACTGCGCCCCGGTGGCGGCGTAGCTTTCGGCCCAGCGGCTTTCGTCAACCAGGGCGAGAAAGTCCTCCGCAGCGCGGGCAGCGGCAGCCTCGGTCGGCTCGGCGGCCGTGCTGCCTGCGAGCGACACGGGCAGCACCGACAGCGGCGAGGCGGGGATGAGCAGGGCGGCAAGGATCAACGACATGGCAAGCACTCCGGCAAGTGTGAGAGCATGGCCAGACCCAAGTCCAAACCAAGCCCGCCGCTGGGAAGCGGATGCCGGGTGCTGTGCCGCGTCCGCTGCCGCCAGCGCATCCCCCAAAGCCTTGTCCCCCAGAGTTTCGGGGGCGGGCTGTTCCTCGGCCAGCAGCCGCCGCGCCGCCTCACGGCTGCTGGTCACGCCCAGTTTGCGCCGCGCATCGCGCAGCCGTTCGTTGACGGTGTGCACCGAAAGCCCGAGTTCCCGCGCCGAGGATTTGGCATCATGCCCGCGCAGGATCAGGCGCAGCGTCTGCTTTTCCTTGTCGGTCAGCGTGTCGAGCCCGGTGGTCATGCGCCGGGTCTAGGGCGCGGGCCGTGGAGGGGCCACCCCGAAATTTTCGTATCGCATCCACGCACCGGCTCACCCGGAATCGACAAGCCTTTGGCACCAGCGCGCGCTAGCCTGCGCCGCAAAGGAGACATCCAATGGCTGACCGCATCCTCGTATTCTATGGCTCGTACCGCAGCGACCGGCAGGGCATCCGCCTCGCCGATTACTGCGTTCGCCAGTTGGTGGAGCTGGGGGCCGATGTGGAGCTGATTGATGCGCAGGCGGTGGGCCTGCCGATGCTCGACCGGATGTACAAGGAATACCCCAAGGGCGAGGCTCCGCAGGCGCTGGAGACGCTGGCAGCCAAGATCCGCGCCGCTGACGCTTTCCTGTTCGTGGTCGGCGAATATAACTGGAGCGTCCAGCCGGGGCTGAAGAACCTGACCGATCATTTTCTGGAGGAATGGTTCTGGAGGCCCGCCGCCATCGCCAGCTATTCCGCCGGGCGGTTCGGCGGGGTGCGGGCGGCGCTGGCGTGGCGCGACATTCTCGGCGAGATGGGGATGGTGGTGGTGTCGAGCACCATCGCGGTCGGCCCGATGAAGGACTCGCTGGACGAGGATGGCGCACCGGTGGGTGATGGCGGAAAGGCGCTGGAAAAGCAGTTTCCGCGGTTTGCCGATGATCTGGCGTGGTGGACCGCGGCGGCCAAGGCGCAGCGGGAGCGGGAGAAGCCGCCTTATTGACAGTCTCTCAGCCGTTGAAGGCGGTGACAGAGATCGGAGCCGCGCCTGCGTCATTGCGATTGGCGTCACCGAGTTCGATCCAGTGCCCTTCCATCTGGGTATCGAATGATCCGTCCGGGTTTTGAATGGTCTTGCTGGTGAACGCGAAGGGCTCGTCGAAGCGATAGATCGCCGTTGCCGAGGCCAGCGTGCGGCAATCCGGCGCGAACCTTCCATTAACGGCGACGCTGACGAAATAGCTGCCAAGCGGGACGCCGCGAATCGTCATCTCGGCCTCGGCATCGATGAAATAAATGTGATCTTCGCCGCGCCCGGTCTGTTCAAGCTTGACCAGCACGGGGCTCTTTTCGCGATTGCGAATGGTGAAGTCCGGCAGACTGGGCGAAGGCGCAAAGCCGCCTCGCACCGCTGACCCGTTGGGCAGCGCAATGGGACATGGGGCCGGCTGCTGCGCCAGCAGCGCCATGACAAGAGCCGGAGCAAACATCACCGGATGCCCGCTTTCACCCCCGATACAGCCCGTCCACCCGCTCCTGATACCGCTCGCGGATCTTGTGGCGGCGGATCTTCATGCTCGGAGTCATTTCCTCGTTCTCGATGGTGAAGGCCTCGTCCGCGAAGGCGAATTGGCGGACCTTTTCGATCACCGACAGATCGGCATTGGTGCGATCCACCGCGGCGCGCACCGCGTTCTTGAAGGCGGGGAGTTCCTGAAGCGCCTTCAGATCGAACTTCTCGCCATTGGCCCGCGCCCATTCCAGCGCCCATTCGGCATCGGGCACGATCAGGCCGACGACGTAAGGCCGCTTGTCCCCGCTCACCATCGCCTGCGCGATTTCCGGCTGGAGCGTCAGCATCCCTTCGACCTTCTGCGGGGCGATGTTGTCACCCTTGTCGTTGACGATCATGTCCTTCTTGCGGTCGGTGATCTTGATCCGGCCCTTGTTGTCGAAGTGGCCGATATCGCCGGTGTGGAGCCATCCGTCCTGAAGCGTCCGCGCGGTTTCCGCGTCATTGCGCCAGTAGCCGTGCATCACCAGTTCGCCCCGGACGAGGATTTCGCCATCCTCGGCAATCCGCACCTCGACCCCGCGTAGCGGCGGGCCGACCGTGTCCATCTTGAGGCCCACCTTGGGGCGGTTGCAGCTGATCACCGGGCCGGCCTCGGTCTGGCCATAGCCTTGCAGCATGGTCAGCCCCATCGCGTCGAAGAAATTGCCGACTTCCGGGTTCAATGGCGCGCCGCCTGACACCATCGCCTTGATCCGTCCGCCGAACTTGGCGCGGATCTTGGGGCGCAGGGTCTTTTCGACGAGGAAATCCAGCGGCTTGTCGCGCAGGCGCTTCTTTCCCTCCTTGCTGTTGCCGGCGATTTTCAGCGCGGCATCCATCATGAAGTTGGCAACCTTGCCCTGCTTTTCGACCTGTTTCATGATGCGGGTACGCAGCACTTCGAACAGGCGCGGGACGACCACCATCAGCGTGGGGCGGGTTTCCTCGATGTTGCTGGCGAGCTTCTCCAGCCCTTCCGAATAGAAGATTTCCGCGCCCACCCCGATGGGCAGGTATTGCCCACCGGAATGTTCATAGGCGTGGGACAGCGGCAGGAACGAGAGGAAACGTTCCTCGGTCAGACCGAAATCCTCGATCAGCACTTCGGCCGCGCCCGAGACGTTGCACAAAATTGCGCCGTGGTGCTGCATCACCCCGCGCGGCGCGCCGCCGGTGCCGCTGGTGTAGATCAGGCAGGCGGTTTCCGAGCGTTCAATGCGGCTGATGCGATCCTGCACCGCCGCCCGTGCCGCCGCTGCATCGCCCGTGATCAGCGCGCCCCAGGCGTGATATTCGAAGCTGCCCGATTGCTGGCGCTTCAGATCGTCGATGCCGATCAGATGTTCGACAAGGCCGGTCTCCGCGATCGCACCGACCACCGGGACGAGCAGCTTCTCGGTCGAGACAACCACCGCCCGCGCCCCCGAATTGTCGAGGATATGGGCGTGATCGCGGCGGGTGTTGGTGGTGTAGGTCGGCACGGTGATGCATCCGGCGGCCATGATCGCCAGATCGGCGATGCACCATTCGGGGCGGTTTTCCGAAATCAGCGCCACACGGTCGCCATCCTCCAGCCCCATCGCCCGCAGCGCTTGGGCCAGCAGGCAAACGTGCTCCGCCGCCGAACGCCAGCTTTGCGTCACCCATTGCCCGCCGGTCTTGTGGCCGAGGAACGGGGCATCGCCCTTTTCGTCGGCGCGCTTGAGGAACAGCTCCACAAGGTTCTGCGCGTTGTCGATATCCTGCAACAGCTGGTGGTCAGCCGGGTTGGCGACGGCGCGGGCAGCGTGAGGCACGGTGGGGGAATGCACTGGCAAAGGCTCCTGATCCCTTCGAGGTTATCGTTCGCAGGTTCAGGTGCGACCCGCGTTTGGTGCGCAGATTAGAAGGTGAAATCCGTAGCGGCAAGCATCGGGATGGTTGTCGCCCCCAAGCAGGGGTCAGGGGGTGACGACGCTGACAAGGCGCGGCTCGGTCGCCATCTCCCACGTGCCGTCTGCGCGGCGGCCCAGCGCATTGGCCTTGATCGGCGCTGGCCCCAGCCGGATGCTGGTGTGGCCCAGCGCGGTCAGTTGATCTTTCATCGCGGCCAGCGTGCTGCCTTCCTCGATCAGCAGCGTGTCACCGAAAGACATCGCGAAGGGCAGCGCGAGCGCATCCTGCGCGCCCAGCTTGAAGTCGATCACACCGATGATCGCGCGGGCAACGGTCACTGGGATAGTCGGCCCGCCCGCCGCGCCGATCACCAGAACCGGCTTGCCCGAAGCGTCGAACACGATGGTCGGCGCCATTGAGGAACGCGGGCGCTTGCCCCCTTCCACACGGTTGGCAACCGGCTTGCCATCAGCTTCGGGCGTGAGGGTGAAATCGGTGAGTTCATTGTTCAGGTAGAAGCCGCGAAAGTGCAGCCCCGATCCGAACGCACCCTCGATGGTCGAGGTATAGCTGACCGCGTTGCCGCTGGCGTCCACCACGGCAAAGTGCGTGGTGCCGTTCTCCGGCTCCTCCTGCCCGTCACCCCGGGCGAGCGGTGCGCCGGGGGGGACGCCCGCTTCGGGCTTGGCGATCCGTGTGTCGGGCGAAATCAGCGCGGAACGGGCGGCCATGTAGATTCCATCAACCAACCCGTCGGTTGGCACTTCGACGAAATCGGCATCGCCGGAATAAAGCTCGCGGTCGGCATAGGCGAGGCGCTGGCTTTCGATGAACAGGTGCCAGAAGGTCGCGCTGTCCGGCCCCATTGCGGCCAGATCGAACCGTTCCAGCTGGCCGAGCATCTGCGCCACGGCAGTCCCGCCCGATGACGGCGGCCCCATCCCGCAGATGCGATAGGTGCGATAGGGCGCGCACACAGGCGGGCGTTCCTTCGCAGCATAGGCGGTGACATCGGCAGGGGTCATGCGCCCATCCTGCGGGGTTTCGCCTGCGACATAGGCGGCCAGATCGGCGGCGGCGGCGCTGCCATACATGGCACGCGGGCCTTCAGCGGCGAGCGTGCGGAAGGTGGCGGCGAGTTCAGGCACCCTGATCGTGGTGCCCAGCGGCAGCGGTTCCCCATCCGCTCCGAAGAACACAGCCTTGGCCGCCGGGGTCTTGTCGGCACGGCCCTTGTTGCCCTTGAGCGATTCGTAAAGGCGCCGGTTCATCACGAAGCCGTTGTCCGCCAAAGCGATAGCCGGTTCGAACAGCTTGGCCCAGGGCAGCGTGCCGTGTTCGGCATGGGCCTTGGCGGCGAGCGCGATATTGCCCGGCACGCCGACGCTGAGGCCGGAAAACACCCGCGCCTCGCGCCCCAGAACCTTGCCGTCTGCATCAAGAAAGCGGACCGGGGTGGCGGCAGCCGGTGCTGTCTCGCGCCCGTCGATTGTGGTCAGCGCGCCGGTTGCCCCGTCTGCGCGCACCATGAACCCACCGCCGCCGATGCCGGAGCTTTGCGGTTCGACCACGGTCAGCGCCAGCATCACGGCAATCGCCGCATCGACCGACGAACCACCCTGCGCCAGAATCGCCTCGCCTGCCGCAGTTGCCCGCGGGTCGGCGCTGCTGACCGCGCCTGCCGTGACAGTCGGCGCATCATCTGCGGCAATGGTCTGGGTGGTGGCACAGCCCGAAAGGGCCAGCGCCAACGGGGCGATCAGGGACGGAAAAATGCGCATCGCAGGGGTGCTATTCGCTTCCCACCGCTTCGGCAATGCTGGCAAAGCCATCGCGCCGCATCAGCCGCTCCAACCCGCGCACGATCTGACCGCCAAGGCCGGGGCCTTCATAGACCATGGCCGAGTAAAGCTGCACCAGCGAAGCGCCTGCCCGGATGCGCTCCCACGCGTGCTCGGCCGTGGCAATCCCGCCGACGCCCACCAGCGGCACGGCGCCGCCAGTGGCCTTGCGGAAATCGCGCAGACGCTGGAGCGCAAGTTCGCGCAAAGGTGCGCCTGAAAGCCCGCCCGTCTCGCCCGCATGATGCGAACGCAGCGCCGGTCGGCTGATCGTAGTGTTCGATACCACGAGCCCGCCCAGCTGCTTGTCCAGCGCGATCCGGGCAATGGCATCGATATCGGCAGGTTCGAGATCCGGCGCGACCTTGAGGAAGATCGGCGGCGGCGCGTCACCCGCCGCTTCGCCCCGCGCCGCAATCACCGCGTCGATCAACGCGGTCAGCGCGCCTTCATCCTGAAGTGCGCGCAAGCCCGGGGTGTTCGGACTGGAAACGTTGACGCAAAGATAGCTCGAAAATGGAGCCATCAATCGTGCCATCACCGCATAATCGGCGATGCGATCGGTGGAGTCCTTGTTGGCGCCGATGTTCACGCCGACAATGCCGCCCCTTGGCCCCGCCCTTCCGGCGCGCGCCCGAAGCCGCGCCAAAGCCGCCTCCGCGCCGCCATTGTTGAACCCCATCCGATTGATAACCGCCTGATCTTCAACCAGTCTGAACAGGCGCGGCTGAGGATTGCCCGCTTGCGGCAGGGGCGTGATCGAGCCGACCTCCGTGAACCCGAAACCGAGGCCAAGCAGTGCGTCGGGCACTTCGGCATCCTTGTCGAACCCCGCCGCGACGCCCACCGGATTGGGGAAGGCAAGCCCCGCCACTTCAACCGCCAGCAGCCCGGCCGCCGCGGGTGCGCGCCGCGGCAGGGCGGCGAGCGAGCGAATCGCCAGCCGGTGGCCGGTCTCCGAATCGAGGGCGAACAGGGCAGGCTTGATCAGGCGAAACAGCATCCTGCGCGACTATGTCAGAGCGTCCGGCATGTCGAGCAAATCGGCCGGAAAACCAAAAATGCTGCACGATAAGCCATGTATTTCAGAAGGATGACCGCATACCCCCCGAATAGGGGATGATGCGTGTCGCTTGCATACAATCCCTCTGACGATTCGCTGTCTAAAGGCTGTCTTGCGACCCGAAGGGCTCGGAGCAGCAATGCAAAGAGTTCCTCAACTCAGATAGGCGGCGTTCCCCATGGGAGCGCCGCCTTTTTTTGCCCGCTTCGGCCCGCCTTTGATTGTCTTGCCTGTTTTTGACTGGGGAAAGAAATCTGGCATGAGGCGTTCGGCCCAGACATGAACACGCAACTCGCCCCAGATGATGTCACCCACGGCCTGCCGGGCGGCAGTGAAACGCTCACCTCTGCTGCACTGATCGCGGTCGATTACATCGCGCCCCCGCCTACCATCGCGCCCTATGTGACCACGCTCTACCATTTCCGCTGCGACGAGCCGGTGATCCGCGATATCCAGCCGGCTGCCGTCGGCCAGTTGTGCCTGTTTCCGCATGGCACTGGCGAAATGCACTTTGCCGAAGGGCACCGCGATCCCAACCATGCGGTGGGCCTGCTGACCCCGCTTTCGCGCGCCACGCCGATTATCGTCATGGGGCCGTTCCATGCGTTCGGAGCGGCCTTGACCCCGGTGGGCTGGGCCGCGCTTACCGGTCTGCACGCCGGGCAGCACCGTGACCGGCTGCTGCCCGCTGCCAGCGTGCTCGGGCCGGAGATCGACGCGCTGGGCCAGCGGCTGATCGCGGCCTACCGGCAGGGCACCATGACCGGGCGGGAATGTGCCCTTGCCGTCGGCGGCTTCATCGAACGGGGCGTAAAGCCCGTCAATCCGCGCCATCTGGAACTGGTTGCGGCCACGGGACGCTGGCTGAGCGCTTCCTTCAATCCCGAGCTGAGCGAGCTTTCCGGTGTGGCCGGCTATTCCGCGCGGCAGGTGCAGCGGCTCGTCGAACGCTATTTCGGCCTGCCCCCGCGTGCGCTGGCCCGCAAATACCGCGCCCTGCGCGCCGCCGCGCTGCTGTCCGCCCCCCAATTGTCGCTGGAGGACGAAGCCGAAATCGCGGAAGCCTTCTTCGATCAGCCGCACATGATCCGCGAAATCGCCCATTTTGTCGGGCGCACCCCGGCGCGGCTTGGCGATGAAACAACGCCCTATCTTGCCGAGATGATTGACGGTCGGAACCTGCGCGAACTCAATCCCTGATCACCGCGCCTCTCGACAAGCGTGCACCAGTCGCGCACAATCATATCCGGGTCGCGCCGTACAGGAGGGGGGTCTCCGCAAGGAGAGGTAAGGGGTTGCAGTTCCGTACAAAGATGATCGCGCCTCCGGCTGATGCGGCCGGGTTGGTCAACACGTTCTACATCATCGAAACCGGTAGCGAGACCATCGAAGAGGCGATTCCGGCCTATTCGGCTCAGCTGCTGATCATGGTGCGCGGGAAAGTCAGCTTCACCTTCGCCGACGGGAGCGTGGGGCAATCCTCCACCGTCTTCATCAACGGGCCGCAAATGCGCAGCGCGCGTGCGCTGCTGGAAGGGCCGGTGTTGCAGATTGGCGCTTCGCTCACGCACACCGCCTGGCAGCGGCTCGCCAATCTCCCGGCGGACGAGGTGCATGACCAGCTGATCCCTGCCGAGGCCGTGCTGGCTGCCGACCAGATTGCCATGCTCGAAGCCGCTGCGGCGGCCTGCCGCGAGGGGCGGATCCCGCCCGAGGCGCTGTGCACCCATCTCACTCAGGCCATCGCCTCCGGTCGTCACCGGCTTCACGGCGATCAGGTCGCAGTGGTCGAGGCGATCCTGCGCTGGCTGGCGAGCGGGTTCGATCCGGCGCTGGCCGATCTTTACGCCAGCGTCAGCGTTTCGCCCCGCCAGCTCCAGCGCATCTGCCGCCGCTTCTTCGGGGTGCCGCCCGCGCAGGTGCTGAAGCGCTTCCGCGCCCTGCGCGCAGCCATGCTGCTGGCCCAGCCGGCGACCAGTCAGGAATTGCACGATCAGCTGATGGCGACCTATTTCGATCAGGCGCATCTGATCCGTGACATCCGCCGTTACGCCGGACGCACGCCGACCCAGTTCCGGCGCGAATCGCTGGTCGACGAATTGCTCGATCCGGCAGCGCACGGGGACGCGGGCACGCCGCTGAAGGCCGCTGCCGAGTAGAACACCCGCAATCGCCCTGTCGCCGGCGCTTTGGCGGTTGTAATCCGAACAAATTGCTCCTAATTCCAATTCGGACTGATTCCGTCCGATTTGAGAACCGCTCGCAAATGCGCCTGTCCAACCTTGCCGATTATGCCGTCATCACGATGTGCCAGGCTGCCCTGCATTGCGGCAACGGGCGGGTGAGCGCGGCTGAACTGGCGGCTGAGACGGGCCTGCCGGTGCCGACCGTGCAGAAGCTGGTGTCGAAGCTGACGTCGGCGGGTCTGCTCCGCTCTGTCCGCGGCGCGCATGGCGGCTTGCAGCTGGGCCGCCCGGCGGCGGCGATTACGGTGGCCGACATTGTCGAGGCGATCGAGGGGCGCATCGCGCTCACCGCCTGTGTCGATCACACCGCCTGCGATTACGAGGCAAGCTGCAACATGAAGCCGCACTGGCCGATCATCAACAACGCGCTGCGCGGGGCGCTGGCGGGGATCACCCTTGCCCAACTGCGCGGACCGGTCGCAGCGCCGACCCCATTCGTCGAGGACCATCTGGCATGACCGATTACACCGACATTCAAACCAAGCCCGAAACCGATGTCCCCGAAACGGACCGGGACGCGCGCGAAGCTGCCGCCAAGGTCGCCGATTACGAGCATGGCTGGTCGTCGGACATCGAAACCGAATTCGCCGAAAAGGGCCTCACCGAAGACACGGTGCGCTTCATCAGCGCGAAGAAGAACGAGCCCGAATGGATGCTCGAATGGCGGCTCAAGGCCTTCCGCCTGTGGCAGACCATGGAAGAGCCCGATTGGGCCAAGGTCGGCTACCCCAAGATCGACTATCAGGACGCCTATTACTACGCCGCGCCCAAGAAGAAGATCGAACTGGATTCGCTCGACGATCTCGATCCCGAAATCAAGCGCATCTATGACAAGCTCGGCATCCCGCTGGGCGAGCAGGAAGTGCTTGCCGGGGTGAAGGGCGCGAAGAAGGTCGCGGTGGACGCGGTGTTCGACTCCGTGTCCGTCGCCACCAGCTTCCGCGCCGAACTGCTGCGCGCAGGCGTGATCTTCCTCTCGATTTCCGAGGCGATCCGCGAATATCCCGATCTGGTGAAGAAGTGGCTCGGCAAGGTCGTGCCGGTGCGCGACAACTACTTCGCGGCGCTCAACTGCGCGGTCTTTTCCGACGGCACCTTCGTCTACATCCCCGAAGGCGTGCGCTGCCCGATGGAGCTCAGCACCTATTTCCGCATCAATGCCGAAAACACCGGGCAGTTTGAACGCACGCTGATCATCGCCGAAAAGGGCAGCTACGTCAGCTACCTCGAAGGCTGCACGGCCCCGATGCGCGATGAAAACCAGCTCCACGCCGCGGTGGTGGAACTGGTCGCGATGGACGATGCCGAGATCAAGTATTCGACCGTGCAGAACTGGTATCCCGGCAATGCGGAAGGCAAGGGCGGGATCTACAACTTCGTCACCAAGCGCGCTTTGTGTCAGGGGGACCGGAGCAAGGTCTCGTGGACGCAGGTCGAGACTGGCTCTGCGGTGACGTGGAAGTATCCCTCCTGTGTGCTCAATGGCGAGGATAGCGTGGGCGAGTTCTACTCGGTCGCGGTCACCAACAATTACCAGCAGGCCGACACCGGCACCAAGATGATCCACAACGGCAAGAACAGCCGCTCGACGATCATCTCCAAGGGGATTTCGGCGGGCAAATCGTCGAACACCTATCGCGGTCTCGTCCGCGTCGGCCCGACCGCCAGCGGCGTGCGCAACTTCACCCAGTGCGACAGCCTGCTGCTCGGCGACCAATGCGGCGCGCACACCGTGCCCTATATCGAGGTCAAGAACCCCAGCGCCCAGATCGAGCACGAGGCGACCACCAGCAAGATCAGCGACGAACAGCTGTTCTACGCGATGCAGCGGGGCTTGGGCGAAGAGGAGGCCGTGGCGCTGATCGTCAACGGCTTTGCCAAGGACGTGCTGAAAGAACTGCCGATGGAGTTTGCCGTCGAAGCGCAGAAGCTGCTGGCGATCAGCCTTGAAGGTTCAGTCGGATGATGTCCCGGTTTACGCGCAAGGACGAACTTCCTCCGCAAATGCAAGGCGATTGGGTTGATCCAGAAGATGGCGCAACCCTTGTCATCGCCGGTAGCGATGCCCGCTTTCAGGGTGCATCCATCCAATATGACTGGTTTGAAGTTGAAGAGAAAAGCGGAGCGTTGTGCGTGTATTTCGGGATTGATGATCCTGCGCGTGAAGACAACTTCGTGAGAGAGAACCTTGTTGGGCTTGTCATTGATCCGGAGGGCAACTTCCACGGTTACAACACCAAGTTTGGCTGCACCTTTGTAAAAAATCATGCGAGCGCAAATGTCTGAACGCAAAACCCTCGCCCTCAACCCCGAGGCTGCCACCGCCGAAGCCCCCGCGCTCAAGAAGAAGGGCCGCGGGTGGGAGATTTCGGACAAGCGGCTCGATGCGCTGCACGAACAGGCGCGCGAGTTGCGCCGCCATTCGTCCGAGGCGCACAAGGCGCTGGCCGAGAAGTTCTCCAAGGCCGATCTCGGCCGCTACACCTTCAAACGCTTCGCTGTGGTCGGCAGCGCGATTGTCGATTTCAACTGCCACAACCTCGGCCTCGCGCTCGCGATTGACGAGGAAGGGCAGAACGATGCCCTCGCCAAGCGGCGCGACAAGAGCCTCGAAAGCGTCGGCATCAAGGTGATGCGCATCGCCGCCGCTGATATCCTTGCCGATATCGACGCTGTGCTCAAGCAGCTCACCCAGGTGATGCGCGACCGGATCGAGGAACGCAAAGCCGCCGCCCGCGCGCACAAGGCGGCGAACCCCAAGCAGACCTATGATCGCCCCAAGCCTGCGGGCGACGAGCGCAGCAGCAACCGCAATTCCACCCCCCGAAGCCCTCAAAAACCCCGGAGCCGCCAGCCGTGATTGCAGCTACCATCCTTGCCCCCCTGCTCGCACTCCAGGCCACCGGCGAAGTGCCTGTCGCGATCAAGAACGACAATCCGGAAACCTGGACGGTCGAATATCCGCGCCTGATCCAGCCCTATGTCGTCGAATACCGCCGCTGCCTGACGGTCGCCAACCGGCGCATCTCGGGCACGGCCGATCTGGAAGCCCAGCACGCCGCCGACCTCACCCGCTGCGCGCCGGTGCGGGCGAAGTCCATCGCACAATCGAACGCTGACCTTGCCGGGGCCAAGACCACGATGAGCCCTGAGCAGGTCGACACGCTGTTCGACAATATCGGGAAAATCCACGTCGCGCGCGGGCGCGATCTCGACCAGCAGTTCACCTCGCGCATGACCGGGGCTGAAACCGCCAGCAATGCCTACGAGGCCGAACGGCCCAAGGGTCTGGTGATCGAACTGCGGGATGCCAGCGTGGTCAAGGCGCGCACCGATGCGACCGCCGCGGCCGCCGAAAAGGACAAGGATTCTCAATAATGCTGACCATCACCGATCTGCACGCCACGGTTGGCGGCGGCGATAATCCCAAGCCGATCCTCAAGGGTCTGACGCTGCACGTGCCTGCGGGCGAGATTCACGCGATCATGGGCCCCAACGGCGCGGGCAAATCGACCCTGTCGAACGTGCTGGGCGGCAAGCCCGGTTACGAAGTGACGGGCGGCAGCGTCGAATTTCGCGGGCAGGATCTGCTGGCGCTCGATCCGCACGAACGCGCCGCAGCCGGGCTGTTTCTGGGCTTTCAATACCCGGTCGAAATCCCCGGCGTCTCCAATGTGCAGTTCCTGCGCGAGGCGCTGAATTCGCAGCGCAAGGCACGCGGTGAGGAGCCCCTGTCGGGCGGCGAATTCCTGAAGCTCGCCAAGGAGAAGGCCGCGCTGCTGAAGATGGACATGGACATGCTCAAGCGGCAGGTGAATGTCGGCTTTTCCGGCGGCGAGAAGAAGCGCGCCGAGATGGTGCAGATGGGCATCCTCGACCCGGCCTTTGCGGTCTTGGACGAGACAGATTCCGGCCTCGATATCGATGCGCTCAGGATCGTCGGCGCAGGGATCAATTCGATCATGCGCGCACCCGATAAGGCCGTGCTGCTGATCACCCACTACCAGCGCCTGCTTGATGTGGTGAAGCCCGACAAGGTCAGCATCCTTGCCGATGGCCGGATCGTCGAGACCGGCGGGCCGGAACTCGCCCTGCGGCTTGAGGCCGAGGGTTATGATTCGGTGATGGCGTGACAACAGCAACCCTCCCCACCCGCCGTGACGAGGCGTGGCGCTATGCCGATATGGACGGCGTGGCGCGGCTTGGCGTGGCGGCGCTTGACCAGTGGCAGTTAATTGACGTTGCCGCTGGCGACAGCGTGACGCGCTGCATGGTCGTGGGCAGCGATGCGCCCGAACTCCACCGCTTCCGCGTGACATTGGGCGAAGGCGCCCGGGCCGCGTTCTTCGTCACCAATCGGGGCGCGAACTACACCCGCGTCGAAATCGAGGTGCGGCTCGCCAAAGGGGCGCATTTCGAATTCGGCGGCGTCACCATCGGCGGCGGCAGCGCGACCCGCGAATTCGTGACGCAGGTCGTCCATGCCGAGCCCGAAGCGACCAGCAACCAGACGATCCGTGCCGTCCACTGGAACACCGGCATCGGCAACTTCCTCGGCGAGATCAAGGTCGCCCGCCATGCCCAGAAGACCGACGCCGCGCAGGATTTCAAGGGTCTGCTGCTGGAGGCCGGCGCGAGCGCCAATGCCGTGCCGCAGCTCGAAATCTTCGCCGACGACGTGAAATGCGCCCACGGTGCCACCGTCGGCGCGCTGGACGAAGGTGCGCGCTTCTACATGATGGCACGCGGGCTCGATCCGGCTGCGGCGCAGCGCCTGCTGGTGCAGGCCTTCATCGGCGATGCCTTCGTGTCGCTGGATGACGAGGCGGAGCGCGAGGCGCTGCTCGATACGGCGCTCTCGGCGCTGGAAGGGGCGCAGCTGTGAGCCTGATCCCCGCCCTCGCATTCATGCTGGCGCAGGCCCCGGGCGTCATTGGCACCGTACCCACGCCCAATGCCGAACTGGATGCGGCTTACGCCTGTCTGATCAAGGGCACGGAGCGGTTGCTGGCCGAGCGCCGACCCGCGCCTGACGAACAGGCTCGTTGGGGCTGGGCGGTGGAGGTTGCGGCGGGCTGCGAGCCTGAGATCAAAGTGGCCGCCGAAAGCAAAGGCTCCATCGCGATTTTGGGCGATTATGCGCACAGCAGTATCTCCAAGCGGGACATGCTTCGCGCCGAAGCCGGTTACTTCGTCGATCGCCTGATCCGCGAACATTACGAGGCAACGGCATGAACGCCCCCGCTACCATCCAGCGCGACCTCGGCGCCGAATTTCCCGGCCTCGTGACGGCCGAAGGCAAGCCCTGGCACTACCTCGACACCGCCGCGACCGCGCAAAAGCCGCGCGCCGTGATCGACGCGATGGCCCGCGCGATGGGCGAGGATTACGCCACCGTGCACCGCGGGGTCTATGCCCGCTCGGCCGAGATGACGCTCGCCTACGAAACGGCACGCCGCAAGGTCGCCAGCTTCATCGGCGGATCCGAGGATGAACTGGTCTTCACCCGCGGCGCGACCGAGGCGATCAATCTGGTCGCCAACACCTGGGGCCGGGCGAACCTGAAGCCGGGGATGCGCATTCTGCTGTCGCAGCTTGAGCACCATTCGAACATCGTGCCGTGGCAGATGGTCGCCCAGCAAACTGGCGCGGTGATCGATGTCTGCCCGCTGACCGCCGACCACCAGATTGATCTGGACGCCGCCGAAGCGATGCTGACCGAGGCGCACGCGCTGGTCGCCTTCGGCCACGTCTCCAACGTGCTCGGCTCTGTGCTCAATGCGCCGCGGGCCGCCGCGATAGCGCACAAGGTCGGCGCGAAGCTGCTGCTCGACGGGTGCCAGTCCGCGCCGCACATGCCGGTCGATGTCGCTGCGCTGGGCTGCGATTTCTACGTGTTCTCCGCCCACAAGCTCTACGGCCCGACCGGCATCGGGGCGCTGTGGGCCAAGGCAGACCTGCTCGCCGACATGCCCCCGTGGGAAGGCGGCGGGGCGATGATCGACCGGGTCACCTTTGGCGGCACCACCTACGCCTCCGGCCCGCAGCGGTTTGAGGCCGGGACGCCCGCCATCACCGAAGCGATCGCCTTTGGCGCGGCGGTCGATTACGTCAGCGCCATCGGGCTTGACCGGATGCACGCTGCGGAAACCGCGCTGGTCGCCCGCCTGCGCCGCGAACTGGGCGCGATGAACGATGTCACCCTCTACGGCCCCGCAGACAGCGCCGGGATCGTCAGCTTCACGATTGACGACATCCACCCGCACGACCTCGGCACGATCCTTGACGAAGCCAATGTCGCGATCCGCGCCGGGCACCACTGCGCCCAGCCTTTGATGGACTACCTCGGCGTTCCCGCTACCGCACGCGCCAGCTTCGGGCTCTATTCGACCGATACCGATATTGACGCGCTGCTGGCCGGGATCGCCCGCACCCGCCGCATTTTTGGAAAAGGATGAGAGCGATGGACAGCTCAGCCAACCCGTCTGACATGACCAAGCCGCCCCGCGCCCGCGTGGAGGACGCCGTCGATCACGACACCGCGCCCGCAGCCGAAGCGCCGCGCAACCGCGATTACCTCGAAGGGTTCCTCGCCGCCAAGACCGGCGATGCCGCTGTCGGCGGCGAAGGCAGTGACCTGCAGGCCGATGTGATCGCCGCCTTGCGTGAGATTTTCGACCCGGAAATTCCGGTCAATATCTACGACCTCGGCCTGATCTACGGGGTCGAGGTCGATGACAACCGCGATGCCACCGTCACCATGACGCTGACGACACCGCATTGCCCGGTTGCGGAATCCATGCCGGCCGAGGTGGAGCTGCGCGTCTCCAGCGTGCCGGGGATCCGCGATGCCGAGGTCAATCTGGTCTGGGATCCGCCGTGGGGCCCGCACAAGATGAGCGATGATGCGCGGCTCGAACTGGGGATGCTGTGACGCTCGCAGCCGCCCTTACGATCACTCTGGCGGACTACGCTGACCCGCGTGATGCGGCTGATGTGGTCATGCTGCTGGATGCCTATGCCCGCGATCCGATGGGCGGCGGAGAGCCTCTGGCCGAGGATGTGAAGGCGCGGCTTACGGGGGATCTGGCTGCCAACCCCCACGCCTTCTCGTTGCTGGCGCGCTTGGACGATCAGGCCGTGGGCCTCGCCAATTGCTTCATGGGCTATTCCACCTTTGCCGCCGCACCGCTGGTCAATATTCACGATCTCGCCGTGCTGCCCGGCCATCGCGGCGCGGGCATCGGCAGGGCGCTGATGGCCGCTATCGAGGCCGAGGCCTTGAAGCGCGGGGCCTGCAAGGTCACATTGGAGGTGCTGAGCGGTAACCCGGCGCGGCATCTTTACGCCGCCTGCGGCTATGGCGATTACCAACTCGACCCCGCCACCGGCCACGCGCTGTTCTGGCAGAAGAGGCTGACATGACCGACACCACCACAACCACCCGCCCCGCCCCCAAGGCTGCCGTGATCCTGACGCCGTCGGCCGAAGCGCGCATCGCCGAACTGATGGGCAAGGCCCCGGCGGATGCCATCGGCGTGAAGCTGTCGACCCCGCGCCGGGGCTGTTCCGGCCTCGCCTATTCGGTCGATTACGTCACGTCCGAGGCGAAGTTCGACGAGAAGATCGTCACCCCCGGCGGCGTGTTCTATATCGACGGGGCCAGCGTGCTCTATCTGATCGGCAGCGTCATGGACTGGCGCGAGGATGATTTCACCGCCGGTTTCGTGTTCGAAAACCCCAACGCCAAGGGTGCCTGCGGCTGCGGCGAAAGCTTCATGGTGTGAGGCGTGGCGACAACGGTCACGCTATCGACGACGCTTGCCTGCACCCTTGACGAAGCGTGGGAGCGGGTGCAGACCTCGGCACTGCTGATCCATGTCGCAGCGCCGCTGATCCGCTTCACCCCTCAGGGAGGTCAGCCCTTCCCGGCGATCTGGGCTCCGGGCGAATACCGCGCGTGGATGTGGCTATTCGGGATTCTTCCCGTCGGTTGGCAGGCGGTGGTCATCAGTCATCCCGCACCGGACGGCACAACGCGCTTCATCCGTGACAACGGCTATGGCCCGCTCATCAAGCGGTGGGACCACTGGATCGCGATTGCTCCGGGCGATGGCGGCACCACGCATTACACTGACCGGGTGGATGTCGAGGCAGGGCTGCTTACCCCGCTAATCGCCGCCTTTGCACGGGTGTTCTACGCACACCGCCAGCGCCGCTGGCGCGCATTGGCGCGCTCGGGCTTTTCCGCGCTGAAGGTCTGAAGCCTCAGTCTTCCGCTGCCAGCCGTGCGATCAGGCGGCTTTCCAGCTCGTCGACCTCGCCATCGGCGTCAATCATACCTTCCAGCCACTCGGTCTCGTGATCGGTCACCACTTCGCCCGCTGCGGCGAGGGCTGCATAGTCCGGGCCGGTGTCCTGCTTCTTGCCGAACACCTTGCCGAAATGGTTCGCTACCTGCGGCGCCTCGCGCACGACGCGGCCCATGAAGCGGCCAACGCTGACACGGTTGTCGGCGATGAAAGCTTCCAGTTCAAGCTTGCGCTCGTGGCTGACCTGCGCGTTCTGGAGCGTGAAGCCCTTGAGGTAATTGGCCACGCCATCGATGAACAGGTCGTCCCACTCGGCTGCGTTTTCCTCGGCGAGGGTTTCGTCCTTCAACCGGAACAGCATTTCCGCGTCATGGCGGGTGACTGCCGCCGGGCCGTGGCCACCGCTGGCGAAAATGACGCGGCGGATGATGCGGCATTCGGCGGCACTTATGTGGGTGGCGGACAGATCGCCGCCACAGCGGGTCGGGCCGGTGCCGGTCAGCACCTCGCGCTCGACCACGCCCAGCACGTAATTCTTGAGCCGGTCGGGCGTGTTCTCGGCGCGTTCGAGGATGCGGACCATGGTTTCCAGCTCGACCATGCTTTCCACGACGCCGTCATGATCGATCTGGCCGATCAGCCACTCGGCTTCCTCAAGCGAGCACTGCAGGCGCGGCGGTGTGCCGTTGAGCACGAATTCGCCGATCGCCTCGACGAAGAAATCGCACCATTCGGTGCTGCGCTCCTGCAGGGCGTTGTTGAGCGCGAACAGCGCCTCGGCCTCGGCGCGGGTGATGATCCCGTCACCCCAGCCTTCGCGGCGCAGAGCGAGCAGCTCTTCGGCGGTGATCCGGCCATCGGCGGCGGCGGCCTGTGCGACGGCGATGAATTGCGTGGTCATGCTGCGGTCTGTCCCCTGCGAATATGCGCGGGGTATGGCACGAACAGGCTTAAGACGGCGTTACCGACGCATGATCTCGCGGATGCAGGCCCCCGCATCGGTTGCCCCGCCGCCCTGCCGCAACCGCGCCTCGACATGGGTGGCGGTCGGCTCGGCGGCGGCGGCGAGGGGGTAGAGGTAGATGTCGACCACGCAGGTCGCACCCGCGAACTGGAGCTTGCGCGCGTCGCCTTCGGCCAGATCGATGCGCGGCGTGCCGAACCGGCCGGTCAACGCGGCGGCTGGCACGCCGATCACGCCTTCCAGCCCGGCGGGCGCCATCACCTCGGGCACCACCACGATGGTGCTGCGCGGGGCGGGGGCAGCAGCGGCAGCGCGGGACGGGGCCGAGGGCCGGGACGTGCCCGCGCCGCTCGCGCACCCGCCCAGCAGCAGCCCGGTCACGGCGAGCGCGAAGGCGAGGTTGCGGATCACCGCGCCGCCCCCGCCGCAATCCGCCGCAGCACCAGATGCGTCCCTGCCGCAGCGCCGATCACCGGAGCGACAAAGTTGAGGAACGGCACCAGCATCATCCCCGCCATCGCCGCTCCCAGCAGCAGCCGCTCGGCACGGGGAGAGGGATTGCCTCGCTCATCCCCGCCGCAATGGCGCAGCCACGCCATGTCGGTGAACTCGCGCCCCAGCAGCACCGCATTGACCGCCAGAAACACCAGCGCCGGACCAATGGCGGTGAAGGCCAGCACCGCCGCCAGCGGCAGCGCCAGCAGGTTGTAACCCAAGGCCCGCGCCAGCCCTTTGATCGCGAGGGCCACCTCTCTCCGCAGCGGGAGAGGCCGCGCCGCGCCTGCCAGGGCGGGAAAATGCCGCGCCTCGACCGCTGCCACCACCTCGTCGGCGAAGAATTGCAGCACCGCCAGCGCCACGATCCGGAACAACAGCCACATCGCGATCGGCACCAGCAGCACCGCAGCCAGACCGGCCCAGCCCTCGTCCACGCCGTATCGCTGCCCCGCCTCGACGAGGGCGAAATAGGCCCCCACCCCAAGGGCCACAAACACCACCAGCGTGATGACGATGCTCTTGACCAGCACTGCGAGCACGGCGCGCTCGCCAAGCTGGCCAAAGGCTTTCACAATCGCGGCGGGGACGGCTGACATGCCTTGTCCGATGCGGTGCGCCGAGTGCGAAGTCAACGCAGGGATGCTGCATCGCACACAGATGGCTTGGCGCAGGGCCAGAAGGGGGCTAGGCGGCGCCAAACCGACCCTATCAAGCCCAAGGACGACCCTGTGACCGCCAACACCCCCCCGCGTTATGACGTGATCGCCATCGGCAATGCCGTGGTCGATGTGATTGCCTCTTGCGAGGAGGAGCTGATCGAGGAGCTCCAGCTCAACCGCGGCGGCATGACCCTGATCGACGAGGCACGGGCCGACGAGCTTTACGAAGCCATGCCCCCGGCGCGGGAGATTTCGGGCGGTTCGGCGGCGAACACGCTGGCGGGGCTGGCGACGCTGGGCCTGCAATGCGCCTTCATCGGGCAGGTCGCTGACGACCAGCTCGGCAAGGTGTTCCGCCACGATATGCGCGCCACCGGGATCGATTTCGACACCCCGGCGCGGGACGGCGAACCGGCCACGGGCCGCGTGCTCATTTTCGTGACGCCCGATGGCGAGCGCACGATGAACACCTTCCTCGGCGCGGGCCAGTTCCTCCCCGCCGCCGCATTGGACGAAGAGCTGATCGCCAGCGGCGCGATCCTGTACCTCGAAGGCTATCTGTGGGATCCCGAAGAACCCCGCCGCGCCATGCGCCGCGCCATCGAGGTTGCGCGTGACGCGGGCCGCAAGATCGCCTTCACCGCATCCGAAAGCTTCGTGATCGCCCGCCACGGCGATGATTTCCGCGCCATGATCGAAGATGGCGTGATCGACATTCTGTTCGTCAATGAAAGCGAACTGGCCACCCTGACCGGCGAGGATGATTTCGAGGCTGGCCTCGCCGCCGTCGCGGGCAAGGTGCCGGTGCTGGTTGCCACCCGCAGCGAAAAGGGCGCGGTTGCGATTGCCCACGGAGAGCGCGCCGAAGTTGCCGCGGTGCCGGTGATCAAGGTGGTGGACACCACCGGCGCGGGCGACCAGTTCGCCGCCGGCTTCCTGTCAGGCTATGCCAAGGGCGAGCCGCTGACGCAGTGCCTCAAGCGCGGGGCGATCTGCGCTTCGGAGGTCATCGCGCATTACGGCCCGCGTCCGGAAGCCGACATGCAGGCGCTGATGGCCGAGCGGTTGTAGGTGACAAAGGTGACACCGCGTCACCTTTGATCGCTCGATAATAATCCCGTTATTTGAACAGCTTGCCCTGAAAATTGGCAGGGTGACGGACAGGGCAACAGGCCTGTGTTTGCGCGTCCGTGAGGATGCTGGCTGACAATGCGAAAGAACGCGCCCAGCCTAACCGCTGGCCGCGTCTGTAGGAAAGTCACTCGTCCGGCACGTATCCGGCCTTGCGCAGCGTCACCATGTAACGCGCGATCTGGTCGATCTGCGGACGGGTGAGGGTGAAATCCATGTCCTCGGGATAGTTGTGCGCCACAGCCAGCCAATCGGCGAGCGACTTTTCCGACAGCCCGCGCCGGTTGGCAATCGCGGCAAAGCTGGGCGAGGCCGGGTTGGGCGAGAGGAACGGCGGCTCGACCGCATGACAGCCCCCGCAGGCCGCCTCGACAAAGGCCGGGGCGCGGGTATCGGGCGAGGGCGAAGTGGACTTGCCCACCATCGGCGGCGGGTTCTCGCTCCCCGGCGTCTGACAGGCGGTCAGCGCCAGCAAGGGCGCGGCGAGGAGGGCGATGGCGCGAAGGGGGTGCTGTGTCATGGTGCCCCTATGCGCCCTTTCCGCCGCCCTGTCCTTGATCGTGGTCAAATTTGTCGCAAGCCACCCGGCAGGAGGCCGATGGGATGGCCGCTTTCGGGCGATGCGCTGTCAGAGGTGAATGGCCGGAAGTGGGTGGATTGCTGAAGGTCTGCTTTTTGACGGGACTGTCAAACCAACCAGCTAAGGAGAAAGCTTCTGAGTTGCGGTGCCGGTGCCCGCGGGTCAAATCAGCTTGCCAGCGGCGTGCTCGTTCAAGAAGAAGCGTCGGGTCAACATGGAGATCCGCTTAATGACAAGCGGCGTTGTAGGTTGGGAGAATGATCGTGCCGTCAAAACACTGGCTTTTGGCAGCAGCTGCTTATCTCGGATTATCGCCGTGGCTAGTGCAAGCGCAGCAGCCTACTTCCGGCTCCTTACCTACGCAGCGAGGTCAGCCTGATCCATCAAAGCTGGCGGGGATCTGCACCTCAATCTTTCACAATCTTCAAGATGCAAGTTCGCCAAACAATTACACGTACGCGTACGAGCGGCAAATATATGAGGCGGCGGGGGTCGATTTCGAGGCAGACACGCAAGCCGACGCGAGAGACAAAATCCAGCGGCTGTGGATTGAGCAGCGGCACCAATTGCGATGCACTGGAGTGAATTTTCGCGTGCCCAATGGGAGCATATTGAAATACGCAATCGAAAATCGCGCTTGGTCAATTTTGGATAATGCGTCCCGCTTTTGGGGCGTCGATCTTAATTTGGTCGATGAGGCTGATGGAGCAACGGTGCTGGATTACCTCAGCGATCGCATCGAAGATAATTTTGGAAGCCCAATCGCAATCACATTGTCAAATTACCACGATCGTCTGCGCCGCTACGGTGCTCGTCATTGTGACGAACTTCCCGATACAAGTCTGTGTCGCCCCCGAGAAATCCTTTGCGATCAATCAGGAAAGGCGCAAGGCTATCAAGATAGCCCGTGGTACACAGGCAGAGCAAGACGTTGTTTGCTCCCCCGAGTTGATCGCTAGGGCTAACTTACCCTCTATCAATAGCCACCTATGGATCGCGCGGATATGTAGTTTTCCGCTTTGCTGATATCCGGCGGTCTAGGTCCACTGGCTGTCTTCGCCAACATGCGTAGAGCACAACGCATTGTCGTTGGGTGTGGCTGTAGCAGCTTTCACCTTTTGAGCGAATGTCCATTCCGGGGTCGCAACCAGAAAGGCAGCTTTTTTCCAAAAGCGCAGCAAAGCTGTCGCTATGTCGAAGCTTCCCGCGCCACTTCGCGCCAGCCGATGTCGCGGCGGCAGAAGCCTGACGGGAAGGTGATCCGGTCAACCGCAGCGTAGGCCTTAGCCTGCGCCTCGGTGACGCTGGCGCCGGTCGCGGTGACGTTGAGCACCCGCCCGCCGTTCGCCACCAGCGCGCCATCCTTCAGCGCGGTTCCGGCGTGGAACACCTTGGCGCCATCGGCCTCGGCATCGTTCAGCGCAATCGCGCCGCCCTTGTCGGGCGTGCCGGGGTAGCCCTTGGCCGCCATCACCACGGTCAGCGCGGTCTGGTCGCGCAGGGCGACCTCGGTCCCTGCCAATTCGCCCTTGGCGCAGGCGAGCATGATGGCGACCAGATCGTTCTCCAGCCGCATCATCAGCACCTGGCATTCGGGATCGCCGAAGCGGGCGTTGTATTCGATCAGCTTTGGCCCCTCGGCCGTCAGCATCAGGCCTGCGAACAGCACGCCCTGATAGGGATTGCCCTCCTCGCGCATGGTGCGCACCGTGGGTTCAATAATCTCGGCCATCACGCGGGCTTGCAACTCCGGCGTCAGCACCGGAGCAGGCGAGTAGGCGCCCATGCCGCCGGTGTTCGGCCCCACATCGCCATCGTCCACGCGCTTGTGATCCTGCGCGCTGCCGAAGGGGACGATGGCGGTGCCATCGGTGAGCGCGAAGAAGCTCGCTTCCTCGCCCTGCATG
Organism: Porphyrobacter sp. IPPAS B-1204; assembly: GCA_003724185.1. Lineage (GTDB taxonomy): Bacteria > Pseudomonadota > Alphaproteobacteria > Sphingomonadales > Sphingomonadaceae > Erythrobacter. Next base: position 38,031 of record RHGM01000007.1, read on the forward strand.
AACTCCTCAATCACCACCTGCGCGCCCGCCCCGCCGAAGCCGCCGCCGAACATGTCGGCGAGTGCCTCTTCCGCATCAGCCAGGGTTTCGGCGATCACCACGCCCTTGCCCGCTGCCAGCCCATCGGCCTTGAGCACATAGGGCGGCTGGAACCGGGCGAGCGCGGCGCGGGCGTCGGCAAGGCTGGCGGTGCGGACGTATCCTGCGGTGGGAATGCCTGCGCGGGCGCACAGGTCTTTGGTGAAGCCCTTGGAGCCCTCCAGCTGCGCCGCCGCCTGCGAGGGGCCGAACACCGGCACATGGGCGGCGCGCAAGGCATCGGAGAGCCCGTCCACCAGCGGCGCTTCGGGGCCGATCACGACCAGCGCGATGTCCCTTTCGGCGCAAAAGGCGATCACTGCCGCGTGGTCGGTCACATCCAGCGCCACCAGCTCCGCCTCCTCGGCGATGCCGGGATTTCCGGGGGCGGCGTAGAGTTTGGTGAGGCTCGGGGATTGCGCCAGCTTCCAGCTAAGCGCATGTTCGCGGCCCCCAGACCCCAGAAGCAGGATATTCATGGCCCCTCCGCCGACAAGTGATGATGCCGGGCTGGTAGCGCGTGACCGTGCGGGCGACAATGCGCAGCCGCTCACCATCAGCGAGATTTCCGCGCTGCTGAAGCGCACGGTCGAGGATCGCTTCGGCTTTGTGCGGCTGCGCGGGGAATTGTCGGGGGTGAAGCGGGCAGCCTCGGGGCATTTCTACTGCGCGCTGAAGGATGAAGGCGCGGTGATCGACGGGGTGATGTGGAAGGGCAATGCGGCGCGCATGAACTTCCGCGCCGAAGACGGTCTGGAGGTGATCGCCACCGGCAAGCTGACGACCTATCCGGGGCGGTCCAAATACCAGATCGTGATCGACAGCCTCGAACTGGCGGGCGAGGGCGCGCTGCTGGCGCTGCTGGAGACGACCCGCGCAAGGCTGGCGGCAGAGGGGCTGTTCGACGCAGGGCGAAAGCGCCGCCTGCCCTATCTGCCGCAGGTGATCGGGGTGGTGACCTCGCCCACCGGCGCGGTGATCAGGGATATCCTGCACCGGCTCGCGGATCGCTTTCCTTCGCACGTGTTGGTCTGGCCGGTGCTGGTGCAGGGCAATGGCGCAGCCGAGCAGGTGGCGGCGGCGGTGCGGGGGTTCTCTGCCTTGCAGCCAGGCGGCCCCGTCCCGCGCCCCGATGTGGTGATCGTGGCACGCGGGGGCGGCTCGATCGAGGACTTGTGGAGCTTCAACGAGGAAGTGGTGGTGCGCGCCATCGCCGAATGCTCGATCCCGGTGATCAGCGCCGTCGGCCATGAAACCGACACCACGCTGGCCGATTTCGCCGCCGACCGCCGCGCGCCGACACCCACCGCTGCGGCGGAAATGGCCGTGCCGGTGCGCGCTGACCTCGCGCTGACCCTCGCCGATTTCGCCGCCCGCCAGCGCCGCGCGGTGTACCGCCCGGTCGAACTGGGGCGCGAACGGCTGGCGGCGCGGGCGCGGATGTTGCCGCGGCCCGAAAACCTGCTGCAACCCCAGGCCCAGCGGCTGGACGATCTGTCCGAACGCCTGCGCCGTGCGCTGGGTGACCGTTCGGCCAAGGGGCGCGAGCGGCTGGCAGGGGTCGCGGCGCGGCTTTCACCCAGCCTGCTGTCGCGTTCTGCTGCCGAGGCTGCGCGGCGGCTTGACCGCGCCCGGCTAAGCCCCGCGCTGGTCGAGCGGCCCTTGCGCAGCGGGGCCGACCGGCTTGCCGCGCTGACCCGCGTGATGAGCCAGCTCCACCCCGAAAAGCCGCTGGAGCGCGGCTATGCCATCATCCGCACACCGCAAGGCAAGGCGCTGACGACCCGCGCCGAGGCGGCGGGCGAGGCCTTGCTGGTGCTGCAATGGCGCGACGGGACGCTGACCGCCGCACCCGGCGACGCGCCCGCGCCGCCTGCCCCGCCCCCTTCTGCACCGGCGCGCAGACGCCCTGCATCCACACCGCCCAAACAAGATGATTTGTTCGGTTAGCCTGTCGGTGCTATCATTGGCCTCATGCTGATGTCCTCCGCCGACAAGACCGCCAAACTCTATTACGGCCCCTCCAGCTTCCGCGTGCTACGGCCCGGCAATCACGTGCTGTGCGCCGTGACCGGAGAGGCCATTGCGCTCGCCGAACTGCGCTACTGGAGCGCCGAGCGGCAGGAGGCCTATGTCTCCTGCGAGGTCGCGACGCGCCGCCTGCTCGGCCTCGACCGCGCCTAAGCCGCAGCGCAAAGCCATCCGGGTGCGGACCTATCGCTGGTTGCTGCTGGCTGTGGTGGTGCTCGGGCTGTCTCCGGGGACATTCCTGCGCAGCGAGATCGGCACACGCGGCGATGTCGCGGTGGTCTCCGTTGTCCCTGTTCCCGAAAGATCGGGCGTATCGGGCGAGCTGACGCTGACCGGCGCGTGGGAGCTCACATCATCGCATGGCTGGTTCGGCGGCTTTTCGGCGCTTGTCGCGGGTGAGGATGCGGCGCTGATCGCGGGGACGGATCGCGGCTGGCTGCTCGACCTCGACCTGTCCGGCGATGCCCCCCGCGCCGTTCCCGGCAGCTACCGTTTTGTCGGCGAGCGCACACGCGGGCGCAAGGAGGTGGTCGATCTGGAATCCCTCGCCCGCGATCCCGCCACCGGCACGCTGTGGGCGGGGTACGAGGGCAACAACACAATCGCCCGTTACGTCCCCGGCGCCCAGACAGCATGGAGCGCGCCGCCGGCAATGAAGAACTGGAGCGCGAACAGCGGCCCCGAAACCATGCTGCGGCTGACCGATGGCCGCTTCATGGTGCTGGCCGAAGGGGCAGTTGATGGCAGCGACACCGTTCACGAAGGCCTGCTGTTCCCGGGCGATCCGGTGCAGGGCGCACGGCCCTTTGCCTTTCGCTTCATCACCCCGCCCGATTACGATCCGGTCGACGCCACGCAGGTGCCTGACGGGCGGGTGCTGATCCTGCTGCGGCGGGTGGAATATGCCCTGCCGGCGCGGTTCGACACCGCCATCGCCATCGCCGATCCGCGCGGGATCACACCGGGCGCGGCGTGGCCGGCACGGGTGATCCAGCGTCTGAATGGCGGCGTGTTCGCCGACAATTTCGAGGGGCTGGCCTTCGTCCCCTCAGCCGATGATCCGGCACAAGGGAGCCTCTGGGTGATCGCCGACGACAATTTCTCAATGTTCCAGCGCAGCCTGCTGGCAAGATTTGACTGGAACCCGCAAGCCGGGCCGCTGGCCCCATAACGAAAAAGCGCCCGGAAACCCGGACGCTTCATCGATTCGCTAGCGCCCCGAAGGACGGCGCGAAAATCAGGCCGCGGCTTGTGCCTTCACCAGTTCACGCTTCACCTTCAGCGCGCCGGCCGAAAGCTTGTCGTCGCTGGTCTTGAGCAGCCAGTTATCGAGCCCGCCATTGTGCTCTACCGAGCGCAGACCGTGGGTCGACACGCGGAACTTGAAGCTGCGATCCAGCTTTTCGCTCATCAGCGTCACGTTCTGCAGGTTGGGCAGAAACACGCGCTTGGTCTTGTTGTTGGCGTGGCTGACATTGTGGCCAGTCATGCGGCCCTTGCCGGTCAGTTCGCAGATGCGAGCCATGATGTGTCTCTTCTCGTAAAAAAATCGGGCCTAAGCTTGGGCTCAGGCAAGGAAAGCGGCGCGCATAACGGGGCATACCCGAATCGTCAAGCAAGTTGCGGCCCGGCTTGCGCGATCGGCGCCGGATATCAGGCTCCGGCCCCGATTACCAATCTATGTAAGGGGGACCATCGCATAGCCAACGCTATGCACCGGCGCTCCGTCCGTGGGAACAGTCCACGGCTCGAAACCCGCAGGAGACAAACATGAAGCGTCTGATAGCCGCCAGCCTTATCGCCCCCTTTGCATTGGGGCTCGCCGCGTGCGATGTCGACCAGACCGAAGAAGGCGAAATGCCCGAGGTCAAGGTAGAGGGCGGCAACATGCCCGAATATGACGTGGAAACGGCGGATGTGGATGTCGGAACCGAGGAAAAGACCGTCGAAGTGCCGACCGTCGATGTCAAAATGCCCGACGCAGACGGCACGCCGGTCACCGGCGACGAATAAGCCCGGCGCTACGCCTTATGCAGAGCGCGGGGCATGAACGAGGCGGGTTTCCGCAGCTTCATGCCCCGCGCCCTCGCCCTGGCCCGCGCCGCTGCCGACACGGGCGAGGTGCCGATCGGCGCGGTCGTGGTCAGGGACGGGCAGATCATCGCCGAAGCGCACAATTCCCCCCGCGCCGATCATGACCCCACCGCCCACGCCGAAATCCTCGCGATCCGCCGCGCCGCACTCGCGCTCGGCGATGAACGCCTGACCGGCTGCGATCTGTGGGTCACGCTGGAGCCCTGCGCGATGTGCGCCGGCGCCATCGCCCACGCCCGCATCGCCCGCCTCTATTATGCCGCGAGCGATCCCAAGGGCGGCGCGGTGGAACACGGTGCGCGGGTGTTCGACCAGCCCCAATGCCTCCACCGCCCCGAAGTCTACACCGGCATCGGCGAGGCCGACGCCGCACAGATGCTGCGCGGGTTCTTCAGGGAACGGCGGTAGCGGCGGCTTTCGCGGCTTTGCGAAGAAAGGCTGCCGTTCTGGTTGCGACCACATTGCTGTCATGACACTCGCCAAGATTTTGACTAAGCCACCCTGATGCCAGCTACGGTCCAAAGAAGCGTCATGCATCACGGAAAGCGCCACAAGTTCCGCGCTACCGCCAAGGATGACAGCCTCGAAGCCTTCAAAGAAGCGCTCTCGGATCTGGACCGTCAGGTTACTGCCTTTGTTGATGGCAATAAGCCGAAAGTAGCGAGGCAAAAGTTCCGGCGGAAATAGGGCAGAAATCCATCCAATCACGGTCATTCCGGCCAAACATCCCGCACCCCGAAACCTGCCGTCCGTTCTCAGCTGCCGCTATTCGTCGGGGCGTTTGCCCGCCTCGAGGATCGGCAGGCCCGCTTCGGTGGGGACATAGATGATCTTGCCCTGCGATTGGGACAGGTTCTCGATGTAGAGATAGCGCAGGTATCCCTCCGGCCCGCCCAGCCCGTTGGCGACGATGCGGTTGGCTTCGGCGACCCCCTTGGCGCGTTCGACTTCGGCCTGGGCGAGCAGCTTGGCGCTTTCCAGCTTGGCCTCGGCCTCCAGCGTGGCGATCTGGCGGTTCTGGCGGGCCTGCGCGAGCTCGGCCTCGCCCGCAGTTTCGGCGTTCCAGACGCGCATCGAGTTATAGGCGGCGCAGCTGCCCAGCCCGCCGCCGACCACGACGATCAGCAGAAACAGGATGCCGAGGCTGAGGCTCCAGACATTGCGTGTGGCATTCATTCGGGTGCGACTCCTTGCTGTGTGACATGGTTACAGCCCCCGCCAGATCTTGGCGGGCGCGGTGTCTTTCGCCCCCCAGCGCGACGGCGTGCAGCGCGCCGGACGGAAGGTCTTGGAATAGCACAGGCGGATTTCCTCCAGCCAGCCGCGTTCATTGAGTTTCACGCCGATGGCGCGCTCCGGCCATTCCGGATTGGCATCGGCAAAGGCGGCGCGGATGCGGCCTGCGGTGAGCGCGTCCTCGCGGCTGATGCGGTCATAATCGGGCAGGCGCAGGCCGGAGCGCAGGATGCGGATGACCTTGAGATAGGCGTCAGGGCGGCTGACCATGCAACTGCCATGCTTGGCCCATTGGCGTGCGATGAGGCGCTCCGACGGCATCAGGCACATGTTGGCGCGCACTTCAGCGGGGGTCGGTGCCCGCCGCGCTGCGCACCATTGCGGCCAGCTCTGCCCGCTTTCGGGCCACAATCCGTGAACCACAAGACCGAAGCTGCCGTTTCGCCCGCCGCACTGGACCGCGTGGCTGCGCTGGTCGCTGCGGGTCTTGCAGAATTCCGGGCTCCAGCTCAGCGCCATGGTGTAGCCAGTGACCGGCAGCGTGCGGCGCGGGCCATCGGGGGTGATGGCAGGCACGCTCGCCACCTGCGGGGCGCGGCATTGGTAGGCCTGCGCATGGGCGAGCGAGGGCAGCGCCAACAGGAGCGCGGCAGCGGAGAGGCTAGTCAAACACCGCAGGGCCGTCGTCCTCCTTGCCCGAAAACCAGCGATTGCTGGCCGGCGTAAACAGCATCGCCACCGCCAGCAGTCCGAGCGCCAGCGAGACCAGCCACGCGGTGTCCCATTGCCCGCCTGCGGCAATCATCCGCAACCCCTCCGGCACATTGAGCAATTTGCCGAGCGCCAGCACCGTCACCATCCAGCGGGCAAAGCGCACCGCGCCAAGCCACACCATCGCAATCGGGATCAGCGCGATCGACAGCCGCGCGCTGAGGGTCACGATCACCGCATCGCGCGACCAGCCGATGCCGGGAACATTGGCGGCAAGCTCCGCCTGAAGCGCCGGAATATCCCGCAATCCATCAAGAAAGGCGATGAGCGCGGCGGCGAAGAAGGCGGCGGCAAAGATGTTGATGCTGACAGGACGGGTGCGCGAAAGCGAGATCATGCGGGCGTGAAATCCAGCCCGATGTCAGCGGCGGGCGCGCTTTGCGTCAGGCGCCCGACCGAGATGTAATCGACGCCGCTGGCTGCCTTGGCAGCGATGGTGTCGAGGTTGACGCCCCCGCTTGCCTCGGTCGGCACCCGGCCTGCGACCATGTCGACCGCGGCGCGCAGGGTGGCGGGGTCCATGTTGTCGAGCAGCAGGTGGTGCGCGCCCGCCGCCAGCGCGGGTTCGATCTGGTCGAGGCTATCGACCTCACAGATGATCCGCGTCACCCCCGCATCGCGCGCGCGCCGCACCGCCTCGCCCACGGAACCGGCGACCGCCACGTGGTTGTCCTTGATCATCGCCGCATCCCACAAGCCCATGCGGTGGTTCTGCGCGCCGCCCTGGCGGGTGGCGTATTTTTCGAGGAAGCGCAGGCCCGGAATGGTCTTGCGAGTATCCAGCAGCGTGCAGGCAGGGTTGCCATCGGCCCCGCGCATCGCGGTGACATAGGCCTGCGTCATGGTGGCGATGCCGGACAGGTGCTGCACGATGTTGAGCGCGCTGCGTTCCGCCGTCAGCAACGCGCGCGCCTTGCCTGCGATGCGCATGAGATCCGTGCCTGCAGGCACCTTGTCGCCATCATGGACGAGGGTTTCGATCACGCAATCGGGGTCGAGATGCCGGAAAAACGCCTCGGCCAGCGGCAGGCCGGCGACCACGATGGCATCGCGGCTGTCCATTACCCCGGTGAAGCGCGCATCGGCGGGGATGACGCTCTCGCTTGTGACATCGCGCCCGCCGCCGGGAAGGCCTTCACCGAGGTCTTCGGCGAGGGTTTCACGGATGAATTTGGCGAGGTCGAAGCCGGCTAGCTCGAATGTCATTTCAACTCCCGTTCGTGCTGAGCCTGTCGAAGCACTGTCCTTCTCCTATCCAACGGAAAAAGGAAAGTGCAGCCCTTCGACAAGCTCAGGGCGAACGGAGATTAGTGGACAAATCTGGCTACCACATCCCTGTAGCTGCGGCTAACCTTCACCTCGGCGCCCGATTCCAGCACCAGGAAGCATTCGCCGTTGGTATGGGGCTTCACCTGCCGCACCAGATCAAGGTTCACGATGGTCGAACGGTGGACGCGCTGGAACTTCCTCGGATCGAGGCGGCGCTCCAGATCCTTCATCGTCTCGCGCAGCACCAGCGAATTGTCGCCGGTGGAGATGATCATATAATCGCCCGCGGCCTCGATATGCTCGATCGTGTCGACTTCCACGCGGAAAATCTGGCCGCGATCCTTGACGTTGATGAGCTTTTCGAAGCGGTCCGCGCTTTCCGCGGCCGGCGCGGTGGTCTCGACGAAATCGGCCGCACGGTCGGGCGCGATTTCGGCCAGCACGTCGAGCAATTGCCCGGCATCCTCGGCCGATTTCTTCTCGGCAAGGCGCTGGCGCACGCGTTCGATGGTGTCGGCGAGCTTTTGCTCATCCACCGGCTTCATCAGGTAATTGACCGCGTTCGCCTCAAAGGCGCGGATCGCGTGTTCCTCGTAAGCGGTGACGAAGACGAACAGCGGGGGTTCGATCTCCATCACGCCCTTCACGACAGAAAAGCCGTCAAAGCCCGGCATCTGGATGTCGAGGAAGACCAGATCGGGCTTTTCGGTCTTGATCTTGCGGATCGCTTCGCGCCCGTTCGCGCAGGTGTCGATGATCTCGACATCCTCGAACGGGGCGAGCCGCAATTGCAGGCCTTGGATGGCGAGTTTCTCGTCGTCGACGAGGATTGTTCTGATGGTCATGCGGGGGTTCCGATGGTTCGTTGGGGGGGATTGAGAGGGATGATGTTGTCGCCCCCCGCCACGGCAGCGGATACTGCCCTCGCGGGTTCGGGCACATCAGCCCGGGTGAAGGGGATTTCGATCAGCACGGTAAAGCCGCCCCCAGCTTCCGAACGGGTTTCAAACAGGTGATTGTCTCCATAGGCCTGCGCCAGACGGTTGCGGATATTGGCAAGGCCGACGCCGGTTGACACCGGACGGCCCGGTGCGGGCGTGCCGGGCGTATCGCCCGCCATGAAGCGCAGCATATCCTCGATGCCCGGTCCGGTGTCTTCCACGGTCAGCCGCAGCCGGTCCCCGATCACGCGGGCGGTGAGCGAGATCTGCGCGCCTTCCTCCTGCGGACTGACGGCATATTTGATCGCATTTTCGACCAGCGGCTGCAGCAGCATCGCCGGAAGCTGGGCGGCGAGCGCCGCGTCCTCGATCTCGAAATGGGTGCGCAGGCGTTCTTCGAAGCGCATCCGTTCGATATCGAGATAGAGCTGCAAGGTCTCCACCTCTTGCGCCAGCGTCACCTGACTGCCCGGCTCGGCGATCAGCGTGTGCCTGAGGAAGCCCGATAGCCGGGTGAGCATCGCATTGGCAGGCTCGGTCTGTTTCAGCAGCACCAGCGTGGAGATCGAATTCAGGGTGTTGAACAGGAAGTGCGGGTTCAATTGGTAACGCAGCATCGCGAGCTGCGCGGCGGTGGCCTGCGCCTCCAGCCGCTCCAGCCGGTCCGCCTGCTGTTCCACCGTCAGGAAGAAATTGATCGCGTAATAAAGCGCGCTCCACCCGCCCAGCAGGGTCATCGGCAGATATAGCAGCCCGATCAGGCGCTGGGCAAAGCTGTCGCGGCCTCCGCCGGTATAGACCCCCTGCACCCAGGCATCGATCGAGGCGTGCAGCACCACGGCAACGATCAGCACGACCGCGGTCAGCCCCCACGTCACCAGCGGCTGCTGCCGGATCAGCTGGCGATAGATCACCGACAGAATCAGGCTGATCGAAAAACCGGTGATGGTGGTGACGAGGATCAGCGCCAGCACCGCGAATTCCTGCTTGTTCGCCAGCGAAGACACCGCGCGCAGCAGAAACGCCGCGCCCCAGCCCGCCAGCTGGAGGTTCCAGAACGCCCGGTTCTTGCTCGCGAAGAACGGCGCCGCCTGGATCTGGAGCACTGCCATAGACGTGGGGGTTTAACTCATTTCGTCGCAAACCACACATCTAATCCGTCGTGCCATCCCGGCACCGCCACGGCTTGGCGCAAGGATCACAGCTTTGCGCGCCGGGTGAGCCCGCCATCTGGGTTTATCTCGCGGGCGAAATGCGTGGCCCAGTCGGCTTTGCCCTCGGCCGCCATGCGCGCCTCGACCAGCGGGACTTCCGCCGCCATCGCTTCGGCGCGTTCGTCCCAGCCTTCGTGATTGCGGCGCATCCTGAGGCCCGCGTCATGCGCCGATCCCCAGCGGGTCATGAAGGTCACAGCGGCTTGCGGGTCATAACCGGCATTGGCGAGCAGCCAGGGCACCAGCCGATCAGCCTCACGCTCGATCCGGCGCACATGCTTGGGCTTGCGCCCGTTGCGATCGAGCCATGCGTCGTGGCCCAGCACATTATGCGCCAGTTCGTGCGCGACCAGTGCGGCGAAGACGGGTTCTTCGGGGTATTCGAAGGCGGGAAAGCCGATGCCGATCACCACCCGCGCCCCGTCAGCCACGGCCTTGCGCCCCTCGCCCATCAGTTCGAACCGGCTGGCGCAGACCTCCACCGGCTGCACCCGCGCTGTCTCGGCGCCGGCAAAGGTAATGGTGATGCCGCCATGCCCGGTCAGCATCGCCTCGACATGGTCATGAGCGCGGACCAGACGCTGCCATTCCATTGCGGGGCCAGCGGGCCATTGGTTGGGATCGAAACCTTCGAGTGCGATGACCTCGCGGTTGCGGGTGAACGCGCCCGACAGGGCGGCGGGGGATCCGCGCGCGGCGGTCTGCACCGCGAAATCGCGCTCCAGCCCCAGCACGGCGCGGGCGATGGCGGGGGCACCGTAACTCGCCATGTCCTGCAATTGCAGGCCGATGCTCGGCACGACCTTGGGGCAGAAGGCGGCATTGGCACGGGCGAGCTGCCAGCCCACATCCTGCAAGCGCTGGTCGGCATCCTGATAGCGGCCAATCGCGGCGCGCTCTGCCGTGTAGTCGATGCGCGGGGCGCTGTCCTCGGGCTGCGCGGCCAGCGCCAGCGCCAGCGCCGCCAGCAGGAGCGCACGCATCAACCCGCCTCTTGCGGCGCCGCGTCGAGGGCAGCTTTCAGCTTTTCATAGCCGACCGCCCCGCCAAACGGCGTGTCCCCCGCGATCCATGCAGGCGTGCCGGTAAAGCCCAGTGAGCGGGCGTAATCGAGGTTGCGGGCGATCTCGGTCGAAACGGCATCCGATGCCGCATCGCGCGCGGCACGCTCCATATCGAGCCCGGCGGCCTTGGCCGCTGCGGCGGCATCGCCGGTCGCGAACATCGCATCGTGGAACGCGGGGTATTTGCCCTGAAGCCCCGCGGCCAGCGCCATGCGCGAGACCTGATCGCTGCCTTCGAATATCGGCCATTCGCGGATCACGACCTTGAGATCAGGGTCTTCGGCCACCAGCCGCTTCACATCCTTGAGGCTCGCCTCGCAATAGGGGCAATTGTAATCGGTGAATTCGACCAGCACCTTGCTGCCGTTCGGGTTGCCGAGCACCACGCCGGGGAAGGGGGTGAACACCTCGCCCCCCATCTGCGCCAGCCGCTTGGCGGCTTCCTGTTCCTCATAGGCCTGCGCCATCTGCGGCAGCAGGTCGGGGTTGCCGAGCAGGAAGCCGCGGGTGCGGTTGTCGGCAAGGCCGGAGATGGACCACACCGCCGCCCCCAGAAAGCCGAACACCAGCGCGAGGCAAGCGGTCAGCAGCGTGTTGCGCAGGGACGAGGGGGCAGGTTCGGAGGACATCGGGCTTTTCCGTTATGGCAAAAGGTCGCTGCCAGCCTAGCGCCGGTCGCGCACCCGTTCCAGCTGTGCGCGCGCTTCCAGCGCAACATCCTGTGCGCGGATCCAGTCGGGCGAGCCATAGGGCAGGTAGGCCTCGGCCGCCTGCGCATTGGCAAGCGCCTGCGGATATTGCCGTTTCATCACCTGCACTTCGGCGCTGGCAAGCCGTGCGCGCGGAATATCCCCCCGCGCTTCGTAGACCACGCCAAGCTGATACCAGGCGAAGGGGTTGAAACGGTCCTTTTGCACCGAAGCGCGCAGCACCTGTTCGGCCTCGGTAAAGTAGCTTTTGTCCTCGGTGGCGATCAAGGCATGGCCCAGCATCCCGGCTATCAGCGGATGGGCGCGGGTCAGCTCCACAGCGCGGCGCAGCGGCACCAGCGCTTCGACCGGGCGACCGGATTCAAGCAGCACCTGCCCTTTCAGTTCGAGGAACCATGGATTGTCCGGCTCCAGCGCCAGCAGCGCATCGGCCTCGGCCAGCGCCATGTCGACCCGCGCATCCTTGTGATAGGCATAGGCGCGGGCATAGCGGGCAGGCACACTGGTGTCGCGCAAGGGGAAGACGTTGAAGGTGCGGCGCGGTTCGGCAAGGTAGCCGAACAGCTTGGCCTTGACCCTCAGGAAGCGTTCCTGAAGCGCCGGGTCAGGCGGGGTGTCCCACGCCGGGTCCTGTTCCAGCAAGCCGCGCAAGACCTGGATGCGATCCCCCGAAAGCGGGTGGGTGCGGGCATAGGCGGCTTCGTCAGCCTGGCTGTAACCGGCGCGGATTTCGTTGCTGCGCAGCCGCTCGAAGAACTGGATCATGCCCTTGCCAGTGATCCCCGCGCCCGAAAGATAGCGTGCGCCCGCCAGATCGGTCGAGGCCTCCTGATCGCGGTTGAAGGCGAGAAAGCTGCCCATCGCAGCCTGTTGCCCGGCGGCGATGATCCCCATCGCGCCCTCGCCCGCGCCCGCCAGCGCCGCGCCCACACCCAGCAGCAGCGACAGGATCGAGATATTGGTCGCCTGCTTCGTGCGTTCGTTGAAGCGCACCACGTGGCCTGCGGTGATGTGTCCCAGCTCGTGCGCGAGCACGCCCTGAACCTCGTTGGCGCTGCCCGCTTCGTTGATGAGGCCGGAGTGGACGTAGATCGCCTGCCCGCCCGCAACGAAAGCGTTGATCGAGCCATCATTGATCAGCACCAGCTCGACATTGCCGGGTTCAAGCTCGCTCGCCTCGATCAGCGGGGCTGCCATGTCGAGCAGCAACTGCTCCGTTTCGGCATCGCGCAGGATCGACTGGGCCCGCAGCGGCTGGAACGCGACCAGCGCGCTGGCCAGCAGGGCCAGCAGAACGGCGAAAGGGTGGGGGCGACCGCGCATTGCGCATACCCTACCGCCATTGCGCCTGAACGCAAAGTGAAGGCGGGGCCGGAGGTATGAATCGCGCGTCAGCGCGATCGAGTTCTTACCCCACCAGCTTGCGGGCGGCGCGTTCGATCCATGCGATATCTTCGGGCAGTTCGGCGAGGATTTCGGCGCAGCCGATCTCGTCACGGCGGATCAGCGCCAGCGCGAATTCCGGCCCCGCGCCGTCCAGTTCCTCCAAGGTGATCGCTTCGAGCGCACGCAGCTGCTGCGCAAGCGCTTCGCGCACCGCAGAGGCATCCTCGACCGGCTTGCCCTGTTCTTCGCGGCGCAGGCGGCGTTCGGCCTTGACGACCGCCTTCACCCCGCCTTCGACTTCGGCGAGGAAGCCCGCAAGGGCCCCGCGCTGGAGGTTGAGGCGGTGGGCGTGGGTCAGCACGGCGGCATATTCGGTCAGGCGGGTCTTGTCGTAATCATGCCCGAAGACGAGCTTGACCACCGGCGTCATCGGCGCGCGTTCCTGCACCGTCAGCCCGCTTTCCGCGATCAGTTCGGCATAGTCATCGGGCGCTGCCTGCGCGGCGAGGCTGAAATCATAGGCGCGGCTGACCGCGGCATAAAGCGCGTTACGGCTGCGGTCTTCGGTGCTGTCGGCGGCGCGGGCGAGTTCGCGCGCAGCGGCGAGGCAATCATACAGGCCGGCATCGTCAGGCAGATCGTCCACAAAGTCCGGTGCATCGGCGACAGGATCGGCAACCGGATCGGTCCCGACATCCGCGACGTCGTCCGGCACCGCGGACACCGGCACTTCAGGCACGAAGGGGGCCTCTGCTTCGTCGATGGCTTCTTCCAGCGGCACCGGATCGAATCCGGCAAGATCAATCGCCTTCTTGGCCGGGGCTTCGATGTAATCGGCGAGGCTGGCAAAGCTGTAGGAGCTGGCGTCATCTTCGCCCGCGTCCTCGTCATATTCCTCGTCCTCGTCTTCATCGTCGAGGGCGTATTGGTTGAAATCGGGCAGCTCGATCGCGCCGTCGTCAAACGCGGTGAGCGCGCCGAAGTCGGCAGCGAAATCATTGTAGGCGGCAACGGGCTCGGCCTCATCGGATTCGTGCGCGGGCGAATCCGCCCAGTCCGTAACCGGGTCGGCGGCGCGCAGCACGGGCTCGTCCGCCAGTTCCAGATCGGTGTCCAGCTCCAGCGCCTGATCGATCTCCAGCAGCAGCTCATCGGCGGTCAGCTGGTCGGCCATCTCTTTCCAGTTGATGACGCCGTAGATGAAATCGATGGTCTGGTCGTCGCTCGAATAGGGCAGCAGGATTCCCCGATAGAGAATCGCCACCCCGGCGTGATTGACGAATTCCGCCTCGAAGCCGATCGGCGCCTGATTGGCGAGGATCTGCATGTAATGATCGGTGATGCGGCTCAGCAATGAGCGCGGCGGCACGTCCGAAAGGCGGGTAATGACGCCGTGTGCGCCGCATTCCTGCCCGAGCTTTTCGCCGAGGAACCGCACCGCCGGATTTTCGATGCCGCCGGTGAAATCGAGCAGCACCGAATGCGGGCCGAAATCGGGAAGATTGGCCGGGTCGAGGTTGTCGATATGGGGGAACATGCGTTCGCCCAGCAGGCCGGCCCAATGGTTGTAGGCGCGCACCTGCATCCGGCGCTCGTCCTGACCGATGGCTTCGGGCGGGAGTTCGCGGGCGCGGGCCGGCTCGCCGCTGTCGTCCTCGGATGCGTCCCAGCCCCGATCCGCAGACGCATCGGGATCAAAGGTGCCGCGCAGAGTGTCCATGGCTGTAATCCGCCCCTTGGTGAACTTGTGTCACCGGCGGTTCTGGCGGAGCGTGGTAAAAATCCCGTTAAGACGCGAAGGTGTTGTTGGGCCGCCGGAGCGCGCTACAGAAAGTACCGCATCTTGATGGTGAAGCGGTTGATCCCTTCAGCCAGCGTGAACACCGCGTCCTTGAATTTCGGCGGGGCCATGTTGACCGGCGCATCCCGCGAAAAGCCGTAACCTTCCTTGGGCATCATCCCCATCGCCCGGTCGGCCTTGCCGTTGTTGTTCTCGTCATGCAGCAGGGCGATGGCATATTGACCGGGCTTGACGCCGGTGAAGCGGATTTCGAGCTTCTGGGCGGCGGGCACCACCACCCGGTGGGCGTTCGGATCCTTGATGCACTTGGGGAAAATGTCCGCCCGGGTCGTCATGCAGGCGCGCACCACGCCCTTGGTCGAACGCAGATCGGTGACGGTGATGACCACCTCGCCCGCCTGCACCGGAGCCGCCGCAAGGCTGGCAGCCATGCCCGCAAGCACCAGCACGCCCGCCTTCATTCCGCCGGCACCTGTACGGCGTGCCCGGCCTCGGCCACGATCCGCTTCGACAGGCCCTTGTCCGTGCCGCAGAGCCGGTCCCACACCCGGAAATATAGCCCGTAATTGCATCTGTATTCCTCGTGATGGCGCTCGTGATGGCTGGCGGTTATCAGCCAGTTTCCCAACGGGGAGTGAACGAGCCAGCGCGGGAACATCTCCCAGCCCATGTGATTGGTGACGCCCATCACTGTCGCCACGGTCAGCACAAGGCCCAGCATGGCAAGGTGGATCGGCACCAGAAACACCAGCACCGGCACCACGATGGCGCCGGTCACCGCCTCGATCGGGTGGAAGCTCATCGCGGTCCACGCTGTCGGCGGGCGGCTGTCGTGGTGGACCGCATGGGCGATCCTGAACCACCTGGGCCGGTGCATCCAGCGGTGGCTCCAGTAAAAACAGGTGTCCTGAACAAACAGGTAGATCAGCACCGAAAGCGGGTGATACCACAGCGGAAGACTGGCCCAATCGGCTGTGATCAGTGTCCAGTCGTGGTGCTTCCAGCCCCACAACACGATCCCCGCCGGCGCGCCGTAAATCCCTGCCGACAGCAGCGACCAGCGCACCTCCCGCCTGATCTGCGCGCCCTTGCCGTCATACAGTCCCGGCCGCATCTTAGCGGTGGCATAGGCGAACAGCCCGCTCGTCAGCGCATAGCGCAAGGCGACAATCAGCGTGACGGCGAGACTGACGATCAACAGCGCAAGCGGAACGGGGGTATCGGCGGGCAGCATCGTTCGCGGGTATGCCGCAATTCGTGCGGGCGCGACAGGGGTAAGTCGGGGGGCTAGATTAGTTCAGCGAATCGCGCGCCGTCGCCAGCGGATCGATCAGCGCCATGTGCCGCCGCATCGCCACCCGGGCGAGGTGTTCCACCTGCGTCTTGCGCCGCGCTGCCGCCAGCGGATCAAGCGCGGCGGGGCGCAGGATTTCGGCGTCATAGCCGTCCGCCACGATCACCCCGCAGGTTTCCGGGCGATAGGCCTCGCTATCGAGCGGCGCACGGTCCAGCCCGGGCGGCAGACCCCAGTAGAACCGGTCGCAATAATCGAGATAATCGGGCCACTTGGCATCGCCGAGCAGATCGGCGCGGGCGACCTTGATCTCCACGATCACCACCAGCCCCTTGGCATCGATCCCCATCAGATCGGCCCGGCGACCATTCTTCAGCGGCACTTCGGCAAGGCACCAGATGTCGTTGCGCGCAAACAGGCGCCCGATCCCGCGGGCAACATCCGCTGCGGCAAGCGCAGGTGCGGTCAGCGAATCGGACGTTGGAAGGGGGCGGCCGGACATGGCCCAGCGTTGGAACGAAAGCGGAACGCAGTCAAGCGGGCTCGACGGTTTCCAGCACACTCACCATCGCCGCCCGGGCAGCGTGGAATTCGCGCCACAGCACCAGCGCCGGGGCGGCGGTGTCCTGCCCGCGCCGGGTCAGCGTGCCGAGCGCGGCCAAACCACTATCCAGCATCGCGGCGCAATCGGCGACCGTCTGCGCCACCAGCGCGCGCTGCCACGGATGGGCGCGGGCGATGATGGTTCCAAGCTCGCCGCCGATCTCGGCCGGTTCGGGCGCCAGCCGTGCCAGCATCGCCAGCGCGGCCGCCTGCCCGTGGAGCGCCACGATCGACTCGGCCAGCACCTCGGGCGCAGAATCGCCGCCGAGGAGGCTGGCAGCCTGCGGGGGAATCATCTCGGGCGGAAGCGTGGCCATGCCGGAGAGCCTAGGCAGGCGTCCTTTCCGATTGGTTAAGCCTGTCCCCGTCGCTGGCGCGGGTGCGGCGTGGGGCGCGGCGCGCCACAATTGTGTGGCATCGCGCCCCGCCTCTTGCTAAGCGCCGCGCCGCACGCAAGAATAGCGCGCAGCGCATGGCACCATGCACCCGTAGCTCAGCTGGATAGAGTGCTGCCCTCCGAAGGCAGAGGCCACAGGTTCGAATCCTGTCGGGTGCGCCAACAAGGCCCGCTCCCTTTATCAAGGGGGCGGGCCTTGTCGGTTTGATCCGCGCCGCGTCAGAAATCCTCCCGCGAGCGGCCTTACGGCCATCACTGCGGGGAATTCACCGCGTACAAGGCGCCCTTGCCAGCATGCCGAACAGGTTCGAGCCCCTGCGGTACGACCAGTTCATCGGGCAAGGGGCCGAGGATCCACAAATGCGAAAAACCCGGGTGCGGGAACTGTTCGAGAACCTTCGACAGCGTCGGATAGACAGGCTGCGCGCATTCGCCTGCGTACACATATTGGGACGGGTCACGCTCGAAGGGCGCGGCTGCCGGATAGTGAACGATCAGCGGATTGACGCCCGCCGCCTGCCAATGGTTGTTGGCAAAGACATCGCGGCGCGCAAGAGCCACGCCCGCAACGTGGGACAGCACCGGCAGATCCCAGGCCTCGGTACAGGGCACCACCACGAAAAAGGCGACGCGTGATCCCTGCGGAATGGCATCGATCGTCGGGAGAACCTCGGACACGGTCTTTTCATGCGCCAGATAGGCAGCGCCGGTCGTCACCATCCGCGCCGCAAAGAAAGCCAATGCGATCAGGCCCAGCACCCTGCCCATCTGCGCGCCGAGTTTGCGGGGTGACACCGCCAGCAATGCGGTCATGAGGATATAGGGGGCCAGTCTGATGTCGGCGTACATCGACCCGAAGACCTGCACGGGCAGCACCATGAAGCTGGCAAGGCATACAAGCGCTGCAATGCCCAGGCGCAGGTCGAATGCCGCCGATTTGCTGCGGATGGCCCAGTAGATCAGGCTGATGGCGACAAACAGCGAGGCCGTATCGAGGATCACCCACTTGTGACGAAAGACCGATGCCAGGCCCTGAAGCTTGAAGCTCAGCGACCAGCCCATGAGGCTCAAGCCGCCAGTTCCCGATCGCCACAGGGTCATCGGGACCAGCGGCAGCAGAAGCGGCCAGCACTCGGCAAGGATGGCTCCAAGGGCGGCAAGGGGCCGCTGCCGGCCGGTTATCGCATCTGCGAGCAAGGCCGAACCGCACAGCAATCCCAGAAACGCCCAGCCATAGGCGTGGCACACCCAGATCGCCATGCCAGCCAGCCCCAGCCACACGCGCGGGACAAGCTTGTTCCCCCGGCGGTGCAGCCGCAGCCAGACCACGAAGGCCAGCATGGCGAGCGCCATGCTCAGGCTGAAATTGAGAAAACCGTAATTGAACGCCAAGCCGTAAATCAGGGGCAGCGCCGCAATGGCAAACGGGGTGATGCGGCCATGCAGTTCCCGGCTGACCAGCAACACCCCGGTCGCAGCCAGCAGCTGCGTGACAATCACGATGCAGCGAACCGCCGTCTCCAGCCCCAGCCACCGGTGCAACAACTGCACCAGCAGATCGGCACCCAGATTGCCGATCAGCGTCCACTCATAGGAGAAATATTGCTGGAGCCCGGGTCGGTTGTGAAGGTCGGTCTGGACGGCGTAGCGTCCAAGATGGCCATAGAGATCCACCAGCGGAGGAAAGTCGACGACAAGCAGCGGCGCGATCGCGGCCAGACACAGCATCGCAAAGGCGAGCCGGGTGTCCAGCCATCCGCGATCTTGCGCCGCGCCAAAGGCATCTGCTGCGATCGGTGGTGTTGCCGCGTTCATATGGGCGCCGGATGCCTGAAGGCGCAGCATTGGCGAGCAGCGACCCGGTTTCGTGTCATCGCTTTCCCGGCCGCACCGCGCGCGTCGCTTGCATATGTTCGGCCCCTCCCCGTCACCGCACCCCGCTAACGGCTAATGGTAAATACAGACTTTACTGGGTCAGCCAAGCGGCAGGCCCAGTGCATCTGCCACGGCAGCGATGTGGAGCTTGCCATGCGAGACGTTGAGCCCCTCGGCCAGATGCGGGTCGGCGGCCATGGCGTCTTCAGCACCCATATTGGCCAGCTTCAGCACGAAGGGCAGCGTCGCATTGCCGAGCGCGATGGTCGATGTGCGCGCCACCGCTCCCGGCATGTTGGCGACGCAGTAGTGGATCACGCCGTCGACCACGAACACCGGGTCTTCGTGGGTGGTGGCGTGGCTGGTTTCGAAACACCCGCCCTGATCGATGGCAATATCGACCACCACCGTACCGGGGCGCATCGAGGCGATCATCTCGCGGGTGACCAGCTTGGGCGCAGCGGCGCCGGGCACCAGCACCGCGCCGATCACGAGGTCAGCCCCTGCCACCGCCTCGGCAATCGCTGCTGACGAGGCAAAGGCGGTCTTGATCTGGTTGCCGAACTGCGAATCAAGCTCGGCAAGGCGGCGGTTGGAAATGTCGAAAATCGTCACATCGGCGCGCAGGCCCACGGCCATCTGCGCCGCGTTCACGCCCGCAACCCCGCCGCCCAGAATCACCACCTTGCCCGGCTCCACCCCCGGCACGCCGCCCAGCAGCACGCCGCGCCCGCCCTGATGCTTTTCGAGATAATGCGCCCCGCACTGCACGCTCATCCGCCCGGCGACTTCGGACATCGGCTTGAGCAGCGGCAAGGTGCCGTCTGGCGCGGTCACGGTTTCATAGGCGATGCACGTCGCGCCCGATGCCATCAGGCCTTCGGTCTGCGGCTTGTCGGCGGCGAGGTGGAGGTACGTGAACAGCACGTGGTCAGGGCGCAGCATGGCGACTTCGCCCTTCTGCGGTTCCTTGACCTTCACGATCATGTCCGCCGCACCGAACACCGCTGCCGCATCGGGCAGAATCTCTGCACCGGCGGCTTCGTAGGCCGCATCGGTGAAGTCCACGCCCAGCCCAGCGCCCGCCTGCACCACGACCGCGTGGCCCGCACGGGTCAGTTCGGCGACCGCGGCCGGGGTCAGGCCGACGCGGTATTCGTTGTTCTTGATCTCGGTGGGAACGCCGACGCGCATGATGCCTCTCCTGAAATTTTTGTGCGCGCAGATATAACTTAATTCGCGCGCACAATCTTGGCGATGACGGGGGCATGGCGGCAGGGCCGACGCGAACTTCTTGCGCATGGCTTATGAAAGGCGCAAGAATTGCGCGCATGGATCGCATCGACCGGAAAATTCTTGATCTGCTTGCGACGGACTCGCGCCTGACCGGAGAGCAGCTGGGTGAACGCGTGGGCCTGTCCCCCTCCGCCGCGCACCGCCGGGTCAAGGCGCTCGAGGACAGCGGCGCGATCCTCGGTTACCGGGCGCGACTGTCGAAGGCGGCGCGGGGCAATCCTTCGACCGTGTTCGTGCAGGTCACGCTGACCGATCAGCGTCAGGCAACCATGCTGGCCTTCGAACAGGCCATGGCGAGCACGCCCCAGATCGTCGAAGCCTATCTGATGAGCGGGCAATCCGATTATCTGATCAAGGTGCTGGTGCGCGATGATGACAGCTATGAACGGATCCACCGCGAAATCCTGTCCGCTCTGCCCGGTGTGCAACGGCTGGTGAGCCAGTTCACGATCCGTACACTGGAAGGCGGCGAATAGCCCCCGCATCCCCGCGCCCGCCTTCGCGTTCGGGGCACCGCCGGTCGCATCCCGCTGATCATCGGCCACGCCCGCCCTTGCTTTTGGCGGCACGCACCCGATGTCGCCCTCCGGCCTGTTACAGTTCCGGGTCAAGATTGCGGTAGAAAGTTACTTTTCCGACAAGTATAGGACGATCATGGCAACGCCGATCTACGAATTTGCGCAAATCCCGCGCCTTGATGCCGCGTCCCGGCCGCGTGGCCGCGTGCGGCGCGTGCGCGATGCGGGGCAGGCGCCCACGGTTGGCGTGATCTACAACCCGCGCAGCCACCGCAATCTGGGCGCCGATTTCGACTGCGGGCTGTGCCCCCATGTTCACATCGCCCAGCCGCGTGAGCGCGGGCAGTTGCCACTGGCGCTGACCGAATTTGCCGAGAAGGGCATTGATCTGCTCGTCATCAACGGCGGGGATGGCACGGTGCGCGATGTGCTGACCTGCGGGCAAGCGATCTTTGGCGATGACTGGCCCGCGATTGCGGTGCTGCCCAAGGGCAAGACCAATGCGCTGACCGTCGACCTTGGCGTGCCGGACGACTGGACGCTGCAGGACGCGATCGACGCGCTTGATCACGGACAGCGCGTGTGGCGCCGCCCGATGACGGTGGCGCGGGCGGAAGAGCCGCATTCCCGCGTGGCCGGCTTCATCCTCGGCGCAGGGGCCTTCACCAAGGCGACCCAGGCCGGGCAGAGCGCGCACAAGCTGGGCGCGTTTGACAGCATGGTGGTGGCCGTCACCGGCATGTGGGCGCTGCTGCAATCCATGTTCGCCACCCGCGGCAACCCGTGGCGCAAGGGTGCGCGGATGCAGATCGGGCTGGGCGCTGCCGATGCCCCGATGGCGCATAGCGGCCAGGGCGATCCGGCGATGCGCCAATTGCTGTTCGCCTCCACGCTGGAACGGCTGCCTGCGGGGATCAAGCCGTTCGGCGCGCTCAAGAACGGGTTGAAGCTGGTGGCGGTCGACCAGATTTCGCGCCGCACCACCGCGCTTATCCCGCTGGTGCTGATCGGCAAGGTCAAGGACGGCCTGCGCCAACGCGGCATCCACCAGCTCGCCGCGACGCAGTTCAGCCTGTCGATCGACGACCAGTTCATCCTGGATGGCGAAGCTTTCCCGGCGGGCGATTACCGGATCGAGCAAGGGCCGGAGCTCGCCTTTCTGGCGCCATGAGCGCGGACGCAGCGGCGCTATCGGCACGCATTGCCGAGCGTCTTGCCGCCCCTGTTGACCCCGCCGTTGCCGGTTTCGCCCGCGCTCTCGCCGATGCGGCAGGCGCGCGCGCCGTGCTGTTCTACGGATCGAACCTGCGCACCGGATCACTGGACGGCGTGCTCGATTTCTACATCCTGCTCCCCGGCGAAAGTGAAAGCGCGATCTGGCCGACGGTCTCCTATCACGAGCGGGATCATCACCGCACGACCCTGCGCGCCAAGATCGCCACCATGCGTCTTGCAACCTTCGCCCGCGCCGCCAGCGGCGGCCTGACGGACACCACCATCTGGGCACGGTTCGTCCAGCCCAGCGCCCTGATCTGGGCGGAGGATGACGCTGCCCGCACCGAAGTGACCGCCGCCATCGCCGCTGCCGCCACCACCGCCGCACGGCTCGCCGCGGCACTCGGCCCGGTGAGCGGCACGGCCGAGGATTACTGGCGCGCCCTGTTCCGCGCCACCTACAGCGCCGAATTCCGGGTTGAGAAAGGCGGGCGCGAGAATGATATCCTTGCCGTCAACGCCGATCACTTTTCGGGGCTACTGCCGCTGGCGCTGGAGGCGGGGGGGGATTGCGCCCGGCCAGCATGGCGCGATTCTGACCCCGCGCCTGATGCCTGCGGAGCGGGCGCGCATTCTGGGCTGGTGGAATCGCCGCCGCCGAATGGGCAAGCCGCTGAATCTGCTCAGACTGGTCAAGGCCAGCACCACCTTCGACGGCGCGGCGCGCTATGCTGCGTGGAAGATCGAGCGGCACACCGGGATGCCGGTCAAGCTGACACCGTTCCGCGAACGCTATCCGCTGCTGGCCGCGCCGCAGGTGCTATGGGATCTGCGCGAGCACCGCCGCCGCCAAAAGACGGGCTGACCGAGCGCGCCGCGAAAAAGCCGGCTTACATATACTGCATGTTGATCGTCATGCGGGTGACACCCTCGCCCGCATTGAAGCGGACCTTGTCCACCGATGGCGGGCGCGGCACGAGGCCGAGGATCTTGCGGATCCCCGGATTGTTCGACATCCCCGCCCCGTCTGACAGATCGGACTTGCGGTTGCCGTTGACATCGTGGTGCACTGCGATCGCATAATCGCCTGCCGCGGGCAGCGGCACGCACACCGTCATGCTGCCGGCCTGCGGCTTCGCATCGACCCGGATGACGTAACGCTTGCTCTCCAGCCAGTCGCGGCTGTTGGCGGGGTAGGCGCGCACGAACAGGTTCCCGGCAGATGATTTCAGCCCATTCACCGTGACCCGCACCGCCGGGCCCTTTCCGGCAGCGCACTGGTTCGGATCATTGTTCATGCTGCGGGCATAGGCATAGCCCTGCGCGGCAAGCGGCGCGGACACCAGCCCGGCCAGCGCCAGCCCTGCCGCAGCGCGGCGGACAAGCAGGATCGAAGGCGAAAAAGCGGTCATGGGCGTCCTTGGGTAAGGGGAGAGGGGCAGGCGCGCAAGCAGGGGAGCGCGGGGTGAGCCGTTGGAATATTGCAGCCCTTCTGGCAGGGCGTGCCTGAATTGCGGCTTAATTGACCCCAACAGGGGTGTTGGCGGTGGAAAAGACCTCGCTCGCGCCTTGTTACCCGATTCGCGCGTCCCGTATGGCTGGCACTGCGTCATAAAAGGGCCTTCCGCCGCGCCATGCCTGCACCCTTGATTTCCCCTTCCATCCTGTCCGCCGATTTTGCCCGGCTGGGGGAAGAAGTGCGCGCCGTCGACGCAGCCGGGGCCGACTGGATCCATATCGATGTGATGGACGGGCATTTCGTGCCGAACATCACCATCGGCCCTGACGTCGTGAAGGCGCTGCGCCCGCACACGGCCAAGCCGTTCGACGTGCACCTGATGATCGCCCCGGTCGATCCCTACCTGCAGGCCTTCGCCGATGCTGGCGCGGACATCATCACCGTCCACCCTGAAGCCGGGCCGCATATCCACCGCACCCTTCAGGCGATCAAGGCGCTGGGCAAGAAGGCGGGCGTGGTCATCAATCCCGGCACGCCGGTCGAGGTGCTCGACAATCTGATGGACTTGGCCGACCTCATCCTCGTGATGAGCGTCAACCCCGGCTTTGGCGGGCAGAGCTTCATCCCCTCGCAGCTGAGCAAGATCGCGCGCATCCGGTCAATGATCACGCGCTCGGGGCGGGCCATCCACCTTGAGGTCGATGGCGGGGTGAACGCGGAAACCGCGCGGCTGTGTGTCGAGGCGGGGGCCGATGTGTTGGTGGCAGGCTCAGCCACGTTCAAGGGCGGGCCGGACGCTTACGCCGCCAATATTGCAGGCCTGAAAGGCGGGCGCTGATGGCGACGCTGCTGCGCACCCCGGCTGCCGCCCGCGCTGATGCGCTGGTGGAGCGGGTGTCAGGCAATCCGGTGCTGAGTTTGGCTGAAGGGCAAGAGCCGGGGGCTGAAGGGCAGGAGCCGGCTGCGCTGGCCGAAGCTTCGCCCCCTCCGCCGCCGCAAGAACCCTCGCGCGCGCTGGCGCTGTCCGATGTGATCGCGGTCAAGGCCGGGCCGGGAGAGGCGCTGATCCGGCTGGCCTATCGCCTTGGTGTTCCGGGTCACGCGCTGGCCGCCCCGTTCCGCCGCCCGCAGGCGCTGCGCGTGCTGGCAACGGTGGACAGCCCCAACCGTGGTGACCGCACGGCCGGCACGGCCCTGCGCGCCGGGCATTTCCTGATCCACGGGGTGCGCCTGCCGATCGCCAGCTTCGATTTCTCTCTGCCTGCGCGCCATGCGCCGGGGGTGGAGCGGGTGGTGCACAGCTTCAGCTGGCTTGCCGATCTCGCCGCCAGCGCGGACCGCGCCGATGGGGCTGCTGTGGCGGAACGGATCGCGGGCCAGTGGCTCCACGCCCACGGCACCCCCGGCAAGGGGCCGGCGTGGGAGCCGGAACTGGCGGGCCTCAGGCTGGTGGCATGGCTGGTTTACGCCCCGCTGATGCTGGGCGGCCATGAAAAGGCGCTGAAGTCGCGCCTGCTCGCCGCCATCGGCGACACCGCCGCATGGCTCGACAAGCGCGCCGTGCGTGAACCTGCGGGCCTGGGTCAGGTGGCCGCTTTCGCCGGTGTCGTGGCGGCAGGGCTGCTGCTGCCCCATGGCAAACCACGGCGCCTGTTCGGCGAGGCGGGCCTTGTGAAAGCGCTGGGCGATATGGTGGGCGAGGACGGCGGCGTGCTGTCACGCTGCCCCGCCGCGCAACTGGACGCGATCCGCCTGCTGACCGATCTTCTCGCATGTTACGAAGCCGTGGACACCGCGCCGCCGCCCGCGCTGGCGGTGATGCGCGAACTGCTGGTGCCGCCACTGCTGGCCCTGCGTCATGGTGACGGGGCGCTGGGCAATTGGCAGGGACAAGGCGCGATTTCCGCCGACCGGCTGGGCGCCGTGATCGAGGCGAGCGGCGTGCGCACGCGCCCCCTCGGCATGGCGGGCGGCTGGGGCTACCAGCGCATCAAATCGGGCGAGACCCTGCTGCAATTCGACACCGCCCCGCCCCCGCGCAGCAAGCACGCCCGCACCGGCTGCGCCTCCACCCTCGCCTTCGAGCTTTCCGACGGGCCGCAGCGGATCGTCGTCAATTGCGGCGGGGCGGCGCTGGCGGGCGGGCAGGTGCCTGCGCGGATCGGGCAGGGGCTGCGCGCCACTGCTGCCTTTTCCACCCTGGTGCTGGATAACGCCAATTCCACCGCCGTGCTGCTCCACGCCAGCTCGGCAAGGGGGTCGAGACTGTGGAGTTCGACCGCCGCATGGTCGCCAGCCGGGGCCCGCGCGAGGCAACCCGGATCGAGGCCGCGCATGATGGCTATGCCGGGCGCTTCGGCCTCACCCATCGCCGCATCCTGACGCTGAGCGGGGACGGCACCGAACTGGCGGGTGAGGACATCCTCATCCCCGCCAGCAAGAACGGCAAGCGCGGCAAGATCGCCTTCGCGCTGCGCTTCCATCTCGGCCGCGGGGTCGAGGTGCAACTGTCGGGGGACAAGCGGGGGGCAACCCTGCTGCTGCCCGATGGTCGGCTCTGGCAATTCCGGCTGGGCGGCGATAGGGCGGGCGCCGACGCAATCACCCTGTCTGCCGAGGACAGCCTGTGGGTCGACGGCGAAGGCCGCCCGCATGCTACGGAACAGCTGGTGATCGAAGGACTGGCATTGCGCAGCGGGGGACAATTCTCCTGGCGCTTCAAGAAAACGGGGTAGATTCCGGCATGGCTGAAGGTGTGATCCGGCGGGCGCTGCTGTCAGTGTCCGACAAGAGCGGTTTGGCTGACCTCGGCGCGGCGCTGGCGGCGCGGGGCGTGGAACTGGTCAGCACTGGCGGCACGGCCAAGGCGCTGCGGGATGCGGGCCTCAGCGTGAAGGACGTGTCCGACCTCACCGGCTTTCCCGAGATGATGGACGGGCGGGTGAAGACGCTTCACCCCACGGTCCACGGCGGGCTGCTGGCCCTGCGTGACAACCCCGAACACGTCGCGGCGATGGAGGCCCACGGGATCGGCGCGATCGATCTGGTGGTGGTGAACCTCTATCCGTTTGAAGCCACGGTCGCCAAGGGCGCCAGCCGCGAGGAGATCATCGAGAATATCGACATCGGCGGGCCTTCGATGGTGCGTTCTGCCGCGAAGAACCACGGCTTCGTGACGATCCTCACCGACCCGGCGGACTATGCCACGCTGGTCGAGGAAATGGACGCCAATGGCGGCGCGACGTCACCCGCCTTCCGCATCCGAATGGCGGGCAAGGCCTATGCGCGCACGGCGGCCTATGATTCGGCGATTGCCAACTGGTTCGCCTTCGGGGACGCCTTCACCCATCCCCTCGGCACAGAGGCGCTGCACGCCACACCCTTTACCGAGACCATGCCGCTCGCCTTCAAGCGCGCCGACGTGCTGCGCTATGGCGAAAACCCGCACCAGAGCGCGGCGGTCTATGTCCCGCAGGGGGTGGGCGCGCGCGGCGTGCCGCAGGCGGCGCAGTTGCAGGGCAAGGAACTGAGCTACAACAACCTGAATGACGCCGACGCGGCGCTGGAACTGGCGGCGGAATTTGCCGGACAGGAACCCGCTGTCGTGATCGTCAAGCACGCCAACCCCTGCGGCGTGGCGCAATCGGGTTCGCTGCTGGAAGCGTGGGAAGCGGCCTTGGCCTGCGATTCCGTGTCGGCCTTTGGCGGGATCGTCGCGGTGAACACCGAACTTGACGCTGCGACGGCCGAGGCAATCAGCGCCATCTTCACCGAAGTGGTGATTGCCCCCAGCGTCTCTGCCGAAGCCCGCGAAATCTTCGCCAAGAAGAAGAACCTGCGCCTGCTGGAATGCGGCACACTGCCCGATCCCCGGCGCGGCGGGTTTGCGATGAAGACCATCGCGGGCGGGATGCTGATCCAGTCACGAGATGCGGGCGCCGTGTCGCTGAATGACCTGAAGGTCGTCACCAAGCGCGCCCCCACGGAACAGGAATTGAAGGACTGCCTGTTCGCTTGGACCGTGGCGCGGCACGTGAAGTCCAACGCCATCGTCTATGCCAAGGACGGTGCGACCGCCGGGATCGGCGCAGGCCAGATGAACCGCCGCGATTCGGCCCGGATTGCCGCGATCAAGGCGCGGGAAGCCGCCGAAACCCACAGCTGGGCCGCCCCGCGCACTGCCGGCAGCGCGGTCGCCTCAGACGCGTTCTTCCCCTTTGCCGACGGGCTGATTTCGGCAGCAGAGGCGGGTGCGACCGCTGTTATCCAGCCGGGCGGCTCGATCCGCGACGACGAGGTAATCGCCGCCGCCGACGCAGCAGGCCTTGCGATGGTGTTCACCGGGATGCGGCATTTCAGGCACTGATTGTTTTGCGAGCGGGCATCCGCCCGCTAGTCCTCGCTGCGTTTCCTCCGCTTCGCTACGGAGCACCTGCGGGCGGCCGGTCGGCCTTGCGGGCCTTTGGCCCGTACTGTTTTTCGAAGGCACCTCCGCGCCTTTGGCCACCGCTCATCTCACCCTGCCGCAACCGCCGCACGGCTCGGCCCGCACGGCCTTTAACGGCAACTATTTCTCAGCCGTTCCGTAACTAAGTTAAGGCCGCAAGCTAATCGGCCCTGACCGCCATGTTCATCCCGCCGCAATTCGGCTGCGGGCAATACCGGGCGGCAACCTTTCGAATCACGAGCCCTCTCATGCGTCTGTTCTCGCCCGACCTGTTCCGCAATTTCGGCTTCGGCTTTGTCCTCGGGGCGCTGCTGATCGCCGGTGCCAATGCGGAAAGCTGGGGCGGCGAACTGGCTCCGGCGGCGCAGGCTGCCGAATTGCGCGCCGGTCCGGCGGATGCACCCACGGCGGAGTTCGTGATCGCGCCTTAAGGACGCTGATCCCATGCACAAGATTGCTGCCCTGCTTGCCGCCGCCTCGCTGGTGCTGACGGCCTGCGCCGCGCCCGCCACCGCCGAAGAGGTCTTCAACGCCCCTGCCGCCACGCGTGTCGCCAAGGAAGAAAAGGGCCTCAAGACCGCGATCTTCGCCGGCGGCTGCTTCTGGGGCGTCGAAGGCGTGTTCAGCCATGTGAAGGGCGTCACCTCGGCCGTGTCGGGCTACCACGGCGGCACGGCGGCGAGCGCGAAGTATGACATCATCACCGGCGGCATGACCGATCATGCCGAAAGCGTGAAGATCACCTATGATCCTTCGGTCGTGCGCTATGACCAGCTGCTGCGGATCTTCTTCTCCGTCGCCACCGATCCGACCCTGAAGAACCGCCAGGGCCCCGACGTGGGCGCGCATTACCGCAGCGCCATCGTGCCGATGAACGCCGAACAGGCCGCTGTCGCCAAGGCCTATCTGGCCCAGATGGGCAAATCGGGCGTCTGGAAGAACCCGATCGTCACCCGGATCGAGGCCTACAAGGCGTTCTACCCGGCAGAGGCCTACCATCAGGACTACATGGTGAAGAACCCGACCAGCCGCTACATCGTCCGCTGGGACGCGCCCAAGGTGGCGGCGCTGAAGGTGAAGTTCCCGACGTTCTACCGTGCCGCCTTCCTGAGGGACGCGGGCTGATCCCGCTGGCATAAACGCCCCTGCGCGCCTATATTAGCCGGCATGGGACAGCACGCGCACAGCCACCACGAACATCGCGGCCCCGGCCTTGTCGCCGAGGCGGGCCGGGCCTTGAGCGCGGCGGGCGAACAATGGACGTCGATGCGGGAGGCGGTCTTCACCGAGCTCGCCCGGCATGAACGCCCGGTGTCCGCCTATGACATCGCCGACAATCTTTCCGCTGCACGCGGCAAGCGCGTCGCGCCCAATTCGGTCTACCGCATCCTTGATGTGTTCGTGGCGAACAACCTCGCCATGCGGGTCGAAAGCGCCAACGCCTATCTCGCCAACACCCACCCGGGCTGCGCGCATGACTGTATCTTCCTCGTCTGCGACGAATGCGGCGAAGCTGCCCATGTCGATGATGAAGACGTGAGCCGCGCCGTGCGCGCCATCGCCGCCGACCGCCACTTCAAGGCCGAGCGTCCGGTGCTGGAGATCCGCGGGCTGTGCAAGGCCTGCACCTGAACAGCGGCGGGAACACAACCGGCGCTTCAAGAATTGATATGGCTCAAGCCTTCAATCGACACGCCGGATTTCCGTGTGTAAGGCTTTGGTCATGACTCAATCGCCTTACACGCCCCTGCTCGATCAGGTTGACACTCCGGACGATCTTCGCCGCCTCAAGCCCGAACAGCTCCGCCAACTGGCCGATGAACTGCGCACCGAGATGATCGATGCGGTCAGCACATCGGGCGGGCATCTGGGCTCTGGCCTTGGTGTGGTCGAACTGACCGTGGCGATCCACTATGTGTTCAACACGCCGGACGACAAGCTGGTGTGGGACGTGGGGCACCAGTGTTACCCGCACAAGATCATCACCGGACGGCGTGACCGCATCCGCACCCTGCGCCAGGGCGGCGGGCTTTCGGGCTTCACCAAGCGTTCGGAGAGCGAGTACGACCCCTTCGGCGCGGCGCACTCCTCCACCTCGATTTCGGCGGCGCTGGGCTTTGCCATCGCCAACAAGCTGCAGGGCAAGCAGGGCCGCGGCATTGCCGTGATCGGCGATGGCTCGATGAGCGCCGGGATGGCTTATGAAGCGATGAACAACGCCGCGCAGGCGGGCAATCGCCTCGTGGTGATCCTCAACGATAACGACATGTCGATCGCGCCGCCGGTGGGCGGGCTTTCGGCCTATCTGGCGCGCATGGTGTCCTCGAGCGAATATCTCGGCATCCGCAGCCTCGCCAGCCGGACGATCCAGAAGATGAGCCGCCGTCTCCACGGTGCGATCGGCAAGGCCGAGGAGTTCACCCGCGGCATGGTGACCGGCGGGACGCTGTTTGAAGAACTAGGCTTCTATTACGTCGGCCCGATTGACGGGCACAATCTCGATCACCTGCTCCCCGTGCTGGAGAACGTGCGCGACACCAGCGAAGGCCCGGTGCTGATCCATGTCGTGACCGAGAAGGGCAAGGGCTACGCGCCTGCCGAAAACTCGGCTGACAAGTATCACGGGGTGCCCAAGTTCAACGTCGTCACCGGCGAAAAGGCCAAGAGCGCGCCCTCCGCGCCCGCCTATCAGGACGTGTTCGGCCTGACGCTGGCGAAACTGGCTGACACCGACGACCGCATCTGCGCGATCACCGCCGCCATGCCGTCGGGCACGGGCGTCGACAAATTTGCCAAGGCGCACCCCACCCGCACGTTTGACGTCGGGATTGCCGAACAGCACGCGGTGACCTTTGCTGCGGGCCTCGCGGCGGAAGGGATGCGGCCGTTTGCGGCGATCTACTCCACCTTCCTCCAGCGTGCCTATGATCAGGTGGTGCACGATGTCTGCATCCAGAACCTGCCGGTGCGCTTTGCCATTGACCGCGCCGGTCTGGTGGGTGCGGACGGGGCGACCCATGCGGGCAGCTTTGACGTCACCTACCTCGCCACCCTGCCCAACATGGTGGTGATGGCCGCCGCCGACGAGGCGGAGCTGGTCCACATGACCTACACCGCCGCCGAATACGACGATGGCCCCATCGCCTTCCGCTACCCGCGTGGCAACGGCACGGGCGTTCCGCTGCCGGAGGTTCCGGTGAAGCTGGAAATCGGCAAGGGCCGCCTGGTCCGTGAAGGCACCAAGGTCGCCATCCTGTCGCTCGGTGCGCGCCTGACCGAAGCGCTGAAGGCTGCCGATGTGCTGGAGGCCAAGGGCCTGTCCACCACGGTCGCCGACCTGCGCTTTGCCAAGCCGCTGGACGAAGACCTGATCGCCCGGTTGATGCGCACCCATGAAGTGATCGTCACGGTCGAGGAAGGCGCCATCGGCGGCCTCGGCGCGCACGTGCTGACCTTCGCCAGCGACACCGGCCTGACCGACAACGGCCTCAAGGTGCGCACCCTGCGCCTGCCCGACACCTTCATCGATCACGACGATCCGATGAAGCAGTATGACGAGGCCGGGCTGAACGCTCCGCAGATCGTGGATACGGTGCTGAAGGCGCTGAAGCACAACAGCACCGGGATCGACGCAGAGGAAGCGCGGGCGTAACGGCCCCCTCCCTTCGGGGAAGCAACCCCGGAGACCGCCTTAACGCGGCTTGGTGATCGCCACCGCTGCGGGGTCAACCGGCGCTTCGACCGGTGCGGGATCGCCCGCAGGTGGGGCTGCATCAGAGGCCGCTTTGTCACGCGCTGCCTTCAGCAATTCCAACTCCTCCAGCCAGCGGGCGTCTTCCTCGGACACCGGCTCGCCCTTCAGCTCGGCAATGTCTTTCCGGCGCTGGGCAAGATAGGTCTGGCGGCGCACCAGATAGGGGTCGTCGGCGGAACGGATATCCTTGATTTCCTCATCGAAGTTCAACCGCTGGTCCAGCCCGTTGACCACGAAATAGCTTGCGGCAAATTCGGTGCGGTTGAACGGTTCGCCCACTGCAAAAGGCAGCAGCGCCTGATCCAGCGTGCTGCCCAACAGATCGCGCACACTCGTCGCGCCGGTCACCGGCAGATACAGATACGGCCCCGGCCCCACGCCATAAAAACCCATCGTGTTGGCGAACCCGTTGCGGCGATAGGGCAGATTGGCCTTCTTCCCCGCCACATCGAACAATCCGCCCACCCCGATGGTGGAATTGATCGCCAGGCGCCCCAGCGTCTTGAACGCCTTGCCGACCTTGCCTTGCAGCAGGAAATTGAGCGCATTGCTCGGCTCGCCCAGATTGCGCACGACATTGCCGAGGCCATCGCGCACGGGTTCGGGCAGGCCATCGCGGTAGGCAAAGGCGACCGGCTCGACCAGCGCCTGATCGACCGCCTGGGTCAGACGGTAACTGTCTTCGTTGATGCTTTCGAGCGGATCGGCCTTGGGCGGGCCATATTCGCCTTCGACGACGATTTCATTGACCGGCTCATCGCCCTCCTCGCCTTCGGGCGGGGGCGGGCCTTCCGCTTGCGGCGCGGGGGCAGGCACGCTTGCCAGGTCCCATTCCAGCGGCGCGGGAACGGGCTGGGTTGCGGGGGGCGGCGTCTCCGGCGCGGCGGGCGGTTCTGCCAGCGCCAGCGCGGCGCTCAGCAGCGCGGGAGAGGTCGCAAGCAGGGTCAGACCGGGCAATCAACTTCTCCGCTTCGGCCCCTGTCAAATAGCTCAGGCCGCGTGGGGGCCGCGGGGTGCCAGCCTTGCCCTTGGCATGCCCCCCCTATACGCAAGGTGAATATCCTGTCGCAAATATGCAAGGCTCCAGCAATGTCCCTGATCCAGATCACCAAAGAAGGCCCCGTCACCATCCTCACGCTGGACCGGGCGGAGACAATGAACCCCTTGGGCGCGCCGGGGGACGGGGACGAGTTTGCGGCGGTCGCCCATGCGATCAACCGCGACATGGAATGCCGGGTGGTGATCCTGACCGGCGCAGGCCGGGCCTTCAGCGCGGGCGGCGATATCAAGGCGATGCGGGACAAGACCGGCACCTTCGGCGGGACCACGCCCGCGATTTCGGACGGATATCGCGACAATATCCACCAGATGCTGCGCGCATTGTACGGGCTGCGCGTGCCGGTGATCGCGGCGGTCAACGGCCCGGCGATCGGGCTGGGCTGCGATGTCGCCTGCCTCGCCGATATCCGCATCGCTTCGGAGAGCGCGAAGTTCGGCGTCACCTTCCTCAAGCTCGGGATCATCCCCGGCGATGGCGGCACATGGATCCTCCCCCGCGTGATCGGCATGAGCCGCGCGGCGGAACTGTTCTACACCGGCGATGTGATCGACGCGGCCACAGCGAAGGACTGGGGCCTGGTCAGCCGCGTGGTCGCGCCCGAGGCTCTGATGGACGAAGCCCGCGCACTGGCGGCGAAGATCGCTCTCCTCCCGCCCCATTCGCTGCGCCATACCAAGAACCTGCTGCGGCAGGGGAGCCAGGTCAGTTATGACACCGCGCTGGAAATGGCCGCAAACACGCAGGCGATGATGCACACCACCGCCGATCATGCCGAGGGTGTGGCCGCGCTGATCGAGAAGCGGCCTGCGGTGTTCAGGGGCGAATGATTACCCCAGCCACTTGAACACCCCCGCCGGGATGCCGGCGCGCCACAGGTGGATATAGCTGCCCGCCAGCCACAGCGCGGTGCCTGCGACCAGCGGCACCGCGCCGACGCTGAGGAACTGCCCCCAGCGCGGCCAATACGCGGTCTTGCTTTCCCATTCGGCCCAGGCGGCGCCCATCAGCGCCTCCTTCTTGGCGTCCTGCAACTTCGCTCCGACCAGCGCGAGAATGCCCATCGCCAGCGCGGTGACCATCGTGCGGATGCTCCAGAACAGGATGATGTGCGAGGCCGCCCACAGGCCGATGGCCCACATCATCGGGTGGCGCGTCACCTTGAACACGCCGCCGGGTTCGGCGCGTGCCTGCGCTTCGGCCATCGGGGTCGGCAGGGCGGGGTTGCCGATAAACGATCCCGCCAGCAGGATCATTGCGGGCAGAGTGATGATCGTCGCGGCGATCCACCCCGCATCGCCCGAACCCGGCAGGTCCGCAGGCGGCGCGGCGACAAAGGCGAAATAGACCCACGCCAGCGTGGCAAAGCTGACCACGGTGTAAGCGATCTGGAACCCGCCAGCGCCCAAGGCCTTGACCATTGGTGCCCGCAACGGGTGCGACATGGCGAAATGCGTGCCGACGAAGGCGACGTTCCCAGCGACCAGAATCCACAAAGCTTCGTTCATTAACCCATCCCCCGAAACGAGGTTTGGAACCTAGTCTGCGATTGCGATCAACTCCACCTTGAAAACAAGCGTCGCATTGGCGGGGATCGGCCCCCGCCCGACGGGGCCATAGGCGAGGTCTGCGGGGATCGCGATTTCGATGGTCTCGCCCACGCCCATCTGCGGGATGGCGAGCTGCCAGCCCTTGACCAGCCGGCCCAGCGGGAAGGTGGCGGGCTCTCCGCGAGCATAGGAACTGTCGAACACCGTCCCGTCGAGCAGGCGGCCTTCGTAATGGACGGTGATGCGGTCATCCACGGTCGGCTTGCGGTCCGACGCGTAGTACCGGAGCCAGCGCCAGCGCACCCCGCCATCAATGAAATGCCAGCCGTCCTCACGCGTCAGGCCGAGCAGGTGGATCTGCTGCTGTGAATGCCAGACAGGGTCTTGCGCGCGCGGATCGGCGGGGGCGTCAACCGCCCCGTCCTGCGCCAAGGCTGGCTGGCCGGCGCACAGCAGCGCGCCAGCCAGTGTCGCAAGAGTCAGCTTTGCTGGCAGGCGCATTACCAGTCGTAGGCCTTGGGCCGGTCGCTTTCATCAAGATCGATGTAACGGTCGCGAAGGCGGGTCTGGTGGTTGGTGAGGTCCTGTTCAACCCCGCCGATGAACACCCTGGTGGGGACCGAGCCCACCTCGAGCGGATCGTCGGTCCACAGCACCACATCGCCCAACGCGCCGGGCTTCAGCACGCCCGCCTTGCCGCCCATGCCGCTGATTTCGGCGGGGACGGAGCTGATCGCGGCGAAGGCCTTGCCCCAATCCATCCCGCTTGCGCCCGGCATCCGGGTCAGCGCCACAAGATTGCCCGCCACCTGCTGCAAGCGGCGCGGATCCTGCAAGGTTGCCGCGTTGATGGCGACCTTGACCCCGGCCTTGGCGAGCCGTCCGGCGTTGCTCTGGGTTGCGCCCAGCTGTTCGAAGGTTTCGGGCAGATCGATCAGTCCGTTGGCGATCACCGGCACGCCCGCTGCGGCGATTTCATTCGCCACCAGCCAGCCCTCGGTCGCGCCGACGAGCACCAGATCGAGCCTCGGATATTCGGCCTTTAACGCCAGCACGGCGCGGATATCGGCCATCCGGTCGACCGCGACGTACAGCTTCTGCCGCCCCGTCACCACCGGTACCAGAGCCTCGGCATCGAAGCGGCCGAGGAACACCTCGTCATCCTTGGCGATTTCGGTCGTTTCAGGGATGCCGGTCTTGCCGACCAGCGCCTGAGCCTCACGCAAGGCGGCGCGCAGCAGGGCGTGGGCGGCGACGCGGCTGCCGCCCGCGCGGTCTGCCCCGCCTTCGCCCAGATTGATCATCTGGAAGGCGCGTGCCTGCATCACGGGGCGGGGATCGCCATCAAGGTCGATGATCGCCCCCTGCCCTGCGAAGATCGAGCCCGCGGGCATCGTCGTCGTGGCAGCGCGGGTGATCCCGGCGGCGCGGTGGACAAGGATGTGCTGCGATGTCGGGTTGATCGCGGTCGATGCGTCCAATGCCGCGCTGAACGGGGTACCGCGCGCGGTGATGTCATTGGTTTCTCCCACCGCCGAAACGTCAGCAAGGCCGAGCGTAGTGACCGTGGCGAACAGGCCGGGGGTGACCCACGCGCCCTTGGCATCGACAGCCGTGCCGCCCGCAGGCGCACCGCTGGCCGGACCGGCATAGACCACGGTCCCGCCCTGCACGACCACAGTGCCGTTATCGATCGGTGCAGAGCCATCGCCCAGCACCAGTCTCGCGTTGGTGATGGTCACATCCTGCGCCATCGCGGGGGTGGAGAGAGCCAGCGCGCTGGCCGCAAGTGTCAGGAGGCGCTTCATTTCACATCTCCTTCACCGGGCTGGCCAAGCTCGAAATCGCTGACGGGCCTTGTCTTGGGGTTCATCGCATCGAACATCAGCGCGCCGTCGATCCAGACCTTTTCGGGCCGGGAATAGACGCTCAACGGATCGCCGTTCCACAGCACCACATCGGCCATCTTGCCGGGCTCAAGGCTGCCGGTCATATCGTCGATGCCCATCGCCTTGGCCGCGTTGTGGGTGAGCCACTGGATCACGGTTGCATCGGGGATATTGATCCCGACCCGCAGCCCTGCCGCCTGCGCCTTGGCCGCTTCCTGATTCAGCCGCTGGATATCGTTCTGGTCGTCCGAGTGGATCACCACACACGCGCCTTCGCGTTGCAGGAAGGCGGCGTTTTCCAGAATGCCGTCATAGCTTTCCATCTTGAAGCCGTACCAATCGGCCCAGATCGCGCTGCACACATCGTTTTCGCGCAGCAGATCGCCGATCTTGTAAGCCTCGACCGCGTGATGGAAGGTCGAAACCTTGTAGCCCATCTCCTTGGCCATATCGAGCACCAGCGCCATCTCGTCCGCGCGGTAGCAGTGGTTGTGGATCAGGATTTCGCCCTTCAGCACCCCCACCAGCGTTTCCTTGCCGAGATCGCGCTTCGCCTTCGGATCATTGGCGTAATCAATCGCGCTGAGCCAGGTTTCTCGGTTGACCGCGAAGTTGCCCATGCGGGTCGACGGCATCCGCCCGCGCCCGCCATAAACCCGCTTGGGGTTTTCACCGCAGGCCATCTTCATGCCATAGGGCGCATCGGGGAACTTCATCCCCTGCACCGTGCGCGCAGGCACGTTCTTGAGCGTGACCGAACGCCCGCCCATCAGGTTGGCCGATCCGGGCAGGATCTGCAGCGCCGTCACCCCGCCATTGGCGAGCGCGCGGCTGAAACCGGGGTCTTGCGGCCAGACCGAATGTTCGGCCCAGACTTCGGGCGTGGTCGGGCTGGTCGCCTCGTTGCCATCGGAATGTGCCTCAACCCCGGGCGAGGGATAATCGCCAAGGTGCGAGTGGATGTCGATGATGCCGGGGGTGACGAACTTGCCGGTGCCATCGAACACCGCAATGTCCGCCGGGATCGGGGTGTCAGGCCCGCCCACAGCGACGATCTTGCCGCCGCTGAAGAACACGGTGCCGTTTTCGATCTTGCCGCCCTTGCCGTCATAGACGGTCGCGCCGGTCAGCGCGGTGGCGACATTGGGGAAGGGCTTGTAGGTCGAAGCGAAGACCGGATCGCCCGCTGGAGTAGCGGCAAATTCCTTGTCATCGGACTTGGCCGAGGCGCTGGCAGGATCGCCGCTGCCGCCTGTGGTGGTGCAGGCTGACAACGCCAATGCGCTGACCAGCGTGACCATCACGCCCATTCGGGCGCGCAATTTCGTATCTGCCAACATTCAAACCTCGCGTTCTGCCGATCCGGTGGTTGGAACGCAAAACGCGAGGTTTGTCCATGCCGTTAGACGATTATTGTGTCCGGCAGATGTTACTCGGCCGGGCGGGTGGCGGGGTGAATGCCGGCGTTCTGCGGCTCGGACAGTTCTTCGCCGCCGGCGAGGTCATCATCCTTCAGCGTGTCGAGATGCATCAGCTTCTTCACCAGCGGGGCGACAATCATCACCACGATGCCAACGCCGACCGCAACCAGACCCATGGTCCAATAGGCCTCCAGCGCGGCTTCGCGGGTCATGTTGCCTTCTTCGCCCTCGCCCATCAGCGAGCCCATGAACCCGGCGACAAAATTGCCGCCCGCGGTGCCGAAGAAGAATGCCGCCATCATCAGGCTCGCCATATGCGGGGCGGACAGCCGGTTCATCGCCGACAGGCCAACCGGCGAAAGGCACAGCTCCCCGGTGGTCGACAGCAGGTAGAAAATGAACAGGAACAGCACCGGCATCATGATCTGCCCGGCCGCATCTGTGGTGCTGAAGGTGTTCGCGCCCCACACCATCACCACAAAGGCGAGGCCCATCTGCACGATCCCGAGGCCCATCTTGGCAGGGGTGGAAGGCTCGATCCCGCGCCGCGCCATCCATTGCCACAGCCCGGCGAAGACCGGCCCCAGCAGGATGATGTAGATCGGGTTGATCGACTGGAAGAAGGTGGTGGGAATACCGCCCTTGTCGACATGGCGATCGGTGAAGAGGTTGAGCGATCCGCCCGCCTGTTCGAACAGGCCCCAAAACAGCGGCATCAGCAGGATCAGGAAGATCATCGCAAACACCCGGTCGCGGGCTTCCTTGTCGAGCTTGAAGGCTTCGAACAAGACGTAAGCCAGCAGCGCCAGACCCGATGCCAGCAGAATTCCGCCCACCAGCGACTGATACTGGATCAGAACCCAGATGATCGCCACCCCGACGAAACCGACACCATAAAGCAGCCATTCGAACGGAACGCCCGCGACCCGCTCTTTCAGCTTGGCAGGAGCAGGGGATTCGCCCCGGCCCTTGAGCAGCGGCTTGCCGATGATGAAGACGAACAGGCCGAGCAGCATGCCCACGCCTGCCAGACCAAAGCCCAGCGCCCAGCTGACGGTTTCGCCCAGGAACGCCGCGATCAGCACGCCGCAGGCCGCGCCGAGGTTAATGCCCATGTAGAAGATCGTGTAGGCACTATCGCGGCGGATGTCGGTGCGCGGGTAAAGCTGGCCGACGATCACCGAAATGTTCGCCTTCAGGAAGCCCGAACCAACAATGATCAGCGCCAGCGCCAGCCAGAAGACATTGAGTGTGGGATCGTTCTCGAAGCCCGACCCGTCGCCTTCAAAGGCCATGAAAAAGTGCCCGAGCGTCAGCAGAACCGCACCGAACAGCACGGCCTTGCGCTGGCCAAGGTAACGGTCGGCCAGCCAGCCGCCCAGCACCGGAGTGATGTAAACCAGCGAGGTGTAGGCGCCGTAGATCAGGTTGGCGCTGCCATCCGAGTACATCCAGTGCTTGACCAGATAGAGCGTCAGAAGCGCGCGCATGCCGTAGTAGGAAAACCGTTCCCACATCTCGGCGAAGAACAGCATATAGAGGCCCTTGGGGTGGCCCAGCACTTCGTCACCCTGACGGGTGACAGCCCATGCACCGCCGATCAGAAAGACCCCGAGCACGGCGGCGGCGACGGTCGCGGCCCACTCACCGTAACCCCACAGCGAAATATCCATCATGTGATTCGATCCCCATCGAATGGTTAAGCGATGCCGCACCACACCGCCGCAATGGGAGGGCACCCTAACGCCTGTTGCGCCCGTGTGAAGCTTTTGTTGCGTGGGCACGTAACGCTTTATGCATCGCCGCGCTCAGGTCGCCTCGCCTTGACCGCATGGCTGTATTATGGCACTGATGCACCTCGCAAGGGACACTGCTACCATGAATGCCAACCGCCCAAGCTCCAACCGGCCGGTCTATCTCAAGCTGCGCGACCAGATCGCCGCTGCGATCATTGACGGCGTTTACCCCGAAGGCGCGATGCTGCCATCGGTGCGGGCGCTGGCGGCAGAGCAGGGGGCCAACCCGCTGACCGTCGCCAAGGCTTACCAGCAGTTCCAGAATGATGGCCTTGTCGAAGTGCAGCGCGGGGTGGGCATGTATGTGGTGCGCGGCGCCGCCGAGCGCCTGCGCAGCGCCGAGCGCGAGGCCTTCCTGCGCGAGGAATGGCCCGAAATCCGCAGCCGCATGACGCGCCTCGGCCTCGATCCGGCGAATCTTGCTGTCATTTCGTAAGAAATCCTTACTGACATTAATGCAGGTTGCAGAATTTCCCGAAATCTGACAGTCTGTTCATATTCTTAGCGAGCGGGTTGCATAACTCGCAAGGCTGGGATTAAAGGGGGCGCCTCACGGGTCGGAGGCGAGTTGAGGAAAACGACGGGGTAACCCGCATTGGCGGCGTGATATGGCGGCTTGACCGTCCATGGGCGCCGGGAGACCGCCATGATCAGATCCGAATTGCTGCAAGAACTGCACAAGGACAACCCAGACCTGCGCGCCGACGAGATCGAGCAGGTTGTGGACATCTTTTTCGACGAAATCGCCCAGCGTCTGGCCGAAGGTGGCCGGGTCGAACTGCGCGGCTTCGGCGCGTTCTCGACCCGCGAGCGTGAAGCCCGCAGCGGCCGGAACCCGCGCACTGGCGAAACGGTGGACGTGCCTGAAAAGCGCGTGCCCTATTTCAAGGCCGGCAAGGAAATCCGCGAGCGTTTGAACAAGTAAGGCGGGCGGCTGCCCTGCGGAAATCGGGTCCGCACGGCGCCTTCTGTCAGCTTTGCGCATCGAACGGCCCAAAGGGCCGCGGGTGCGCACACGCGCACAACAAGCAACGGCCCGTAGGGTCGCAAGGGCGACCGCCCGCCCGCAGGCGCTCGATCCCGCAGGGGTCGCATCGCGCCGAGGACGCACGCCCGGAGGCGTGCCCGCCAAAAGGCTACGCCGCGCGCGGCATGGCCTCGTCACGCGCCAGGCCGGGGACGGGCAGCGCCCGTTCACGGTCCAGCGCGGCGAAAACCAGTTCGATCAGCCGCTCGCCCCCGCCGCTCAAGCTCATATCGACCGGGGTCAGGCCAAGCGCGCCGAACTCTGCGACCGCTTCGGCATCGGGAACCGCGATCACGCGGGTGACATCGGGCAGGCGCTCGCGGGCCAGCGGTGTCACCTCGCGCGATGCCTGCACCTGCCCCGTGGCAATCACCAGCACCTCGCGCCGGTCCATCCCAATCGCATCCCAGCTGCGCGGATCGGCAGGGTTGGCGCGGTGGACGTGATAACCATCGGCAAGCGCCAACTGGAAGCGGTCATGATCCGCCTCCAGCGCGAGATAGCCGATATCGTTGAATTCCAGCGCATCAGCCAGCGTCCGGCCCGCAGGCGTCATCCCGATGATCAGCACCGGCGCATCATCGCCCGCCAGCTTGGCATCGGGCGGCCCGGCGCGCAGGCGGCCCGCCAGCTTGCGCCCGATATTCGAGATCAGCGGCGTCACCGCGAGGCTGATCGCAATGGCGGTGACCAGCGCCGAGACAAGCCGCGGCTCGGCCAGACCCGCCACGGCAGGCAGGGCGAGCAGCACCAGCGTGAACTCGCTCCCCTGCCCCAGCAGGAAGCCCAATTGGATCGAGCCAGGCACCGACCAGCGGTTGAGCAGCCCCGCCACCACGTTGAAACCGCATTTCAGCGCGATCATCGCCAGCGTCAGGCCGAGCACCAGCGCCCAATCCGCCACCAGCAGCGCCGGATCGATGCTGAGTCCGACCGAGATGAAGAAGAAGCTCAGAAACAGCCCGCGAAAGGCGTCAATCTCGGTCTGCACCAGAATCCGGTAGCGCGAATCCGCGACAGCCATCCCGCCGAGGAAGGCTCCCAATGTCAGCGACAGCCCCGCCATCCCCGTCGCCCACCCGGCGGCGAGCGCGATGAACAGCGCGGTGGCGGTATAGACCTCGGTCGTGCCGGCACGGGCGATCAGGCCAAACAGGGGTTCGGTGAGGAAGCGGGCGAACAGCACGGCGATGCCGAAGGCGGCGAGCGCCTTGACCCCGGCAATGCCCAGCGCAGGCGCCAGCGCCCCGCCGCTCGCCAGCGCGCCAGCCGTCACCAGCAGCAGGATCGCGGCAATGTCCTGAAAGATCAGGATCGACTGCGCCGCACGGCCGACCGGGCAATCCTCCTGCCCCCGTTCACGGATCAGGCCGATCACCACCGCGGTGCTCGACAGCCCCATCCCGAAGCCCGCAATCACGGCGAACATGGGCGGCAGGCCGAACAACCCGAACAGCGATGCAAAGCCCCCGCCCGCCACCAGCATCTGCAAGGCGCCGAAGCCGAAGATATTGCCCGCCTCGGCCCGGATCCGCCCCAATGAGAAGTGCAGGCCCAGATTGAACAGCAGGAACATCACGCCCGCTTCCGCCATTGCGGCAACCAGCGGTCCGCTGAAATCCTCCGCCATGCCGAGGCTCGCGAGGCCAAGGCCCAGCCCGAGATAGCCGACAATCGGGTTCAGCCGCAGCGCGCGGGCCACCAGTGCCGCGCCGATGCCGAGGCCCAGCAGCGTGATCGCCGGCTGGATTGTCTCCACCACTTCGCCCGCCATAATCGCGCCCCGCTTGCCGAAATACCGGCTCGCGAGATGGGGGATGCAGCAGCGGCTGGCAAGCTCTGGCCTTCACCGGGCAATCTGTGCCAAGGCGGCAATCATGCGGGCGTGGCGGAATGGTAGACGCCGGGGACTTAAAATCCCCTGAGCTTTGCTCGTGCGGGTTCGAGTCCCGCCGCCCGTACGCTTCTACGTAGTCTTGCGTATGCCACCCCCCGCAAAACCGACCTCGCGGTTATCTCCGCCTTAACGTCTTTGCCCTCATGTTACGGAACACATGGGACAATCGCGCCCCTTCGCGGGGATGGAACACACACGGCATGGACAACAGGGCGATTACTGCAAAGCTGGAGGAGGTGCCGGAGGGTGCCGACACGCTCGCAGGGGAAGAACTGCGCGCATCACCGCGCTTCACCTTGCTGATTCGCGCCGCCAAGCTGGTCTCTGCCCAGGGCGAATTCGTCTGCGTGATCCGCGACGTGTCCGAAAGCGGGGTCAGCGTGCGTCTGTTCCACGCCCTGCCCGGCTGCAAGGACTTCGCGCTGCATATGCCCGCAGGCGCAGTCTATGAAATCAGCTGCGTGTGGCAGCGCGACAATGAGGCGGGCTTTACCTTCTCGCAAACCGTCGAGGTTCAAAAGCTCGTCAATGAATCGAGCGAATATCCCAAGCGCGGCCTCAGGCTAGGCGTGTGCTTCCCGGTGACGCTGAACACTCTGACCGGCAATTACGACGCGGTGGTGGAGAACCTTTCGCAGCAGGGCGCGCGGATCACCTGCGATTCGATGCTGGCGATTGACCAGACCGTGCGGATCGTCGCCCCAGGCCTGATGCAAAAGCCCCGCGAACTGCGCGCCAAGGTGCGCTGGCGGCGCGATCAGCAATACGGGCTGGTGTTCGACGACACCTTCACGCTGGGCGAATTCGCACGGCTCGCAGCCCTGCTTCAGGCCCCGGCGCTGCTGGAGCGGTGAACCCGGCCGCCTGTCAGGCGGGGACGAATTTGAGTGCGACGCCGTTGATGCAGTGCCGCTTGCCCGTGGGCTTGGGGCCGTCATCGAAAATATGCCCCAGATGCCCGCCGCAATCGGCGCAGTGGACCTCGGTGCGGGGGTATCCGATCAGGTAATCGGTACTGGTGCCCACGGCGCCCCTGTCGATCGCCTGCCAGAAACTCGGCCAGCCGGTGCCGCTGTCATATTTGTGCGCCGAGGCATAGAGCGGGTTGGCACAGCCCGCGCACACAAAGGTGCCCCTGCGCTTTTCCTTGTCCAGCGGCGAGGTGTAGGCGCGTTCCGTCCCCGCCTTGCGCAGCACGTAATACTGGTCTTTGGTCAGAACCTTGCGCCATTCGGCATCGGTCTTTCCCTTGGGATAATTCTTCGCTTCGGCGGGCGCGGCGGAGCAGGCGCTGACAAACGGCAGGGCCGCGCCCATCACGAGCAGGCGGCGGCGGTCAATCACAGGCAGGCGCATGGGCGGGTGTTCCATCGTTCGGATCGTGGGCGTTCTACCCTTAATACGTCCGGAACGCCCCCTAAGTTTCACCGGCCTCAGAACGTGGTGATCTCCACCTCAAGCTTGCGGAAGCCGTGGACGAAGTTGGCGCGCACCCGCTCCACATCGCCCGCGACATGCACCCGCATCCGGCGCTTGTGCATTTCTTCCAGCAGCACCTTCAGCTGCAATTCCGCCAGCCGCGCACCCACACAACGGTGGATGCCGTAACCGAAGGCGAGGTGGCGGCGGGCGTTGTCACGCGTGATGTCGAGCTTGTCTGCATCCTCGAACACCTCTTCGTCGCGGTTGGCGCTGATGTACCACAGCACCACCTTGTCACCCGCCTTGATGGTCTGGCCGAACACTTCGGTGTCCTCGGTGCAGGTGCGGCGCATATGGGCCAGCGGCACCTGCATCCGCAGACATTCCTGCACCGCATTGGGAATGAGGTC
This sequence comes from Porphyrobacter sp. IPPAS B-1204, assembly GCA_003724185.1. Taxonomy (GTDB): domain Bacteria; phylum Pseudomonadota; class Alphaproteobacteria; order Sphingomonadales; family Sphingomonadaceae; genus Erythrobacter. The sequence continues at coordinate 81,953 of RHGM01000007.1, forward strand.
GGGGCGTTCTTCAAACAGCTTGCGCTGGTCGGGGAACTTGTCGAGGCTGTGAATGATCCCGCTCATGGTGTTGCGGGTGGTGTCGTTCCCGCCGACGATCAGCAGCACCAGATTGCCCATGAATTCTTCCGGCCGCATCTGGTTCATCGCGGGCGAGTGGAGCATCATGGAGATCAGGTCATTGCCCGGCTCCTTGTCCATCGTGCGTTCGATCCACAGCGACTGGAAATAGGCCCCCATTTCCTGAAGGAAGCTCCAGCGCATTTCATCCAGATCGCGCACGGTGGCAAGTTCGGTATCGCCCGCCCAGTCAGACCACAGGGTCAGCAGGCGGCGGTCTTCCCACGGGAAGCCGAACAGGATCGCCAGCATTCCGGTGGTCAGTTCGATCGAGACGGTATCGACCCAGTCGAACACCACGCCGCGCGGCAGGCTGTCCAGCAGCTCGCTGGTGCGGGCACGGATTTCGGTCTCCATGTCAGTGACGGCAGAGGGCGTGAACTTGGGCGCGACGGTGCGGCGCTGGCCGGTGTGTTGCGGGCGGTCCATCGCAATGAACATCGGCAGTTCGCGCGGCGCATGGCCCGCAGCCTCGGCCTCTTCCTGGGTCAGCGGGTTGAGAATGGTGATCCCGCCATGTTCCCAGCTCGACGAGAAGGCTTCGGGCAGGGCTTCGATATGCTGGATCGCCTTGTGGCCGACCACCGCCCAATAGGGGCCGAACGGGCTTTCGGGGATGTAGTGCAGCGGGCCGGCCTTGCGCATTTCGGCAAAGATCGGCTGCCAGGTGTCATCGAAATAGATGTCCGAACGGCTGACATCCCAAGCGTTTGTATGCTTCGGGCGTTCTTCGGGATGGGCGGCGAAATGCGCCTTCAGGGCATCATAAGCGCTGGGCTCGCGCCGCACTTGCGGGCGCTGCACCGGGTTGGGCGGGGCAATCGTGGCCATGTCTGTCTCCCGTCAGGCAGCCTCGTGCATGGGCCGCTCCGATCCGACTCGCATCCTGCCCTAACTGACAGGGATGTCAATAGTCGGTTGCGAATGGAGACTGATCGGGCTGCCCGATCTAGGCGGAAAGACGCAGCCCCTTGCGCTTTTTGTCGCGCCCCGCACCGCCCGATTTCATCACCCGCTTGCGGAACAGCATCGATCCGCCCTTGACCAGCAGCAGCACGGCAACCGCCTGCCACACCAGCACCACCGCATGGGTCCACAGCGTGTCCTCCAGCGCGGCGCGGGCCAGCATCGCGAAGGGCGATGACAGCGGGAACACCACCGAAGTCAGCTCCAGCGTGGTGCCGATCTGGCCGATATTGGCGGCCGACAGGAAGAACACCATCAGCTGCAGCATGGTGACCGGCATCGACATGGTCTGCACCTCGCGCACGGATGATGCCATCGCGCCAATCGTCAGGAAGAGCGAGCCGAGCAGCAGATAGGCCATCGAGAAATAGACGATCCCCAGCACGATAAACACCGGCCAGCCGACCGCCGGGCCGGGCAGTTCGCGGAAATTGGTCTGGGTGACGGTGACAATCGCGCTTTCGGCAATCGCCCAGAAGCCCCAGCCGACCGTGCCCCACACCGCAATCCCGACGAAGGACACGCCCAGCATCGCAAACAGCTTGCCCATGAACACCGCGTCCATCGGCAGGGCCGCGGCGAGGATTTCGATGATCTTGTTGCCCTTTTCCTCGGCGAGGTTGGACAGGACCATGCCGCCCAGCAGCATGGTCAGCAGGAACAGCACCATCTGCGCGGCCTGCGCGGTGCGGATGCGGTTGGTGCGTTCGGACGCAGCGCTGGTGGCGACCACGTCTCCGGTGGCGGCAGGGAAGCTGGCGGGCGATGCGCCGGTCGCCGTGGCCGCGATCAGTTCGACCGGACCTTTCCAGCGGTCGACCTGCCCTTGCGTGCCCACCACCTTCGGCTCGGCGAGCGTGCCGGTCACGATCGCGGCATAATTGCCGCGCCGCTGATCGAGATAGGCACGGGCATCAAAGGCGCTGTCGGCCTCAGCCTCGTCGACCACGCGCAGCGCGGGAACGAACCCGCCAAGCTGCGGGCGCAAGGCGTCGCCCGCGGCGATCATCGCCGCGTTGTCGGAAGCGCTCATCGCCACGCCGACTTCGATGCTGATCGCCTGGTCCGAGACAGAGCGGCCGATGCTGCCCGCCAGCCCGCCGACCAGCACCGGGAACAGCGGCCCGATCAGGAAGAACAGGAAGGCGCGGCTGAACAGCACGGCCACGAAATCGCGCCGGGCGATGACCCATGCGGCCTCGAGCATGGTGAGGCGGGGGCGGAGAGGGGCGGTGGCTTCGGTCATGCGCGGCCTTCTGCCGAATCGGCTTCGAGTTGTCGGGCGGCAGCTTCGCCCGCAATGGCGACGAAGGCATCGTGCAGGCCGGCGCGCTCGATCGACAGCGAGAGGATCCCCGCCTCGCCTTCAATCAGGCCTTTCAGCAGCGGCTCGATCCCGCTTTCGGGCAGGGGAAACTGGAAGAAATCGCCGTTGCGGCGGGCATCGGGCGGCAGCGCGGCGAGCCACGCGCCTTCACGCGCCCGTGTTTCCAGCCGCACCTGCGCCGGAATCCGGTCACGCGCTGCCTCGACAGAACCGGCATAGGGCACCTTGCCCCCGGCGATAATCGCCACCCCTTCGCACAGGCGTTCGGCATGGTGGATCACGTGGGTCGAGAAAATCACCGTCACCCCGTCATCGGCCAGAGCGCGGATCATCAGTTCCAGCTTGCCCTGGTTGATCGCATCGAGGCCCGAAAACGGCTCGTCCAGCACCACCAGCCGGGGCTGATGCACCAGCGTGCCGAGCAATTGTACGGTCTGCGCCATGCCTTTCGACAGCTGGCGGATCTGGCGGTCGGCGGCGTAGCCGAGGTCGTGGCGTTCCAGCAGTTCGGCAGCGCGGCGGCGGCCTTCCTTCAGCGGCAACCCGCGCAGCGCGCCCATGAAGGCAATCGCCTCGACGCATTTCATTGCCGGATAGAGCCCGCGTTCCTCTGGCAGGTAGCCGATCAACCGGCCGATATCATGCGGGCGGTCATGCCCGAACACGCGGCGCACGCCTTCATCGGGGTCGATAATGCCCAGCAGCATCCGCAACGTCGTGGTCTTGCCCGCGCCATTCGGGCCGAGAATCCCGTAGATCGCGCCTTCGGGCACGGAAATGTCCACGCCATCGACAGCGCGCGTGCCGTCAAAGCTCTTGACCAGCCCGCGTGCTTCGACCGCGAGGGGGCGCGCATCGGCGGGCGTGGCTATCGAGCCAGCCTCGTGATTGCCCAGCTTGTTGTGATCGCTTACCGCCATGTCCATAGCCTTACGCGGTTAGCGGTCAGGATTAAACGGGAGCCTCTCCGAACATGGTTAACGCCCCTGCAAGTCTTGCCGAGCGGATCGCGGCAGAGGCGGCGGGGCTGGGCTTTGCCGTGTGCGGCTTTGCGAGCGCAGGCGACAACCCGCTGCGCGCCGCCCGGCTGGAACAATGGCTGGGCGAAGGTCACCACGGCAGCATGGAGTGGATGGCGGCGCGGGTGGAGCATCGCCGCTCGCCGCAGGGGCTGTGGCCGGAGGCGCGCAGCGTGATCGCCTTGGGCATGAGCTACGCCCCGGCGCATGATCCGCTGGCGCTGGAAGGATCGCCCACCCACGCCCGCATCTCGGTTTACGCGCAGGGCAAGGACTATCACGATGTGGTGAAGAAGCGGCTGAAGGCGCTGGCCCGCTGGCTGGTGGCGGAAGTGCCCGGCGCGGGGGTGAAAGTCTTCGTCGACACCGCCCCGGTGATGGAGAAACCCTTGGGAGAGGCCGCCGGGATCGGCTGGCAGGGCAAGCATACCAACATGGTCAGCCCCACCCACGGCAGCTGGCTGTTTCTGGGCGCGATCTACACCACGCTGGATCTCGCCCCGGCTGAGCCGCATCGTGACCAGTGCGGGTCTTGCCGCGCCTGTCTGGACGCCTGCCCGACCGACGCCTTCCCCGCGCCCTACCGCCTCGATGCGCGGCGCTGCATTTCCTACCTCACCATCGAACACAAAGGCCCGGTTGCCGAGGATTTGCGCGAGGGTTTGGGCAACCGCATCTATGGCTGCGACGATTGTCTGGCGGTGTGCCCGTGGAACAAGTTTGCTTCTGCGGCGCAGGCGATCCGCGAATTCCTCCCCCGCGCCGAACTGGTCGCACCCCGGCTGGAGGAGCTGCTGGCGCTGGACGATGCAGGGTTCCGGGCGCTGTTCTCAGGCTCCCCGATCAAGCGCATCGGGCGTGACCGGTTTGTGCGCAACTGCCTTTATGCGGCGGGCAACAGCGGCAATGCGGCGTTGATCCCGCAGGTGAGCGCGCTGACCCAGGACCCCGATCCGGTGGTGGCCGATGCGGCAGAATGGGCGCTAGGGCGGCTCAGATAAGGTCTTTCAGCGCGACATCCGGGTCAGCCAGCAGCGCCGGATCAATCCGTCCCGCCCCGCTTTCCAGCAGCTTTCTCGCCTGCACATAGTCCTTCATCGTCCCCACACAGTCGAAGGCAATCGGCACGCCCGCCTTCATGTAGACCACGGTGAACTTGCGCGTGTCAGGATCGCCGCGCAGCACGGTGGCATCGAAACCAAGGCTGAGACCTGCGGTCTGCAGCTTCAGATCATACTGGTTCGACCAGAACCACGGCAGCGCGTGATAGGGTTCCTTCTCGCCCATGATCGCCTTGGCGACCGTGTTTGCCATGTCATGCGCGTTCTGGACGGATTCCAGCCGGATGACGGCGTTATCGGCATAGGGATTGGCGTGGGCAGCGCAGTCACCAATGGCATAGACATCGTCCAGCGTGGTGCGGCAGCAGAAGTCCACATCGACCCCGTTGCTCCCCGCCGCGCCGGCCGCGATCAGAGGCGCGACTGCTGGGACGATGCCGATGCCGACCACGACCATGTCGCACGCCAGTTCCTCGCCATCATCAAGCCTGACGCCCGTCACCCGGCCCGCATCCTCGCCCAGCACGGCATGAACGCCGGTGGAAAGGCGCACATCGACGCCCTGACGGCGGTGTTCTGCGGCATAGAAGGTCGAAAGTTCCTCACCCGCCACCCGTGCCAGCAAGCGGGGCAGCATCTCGACCAGCGTGACCTCGCAGCCGAGCTTCCTGAGCACGGCGGCCGCCTCCAGCCCGATATAGCCGCCGCCGATCACCACAGCGCGCCTGGCCCCGCCGCTGAGCGCCTGCATCATCGCATCGGCATCGCCCTTGTCGCGGACATAGAACACGCCGGGCAGCACCGCGCCCGGTACCGGCAGACGGCGCGGATCGCCGCCGCCTGACCAGATCAGCTTGCGATAGGTGACATGCCCGCCATCGCTGAGCGTGAGGGTGTGGCGCGCCGGGTCAAGCGCCGTCACCGCCGCGCCCAATCGCAGGGTGATGCCCTTTTCCGCCCAGAATTTCTCCGGACGATCATGATCCGCTCGAACCCCTTGTCGCCTGCGAGATATTCCTTGGACAGCGGCGGGCGTTCATAAGGCGGCGCATTGTCGCGCCCGATCATCAGGATCGCGCCTTCGTGCCCGTGCTGGCGCAGGGCAATCGCCGCCTGCGCCCCGCCGTGGCCGGTGCCGACGATCACGACGTCTGCGTGGTGGTTGGTAGAATTCATGTGCTGGCTATGCCCCTCCGGCGGTCTGCGGCCCTTGATGTGGCGCAAACCACCGGATGGTCAAGCTAGTCGAATTGGCAGAGGGGTGAGGCGTGGCTTCTATCTCTCCAGCAGATTGCGGGCCTGGCTGGCAATCTGGGCGAGCATCGCCGCGCCGACCGGGGGCCGGGCCTGCGCACGGGCGATCATGCTGCGGAACTGCGCCACGCCTGCGGAATTGCGCGCCGCCCATGCGGCAACGGCCCCGCGCGGATCGTCTTTGCCTGCCTTGGTGCGCATCAGCCGCCGCAGGAATTCGATCCGCATATGCTGGAAATCCCGCGCAAGGCCAGACACCAGCAGCCGTTCCCACACGTCCGAAGGGCTCATATGCGCCGCCGTGCCCTGCGCCCAGTCGAGGCCCAGACGGGTGCCGATATCGGTGAAGGCATGGGTCAGCAGCTTGGCCTCGATCCCGGTGGCGAGCGCGGCCTGCGCCAGCCCCGCCGCGCCATCGAAATCGAACATGTTGGCGACCTTGGCCGCCAGCGCTGCAGGTGCGCCTTCGGCGACAAAGCTGCCCTGCAAGGCGCGCGAACGGGCGCGCGGTTCTTCGGTCAGCAATTCCTCGCGGCCCCCCACCAGCGCGGTGACCCCGTCCTGCAATTCGCCGATCATCGCCCCGGCAGCAACCTTGCCCGCAGCGGTGCGCAGCACATCACTCATCAGGTTGCCGACAGCGGCGGCGAGCCGGTCAAACAGGGCGAGGCGCGCAGCTTCGGGGATGTCGGCCCCGTCAAGCTCGCGCCACAGGGCGTCGAGCCCGAACAGGCGTTCCGCCACGACGAAGGCCGCAGCGACTTCGGCCAGCCCCACGCCCTCTTCCTCGGCCAGTTCAAACGGATGGACCATGCCCAGCCGGTTGACGATGCGGTTTGACAGGCTGGTGGCGATCATCTCGCGCCGCAGCCGGTGGGCGCGGATTTCGCCCGCATAGGTCTTGCGCATGGCCGAAGGGAAGCGCGCCAGCAGCACCGGCTCCAGCACCGGATCATCGGGCAGGTCGCTGGCTTCGATCGCCGATTGCAATGCCAGCTTGGCCGAGGACAGCAGCACCGCGAGTTCGGGCCGGGTCAGCCCCTGCCCGTCCGCCGCACGGCGGCTCAGGGTTTCGCCATCGGCCAGTCCTTCGGTGCGGCGGTCGAAATCGCTGACCTCCTCCAGCCGCTCAATCAACCTGACATAGGACGCGGTTGCCCCCGCCCCTCCGCTTTCCGCCACCGACAGGGCGAGCGCCTGCAAGCGGTTGTCCTCCAGCACGATGGCGGCGACCTCGTCGGTCATGGCGGCGAGCAGGGTGTTGCGCTTTTTCTCGGAGAGCTTGCCCGAAGCCGTGGCTGCGGCCAGCGCGATCTTGATGTTCACTTCGTTGTCCGAACAATCGACCCCGGCCGAATTGTCGATGAAGTCGGTGTTGATCCGGCCCCCGTTCATCGAAAACGCGATGCGCCCCGCCTGCGTGACGCCAAGGTTGGCGCCTTCGCCGATCACGCGGGCGCGAACCTCCGTGGCGTCCACGCGCAAGCCGTCATTGGCCGGATCGCCGACCGCGATGTTGTTTTCCTGCGGGGCCTTCACATAGGTGCCGATCCCGCCGAACCACATCAGATCGACCGGTGCGCGCAGGATGGCGGAGATCAGGGCTTCAGGCTCGATCTCCTTCGCCTCGATGCCCAGCACCCCGCGCGCCTGCTTCGACAGCTTGATCGTCTTGGCGCTGCGCGGAAACACCCCGCCGCCCTTGGAAATCAGTGACTTGTCGTAATCCTCCCAGCTTGACCGGGGGAGCGCGAACATCCGCGACCGTTCCTTCCAGCTCGCCAGCGGATCGGGCAAGGGATCGATGAAGATGTGGCGGTGATCGAAAGCGGCGACCAGTTTCAGCGCCTTGGACAGCAACATCCCGTTGCCGAACACATCGCCCGACATATCGCCGCAGCCTGCCACCGTCACCGGATCGGTCTGCACATCGATGCCCATTTCGCGGAAGTGGCGCTGGACCGAAACCCATGCGCCGCGTGCGGTGATGCCCATCGCCTTGTGGTCGTACCCGTTGGACCCGCCGCTGGCGAAGGCGTCATCCAGCCAGAAATCGCGGCCCTGCGCGATGCCGTTGGCGATGTCGGAGAAGGTCGCGGTGCCCTTGTCGGCGGCGACCACGAAATAGGGGTCTTCCCCGTCCAGCACCTGCACCGCATCGGGGTGCTGCACCTTGCCGCCCACGATATTGTCGGTGACCGACAGCAGCGTGCGGATGAACAGTTCATAGGATGCGCGGCCTTCGGCGGCCCAGCCTTCGCGGTCGATGGCAGGCGAAGGCAGCTGCTTGGGATAGAACCCGCCCTTGGCACCCGTCGGCACGATCACCGCATTCTTGACCCGCTGCGCCTTCATCAGGCCGAGGATCTCGGTGCGGAAATCGTCCCGCCGGTCAGACCAGCGCAGGCCCCCGCGCGCCACCGCGCCCGACCGCAGGTGGATGCCCTCGACCCGCCGCGAATAGACGAAAATCTCGCGCCACGGCACCGGCTTGGGCAGGCCGGGAACGAGGCTCGAATCGATCTTGAACGCCAGCGCCTCGGTGGAAGCGGGCGCGAAGGCGTTGGTGCGCAGCACGGCGTCGATCACGGCGCGGTAAAGGCGCAGCAGGCGGTCGTCGTTGATCGCGGTGACCTTCGCGAGCCCGCGTGTGAAGGCGCCCAGCGCCGCCGCGATCGCTTCGTCACGGTCACCCGCGAAGGCCGGATCGTGGCGTGCGGCGAACAGGTCGATCATCGCCCGCGTCACCTGCGGCGCGGCGACCAGCGCATCGACCACGGTGTAGATCGTGTAGCTGACGCCGGTCTGGCGCAGATAGCGATAGATCGCGCGCAGCCAGTTCGCCTCACGCGGGAGCAGCCCGGCGACAGGGGTCAGGCGGTTGAAGGGATCGTCCTCCGCCGCGCCATTCAGCACGGCCGCCAGCGCGCCTTCGATCAGGGCGGCACGGTCCAGCAAAGCGCTGGCTTCGCGGCCCGGCGGCACGGTCAGGATGAAATCGTGGACCGAACCGAGGCTGGCATCGGTGAGGAAGGTCGGCACCTCGGCGGCGACGCGGAAGCCGAAATTCTCCAGCGCGGGCACCGCATCGGACAGCGCCAGCGCGCCTCTGGTGATATAGACCTTCAGCCGCAGCGTATCGGCCCCGTCACCGTTCATGCGGTACAGCCGCACCGCGCGCGAATCGTGTTCGGCCACAGCCAGAGTGCGCAGCCGCGCAATGTCGCGCGCGGCCTCGTGCGGGCCATAGGTCAGGCGGTAACCGGTCGGGAAAGCGGGGGCGTAACGCGCAGCCAGCGCGGCGGCGCGGCCATCATCCTCGAAAGCGGAAAGGTGCGTGGCGACCGCCTCGTTCCAGCCGCGCAGCAGATCGACCAGCTGGGCTTCGATGGCGGCATCATCCGGCAGATCGGCGCAGGCGCGCACATCGACCAGAAAGCGCAGCAGCGCCAGCGAGGAGCTTTCCACCTCAAGGCTCCAGTCGAGCAGCGCCGCGCCCGGCGTGCCCAGCAGCATCGCCTGAATCTGCAAGCGCACATCGGTCGACAGCTGGTCGCGCGGCAGCCACACGAAGGCGAAGACGTGCCGTTCCAGCGTCGATCGCACCATCACAAGGCGCGGGCGCGGGCGGTCGATCAGCACCATCTTGGCCGTCACCAGATCGGCGACGCGGGCCGGATCAAAGGCGGTCAGCAGGTCATTGGGCAGCGAGGCGAAGGCGTGGACCAGCGCCTTGCCATTGTGCCCGGCGGGATTGAAGCCGAGCTGCGCGGTGATCGCGCCCACCATTGCGCGCAGCACCGGCACTTCATGCGGGCGGGCGTTCAGCGCGGCGCTGGTCCATAGCCCGGCATGGATCGAAAGCGCGGTGACCTTCCCGCCTTCGCGCACCGGGACGATGAACAGATCGAGCGGGCTGGCGCGGTGGACGCGGGCGTGGACGTTGGACTTGATCGCCAGCAGCGCCTTGGGCGTGCCGGCCGCATCCTGCCGGTCAAACCATTCGAAGGCGCGTTCGTAACTGACTTCGGCCAGCAGCTCGCCCACCGAAGCGCGGCAGATGCCGATCCGGCCGGAGGTTGTGCCATCGCGGCGGCGGGTGAGGTGCCCGAGCTGGGTCAGCATCCCCCCGCCCAGCCACGCCAGCAGCGCGCCCGCCTCGCCATCGACCTTTGCGGCCTCGGCGGCATCGTCATTCATCGCCGCTTGCAGCTGCGGCCAGTCGCTGACCGCCGCGTGGACATCGGCGAGCGTTGTCTGAAGCGCGCCGGCCAGTTCGCGGCGCTGGCGGGCATCGGCACGCGGGGTTTCGATGTAGATCAGCGATTCGGGAGCACCCGTCTTGCCCAGCGCGGTGATCGCGCCCGCATCGTCGCGCTCCACCGGCACCACGGGGTGCAGCAGCCGGTCGATCCCCAGCCCCAGCGCGGCGATGGTGGCCGCGACAGAATCGACCAGAAACGGCCTGTCGTCATTGGCGATGGCGATCCGCAAGCGGCGCTCGCTGGTATCGGATTCGATCTGCACCCGCGCCTCTCCAGGTGCACGGGTCGCGACGGCGGCCAGCAGCCAGGCGGCGGCTTCATCAAGCGCGGGCTTTTCCACGGGGGCATCGCCGGGCAGCAGCGAGGCTTCAAGCTGAAGGCGCAAGGCCTTGATCAGTTTGAGTTGTGACGATTTCTCCGGCGCTGCGGCGACGGTTTTCGAACCCATGCTCGGCTCCTGCTCATCCTGCGTTCCGGCTGCGCCTGTCGCGCAATATTGTTATGCCGGATTGTTGTTATCGTGTTGGGCGCGATACAGGCTTTCAGGCCCGGGGCCAAGCGCGATGATTGCGCATGGGTCAGGCCAAGGGCACGGTTTCGCAGGCCTCCAGCGTCAGTTCGAGGCTGCGGATCCGCGCTGCCGGATCATAGGTTGCGCCGCACAGCAGGATCTCGTCCGCGCCGGTGCGTTGGGCAAAGGCGGCGATCTGTTCGCGCACCTGTGCAGGGGTGCCAACGGCGGCGGCTTGCCCGAGATGGGCCAGCATCGCCTGCGCTTGTCCGGGCAGCGTGTCGGTGTAACCGGCAACCGGCGGCGGCAGCTTGCCGGGGTTGCCGCTGCGCAGCCGCACAAAGCTCTGCTGCTGGCTGGAGGCGAGCAGGCGGGCATCGGCCTCGGTATCGGCGGCGAAGACATTCATGGCGACCATCACGTGCGGCTTTGCCAGCGCGTCCGATGGCTGGAAATCGCGGCGGTAAACCGCGAGCGCCGCGTCGAGATGATCGGGCGCGAAGTGGGCGGCGAAGGCATAGGGCAGGCCCAGCCGTGCAGCGAGGCTCGCACCGAACAGGCTCGACCCCAGCATCCACAGTTCGACCTGCGCGCCAAGGCCCGGCGTGGCAGCAATCGGCAGGTCAAAGTCGCCCGTCAGCAGGGCGCGCAGTTCGGCCACGTCCTGCGGGAAATATTCGGCGGCCTGGTGCAGGTTCTTGCGCAAGGCGCGCTGCAATTCCGGCCCGGCGCCGGGTGCGCGGCCCAGCCCGAGGTCGATCCGCCCGGGAAACAGCGCGTCCAGCGTGCCGAATTGTTCGGCGATCTGGAACGGCGTGTGGTTGGGCAGCATGATCCCGCCCGATCCGATACGGATGCGGCTGGTCGCGTTGCCGATATGGGCCAGCACCACCGATGTCGCCCCGCCTGCGATCCCGTCCATCGCGTGATGTTCGGCGACCCAGAACCGGTCACACCCCAAGGTCTCGGCAGCGCGGGCGAGGTCGGTGGTGGCGGCGAAGGCCTCTGACAGGGTGCCGCCTTCGCGCACCGGCACCAGATCGAGCACGGAAAATCGGGTCATGGCTGCGGGGTCTCCTCCTGCGGGGAGGCAGTGTCGCCCGTCGGGGCCAACTGTGCAAGGTAACCACGCGCGGTGGCGGCGGCAGGGCTTTCGGGTGCGAGGTCGATCACCGATAGCCAGCTGGCGCGTGCGGCATCGTCACGGCTATCAAGAATCGCGATCACGCCTGCTTCAAGCCCGATGTCGGGATTTGCAGGCGCAAGACTGGCGGCGCGTTCGATCGCGGTCTGCGCCTCGTCCAGCCGGTCAAGACGGCGCAGCAGCGTGGCCTTGAGCACCCAGCCTTCGCTGAGTTCGGGGGCGAGCGTGGTTGCCGCCTCCAGCGCGGCCAGCGCCTCGGCCTCCTGCCTCAGCGCCACCAGCGCGCGCGCGCGATCGGTCGCGGCAACGGCGGCAAGCGGGGCGGAACCGGCGGCGCGGGCATCAGCCTCGGCGCGGGACAACAGCCCCAGCGCGCTTTCGCCATCTCCGCCCGCCAGCGCGGCATTGCCCGCCAGCGCCCCGAACCGCGCCCGGGTGCGGGTCTCGTCCGCCGGGGTTTCGTCTCGCGCGGCAATAAAGGCCTCGCGCGCATCGACCCACAGCCCCAGCTGGGACGACGCCATGCCGAGACAGTGGTTGGCGAGCACGCGGTCGGTGCCCTTGGTCTCGCTGCGACGGATCTGTGCGGTGGAATGGGCGCGGGCCGGGTCTTCGTCCAGCTGGGCAAGGCAGCTTTCCAGCCACGCGCTGGACGCGTTCACCTCGACCATGGGATTGACGGGACGGGCAGGCCGGTCGCGCACCAGATCATCGCCCGCCATGCCGCCTGCCAAGGGGTTGGGGCCGACTTGCAGCAGCAGGGCGAGGATCAGTGACACGTCGGGTTCTATCCGTAAAATTCGGCCACGATGGCCTTGAGGGCGGCGATGTCGCTGTCCCGCGACAGGCGGTGGTCGCCGTCTTCTATCAGGGTCACCTGAACGTCACCCGACCCGAGCGCCGTTTTGAGCCGCAGCGAGATTTCCCACGGCACATCGGCGTCCGCCTTGCCGTGGATCAGCCGCACCGGACAGGGAAGCGCGATACCGCTGTCCAGCCGCAGGTGGCATTCGGCATCGGCGAAGAATTTGGCATGGGTGGGAGTCGGTTCGGGGCCATAGGGGTTGGGCTCAAAGATCGTCTCCCCGGCGGCGAGCTTTGCGCGCTGTTCCTCGGTGTAGCCCCATCGGGTGAAATCGGGCGCAGGGGCGATGCCGATCAGACCGGCGAGGCGATGCTTCAGATGTTCGGCCACCAGCAGCATCAGCCAGCCGCCCATCGAGGACCCCACCAGCAGCACCGGCCCTGTGACATAGGATGCGACCAGCGCCAGCACCTCGTCGCGCCAGGCGCTCAGCATCCCTTCGGCAAAGTCGCCGTCGCTCGCCCCGCAGCCCGAATAGTCGAGCAGCAGGCAGGCACGGCCCCGCGCCTCGGCCTCGGCGAACAGGGCGGTCGCCTTGCTGCCGCTCATGTCGGACATGTAGCCGGGAAGGAACACGAGGCAGGGTCCGGTGCCGTGGGTGTAGCGCAAGGCCACGCGGCGGCCATCATAGAGCGTGTGATGCATGATCGGGGTCATGCGCCTTCCATGCCTTGCGCAGGGCCGGAAAGGCAACCATTGTCCACGCATGCGACTGTCACAGCAGCGCAACCGGAGAGGGATACCGCGCAGCCATGTTCGAAACCGATTCTGCCGCCCAGCCGGCCCCTTCGTCCACGGCGCTGACCCGCCGCAGCCTGTTCACCCTCGCCGGCGCTGGCGCCGCGCTCGCCGCCGCGCCGCTCGCCGCCCGCAGCTTTGGCAGCGGGTTCACCCACGGAGTCGCGAGCGGGGAGCCTTCGGCCAATTCGGTGCTGCTGTGGACGCGCTATGTCGCCGAGGCCGAAACCGCGCTGACCTGGCAGGTGAGCGAGAGCGAGGATTTCGCCAAGCCCGTCGCGGAAGGCAGCATCGCCGCCACGCCGCAGCGCGACTGGTGTGCCAAGGGCATCGCCAATGGCCTCGCGCCGGATCGCTGGTATTTCTTCCGCTTCCTCGCGCCGGATGGCACCGCATCGCCCACTGGCCGGACCCGCACCCTGCCGCAGGACAGCACAGCCAGCTTCCGACTGGCGGTGTTCTCCTGCTCCAACTTCGGGTTCGGCTGGTTCAACGCCTATGCCCATGCCGCCGAGGCGAATGATGCCGACCTTGCCGTGCATCTGGGCGATTACATCTATGAATACGGGGCGGACAATTACCCCAATCCTTCTCAGGCGGCACCGGGCCGGATGCTCGCGCCCGAGACCGAGATCGTCGCGCTGACCGATTACCGCCTGCGCTATGCCACCTACCGCGCCGATCCCGATCTTCAGCGCCTGCATCAGGTGCTCCCCATGATCGCGGTGTGGGACGATCACGAAAGCGCGAATGACAGCTGGAAGGATGGCGCGGAAAACCACCAGCCGGACACCGAGGGCGACTGGGCGGTGCGCAAAGCCGCCGCCAAGCAGGCCTACCGCGAATGGATGCCGGTCTCCGATGCGCCCTATGCCTCCTATCAGGTCGGCGATCTGGCGACCTTGTTCCGGCTCGACACCCGGCTTGAAGGGCGCGAGCAGCAGTTTGCCCTCGAAAAGGTGCTGGCAGGCACAACCGATCCGCAGGCGGCGCTGACCGCCTTCCGCGATGGCGCATGGGCCAATCCCGATCGGCAATTGCTGGGGCAGGCCCAGGACGCATGGCTGGCCGATGGCCTCGCCGCCTCCACCGCCAGGGGCACCCATTGGCAGGTGCTGGTGCAGCAGGTGCTGATCGGCAATCTCAAAAGCCCGCAGGCGCTCGCCGGGATGACGGGCGATGGCCTGCCCGATTTCATCCGCCAGCGCCTCGCTGCTGCCGCGATGGCGAGCAAGGCCGGCCTTCCGCTCAACATGGACGCGTGGGACGGGTATCCGGCCGCGCGCGAACGTGTGTTCAAGGCCGCGCTCGCCGCCGACGCTAACCTTGTGGTGCTGGCAGGCGACACGCACAACGGCTGGGCGTTCGACCTGACCCACGAAGGCGCGAATGTCGGCGTCGAACTGGGCGTGTGTTCGGTCAGCTCGCCGGGGTTCGAAACCTACCTCGGCGTCCTCAAGCCCGATGTGCTGGCGAGCGCGCTGGTGGCCGAGAACGAACAGCTCAAATGGGCCGACACCGCACAGCGCGGCTATATGGTGGTGGAACTGACCCCGGCCCGCGCAGTGACCGAATACCGCTTCAGCACCGGCGTGAAGCAGCGTTCGGCGAAGCTGGCGGGGACCAAGCGGATCACCACCGAAAAGGGCAGCGGCAAGTTGGCGGTCTAATCGCGGCTGAAAATCGCCTCGATCGGCAGGCCGAACACCTCGGCGATGCTGAAGGCGAGCGGGAGCGAGGGGTCGTAACGGCCTTTCTCGATGGCGTTGACGCTCTGGCGCGACACGCCGAGCCGGTCGGCGAGATCCTGCTGCGACCAGTCGCGCTCGGCCCGCAGCACCTTGAGGCGGTTGTTCATTCGCCGCGCACCTTCATCCACAGCTGTGCCACACCGAGGCCGCCCGCCCAGACCGGCAGCACCCACCACGCCCAGACGTGCGGGACCAGTTCGAACATCTCCAGAAAGCCCCAGAAGATGCCGATGGTCAGCACCCCGCCAAGGCTCATGATCGCGGCGCGCACGGTGCGATAACGCAGGTATTCGTCGGTTTCCTCCACCAGATAGCGGCCCATTGCCCAGATCATCGCGAAGGTCGGGATGGTCGGCAAAAGCGCGATGGCGAACACCACCGGGCCGGAGGGCTCATAGGTGTTCCATAGCGCGATCGCGATGCCGAGGCCGAGCACATAGCCGAAGCACGCGGCGAGGAAGCGGCGATTGTAGCGGACGATGACGGGGTTGGCGCAGTTGCGCTGTTCGCCTGCACGGACCAGCGGGATCAGCAGGCCCATCGCACCTGCGAACAGGATCATGGCGACCGTGGAGGGAATCGCGTCGGTCAGCTTGAGCGCGACGATGACGGCGGACGAGGCGAGATAGAGACCCGCCCAGAACCACGGTCCGCGTGCCGCAGGTGTTTCAGCCTTGTCCACGCTCAACACCCCCGCACAGCGCAGGCGTTGCGGCGGCGCCGGATGATGAAGGGCACCACCGCCAGCGGCGCATATTGCGCAACCTGTTGGGGCAGGATGTCGACGATTGCGAGCAAGGCGATGGCGATCAGCACGGCGGCGAGCAGCAGTGCTTCGGTGGTGCGGTTCATGGAAAGCTCCTTATTCATAATGGCAAGGACACTTTACATCTGGGTCGGCGCCAATGTCAAGGAAGCTTTCCATCGCCATGACCCGCGTGACTTTGCGCCCTCGCGCTGTTATGCCGCCCGCCATGGCCAAGCTGCTGACCACGACCGCTACCACCACCACCCGGACTACCATCCGGGGGCGGGGGGCTGCGCGTTAGGCAAGCAGCCCGCCGCCCGGCTCGGGGCGGCGCGGTGTTCTCCTCGAACCGGTTACACGTTCAACACCGCTCTTCCGGTGCGCTTCCGCTTGTGGCAGGGGCGCAGCCAAACGAGACGGACGCTATAACGATGACCGAACTGCTCAAGATCAGCCTGCCCGATGGATCCGTGCGCGAAGTGCCCTCCGGCAGCACCCCGGCGGACATTGCCGCCGCGATCGGCCCCGGCCTTGCCAAGGCGGCGCTGGCCGCGCGCGTCGACGGGGAACTGCGCGATCTGACCCGGCCCTTCGATGGCGACGCGAACCTCGCGCTGGTCACCGCGCGGGACGAGGCCGATGCGCTGGAACTCGCCCGTCACGATTACGCCCACGTGCTGGCCGAGGCGGTGCAGGCGCTGTTCCCTGGAACGCAGATCACCTTCGGCCCCTCGACCGACGATGGCTTCTATTACGACGTCAAGGCCCCCGACAGCCGCGAGCCGTTCAGCATGGACGATCTCCCCGCGATCGAGGAGGAAATGCGCCGCATCATCCGCGCCGACAAGCCGCTGCGCCGCGAAGTGTGGAGCCGCGAGGCGCTGATCGCCAAGTGGGCAGGCGAAGGCGAGACCTTTAAGGCCGAATGGGCCAAGGAACTGCCCGAAGGCGAGGAGCTGACCGTCTACTGGAGCGGCAATGACTGGCTCGACATGTGCCGCGGCCCGCATCTGCCCTCGACCGGGAAACTCGATCCCGATGCCTTCAAGCTGATGCGCGTCGCCGGGGCCTATTGGCGCGGCGATCAGAACAATGCGCAGCTGACGCGCATCTACGGCACCGGCTGGCTCAACAAGAAGCAGCTTCAGGCGCACCTGACGCGGCTGGAAGAAGCCGCCAAGCGCGACCACCGCAAGCTGGGGCGCGAGATGGACCTGTTCCACTTGCAGGAAGAAGCGCACGGGAGCGTGTTCTGGCACCCCAAGGGCTACCGCATCTGGCGCGAGCTGGAAGCCTATATGCGCCGCAAGATGGACGGTTCGGGCTACCGCGAGATCAAGACCCCGCAGCTCATGGACGTGCGCCAGTGGACGCAATCGGGCCACTGGGGGAAGTACGCGCAGAACATGTTTGCAGTGCCGGACATCGTGCCCGAAGTGGACGAGGAAAGCGGCGCCGCCTCCCCCAAGGTCGCCGATGACGCCGATTGGCTGGCGATCAAGCCGATGAACTGCCCGGCGCACGTGATGGTGTTCAAGCAGGGCATCACCTCCTACCGCGATCTGCCGATCCGGCTGGGCGAGATGGGCTGCTGCCACCGCAACGAACCCCACGGCGCGCTGCACGGGCTGATGCGCGTGCGCCAGTTCACGCAGGACGATGCGCATATCTTCTGCACCGAACAGCAGGTCGTCGCCGAAGTGCAGGCCTTCATCGCGCTGGCGGATTCGGTCTACCGCGACTTCGGCTTCACCTATGACATCAAGCTCGCCCTGCGCCCGGAAAAGCGTTTCGGCAGCGAAGCCGATTGGGACAAGGCCGAGCAGGAATTGCGCGACGCGCTCACCGCCAATGGCCTCGCATGGGAGGAACTCCCCGGCGAAGGCGCGTTCTATGCGCCCAAGCTGGAATGGCACCTGACTGACGCGATCGGGCGCACCTGGCAGGTCGGCACGATCCAGTCCGACCGGGTGCTGCCCGAGCGTCTCGATGCCAATTACATCGGCGAGGATGGCGAAAAGCACCGTCCGGTGATGCTCCACCGCGCGATTTTCGGTTCTTATGAACGCTTCATCGGCATCCTGATCGAACACTTCGCCGGACGCCTGCCCGCATGGCTCGCCCCGGTGCAGGCCGTGGTCGCCACCATCGTGTCCGACGCGGATGGATACGCCCACGAGGTCGAGGCGCAGCTCAAGGCGGCGGGCATCCGGGTCGAGACCGACACCCGCAACGAGAAGATCAACTACAAGGTCCGCGAACACAGCCTTGCCAAGGTTCCCCACCTTCTGGTGGTGGGCAAGCGCGAGGCCGAGGAAGGCACTGTTGCTGTCCGCACGCTGGGCGCCGAACACCAGAAGGTGATGAGCCTTGCCGACGCCATCGCGATGCTGAAGGCCGAGGGCACGCCGCCTGATTTGAAGACGGAGAACTGACCATGAAGCCGATCCTCGCTCTTGCGCCCGCCGCGCTGCTGCTCGCCGCCTGCGGCGCAGAAACGCCCGCGCAGGATGCTGCCGTCGATCATTCGATGATGGACCATTCGGGCCACAACATGGGCGGTGACGCCAAGGCGGAACTGACCGAAGCGCAGGCGGCCTTCAAAACGGCCAATGATAGGATGCACGCAGGCATGGCCGATATCCCAGCCGATGCGGACGTCGCCTTCATGCAGGGCATGCTCGCCCACCACCAAGGCGCAGTCGAAATGTCCGAAGTCGCCCTGAAATACGCAAAGGACGCGGAAGCCCGCGATCTCGCCACCCGCGTGATCGCCGCGCAGAAGACCGAAATCGCGGAAATGGAAGCGTGGCTCAAGGCGCGCGGCGTCCAGTAGCCGCGTGGAGATTTTCGGAGGCTTCACCGCGCTGCAGCTCGCTGTCGCCCTCGGCGCGGCGCTGGGCGCGAGTTTCGTGCGCGGGCTGACCGGGTTTGGCATGGCGATCCTGCTGGTGCCGGTGCTGGCCCTCGCCCTACCGCCGGTCGAGGCGGTGGTGCTGGGCAATTGCCTGTCGGTGCTGATCGGCCTCACCGAAGTGCGCATGCTGGTGCGCGAGGCGGAGCGCAGTGCGTGGGTGATCAGCGGGATCGTGGTGCTTACCACGCCTTTCGGCATGTGGGCGCTGTTTTCCACCACCGCCGACATCGCACGGCTGGTGATCGCGCTGATCGCCTTCAGCGCCTTTGTCGCGATCCTGCTGCCCCGCCGGGGCGAGGCGGTGCCCGGGCCAATGGTGACGGGCGGGGTTGGCGTGCTGAGCGGGCTGATGACAGGCTATGCCGGGATGCCGGGGCCGCCGGTCGTGCCCTATTACGCGGGCCGCACCTTGCCGCGGATCACGATCAAGGCTTCGATGCTGCTGATCTTCACCATAGCCGCCAGCGCCGGGCTGGTCAGCGCGACCTGGCTCGGCATTCTGCGGGTGGAACTGGCGCTGTTCGCGCTGGTCATGCTGCCGGTGATCCTGATCGGCAACCGGCTGGGCATGGCTGTGTCGGGCCGGATCAGTGATCCGGTGTGGCGCAGCGTTGTCGGGTTGGTGCTGGGCGGAGCGGCGCTGGGCGCGCTCCTGCGGCTGCTCTAGCTCAGAACGGCAGCGCCTGTCCGGCGAAGATCAGGGCTGCGCCGCAGCCGAGGACGATCAGACGTCGCGCCATATCCAGCGAATCGATCCGGATCGCAGAGGCCATCGGCAGGGCAAGAGCAAGGGCGCGGTTCATGCGCCGCACTTTCGCGCCAAATCCCTAACGAAGTGTTAAAGTGCCGGCATCTGCTGGCTGGCGCAATGAAAGCCGCCGCCGCCGGCCAGCACCGCCTCGCCGGGAAGGCCGATGGTTTCCCGGTCGGGGAACAGCGCAGCGATGGCGGCGACGCCCTCGGCATCGTGGGGCGAACCGAAGGTGGGCACCACCACCAGGTGACTGGTGATCGCGAAGTTCACATAGCTCGCCGGTTCCACCACCCCGTCGCGGCTCATGAGGCCGGGCGAGGGGATGCGCACCACCTCGACCCCGGCAGCCGCAGCGCGGGCGGCGGCATCGGCATAGATCGCCGCGTTGGGATCGTCCGAGCAGGTCGCTTCAGGCACCACCAGCCGGTTCGGCGCGACAAACCGCGCAAGGTTATCGACATGGCCATCGGTGTGATCGTTGATGAGGCCATCGCCCAGCCACAGCACGCGGGTGAAGCCCAGCTGCGCGGCCAATTCCGCCTCGATCTGTTCGCGGGTCATGTGCGGGTTGCGGTTGGGGTTCAGCAGGCATTGCTCGGTTGTGGCCACCAACCCGGTGCCGTCCCCATCCACCGCCCCGCCTTCGAGGATCGTCGGCGTGTGCGTCACCACCAGCCCGGCATCACGCGCCAGCTGTGCGCCGATCTCCTGATCGCCGAGCATCAGATATTTGCCGCCCCAGCCGTTGAAACCGAAACGCCTCGCAATACGCTCGTCACCCTCGCGCACCACCAATGGGCCGGTGTCGCGCAGCCAGACATCACCATAGACGCGCCGGTCCAGCACCACCTTGCTGCTGACAAGCTGGCGGGCGCGGGCCTCGTTGGCGTCATCGCGCACCAGCAGGCGCACCTCCTGCCCGCTTTCTGCGACAGCGCTGGCGAAGGCCGCCATCTGTTCCTGCGCCGGTTCAAGCCAGCCGGGCCATTCGTCGGCCAGATGCGGGAAACCAATCCACAGCCAGTCCTGCGGCGCCCATTCGGGAGGCATGATCATCGTCATGGCGGCCCCATTGCAGAGCCTTAGGCACCACGCAAGCACCCCTCTTGCAGGCGCAGCGCAGGGGGGCCACAGAGGCAGACGATGGGAGAGACATTCACGCCTGACTGGGACAGCGCGCTGCACCGCGCCCGCAACCACGCGCCGTTTCTGGCGCGGGCGCTGGATCGTCAGCCGGAACTGGCCGCACTGCTGGCGGCAGGCGATGGCGACGCCGCGCTCGAATGGGCCAAGGCGCAAGCTGCGCATCCCGATCCCGAGGTGGCGCTGCGGAGAGAACGGCTGGCGCTGGCCGCCGCGCTGGCAGTGGGCGACCTTGCCGGGGCCTTCCCGCTGGCGCAGGTGGTGGGCGAACTCACCGCCTACGCTGACCGCGCGCTCGACCGCGCCATCCGCACCGCGATCACCGAACGCTGCGATGCCGATTCCGCCGATGGCTTCATCGCGCTGGCCTTGGGCAAGCAGGGCGCGGGGGAGCTCAACTATTCTTCGGACATTGACCCGATCCTGCTGTTTGACCGTGACCGCCTGCCGCGCCGCCCTTCGGACGATCCGGGCGAGGCAGCGCAGCGTTATGCGCGCCGCGTGGTGGCGCTGCTTTCGGGGAACACCGCCGATGGCTATGCGCTCCGGGTCGACCTGCGGCTGCGCCCTGCGAGCGAGATCAGCCCGCTGGCCGTTCCGGTCGGATCGGCGCTCACCCATTATCAGGGCGCAGCGCTGGCGTGGGAACGCGCCGCCTTCACCCGCGCCCGCGCCGCAGCGGGGGACATCGCAGCAGGCGAGGCGTTCCTTGCCCAGATCCGCCCCTTCGTGTGGCGCGGGCAGCTGGACTTTGGGGCGATCGAGGAAATCCGCGCGCTCACCCACCGCATCCGCCACAGCCACGAAGGCCCGCCAGCCCCCGGCCCGGGCTTCGACGTGAAACGCGGGCGCGGCGGCATCCGCGAGATCGAATTCTACGCCCAGACCCACCAGCTGATCCACGGCGGGCGTGACGTCTCGCTCAGGGTCAGGGGCACGCGCGCAGGCCTTGATGCGCTGGCTGCGGCGGGGTGGATCACGGCGGAAAACGCGCTGACGCTGGGTGAGGCCTATGACCGTCTCAGGGCGATCGAGCACCGGCTCCAGATGGTCAATGACCGCCAGACCCATGCGCTGCCCGATGGCGCGGCGCTGGACAATGTCGCGCAGCTTGACGGGCTGGCGGATGGCGACGCGCTGGTGGCGGAACTGACCGCGCTCACCGCCCGCACGGCGCGCATTTACGAAGAGCTGATCGGCCAGCCCGAAGCTGCGGCCGTGCCGGCCCCCATGCCCGCCAGCGCGCTGGCGCACAGCCTTGGCGAATGGGGTTATCCCGAACCCGACACGCTTGCCGAACGGATCGAGAGCTGGCGCGATGGCCGCCATCCGGCAATCCGCAGCCCGCAGGCGGTAGCCGCGTGGGACCGGCTCGCCCCCGCGCTGCTGCAGGCGATGGGGCAAAGCGATGATCCGATGCGCGCCATCACCCGCTGGGAACGCATCATCGAAAGCGTGCCTAGTGCGATCACCACCTTCCGCCTGCTCGATGCCCGGCCTGACCTCATCCAGCGATTGGTCGCCGCGCTGACCCTTGCGCCTGTCTTGTCGGATGAATTGGCGCGCAAGCCCGAACTGCTCGACACGCTGATCGACAGGCATGCACTCGATCTGCCGGGCGATTTGGCGGCGATTATGGCGCGGATGCGCGGCGCGGCGATCCGGCCGGATTACGAGGCGCTGCTCGATGCGATCCGGATCGTGACAGGCGAGATCCGCTTTGCGCTGGGCATCCAGCTGATCGAGGGGCTGGCCGATCCCCTCGCCATCGCCCGCGCCCTGTCACGCACGGCAGAGGCGGCGTTACAGCTGGCGACAGATGCGACCGTGGAAGAATTCGCCGCCAAGCACGGGCGCATTGCGGCAAGCGAGCTGCTGATCCTCGGCCTCGGGCGGCTGGGCGGGGGGGCGCTGACCCATGCCTCCGATCTCGACATCGTCTACCTGTTCACCGGCGATTTTGCCGCGCAGTCAGACGGGCCGCGTCCTTTGGGGGCCACGATCTACTACAACCGCCTCGCCAGCCGGGTCAGCGCGGCCCTGTCGGTGCCGACCGCACAGGGCGCCCTGTACGAGGTCGACACAAGGCTCAGGCCGCAGGGCAATCAGGGGCCGATGGCGGTCAGCTGCGAGGCTTTCGGCAAGTATCAGCGCGAGGCGGCGTGGACATGGGAGCACATGGCGCTCGCCCGGGCACGCGTGCTCTATGGATCGGCGGCTGCCCGCGCCGAGCTTGAAGCCGTGCTCGCCGAAGTGCTTCATGCGCGGCGTGACAGGGACGCGCTGCGCGATGCGGTGCTGGAAATGCGCGGCGAGATGGCAAAGCACAAACCCGCCAGCGGCCCCGTTGATGCCAAGCTGGCACGCGGCGGGCTGGTCGATATCGAGTTCCTGGTCCACTACCTCCAGCTTCGGGGCGAGGCGGCGGATGGCCGCGCACTGGCCGAAGCCGCGCCCCATGCGCTCGACCCCGATCTGGCAGCGGCGCTGGAAGGGCTGGCCGAGGCCGGGTTGATCCCCGCCGATCTTGCCGCACCCCACGCCCTGATGAGCCGGATGCTGGTAGCCGGACGCTTGCTCGCCCCCGATGGCCGCGAACCCCCGCCAAGCGGTGCGCGGGCACTGGCGCGGGCCTGCGGGTGCGACAGCTATGCCGCACTCACAGAGGCCTTCACCGCCGCGCGCGGACAGGTGGCGGCAGCGTGGAAACAAATCCTCGGGCCAGACATTCTCGCAAGCGAACAGGAGAACCCCGCATGAGCAACTTCCCGGGCGTCGGTGACGCCATCCCCGATATCGCCATGGAAACCCCCGAAGGCGGGCAGGTGAAGCCGTCCGACTTTGCCGGCCACAAGCTGGTGATCTTCTTCTACCCCAAGGATGACACCCCCGGCTGCACCACCGAGAACAAGGATTTCTCCGCGCTGAAGGGCGATTTCGAGGCGGCGGGGACCAAGCTGCTTGGCGTCAGCAAGGACTCGGCGAAGAAGCACGCCAAGTTCATCGCCAAGCACGGCCTCACCGCCCCGCTGGTGACTGACGCGGAAGAAGGTGGGCTGTCCGATGCGCTTGGCGTGTGGGCGGAAAAGCAGATGTACGGCAAGACCTACATGGGCATGGTGCGCGCCACCTATCTGGTCGGCGCGGACGGCAAGATTGCGCAAATCTGGGACAAGGTGAAGGTCGCCGGGCACGCGGAAGAGGTGCTGGCGGCAGCCAAGGCGCTTTAACGCACCCGATGACCACGCTTGCCCGTGCCATCCGTTCAGCCCTGCTGACCGCAGACCCGCGCGCCAAGTGCTTCGCCACCCGCCAGATCGCACGCGACTGGCGGGCGGGCAGGCTGGCGTGGGATTTCGACGTGGCCATGCCGGATCAGCCCGCCTGGCCCGATGCACCCGAATTGCTCCCGCCCGGCCGGATGCCCAAGCGCGGCAAATTCGGTTCCGAACGGGCGCGGATCGCCCTGTGGCACAGTCTGGCGCATATCGAATTCGTCGCCATTGACCTCGCGCTCGATATGGCGGGGCGGTTCGGGGCGCAGATGGGGCGGGATTTCGTCGATGATTTCCTGAGCGTTGCCGCAGACGAAGCGATGCATTTCGCCCTGCTGGCGCGAAAGGTTGAATCGCTGGGCAGCCATTACGGCGCGCTGCCTGCCCATGCTGGGCTGTGGGAGGCCGCGTTCGCCACCCGCAAGGATGTCGCCGCACGGCTCGCCGTGGTGCCGATGGTGCTCGAAGCGCGCGGACTGGACGTAACCCCGGCAACGCTCGAACGGGTTGCGGCAGCGGGCGATGCGGGCGGCGCAAAAATCCTTGCGCGGATACTTGACGACGAAATCCGGCACGTCGCGGCAGGCACCAAGCACTTTTTGCGATGCGCCGAAATGGCACAGGCGAATCCCGAATCCCTCTGGCAGACCCTCGTAAAACAGCATTTTCACGGGTCCATTAAGCCGCCGTTCAACGACTCAGCGCGTCTTGCAGCCGGTTTGTCGCGTGGATTCTATGCAGAGATTGCGCATTAACGACTCACCCGGATAACCACAGTCCAGCAAAAGGCGCGCAGAACGACGTGCCGGAATATCCAACGGTCCAGCCCAACAACGGGCGAGCCGCAATCGGGAACCGGGTCAGTATGAAATTTGCCGTGCGCCACGTGATGAAGCTCGCTGTATCAGCTTGCGCCGCGTTTATGGTTTCCGCTGCCGGTCCGGCCCTTGCCAACACCGCCAATTCCGCCACCACCGCCAGCGTCGATATGACCCAGCCGCTGCGCGAAGGTCAGCCCGAAGTGGTCGACACCGGTGATGCGCGCTTCAAGTCGCTGTTTTCGAGCTGGACCCAGATTGAGCGAACGTCGCCGGTCTCCGGCCCGGTCACTGGTGAAGACGTGATCGCCTATTCCTCGCCGATCCAGCAGCGTGCGGTTTCAGTGCCCTCGCGCATGCCGCTTGAAGGCGCGCAGCTGACCAGCGGCTTCGGGATGCGCACCCACCCGGTGCTTGGCGGCCGCCGCGCCCACGCCGGCATCGATCTCGCCGCGCCGACCGGCACGCCGGTCTATGCCACGGCTGATGGCGTTGTCGGCCGCGCCGACTGGTATTCGAGCTACGGGCTCTACATCAGCATCAACCATGGCGCGGCGATGGAAACGCGCTATGCCCACCTGTCGCGTCTTGCGGTTGCCGCGGGCGACAATGTGAAGAAGGGCGACCTGATCGGTTACGTCGGTTCGACCGGCCGTTCGACCGGCCCGCACCTTCATTACGAAGTCCGCGTTGACGGGCTTGCAGTCAATCCGATTCCGTATATGGTAGAGAGCGAAGCACAGCTGGCCTACGCCCGCGATGCTCGTCTGACCGGCCAAGGCGGCGGCGAGTAAGCTTCACGAGATTGCCCGTGCAAACGGGCCGGACATTGGAGAGGGTGTCCGAACATGGGCGGCGGGTTATCCCGCCGCCTTTTTTTTTGGTGCGCGCCATCAAGCCGCCGTGACGGTGCGCATGATCGGTAGCATTTCACATACGCTTTTCCCTTGCGAGTGTTCCCGCTCCCGCTAGATTTTGCCGGGAGAGAGAACGTCGGCCACGCCCGCCTTGCCGGGTGATGCCGCATGGGAGAGAACCAATGAGCATGCACCCGATCGCGCACGCCGCGACCCGCCCGGATCATCCTGCCGTTATCATGACCGGATCGGGCAAGCAGATCACCTATGGCGAGATGGAGGCGGAATCGAACCGCTTTGCCCATCTGCTGCGCGCCCACGGAATCGGGCCTGGTGATGCCTTTGCGGTGCTGCTGGAAAACCGGATCGAATATTTCACGCTGATCTGGGGATCGCAGCGTGCCGGCACGATGCTGGTGCCGATCTCCAGCCGCCTGACCGCGCCAGAGGCCGCCTATATCATCCGCGATGCACAGGCGACGCTGCTGATCACCAGCGGCTATTTCGCGGGGGTGCTGGAGGATATCCGCAAGGAATGCCCCGGCCTGACCGTGCTGGTGATGGATTCGGGCGATGCGGAGGATTTCGCTGCTGCCCTGGCTGCGCAGTCGCCCGATCCGATCCCTGACCAGAGCGCGGGGATGGTGATGCTCTATTCCAGCGGCACCACCGGCCGCCCCAAGGGCATCCGCCCCGCCCCGCCGGAAGACCCCGATCCCGCCGCGCCCGTCCCGCTGATCGGCCTCGCGATCATGGGCGCCGGGATGCCGTCCGATGGATCGATGGTCTATCTCTCCCCCGCCCCGCTCTACCACGCCGCGCCGATCGGCTGGTGTTCGGTCGTCCACCGGCTGGGCGGCACGGTGGTGATGATGGAGAAGTTTGACCCCGAAGAGGCGCTGAAGGCGATCGAACGCTACAAGGTGACCGACAGCCAGTGGGTGCCGACCCACTTCGTGCGCTTCCTGAAGCTCGATCCCGCGGTGCGCACCCGTTACGATCTGTCCAGCCACAAGCGCGCGCTCCACGCCGCCGCGCCCTGCCCCGTGCCGATCAAGCGCGAGATGATCGAATGGTGGGGGCCGATCGTGAACGAATACTACGCCGGCTCCGAAATGATCGGGATGACGCTGGTGAAGTCCGAACACTGGCTGATGAAGCCAGGCACGGTCGGCGTTGCGGTGCATGGCAAGGTCCATGTCTGCGGGCCGGAGGGCGAGGAGCTGGGGCCGGACGCGGACGGGCTGATCTTCTTCGAGAACGAGAACCTGCCCACCTATCACAACGACCCGGCCAAGACGGCCGAGGCGATGCACCCCAAGGGCTGGATGACGCTGGGCGATATCGGCCATCTGGACGCAGACGGGTTCCTGTTCCTGACCGACCGCAAGAGCCACATGATCATCAGCGGCGGGGTCAACATCTACCCGCAGGAGATCGAGAACCTGCTCGTCACCCACCCCAAGGTGATGGACGCCGCGGTGATCGGAGCGCCCTGCCCTGACCTTGGCGAAAAGGTCGTGGCGGTGGTGCAGCCCAAGACCATGGCCGACGCCGGGCCTGAGCTGGAGGCGGAACTGCGCGACTTCCTCAGCGCCAGCCTGTCCAAGATCAAGATGCCAAAGCTGTTCGATTTCCGCCCCGAACTGCCGCGTGAGGCCAATGGCAAGCTCTACAAGCGCGAGCTGCGCGACGAATACGCGGCACGGGCGAAAGAAGCGGCAGCGTGAGCGCGGAGGCGGTGCTGCCCGGCGACATCGCCCGCCGGGTGATCGATCCGCACGCCTATGCCCAGTGGGACGGGCTGCTCGATACCTTCGACGCGATCCGGGCGAGCACCCCGGTGGCGAAGGTGCAGCCCGACACGCCGGGGCTGTTCGATCCCTTCTGGCTCGTCACCCGCTATGACGACGTGATGCGCATATCGAAGGACAACGCCGCCTTCCTCAACAACCCGCGCCCGGTGGTGTTCAGCTTCAACCAGGCGATCGAATTCAGCCGTGCGGCAACGGGATCGAACATGCTGGTCGATTCGCTGGTGGTGTTCGACGCGCCGATCCATCCGAAATATCGCAAGCTGACGCAGGAATGGTTCATGCCGCGCAACCTTGCGCAGCTGGAGGGCGAGCTGCGTGCCCTGGCGGCGCGGACGGTGGACCGGATGCTGGAACAGGGTGGCGAAGTGGACTTCGTGAAGGAAGTCTCCGGCCCCTATCCCTTGCGCGTCGTCATGCAGATCCTCGGCGTACCGCCAGAGGATGAATTCCGGATGCAGATGCTCACCCAGCAATTGTTCGGCGGACAGGACAAGGACCTGTCGGGCAGCGGCATGGACCAGATGACGCCCGAACAGGTGGTGCAGATCGTCGCGGGCGCGGTGAAGACCTTCGAGGATTACTTCGCAGGGCTGGCCGAAGACCGCCGCAAGCACCCGACCGACGATGTCGCCAGCGTGATTGCCAATGCGCTGGTGGATGGCCAGCCGCTGCCGCCGCGTGACATGGCGGGGTACTACATCATCGTCGCCACCGCCGGGCATGACACCACCTCTGCCAGCACGGCAGGCGCGATGCAGGCGCTGGCGCATGATCCCGAACAATGGGCGCGGGTGAAGGCCGACCGCTCGCTGCTCCCCGGCATTGTCGAGGAAGCGATCCGCTGGACGACCCCGGTGCAGCACTTCATGCGCACCGCAGCAGAGGATTGCGAGCTTGGCGGGCAGGCCATCCAGAAGGGCGACTGGCTGATGATCAACTATGTCGCCGCCAACCACGATCCCGCGCAGTTCCCCGATCCGCGCCGGTTCGATGCCGCCCGCTCCCCCAACCGGCACCTCGCGTTCGGCGCAGGGGCGCACCAGTGCCTCGGCCTGCATCTGGCGCGGCTGGAGATGCGCATCCTGTTCGAAGCCCTGCTCGACCGGGTCGCCAGCGTCGAGCCGGCAGGCGAGGCCAAGCGTGCCAGCAGCACCTTCGTGGGCGGATTGAAGACACTCCCCTTGCGCGTGACGCCAGCCTGAAAACCTGCGCCTGAAAATCGACAAACGCGTTCCGATTCCGCTTTGGGTTCAAGGGTCTTTGCCCTAGTTTTTCAGGCATGGGATTTGAACTTCGCCTTGCTGCTGCGGGGTTGGCGGCGTGAGCCTGCTTGAACCTCACAACCTGCCCTTCGTCATCGCGTTTGGCGCGCTGGCGGTGATTGCCTTGCTGCAAGTCACCGGCATTGGCGATGCCATCGAAGGCGCGGGCGAATTCGATTCGCCCGATGGCCTCGACGCGGGCAGCTTTGGCGAGGCGCTGACCACGCTGCTGGGGCTGGGCCGGGTGCCGTTCCTGATCTGGCTGGCGAGCCTGCTGTTCACCTTCAGCGCCGCCGGCCTGATCGGGCAGGCGGTGCTGACCAGCCTGCTCGGCGCGCCGCTCAGCGCCGGATGGGCCGCGCTGGCCGCCGCAGGGGCCGCAATCCCGCTCAACAGCCTTGCGATGCGCCCGGTTGGCGCCATCATGCCCAAGGATGAAACCACCGCCATCGCGCTGGATCAACTGGTGCGGCGCGATGCCGAAATCCAGATCGGCACCGCCCGCGCCGGCAGCCCTGCCCGCGCCAAGGTGATCGATATTCACGGACAGGCGCATTTCGTCATGGTGGAACCCCATGACCAGACACTCGCGCTGAACGCAGGCGACACTGTCCTGCTGGTGCGCCGCGAAGGGCAGACCTTCTACGGCGTGCATTACGAAAGCCCGCTGCTCGGGCCGGACATTTAAAGGGGAACGCACATGGCTTTGACGACAACCGAAGATTTGACCACGGCAGGTGAGCTGACCTCGACCGGTGACCTGATCACCTATGGCGTCGTCGGTATCGGCGGCTTGCTGTTTGTCATCATCTTCTTCGCCTTCCTGATCCGGCTGTACCGCCGCGCATCGAAGGAAACCGCCTTTGTCCGCACGGGCCTTGGCGGCGAGCGCGTGGTGATGAACGGCGGCGCGCTGGTGTTCCCGGTGTTCCATGAAACCATGCCGGTCAACATGAACACGCTGGTGCTGCCGGTGGTGCGCCGTGACAGCGAGGCGCTGATCACCCTCGACCGGTTGCGGATCGATGTGAAGGCCGAATTCTACGTCCGCGTGCGCCCCGATGCCGAGGCCATCGCGATGGCCGCGCAGACGCTGGGCCAGCGCACCATGCAGCCCGAAGCGCTGAAGGATCTGGTCGAAGGCAAATTCGTCGACGCGCTGCGCTCGGTCGCGGCGGGGATGACGATGAACGAGCTTCACGAACAGCGCGCCGATTTCGTGCAGAAGGTGCAGCAGGTCAGCTCCAACGATCTCGCCATGAACGGGCTTGAGCTGGAGTCGGTGTCGCTGACCGGGCTCGACCAGACCAGCATCGAACACTTCAACGCCAACAACGCGTTTGACGCCGAAGGTCTGACCAAACTGACCGAGCAAATCGAAGCGCGCAAGAAGCTGCGCAACGATATCGAGCAGGACACCCGCGTTCAGATCGAGACCAAGAACCTCGAAGCCAGCCAGCGCAGCTTCGAAATCGCCCGTGATCAGGAATATGCGCGGCTGGAGCAGGAGCGCGAGGTTGAAGTGCGGCGCGCAGCGCAGATCGCCGAAATCGCCCGCGAACAGGCCGAACGCAACCGTGAGGCTGATGCTGCGCGGATCGAAGCGAAAAAGCAGGTCGATGCCCAGCAGATCGAGGCGGACCGGTTGGTTGAGGAAGCCCGCATCGACCAGCAGCGGGCGCTCGAAATCGCCCGGCAGGAACAGCAGATCGCGGTGCAGAACAAGTCCCGCGAAGAAAGCCAGGCCAAGGCCGAAGCGGATGACGCCCGCGCCAAGGCGGTCGAGGCCGAGGAACGCGTCGCCACCGCCCGCGAAAGCGAGATCGCCGAACGTAGCAAGAAGATCGAACTGATCGAAGCCGCCAAGCAGGCCGAACGCGACGCCATCGGCGTCAAGGTGCAGGCCGAAGCGGAAAAGGACGCCGCCGCCAACCGCGCCGAAGCCCTTCGGCTGGAGGCCCAAGGTCAGGCCGAAGCCGAAAAGCTGCGCGCCGAGGCCGCTGCTGTGCGCTTCGAGGTAGAAGCCGAGGGCCAGCGCGCCATCAACGAGGCGGCGAACATCCTCTCGAACGACCAGATCAGCCTGCAGACCAAGCTGGCACTGCTGAAGGTGCTGCCCGAGGTCATCCGTGAAAGCGCCAAGCCGATGGAGGCGATCGATTCGATCAAGATCGTGCAGGTTGACGGGCTCACCAATGGCGGGCGCGCGGCGAATGATGGGAATGGCTCGGGTGGCGGAAGCGGGTCAGGCAACCTTGCCTCTGACGCCGTGTCAGCCGCGTTGGCCTACCGTGCGCAGGCCCCGGTGCTTGACGGGCTGATGAAGGAACTGGGGCTGGACGGCTCGTCGCTGTCGGGGCTGGTCAAGGGCGCGGCGGAAGCTGAGGCTGCACCCGCGCCTGCGCCTGCGCCCGCACCGGCCAAGCCCGCAAAGCTGGCCAAGCCGCGTGACAATGACGCGGGAGACCTGCCGGCGGGCGAAGCAGCGGAGTAAATCCGGGCGCGGGGGGCGGCGGCGCTGCCCCCCGCGCTTTTGGTTCCGCTTACTTCAGCAAATCCAGCGCAATCGCCCGCACCTCGGCGCCCATGTCGGGCCGGGCGAGTGCAATCGCCAGGGTCGCCTCGACGAAGCCGACCTTGCTGCCGCAGTCATAGCGGTTGCCGTCAAAGGTCACGGCGTGGAACGGCTGGGTGCCGATCATCTTCGCCATCGCGTCGGTCAACTGGATCTCCCCGCCCGCGCCCTTGCCCTGATTTTCCAGCACCCGCATGACTTCGGGCTGGAGGATGTAACGGCCCGACACGATCTTGTTCGACGGCGCCTCGGCCACCGGCGGCTTTTCCACCAGCCCGCGCACTTCGGTCAGCGTGCCGTTCACTTCGCCCGGATCGATCACGCCATAAGCAGACACCTGCGCCATCGGCACTTCGAGCACCGAAATCAGATTGCCCCCGACCTGTTCATAGGCCTCCACCATCTGCTTCATGCAGCCGGTGCCGCCTTCGCGTGCGACCATCAACTCGTCCGGCAGGAAGATCGCGAAAGGTTCGTCCCCGACAATCGCCCGTGCGCACCAGATCGCGTGGCCGAGACCCAGCGGCACCTGCTGGCGCACAGCGATCACATCGCCGGGCGTGGCACGGGCGCAATCGAGCACGGACAAGTCCTTGCCGCGCTCGGTCATGGTCTGTTCGAGTTCGAAGGCGATGTCGAAATGTTCGACAATCCCGGTCTTGCCGCGCCCGGTGACGAAGATCATCTGCTCGATCCCCGCCTCACGCGCTTCATCCACCGCGTACTGGATCAGCGGGCGGTCAACGACGGGCAGCAGTTCCTTTGGCACCACCTTGGTCGCGGGCAGAAAGCGCGTGCCAAGACCGGCGACGGGAAACACGGCTTTGCGGATTGGCTTGGGAGACATTCACTGCCCTCGTTGCTTGCTGATCGGTTGCCTCGCGTCCCGCGTCCCCGTGCCTTGCGCCATAACCAAGGTCAATGATTGATCGGAAAGCGGCCCCGCCGAGTTGCACGAAAAGCACTTTTCGCTAAGGCTGGCGGGATGGACAAACTCATCATCCGCGGCGGCAACCGCCTTTCCGGCACCATCCCGATTTCCGGCGCCAAAAACGCTGCGCTCACGCTGATACCCTGCGCGCTGCTGACCGAGGAGCCGCTGACGCTGCGCAACCTGCCGCGTCTGGCGGATATTGACGGGTTCCAGCACCTGATGAACCAGTTCGGGGTCACCACCGTCATCCAGGGCACGCGCCCTGAGGATTTCGGCCGGGTGATGAGCATGGAGGCGACCCGGATCACCTCCAACGTCGCGCCCTATGATCTGGTGCGCAAGATGCGCGCCTCGATCCTCGTGCTCGGCCCGATGCTGGCCCGCTCTGGCGAGGCGACCGTGTCGATGCCCGGCGGCTGCGCGATCGGCAACCGCCCGATTGACCTGCACCTGAAGGCGCTGGAGGCATTCGGCGCGCATATCGAACTCGCCGCAGGCTACGTGCGCGCCGTGCAGCCCGATGGCGGGATGCCGGGCGGGGATTTCGATTTCCCGGTGGTTTCTGTCGGCGCGACCGAGAACGCCTTGATGGCCGCGGTGCTCGCCAATGGAACAAGCAGATTGTTCAACGCCGCGCGCGAGCCGGAAATCGTCGATCTGTGCAACATGCTGGTCGCCATGGGCGCGGAGATCGAGGGGATCGGCACGTCCAGCCTCACCATCCACGGGGTCAAGCGCCTGCACGGCGCGACCTACCGCGTCATGCCTGACCGGATCGAGGCCGGATCCTACGCCTGCGCCGCCGCGATCACCGGCGGCGAAGTGCGGCTTGAAGGCGCCAAGGCCGAGGACATGATGGCGACGATCCACGCGCTGCAAGCCATCGGCTGCGAAGTGACGTGGGATTCCAAGAGCATCACGGTCAAGGCCAATGGCGCGCTGAAGGCCACCAACCTCACCACCGCGCCCTATCCCGGCCTTGCCACCGACATGCAGGCGCAGCTGATGGCGCTCCTGTGCAAGGCCGAAGGCGCGAGCGTGCTGAAGGAAACGATCTTCGAAAACCGCTTCATGCACGTGCCCGAACTCGCACGCATGGGCGCGGACATCACCACCGAGGGCCGGACGGCTGTCGTGAAGGGTGTCGACCGCCTGACCGGCGCGGAAGTGATGGCCACCGACCTGCGCGCCTCCATGAGCCTCGTGATCGCCGCGCTGGCGGCCGAGGGCGAGACGACCGTGCGGCGGCTGTATCACTTGGATCGCGGGTACGAGCGGCTGGAAGAGAAGTTGCAGCTGGTGGGCGCGGATATCGAACGGGTGGACGACTAGAGCCAATCTTCGTCATTGCGAGCGAAGCGAAGCAATCCATGGCCTGAACTTGCGGTAGTCGGTCGGTCGATGGATTGCCGCGGCCTTCGGCCTCGCAATGACGACAATCAGGCGTTCACCACCAGCCACACCCTTATCGCGCTCGCCAGCCCCGGCGGGGTCGACGATTTGATCCGTTCGGCATCGATGCGGGCGACCAGCGCGGCAACTGCCAGCCCCTCGCGGGCGGCGGCGGCTTTCAGCATGTCCCAGAACAGCGGTTCGAGGCTGATCGAGGTCTGGTGGCCCGCGATGCTGAGCGAGCGTTTGACCGGGGGGTGATAGGGGGAGGGCTCCATCCCCGAACCAGTATTAGGCCGCTTCGAAGTCGTCCACATATTCGGGCAGGAACACTGGCTCGCGTTCCGACCAGCCGGGGGCGGTCGCGGCGGCTTCGCTCAGGGATTGCAGCAGCAGCTTGCGGCGTTCGGGGCGGATCGAGGGCAGCGCGGCGGCGGCGCAGAAGGCGGCGGGCAGGTAAGGCCGCGCCCGTGCGCCGAGCAGGCGTTCATAGAGGAAACGGAAGGCGGAAAAACACCCCAGCCGCTCCTGTTCGAGATCAAAGGCGGCAACGCGCACCAGCTTGCCGAGAAAGCGTTCGACCTCGAAAGGCGTGCCTTCCTGCGGGATCAGGGCGCGGAGCGACTTCAGATCCTGATAGGCGACATATTGCCGGCGGATCGCGGTGTTCTCCACCTCGCTGCGCCCCCAGCGGCGGAACGCGTCGGTGCGGGCGAGGCCAATGTCGAGGCTGCGCTTGATGTAACGCTGTTCGGCCGGGGCGAACCCGGCAAACTCCCGCATTTCGGCAATCGGCATCATCATGGCGCGTGTCTCCTTCAGACGAGGAGAACGTCGCACGGGATGGTTAATTAAGCGTTAGGTATGGAAACAGGATCGGCCCGCCAACGGACGGGCCGCAAGGGCGCCAAAGGGATTGGGCGCCCGCCGGCCGGTAGGCCGCCCCCGCGGAGGCGACGGTGCAGCCGTCAAGCCGCGAGCGAAAAAACCTCAGATCAATCCCGCCAGCGGCGAGCTTGGATCGGCGTACATCCGCCGCGCCATCCGGCCCGCCAGATAAGCCTCGCGCCCCGCCTCCACCGCCAGTTTCATGGCGCGGGCCATGCGGATCGGGTCTTTCGCTTCGGCGATGGCGGTGTTCATCAGGATGCCATCGCAGCCCAGTTCCATGCCGACCGCCGCATCGGACGCCGTGCCCACACCTGCATCGACCAGCACCGGCACCTTCGCGCCTTCGACGATCAGGCGGATCATCACGCGGTTCTGGATGCCAAGGCCCGAGCCAATCGGCGCGCCAAGCGGCATGATCGCCACCGCGCCCGCGTCTTCCAGCTGCTTCGCCGCAATCGGATCATCGGCGCAGTAGACCATCGGCAGGAAGCCCTCCTTGGCGAGCACCTCGGTCGCCTTCAGCGTCTCGCGCATGTCGGGGTAGAGCGTGCGCGCTTCGCCCAGCACCTCCAGCTTGACCAGATCCCAGCCCCCCGCCTCACGCGCCAGCCGCAGCGTGCGCACGGCATCCTCGCCGGTGAAGCACCCGGCGGTGTTGGGCAGATAGGTGATTTTCTTGGGGTCGATGAAATCGGTCAGCATCGGCGCCTTGGGATCGCTGACATTGACCCGCCGCACCGCGACGGTGACGATCTCAGCGCCCGAGGCAGCGACAGCAGCGGCGTTCTGTTCAAAGCTCTTGTACTTGCCCGTGCCGACAATCAACCGGCTGCGGAAAGTCCGGCCCGCGACCGTCCAGGTGTCATCATCCCCGCTCTTGGCTGCTTGATCGCCGCCGCCCACGAAATGCACGATTTCCAGCTTGTCACCATCGGCGAGCGGCGCTTCGCCCAGCGTCGAACGCGGGACAATCTCGCCGTTCCTCTCAACCGCGACCTTTTCAGGCACGAGTTCCAGTTCGCGGACCAGATCGGCGATGGTGGCAGCGGCGGAGCGGTGCGGCGCGCCGTTGAGGGTGATGCTCTTCGTCATGGCAGGGGACATAGGCGCTCAGGCCACGGCTGCAACCACGAGTTTTGTGCAATCCTGCTGTCAGCGCGCAGCGCGCAGGTTCAGCAGGTGGCCGGCCGAAACCAGCGCCACGCCGAGCAGCGTCAGCAGGAATTCATTGGGCCCGTGCGGCACAATCAAGGCCGCAACCATCAGCGCCAGACCGCCCAGCGCCACCGCAAAGGGCAACAGCCGTCCGTGGCGCAGCAGGCCCCAGCCGATCGCCACCGCCGCGACAGCCACCGCCAGCAGCAGGCCGACGCGGTGGATATTCTCGTTGAACAGGAAGTGCCCGCCAACGCCCAGCGACGCGATCACGCCCAGCGTGGCAAGGCAGTGCAGCGCGCACAGACCCGCCAGCCCGATCCCGAGATGATCGAGTCGGCGACGGAGCGAGGTCCGACTCGCAGGGGGAAGGGCGTTGTTGGCCATGTCTGACCCGCACATATGTAATGTTGTTACATTGTGCAAGGGTGACCTGCGCCAGATTGCGCTGCCCGCACGGGTGTTTGCGGCAAACGGGCTTGCGCTGGAGGGCGCGGCGGCACAAAGAACGCCCTGTCATGGCCACATCTGCCTCCGTGTCGAACCTGTTCAAGCCCGCCCCGCACACCCGCGCCCGGCCGCTGGCGCTTGCCCGCTGGTTGGAGCTGGTCGCGCTGCTGGTGGTCACCATCGTGGTGGTTGGCGGGATCACCCGGCTCACTGAAAGCGGGCTGTCGATCACCGAATGGAACGTGGTCAGCGGCATCCTCCCGCCCCTCACCGAAGCCGCGTGGCAGGCCGAATTCGCCAAGTACCGGCTGACCGCCGAATACCGCATGGAAAGCGGCCCGGCGGGCATGGATCTCGCCGCGTTCAAGTTCATCTTCTTTTGGGAATGGTTCCACCGCATTCTGGGCCGGGTGATCGGCCTCGCCTTCCTGCTGCCGCTGATCGTGTTCGCGGCGCGGCGGGCGATTCCGGCGGGTTATGGCTGGCGGCTGGCGGCGATGTTCTCCCTGATCCTCGGCCAAGGGGCGCTGGGGTGGTTCATGGTGTCGTCCGGCGTGGGCGAGACTGACCTTACTGACGTGAGCCATTTCCGCCTCTCGGCCCATTTGCTGACCGCGCTGTTCCTGCTGGCGGGGCTGGTGTGGACGTCGCGCGATCTGCGGCGGCTTGCCGTTGATCCTGCCGCACGCCCTGCCCCGCTGACGGCAGGCGCGGCGGTGGCCGGGCTGGTGCTGTTCGTGCAATTGCTGCTGGGCGCGTGGGTTGCGGGGTTGAATGCGGGCCATGCCGCCTATGACTGGCCGCTGATGAACGGGCGGCTGATTCCGCAAGTCGACTGGTCGGGCGGGATGCTGTGGACGCTGACCCATGATCCCTTTCTGCTGCAATTCCTCCACCGCTGGTGGGCGTGGGTCGCGGTCGCCGCGCTGGTGTGGCTGGCGCGGGGCGTGCGCACAACGGACCGCTTTGCCAGCATCGCCGTGAATGCAGCGATCGGGACGATGGTGCTGCTGGGGATTGCGACTGTGCTGAGCGGAGTCTCGCTGTGGATCGCCGCTGCGCACCAGCTGGTCGGCGCGCTGACGGTGGCGGCAACAGCATGGGCGATGCACAGTTTGGGGCACAGCTACAGCCAATCGCGGCAGGCAGAGGCCTGATGCACGCGGCGGGAGCAGGAGCCGCGCTGGTGTGGTGCCCCTTCCCCGATACCGAAAGCGCCCGCGCCGCCGCCGCCACCCTGCTTGATGAACGGCTGATCGCCTGCGCCAATATTCTCGGCGCCATCGAATCCCATTTTGTCTGGGAGGGCGCGCGCGCCAGTGGCAGCGAAGTCGCGG
This sequence comes from Porphyrobacter sp. IPPAS B-1204, assembly GCA_003724185.1. GTDB lineage: Bacteria > Pseudomonadota > Alphaproteobacteria > Sphingomonadales > Sphingomonadaceae > Erythrobacter. The sequence goes on from RHGM01000007.1 coordinate 119,299, forward strand.
TGCTGTTCAAGACCACCAGCGATGGCCTCACCCCGCTGGTCGATCGTCTCGGGAGCCTCCATCCCTATGATACGCCTGCAATTGTCGGTTGGCATTGCGATGCGGCTCATCTGGCGAGCCTTGCGTGGCTGGCCGCGACCTGTCAGCATCAGCCCCAACAAGACTGACGGGCGCGACACTGTTTGACGGGGCAAAAGGGGGGCAACCTTTGGACATGAGCGCCAGCACCCGGCGCGGCTTTGTTGCCGCGCTGCTTGGCATGGGAGTGATGGGCGCCAGACCCCTCGCAGACCCGCCCCTGGCCGAGCCTCAGGGCCTCCTGCGCCTGCCAGACCAAGCCTTGCGCCTCACCCGGACGCTTGAACGCGGGCTAGGCGAGCGCGGCGACGCGGCCATCACCGTCCGGCGGTGGTGGGACGTGACGTTCCAGCGCCAGGGCCGCGGAACCGTGGTGAACGGGCGCCAGACCGGCGCCGCAGTCGATGCGCCGCCCAGCCTTGAAGCGCTTGCCCGGATCGAACAGCAGCGCGATGCCAGCGGGATGTTTCCGCTGATGCTGTCGGAAAACGGCGCGATCCTCACCACCCCGGTGGCGCCGGACGAAAGTGATACGGTCACCGCCGCGCTGCGGGCCGCAGAAAGCTTCATCGCAGGCCAACCTGTCCCGACCGATGAACGTGCCCGCGCCCGGTTCTATCTCGCCGAAGTGCACCGCGCCGGATCGGGCCTGCTCGATGCGCTGCCCGGCGATCTGCTTTACCCGGCCGGCGTTCCGGTCGAACGCAGCGAGGTCGTGACGCTGCCCGATGGCGTGACCGGGCGGTTCCTGCTCAGCTACAAGGCCGTGCCCCAACCCGATGCGCCCTGGCTCGCCCGGGCCGAACGGCGGGTGATTACGACGATCGACGGGTATGACCGGCAGGCCGCAGAAGTGTGGACTTTGGGGCCGCCCTGATCATACGGTATTATTTTACCGCATCGCAAAAACCCGCTTTTGCTTGACTTTCACGGGGGTCGGCGACATTTGCGCCCCACTTCTCCACCCGTTCGGCAGATCGGGCGGCGATTCTCCCGGATACCCTCTGGTAGACAGATTCGAACCAAGGACACATGCCATGAAGGCGCTCACCAAGCAGACCCGGTCGATCAAACCGGCCGAGGTCGAAAAGAACTGGCACATCATCGATGCCGACGGTCTGGTCGTTGGTCGCCTCGCTGCGATCATCGCCAACATCCTGCGCGGCAAGACCAAGCCGACCTACACCCCGCACGTTGATTGCGGCGATCACGTGATCGTCATCAACGTCGAAAAGGTGCAGTTCACCGGCAAGAAGATGGGCGACAAGGTCTATTACAAGCACACCGGCCACCCCGGCGGCATCAAGGAAACCACCCCGGCCAAGGTGCTCGGCGGCAAGTTCCCCGAGCGTGTGCTGGAAAAGGCTGTGGAACGCATGATCCCGCGCGGCCCGCTTGGCCGTGACCAGATGCGCGCGCTGCACCTCTATGTCGGGACGGAGCATCCCCATGACGGCCAGAAGCCGCAGGTGCTCGACGTCGCTTCCATGAACCGCAAGAACAAGGTCGTTGCATAATGACTGATGAAACCACGACCGTGTCCGATCTCGCCGATCTGAAGGACATCGCCGCTGGCGTGCCGCAGGGCGACGCTGCCGAAATCGCCCGCGTGGCCGCGCCGCTGCGCGACCGCGAAATCGACGCGCAGGGCCGTTCCTACGCCACCGGCCGCCGCAAGGACGCGGTTGCCCGCGTGTGGGTCAAGCCGGGCACCGGCAAGATCACCATCAATGGCCGCGATCAGGAAACCTATTTCGCGCGTCCGACCCTGCGTCTGGTGATCAACCAGCCCTTCACCATCACCGATCGCACCGGCCAGTATGACGTGGTCTGCACCGTGCGCGGCGGCGGGCTTTCGGGTCAGGCCGGTGCTGTGAAGCACGGCATCGCCCAGGCCCTGACCAAGTACGAGCCGGAACTGCGCTCCGCTGTGAAGGCCGAAGGCTTCCTCACCCGCGACAGCCGCGTGGTGGAACGCAAGAAGTACGGCAAGGCCAAGGCCCGCCGCAGCTTCCAGTTCTCGAAGCGCTAATCGCGCTTCTGGGGGCAGTTCTCGAAGCGCTAAACCGCTCCCATACGGAACAGACAAAAGGGCGGCCCCGCAAGGGAGCCGCCCTTTTTCATTGCGTGCCGGAGCGGCCGATCAGCGTTGCAACAGCATGAGCCCCCAAGCCAGTCCGGTGCCGGACAGGAAAATCGGCCAGGACCAATACAGTTTTGCTTCGGCAAACTGGACCCCGTGAACGGCCAGGGCCCCCGCCGAAGTCCCTTGGGAGCCCAGCACCATCGCGATCGCCGCAGTCAGGATCGCACTGAACGTCATCGCCTTGATCAATTCCATCGCGATACCCTTTCCCACGCTCCGCGCCCGGCCCCAAAGGGCGATGGCGGGGCGTACGGTTGAACAGGGCAGACGGGACAATACGCAGAGGCGCGTGAAGGCCCGAACTGCGTCGGCAATCTGACCAAGAAAGTCTTAACGCCAGTCCTAGGGAAAAGGTTAAGGCGCGGCCCCGTCAGATTACCGAGGCCGGGCTGGACCCGGCCAATCTGAGATGGGTGTCGATCATGCCGCCGGGCGCGCAATCGATCACCCGCCAGCTTGCCGGCGCCTCGTGGCGCAGCCGGGTCGACAGCGTGCCGGTGCCGATGGTGCGCATCGCCTGCCCGCCGCTGGCCCGCCGCTCGTCAAACGGGACGTGGACATGGCCGGAAATCACCGCGTGGGCACCGGCCGCAGCCAGCGCGGCAAAGGCGGCATCACCGCCAATGGTGGGATTGCGGCGCCCGCCCTCAGGCCCCAGCAACGGGTGATGCGCCATCACGATGATCGTGCGCGGATCGCCTTTCAACGCGTGAAGCGCGGCCAGCGTGGCGCGCAAGGCGGCGGGCTTCACCACCCCGTCCGACCACGGAATCCGGGTCTGCGCCCGCACCGTGGTGCGCAGCGGCACCAGCACCACATCGGGCGATTCGAACCCGCCGCTCACCGCTGCCCGCAGCCCCTCGAAACGCCGGAAGGGATCGGTGAAGCGTTCCCACGGGTTGTAATAGGGCATGTCATGATTGCCCGGCTCCAGCACCACCGGCACGCCCAGCGATGCAAACCACGCCTGCGCAGCGGCATATTCGGAGTGCTTGGCGCGCTGGGTCAGATCGCCGGTGCACACCACCGCGTCGGGGCGCTCAGCTGCGACCGCAGCGGCAACCGCATCGAGCGCGGCGCGGTCCTCCACCCCGAAATGCACGTCGCTGATATGGAACAGGCGGGTCGGCATGGCGGCGCTACACCCGCCGGGTCAGGATCAGCCACGCCGCGCCGCCATTGCACAACGTGTAGGCGGCATAGGCCCAGGCGAAGCTCGGCCAGCCCTTGGCCGACAACATCAGCGCGACCAGCAGCACCGCAAATTCGCTGATCAATGCGGCGCGGCTGCCCAGTGTCCGGCTGATCTGGGGCAAGCGGGAGAGCAGCGGGTGCTCGCTGTCGAACACCGCCCGGTTGATCGCGAAATTGGCGATTCCCAGCAGGAAGATGATCACCGTCGCCCAGGTCATGGCCCCACTATGGCGCTGCGCTGGTCGATTGGGAACCGCCATTTGTCGCGGCTTTCGCGCCATTGGTCTTTTGACCCCCGCACCGGTCGAACGCGGGGGCGGGGTTGATCGAAGCCTGAATGCGCAACCCGGCGGCGGGGCGTATCACAGGTTTCAGCAGGACGCCTCATCCCCCCGGAACGGACCCCCCGCCCGTTCTCAGGCAACCTGCCTAATGGAGGAAACGGATATGAAACCCCTTGCGAAAACAATCACTCACGCCCTTGCCGCGCTGGGCCTTGCTGGCGCTGCAATCACCCCTGCGATGGCTGGCAACGCCGAGACCATGACGATCCAGGTGCCCACGGCCGATATCGATCTTGGCACGGCCAAGGGTCAGCGGACCCTCGACCAGCGGGTCGAAAAGGCCGTGCGTCAGGTGTGCCGCACCACCAGTCTGACGACCGGTTCGCGCACGCTCAGCCAGGAAGCCCGCGCTTGCCTCGCCAAGGCCCGGATCGATGCCAAGCAGCAGGTCGCGGCCCTGGTAACCGAACAGCAGCGCGGCGGCTGAACCGCGCCTGTGCCCATGCGCCGTCCATCGCCCCGCAGGCTGGATGACGCAGCTACGGCCCGAACCCTTCTAGTCCCGGGGTTCGGGCCGTTTTTTTTAGCTGCCTTTGGTGTTGCAGACCACCCGCCCCGCCTCCCCACCCGGCCACCATAGCCTGATGGTATCATTGGTGGCCGGTT
>RHGM01000001.1:0-1195000 GCA_003724185.1 Porphyrobacter sp. IPPAS B-1204
ACCCCCAGCCCCTCCCGCAAGCGGGAGGGGAGTCACACGGCCAGCCCCTTCGGCCCCACCGAACTTGCCGTCCCCTTCTCTGAACTCCTCCTCCACCTCACCCGCCAGCTGCCGACCCTCAAGCATATCGCCGCCGCCTACCTCTATCGCGGTGACGACATCGCCCGGATCGAACGGCTCGACAGCCTCGCCCGCACCCACGGCCTCGGCCTGCTTGCCACCAATGATGTCCACTATCACGCGCCCGAGCGCCGCGCATTGCAGGACGTGATGACCGCGATCCGCTACAAGACCACCGTGGCGGCGGCCGGGCACCTGCTGCACCCCAATGCCGAACGGCATCTGAAGTCCCCCGCCGCAATGCAGCGCCTGTTCGCCCGCTGGCCCCACGCCATCGCCGCCGCGCGGGAAGTAGCGGACCGGTGCCAGTTCAGCCTCGACGAATTGCGCTACGAATACCCGGAGGACATCTACCCTGACGGCCAGACCCCGCAGGCCTTCCTCGAAACCGAAGTCTGGGCCGGGGCCGGGCGGCGTTATCCTGACGGCCTGCCCGAAACGGTGCGCGCCACGCTGGAGCGCGAGTTGGCGTTGATCGCCAAGCTTGATCTGGCGCGCTACTTCCTCACCATCAAGGACATCGTCGATTTCGCGCGCGGGTGCGATCCGCCGATCTTGTGTCAGGGCCGGGGTTCGGCGGCGAATTCCGCCGTCTGCTACGTCCTCGGCATCACCAGCGTCGATCCGGCCAAGCACCAACTGCTGTTCGACCGCTTCATCTCCGAAGAACGCAAGGAGCCGCCCGATATCGACGTCGATTTCGAACATGAGCGGCGCGAGGAGGTGATCCAGTATATCTACGCCAAATATGGCCGCCACCGCGCCGGACTGTGCGCGACCGTGATCCATTACCGCCCGCGCATGGCGATCCGCGAGGTGGGCAAGGCGATGGGCCTTTCCGAAGATGTCACCAGCGCGCTCGCCCGCACCGTGTGGGGCGGGTGGGGGCGCGAGATCAGCGAGAAGCACGCGGCGGAAACCGGGCTGGATATCACCGACCCACACCTGCGGCGCGTCCTCAAACTGACCGAGCAGATGATTGGAATGCCGCGCCATCTGGGTCAGCACGTCGGCGGCTTTATCCTCACTGAAAGCCGGCTTATCGAAACTGTGCCGGTCGGCAACGGTGCCATGCCTGACCGCAGCTTCATCGAGTGGGACAAGGACGATATCGACGCACTCGGCATCCTGAAAGTGGATGTGCTGGCGCTGGGAATGCTGACCTGCATCCGCAAATGCCTTGATCTGCTGGGCGATCATCACGGGCGCAGGCTCACTCTCGCCACCGTCCCGCGTGAAGACCCGGCAACTTACGCGATGCTGCGCAAAGGCGATTCGCTGGGCGTGTTTCAGGTCGAGAGCCGGGCGCAGATGAACATGCTGCCGCGCCTGCGCCCTCGCGAGTTCTATGATCTGGTGATTCAGGTCGCGATTGTCCGGCCCGGACCGATCCAGGGCGACATGGTGCACCCTTACCTGAAGCGCCGCCGGGGCGCGGAGCCTGTGCAAATCCCCGCACCCGCGCCCGAACACGGCCCACCGGACGAACTCACCAGCATCCTCGGGCGCACGCTCGGCGTGCCGATCTTTCAGGAACAGGCGATGAAGATCGCGCTGGATGCGGCGAAGTTCTCCAGCCTCGAGGCCAACCGCCTGCGCAAGGCGATGGCGACCTTCCGCAGCCGCGGGATGGTGGACGAGCTTCAGGACATGATGGTCGAACGCATGGTCGCGCGCGGGTATGACCGCGACTTTGCCCAGCGCTGCTTCAACCAGATCAGGGGCTTCGGCGAATATGGCTTTCCCGAAAGCCACGCGGCCAGCTTTGCGCAGCTGGTTTACGTCTCAAGCTGGCTGAAGTGCCATTACCCGGCTGCCTTCGCCTGCGGACTGCTCAATTCGCAGCCGATGGGGTTCTATGCCCCGGCGCAGATCGTGCGCGATGCGGCCGAGCACGGGGTGCGGGTGCTGCCGGTGGATGTGAACGCAAGCATGTGGGACTGCACGCTGGAAGGCGCGGGGGACGAACACGCCCTGCGCCTTGGCCTGCGGCAGATAGATGGCCTGCCCGAACATGTCGCCGCCACGCTGGTGAGCGCGCGGGAGGCGGGCGGGCCTTTCCGCAACATCGCCGACCTGCGCGCCCGTGCTGGCCTCAGCCCTGCGCATATCGAACGTCTTGCCAGCGCCGATGCCTTCACCTCGCTCGGCCTCACCCGCAGACAGGCGTTGTGGGACGCGAGGAGCCTGATTGCCGCGCCCGATCTTCCGCTGTTCCGCGCTGCAGGCGTGCGTGAGGAGGGTGGGGAGCGGGCGCGCATTGCGCTCCCTGCCATGCCTTTGTCCGAGGAAGTGGTCGCCGATTACCAGACCACCCGTCTCAGCCTGAAAGCCCACCCGATGGCCTTCCTGCGCGCCGATCTGGCCGCACGCGGCTTTGTGCGCGCTGCCGATCTGCGCAGCCGCAAGTTCCGCAGCATGGTGCAGGTTGCAGGCGTGGTGCTGATTCGCCAGCGGCCCGGCAGCGCCAAGGGCGTTACCTTCATCACGCTGGAGGATGAAACCGGGGTGATCAATCTTGTCGTCTGGCCTGACCTGAAAGAAAAGCAGCGCAAGGTGGTGATGGGGGCACGGCTGATGGAGGTGCGGGGCCGCGTGGAATATGATGACGAGGTGATCCATGTGATTGCCGCGCACATGACCGATGCGACACAGCGCCTGCATGCCCTGTCAGACGATCTGCTCGAAGCGCCGCTCGCCCGTGCGGACGAGGTCAATCGCCCTATGCCTGATCGCGGCCCGCCCCTGCCGCGCGACATGGCGGGCGAACTGGCACCGCCCCCCAACGTCACCGGGCACCCGCGCGATCATCGCATCCTCCCCAAGTCGCGGGATTTTCACTAGGAACCTTGCATGCCCCGCGCCAAACCTAACCCGCATTTCCGCGCTGCCCGCCGCGCGCTGGTGGCCTTGCTGCTGCTGACAGCGGCGATTGGCGGGTGGCAGTGGCTGCAGGAGCATCCCCAGCACAATCCGTGGGCGCCGCTCGATCTGCGTGATCCACCGGGCTGGGCGACCGCGCGCAAACTGGCCGCGCTGCGGGAGGATGTGACCGAATGTCGCGCCGTGCTGGAGCGCAGCGATATCACCTTCACCGCGCTGCCTGCGACGGGGGAGGGATCTTGCGCGCTGACCGATCGCACCCGGCTCGGCGACTATCCGCTCGCACCCGATACCCCTGCCGTGACCTGCCCGGTCGCCGCAGCGCTCACCATCTGGCGGCGTGACAGTGTTGAACCTGCCGCGCGCACAATCCTTGGCAGCAATATTGCGCGGATCGAGCATCTTGGCGCGTTTTCCTGCCGCCGGATGTATGGCGGTGCGGATGGCCCGTGGAGCGAACACGCCACCGCCAACGCCATCGACATCGCGGCCTTCGTGCTGGAAGACGGTCGGCGGATCAGCGTGCTCAGCGATTGGAACAGGACGGACGACAAGGCCGCATTCCTGCGCGCCGTGCGCGACGGGGCGTGTGGCAGTTTCACCACCGTGCTCTCACCCGAATACAACGCCGCTCACGCCGACCATTTCCATTTCGATCAGGACGACCGCTGGGCTGGCGTGTGTCGTTAACTCGCTTCGAGCGCGTATCCAGCTGACCGCACGGTGCGGATCGGGTCTTTCGCGCCGTCCACTCCGATCGCCTTGCGCAGGCGGCGGATGTGCACATCGACCGTGCGCAGTTCGATATCCGAACCCGTGCCCCACACCCCGTCAAGCAGCTGGCCGCGGCTGAACACCCGGCCCGGGCTTTCCATGAAGAATTTGAGCAGGCGGTATTCGGTCGGTCCCAGCTGGAGTGGACGACCGCGGCGCTGCACCTTGTGGGCCACCGGATCGAGCTTGAGATCGCCCACCTCGATGGTCTCCCCCGCCAAAGCGGGACGGATGCGGCGCATCACTGCGGCGACGCGGGCCAGCAGTTCACGCGGGGAGAAAGGCTTGGTGAGGTAATCATCCGCGCCGGTTTCCAGCCCGCGCACCCGGTCATCCTCGGCCTCGCGGGCGGTCAGCATGATGATGGGCACGTGCGCCGTTTCCTTGTCGCGGCGCAGGCGGCGGCAGACCTCGATCCCGCTGGTGCCTTCGATCATCCAGTCGAGAATGATGAGATCGGGCACTTCCTCAGCTGCCAGAACCAGCGCCTCGTCCCCGTCACCGGTGCAGCGCACGGCGTAGCCCTCGTTCTGGAAACGGTATTCGAGCAGTTCGGACAGGGCGGGATCGTCTTCGACCAGCAGAAGTTTGGCAGCGGACATGGGCAATGTGCCTCCTCAAGCCCGCGCGGACGGGCGTTGATCCGGCCTATGTGTCACGCGCGCGACAATTTGATGAAACCGGATGCGACAAGTTTTCCACACGCCGGTTACAATACGTGTTTGCCGCTTACCGGTCCCCTTCGGGCGGATAGGTTCCGGTCGCCGCGAAATGCACCATCTCGGCCACGTTGGTGGCATGATCGCCGATGCGTTCGATGTTGCGGGCCACGAACAGCAATTGCGCCGCGCTCGAAATGGTTGAAGGGTTTTCGACCATATAGCTGACAAGATTGCGGAAAATGCTGTTGTAGAAGCCGTCCACCTTGGCATCGGTGGCGATCACTTCACGCGCAAGATCGGGATCGCGCGCAGCGTAAGCGGTCAGCACATCGTGCACCATTTCGCCTGCCAGCTCGCCCATTGTCGGCAGTAGCGTGAGCGGTTCGAACCGGGCGCGGCCTTCGATCATGCCGGTGCGCTTGGCGATATTCTTGGAATAATCGCCGATACGTTCAAGCACGCCGGCGATCTTCAGGGCTGCGATCACTTCGCGCAGGTCATCCGCCATCGGCGCGCGCAGGGCGATGATCCGCACTGCGAGCTTGTCGACCTCCATTTCAAGCGCATCCATGCGCTTGTCACGGGCGACCACCTGTTCGGCCAGCGCCTCGTCGCCGCGCACAAGCGCATCGAGCGATTCGGCAATGGCGACTTCGGCAAGCCCGCCCATCTCCGCGATCAGGCCGCGAAGCCGGGTGATGTCTTCGTCGAATGCCTTGACGGTATGTTCAGCCATCAGCCGTAACGTCCTGTAATGTAATCCTTGGTGCGTTCTTCGATCGGATTGGTGAAGATTTCCGAAGTCGGGCCATATTCCACCATCTTGCCGAGGTGGAAGAACGCGGTGCGCTGGCTGACGCGGGCGGCCTGCTGCATCGAGTGGGTGACGATCACGATGGCGTAACGCCCGGAAAGTTCATCGATCAGTTCCTCGATCTTGGCGGTGGCGATAGGATCGAGCGCGCTGGCCGGTTCGTCCATCAGGATAACCTCGGGGTCTACGGCGATTGCGCGGGCAATGCAAAGGCGCTGCTGCTGGCCGCCCGAAAGGGCCGTGCCCGAATCCTCGAGCCGGTCCTTGACCTCGTCCCACAGACCCGCACGGGTCAGAGAGCGTTCCACCACCACATCAAGATCGGCCTTCTTTTCGGCCAACCCGTGAATCTTGGGGCCATAGGCGATGTTTTCGTAGATCGACTTGGGGAAGGGGTTGGGCTTCTGGAACACCATGCCGACGCGGGCGCGCAGTTGCACCACGTCCATGCGGCTGCCGTGGATGTCTTCCCCGTCCAGCTCGATCAGCCCTGTCACCTTGGCTGCGCCGATGGTGTCGTTCATGCGGTTGAAGCACCGCAGGAAGGTCGACTTGCCGCAGCCCGACGGGCCGATGAAGGCGGTGACGTAATTGGGCGAGATGTCGATCGACACCTCGTCAATCGCCTTCTTGTCGCCGTAGAAAACGCAGACGTCGCGCGCGCGGATCTTGGCGCTTTCGTCGGTCATATTGGGATGGATCACAGTCACCAGCGTTTCTCGAACTTGTTGCGGAGGTAAATGGCGAGGCCGTTCATTGTCAGCAGGAAGGCCAGCAGCACGATAATAGCCGCGCTGGTGCGTTCCACAAAGCCGCGGTCGATTTCGTCCGACCACAGGAAGATCTGCATCGGCAGGACAGTGGCGGGCGAGGCGAAGCCTTCGGGCGGGGTGGCGACGAAAATGCGCATCCCGATGAGCAGCAGCGGCGCGGTTTCGCCCAGCGCGCGGGCCATGCCGATGATGGTGCCAGTCAGCATCCCGGGCAGGGCAAGCGGCAGGACATGGTGGAACACCACCTGCACGGGCGAAGCGCCGATAGCCAGCGCCCCGTCACGGATCGACGGCGGCACAGCCTTGATCGCGTTGCGCCCGGAAATCACGATCACCGGCATGGTCATCAGCGCCAGCGTCATCCCCCCGATCAGCGGCGCGGATCGAAGACCGGGAAACAGCGCGAGGAACACCGCCAGCCCCAGCAACCCGAAGATGATGGAAGGCACGGCAGCAAGGTTGCTGATCGACACCTCAATAATGTCGGTCCACCGGTTTTTCGGCGCATATTCCTCAAGATAAAGCGCCGAAAGCACGCCAATTGGGAAGGCCAGCACCAGCGTCACCAGCATGGTGAGCATCGATCCCTTAAGCGCGCCCCAGATGCCAACGGTCTGCGGTGTTGTTGCGTCGGAACGGCTGAGGAAGCCCCAGTCCCAATTGCGCGCCAGCTTGCCATCGTCCGAAAGGCGCTTGGCGAGGGCCTGCATTTCCGGCGCTCCTTCGCCTTGCAGGCCAGCGGCCAGCGCTGAGGTGGCCGGCAGGCTGAAGGTCTGGCTGCGGGTCACCAGCGTCGGATCATCGGCCAGCGCGGCGGCGACATCGCGCCACGCATCGCCCGCGATTTGCGCGGCGGCATCCTTGCCGAGCTGTTCCTCGGCGAAAAAGATCACCACATCGGGCAGGCCCTGCATCTCCAGCGTCTGCATCGCGGTTGGCGCGGTGAGCGAGGTCGCATCGCCGGTCACGCCGCTGGCGGGAAAGTCGATGGTGACGTCCACTTCGGCGCGCTGGAAGCCGGCGATGCCGTTGATCAGCATATTGCCCAGCAGGAACACCAGCACCGCGACGGAGAATATCACTGCGCTCATGCCGATCAGGCGGAAGTTCCGTTCGTCCCTGTAACGCTTGGCGAGGCGCTGTTCGAACGCCGGAGTGCGGGTCGGGCCGAGTTCTTGCGGCGCGGCGGCGCTGGTCGTGTCCATAGACGATGGCGGAAGGGCGGTGCTGCTCATTCGTAGGCCTCGCGGAAACGCTTGACGACGCGCAGGGCGATGAAGTTGAGCGCCAGCGTCACCATGAACAGCACAAAGCCCAGCGCATAGGCACTGAGCGTGGCGGGGTGATCGGTGCTCTGTTCGCCGGTCAGCAGCTTGACGATCTGCACCGTGACGGTCGACATCGGTTCAAGCGGGTTGGCGGTGAGATTGGCGGCGGGCGATGCGGCCATCACCACGATCATCGTTTCGCCAATCGCGCGGCTGACGGCCAGCATCACGCCTGCGACAATGCCGGGCAGGGCGGCGGGAAACAGCACGCGGCGGATGGTTTCAGACTTGGTGGCGCCCATAGCCAGGCTGCCGTCTCGCATGGCGCCGGGCACCGCTGCCATCGAATCGTCCGCCATCGAAGAGACAAAGGGAATGATCATCACCCCCATCACGATCCCGGCGGCCAGCGCGCTTTCAGTCGAGGCGCTGGTGATGCCGATCGCCACGGCTGCATCGCGGATCATCGGCGCCAGCGTCAGCGCGGCGAAATAGCCGTAAACCACTGTCGGCACGCCCGCGAGCAGTTCCAGTAGCGGCTTGACCCAGGTGCGCACCCGCGGATCGGCGTATTGGGTGAGGTAGATCGCGCTCATCAGGCCCAGCGGGATCGCCACGATCATGGCAATGATCGCGCCGATGAACAGCGTGCCCCAGAACAGCGGGATCGCGCCATAACGGCTCGGATCGACAGAATCGGGGCTGGCCATCGTGTCCGGCCCCCACTTGGTGCCAAGCAGGAAATCGATCGGCGATACCATCCCGAAGAATCGCACCGTCTCGAACACCAGGCTGACAAAGATGCCGAGCGTGGTCAGGATCGCCACCAGCGAAGCCAGCAGCAGGATCATCATCACCGTCCGCTCGACCCGGGTGCGCGCGCCGAATTGCGGGCGCAGCCGCAGGAAGGCGAGCGCGCCTCCGGCGAGCGCGATCAGCACCGTCACGATCACGCCGATGGTGTTGTATTGACCGTAAGCTTCGCGGAACGGGGCGATCAGCGGTTCGGCCTCGTCATTGAAGACGCCGGGGGCTTGCCCCAGCGCCACCGCGCGCGCTTCGCCGATGAAGGCGTCCCGCTCGAATCCGAAGGCGGGCAGGCTTTGCGAAGCGGGAGAGGCCAGGACCGATTGCAGCACCAGCTGCGGTGCGATGACCGACCAGGCGATCACGAACAGCAGAACCGGGATCACAACCCACAGCGCGACATACCAGGCGTGATAGATCGGGCGCGAGGCCGGGCGCAGCGCGGGGTCGCTCGACGCAAAGCCCCACGCCTTGGCGCGGCCAGCCAGCCAGCCGAGCAGGCCAAGGCCCAATGCAATCAGGATCAGCGTGATCGGCGACATGAAAGGGACCTGTGTTTCCTGCTGAAGTGCGCGCTGTTTGTCAGGCCGAGGGTGGAGTGAACGGCATGGGCCGCGCCGTCCGGCTTTTGTGCCATGAAGGCGCCATGTTGAACTAATGAGACAGGTTTATGACAGTTGTTCCGTTTCCGCTTCCTGCGTGGCCCCATCGCCCGGGTCTGGCGGTGTCGTTTCGTCAGTCGAATCCGTTTCGGCTAGGGGAAGGCGAACCACCACCCGCGTGCCTTGCCCGAGCTGGCTGGTAATATCGAGCCGCCCCCGGTGGCGTTCCACAATATGCTTCACAATCGCCAGCCCCAACCCCGTGCCGCCCGAGGCGCGGCTGCGGCCCGGGTCGGTGCGATAAAAGCGGCGGGTGAGGTGCGGGATCTGTTCGGGCGCGATGCCTTCGCCCTTGTCCGCCACGGCAATGCGCGCCAGATCGCCCTGCGCCAGATCGAGCACCACGCTGACCGGCGCATCGGCCGCGCCATACTTCAGCGCATTGTCGACAAGATTGCGCACCACCTGTTCAAGCTGTTGCCGATCCCCGAGCACCATCGGTTCTGCTGTAATATCGAGATCAAGCCGCTCCATCCGGTTCGATCCGGCAGCATCGCGGGCCGCCCGTTCCACCAGAGAGGCAAGGTCGATCCGCTCGGTCGGCAGATCGTGCTTTTCAGCCTCGACCCGCGACAGGCTCATCAGATCGCTGACCAGTGCGTGCAGCCGCTGCGCCTCGCGCTCGATAATGCCGAGAAATTTCTGCGCGGTGGGGGTGTCAAGCTTGCCATCGCCTTCCTGCAAGGTTTCGACATAGCCAAGGATAGCCGCGAGCGGTGTGCGCAGTTCATGGCTGGCATTGGCGACGAAATCGGTGTGCGCGCGGCTGATGTCGGCCTCGGCCGTCTGGTTGATGAATTCGAGCATCGCCAGCCGGTCATCAAGGGTTTGCCTATTGATCTGCCAGATATCGCCGCGCCGCACCAACCCGCGCACGATCGCCTCGCCTTGCTGGCTCCCGCCGAGCAGGCTGATCGCTTCGGGCTGGCGCAAGGCAACGCGTGCGTCCTGCCCGATGATGTGCGGCCCCAGCATCTTGCGCGCCGCATGGTTGGCAAGGGCGATTGTGCCGCGTTCAGTGATAACCAGCGGGATCGATGAATTCTCGATCAGGTCGCGGATCGAATCGAGAGTGAGGCGCTGCTTCACCTTGGCCTTGGGCGGTTCGGGCGGGCGACCTGCAGCGACCAGCAGCGATCCCACCCACACCGTCAGCACCGCGAGCGCGATGACGAAGTCGGTGCCCAGCATCAGCAAGGCCACGAAAGTCACCGCCGCAAGGCTGATACCGGCGATGGGGATGTTCTGGCCGCTGCCCATGCCAGCCGCCTTACAAGCTGCAGTGCATGGTGGGAAGCGGGGACAGGTGCCGGTGCACCTCCAAGGCGAACGAAAAAGCCAAGGCGCACGAAAAAGGGCGGCAAGGCCAAAGCCTGCCGCCCTATCCGCTTAAGCGTTCAACCATCTGTAAGGATGGTGACCCCTACGGGAATCGAACCCGTGTTTCAGCCGTGAAAGGGCCGCGTCCTAACCGCTAGACGAAGGGGCCGTCGCGATTGCGAGAGCGCGCAACTAGGGGGGTGAATCGGATCGGTCAAGCCCCGTTTGCGCGACGCGGCGGGAAATTTCCGCCGCTGCCTGCTCAATCGGCGAAGGCCGCATCCTCAAGGTGCAGTTCGGCAGCAGGACGGTTGCCCCAATCGTCCAGCTTGACCCGCCCTGCCAGATGAAACCGGCGGCCCTGGCTCCTGTGGAGCAGGGTCTGGGCCATCTCGGATTCGGCGGCGCGAAAGGCGATGGCCTTGAAGCTGCGCCCGTCGTTACCGGCGGCGACAATGCGCAGGTGATCCTTGCCGACGATGTCCGCCTTGACGATCCGCACCGGCCCCACCGCAATGCGCGGCGCAGGCCAGCCGACGCCATAGGGCCCGCCCGCTTCCAGCGTTTCAACCAGTTCGGGGGTCAGCCCGCCGGGCGCCAGCGCCAGATCGAGCAGCATCGCCGCGCCCGCCCGCGCCCGGTCAACATCGCGCGCGAGCCGCTCGTCAAGAAACCCGGCGAAATCGCCAAGACGGGCAGGGTCAATCGTCAGCCCTGCCGCCATCGCGTGACCGCCCCCTGCCACCAGCAACCCCGCCTCGCGCGCGGCGATGATGGCCGCGCCCAGATCAACGCCGCTGATCGAACGGCCCGAGCCTTTGCCCTGCGCCTCGTCCAGCGCGATCACCACGGCGGGCTTGCCGGTCTTCTCCTTGATCCGTCCTGCCACGATCCCGATCACGCCGGGGTGCCAGCCATGCCCGGCGATGACCTGCACCGCCATATTGTGCTGGCCTGCAAGCTGCGCCTCGGCCGCCTCCTGCACCTCGGCCTCGATGGCGCGGCGTTCTTCGTTCAGTTGGGAGAGCTGCGCGGCGATGGCGCGGGCTTCTTCGGGGTCGGTGGTGGTCAGCAGCCGCACACCCAGAGTCGATTCGCCAATCCGCCCGCCTGCGTTGATCCCGGGGCCGAGCGCAAAGCCAAGATCGCTGCATTGCGGCGCCCGCGTCAACCGGCTTGCATCCATCAGCGCGGCCATTCCGATCCGGTCACGCCGTGCCAGCACCTTCAGTCCCTGTGCGACAAAAGCGCGATTCAATCCGTGGAGTGCGGCGACATCGGCCACAGTACCCAGCGCGACCAGATCGAGCAAGCCCATCAGATCAGGCTCTCGGCGGTGGTCGCCAAACCAACCCTGGCCGCGCAGATTGCGCACCAGCGCCACGCCAAGCAGGAAGGCGACCCCCACCGCCGCCAGATGGCCATGCGCCGCGCCAAGATCGCTTTCGTCGAGGCGGTTCGGGTTTACGAGTGCGGTCGCCAGCGGGAGTTCGGGCGAGCACTTGTGGTGATCGACCACGATCACATCGACGCCCGCATCGCGTGCCATCCCAAGCGCTTCATGCGCCATCGCCCCGCAATCGACCGTGACGATCAGCTGCGAGCCGCTTTCCGCCAGCCGCACCAGTGCCTCACCTGAAGGGCCATAACCCTCCAGCAAACGGTCAGGGATGTAGTAACCTGCCTCCAGCCCCAGCTGGCGCAGCAGTTCCACCAGCAGCGCCGCACTGGTCGCGCCGTCGACATCATAATCGCCGTAGATCGTCACCCGCTCACCCGCCATCACACTGCGGGCGAGGCGCTCGGCGGCGGTGTCCATGTCCTGAAACACCGAAGGATCGGGCAGGAAGCCGCGGATAGTGGGCTGGGCGTGGCGCGCCAGATCATCCTCTGCCACGCCGCGGGTCAGCAGCAATTGGTCGAGGATTGTCCGGTCGAGCCCGTGGGGCCCTGCCAGATGGTCTTCGCCCAATTCCATGTTGCCGCCGCGCCAGCGCCACGCCTTGCCCGAAAGGGATGAGGCAACGCCGAGAACAGGCGCGAAACCGGGCGGGGGCAGGGGGTTGGTGGCCATGAGCCGGCTTCTAGCGCAATAGCAGGGCGGCTGACAGGCCGCGCCGGTTGACAATCGACAGCCGCGCGGGTCAGCCTTGGGTCATGACTGACGCCGAACCCTGTCTGCTAATCATCTGGCACAGCCGTACCGGCGCCAGCGCTGCGATGGCGCGGGCTGCTGCCGAAGGTGCAGGCGCAGCGGCGCGGTTGGTGGCTGCCGCCGATGCTGCACCCGATATGCTGCTTGGGGCTGACGGCTATATTTTCGTCTGCCCCGAAAATCTCGGCAGCATGAGCGGGATGATGAAAGAGATGTTCGACCGCGCCTATTACCCGGTCCTCGGACAGATGGAGGGCCGCCCCTATGCCACCCTGATCGCCGCCGGGTCTGACGGGGAGGGCGCCCAGCGCCAGATCGACCGGATCGTGAAAGGATGGCGGCTCAGGCGGGTGGCTGAACCCTTTATCGTGAACCTTGCCGCACAAACGCCCGAGGCGATTGCTGCGCCAAAGCAGGTTCCGGCCAAGATGTTGAATGAATGCCGACAAATCGGCGCTGCCTTGGCAGAAGGCTTGCGTCTGGGAGTGTTCTAAGGATTGCTCCAAATCGGGACATGTCTAGGCTTTGGGGACTCGACGATGGCAGGCAAAACCGTCATTGAGAACGCCGATAAATCGTTTGTATCGGGCACTATACGAGGGGGGCCTGGACAATTTCAAAGTCGCAGCGCGCCCATGACGCAGAGCTGCATCTGCTGTTTGCCCGGGGCAGGCGGCCCGATCGGCTTGCGATCAGGGCCTTTGCCGCTGAACAGCAGGTGATCGGCATCAGCCATGATCCTTCTCCCGATACTGCAGCCCATGCAGAAACGCTGTGGCCCGGCCAGCTGCATTGGCTGGAATTGCTGCGCGATGGCCTGACCTTCGATCTGAGCGGGATGACCCCCGGCCCGGCCAGCGCCTTTCCGGTGCTTGCCCACCGTTTCGATCTCCCGGCGCTGCCCGCCGGTGATGACCATGAGGCGATGATCTTCAGGCCGGGGCCGCATCTTGCAGCGGGCGGCAACAGCCTGCCTTTGGTGCGCACAATGCTGGCGGTGGCCTGTGACATGGTGCGCCACTTCGATGATCTGGTGGCGGTGGGCTGGGGTCCGGCGGGCACCGCGATCGGGCGGCGATTCTTCGAATCTGTGACCAGCGCATGGCTGGACGGGGGGCCGTTCCCGGCGCTTGGCTTGACCGCATTTGTCGAAACTGCCGATGGCGCGCTGCAAAGTGAGGGCCTTGCCTTCTGGATCGGGCAGGAATTGCGGATCGAACCGCCGCTCAGCGCGGACCGGGTGGCGGCAACCCGGCTCGGCATCCGTCTGGTCAATCACCTCGTGCTGACAGGCGGGCTGTCAGCGGATGATCGCATCACCGCGCCTGATGGCACGCGGCTTGTTCTGAGGGCCTCGCGCGGGCGGGCGATCATCAGCGTGTGGCGCGAATAGATGCCGCCTTGGGGTCGCACCGCCAGTTTGACGATCATCGCGTTCCGTTCGGTCAATATGCCGGGCGCGGATGGGTATGACCCCGGGTTGCAACGCCACCACCTGCTGCCCCGGCAATTGCTGTCGCAGCGCTGCTTTGGCCCCATGTTTGCCGAGGTCGGGCGCGCGCGGGTCGGCTTTGACGATTTCCGCCGCAACGGCCTGCTGCTGCCCGCCACGGAAAAGGCGAGCATCCGTACCGGGATGCCGCTGCACCGCGGGCCTCACCGGCGCTATAACGAGGTGGTGATCGCCCGCGTCGGCCGGATCGAGGCGCGTTGGTCGCTTGTCCGCAAACATGATGACGAAGCAGCGCTGACCGAAGCCCTGTTGCGCCTGCACCTGTTGCAAGGTGCGCTGCGGCGACAATTGCTCGCCCAGCGCCGCCGGGTGCTGCTCAATCGCAATGACCCGGTCGGCACCGGCTTCGACTTCAGCGAACTGGACGCGATGGCCGAAAGCCTGTGGGCAGCGGAGTGAGTGCTATTCTGCCGCCTCGGCCATCGCGCCCCATGAGGTATAGCCCGAATTGGCGAGCAGCTGCGCCTTCGCCGCGTGATATTCGCGCTCCATCCGGGCGACGAGATCCTCGACCGTGCCGACTTCCTTGATAGGGCCGATGCCCTGGCCGGAACCCCAGATGTCCTTCCACGCCTTGGCCTTGGTGTTGCCGCCGCTGCCGAAGTTCATCTTGCTGGGGTCGCTTTCGGGCAGGTTGTCCGGGTCCATCCCCGCTGCCTCGATCGAGGAGCGCAGGTAGTTGCCGTGCACGCCTGTGAACAGGTTGGTGTAGACAATCCCTTCCGACGATCCTTCGACGATGCCCTGCTTGTAACCATCGGCGGCGTTGGCTTCCTTGGTGGCGATGAAGGCGCTGCCGGCATAGGCGAAATCGGCACGCAAAGCCTGGGCGGCGAGGATCGTCGCCCCGTGGCCGACCGAGCCCGAGAGCGCCACCAACCCGTCAAACCATTCGCGGATTTCCTGCATCAGCGCGAAGGGCGACAGCGCGCCGGCGTGACCGCCCGCGCCAGCGGCGACCGGGATCAGGCCCGTCGCGCCCTTTTCGATCGCCTTGCGGGCGAAGCGGTTGTTGATCACGTCATGCATCGTCACGCCGCCCCAGTTGCGCACGGCGGTATAGATATCCTCGCGCGCGCCCAATGAGGTGATGACCATCGGCACCTGCCATTTCTCGCAGGTCGCCATGTCGGCATAGACGCGGTCGTTGGTCTTGTGGACGATCTGGTTGACCGCATAGGGCGCAGCCGGGCGATCGGGGTGGGCGCGGTTGTGGGCGGCCAGTTCCTCGGTGATCTGGTGGAGCCATTCATCGAGCTGCGACTGCGGCCGCGCATTCAGCGCCGGGAAGCTGCCGATGATCCCCGCCTTGCACTGCGCGATCACCAGCTCCGGGCCGGAGACGATGAACAGCGGCGATCCGATCAGCGGCAGGCGCAGGCGATCGAACGGGGCGGGAAGGGGCATGGGTTTCTCCTGAAAACGTGTGTGTCCTTAACCCGCGTCTCTAACGCCGGTTCCGCACCTGCCAAGCGCGATTTTGTGAGCGGGGCCGATCAGCCGAGCAGGTGTTCGAGCCCGTAGAACCGCGCTGCCGTGCCTGCGTAAAGTGCGGCCTTTTCGTCTGCGCTGGCCGACTGGGTGAGGCGTTTGAAAGCGTTCCACAGCACGGGGTAATCGGCGCCGTAACGGTCTGGCGGGTGGTTGCTTTCAAACATCGCCCGGCTTGGCCCGAAAGCCTCAATGCAGGTTTCGATGTAGGGGCGCCACAGCCCTGCCAGTTCCTCCGAGCCGACCCCGGCGGCAGGCCCGCGATCGGGGAGCTGCACCTGCGCCATGCCCAGTCCGCCCAGCTTGACCACCACATTGGGACATTCAGCCAGTGCGCGGATGGCTGTGCGCCATCCCTCGAACCGCTCCGCATGGGTGCCGCGATAGCTGCCAAGGCCCAGCGGCCCGCCGCAATGGTCAAGACAGATCGGCTGATCGGGAAAGGCCCGTGCAAGGTCCAGCACTTCACCCAGCTGCGGCTCGAACACCCACACGTCAAACGTCATGCCGCGCTTGCCCAGCTCGGCAAAGCCGGTGCGGAACGCGCTGCTGGCGAACAGCCCTTGCGGGGCCATCAGCGCGGCCGGATAGGCCTCGGCATCGGCCAGCCACGCGCCCTGATGGCGAATACCGCGAAACCGTGGCGAGGCGGCAGCAAGCGCATCAAGCACCGCGCCCGCGCCTTCGCCCAGCGTCAGGTCGGCATGCCCCACGATCCCGGCGCAGGGGCGGAAGTCGCCATAAATTCCGCTCGCTCCCTGCGCGGCGACGCCGTTGACGAATTCGACCTCGCCCACCGGCTTCAGCGCCTCGCCCAGCGCGCCGTTGTAGAACGCGCCGCATTCGACGAAGACCGAAGCGATGATGCGGTGGCCGCTGGTGGCATCGGCGTGGAACTGGTCGAAGGTGTAATAGGCTGCATCGACCAGCGAATCGATGAAGGGATGGCGAGGTTCAGGGAACATCGCCAGCAGCGGCCGCAAGTCCCACAGGTGGTGGTGCGGATCGATGATCTTGAGATCGGGCTCAAGGATGGCTTCGGTCATGCTCTGTTTTCTTCCTTAATCCACGACCCGCACATACAGGTGCCATGTCGCATGGCCCAGCACCGGCAGCGCCACCAGCAGCCCGAGAAACCCCGGCAGCATGGCGACAAACAGCAGGATGGCAATGATCGCCGCCCAGCCAAGCATGACCGTGAAATTGCTGCGCACCGTTTTCAGGCTGGCGATGATCGCGGTGAGGAAATCAACCTTGCGATCCACCAGCAGCGGCAGGCTGATCACGGTCATGGCGTAGAAGGCAAAGGCCATCACCGCCCCGACCGCGCTGCCCACTGCTAGCATGGCGAGGCCCGAGGGGGTGAGAAACGGCGCCAGCAATCCGCCCTTGCCGCTGGCGCTCATGCCGCTTTCGGCCATGAACACAGCGAAGATCGCGTGTGCCACGATCATCCAGAACGAAAAGGCCACGAAGACGATCACCCCCATCGACAGGATCTGGTCATCGTCATGCCCCTTGAGGGCGCCCAGCACTGCGCGCCAGGTCAGCGATTGTCCGGCGGCGCGGCGACGGCTTGCTTCGTAAAGGCCGACGGCAATGAAAGGCGCGACCAGCGGGAAGCCTGCGATGGCGGGTATCAGCCAGGTGAGTTCGCCACCCGACACAGTGAACCACCCGATCGCAATGCCGGCCAGCACATAGACCCCGCCGAAAAACAGCCCGAAGCGCGGCATGGCGACAAAATCGCGCCAGCCCGCCGCCAGCGCCGCGGTGAGATCGCTCCAGCTCAGATCATCGGCAACCTGCGGGCCGGACGGTGCGGCCGGGATGGGCGGATTCTGCTCCCAACTGGTCATGGCAAGGCCTCTCCTCCCTTGCCCGGCAAATTGCGCGCAAATCCCATGCCGCGCAAGAGCGGTTCGGGTCAGACAGCAGGAGTAGCCACAGCCGCGTTGGCTGCGGAAAGCACCGCCCGCACGCTGGCGGTGGCGATGTCCTCGTCGATCCCGCAGCCCCAGATCGTCCGCCCGTCAGGGGCGCGGCATTCAAGATAGGCCGCCGCACGCGCATCCGTGCCTGCGCCCAGCGCGTGCTCGGTGTAGTCGGTGACCTCAAGCTCCACGCCGAAGGCTTCGCGCAGCGTGCCCATGACACTGGAGATCAGGCCATTGCCGCGTCCCGAAACGCTTTGTTCCGCGCCCTCGACCGCAATGGTGCCGGCAAAGATGCGGGTGCCATCGGATGCGCGGCTTTCCTCGTAACGGACCAGCTGGAAATGCTTGGGGTGGGTCTTGACGTGGTAAGCCTTGCGGAAGGCATCCCAGATATCGGCGGCGTTAAGTTCCCGCCCCAGTTCATCGGCCATTGCCTGCACGTGGCGGCTGAAATCGGCCTGCATCTTCTTGGGCAGCTTGAGGCCCTGATCCTTCTCCAGCACCCAGGCAAAGCCGCCCTTGCCGGATTGCGAATTGACGCGGATCACCGCTTCATAGCTGCGTCCGATATCGGCCGGATCAATCGGCAGATAGGGCACACGCCAGGCCTCGTCGTTCTGCGTGTCGCGGGCCTCGAAACCCTTCTTGATCGCATCCTGATGGCTGCCGGAAAAGGCCGTGTAGACCAGTTCCCCGCCATAGGGGTGACGCTGGTGGACGGGGATGGCGTTACAATACTCCACCGTCTCGATCACCCGGTCGATGTCAGAGAAATCGAGGCCCGGATCAACGCCTTGCGTGTAGAGATTGAGGGCCATCGTCACGAGGCAGCAATTGCCCGTGCGCTCGCCATTGCCGAACAGACAGCCTTCGACGCGATCCGCGCCTGCCATCAGCCCCAGCTCCGCCGCCGCAACACCCGTGCCGCGGTCATTATGGGTGTGGAGGCTGAGGATCGCAGCTTCGCGGTTGGGCAAGTGGCGGGCGAAATACTCAATCTGGTCGGCGTAGATATTGGGCGTCGCCGCTTCGACCGTGGCGGGCAGGTTGAGGATGATCGGGTGTTCGGGCGTGGGTTGAAGCACCTCCATCACCGCCGCGCAAACCTCGATGCTGAAATCGAGTTCGGCGGTGGAGAAGGTTTCCGGCGAATACTGGAAGTGCCAGTCCGTGCCGGGATAGCGCGCCGCTTCATCGCGCATCACCTTCGCGCCCGCAACGGCGATGGCCTTCACCTCGTCCTTGCTCATGCGGAAGACGATGTCGCGCCACGCTGGGCTGACCGCGTTGTACAGGTGGACTATTGCCGCTCGCGCGCCTTCGAGGCTGGCAAAGCTGGTGCGGATCAGGTCTTCGCGGCTCTGGGTCAGAACCTGCACGATCACATCTTCGGGGATTGCATCGGATTTCACGAGACCGGCAATGAAATCGAACTCGGTCGCGCCCGCGCTGGGAAAGCCGACTTCGATTTCCTTGACCCCGATTTCCACCAGCAGATCGAAGAAACGGCGCTTTTTCACGGCGTCCATCGGATCGATGATCGACTGGTTGCCGTCGCGCAGGTCCGTGGAAAGCCAGCGGGGCGCTTTCTCGATCAGGCGCGAAGGCCATTGGCGATCGGGAAGGTTGATCTGCCCGAAGGGGCGATACTTGGCAGAAGGCTCTTTGAGCATGGGCATGATTGATGGCTCGTCGCGGAAAGGAATGGGAAGCTGCGGCGGTTTACCCTTGGGAGCGGTGCCGCGCTGATCCTCGCACGCGGTCGCCTACGCCCAAGGGCGCATAAGTCGAAGCAGCGTAAGTCCGTATCCCGACATGGCCGGCAGTCTTTGCCGATTATTGCGCGGCGCGCAAGCCGGGAATGGCACTTGTTTCAATCAACCGGGCGTCAGCCGCAGCGCGCATCGCGGATGATGTTCTGGGCATCAAGCATGATCGACAGGCGCGGATTGGTTGGATCGGGATTGACGAAATCCGTGCTGCCGAACGCCACAAAGCGCAGATTGTCGGTACGGCCGAGCATTCTGGCAATCTCGGCGCGGGTGGGCTGGTCGGCCAGCTTGCCGATGAACGGCCCCATCAGCGGCGCGCCGCAGGTGCGCGAGGCGGGGTCGGTCAGCGTGCCGCGTGCGAAAGGGCCGGGCGCCGCGCCGGGGGCAGGGGTGGCGATCGTCGGGGCAACTGTTGCGGCAGGCGCAGGGGTCGCGCCGGGAGCCGGTGTGGCCTCACCCGCCGCGCCGATGCGCGCAGCAAAGCTTTCGGCATCATTGCCGGGCTTGGCAGGTTCACTTCCGCAGGCAGCAAGGGCGAGGGCGGGGAGGGCGAAGGCAAAAGCGCGAGCGACGGTGATCATGCTGTCCAATCCATCAGGTCC
This sequence comes from Porphyrobacter sp. IPPAS B-1204, assembly GCA_003724185.1. Lineage (GTDB taxonomy): Bacteria > Pseudomonadota > Alphaproteobacteria > Sphingomonadales > Sphingomonadaceae > Erythrobacter. The sequence continues at coordinate 19,554 of RHGM01000001.1, forward strand.
GGTTCCTTCGCCAAAGCGCCATTTGCGTTACCGGTTTATGACAGGCCCGCCATTAGTTGCGGTGACGCAGGCGGTCCGGTGTCAGCTGGTCGATGCGGGTCACGCCCATCAGCCGCATGCCGCGCTCCAGCTCGTCCTTGAGTATGCTCAGAGCCCGCTCGACCCCCTCTTGCCCCGCTGCGGCGAGGGCATAGAGGTAAAGCCTTCCACCCGAAGCTGCGGTCGCGCCTGAACACAGCGCTTTCATCACATGGGTGCCGCGCCTGACGCCGCCATCGCAGATAATCTCGATCTGGCCGCCAACAGCATCAATAATTTGAGGGAGTTGATCGAATGGGGCGCGGCTGCCGTCGAGCTGCCTGCCGCCGTGATTGGAGATCATGATCGCATCGGCCCCGATGTCGACCGCTCGGCGAGCGTCGCCAGCGCTCATCACGCCCTTGAGGACGAATGTCCCGCCCCATTGCTCGCGGATGCGGGCGGCGGTGTCCCAGTCCATCGAGGTATCGAGCATCGTGTTGAAATACTGGGCGATACTCACCGCCTTGCCGCTGCCCTCGGCAACGTGGGTATCGAGATTGGGCAGGCGGAACTTTTCGCGGAACAGGTAATCCAGCGTCCAGCGCGGTCGGGTGGCGTAGCTCCAGATGCTGGACGGGGTGAAGCGCGGCGGGGTGGTAAAGCCGCTCCGCAGGCAACGTTCACGCTTGCCCGAGACGATGGTGTCCACTGTCAGCGCCAGCGCATCGAAATTCGCCGCCTGACAGCGTTCGATCATGTGGGTGTTCAGTCCCTTGTCCTTGTGGACATAGAGCTGGAACAGCTTCGGGCCGCTGGTCAGCGCGGCGATATCCTCGATTGAGCGGGTCGCAAGGCTTGAGATGCCGAACCACAGTCCGTATTTTTCCGCCGCCTTCGCCACGGCAGCCTCGCCCTGCCAGTGGAAGGCGCGCTGCACTGCTGTGGGCGATAGCATGAGCGGCAGCGCTGATTTGCGGCCGAGAATGGTGCAGGAGGTATCGATCTCGGCCACGCCGGCCAGCACGTCCGGCACCAGATCGACATTGCTGAAAGCGGCTGTGTTGCGCGCCTTGGTCAGCTCGTCATCCGCCGCCCCGTCGATGTAGTCGAACACCGGGAAGGGCAGGCGCGCCTTCGCGAGCCTGCGGAAATCGTCGATATTGTGGCAATCGGACAGGCGCATCGTGGCGCGGCTTGTGCAGTTTTCAGGACATTTGTCGAATTTTTTCGCCCGGCCTGTCACCTTTTGGCGGTGTCTGGCGAACAGGATTATCGAGACGTTCACCACGGGCCCTGCGCAGCACACCCCGCTGTCAGGGCCTTGTCCCCCGCCGCCCTTCGGGTCGTACTGAAGGCATCCGGGGCATGCGGCCGCAGCGCGAGAATTCCCCCCGCGCGCGGCCGCGTTTTTTTGCCTTATTGCTTTTCGAAGGCCACGCTGATGTCGAGTTCCACCTCGTCGCTGACCATCGGGATGCCGTAATTCACGCCAAAGTCCGAACGCTTGATTTCAGTCTCTGCCTCGAAGCCGACGGTTTCCTTCTTGTTGAACGGGTTTATGCCCGCGCCGGTGAATTCGGCTTCAAAGGTGATGGACTTGGTCACGCCGTTCAGCGTCAGATCGCCGGTGATCATTGCCATCATCCCGTCCGCCTTCACCGAGGTCGAGACGAAGCGGGCAGCAGCCGGCTCCGCCCCGAAGAAATCGGGCTTGCCGCCATCCTTGCCGGGACGCAGCAGGTGGCTGGTGAGCCCCTTGCTGGCGGTGGTGACGCTGGCGACCGGAATGGTCACATCGACCTTGGCAGCGTCGAGATTGGCCGGATCAATCTCCAGCGTGCCCGCCACATCACCGAAGATGCCGTAGTAATCGTTGAAGCCGAAATGGTTGACTTCAAAGGCGATCAGCGAATGCGCAGGATCGGCTGAATAGGTGCCGGCGGTAACGCGCGATGCGTCCTGTGCGCCGGGAACCTGCGGCGCGCCCTGCGCGAACAGGGCCGGTGCAGCGGCGATCCCGCCAGTGACAGCCGCGAGGGTCACGGCGGCAGCAGCGGCGAATGTGAAGCGGTTCATGAAGGTGACCTCCTGTTGTGTCAGAAAGCCAACCTCCGATGAACCGCATCGTTCCGCGGCTTACCGCGTCAGTTCTTCGCCTTGTCGACCAGCTTGTTGGCGGCAATCCACGGCATCATGGCGCGCAGCTTTTCACCGGTCTGTTCGATCGGGTGGGCGGCAGCCTGCTTGCGGGCGGCCTTCAGTTCAGGCTGGCCAGCGCGGTTATCGAGCACGAAGTTCTTCACGAAGCGGCCTGACTGGATGTCGGCCAGCACGCGCTTCATTTCGGCCTTGGTTTCGGCAGTGATGATGCGCGGGCCGGTGGTGATGTCGCCATATTCAGCGGTGTTGCTGATCGAATAGCGCATATTGGCGATGCCGCCTTCGTACAGCAGGTCGACGATCAGCTTGGTTTCGTGGAGGCACTCGAAATAGGCCATTTCGGGGGCGTAACCGGCCTCGACCAGCGTTTCGAAACCGGCCTGGATGAGGTGGGTGATCCCGCCGCACAGCACGGCCTGTTCGCCGAACAGATCGGTTTCGCATTCCTCGCGGAAGTTGGTCTCGATGATCCCCGAACGTCCGCCGCCCACAGCGCTGGCATAGGCAAGGGCAACGTCATGCGCCGCTCCGCTCGCGTCCTGGTGGATCGCGATGAGGCAGGGCACGCCGCCGCCCTTCACATATTCGCTGCGCACGGTGTGGCCGGGGCCCTTGGGCGCGATCATGATCACGTCGATATCGGCGGGCGGCTCGATCAGGCCGAAGTGGACATTGAGCCCGTGTGCGAAGGCGAGGGCAGAGCCCGGCTTCATGTGGCCCTTGATGTCGTTCTCCCAGATCGCGGCCTGATGTTCATCGGGCGCAAGGATCATGATAAGGTCGGCCCACTTGGCCGCTTCGGTGTTGGACAGCACCTTGAACCCTGCGGCTTCTACCTTCTTGGCCGTGGCCGAACCTTCGCGCAGAGCGATGGCGACTTCGGCAACACCGCTGTCGCGCAGGTTCTGCGCATGGGCATGGCCCTGCGAGCCATAGCCGACAATCGCGACCTTCTTGGGCTTGATCAGGTTGAGATCAGCGTCGGCGTCGTAATAGACTTTCATCAGTGTTCTCTCTTGCAGATTGTGTTCGTTGAAATTTTTCAGGCGCCCTGCGGCCCGCGCAGCATCCCGACGACGCCGGTGCGGCCGACCTCGACCAGCCCCAGCTCGCGCATCAGGGCGATGAAGCTGTCGACCTTGTCGGGCGGGCCGGTGATTTCGAAGATGAAGCTTTCGGTGGTGGTATCTACGGGACGCGCGCGGAAGATGTCGGCGAGGCGCAGCGCTTCGACCCGCTTTTCGCCGGTACCTGTGACCTTGATCAGCGCGAGCTCGCGCTCCACGTGAGGGCCGGCGGTGGTGAGATCGGTGACCTTGTGCACGGGCACCAGCCGTTCCAGCTGCGCTTCGATCTGGTCGATCACCTGCGGCGGGCCGTTGGTGACGATGGTGATGCGGCTGACCGCGTGATCCTCGGTGATGTCGGCCACGGTCAGGCTGTCGATGTTGTACCCGCGCGCGGTGAACAGCCCGGTGATCTTGGCGAGGATGCCGGGCTCGTTGTCGACCATGACAGCGAGCACATGGCGTTCAGAGGCCGCTTCGGTGATTTTCATTGCATGGTTTCCCGTAAAGCAGCGGCGCTCAGACCAGCGCCTTGGCCTCGTCGTCCATCGTGCCGTCGACCTTGTCGCCGTACAGCAGCATATCGGTATGCGCGGCCCCCGAAGGGATCATAGGCAGACAATTGGCGTCCTGTGCGACAAGGCAATCGACGATCACCGGGCCGGGATGATCGAGCATCCGCATGATGCCATCGTCGAGGTCTTTCTCCTCATGGATGCGGATGCCTTTCCAGCCGTAAGCCTCGGCCAGCTTCACGAAATTGGGGAGGCTGTCCGAATAGGAGTTCGAATAGCGGCTTTCATAGGTCAGTTCCTGCCACTGGCGGACCATGCCCATATATTCGTTGTTGAGAATGAACACCTTGACCGGCAGGCGATACTGGCTCGCCGTGCCGAGTTCCTGGATGTTCATCTGGATCGAGGCTTCGCCCGCAATGTCGATTACCAGCGCATCAGGGTGGCCCAATTGCGCGCCGATGGCGGCAGGCAGGCCATAGCCCATCGTGCCGAGGCCGCCGCTTGTCAGCCACTTGTTCGGGTCTTCAAAGCCGAAATACTGCGCCGCCCACATCTGGTGCTGGCCGACTTCGGTGGTGATGATCGGGCTGCGACGGTGGGTGAGGGCATAAAGCCGCTCGACCGCCTTTTGCGGCATGATCATGTTCGGGTTCTTCACCGAGCGTTCGGGATAGGCGAGGCATTCGCGCGCGCGCCAGCCTGCGATACGGGCCTTCCATTCGCCCAGATTGCGCGCCTGCCGTGTGCCCCACGCCTCGATCAATTGCGCCAGCACTGTGCCGCAATCCCCAACAATGCCGAGCTCTACCGGCACCACCTTGTTGATCGAGGAGCGGTCAATATCGATGTGGATCTTCTTGGATTCGGGCGAGAAGGCGTCAAGCCGCCCCGTCACGCGGTCATCAAACCGCGCGCCGATGCACACCATCACATCGCACTTGTTCATCGCCATGTTGGCTTCATAGGTGCCATGCATCCCGAGCATCCCGAGCCAATCGGGGTGCTGGGAAGGGAAAGCGCCAAGGCCCATCAGGGTCGAGGTGACAGGAGCGCCGGTGATGTCCTGCAACTGGCGCAGCAGGCGGCTTGCTTCAGGCCCGGAATTGATCACGCCGCCGCCGGTGTAGAAGATCGGCCGCTGGGCATTGGCGATCAGATCGACCGCTTCGATGATCTGATCGGGCGGGGCCACCGTTTGCGGCGTGTAGCGATGCGCGCCCGCACGGGTCAGGGCGCGGCGTTCGGAGGGGACGGCGATCTGCACGTTCTTGGGAATGTCGATCACCACCGGTCCCGGGCGGCCCGTGGTGGCGATGCGGAACGCTTCCTTGACCGTTGCGGCAAGATCAGCCGGGTCTTTGACCAGATAGTTGTGCTTGGTGCAGTGCCGCGTGATGCCGACGGTGTCGGCTTCCTGAAAGGCATCGGTGCCGATCAGTGCGGTCGGCACCTGTCCGGTGATGACCACGAGCGGGATGGAATCCATCCATGCATCGGCAATCCCGGTGACAGCATTGGTCGCGCCGGGGCCGGAGGTGACCAGCACCACGCCCGGTTTGCCCGTGGCGCGGGCATAGCCTTCAGCCGCATGGGCCGCGCCGGCTTCGTGGCGGACGAGAATGTGGCGGATGCGTTCATCGCCGAACAATTCGTCATAGATCGGCAGCACCGCGCCGCCGGGGTAGCCGAACACGAATTCGACACCCTGTTCGATCAGTCCCTGAACAAGGATGGCCGCGCCGCTCATGGCGCTGCTGGTGTCCGATGGTGGCGTGTTCGGGGCGGGGGCCGGCTTGCCGGTCACGGGGAACTCCATCTGGTGGTTCCGTGCGGTGCAAAATAGCCGCAGGGAGGGGGTGCTGAATAAAAAACCGGCCCGACGCAGGGGGGCGCATCGGGCCGAGTGATGTCGCCGCTAAAGGTTACAATCTGATAGGTCAACCCCTAATTGCGCAATAATGATACGAAATAGGAGGCAATGTCGATATTTTCGGATTCATAGCCCACGATCAACCGGGGCCATTCCGCCGGAGGCTGACGCCGGAACCAGGTGAATTGCCGCTTGGCGAAATTGCGCGTCGCCTGGGATGCGGCGGCAATCATCGTTTCGAGATCGATCTCTTCATACAGGAACGCTGCGATTTCCGGCACGCCGATGGCGCGCATCACCGGCAGATCGGGGTCAAGCTCGCGTGCCAGCAGCGCTTCGACCTCGGCAATCGCGCCCGTCTCCACCATTGCCTCGAACCTGAGGTCGCAGCGTTCATAGAGCCACGGGCGATCCGGTTCGATAACCAGCGGGTGCAGCGTCACCTCGTCCCCGATCCCGCCCGACTTGGCCATCTGCCAATCGGCCAGCGTAATTCCGGTCGAGCGTTTGACCTCCAGTGCGCGCGCGATGCGCTGGCTGTCACCCGGATCAAGCTGGGCGGCGCGCAGCGGGTCTTCGAGTTGCAGCAGCTTATAGGCCGCATCTTCAGGCAGGGCGCGCACGGCGGCGCGCACCGCAGGGTCGATCTCCGGAATCGGGGCGATGCCTTCGATCAGCACCTTGATGTACATCCCCGTCCCGCCGACAAGAATCGGCACATCGCCCGCTTCATGGCAGGCGGCGATTTCGGCCTTGGCCGCTGCTGCCCATGCTGCGACCGAGCAGGCCTGGGCCCCGTCCCATGTGCCGAACAGGCGGTGTTCGATGCCCTCCATCTCGTCATCCGAGGGGCGTGCGGAGAGCACTTGCAGATCGGCATAGACCTGCGCGCTGTCAGCATTGATAATCACGGCCCGCTGGCCGCTGTCGCCAAGGTGGTGGGCGAGCGCAAGGGCAATCGCGCTCTTGCCGCTGGCGGTCGGCCCTGCAATGAGCGCGAGCGGTGCTGGTGGAGATACAGGAATGCTCATTGCGCGGCTGATAGCAGAGACGGCGACAAGTGAAACGCGTCTCGATGCGCTGTGCCTCGCTTTGGTTGAAGCGGGCGCTGAACTGGCGTCTGTCGGCGTGCCCGAAACCGATGAGGGGTTGCTCGAACTGCGCTTTGCCAAGGGTGATCCTGTTCGCGTTCTGGCGGCCATCGACGCGGTTTTCCAGCCGGCTGACATGCTGGTGGCGCGCGGAGCGATCAAGGTGCCGCGGCTGTTCGTCTCTGACATGGATTCGACCATGATCGGGCAGGAATGCATTGATGAACTGGCCGATTATGCCGGCCTCAAGCCGCAGATTGCTGCCATTACTGAACGCGCCATGCAGGGCGAACTCGATTTCGAGGCTGCGCTGCGTGAACGTGTGGCGTTGCTCGAAGGGCTGGACGAGAGTGCGATCCACGCCTGTCTGGCGGATCGGATCACCGCGACACCGGGCGCGAAGGTGCTGGTGGCGACGCTGGCGGCTTTGGGCACGCGGACCGTGCTGGTGACAGGCGGATTTCACCACTTTGCCGATCCGGTGGCCGAGATGCTCGGCTTCCACCGTGTGGTTGGCAACCGGCTCGGCGTCGAAGGCGGGAAGCTGACAGGAGGGCTTATCGGTCCGATTACTGATAGCGCGGTCAAGGAGGCGGTGCTTCTTGAGGAGTTGGCCGAATTGGGGGAGGGCGCGCGCAGCCTCGGGATCGGCGACGGGGCGAATGACATTCCGATGATCGAGGCGGCCCAGTACGGCTTTGCCTACCGCGCCAAGCCCAAGGCGCGCGCGGCGGCAAATGGCCGGATCGATGCGGGCGATCTGACGGCGGTTTTGCGGCTTCTCGGCGTGCCGCGCAGCGATTGGCGCGATGCCTGATTGCCACCGGGAACCCGCAGCCTGAAAAAAGCGTTTTATAAGTGATACCGAATCGGTTATTAACATTGGTGTAAGCAAGCGGGGCTAAAATCAGCCCATCTTGAAGGACCGCATCTGCATGACCAAAGCTGATCGCACTGCCTACACCCAGATGTTTGCCGCCGATGGCACGGTGTTGTTGCATCCCGAACGCGCACCGGCGCGCTATCGCCCGATGCGCGCGGTGCGCAGCTTCCAGAAGCTGATCAAGGACAAGGAAGACACGTCGCTGGTCTTCAAGATCTTCGAATCCCTTCCTTCGCGCGACTTTCTTGCCCGTGTCGAAAGGCTCGCCCTGTCCGAACGCGGCGAAATGCTGCGCGCGACCGAGCCTTGCCTGCCCGAAATTCTTGACGATCACGTCGCTCTGCGCCGCACCGCCAAGGGCAGTCTTGCCCATGCCTATTGCGATTTCATGGAGGCCGAGGGGCTGACAGCCGCCGGTCTGGTCGCCGAAGCCGAGCGCAGCGGGCGACCCCGTTACCCCGATCTGGTCGAATGGTTCATCAACCGCTCACGCGACACGCATGATCTGTTCCACGTGCTGACCGGCTACGGCCGCGATGCGCTGGGCGAACAATGCGTGCTGTTGTTTACCCACGGTCAGTCACCAAGCCAGGGTCACCTTTTGATCGGCTACGCTGGCGCAGCCAACATCAAGAAGATGACGAAGGGCAGTGCCACCCCGATCTTTGGCGCCGTGCGCGAGGCGCATCGCACCGGCAAGGGCGCGCCGCAGCTGATGGCGCAGCCGATCCGCGAGCTGCTCGAACGTCCGCTGGACGAGGTGCGGGCGCAGCTGCGTATCCCGCAGCCTTCGCAATATCGTGAATGCCACCGGATATGGCGGGCCGAGGGAATCGATCCCTATGACCTGCTCGCCACCAAGCCGGCAGAGCCGGAACTGATCGCCGCCTAAGCCCTGTCAGAGCCAGCTGGCAATTTGTTCCAGCGGCTTCTTGATCAGCGCATGGGCTGGCACGGTCGCATCGGGGGCGGGGTGCCCGACAACCACGATCATCACCGGCTTTTCCCAATCGGGCCGTCCGCACACCCGCCGCAGGAACCCCATCGGCGAGGGCGTGTGGGTGAGCGTAGCCACCCCTGCCTCGTGCAGGGTCGCGAGCAACATCCCGCAGGCGATGCCGACGCTTTCGTTGACGTAGTAGTTCTGCGTTGTGCCATCCTCAGCAATCCCGCCTTTGCGCTGCGCGAATACGACGATCAGCCAGGGCGCGGTTTCGAGGAAGGGCTTGTCCGCATCCGTGCCGAGCGGGCCCAGCGCGGCGAGCCATTCCGCGCCGGCCTTCGCATCATCGCCCTCTGACCCGTAGAACCGCCGTTCCTCTGCTTCGGCGGCTTCGCGGATAGCGCGTTTGGTTTCGGGTGAGCCGACCACTGCAAAGTGCCATGGCTGGTGGTTCGCTCCCGAAGGCGCACTGCCCGCGGCGGTGATGGCCGCCTCGATCACCTCTCGCGGCACCGGGGTATCGGAGAACCAGCGGCAGCTGCGGCGTTCGCGCAGCCGGTCCGCCAATGCGCGGGCGCGGGCAATTGCCTCGGCGTCATGCAGGCTGGGAAGGGTGTAGGGCAGGGCATCATGGTCGTTCATCGGCGGCTGCGTGTCCCTGATCGAGTTGGGAATGGACTGTTAACTGACACTGATGTAAGTGGCATTTGTTGAACCTAATTCGCGACTCGCGCAAAGGACGTTACACGATGGCCTTCACCGATCTTCCCTTGGTCGCTCCTGACCGCAAGGTGTCGGGTTTCCGCCCGCTCAAGGTGTTGCACCACTTCGGCAAGCTGGTCGAGGACAAGGAGGACACCGAACAGGTGTTCCATATCATCGAAGCGACCAAGGGCAGGCGCAGCCATGCTCAGGCGCGTGCATTTATCCAGTCGCCCGAAGGCCAGCGCTTCCTGTCGGACGGCGTCGATATCCCCGCAATGCTCGACGATCACGCGCGCTGGGCTGATTGCGGGCCGAACACGGTCGCAGCGCATTATATCGCCTTCATGAAGCGCGAAGGGCTGTCGGCAGCGGGCCTCGTGGCCGAAAGCCACCGCTGGGCGCCGCCCGAAAGCCTGCCGCGCGATCAGACGCAGTGGTATTTCGATCGCCTGCGTGACACGCATGATCTGTTCCACGTGCTGACCGGTTATGGCCGCGATGCGCTGGGCGAGGTGAGCTTGCTCGGCTTTTCGTACGAGCAGAACCACAACACCGGCATCCTGTTCATCGCCTATGCCGGTGCGCGGCAGATCAGGAAGGTGAGCGGAACGAAGGCGCCGATCTTCGCCGCGATCAAGGAAGGCCGCAGGCTCGGCCGGGCGGCGGCCAAGATATCCCATCAGGATATTGCTGCGCTGATGCGCGAGGATATCGGCGAAGCGCGGGCGCGGCTCAACATCGGCAAGCCCGACGTCTACCGCCAGTGCCTCGCCATCCTTGAAGGCGAGGGGACCATGCGTGAACATCTGACGCTGGGCGGTGCAGGGGCGCAGGCGGCCTAGGCGGCCGTTACCCCTCCATCCATTCGTCGAAGAACCGCTGGTTCGCCGCGCGCAGATCGCCGAGCGGCACACCCAGCACCTTGTCACCGCCGACCGTACCGATCCGCTGAAAGCCGATCTGCGCGGTGTCAGCATCGCGGGTGCCCTTGGCGAGCGCTTCATTCAGAGCCGCCACATCGGGCACCGTCACCAGATAGCGGCCCTGATCCTCACCAAACCACCACTGGGCAGGCGTGTAATCGGGATTGCCCGCGAGGTCTGTCTCCGCCCCGATGTCGCCAGCCAGCGCCATTTCCGCCAGCGCGACCGCGAGGCCGCCGTCTGAAAGATCGTGCACCGCGTTGACCAGTCCATCGGCAATCAGCTCGTGGATGATCTCGCCCGCAGTGCGTTCGACCACCAGATCGGTCGGCGGGGTGCGGCCGGCTTCCATTCCCTTGACCACGCGCAGCCACAGCGACTGGCCGAGGTGCGAACGGGTGGGATCGGGCTTGGCCCAGAATTCCGGCCCGACGAGATAGATCGCGTCGCCCGCCTGCTTGAAGTGCATCGTCATCATCTTCGACAGATCGGTGATGATGCCGACGCCGCCGATGGCCGGGGTGGGGAGGATGGCCGAACCGCCGCCGGTTGCCTTGGATTCGTTGTAGAGCGACACATTCCCCGACACGATCGGGAAATCGAGCATCCGGCAGGCATCACCCATGCCTTCAAGCGCATGGACGATCTGCGCCATGATTTCGGGCCGCTGGGGATTGGCGAAGTTGAGGCAATTGGTCACCGCCAAGGGCCGCGCACCCACGGCGCAGAGGTTGCGATAGGCCTCGGCAATCGCCTGCTTGCCGCCTTCATAGGGGTCGGCGAAGACATAGCGCGGGGTGCAATCGGTCGTGATGGCGAGCGCCTTGCCCGTCCCGTGCACCCGCACCACGCCCGCATCACCGCCGGTCTGGAGCGTATCGGCGCCGACCTGCGAATCGTACTGCTCCGCAATCCAGCGGCGCGAGGCGAGGTCGGGAGAGGCCATCAGCGTCAGCAGATCGGCCGCGACATCGTCGGTCGCAGGCACTTCGGCCAGCGGTTTCACGCCTGCCCAGACCTTGTATTCCTCCTTCGACAGATAGGGCCGGTCATACAGCGGCGCATCGTCGGCGAGTGGGGCGAGGGGAATGTCGCAAACGATTTCGCCATTGAATTCGAGCACCATGTGGCCGGTGTCGGTGACTTCGCCGATCACCGCGAAATCGAGCTCCCACTTGGTGAAGATCGCCTCGGCCATCGCCTCCTTGCCGGGCTTCAGCACCATGAGCATCCGCTCCTGGCTTTCCGACAGCATCATTTCATAGGGCGTCATGCCGGTTTCGCGGCAGGGGACCTTGTTCATGTCGAGCCGGATGCCTGCGCCGCCCTTGGACGCCATTTCGACGCTGGACGAAGTCAGCCCCGCCGCACCCATGTCCTGAATGGCCACGATCGCATCGGTCGCCATCAGTTCGAGGCAGGCTTCGATCAGCAGCTTTTCGGTGAAGGGATCGCCGACCTGCACGGTCGGGCGCTTGGCCTCGGCATCCTCGCCGAAATCGGCGCTCGCCATGGTCGCACCGTGGATCCCGTCGCGCCCGGTCTTGCTGCCGACATAGACGATCGGATTGCCGAGTCCGGTGGCTGCGGAATAGAAGATCTTGTCCTGATCGGCGACGCCCACGGTCATCGCATTGACGAGGATGTTGCCGTCATAGGCCGGGTGGAAATTGGTTTCGCCTGCGACGGTGGGAACGCCGACGCAGTTGCCATAGCCGCCGATGCCAGCGACAACGCCCTGCACCAGATGCTTCATCTTGGGATGATCGGGCCGCCCGAAGCGCAGCGCGTTGGCGTTCGCCATCGGCCGTGCGCCCATGGTGAACACATCGCGCAGGATGCCGCCCACGCCGGTGGCAGCGCCCTGATAGGGCTCGATGTAGCTCGGGTGGTTGTGGCTTTCCATCTTGAAGATCGCTGCCTGCCCGTCACCAATGTCGATCACGCCCGCGTTCTCGCCGGGGCCGCAGATCACCCACGGGGCTTCGGTCGGCAGCTTCTTCAGATGCAGGCGCGAGGATTTGTAACTGCAATGCTCCGACCACATCACCGAAAAGATGCCGAGTTCCACCAGATTCGGCTCGCGGCCAAGGGCGTGGAGGACACGCTCGTATTCCTCGGGCGAGAGGCCGTGCTGTTCGACGATTTCGGGGGTGATGGCGGTCATGCTGGGGCTCCTTGCGCAGCCCCCTAGATTACTGGAGCGCGAAGGCCAAGTTGCCGCGTTTCCTGAACCAGCGATTCTCCCCGACCCAGGTCGCCAGTGCGGTCATCACGCCGAACGCGACCAGTGCCTGCAATGCGAAGAACAGCCCCGCGCTCTGCGGATGCGGGCCGAACCAGCTGATCGCCTGCAACAGCAGCATCACGCCGATGAGAATCGCAGGCGGCCCCGCCGGGCCGCGCGTGCGGCGCAGGTAGAAGGCAAAGGCCCCCAGTATCAGCCCCAGCTCCAGCGGAATCGCCACCCACGGCAGGTTCCACAGACCCAGTCCCAGCTTGGGCGGTGTACCGTCAATTGTAAGGTCAGGCACATGCACCAGCCAGTCGAGCAGCCAGTGGGACAGCACCACCAGCCCCGCCAGCAGGCCCAATTGCCAATCGCGGCGATAGATCACGACCACGCCCAGCATCACCGCTGCCCACACCCCTGCGCCGATCAGGCTGTGGGTGTAGGGCATGTGGTGAAAGTCGATCGGCGCCATGACGCTGGCGGGCGGATCGACAACACGCATATGCTCCACCCCCACCATGGTGAAGAGGAAGAAGGCCCAGTCGACCAGCTGCGCCGCGACGAACATCGTGCCAAGCCGCGGCCGCTCCGGGCTGACGGCGGCGGCGATGAAGGCCGGGGCGAAGTGGCCGATGAACATGTCAGGTGGCAGGTGAGGCGGGGACGAAGCGCAGCACAACAAAGGTGGCAATCCCGCTCGCAGCCCCGGTAACAAAGGCGCCCCACAGGATATCAAGCACGCTGATATGCGTGGCCCAGACCTTCATGACCGCCTGTGAGGTAAGGTCGAAGGTGGCATAGCACAGCGCGCCCAGCAGGATGCCGTTGAGCACCGCGGCCTGCACCGTTCCGGCTTCGAGGCCGGGCCGGATCGCGAACCACGTGATCCCGGCGATATAGATGAGGTAGAACACAACCGCCGCGTAGACGTTGAAATCCTTGGCCATGATCTCGCCGATCACTGGGCGATAGAGATTGCCCGCCGCCCAGCGCAGCCAGATGATGTCGAACGCCAGAAAGGACACGGCTGCGACGCCATAGGCGATGATCCACTTGAGCATATCTGGTGCAATTCCTGTTTAGGGTGATCCCGCCCGTCACAGCCAGCCTTGACCGCGCCCGCCCGCCCCGTCAATGCTCCACGGCATGGACGAGGGCACAGCATCACCGGCAACTGCCGGGCAGGACATTGCAGGCATGAGCTTTGAGCAGGCGCTGGCCGCGCTCGAACAGATCGTGCAGGCGCTTGAGCGCGGCGATGTGCCGCTTGATCAGTCGATCAGCCTTTACGAACGTGGTGAGGCGTTGCGCAGCGCGTGCCAGCAGCGGCTCGACGCGGCGCAGGCGCGGATCGAGCGTATCGTGACCGCCGCCGATGGCCGGGCGACCGGCACCCAGGCCTTCGACGCGGAAGGATGAGCGTCATGCTGGCAGAGACTCAGGGCAACGTGCTGCGCGACGCGATCAGCAACGTGCAATCCGAAATCGATTCGCTGTTCGATGCGCTGCTGCCTGTGCCGGACGACACCAGCGCGCGGCTTGTCGAAGCGATGCGCTATGCCGCCATCGGCGGCGGCAAGCGGGTGCGCCCCTTGCTGGTGTGCAGCACCGCCAGCCTGTTCGGCGTGTCACGCGATGCGGCGCTCAGGGCGGGCGCGGCGATCGAGGCGATCCATGTCTATTCGCTGATCCATGATGATCTGCCGTGCATGGACAATGATGATCTGCGCCACGGCAAGCCGACCCTGCACAAGGTCTATGACGAGGCAACCGCCGTGCTGGCGGGCGATGCGCTGCACGCGCTCGCGTTCGAGATTCTCGCCGACGACGCCACCAGCGAAGACCCCTTCACCCGCAGCGAGCTGATCCTGACGCTGGGCAAGGCTTCAGGGATGCACGGCATGGCTGGCGGGCAAATGATGGACATGGTCGCTGACGAGGAAGGGGTGGAATATGATCTCCACACCATCACCCGTCTGCAACAGCTGAAAACCGGCGCGCTGCTGGCAGCGAGTGTCGAAATGGGCGCGATTCTCGGCAAGGTCGCGCCGCAGGGGCGGGCGCATCTGCGCGCTTACGCCCGCGATATCGGCCTTGCCTTCCAGATTGCGGACGATCTGCTCGATGTCGAAGGCGATATCGAAAAGGCCGGCAAGGCGCTGCGCAAGGACGATGTTCAGGGCAAGCAGACCTTCGTGACCCTGATGGGCGCGGAAAAGGCCCGCGAACAGGCCCGCGCGCTGGTCGATCAGGCGGTCCTTCGGCTCGCCTCCTACGGCAGCGAGGCGGACATTCTGCGCGCATTGGCACGCTATATCGTCGAGCGGGATCGCTGATCCTGCTTGGCTGATCCTTTTGGGAGAGGGGATATCACCATGACACGCCGCGTCGGGATCTATCCCGGAACTTTCGACCCGATCACCTTGGGCCATGCCGACATCATCCGCCGCGGGTCGAAGCTGGTTGACTGGCTGATCATCGGGGTGACCACCAACCCTTCGAAAGATCCCATGTTTTCGACCGAGGAGCGCTTCAGCATGGTCGAACGCGAGGTTGCCAACCTCGGTCTCGGCAATGTGGAGGTGGTGGGCTTCAACGCCCTGCTGGTGAAGTTTGCGCAGAAGCAGGGTGCCAGCGTCATCATCCGCGGCCTGCGCGCCGTGGCCGATTTCGAATACGAGTATCAGATGGCGGGCATGAACCAGCAGCTGGACGATGATATCGAGACCGTGTTCCTGATGGCCGATGTCTCACTCCAGCCGATTGCGTCGAAACTGGTCAAGGAAATCGCGGTCTATGGCGGCGATATTGCGCGGTTCGTCAGCCCGCCGGTCTGTGCGGAAGTCAACGCCCGCGTCCGCGAAATCGGGTTGAAAGGCGATTACTAGCCCGCTGCGCTGTCGGTAAGGGGGCATCATTCATTGCAGTGTCAGATGGGCAGGGCTACACGGCCCCTGAAAATCCGGATGGAACCATGATCACCACCAAGCTTGCGCCTGCCCTTGCCGCCCTGTTGCTGTTCACCGCCCCGCATGCCGCCCATGCGCAGGCGCAGCAGGACGATACCCCGCCCGCGGCCTTCGGTGAAAGTGCCGAAAAGCCTGATGAGGCGGAGGAAGAGGCGCAGCCCGCTGCGCTGCGCACCTATGCGCCGATCAATTATGATGCTTCGGTTGATCCCGAAAATGTCTGGGTGCTCGATCTGTCGAACGGCCAGCGGGTCAAGGTCCGTCTGCAAGCCGATTGGGCGCCTGCCCATGCCGAACGCATCAGAACGCTCACCCGTGCAGGCTTTTACAACGGTGTCGTGTTCCACCGCGTGATCGATGGCTTCATGGCGCAGGGCGGCGATCCGACAGGCACGGGGCAGGGCGGCAGCGAGCTTCCCGACCTGAAGGCCGAATTCAACCCCATGCCCCACGTGCGCGGCACCCTGTCGATGGCGCGTGCTTCTGAAGAAGACAGTGCCAACAGCCAGTTCTTCATCGTCTTCTACCCGCGCTTCAGCCTGGACAAGAAATACACCAATTTCGGACGGGTGATCGAAAACATGGAAGCGGTGGACGCGATCAACCGGGGTGAGCCGCCGGCAGAGCCGACCTATATCGTCCAGGCTTCGATGGGCAGCGACAACCTGCCGCCCCCGCCGCCGCCTGCTCCGGCAGAGGAAGCGCCGGTTTCGGCCGACATGCTGAGCGCGCCGATCCCCTGAGGGGCTTTCCGGTCCAAAAAGCTTTCGCGTAGCGCGCCTTCCGGCTAGGGGCGCGCGCCATGAAGGTTGACCTGTTCGATTTCGAATTGCCGCAGGAACGCATCGCCCTGCGCCCGGTGCGCCCGCGTGATGCAGCGCGAATGCTGGTGGTGCGGGGGCAAGATGCGCCGTTTGAAGACCGGGGCGTGCGCGATCTGCCCGGTCTGCTCGCCCCCGGCGATGTGCTGGTATTCAATGATACCCGCGTGATCCCCGCCCAGCTCGAAGGCCGCCGCGCCGATGGCGAAGCGAAGATCGGTGCGACCCTGCACAAGCGGATCGATCTCAGGCGCTGGCAGGCTTTCGTTCGCAACGCCAAGCGGGTGAAACAAGGCGACCAGATCATCTTCGGCGGGGGCGTGACCGCGATTGCCGAGGAACGCCTCGATGATGGCTCGATCACACTGTTCTTCGAAGGTGATGAACCTGTCGAAGTCCTGCTTGACCGTGCCGGCACCATGCCGCTGCCGCCCTACATCGCGTCAAAGCGCGGGGTCGACCAGCACGATCTGGAAGACTACCAGACCATGTTCGCAGCCGAGAAAGGCGCGGTCGCCGCACCAACCGCATCGCTGCATTTCACCCAAAGGCTGGTCGATGCGTTGGACGCTGCCGGGATCGGGCGGGCGATGCTGACGCTGCATGTGGGGGCGGGCACCTTTCTGCCGGTCAAGGCAGACGATACCGACGATCACCAGATGCATGCCGAATTCGGGCGAATCTCCCAGGCCACCGCCGACCAGCTCAACGCAGCGCGAGCGGCAGGGGGTCGGATCATCGCGGTCGGCACCACCTCGCTGCGCCTGCTTGAAAGCGCGGTTGATAAGGATGGGGTGATCAAGCCCTTCGCCGGAGACACCGCGATCTTCATCACCCCGGGATACAAATTACGCGCGGTTGATGGCCTCATGACCAATTTCCACCTGCCCAAATCGACCCTGATGATGCTGGTCAGCGCGCTGATGGGGCGGACACGGATGATGGCGGCCTACCGGCACGCAATCGCCAGCGAATACCGTTTCTATTCCTATGGTGACTCCTCGCTGCTGCTCCCGTAACCGGGGGCCATGCAAGAACCCATCCTGTCGATCCGCGGACTGACCAAGACCTACAAGAACGGCCCAAGGGCGCTCGATTCGGTCGATCTCGACATTCGCCGGGGGGAGATTTTCGCGCTACTGGGGCCGAACGGAGCGGGCAAGACCACGCTGATTGGCGCGGTGTGCGGGCTGGTGCGGCCAACCGGCGGCACCATCCATGCCTTCGGGCACGATCTGTCACGCGACTGGCGCTCCGCCCGGGCGCGGATTGGACTGGTGCCGCAGGAGCTCAGCACCGACATGTTCGAAACCGTGCGCCGTGCGGTCACCTATTCGCAAGGCCTGTTCGGCAAGCCCCGTGATCCGGCGCGGATTGACGAGATTTTGCGCAGCCTGTCACTGTGGGACAAACGCGACAGCCAGATCCGTGCGCTTTCGGGCGGGATGAAGCGCCGCGTGCTGATCGCCAAGGCGCTGGCGCATGATCCTGAACTGCTGTTCCTTGACGAACCCACCGCGGGCGTCGACGTGGAACTGCGCAAGGACATGTGGCAGCAGATCGCCGCGCTAAAGGAACGCGGCGTCACCATCATCCTCACCACCCACTATATCGAGGAGGCCGAGGAAATGGCCGACCGAGTCGGGATTATCCGGGGCGGGCGCATTCTTATGGTCGATGAGAAACGCGCCATGATGGAGCGGCTCGGCACCACAGAGGCGGTGATCGATCTGGCCGCGCCGCTATCGGATATCCCGCCTGCCATCGCCGCCTTTCCGGTCGAAACCAGTACGGACGGGCTGCGGCTGATCTATCGCGGCGGAAACGGACAGGGCGGAGGCCGGGCGCAGGTCGCGCAACTGACGCAAGCCCTGACCCGCGCCGGGATCGGCTACACCAGCATCGACATCCACGATTCCTCACTGGAGGATATCTTCGTCGGCCTACTGGGCGAGAAGGAGGCAGCGTGATGCACTTCAGCTTGCGCAGCGCCTATGCGATCTACCAGCGCGAAATGTCCCGCGCCTTTCGCACCGCGTTTCAATCCATCCTGTCGCCGGTGCTGACCACCTCGCTCTATTTCGTGGTGTTCGGATCGGTGATCGGTGCGCGGATGGAGCCGATTGGCGGGGTGCCTTATGGCGCCTTCATCATCCCCGGCCTGCTGATGCTGACCCTTCTGGGCGAGACGACCAGCAACGCCAGCTTCGGCATCTATATGCCGCGCTTCACCGGCACGATTTACGAACTGCTGTCTGCGCCCGTGGGCGTGGCCGAAACGCTGGCGGGATTTGTTGGTGCGGCCATGACCAAGGGGCTGATCTTGGCTGCGATCATCCTCGCCACGGCGACGCTGTTTGTCGATTACGAGATCAAGTATCCGCTGTTTGCCGCTGTCTACATCATGCTGGTGGCTGCGAGCTTTGCACTGTTCGGCTTTATCCTCGGTATCTGGGCCGATAGTTTCGAGAAACTGGGGATCATCCCGCTGCTGATCCTCACCCCGCTGACTTTTCTGGGCGGCACCTTCTATTCGATCCGTGACCTGCCCGGGCCGTGGGACACCATAGCTCTGGCCAACCCCATCGCCTTTCTGGTGAGCGGGCTGCGATTTAGCTTCTATGGTGTGGCCGATGTGCCGATCGGCGTGTCGCTCGGCCTGACGCTGGGCTTTCTGGCGCTGTGCACGGTTGTTATCGCAGTGATCTTTCGGACCGGATGGCGCCTTCGCGAGTGATGTTGGTGGAGCGTTGATGGCTCTTTGTCGGATCATATGCACCCTCTGGCGGACATTAACGACAACCTGCACCTTCGTTCATTGCGCAGAAAGTGGCGTGTTCCTACCTGCTTCGGCACCAGCCGCACCCCCTGCGGCAGGGTCGAACAAAGGATAACAGAATGAAAAAGATCGCATTCACCACGCTCGCAGCGATGGGCGCGATTGCCCTGCCGGCCGCCGCTCAGGCCCAGGACGCTCAGCCCGAAGTGACCATCGGCGCCTCGGTCGGCCTTCACGATCTCGGTCTTGATCTTGGCGATGCCGATTTCGATGACGGCGACTTCGACGATTTCAACATCGACGACAGCGGCGAAATCTACGGCGGCTTCGTGGCCGTCGACTTCCCGCTCGGCAGCAACCTGTTTGCCGGTGTGGAAGGCAACGCGCACTTCGGCAGCGGCCCGATCGATGCTGAGTATGGCGTTTCCGGTCGTCTCGGCTTCCGCACCGAAAGCGGCGCGAAGGTCTATGCCCGTGGCGGCTACCAGTGGGTTGACCTCGACGCCGGCAACCTGATCGGCGTGCCCGATTTCGACGAGAGCGACTTCCCCGGTCTCGACACCACTGCTGGCGATTACCTCGTCGGCGTCGGCACCGAAATCCCCGTCGGCGGCGTCGTTCTGCGCGCCAACCTCGACACCATCGCCTTCGACACCCTGCGCGGGACCGTTGGCGTCGGCTTCAAGTTCTGATCTGCTGATCTGATCTGAGCCTATTGACGGGCCGCTTGCCATCAAGGCGGGCGGCCCGTTTGCTTTGGGGGTGACAGGCGCGCTGTGCCTCGCTAGCGCGCGGGCGCAATGACCGCCCCACGTTTCGCCTTCACGCTCCACGCCACCGACGGCAAGGCCCGCACCGGCACGATTGCCATGCAGCGCGGCGACATCCGCACGCCTGCCTTCATGCCGGTCGGCACCGCCGCCACAGTCAAGGCGATGAAGCCCGAGGCCGTGCGCGCCACGGGGGCCGACATCATCTTGGGCAACACCTACCACCTGATGCTGCGCCCGGGCGCGGAGCGGGTGAACAGGCTGGGCGGGCTGCACCGCTTCATGAACTGGCAGCGCCCGATCCTGACCGACAGCGGCGGTTATCAGGTGATGAGCCTGAGCGAACTGCGCAAGCTGACCGAACAGGGCGTCGAGTTTCGCAGCCATCTTGATGGCAGCAAGCACATGATCACCCCCGAACGCAGCATGGAAATCCAGCGGCTGCTCGGCTCTGACATCGTCATGGCCTTCGATGAATGCCCCCGCGCCGACCGCCCGCGTGACGAGATCGCCGCTTCGATGGAACTCTCGATGCGCTGGGCCAGGCGCAGCCGCGAAGGCTTTGACAGCGGCGAGGAACACGCCGCCCGCGCTGCCCTGTTCGGTATCCAGCAGGGCGCGCTCCACGAAGACCTGCGCCGCATCAGCGCCGACAAGCTTATCGATATCGGCTTCGATGGATACGCCGTCGGCGGCCTTGCCGTTGGGGAGGGGCAGGAGGCGATGTTCGGCGTGCTCGACTATGCGCCCGATATGCTTCCGGTGGACCGCCCGCGTTACCTGATGGGCGTGGGCAAGCCCGATGATCTGGTCGGCGCGGTCGAACGCGGGATCGACATGTTCGATTGCGTCCTGCCGACCCGGTCCGGGCGCAACGGGCAGGCGTTCACGTGGAACGGCCCGCTCAATCTGCGCAACGCCCGCTTTGCCGAGGACACGGGGCCGCTTGATGATCGCTGCCAATGCCCGGTCTGCACCACCTACAGCCGCGCCTATATCCACCACCTCGTGAAATCGGGTGAGATGCTCGGCGCGATGCTGGTGACCGAACACAACCTAAGCTTCTATCAGGCCTTGATGCAGGGGATGCGCGATGCCATTGCGGAGGGGCGTTTTGCCGATTTTGCCGCCACGTTCCGGCGCGATTACCTTGGAAGTTCCGTTTGATGCCGAAAATGCCCGAAGCCTGCGAGACCATGATCGAGGTGCGCGAAGGCGTCGATGCGCTTGACCGCGAGCTGGTCGCGCTGCTGGCGAAACGCTTCGGCTACATGCGCGCCGCCGCCCGGATCAAGCCAAGCCGCGATGCCGTGCGCGATGAAGCCCGCAAGGCGAGCGTGATCGCCGCCGCTGTGGCCGAGGCAGAGGCCCACGGTATCCCCGCCAATGTGGTGGCCGACATCTGGGAGCGCCTCGTCGAAGGCTCGATCGCCTATGAATTCGGCGAATGGGACCGCATCAGGGACTGACCGCTTCCCGGCCGAGGAAGGCGGCGAGACGAGGCTGCTTCTTGCCCGGCGCTTTCTGACGGACGCTCCGCGCCAGCTTTGCAACCCGCGCTTCCCACTTCGCGATATTGCGCGGCGGGGTGGTCTCACCCACCGGTCCCAGCGCCAGCGTGCGCACCGGGGCAAAGCCGCAAAAGCCGAGCACCTGACCCTTCCAGCGCCGGATCACCGGATTGCCGTAATACCAGCGCAGGACAAAGGGCGGGGTATCCATCGTCACGATCAGATCGGCTGAACGGCCCTCCATCAGCTTGTCCCACCACGGATCACCGACGTGATAGGCGAAGGTGAATTTCGGCAGGAAGAGCCGGTCGATCAGGCCTTTCAGTTCTGCCGGTTCCGCACCCCACCACATCGGGAAGGCAACCACCAGATGATCGCAAGCCTCCATCGCTTCGGCCAGAGTGTGTAGATCGGGCTCCCAATCGGTGCGCTGCTTGTAGCCGTGCCGTAGCACCGGCGAAAAAGCGAGATCGCGCACCGCCACCCGCGTCACCTCGGCTGTGGAAGGCAGGGCAGCCGCATAGGTATCGAGCAGATGCGTAGTCAGGCGCCCAGCATCAGGATGACCATCGAGCAGCAGCACCTTCATCGCGATTCCCCTCGCGGCAAGGATCGCAGTATGGGCGCCAAAAGAAAAGGGCGGCCCCGCAAGGCCGCCCCGTTCTGTATCCGCGTATCGGAAATCCGATCAGCGCGAGTAGAATTCCACCACCAGGTTCGGTTCCATCGTAACCGGGTAGGGCACTTCGTCGAGCTTCGGCACGCGGGTGAAGGTAATCTTGTCGTTGCCATCGGGCTGGACGTAATCGGGAATGTCACGCTCGGCGAGGCCCTGGGCTTCGATCACGAGCGCCATTTCCTTGGCCTTGCTGCCGAGGCTGACGACGTCGCCGATGTTCACGCGCCGCGAGGCGATGTTGCACTTCACACCGTTCACATAGATGTGACCGTGGCTGACAATCTGGCGGGCCGAGAAGATGGTCGGCGCGAACTTGGCGCGGTACACCACCATGTCCAGACGCTGTTCGAGCAGGCCGATCAGGTTCTGGCTGGTATCGCCCTTCATGCGCGATGCTTCGGCATAGGTGCGCTTGAACTGCTTTTCGGTGACGTCACCGTAATAGCCCTTGAGCTTCTGCTTGGCGCGCAGCTGCAGGCCGTAATCGCTCATCTTGCCCTTGCGACGCTGGCCGTGCTGGCCGGGGCCGTAGGAACGCTTGTTCACCGGGGAATTCGGGCGACCCCAGATGTTTTCACCCATCCGGCGGTCAAGCTTGTACTTGGCGCTTTTGCGCTTCGACATACGTCTTCCTTCAAATTGCTTCGGCCACCCCCATTGGGCAGCCATCAAACCCGGTATCGCTCCATCACGCCACTGGGGCGGGATGCGGCCACTGCTTCACCGGGGTGCAGGGCCCATTTGCGAAGGCGCGCGCATAGCAGGATGACGGCTTGGGTCAAGCCTTGCGCGCATATCCGGTCCGGTGCGGCCCGGTCAGAGCGGCACGTTCAGTTCGCGCCATTCTTCCGCCGTGCGGCACACTCTGGTCTTCCGGCGGCTCGAAGGATCGGCGCGGACGGACTTGCAGATCCGCTTGTTGTCCTCGGCCGCTTCGTCCTTGGCGGTTTCCGCCTCGGGCTGCGGCGCGGGCGTTTCGGCGGCGGGTGGGGCGGTGTCCGGCTGAGTTTCGGACTGGGCGATTGCCGCGAACGGGGCAAGCAGCAAGCCGCCGGCACAGGCCAGCACAACGCGGCGCAGAAGAATCATCAGCAATCTCACTTGGTTGGGGGGACGAGAGGCGCCAAGACCTAACGGCTGACCGGTGCCTGTCCAATCCCATTCGACGAACGACGTTACTCGATCCGCCCGCGCTCGATAGTGCTGAGGACGCCGCGCAAGGTGCGCACTTCCAGATGGTTCCAACCCGGCTTGGTCAGCACTCCGCGCAAGGTTCTGCGGGTCGCCTCGGCCCGGCCTTCGGGGCGGAAATAGCCGCGCGGGGCGAGCAGTGCTTCGAAATGGGCAATCAGGCCTTCCAGTTGCTCCTGCGGGGCGGGGGGCAGGGTGTCCTCGACGGTCGGCTGCACCAGAACGGGGTCAACACCCGCCATTTCGCGCCCGACCCGCGACCATTCATAGGCCACCAGAATCACCGCCTGCGCGAGGTTGAGCGAGCCGAATTCGGGGTTGATCGGGATGGTGAGGATATCGCGGGCCAGCGCCACGTCCTCTGTCTCCAGACCCGAACGTTCCGGGCCGAAGATGATCGCGTGGCGGCCGGCCTCGGTGTGTACCAACCGTCCCGCCTCGTCTGCGCCGATCACAGGCTTGGTCACGCCGCGTTTGCGCACCGTGGTCGCGTGAACGTGGGCACAATCGGCGACCGCTTCTGCGGTGGTGGCAAACACCTTCGCCTGTTCGAGCACGATGTCCGCGCCCGAAGCGGCAGGCCCGGCCGATGGGTTGGGCCAGCCATCGCGGGGGCTGACGAGCCGCATTTCGGTCAGCCCGAAATTGAGCATGGCCCGCGCTGCCTTGCCAATATTCTCGCCCAGCTGCGGGCGCACGAGAACGATTACCGGCTTGTTGAGATCGGCCATGTTCTGCTTATTCTTTCGCGGCTTGCTGAACGGTGCTGGCAAATTCTTCGAAGTCACGAGCTTCGGAGAAATCGCGGTACACGCTTGCGAAGCGGATATAGGCCACAGAGTCGATCTGTCGCAGGCCCTCCATCACCAGCTCGCCGATGTGGGAAGATGGCACCTCGGCCTCGCCAGATGTTTCGACCTGGCGCTGGATGCCCGAAATCAGCTGATCGAGCCGTTCCTGATCGATTGACCGCTTGCGCGTGGCCAGCGAGACCGACTGTTCGAGCTTGGAGCGCTCGAACGGTTCACGCCGGTCGCCCGATTTGACCACCACAACCTCGCGCAGCTGCACCCGTTCAAAGGTTGTAAAGCGCGCGCCGCAAGACGAACACTGCCGCCGCCGCCTGATCGAGGCATTGTCCTCGGTCGGGCGGCTGTCTTTTACCTGGGTATCATCATGGGCACAGAAGGGGCAGCGCATTCAGATGGTTATTTCTTGATTCTCTGATAGAGCGCGAAGCCCGCACCGGCGAGCAGCCCGATTGGCAGCGAGACCACCGGCAGGATCCAGCCCGCCACAGCGCCAATCGCGGCGCCCGTCAGCACCGGACCGGTGGAGGGATGGTTGATCCCCTCCTTTGCCATGCCGCTGACTTCGGCCTTTACGTCCTCCACCCAATCGGGGGTCTGGCGCGGTTCCTGATCGTTCATTGGTGTGGTTCCTTACATGCCCGGATAGACGGGGAAGGCGGCGCAGAGCGCGCTTACCCGCTGGCGGACGCTTTCTTCGATCTGCGCATCGCCTTCAGGGCCATTTTTGGAAAGGCCTTCAACAACTTCGGCGATGAGCTTGCCAATCGTGCGGAACTCGTCCGGGCCAAAGCCGCGGGTGGTGCCAGCCGGTGTGCCGAGGCGGATGCCGCTGGTCACGAAGGGCGAGCGGGTGTCGAACGGGATGCCGTTCTTGTTGCAGGTGAGCCAGGCGCGATCGAGGCCCTTCTCGGCATCCTTGCCGGTCACGTCCTTCGCGGTCAGGTCCACCAGCATCGAATGATTGTCGGTCCCGCCGCTGACGATGCGGAGGCCATTTTCCTCAAGGCTGGCTGCCAGCGCACGGGCGTTTTCCACGATGCGGTGGGCGTAGGTCTTGAACTCCGGGGCCAGTGCCTCGCGGAAGGCAACCGCCTTGGCCGCGACGATGTGCATCAGCGGGCCGCCCTGCAGGCCGGGGAATACTGCCATGTTGAGCGGCTTGGTGAACTTCTCGTCGTTCCACAGGATGATGCCCGAACGGGGCCCACGCAGGCTCTTGTGCGTGGTCGAGGTGACGATGTCGCAATGCGGGAAGGGCGAGGGGTGCGCGCCGCCTGCCACGAGGCCGGAAATGTGGCTCATGTCGCAAAGGAGGATCGCGCCCACTTCATCGGCGATGGCGCGGAAGGCGGGAAAATCCCAGAGCCGCGAATAGGCGGTGCCGCCGCAGATGATCAGCTTGGGCTTGTGTTCGCGCGCCTTGGCCGCGACTTCGTCCATGTCGATGGTCTCGGTCTCGGGCGAGACGCCGTAGGAGACCGGATTGAACCACTTGCCGCTCATGTTGACGGGCGATCCGTGGGTGAGGTGCCCGCCCGAGTTCAGATCGAGGCCCATGAAGGTGTCGCCCGGATTGAGCAGCGCAAGGAAAACAGCCTGATTCATCTGCGAGCCGGAATTGGGCTGCACATTAGCAAAATTGCAGCCGAACAACTGCTTGGCGCGGTCGATTGCCAGCGTTTCGACCACGTCGGCATAATCGCAGCCGCCGTAGTAACGCTTGCCCGGATAGCCTTCGGCATACTTGTTGGTGAACACGGAGCCTGCGGCTTCGAGCACGGCGCGGCTTGCGATGTTCTCGCTCGCGATCAGCTCGATCTTGTCACGCTGGCGGGCGAGTTCCTTGGCAACCGCCGCGGCAATCTCAGGATCGGCATGGGCCAGATCATCGTTCCAGAAGCCGTCCATCGGATTCTGGGTGCGGGCGGCGAAATCAATCGGGGCTGTGCTCATTGATGGGTCTCGATATGATCGGGCTGGAAGGGGGGCTTGCCAAGCTTGCCGACGCGGCGCTGGTGGCGCCCGGCCGGATCGCCGGCATCGGCGAATTCGGTATCAAGGAAGGTGGCGATGCAGGATTTGGCCATCTCAATCCCTACGAGACGCGCGCCCATTGCGATGCAATTGGCATCATTATGTTCGCGGGCGAGGGCGGCGGACAGCGGCTCCGAGACGAGAGCGCAGCGCACCTGCGGGTGGCGGTTGACGCTGATCGAAATGCCGATCCCGCTGCCGCACAGGGCGACGCCGAATTCGACCGTGCCTTCGGCGATGATCTCCGCCAGACGGTAGCCGTAATCGGGGTAGTCGACGCTAACCCCCGGCTCCGGGCCGAGATCGGCGACATCGTGGCCTTCTTCGACCAGCCATTCGGCGAGTTCCGCCTTAAGTTCGGTCGCGGCGTGATCTGAGGCGATGGCTATGCGCATGGCGCTGCCATAGTCGCATGGGAGGGGATTCTCCACCCCTTGAGCAAGGCTTTTCGACGGGGGGTTTCGCGGGTGACACAGGTTAAGGCCGCACCTGCCCGCGTTCCTACATTGTTGTGCTGCAACAACCGGGAGAGTGAGCGATGCCCGCCAAGTCGAAAGCACAGCAGAAAGCCGCCGGTGCCGCGCTGTCGGTCAAGCGTGGAGAGACCCCGAAGAAGGATCTCAAGGGCGCATCGAAAAGCATGGCAGATTCGATGACCGAAAAGGAGTTGGAAGACTTGACTGCGACCAAGCGCAAGTCGCTGCCGGAGAAGAAGGGCTAAGGGAGGTCACGGCGTAAGCTACGCCGCAGACAACACAAGGCCCGCCCGTTGTCCCGGCACCGAAGATCAGTTCTGGCCTTCGCCCACTGCCGGCTCAAGACGGCTGAGGACATCGGGGTTTGCGATCAGGTATTCCTGAACCTGCATCCTCA
Organism: Porphyrobacter sp. IPPAS B-1204; assembly: GCA_003724185.1. Classification (GTDB taxonomy): domain Bacteria; phylum Pseudomonadota; class Alphaproteobacteria; order Sphingomonadales; family Sphingomonadaceae; genus Erythrobacter. The sequence goes on from RHGM01000001.1 coordinate 46,407, forward strand.
GTTTCTCGGCGGACGCCCGTTGGATGGGCGCAAGGTCAGCGAACATGGCCTGATTGGCTTGGGCGACGGCAGGGTCAGACTGGAACTTTTGCAGGTTCAGAAAGTAGCGCTGTCCGCTGGGGGTTTGCGCGAAGGCGCTGATGTCCCGCAGCTCCTCCAGCGTGAACTCGCGGGTATAGGCAAGGGCTGTCGCCTCCAAAATCCGCGGCATGTGCTCGGCAAAAAGCGGTCGCATCATTTCCGGTAGCTCGGCGAGGTACTCATCAGTTATCGCCTTGATCCCCGGTTCCGCGAAGATCGGCCCTGTCATGAACCCGGTAGCTGCCTGGTTGCCAACGGCAACGGCCATATCGAGGATGATCTGCTCACGCTTGTCGCTAGGCAGCATCGCCTCGATGATCACCTTTGCCTCCGCCATTTCATCCGCTGGAGGAACGTATTCGGCCTCTTGGGCGGCGAGCGCGGAAGGCGCGACCAGCAAGGCCGCCGAGGCGAGGGCGAGAATGGAGCGTGCGACCCGCATATGCTTTCCTTCTACTGATCCAGGAACGACCGCATCTTCCGCGACCGGCTCGGATGCTTCAGCTTACGCAGCGCCTTGGCCTCAATCTGCCGAATCCGTTCACGCGTCACCGAGAACTGCTGGCCGACTTCTTCCAGCGTGTGATCGGTGTTCATCCCGATCCCGAAGCGCATGCGCAGCACGCGCTCTTCACGCGGGGTGAGGCTGGCGAGCACGCGGGTGACGGTTTCCTTGAGGTTGGCCTGAATCGCGGCATCCACCGGGATGATCGCGTTCTTGTCCTCGATGAAATCGCCGAGGTGCGAATCTTCCTCGTCCCCGATGGGGGTTTCGAGGCTGATCGGCTCCTTGGCGATCTTCATCACCTTGCGAACTTTCTCCAAAGGCATGGAGAGGCGCTGCGCCATTTCTTCCGGGGTCGGCTCGCGGCCTTCCTCGTGCAGGAACTGGCGGGAGGTGCGCACCAGCTTGTTGATCGTTTCGATCATGTGCACCGGGATACGGATGGTGCGGGCCTGATCGGCGATCGAGCGGGTGATCGCCTGCCTGATCCACCACGTGGCGTAGGTGCTGAACTTGTAACCCCGGCGGTATTCGAACTTGTCGACCGCCTTCATCAACCCGATGTTGCCTTCCTGAATAAGATCAAGGAATTGCAGCCCGCGATTGGTGTATTTCTTGGCAATCGAGATCACCAGACGCAGGTTCGCTTCGACCATTTCCTTCTTGGCAATGCGCGCCTCGCGCTCGCCCTTCTGGACCATGTTCACGATGCGGCGGAATTCGGTGAGGCTCATGCCGGTCTGCGCGGCGATGTCGGCGATTTCGCTGCGGATGCGCTCGATCGCGTCTTCCTCACGCTCGGCGAAGGCGGCCCACTTCTTGTCCTTCTTGGCGCGTTCCTTGATCCAGGCGTCGTCCATCTCATTGCCGACATAGGCGCTGAGGAAGTCGACGCGCTTGACCTTGTGACGCTCGGCAAGGCGCAGCATCTGCCCGCCCAGCGTGGTCAACCGGCGGTTGAAGGCGTAGAGATTGTCGACCAGAAATTCGATCTTGGTCGCGTGGAACTGGACGCTCTCGACCTCGGCGGTGAGTTCTTCGCGCAAGCTTTCGTACTTGGCTTCCTTACCGGCCGGGAAGGCATTGCCCACCGCGAGGGTATCGACGCGCTCGCCCTGAAGCTTTTCAAAGGCGTTGAACAGCGTGGTGATGCGCGCGAAACGCTCCAGCGCTTCGGGCTTCAGCGCGGCTTCCATCTGGGCGAGGCTGAGAGTGTTGTCCTCCTCCTCTTCCTCTTCGCGCTTGGGGCGGCCTTCGCCGTCCTCGTCGTCATCGCCGTCCGCATCTGGTTCGTCCTCGACCTCGTCATCCTCGCGGATGGTGGGGCCGGCGGTGGCTTCGGAGATTTCACCGTCGTCGTCGTCATCCTCGGCGCCTTCGGCCATCTTGTCGGCCGGCGGTTCCTTGGAGAGCATGGCGTCAAGATCGAGGATCTCGCGAAGCTGCATGTCGCCGTTGTTGAGCGCTTCGGACCACTGGATAATCGCGTGGAAGGTGATCGGGCTTTCGCACAGCCCCATGATCATCATGTCGCGCCCGGCCTCGATCCGCTTGGCAATGGCGATTTCGCCTTCGCGGCTGAGCAGTTCGACCGCGCCCATTTCGCGCAGGTACATGCGCACCGGATCATCGGTGCGTTCGCCCGTGACGAGCTTGCGGTTGCCGGCGCGGGCGTCTTTCGAGGGGCCCTTTTTCTCGTCGTCTTCCTCGTCGTCATCATCCTCGGCGACGACTTCTTCGGCTTCACCTTCTTCGCCCTCGGCCTCGGCGTCTTCGTCGCTCTCGACGATCTGCACGCCCATTTCACTGAGCGCGGTCTGGATGTCTTCGATCTGGTCAGGGCTCATCTCGCCCGAAGGCAGCGCCTCGTTAAGCTCGTCATAGGTGACGTAGCCGCGCTTTTTCGCCTTGCTGATAAGCTTCTTGATCGACGAATCGTTCAGATCGATCAGCGGGGCATCTTCCTTCTCGGCCATAAATCCGTACGTTTCCGTTCTGGGGTGTGCCTGCCGCTATGCGCACAGCATGCCTGCCACCCGTTAATCCCATATCCGCCCATCAAAGGGCATCGTCACCCGTGTTACCCGCGGCCGCTTTGCGGCGCCCGAAGGCTTTGAGGCGTTCTTCGACTGCCATGAGCTGTGCACGCAGGCGCGTCTGTTCGGCAAACGACCCTTCCGGATCGCTGTCGAAACGCGAAATCGTGGCCGCAAGCGCGGCCTCAAGCGCCGGCCTTTCGACCAGGAGCGACACAGCTTCAGCCAGTTCCTCACACGCAGCGCCGGGATCGTTGCCTTCATCGAGAAAGGCGTAGCGGATATCTGCCGGCGGGGCAGGTTGGCCTTGCTCGCTGCATATGGCGGTTGCGCCGCGCGAATCAAGCGTTTCTGCAAGTTCGAACAGCGATTCGATTCCGGACGCGGCGCTGGGGTTGGCCCGCGCCAGGATCGAAAGCGCCTCGGCATGGCGCGCAATCTGGTCGGGATGGCGCGCCAATCCTGCCAGAACCGCGGTGAGCAAGCCTTGCCGCTGGCCCCCTGCCATCATCCCCGACAGCTGCACGCGCGCGCCTTCGGACAGGCCTTGCGGCTGCGGCGGGCCGCCCTTCCATTGTCCGCTCTGGCCGGGCTGGAACGCTGGCTTCGGGGGGCGGGGCGGGTAGGCGAAGGCGGAGAAGCGGTCGCCAAGTTCGCGGCGATAGAGGCCCTTGATCTCGGGATCGGCGATGGTTTCGACATGGGCCATCAGCCGCGCCTTGAGGCCCGCCTTGGCCTCGGGCGTGGCGAGGGGCTGGGCGTCACGTTCAAACTCCCACAGGGTCTCGATCAGGCTGGCGGGCTGCGCCAGCAGTCGCTCCATTGCGCCCTTGCCTTGCGCCTTGATCAGATCATCGGGATCAAGCCCGGCGGGCAACCGCACGATGCCGAGCGAGCGCATCGGGGCGAGCAGCGGCAGTGCCCGCGCAATCGCCCGCATCGCCGCACGCTGCCCGGCCGCGTCGCCATCGAAACACAGCACCGGCGCATCGACCATCCGCCACAGCAGTTCCAGCTGCATTTCGGTCAGCGCCGTGCCCAGCGGAGCGACCGCGTCCGCAATCCCCGCATTGGCGAGCGCGATAACGTCCATGTAGCCTTCAACCACCACCACCCGGCCAGATTGGCGTGCAGCCGGGGCGGCGCGGTGGAGGTTGTAGAGGGTCCGGCCTTTGTCGAACAATTCGGTGTCGGGCGAGTTCAGGTATTTCGCCACCCCGTCCCGCTTGTCGAGAATCCGCCCGCCAAAGGCGATCACCCGTCCGCGCGCGTCCTGGATCGGCAGCATGACGCGGCCCCGGAAGCGGTCATACCGCTCGCCCTGTTCATTGGCAGCGCGCATTCCGGCGCCTTCGAGCATATCCTCGCCGAAATGCGCAAGGGCGCGGGGCAGGGCCTGACGGTCATCGGGCGCCCAGCCAAAGCCGAATTCGCGCATGACGGCAGGCGAGAACCCGCGCCGCTCAAGATATTCGCGTGCGGTCTTGCCGGTCGGCGCGGCGAGGCTATCGACAAAGAACCGCTGCGCCGCTTCGGTGACGTCGATCAGGCTGGCGCGGGCTTCGGCCTTTTTGGCCTGCACAGGATCAGGCGCGGGGACTTCCATCCCGGCCATCCCCGCCAACTCCTTCACCGCGTCCATGAATTGCAGCCCAGCGTGATCCACCATCCAGCTGATCGCATCGCCATGCGCCCCGCAGCCGAAGCAGTGGTAGAACTGCTTCTGGTCATTCACGTAGAAGCTGGGCGTCTTTTCCTCATGGAACGGGCAGCACCCCTTCCACTCCCGCCCGGCCCGCGTCAGCTTGACCGACCGCTGGACAAGCGTCGACAGCGTGATCCGCGCACGCAGTTCGTCCTTCCATTGCGGGGTGATGGCCATGTTGGGTTAGGTGCGCCTGAACCCGCCAAGGTTCAAGCGCGCCCTGTGGATGGGTCTGTGGCTTAGCGCACCGGTCAAATCAGGACAGCGCCGCCTTCACCAGCGAGCTTGCCAGCTTGCCATCCAGCACCGCGCCGTGGCGCGCCTTAAGCTCGGCCATGACGGTGCCCATGTCCTTCATGCTGGACGCGCCGGTTTCCGCCTTGATCGCCTCAATCGCGGCGGCGGTTTCGGCCTCGCTCAGCATCTGGGGGAGGAATTCCTCGATCACCGCGAGTTCGGCGCGTTCCACCGCGGCCAGCTCATCGCGCCCGCCACTGACATACATATCAATCGATTCGCGGCGCTGCTTGGCCATTTTCTGGAGCACGCTGACCACCAGTTCATCATCGGGGATGCTCTTGCCCGAAGTGCGCTCTTCAATGTCGCGGTCCTTGATCTTCGCCGAAATCTGGCGGAGCGCGGCGGTGCGGTCTTTCTCGCCCGCCTTCATCGCGGCAATGGTGGCGGCCTTGATATCGTCACGGATCATTACGTGTTTCCTGTGGATTGAATGTGTCGGCGCGCCCCTAACGCAAATAGAGGGCCAAGCCTAGGTTGACGCGGGGGGGCGAGGGGCCTAGCGGACAAAACTTAGCAACATCGCTGGCTTTACCTACCAACGGAGCGCCCCATGGCCGACCCCGCTTCTTTCCGTGCGCAACCTTCCGGCGCGACGGGAGTCCTCGTTCTGGCCGATGGCACGGTGGTGTGGGGGCGGGGCTTTGGCGCAGTGGGTGCGAGCGTGGGCGAGGTGTGCTTCAACACCGCCATGACCGGCTATCAGGAGGTGATGACCGATCCCTCCTACGCCGCGCAGATCGTCACCTTCACCTTCCCGCATATCGGCAATGTCGGCGCCAATGGCGAGGACGTTGAGAGCAAGGTCGAAGGCGCGGTTGGCTGCATCGTGCGCGAGGACGTGACTGAGCCTTCCAGCTTCCGTTCAATCGAGAAATTTGCCGACTGGATGGTGCGCAACGGCAAGATCGGCCTCAGCGGCGTGGACACCCGCGCCCTGACCCGCCGCATCCGCCAATCGGGCGCTCCCAATGCGGTGATCGCCCATGCGCCGGACGGCAAGTTCGATATCCCCGCGCTGGTGAAGCGTGCGCAGGATTGGCCGGGGCTGGAGGGCATGGACCTCGCCATCCGCGTCACCCGCGACAAGCATGAAAGCTGGGCGGGCGGTTACTGGACGCTCGGCAAAGGCTACGGGCGCGCTCCGTTCGATGCGAAGCCCCACGTGGTCGCCATCGACTACGGGTCGAAGGACAACATCTTCCGCAATCTGGTGAAAGCCGGGGCGCGGGTGACGGTGGTGCCGGCCAAGACCTCGTTCGAGGACGTGATGGCGCTGGCGCCCGATGGCGTGTTCCTGAGCAACGGCCCCGGCGATCCGGCGGCGACCGGCGAATATGCGGTGCCGGTGATCAAGGCGCTGCTCGATGCCGACATGCCGATCTTCGGTATCTGCCTGGGCCACCAGCTTCTGGCGCTCGCCGCGGGCGCGAAGACGATCAAGATGCACCAGGGCCACCGCGGCGCAAATCACCCGGTGCAGCGCGTGGGCGAGGGCTGGGGGGAGACCTCGGGCCTCGTCGAGATCACCTCGATGAACCACGGTTTCACAGTGGATGCTGGCACCCTGCCGGAGAATGTCGAGCAGACCCATGTCTCGCTGTTCGATGGGACGAATTGCGGGATTGCGATCAAGGGCAAGCGGGCCTTTGCCGTGCAGTATCACCCGGAGGCAAGTCCGGGGCCGCAGGATAGCTTCTACCTGTTCGAGAAGTTCGTGGGGGGGCTGGGAGAATAGACGATGGCAGTCGTAAAGCAGTTTTCGGTCGAAGATCAGAATTCTCGGATCGGCCATTCGGAATGTTCTGGAGTGATCAGAGCAATCGAGGTGGACGGGGAGAAGTTCATTCAGATTGACACCTACGGCTCAAAGGATCGCGAATTCCAGAACAAGCTGTCTCAATCGCTTCGCCTCACTGAGGGCGCTTTCAACCAACTCAAGAAGCTAGGCGAAGAGCACTTCTAATGCCCAAAAGAACCGACATTTCCTCGATCCTCGTCATTGGCGCTGGCCCCATCATCATCGGGCAGGCGTGCGAGTTCGATTACTCCGGCACGCAGGCGATCAAGGCGTTGAAGGAGGAGGGCTACCGCGTCATCCTCGTCAACTCCAACCCGGCGACGATCATGACCGATCCGGAATTCGCCGACGCGACCTATATCGAGCCGATCACGCCCGATATCGTCGCCAAGATCATCGCCAAGGAACGGCCCGATGCGCTGCTGCCCACGATGGGCGGGCAGACCGCGCTGAACTGCGCGCTGGCGCTCGACGCGGATGGCACGCTGGCCAAGTACGGCGTGGAGATGATCGGGGCCAAGGCCGACGCCATCGACAAGGCGGAAAACCGGATGCGGTTCCGCGATGCGATGACCAGCATCGGACTGGAAAGCGCGCGGTCGGGCATTGCCAACACGCTGGAAGAAGCCCGTGTCATCCTCGAACGCACCGGTCTGCCGTCCATCATCCGCCCCAGCTTTACCCTCGGCGGCACGGGTGGCGGGATTGCCTACAACAAGGCCGAATTCGACCAGATCGTGCGCGAAGGGCTCGACGCGTCGCCCACCACCGAAGTGCTGATCGAGGAATCGCTGCTCGGGTGGAAAGAGTTCGAGATGGAGGTGGTGCGCGACCGCAAGGATAACGCGATCATCATCTGCGCCATCGAAAACGTCGATCCGATGGGCGTCCACACCGGGGACAGCATCACCGTCGCCCCGGCGCTGACGCTCACCGACAAGGAATACCAGATCATGCGCAACGCGAGCATCGCTTGCCTGCGCGAGATCGGTGTCGAGACCGGCGGCTCCAACGTGCAGTTCGCGGTCAATCCGAAGGATGGCCGGTTGATCGTGATCGAGATGAACCCGCGCGTGTCGCGCTCATCCGCGCTCGCGTCCAAGGCCACCGGCTTCCCCATCGCCCGCGTCGCGGCCAAGCTGGCAGTGGGTTACACGCTGGACGAACTCACCAACGAGATCACCGGGGCGACGCCTGCCAGCTTTGAACCCACGATTGACTATGTCGTGACCAAGATCCCGCGCTTCGCCTTCGAAAAGTTCAAGGGCGCGGCGACCGATCTTTCAACCGCGATGAAATCGGTCGGTGAGGTCATGGCGATTGGCCGCAATTTTCAGGAATCGATGCAGAAGGCCCTGCGCGGGCTTGAGACGGGCCTCGATGGTTTCAACCGCGTGCCGGAGCTTGAGGGCCAGCCCCGCGATGTGATCGTCGCCGCCCTGTCGCGCCGCACGCCGGACCGGCTGCTGAAGGTTGGTCAGGCCTTCCGCGAAGGCATGAGCGTGGAGGAAATCGCTGCTGTCACCTTCTATGACCCGTGGTTCCTGCGCCAGATCGAAGCGATCATTGACGCTGAAAAGCAGGTGCAGACCGATGGCCTGCCCCGCGATGCCGCTGGCTTGCGCCGCCTGAAGGCGATGGGCTTTTCCGACAAGCGCCTTGCCACCCTTGCCGTGCGTTCGGTCGGCGTGGCTGGCGGCATGGGCGAAACCCAGGCCAAGCGTTCCGGCCTGCTCCACGATGCGCTCGTGGCGATGGCGGGCGCGACCAGCGCGGCAGAAGTGCGCGCCCTGCGCCACAAGCTCGGCGTGAACCCCGTGTTCAAGCGCATCGACAGCTGCGCCGCCGAGTTCGAGGCGATCACGCCCTATATGTATTCGACCTACGAAGCCCCCAGCTTTGGCGAGGCTGAATGCGAATCCGCGCCGACCGACCGGCGCAAGATCGTCATCCTTGGCGGCGGGCCGAACCGGATCGGGCAGGGGATCGAGTTCGATTACTGCTGCGTCCACGCCTGTTTCGCGCTGGCGGAGCAGGGGTTCGAGACGATCATGATCAACTGCAACCCCGAAACCGTCTCGACCGATTACGACACGTCTGACCGCCTCTATTTCGAGCCGCTCACCGATGAGGACGTGCTGGAAATCCTGCGGGTGGAACAGCAGAATGGCGAGCTGGTCGGCGTGATCGTCCAGTTCGGCGGGCAGACCCCGCTGAAACTGGCGCAGGCGCTGGAGGATGCAGGCATCCCGATCCTCGGCACCTCGCCCGACGCGATCGACCTTGCCGAAGACCGCGAACGCTTCGCCAAGCTGGTCAGCAAGCTGAAGCTGAAGCAGCCCGACAACGGCATCGCCCGCAGCCGCGATGAAGCCGCAGCGGTCGCCGCCCGCATCGGCTATCCGGTGCTGCTGCGTCCGTCCTATGTGCTCGGCGGACGGGCGATGGAAATCGTCGACAGCGAAGCACAGCTCGACAATTACATCGCCACCGCCGTGAACGTGTCGGGAGACAGCCCGGTGCTGATCGACCAGTATCTGCGTGATGCGATCGAATGCGATGTCGATGCGCTGTGCGATGGCACCGAAGTCCGCATTGCGGGCGTCATGCAGCATATCGAGGAAGCGGGCGTCCACTCGGGTGACAGCGCCTGCACCCTGCCGCCCTATTCGCTCTCGCCCGAAATCATCGCCGAGATGGAGCGTCAGGCCGAGGCGCTGGCCCATGCGCTGGGCGTGGTGGGCCTCATGAACATCCAGTTCGCGGTCAAGGATGACACGGTCTACCTGATCGAGGTCAACCCCCGCGCCAGCCGCACCGTGCCGTTCGTGGCCAAGGCCATCGGCCAGCCGGTCGCCAAGATTGCCGCACGGGTTATGGCGGGCGAGCCGCTCAGCAACTTCCCGCCGTTCAAGCGTGACCTGCCTTACATGGCGGTCAAGGAAGCGGTGTTCCCCTTCGCGCGCTTCCCCGGCGCGGACCCGGTGCTCAGCCCCGAAATGAAGTCCACGGGCGAGGTGATGGGGATCGACGTCAGTTTCGAAGCCGCCTTCCTCAAATCGCAGCTGGGCGCCGGCATGGTGCCGCCGCAATCGGGCACGGTGTTCGTCAGCGTCAAGAACACCGACAAGGCCGCCATCGTTCCCGGGGTGCGCAAGCTGATCGATCACGGCTTCCGCGTCGTCGCCACCGGCGGCACGCAAAGCTACCTTGCCGAACAGGGTCTGGCGGTGGAGCGCGTCAACAAGGTGGCCGAAGGCCAGCCGCATATCGTCGACAAGATCATCGATGGCGACATCGCGCTGATCTTCAACACCACCGAAGGCTGGCAATCGCTGTCTGACAGCAAATCCATCCGGCAGGCGGCGCTCGCCAACAAGGTGCCGTACTACACAACAGCGGCAGGCAGTGTCGCGGCAGCGGCGGCGATTTCGGCGATCCGGCCAGACCAGCTTGAAGTCCGGTCGTTGCAGGACTATTATGGAACCTGACTGACACTCCCCCCAGATCGCAAGTGACCGGAGCCGTATGGATCGAACGGCCGGGTTCGCTTTCCTTCTGACAATGGGCGGGGCGCCGGAAAAACAGACAGAAAGACAAGAAAGATGGCGACGATGGACAAGGTGCCGATGCTGGCTGAGGGGTATGAGCGGCTGACGGCCGACCTCAAGATGCTGCGCGAAGAACGCCCCAAGATCGTCGAGGCCATCGAAGAAGCACGCGCCCACGGCGACCTTTCGGAAAATGCCGAATACCATGCCGCCAAGGAGCGTCAGGGCCAGGTCGAAGCCATGATCGGCGATATCGAAGGCATGGTCAGCCGCGCGCAGATCATCGACCCCACCACGCTTTCAGGTGACCGGATCGTGTTCGGCGCGACCGTGACCCTGCTTGACGAGAACGACAAGCCGGTGCGTTACCAGATCGTCGGCCAGACCGAGGCAGATGCGGCGAAGGGGCGGATTTCGTACAATTCGCCGCTGGCCCGCGCTCTGATCGGCAAGCAGAAGGGTGATGAGATCGAGGTCACGGTGCCCTCGGGCGAGAAGTTCTACCTCGTCGACAAGATCGAGTTCATCTGAACCGCATGGCGTTGCCGCCCGTCAGGCCGTTGGCCGAGCGCCGGGTGGCGGCCCATTTCGTGGATGCGGGCGCGGTCAGCATGGCCGATGCCATTGCTTTTGCGCCGGGCACACCCAGCCGCCGCCGCGCTTTTGAACGGCTTAAGGGCGCGGATGTGCTGCGCACCGACGGGCAGGGCAAGTGGTGGCTGGATGAGGAACGCTGGCAGGGCCGCCGTTCCGACCGGCGCACGCGGGTGGTGTTGGCGATGCTGGCGGTGGCAGCCGCAGGGGCCTTCGCGGCGTTGCGGTGAGGCGTTCCAGCCGGGGCTAGGTTGGCGTTAGACCCCCGCTAGACCCCCTCCAGCCTTGTGTTTCATGTGAAACACAGCGCGCAATCGGCCTATTCCTCAGGCGTGAGCAGCTTGTGGATGTGGACGACGACGTATTTCATCTCGGCATCGTCAACCGTGCGCTGTGCCTGTGCGCGCCATGCTTCCACTGCCGCGTCATACGAACTGAAGACGCCGACAACGTGGATGCTCTGCGGATCCTGGAATTCGATCCCGCGCGGATCGGTCACGCGGCCGCCCATCACGAGGTGGAGCCGCTGGGTGGGTGTGGTTTCTGCCATGATATCTGCCCTTGGGGAGGAAGGATGCGCGGCGCTTTAACGTCTTGCCGCGCAAGGGCAAGCCTTCACAGATGGCGACAGTATCAGCCTTTCGTCTTGCGCCCCAGATCGCGCACCACACCTGCCGCCGCGTCGCGGGTCTTGCGGGCGAGGGCGCGGGTGTTGCCCGCTGCCGTGTTGGCCGCTTCGGACGCATTGGCCGACAGCTTCCTTGCCTTCGTGCCCGCCGCATCGCCCAGATCGGCAGCGCGCTCCTGACCCGCGCGGGCGGTTTCCATCGCCTCGTCGATCATGGTCATCGCATAGGACATCGCAGCCTGACCGATCATCCGGCCAAGCTGGGAACCGCCACGCGAGGTGAGGTTGCTGACGCCGGAACGTGCGCTGGATGCGGTGCCGGAAATGGCATCAGTGGTGCTGTGAATGGCCCGGCTCGCCATGCGGCGTCCGGGGCGGGTGAGCAAACCGATCACGAGGCCGAAGGCCAGCGCGCCGCCAATCACGGTCAGCGGATTGGCGCGAGTGTAATCCACTGCCGCCTCTGCCGCCTCACGCGCCTGATCGGCAAGGGTGCGGTCGGCATTGCGCCGCTCTGCCGCCTCGATCCGGGCGCGCAGGGCATCGCGGCTGTCAGCACCGGGAAGGGGGATGGGATCGGTCATGCGGGGTCTCCTTGCGCCTCACCTTCGGGGGCGGTGGCGGCTGTTTCATTGTCGTCTTCGGGTTCGAGGCCGGCGAGTTCATCGATCCAGTCGAGGATCGGTTCACGGGCAAACCACAGGATGATCGCGCCGATCAGCACGGCCAGCACGCCCTTGTGATCGCCCGCCTGCGCCTTGGCCTGCGCGAGTACATCGCGCGCGCCGGTGCGGATGCGGGATGATATGGTGGTGGACACGCCGGACGACACGCGGCTTGCAATGCCCTGTTCCTCAAGGCTGGCGCGCAGCCGCTCGATATCCTCGGTCAGCACCGCACGGGCAGCATCGCGCAGGGCGCGGTCTTCGATGAAACGTTGCGGCAGCCGGGTCATGCCTCGTCTCCGGAACCGAACATCGCCGACAGCGCCTTGCCATCTCCGCGCGCGCTCAGCACCAGCGCCATGACGCCTGCCAGCAACACGCCGACCACGATCGCAATCGCGCCCCAGATCGTCACCAGCGGCGCCAGAGCGATCACCGCTCCAACCGCCAGCGCAATCAGCGCAATGTGGAGCAGCACCAGCGCCAGCACCAGCAACACCAGCGCCCGCCCGGCGCTCTTCCCGGCGAGGGTGGCACGGGTCTTCTGGAAGGCGATTTCCGCCTCGGCATAAGTGCGGGCGTCTTCCACCAGCGCGGTGATATCATCGCGCAGCGTGGCAAAGCCCGCGGTGCCCTCGTCCCCGCTGTCCGGATCCGGAGTCAGCGCCGGATCGGCCAGAGGGCTTTCGGCGCCATCTGCAGGCGCCTGTGCCGGGCCGGGTTCGGTGTCATGCATGAAGATCGCTCTCGGGCGCGATCAGCGCCGCTTGCCGCCCAGCATCCGGGCAAGGAAGAAGCCGACCACAGCCGCCACCCCGACGGCAACGCCCGGGCTCTTGCGGACCATCGCGCGGGCATCTTCGCCCAGTTCCTCGACACTCTTGGATTCGAGCTTGGCGGAGGTTTCCTGCAACGTGCGCGCTGCCTTGCGGGCGTAATCGCCGTATTGTTCGCCCAGCTTCTCGTCGATCTGCGGGGCGGTATCGCCCACCACCTTGCCGAGCGAGGCGATGGCATCGGTTGCCACCTGCTTGCCTTCGACAGCCAGATCACCGGCCTTGCCCAGCGCCGCATCGCCATAGGTCTTGGCTTCGGCAACCAGATCGGTGCCCTTGCCCTTGGCCTGTCCACTGACGCTGCTGAGGCGGTTCTCGGCCTCGGTGCGCAGGGCGGCAGCCCCGGCCTTGGCCTCTTCCAGAGCGGCGTTGAAGCGGCTCTTGGCTTCGGCGACGGGGGCGGCATCGGCGGAATGGGCGGCTGCGCCAGACTTTACCGGTTCAGCCTTCACGGGGCTGGCAGTCTTGGTGGCCGCGCCCTTGACGGGCTTGGCAGGGGCCTTCTTGGCCGGGGTTTTTGCGGTTTGCGGGGTGTCTGCCATTGCGTTGCTCCTTCGTGTTTCAGCCGATCCGGTCCGTGATTTCTCATCCGCTTGCACGAGGGCTTTCCCGCGCATAGGGACGTCTCACGTCCGGCTTGGCTGGAATCATCCAGCCAGAATCATGCCGTTCCCATTATCATAGCCTTGAAGTGTCTTAACACCCTAAACCACATTACAGCCGGAGCCAAACATGACCGCCATCATCGACCTGCACGGGCGCGAAATCCTTGACAGCCGCGGCAATCCGACCGTCGAGGTCGATGTGCTGCTCGACGATGGCAGCTTCGGCCGCGCCGCTGTGCCTTCGGGCGCATCGACCGGCGCGCACGAGGCGGTGGAGCTGCGCGATGGCGATGCCGGCCGCTATCTCGGCAAGGGTGTGCTCAAGGCGGTTGAGGCGGTGAACTCCGAGATCCGCGAGCTGCTGACCGACAATTTCGACGCCGAGGACCAGCGCGATATCGACCTTGCCCTGATCGCGCTGGACGGCACGGCGAACAAGGCGCGTCTGGGCGCCAATGCGATCCTCGGCACTTCGCTGGCGGTGGCCAAGGCTGCGGCCAATGCGCGGGGACTGCCGCTCTATTCCTATCTCGGCGGGGTTTCGGCGCACATGCTGCCGGTGCCGATGATGAACATCATCAACGGCGGCGAGCATGCCGATAACCCGATCGACATTCAGGAATTCATGATCATGCCCGTCGGCGCGGACAGTCTGTCCGAGGCTGTGCGCTGGGGCGCGGAAGTGTTCCACACCCTGAAAAAGGGCCTCGCGCAAAAGGGCCTTGCCACCAGCGTCGGCGATGAAGGCGGCTTTGCCCCAAACCTCGCCAGCACCCGTGCCGCGCTCGATTTCATCATGGAATCGGTCAGCAAGGCGGGCTTCAAGCCGGGTGAGGACATTGTGCTGGCGCTGGACTGCGCGGCAACCGAATTCTTCAAGGGCGGCAAGTACGAAATCTCTGGCGAAGGCCTCAGCCTCAGCCCGCACGATATGGCCGATTATCTCGCCAAGCTTTGCGCCGAATACCCGATCCGTTCGATCGAGGACGGCATGAGCGAGGATGATTTCGAAGGCTGGGCGGCGCTGACTGCCAAGCTGGGTGACACAGTGCAGCTGGTGGGTGACGATCTGTTCGTGACCAACCCGCTGCGCCTTTCGGACGGGATCGCGCGCGGGCTGGCCAATTCGCTGCTGGTGAAGGTCAACCAGATCGGCACGCTCACCGAAACGCTGGCCGCGGTCGATATGGCGCACCGCGCGCGCTACACCTGCGTCATGAGCCACCGTTCGGGCGAGACCGAGGATGCGACGATTGCCGATCTGGCTGTTGCCACCAATTGCGGGCAGATCAAGACCGGATCGCTCGCCCGGTCGGACCGGCTTGCCAAGTACAACCAGTTGATCCGCATCGAGGAAGAGCTGGGTGACAGCGCCGCCTATGCCGGACGCGCCTGCTTCGGCGCCCGGGCATAAAGAAGAGGGAGGGGGCTTAGCCCCCCACCTCTACCGCCTCGAAAAACCGTTCCATTGCCGCAATCCCGGCCCGTGTCAGGCGGACCATCACGCGGCGGTGATCTTCGGGATCGTTTTCGCGCACCACCAGCCCTTCGTCGGCCAGCACGCCCAGCCAGCGCAGGCCGGTGGTCGGCGGGGAGGCCGAACCGATGCATGCGCTCGACACCGACACCGATTTGCCTTCGCCATGAGCGATGAACAGATCGAGCAGGATGTCCCAGGCCGGTTCGCCGAACAGATCGGGATTGCCGAACAGTGCCGCCCGTTTGCGCCGCAGGTTGTAAGCCTTGCGGGCAAGCGCGAGGTGATTGCGGGCCGGGCGGGACGGTCGCAGCAGCTCGGCTTCGGGACGGGCGGGCGAACCTTTCGCTGCATCGCGCAGACGCTCGGCAATGGCCAGCAGCTCATCTGCGAGCGGGTGCAGGACGGAACCCGTTTCAGACAGGTCCGTGCCACTTTCAGTGCGCGATGCCTCGCGTGAAATATCGCCCATCCTGTTGCCTTAAGCAGGGCCGCTGTGCCGGATTGCATCGCAGCTCATGGGGGGCAAGATAGGCACTTGAGCCCTGACTGGCTTTACGGGTTAATACGCAGGTGCTTATTTCCATTGGGGAAATTCGGCAAAACAGATTGCGCTTAGCGCATCGTCTGGCGCGCCAGATCAGCACGCAGTTGCTGGATTGCCGCATCCACATGCGCCGCAGCGATGTGGGCGCCAAGACTGTCCAGTGCAGCGAGCTGCTGTTCCAAAGCGGTCAGGACCGCAAGCGCGGTTGTATCGGATTGTGCGCCCAGGCCGCTGGGCGTGTTTGAAGGACGGTTTTCCAAGTTCAGATCCCGGTTTTTCTTATGGGTATCTGCTAACCCGTGCGACCTCGGGATGACGGCAGATGCTGCCGGGGTATCGCGTTAATCCCTTATGCAAATCTACAGAGGGAAAATACGTAGTCGGCGGCCAGCTCCGAAACGGGACAGCCGCCGGCCAAAGCCTCAACCGAAACGGTCCTGAAGGGCCAGCAACGCGAGGGCCGCCTTCGCCGCTTCGCCGCCCTTGTCCTTCTGCGCAGGATCGGCGCGAACCAGCGCCTGGGCCTCGTTCTCGACTGTCAGGATGCCGTTGCCGATGGCAATGCCGTCCATCGTCAAAGCCATGATCGCACGCGCGCTTTCGCCTGCGACGATCTCGAAGTGATAGGTCTCGCCGCGGATCACCACGCCGATCGCCACGAAGGCATCGTAACGGTCAGCCTCGGCTGCCAGCGCAATGGCGCCCGGGATCTCCAGTGCGCCGGGGACCGTCAGAACTTCCACCTTGTGCCCTTCGGCCTCCAGCGCGGCGCGTGCGCCGGCGATCAGCATGTCGTTGAGGTGGGCGTAAAAGCGCGCTTCGACGATGAGGATATCGGCCATGGTGTTACTCCGGAATGGGATGGAATTCGGTGATGGTCAGGCCATAGCCTTCGAGTGCGACCAGATCGGGACGGCTGTTCGACAGCAGCACCATTTCCGACACGCCAAGATCGACGAGAATCTGAGAACCGATGCCGATGCTGCGCTGCTCTTCGCTCGCCTGCCATTCGCCGGTGCCGACGCGGCCGGTGAGGATGACGATAACGCCCGATCCATGCGCGCCGATGGCCTGCATCGCGCGCTGGAGGGTGCGCTTGCGCGGCCCCGGTGCGCCAAGGACATCGTCAAACACCGAGATCGGGTGAACGCGGGCGAGGGTGGGCTCGCCGGGGATGACGTGGCCTTTCTGGAGTACATAGGCTTCACTGCCCGCCACCCGGTCGCGGTAGGTGATCATGCGCCATTGCCCGCCGTAATCGGAGGTGAAGGCGCGTTCGGACAGACGCTCGACCAGATGATCATTGCGCATCCGGTAAGCGATAAGATCGCGGATCGTGCCGATCTTCAGATCATGCTTGCGGGCAAAGGCGATCAGATCGTCGAGCCGGGCCATCGTCCCGTCCTCGTTCATGATCTCGCAGATCACGCCCGAGGGGTTGAGCCCGGCGAGGCGCGAGATATCGACCGCAGCCTCGGTGTGGCCCGCACGCACCAGCGTGCCCCCGTCACGCGCCATCAGCGGGAAGACGTGGCCGGGGGTGACCAGATCATCGGGGCCCTTGGCAGCGTCAATCGCGACCGAGATGGTCCGCGCACGGTCAGCAGCGGAAATGCCGGTGGTGACGCCTTCCTTCGCCTCGATCGAGATGGTGAAGGCGGTCTGCATCGATTCCTTGTTGTTGCGGCTCATCGGCTGCAACCCGAGGTGGTCGACCCGGTCCTTGGTCAGCGCAAGACAGATGAGGCCGCGCCCGTACATCGCCATGAAGTTGATCGCCTGCGGGGTCGCCATCTGCGCGGGGATGATCAGATCACCCTCGTTCTCGCGATCTTCGTCGTCGACCAGAATATACATGCGCCCGTTGCGCGCCTCGTCGATGATTTCCTCGATGGTGGCGAGCACCGGCTTGTCGGCATTCGCGTCAAGGAAGGCCTCCAGCTTGGCGAGGGTTTCGGCGGTCGGGTTCCAGCCAGCTTCGGTGCAATCGCGCAAGGTGTTGGCGTGCAGACCTGCGGCGCGGGCAAGGCCGGCCTTGGTCATGGTGCCTGATGTGACGGACTCGCGGATGCGTGTGATGAGCGATGTGTTCATATCACCGCGATATCACATCTGAGTGTGAGGGCAAGCCAAGTTGATGCGGTGGTGAACATCGTTGTGGATGGACATCATCGGCAAGCGGTTAATCCACATAGCGCAGCCGTGCCTCGCCATGTGATGGCAAAGCGCCTTGAGAGCGGCTTTTCGGAGGATTGGTGGACGCACTAGGGCTCGAACCTAGGACCCGCTGATTAAGAGTCAGCTGCTCTACCAACTGAGCTATGCGTCCATTCCGATCAGGTCGGAAACGTGATCCGGGGGGGGGGCAGAAGCCGTGTCCCGATTCGCGAGAGGCGCTGCATTTAGCGCGTCAGGCCCTGAAGGCAAGGCCCTAATCGTGCGAAATCGTCCTAGATTGTCAGGCCCCGGCGCGGCGCTTCCCGGTTCCAGCGGTTGACCATCATCAGCAGGCCGATGCAGATCATGTTCGTCATCATCGACGATCCGCCATGGCTCATCCACGGCAGCGGGATGCCCTTGGCCGGCGCCATGCCCATCACCATCAGCAGGTTGATGGCGATGTAGAAGAAGATCGTCGCCGTGGCACCGGCGGCCAGGAGAGCGCAGAAGCGGTCCTGGCTCTCGCTCGCGACCTTCCAGCCCCAGCGCAGGATCAGAGTGTACATCAAAAGCACGAACAATCCGCCTGCCAGCCCCCATTCCTCGGCCATGGTCGCGAACACGAAATCGGTGTGCGGTTCAGGCAGGTAATTGAGGTGGCTCTGGGTGCCGTTGTTGAAACCCTTGCCGAACAATCCGCCCGATCCGATTGCGATCTTGGACTGGGCGATGTGATAGCCCGCGCCCAACGGATCGCTTTCCGGATCGAGGAAGGTCGTGACCCGCGCCTGTTGATAGGGACGCAGCGCGAAGAAGTAGATCAGCGGCATCGCGGCAATCCCGGCGCCGCCTGCCAGCAGGAACCACCACAGCGGCAGGCCTGCAAGGAACATCACCACCACGCCGCCAAAGGCAATCGCGACCGAGGTGCCCAGATCGGGCTGCAACAGCACCAGCGAAATCGGCAGCACGATCAGCATCCCCGATGGCACCACCGATCGCCATGATCCGATCATGCCAGACGGCAGCGTTTCATAGAAGCGCGCCATAGCCAGCACCACGGCGGGCTTCATGATCTCGGAAGGCTGGATGCGGATTGGCCCGGCCTCCAGCCAGCGCTGGCTCCCGCCGCCGACCTGACCGACAATCTCCACCCCCAGCAACATCAGCAGGATGACGAGATAGGCCGGATAGGTCAGCACCCGCACCGCCTCGCGGGGCATGGCAGCAATGATCGCGGTCATGATCGCGAACACGCCGAAGCGGATGAAGTGCGACAGGGCAAAGGGCTGCATCGCTCCGCCGCCCGCCGAATAGAGCACCATCCCGCCAAACGCGGTCAGCAGCACCAGCGGGATCAGCATTTCCCAGGGCTGACGGGCAATCGGCTCGGGCACGATTCCGCGGGCGGCGAGGGTGTTCATTCGCTGGCCTCCACAGGCGGGCTGGCCGGTGCGGCGTTGGCGGCAGGTGACGCCTCCGCAGGGGCCGCAGGTGGCGGTGCAGCGGCCCCCGGCGGCGTGCCTGATGGGTTGGCCTCAGGGCGAGGGGCGATGACATCGTCAGCGATGGCCTCGGTCCGGGCAGCGGCGACGCGTGCTTCGGCCTCGACCCTGTCGAAGATTTCCTCGTCGCGCTGCGGCGGGCGGCTGACGGTTGCCCCGCGTTCGGCGGCGTAGGCGGCATAGCGCCGTTCGAGCCGCTGCTGCGCGGTGCCGCCCCATCCGGCCTCAAGCGCGGTCAATGCCTCCATCCCCTTGGCCGGATCGAACATGAAGGTCATCACATCACGTGCGATCGGGTAGGCCGCGCCCGATCCGCCACCGTGCTCGATCACCACCGCCCCGGCATAGCGCGGGTTGTCATAGGGGGCGAAAAAGATGAACAACCCGTGGTCGCGATACTTCCACGGGCCGGACTTGCCGTTGGAGATCGACAGCGAGACCACCTGCGCGGTGCCGGTTTTGCCCGCCATCAGCGTGCCATCGACAGGCAGGCGCGCGCGGCCTGCGGTGCCCGGGCCGTTCACCACGTCGCTCATCGCCTGACGGACATATTCGACCTGATCAGACGGGAAATCGATTTTGTCGAAGCCCTCAGGTTTGGTGTCCAGCGTCAGGCGCGGCATCACGTGGCGCCCCGTGGCAAGGCGAGAGGCCATCACCGCAAGTTGCAGCGGGCTGGACAGCATGTAGCCCTGTCCGATGGTGGCGTTGACGGTGTCGAAGGCCTGCCATTCGCGCCCCCATTTCTTCATCTTCCACGCAGCATCCGGCACCGTGCCGTAGAACTGGCTGGTGACGGGGAGGGGGAATTCCTGACCCATCCCGCAGCGCCGCGCCATGGCCGCGATCGGGTCCATGCCGACACGCTGGGCCATCGCGTAGAAATAGACGTCGCAGCTTTGGTAGATGCCCTTGGCCATGTCGACCGAGCCATGACCGCGCCGGTTCCAGCAGCCGAACACGCGGTTGCCCACGCGCAGACCCCCGCCACAAAACACGGTCTCTGCCGGGTCGACACCCGCCTGCATCAGCGCCATCGACACCATCGGCTTGACCGTGGAGCCGGGCGGATAAAGCCCCTGCAGCACCTTGTTGCGCAGCGGCACGCGCTCATCTTCGCGCAGCATCGCATATTCGACCCCGCCGATCCCGTCAGAGAAGGAATTGGGATCGAAACTGGGCATTGATGCCATGCAGAGCAGATCGCCGCTGCGGCAGTCCATCACCACCACAGAACCGCTTTCCAGCCCGATGCGGCGGGCGGCGTAATCCTGCAGAGGGCCATCAATGGTCAGGCGAACGGGGGCGCCCTGCACGTCCTCACGCGTTTCCAGATCGCGCACGATCCGGCCGCCGGCCGTCACCTCCACCCGCCGCGCACCGGGCACGCCGCGCAGGTCTTTTTCGAACTGCTTTTCCAGCCCGTCCTTGCCGATCTTGTAACCCGGCGTGATCAGGATGGGGTTGGGGTCTTTCTCGTATTCCTCGGCCGAGGCCGGGCCGACATAGCCGATGAGGTGGCCGACGCTGGAGGCGGTCGGGTAAAAGCGCGAAAAACCGCGCTGCGGGACGACACCGGGCAGATCGGGCAGACGCACGCTGAGCGCGGCGAATTGTTCGTAACGTAGACCGCTCGCCACTTCGACCGGCTGAAACCCGCGTGCGGTTTCGACCTTGGCTTTAATGTCGGCGATCCGCGCCGGTTCAAGCGCGAGCAGCGCGCCGAGCTGGTCGATGGTCGCCTCGGCATTCACGAGCCGTTCGGGGATGAGATCGACCCGGAAATCGGCCCGGTTCGATGCCAGCGGCGCGCCGTTGCGATCAAGAATCCATCCCCGGCGCGGCGGAATCAGGGTGAGGTTGACCCGGTTGCTTTCAGACTCGAGCCGGTATTTCTCGTTCTCGGCAATCGCCAGATAGCCAAGGCGCAGCGCCAGCAGCACACCAATGCCGCCCTGCACCGCACCGATGACGACAGACCGCCGCTCGAACGTGCTGCGCAGGATCGAGGCGTTGATCATCCGGGCGGGGCGCTCGGGACCGTCACGCAGGAACGGGATCTTCATCAGTCGATCGTCCGTGCCCGCTTGAGCCGGAACCGGTCAAGACTGGCGACCATGCGCGCCAGTATCGGGTAAAGCAGCACCGAGAACAAGGCCTGCGGAAGCGCGACCGCCACCATCTCCGGCGTCAGGCTGGCACCTGACAGCATCAAGGCCGCGAGCCAGTAGGCAACGGCCATCGTCCCGGCGGTGAACCAGTCCTGCCAGAAGCCGCGCCAGGGAAAGCGCGTCTCGATAAGTTCAATGGCGATCATGGCGAGTGACCAGAGCAGAATCGCGCTGCCAAATGGCTGTCCGCTGACCAGATCATCGAACGCGCCAAGCGGTGCGCCGGCCCACTGCGGCAGAAGCCCGGGGCGGACCATGCGCCAGCCCAGCAGCAGCAGGAACCCGAAGGACGGGGTCAGCGGCATCAGATCGGCCATCAGCAGCACCGGCACCAGCGAGCCCGCCATGATCGACAGATAGGGTACGCTGCGGGCCCGCCAGGGCGAGGGCGCGCGGTTGATCCGGCGCCCGTAAATGTCAGAGCGGGCGCGGGGGTCGAGCCGCTCCATCACTCTTCCGCCGTGGGAGCAGAGGCGGCTGCGGCGGGTGAGGGCGCAGCTTCGGCGCCGGGTGCATCGGGTTCGGCCAGTTCGGCAACAGCGGCAGGTTGGGCAACTGGCTCGACCGCGACAAAGCTGGTCGCTGCGGGCTCCGCCACGAGACGCGCGATACCGCCATCGGGGGTGATCTTGGCAATCACGGCCACCGCCACGCCGGGGCGATAATATCCGCCTGCGCCGCTGGTCACCATCATGTCCCCCACCTTCAGCGGATTGACGCCGAGGTTGACGAGGCGGATGCGCAGCAGCCCGTCACCGCGCCCTTCGGCAAAGGCGATGATATTGTCCTTGGCTCGGCGCACGGGCAGCACGCTTTCGCTATCGGTCAGCAGCAGCACACGCGCCGAATGCCGCCCTGTTTCAAGCACCCGGCCGATCACACCGCGCTCGGATATGACAGGCATCCCCGGCAGCACCCCTTGGCTCGCCCCGGCGCTGAGATAGGCGAGGCGCCGCCCGCTGGTGGCGGTCGAGCCGACAAGGCGGGCCATCGTCACCGGCTTGGTCTCGGTCTCCCGCAAGGCGAGCAGCCCCTTGAGGCGCTGGTTTTCAGCCTTGATGGCATCGGCCTCGGCCAGACGGATGCGGGCAAGCTCCATCTCGCGGCGAAGGTCTGCGTTCTGCTGTCCGGCGTTGAAATACCCCGTGATGCTTTCAAAAAAGCCCTGCGATCCGCTGCGCGCCACCGCGCTGCCGGTGGCGACCGGGGTGACCGCGTCGCTCGCCACGCCGCGCAGAGGCGCAAACGCCGCCGGCTGCCACAGCGACAGCGCCAGCAGCGCCAGGCCCAGCAACGCACCCGCGCCCGCCAGCAAATAGCCGGTGAACAGCGAGTATTGCGCCTTCTTCGAAAAGCCCGAGCGGCGCGAAGAGGGGGGCGCCATGGCTTAGAGTCCCTTCTGGATGACGTGCAGAGGCGTCACGCGGTCATCAGCACGCCGCGATAGATCGGATCTTCCATCGCGCGGCCCGTGCCGATGGCGACGCACAGCAGCGGATCTTCCGCGACCGAGACCGGCAGGCCCGTTTCTTCGCGCAGATGCTCGTCGAGCCGCCGGATCAGCGCGCCGCCGCCGGTGAGCACGATGCCCTGATCGACGATATCCGCGGCGAGTTCCGGCGCGGTGTTTTCCAGCGCGATGCGCACACCTTCGACGATGGCGCCGATGGGTTCGGACAAGGCTTCGGCAACATGGGCCTGGTTGATGGTGATTTCCTTGGGCACGCCGTTCACAAGGTCGCGGCCCTTGAGGGTGATGGTTTCGCCCACACCGTCTTCGGGGATCATGGCGATGCCGTAATCCTTCTTGATCCGCTCCGCCGTGGCATCGCCGATCAGCAGGTTGTGGTGGCGGCGCACATAGCTGACGATGGCTTCGTCCATCTTATCTCCGCCGGTGCGCACCGAGGTCGTGTAGGCAAGGCCGCGCAGCGATAGCACGGCGACCTCGGTGGTGCCGCCGCCGATATCGACCACCATGCTGCCGACCGGCTCGGTCACCGGCATGTCGGCGCCAATTGCCGCTGCCATCGGTTCAAGGATCAGGTGCACATCCGAAGCGCCCGCGTTCGACGCCGCATCGCGGATCGCACGGCGTTCCACCGAGGTCGAACCCGAAGGCACGCAGATCACGATTTCCGGATAGCGGAACATCGACTTCTTGCCGTGCACCTTCTGGATGAAGTGCTTGATCATCTGTTCGGCCACTTCGATGTCGGCGATCACACCGTCACGCAGCGGGCGGATCGCCTCGATGCTGTCCGGGGTCTTGCCCATCATCATCTTGGCATCATTGCCCACGGCCTTGACGCGGCGGATGCCGTTGATCGTCTCGATCGCGACCACCGACGGTTCATTCAGCACGATCCCCTGATCCTGCACATAGACCAGCGTGTTGGCAGTCCCGAGATCGATCGCCATGTTTTGCGAACGGAAGCTGAAGAAATTGGACAGAAAACTCATCGGTGGTGGTGTTCCAATGGTGGCGGGCCAGCAAGCTGCACACACGGTCGCTGCGGACAATTCCGACCCGGTTATGACATGACAGCGCGCGCCTAGCGAATCCGCAGACAAAAGGCCAAAATATTTGTCCACTGCCGAGGCGTTTTCTGTGTGCTTCCCCTCGAAATCACGACGCCTCAACGCTAGCGTGCGACAAATGCCCGAAATCCGCCGCCTCCCATCCGCTCTGGTTAACCGCATTGCCGCGGGTGAGGTGGTCGAACGCCCGGCCGCAGCGCTCAAGGAACTGGTCGAGAATGCGATTGATGCAGGCGCGCGGCGAATCGGTGTGACGCTGGTGGATGGCGGCTTGCAGCGGATCGAGGTGGTCGATGATGGCTGCGGCATGGGGCCTGACAGCATGGCGCTGGCATTGGAACGCCACGCAACATCCAAGCTCCCCGATTCGCTGATCGGCCCGGATGGCGCGATCGAATTGGTGACAACGCTGGGCTTTCGCGGGGAGGCCTTGCCCTCCATCGCCAGCGTTGCGCGGCTGACTGTCGAAAGCCGTGAGGTCGCAGCCTCGGAAGGATGGCGCAGGGTGGTTGATCACGGCGCGGTGCTGGCCGATGAACCCGCCGCGCTGCCGCCGGGAACGCGGGTGCGGGTGGAAGAACTGTTTGCCAAGGTGCCGGCACGCCGCAAGTTCCTGCGCACGGCCCGCAGCGAATACGCCGCCTGTCTTGATGTGGTGCGCCGTTTGGCGATGGCACGGCCCGACATCGGCTTCACGCTGGATACCATCGGCGATGCAGGCAAGCGCACGGTGCTGTCCCTGCAAGCGGGCGAAGAGCTTGTGACCCGCGTGGCGCGGATCATTGCGCACGAGCTGAAAGACAATTCGGTCGCCATCGAACTCGAACGGGAGACGCCCCACGGGGTGATGCGGCTGACCGGCATTGCGGGCCTGCCGACCTACAATCGCGGCGTGGCCGATCACCAATATCTGTTCGTCAATGGCCGCCCGGTGAAAGACCGGCTGCTGGTGGGCGCGGTGCGCGGTGCCTATGCCGATATGCTGGCGCGGGATCGCCATGCGGTGCTGGCGCTGTTTCTCGATCTGCCGCCGCAGGATGTCGATGTGAACGTCCATCCGGCCAAGACCGAAGTGCGCTTCCGCGATAGCGCTGGCGTGCGCGGGTTCATCGTCAGCGGGCTGCGGCAGGCGCTGGCGACGGGGGACCGCCGCAGCGCGCAGGGGCCGGATCGCGGAGCGATGGCGCGCTGGGTGAGCGAGCCGGTCACACCTTCGGCGGCGCCCATCGCCCCTGCGCTTGAAAGCATCTTTTCCGGCCGGGACTGGACGGCACCGCAACAGCGGTTCGGCGAGGCGCGCACCGCATGGGATGCGCCATTGGCGCAGCCCCAAGGCCGCGCCGAGGAAGCTGCGCCGCTCCCCGAACAGGCAGCGCAATACCCTCTCGGCATTGCGCGCGGGCAGGTCGCCAACACCTATATTGTGGCGGAATCCGCCGATGGGCTGGTGCTGGTGGATCAGCACGCAGCGCACGAACGCCTTGTGCTCGAACGCCTGCGCGCCGCCGGGGCAGCGGAGACCAACCGCCGCAGCCAGGCCCTGCTGGTGCCCGATGTGGTCGAACTGGACGAGGTCGATTGCGACCGCCTGGAGGACGCGGCCGAGGGCCTCGCCCGCTATGGCCTTGTGATCGAACGCTTCGGCCCGGCTGCAATGCTGGTCCGCGCGGTTCCGGCAGCGATTGCCAAGGCGGACAGTGCCAAGCTGCTGCGTGATCTGGCCGACGACATCGCCAAACACGGTAACCAGGAAGACAGCGGTGCGTTGCTGCTGGCCGAACGGCTCGAACTGGTGCTGGCGACGATGGCTTGCCACGGATCGGTCCGGGCAGGGCGCACGCTCAGCGTGGCGGAGATGAATGCGCTCCTGCGCGAGATGGAGGCTACTCCGCGGTCAGGCCAGTGCAATCATGGCAGGCCGACCTGGGTGAAGCTTTCGATGGAGGATGTCGAAAAGCTGTTCGGGCGGCATTAGGCGTTGGCGCCGATCAAGTTGTCCGAAACTTCTGAGTACCGGAGTCTGTGTCCAGATCGGGAATGATCCGATATCGGGCAAGCACAAGGCTGAACAGGCCGAACAGCAGCAGCCCGATAGCGATCACGGTAAACACCCACCCCATGCCTGCCAGTGATGCGACAGCCTCGCCAAGCGTCTTCACATTGGCAGCACCCTGCGAAAGAAAGCCTGTCTCAATCAGCGACCACCCGATCACCCCGAACACCACCGCGCGCGTTGCATAGCCGGCGCGGCCCATCAATCTTGTCTGGTCAGGCGCCTCGGGCGAGATGCGCTTCATGAAGCTGGCGGTGATTGCTTTTTCCGCCTGAGCCAGCGCGGCAAGACCGAACCCGATCCCGAGGATGCCGATTGCCACGCCGCCCAGCTCGACCGAAAGGACCCCGGCGGCGGCATCGGAGGCGTTGCTTCCTCCGACCGATGGAGATCCGCTCGCAAATTTATATGCCGTCCATGCCAAGGCCAGATGGCCGATACCGCTGCCCGCATGGCCGATCCTTTTGCCCCAGCCCTTGATGTCTGTGCCACTGTTCTCGATGTCGAACAGCGGTGATGCGAACCGGAACAGGGCGTAGCTCGTCAGTCCGACGACGAGGATCCACAGCAGCACGGTGCCACCGGGGATTTGCTCAACGGTCTCGAATATCCCCTTGGTACCCGCGCTGATCTGGCCGATGGCGCCAAAAGCGATCAGGCCTAGCATGATGTACAGCACCGCCCGGCTGAAATAGCCGATGCGAACCAAAGCCTCGAATTTGCTGCTGCTCTCAGGCATCCCGATCCTCCACAAAACATTGGCACAGCCAACTTGTTCGCAGAGCAGGATGTTCCGCCGGTTGCGGCGTTTACGGCAGGGCGAGGGGTACGGGCGTTGAAGCTTGACGGCAGAGGGGGCTGCGACGCGCTAACGCCGCAGCGCCGCCCTTACATCCGCCAGCTTGCCGTCCGCCTCGGCATCCTCGGGCAGACCCAGCACTGTACGTAGCAGGGCGGCGACCGCGACATTGTCGAACACCGCCATCTGCTGGCCTTGCGCAAAGGCCGGGCCGCTGGCGATGAACAGCGCGAGCATTTCCGGATCGGCATTGTCATAGCCATGCGCCCCGCCGCTGACGGGGTAGTTCGGCGTTCCCGAAAGGATCGTCCAACCGTTCTCGGCAATGCAGATGATCGCCGCCACGCGCGGGTTGGTGCCGTATCTGAGGCGCGCCGGCACGTCTGCCTTGCGCGTGCAGGTCATGTGTTCATGCGGCACCAGCAGCGCGGCGGCCACGCGGTCATCGGTGCCGGTCACAGGCTCGATTGCCGCATAGGGGCCGGCTTCCACCGCGATATAGCTCGCCCGGTCGATCAGGCTGTCGAGCTGGATCACGCGGGTGGCATCCACCTGCCGCATACCGTGGTCGGCCACGATCACCCAGTTGACCGGCACCCCCAGCATTGCTGCTGCATCGACCAGATCGCCGATCCGGGCGTCCACTTCGGCGATGGCGGCGTTCACTTCGGCGCTGTCTGGGCCGAAGCGGTGGCCTTGGGTGTCGACTGTGTCGAAATATATCGTGGCAAAGGCGGGGCGGATGGCCGCAGGGCGGCGCAGCCAATCGACCAGCGTGTTCACGCGCTGCACGTTGCTGACGTTCTGATCGAAGCGCAGCCAGTCGCTCGGGCGCAGTCCGCCGATGGCGACTTCGCTGCCCGGCCAGAACATCGTCGCGGTGCGTATCCCGGCGCGTTCGGCGGTGATCCAGACCGGTTCGGCCTCGGACCACCAGAAGGGATCGAGCGCCTGACGCGCATTGCCCATGCTGAACATTTCACCCGGGCGGCGCGGGTCGATCATCGAATTGCCGACGATGCCGTTGTGATCAGGCACCTTGCCGGTGACGATGGCATAGTGGTTCGGGAAGGTCTTGGTCGGGAAGCTGGGCCGCATCGGCCCGCTTGCGCCCGACTGCGCCAAAGCCGACAGGCGCGGGGTGATGCCGCGCTCCAGATAATCGGGACGGAACCCGTCAATCCCGACAAGGATCGTGACAGGGCGGGCCGTTTCCTGCGCGGCAAGACCGGCAGGCATGACAATCAGGGCGATGAAAAGCAGAATGGTGCGCATAGGGCGAAGCTTAGCCATGCCGCGCGACACTTGCGAGACGGCCGCCATCATACATTGAATTTGAACAGCAGCACGTCACCGTCCTGCACCACGTATTCCTTGCCTTCCTGCCGTAGCTTGCCGGCTTCCTTGGCGCCCGCTTCGCCGCCCAGCGCGATGTAATCTTCATAGGCAATCGTCTCGGCGCGGATGAAGCCGCGTTCGAAATCGCTGTGGATCTCGCCTGCTGCCTGCGGGGCCTTGGCGCCATCGGGGAAGGTCCAGGCGCGGGCTTCCTTGGGGCCGCAGGTGAAGAAGGTCTTGAGGCCGAGCAGCTTGTACCCGGCGCGGATCACGCGGGCGAGGCCGCTTTCGGCAAGGCCGAGCGCCTCCAGAAATTCTCCACGGTCTTCCACCGGCATGGCGACCAGTTCGGCCTCGATCGCGGCGGAGACGACCACGGCCTGCGCGCCTTCAGCGGCGGCCTTGGCAAACACCTTGGCCGACAGTTCATTGCCCTCGGCCGCGTCTTCCTCGGCGACGTTGCAGACATAGAGCACCGGCTTGGCGGTGAGCAGCTGCGCCTGCTTGAACAGGCGGGCTTCTTCTTCATCGGCGGGCACAGTCAGGCGCGCAGGCTTGCCTTCGCGCAGCAGTTCCAGCGCCTGGCCGAGGACGCTCGCCATCGCCTTGCCTTCCTTGTCGCCCGCTGCGCCGCGCTTGGCGGCGGCCGGCACGCGCTTTTCAAGGCTTTCGAGGTCCGACAGCATCAGCTCCGTCTCGACCACTTCGGCGTCCGCAATTGGATCGACCTTGTTGGCGACGTGCTGGATATCGTCATCCTCGAAACAGCGCAGAACGTGGACGATGGCATCGACCTCGCGGATGTTGCCGAGGAACTGGTTGCCGAGGCCTTCGCCCTTGCTCGCACCCTTCACCAGACCTGCAATGTCGACGAAGCCGAGCTGCGTTTCGATGATCTTCGCGCTCTTGCCGATGGCCGCGATCTTCTGGAGCCGTTCGTCCGGAACCGCGACCTGACCCACGTTCGGCTCGATGGTGCAGAAGGGATAATTGGCCGCCTGTGCTGCCTGCGTCTCGGTCAGAGCATTGAACAGAGTGGACTTGCCCACGTTGGGCAGGCCGACGATCCCGCAACGGAAACCCATGATGTGTTCTCTTGGTTATCTGGAAAGGGCTGGCCCTTAGCGGGCGCGCCCGCGGATGGCTAGAGCCTCACCGTGCATGCACCGCGCGGATCAATGGGCCTGCGCGTGAATTGCCCAGCCATTCGGTCTGCACCCTTGCGGTCACTTCGTTGATGGGCACTTGCGGCTTGTTGCCGGGCGACACCGGAAGGCGCAGCGGGCGGGTGCCGGGGGGCTGCGCGATCAGGCCCGCGATGGCCCGCGCCACGTCCATCGGATCATTGCTGCGGCCCGATCCGTCCTCTCTGCCCATCGCGGCGACCTGGCTAGGATAGCCTTCGGAATGCACCGCCATCGATCGCTCTTTCAAGGCGGCGGAGTAGATGTTGCGGTTGACCCAGACCTTGGTGGGATAACCGCCCGGTTCGATGATGCTGACATCGATCTGGTGCGGCACCAGTTCATAGGCGAGCTGTTCGCTCATCGCTTCCAGCGCGAATTTCGTGGCCGAGTAATGGCCGGAATAGGGCGCGATGACGCGGCCAAGCTGGCTCGATATCTGGATGATCTGCCCGCCGCCCTTGCCGCGCATCCCCGGCAGCACGGCGCGGGCCATGCGGTGTGGTCCGAACACATTGGTGTCGAAAATCAGGCGGGTGGCTTCCATGTCCTGCACTTCGACAGGCGAGGTGATGCCGATCCCGGCATTGTTCACGAGCACATCAATCGGCCCGCCATTGATCCGCTCGGCTTCCTTCACCGCAGCATTGACCTGCTGAAGATCCGTCACATCGAGGACGATCACATGAAGATCGAGGCTTTCGGCCAGCGCCAGTGCCGCCAATTCGTCGGCCTCTGGGCGGGGAAGCCCGCGCATTGTCGCAAAGACCCTCGCGCCCTGGCGTGCCAGCAGTTCAGCGGACAGCCTGCCGAAGCCGGACGAGCAGCCGGTGATCAGCACGCTCTTGCCCTTGAAGTTGAGCTGGGGCGTGTAAACGGGTTCGGCCGACTGGGCGCGCTGGGCGGCGAGTGCTGCGGTGGCTGCGGCTCCGGCGAGCAGGGCGCGGCGATCGAGGCTCATGGGGCGGGGTATCCTCGGCTGTTGGCAGGGTCAGGCAAGACTATTGGCTTTGCGCCAATCTGCAAGCGCGGCAGGGCTGACAAGGCGTACGAGGTTGCCCTTGTACCCGGCGAGCTTGGCTTCGGTGCGCACCCGCGGGCCAGAATTCCAGTTCATCACATACCAGAAGAATGCCGCATCAAACCGTTCCGGGCAGCCTTCGGGCATATCGGGCCGCGAGCGCCCGCGGTTGGACCGGATGCGCTTGACCAGCCGCCACAGGCACAGGCGGATCGGGAAATCGAGATAGATGACGGTGTCAGCGCGTTCGAGCCGCGGGGCCAGCGTGCTGCCGAAATTGCCCTCGATCAGCCATTGATCTTGCGCCACCACTTCGGCCAGCCGGGCGTTGAGTTCGGCTTTCTCCGTCTCGACCCAGCCCGCCTGCCAGCCCAGTTGGTCCATATGGACAAGCGGCAGGCCCATGCGCGGCGCAAGTTCGCGGGCGAGGGTGCTCTTGCCCGAACCGCAGGGGCCGATGATCAGGACGCGCTTCATGGGGGGCTCGCTTCAGTCTGCTGGCGCGCCAGCGCCTCGCGCCGCTTGCGTTTGAGGTAAGCGGTCAGTTCTGTCGGGCCTTTCTCCATGGGGGCGGGGATCTGATAGCCCGCAATCCACAAGCGATGCCAGTGGCGGCGGGGCAGGCGCGATCCATCGACTTCGATCAGCACGTGAGAACCGATGCTCTTGGGGTTATGACGTTTCGATATCCGTGTGATCTCCTCCCAGCTTATGTCATGGGTCCAGAGATTGCCGACCAGACGCAGGGAACTGCTTTCGATTTCCAGACGGTAGGTGAACAGCACGTTCAGCATCAGGACTCCGGCCAATAGGGAAACACCCGCGCCAGCCATGAGGATCGGAGCCTTCCACCACCCGCCTGGATCATCCAGCAGATCAATTCCCGCCGATCCCATGACAACGCCGATTGGTGGAAGGAACAGCAGTGGCAGGATAAAGAGCAGATGCCCCCACCAGCGCATCCGGATGATGGTCACCTTCCCGCTCACGCCTCAGCCCTGCATCCTCAGCGCGACATCATTCATGAAGCGCACATCATCGCCCTTCGCCAGCCACTCCGCCTCTGCGCCAATCGCGCCGAGCATCGCGATCAGATCATCCTGTTCGTCCTTGGCGAAATTGCCGAGCACGTGGCCGGTGACGCGGTCCTTGTGCCCCGGATGGCCGATGCCGAGCCGGATGCGGCGGAATTCCGCGCCCAGATGCTGGTCGATTGATCTCAGGCCGTTGTGTCCGGCATGGCCGCCACCCTGCTTCACCTTGACCTTGAAGGGGGCCAGATCAAGCTCGTCATGGAGCACGGTCAGGGCGTCCGTGCCCAGCTTGTAGAACCGCAGCGCCTCTCCCACGGCGCGGCCGCTTTCGTTCATGAAGGTGGCGGGCTTGAGCAGCAGCACCTTGTGCGTGCCGATCCGGCCTTCCTGCACCCAGCCCTGGAACTTGGTCTGCACCGGGCCGAAGCCGTGCATGTCCGCGATCACGTCCAGCGCCATGAAGCCGACATTGTGCCGGTGGAGCGCATAGCGCGGTCCGGGATTTCCGAGGCCGACCCAGATCTGCATGGCGTTTTTCCTAGCTGCGGTTCACACAAAACGAAACGCCGGACTTCCCATGAAGGAAGCCCGGCGTCCGTAAGCCGTAACCGGCGCAGATGCCTTATTCGGCGTCGGCGGTGGTGGTGTCGCCTTCGCTGCTCTTGAGCGCCGAGGGGGCGACAAGCGTGGCGATGGTGAAGTCGCGATCGGTGATCACGCTCTTCAGGCCCTTGGGCAGAGTCACTTCGCTGATGTGGATCGCGTCGCCCACATCCTTGCCGGTGACATCGATTTCGATTTCATCGGGGATGTCGGCATTGGGGCACAGCAGTTCGAGTTCGTGACGCACGATGTTCAGAACGCCGCCCTTCTTGAGGCCAGGCGAAGCGTCTTCGTTGACGAACACCACCGGCACCTGCACTTCAACCATGCTGTCGCCGGTCATGCGCAGAAAATCGACGTGCAGCGGACGGTCGGTCACCGGGTGGAACGCCACATCCTTGGGCAGGGTGCGAATGGTCTTGCCACCGATCTCGATGTTGACGATCGAGTTCATGAAGTGGCCGGTGTTCAGCAGACGCACCAGTTCCTTCTGCTCGACGTGGATCATGGTGGGTTCTTCCTTGCCGCCATAAATGACAGCAGGAGTCCGACCTTCGCGGCGAATTGCACGGGAGGCTCCCTTGCCAGCCCGTTCGCGCGCTTCAGCCGGCAGGTTCAGAGCTTCGCTCATAATCGTGCCTTTCGAATGCGTGTTTGAAAAATAGTCTCAACGGCGCGACCGCCTCCAGGGATGTCCGGAAGCGCCGAAGCGCGGGCCCTTAGAGAGAGATGCCCGTTTTGGCAACCGGTTTAGGTTGGCGGTTCAGCGGAGCCGCCGGACACGGTACCCTTGCGCCTTCAACAGCGCGGGCAGACCTTCGGGGCCGACCAGATGGGCCGCGCCCACCGCGATCAGGGGGCGGGGTGCCTCTGCCAGTAACGGCGGCAGGACAGCAGCCCAGCGGCGATTGCGGCCCACCAGCAGCGCTTCGCGCAGGACCGGATCAGCCAGAAACCCTTCGCGGGTTGCCTGTTCAATGGTCTCCGCATTGCCCGCCAGCCATGCGCGCTGCAACCGTTCGGGATCACGGCGAGTGTTCTCGTTTTCCCGCACCACGGCAGCCAGCATGCTGCGCTGGGCCGTTTCGGGCAGGCGGTCGAAGATCGAAAGCTGGCCGCGCAGGCCTTCAAGTTCGCGGATCGGGCGGCGCGAGAAATAGTTGATCATCGCGCGGTCCACGCCGTTGATCGAGTTGCCCGGCGCGTCAATCCCGGCAAGGATGATCGCCAGAGCCCATGTTTCGTGGGTGGAGAAATCCATCCCCTCCATGCCCGCGCGATTGATCATTGCGGCGAGCTTTGGGCGAAGATCGGCAGGCACACGTTCTTCCAGAGGGGGCTGGCCTGCGGTAGCCGCAAGCTCGGCCAGGACTTGTCCCCGTGTGGCTGAATCCTCCAGCCTGACTTCCACCACCAGCAGATCGGCGTCCCCAATGGCACCGAAGATCGCGGGGGTTTGCCAGCGCGTGCCATTGGGGAGGGCATGGATGGTGCCAAGCATCCAGCCCTCCACCGCGCCATCGGCGTTGGCGATTTCGTAGAGCAGCGGGTTGGGAGGTGGCCCGTCCGCTCCGGCCTCACCGGGTGCATCGCTGCAACCGGCGAGGAGAAGGAGGAGTATGGAGGCCAGCCATGCGGCAACGGCGCAGCGCACCGCGCCTGCCATGCCAGCCTCCCGACGTGCGATCATGACCGCGGCGCCCGCTTACTTGACGCGGGTGACGGTGATGCCCTTTTCGGCGAGGTAATCCTGCACGCTCTTGGCGCCGGCAAGATGGCCTGCACCCACGGCAATGAACACCGTGCCGGGCTCGTCGAGGCGGGTGTCGATCCACTCTGCCCAATTGGCATTGCGGCTGTAGAGCAGGGCTTCGGCCACGGCGGGATCTGTCATGCCTTCGTTCATCACGGCAGCGAGGCTGTCGGCATCGCCCTTGACCCATTCCGCTACCATCCGGTCAAGCATGGGGGCCGCCTTGTCGATCCCGTCAGCGGCTTCGAGCATGAACTTGACCTGCGCTTCCTGGTCCATCCCGTCAAAAATGCCGAGCTGGAATTCGATGGTTTCCAGCGCGCCGGTTGCCTTTCCGGGCACTTTGCCAAGCAGAACCTTCTCGACACCGGCATCGGGCGAATAGCCCTGCTGCATCAGCGGCAACACCGTGAAGGTCAGGCCCGCCATCCACGGCTTCAAAGTGTCGAAAGCTTCGACCGGAATGCCGATCTTGCCCATCGCGGCGGTGAAGGTGGTGGTCTGGTCTGCATTGAGCATGCCGCGCAAGGTGGTGCCGGCCGGGAGCATGCCCTTCTGCATGGTCAGCTCCTGCATGGCCGCATCGGCGCTGGGGTCCATCGGGATTTCGGTCACGATGATGTCGGAGCTTTGCAGCGCGGTGTCGATCGTGGTGTCATACCATTCGACCTCTTTCGGCAGCACGTGGACAGTGCCGAACAGATAGATCGTGGTGTCTTCGTCAGCGACCTTCCAAAGGGCAGGGCCAGGCGCGGCGGCGGGCGCAGCGTGATCATCGGCCAGCGCCGGGTTGGCAGCCAGCAGCGCGAAGGGGGCGGCGGTCACAGCAAGCAGTTTGGCAAGTTTCATCGTGATTTCCTTTTAGAGGGAAGGGGTTGGAGGTAAACTGGTGGCAGGTAAAGGACGTTCAAAGGTAGCGTTGGCGGAACCAGACGATGATCCAGAGCAAGCTCACTCCCAGCAAAACCAGGATCGTGTCTGGCGCGGGAAGCCAGCCTGCCCGGTTGGCGATCCACCATGCAGGGGTAATGAAGATGTAGGCATGGACAGCAACCAAAGCGCCATCGCGGTATGCGTCGGCCTCGTGCTCGTCGATTTTCTGGTACCACAGCCACGTAAACACCGGGCCGATGATGATCCAAACCGCGATTGCCAACACTGCGACACCGGGGCTGACAGGTTCATTCGAGAAGAGACTTTCTGAGCCGCCCGCGATGCCGATCACCAGCCCCACCACGACGCTGGCAATCACCGCCGTGGTGAAAATCTTCCGCGCGCTGCGCACCCGCGGTCCGATCGGACCATCCACGCCGCGCGGCCACAGGCGCCACATCCCATATGCCAATGCAGCGCCAGTCAATACCATCGCGCCGATAATCAGAGCATCGACCAGGCGCGGAGCGCCGTGCTCAAACACGACGCTGGCGTAGCCCGCAATCACCCCCACAAGGAAGATGAGCACGATACCCCCGCCGATGCCGATCAGCGCCCGCCTGAGGAGCACCGCGCCATCAGACAGTTCTTCGGGCAAATCGTCGAGATCAGGCTTCATCATCGAAAATCTCCTCGATGCGCATGTCGAACAGGCGGGCAATCCGGAAGGCGAGGGGGAGGGAGGGGTCGTGCTTGCCGGTCTCGATGGCGTTCACCGCCTGACGCGACACGTCGAGCCGCCCGGCCAGTTCGGCCTGGCTCCAGTCGCGTTCGGCGCGCAGGACTTTGAGGCGGTTTTTCATGACCGGGCCCGCCAGCGGTGCCATTGGAAAACGAACACGAACACTGACATCGTCAATGACCAATACTTGCCGACCGTTTCGATGGTGCCGAGAAAACGTGTCACGTCTTCCAGCTTCAGCCCTTCCTCTGCCAAAGCGTCCTCAGCGAGATAGCTATCGAACGGGGATGGCAATTCCGGCGCCAACGGCCAGAGTATCATCATGACGATCATGGCAAACGGCGGCAGGATTGCCATTGCTCGCAGCATGGTGCCAGCTGTCTTTTGCCACAAGGCCTCGGCGAACTCATCGCGCAACGAGGTTGCCAAGATAATGGTCATGGACAATATGAAATTCAAAATCCCAAGCGACGTGAATAATGTTGAGAACCGATTGTCAAGTGTCCGATCCCATGACTGATCCGCGACCGCCACGGTATAGTCATAAATGCCAACCACCAGCGAGATCAGGGTCAATGCAAGGCAAAGATCAACCAATCGATAATAAAGGTTTGGGTTCGATTTACTTGGCATGGCTTTCTTCAGCTTCCTGACACTGCGGATGGTTGGAGAGACGGGCCATACTTGCCGGTCTCGATGGCGTTGACCGCCTGACGCGACACGTCGAGCCGCCCGGCCAGTTCGGCCTGGCTCCAGTCGCGTTCGGCGCGCAGGACTTTGAGGCGGTTTTTCACCGGTTCACCTGTCCCGCCAGCGGCGCCACGCAAGCGCCACGTGAAAGATCGTCGCGACGATCGCCAAGGTCCAACGCTGTTCGGGCACAGCATCCTTCAGGAACGGCACGAGCTCGCAGAACAAAACGATCCCGGCAAAGGCGAGAGCCCAGTTGGACGCAAACCCGATCTGGGCGCGGGCAAATTCATCGTGCGACCAAGTGAACGCGAGCCCGATCAGGCTGCCCGCAGTGACGCCAGAACACAAAGGGGTCAGGATCGTGATGGGACCGAATTGCAGGGTCAGCAGCAGGCCCAGCGAGGCAGGAAGCCCGACCCACAGCACATTATACGCGAACGAACGATCATGCTCGTCAGGGGCGAAGGTCTTTTTCGGGTATGGCATCATCCTACTCCCAGCAGGCGCTTGATGAACAAGGCGACATAAAACGCCGCGATCTGCAGCGTCAGCACCGCATCGGCGGACACGGGGTTCTCGCCATCGCTGTCTGTAATTCCCGCCACAAAACCGGCACCGAAGCTGAACCCCATGGCAAGGATCACCATTGAAGCGAAAGCGGTGCTCGCCCCGGCGTTCCACAGGCCTTCGGTGTATTCATCAGCCTTGCGCGTCCACAGCAGCGCAATGCTGGAGGCTATCAGCAGCAAGGTGCCAAAGATGTCGAAGCCCGCGAGGGCCGGTGTCGCTTGTGCTGCACCATACAGCAGCAGCCCGGCAAGTCCTGTCCAGCTGGCGGCCATGAAGACACTGGCCTTGTTCATCGAAAGGTTCATCGCGAATCCCTCCAGCGCAGGAATTGGAAGATGGCGACGAACAGGATCATGTAGCTGATCCAGATGTCGATCATGGCACTACCCACCGAAACCTTGTTCGTCACCCATCGGATCAGCGGCGGCCCTTCGCTCAACTTGCCCACCCCAAGATAATAGATTGAGGTAACTGCAAAAATTGCCAGAGGGATGGTCGCAGTTGCGTGCGCCAGAACGGCAATGCTCCGTCGCCACAAAGCATCTAAATAGTCATCTCGCATAAATTTTGCACAGAGCAGAAACGGCAGAATGATCATCCCAACAATTTGAGACACGACAGCGATGGTAACTACAAGAGGGCCTGGAAGCATCTTCTGAAGATCTTCTTCGATCGCAAAGTCTGCGAGTATCACGAGCACGAACAATGACATTACAACCGCGCTAAAATTCATCAGCCAGAAATAGCTGCGATAGCGGATGGCTTTCAGAGGCTTGTCCGTTTTTGACATCGGTTGCTCGGTTTCCGGTCTGGTGGTTATGGCAAGCGGCGGAGGGGCGGGGCGTGCCCCTCCGCCGGGGGGGGACATCACACGCCGGGAGTGGCGGCGGGCGATGCGGGGGTGTTCTGGGCGAAGCGCACGCGATCCAAGCGGGCGTTGGCGATCGCGACGCGGACCGCCGGGGCGGTCGCCGCCAGCGCGCTTTCGCGGCATTCGCGCTCCAACCGGACCGAGGCACCGTCACGTCCGCCATTGGCGCACATCTGGCGAACCTTGGTGCGCACCCGATCGTCAAGGCGCGAGACGCCGTCGGTGGTGGTCAGATCAAGATCGTCATGGGCAACAGGGGCTTCAAACCCGGTCGCATTGACCGGCGAAGCGATAGCGGCGGCGGGGGCCAGCATCAGGGTGGCAGCAATCGCAAGGGGCAGACGAAGGGTCATGATGGTTCTCCTGGGGAGGAAGAGTGAGTGTCGTTACAACCTTCCGTTATGTCAGGTTGCCCTGACTATATGTCGCGATTCGCTGACCATGTCAAGATGACCTGACTTTGTGTCGCCATAACGTGACCCGGCCCCTTTGCTGCGGATAGATGCTGCGCTGCGGCATTGACGCTTGAGGGGCGTTCGGCCATGGCGAGCCGCCATGAATGCCGCACCCCTCTTTGCCCCGCCGGCCCGCGATCCGGCCCGCAGTTTTCAGGACATGATCCTGACGCTCCACGACTTCTGGAGCGCCGAGGCGGGTTGCGTGATTCTCCAGCCCTATGACATGCGCATGGGGGCGGGCACGTTCCACACGGCGACCACGCTGCGTGCGCTCGGGCCGGAGCCGTGGAACGCCGCATTCGTGCAGCCCTGCCGCCGGCCGACCGACGG
Organism: Porphyrobacter sp. IPPAS B-1204; assembly: GCA_003724185.1. Taxonomy (GTDB): domain Bacteria; phylum Pseudomonadota; class Alphaproteobacteria; order Sphingomonadales; family Sphingomonadaceae; genus Erythrobacter. The sequence goes on from RHGM01000001.1 coordinate 84,434, forward strand.
GCGCTACGGCGAAAACCCCAACCGGCTGCAGCATTACTACCAGTATCAGGTGATCCTGAAGCCTTCGCCGTCCGACATTCAGGAGCTCTATCTCAAGAGCCTCGCGGCCATCGGCATCGACCCGCTGGCGCACGATATCCGCTTTGTCGAGGACGACTGGGAATCGCCCACGCTGGGCGCATGGGGGCTGGGTTGGGAGGTCTGGTGTGACGGGATGGAAGTCACCCAGTTCACCTATTTCCAGCAGATGGGCGGTTTCGATTGCAAGCCGGTGGCGGGCGAGCTGACCTATGGGTTGGAACGCCTTGCGATGTACATTCAGGGCGTCGACAACGTTTACGATCTGGCGTTCAATTCCTCGGGCGTGTCCTACGGCGATGTGTTCCTTGAGAACGAACGCCAGATGTCGAAGTGGAACTTCGAGGTCGCCGACACCGATGCGCTGTTCGATCTTTTCGCCAAGGCCGAGGCCGAGTGCCGCAATGCGCTGGCCGCAGGCGTGCCGATTGCCGCCTATGAACAGGCTGTTGAGGCGAGCCATGTGTTCAACCTGCTTCAGGCCCGCGGCGTGATTTCAGTGCAGGAACGCGCCAGCTACATGGGCCGTGTGCGCGATCTGGCGCGCTCGTCCTGCGAGGCTTACGCCGCCAAGATGACGCCGGAATGGGAAGCGAAATATCCCGGGTGGAGCCTCGTCTGATGGCTGACTTCCTGCTCGAACTGCGCTGCGAGGAAATCCCCGCCCGGATGCAACCGAAGGCCAAGGAGGATCTGGCGCGGTTGTTTACCGATGCCCTGACCAAGGCCGGATTGACGGCGGGTTCGGTTGAAACCTTCGCCACGCCGCGCCGCTTGGCCCTGATCGCCAAAGACCTGCCGCTTGCCACCGAGGCTGTCAGCGAAGAAACCAAGGGGCCGAAAGTCGGCGCACCGCCGCAGGCGCTGGAGGGTTTCCTGCGCAAGGTTGGCCTCACCGCGGAACAGCTGGTCGAGCGTGACGGGGTCTACTTCGCCGTGGTCGAGAAGCCTGGGCGCGAAACCGCCGAGGTGCTGGCCGAAGCGATCCCGGCGATCATCCGCGCCTTTCCCTGGCCCAAATCAATGCGCTGGGGCGCAGCGTCGCTCAGCACGGAGTCGCTGCGCTGGGTGCGGCCGCTTTCGGGTATCATCGCCCTGCTGGATGGCGCGGTGGTGCCTTGTAAGGTTGACGGGATCGCCAGCGGGCGGACGACGATGGGGCACCGTTTCCATCATTCCGGCCCGGTCGAGATTGCCAATGCCGGGGCCTATATCGAAACCCTGCGCGCGGCCCATGTGGTCGTCCATTTCTCCGAACGGTGCAAACTGATCCGCGAGGCCGCAGCCCGCGCCGCCGCCGAGGCTGGCTTGACGCTGGTTGCCGACGAGGGGCTGGTAATCGAGAACGCCGGGCTGACCGAATGGCCCGTGCCGCTGCTGGGCCGCTTCGATGAGGTTTTCCTCGATGTGCCGCCTGAAGTGATCCAGCTGACTGCGCGGGTGAACCAGAAGTATTTCGTGTGCGAAGATGCGGACGGTAAACTCGCTAACGCTTTCATCTGCACCGCCAATATCGATGCGAATGACCCGGCTGTGGTGGTTGACGGCAACCGGAAGGTGCTGGCCGCAAGGCTCTCAGACGCAAGGTTTTTCTGGGAACAGGACCAGAAAACCCCGCTCGCCGTCCATGCGGAAAAGCTGGCGCGGATCACCTTCCACGAGAAGCTGGGCACGGTCGCCGACAAGGCCCTGCGCGTGGCCAAGCTGGCGCGTTGGTTGTGCGAGGAGGGGATTGTAGCCGCCGATCCCGCACTGGCCGAACAGGCCGCGCGCCTGTGCAAGGCTGATCTCGTCACCGAGATGGTCGGAGAGTTCCCCGAATTGCAGGGCCTTATGGGCGGTTATTACGCCGCCAAGGAAGGCCTGCCGCAGGAAGTTTCGGACGCGATCCGCGATCACTACAAGCCGGTCGGGCAGGGCGATGATGTGCCGACCGCGCCGGTGACTGTGGCTGTGTCGCTGGCGGATAAGTTGGATACAATTGCGGGCTTCTTCCTGATCAATGAAAAGCCGACAGGTTCGAAAGACCCTTTCGCGCTCCGGCGTGCGGCCATCGGCGTTCTCGACTTGGTGGTGAAGAACAGCCTCAGAATGGAGACCATGCACTTCTTCGCACGAGCAGCGGGAGCGTATGCCCGCCAGCTTGAGCGCCGCCCTGAGTTCCAGGGCGATGGTGAAGATGGGCTTGGCAAACTGCTGACGCCTGAGTTCTATAGCGCTGTAACGGATTTCGTGCTCGAGCGCCTTAAGGTGCAGCAGCGTGCGAACGGCGTTCGTCACGATCTGATGGATGCTGTTGCGGCTTTGGGGGATGATCAACCTGTCCGCCTGCTCGCCCGCGTCCACGCCCTGCAAGCCTTCGTCGGCACCGAGGACGGCACAAACCTCCTCGCGGGCTACAAGCGCGCGGCCAATATCCTCAAGAAGGAAGACTGGCGCGGGATCGAGGGGGAAATTTCCCAGACCGGCGAGGAAGACCCGCTGGCGATGGTGGACGATCCCGATCTCGCCCCCGTGATCGCGGCCAAGATGGCCGAGCGGCACCTCGCCGAAACCCACCTTTCCTACACCCCCGAACCGGCGGAAAAGGCGTTGATCGACGCGCTTGCCGCTGCCGCGCCCGGGGCTGCCGAGGCGGTGGACAGCGAACGGTTCGCCGATGCGATGGCTGCGCTGGCCACCTTGCGCGCACCCATCGACCGGTTCTTTGAAGAGGTGACCGTCAACGCCGAAGAGGCTGATAAGCGTGCCGCGCGGCTTGCGCTGTTGGCACGGTTCCGCGATGCGGTGCACCGGGTCGCAGATTTCAGCCGGATCGAGGGATGAAAGCCCCCGGTCCCCTGTCCGTCCGCTCAGGAAATTCATTGAATTTCATAGAGCTGGTTTCGAAAAGCAGGGTGACAGCGTGTCACTTGTGTAACCTACACCAGTTGCAGGAACTGCCATGACATTGAAGACGGTCTATGTTTTCGGAGGCAACGCCGACCACTCCGATCCGCGCCAGAAGGACAAGACCGTCAGTGGGGGCAAGGGCGCAAACCTTGCGGAAATGGCCAGCATCGGCCTGCCGGTCCCTCCGGGTTTCACCATAACCACTGAAGAATGCGTGCGTTATCTGCAGGATGGCGCGGATTTTTCCGATGGCTTGCGAACGGCAGTCGCCGAAGCGCTGAAGCACGTCGAAGCGACCGTGGGCAAGAATTTCGGCGACGCCGCCGATCCGTTGCTGGTGTCCGTGCGTTCCGGCGCACGTGTGTCGATGCCGGGGATGATGGACACGGTGCTGAACCTTGGCCTCAATGATGCGACCGTGGCGGGGCTTGCCGCATCGAGTGGCGATGCGCGCTTTGCCTGGGACAGCTACCGCCGTTTCATCCAGATGTATTCGGACGTGGTTCTCGGGATTGATCATGGCCTGTTCGAAGAGGCGCTTGAGATCGTCAAGGAAGACAAGGGCTTCTATAACGATACCGAGATGTTGTCTGAAGACTGGCAGGCGCTGGTCAGCCAGTTCAAGGGTATTGTCGAGGAAGAACTGGGCCGTCCGTTCCCGCAGGATGTGCACGAACAATTGTGGGGCGCGATCCGCGCCGTGTTCGACAGCTGGGATTCTGATCGCGCCAAGGTCTACCGCCGCTTGAACGACATTCCGGGCGACTGGGGCACCGCGGTCAATGTGCAGGCGATGGTGTTCGGCAACATGGGCGACACCAGCGCCACCGGCGTCGCCTTCACCCGCGATCCGGCGACCGGCACCCGGGCCTATTACGGCGAATACCTCATCAACGCGCAGGGCGAGGACGTGGTTGCGGGCATCCGCACGCCGCAATACCTGACCAAGGCTGCGCGCGAGGCGGCAGGCGCCAAGCCGCTGTCGATGGAAGAGGCGCTGCCTGACGCTTACACCGAACTCGCCCGTGTGTTCGACCTGCTGGAACTTCATTACAAGGACATGCAGGACATTGAATTCACGGTAGAACGTGGCAAGCTGTGGATGCTCCAGACCCGCTCGGGCAAGCGCACCGCAAAGGCCGCGCTGAAGATGGCGGTCGACATGGTGGCAGAGGGCCTGATTGACGAACGTGAAGCGGTCCGCCGGGTCGATCCGATGGCGCTGGACCAATTGCTTCACCCGACGCTCGATCCCAAGGCCGAGCGCAATGTGCTGACGACCGGCCTGCCTGCCTCTCCGGGGGCGGCGGCGGGCAAGATCGTGCTGGATGCCGACACAGCCGAGCAATGGGCCGGGCGCGGCGAGAAGGTCATTCTGGTGCGGGTTGAAACCTCGCCAGAGGATATTCACGGGATGCACGCAGCACAGGGTATCCTGACCGCGCGCGGCGGGATGACCAGCCATGCGGCGGTGGTGGCCCGCGGAATGGGGCGGCCGTGTGTTTCGGGTGCGGGGGCCGTTTCGATCGACCGCGCAACCCGGACCCTGAGGATCGGCACGACCGAGCTGAAGGAAGGCGATGCGATCACCCTCGACGGGGCGACCGGGCAGGTCATGCTCGGCATCGTGCCGACGGTCGAGCCGGAGCTGGCGGGTGATTTCGGCACACTGATGGTGTGGGCCGACAAGCTGCGCCGCATGAAGGTGCGCACCAATGCCGAAACGCCCGAAGATTGCCGCATGGCGCGGCAGTTCGGTGCGGAGGGCATCGGGCTTTGCCGGACTGAACACATGTTCTTTGAAGCGTCACGTATCTCGCTGGTGCGCCAGATGATTCTGGCGGACGACGAGGCTGGCCGCAGGCGCGCACTGGAGCAATTGTTGCCCGAACAACGCGCCGATTTCACCGCGATCTTCGAGGTGATGGCGGGGCTGCCCTGCACGATCCGCCTGCTTGATCCGCCACTGCACGAGTTCCTGCCGCACGCGGACGAGGACTTCGCCGAGCTCGCTGATGCGACGGGGCTGGGGGTCGATCACCTCAAGCGCCGGGCAGGGGAGCTGCACGAATTCAACCCGATGCTCGGCCATCGGGGCTGCCGTTTGGGGATCACCTATCCCGAAATCTACGAGATGCAGGCACGGGCGATCTTCGAAGCCGTGTGCGCGGTGAAAAAGTCTTCCGGCGAGGCGCCGCTGCCGGAAATCATGATCCCGCTGGTCGCCACCAAGCGTGAACTCGCCATTCTGCGCGCGCTGGTCGACCGGGTCGCCGAGGCGGTTTTCGCCGAAGTCGGCACACGGGTCGAATACCTCGTCGGCACCATGATCGAATTGCCGCGTGCCGCGCTGATGGCGGGCGAGATTGCCGAAGAGGGCGCGTTCTTCAGCTTCGGCACCAATGACCTGACGCAGACCACTCTGGGCGTTTCGCGTGACGATGCGGCGCGGTTCCTCAGCGTCTATGTCGACAAGGGCATCTTCCCCCGCGATCCCTTCGTCAGCCTCGATATCGAAGGCGTCGGCCAGCTGGTTGAACTGGCGGCGGAGCGGGGCAGGGCGACACGGCCCGACATCAAGCTCGGCATCTGCGGCGAGCATGGCGGTGATCCGGCAAGCATCGCCTTCTGCGAGAAGGTGGGCCTCGATTACGTCAGCGCCTCACCCTACCGCGTGCCGATTGCGCGGTTGGCCGCTGCGCAGGCAGCGCTGAAGAGCGCCTAGGTTCCGGCCAGCGAGCGTCGCCCGGTGAGGGTGACGATCTCGAATGTCTCGGGCGTCTTCCCTTCCGCATCTGCGCGGGCGGCGAAGGCGGCGCGCGCGCGGGCGAGGGCGGCTTTGCCCAGCGGTGCGGCAGGCTTGGCCAGAGCGTTGCCGAGGCCCTGATCGCGCAAGTCCGCAACAAGCCGGTCAAGCGCCGCATAACGCACCGTCAGCGCGTGGGTATCAACCACCGGGTCTTTCCAGCCAGCCCGTTGCAGCAGCCCCGGCGCAGCGCGTGGATCGACCAGCGGGTGGATACGGGCAGCGGGCCGGTCAGGCTCGGCAGCAAGCATCGCCGCGCGCAAAGCGGGAAGGCTCTGGCCGCCGATGAAATGGGCCATGACCAGCCCGCCCGGAACAAGGGCGGCGCGCAAGTGGATCAGAGCGCCGGGCAGATCGTTGACCGCATCGAGCACGCCCATAACCACGATCAGATCATACCCGCCCGACGGAAAGGGAGTCTCCGGATCGAGCGCCTGGGGCGTATCGACAGATCGGCCTTGCTCCGCCAAGGCGCGCGCCAGTTCTCCGGTCCAGTCGCCCAGAACCAATGCGCGGCGCCCTTCGTGGCGCAGGAAGGCGAGGCGGTCGAGCGTGTCCTCGATCATGTCTGCGGCGATGAAACACGCGGCATCCGGGCCGGACACACGCCGGCGCGCACGCATGACGCGGGAATCGCGGCGGCGGGCGCTGAAGATGGTGGGGATCGCAGGCACTGTCATGGGCGGTGCCCTGCCGCGCTTGCCAGCAGAGCGCAAGCCATGCGAGACTGCGCCGATGGCAGTGGTCGCACATCTCGCCAAGCATTTCGCGCCCGTGGTGGATGGCCTCTATCCGCCGCGCTGCCCTTCGTGCGGGGTGGCGATTTCCAGCCAGGCCGGGCTGTGCGGGACATGCTGGGCCACGCTGGACGTTCCGGCTCAGGCCGATGTGCCGGGACACGCCGTTCCAGTCTATGCGGCGACCTATTACAACGATACCTCACGCAAGCTGGTGCTGGCTTACAAGCATGGCGGGCGCATAGCGCTGGCTCGGTTGCTTGCCCGGATGATCGCTGCCCAATTGCCCGAGCCTCAGGCCGGTGCAAGGCTCCCGCTGCTGGTACCCGTCCCGCTGCACCGCTGGCGCCTGTGGCAACGCGGGTTCAATCAGGCGGCGCTGTTGGCGAGTGAACTGGCGCGGATGGGCAAGGGAGAGGTGGAGGTTGCGGGACTGTTGCGGCATCGGCGCACGCCCAATCTCGGCGGTCTGGGCCGCGACGCGCGCGAGCGGGTGCTGACCGGGGCGATCCGGCTCAATCCGGGCCATGCGATGCAGTTTGCGGGGCGTGATGTCGTGCTGGTTGACGATGTGCTGACCAGCGGCGCGACAAGCCGCGCCTGCATCGCGGCGATTGCATCGGCCAAGCCGGCGTCAATCGCGGTCGCCTGTTTCGCCCGCGTTGATGAACGGCACCGCCATTTCGACCTTTGAAAAACATAACGCCCGGGGCCTTTCGACCCCGGGCGCCACGTGACGAAACGGTGCGGATCCACCCTTGCGGGCCGGGGCAGCGACCCCCTAACTTCGCTGCCGGGATCCAATCCCTATCGTTCAACCGGTCGCGCTGGCACCCCGCTGCCAGCTTGCGGTCCGGTCACCCCCTGAACCTGACACCGGGCGGTGTCATTGTTCGGTTGAGAACCCCTTGCGAAGGCTCCGGACGCGCTTGTTCCACGCCGGGGGGCTGTTCGGAAGACGGAACCTGCATGTTTCGCATTTTTTGCACGCCCCTGTTGTGTGCTTGCAACAATCCTTGCATGAGCGCCGGGCTGACGACATGATCTGACAGGAGCTTTGGCGTGGCCGATCATTCTCTTTCCGCCCACGAGCGCGAGGCCGGATCGGTCTTTGCACCGCGTTACGATGCCAATGGCTTGTTGACGGCGGTGGTGGTTGATGACGGTTCCGGCGATGTGCTGGTCCTTGCCCACATGAATGCCGAGGCACTGGCAAAGACGCTGGAGACCGGAAAGGTGCACTTCTGGTCGCGGTCCCGCGGAGCCTTGTGGCTGAAGGGGGAGACGTCGGGTCACTTTCTGCTGGTCAGGGCGGTTTTCGTCGATTGCGATCAAGACGCGCTGGTGATCCGCGCCGCACCCGCTGGGCCCACGTGCCACACGGGCGCGCGCAGCTGTTTTTATCGCCGTGTGGAAGCAAGCGATGACGGGCCGGTGCTGGCTCGGATCGATACTTGACGCTCACGTAAACGTAAGGTAGGAGCGGGGCATGGCTACTGCTCCTGCACCCACCCCTGCGCCCACCGGCGCCGATGCGCCCAAACACGCTGGCAACGAACAGCGCCGCAATGGCGCGCATCTTGATCGGCCTGACGTTCACGCCCGCGAACAATTCACGATTTCCGATCTGACATCGGAATTCGGTTGTACGGCACGGGCCTTGCGCTTTTACGAGGACGAAGGGCTGATCAACCCGGCCCGCGTCGGCCTCACCCGCGTCTATTCCAAGCGTGACCGCGCCCGGCTTGCATGGATCATGCGTGCCAAGAACGTGGGCTTCAGCCTCACCGAAATCCGCGAGATGATCGACCTTTACGATCTGGACGATGGCCGCGTTGAACAGCGCCGCGTCACGGTTGAGAAATGCCGCACGCATATCGCCAAATTGAAGGCGCAGCGCGACGACATCGATTCTTCGATCAAGGAACTGACCGACTTTGTGGCCGAAATCGAGAAGCTCGACCTGCGTTGATCTGCTCCGGTCAAATCCATCCTGAAGACAGAACGCTCACCCAAGGGAACACGTGATGCCGACTTACACCGCCCCCACCCGCGACACGCGCTTCATCGTCAACGAAGTGCTTGATCTGGCCAGCTACGGCAACCTGCCGGGCTTCGAGAACGCCACGCCCGACATGATCGAAACGGTCATCAACGAGGCCGGCAAGTTCTGCGCCGAGGTGCTCGCCCCGGTCAATCAGGCGGGCGATGAGCATGGTTGCACCCGTCATGAAGATGGCAGCGTCACCACCCCTCCGGGCTTCAAGGAGGCCTATCAGGCCTATGTCGAAAGCGGTTGGGGCACGCTTGCCCAGCCGGAAGAATTCGGCGGGCAGGGCCTGCCGCATGTGCTGGGCTTCGTGCTTGAGGAATATTCCGGCACCGCCAACCAGGCCTTCGCGATGTATCCCGGCCTCACGGCAGGCGCGATCTCGGCGATCATCGCCAAGGGCTCGGAAGAGCAGAAGGCCGCCTTCCTCCCCAAGATGATCTCGGGCGAGTGGTCGGGCACCATGAACCTGACCGAGCCGCATTGCGGCACCGATCTCGGCATGATCCGCACCAAGGCTGTGCCGAACGGCGATGGCTCCTATGCGATCACCGGCACCAAGATCTTCATCTCGGCCGGAGAACATGACCTCACCAGCAACATTATCCATCTGGTGCTCGCCAAGACGCCGGGCGCGCCTGATAACGTGAAGGGCATTTCGCTGTTCATCGTGCCCAAGTTCCTGCTCGACGAGAACGGCAACCCGGCGGCGCGCAACGGCGTCACCTGCGGCTCGATCGAAAAGAAGATGGGCATCCATGGCAACGCCACCTGCCTGCTCAACTATGACGGGGCGACTGGTTACATGGTGGGCGAGGAGAACAAGGGCCTCGCCGCGATGTTCATCATGATGAACGCCGCGCGCCTTGGGGTCGGCATTCAGGGCTATGCCCAGGCCGAAGTCGCCTATCAGAACGCGGTCACCTATGCGCTGGATCGCCGTCAGGGCCGCGCGCTTACCGGTGCAGCGGAGCCCGAAGCCAAGGCCGATCCGATCTTCGTCCACCCCGATGTGCGCCGGATGCTGATGGACGCCAAGGTGTTCACCGAATCGATGCGGGCCCTGTGCCTGTGGGGCGCGTTGCAGGTCGATCTGACCCACAAGGCGCAGACCCCCGAGGAGCGCGAGACCGCCGATCTGCTGATCGGCCTGATGACCCCGGTCATCAAGGGCTACGGCACCGACAAGGGCTATGACATCGCCAACAACATGCAGCAGGTCTATGGCGGCCACGGCTATGTGCGCGAATGGGGCATGGAGCAGTTCGTCCGCGATAGCCGCATCGCGATGATCTACGAAGGCGCCAACGGCGTGCAGGCGATGGACCTGTGCGGCCGCAAGCTTGCCGCGGGCGGGGGCAAGGCAATCCAGGCCTTCTTCGCCATGATCGACGAGGAAATCGCTGCAGCCAAGCAGGTGCCCGAGCTGGTGTCTGTGGCCGAACGCCTCGAAAAGGCGCTGGGCGAGCAGAAGGCGGCGACCATGTGGTTCATGCAGAACGCGATGGCCAACCCCAACCATCTGGGCGCGGGCGCGCATCACTATATGCACATCATGGGCATCGTCACGCTGGGCTTTTTCTGGCTGAAGATGGCCAAGGTCGCGCTGACCAAGCTGGCGGGTGAGCCTGAGGACAAGGCGTTCTACGAAGCCAAGCTGGTTTCGGCCAATTACTACGCCGAACGCTTCCTTCCCGACGCGGGCGCGCTGCGCCGCAAGCTGGAAGCTGGCAGCGAATACATGATGAAGCTGCCGGCAGAGGCTTTCGCCACCGCCGCATAAGCACCGTTCCCATCTGACCGGAAAGGCGGGTCGTCATGCATTGGCATGGCGGCCCGCTTTTGCGTTTGCGCCTAGTCGAGCGCGCCCATCATGCGCTGCGATCCCGCCTTGACCTTGAGCCCCTTGGCAGAAGGCGCAACCGGACGTTCCCACAGCGAGGCCGAATTGCGCGGTGCCGGGCGCGGGCGCGCAGCGGCAGGGCTGGCGGCGCGGGCCGACGGAGCCGGGGCGGGCTGTGGTTCAGGCTCGGGCTCGGGTTCAGGCGCCACGGCAACGGGCTCCGGTTCGGGTTCCACCGCCACAGGCTCAGGCTCCGGCGCGATTGCCACCGGCTCGGGCTGCGGCACAGGTTCGGGAGCGGGCGGCGGCGGGGGAGGCGGGGCCACCGGTTCGGGAGCCTGTGCGACAGGCTGCGGCGCGGGGGCAACCGGTTCCGGCGCCGGGGCGGCAGCCTGAACCGGAGGCGGTGCAGCAACGGGGGCTGGGGCAGGGGCAGGGGGCGCCTCCTGTTCGGCGGTGGCGCTGAGGATTTGCTCCGCCACCTCCTCGATCGAACCCACCACCAGCAGCGGTTGACCGCCGACCATGCCGACGTTCGTCTGCCCGTTTTCGGCGGTGCGCAGCCACGCGATGTTACTGGCCACGACGAGGTAGTTGCCGCCGCGCGAGTGGAGCTTGATGAATTTCATGGGCGGCGTTTCCCGAGCAGCAACGCAAAAAGCGCGATAATTCTGCTCCCGGGATAGGCCGTCAGGGTTAAAAAATCGCTTTACTCCACCGGCAGGAAGTCCGGAACCGAGAGATAGCGCTCGCCCGTGTCATAGTTGAAACCCATCACCCGCGTGCCTGCGGGCAGATCGGCCAGCTTTTTGGCAATGGCAGCAAGCGTGGCGCCTGACGAAATGCCGACCAGCATCCCTTCTTCGCGCGCAGCGCGGCGGGCCATTTCCTTGGCATCCTCGGCATCGACGGCAATGGCCCCGTCGATGGCCGCTGTGTGCAGGTTGCCGGGAATGAAGCCTGCGCCGATGCCCTGGATCGGGTGCGGACCGGGCTGGCCGCCGCCGATGACGGGCGACAGAGCCGGTTCGACACCGTAGGCCTTCATACCGGGCCAGTGCTTTTTGAGCTCCTCAGCACATCCGGTCAGGTGCCCGCCGGTGCCGACCCCGGTAATCATCACATCAATCGGCGCATCGGCGAAGTCGGCGAGTATTTCCTGCGCGGTGGTCCGCGCGTGGATCGCGGGGTTGGCGGCGTTATCGAACTGGCTGGGCATCCATGCGCCGGGGGTCTGCTCCACCAGCTCCTGCGCGCGCTCGATGGCACCCTTCATTCCGCGTTCGCGCGGGGTGAGATCGAAGCTGGCGCCATAGGCGAGCATCAGGCGACGGCGCTCGATCGACATCGATTCGGGCATGACCAGCACCAGCTTGTAGCCCTTGACCGCGGCGACCATGGCAAGGCCGATCCCGGTGTTGCCGCTGGTGGGTTCGACAATGGTGCCGCCGGGCTGCAATGCGCCCCGCGCTTCGGCATCTTCGACCATCGCCAATGCGATGCGGTCCTTGATCGAGCCACCGGGATTGGCGCGTTCCGACTTCACCCACACCTCGTGATCCGGGAACAGCCGCGACACGCGGATATGCGGTGTGCCGCCGATGGTGGCGAGGATGTTGTCAGCCTTCATATCGATACCTCTCGTTTGAGCGCAGCTGGCTCGAAGCTTTTTGCACGGCGCAGCTCAGGGAAATACCACGCCCAGACCAATGTCACGACTATCGCACCCGCGCCGCCGAATACAACCGCGCCGGTGGCACCAAGGATCGCGGCGGCAAGGCCCGATTGCATTTCACCCAATTCGTTCGAGGCAGAAATGGCGAGGCCAGAAATCGCCGATACCCGCCCGCGCCGGTCATCGGGCGTGAACAGCTGCACCAGTGATGATCGGATGAACACCGACACCATGTCCACCGCCCCCATCATCGCCAGAATCGCCAGCGACAGGGCAAAGCTGCGGGAAAAGGCAAAGGCGATGGTGAGCGCTCCGAAAGCGGCGACCGCCCAAAGCATCTTGACCCCGACTTCCCGGCTTAACGGGCGGAAGGACAGGATCAGCGCCACGCTCGCCGCGCCCAACGCAGGCGCTGCGCGCATCAGGCCAAGGCCCTCCGGCCCCACGAACAGGATGTCGCGCGCAAACACCGGCAACAGCGCGGTCGCGCCCGCCAGCAGCACAGCGAACAGATCAAGCGTGATGCACCCCAGCAGGAATCGTTCGCGCCAGACATAGACCAGCCCTTCGATGATCTGCCGCAGCGGTTTCAGCGGCGGGCCTTCGTGCTTGGCCTTGATCGGGCGGACGGTGAGAATCAGAACCATCGCGCACCCCAGCATCGCAGCCGAGATCGCGTGGGGCAGCCAGATCACCTCGGCATAGATCAGCCCGCCCACCGCCGGGCCGGCAACGCTCGCCGTCTGCCAGGCAATCGACGACAGTGCGATGGCCTTTGGTAGCAGGGCGGGGGGGGACGATATTGGGCGCAATCGCGCTCATCGACGGCCGACAAACACCCGCGCCGCGCCGTGTGCCGCAGCGAGCGCGAAAAGGATCGGGATATTCAGCGCGTCGGCCCAGGTGGCCAGGGCCAGCACCGCCGCAACACAGGCGTCGATGCCATTGGCAAAGGCTGCAACATGGCGCCGGTCAAACCGGTCGGCGGCAAGCCCCGCAACCGGCGTCAGCACGAACAGCGGAATGAATTGCGCCAGCCCCAGCAGCCCAAGCTGGAACGAGGCTTCTGCCACGCTCATCCCGTAATCGTCGCGCGCGACCTCATAAAGCTGGTAGCCGAGCAGCACCACCATCGACATCGTGGCGAACACCGCCATGAAGCGGGCAAGCCAGTAGCGGCGGTAATCGGGGATCTGGAGCGGGGTGGCAGGCTGGGTCACGGCTGCGCCATGGCAGGCAGCAGGGCTGCTGCCAAGCACGCGAAACTTGATTGGGCTAAGGCTGCCCTATCGCGACCGGCGCAGGCGCGGGTTGGGCTGGAGTTGGTCGATGATCGACACGAAATCGTCGAGCCGGATGATCCGTTCGAACTGGAAGCCCGCACGGGTGTCGCGGGTCCAGATCACATAGGCCTCGATCCGACCCACCACCGGCAGGCGGATGATGATCCGGTCGCCGCGCTGAAGCTGCCGCGCATCGTCCACCATGAAGCCGTGGGCGGAAAGGTTGCTGACGTGCAGATGAAGATCGCCATGCACGAAATGCTCGACGATCGCCGGGAAATCGACCGGATGCCGCGCTGCGCGCCGCAAATCGGTTACGCTGAGATTAGCTCCGCCTGACACGCGCTGCGATCCTTCCCTCCGTGTGAGCCACGCCCACCCGGATGCCGCAGAAAGGCTGACAATTGGTAAAGACCGGCCGCTTAGCGATGCACCAGCGCGTGACGTTTCTTGCCGAGACTAAGCCGCAGGGTCTGGCCTTCACCGGGCTGCACCAGATGGGCGGGATCAGTGATCGTCTCGCCTTCCAGCTTCACGGCACCTTCGGCCAGCTTGCGCTTGGCCTCGCCGCCCGATGCTGTGAGGCCGATAGCGGTGAGAAGCGCTGCGATCCGCATCCCTTCTGCGCCGACCGCAAGGCTTGGCAGGTCTTCGCCTGCGCCAGACCCGGCGAAGGTCTCTTTTGCGGTGGCCTCGGCCCGGCTTGCCGCATCCTCGCCGCGGACAAGTTTGGTCACTTCGTTGGCGAGAACCACCTTGGCAGCGTTGATCTCTGCGCCTTCGAGCGTTTCGAGGCGGGCGATTTCTTCCAGCGGCAGATCGGTGAACAGGCGCAGGAACTTGCCCACGTCACGATCATCGACATTGCGCCAATATTGCCAGAAATCATAAGCGGGCAGCTGGTCTTCGTTGAGCCACACTGCGCCTGCCGCGGTCTTGCCCATCTTCGCCCCGTCAGCGGTGGTCAGCAGCGGGGTGGTGAGCCCGAACAGATCGGCCCCATCCATGCGCCGGCCCAGCTCGATCCCGTTGACGATATTGCCCCACTGGTCACTGCCCCCCATCTGCAAGCGCACATCAAGTTCGCGTGACAAGTGTCTGAAATCGTATCCTTGCAGGATCATGTAGTTGAATTCGAGAAAGGTCATCGGCTGTTCGCGCTCAAGCCGCAGCTTGACCGAATCGAAGGTCAGCATCCGGTTCACGGTGAAGTGCGTGCCGACTTCCTGAAGCAGCTGGATATAGCCAAGCTGACCAAGCCAATCGTGGTTGTTGACCATCACCGCGTCTGTCGGGCCATCGCCGAATTTCAATAACTTGTCGAAGACTGTGAAGATCGATTGGATGTTCGCCTCGATCACGTCGTCGGTCAGCATCTTGCGGCTTTCGTCGCGCCCGGTGGGATCGCCGATCCGCGTGGTGCCGCCGCCCATCAACACGATCGGCTTGTGCCCGGTCTGCTGCAAGCGGCGCAGCATCATGATCTGCACCAGCGAGCCGATATGGAGCGAAGGCGCGGTCGCATCGAATCCGATATATCCCGGCACGATCTGCTTGGCCGCCAAGGCATCAAGCCCGGCCGCATCGGTCTGCTGGTGGATATAGCCGCGCTCGTCGAGCAGGCGGAGAAGGGCAGATTCGTAGGTGCTCATGGGCAGCGCCCCTAACAGCGCGGCGGCGCGACGGGAAGTGGCTTGCCGGTGGCAGGGTGGTCAGGCAAACAACAGCGATGCACCCGCTTATGCTTCACGTCGCCTGCGATCTCGGCCCGATCCGTGCCGTCACTGCATCGGTCACCGCCACGCCGCAGGGCTGCGAGGCGGAATTCCGGCTCGACGGGCGCGTACCGGCCATCATTATGCCGCCGCCCGCCACGCCTGAACGGATGGACAACCTGTGGCAGACCACCTGTTTCGAAATCTTCTGGCAGCCACTGGGCGATACCTATTACTGGGAATTCAATCTCTCCCCCTCGGGCCGCTGGGCGGCTTACGACTTCGATTCCTTCCGCGAAGGCATGCGCGATGCGCCGGTGGACAGCATCACGATTTCCTGTTCACATGACGAGACTGGATTGGTTCTCAACGCCAGTATCGCCGCGGAACTGCCTTCGCCGGCGCAAGTCGCCCTGAACGCGATTATCGAGCACGCCGACGGTGGCAAGCAATACTGGGCGCTGGCCTTCCCGCCCGGCAAGCCCGAATTCCACTCCGAGGCGTCCCGTGCGCTGATTATCGAACGGTAGCTTCAGCCCCGAAGGGCCGGTTGAGCTTGACGATCTTCGCATTGAGAAGAAACGCAAAGCTGACCCAGATGAAATAGGGCACGTTAAGCCATCCTGCGAAGCTGTCCCCCACAAGGCGCGGTAGCACCAGCAGCAGCCCTGCGACCGAAAGCCACAGGAACACGTTTTCTGCCAGAGCCCAGTCAGGCCGCTTCAGCTTGAAGAACAGCGGCGACCACAGAAAGTGCAGCACGAAGTTGGCGCCGAACAACGCCCAAACGCCCGCGCGGGCCTCTGGCGTGGGGGCCTGGGTCAAGCCGACATAGAAGCTCCAGCCCGCAAGGCCGAGGATGATGGTCCACGCCGGGCCGAACAGCCAGTCAGGCGGCTGCCAGGTCGGCTTCTTCAGATCGCGATACCATTGGCCGATATCGGTCAGCGCGCCGCCCGCGCCGCCCAGAATAATGGCCCAGGCAGCGGCGATCAGGGCGGGGGTCCAGTCTATGTCCATGCGCAGGTAACAAGGGGAGGGGGTGCAATGTTCCCGCGCTTATGCAAAGCGATTGCGTTTGCGGCGCGCCTGATCCAACGCTTGGTCCATGAAGACAGGCATCGACCGGCTGCTGGCCGACCCCGAACTCCTCCGCCAACTCAAGGGCCGCCGCGTCGCGCTGGTCGCCCATCCGGCGAGCGTTACCGCCGATCTCACCCACAGCCTCGATGCGCTGATCGCGGCAGGGGTGACGGTGAACAGCGCTTTTGGCCCGCAGCACGGGCTGAAGGGCGACAAGCAGGATAACATGGTCGAAACCGCGGACGAGATGGACCCGCGCTATGGCATCCCGATCTTCTCTCTCTACGGGGAGGTGCGCCGCCCGACGGGGCAGATGATGTCGAGCGCGGATGTGTTCCTGTTCGATCTTCAGGACCTGGGGTGCCGGATCTACACCTTCGTCACCACGCTGCTGTATTTGCTGGAAGAAGCGGCCAAGGCGGGGAAAGAGGTCTGGGTGCTCGACCGGCCCAATCCCGCCGGGCGCCCGGTCGAGGGGACATTGCTGGTGCCGGGTCAGGAAAGCTTCGTCGGCGCCGCCCCGATGCCGATGCGCCACGGCCTCACGATGGGGGAGATGGGCCACTGGTTCATCGCGCATTTCGGTCTCGACGTCGCTTACAAGGTGGTGGCGATGGAAGGCTGGCGTCCCGATGACGCTGACGGCTTTGGTTGGCCG
Source organism: Porphyrobacter sp. IPPAS B-1204 (assembly GCA_003724185.1). Taxonomy (GTDB): domain Bacteria; phylum Pseudomonadota; class Alphaproteobacteria; order Sphingomonadales; family Sphingomonadaceae; genus Erythrobacter. The sequence goes on from RHGM01000001.1 coordinate 101,254, forward strand.
ACACCGCGTCTGTGGATCAACCCGTCGCCCAATGCCGCCAACGTCAACATGGCGCGCTGCTATGCTGGCACGGTGATGCTCGAAGGCACCACGCTGTCAGAAGGGCGCGGCACCACGCGGCCTTTGGAGGTACTGTTCGGGGCGCCCGATATTGACGCGGGCGGGGTATTGAAGGTGATGAACAAGCTCGCGCCGGAATGGCTGGCGGGGTGTGCATTGCGCGAATGCTGGTTCGAGCCGACGTTTCACAAGCACGCGGGCAAGCTGTGCAACGCGTTGATGATTCACGCGGAAAGCACCTTCTATGATCATCATGCCTTCAGGCCTTGGCGGCTTCAGGCGCTGGCCTTCAAGGCGATCCGGACGCTCTATCCCGATTATCCGCTATGGCGCGACTTCCCCTACGAATACGAACTCACCCGATTGGCGATTGACGTCATCAACGGCGGGCCTTCCCTGCGCGAATGGGTCGACGATAACGCCGCGACGCCGCATGATCTTGACGCCATGACGTCACACGACGAAGCCGCATGGGTTGCAGCCGTGCGGGAACACCTGCTTTACTGATTGACGTCACAGCGCCCCTTTTCGGGGAGTGCAAAGCGGATGGCGGACGAACCGCCACCCTTGGGAGAGAACACGCAATGGCAACCACAGCGGACACAGCGTCCGGCGCGCAATCGGTCAGGTTGACCTTGTGGATCCTGCTGACGGTCTATGTCTTCAACTTCATCGACCGGCAGATCGTCAATATTCTGGCCGAGCCAATTGCCCGCGATCTTGACCTGTCGGACACCCAGATCGGGCTGATGACGGGGCTGGCCTTTGCGCTGTTCTACACTGTGCTCGGCATCCCGATTGCGCGCTTTGCCGATCGCCCCGGCACCAACCGCCCGCGCCTGATTGCGGTTGCGCTCGGGCTGTGGTCGGCGATGACGGCGTTGTGCGGGCTGGCGCAGAACTTCTGGCAATTGCTGCTCGCCCGGATTGGCGTGGGCGTGGGCGAGGCAGGGTGCACGCCGCCTGCGCATTCCCTCATCAGCGATATCGTTCCGCCCGAAAAACGCGCATCGGCGCTGGCGTTCTATTCGCTTGGCATCCCCATCGGCACTTTGCTGGGCATGATCATCGGCGGGACGCTCGCAGACTTCGTGGGTTGGCGGGAAGCCTTCGTGATTGTCGGACTTCCCGGCGTCATGTTGGCGTTTGTGGTGTGGTTCGTGCTCAAAGACCCCCGCCGATCTGACGCCGCGGCGATCCTGCGCGCACAGAACCCGGCGCCCGCGCTGCCTCTACGCCAGGCACTGGCCGAGGTTATGGGTTCTCGCGCTTTCGTGCTGTTGCTGTGCGCAGGGTCGGCGGCCGCGTTCCTATCCTATGGCAAAACCACCTGGACCACGATTTTCTTCCAGCGCACCCATGATCTGACGCCGGGTCAGGTGGGCCTGTGGTTCGGCCTTTTGGGCGGGGTGGGGGGCATCCTCGGCACATGGCTGGGCGGCTATCTGGCCGACCGGTTTGGTGCCAAGAACCGCCGCCATGTGTTGAGCGCGCCGGCCATCGGCATGGCGGTTGCGGTGCCGCTGGCGATTGCGGCCTACCACGCGCCCAGCTGGCCGATGGCGCTGGCGTTGCTGTTTGTGCCGACGGTGTTCAACTCTCTCTACTACGGCCCGACCTATTCTGCGGCGCAGGGCCTTGTGCCGCTGCGGGCAAGAGCGATTGCGGCAGCGGCGCTGCTGTTCTTCCAGAACCTCATCGGGTTGGGGCTGGGACCGTTGTTCTTCGGGATGCTGTCGGACTGGCTGCAACCGACCTACGGGGCGGATTCGGTGCGGTATGTGCTGTATGGCGCGGCGGTGCTGGGGCTGCTGCCGGCGTTTTTCTTCTGGCGCTGCAGCCTGCATCTGGACCGCGAGCTAGATCAGAAGGGCTAATCCGGCGCCCGAACCGGCTGCACCAGCGTCACCAGCACGAAGCTGATCAGCATCAGCAGATACCAGCTGCCATATTTGGCGATGCTGACCATCTGCCACTCCGCCTCCTGCCCGGGATAGTGCCAGGCGTTGGCAAAAGTGGCGATGTTTTCGGCAAACCAGATGAACAGTGCCACAAGGCCAAAGCCGACAAGCAGAGGCATCCAGCGATGTGCGCGCCAGTTGCGGAAATGGACCCGTGTGCGCCAGTAGATCAGCGCCGTGACGGCAAACAGTCCCCAGCGGATGTCTAGCGTGAAGTGGTGGGTGAAGAAGTTGATATAGATCGCCGCTGCCAGCAGCCATGTGGCCCACTGCGGCGGGTAGTGGGTGAAGCGGAAATCGAAGATACGCCACACCCGCGCGATGTAGCTGCCGACAGCGGCATACATGAAGCCCGAAAATAGCGGCACCGCACCAATGTGCAGCACGCTCGCCTCGGGGTAAGTCCATGATCCGGCCTGCGTCTTGAACAGCTCCATCACCGTGCCGACGACGTGGAAGATCAGGATCACCCGAGCCTCGCGCCATGTCTCTAGCCGGAAAGCCAGCATCCCCGCCTGAATGGCGATCGCGGCGAGGGTCAGGAAGTCGTAACGGTGAAGGGGTGCGCTGTCTGGATAGAACAGGTGCGTCCCCAGCAACAACGCAAGGAGCAAGCCGCCAAACAGGCAGGCCCAGCCCTGCTTGAAGCCGAACAGCAGGAGTTCATAAAGCCAAAGCCGCCAGCCTGTGCCCGGATCGAAGGCTTCGAGCCGGAGGCGGACCGCTTCGAAGCGGGTGTGGCGGGGTGACGTCATTCTTTGCGGGAATGAGGAACGCGCATGCCCCAGTCAATGACGGGTCGGGCTATTTGCCCTGTTCTGCCGGGGCATCTTTCATGTGGTCATCGAAGCGTTGCTGCAGTTCCTGAACATCCGTCGCACGATACTTCACGACAACGACCGAACAGCCATCGATCCGCCGGTCGACGGCATAGATGATCTGGCCGCTGCCCGGCGTCGCCGGTTCGCGCTCGAACCGCGGCTGCCGCTGGGGCAAGTCATTGGTGGGCAAGGCATTGTCGCGGCACTGGGAACCGGGCGGCGTGAAAGGTTGGAGCTCTTGCATGGCCACTTGCGGCTCGGCATGGGGCTGCGGCGCAGCAGCTGCATTCAGCAGTGTCAGCGCGGCGAGGGGGAGGGCGGTCAGTTGCATGGCAGTCTCCTCGATGTCGAGAATCTACCACAAATCGTGACAAATCAGAAGCCTGTGTTCACGCCCCGTGCTTGCGCGAAAGCTCCCGCATCGCATCATCGAGCCCGTCGAGCGTCAGCGGATACATCCGGTCATTGACCAACTGCTTGATCATCTTGGTCGACTGCGAATAGTTCCACTGCTTTTCCGGCACGGGATTGAGCCACACGGTGGCGGGATAAGTGTTGGTGACACGCTGCAACCACACCGCGCCCGCTTCCTCGTTCATATGCTCGACGCTGCCACCGGGGTGCGTGACCTCATAGGGGCTCATCGCCGCATCGCCGACGAACACGATCTTGTAATCGTGGCCGTATTTGTGGAGTACGTCCCAGGTCTTGGTGCGTTCCTGCCAGCGGCGCTTGTTGTCCTTCCACACGCCTTCGTAGAGGCAGTTGTGGAAGTAGAAGAACTCCATGTTCTTGAATTCGCTGGTGGCGGCGCTGAACAGTTCTTCGACCAGCCTGATGAAGGGATCCATCGACCCGCCGACGTCGAGGAACAGCAGCAGCTTGACGGCATTGCGGCGTTCGGCACGCATATGGATGTCGAGCCAGCCCTGCTTGGCCGTGCCCTTGATCGTGGCGTCGATGTCGAGCTGATCCTGCGCGCCTTCGCGGGCGAAGCGGCGCAGGCGGCGTAGCGCCATCTTGATGTTGCGGGTGCCAAGCTCCTTGGTGTTGTCGAGATTCTTGAACTCGCGCTTTTCCCAGACCTTGATCGCCTTGCCGTGCTTGGCCTCGCCGCCGATGCGGACGCCTTCGGGGTTGTAACCCGAATTGCCAAACGGCGAGGTGCCGCCGGTGCCGACCCACTTGTTACCGCCCTGGTGGCGCTTTTCCTGTTCTTCGAGCCGCTTTTTCAGCGTCTCCATGATCTCGTCCCAATCGCCCAAGGACTTGATCTTTTCCATCTCCTCAGGCGTCAGAAACTTCTCGGCGACGGCTTTCAGCCAGTCCTCGGGGATGTCGACCGGGTTCTGCCCGTAACCGGTCATGATCCCCTTGAACACCTTGTGGAACACCTGATCGAACCGGTCGAGCAGGCCTTCATCCTTCACGAAGGTGGCGCGGGAGAGGTAATAGAACGCCTCGGGCGTCTGGTCGATCACGTCCCGGTCAAGCGCTTCGAGAAGCGTGAGGTGCTCCTTGAAAGAGGCGCCGATGCCGGCTGCGCGAAGCTCGTCGATGAAATTGAAAAACATGGGGGTCTGATTAACCCGCAGGCGGGGGCCTGACCAGCCTCATTCTTGGGAGGCGAGGGGCCCTGATCTTAACCCTTCGCTTACCATCCGGCGGCTAGACATTCTGCGCACAAAACAGGGGCCGCAGCCGCACATGAACCAGCTCGCCATCGATACCGCCAATGCGCACGCGCTTGGGATGATCCCGGAGAGCTGCGGCGCAGTGACGGTCGGCTGCACCGATGTGGCCGGCGTGGTCGAGGCGGTGATCGCGTCTTCGAAGAACCTGCGCTCCGAACACGAGGCGCTGGCTGAAACCGTGCGCGCGCTGGAGGCCGACCAGAGCAAGGTCGCGCAGGCGAGTGACGAGGCGCGGCTCTTGTCCGAACGCGCAATTGAACGACTGAATGAAGGCACCGCGCTGATCCAGTCCTCACTGGGCCAGATCGCCGGGTTGATCGAGCTGGTCGATACCCTGGGCCAGCACGTCACCAGTTTCTCCGCCGCGATGGAGCAGGTGCGCCGCAGCGCGCAGGACATCGACAACATCGCCGAGACAACCAATATCCTCGCCCTTAACGCCACGATCGAGGCGATGCGGGCAGGGGATGCGGGTCGCACCTTTGCAGTGGTGGCGGCGGAGGTCAAAAGCCTCGCCAGCGACACCCGCAAGGCGACCGAGGAAATTGCGGCCACCATTGATGCCCTTGGCGGTGAGGCAGAGGAAGTGATCGGCCGGATCGAAGCCGGTTCCAAGGCCAGCGGCGAAGCGCGGGCTTCGGTGGCGCGGATCGAAAGCAGCCTCGCCAATGTCGGCAGCCTTGTCGAGGAGGTCGACAAGCAGAACGACGTCATCGCCCGTTCCACCGGCACGATCAGCGACCATGTCGACAAGGTGCAGCGGGTGCTCACCAGCTATGACGCCGCCGCCCGCAGCAACGAGGACCGTCTCCACGGCGCGCATCGCAAGATGGAGGATCTGGAGATTACCGCCTCCGAGATGTTCGACCGGATCGTTCACGCCGGACTTTCGCCAGAAGACAGCGCGATGGTCGTCGCTGCGCAGGCAATGATGCAGGACTTGGCCGCCCACACCGAAGCGGCGCTGGCCAAGGGAACGATCACCATGTCGGCGCTGTTCGACACTGATTACCAACCCGTCCCCGGCACCAATCCGCCGCTGTTCCGCACCCGCCTGACCGACTGGGCCCATGCCGAGTGGCGCCCGTTCCTCGACCGGGCGAAAGCAAGCGACGCCCGCGTGCTGGCGGCGGCCTGCACCGACATGAACGGCTTTCTGCCGACCCACCTCACCGAACGTTCGCGCAACCCCACCGGGGATGTCGCGCACGACACCCAGTTCTGCCGCAACGGACGGATCATGATGGAGGCGATCGACCGCAAGGCGAAGGTCAGCGGCGCGCCGTACATGATGGCCGTGTACCGTCAGGAAAATGACGGCAACAGCTATGTCGTGGTGCGCAACGTCTATGTCCCGCTGGTGCTGGGCGGCAAACGCTGGGGCGATTTCGAGTTGGCTTACAGCTTCGACTGAGCGTGACGCAGCGCCCGATGTTCCACATGAAACACCGGGCTAACGTGGGTCACGGCAGGGTCTAGCGGGAGTCTGAAGGCCCCACGCCCCGGTTACGAGGGGTTGCGCCGCGCCATGAATGCGAGGCGTTCGAACAGCATGATGTCCTGTTCGTTCTTCAGCAGCGCACCATGCAGCGGCGGGATCGCGCTGGCCGGATTGCTGTTCTGCAGAACCTCAAGCGGCATGTCCTCGTTCAGCAGCAGCTTCAGCCAGTCGAGCAGCTCGCTGGTCGAAGGCTTTTTCTTCAGGCCCGGCACTTCGCGCAGGTCGTAGAAGATATCCATCGCCTTCTTCACCAGCACCTTCTGGATGCCGGGGAAGTGCACATCGATGATTTCCTGCATCGTCTCGCGGTCGGGGAACTTGATGTAGTGGAAGAAACAGCGGCGCAGGAAGGCGTCGGGCAGTTCCTTTTCGTTGTTCGAGGTGATCACGACGATCGGGCGTTCCTTGGCCTCGATCCGCTCCTGCGTTTCGTAAACGTCGAAGCTCATCCGGTCGAGTTCCTGCAACAGATCGTTCGGGAATTCGATATCGGCCTTGTCGATCTCGTCGATCAGCAGCACGGGCAGCTGCGGCGCGGTGAAGGCTTCCCACAGCTTGCCCTTCTTGATGTAATTCTTGATGTCGTGAACGCGCTCGTCACCCAGCTGGCCGTCACGCAGACGCGCCACGGCGTCATATTCATACAGGCCCTGATGCGCTTTGGTGGTGGACTTGATGTTCCATTCGATCAGCGGGGCGTTCAGAGCCTTGGAGATTTCATGCGCCAGCACGGTCTTGCCGGTGCCGGGCTCGCCCTTCACCAACAGTGGGCGGCGCAGCATCACGGCGGCATTGACCGCAACCTTCAAATCCTCGGTTGCGATATAGGACTTGGTGCCTTCGAAACGCTGTTCGGTCATGAGTTTTCCTGTGAGACTGAATTTCGGTCGCCAGCGATAAGGCGCAGGCGGCGCCGGTGCAAGGGGGTGGGGGCTGGCAATTCAGCGAGGGAGCAGAAGGATGCGCTGGGCGATCCCTTCCAGCTTGCCATCATCCACCACTGCCGCAGGGTTGTTCCAGCCCAGCGTCAACGCCCAGTCCCGTCCGGCTTGGTCGGTAAGCAGCCAGGTGAGGTTAAGCACCCCCGGCTCGCTGCCGCCCTTGAAGCCGATATAGCGCCACTTGTCCTTGATCGCCGGCGTTGCGGACGGGTTGATCGCCATGATGTCGAACACCTTGGGATCGGCCTTGCGGCGCATATGCGCGAACAGCTTGGCGAGATCGGCGGGCGAGGCGAACCATTCTATGTCGAGGGCTTTGGGGCCATTGGCAAAGGCGGACGTTATCTGTTCAAGTGGCGGGTCTTTCTCGGCCACCTGGACAACCTCGATGATCGCCTGTCTGGCAGGATCACCGCTGCGCCAGTCGGCGATGGTCTGTGCGTCGCTCGCCTTGAGGATGAACAGCTGTTTTGTCGTCAGGAACGGATCGTTCGCGTCGGGATCGCTGTGCCCGCTGTCCTTCATCAGCTTGAGGATGCGTGCCTTGCCCAGCACCGCGATCAGCTGGTCGGTCGCGGTGTTGTCGCTGATGGAGATCATCATGCTGGCGAGGGTGTGCAGCGTCACCGGCGAACCCTTGGGCCAGTCCTGCAAGCGGCCGCTGGGGTAGCTTTTTTCGGTCAGCACCGCGACGTCAGACCACTTGCGACGGCCCGCCTTCACATCCTCGGCCAGCGCGGCGAGGACATAAAGCTTGAAGGTCGATCCCAGCGCTAACGACTGATCCGCGCCGATATTGATGAGTGCAGCGCCGCCATCAAGCGGCGCGAACCATGCATTCACGCTCCCCGGCAGCGCGGCGAGATCGGCGGCGATCTTTTCGGGCGTGTCATCGGCCTGGGCGACAGCATCGACCGATGTGAACACCAGCTCGTTCACCCGGTTTTCTGCCGCCGGATCAATGGCGATGCTGCCTTTGGCCAGCCCGCGTTCGAACCGGATGTGCAGCACCGCCCGGGTGCCGTCATTGGGCGAAAGCAGCGCCACCGCCTGCGCCGGACCGAATTGTGCGGTCAGGCTGGCGCTCAGCGTCTTGATCTGCGCGTCGGCGACGGCCGCACGAAAACCGGCGGTGAAGATATCGGCGGGTTCTGCCTTGCCATTCAGCACCTGCACCACCTGTTCGGCGCGCGCCCTGATCGCTGTCAACTCCGCGCCCTCCACAAGCGGCGGGGTCTGCCCTGTCTGCGCGGCGAGCGGCGCAGGGGCAAGCGCCAGCGTGCTGAGGGCTGCAAGAGCACCTGCAAGGGCAGGGACATGACGCATCGTGTTTCTCTCCTGTAAAGCCACCTGCGCGTGGCCGCAGGGCAAGGTTGCCACGGATTTTCCCCACATGCCAGCAACGCCGGCAATGGACTTGCGACCCCGTGCGCGGCAGGGAGACGACATGGGATGGGATGCACTTCGCACAGCAACCTGGCTCGGCGAAAGCCGGGCACGCGGCTATCTTGTCCTGCTGGCGCTGGTGAATATCGCCGCGCTGGCCATTCTGCTGGTGACGTCAAGAGGAGGCGTTGACCGCAACGGTTTCCTGATCGGCACCGATTTCATCAGCTTCTGGACATCGGGCCGGATGCTGGTGGCGGGCGAGGATGTCTATGACACGCTGGCCCATGTCACCGCGCAGCGCGAATTCTACACGCTGCCGGGCGAATACACCGCCTTCTTCTATCCGCCCAATTTCCTGCCGTTTGTCTGGCCACTGGGGCTGCTGCCCTATTTCCCGGCGTTGGCAGCTTGGCTGGTTGTGACCGGCGCGGCGTGGCTGGCGAGTGTACGGATGTGGTTCCGGGCGCTCGGGCTGAAGGGGCCGGGGATCGTCCTGATCGCAGCTTTCCCCCCGGTGATCGTAACGCTGACCCACGGGCAGACCGCATTTCTGGTCGGGGCCTTGCTGGGCGCGGGGCTGCTGCTGGTGCGGGATCGTCCGTGGCTGGCGGGGCTGCTGATCGGGCTGGCGACGATCAAGCCGCAGTTCGGCCTGCTGGTGCCGGTTGCCTTGCTGGCGAGCGGGCAGTGGCGCACGATTGCTGGCGCAGGCGCGTCGGCGCTGGGGCTGGCGGGGCTGGCAACGCTCGCATTCGGGCCGCAGGTCTGGACGGACTGGATCGCCATCACACAGACCGCCAGCAGCGCGACCGACAGCGGCACGATCGGCTTTGCCAAGATGGTCAGCCTGTTTACGGGTTTGCGGCTGATCGGGGTGCCGAGCGCCGCTGCAATGGTGGTGCAGGCTGGCGTCACGCTGGCGCTGGTCGCCGCTGTGGCGCAGGCGAGCTGGCGGCGCGACTTCACGCCGGGCCTTGCTGCGCTGGTCCTCGCAGGCGCGCCGCTGGCGACGCCGTTCGTGCTCGATTACGATATGGTGCTGACCGCCTTCCCGCTTGCCTACCTGTTCGCGCGCGGCCGGTCAGAAGGTTTTGCCGATTGGGAGCGGATCACGATCCTCGCCGTCTTTGCCGGGGCCGCCTTCGCCCGCCCGCTGGCGGTGAGCGCGGGCGTCCCGATCATGCCATGGCTGCTGATCGCGCTGTTCGTGGTGGTTTGGCGGCGTGTGCGGGCCGAGAGCCCAAGCTAGAGCCGGGCGGCTGCACCAAGGCAGACGAATGCCCATTGCGCCGCCATCATCAGCCCTGTCGCAATCTGCCAAGCAGGGCCTGCATCTTTCATGCCGCGCTCCCACGTCCATCCTGCAAGGCCAAGTGTTGCGAGGGTGCAGAGCGCAATCGTGATCCATCCCGAATTGCCGGCCAGCATGATGAACAGGCCGAACAGCACGATCATCTGCAACAGGAACGCGCCTGCAAACCATGCGATCGGGATCGGGCGGTAGGCGGCATCGGGGATATGCCAATCGGGCAGCGCGCTGTCCGGCCGCGACAGGCGGCGTTCACCTGCCATGATGTCCTCCTCGCGCGGGTCGGGATAGGGGCTGTCAGGCATCAATCAGATCGCGGTCAATCTCGCCTGCGCGGTTCTGGATGAAGTTGAAGCGGTGTTCGGGATTGCGCCCCATAAGCTCGTCCACCAACCGCGCCACGCCCGCCCGGTCCTCGAACTCCTGTGGCAGGGTGATGCGGATCAGCCCGCGGGTTTCGGGCGCCATCGTGGTTTCGCGCAGCTGCTGCGGATTCATTTCGCCCAGACCCTTGAAGCGGGCGACCTCGACCTTCTTGCCCTTGAACACCGTGGCTTCAAGCTCCGCACGGGCAGCCTCGTCGCGGGCGTAGCGGCTCTCCTTGCCTGCGGTCAGGCGGTAGAGCGGGGGCTGGGCGAGGAACAGGTGCCCGCGCTTCACGATGTCGGGCATTTCCTGAAAGAAGAACGTCATTAGCAGCGTGGCGATATGCGCGCCGTCCACGTCCGCATCGGTCATGATGATGACGCGGTCATAACGCAGATTGTCGGCGTTACAGTCCTTGCGGGTGCCGCAGCCCAGAGCCAGCGCCAGATCGGCGATTTCGGAATTGGCGCGGATCTTGTCGGCGGTGGCGCTGGCGACGTTGAGGATCTTGCCGCGGATTGGCAGGATCGCCTGCGACTTGCGATCCCGTGCCTGCTTGGCACTGCCGCCCGCAGAATCGCCTTCAACGATGAACAATTCGGTTTCGCGTCCGCCTTCGCCGCTGCAATCAGTCAGCTTGCCGGGCAGGCGCAGCTTCTTGGCGTTGGTCGCGGTTTTGCGCTTGATCTCGCGTTCCTGCTTGCGCTTCAGACGTTCGTCCATGCGCTCCATCACCTCGCCGAGCAGCGCTTTGCCGCGCTCCATGTTGTCGGTGAGGAAGTGGTCGAAATGATCGCGCACAGCGTTTTCAACCAGACGCGCCGCCTCGGGCGAGGTCAGGCGGTCCTTGGTCTGTGACTGGAACTGCGGATCGCGGATGAACACGCTGAGCATCACCTCCGCGCCGGTCATGACGTCGTCGGCCGTGATGTCCTTGGCCTTCTTCGCGCCGACCAGCTCGCCGAAGGCACGAAGCCCCCGCGTCAGCGCGGTGCGCAGGCCCTGTTCATGGGTGCCTCCATCGGGGGTGGGCACGGTGTTGCAATACCAGCTTGTCGCGCCGTCGGAATAAAGCGGCCAGGCGATGGCCCATTCGACCCGGCCTTGCCCGACGCCGCCCACTTCCGGGAAGTCCTGCGAGCCGTTGAAGGGCTGGGCGGTGACGCACTCCCGGCTGCCCACCTGTTCGGCCAAGTGATCGGCAAGGCCGCCGGGGAACTTGAACGTGGCCTCGGCCGGAACCTCTTCACTCGCCAGCGAGGGGGCGCATTTCCAGCGGATTTCCACCCCGGCGAACAGATAGGCCTTTGACCGTGCCAGCTTGAACAACCGCTTGGGGTTGAACTTGCGGTCGCCGAAAATCTCCTCGTCCGGGACAAAGCTGACGGTTGTACCGCGCCGGTTGGGCGTGGGGCCAAGGTTCTGTATCTTGCCTTGCGTCACCCCGCGCGAGAATTCCTGTGCATACAGCTGCTTGTCCCGCGCCACCTCGACGCGGGTGTGCACCGACAGGGCATTGACCACGCTGATGCCGACCCCGTGCAAGCCGCCGCTGGTCGCATAGGCCTTGCCCGAGAACTTGCCGCCAGAATGGAGTGTCGAAAGGATCACCTCCAGCGTCGACTTGCCCGGGAACTTGGGGTGTTCATCGACCGGAATGCCGCGCCCGTTATCGGCGATGCTCAGGCGATTGCCTTCATCAAGCCGCACCTCGATCCGCGTCGCATGGCCTGCCACCGCCTCGTCCATCGCGTTGTCGAGCACTTCGGCGGCAAGGTGGTGGAAGGCGCGGTCGTCCGTCCCGCCGATATACATGCCGGGGCGGCGGCGCACCGGTTCCAGCCCTTCGAGCACCTCGATGGCGGAAGCGTTGTAATCGCCGCTCGATGTGGGGGTGTTGGCGAAGAGGTCGTCAGGGGTGGTGGACATGCAGGCGGTATAGGCCCTCCGCCCGCACCCTCACAAGCCACCCCCGGTGGTTTTACTCAGCGACCAAAGCCGGTTGGCGCGGGATCGACCGGCGACACCTCTCCGCCTTTGATCTCGCGCACCTCAAGCGCCCGCTCCACAACGCCGTTGCGGCCGAAGCGGAACGCGCCATCGACACCCAGGAACCCGCCTTTGTCGTACAGCTCGGCCTTGGGGAAAGGCGTGCCAACCTTCCAGTCGCGTGCCACGCGCAGCGTCAACAGCACCGCGTCATAACCCAGCGTGGCCGTCCGGTAGGGTTGCGCTCCAAAGCGCGAGGCATAGCTATCGGCAAAGCGCCGGTAGCGCTGATCAGAGACGGCCGCGAACAACGCGCCTTCCAGCGCCGGGGCGCGGGCGAGGGTGGAATCCCCGCTCCAAAGCTCGGTGCCGAGAATGCGTGCACGGTTGCGGCCCGGCTTGTTCAGTTCGCCCGCCGCATCCACGCCCAGCCTCGCGCTATCGGCAATCAGCACCGTGTCGAAACCACCCGCAGCCCGTAGCCGCGCTGCCGCACTGACGATCGAGGTGTTGCCACGCGCATAGGTTTCCTTGCGCGCAAGGCTGCCGCCATAATCGCGCAAGGCGTTCTCCAGCGCGGAAAAGGCGCGGGCACCGTAATCGCCATCGGGTGCCAGCACAGCGAAACGGGTCGCCCCGCGCCCGCGCGCAAACTGGACCGACCGCCGGATCGATTGTTCGGGCAGGTGCCCGATCACGAACACATCAGGGCTGGCCACGCTCGCATCATTGGCAAAGGCGATCACCGGAACGCCCGCAGGCCTCGCGGCGGCCTGTACGGCGGGGACAGCATCGGCGCTCAGCGGGCCAAGGATCAGTTTGTTGCCATCCGCGATGGCCTTTTGTGCTGCAGTGCCAATGCCTTGCGATGTGTCATAGGTGGTGATACGCAAATTGTCCGCGTTGGTATCAAGCAGCGCCATGGTGGTGGCGTTGGCAATCGCTTGGCCCACCGGCGCGGTATCGCCGCTCATCGGCACCAGCAGGGCGATGCGGTGGCGGCCAGTGTCGGTCGGCAGCGCAGTCGCCGAAGGTTCGGGCGCCGGGGCTGGCGCGGGAGCCGTCGCAACGTCGGTCTTGGGGATGACCTGACAGCCTGCCGCCAGCATCGCCGCGCCCGCCAGCGCGAGGTTCCGCCCTGTTAGCGCCTGCGCACCATGTGCCAGACATGCGGCCCAATCCGCCGTGTTCCAAAGCTTCATTCTTGCCGACCCCTCAGTCGTGCTCCATGAGCAGGCCGATGAGACCTGCGGAGCTGCCATCCATCCCCGCGTGGGAACCCGTACCCGGGCTGTATATCGTTGCGACCCCGATTGGCAATCTCGGCGATATCACGCTGCGTGCGCTGGCGGTTTTGCAAGGGGCGGCGCTGGTTGCCTGCGAAGACACGCGGGTTACAGGCAAACTGTTGAAACATTTCGGAATCAAGGCGCGGCTGCAACGGCTTGACGATCATGCCTCCCCCGAAACCCGCACCCGGATCATCGACGAGGCGAGGCATGCGCCGGTTGCGCTGGTGAGCGATGCAGGTACGCCGCTGATCTCCGATCCGGGATACCGACTGGTGCGTGAGGCACGCGCTGCGGGCGTCATCGTGACGAGCATTCCCGGCCCCTGCGCGGCGGTTTCGGCGCTCGCTATCGCCGGACTGCCGAGTGATCGTTTCCTCTTTGCAGGATTTCTGCCCGTCAAGGACAAGGCGCGGCGTGAGACGCTTGAGGGGCTGGCGGACGTCGCCGCGACCCTGGTGTTTTACGAAACCGCGCCCCGGATCGAACGCAGCCTTGCCGCCATCGCCGAACTGTGGCCGCAGCGCGAGGTCGCTGTCGCACGCGAACTGACCAAGCTGCACGAGGAATGCCGCACCGGCACCGCCGCTGCGCTTGCCGCGCATTACGCCGCGCATCCGCCCAAGGGCGAGATCGTCCTGCTGATCGGCCCGCCTGACGAGGCCGAGGCTCCGGTGCAGGACACCGACGCCCTGCTGCGCGCCGCGCTGGCGGATGCCGGGCCGGGCAAGGCCGCAGGGCAGGTCGCCAAGGCCACCGGGATCGACCGCGCCGTGCTTTATGCCCGGGCGCTGGAGCTGAAGGGCGAATGACCGAACCGCGCACCCCCGAAGCGCGCCGCGATGCCGACCAGCGCGGGCGCGAAGGCGAGGCCGAGGCAGCGATGTGGCTCGCCGCGCAAGGCTGGCAAATCGTCGCCGAGCGGGTGAAGACCAAGGCGGGCGAGATCGATCTTATCGCCAAACGCACCGGCCTCGTCGCCTTTGTCGAGGTCAAGTGGCGTGCCCGCGCCGCCAGCCTCGCCGATGCAATCGACGAACGCCGCCTCAAGCGCGTGGCAGCGGCGGCCGAATGGGTGTGGCAGGACTATGCGACAGACGGAGAGGACATCCGCATCGATGTCATCCTGCTTGCGCCCGGCGCCAAGCCGACCCACATCGAAAACGCATGGATGCCCTTTACATAACCCCATCCGTTCGCCCTGAGCTTGTCGAAGGGCCGTACTTTTTTCTAAACCGCCGCTCCGAAGCAAAACGGTGCTTCGACAAGCTCAGCACGAACGGATTTTGAAGCATGTCACTGAAGATCGCCGTCCAGATGGACCCCATCGACCGGATCAATATCGCGGGCGACAGCTCTTTTGCGCTGATGCTGAGCGCGCAGGCGCGCGGCTACACGCTGTATGAATACAACGTCGAAAGCCTGACGCTGGACGAGGATGATCGCCTGTTCGCCCATGCCTATCCGGTGATGGTGCAACGGGTGGAGGGCGATCATTTCACCCGCGGCGAACAGGTCAGGCTTGATCTGGGGCGCGATGTTGATGTCGTCCTGATGCGGCAGGATCCGCCGTTCCACATGGGTTATATCACCGCCACCCACATGCTGGAGCGGATCGGGGCGGAGACGCTGGTGGTCAATGATCCCGCCAATGTGCGCAACAGCCCCGAAAAGGTGATGGTGCTGAACTACCGCCATTTCATGCCGCCAACGCTGGTGACGCGCAGCGTGGACGAGGTGCGCCGCTTCATGACGAAGCACGGCGCCATCGTGGTCAAACCGATTCACGGCAATGGCGGCAAGGCGATCTTCCGCATCGGTGAAAACGCCGAAAACCTGACCGCTCTGTTCGAGGTTTTCAACCAGACCTGGCCCGAACCGCATATGGTCCAGCCCTTCCTCCCCGAAGTCGCCAAGGGCGACAAGCGGATCGTGTTGATCGATGGCGAAGTGGCGGGCGCCATCAACCGCGTTCCGGGCGAGGGCGAATTCCGGTCAAACCTTGCCATGGGCGGATCGGCGCAGGCAACGCAGCTCACCCAGCGCGAGCTGGAAATCTGCGAGGCACTGAGCCCGGATCTGAAGCGTCTTGGCCTCACCTTTGTGGGCATCGACGTGATCGGCGGGCATTGGCTGACCGAAATCAACGTCACCTCGCCCACCGGCATCGTGGCGATTGACCGCTTCAACAACACTGATACGGCGGGAATGATCTGGGACGCGATCGGCCGGCGCCTGGCCGAGCGCCGCGCCGCAGCATAGCCTCTCCCGTTACGGATAATGACACAATGACCGAATACCTGATCGATCTGGTCGAGGCCTGGGGTTACCTCGGCGTCGCCATCGCGATGTTCCTTGAAAACGTCTTCCCGCCAATCCCGTCTGAGGTGATCATGGGGTTGACCGGCATGGCCGTCGCCGATGGCAAGCTGAATTTCGGCGGAGCGGTCGCTGCCGGGACACTGGGCGCGGTGTTTGGCAATTGGGTGTGGTACTGGATCGGCCGGACCGTCGGATACGAGAGGTTCCGCCCGCTGATCGATCGCTATGGCCGGTGGCTGACGCTTGACTGGGCCGAGGTCGAAAAGATCGTCGGCATTTTCAAGCGGTTCGATGGTGCGATCGTGTTCTGGGCGCGGTTTCTGCCACAGGTGCGCACGATGATCTCGCTCCCGGCGGGGATGCTGCTGATGGGCCAGCTGCGGTTTCTCATGTGGACATTGCTGGGCACCGGCGTGTGGAACTCGGTGCTGATCGGCGCAGGTTACATCCTGCGCAACGAATTCAGCCAGTTTGACGAATATTACGGCTGGGTTGCGGTGGTGATGATTGCAGCGGTGGTGCTGCTTTATCTCTATCGCGTGATCACCTGGAAGCCCGCCAAGGCCGGCGCCGGCAAGGACTGACGCCTGCCTGCTCCCCCTAACCTCTGGGGTGGGCCTTGCGGTAATTCTCCAGCAGGCTCGCCGCATCGACACGGGTGTAGATCTGGGTTGAACCCAGCGACGCGTGGCCGAGCAGTTCCTGCAAGCTGCGCAGGTCCGCGCCCGCGCTGAGCAGGTGCGTGGCAAAGGAATGGCGCAGCGCGTGCGGGGTCGCGGTGTCGGGCAGGCCGAGCGCGCGGCGCGCCTTGGCCATGGCCCGCTGCACCACGCCGGGCGAAAGGGGGCCGCCCTTGACCCCTCGGAACAGCGGTTCATCCGGGGCGAGCGGCCATTCACACAGCCGTGCATATTCCGCCACTGCCGCCCGCGTGATCGGCAGCACCGGAACCACCCGCTGCTTGCCACCCTTGCCCGTCACCTGCAGCACCTCGCCAAGCGCCGCATCGCGCCCGGTGAGCGACAGCGCCTCGGCGATACGCAGGCCTGATCCGTACATGAGCAACAGCACCGCCCGGTCGCGCGCGCCGATCCAGTCATCGGCGGCGAGGGTATCGACCAGTTCGATCAGATTCACCGCCTCGTCCGGAGTGACAGGGCGGGGCAGGCCCTTCTTGATGCGCGGCCCGCGCAGCCGGGGCGCGGCAGGATCGGGATCGCCGCTTTGCTGTCGGGCGAAGGCGATGAAGGCTTTGAGCGCCGAAAGCTCTCTTGCGGTGCTGGCATTGCCAAGGCCCTCGGCGCGGCGGGCGGCCAGATGGGCTCGCAGGGCGTGGGCTTCGGTGCCGGCAACCGCTTCCCAATCGTCAAGCCCGCCTGCCGCCACCAACCGCTGCGCGGCCGCGACATAAGCGCGCACGGTGTGGGGGGATCGGCGGCGGTTCTCGGCAAGATGCGCCCGCCATTGCTCGATCAGCGCGGAGGCGGTCATGCCGCTACAAGCGTATCGGCGACCAGCTCTGCGAGCAGCGCATCAAGCACCCCGCGACCCGGCGGCGATACACCAATCCGCGCCCCCTGAACCCACACCAGCCCAAGGTTTCGCAAGCGCTCAAGCGCGGCCTCTTCCACCAGCCCGCTGCGCGGCAGGCCGAAGCGTGCGGACAGGGCAGCAAGATCAATCCCCTCGGTCAGACGCAGGCCCATCAGCAGCGCCTCGGCCGCCTGTTCGGACACCGCCAGCGCACGCGCCTCGGCAATGCCATCGCCTTGCATTTCAACCGCCTTGAGGAAGTTTTCCGGCTTCTTGTGCCGCACCGTCGCCACACCACCGCGCCGTCCGTGCGCCCCAGGGCCGATCCCCGCATAATCCTGATACCGCCAATAGGTGAGGTTGTGGCGGCTTTCCTCGCCCACGCGGGCGTGGTTGCTGGTCTCGTAGGCGGGCAGGCCAGCGGCTGCGGTCAGTTCCTGGGTGATGTCGAAGAGTTCAGCCGCCTCATCATCATCCAGCGGGGTGAGCCGCCCGCGCCGCACGTCGCTGGCGAACCGGGTGCCGGGTTCAATGGTCAGCTGGTAAAGCGACATATGCCCGGTGCCAAAACCAAGCGCGCGGGTCAGCCGTTCATGCCAGATCTCCGGCGTGTGGCCGGGCAGGGCGTAGATCATGTCGAAACTGACGCGCTTGAAGTGGGCTTGCGCGACCTCCAGCGCCTCCAGCGCCTCATCAGCCCCGTGCAGCCGCCCGAGAAACCGCAGTTCGGCATCGTCCAGAGACTGCACACCAAGCGAAACGCGGTTGACGCCCGCGCCCGCCAGTGCCGCGAAATTCGCCGTTTCGACCGATGAAGGATTGGCCTCCAGCGTGATCTCGATCGTGGGGTCAAAGCCCCACAGATTCTCCGCTTCAGCCAGCAACTCCGCGACCAGTGCGGGCGGCATCAATGAAGGCGTGCCCCCGCCAAAGAAGATCGAGGCCAGAGGTTCACCGCCGGCAACCACTGCCTCGGCGCGCATGTCGGCAATCAGTGCGGCCTGCCATGCCGCCACATCCACAGTGTCCCGCACATGCGAGTTGAAGTCGCAATAGGGGCATTTCTTCGCACAGAAGGGCCAGTGGATATAAAGCGCGCGGGCCACGGGAGGAATTTTCAGCCCCGCTTAACCGTTGACGCATAAATCGAAGTCATGCGGAGTTTCCATTCCATGTCTGTTCTGAGCCGCCTTGTTGGCGCAGCGCTGCTTATGGCAGCCGCCCCGGCTGTGCCGCAAGATCGCACCCAAGACCAGCGCCCGCTGTTCCCGGCAGAGCAGGAATGGCTGGCCGAGCACAACGCTGCGCGCAAGGATGTGGGCCTTGGCCCGCTGCGCTGGAACCACGCGCTGATGCGCGATGCACGCGTGTGGGCCGACACCCTCGCAGCCCGCCGCACGTTCCATCACGACCCTGCGTTGCTGGAACGCAGGCAGGGCGAAAACCTGTGGCGCGGGGATCGCGGTCGCCATGCGCCGTGGGAGATGATCGACCTGTTCATTGCCGAAAAGCGCATCTTCCGCCCCGGCGTCTTCCCCGATGTTTCCACCACCGGTCGCTGGAGCGATGTGGGGCATTACACCCAGATCATCTGGCCCGAGACGCAGGAGGTGGGCTGCGCGACGGCGGTCAATGCGCGGCACGAGGTGTTGGTGTGCCGTTACTGGCCCGCGGGCAATGTGATCGGCTACCGGCTCGACCCCGCCGAACGGCTTGCGCGGCGCTGATCGTTCAGCCGAATTGCTCGGCGACCAGCTTGGCAAAGGCATCGGCGCGATGGCTGATGGCGTGCTTTGCCTCCGGCGGAATTTCGGCGAAGGTCTGGCTGCTGCCAGTCGGTACGAACACCGGATCATAGCCGAAGCCGAGAAGCCCTCGCGGCGGCCATGTCAGCGCGCCATCGCAGCGGCCTTCGTAAATCGCATATTCCCCGTCCGGCCACGCCAGAGCCAGCACGCAGTGGAATGCGGCTGATCGGTCCAAGTCTGCGCCCTGTTCAGCCAGCATCCCTTCGACCTTGCCCATTGCCATGTACCAATCCCGGCCCGGAGCGCCTTCGAACCACTGCCGCTCGGCCCAGTCGGCGGTGTAGACGCCCGGCCGCCCATCAAGCGCGGCGACGCTCAGGCCGCTATCGTCGGCCAGCGCCGCCAACCCCGAAGCCTCCGCCGCCGCCCGCGCCTTGATCAATGCGTTCTGCGCAAAGGTGGTGCCGGTCTCGGCAGGTTCTGGCAGGCCCAGCGATCCGGCGGAGATGCATCTCACCCCGTAAGGATCGAGCAGCGCGCTGATTTCCTTGAGCTTGCCCGCATTGTGCGTGGCAATGACCAGAGAACCTGAGCCGAGGCGGCGTGTCATTTCACCGCGTCCAATTGCGCGGCAAAAATCCGGTCACAGCCGATGCGGGCGAGGCGCAGGAGGCGGAGAAGGGCTTCCTCGTCATAGGTCGCGCCTTCAGCGGTGGCCTGCACTTCGGCGATCTTGCCGCCGGACAGCAGCACGAAATTGCCATCAGCCTCGGCGTTGGAATCTTCGTCATAATCGAGGTCGAGCACCGGGGTGCCCTTGAAGATGCCGCAGGAAATGCCCGCCACCTGCGCGGTGATTGGATCGTGCTTGATATCGCCCGACGCCATCAGACCATTGATCGCCAGACGCAGCGCAATCCACGCGCCCGAAATGGCGGCCGTGCGGGTGCCGCCATCGGCCTGAATCACATCGCAATCGAGCGTAATCTGCCGCTCGCCCAGCTTTTGCAGGTCTACGACTGCGCGCAAAGAACGCCCGATAAGGCGCTGAATTTCCTGCGTACGGCCCGATTGCTTGCCCTTGGCCGCTTCGCGCTGGCCACGGGTGTGCGTGGCGCGCGGGAGCATCGAGTATTCGCCCGTCACCCAACCTTCGCCCTTGCCGCGCAGCCACGGCGGCACGCCTTTTTCGACGCTCGCGGTGCACAGCACCTTCGTATCGCCGAAGCCGATCAACACCGAGCCTTCCGCGTGACGGGTGAAGCCGGTTTGAATCGTGATGGCGCGCATTTCATCGGGCGCGCGTCCTGAAGGGCGCATGGGTGTTCCTTTGCTGTGTCGGGGGCCATTAAGCGGCGCGCACTTGCCGCCGCAAGCGCAAAGACTAAACATTGCGTCTATGACATCACTCCCCGTTACCGAACTGACCCAGCGCGCGCGCGACATTTTCCAGCGGGTGGTGGAGGAATATATCGAAAGCGGTCAGCCGGTCGGGTCAAAGACGCTGGCGGCGGATGGCACGTTGAACCTCTCGCCCGCTTCGATCCGCAGCGTTCTGGCCGATCTGGAAACCGCAGGCTTGCTGGCCGCGCCGCACACCAGCGCGGGACGGATGCCGACCGATGCGGGCCTGCGGATCTTCGTTGACGGCATGATGCGCGTGGCCGAGCCGACCGCGCAGGAACAGGCCGCGATCGAGGCGCGTCTGGCCGAGGCAGGCCCGGTAGAGGCCGCGCTGAAGCAGGCAAGCGCGATTCTCTCCGATCTGTCGGGCGCAGCGGGCATGGTACTGGTCGCCCCGCGCGAACAGAAGCTCGCGCAATTCAGCCTTGTGGATCTGGGGCAGGGCCGGGCGCTCGCTGTGCTGGTTGGCGAGGATGGCGGGGTTGAGAACCGCGTCCTCACCATCGGCGGCGCGCTCGACCCGGGCACGCTGGACCGCGCGTCGAATTACATCACCGCGCGCCTTGCGGGCCGCACCCTTGTCGAAGCCGCGCAGGCCATGCGCATGGAAATCAAGGCGGGCAAATCGCAGCTCGACGACGTCTCACGCGATCTGGTCGAGCGCGGGCTTGCGGTGTGGAGCGAGGATGCCGCCGCACGCCCCGTGCTGATCGTGCGCGGGGCGGCGAACCTGCTCGATGACAGCGCGCTTGGCGATATCGAACGGGTGCGGATGCTGCTGGAGGATCTTGAGAACAAGCAGTCGGTTGCACAATTGCTCGATTCGGCGCGTGAGGCCGAGGCGACGCGGATTTTTATCGGCAGCGAAAACCGGCTGTTCGCCCTATCCGGCTCCAGCGTGATCGCCTCGCCCTACCGTGACCGCGAGGGGCGGGTGGTCGGCGTGCTCGGTGTGATCGGCCCTGTGCGGTTGAATTACGCGCGGGTTGTCCCCATGGTTGATTTGACCGCCCGTTCGCTGGGCAAGCTCATCGCTTGAATGGAAGCACACATAACATGACCGAGAATGAAAAGCCGCTGGATCAGGCGGTTGAAGACGAATTGAAGGGCGTGCCCGAGCATCTGCGTGAAGGCGGGGATGAAGCTGACGCCATGTCCGAAGCGCTCGAATCGCTGCGCCGTGATCT
Organism: Porphyrobacter sp. IPPAS B-1204; assembly: GCA_003724185.1. Classification (GTDB taxonomy): domain Bacteria; phylum Pseudomonadota; class Alphaproteobacteria; order Sphingomonadales; family Sphingomonadaceae; genus Erythrobacter. Next base: position 122,768 of record RHGM01000001.1, read on the forward strand.
CGAAAACGCCAAACAGGAGGTGCTCTACGCGCAGGCCGAAACGCAAAATGTGCGCCGTCGGCTGGAGCGCGAAAAGGACGAAGCCCGCGCCTACGCCGCGACCGGCTTTGCCCGCGATATCCTGTCTGTCGCCGACAATCTCGCCCGCGCGGTGCAGGCCATCCCCGAGAGCCTGCGCGCAGACGACAGCATGAAGGGCCTTGTGATCGGCATCGAAGCTACCCAGCGCGAGCTGGAAAAGGTCTTCGCCAGCCACGGCATCACGCGCATCGCCGCAGTCGGCCTGCCGCTCGATCCGAACCAGCATCAGGCGATGCTCGAAGTGCCGAGCGCAGATCATGAGCCCGGGACAGTGGTCTCGGAAATGCAGGCCGGGTGGATGATCAAGGACCGTCTGCTGCGCGCCGCGATGGTGGCCGTGGCGAAGGCTCCGGACTGATCGCACCTGCTGCACACTTCACCCCCGATCATGCCATTTCTGCGATAGGCGGGGGAATAATCAGGGATGTTCCTGCGTTTAGACGATACCTCTGAACGACAGGAGATTGTCATGATTACTCGCATGAAGTCCGCCGCTCTTGCCGCTGGCTGCGCGCTTGGCCTTGGTGCCTGCGCCGGTAATTACGCCGGCGAAGGTGCGATTGGCGGCGCGCTCGCAGGGGCTGCAGGGTCTGCCGTAACGGGCGGCGATGTCGCCACAGGCGCGGCTGTCGGCGCCGCTGTAGGCGGTGCTGGCGGATCGCTCATCAAGAAGAACGGCCGCTGCTACCGGGTCGACAACCGCGGCCGCGAGCGTCGGGTGCGCTGCTAGGGATCAGGCGGGCGTGAAAGGCAGGATGGCAGCATAGGCCGCAGCGTCTGCCACGCCCGCCACCATCGTGCCGCGCCTCAGCAAAAAGGCATGGCGTACGATCTCTGCCTGTTGCTCGATCCCGTATTGCTCCAGTCGCCAGCCCGGCTTGAGGGCATAATCATAGCGGCACCACGGGTGGCGGTGCAGAACCAGATGCCAGCGCCCAAGGGTTTGCACCTGCCACACGTGCACCATTTCATGGATGAAGTGTGCCTGATGGTGCAGCGGTGCGGCGGCAAAATCATCGCAATAATGCGCGGCGTCAGGGTGGAAGTGCAGATGCCCCATCGGCGCCATTGTCACCCGGCGCGGATGCAGCGGAAAGAACTTGCGGCGCCGGATCGTGACGGAAGGGTAATCGATCGCGTCGCCGAATATTGACCGTGCAAGGTCAACTTCACCCGCCGTAAGCGATCGTTCTCCGCCGACCGGGCAAGCGTGGACAGGTGGCTTCGCCCCCCAATCCTCCACAAGCCCGGTCAGCGGCACGTTCAGCGTTCTTCCCCCGCGGCGCGCACGGGTGCTGTCACATTGGTTTTGGTGCCATCAGAAAGCGTCAGGGTGAGATTGGCCGTACCGCCGGCCTTCAGCGTATCAGACGGCTCCATCGCCATCACATGCAACCCGCCCGGCGCAAAGGTGACCGGCGCGCCGTTGGCGAGGGTAATCGGGCCGGCCATCGTCATCTGCATCTTGCCCGCTTCTTCTGCATAATTGTGGATCATGGTCATGCCTGCACCCTCAACCTCGACCGATTGAAGCGATACGCTGGCGCCTCCGGTGTAGGAAAGATCGAAATAGACCGCGGCCGGATTGCCAGCGACCGGAGCGAGCACGACGCGTGCATTGCTGACGGTGAGCGCGGCGGCTGCGGCGTCCTGTTCCGGCGTTGCGGGGGCCTCAGCCGGTTCGGCGCAGGCGGAAAGCACACCGAGCGCAGAGGCACACAGCAGGGCAAGCGCGGGGCGGGTGGTGAATGTCACGGTCAATGTCTCCTTGTGGAATGGCCACAAAACTAGGGTGCCCGTTCTCTTGTGCCAAGCGAAACCACACCTATATCGCCCTCACAAACGAGCCGCCAATGCGCTTTGCCGGTAACCGGGAAGCCCAAGGCAGCGGTGTCCAACAATTGTCCTAATGGATGGGGTAAAAATGGCTAAAGTTATCGGTATCGACCTCGGCACCACCAATTCCTGCGTTGCTGTCATGGATGGCGGCAAGCCCAAGGTGATCGAAAATTCCGAAGGCGCGCGCACCACGCCGTCGATCGTTGCTTTCACCAAGGACGGCCAGCGCCTGATCGGCCAACCGGCCAAGCGTCAGGCGGTGACCAACCCCGACAACACTCTTTTCGCAATCAAGCGCCTGATCGGCCGCCGTTTCGAAGACCCGCTGACCAAGAAGGACATGGGCCTGGTTCCCTATTCCATCGTCAAGGGCAAGAACGGAGATGCCTGGGTCAATGCTGGCGGCGAAGATTACAGCCCCTCGCAGGTGTCCGCCTTCATCCTCCAGAAGATGAAGGAAACCGCCGAAAGCTATCTCGGCGAAACCGTGACGCAGGCCGTCATCACCGTGCCCGCCTATTTCAACGACGCCCAGCGTCAGGCCACCAAGGACGCCGGCATGATCGCCGGCCTTGAAGTGCTGCGCATCATCAACGAGCCGACCGCTGCTGCGCTCGCCTACGGAATGGACAAGGAAGATGGCAAGACCATCGCTGTCTATGACCTTGGCGGCGGCACGTTTGACGTGTCGATCCTCGAAATCGGGGACGGTGTGTTCGAAGTGAAGTCGACCAACGGGGACACGTTCCTTGGCGGTGAAGATTTCGACAACGCCATCGTGGAATTCCTCGCCGATGCCTTCAAGAAGAAGGAAGGCATGGATCTGAAGACCGACAAGCTCGCGCTTCAGCGTCTGAAGGAAGCCGCCGAAAAGGCCAAGATCGAGCTTTCGAGCGCGGCCACCACTGAAATCAATCTGCCCTTCATCACCGCGCGCATGGAAGGTGGCACCACCACCCCGCTGCACCTGGTGGAAACCATCACCCGCGCCGATCTTGAAAAGATGGTCGACGGGCTGATCCAGCGCACGCTTGATCCGTGCAAGAAGGCGCTGGCTGACGCTGGCATCTCCAAGGATCAGGTTGACGAGGTGATCCTCGTCGGCGGCATGACCCGTATGCCCCGCGTGCGCGAAGTGGTGGAGCAGTTCTTCGGTGCCAAGCCGCATACCGGCGTGAACCCCGATGAAGTCGTTGCGATGGGCGCTGCCATTCAGGCGGGCGTGCTGCAGGGCGACGTCAAGGACGTGCTGCTGCTCGACGTGACCCCGCTTTCGCTCGGCATCGAAACGCTCGGCGGTGTGTTCACCCGCATGATTGATCGCAACACCACCATCCCGACCAAGAAGACCCAGACCTATTCGACCGCCGAAGACAATCAGAACGCGGTGACGATCAAGGTCTATCAGGGCGAACGCGAGATGGCGGCGGACAACAAGCTGCTCGGCAATTTCGACCTGATCGGCATTCCTCCCGCCCCGCGCGGGGTGCCGCAGATCGAAGTCACCTTCGACATCGACGCCAACGGCATTGTGTCCGTAGCGGCGAAGGACAAGGGCACCGGCAAGGAGCAGACGATCAAGATCCAGGCTTCGGGTGGCCTTTCAGATTCCGACATCGACCAGATGGTGAAGGACGCCGAAAAGTTCGCCGAGGAAGACAAGAAGCGCCGCGCCGCTGCCGAAGCGCGCAATCAGGCCGATAGTCTGGTGCACGCGACCGAAAAGCAGCTTGAGGAGCATGGGTCGAAGATCGACGCTGCAACCAAGACCGAGGTCGAGGAAGCCATCGCGGCGGTGAAGACCGCGCTCGAAGGCGGCGATGCCGATGACATCAACGCCAAGGCGCAGGCCTTGACGCAGTCGGCAATGAAGATGGGCCAGCAGATCTACGAACAGCAGCAGGCCGCAGGGCCGGATGCCGCTGCAGAGACGGCTGGTGAGACCGCGGCTGACGAAGAAGTCGTCGACGCCGAGTTCTCCGAGGTTGACGAAGACAAGAAGGGCTAAGGCCCCGATGCAATCCAGCACGCAGTCGATGCCACCGGTTCCTGTTTCCGGGGTATCGGCTGCGACTGGTCACGGGGAATAGGTCACACCATGTCCACCCAATCCGATTATTACGCCACGCTCGAATGCGCCCGCGATGCAGACGGTGCGACCCTCAAGAGCGCCTATCGCAAGCTTGCGATGAAGTTTCACCCGGACCGCAATCCGGGCGATGCCAGCGCAGAAGCCAAGTTCAAGGCGATCAACGAGGCCTATGATTGCCTGAAAGACCCGCAGAAACGCGCGGCCTATGATCGTTATGGCCACGACGCTTTCACCCAAGGCATGAACGGCGGCGGGGGCGGCGGTGGTCCGTTCGGCGGCGGCTTTGGCGGCGGTCGCGGTGACTTCGCCGATATTGGCGATATTTTCGAAACCATCTTCGGCGGAGCTTTTGGCGGGGGCGGTGCGCAGCGCCAGCAAAACCGCCGCGGCGCAGATTTGCGTTATGATATGCAGGTCACGCTCGAAGAGGCCTTCAACGGCAAGACGACCGAGATCGAAATCGAAGTCAGCCAGGCCTGCGAAACCTGCGATGGGACAGGCGCTACGCCGGGCACATCCGAACGCCAGTGCAATCTGTGCCACGGCATGGGAAGCGTGCGCGCCAAGCAGGGCCTGTTCGTAATCGAGCGCCCGTGCCCGGCGTGCAACGGTCGCGGCGCGGTAATCGAGAACCCCTGCCGCGATTGCCGGGGCGAGGGCCGGGTGGACAAGGCCCAGACCCTGAAGGTCGATATCCCCGCAGGCGTCGACACCGGCACCCGCATCCGCCTGTCCGGCAAGGGCGAGGCTGGCCAGCGAGGGTCGCCAGCGGGCGATCTGTACATTTTCCTCCACGTCAAACCCCATGCCGTGTTCGAACGCGAAGGCACAACGCTGGCCACCCGCGTTCCGGTGAGTTTCACCACCGCCGCGCTGGGCGGCTGCGTGGAGATCCCCGATCTTGACGGTTCGACCAACCGGCTCGACATTCCGGTGGGTATCCAGTCGGGAAAGCAGCTGCGCATTCGCGGGGCCGGGATGCCGGTGCTGCAGGGGCGCGGGCGCGGCGACATGGTGGTGGAAATCGTGGTCGAAACGCCAACCAAGCTCAGTCGCCGCCAAAAGGAAATCCTTGAGGAATTCAAGGCCACCGAAACCGGCGACGAATGCCCCGAAAGCCGCGGCTTCTTCAACAAGCTGAAAGACGTGTTCGGGAGCTGACGGGCAGGTCATGCTTCCCTCGCTGCTGATCGTCGACGATTTCCTTGCCGACCCCTGGGCTGCGCGGCGCGCGGCGCTGGCACTGGACTATGATCCGGCAAGGCAGCACGGCAATTTCCCCGGGCTGAATTCCGCCGCGCCGCTTGATACGGGCGCGGTGGATGAGGCCGTGTCGCGGTTACTCGGCGTCCGGCTTGGTCCGGCGCCCGGAACCCAGCATGGTCACTGCCGCCTGACCCGCAAGGCCGACAAGGGCAAAAGCGGGGTGCATATCGACCCGGCGGCCTATTCTGGCATCCTCCACCTCTCCCGCCCCGAAGACTGCGCCAGACCCGATGCGGGCGGCACGGACTTCTTCCGCCACAAACGCACCGGCCTTGAAGCCGTGCCGCAAGATCCGGCGCGGATCGCTGCTTCGGGCTATGCCGACGTGAACGCGCTGATCGAAGATGTGGTCAACAAGGACACCTGCCTGCCTGCCAGATGGGAGCGCACCTTGCGCATCCCCGCACGCTTCAACCGGCTGCTGCTGTTTTCCCCCTGGCAATTTCACAACGCGGCGCCGGGCTTCGGAACCACGCCAGAAGATGCACGGTTGGTGATGTTGCTGTTTTTCGGGCCCAAAGGTCAGTCTGGTTGAGGGGCTAACCCATCCGCTCGCGCACTTCGAGGCGGATCTGGTCGATCAATCCGCGCTGGCAGCGTCCGGCGATCTCCTCTTCTTCCAGCAGCGCCAGAAATGCCGCGCGCTTGGCCGCCGTCACGCTTTCGGCGCGCATCCCGCCCGGCACGCTGGAAGCGACGAGGTCGATCATCCGTTCGGCCCCGTGCAGCCGGCCCCACAGGTAATCGTTCTCGCGGTAGTCGCGGCTGAAGAACGCCCCGAAATTGTAGAACTCGATTCCCCGCAAAGTCGCCGCCGTGCCGCCTTCGCGGATTGAGAGCGCATCATCGGGCGAAATGCGGTCGATCTTTACCGGATTGAATTCATCGAGCCCTTCGCGGCGCGACAGGGGGAGGGTGGCGACATCATAGAAGGGAAAGCCCAAATAGGTCAGCAGCATCCGCCGCTTGAGGTTCTTGGGCATATCTTCCAGCGCATCGATCAGCAGTTCTTCGGCGGCCAGATCGGTGGCAGGCAGCAGGCGCTGCTGGCTCAGGAAATCGAGCACCGCGCCCGGATTCTTCACAGCGTCTGCGGCAAGCTCGGCAAAGCGGGCCGAGTGCATCACATCCTCGTCCGCACGGTAATACAGCGCGAGAATCTCGTAGAGCCGGTCCCGCGCCCGGTCGAGCGCGTCTTCTGAAATCTCGGGTTCGATCTGCCAGTCCCGGGCCAATTTGCGGGCGAGCAGCTGCAGGCGGCGGATGCGAAAGCCGGTGTCGTGAGCGCGAAAGAAGGTGATCGCATCGGCTTGTGCGCCGCCTTGGGCATCGGTGAGCTGATCAAGTCCGCGCACCTCCAGTTCGCAGCGCAGGGCCTGCACCAATGGTGTGCAGTCTGCCCGGGGCTGGCCGGCCGCCTTCAGCGTCAGGCGCGCCAGTTGTTCAAGGATGCCGTCAAACTTGGTCAGGGCATAGACGCCAAAGGCATAGCCCGCCCGCTCGGCAGCCGCCTGCTGCGCCTTCGCCCGCCAGCCAGCGAGCCGTTTGGGAGTGGGCCGGTCGAGCAGGAAGGTAAAACCGAACAGCTTTTCCACCGCCCGGTCGATATCGCCCTCCAGATCCATGATGATCCGCTTCAGCCGCGCCGCATCACGCGATTGCTGATCGATGCGTTCCAGATCGTCACGGATCGGCTGTTCGCGCGGAATGGTGGAGAGCGAACCGAAGATCGCGCCAAAAAAGCCCACGTCGCGCGGGCGCGTGCCCGGTGAGGGCCCTGCGGCGCTGCCGCCACGGTCAGGGCGCGGATCAAGATAGACGAACCGCCGGTCAACCTCGCGCTGGGCGGGGCGGCCGTAAAGCGCGCTCAGCGCCGCGCCGAACGGGGCGTTGACCAGCACCGCACCGTCAATGAGCGCGACCTCGTCCACAGAACCGCGCGCCACATGGGCGGGCATGATGCGCGACAGGAAGGCGCCGCGGGTGGCCCAGTGGTGACCCTCGGCCTCTGCCAGCGCGTCCATTTCGGCAAGGGTGAGCGGCGGGAACGCGCCCGGAAAACTGGCTGTGGCACGCGCCGCCAGCACCAGTTCGAGCCGGTCAGCCAGCCCATGTGCTGCGCCCTCGCCAACCCGTGCGCGGAAGGTGATCGGCAGACGGTGCTCCGTTTCGTCAACCTGTGGCGGCGAGTTGAGGCGCAGCGTTTCGGGGTGCCCGCGAAAATCGGTGGCGGTGACAACCAGATCGACCGGGTAACCAGCGGGCAGCAGCGGGATTCCGTCGCCCTCGTCGGCCATGCGGGTGAAAGCCTCGAACAGCATTGCCGAAAAGCGTGACCCCGAGAACGGCGGGCTGAACCAGCGGCCGCGCACCAGCTTTGACACTTTGGCGCGCACCTCTGCCCGTGTTTCGGGCGAGACGGTTGCGCTCACGGCATTGCCGGGGCGGCTGAGAAACCATTCCGCGATCGGCTGCGCCCACAGCTTGGCATAACGCCACATCGGCTCTGCCTCGGGATCGGTGAGCTCGCTCACATCGGCGTTTTCAAGCCACAGATCGGTCAGCGGCTCCAGACTGTGCCCTGCATGAAGCGCCTGGGCGAGAAACACCGCGTTGATCCCGCCCGCGCTGGCGCCGGTCAGGATATCGGGCAGCACCCGCAGCCGAAGATCGGCTTCGCGTTCGATGGTCGCCAGAAAATCGCGGTAGGCTGCCGCCACCCCGGACAGCGGCACGGCCGAAGGATGATGAAACGCACGGCTGGCGCGGGCAAGGTGCCACACTTCCTTGGTGATGCCGTGCATGTAGACCGCCAGACTGACGCCGCCGTAACACACCAGAGCAAGGCGGAGTTCTTTCTGCCGCATGGCCATCCTCCTAACGCGCATCGGCTTTGCAATGCAATTGCGTTCGTCATCTGTTCTCGTTATTGCGCGAGGCTATGGCAAAAACGAAACGCCGATATGTGTGTCAGGAATGCGGCTCCGTGTCGCACCGCTGGCAGGGGCAATGCGCTGATTGCGGGCAGTGGAACACGCTGGTCGAGGATGTGCCCGCCACCGTATTCTCGCAGAAGCACGATCTGTCGAGCGGCGGGCGGGCGGTGGCGTTCGAACCGCTGAACGCGCCGACCAAGCTGCCCGTCAGGAAGTCCACCGGCATGGCCGAGTTCGACCGGGCGCTGGGCGGCGGGCTGGTGCCGGGTTCGGCGGTGCTGCTCGGCGGCGATCCGGGGATCGGCAAGTCGACCCTGCTGTTGCAATGCGCTGCCACCATCGCGCGCGGCGGCAATGATGTAGTTTATGTAAGCGGCGAGGAAGCCGCCGGGCAGGTGCGCTTGCGTGCAAGCCGCATGGGCGTGGCTGACGCGCCGATCCGGCTCGCCTCGGAAACATCGGTGCGCGATATTCTGACCACGCTGGGCAGCGGAGAGCCGCCTGCGCTGCTGGTGATCGATTCGATCCAGACCATGCATTCCGACACCATCGAAGGCGCGCCCGGCACCGTGTCGCAGGTGCGCGGCTGCGCGCTCGAACTGATCCGCTATGCCAAGGAAAGCGGCTGCGCGGTGGTGCTGGTCGGCCATGTCACCAAGGACGGCACCATCGCCGGCCCCCGCGTGCTCGAACACATGGTCGATGTGGTGATGAGCTTCGAAGGTGAGCGCAGCCACCAGTACCGCATTCTGCGTGCGCTGAAGAATCGCTTCGGCGCCGTGGACGAGATTGGCGTGTTCGCAATGGCAAGCGAAGGGCTGGAGGAGGTCGCCAACCCCTCGCTGCTGTTCCTGTCGGGCCGCGATACGCCTCTGGCTGGCAGCGCGGTGTTCCCGGCACTGGAGGGCACGCGCCCCGTTCTTGTGGAAATTCAGGCGCTGATCGTGCGTCTGCAATCGGGCGCGACCCCGCGCCGCGCGGTGGTGGGGTGGGACAGCGGGCGGCTAGCGATGCTGCTGGCGGTGCTGGAATCACGCTGCGGGCTGAATTTCTCCTCGGCCGAGGTCTATCTCAACATTGCCGGAGGCTACCGTCTGACGGACCCCGCTGCCGACCTTGCCGTGGCCGCCGCGCTGGTGTCCGCGCTGGCCGACCGGGCGCTGCCGGACAAGACCGCGTGGTTCGGCGAAGTCAGCCTCGCGGGAGAGATTCGCCCTGTTGCCCACGCCCCCTTGCGGATGCGTGAAGCCGCGAAACTCGGCTTTGCGCGGTGCTATGGCCCGGCCGGAGCAGCCACGGGCAATGCAGGCGCAGATTACCGCGGGCTTGCCGCACTTGCGAACGTCGTTGACCAGGTGATGGGCAGCGCATAATCCTGCACGCCTATGGGCGGTCTCGACATCATCATCGCAATCATCGTTGGCATTGCTGCCATCGGCGGCTTCATGCGCGGGCTTGTGCAAGAAGTGCTTTCCCTCGCTTCATGGGTGATGGCGGCCCTTGCGCTCCATTTTCTCCACCCTTCGCTGACTGATGGGCTGAGCAGCGTGTACCGGGCAGAAACGCCGGTGGCCTTGTTCGCTTTCGTGCTGCTGCTGCTGATTCCCTATGCAGCGATGAAGGTGATCGTGGGGTCGGCCAGCGATGCGGCGGATGGCGCGGTGCTGGGACCGGTCGACCGCGTGCTCGGTTTCGGTTTCGGAGCGCTCAAGGGCGCGCTGATGGCCGTGTTCGCCTTTGCCTTGCTGGTGACCGGGTTCGATGAAAGTTGGGGCTACACGGGCCGTCCCAACTGGATCACCTCGGCGCGCACCTATTCCGCCGCCGATACGTTCTCACGCCAGCTGCTCCCTGCGATCGCGGTACGGCGTGACAGGCTCCGCAGCGAGGCCGAAGCCCGCGATGCGGCAGCGGCGCGGGCCGGGCGCCGCATCAAGTGACCACTCAGACTGCGGCGAAGCTCTATTCGCCCGCCTTGCTCGGCCTCGCGACCGGGCTGGCGGATTACCCGCTGGACCCGGCCTTGCCGCTGATCGCCGAGGCGCGCTCCCGCAGCTGCGGGAGCGTGATCACGATCGGCTTGGCGCTCGAACAGGCTGGACCTGTTTCGCAGATCGGCATGAAGGTGAGCGCCTGCGCTATCGGACAGGCATCGGCTGCCTTGCTTGCACGCAGCGCGATCGGCACTGATCCGGATCAGATCATCCGCACCGCCGAGGGGCTTGACCAATGGCTATCGGGCGAGGGTGAACTGCCGCGCTGGCCGGGGATCGAAGCCTTGACCCCGGCGCTGGCCCATCCCGGTCGCCACGGCGCGCTGCTATTGCCGTGGAAGGCCGCTTGTCAGGCGCTTTCACACGCCACGCGCTGACGCTAGGAACACAGCCAATAGGCCGCCCTTTGCGGCAAAGGGGATGAACGACATGGGTGAGGCGCAGGCACTCGCGGACCGCGAGCCGAGCGAGCAGGAAATCCGTTTGGTGATCGGCGCATCATCGGCGGGCACCATCTTCGAATGGTACGATTTCTTTATCTACGGCACGCTCGCCTACATTCTGAAGGACGCCTTCTACGCCACCAATAACGAGACGCTGGGCCTGCTGCTGGTATGGTCGACCTTCGCGGTCGGTTTCGCCTTCCGCCCGCTGGGTGCAGTGCTGTTCGGCTTTCTGGGCGACAAGCTGGGGCGCAAATACACCTTCCTTGTCACCGTCACCCTGATGGGGATTGCCACGGCGGGCGTCGGCCTGATCCCCACGGTCGACACCATCGGAATGGCCGCGCCCATTATCGTCATTTTCCTGCGGGTGCTTCAGGGCCTTGCGCTCGGCGGGGAATATGGCGGCGCGGCGATCTATGTCGCGGAACACGCACCGCCTGAAAAGCGCGGGTTCTACACCAGCTTCATCCAGGCGAGCGTGGCGGGCGGCTTTGTCTTGTCGATCATCGTGGTACTGGCCTGCCGCGCGCTGATTCCGGCTGATGCCTTTGCCGCATGGGGGTGGCGCGTGCCGTTCCTGCTGTCGATCATCCTGCTGCTGATTTCGCTGTGGATGCGCCTCAAGCTTTCGGAAAGCCCGGTGTTTCAGGCGATGAAGGCCGCCGGAGAGACAAGCGGCAATCCCTTCGTTGAAAGCATGACTTACCCCGGCAACCCCAAGCGCCTGTTCGTCGCCCTGTTCGGCATCACCGGCATCCTGACGACGGTGTGGTACACCGGGTTCTTCTCGGCGATGAGCTTTCTGCGCGGGCCGATGCATGTTGACGATCTGACAGTGGAACTGGTGCTGCTGGTGTCGGGCCTGATCGTGATGAGTTTCTATGTCGTGATCGGCAAATGGTCTGACCGGGTGGGCCGCAAGAAGCCGATCATCATTGGTGCGGCGCTGACGCTGGCGCTGCTGTTCCCGTTGTTCTGGATGATGGGCAGTCTGGCCAATCCTGCCATCGCCGCAGCCGCCGAGCGCGCGCCGGTGGTGGTGAGCGGCCCTGCGTGCCAGACCGATCCCTTTGCCGAGATGTTCCAGCGCGATCAGACCGATTGCGGGAAGGTGCTGGAAACCCTGACCGCCTCGGGCGTGCCATACACGCTGACAGCGGGCGATGCGGTGTCCTTGACGGTCGGCGGCGAGCCTGTGGCGATCGACCCGGCGTGGTTCGCCGACGGTGCTGCGCGCAAGGCGGGTATCCATGCCGCGCTGGGGCAATATGGCTTCGATTTTGCCAAGCAGCAGCCGCCTGTCGCCAATGTGATCGGCATTGTGGGCGTTTTGCTGGCGCTGGGGATGCTGTCTGCCCTGACCTATGGTTCGGTTGCGGCGCTGCTGTCGGAGATGTTCCCGCCGCGCATCCGTTACTCCTCGATGTCGATCCCCTATCACATCGGCGCGGGCTATCTCGGCGGGTTCCTGCCGCTGATCGCCGGGGTGATCGTGGCGAGGACCGGGGATATCTATGCCGGGCTGTGGTACACTTGGGCGGTGGTTGCCTTCGGTCTGGTCGTGGCCTGGTGGGGCCTGCCGGGCGGGCCGCCGCGGGACTTTGCCGATGACAATGGCGGGAGCGCGACATCATGATGCTCCGCGCTGCGGCTGCGTTCCTGATCGGTGCTTTGGCGCCCTCGGGGGTGGCCGCTCAACCGGCGCCGCCGCCACAGGTCATGAAGCCGCCGCCGCCGGTGCCAAAATCTTCTGAACAGAAAGAAGCCCGCGCACTCCACAAGGCCTATTGCAGCAGCGACAGCCTGACGATCCGCGATCCGCAGGTGCCGGATTTGCGTCTGGGCTTTGCCACAGACTCGGACCAGCCTGCCCGCATCATCCTGTGTTCCGATCGCGGCGAGTGGGCGAGGGCGGTCACGATCGATTCCATCGATACCGCGCTGGTGTTCATGGCCTATCGCCCCTTCGCGCCGTTCTGGCCTGCCGCCGAAGCGCGCTGGGGTAGCGATCTTTCGCGCCTGCGTGACGACATCAGAGCCATCCCGATCGAGCAATCCATCGCCAGCTATCCCTATGCCAGCCTGATGGTGCCGCGCTACGCCCGCGGCATGGCGGCCTCGCGCAATGCAACCAACGCCGGTGATCACGCCGAGGCCCGCACCCTGGTGGAGCGCGAGATCGGGCACATTGCCATGCTGGAGGAAAAGCGCCCGGGGAAGAACGACCTCGGATTTGAGCTTTCGCTGCTGATCGGGCGGCTTGCCAATCTCCATGCGCGCGAGCAGGGGCCATCATCGGGGGCTGACATGATGCGCGATCTGCTGTCGCGCCACCGGCTGCCGGAGGAATATCGCGCCAACACCGACATCAATCACGCCGCCCTGTTAGCGGAGGCAGGCCGGGCCGATGAAGCCTATGCGATCATCGCCCCGCTGATGGCCGATTTTCAGGTGCGGCAGGAAGACATCGAACGCTACAAGATCCCGGGATCGGTGCGCGAATTCAGCTGGATCATGGCCTGCACCCTTCATCTGAAAGGCGATACGGCGGGTGCGGTGCCCCATGCCGCAGTGGTCAATGCCTATGATCAGCAGCCAATCGATCCCTATGTGACCTGGACCAAGAGCAGCCTTTCGATCCAGCTGCGGATGAACAAGTGCACAGCCAGCAAGGACGCCTATCTTGCCTCGATCCAGCGCAACGCCCCGGGCATCCTGTCGACGCTGTGGATCGAGTTGCAGGACAATGGTCGTCCGATCATTGGCCATTACCGTTTCGATGGAGTGGCCGGTTCCGACGAGGCGCGTGCCTTGTCCGCAGACTACCGCCAGCTGCCCGAAAGCTATTGGCCCGCGCTCAAGGCGTGGATGCCGGACCGTGCGGGCGAGTGACTCATGCCTAACCCTGTCTTGCCCCCGCCCAGCCTGCGCCTGACCGTCGACAGCTCTGCCTTGGCCGCCAATTGGCAGGCGCTGGATCGGCTGTCCGGCACGGCCAGCGCGGGGGCAGCGGTGAAGGCGGATTGCTACGGGCTGGGCGTGGCGGCTTGCGTTCCGGTGCTGCGCGACGCCGGCTGCACCGCGTTCTTTGTGGCGCACTGGAGCGAGGTTGCGGGCGTGACTGCCCATGTGCCGCCGCAGCAGGTGGCGGTGCTGCATGGCGTCGCCAACGAAGCCGAATGCGCCTATGCCCGTGCGGTAGGGGCAGTGCCGGTGATCTGTTCGCTGGAACAGGCGAAGCTGTGGACAAGCACCGGCGGCGGGCTCTGCCATCTGATGGTGGACACCGGCATCAACCGCCTCGGTATCTCCGTAAGTGATGCGAATCATGTGGAAATTTCCAGCCTCGATGTCGATCTGCTGATGAGCCATCTGGCCTCGGCTGATGAAGACAGCCCGATGAACCAGCGCCAGCTTTCCGCCTTTTCGGCTGTCAGAGCCATGATCCCGCATCGCCGTGCGAGCCTTGCCAACAGCGCCGGAATCGCGCTCGGGGCGGTCTACGCCCTCGATCTGACCCGCCCCGGCATCGCGCTTTACGGAGGCGTGCCCCGCGCCGAACTGGCTGGTGCGATCCGTCCGGTGGCCAGGGTGCAGGCAGCGATCCTTCAGACCCGGCACCTTAGCGCAGGAGACAGCGTCGGTTACAACGCGACCTTCACTGCACCCGCTTCGATGCGTGTAGGCACTCTTTCAATGGGTTACGCCGATGGATTCCTGCGCGTTCGAGGTCCGGGCAATGCCTTTGGCCACGCGGGCAGACGCTTGCCGATCCTTGGCAAGGTGTCGATGGACATGATCGTGGTCGATCTGTCCGCTGCGCCCGATCTTGCCGCCGGGGACTGGCTCGACGTGCCGTGGGACATTGCTGTTGCTGCGCAGCAAAATGCTCTGTCACCTTACGAAATGCTGACGGTGATCGGCCAGCGTTTGCGGGCGCGTTAGCCTGTTCGTCGGGTGCTTATTGCACTGCAATGTGTGCAGGTGCTAAGACGATCTCGTTGGGGCTTTCAACGGGATCGAAAAAACAATGGCTGGCAGGGCGAAAACAGCATCGGGCGAAGCAGGCGATGCGATCATTATCAAGAAATACGCCAACCGGCGGCTCTATAACACGGCCTCTTCCAGCTATATCACGCTTGAAGATCTTGCGCGTATGGTGCGCGAAAATGTGGAATTCCAGGTACTTGATGCCAAATCCGGGGATGACATCACCCATTCGATCCTGACCCAGATCATCATGGATGAAGAGGCCAATGGCGGGCAGATGCTCCCGGTCAGCTTCCTGCGGCAGTTGATCGGCATGTATGGCAATTCGATGCAGGCGATGATGCCGTCCTACCTCGAAGCGAGCATGGCCAATTTCCGCGACAACCAGACCAAGATCCGCGAAGCCTTCGAAAAGGGCCTGAGCGCGACCCCCTTTGCCGCCATCCATGAAACCAACATGGCGATGATGCGCGCTGCGGCTGACGTGTTCCTGCCGGGGATGGGCAAGACGAAGGACAAGCCGGCCGCACCTGCTGCACCGGCCAATGACGAGCTGGCCCAGCTGCGCGAGCAGATGGCGATGATGCAAAAGAAGCTGGACGAACTCGGCAAATAGCGCGAAGCGCGCACGCGCCAGCGGCAACAGCCGCACCCGTTCAAGCAGGAAGCCAATCCGTGTCCCAGATCCGCCACGCGCTCACCGTCAAGCGCGAAGACGACTTTGCCAAGTGGTACCAGGAGGTCATCTCCGCCGCCGATCTCGCCGAGGAATCCGGCGTGCGCGGCTGCATGGTGATCAAGCCTTGGGGCTACGGCATCTGGGAACGCATCCAGCGGTTGATGGACGACCGGATCAAGGCGGCGGGCGTGCAGAACTGCTATTTCCCGCTGTTCATCCCGCTTGCCAATTTTACGCGTGAGGCGGAACACGTCGAAGGCTTCGCCAAGGAAATGGCGGTCGTGACCCACCACCGCCTGATTTCGGACGGGAAGGGCGGGCTGATCCCCGATCCCGAAGCCAAGCTGGAAGAACCGTTGGTGGTGCGCCCGACTTCGGAGACGATCATCGGCGACGCCATGGCGCGCTGGATCCAGTCATGGCGTGATCTGCCGCTGCTGACCAACCAGTGGGCCAATGTGGTGCGCTGGGAAATGCGCACGCGGATGTTCCTGCGCACCAGCGAATTCCTCTGGCAGGAGGGTCACACCGCGCATGAAAACCGCGAAGATGCGCTCGCCGAAACGCACCGCGCCTTGGAAATGTACCGCGCCTGCGCCGAGGATGATCTCGCGCTCCCCGTGATCGCCGGTGAAAAGCCCGAGAACGAACGTTTCCCCGGCGCGGTCGAGACCTGGTCGATCGAGGCGATGATGCAGGACGGCAAGGCGCTGCAGGCGGGCACCAGCCATTATCTCGGCACCAATTTCGCCCATGCGGCCGGCATCCAGTTTCAGGACCGCGAGGGCACCCAGCAGTTCTGCCACACCACAAGCTGGGGTGTTTCCACGCGCCTGATCGGCGGGGTGATCATGACCCACGGCGATGACGATGGCCTGCGCGTCCCGCCCGCGATTGCGCCGCAGCAGATCGTCATCATCCCGATGCTGCGCGAAGCCCCTGAAGACGCTGAACTGATCGCCTATTGCGAAACCGTGCGCGCCGCGCTCGCCGCGCAGTCTGCGCTGGGCGAAAAGGTCCGCGTGCTGCTCGACACCAAGCCCGGCAAGGCCGCAGCCAAGCGCTGGGATTGGGTCCGCAAGGGCGCGCCGGTCATCATCGAAGTCGGCCCGCGTGACATGGCGGAGGGCAAGATTGCCGTGCTGCGCCGCGACCAGCTGTGGAACACCGCCAACGGCAAGCCCGCCTTTGCCTATCCTGCCCACGCCGACTTCGTGGCAGAGGCAAGCGCAGTGCTCGAAGCGATCCAATCATCGCTTTATGAGGAAGCCCGCGCGCGGCGCGATGCCAATATCACCCGCGGCGTGACCGAGTGGCAGGCGGTGGCCGATCACTTCGAGAAGGGCGGCAAATACCCCGGCTGGGTCGAGGTGGAGTGGTCCAAGCCCACCGGCGCCGCACTGGAAGCGGTGGTTGAAAAGCTCAAGGCGCTGAAGCTCACCATCCGCAATGTCCCGCGCGGCGGCGATCCCGCAAGCGGCACCTGCATCTTCACCGGCGCAGCAGCGGTGGAGCGAATTCTGGTGGCCCGCGCCTACTAGACTTGCACGGTCGCAACGGGGCAGGCAGACAGGGTACATGATCAAACGTGCCCTGCTGCTTGCCGCCATTGCGGCGGCTCCGCTCTCCGCTCAGAACCACCCCGCAGAGCTGGTCTCCGAAGAGCGCCTGAAGGGCGACGTTGAAACGCTCGTCAGTTTCGGCACGCGCCACACCCTGTCTTCGCAGGACGATCCGAGGCGGGGCATCGGCGCGGCGGTGGATTGGGGGCTAGCGGAGTTCAAGCGCATTGGCGCCAAGTGCGGCGGTTGCCTTGAGGTGCTGCCGGTGGGCGACACCGTCACCGGCCCGCGCATCCCCACGCCCACACTGGTCCGCAACGCAGTCGCCATCCAGCGCGGCACCGAGCGTCCGAACGAGGTCGTGATCATGCAGGGGCACATCGACAGTCGGGTGTCGGACGTGATGGATGCGACCTCGGATGCCCCCGGCGCCAATGACGATGGCTCTGGCACCGCGCTGGTGATCGAGACGGCGCGGGTGCTCAGCGGCACGCAATACCCCACAACCATCATCTACGCGCTGCTTTCGGGCGAAGAACAGGGCCTCCACGGCGGGCGCATCCTTGCCGATTGGGCCGAGGCGCAGGGCTTCACGGTCAAGGCCGTGCTCAACAACGACATCGTCGGCAATTCCTGCGGCAAGGACGGCTATTGCGAGCCCAAACTGGTGCGCGTCTTCTCCGAAGGCCCGCGCGCGGACCTGACCGAACGCCTGCGCGCCTCGCAGACCCGGTTCGGGGGCGAGAACGATTCGCCGGGACGCAATCTGTCGCGCTGGGTGGCTGACCTTGCCGCCAAGACCCCGCACGGGCTTCAAGTCCGTCAGATCTGGCGCACCGACCGCATGGGGCGGGGCGGGGATCAGGTACCGTTCCTGCAAAAGGGCTACCCCGCCATCCGCTTTTCCGTGGGGGTCGAGGATTACGACCACCAGCATCAGGACCTGCGCACCGAGGATGGGGTGTTCTACGGCGACACCATCGAGGAGATGGATTTCGCTTATCTTGCTGGAGTGACGAAGCTGAATGTGCGGGCGCTTGATGCGCTGGCGCGTGCACCGATGCCGCCCAAGGTTACGGTGGATGCGGCGGTCAAGACTTACACCGACCTCAAGTGGGACGAGGTGCTTGGCGGCAGCGCGTTCCGTGTGTTCAAGCGTACGACGGACGCGCCGCATTGGCCTGAAGCGGCCGAAAAGGTGATCGAAATGAAGGGTGACCACGGTTACGACGAACAAGGCAATTTCATTCAATGGCGCATCGCGACCAGATTCACCCTTGAAGGGGTGCGCGGCGACGATTGGATTTTCGGTGTCGCAGCGTGCGACGGAGAATATTGCTCCCCCGTTGCCAGCGCGGTCCCTGGCGGGGCGTTCGAGCCGGTGGCAAAGGAATAGCACCTCGTCATTGCGAGCAAAGCGAAGCAATCCATGAACCAACGTCGCCGCTTGTTGCGGCATTCGACCATGGATTGCCGCGTCGCCCAAAGGCTCCTCGCAATGACGAGATTGATGGGTTAGGGCTGCCCTATGCCCAAATCCCCCAAACTCCCCCAAGGTATGCCGACCGCCAAGCAGGTGCTCGACTTCATCCAGTCCTCCGACATTCCCGCCGGCAAGCGCGAGATCGCCAAGGCTTTCGGGCTGAAGGGGCAGGAGAAGATCAAGCTGAAGGCCCTGCTCAAGGACATGGCCGAAGACGGGCTGATCGACGGCAAGAAAAGCGCCTTCCACCGCATGGGTGGGGTGCCGAAGGTGACGACGCTCAAAATCATCGCCATCGAAGACGGCGACCTGATTGCAGAGCCTGACAATTGGGATCCCGAAGCCCCCGGCAACGCCCCGCGCCTCACCATCCGCGAACCGCGTCCCAAGCCCGGGATGAAGCGCTCGCCCGCGCTCAAACGCGGCGACCGCGTGCTGGCCCGCACCGAGGAGACGGAAACGGGCTGGCGCGCCCATGTGATGAAAAAACTGCCCTCGCGCACCGAAGGGCTGATGGGCGTGGTCGAGATCGACAATACGGGCAAGGCGTGGCTCGCGCCCGTAGACAAGCGCGTGCGCCAGTCCGCGCCGATTGCTGATCGCGGAGAGGCCGAGGCCGGCCAACTGGTGATCGCCGAGCGTGTTGGACGTTCGGAACGCGCCGGGGTGAAGGTGGTCGAAGTCATCGGCGATCCGCTCGCCCCGCGCAGCTTCAGCCTGATTGCGATTGCCAAGCACGGCATCCCGAACGTCTTCCCCGAAGAGGTGCTGGAAGAAGCCCCGCGTGCGGCCAACCTCAAACTGTCCGAAAAGACCCGCGAAGACCTGCGCCACCTGCCCATCGTCGCCATCGACCCGGCAGACGCGCGCGATCATGATGACGCAATCTGGGCCGAGCCGGACGGGCAGGGCGGGTTCAACGCGCTGGTCGCCATTGCCGATGTCAGCTTTTACGTCCGCCCCGGCTCTGCGCTCGACCGTGAGGCGAGAAAGCGCGGCAATTCGGTCTATTTCCCCGACCGTGTTGTGCCGATGCTGCCCGAAATCCTGTCAGCCGATGTCTGCTCGTTGAAGGAAGGCGAAGACCGGGCGGCGATGGCCTGCCACCTGCACATCAACGCCGATGGCAAGGTGTCGAGCTTCCGCTTCACCCGGGCGCTGGTGCGGATTGCGCACAACATCGCCTATGAGGACGCGCAGAAGGCGGTTGATAGCGGCAATCCGCCCGAACATCTCGCCAACCTGTGGGATGCGTGGAAGGCGCTATCTGCCGCTCGCGATGCGCGTGATCCGCTGGCGCTTGAACTGCCTGAGCGCCGGGTGGTGCTCAACGAAAAGGGCGAGATCGCCGAAATCGCCATCCGCGAACGGCTCGATGCGCACCGCGTGGTCGAGGATTTCATGATCGCCGCCAATGTCGCTGCGGCCAAGGCGCTGGAGGCAAAAACCGCCCCTGTCGTCTACCGCATCCACGAGCCGCCAAGCCGCGAGAAGCTGATTGCCCTGCGCGATTACCTCGCCACGATGGGCAAGAAGCTGGCGCTGGGGCAGGTGGTGACGCCGGGGCTGTTCAACCGGATGCTGAAAGACGTCACCGACGAGGCCGAGAAGGCGCTGGTGATGGAGGCGGTGCTGCGCAGCCAGACGCAGGCCTATTACGGCCCCGCTAATGCCGGGCACTTCGGGCTGAGCCTTGGCTCCTATGCCCATTTCACTTCGCCGATCCGCCGCTATTCCGATCTTCTGGTGCACCGCGCGCTGGTCGATGCTTACAAGCTCGAACAACCCGCGCCGCCGGGATCGATCCCGGCTACCAGTGGACTATCGGACCGCGACCGTGCCAGCTTGCAGCAGGTCAGTGACGCCATCAGCCAGACCGAGCGCCGGGCGATGGAGGCGGAACGCGACACCATCGACCGTTATGTGGCTGCATGGCTATCGGCGCGTGTGGGCGAGGTGTTCGACACCCGCATCACCGGGGTGCAGGCCTTCGGCTTCTTCGCCACGATCGTCGGTCTCGGCGGCGATGGGCTGGTGCCGATCTCGACGCTCGGCGGTGAATATTTCCGCCATGACGAAGCCGCGCAGGCTCTGGTCGGTACGGACAGCGGGACGACCTATGCGAGCGGTGACCGGTTGAAGCTGAAACTGGCCGAGGCCAACCCGCTCACCGGCGCGCTCAAATTCGTGCTGCCTGATGCAGATGCGCGGGCAATCGAACCGCGCGGCACCCGGCCGGATGATCGCAAGCGCGGTTCAGGCGGGCCGAGAAAAGCGGGCAAGTTCATGGTGGGACAGCGCGGGAGGCCGGGCAATATCCGGCATCAGGGTCGCAAGAAGTAACGCAAGGCTTCAGGGGCGATGGTCGCTCTTGGCCTCGTCGTAATCGGCGGGGATGATGTAAAGGGGGCAGGGCAGGCTGCCTGCTGCGGCCGAAAAATGTGCGACCAGCGGCCCCGGCACGCCGCCCTTGGCTGCCCCGAGCACCAGAGCCGCAACCTCGGCGTGCTCGGCAAGAAAGTCGCTGACGATCCGCTGGCCTTGTCCGATCTTGACGGAGATGGTCGGCATGATCCCGCTTTCGGCCAGCAGATTGCCTGCAACGCCGTGGGCCAGCATCTCGGCCCGGTCACGCGCTTCTTCCTCGATCGTGGCCTGCACCGCGCCGAACGCGCTGAAATTCTGCTGCGGCACCAGCGCCAGCAGATGCACCGCCCCCCCCCACCGCCGCGGCCCGGCGCGCAGCATAGCGCAGGGCGGCGGTAGCCTCCTCGCTCTCGTCGATGATGACCAGGAATGTGCGCATGTTATGTGGCCCCGTTGGGCGCGAAGGTATCAATGCATTCGTATGGATTGGCAAGTCCCTCGCGCCCAAACCCCATTCAGGCCCTTGCCCGCCGCTAGGGAATTGGCCAGAGAACGCCGCAAGGATCGATAACGGGAGTATCGCGGATCATGGCCCTCGACATCAAGATGCCGGCATTGTCGCCCACCATGGAAGAAGGCACGCTGGCCCGCTGGCTGGTCAAGGTGGGGGACACGGTGGCCTCGGGCGACATCATGGCCGAGATCGAAACCGACAAGGCGACGATGGAGTTCGAAGCTGTCGATGAAGGCGTGATTGCCGAGATACTGATCGAGGAAGGCAGCGAAGGCGTGAAGGTTGGCGCAGTGATTGCGCGGCTGACGGTCGAGGGCGAGGAAAGCGCGCCTGCTCCGGCGCCCGCTGCGGCTGCTCCTGCTGCCGATGCATCCCCCGTCGATGCGCCAGCGGCGGATGCGCCCGCTGCCACGCCAACCGCCCGCAAACTGGCTGAACTGAATGGCGTGGACCTCGCCAGCATCACCGGTACCGGGCCGAAGGGCAAGATCACCAAGGAAGATGTTGAGGCGGCGATACCCGCGGGCGGCGGTTCGGCGAAGCCCGCGCCTGCTCCCTCATCGTCCGCCTCGGATGAACGGATCATCGCCTCGCCGCTGGCCAAGCGGATTGCGGCGGACAAGGGAATCGACCTTGCGCAGGTGACGGGCACCGGCCCCAATGGACGGATCGTGAAGGACGACGTGGAGGGCTTCACGCCCGGCGCGGTGGCAGCGGTTTCCGCTCCGGCGGCAAGCACACCGGCACCCGCACCAACGCCGACACCGGCCCCCGTCATCGAAGGCGGCGCGCCGTTTGCCGAGGAGAAGCTATCGGGCGTCCGCAAGGTCATCGCCCGCCGCCTGACCGAGAGCAAGCAGACCGTCCCGCACTTCTATCTTACCATCGACATCCGGCTCGACCCGCTGCTCGAACTGCGCGCGCAGCTGAACAAGTCGCTGGAGCCGGATGGCGTGAAGCTGTCGGTCAACGACTTGCTAATCAAGGCGCTCGCCCGCGCACTGATCCGCGTGCCGCAGTGCAATGTCAGCTATCATGGCGACACGCTGCGCCGTTACGAGCGCGCCGATGTGTCGGTGGCCGTGGCCGCGCCTTCGGGCCTCATCACGCCCGTCATCACCCACGCCGACACCAAGGGCCTCGCCGCGATCTCGACCGAGATGAAGACGCTCGCGGGCAAGGCGCGCGATGGCAAGCTGATGCCGCACGAATACCAGGGCGGTACGGCGAGCCTCTCGAACCTCGGGATGTTCGGGATCAAGCAGTTCGACGCGGTGATCAACCCGCCGCAGGGCATGATCCTCGCGGTCGGGGCGGGCCAGCAGGCACCCTATGTGGTGAACGGCGCGATCGAAGTGGCGACGGTGCTCCACGCCAGCGGCAGCTTCGACCATCGCGCTATCGACGGGGCGGACGGCGCGCAGCTGATGGAGGCGATCAAGCAGCTGTGCGAAAACCCGATGGGGCTGGTGGTCTAGCCATGGGCCTAGGCGGGAGAGCGGCGCTTTCTGTGCCTTTGATCGCTCTAGCCGTGGCCGCAACTGTTGCTGTTATGGTGTTGTTGCTCAACGACGAAGCCGCCATCCTCAAGGGCTGGGATGCCGCTTGGCTCTACTTTGTCGGGACATTTATCGTTGCGCTCCCCGTTGGTGCCTTCTTTGCCTTTCCAGCGGTGGCATTTGGTCGTTGGCTGCCCGAACCGCGCCAGGCTTGGCTAATCGGCATCGGTGTATTGGTTAGCATAGCAGCAGGGCTGGCGATAAATGGGATCGAAGGCAATTCTGTCATCGATCTCATTCTTGTTTTCGGTGCAATCGGGGCGCTGAGCGCGCAGATATGGTGGAGCCTCGTGGAGCGTCATCGCGAATTGGATGCAGCCCATGACTGATCGCACCCCCCCAGATCCGCGTCACCGCCATGCCCGCCGACACCAACCCCTATGGCGGGGTGTTCGGCGGGTGGCTGATGGCGCAGATGGCGCTGGGCGCGGGCAGCCTCGCAAGCCGCGTGGGGCAGGGCAAGGCGGTGGTGGTCTCCGCGACCGATTTCGCCTTTCCGGGCGCGATGGCGGTGGGGGACGAACTCTCCGTTTATTGCGACATCCTCGCCACCGGCACCACCTCCATGACCATCGCCGCCGAAGCGATCGCGCGGGAACGGAACGGCGAGGCCACCACCAAGGTTGCTGAAGGCACCTTCAAATTCGTGCTGATCGGAGACGATGATCGCCCCCGCGCCATCGCCGCCAGCGCAACTCTTCTCCTCCCCAAGGAAAACGACAATGGCTAATGACTATGACGTGATCGTGCTCGGTTCCGGCCCCGGTGGCTATGTCGCGGCGATCCGCTGCGCGCAGCTCGGGCTGAAGACCGCCATCGTGGAACGCGAGAACCTCGGCGGCATCTGTCTCAACTGGGGCTGCATCCCGACCAAGGCGATGCTGCGCTCGGCCGAGATCTTCCACTACATGCAAAACGCCAAGGATTACGGCCTCGTCGCGCAGGGGATCGAGGCGGACCTTGCCGCCATCGTCAAGCGCAGCCGCGGGGTGGCGAAGCAGCTCAATCAGGGCATCGGGCACCTGATGAAGAAGAACAAGATCACCGTGCACATGGGTGAGGGCAAGCTGACCGGCGCGAACAGCCTTACCGTGAAGGGCGAAAAGGGCGAGGAAGCCCTGACAGCCAAGCACATCATCGTCGCCACTGGCGCACGCGCCCGCGACCTGCCCTTTGCGCCTGCCGACGGCAAGCGCGTGTGGACATACCGCCACGCCATGACCCCGACCGAACTCCCGGCCAAGCTGCTGGTGATCGGATCGGGCGCCATCGGGATCGAATTCGCCAGCTTCTACAATGACCTCGACTCGGAGGTGACCGTGGTGGAAATGCTCGACCGGATCGTGCCGGTGGAGGATGCCGACGTGTCGACCTTCCTCGAAAAGTCGCTCCGCAAGCAGGGCATCAGCATCATGACCGGCGCGGGCGTCGAGGCGATCAAGGTCACCGGCAGCGGCATCACCGCCACCATCAAGGACAAATCGGGCAAAAGCGCCACGAGCGAGTTCACCCACGTGATCGTCGCCATCGGCATCGTCCCCAACACCGAGAGCATCGGTCTGGAAGGGCTTGCCGAGATGGACCGCGGCTTCATCCAGATCGACCCCTATGGCCGGACAAAAACCAAGGGACTGTGGGCGATCGGGGACTGCACCCCCGGCCCGTGGCTGGCGCACAAGGCGAGCCACGAAGGCGTGACCTGCGCCGAAGCCATCGCGCAGGAGATGGGCAACACTGACGTCCACCCACACCCGCTCAACCGCAACAACATCCCCGGCTGCACCTATTGCCACCCGCAGATCGCCAGCGTCGGCTATACCGAGGCCAAGGCAAAAGAAGCCGGCTACGAAATCCGCGTCGGCAATTTCCCCTTCATCGGTAATGGCAAGGCCATCGCGCTGGGTGAGGCGGAGGGCTTCATCAAGACCATCTTCGACGCGAAGACCGGCGAACTGCTGGGCGCGCACATGGTCGGTGCGGAAGTGACCGAGCTGATCCAAGGCTACACCGTCGGCAAGACCCTCGAAACCACCGAGGCGGAGTTGATGCAGACCGTCTTCCCGCATCCCACCCTGAGCGAAATGATGCACGAAAGCGTGCTCGACGCGTATGGGCGGGCCCTGCATTTCTAAGGACACATAATGACCGAGGCAGCACCCGAAGCACTCAAGGGCGAAGACTGGGCGGGTGACATGGGTGAGCGCTGGCTCGCCAGCCTCGACCGTTTCGAAGGCATGATCGCGCCCATCGGTGCGGCGTTGTTGGCTCAGGCAGATTATCAGCCGGGCGAGCGGGTGCTTGACCTTGGCTGCGGCGGCGGGGCGACCACGCTCGCCATCGCCGAGGCGGTGGGGCCAATGGGCGCGGCGGTCGGTCTCGATGTGGCGCCGATGCTGGTCGAGCGGGCCAGACAACGCGCCGCCGACGCGGGCAGCGCCGCACGCTTCGTCTGTGCCGACGCTACCACGGCTGTGCTCGATGAACCGCCTTTTGACCGGCTGTTCTCACGCTTCGGCTCGATGTTCTTTGCCGATCCTGTCCCGGCCTTTGGCAATCTGCGCGGCCTGTTGAAACCGGGGGCGCGGATCGATCTGGCGGTGTGGGCCAACCCGCGTGACAACGCGTGGATGATGGAGGTGATGGGCGTGGTCCGCCGCCATGTCGACATCCCCCCCCGCCGTGCCGCGCGCGCCGGGGCCGTTCGCTTTTGAGGACCTCAGCTATCTGGAAACGGTGCTGACCGACGCGGGGTTCAAAGCCATGACTGCCGCCCCCTACACGGGGCTGCAACCGGTCGGCGGGCCCGGTGCCTCGCCCGGGGAGGCAACCGATTTCGTGCTGGCATCAATGGCCGCCGGCCGCGTGCTGGCAGAGCAGGGCGAGGCCGTGCGCGATGCAGCGCGGGAAGACCTGCGGACCCTGCTCGCCGATCACCACAAGGCGGGCGAGGGCGTGATGCTCGGCTGCAAAGCCTGGCTGGTAACGGCGAAGGCCTAAGCCCGGCCATCTTCGACGAACGGCGTTTTCTGTCCGACGACTTGCATAAAAACCTAATCTATTTAATTCGGGCGCATGAACCTGCTCGCGCCCGACCTTGCCCAGCGCATTGCCGCCGCCGATCGCGCGCTTGGCGCAGGCAATCTGGTGCAGGCGCGCCACATCCTTGAAGAAGCGGCGAGGCTCGACCCGCCGTCTCCAGACTTCTGGCAACGCCTCGCGACGGTGCGGAAGATGGGGGGAGCGCCGATACTGGCGGTGGAAGCGATTGACCGGGCACTGGCGCTTACACCGCTGGATTTCGTCAATCTGCTGATGCGCGCCCATCTGCTGGATTCCGTCAACCATCCGGACGCCGGGGAGGCCTATGGCCGCGCGCTCGCACAGCCGCGGCCCAACCCGCTGCCGCCGATGTTCCTGCAAACCATCGCCCGTGCCGAGGCCATGTGGGCACAGCATCAGCACTCGCTGACCGAGCGTCTCGGCAGAGCTGTCGAGGCGAGCGGGGCAGACCTCACCCCCGCCGAGCGCCGCCGCGCCGATCGCTTTGCCAGCAACATCGCGCACCGGACACGCACCTACCATTCCGAGGCGACGCATTTTGCCTATCCGGGCCTGCACGAGTTCGAATTCCACGATCCTGAGGGCTTCCCGTGGCTGAGCGAGCTTGAAAGCCTCACGCCAACGATTCGCGCCGAGATGAACACGGTCGCCAACGCGCCGGACGCCGCGCTGGTGCCTTACGTCAAGTACAACGACAGCGAACCTCTGGCCCAGTGGCGCGATCTCAACCACAACCGCGACTGGACGGCGATCCACCTGATCGAGCGGGGCGTAACAGTCGGCCCAAACGCCGCACATTGTCCAGTGACGATGGATTTCCTTGCGCGGATGGATCAACCGCAGATTGCAGGATGCGCAGCCAACGCGATGTTCTCGCTGCTTGCCCCGCGCACGCACATCCCGCCGCATGTCGGCGTGGCCAATTTCCGCCTGCTGTGCCACCTACCCCTGATCGTGCCGAACCGCTGCTGGTTCCGGGTCGGGAATGACACCCGCGATTTTGTCGAGGGGCAAAGCTGGGTGTTCGATGACACAATCGAGCACGAGGCCAAGAACGAGACCGATCACTTGCGGGTGATCCTGATCTTCGATTTGTGGCACCCTGACCTGTCACCGGCCGAGCGCACCGCGATTCAGGCAGCGGTGAGCGCGGCAGCGTTTCCGGTGGGGGCGTTGTAGGAGTCGTTTGAAAGGGGAGACGGAAATGACCGATCTGAAAGTGGCGTTTCCCAATCCCTGCGATGAGCCGTGGGGCGCGATGGCCCGGCGCGGCTGCAACCGCCATTGCGCGGCCTGCGATACGATTATTCACGATCTCGAACACCTGACATTCGAGGACGCAGAGCGACTGCTTGAAAGCGCAAGCGATGTCTGCGTCCGCGCCAAGGTCGGCCGTGACGGGGTCATTTCGCTTAAGCCATCGGATACTGGCTCAGGTCGCCGCCTGCTGGCAGCAGCGGGCGCGACGCTCGCACTGGCTACCGCTGCCTGCCAGACTGTGCCGGATCGCAATGAGGCCCGGTACCAGATCACCGGCAAATTTTCGTGGAAAGAATACTATTATTCAGCCGAATTGACGTCACAGGATGGTCGCAAATGGCCCAAGCGGCGGGAGCCGGGCACGGGACGCTTCATCTTCGATAACCTTCCACCGGGCACCTATGAACTCTCCACGCAAGGATTTTGCGAAGGTCGTCAGGTGCTTGAGACAATCACAATCACCGATGCATCGGCAGAAGTGACAAAGACCGGACCCGATCTTGAAGATGGCTGCATCATTATTGGCGTGATGGTTCCCGCAGAGCCGCTGCGTAGCGGCTGAACGGTGGCGGACAGGGTGCCCGCCTGTCCGCCGTTTTTGCTGTTTTTACAGTCGCCAACCCCTTGCACTTGCCGGAAAAAACAATAATTCCCGTATTGCGGTTATGGCAACGGGACACGGTAATTATGGCGGACAAAGCGGGATTCGAACTCTGTAAGGCGGTGCGCTGATGGCACGGCACAAGCTGACAGAGGCCGGGATCAAGCGGCTCGACAAGGCCGGTATCTACTCGGACGGTGACGGGCTATTCTTGCGCGTTCGCAAAGGCGGGTCTGCGCAATGGTTCTTTATCTACAAGCGCGGCGGCAAGCGCACTGAGATAGGCCTAGGCGGTTACGGGCAGGGGACCGCACCTGTCCCGCTCTCACTGGCCCGGACGAAAGCCGAGGATATTCGCGCCAAGCTGGCACGGGGCATTGATCCGCGCGAGGAACGCAAGCCCGTGCGGGTTATCACCTTCAAGCATTGCATGGACGAATTGCTCGCCAGCAAGGCCGACGGCTGGAAAAACGACAAACACCGGGCGCAATGGCACATGACGCTAGAGGACTATGCCAAGCCCCTGCACGATATGGCGGTTGACGGGATCGCCATCGGCGACGTGAAAGCCTGCCTTATGCCGCACTGGCAGGAACGCCCTGTCACTGCCGATAGGCTGCGCGCACGGGTGCAGGCTGTCATTGACTACGGCATCGCTCACGGGTGGCGCACGGGCCATAATCCGGCCCGCTGGACCGGCTTGCTCGACAAGGTAATGCCACCCCGGCGCAAGCTGGTGCGCGGCCATCATGCCGCTCTGGCCTATCGTGACGCGCCAAAGGTCGCCAAGGCTCTCAAGCAATCCACCGGCGTAGCGGCGAGGGCGGTTGAATTCCTGATGCTAACCGCTGCCCGATCCGGCGAGGCCCGCTTTGCCACCTTTGACGAAATCGACTTCGCGGCTCGCACTTGGACGGTGCCAGCCGAACGGATGAAGGCGGAAAAAGAACACGTTGTCCCGCTTACTTCACGCGCAATGGAGGTTCTGGAGGCAATGCGCCAACGCTCGACCGGCTCGCTTGTGTTCGCCGGTTCGGTGGATGATCGCCCCATATCCGACACGGCCATGACGAAAACCCTACGGCTGGCCAGCCCTGACAAGACTGCCACCCTACACGGCTTGCGCAGCACTTTCCGCGACTGGTGCGGTGACGAAACCAACTTCCCCCGTGATGTTGCAGAGGCGGCGCTTGCTCACACCCTGAGCGACAAGACAGAGGCCGCGTATCGGCGCGGGACCGCGTTCGACAAGCGGCGCAAGCTGATGGACGTATGGGGAGATTATCTGCGTGGATGATGTCCGCCCTATCGTCCACGTCACTGATGAGGACCTAATCGCCGCGATGCAGATACTCGCCTGCATTGCCAGACCTCTACAGCCTGCCCGTGCTGGCGAATTGATGCAGCAATGGTTCTGGGCAAGGAAGCGGTATCGGCGTGAGGGTCTACCGTCCGAACTGGCAATCCCCGTGCCTGACAAGGACAGGATAAACAGCAAGCTTCCTGCCTTGGCCAAAGATATAAAGGCTGCAATCCGGGCAGGGGATTGGCTCAAAATGAAGTGGGCCGCTGAGAGCACGTCCTTTGGCCTGTCATTGCGCCAGCAAGGGGCGAGGCAATGGAACGCGGCGCACAAGGCGGATATTGAGCGCGGCAAGCTTGGGCCGACTGCCAGCCGAGAGAATGAGGCTGCAAGCGCAAAGCAGCGGATATGGAACAAGCGCCGTCCCGTCGTTCATATGGCGCTGGCCGTCCGGGAGGAACTGCGCGAATTGCACCCTGACGGCTTGCCCGATCTAGAGGCCGTCGTGTTCAATCCTGTTTGGGTTCCGGGCGCTTTGATCCGTGCCGAGGGTTATGCCGAGGTGGCAATCAAGCACAAAATTCTAAAGCCGGGAGAGCCTTGGCGGTTCATTCGCTGACCCCCAGTTTTCGTTACCACCGCCTAGGGGACGACATAGGCAACAAGGGCAACACGTTCAAAGAAACGGAGTTGCCCCATGTCTCACGTCCCTCAGTTGATGAGCATTAATGAAGCGGCAAAGGCCACTAGCCTTTCGCGCACTTCGATCTTCAAGCTGCGCGAACGCGGCGAATTCCCCCGTGCGGTTCCCCTTGGCGAGAAGCGCGTTGCATTCGTCCGTGATGAGGTGGGCGCGTGGATTGAGGCGCGCATTGCCGCCCGCGAACAGGTGTCGGCCTGATGGATACGCAAAACCCCCCTGCCGGGTCGCGTGGCAGGAGGGCTTCGGTATCCATTGCGGCGGATGCTGAATCTCTTACCCCCAAACGCCCCAAACTGCAAGCCAACCAAGCCGCTAAGGGCCGCCTGAGCGCGCTGTTGTTCGCCCGTCGAATGGGGGTGCGGGCATGACCGATCTTGCCTTTCATGTTCGCCAATTTGTCCCTGATTGTCAGGACGGCGAGGAACTGGAGCAACGCAAGGCCCTGCTGACGGCCCGAGAATATGCGGCGATGCTGCGCGGGCGCACTGACAGCGCGATTGCCACTAATCACGCTATCGACGCTCACGAGTGCGCTGGTGCCTATTGCTATGCCGACGTGCCCGTTGCGCGCCTGAAAATCGCGGTCGGTTACTGCCGCGCGATGGTGCAGGCCGCTTTCCTCGCCGACCACCTAGAGCGGGAGGCGGCGTATCATGTATGACGAATTCACCCGTGGCTTGCCCCCCGAGGTCCGGGACGCAGCGGACGAAATGACGTTCGATGCATTCGGCCCCGTGATCCATGACGGCCCCCCGAAAAAGACCCCGGCAAAGACCCGTTTCTCCGAGATCAAGCGCAAGCTGGTGCGGCTGGACGCAATCAAGCCGGTGCTGGAGGTCAACTATCTCGTAAAGGGATGGCTGACAGCGAACGGGCTTTCGATGGTCTACGGCCCGTCCAATGCGGGCAAGACCTTCGTGGTTCTGGACCTCGCCATGCACCTCGCCGCTGGTGAGCCGTGGAGGGGCTGCAAGGTCAATCCCGGCCCCGTCCTCTACATCGCTGCCGAGGGCGGTTCCGGCGTCCTGAATAGGCTCGCTGCGTTCAAGCTGGAATATCCGGCGATGGCTGCGGCCCCGTTCTATTTGCTGCCGATTGGCGTGGACCTGCACGGCCCCGGCGATGCGAAAATCATCGCGCATTTGCTCGGCGACCTAAAGCCCGTGCTGATCGTGGTCGATACGCTTGCCCGTTCGATTGGCGACGGTGACGAAAACACTGCCAAGGATGCGGCGATGTTTGTCCGCAACTGCGACCTGATCCGGGAAGCGACCGGCGGGCATGTCCTGATCGTCCACCACACCGGCAAGGAAGAAGACAGGGGCGCGCGTGGTTCCTCTGCCCTGCGTGCTGCCGTGGATACCGAAATACTGGTCGGGGCTGATCATCGCATTAGCAGCAAGAAACAGCGGGACATGGTGGCCCCTGATGACCTGCACTTTACGCTGCGCTCTATCACGCTCGGCGTGGACGAGGACGGCGACCCGGTGACGAGTGCCGTGGTCGATCCGGCAGAAAAGGCACTGCGCATCCGCAAGCCCCTGACTGGAAAGAATCAGGTGGCCATGACGGCGCTGACAGAGGCGCTGGATAAGCAAGGGCAGGCAGGCATGGGCGAGGACTATCCCCGCTGCACCATTGTGGCGGTCGAACACTGGCGCGCCGCCTGCGATGCTCACGGTCTCACCTCTGGCGTGAGTGAGGCGTCCGGGCGCGTTGCCTTCCACCGTGCCAAGGTCAACCTGATGGAATTAGGCGAGGTCCGCGAGTTTGGCGGTTACGTCTGGAGGGTGCGGGACGATGTGTAGTCTGCACCGTTACATCCGTTACAGCCCGTTACTGTCCGTTACATGTTCGGGCCAGTGCTGCCGTTACATCCGTTACACACCTCTAGAAGGTGTAACGATTGTAACGCTGGCGAGGTCTGCCCTGCATCGGGTCCCAATGCCCCCGTTTTATTCAGGGGTGGGGAGCGGTGGATGGGGTTTCCAATCCACACACACGCTGGAGGCTGCCCGATGAAGGTTGCCACCACCGTCAAGCGGTTCTGCCGTTCGCTCACTGTCCCGACTGGCAGGCTGGCAGGCAAGCCGGTCAAGCTGGCCCCGTATCAGTCGCAGTTTATCGACGGCGCATTTGCCGACGGCGTGAATGTCGGCGTTCTCTCAGTCGGGCGCGGCAACGGCAAGTCTTCAATCTCGGCGATGCTTTGCACCGGCGAACTGGTGGGCGCGTGGTCCGATGCACCCGAACGCGAAGTCATCATTGCGGCCCGGACGCAGGAACAGGCCCGCATCGCGTGGAACTACTGCGTCTCTTTCATCGGGACGCTGCCCGAGGACGTGCAAGAGAAAATCACGATCCGGCGGCAACCCCGCTTCGAAATCCAGTATGACGACGGCAACGGCCCGCACCTGATCAAGGCAATCTCGGCGGACGGCAAAAGCGCGCTCGGCTCCAGCCCGACGCTGGCCGTGCTGGACGAACGCGGGCACTGGCCAATCTCGCAGGGTGACGAACTGGAGGCGGCGCTACTCACGGGCCTGTCAAAGCGGGACGGTCGGGCGCTGATCATCTCGACGTCGGCCCCGAACGACATGCACCCGTTTAGCCTCTGGCTGGATAGGGAAGCCCCCGGCGTTTACCGCCAGGAACATCGCCCGACGCCTAACCTGCCCGTCGATGATCGCGATAGCCTGCTGATCGCCAACCCGGGCAGCAAATACGGCATCGGCCCTAGCATGGTCCGCCTGCAAGAGGACGCGGCGCTTGCGCTGGCCCGTGGCGGTTCTGCCCTGTCACGGTTCCGGTTGCTGTCCCGCAATGAGCGTGTCTCCGAGGATAACCGGGACGCGCTGATTGACCTCTCAGAATGGCTGGGCTGCGAAACCGATACGCTGCCACCCCGGCAAGGGCAGGTTGTCATCGGCATTGATGCGGGCGGTTCGGCGTCCATGTCGGCGGCGGCGTTTTTCTGGCCCGATAGCGGACGGCTGGAGGCGTGGGGCGCGTTCGGCACGGTCCCGACGCTGGACGCACGCGGGCAGGCTGATGCTGTCGGCGACCTCTACACGCAAATGCACAAGCGCGGCGAACTGGCCCTGATGGGGCAAAAGGTTGTCCCGCTGTCGCCATGGCTGGCCCGGGTGCTGGCCCATGTGGAGGGCGAACAGATCGCGGCAATTGTCGCGGACCGTTTCAAGCAATCCGAAATCGGCGACGGGCTGGCAGAGATTGGCATCCGTGCCCCCGTCATCTGGCGCGGCATGGGCTTTAAGGACGGCTCCGAGGACGTTGAACGGTTCCGGCGCTACGTATTCGACGGCAAGTTGCATGTCTCTGAGAGCGTGCTGTTGCGTCATGCCATGGCCGAGGCGGCGGTTTTCATCGACCCGGCTGGCAATTCCAAAATCGTCAAAGGGCGGTCGATGGGCCGCATCGACGCAGCTTGTGCGGCGGTCCTCGCTGTCGCCGAGGCGTCGCGCATCATGGGCCGCCCGCAACACCGGGCAGGGAGACTAGCATGGGGATGAAGCAAACCGCATCGCGGCTGATCGCAAAATACGGGCAGGCGGCGACGCTGCTGCGACCCGGCGAGCCGTCGTATAACCTTTATGGCGACGTCACCTATGGCCCGGACACTGAGTATCCCGTCAAGCTGATGTCGGCGACCTACGCGGTCGAACTGGAGTTTATCTCATCTGGCCTGATGGACGTCGGCGACGTGCGGCTTTTGCTGTCAGTCGAAGGCTTGCCCGTCACCCCGTCCACCATTGACCGGGTGCGCGTCAGCGGCGAGGTTTTCCGCGTCATCCGCGTGTCGCGGCTCTCCCCGGCTGGCGAGGTTCTCTTTTGGGACCTGCAGGTGCGGCCATGACCCGGCGGCGCGAATATCAGCGGCACTCTCGGAAGGTGACGCGCGGCCCCCGGTGGAAAGCGTTGCGCCTGCAGGCGCTGGAGCGTGACGGCTGGCAGTGCGTCCAGTGCGGAACGCACGTCGGGCTTGAATGCGACCACATCAAGCCGGTGCGGACGCATCCCGAACTCGCTTACGTCCTCTCCAATTTGCAGATCCTCTGCGGAAAACATCACTCCGCAAAAACCCGTTTGGAGGTGGGGCACGCGCCTCTCCCCCCAAAACGCCAGCAATGGCGCAATCTGCTGCGTCAAATGCAGCTCTCCTCCCCAACTACACAGGAACTTTAATTATGTTGGAATCTCTCAAGATCACCCGGCGTCAGTCGGAAATCCGCCAGAGCCTTGCAGAACTCGCAGGCAAGGCCAGCCCGACCGAGGACGAAACCCGTTCGATGGAAGCGCTGGACAAGGAATATCGGACGAATGAGACCCGCTATCGCGCGTCCCTGATCGCCGAGGACGAGGAACGGCGCGAAGCCGGGGCCGAACTCGAAACCCGTTCGGGCAAGGAATGGGCCGAAATGGCCAATCGCTTTGAGGTGCGGCAGGTTGCTCTCGCACTGGACGAGGGCCGCAATCTCGACGGTGCCACTGCCGAAATGGTGCAGGAACTGCGCAGCAAGGGCGGCTTTCAGGGCATCCCCGTGCCGCTGGAGGCGCTGGAAACCCGTGCCGGCGAAACCATTGCATCGGGCGTTCCGAACCCGCGCGAGACCATGCCCATCATCGAACGCATCTTTGCGGCGTCCAGTGCGACCCGCATGGGTGCCCGGATGATCAATATCGGCGTGGGCGAGGTCGAATATCCGGTTGCGACCGGCGGCGCGCAACCCGGCTGGGCCAGCACTGAGACCGGCGACGTTCCGGGTCCGCAGGCGTACACCACCGTGGACCGTCCGCTCACCCCGGACCACACGCTCGGCGTCGGGATGAAAATCACCCGTAAGGCGTTGAAGCAATCGGGTGCGGGTCTCGAACAGGCAGTGCGGCGCGACATGGCCGCTGCCATCCTGCAGGAAAGCGACCGGGCAATTTTCCTTGGCTCTGGTGCCAGCGGCGAACCGCTCGGCGTCATCACCGGGGCGGCGACCTACGGCATCACCGAAACCGCAATCGACGCGGCGGCGGACTTCGACATGGTCGTGGACGCGCTCACCCGGTTCATGGTGGCCAGCGCTGCCGCGCC
This sequence comes from Porphyrobacter sp. IPPAS B-1204, assembly GCA_003724185.1. Taxonomy (GTDB): domain Bacteria; phylum Pseudomonadota; class Alphaproteobacteria; order Sphingomonadales; family Sphingomonadaceae; genus Erythrobacter. Next base: position 157,607 of record RHGM01000001.1, read on the forward strand.
CGGTTCCATCAACATCATGCTGCGCCCTGAGGTGTGGTCCGTGCTGATGAAAGCCAAGGATGGCGACGGCAACTATATGGAACTGGTGGAGCGTATTCGCCGGGACGCTGGCCAGTTGGTCGTGTCCAACAACGGCCTTGCGGCCCCGTCCGGTGTTCCGCTGGCGTCCAGTGCCTTGCTGACTACGGCAACCAACGGCGTTGCGCCCATTTTCTGCGGCATGTGGGGCGCGGTCGATATGATCCGGGACCCCTACACCGATGCAAAGTCGGGCCAGCTTCGTCTTACCGGCCTTGTGACCATGGACGTGACGGTTGCGCGCGGCGTGCAACTCGAAATCCTGACGGGCATCCAGTAATGTTGTGGGGCGGTTCGCTGGGCGGACTTGAGGTTCGCCAAGAGGGCGAGGCGGTTCGCGTGGCGGGCCGTTTCCCTTACAACACCCGGACGCAGCTTGCGCCCGGTTACTTCGAAACCATCGCGCGGGGGGCCTTTGCCTCCCGCGTAAACTCCGATGACGAACTGCACTTCCTTAGCGGGCATGACTTCGAAAAGCCGCTGGCAAGCCGGACGGCGGGAACGCTGGAGGTCCGGGAGGATGACGACTCCCTGACATTCGAAGCGACGGTTGCGGCTCACACCACATGGGCGCGGGACTTCCTCGCCGCTCACGGTGCGGGCCTTATCCGGGGCCTGTCACCGGGCTTTCGCGTGGCCAAGGGCGGCGAACGTGTCACCCGTGACGGCGACGTTGTTCATCGCAGCATTACAGCGGCGGAACTGGTGGAGGTCTCAGCCGTCACCCGCGCCGCTTATCCCTCTGCGCAGATCGAAGCGCGCAATTGGACACCCGGCGGCATCGCGCTGCCCGATGATCCGGCTGCAGGCCTTCGCCGCACACTTAACCGCTGGAGGCCCTGATGATCGAACTTGTCAAACAATCCGAGGCAACCCCCGCCAGCTACCCGGCACGGCCTAGCGGGCTTTCCGACGCTGCAGACGCGCTTGATCCCGAAACCGTCTGGGCGAGGATCGAAAGCTACATTGCGCATCGGTTCACCACCCGCGTAGTCGTCTGGATTCTGGACGGGTGCGGCGATTGGACCGTGCCCCTCACGCCTGCCACCATCACGGCGTCGGAGAGGTGGAACGGCGAGGCGTGGGAGGCCTTCCCCCTGCCAATCGGCCCGTGGGGCTATGCGCTCACTATGGAGGGGCAATATCGCGTCACGGCGGACGTTGGCGGCGGAACCGTGCCCCCGGCCATCCTGGAGGCTTACAGGCGGCTTGCAGGCTACCTTGCCGACGTCCCCGATCGCGCGGGCGTGAGCGAATACTCCGTCAACATGGGCGGGGCCATCATGGAAAGTTACAAGCGCAACCCGGCATGGGCCGCGCGGGCAATTGAACTCAGCGGCGCTGCGGACCTGTTGCGCCCTTACAGGAGGACGTGACCATGTGGCCGTTCAAGAGAAAACAACCTGACATTGAGACCCGCTCCAGCGGGACGGGATACACCTCGCAACTGATGGCGGCGCGTGCCGCATACATCACCGGGACCGACGGCGTGGGCGAACTCACGGGCACGGTGCAGGGCTGCGTGAGCCTATGGGAGAACGGTCTCAGCCTTGCCGACGTTGACGGCACGGACATGATCACCCCGTTTCACCTGCAGCTTGCGGGCCGCTCTCTGGCCCTACGCGGCGAGGCTGTCTTTGCCATCCGGGACGACGGGCTTGTGCCCTGCAGCGATTGGGACCTGTCCACCCGCTACACCCGCCCGACGGCCTATCGCGTCGGCATCGCAGACACGGGCGGCGGACGTTCTGAAACCCTGCTGGCGAGCGAGGTTCTGCACCTGCGTATCGGCGCGAACATGGGCCTGCCCTACACCGGGTCCTCGCCCCTGCGTCGGGCACGTCTGACAGCCGGGATGCTGCAGGCAATCGAGACGGCCTTGCATGAGGTCTATTCGGAGGCCCCTATCGGTTCCTCTGTGGTTCCGTTCCCCGAGGCCCCTGACACTGACATGAATGCAATCGCACGCGGCTTTCGGGGGATGCGCGGGCGGGTGCTGGTGCGTGAGAGCGTCAACGTCACGGCTGCAGGCGGGCCAGCCCCGCAAACAGACTTTAAGCCCCATGACGTGACCCCGGACCTGCAAAAGGCGATGCTCACGCAATCACTGGACGCGGCGCGGGCATCAATCGAGATGGCGTTCGGCGTGCTGCCGGGATTGCACAATCCTGCCACCACCGGGCCAATGGTCCGCGAGGTTCAACGTCATCTGGCGCAATGGACCCTGCAGCCGATTGCCGTGATGATCGCACAAGAGGCCAGCGAAAAGCTGGCGAGCGGCGTCACGCTGGACGTGATGCGGCCCCTGCAGGCCTTCGACGTGGGCGGTCGCGCCCGTGCCCTCGCTGCCGTGGTGCAGACATTGGCCCTCGCCAAGGAATCCGGCGTCGATCCTGAAAAGGCGATGAAGCTGGTTGACTGGAGCGAGACTTAAGGTCGGGCTAGCCTCCCGGGGGTTTGGTTCATGCCCCGAACGGCCCGGTTAGACGGTGAGTGCGAAAACCCCGTCACGGCACGGCCCCTGCATCCTTCGGGGGCGCGGTGCTGAAACAATTGGGGCCGCTGGCGAGATGCTAGCGGCCCCTTTGTTTTTGAGGGTCTGCAAATTTGCAGATGCGCCACGGTCTACTTGGCTGCGGGGGAAACCTTGGGTGGCAGGCATTCCATTGCGCGCTTTGGCGCCTCCCATGCCGTTACGTGAAGCCCGTCGTCCTTGCTGACAAGATCAATGCGAATTCCGGCAATACCGTTCGGCGTCATATAAATGATTCGTACTAGATCCGGCCTGTCTGACTGCTTGTAGACCATTGGCGCTGTCAGGCCATCGACATCAATCAGGCAGCGTTCAGCGGCATCAGCACTTATGTCAGAAACATATTCGAAGTCTGGTTTTCTGTCATCCCATTTGGATATTGGCCCAAGCATAAGCGCGGCGAGTAAACCAATCACGATACTGACAACCCTCTATCGAACCTCTATCAAAGCGTAATGACAAGTGGCAAATTTGAAGATTTAATCGATAGGCCAGCTTGCCGTCGTTTCCTCAATCATAAGCGCGCATCGGCTTGACGAATAATCGAAGAAACGGGCGGTGACGATATACGTGGGCAGCGTTTCATCCCATCGCACATGATCGCCGACAAGCGGGATAAACCCCTCTGTCTGATCATCGAACTCATGGACCGGGGCAGGATCATATGCCCCGCCGGGATTATTGATGAATGCGCGAACAAGCCATTTCATGTGCAGCCCTCCAAAATGAATTCGAACAGAGGCTTACATTCATTGCGAAACGAATCAACCGGGTCGGCAGGCTCAATTATCACCATATTTTTGGGGTATGGCAAAGGTTATGGCAAGGCCCGAAAACCCTATCTAAGTCATTGTTTTTATTGAGGTGCTGGCGGACAGGGTGGGATTCGAACCCACGGTAGGCTTGCACCTACGGCGGTTTTCAAGACCGCTGCCTTAAACCACTCGGCCACCTGTCCTATGTTGGCAGCGGCTAGCGCCGAATGGCGGGATTGTCACCACCCTTAAAGCGCCTTCCCCAATCCCGTTGTTGGGAATTCAGGCAGAGTATGACATCCCTGCAGACATGATTCCCCGTCTGCTCCCCGTTGCCGCGATTGCCCTTGCCGCCCTAGCCACCTTCGGTGCGCCGCCCGCCGCGGCGCCTGCCACTGCGCAGGCGAGCGCTGACGGGCTGTCTTTTGACGCCTATCTCGAACTGCTCAAGGCGCGGGCGCGGGGGGAGGGTGTTCGCGAGGATACCATCGCCCGCATGACCGCCGGGCTGACGCCAAATCCCACCGTGATCCGGCTCGATAACAACCAGCCCGGCAGCGCCACCACCCGCGGCTATCCGCCGATTTCGAATTATATCGCCACCCATGTCGATGCCGCACGGATCGGCGGAGGGCGTTCGGTCTACAATCAGCACCGCGCGCAGTTGGCGAACATCGAACAGCAATACGGCGTGCCGGGGCCGATCATCGTTGCGATCTTTGGGCATGAGACCAGCTATGGCCGGGTCAAGGGCGATTTCGATCTGGCCCGCAGCCTTGCAACGCTGGCCTGGGAAGGCCGCCGGCGCGAGCTGTTTGCGGGTGAATTCGTTGCGCTGATGAAAATCGCGGACAAGGGCTATGACCGCTCGCAACTGGTCGGCTCTTACGCGGGCGCCTTCGGCAACCCGCAGTTCCTGCCGAGCGTGTACCTGCGCCTCGCCACGGATGGCGACGGCGACGGGCGCGCTGATATCTTCGCCAACCGCGCCGATACCTTCGCCTCGATTGCCAATTACTTCCGCGATGCCGGATGGCGACCGGGCCAGCCCTGGGGGGTGCGCGCTTCGGTGCCTGCGGGCTTCGATGTGTCTGCCTATCGCACCCGGCTTGTCTCCCCGGTCTGTCCGCGTGTGCACGAACGCCTCAGCCGCTGGATGACGGTGGCCGAATGGCGCGCCGTGGGCGTGGTGGCGCAGGGCGGTCTTGCCGATGATGTGATGGCTGCGTTCTTCCAGCCCGATGGCCCGGGCACGCCCGCCTGGCTGCTGACCGGAAATTACCGCGCGATCCTCGAATACAATTGCTCAAGCTATTATGCCCTCAGCGTCGGATTGCTGGCTGACGAAATCGTGAACTGAGCGCGGCACATGCCTCGCCAAGCGGCATGGGGGCGGATATAGCGGCGATCGTGATGCCCCCCAGATACCTGCGCCCGGCGCTGTCCCTGCTTGCCCTGTTTGCCGCTGCGCTTGCGCTGCCCGCGCTTGCGCTTGTTCCTGATCAGGGAGCCGTGCCGCCGGCGGTGCCCACGGCTGCCGAAGCGCCGGTAGCACTGCTGGTCGATCTGGGGAGCGGGCAAGTGCTCCATGCTCGCAATCCCGACCGGCGGTTCATGCCGGCATCTGTCACGAAGGTGATGACGCTCTATCTTGCGTTCGAGCTGATCGAAGCCGGGCGCCTCGATCCGGCGCAGGTCTTCGCGATGAGCCCGGGAATCGCGCGCGACTGGCGCCGCAAGGGCTCGACCATGTTTCTCGATTCAGGCGAGCAGGTGCGGGTCGACGACCTGCTTCTGGGCATCGCCAATGTCTCGGCCAATGATGGCGCGGCGGTGCTGGCCGAGGGGCAGGCCGGATCGGTTGCAGCGTGGACGCGGGCGATGAACCAGACTGCGCTTGGCCTGGGGATGACCGGAAGCCATTTCGGCACCCCCAATGGCTGGCCCGACGAAGGGCGCACATTCACCACCGCTAATGATCTGGTGGCACTGGCCCGGGCGATGATCACCCGTCATCCCGACAAGTTTGGCTACTACATCGGCCGTGCGGGGCTGGATTACAAAGGCATCGCGCAGGTCAATCACGATCCGATGATCGGCCGGGTGCCGGGAGCAGACGGGATCAAGACCGGGTTCACCAACGAATCCGGGTTCTCCTATCTCGGCACGGCGCGTCGTGACGGGCAGCGTTTGGTGCTGGTTCTTGCAGGAGTGGAAAACGGGCGGCTGCGGGCGCGGCTTGCGCGGGGCTATGTCGAATGGGGCTTTTCCTCCTTTGACCGGCGGCCGCTGTTTGCGCCGCGCGCGGTGATCGGCACGGCGCGGGTGCAGGCTGGCAATGCCCGCAAGGTGGCGTTGAAGGCGGCAGGGCCGGTGGCGATCAACCTGCCGCGTGGCAGCACTGCGCCGCTGACCGCGACGATCCGTTACGAAGGTCCGCTGCGCGCACCGCTCGCCGCCGGGCAGGAGGTCGCCATCCTTGAAGTCACCGCTCCCGGCGTGGCACCTGCGCGCATCCCCCTTTACACTGCCGAAGCGGTGGAGACTGCCGGGCCGCTGGATCGTATCGTCAACGCAGTGGCAGGACTCTTCTCGTGAGCGCCTCGCGGGGCCGCTTCATCGCCTTTGAAGGCGGAGAGGGCGCGGGCAAGTCCACCCAGGCGCGGCTGCTGGCTGAAGCACTGCGGGCGCGGGGTCTGGGGGTGGTCGTCACCCGTGAACCGGGTGGCACCCCGGGGGCTGAGGCGATCCGCAATCTGCTGCTTGCACCGCCCGGGGAAGGCTGGCCGCCACAGGCCGAGGCCCTGCTGTTCGCCGCTGCCCGTGCTGACCATGTCACACACCTGATCCGCCCGGCGCTGGCGCGGGGCGATTGGGTGATCTGCGATCGCTTTGTGGATTCGAGCCGCGCCTATCAAGGCGGGGCAGGCGGGCTTGGCGACGCAGCCATCACTGCGCTCCACGCCTTTGGCAGCGACGGACTGCGCCCTGACAGGGTGATCCTGCTGGAAGGCGATGAGGCTGCTCTCGCGGAACGTCTTGCCGCACGCGGGGCCGAAATCGACGCGATCGAAGGTCGACCGGCAGAATATCACCGGGCCGTGGCTGCCGCATTCCGGGGGCTTGCCGAGCGAGATCCCGCCGGTTTTGCGCGGATCGAAGCCATCGGCGCGCCTACGGATGTTCATGCGCTCATCCTCGCCGAGATCAGCGATCTGCTCGCATGACGAAGTGGCCCAACCACGCCGAGGCCTGGCGCATGTGGCGCGATGCTCTGGCCGGACAGCGGATGCATCACGGCTGGCTGCTCGCGGGCAAGGCCGGGCTGGGCAAACGCGACTTCGCTCTTGCCGCCGCACGCGAACTGGTGGCGCAGCCGGGCGTGCCGCAGCCGACAGGCGATCACCCTGACATCATCACCCTCACTTACGGCCCAAAGGACGACAAGGGCGAAAAGGCGCAGGCCGAGGGCAAGCCTTTCGAATTGGCGCGCAGCATCCGTATCAAGCAGATCCGTGCGATGCAGCGCCGCCTGGTTACGCGGCCCACGTTGGGCAGCCGGCGCGCAATCATCATCGATCCGGCAGACGATATGGAAAAAGCGGCCGCCAACGCGCTTCTCAAGAGCCTTGAGGAGCCGCCTGCGGGCACGTTCTTCCTGCTTGTCACCCACCGCCCGGCGCGGCTGCTGCCGACCATCCGTTCGCGCTGCCGCACACTGCGTTTTCCGGTGCTGAGTGACAGCGATCTGATGGCGATGCTCGCGGAAGAGGGGCTTTCCCCCGATCCGCAGGCCATTGCCGCTGCCGAAGGTTCTTTCGGGTCGGCGTTGCGCTTTGCCGCGCAGGATCTGGCCCCCATCGCCAGAGTTATCGCCGCACTGCTGGCAGGCGGAGACAGCGGCATGACCGGGCGGGGCGAGCTTGCCCGGTTGATCGGCCCCCGCGCTGATCGGGATCGGGTGCAGGCGGTGCTTGACCTTGCCCAGTCACTCACGGCTCGGGCGGCCCGCGCCTGCGACAATCCTCACACCCGCGCCCGCCTGATCGACACCCACGCAGCGCTCGTCACCCTCGCTGCGGAGGCCCCGACAGCCAATTTCGATCCCGGCATGCTCCCCTTCGAGATCGGCAGCTTGCTTGTCGCTGCCGCCCCCGCTAGCGAACCGGCCCATGGCTGACATCCCATTCTACATCACCACCGCGATCAGCTACCCCAACGGGCGCCCGCATATCGGCCACGCTTACGAGGCGATAGCCGCGGACGTGATCGCACGCTTCCAGCGCTTGTCCGGCCGCCGGGTGCGGTTCCAGACCGGCACCGACGAACACGGCCTCAAGATGGCGCGAAAAGCCGAGGAACAGGGCCGCACGCCCGCTGACCTTGCCGACGAAATGTCCGGCTATTTCCGTTCGATGTGCGATGCCTTGAATGTGTCCTATGACCGTTTCATCCGCACGAGCGAACCCGATCATCACCGGGCCAGCCAGGCGATCTGGCAGGCAATGGAAGCGGCAGGTGACCTTTACCTTGACCGCTACGAAGGCTGGTACTCGGTCCGAGACGAGGCCTATTATGACGAGAGCGAACTTGTCGAGGGCGAGGGCGGGGCAAAGCTGTCGCCGCAAAGCACGCCGGTTGAATGGACCGTTGAGGAAAGCTGGTTCTTCCGGCTTTCGAGGTATCAGGACCAACTGCTTGAATTGTTGAAGACACCGGGCTTCCTTGAACCGGCAAGCCGCCGCAACGAGATGATCGCCTTTGTCGAAGGCGGCCTGCGCGATCTTTCTGTCAGCCGCACCTCGTTCGACTGGGGCGTGAAGGTGCCGGGCTCGGATGGCCACGTCATGTATGTGTGGGTCGACGCTCTCACCAACTATCTGACGGGGCTGGGCTACCCCGACGATATGGGCGATCTATGGCCCGCCAGCCTGCATCTGATCGGCAAGGATATCGTGCGGTTTCACACGATCTATTGGCCGGCATTTCTGATGAGCGCCAATCTCCCGCTGCCGCAAAAGGTGTTCGGCCACGGCTTTTTGCTCAATCGCGGGCAGAAAGAGTCGAAGTCGCTCGGCAATGTTACAGATCCGCTGGAACTGGCCGAACGCTTCGGGGTGGACGCCTTGCGCTACTTCCTGATGCGCGAAGTCGCCTTCGGACAGGATGGCAGCTATTCGCCAGAAGCGATTGTTTTGCGTGCCAATGCGGAGCTGGCAAACAGCTTTGGGAACCTGGCTCAACGCACGCTGTCGATGATCGTCAAGAACATGGACGGACAGCTCGAACTGTTCGAGCAGGCTGAGGCGGACGTGGCTCTGCTGAACACGGTGGCCATCGCGTGCGGGATGGAACTGCCACGCGAATTCAATGACCTGTCATTCTCGACCGGGATCGAGGCCTGGCTGCGCGCAGTCTATGCCTGCAATCAATATGTCGATGAACAGGCACCCTGGGGACTGAAAAAGACCGATCCTGCGCGGATGAAGGCGGTGCTGCAAACGCTCTTCGTGGCCCTGCGCGATCTCGCCATCGCCATCCAGCCTGTCGTTCCCGACAAGGCCGCAGCGCTGCTCGATCAGCTCGGCATCGCCGAAAGTGAGCGCAGCTTCGCGGCACTGTCCGATAAGGAATGGTTCACGCGCTTGGTGGCAAGCGGCTTCACGGTAGCCCCGCCGACTCCGCTGTTCCCCCGCCTCGAGCTGCCGGAGACGGAGGCCGCCGCCTGATGCTGGTCGATAGCCACTGCCACCTCGAATACAAAGGACTGGTGGAAGATCAGGCCGATGTCCTTGCGCGGGCGCGGGCAGCGGGCGTGGGGGCTTTCCTCAACATCTCCACCCGTCAGAGTGAGTGGGATCAGGTCGTCGGCACCGCCGCGCGCGAGCCGGACGTCTTCGCCAGTGTCGGTATCCACCCGCACGAGGCTGACGGGCATCAGGACCTGGGCCGCGCCGCATTGCTGGACGCAACCCGCCACCCAAAGGTGATCGCGATTGGCGAAACCGGGCTGGACTACTATTACGACAAGTCGGACAGAGACGCGCAGAAGCGATTGTTTCGCATGCATATTGATGTGGCGCGCGAAACGCAGCTGCCGATCATCATCCACACCCGCGATGCCGAGGAGGATACCCACGCGATCCTCGCCGAGGAAATGGAGAAGGGGGCCTATCCGGCGCTGATCCATTGCTTCACAGCCTCTGCCGATTTTGCGGAAAAGGTGCTGGCACTAGGGCTGACGATCTCGCTGTCCGGGATCGTAACTTTCAAGAATGCCAAGGACTTGCAAGGCGTTGCCGCCATCATCCCTGATGACCGTCTGCTGGTTGAAACCGACAGCCCGTTTCTGGCCCCGGTGCCGCATCGGGGCAGGGTGTGCGAGCCGGCCTATGTGGCTGACACTGCCAGCTTTGTTGCAGGGCTGCGGGGAACGGATGTGGAACACATCAAGGCCGTGACCACCGCGAATTTCTTCAATCTTTTCAGCAAGGCGCGTCCATGAAGCTGGTAATGCTCGGATCGGGCACCTCTACCGGGGTGCCGCGACTGGGCGGGCCGGATGGCACGGGCGACTGGGGTGACTGCGATCCGGAAGAACCCCGCAACCGCCGCTCGCGGGTTTCGATCATGGTCGAGAGCCATGAAGGCAAGCGCTTGCTGGTTGATACGTCGTCCGATTGCCGGGCGCAGCTTCTGGCGAACCGTGTGGGCCACATCGACGCTGTTTTCTGGACTCACGATCACGCCGATCACTGCCACGGTATCGATGATCTGCGCGTGCTGCGTTATGGACGTGCGGGGCCGATACCGGGCTTTGCGGAGACAGAAACCGTGCGCCGTTTGCGCCAGCGCTTCGGTTATGTCTTCGCGGGTCAGGATGGTTATCCGACGATCTGCACGCTCGATACCCTTGATCGTCTGCGGATGATTGCCGGCTTCGGAGTGGACTGGTGCCAGATGGCCCATGGTCCGGGAGAGACGACGGCGTACAGGTTTGAAGCGGATGGCAAGAGCATTGGCTACGCCACAGATTTCAGTGCGATTTCCGACGAGATGATCGATCTCTTCTACAAGGTCGACATTCTGGTGAGCGACTGCTTGCGCCGGGAACCGCATCCAACCCATGCGCACCTCGGTATGGCGATCGAGTTGGGGGAATCATGCCGCGCTGGCCGTGTCGTGCTGAGCCATCTCGACAAGAGCATGGATTACCGCACGCTGTGCGATGAGGTGCCGGATTTCGTTATCGTTGGGTTTGACGGGCTGGAGTTGCTTGCATGAACCCGGATCTGGTTCTGCCGATCGTTTCGAGCCTCGGATGGCTGTTCCTCTGCGGCGCAGCGCTTGCATCTTACCGGCTTAAGTGGAGCCAGATGTTGAAGATGGCGCTGGTGTGGGTGGCGATCTTTCTTGGGATGTATCTGATCGTGGAGTGGTTCATGGTGGCGCGGAACACCGTAAGCACTCTGATCTAGATTTTACATAATATATATTATCAAGCTTAAGGATGAGGATGAGCGAGAAGCCCGATCAGTCCCCTATCGACCGGTTGCTGGCCATCATGGCTCACCTTCGTGATCCGGTGCGTGGCTGTGAATGGGATCTCGCACAGGATTTCGCCAGCATCGCCCCGTATACTATCGAAGAAGCCTACGAAGTCGCCGACGCCATTGGCCGAAGCGATATGACAGACCTGCGCGACGAACTGGGCGATCTGCTGCTCCAGGTCGTGTTCCATGCGCGCATGGCCGAAGAAGCCGGACACTTTGCCTTCGCCGATGTCGCTGCCGCGATCAGCGCAAAGATGGAAGCCCGCCACCCGCACATCTTCGCGAATGCTGGCGGAACGATGGACAATGCCCGGTGGGAAGACATCAAGGCCGATGAACGTGCGGCCAAGGGCGTTGCAAGCGCGATGGACGGCGTGGCTCTGGCGCTCCCGGCATTGATGCGCGCCGAAAAGCTCCAGAAACGTGCTGCACGAACGGGGTTCGATTGGCCCGATCCCGCTGGCTCCGAAGCCAAGATCATTGAAGAGGTCGCAGAGCTGAACGCAGCCTCTTCGATTGATCACAAGATCGAAGAGGCCGGCGATCTGCTGTTTGCGGTGGTGAATTTCGTGCGCGCCCACGGCATCAGCGCAGAAGACGCCCTGCGCGCCGCCAATACCAAGTTCGAACGGCGCTTCAGAGCGATGGAGGATCTCGCCGGAGGGGAGTTTCCCAAGCTCTCTCTCGAAGCGCAGGAAGAGCTTTGGCAGCGCGTGAAGACAGACGAGTAAGCCTCAAGAAAGGCTTGCGAACTGCCCAAGCTCCTTGGGGTTGAGACGCACTGTCATCCGCCGCATCGGACCATCATCGCCGGTGCCTGCATCGGTTTCCGCCAGCACTTCGCCATGGGCATGGAGCCATGCGATCCGGCGTCCGTCGCTCAAGGGAAGGATGAAACTCACCTCCCGCGCCCCACCGGTCAGTTGCCTTGCAAGCTCCGCTTCGAGCAGGTCCACCCCCTCGCCAGTCACGGCCGAAAGGATTACCGCCCCCTGCCCTTCACCCGCTTCGCGCAATTCAGCAAGATTTTCAGCGCTCAGCAGGTCACACTTGTTCCAGACTTCAAGGATCGGGATGCTGCTGGTGCCCGTTTCGCCATCGATTACGCCCAGGTCGGCGAGCACACCCAGAACCTGTTTTTTCTGCGCGGTGTGGCTGGGATTGGCCATGTCACGCACGTGGCATATCACGTCGGCGGCGGTCACTTCTTCTAGGGTGGCGCGGAAGGCGGCGACTAGCTGCGTCGGAAGATCGGAGATGAACCCCACCGTGTCGGACAGGATCACCTTGTCCACCCCCGGCAGGCGGATCGCGCGCATCGTGGGATCGAGCGTTGCGAACAGCAAGTCCTCAGCCATCACGGTCGCGCCGGTCAAACGGTTGAACAAGGTTGATTTTCCCGCATTGGTATAGCCGACAAGCGCCACCACCGGCCAAGGCGCCCTGCCCCGCCGGTCACGGTGGAGCGTCCGGGTTTTCTTCACCTGATCAAGCTCGCGCCGCAGCCGTCCCATGCGGGCGCGGATCATCCGGCGGTCAGCTTCGATCTGTGTTTCGCCCGGCCCACCCAGAAAGCCGAAACCGCCGCGTTGCCGTTCAAGGTGGGTCCAACTGCGCACAAGACGGCTCTGCTGATAGTCCAGATGCGCCAGTTCCACCTGCAAGCGCCCTTCGGCGGTTGCCGCACGTTCGCCGAAAATCTCCAGAATCAGCCCGGTGCGGTCAATCACCTTGCGCTTCAGCTTGTCTTCAAGGTTGCGCTGCTGGATCGGGGTGAGTGCGCCATCGACGATCACCAGTTCGGCCTCGTGCTGTTCGCACCACACGCCGATGTTTTCGACCTGACCCGATCCGAACAATGTGTTCGGCTGCATCTGGCGCACCGGCAGCACCGCTGAATGGGCAATCACCACCCCGATGGCGAGTGCCAGCCCTTCGGCCTCGGCAAGCCGCTCGGCAGGATCGAGATCATACCGCAGAACGCGAATATCCGGGCACAGCACCAGCGCCCGCGCACCGCGGGTTACCTCGTCCTGAAGATCGCTGTCAAAGCTCAGTCGTCTATCCCGTCAAGTTCGCCGTCTTCATCGTCATCGACACTAAGGTCGACCGGGGCGGCGGGCTGGATGGTGGAGACCGCGTGCTTGTAGGCAAGCTGAACTGCGCCATCGCGTTCAAGCAGCATGCAGAACAGATCGAACGCGGCAATCCGTCCCTGCAGCATCACGCCGTTCACGAGGAACATCGTCACCTGCACATTGGCCTCTGCCACGCGGCTGAGGAAGATGTCCTGCAGCAGCTTCTGCTTGCGGCTGCCGGGCTGGCTGCCGAACTGGCCCGGATCAAGCATCTGACCGGGCATGATCGTGCTGATCGCGTGCTTGTAGACCAGCTGGGACTGCCCATCGCGGCGCAGCAGGATCGAGAAATTGTCGAACCACGTGACAATCCCTTGCAGCTTCACACCCTTCACCAGAAACATGGTGACGGGCACCTTGTTCTTGCGCAGGAGGTTAAGGAAGGCGTCCTGAAGATTGCCGCCCTGACGGGTGGCCGATCCGCCGCCATCATTGCTGCGCGGTTCGTTCGAAGTGGCAGCACGTGCAACCGGACGGGGGGAGAGCGTTCGCCCGCTGGACATTGTCGTGGCTCCTGTTTTTGGCGGCCGGTTTTGCGGCTCACGAGAGTAAGGCCGTCGCGAAATCGGGGAACGACAGCCCTTCACTATCCATAATGGCGATTAGACCGCCCGGGGACAAGAATTGATTTTCCCCAGATTTGCAGGAATCTGCAAAGGCTTCAGTCTTCCTCGTCGCGCCGGTCGGCCATTCCGAGCAGCTTCAGCTTCCGGTGCAACGCCGAGCGTTCCATCCCGATGAAGCTGGCGGTCTTGGAAATATTGCCAGAAAAACGGCGGATCTGGATCGAGAGGTATTCCCGTTCGAAACTGACCCGCGCCTCTCGCAAGGGCACGCCCATGATCGCCGAAAGGCTGTCACTGGCGAGGCCGATCTGCCCGCCGATGATTTCGGGCGGCAACATATCAGGCTCGACCGTGCCGAGCTTTTCCCGCGGAGTCATGATAATTGTGCGTTCAACCACGTTGCGCAGTTGGCGGACATTGCCGGGCCAGTCATAGGCCTGCAGCGCCGCCATCGCCTCGGACGAAATCTCTGGCGGGGCTAGACCCTGATCGTTGGAATAACGGGTGAAGAAATGCTCGGCCAGCGCCGGAATATCCTCGCGCCGCTGCGACAGGGCGGGTAGCACGACCGGCACCACGTTGAGGCGATAGAACAGGTCCTCGCGGAAGCGCTTCTCGGCCATTTCAACGGTCAGATCGCGGGTGGTGGAGGACACCACACGGACATCGACCCCGATCTGGCGGGTGCCGCCGACCCGCACGAAGCTCTGATCGGTCAGGACGCGCAGGATCCGGGCCTGCGTCGACAATGGCATGTCCGCGATTTCATCAAGGTAGAGCGTGCCGCCATCGGCCAATTCCAGCAAACCGGGACGCACCTGCTTGCCGTTCGCCTCCTCTCCGAACAGTTCCTGCTCAAAGCGTTCGGGCGTGATGCGGGCCGAATTGACCAGCACGAATGCTCCATCCGAACGCGCGCTCCAGGCGTGAAGCAGGCGAGCGGCGACTTCCTTGCCCGCACCCGGAGGGCCGGAGATCAGCACCCGGCTTCCGGTGCTCGCCACCCGCTTCAAAGTTGCGCGGACCGCGTTGATAGAGGGCGAATTGCCGGTAAACTCGGCGCTGCCCCAGCTGCCTTCGCGCAGGCGGGAGTTTTCGCGCCGCAGCCTTTCGGTTTCCGTGGCGCGTTCCACCAGCAGCAGCAGGCGTTCAGCCTCGAACGGCTTTTCGATGAAGTCCATCGCCCCGCGCCCGACGGCTGCCACCGCCGTATCAATATTGCCGTGACCCGAGAAGATGATCACCGGTAGATTGGGTTCGCGCGCCTTGATCGCGTCGAGCAGTTCCAGCCCGTCCATCTGGCTGCCGTGAAGCCACACATCGAGCAGCACCAGCGAGGGGCGACGCTCGTCAATCTTGGCGAGCGCTTCGGTGCTGTCGGCTGCGGTGCGGCAGGCATAGCCTTCATCGCCGAGCACACCTGCCACCAGTTCGCGGATGTCGCGTTCGTCGTCGACGATCAGGATTTCTAGCGCCATGGGAACGGTCCTTTGGCTGTGAGGTCACAGATGAGCGAAGACGGGATCACAGGGGGCCGCCTTCGATGGGGTTGGGATTGCGGGCAAAGCGCAAGGTCACGGCCGTGCCGCCTGTCGGCGTGCTGGCAAAGCTCATATCGCCGCCATGTTCGTCCACGATCTTGTTGACGATGGCAAGGCCGAGGCCGGTGCCCTTCTCGCGCGTGGTGACATAGGGTTCGGTGATGCGCTCCCGGTCAGCGGGAAGGCCGATGCCGTTGTCCTCGATCACCACCACCACCGCCTCGCCCGCGTCGCGCATGGTGACGGCGATTTCCCCGGCATAGGCGCCCTTGGCCTCGGCGGCGCGCGCCTCGACCGCTTCGACCGCGTTCTTGAGCACGTTGGTCATCGCTTGCCCGAACTGGTGACGATCGCAGCGCACTTCGCGGTCGATCAGTTCTGACGAAGCGACGTTGAAGGCGATGCCGGAATGGGCGACTTCCTGCAGGAACACCGCCTGCCGGACGAGATCCAAGGCGTCCTCATCGCGGAACACAGGTTTGGGGAGGCGCGCAAATGAGGAAAATTCGTCGACCATCTTCCTGAGATCGCCGACCTGCCGGACAATGGTGCTTGTCAGTTCGTCGAACAGGTCGCGGTCTTCATCGCCTACCTGCGTGCGGTAACGACGCTTCAGGCGTTCGGTGGCGAGCTGGATCGGGGTGAGCGGGTTCTTGATTTCATGCGCGATGCGGCGGGCCACATCGGACCACGCCGCCTGCCGCTGATCGAGCAGCTGGCGGGTGATGTCCTCGAAGGTGATCACGTGCCCGCTGGTCCCCGGCGCCACCTTGACCGCGAGCGTCAACAGTTCCGTGCCCTTGGCATGGGTGATGATGGCGCGTTCCTTGCCATCGGCGATCAACCGGCACAATTCGGGCGACAGCGCATCAAGCGGTTGTCCGATCATGTCGGCCGGACCTTCGTGTGACAGCAACGCCTGTGCAGAGGAATTCATCAGCGTTACGCGTGATTCCGCATCAACCGAAACAACCCCCGCCGTGACGGATTCCAGCACGGCTTCGGTGAAAGCGCGGCGGTCGTCGATCTGGCGGTTGGCGCTGACCAGCGCCTGCGTTTGCTTGTCCAGCTGCGCGGTCATGCGGTTGAAGGCGCGGTTGAGCAGCCCGATTTCATCCGCCCCGGTGCGTCCGTCGAGCCGGAGCGCGAAATTGCCCTGCCCCACCTTGCGCGCCGCACCGACCAGTGCGGTGAGCGGTTCCACCTGACGGTCAGCAAAGCGCAGTGCGAACCAGATGGCGAGGCCAACCAGCAGCAGGCTGACCGCCACCAGCGCAATGTTGAAGCGCAGCTGCAAGGTGCGCGCGCTGCCGGTGAGCCGGTCATAGGCGGTGACGATGGATTGCGCCTTCGACCATGAATTGAACATGGTCTCTTCGGTGGTGCGGGCGTTGTAGAGATAGGCGCCCGACTGCGCGTCGATCGGCACCAGCGCCTCGATCCGCTCGGGGCTGCCGATGACCACGGCAGGCTCGCCGCTATCGAGCCGGGGCAGTGCCTCGCGGCTGAATTGGAGGTGGTCGGTGCCCTTCGGCAGGTTGAAGGCGAAGGCGGTGCGGAACGAGTTGTCGGGCATCCGCTGCAGGATCGCGCTTTCGGAAATCTCGCGCCCCTGTGCCTGATAAAGATAGAAATCGGGGAAATCGGGATCGGTAATCGGCACCCGCACCAGCGTGTCGCGCATATCGGAGGCCATGATGATCGAGTTCTGTTCGACATTGCGCTGGTTGGCGTCGTAATAACTCTGCGCCAGCGCATTGGCGTTTTCCATCAGCCCGCGGGATTGGTCCGAGAACCAGAAGTCCACGCCGGTCTGGAACAGGAAGGCGGCAAAGCCCGCGACCAGCAGGGTGGGCAAGGCGGCCACCATCGAGAAGAAAAACACGAGGCGCACGTGCAGCCTTGCGGTGCTGCCCGCGGCACGCCGCAAGGCGAGCCGTCTGCCGATCAGCACCAATAGCGCCATCGCCGGCACCAGCGTCGCCATCAGCAGGACGGAAACCCACATTGTCGGCAGCAGATCGCCCGGCGCATCCGAGCGGCTGAAGGCCGACCACGTCGCTCCGATCGCTGCCAGCAGCGTCAACACGGCAATGACTTCGAGCCAGAGGAAAATGTTCGCCCGGCGCGCTGCAATTACCGCCCGGCGCCACCAGCGCGGGGGTTGACGAGGCACAAAGCCTAACGCGCGGGGTGGGGACGGCTCCATCGTTGCCTCTTTACAACAATGGTGTGGCAAAAATGCAAGATCAATCTGATGATATGCCCCGCGCTTGCGCCATTATGCCTGCGCTTGGGCCCTCAAGATGGCGTAAAGCGTTCCGGCTCCAGCCCCAGCTCGCCGATCCGCTTGCGCAAGGTGTTGCGGTTGATGCCCAGCAATTGTGCGGCGCGCAGCTGGTTGCCGCCGGTGCGGCCCAGCGCATATTCGATGAGCGGCTTTTCAAACGCGGCCAGGGCCCGGTGATAGAGCGCACCGGGCGGCGGGCTTTCGTTGGCCAGCCATCCTGCCAGGGCCGCACCGAAACCGCCCTGCCCATCGCCCTGCGGCGGAGCGCTGGCGGCAATCTCGGGTCCGATGATGTCCTGCACGCTATCGGCGTCGATCCGTTCCTCGCGCGCCATCAGCGCGAGCCGGTAGACCACGTTGCGAAGTTCGCGGACATTGCCGCGCCAGTTCCGGGCTTCGAGCCGCTCGATCGCTTCGGCAGTCAGCACCCTTCGCGGCAGGCCGTCTTCGGCAGCCTGCATCAGAAAGTGTTGCACCAGCGCGGCAATATCCTCGCGCCGCTCGCGCAAGGGCGGCAGCACGATCGGAACCACGTTGAGGCGGTAGAACAGATCCTCGCGGAAGGTGCCCGCGGCAATCATCGGGGTCAGGTCGCGGTTGGTGGCGGCGATGATGCGGACATTGACCGCGATTTCCTGCCTTCCGCCCACGCGTCGGATGCGCCCCGATTGCAGCGCCCGCAGCAGCCGGGTCTGTGCCTCCGCAGGCATGTCGCCGATCTCGTCGAGGAACAGCGTGCCGCCATTGGCCTGTTCGAACTTGCCGATCGCCTGCGCGATGGCCCCGGTGAACGCGCCCTTTTCGTGGCCGAACAGCTCGCTTTCGACAAGGTCGGCAGGGATCGCGGCAGTGTTGACCGCAACGAAGGGCCCGGTGCGGCGGTTGCCGAGTTCGTGGATCGCTTCGGCCACCAGTTCCTTGCCGGTGCCGCTTTCGCCGGTGATCAGCACGGTCAGATCATTGCGCAAGACGCGGGTGATCATCCGGTAGACGCCCTGCATCGCAGGACTGCGCCCAACCAGCGGCATCTTTTCATTCTCGCCCGGAAGGGCGCTCGCCGCATCGTCCTGGCTTGCAACGCGCATGCCGGCTGCCTGCCTGACAGCGTGCACCAGTTCGTCCAGATCGAAGGGCTTGGGGAAATATTCGAACGCGTCGCTCTCGCTCGCGCGGACTGCGGTATCGAGCGTGTTCTGCGCCGAGAGCACAATCACCGGCATATCGGGCGCGCGTTCACGCACCGCCGAAAGGCTCGCCAGCCCGTCCCCGTCCTCAAGGATCACGTCAGTCAGCATCACGCCGAACCGCCGCTGCGCAAGCTGCTTGTCGCGCGCGGCAATGCCGGTGCAATGGGCGATGGCAAAGCCTTCGTCCTCCAGCGCGGCGATGATCACGGTCGCAATTGCGGCGTCATCCTCCACCAGCAGGATCGGGAGTGTTGTTGGCATCGCTTAGGCAACGTCCTGCGCTTGCGGCAGATGCAGGCGAAAATGGGTGAGCCCCGCACGCGCATCGCGATCATGGCTGACATTGCCGTTCATGTCGCGCACCAGCTTGCGCACCAGCGAAAGGCCCAGCCCCTGCCCGGAAGGCTTGGACGAGACGAAGGGTTCGAACACGTGCCCTTGCAAGGCCGGATCAATGCCCGGGCCATTGTCGGAAATGGTGATCTCGATCGGCAAGGGCACCGCCCGGCCATTGCGGATTGCGCTGAAGGCAAGGCCGCTGACAAAGCGGGTCTGGACGATGATCTCTCCGCCGCCGCCCTGCCCCAGCGCTGCATCACGGGCGTTGGAGATGAGGTTGATCAGCACCTGTTCCAGCGCGTCACGGTTGGCCAGCACAGGGGGGAGCGAGGGGTCGAATTCCTCACGGATTTCAATATCGCCGCGATCGGTCCCGGCTGCGCGCATGGTGGCAATCGCGGCACGGATTGCCTCGTGCGGATTGCAGGGCTGGACCGGGCCAGTGCGGGTGCTGCCCAATTGCTGCATCCGGTCGATCAGCCGCGCGATGCGGTCAACCTCGTCGGTGATCATCCGGGCAAGCTTCTTGTCGGCGTGCGGCAGTTTCCGCGCCGCCAGCTGCGCCGCCCCGCGAATGGCGGCGAGGGGGTTCTTGATCTCGTGCGCCAGCACCGCCGGGGCCCCCAGCAGGGCTTCGCCGCCGACAGTGCCCGCCGCCTCGTCATGGCCGATCTGCGACAGGGTAACGACCCGCCAACCCGGAAAGCCGCCCAGCGGCGATGCGGTAAGGTTGATGCGCACGTCCAGATCGCCCACCCGGATCACCAGATCGCGGGCGACCAAAGCCTCATCACTGGCAAGCAACCGCGCCTCGACACGCGGATCGAGCGGCCCGATCCGGTCCGTCAGGCTCGTTCCGATCAGACGGCTTGCACTGGTGCCGAGCAGATCTTCAGCGGCGTGGTTGGCTTCGGCGATCATGCCCTCGCCATCGATCAGGATCACAGCAAAGATCAGACCCGACAGCTGCGCACGCGCATCGGGTCGGCCATTGCCTTGCGCGTCAACCGGGTGGGTTGCCACGGCTCAGGCGGCCTGCTGCATCAGGAAGGGGGCATAGAACCGCTCAATCTCGCCAAGCACCTGATCGGCATCATCGATGAAGTTGGCCATGTTGCGGAACTCGGCCGAACCGTGCAGCCCCTTGGTGTACCAGCCCAGATGCTTGCGGGCCATCTTCACCCCGGTGTCGCGGCCATAGTGATCCAGCATCCGGCGGTAGTGTTCCACCACCAGCGCGTATTGTTCATCAATGCCGGGCGTGGCGCGCGCTTCACCGGTGCGCCACCAGTGCATGACCTGCCCGAGCAGCCAGGGCTTTCCATAGGCACCGCGCCCGATCATCAGCCCGTCCGCCCCCGATTGTTCGAGCGCCTTGGCGGCGTCCTCGATCGAGCAGATGTCGCCGTTGACGATGACGGGAATGTTCACCGCATCCTTGACCTTGCGGATAAAGGCCCAGTCGGCGCTGCCCTTGTACATCTGGTTGCGGGTGCGGCCGTGGACTGTGATCATCTGCACACCGATATCTTCGGCCATGCGGGCAAGTTCCGGCGCGTTCAGGCTGTCGTGGTCCCAGCCCATCCGCATCTTCACCGTTACCGGCACCTTAACCGCCTTGACGGTCGCCTCCATCAGCCGGACCGCAAGCGGCACTTCGCGCATCAGGGCAGAGCCGGCCAGCTGGCCGACGACCTTGCGCACCGGGCAGCCGAAATTGATATCGATGATCGCCGCGCCATTGCCTTCCTGGATCTTCGCCGCTTCGGCCATGCTGGCGGGATCGCAGCCGACCAGCTGCATCGAAACCGGTTCTTCGATACGGTCCCACGCCGTCTTCTGCGTGCTGACCCGCGTTTCGCGGATCGCCGCCTCGCTTGCGACCATCTCGGTGACATTGAGGCCCGATCCATAGCGTCGCACCAGCGTGCGGAACGGCATGTCGGTCACCCCGGTCATAGGCGCAAGCACCACCGGCTCGGCAACCGTGACAGGGCCGATGGCGATCGGCTTCAAGGCCGGCGGAGTGGGAAGCGTAGTCATGCGGTGAGATGTTGCCTAATAATTGGGCATGCGCTTAGTGGATTGCCGAAAGCGCGTCCAGACCCTAAGCGAACGCCCCGATGACAGCCCCTAACGCCCTTCCCCCGTTTGCCGCGATTGTTGTCGCCGCTGGCAAGGGACTGCGCGTCGGCGGGGATACCCCGAAACAGTTCCGCGACTGGCGCGGCAAGCCGCTTATCCGGCATTCGGTCGAGGCTTTGCTTGACCAGGGCGCCATCGAAGTTGTGATCGCAATTCCTGCCGGAGCCGAGGAAGCGGCGGAAGCGGCGCTTGCCGGGTTAGAATTGTACCGGCTCGTAATCGGGGGTGAGACCCGGCAGGATTCAGCGCGCAAGGCGTTGGAGTCGATGGACGATGGCTCTTACACGCGTGTGCTGATCCATGACGCGGCCCGTCCGGACTTGCCACAGCAGGTCACTCACCGCTTGGTCGATATGCTGGATGTCTACGAAGGTGCCATTCCGGTGCTGCCGGTGGTCGATAGCCTTGCGGTCGTCAGCAATGGCGTGATGACCGGAAAGGCCGAACGTGAGGCGCTGCGCCGGGTGCAGACCCCGCAGGCGTTCCGGTTCGACGCCATCCTCGCCGCGCACCGCGCCTGGGCTGGGCCGACCGATGCGGGCGATGATGCGCAGGTGCTTATGGCAAGCTCCGGTTCAGTTGCCCTGGTCGATGGCGATGAGCGTCTGAAGAAAATCACCTTTGCCGAGGATTTTGCCCCAACCATGACTGCCCCCCTTTTCCGCGTCGGCCAGGGCTACGATGTCCACCGTTTGGAGCCGGGCGAGGAGCTGTGGCTGGGCGGCGTGCTGATTCCGCATGACAAGGGGCTGTCCGGCCATTCGGATGCCGACGTTGCGCTCCACGCGCTCACCGATGCCGTGCTCGGCGCGGTTGGCGAAGGCGATATTGGCACCCATTTCCCGCCCAGCGACCCGCAATGGCGCGGTGCGCGGTCCGGGCAGTTTCTTGCCCATGCTGTCAGCCTGGCCCGTGCGGCAGGTTACGCTGTCGCCAATGTCGATCTTACCCTGATCTGTGAGGCGCCCAAGATCGGGCCGTACCGCCCCGCCATGCGCGCCGAAGTCGCCCGCCTGATGGGGCTGGACGAGACCGCGGTCAGCATCAAGGCCACCACCACCGAAAAACTCGGCTTTACCGGGCGCGGCGAAGGCATCGCTGCGCAGGCCATCGTTTGTGTCACGCTTGCTTCGTAAAGGAACACCCACATGACGCTTCGTTTTGTCGCCCCCGCCCTCGCCTTGACCGCGCTTGCCACCTCCCAGACCGCGCTTGCGCAAGGCCAGGCCTGCGTTGCTCCGGCCGATATGTCGGATGCGGTGGTCTATGCGATGCCCATCGCCTTTGATGCGGCGCGTAATGCCTGCGCCAACCGCCTGTCGCGCGATGGCTTCATGGCGACCGGGGGTGACGCCTATATCGCGCCCTTCCGCGCCGGGCAGGATCAGGCATGGGCCGGCGCCTTCCGCTTTCTCAAGACCTTCATGGCCAAGGACGGCGCGGCACAAGGCGGCTCTTCAGCAGACATGGCGGCAATGATCGAATCCATGCCGGAAGACGCGCTGCGTCCCTTCGTCGATGCGCTGGTGGGCCAGATGATCGCCGCTGAGATCAAGGGTGACAGCTGCACCAAGATCGAGCGTGGGCTGCAATTGCTCAGCCCCCTGCCGACCGACAATGTCGGCGGTCTGGTGGCCTTCATCGCCGAACTGGCAGACCTGAAGGACCCGCCTGTCTGTGCAGGCCCTGCCACCACCGGCACGGCGCGCAAGTAACCCGCCATGCCGCTTTCGCTCCTGCCTGACGATATCGCCGCCCTTGCTGCCCGCGTCGTTGCCGAGAACGCCGCCGCGGGCCGCAAGCTGGCCACGGCCGAGAGCTGCACCGGCGGGCTGGTTGCCGGTGCCATCACCGAAATCGCCGGATCGTCAGCAGTGCTCGATCGCGGCTTCGTGACCTATTCGAACGAAGCCAAGATGGAGATGCTGGGAGTTGCCAGCGACATCATCGAAACCTTCGGCGCGGTGTCGATTGCCTGCGCCTGGGCCATGGCGAAGGGCGCGCTGGAGCGATCAAAAGCCGATGTCGCGGTGGCGATCAGCGGTGTTGCCGGGCCGGGCGGAGGGACGCCCCAGAAACCTGTCGGGACAGTGGTCTTCGCCCGTGTTGTCCGCAATGCGACCGGCGAGCCCGAAGGCGAGCTCAAGTTTTTTGCAGGCGGCGAGGGCCCCGAGGGCCGCGCCGAAATCCGCCGTCAGGCGACGCTCTGCGCGCTTGAACTGCTGCTGCCGTAAAGCTGCGCCGCACGCTGTTCGAAAGCCTCCACCATCTTGCGGAAAGCCTTGTCGAAATACTGCCCGGCGATCTTTTCGAACAGGCGGTTCTTGAAGGTGAAATCCACCAGAAAGTCGATCTCGCACGTGTGATCGTCTACCGCGCGAAACGTCCAGACATTGTCGAGATCGCTCAGCGGGCCGTCCATATAGTGCACGTCGATTTCGAGCGGCCGGGCCTTCTTCACCCGCGAGGTGAAACTTTCGCGGATGGCCTTGAAGCCCACAACCATGTCCGCGACCATCTCGGTTTCCGAGTTTGATCGCACGCGGGTGGCGATCACCCAGGGCAGAAATTCGCCATAGCGGCCGACATCGGCGACCAGATCGAACATCTGCTCGGCGCTGTAAGGCAGGCGGCGGGTTTCGCGAATTCCCGGCATTGGCCCTACGCCTTGGCTCCGGCGCGGGCGAGCTTCTCTTCGCGTGCGGCGCGCATCTTCGCAAAGTCGTCACCCGCGTGATAGCTTGAACGGGTCAACGGGCTGGAGGCAACCTGAAGGAACCCCTTGGCCCGAGCAATGGCGCCGTAAGCGGCGAAAGCCTTGGGTGTGACGAACTCCTCGACCGTGGCGTGCTTGGGCGTGGGCTGCAGGTACTGGCCCATGGTGATGAAATCGACCTCGGCCGAACGCATGTCGTCCATCACCTGATGCACCTCAAGCCGCTGTTCGCCGAGGCCCAGCATGATGCCGGACTTGGTGAAGATCAGCGGATTGTGGGCCTTGACCTCCTCCAGCAAGCGCAAGGAGGCATAGTAACGCGCGCCGGGGCGGATCGTCGGATACAAGCGCGGTACGGTTTCGAGATTGTGATTGTACACATCCGGCCCCGCCTCGCAGATCATCTCCACCGCACGGCGCATCTTGCCGCGGAAATCGGGGGTGAGAATCTCGATGGTGGTGTTCGGCGTGTTGCGGCGCAGCGCCTCGATCACCTTGACGAACTGACTCGCCCCGCCATCGGGCAGATCGTCGCGGTCAACGCTGGTGATGACGATGTGTTCAAGGCCCATCTTGGCGGCAGCAATAGCGGTGTTCTCAGGCTCAAACGGGTCGACGGCCTTGGGCATCCCGGTCTTGACGTTGCAGAAGGCACAGGCCCGCGTGCAGACATCGCCGAGGATCATCACGGTCGCGTGCTTTTTGGTCCAGCATTCGCCGATATTCGGGCAGGCGGCTTCCTCGCACACGGTGTGGAGGTTCAACTCGCGCATCAGCTTGCGCGTTTCGTTGTAGCCCTCGCTGACAGGCGCGCGCACGCGAATCCAGTCGGGCTTGCGCTGGCGGGCGGGCCGCTCTGCGGGCGTTTGCGTCTGCGGCGTGCTGGCGAGGTCGTTCATGGCAAGCCATTTAGGCGCAGGGCGGCCCTGCCGCAAGCGCGCGGGCGGTTGCAATTTGCATCACCTGACCTGACAAAAAAGAGCACCGCACAGCTGGGCTGCCCGGTGCTCCGTCAAATTCAGAGATATCGCGTGGGCTCAGCCGCCGGAAGCCGACGCCCCGCCCGCCGTCTGGCTGGCATAGGCGCTCCACAGCATGGCGATGGGTGCGCGCTGCCCCTGCACCTGCGCCAGCGTGGCGCGGGCAGCATCGGCATTACCGGAACCGATCTGGGCAATGCCGAGTCGGGTCAGGGCAAGGTCACGGTCAACCTCGGGCATGGTCAAAGCCTTTTCGTAAAAGCCCGCTGCCTTGGCGTATTCCCCATAGCTGAGGAAAGTGTCACCCGCCGCCAGCACGGTGCGCAGCCGGGCCGCGGGCGCATTGGCGTCCCGTTCCAGCGAGGGCAGTGCAGCGCGGTCTTCCGCGATCAGGCCGCTTGCAGTTTTGAGCTGTTCATCGACCCACGGATCAGCGCCCTTCGCAATCACGCCGGTGGCATTCGCCTCGTCGATCACCGACTTCACTTCCATCGGCAGGCGGCGCGTATCAGCTGCCTCAATATAGAAGATGTAGTCGTTCTTGTCCTTGAGCGTGCCGATCTTCTTGCCGAGACGCAGCAGATCGAGCAGCACCGGGCCATCATAATCGTTGAGATTGCGCGTCAGGTTGACCGCATCGCGCCAGTTGTCCGGCGTCGGCGCGGTGATCACCCAGCCCTGCACGAATTCGTAGATGTCGGGCACGATTTCGTTGGTGTAGGCAATCTGCACCCCGCGGCGGTACCACTTGGGATCGACCGGCTGGCCTGAAGCCTTGCGCGCCTCGATGATGCCCTTGAGGTACTTCAGACCCTCGGCGTTCTGATCCTGCGTGAAATACAGCTCGGCCATGTTCAGCTTCACATCGTCGGTTGAGACGTTGGGCGCGCTGTAGTTGAGGTCGATCGCCTGTTGGAGATAGGTGCGCGACTTGTCGTACTGCTGCAGTGAGGTCGCCAGCTGCGAGGCGACAAACGCGAAGCGCCCGACCTCCTCCGGCTTGACCTTGCCGCTCGCCAGCATCATTTCCGCGCCATCGAGCTGCATCACAAGATCCTTGCCCGTGATGCCGGCATTGAACAGCATACCGCCCAGTGCCAGCTTTTCGTCTGGCGAAACCGCCAGCGGCCCCAGCGCCGCGATCTGCGGCTTGAGTGCAGTGATATCGGCGGTGGGCGCCTTCAGCGAAGTTTCAAGGGCCTGATAGGCATCGACGAAAGCCTTGGAATACTGCGGCTGGGCTGCGGCAGCCTTTTCGTCGTCCTTCTTTTTCTTCTTCTGGGCGTGGGCCGCATCGGCAAACCCCGGCACGGTGAGCACGGCGGTCCCGCTGGCAAGCGCTACGGCAAGAGCCAACTGGCGCGCCAGGCTGGCGGCCAAAAACTTGGGACGACGGGGCGAAGACAAATTGGTCACTGCATCCTCCAAATAGTAACGCAGCACTGTGCCGGAACCGGCCTTCGTGCAGCGGCGAATTCTGCCTGAGCCTTTGAACGGCCCTGACGGGATTTGCAATTCCCGGTAGCTGCGCCGTGCTGAACGGGCTTTGAATGCCCACAGCAGCCAATCGGACTGGCGAGCCCCGCAAATGTGGAAAAACCCACGCCGTTCCCGCTGTGTTCCGGGGGTGAGGTGGCGAAACCCCCGGCAAGTGCCTAGATAGGGAAAGATGATCGGCCCTGCTATGGCCCGACCTGGCGGCACCACGCCTGACCAACAACAGAAACGGCCCAGACCTTGAGCGACGACAGCGACATCCTCGATTCCCCCGCACCTGTGCCGATGGGCGGCTTTGAACGTATCGACATCGTCGACGAGATGAAGTCGAGCTATCTCGACTATGCGATGAGCGTGATCGTCAGCCGCGCCCTTCCGGACGTACGCGACGGGTTGAAGCCGGTTCACCGCCGCATTCTGTTCGCCAGCCAGGAAGGCGGATTCGTTGCCGGGCGGCCCTA
The DNA here is from genome assembly GCA_003724185.1 of Porphyrobacter sp. IPPAS B-1204. Classification (GTDB taxonomy): domain Bacteria; phylum Pseudomonadota; class Alphaproteobacteria; order Sphingomonadales; family Sphingomonadaceae; genus Erythrobacter. The sequence continues at coordinate 184,386 of RHGM01000001.1, forward strand.
CCGTAAGAGCGCCAAGATCGTAGGCGACGTGATGGGTAACTACCACCCGCACGGCGACAGCGCGATCTATGACGCCCTGGCGCGTATGACGCAGCCGTGGTCGATGCGGGTGCCGCTGATCGATGGTCAGGGCAACTTCGGCTCGATGGACCCCGATCCGCCGGCTTCAATGCGTTACACCGAAGCGCGGTTGGCGCGTGTCACCAACAGCCTGATGGACGATCTCGACAAGGATACGGTCGATTTCACCGACAACTATGACGGCAGCCGCAAGGAGCCGACGGTGCTTCCGGCACGCTTCCCCAACCTGCTGGTCAACGGTGCGGGCGGGATCGCGGTCGGCATGGCGACCAACATTCCGCCGCACAACCTTGGCGAAGTGATCGACGCTTGCTTTGCCTACATGGACAACCCGGCCATCACGTCGGAAGAGCTGATCCAGTACATCCCCGGCCCCGATTTCCCCACTGCCCCGCTGATCCTTGGCACGCACGGGGCGCGGCAAGCCTACACCACCGGGCGCGGGTCGATCCTGATGCGCTGCCGCCACGAGATCGAAAGCACGCGCGGCGCCAAGAGCGAAGGGCGCGAAAGCATCGTCTTCACCTCGATCCCCTATCAGGTCGGCAAGTCCTCTCTGGTCGAAAAGATCGCCGAAGCGGCCAAGGAAAAGCGGATCGAGGGCATCTCCGACATCCGCGATGAAAGCTCGCGCGAAGGCGTGCGGGTGGTGATCGACCTCAAGCGAGACGCCACCCCCGACGTGGTGCTCAACCAGATCTGGCGGCACACCCCGGCGCAATCGTCGTTCCCGGCGAACATGCTGGCGATTCGCGGCGGCCGTCCGGAAACGCTGCGCCTGCGCGATTTCATCCAGGCCTTCATCACCTTCCGCGAAGAGGTGATCACCCGCCGCACCAAGTTCGAACTCGCCAAGGCGCGGGAACGGGCGCACCTGTTGCTCGGCCTCGTGGTCGCGGTGTCAAACCTCGATGAAGTCGTGGCGATGATCCGCAGCGCGCCCAACCCTGCCGAAGCGCGTGCCCGCCTGCTCGCCAAGGAATGGCCGATCGGCGATATCGCGCAATACATCCGTCTGGTCGAAGCGATCGAACCCGATGCCGATCAGGCCGGCGGCACCTATCGCCTGTCCGAACGGCAGGTGAAAGCAATCCTCGACCTGCGCTTGCACCGCCTCACTGCGCTGGGCCGTGACGAGATCGGCGGCGAATTGGAGGGCCTGTCGGTTGCGATCGAGGAATACCTCTCGATCCTCGCCGACCGCGTGAAACTGTACGGTGTGATGCGCGAGGAACTGGCCGAAATCCGCGCCACCTACGCCACCCCGCGCCTGTCCGAAATCGCGCCCGCCTGGGACGGTCTGGAAGATGAAGACCTTATCGAGCGCGAAGAGATGGTCGTCACCGTCACCCACGGCGGCTATATCAAGCGCACCGCGCTCGATACGTTCCGCGCGCAGGGCCGAGGCGGCAAGGGCCGCAGCGGCATGGCGACCAAGGACGAGGATGCTGTCGTCGAACTGTTCGTCACCAGCACCCACAACCCCGTGCTGTTCTTCACCAACACCGGCCGCGTTTACCGGATGAAGGTTTGGAAGCTGCCCGAAGGCGGGCCGCAGACCAAGGGCCGCCCGATGGTCAACCTGCTGCCGCTGGGTGACGATGAACGCGTCACCAACGTACTTCCCCTGCCCGAAGACGAAGCAAGCTGGGCGAACCTCAACATCGTTTTTGCCACCGAACAGGGCATGGTGCGGCGCAATTCGATGGACGCCTTCACCAACATTCCCACGGCAGGCAAATATGCGATGGGCTTCGTCGAAGGGTCGGGTGACCGGTTGATCGGCGTGCAATTGCTGACCGAGGAGCAGCAGATTTTCCTCGCCAGCGACAGCGGCAAAGCCATTCGCTTTTCCGCCACCGACGCACGCGAAACCAAGAGCCGTACCGGCATCGGCGTGCGCGGGATGAGCCTCAAGAAGGGCGGCAAGGTTGTCAGCATGGCGGTGCTCGCCCCGCTGACCGCCGACATGGAAACCCGCGAGGCCTATGTGCGGGCAGCGGCGTGGAAGAACAATGATGCCGTCCCTGCCCTGCCTGCCGACAGGCAAGCGGCGATGGCGGAAGGCGAAGAGTTCATCCTCACCATCACCGCCAATGGCTATGGCAAGATTTCCTCGGCCTATGAATACCGCACCACATCACGCGGCGGTCAGGGGATCACCAATATCGGCACGCCCGAAAGCAACCCGGAGCGTAACGGCCCGGTGGTCGCCAGCTTCCCGGTCAAGCACGGCTCGCAACTGATGCTGGTGACCGATCAGGCCAAGCTGATCCGGTTGGGGATTGATTTCCGCCACCTCATCGAAGGCGGGTTCGAAAGCCTCAAGGGCTTTTCGATCTCCGGGCGCGGATCGTCCGGCGTGCGGATCTTCGATGTCGCCAAGGGCGAACACATCGTCGGCGCGGCGCTCATCGACGAGACGGCGGAACCGGAAAATCCTGCCGAGGAAGCTATCGCCGCAGAACTGGCCGAAAAATCCGGCGAACCTCAGGCCGATTGACCGCCTGCCTAGGCGCCATAGATGTAAGAGCAGCCCGTTACCTGACGGGCTGCTCGCCTCGCAAACACTGCACGATCCCTGTCGCAATCATCAGCTGACCGGCAAAATAGAGCGGCCAGATCAGCAGATCGGGCAGCGGGGCGAGGTCGAAAGGCCCCATCCGCGCAAAGATCAGCCAGTCGCTTGCCACGAACAGCATCGCACCCGTGCCGACGCGGTAGCGGGGATAGTGGCTCATCCACGCGGCAGCGGCCATCGCGCCAAGGAAGCTGGCATAGATGCCGATCTGCACCTCACCGCTCAGCAGATAGCTGACCAGGGGCGTGCCGATCAGCAGGCCGGCGCCGATCAGCTTCTGGGTGGGCGAAGGGCGCTTGTGCAGGTTCCTCAGATACAGCCCCACCGCCACCACATGCGCGGCGGTGAAGAACGCGCCGCCGGTGACGAAATCAAGCTCGATTGCCACATCTCCGGCTGATGCGAGCGCCAGCACCACCACCAACAGCACCCCATCCACCCCGCGCCGCCCATGCGGAACGCGCAGCAGCGCGTAGAGCGCCAGCAAGGCCACCGAAGCCCCCTTGGCGAGCAGGCCCCAGGTGCCCTCGAACACCGGATTATCGCTCAGGAAATAGAACGCGGTCGCCGAGGCAATGCTTGCCAGCAGCCACGGCCTTTGTTCAATCAGCGCCTGCCTTGCCATGTGTGCCCTACCTGCCTCCGTGCCTTGGGACTTGCAGGCGGGCTATCACGCAATTACCTGCCCCGCCATGACCGCAAACGCGAACTGGCACGATGTGCACATCATTGGCGGCGGCCTCGCCGGAAGCGAGGCGGCCTGGCAGCTGGCACAGCGCGGGGTGCGCGTGCGCCTATCGGAGATGCGCGGGTCCGGCGAAATGACGCCCGCCCATCAGACCGACGGGCTGGCCGAACTGGTTTGTTCCAACTCCTTCCGCTCGGACGATGACACCAAGAACGCGGTCGGGTTGCTGCACCACGAGATGCGCGAGCTCGATAGTCTGGTGATGCGCGCGGGCCACGTGGCGCGGGTTCCCGCTGGCAGCGCGATGGCAGTGGACCGCGATGTGTTCTCTGCCGAGGTCGAAAAGGCGCTCTCCAGCCACCCCAATGTCACGATCGTGCGGGAACGGGTGGACGCCCTGCCCGCGTCGGGCCTCACCATCGTCGCTACCGGACCGCTGACAGCAGAGGCGCTGGCGGGCAGCATCGTGCGGGCGACCGGAGCGGAGCGGCTCGCTTTCTTCGACGCCATCGCCCCGATCATCCACCGCGATTCGATCGACATGAGCAAGTGCTGGATCCAGTCGCGCTGGAACAAGCGCACCGATGCCTCGAACGAAGGGGGCGATTACATCAATTGCCCCATGAACGAGGAGCAATACCGCGCCTTCCACAAGGGGCTGATGGACGGCGAGAAGACCGAGTTCAAGCAGTGGGAAAAGGACACCCCCTACTTCGATGGCTGCATGCCGATTGAAGTCATGGCCGAACGCGGCGTGGAGACGCTGCGTTATGGCCCGATGAAGGGCGTGGGGCTGGATAACCCCTTCGATACCACGCCCGAATTTCCGCAAGGGCGCTGGCCCTATGCGGTGGTGCAGCTGCGTCAGGATAACAAGCTGGGCACGCTATGGAACATGGTCGGCTTCCAGACGAAGCTGAAATATGCCGCGCAGGTCGAGCTGTTCCGCACCATTCCCGGGCTGGAGAACGCCGAATTTGCGCGGCTGGGCGGCCTGCACCGCAACACCTTCCTGAATTCACCCGAGGTGCTCGACCGCCAGCTGCGCCTTAAGGCCGCGCCGCACATCCGTTTTGCAGGGCAGGTGACGGGCTGCGAGGGCTATGTCGAAAGCGCCGCCATCGGCCTTGTGGCAGGCATGATGACGGCGGCGGAAATTGCCGGGCGCGATTGGCAGCCCCTGCCCCCGACCACTGCGCTGGGCGCGCTGCTCAGCCACATCACCGGCGATGCCGAGGCCGCGACCTTCCAGCCCATGAACGTCAATTTCGGCCTTTTCCCGCCGCTCCACGATGTCGGCAAGAAGGTGCGCAAGGAAGCCTATACCGGCCGCGCCAAGGCAGACCTTGCGCGCTGGATCAACGAAACCCGCGAGGCCGTACCCGCCTGACGGCTCAGCACTTGCAGGCGGGCTTTTTCGCCGCAGGCTTGGGCGCGGTGGTGGCGAATTCACGCGGGGTCAACCGGCCATCGCCGTCCTTGTCGGCGCCCTCGAACCGGTCGACCGTGGCGACCGCCCATTCTTCAAAGGTCAGCAGGTTGTTCCCGTCCTTGTCGAGCGCGCGGAACGCATCGGTTCGGGATGAGAGCATCTCATCGCGGGTGATCACCCGGTCGCGGTTGCGATCATAGCGGAAGAAGCGCAGCTCTTCCTTGCTAAGGTCGCTCTGTTCCGGGGGGGCAGGGCCTTGCAGGCTACCGGGATCGGCAAGCGGGAGCGCTGCGGGATCCGATGGTGGAGCAACGGGGGCCGGAGGCGGCGCGCCCTCTTCGATCGCGGCGCGACCCTGCCACCAGAAAACCCCGATCCCAGCGAGGGCAAGTCCGCCCAACGCACCCAGCACTGCCTGTCGCAAAGGTCTGCCCCCTTTTGCTGCAAGCCCAAGTGAATATACCCAATCAGTTCCGAAAGATAGCGGCCCTGAGCGCGGCCAGCGATGCGCCGCGTCCCTCCATCAATGGTCGCCCGCCGCGCCGCAATGCACGCATGGCGAGCGCTTCGAGCACGGCCAGAGCGCGCAGGTCGGCAGGCAGACGCCCGCCCTCCCCGCTGCGCGCAAGCCCTGCCGTAATCAGCGCCGCACGTTCGTTCTCGTCCGACACGCCCGTGACCGCATCGGCCAGTGCCCAGCGGAAACCTGCCGCCGCGCAGCGCCGGATGACCACCAGTGCAGCATCGGAGGCGAGCGCGGCGAAGAACGCGCCCCGCCCCTCACCAAAGCCAGTGGCCTCCTGAGCGCCGATCCGTTCGGCGGTAACCAAGACTTCCCAGCCATCAACCATTTGCACCAGTGCTGCCTCGCGCCCGGCCCAATGGGCGCCAATTGCATCGAGCACCGCATCGCCGCGCGGACGCTCTGCCATCGACTTGCCCAGTGCATCACGCCACCACGCGAGCCGCATCTGGCCCAGCATCGGCTCGCTTGTGCGCATCACGATCCGCGCCAAGCGACGGTCAAGCTGAAGAGCTGTGGTTAACGGCCCGCGAAGGTTCGGGCTGGACCAGGCCAGCGCCAGATCGGCCTCTGGCGGCAGGGGTTCGGGCGCATCAGTGGTCACGCGTCCAGCACCTAGCCAAGCCTCTGCACACTTGGCAAGCAAACTGTCCCGCCACGGTACGCGATGCCATCGGCGCATGCTCAAGCCCCGGATTAGGACTTTGTTAACCATGACCTTTTGCAATCCGCTTACCAGAGTAACTTAAGGGCGGAGGCTGCATCTGGATTGTCCGCAAGAGTTTTGGACGGACAGCAGGGGAAGGGCACCTAACCGATGGGGCGAGAAAAGCAGGCCAATATGTCGCTGATGCGCAAGCTTCTGCACGACAAGACCGCCAACACGCTCGCGATTTCAGCCGCTGCGCTGCTTCCGATCATGGCGATGGTCGGCGGCGGAATCGACGCTAGCCGTTATTACATGGCTGCAGCGCGGATGCAGGCGGCATGCGACGCTGGCGCGCTGGCCGCGCGGCGGGCGATGACCGACGACACCTTCACCACAGCCCACCGCACGATGGGTCTCAATTTCTTCGACCAGAATTTCAACGACGGCATGTTCGGCATTGAAAACCGCAGCCGCAATTACACCAGCACCGACGGGGTCGTCACCGGCACCGCCAGCGGCCGCCTGCCCACGACCATCATGGCCGCGTTCGGCTTCAACGAGTTCAACCTTTCGGTCAGCTGCACCGCCGAAATCAACATCTCCAATTCCGACATCATGTTCGTGCTCGACGTGACCGGATCGATGGCATGTCTGCCCAACGGTTCCAGCTGCTCCTCCGGCACAGGTTCGAAGATCGTCGCCCTGCGGTCGGCAGTGATGAACTTCTACGACACCGTGGAAGCGGCAACCTCGCCCAGCGCGCAGGTTCGGTATGGCTTTGTGCCCTATTCGCAGCAGGTCAATGTCGGCTTTTCGATCCCGCGGGCCTTCCTGGCCAATACTCACACCTATCAGTCGCGCGTGGCCCGGTACAATCCGGCGGTGTTCCCGAACGCCAGCAACCCCAATGTGGACGAAGTCGGCGATACGATTTTGATCTCTGACCAGGATGAATGGTTGCCGCGCAGCACGTCGAACTTCAATTCGACCAATACCGACCACTATCGCTTCCGCACAGATGGTTCCGAAGGAACCAACGCGACCAATTTCTGCCGCAACACCTTGCCGGGCACCCGTAACGTCACGGTCAATGGCCGAACAGAGAGTTGGCAGGTGTTTGCCACGCCCGCTATCGTGACCGGTCAATGGCCCAATAATGGCAGCAACAACAACCTTGCCGGTTGCCGCGGACGGGTGCGCAAGACCCGTCTTGCCACCGAGCAAGATGTGGTTCCGCAGTTCCGCGAGTGGGTCTATTGCCGGATCGCAACCGGCGAGGCCAATCCGTGCAACGTGAACAACCCTGCCGACAGCCCTGCCGGCTGGGAATCGGTCAACCTCTCGACGCTGTATACCAACAACACGGTCCAGTTCCCGGTTGGCAACAACGGCACGATGGCCACCCAGACCTGGGGCGGCTGCCTCGAGGAACCGGTGTGGATGGACCCCAACGGCAATTACAACCCGCTCCCGGCGGCCGCCCATGATCTCAACATCAACCTGGTTCCGGCCAACGAAGCGCAACGCTGGAAGCCAGCGCTCAACAGTGCGGTCTGGGAACGGCGGAACGGTGCCAACCAGCGCACTACAAATACCGTGACCGATGCCGAGCGGATTGCCACTGGTCGTACGATCAACCAGGACCGTCCCAGCTTCACCTGTCCGCGGGCTGCCGCCAAGTTGAGCGAAATCACCCGCACCAACCTGCAGAGCTACGTCAACAGCCTGAACGCGAACGGACAAACCTATCACGATATCGGGATGTTGTGGGGCGCGCGGTTCCTGTCACCGAACGGGATCTTTGCCTCGGAAAACCAGACCGCGCCCAATGGTGACGCAATCGCCCGCCATATCGTGTTCATGACCGATGGTGAGCAGGTGAACAACATCGAGAACTATTCGACGCAAGGGATCGAATTCTGGGATCGCCGGATCACCGGGAACGGTGATCAGAACCGGGAAATCACCCGTCGTGCAGCGCGCCTCCAGGCGATCTGCCGGGCCGCACAGCAGGAAAACATCACCGTCTGGGTGGTCGCCTTCGGAACCACGCTGACCCAGAACCTGATCGACTGCGCTTCTCCCGGCCGTGCGTTCCAGGCCAATGACTCGGCCACGCTCAACGCCCGGTTCCAGGAAATCGCGCAGAAAATCGCAGCGCTGAGGCTCACGTCATGATGCAACGCCTATCACGCCCCCTCGCCACGCTCCGGCGGCTTCCTGCGGACCGCGGCGGGGTGACGGCGGTCGAATTCGCCCTTGTCGCGCCGGTGCTGATCGTGATGGTCATGGGCCTGTTCGATGTCGCGCACACTCAGTACACCAGCTCGATGCTGAACGGCGCGATGCAGAAGGCCGGGCGCGACCTGACGCTGGAAAACGCCAACAGCCAGCAGGTCAACATCGATGCGCGGGTGCGCGAACAGGTCGCCACCGTGATGCCCGATGGCGCCACCGTGACGGTCGAGAAAGTGTCCCACTTCGACTTCGCCGACGTTGGCGAGCCCGAAGAGTTCACCGATCAGAACGGCGACAACATCTGCAACAACAACGAACCCTACATCGATCACAACAACAACGGGCGCTGGGATGCGGACCGCGGCAAGGACGGGATCGGCGGGGCGCGCGACGTGGTGCTTTACACCACCACTGTCAGCTACCCGCGCCTGTTCCCGATGTACGGCCTAGTCGGACTGCCCCAAAATGTTGTGCTGTCCTCGTCCACCGTCTTGCGCAACCAACCGTTCGACGAACAGAACGACCGTGTGACCACTCAGAGGAATTGCACATGACCGCAGTCACGCTTGAACCGCAGCAGACTGGGGCACAGCGTCTGGCCCGCAGGCTTGCCGGTGACACCTCCGGTCTGGCGCTGGTCGAATTCGCCTTCGCCGCGCCGCTGCTGCTGGGCATGGGGATGCTGGGGACGGATACGGCCTATCTCGTCATCACGCACATGCAGGTCAGCCAGGTCGCCATGCAAGTGGCCGACAACGCTTCGCGCATGGGTGAGCAGGACGTGCTGACGGCGCGCAAGGTGTTTGAACGCGATATCGCCGAAACCCTCATCGGCGCGGAAAAGCTTGGCGAGAATATCGACATTTTCCAGCAGGGCCGGATCATCATCTCCAGCCTTCAGCAGAATGCGCAGGGAGGCCAGTGGATCGCATGGCAGCGCTGCCGCGGCGCGTTGAATGTGCCGTCAAGCTTTGGCGTGGCAGGCGATGGAGCAACCGGCACCAGCTTCCCCGGCATGGGAACCCCCGGCCGCTATATCACCGCGTCGCAAGGCACGGCGGTGATGTTCGTGGAAGTCGTCTATGACTTCCAACCGCTCACCCCGATCACCGTGTTCGAAGGCCGGCGCATCAGCTACACCGCCGCCTTCAACGTTCGTGACAACCGCGACCTGACCCAGCTTTACCCAGGCGGGCCGACGGCGCAATGCACCACCTTTTCGGCGAACCGCCCGACCTGACAATGGCCGGGCGGCGCCGTGCCGCTTATTTATAGCAGACCTTGCGGGCAGCCTCGACAATCCGTGCTGCATCAATCAGCGCGAGCTTTTCGAGGTTGGCCGCGTAGGGCAGCGGCACGTCCTCGTTGCAAACCCGCATGACCGGCGCATCGAGGTGGTCAAAGCCCTCCTCCATGCAGATGCTGATGATTTCACTGGCGATCGAACAGGTCGGCCAGCCTTCCTCGGCCACGATCAGGCGGTTGGTCTTGGCAAGGCTATCCAGCACGGTCTGCTTGTCGAGCGGACGCAAGGTGCGCAGGTCAATCACCTCGGCATCAATGCCCTCTTCGGCGAGCTTTCCTGCAGCCTCCAGCGCCATGCCGACGCCGATGGAATAGCTGACGATGGTGACATCGCTCCCTTCGCGCACGATCCGCGCCTTGCCGATGGGCAGGACATAGTCCTCGACCTCGGGCACATCGAAGTTGCGGCCATAGACCAGTTCGTTCTCGAGGAAGACCACCGGATCCTCGCAGCGGATCGCAGCTTTCATCAGACCCTTGGCATCGGCCGCGTCATAGGGTGCGATCACGATCAGGCCCGGAACGCTGGCATACCACGGGCCGTAGTTCTGGCTGTGCTGCGCGCCGACACGCGACGCTGCGCCATTGGGGCCGCGGAACACGATCGGGCAGCGCATCTGGCCGCCGCTCATGTAATTGGTCTTGGCCGCCGAATTGATGATGTGGTCAATCGCCTGCATCGCGAAATTGAACGTCATGAACTCGACAATCGGACGAAGCCCGCCCATCGCGGCGCCCGTGCCGATCCCGGCAAAACCGTATTCGGTGATCGGCGTGTCGATCACGCGCTTCGGGCCAAATTCCGCCAGAAGACCCTGCGTGACCTTGTAGGCGCCCTGATATTCGGCGACTTCTTCACCCATCACGAAGACGCGGGGATCGCGGCGCATTTCCTCGGCCATGGCATCGCGGAGCGCCTCGCGCACGGTGGTGCTGACGAGGTTGGTGCCTGCCGGGATGGCAGGGTCTGCCGCTGATGCAGCCGGAACGGGCTTTTCAGCCTTGGGCGCAGGTGCTGGGGCAGGCTTGGGTGCCTCGGCCTTGGCCGGTTCGGGCGAAGGTGCAGGCGTAGCCGCCTCCCCTTCCCCCGCGATCAGCGCGATGACCGCGCCCACCGCGACATCTTCCGTTCCGGCGGGGACCAGGATCTTCTCCAGCACGCCTTCGTCGATGGCTTCGAATTCCATCGTCGCCTTGTCGGTCTCGATTTCAGCAAGGATGTCGCCCGGTTCAATCCGGTCGCCTTCCTGCTTGAGCCACTTGGCGAGCGTGCCCTGCTCCATTGTCGGCGAAAGCGCCGGCATCTTCAGTTCGATCCCCATGGCTCAATACTCCTCCACGAGAACATCGGTGTAGAGTTCACCCGGTGCGGGCTCAGGCGAGGTTTCGGCAAAATCGGCGGCCTGCGCCACTTCGGCGCGGATGGCCTTGTCGATCGCCTTCAATTCATCCTCGGTCTTGCCAGCGTCCATCAGGGTCTTCTTCAGGCCTTCGATCGGATCGTGGTGATCGCGCTGTTCCTGCACCTCCTCGCGGGTGCGGTACTTGGCGGGGTCGGACATGGAGTGCCCGCGATAGCGATAGGTGTTGCACTCCATCAGCACCGGGCCCTTGCCCGCGCGCACGTGGGCAAAGGCCACTTCGGCTGCGGCGCGCACTTCGAGCACATCCATGCCATTCACCTCCATGCCTGGAATACGGAAGGCGGTGCCGCGGCGATAGAAGCGGGTTTCAGCCGACGAACGCTTGGTCGCGGTGCCCATCGCGTACTGGTTGTCTTCGACCACAAACACGATGGGCAGCTTCCACAGCGCCGCCATGTTGAAGGTTTCGTAGACCTGGCCCTGGTTGGCCGCACCGTCACCGAAATAGGCAAGGCAGATGCCGCCATCTTCGTTGTACTGGTGCGCGAGCGCCAAGCCCCCGCCCAACGCGACCTGAGCGCCGACGATGCCGTGCCCGCCGTAAAACTTATGCTCGGTCGAGAACATGTGCATCGACCCGCCCTTGCCCTTGGAAATCCCGGCCTCGCGCCCGGTCAGTTCCGCCATGATCACCTTGGGATCAATCCCGTAGGCGAGCATGTGGCCGTGATCGCGGTACCCGGTGATGACGCTGTCGCGCTCGTTATCGAGCGCGCTTTGCAAGCCGATGGCGACCGCTTCCTGCCCGATGTAGAGGTGGCAGAACCCGCCGATCAGCCCCAACCCGTAAAGCTGCCCCGCCTTTTCCTCGAACCGCCGGATCAGCAGCATCTGGCGGTAAAATTCCAGCATTTCCGCATCGCTGGCGGCATAGCGCTTGTTCGCCTCGAAGGCGTCTTGCAGCGAATGGAGCAGAAAATCGGTGTCGTCCGCGGGCGCGGACGTTTTTGCAGGCTTTTTGGCCAAGGTCGTATCCCTCACTTTGGCGCACTCATGGGGAGGAGAAGCGCATCACTGTCCTATAGGCAGGGAGAGGGGTGCCACGCAACGCAAAGCCGTAGCGGAAAATGCAACACGCATACGAAATCAGGCCATCCGGACGATCTGTCCCGGATCAATCCTCAAGCGTGATCACGACCTCGTCTTCGCGCATCACGCCAAGCTGGTCGCGCACCAATTCGCTGGCAAGATCGGGATCGGCAGCCTCGGGATCGAGCAGCATCACGCGGTTGCGCAAACCATCACGCTTGGCGGTGAGCTCGGCGATTTCGACCTTGCGGGTTTCGAGCGCTTCGGCGTTTTCGCTCCATGCGAGCAATCCGGTCGGCCCGGCCACGGCAAATCCGGCCAGCAACAACAGCGCGCCCAGCGCCAGAAAGCGCTTTAGCCTGTTTTCCGGTCCCTGTTTGCGCATCTGGCGAAAGATCCCTTTCCGTCATCTACACAGAATCACACTTGGCGCAATGCTGCAAGAACAATGCGCTTCAATGCGCAGAAATCCGGGGCAAACGCCCGCAATTCAGCAAGGCGGCGGCGTTTTCAGTAGCTGCGCGGCAGGCCGAGCACGTGTTCGGCGAGATAGGACAGGATCAGGTTGGTCGAAATCGGCGCAACGGTATAGAGCCGCGCTTCGCGGAATTTGCGTTCGACGTCATATTCCTCGGCAAATCCGAAACCGCCGAAGGTCTGCACGCACATGTCCGCCGCGGCCCAGCTGGCTTCGGAGGCGAGCAGCTTGGCCATGTTGGCCTCTTCGCCGGGATTGCCGCCTTCATCGTAAACGCGGGCGGCATGGTACACCATCAGCTCGGCCGCGCGCATCTGGGCATAGCAGCGGGCGATCGGGAACTGCACACCCTGGTTCTGGCCGATCGGACGCGCAAAAACGCTGCGGTCCTTGGCGTAGCCGGTCGCCTTTTCGATGAACCATTTGGCGTCACCGATGCACTCGGCCGCGATGAGGATGCGTTCGGCGTTCATGCCTGACAGGATGTAGCGGAAGCCCTTCCCTTCTTCACCCACGAGGCTGCTGGCGGGGATACGAAGATCGTCGAAGAAGACCTCGCACGATGAATGGTTCATCATCGTGCGGATCGGCTTGATGGTCATGCCCGCGCTCTTGGCGGCTTGCATATCGACGAGAAAAATCGAAAGCCCCTCAGTCTTGCTCGACGCTTCCTCGCGCGGGGTCGTGCGGGCCAGCAGGAGCATGAGGTCGGAGTGTTCGGCGCGGCTGGTCCAGATTTTCTGGCCCGAGATCACATACGCGTCCCCGTCCCTCACAGCGCGGGTCTTGAGGCTCAGCGTATCGGTGCCGCTGGTCGGTTCAGACACGCCGAAGGCCTGCAAGCGCAGTTCCCCGCTGGCGATGCGCGGCAGGTACTGCGCCTTCTGCGCTTCGGAGCCATAACGCAGCAGGGTGTTCATGATGTACATTTGCGCGTGGGCGCTGGAGCCGTTGCAACCGGATGCCTGAATCTCCTCCATGATCACACAGGCGGCCTCGAGGCTTAAACCGCTGCCGCCATGTTCAGTGGGGATCAACGCGGCGAGAAACCCTGCCTTGGTGAGCGCATCGACGAATTCCGCCGGATAGGCCCGCACCGCATCCCTGGCACGCCAATATTCCCCCGGAAAGCCATCGCACAGGCTGCGCACCGCGCGGCGGATTTCGGCGAGTTCCTCGGGCTCGTGAGCGTGCGTGGGCAAGCGTGTTCTCCTGACTTGGGCGGGGGATTGCCCGCTTGCTGCGCCCAAGTCCACCTCACCAATTTGGGTGCTTTCGGACAAGACATCGCCCATGGCAATCCCGTTTCGTTCTGCTACTCACCGCGGCGATGACTGCGATCGCCGACGAACCTGCCCCCGCCTATCTCACCCGCACGCAGGAGCGAGCATTGGCGATCACCATCGCGGTGGTGACAGCCAACGCCTATTACATCCACCCGATCATCGGCGAAGTGGCACAGGCCTTCGGAGTGGGCGAAGCGGAAATCGGGCTGGTGCCGGCGTTGAACCAGCTGGCACTGGCGCTGGGCATCCTGCTGCTGCTGCCACTGGGCGATTTCTACTCGAACCGGCGGCTGTGCCTGATTCTTGTCACGGCGCAAACGCTGTGCCTTGGCGGCATGGTGCTGGCGCAGGATTTCGTGCTGTTCACCGCCGCATCGACGCTGCTCGGCTTTGTGACCATCGCCCCCTATCTGATCCCCGCTTTCGCCTCCAAACGGGTCGCGCCCGAGCGGCTTGGGCAGGTCACGGCGCAACTGACCGCCGCAGTGATTTTCGGCATTCTGGTGGCGCGGGTGGGCGCGGGCATCATCGCCGCGCGCACCGACTGGCACAGTGTCTATATCGTAGCCTTCGTCCTGATGGTGGCGGTCACCGCATTTCTGCCCTTCGCCATGCGCAGCGAGCGCGCCGCGCCAAAACGGGCCGAGGCCGGGTATGGCGCACTCATCGCATCGGTGTTCAGGCTTGCAGCAAAGCACCCCGACATGCGCATTTCCGCCGCAATCCAGGGGCTGAATTTCGGGGTCTTCACCGCAAGCTGGCTTGCGTTGGCCCTGCATCTTACCAGTCCGGCAATGGGATATGGCACCGATGATGTCGGCTATCTGGCCGGGGTCGCGGCGATCAGCGTTTTCACCACCCCCCGGCTCGGGCGCTGGGCTGACCGGGTCGGAGCACGCAAGGCCCGGCTGGTCGCCGCATCGGTGAATTTTGTCGGCATCGCGCTGTTCTACCCGCTGGGCTTCAGCATCTGGGCTTTGTTGGTGCCGCTGCTGATAGTCAACATGGTCGGGCCGAGCATCGACGTTGCGGGCAGGATGACGATGTTCACCCTCGCCCCGGAAATCCGCACACGTCTGACCACGTCCTACATCGTCGTCATGTTCATCGGCGGGGCAATCGGCAGCGCGGCCGGAACGGCGGTCTATGATTGGGGCGGCTGGGGTGGAACCTGCGCGCTGATGCTGGTCATGTCGTCCACTGTTCTGGCCCTGGCCTTCCATGCCGAGCGGCGCTGGCGTCAGGCTGTCCATGGAATCTGACAGAAACCGTGTAAGGTATTGCGATTTCTTAAGGATTTCACGGTAAACAGGGCTTCGAAAGGCGCTCAGGCCAGATACCGAATGACGGGCCAATCCCCCCGTCGCTCCGGTTGGGCCGAGCGCCTTTTTCCCTTTTTGCGATCATGGCAGCGTGGTGACCCCGGCGCGATTCGAACGCGCGGCCCCCAGATTAGGAATCTGGTGCTCTATCCGGCTGAGCTACGGGGTCCCGACGCGCTACATAGCATCGCGGGCCCTCCATTCAATTCAACTTTTCGGGCGGAGCGACCGGGAACGGCAGCGGCGCGACCGGCACGCCCTCTTCAATCAATGCCTTGGCTTCGGCAAGACTGGCCTGTCCATGGATCGGAGCCTCGTCCCGCTCGCCGTAATGCATCTTGCGGGTTTCCTCGGCGAACTTGTCACCCACCCATGTGCTGTTCTTCAACGCCTCGGCCTGCGCCTTGGCGAGCGCGGCGAGCGCCTTTTGCACCTGCGGCGGCATCGGCGTGTTGGCCACCTGCTTCGGGGCTTCGGGCGGCAGCACTTCGGCCCGCGTGTTGCCCTTGGCAGGAACCGCCGGGGCCATCGGCGCCTTGCTCACAGCGGCAGAACCGCAGGACGGGCAGGCCAGCAAACCACGTGCGCGCTGATCCTCGAATTCGGAGGACGAGCCGAACCATCCTTCAAAACGGTGGCCATCATGGCAGGCGAGGTCAAAAACGATCATGCTGTCTCAGGATTTGGGAATGTCGCGGCGGTTGGCAAGAGCCGGCACCTGAGCGCGGACGTCAATCACGCGGGCAAGGTCGATGTCACAGAACGCCAGCCCCGACGCATCGCCCCCCATGTCTAGCAACACCTCGCCCCAGGGGTCGACCACGAGGGAATGGCCATAGGTCTCGCGCCCGTCCTCATGCAGCCCCACCTGCGCCGCTGCAATCACGAAGGCCTGCGCCTCAATGGCGCGGGCGCGTAGCATCACGTGCCAATGGGCTGCGCCCGTCGGCTTGGTGAAGGCAGCGGGGACAGTGATGGCACTGCACCTGCGATTGCCAAGCTCACCGAACAGCGCGGGGAAGCGAAGGTCGTAACAGATCGTGAGGCCAAGCCTGCCGACCGGCGTGTTCTCCACCGTCACAACCTCGCGCCCCGGTTCATAGGCCGCGCTTTCGCGCCACGCCTCACCATTGGCGAGTTGCACGTCGAACATATGGATCTTGTCGTAGGTGACCGGCGGGCCGAGATCGGGATGGAAGTAATGCGCGCGGTTGGCCCACTTTCCGCCCGCTGTGGCAACCGGCATTGATCCGATGACAATATCGAGGTGCTGCTTGGCAGCGACCATCGACAGGCGCTCGATCATCTGGGCGGGGCGGTCGCTTTCGATCCATTGCCTTGCACGGGCGCGGTCCCGGTCCAGCAGCAGCGACATTTCCGGTGTGAACAGCACCAGCGCGCCCCGCTTGGCGCATTGCATTGCCGCGTCTTCGATCACGGCAAAATTGGCCTCGGGGTCTACCCCCGAGGTCATCTGTAATACTCCGATCGTCGTCGTCATCCGGCCAGCAGCGCGTCAAGCTTGCCCGCACGTTCAAGCGCGGCAAGATCGTCCGATCCGCCCACATGCACATCGCCGATGAAAATTTGCGGCACCATCATCGCATCCGGCGCACGGGCGAGCAATTCGTCGCGGCCGGGGCCGCCCATGGTGATGTCATGCTCGGTAAAGGTCGCGCCCTTTTCGGTCAGCAGGCGCTTGGCGCGCACGCAGAACGGGCAGGCGAACTTGGTGTAGATGTCGATCTTGGGGGCAGCCATGTCGTCCCTCTTGCCAAATGCTCTTGAAAGCGCGGGTGGAAAAACCAGATAGGCGGTGTCGCCGCGTTTCGCCAGTCTTGGGGAACGGGAACGGCGACAAGGCGGGTGCTGCATCCGGCAGGCCCGTGGATGAACCAAATTGCTCAGATACGAGGATTTGCCAATGTCACGTTTCGATTTCACCCCCTACCGCCGCTCCACCGTGGGCTTTGACCGCCTGTTCGACCTGCTCGAAAATCAGGCGCGGCTCAACGCGGGCGACAATTACCCCCCCCTTCAACATCTCGCGCCGAGGCGAGGACAATTACCGCATTACCGTGGCGGTCGCGGGCTTCCGTCCGCAGGATATCGACATCACCGCTCAGCAGAATCTGCTGGTGGTGCAAGGCCGCAAGCGCGACTATGTGGATGACGGGGCCGAACTGCTCCATGTCGGCATCGCCAACCGCGGCTTTGAACGCCGGTTCGAACTGGCCGATTTCGTCCGGGTGGAACGGGCCGATCTGGCTGACGGGCTGCTGATCATCGACCTGGTGCGCGAAGTGCCGGACGCGATGAAGCCGCGCAAGATCGCCATCGGCGGCACGGCCACGCTTACCGCCGTGCCCACCACCAGCGACGAAGGCGACAACGCCAGCGCTGCCTGAGCAGCCATCCACAATTCTGTCTAAGATGAATAAAGGGGGCGGATCTCGCAATCCGCCCCCGCGACTTTCGTCGCCCCGTGTGATCCTATCCGTCCGGGTCGCAGAAGACGGACAAAATCACCCAAGCTCGTTTCGTAGACACCCGGCGGGGTATCTGCCGGTCGGTTATCTGCCAGTATAGCAGAATACAAGCATCGGTAGCGCCGGAATTGCTAGGAAACTGTGAAATCCGCGGTTCGTCTAATGCGGAATCGTAACAACACGCAAGGGCATTCTGCAAAAGTTGTAAGGATGCGACACGGGCGCACGGCCTTGCGAAACAAAGAGTTGCCGAGGCGGGACAATCGACCCGGCAGGACATAAATCCACATAACCGGAAGGATCACCGGCCAAGCCATCATCTTCACCAAAATGGCCGGGAAATTGCCCTAGACGAGTCGCGACTGTTCCAGCGCGGCAGCAATAAAGCCGGCAAACAAGGGGTGCGGATCGAAGGGCCGGGACTTCAGCTCGGGGTGGAACTGCACGCCCACAAACCAGGGATGGTCGGGCCGCTCGACGATTTCCGGCAGCAGGCCATCCGGGCTCATCCCTGCAAAGATCAGGCCCTGCTTTTCCAGCGGCTCGATAAAGGCGCTGTTGACCTCGTAACGGTGGCGGTGGCGTTCGGAGATCATCTCTGCACCGCCATAGATGCGCGAGGTGTGGCTGTTGGCGCTGAGCTTGGCGGGATATGCCCCCAACCGCATCGTGCCGCCCAGATCGCCGCCCTCTTCGCGCTGCTGGATGCCCTCCTTGGTCATCCATTCGGTGATGATGCCCACCACCGGCGCATCGGTCGGGCCGAATTCGGTCGAGGAGGCCTTGTCAAAGCCCGCCGCACGCGCGCCTTCGATGCAGGCCATCTGCATCCCGAGGCAGATGCCGAAAAACGGCACGCCGCGTTCACGCGCAAAGCGGACGGCGGAAATCTTGCCCTCGGACCCGCGCTCGCCAAAGCCGCCGGGCACCAGAATGCCATGCATCGGCTCCAGCGCGGCGATGATCTGGGATTCGTCGTCGCCTTCGAAGATTTCGGCGTCGATCCACTTGATGTTGACTTTGACGCGGTTGGCCAGGCCGCCATGCACCAGCGCCTCGTTGAGGCTTTTGTAAGCGTCCTGCAGGCCAACATATTTGCCGACCACCGCAATGGTCACTTCGCCTTCGGGGTTGAACTGACGGTCAGTCACGTCCTCCCAGGCCGAAAGATCGGGCGCTGCCGCATCGGTGATGCCAAAGGCACGCAGCACTTCGGCGTCCAGACCCTCGGCGTGATATTGCTGTGGCACCGCATAGATGGACGGGGCGTCCAGCGCCTGAATAACCGCCTCGGCGCGCACGTTGCAGAACTGCGCGATCTTGCGGCGGTCGCTTTCGGGAATGGGATGTTCGGCCCGGCACAGCAGGATGTCGGGTTTGATCCCCAAGCTGGCAAGTTCCCGCACGGAATGCTGGGTGGGCTTGGTCTTCAGCTCGCCCGCGGCCTTGATGTACGGCACCAGCGTGACATGGACACTGACCGTCTGCCACGGCTCCAGCTCGTTCCGCAGCTGGCGGATCGCTTCCATGAAGGGCAGCGATTCGATGTCGCCCACCGTCCCGCCGATTTCACACAGGATGAAATCATGGTCGCCCTGATCGGCCAGCGCGAATTCCTTGATCGCGTCAGTCACGTGCGGGATCACCTGCACGGTTGCGCCGAGATAATCGCCGCGTCGTTCCTTGGCGATGATGTCGCGGTAGACCCGGCCCGATGTGATGTTGTCGCTCTGCCGAGCCGACACGCCGGTGAAGCGTTCGTAGTGACCGAGATCGAGATCAGTCTCGGCCCCGTCGTCGGTCACATAGACCTCGCCGTGCTGGTACGGGCTCATCGTGCCCGGATCGACGTTGAGATAGGGATCGAACTTGCGGATGCGGACCTTGTAGCCGCGCGCCTGCAGGAGGGCCGCCAAGGAGGCTGCCATGAGACCTTTGCCGAGCGAGGAGACCACGCCGCCGGTGATAAAAATGAACCGCGCCATGGGAGTTGGGCCTTAAGCGTCGAGAGGGATTCGGGGCAAGCGAATTGCGCGCCGCATGACGCGCCATCCACAGTGCCGTTGGTGAAGCAGGGCAAGAGGCAGGCGAAATGCCGCCGCCGCTTGAGAAAAAGGGCGTTACTGCGCGCCCTCTTCGGCAGGAGCAGCAGGAGCCGGAGCAGCCTCGTTCTGCGCGGGAGCGGCCGGGGCCGGATCAGCCAGCAAATCGGGTGCTGCGGGGGCTGCCGCACCGGGCGCGGTGCGATCGAGCGTCGTCGTTACCCCGCCCACCCGGCTTTCACGGACCGCCAGTGCGGCCAGCACGATCGACAGCGCCACGAAAGCCACCGCCAGCCACTTGGTCGAACGGGTCAGGAAATCTGCCGCGCCGCGAGCACCGAACGCCCCGCCCGGGCTACCGCCGATGCCAAGCCCGCCGCCTTCCGAACGCTGCATCAGCACCACGCCAACCAGCGCGGCGGCCACCAGGGCCTGGATCACGGTAAGGAAGATGAACAGGGACATGAATTGATCTCGTGGCAGGGGGCGATCCTTCGCCCGGTTGCGGTTATGCGCGCCATGTAGGCGCGCGGACGCCTTGCGGCAAGCCCACGCGGGCGCCGTGTGCCAAAGCTCAGTTTTCGAACGGCTCGCTGGCAGCCAGCGCGATGCCCATGAAGCTGTCTGCGGTAAGACTCGCCCCGCCCACCAGCGCTCCGCCCACATCGGGCACGGCAAAGATCGCGGCAGCGTTATCCGGCTTGACCGATCCGCCATAAAGGATGCGCACTTCGCTGCCCTGCTCCTCGCCGAACAGTTCGACCAGCAGCGTGCGGATGACACCGTGCATTTCGGCGATATCGTCAGTGGTGGCAGCCGTGCCGGTGCCGATCGCCCAGATCGGTTCATAGGCGACCGTCAGCCGTTCGGCCACGTCGGTGGGCATCTGGTCGGCCGGCGGGAGCGAGGCCTTGAGCTGGCGCTTCACAAAAGCCACCGCCTTGCCCGATTCGCGCGTGTCGGCGCTTTCGCCGCAGCACATGATGATCCTGAGGCCGGCAGCCAGCGCAGCCTGCGCCTTGGCGCGCACCGTTGCATCGCTTTCAGCGTGGCCCGTGCGCCGTTCCGAATGGCCGAGGATCACGAACTTCGCCCCCGCATCGGCGATCATCGCTGCCGAAATGTCGCCGGTGTGCGCGCCGCCGTCCTCGTGGTGGCAGTCCTGCGCGCCGACCGCGATCTGTTCGGCCTCACGATGGATCGGGTGGATCAGGGTGTAAGGCGGCGCAAGCGCGACTTCGACCTTCATGTGCCGCTGTGCAGCACGATCAATTGCGCGCGCTTCGGAGAGCATGGCGCGGGTGCCATGCATCTTCCAGTTTCCGACGATATAGGGTCGGCGGGTCATGTTTTGTCCTGCACTTTATATAATTGAGAGGGATAGCCGGGACGCACGCTGATTCTGGCGTCTGCTGTAGTGCCCCGGGGCCGCGTCCGCTAGCCGAGGACAGCGGACTAGTCAAAAGGCGCAGCGACCTGTTGCCGTGCGGTCGCAGGGCCTCTAAAGCGCATCGCGTATCGCGGCGCTGCGCGGTGCTTGCCCGGGGCTGCACGCTCCGTCACCCATCAGCCTCGGACGGGGTCCACTACGCCATGCTTTCGTTTTTCCGCCGCTTTTTCCAATCGAAGATCGGTCTGCCGATTTTTATCGGCTTCCTTGCGCTGATGGCGCTGGCCTTTGCGGCTGCCGACATCTCCGGCACCTCGACCTTTGGCGGCGTGACCAACACCGATCGTATGGCGGTCGTCGGCGGGGAATCGATCCCGATTTCCGATCTGAACATGGCGGCCAACACCGCGCTTGATCAAATGCGGCAGCAAAACCCCACACTGACGATGCCGGAATTCGTCGAACAGGGCGGGCTTGACGAGGTCATCAGCCAGCTGATCGACCGCTTCGCCGTGGGCGAATATGGCCGCAAATATGGCCTGCGCGCGGGCGACAATCTGGTGAACAGCGAGATTCTGAAAATCCCCGCCTTCCAGGGCCTGACCGGCAGCTTCGATGAAGCGACCTATCTTGCCGCCCTGCGCTCGCGCGGGCTGACCGATGCACTGTTCCGCCGCGATCTGGCCGACGGGCTGATCGAGCAGCAATTGCTGCGCTCGGCGGTGGCTGCCCCGCAGCTTCCCGAAAAGATCGCGCGCCAATACGCCGCACTGGTGCTGGAAAAGCGCAAGGGCGAAATCGCCCTGATCCCCAGCAGCGCCTTTGCTCCGGCGGGTGACCCGACCGAGGCGCAGCTGGCCGCATGGTACAAGGACAACCGTGCCCAGTTCACACGCCCCGAGCGGCGCACGCTGCGTTTTGCGGTGTTCGGTTCAGACACGCTCAAGGTCGATGCCACGCCGAGTGCGACGGAAATCGCCGCACGATACAAGCGCGATGCCGCGCAGTATCAGGCGCGTGAAAAGCGCGTCGTGTCCAGCTTTGTCGTCCCCACGCAGGACGCGGCCAAGGCGTTGGCGGCGCGCATCGCTGCCGGCGCGTCGCTGGAAAGCGTGGCGCGTGAAGCGGGCTTCAGCGCCTCACGGGCCGAAGCGCGTGAGCGTGAGGAAATGTCCAACGCGACCAGTTTTGCCTTCGCCCAGAACGCCTTCAAGGCGGCTGAGGGCGGTGTGATCGAACCGGCGCAGGGCACGCTCGGCTGGTATGTTGCGCGGGTGGATGCGGTCGAACGCATCCCGGCGCGCAGTCTGGCGCAGGCCACCCCCGAAATCACCGAGGCCCTGACCAAGGAAAAGCGCGCCGCCGGGATTGCCGATCTCACCTCTGAAATCGAGGCCGAAATCGACAGCGGCACGGCGCTTGCCGAAGTCGCCAAGACCTACGGCCTCAAGGTGGAGACCACCCCATCCCTGCTCGCGAACGGTCAGGTGTTCGGCCAGCCTCAGGCGCAGATCGTGCCGCAGCTCGCCCCGATCCTGCCCACCGCGTTCCAGATGGAAGAAAGCGAGCCGCAACTGGCGGTCGTGACCGATGGTGAGGAATTCGTGATCTTCGAAGTCGCGCGGGTCGAGGAAGCCTCCGCCCCGCCGCTCGCCGAAGTGCGCGAAGCCGCTGCCGCCGGATGGAAGCGTGCGCAGGGCGCGGTGCTCGCCAAGCAGGCGGCTGACCGGATCATGGCTAAGGTGCGCGCCGGAACCCCGCTGGCCGCAGCGATGGCTGCCGAAAACAAGCCGGGTTTCGAGCGCGAGATGATCGATCTTGAACGCCGCAAGCTGCTCGCCAGCCAATCGGGCCGCATTCCGCCCCCGCTGGTGCTGATGTTCAGCATGGCCGAAGGCACGGTCAAATCGCTCGAAGGTCCGCGCGGGCTGGGCTGGTATGTCGTTGCCCTTCAGGACATCAGCACGCTGCCGCTGGAAAGCGAGCCCGAGCTTGTTGGGCAGACCCGCCAGCAGTTGGGCCAGGCCCTGTCGGACGAATATCGTCAGCAAGCCGCTGTCGCGATGCGCAAGGAACTGGGCGTGACCCGCAACGACGCGGCGATCGCGGCGGTGCGCAAGCAGCTCGTGGGCGAGCAATAAGATCGGGTGTGAGCGCTTCGTGACGTCTCGCCCGGAAACCGGCCTGCCCGAAAACGCCGCCGCCGCCGCCGACATGCTGGCCGAGGGTCGGCCGGCGCTGGTGTGGCGGCGGATCATTGCCGACAGCGACACGCCGGTGGGCGCGGCGCGGCGGCTGATCGTGCCGGGACGCGGGGATTTCCTGCTCGAATCAGTGGAAGGCGGCGAGGTTCGCGGGCGTTACAGCCTGCTCGGCCTCGATCCCGATCTGGTGTTCCAGGCCACAGGCAACAGCGCCGCGATCAACCGCGAATGGCGCACCAACCGGGATGCCTTCGCGCCGCTGGAAGGCGACGCGCTGACCGAACTGCGCCAACTGGCCGCAATGTGCCGCATCGACCCGATGCCCGAAGGCCTGCCGCCCGCGCTGGCCTGTCTGGTCGGCTATCTCGGTTATGAGACAATCGGGCTGGTCGAAACCCTGCCGCGCGCCGCTGACAGCCCGCTTGCGCTGCCCGATATGCTGTTCGTGCGGCCCACGGTCATTCTGGTGTTTGACGGGCTCACCAACGCGCTGTTTGGCATTGCCCCGATCTGGGAAGCGGCCGATCCTGCTGCCGCTGTGACCCGCGCGGGCGAGCGGATCGATGCGACGCTGAGCCAGCTTGGCACTGCCCTGCCCGCCGCGTCGGCTGCCGAGGTGCCGGACGCCTTGCCCGATCTCGCCCCGGTGATCGCGCCCGATGATTACAAGGCGATGGCGCTGAAGGCGAAGGACTACATCCTCGCAGGCGATATCTTCCAGGTGGTGCTGGCCCAGCGTTTCACCTGCCCGTTCACGCTGCCACCGTTGGCGCTGTACCGCGCCCTGCGGCGGGTGAACCCTTCGCCCTTCCTCTATTTCCTCGACCTGCCCGGTTTTGCGCTGGTTGGCTCCAGCCCCGAAATCCTTGTCCGCGTGCGGCCGGATTTAAACGGGGACGCCGAAGTGACCATCCGTCCCATCGCCGGAACCCGCCCCCGCGGAGCCACGCGCGAGGATGACATCGCCAACGAAGCCAGCCTGCTGGCCGATCCCAAGGAACGCGCCGAGCATCTGATGCTGCTCGATCTGGGGCGCAACGATGTCGGCCGGGTCGCCGCCGCAGGAACGGTGGAGGTCACCGACAGCTTCACCATCGAGCGTTACAGCCACGTCATGCACATCGTCAGCAATGTCGTGGGGAGGCTTGATCCCGCGAATGATGCTTTGGACGCGCTGTTCGCAGGCTTTCCCGCAGGCACGGTTTCAGGCGCGCCCAAGATCAGGGCCTGCGAAATCATCGCGAGCCTGGAACCCGAAACACGCGGGGCCTATGCTGGCGGCGTGGGCTATTTTGCTCCCGACGGCAGCCTTGATAGCTGCATCGTGCTGCGCACTGCGGTGGTGAAAGACGGCGTGATGCACGTGCAGGCGGGCGCGGGCATCGTTGCTGATTCCGATCCCGATTACGAACTCGCCGAATGCCGCGCTAAGGCGGGCGCGCTGATCGCCGCCGCGCGCGAGGCGGTGCGGGTCGCGGGCGAGCCGGGATACGGGCAATGATGCGCCCTGTCGCCCTTGCGGCCTGTCTGGCTCTTGCCGCCTGCTCCGAGGCCCCGGCGGGTGAGGCGGTGACGCGGGTCAATCTTGACGGCACACCGCGAGAGCAAGCGCCCTCACCGTCGCCAACGGCCGTGCAGGCAACGGGCCCGTCGGCTTGCCGCGCAGTGGTGTTCGAGGATGTTGCGCTGACCCATTGCACCGCTGATCCCGCGCAGCACCGCATTGGCATGGCGAACCTCGGCGCGGACAAGCAGCCTTTCGGTTCGCTCACCGCATTTGCCGGAACGGTCGATAGCGCAACCATTGCCTTTGCCGTCAACGGCGGGATGTATGGCGATGACCTCAAGCCCATCGGCTATTTCGTCCAGAACGGCGAGCGGCTGGGCGAACTCAACCGCAATAGCGGTGAAGGCAATTTCTACATGAAGCCCAACGGGGTGTTCTTCGGCAACGCCGCCAGCGGGTGGCGCGTGCTGGGCAGCAACACCTTCTTCGAAACCGTGGGCGACCGGCCCGAATTCGGCACCCAGTCCGGCCCGCTGCTGCTGATCGACGGCAAGCTGCACCCCGACATTCAGGACAATGGCCCGTCAAAGGCGATCCGCAACGGCGTGGGCGTGGATGCGAGCGGGAAGGCGCACTTTGTCATCTCCGACGCGCCGATCAGCTTCGGGCAGTTGGCGCGGTATTTCCGCGATGAGGTGAAGGTGACAATGGCGCTGTATCTCGATGGGCAGGTGTCGTCGCTTTGGGACCCGGCCAGCGGACGGATGGACAAGGGACGTGTGGGTCCGATCATCGTGGTGACGAAACGCGAGAAGGCAGCCGCAGAATGATACTCGTCATCGACAATTACGACAGCTTCACCTTCAACCTCGTCCATTATCTGATGGAGTTGGGGGCGGAGGTGCGCGTGGAGCGCAATGATGCGCTGACCGCCGCCGAGGCGCTGCGCACCAATGCCTCCGGCTTCCTGATCTCGCCCGGCCCTTGCACGCCCAACGAGGCGGGGATCAGCCTGGATCTGGTCGCGGCCTGTGCGGACGCGGGGAAGCCCCTGATGGGCGTATGTCTCGGACACCAGGCGATCGGCCAGCATTTTGGCGGGACGGTGCAGCGCGGCGGTCTGATGCATGGCAAAACCTCGCCCGTGACGCATGACGGAACGGGGGTGTTCGCCGGCCTCCCCTCGCCCTTCATCGCCACGCGCTATCACAGCCTTGAGGTGGTGAATGTGCCTGCCGAACTGATCGCCAATGCCCACGCGGAAACGCCCGGCGCAGACCATCTCAGCGTCATGGGTTTCCGCCATGCGGCGTTGCCGATCCACTCGGTGCAGTTCCATCCTGAAAGCATCGCCACCGAACATGGCCATGCGTTGCTCGCGAACTTCGTGCGCCTGTGCGGACTGGAGCCGGTGATGCCTGCAAGGCTCGGCGCATGAGCACGCTGCCCGATGTGACCGCGCCGCTGACCGAGGCCGAGGCCGAAGCGGCCTTCGGTGTATTGCTAGACGGTGCTCCGTCCGAGGACGAGATCGCAGCATTTCTTGTCGCCCTCTCCGCACGCGGTGAGACGGCCGACGAAATCGCGGGCGCGGCGCGGGCCTTGCGGGCGCGGCTGATCCCCATCACCGCCCCTGAAGGCGCCATCGACGTGTGCGGCACGGGAGGCGACGGGCACCATACCCTGAACGTCTCGACCGCCGTCAGCCTGGTGGTTGCGGCCTGCGGGGTGCCGGTCGCCAAGCACGGCAACCGCGCGGCCAGCTCCAAGGCGGGCGCGGCGGATACCCTGGAGGCATTGGGCCTCGATATGGACGCCGCCGGACGCACCGCGGAAAAGACTCTCGCCGAAATCGGCATCTGCTTCCTGTTCGCCAAGAACCACCACCCCGCGATGGCGCGCATCCAGCCCATCCGGGTCAGGATCGGCCAGCGCACGATCTTCAACCTGATGGGCCCGCTGTCGAACCCGGCGAAGGTGAAAAGCCAGCTGATCGGAATCGCCCGCCCCGCCTATGTGCCGATATACGCCGGCGCAATGGCGCGGCTCGGCACGGGCCGCTCGCTGATCGTCTCGGGGGACGAGGGACTGGACGAATTGAGCCTTGCGGGCGGCAACGAGGTCGCGGTGGTCACCGGCCACGCCTTCACCATGGAGCGGGTCGACGCCAGCGCGGCGGGCCTGCCCCATGCGCCGATCGAAGCGATTCGCGGCGATGATGCGAAGCACAATGCCGCTGCCTTGAAGGCGCTGCTGATGGGCACCCCCGGCCCCTATCGCGACGCCGTCTTGTTCAACGCGGCGGGCGCCCTGCAAGTCGCCGGGCGCGGGAGCGACTGGCCGGATCGGGCCGCGATGGCGGCTGAGGCGCTGGATTCGGGTGCGGCGCTGGCCTTGCTGGGGCGCTGGATTGAAATGGCAAAGTGAGACGATGAACAAGCTTGAAGAAATCTGCGCCGCCAAGCGCGAAGTGGTCGCCGCCCGCAAGCTTGCCATTGCGGACGAACAGCTGGCACGCGCCGCCCGCACCCAGTCCGTCCCGCGCGGTTTCGAGGCTGCCCTGCGCGCCCGCGCCGCCTCCGGATATGCCCTGATCGCCGAAATAAAGAAGGCCAGCCCCTCCAAGGGCCTGATCCGCGCCGATTTCCGCCCGGCCGAGCACGCCGCAGCCTACGAAGCAGGCGGCGCTGCCTGCCTTTCGGTGCTGACCGATGCGCCCTATTTTCAGGGACACGAAGATTACCTCGTCGCCGCCCGGGCCGCCTGCAACCTGCCGGTGCTGCGCAAGGATTTCATGGTCGACCCTTGGCAATGCCTCGAAGCGCGCGCCATCGGTGCGGACGCGATCCTGATCATCGTCGCCGCGCTGGAAGACAGCGAAATGGCCGAAATCGAAGCCGCCGCGACCGAGCTCGGCATGGATGTGCTGGTCGAAGTGCATGACGAGGACGAGCTCGGCCGCGCCGCCCGTGTGCTGAAATCGCGTCTGATCGGGGTCAACAACCGCGACCTCAAGACCTTCACCACCAGCCTCACCGTGACCGAGCGCCTCGCCCCGCTGATGCCCGAAGGCACGCTCATTGTCGGCGAGAGCGGCATCAACACGCCGGCCGATCTGACCCGGCTGGAGGCCGCTGGCGTACGCACCTTCCTTGTGGGCGAAAGCCTGATGCGCGCTGACGATATTGCGAGTGCCACGGCCGCGCTGCTGGGGGCACAACCGGCGGCATGAGCAAACTCACCCACCTCGATGGCGAAGGCGCGGCGCACATGGTCGATGTCGGCGGCAAGCCCGCCACGGCCCGGCGCGCGGTCGCATCGGGGCGGATCACCATGTCGGCGGAGGCGCTCGCCGCTATCCGTGCAGGCAATGCGCCGAAGGGCGATGTTCTGGGCACTGCCCGCATTGCCGGGATCATGGCGGCCAAGCGCACCGGTGACCTGATCCCGCTGTGCCACCCGCTCGGGCTCGAAGCGGTGAGTGTGGAGTTCAGCTATGAGCCTGCCGCGATCCGCGTCACGGCCACCGCATCGTTGACCGGCCGCACGGGCGTGGAAATGGAAGCCATGACAGCCACTTCCATCGCGCTCCTCACAATCTATGACATGGCCAAAGCCATCGACAAGGGCATGGTCATCGAAGGCGTCCGCCTGATCGCCAAGACCGGCGGCAAATCCGGCGACTGGCACGCCCCGGAAACGAACCCCGCTTGAGCGAGGCGCTGGCCCTTGAGGACGCGCAGGCCCGCCTGCTCGCGCTCGCGCCGCTGCTGCCGCTGGAATCTGTCCCGACCGATGCCGCGCTGGGACGCATCATCGCCGAGGATGTCCGTGCCGCGCGCACCCAGCCTGCCGCGAACCTGTCGGCGATGGACGGTTACGCGCTACCTGCCGGCGAGGGGCCGTGGACGCTGGTAGGCGAAAGCCGCGCCGGCGCACCCTTTTCCAGAACGCTGGCCCTCGGCGAGTGTGTGCGCATCTCCACCGGGGCGATTGTCCCCGATGGCGCGGGCAGCGTTCTGCTTCAGGAAGACGCCGTCCGCGATGGCGAGACCATCTCCGCAGCCTCCCCTCCACCGCCCGGCCGCCATATCCGC
Organism: Porphyrobacter sp. IPPAS B-1204; assembly: GCA_003724185.1. Classification (GTDB taxonomy): domain Bacteria; phylum Pseudomonadota; class Alphaproteobacteria; order Sphingomonadales; family Sphingomonadaceae; genus Erythrobacter. The sequence continues at coordinate 213,151 of RHGM01000001.1, forward strand.
GCCCGCGGGTTCGACTTCACCGCGGGCGATCAGCTGCTGACCCGCGGCACCCGGATTACGCCGGGGCGCATGGCGCTGGCGCTCGCGGCGGGGCATGGCGCGCTCACAGTCACCCGTCAAATGCGGGTGGCGGTGATGGACTGCGGCGACGAACTCAGCGCCGATCCGGGTCAGTGTGCCCCTTATCAGATCCCCGCCAGCAACGCTGCGATGATCGCCGCGATGATGGCTCCGCTGGGGTGCGCGGTGACGCGCATCGGACCCGTGCCCGACGACAAGGCAGCCCTCGCCGCCGCGCTGGCTGAGGCCGAAGACGCGGATATTCTTGTTACATCGGGCGGCGCATCGGTGGGCGATCATGACCTTATCAAACCCGCGCTGACCGATTGGGGGGCGCAAATCGCGTTCTGGAAGATCGCAATCAAGCCGGGCAAGCCGCTGCTGGTTGCCACGCGGGGTGCTCAGGTAATCCTCGGCCTGCCGGGCAATCCGGTGTCGAGCTTTGTCACCGCCTTCCTGTTCGCGCTACCGCTGGTGCGCAAGGCGATGGGCGATCCCGATCCCCTGCCGAAGTCCGTGATGATGACTGCAGGCGAGGATCTTCCCGCAATCGGCCCCCGCCGCGAATTCCTGCGCGGGGTGAGCGACGGAAACACGGTGCGCCTCGCCGGATCGCAGGATTCCTCGGCCCTCAGCGCGCTTGCCGAAGCCGATTGCCTGATAGACCGCCCGGCCCACGCTCCGGCGCTGGCGCAGGGGGACGCAATCCGGGTGTTCAAGCTCCAGAATGGCTGAATTCCAAGGTTTGCAAGCGCGCCGCGCTTGACAGCTTTCCTACAGTTGCCTAATTGTTCCTTGTTCGTTCACCTTAATGGCGTGAATGCGACCAAGGGAGATTTGATCCATGCTGACGGCCAAGCAGCACGAGTTGATCCGTTTCATCCAGCAGCGTCTGGAAGAAACCGGGATCTCGCCGAGCTTCGAGGAAATGAAGGAAGCGCTCGATTTGAAGAGCAAGTCGGGCGTGCACCGCCTGATTTCCGCTCTGGAAGAACGCGGGTTCCTGCGGCGTCTGCCCAACCGGGCACGCGCACTCGAAGTGATCCGCCAGCCTGAAGATACGACGCCCGCAGCGCGCGCTGCTGGCAGCAATGTCGTCCCGATGGTTCCGCCCGCCCCGCGCGTTGCCGAGGCGGTGGCGGCGAACGATGTGATCGAACTGCCCCTCCACGGCCGGATCGCCGCTGGCGCTCCGATCGAGGCGCTGGAAGGCCAGTCGACCCTGCCCGTGCCCGCCGCCCTGCTAGGCCCGGGTGAGCATTACGCGCTGGAGGTTTCGGGGGACTCAATGGTCGAGGCCGGGATTTTCGATGGCGATTTCGCGCTGGTAAAGCGGACCAATGTGGCCCGTGATGGCGAAATCGTGGTGGCGCTGGTGCGGGGCGAGGAAGCGACGTTGAAATATCTGCGCAAGGAAGGCGGCCAGGTCCGGCTCGACCCCGCTAACGCAGCCTATGACCCGCAGTTCTACCGCCCTGACGAGGTTGAGGTGCAGGGCAAGCTGGCGGGGCTTTTGCGCCGCTATCATTGAGGGCTGGCGCCCAGTGCGCGGGCATAATATGTGCTCGCACGCATGATGTCCTTTGATCCCAAAGACTTGCGCTGATTTTGGGCCGCTCCCGGCATATGCCAGGGGCGGCCCTGATCGTTCCAGACCCCGGTCAGGCTCGTCCAGACCCCATCCAGACCCCCGACAGATTGCGCTAAGGCGGGGTCGGCAGTGGCTTGGGGCGTGGCCGGGGCTCCTCTGCCCGCCACCATCCATGCTGTCCCTGGGACTGGCCGACAGAGGTGATCTTCGCGTTGGCAAGATCAATGGCGAGACCCCCGCTCCGCGCAAGGTAGCGACGATCTGCCTTGAGCCAGCGCGGGCGGCACGATCGCGGGAGAAAACGTTCCGAAACGACGATATCGGCCTCGGCGCAGGCGGCAGCCAGCGCGCGTTCCTCAACCTGCATGCGCCCCCGTCCGAGCAGCAGCACCCAGTCCCGCCCACCCCGCTCAATCGCAACGGTGCAGAACGCCGAAGAACAGCGCGCCCCTGCCCATTCGGCGAGCGGCACAGGCTCGGCGCTGACGCCTGCCAGTTCCATCAGGTTCTCGCGGGTGTAGGATGATCGGCTGTCGCGCAGGGAGAAAAGCCGCGTGGTCCCATCAGGGTCGGGCATGGTGATGCCGACCTGCTGCCCGTCATCCGCCACCAGCACATCAGGCACCGGCGTCGCCCAGACCAGCCCGATCGCCGCCGCAATCGGCAGCAATCCGGCAAGCCGCACCCGTCCCCTCCAAAGCGCCAGCCACAGCTCGCCCGCGATGAATAGTGCAATGGCGAGCCCGCCCATCTGCGCGGTTAACCGCACCGCACCGGGCTGGCTCGCAGTGAAATGTGCGATCCACAGCATCAGATCGAGCGATTGCTGCACCACCCACCAGCACGGGGCGCCGAGGCCGACGAGGTCCAGCAACAGACCGAGTGCGATCATCGGCATGGAGATGAACGTTACCAATGGGATGGCAAACACATTGGCGACCGAACCATACAGCCCCGCGCGGTGAAAATGGAATTGAACGATTGGCATCAGCGCCAGTTCGATCACCAGCCCTGTCACAAACAGCATGACCACCCGCCGCCCCGTGCGCGCCCACCACGGCTCCTCGCGTGCAGCGAGGAAAGCGCGCACCGGGACGCTGGTCGATAGCGCGATAATCGCGATCACCGCCGAAAAGCTCATCTGAAAGCTGGGCCCGATGGCGCTTTCGGGCCACAACAGCAGAACGAACCCGGCGGCGACGGCCACCATCCGGAATGACAGCGGCTCGCGCCCCAAGGCCAGCGCGCCGAGCACCAGCAGGGCCGCAACACAGCTGCGAATGGTCGGGACCTCGGCCCCCGTGAGAATGGTGTAGCCGACCCCTGCCAGCGCGCCAACTGCAGCCGCCACCACGGGCAAACGCACCCGCAGCGCCAGCGCGGGCCACAGCGCCAGCAGCTTGATCGCCACCAGATAAGCCGCCGCAACCAGAGCGCTGACATGCAGCCCGCTGATCGAGAGCAGGTGCGTCAGCCCCGAATCGCGCATCGCAACCTCGTCTGCCTCGGCGATGCTGCCCCGGTCGCCGCTGGCAAAGGCGGCGGCAATCGTCCCGGCTGATCCGTCCACCCGCGCCCGGACATGCTCCGCCAGAGTGCGTTGAAGGCTCGCCACCCCGCCTTTTTCGGGCGCCGGACGAAGCACCACTAGGCTGCCTACCATCGAGCCTGTCGCGGACAATCCCTTGAACCACGCGGCACGGGCAAAGTCGTAACTGCCCGGCAACATCGGGCTGGCCGGCGGCATCAACCGCGCACGCAGCCGCACCACCGCCCCCTCCGCAAGGCCCAGCGGCACGCCGCCGTCACCAAACGACGCCAGCGGCACGTTCACCCGCACCTTCTGCGCCGTCCCTGCCTGTGTTGCTTCATCCCGGGGCAGACGCACCGCCAGTGTCAGGCGCAGGCGGCCATCGGCGGGCTGGTCTTCGCGTTCCAGCACCTTTCCGTCGATCAGCACCACCACCGGGCGCGCAATCGGTTCGGCCCCGACGATGGCCGAGCGCGCCCAGACCACTGCAATCCCGAAAGCGAACACCATCCCGCAGGCCGCCAGCGCAAGGCGCAGGTTGGCGCGGGTCTCGTCACCGGCGCTGCCCGGCGGCCACAGCGCCAGTGCGCCCAGCGCCAGCCCTCCGCCTGCCGCCATGCCTGCGCACCACTGCCACGGCCCGGGAAGCGCGAACCATGCGAGAATGCCCATCGCAAACACCACCGCCAGCCATGGCGCACGGTCAAACCCGGCCTCTGCCAGAAAGCGTTCTGCCGCATCGGGCATACGCGCCAGCATGTCTCGGGCGCTGGACAAGACTCGCGCGGTTTGCCAAGGGCGCGGCGTCGGCGCTCCGGCGGCGTCAAGACCGCCCGGATCCTCCCCCATCGGAATGATCGGCAAATCGCGCATCGGCTCGTCGCCCCCCGATCGGCCCGGCAAGCGCCCAAGCCGCTCAAAGTGAACAGGAAGTCAAAGCCCATGGCAAGCGAAAGCAGCACTCCCGGCCCAGAAGTGGTGACCCGTTTTGCGCCCTCGCCCACCGGATATCTCCACATCGGCGGGGCGCGCACGGCGCTGTTCAACTGGCTCTATGCTCGCCACCACGGGGGCCGCACCTTGCTGCGGATCGAGGATACCGACGCCAAGCGCAGCACACAGGCCGCGATTGACGCGATCATCGAGGGTCTGGCCTGGCTCGGGCTGGATTATGATGCTCCCCCGGTGTTCCAGTCCGACCGGGCCGAGCGCCACGCCGAAGTCGCCTGGCAGCTGCTGAACGCAGGGCACGCCTACAAATGCTTCGCCACTCCCGAAGAGCTGGAAGCCATGCGTGAGGAGCAGCGCGCGAACAAGAAGCCGCTGCGCTATGACGGGCGCTGGCGCGACCGCGATCCTTCGGAAGCCCCCGAAGGCGCGCCCTTCACCATCCGCCTCAAGACGCCCAACGAGGGCGAAGTCACCATCCATGACCGGGTACAGGGCCCGGTGACGGTGAAAAACGAGGAAATCGACGATTACATCATCCTGCGCGCCGATGGCACGCCGACCTATATGCTCGCGGTGGTGGTCGACGATCACGACATGGGGGTGACCCACGTGATCCGCGGCGATGATCACCTCAACAACGCCTTCCGCCAGCTGCCGATCATCCGTGCGATGAATGCCATCGAGGGCAATTGGCCTGATCCGGTCTATGCCCATATCCCGCTGATCCACGGCAGCGACGGGGCAAAGCTCTCCAAGCGCCATGGCGCACTGGGGGTCGAAGCCTATCGCGACGAATTCGGTATCTTGCCCGAAGCGCTGTTCAACTACCTGCTGCGTCTGGGCTGGGGCCACGGCGACCGTGAGGAAATCACCCGGGACGAAGCCATCGAACTGTTCGATCTGGCGGGCGTCGGCAAAAGCCCTTCGCGGTTCGATCTGAAAAAGCTCGAAAACCTCAACGGACATTACCTGCGCGAAGCCGATGATGCTCGCCTTGCTGCGCTGGTTGCTGCCCGCATCGGTGAAACCGCCGACGAAGCGCTGCTGACCCGCGCCATGCCAGTGCTGAAAGTGCGCGCGAAGAACCTTGACGAAGTGGTTGATGGCGCAGGATTTTTGTTCGCCAAGCGCCCGCTTGAAATGACCGAGAAGGCCGAAAGCCTGCTTGAAGGCGATGCCCGTTCGATTCTACGCAAGATTCACGAGGCGCTGAGGGGCGAAAACGACTGGACAAGCGAAGCGCTCGAAGCCACTACGAAGGCGCTCGCCGAGGAGCAGGGATTGGGACTTGGCAAGCTGGCGCAGCCGATGCGCGCGGCGCTGACCGGGACGACCACCTCACCCGGTATCTTTGACGTTCTGGTCCTTCTGGGCCGGGATGAGGCTCTCGCTCGGCTTGACGCACAGGCTGCGTGAACGCCGGTCTGCGGGGGCAGAAAAACTTGGACAGGAGAAACATCGTGGCAGACAAGCTGGCGAAACTCGAACTCGGGGGGAAATCCTTCGACTATTCCGTGCTCGAAGGCAGCACCGGCCCGGATGTGATCGACATCCGCAAGCTGTATGCCCAAACGGGTGCCTTCACCTTCGACCCGGGCTTCACCTCGACTGCCAGCTGTGAAAGCGCGCTGACCTATATCGATGGTGACGAAGGCGTGCTGCTGCATCGCGGCTATCCCATCGGCCAGCTGGCTGAACACTCCAGCTTCATGGAAGTCAGCTACCTGCTGCTGAACGGCGAATTGCCGAGCAAGGACGAGCTCGACGATTTCACCTACACCATCACCCGCCACACCATGCTGCACGAGCAGCTGATGACCTTCTACCGCGGGTTCCGCCGCGATGCGCACCCGATGGCGATCATGTGCGGCGTGGTCGGCGCGCTGTCGGCGTTCTATCACGACAGCACCGATATTTCCGATCCCTCGCACCGCACGATCAGCTCGCACCGGTTGATTGCCAAGATGCCGACGATCGCGGCGATGGCGTACAAATATTCGGTCGGCCAGCCTTTCATCTACCCCGACAACTCGCTGAGCTATACCGGCAACTTCCTTCGCATGACGTTTGGCGTTCCGGCTGAACCCTATGAGGTGATCCCGGCTGTCGAACGGGCGATGGACCGGATCTTCATCCTCCATGCCGACCATGAACAGAACGCTTCGACTTCGACCGTGCGTCTGGCGGGCTCTTCGGGCGCAAACCCGTTTGCCTGTATCGCGGCGGGGATTGCCTGCCTGTGGGGTCCGGCGCATGGCGGCGCGAATGAAGCCGCGCTCAACATGCTCAAGGAAATCGGCACACCCGACAAAATCCCGCACTATATCGAGCGCGCGAAAGACAAGAATGATCCGTTCCGCCTGATGGGCTTTGGCCACCGGGTCTACAAGAACTACGATCCGCGCGCGACGGTGATGCAGAAGACCGTGCGCGAGGTGTTCGATGCGCTGAAGGTCACCGACCCGCTGTTCGAAACCGCGCTTCGGCTGGAAGAGATCGCGCTGAACGATCCCTATTTCATCGAGAAGAAGCTGTTCCCGAATGTCGATTTCTATTCGGGCATCATCCTCTCGGCGATCGGCTTCCCGACCACGATGTTCACCGCGCTCTTCGCGCTGGCCCGCACCGTGGGCTGGGTGGCGCAGTGGAACGAGATGATCAGCGATCCCGGCCAGAAGATCGGCCGCCCGCGCCAGCTTTACACCGGCCCGACGGAGCGCGATTACATCCCGCTCGACAAGCGCTAATGCTCTGACGTTTCATAATGATGCCCGGCGCGGCAGGCTTGTCCTGATCGCGCCGGGCATCATCTGGGCGTTACAGAGCGCGGGATTGCCGGGGCTTGTTCAACAGGTTCAACGCAAGGGTTGCCAGAATTGGGCCCGGCTCAGGGCCGGTCCAACACGCAAAGCCGCCAAACCGCAGCCCCCTGAACGAGATGCCCTGCAAGCCTCAGCCGCGCGGCAGTTCGAGCCTGAACAGAGCGCCACCACAGGGGGCGGCTTCGACTGTCAGATCGCCCGCCATGGCCTGCGCCAACCGGCGCGAGATGTAGAGGCCGAGGCCTGATCCCTTGTCCCGTCCGCCGTCATTGTCACGGCCCAGACGCTCGCCCTTGTCGAAGATCCGCGTCGCCTGTTCGGGCGTGATTCCCGGCCCCTGATCGGCGACCGTCACCGCAACCTTGCCCTCATCCGCCGCGAATGCGCGGATCGTCACCGTGGTTGCTGCGGGGGCATAGGCAATGGCGTTACCGATGAGGTTGATCAGGATCTGGAGCACCCGGCGGAATTCGGCCGTGGCCACCGCTTGGCCGCGCTCACCCTCGACCTGCAGCACCGTGTCGCGGTTCTGGGCGCGCACACCGAGGATGCCCGCCGCCCGCACCGCCGCATCGGCCAGATCGACCGGTTCTTTGGCGGTGGCAAATCCGGGGGTCTCGACAACTTCGAGATCGGCAAGATCATCCAGCATCGCCGCCAGATGCTGCCCGGCGCTGGCGATGGTGCCGGCATACTCGCTGTATTCGTCGCGAAGGGGCCCGGCGAGACGCGCGCGGATGGTTTCGGCATTAGCGATGATGCGCGCGACCGGCTGGCGCAACACAGGGGTTAGCGCTGTGCCCACGAGCCGTGTGGGCGAGGTGTCGGATGCCTCTTCTTCGCCCGGATCATTCTGCGCTTGGGGCAAAAGCGGTTCTTCGGCCATCAACAGCAGCTCGAAACCGGCGGGGTTCTGCGCATCAGCGCCGATTGGAATCAGACGAACCCGCCAAGGGCGCTGCGATCCGGCAAGGCGGCACGTCGCTCCGTCAAGCAGCCGCCAGTGAAGCGGTTGGTGGTGGGTGATCCCCGTCAGCTCGACAAGATCGCTCCAGACCGCGCCGGGCGCCGCAAGTGCCGCCGCTTCGAATTCGGCGGCATCGGGCGCACGCACAGTCAGCACCTGCAGCCGTTGGCGCGCATCAAGCCGGGCGCTCACCTCGGCGGTGGCGCGGTCGATGGCATCGAGTTTTTCTGCAAATTCGCGGGCGCTGGGCGGGTTGACCGGACTGCGCTGCCAGTTTTCGACCAGCACCTCGCAGCCGCCACCGTCTTCGGGTCCGAGTGGATGGATCCGGGCAAAGCCGGAAACCTCGGCCTCCCCGTCAAAGGCGCTGAAGGCGCGCGCGATCTTCAGCCCCATTGCTCGCGCCTGCTGCACCAGCGCCAGCAATTCAGGGATCGCCAGCATACCGGGCAAGGCGCCGCCGCAGCGTTCCTGCAAATCGGCGAGCGGGGCATCGGCGTTGAGCAACCGATCACTCGCATCGGTCAGCCCGTAAGAGCCGAGCAGGCCGTCGGTGCGGTCCACTGCGTTCATCACACCCGCCCGCCAGTGGCGAGCAGCACCGCAGCACGATCAGATGACACCTCGGCAAAGGCACGTGGCAGGCGGGCGGCAGTATCGGTCAGCGACAGCTGGCGCTCGATCGCGGCGGGAGACAGCCCGGCCGCACGCAGCCGCAGCGCAAGGCCCATGCCCTGGCCTTCATGGCAGGCAAGCACGCACAGGCTGCGCGGCTGGCGGGTTGCGGCTGCAAGCGCGCTTGAAAACAAAGCGAGGCCCGCGTGTTCAAGCCCCAGCCCGGCCAGCACGCCGCGCCGCATCGCCGCAACCAGTCGCGCCAGCAAGCCGATCCGGCTGGCAGCTTCGTCATAAGCGGCATGAGCCCGCGAGAACGCAGCCGTTTCCTCGCCCTCGCTGCGGGCCATGGCCGTGACGCGGTGGAACAGTTCGGCAGGCAGTTCGCCCAACGGCAATTCCATCCGGCGCTGGCCCTGCACAAACCGCGATTGCGCGGCCAGCGTGGTCATTGCGAGGGCGGCTATGGCCGGATCTTCGGACGCGATCAGTTCCTGCAGCAGGGGGCTCAGCACCGGGTCGATGGCGTGGCGTTGGTGCAGGCGCTGGGCAATCAAGCCTTCGGTGGCAGCGGCGTGGCAAAAGGCCAGCAGCCCCTCGTCCGCCATCAGCCGTGCGGCAAGGGCATCAAGCGCGGCCGGATCAGCCGCCGCCCCGCCACGCGTCGCCGGATCGCGCCCTGCCCCAATAGCGAGCAGTTGGCTCGCCAGATCGCCCATCATTCCGCGCACCCGCGCAAGGATTGCATCGCTCAGCAGGGACTGTGCTTCGGTGCCGAGGAGATGACGCAGAACCGGGGCGACCGCCGCCAGCGCGCGGGCTTCGCGCACGAGTTCCTCCCTGAGGATCGCCTCGACAGCATGGTCGGCGGCAAGGTCCATCGTCTTTTCGCCCATTATCCTGCCGCCATAGGGCGCGCATAGTTAAATCCGCGTTAGTTCAATCCGCAGAGGCGCGCAGCAGCAAAGCTGCAAGCAGCCCCAAGGCGAGACAGGCCAATGCTTCGGGCAGGAACCCGAAGGCGGCCGGCAGGGCCAGCGCCAGCATCACGCTCGCCCGGTCGGAGGCCAACATACCGAGCGTCGTATCGCTCCCGCGCGCGGCGAGCCGGGCAAGGCCGATGGCAAGCGGCCCAAGCACCGCGAGCGGTTGCCATTCGGGCCAGGGGGAGAGCGCGAACCACAGCGCCAGAGCCGCCAGCGTGTCCACCGCTGCAGCCAGCACCGACGCGCTGTCCCCGCGATTGCCCTCACGCCGCAAGCGGGCTGCAAGCGCGCTGTAATCGATCGAAACCCGCGCCGCAAAGGCACCCAGTCCGGCCAGTATCAGCCCGGCAGCAGGCGGGGCGAAGGCCGCCGCCATCACCCCGCCAAGCAGCAGCACCAGCGCCAACCCACCGGCGACCACCCCGCCCTGCTCCAAGCCGCGCGGGGCGAGTGTGCGCACCAACCGCGCAGCGATTGCCGTCATCGGCGCGCGCCAATCGGCCGCTCCGGCTGCAGCGGCGATCAACGAACGCTGATGCAGGGCCACGGCGTCCGCGCTGTCTGCCAGCAGCCAGCTTTCCGGCACCAGTTCGCGCAGGCCCAGATCGCTGCACGGCGTCCCTGCCTGAAGCGCAAGCCGCAGCAGCACCGAGATCGCATCGGCATCCTCGGGAAAATCGGCGAGGTGCTGGACTGCTGCGCCCCGCATCACGAGCACGCCGGCCCAGTGACGGGCAGCATCGATACGCTCGAAATCCTCAGGGTGGTCTACCGCCAGCGCATGGTCAGCCGGGATCGCCGCCACCATCCGCTGCAAGGTGCCCTCTCCGCCCGTCAAGGCTCCCAGGACTTCGGGACTGGGTACCAGCCCATCGGCCAGGATGACGAGGTCATCCTCAGCACGGATCAGGGCGGGCAGCGCGGTAAAGCCCTTGAGCACATGGAACGCCCCGCCGCTCGCCTCGACACTGTGCTGCAAGGGCAGGAGCGAAACGCCGGCGGTGCCATCGGTCAGGCACAACACCCGCTCCACACCAAGCGATTGCAGCAGCGCGACTTGCCAGGCGAGCACGCTGCGGCCCGCCAGCGCTAGATCGGCGCGCAAGGTGCCGTCGTTGGTGCGCCGGAGTGCGGATATCAGGCCGATGCGCATCACTCATCCCCCGTGCCGATTGTCGCCAATCACCTAACCGCGCGAAGGCATAAGGATTGGCGATTTCATCGCAGGGGTTCAAGCGGCGATGCGGGGTTTGCGCCCGCGCAGCGCACGGTGCGACGGATTAGCGGCGGGTTTCGCGAATTTGTGAACGGTTGAAGCGCGCCAGCACGGCTTCGACCTCGCGGATCGCCATCGGCTCACCCGGCGCTGCATGCAGCGCGATTTCGGCGGCTTGCAGCAGATCTTCAGCGTTGAAGCTGGCGGCCAGACCTTTCAATCGCATCGCGGCGACATGCCAGTTGCCATCGCACCGCGCCCGCTTGAGCAGGTCGAGCTGCTTGGCCGCGCTTTCGAGAAACGCGGTGCGCAGTTCGCGCAGCAAGGCAGCATCATCGCCGGCCGCTGCCGCTAGCGTCGCATCAAGAGCACCGTGATTGAAAGCCATGCCGAAGGGGTAGACCGAATTGGGTTAATGCGGGGTTTATCCGGACTCCGGCTGTGGTATGAGGTGTCCCATGACAGGACGGCATCAGATGCGCGCTTTGGGGCGCAGCGGCGGCGGCGATGGCGCGGCAGACACGGGCTTGGTTGACGTGGAGGCAGGCGATGACACGCTGGACCTTGCGGAAAGCTGGGCGGATGAAGCGCCTGAAAATGCCGCGCAGCCGGCACGTTTCGGCTGGTTTGCCCCTGCCCTCGCCTTGGTGATTGTCGGCGGCTGGACTGGTTTCTTCGGCTGGGCGCAATGGCCTGCTATCGCAGCCGGGGCTACGCCCCAGCAATGGGCGAGCTGGATTGTCGCATGGGCCGTGCCTGTCGCTCTGGTGGGTATCGTGTGGCTGTTGGCAATGCGATCCTCGCGTGCCGAGGCCAACCGCTTTGCCGCCAGCGCCGCACTGATGAACAGGGAAAGCGCCGCGCTTGAAGCGCGGCTGAAGGTCGTCAACCGCGAACTCAGCCTCGCGCGCGAATTCCTCGCTGCCCAATCGCGCGACCTTGAAGCGCTGGGACGGATCGCTGCGGAACGTTTGGGCACCCATGCGGGCGAATTGCAGGCACTGATCACCAGCAACGGCGCGCAGGTGGAGGCCATCGGCACCGCCAGCGAAACCGCGCTGGGCAATATGAACCGGTTGCGGGATGATTTGCCCGTGATCGCCAACGCCGCGCGCGATGTCGCCAACCAGATCGGCGGCGCTGGCCGGGTGGCCGAAAACCAGCTGGCGCAGCTGACGAGCGGTCTTGAACGGCTCGGCACGGCGGGCGCCGACAGCGAGGCGCAGGTCTCACGGCTTACCGCGCAGGTCGGCGATGCGCTGGGCCAGTATGAGACGCAGCTTGCCCGGATCGAGGCGCTGGTCACACAACGCTTTGCGGCCTTGCAGACCGAGGCTGAGGCCTATCGTGCACGTGTTCAGGCGCTGGAGGAAGAAGCGCTTGCGGCGCATGGCGAACGCACGGAGAGCCTCGCCGCCCAAAGTGACGCGCTGGCGACGCGGCTCCGCGATGCGGGCGAAACGGCGCGGGAAACCTTCACCGCCGCGATTGCCGCTTTGCACGAAGGGCTGGTGGAAAAGCTCGACCTTGTCGACCAGATCGACCGTAACACCAGCACGGCCGCGATCCAGCGCGTCGCGCAGCTGCGTGACGAATCCACCCGCTACGATCAGCAGTTGGCTGAACGCAGCCGCCAGTTCGCTGAGCTGATCGAACAGCGACAGGCCGCCTTCGAGACCCACGAAGCCCAGGCCAGCGAAGTGCTCGCCCAGCGGCTTGCGGCATTGGACGAAGCTCTTGCCCAGAGGCGGGAGACGCAGCTGACCGAAATCGAAAACCTGATCGCGCACGGCGAAGCGATGTCGCATCGCGCGGCAGAACTCGGCCGCGTGATTGCCGAGATCGACCAGACCGGAGCTGCGGCGCGGGACAATCTTGGCGCAGGGCTCGGTAACCTCGGGCAACTGCTCGCCGAAAAGCGGGCAGCTCTGGCGGCGACCGAAACCCAGATTGCCGGACTGACCGACAGCAGCGTGCGTCTGCTCGAAATCCTGCAAGCGGGCGCACGCACCTGCCATGAGGATCTGCCGAACGCCATCAACGGCGCAAACACGGCGCTGGAGGGGGTTGAAGCCCGCGCTGGCAAGGTCGAGGCGCTGATGCTGCGCAGCACCCAATCGGGCAGCGACCTGTCGGATTATCTGCTGCGCACCCGTTCAGAGATTGACGCTGCCGAAGTCGCCATTGCCGGCTTCAAGGCGCGTCTGGCCGAAGACACCGAAGACGCCCTCGCCCGATTGCAAGGGCTGCGCGGCGGCTTTACCCGTCTTGCCGAGGATAGCGGAACACTCGCCAGCGAAAGCCATGGTGCGCTTCTCGCATCGCTGGGCACGCTGGAAGCGGCCATCGCACAGGCTTTTGCGACGCTTGATGAAGGCGCGCGGGAGAAGATGCTGGCGCTGGCGTCAGGCATTGGCGCCGAGGCGGTCGAGGTGCTTGAACGCGCCCTGCGCAACGAGACGGCCGCAACGCTGGGCAAGCTTGAGCAATCTGCGGCCCATGCCTCGGGCGTGGGGCGTGAGGCCGCGATCCAGTTGCGCGATCAATTGGTCAAGGTGAACGAACTCACCGGCAATCTCGAACAGCGCGTGACCCGCGCCCGCGAATTGGCCGAGGAGCAGGTCAATAACGACTTCGCACGGCGCATGGCGCTGATCACCGACAGCCTCAATTCCGCCGCGATCGACATCACCGGTGCGCTGGCAAACGAAGTCGCCGACACGGCCTGGGAAGCTTACCTGAAGGGCGACCGCGGCATCTTCACCCGGCGTGCGGTGCGACTGATCGATAATGGAACCGCCAAGGACATCGCCTCGCTCTACACCTCAGACGAGGCGTTCAGGGCCAATGTCAGCCGCTACATCCACGATTTCGAGGCACTGTTGCGCCAGACGCTTTCAACCCGCGATGGTCATGTGCTGAGCGTGACGATGCTAGGGTCCGACATGGGCAAGCTCTATGTCGCGCTCGCGCAGGCGATTCAGCGCCTGCGCACCTAGGTCGCGCTGGGAGGCTTGGGCAGGATGTCGAGATCGGCAGCCGTGATCCAGCCATAGTGGTAATTGGCCACGAACAGCGCGGTCAGCACAGCGGCGATAACCGCTGCCCGCAACGCCACCTTGCCGGGGCGGAAATTCACCGGGGCGCTTTCGGCCTGCCCCGGCACCGTTTCCACCCCTGCTTCCTCCGCCGTCTTCACGCCGAAGGGCAGCATCATGAAGGCGCTCATCACGAAGAACAGGAAGTAGATGGCCGCAATCGAGGTTATCTGCATCAGCGCGCAACCCCCGGCATGACCACCCGCACCTGCGGCTTCTTGCCCGACCAGCGCTGCGCGGCGCGGCGGGCAGCGAGACGGGCGGCCTCACGGATCGTGCCTTCGTCGCGCGCGTCCTTGCCCTTGAGGCGGCTGATCGCGGTCAGCACATCGCCCGCAGCTTCTTCGAGGAAATCGGGCAAGTCTTCATCAAGCGGCAGGCCGATCGCCTCGATCACCGGCTTTGCGCCGCGGGCGAGCACCACCATCAACACGCCATCGCTTGCAATGCGGCGGCGCATGGTGATCGCGTCGCCATCGGCAGGCGCGATGATATCGCCATCAAGCACGAGGCGTCCGGCGCGCACTTCGGCCACCTTGCCCGGCTTGCCCGGAGCAAGCCGCACCAGATCGCCGTTCTTCTGCACTACCTGCGAGGGGATGCCCGCAGCCTTACCGACCCGCGCCTGTTCAGCCATATGGCGAATTTCGCCATGGACGGGGACGAGGATTTCGGGCTTCAGCCAGCTGTAAAGCGCCTCAAGTTCCGGCCGTCCCGGATGTCCCGAGACGTGGATCAGCGCCTGACGATCGGTCACCATCTGGATACCGCGTGCGGCCAACTGGTTCTGGATCTTGCCAATGGGAATCTCGTTACCCGGTATCTGGCGCGAGGAGAACAGCACCACATCGCCTGCGACCAGCTCGATGGGGTGGTTCATATCCGCCATCCGGCCCAGCGCAGCGCGCGGTTCGCCCTGACCTCCCGTGGCGATGATCAGCACCTCGCCGCGCGGCAGGCCCATCGCGGTCTCGAAATTCACCGGCGTCGGGAAATCCTCAAGATAACCATTGTCCTGCGCCACTTCGATGATCCGGTCGAGCGATCGGCCAGCGACGCAGATCTGCCGCCCCGTCTCGCGTGCGACTTCGCCCAGCGTTTGCAGCCGGGCGACATTGCTGGCGAAGGTGGTGACAACGACACGCTTGCCCTTGTGGCGCGCCACCTCTTCCATCAGCGCCTTGTGCACCGCGCCTTCCGAACCGGAGGGGTTGGGATTGAACACATTGGTGGAATCGCACACCAGCGCGAGCACGCCCTCATCGCCGATTTCGCGGAGTTCTTCCTCGGTGGTGGGCTCGCCGATGATCGGATCGTCATCCAGCTTCCAGTCACCGGTGTGGAAGATGCGCCCGTGCGGCGTGTCGATCAGCAGGGCGTTCCCCTCTGCAATCGAGTGCGCCAGCGGCAGATAGGTGATGGTGAACGGGCCGAGCTCGATCTCACCGTGGTCTTCCTCGATGATGTTGAGTTCGACCTTGCCCAGCAGACCTGCCTCTTCCAGCTTGCGCGCCACCAGATCGGCGGTGAACGGTGTCGCATAAAGCGGCACGCCAAGCTCGCCTGCAAAGTAGGGTACCGCTCCGATGTGGTCTTCATGCGCGTGGGTCAGCACGATGCCTATCAGATCCTTGGCCCGCTCCTCGATGAAATCGAGATCGGCGAACACCAGCTCCACGCCGGGATATTCATTCCCCGAAAAGGTCATGCCCAGATCGACCATGATCCATTTGCCCTGACAGCCGTAGAGATTGACGTTCATGCCAATCTCGCCGGAGCCGCCCAAGGCAAGGAACAGCAATTCGTCTTCAGGGGTAAAATCGTTCTTCAAGGTGTTTCCGGTTCTGTAAGAGAGGCGATCAGGCGGTTTCGGCCTGACGCGCAAGAATGGCGAGGCCGTCCAGCGTGAGGTCAGCGTCGACGTGATCAAAAATTTCGGTTGCGTCATCGAACAATATGGCGAGCCCGCCGGTGGCTACAACCTTTGCGGGGCGACCGATTTCGGCTTTCATCTTGGCGACCATGCCTTCCATCATCGCGACATAGCCCCAGAACACGCCGATCAGCATCTGATCTTCGGTGTTGCGCCCGATGACGCTGCGGCTGGCAGGCGCGCGGATGGCGATGCGCGGGAGCTTGGCCGTCTTGCCGACCAGCGCATCCAAGGACAGATTGATCCCCGGCGCGATCGACCCGCCCTTGTAGGCGCCGGTGAAATCGACCGCTTCGAACTTGGTCGCGGTGCCGAAATCGACCACGATCAGATCGCCACCATATTTGTGGTGCGCGGCCAGAATGTTGAGCGCACGGTCTGCGCCGAGCGAGGATGGCTGATCGACGTCGATCTCGAACCGCCAGCGCGCCGCACCCTGACCTGCGAACATCGGTGTGATTCCGAAATACTTCTGGCACAGGACAGTCAGATTGTGATCGGCACGCGGCACCACCGAGGCGACGATGATCTGGGTGATTGCCTCACGCTCCACATCCTCGATCTTGAGCAATTGCAGCAGCCACACCGCATATTCATCGCCCGTGCGGCGCGGATCGGTGGCGATGCGCCAGCGGGCGCGGATCATGTGTGTCCCGTCCTCGCGCAGATCGAACAGCGCAAAGACGACATTGGTGTTCCCGACATCGGCGGCGAGCAGCATTTCCGGCAGTCCTCTTTTCAGGATATGTCGCCTGCGCGAATGACACGTTCGCTGCCATCCGCCAAGCGCAGGCGCAAGGCACCGTCGCTTTCCTCCAGACCGGCAAAGGAACCCGACAGCACCGAGCCATCAGTGTCGTGGACGGTCAGGGGCGAGCCTTGCGCATGGATCGAGTGGGTGAGAAAGGCCTGAAGCGTCGGCCCAAGGCCGTATGTCCGCCAAGCCTCCAGCCTGCGATCGAAAGCAGCGGCGAGAAACGCGGCGAAGTCTTCAAGCGCAGGCGGCACGCCCAGATCGGCAAGCGCAGCGGTCTGGCGCTCATCCAGCTGCGGAGCGCGGGCAAGGTTCACCCCGATGCCAACCACGATATGACCGCGCACCATCTCAAGCAGGATGCCCGAAAGCTTGCCGCCATCCAGGAGCACATCATTGGGCCACTTGAGCGCCAGCGGCGCCGCTTCCCCCAAAACAGCCAACGCGGCGTCATGCACCGCCAGCGCGGCAACGAAGCTGAGGCTCGCGGGCGGAGGGCCATTATCGGCCATCTGAACCACGGTCGAGCCCATGAAATTGCCCGCCCCGTCGAACCACTCGCGCCCCTGCCGCCCGCGCCCTGCGGTCTGGCGGCGCGCAACCAGCCAGCTCCCCTCAGCCCAGCCCTCGCCGCTACGCAGCGCAGCGGCAAGATCGGCATTGGTCGAGCCGGTTTGTTCGGTGAGGTGGATCAAACCGAAACGATGAACAGTGACCGGGCGGCCTTGTCGGCCAGATCAGTGAGTGACGGGGTCAGCAGGTAGCCCAGCGGCGAGACGATCAGCGCGGTAAGGCCAAGCAGCACCCAATGGCCCGCCTCGCTCTTGCCGGTGACGACGCCTGCCGGTTCATCGAAGAACATGACCTTGACGAACTTGATGTAATAGAACGCCCCGATCACACTCGCCGCGATGGCGATGGCGCCGAAGGCGACCAGACCGGCTTCGATGGTCGCCTGAAACACCACGAACTTGCTGTAAAAGCCGAGCAGCGGCGGAATGCCCGCGAGGCTGAACATGAACACCAGCAGGGCCCAGGCAATCGCCGGCTGGGTAACGGAAAGCCCGCGAATGTCAGCGAAGGTTTCAAACAGCGCCCCGTCCTCGCCCCGCAGCATCAGCAGCGCCACAAAGCTGCCGATGCTCATGGCGACATAGATGAACAGATAGACCAACATCGCGCTTGCCCCGTCGACATTCGCGACAGCTAGGCCAAGCAGGATGAAGCCGATATTGTTGATCGAGGAATAGGCCAGCAGGCGCTTCAGGTTCTCCTGCCCGATTGCCCCAAGCGCGCCGAAGATGATCGAGGCGAGCGCCATGAACATCACGATCTGCTGCCACGCGGCCACCTGACCGCCGAACACTTCGAACACCACGCGGGCCGTGAGCGCCACAGCGGCGACCTTTGGCGCGGTGGCGAAGAAGGCGGTGACAGGCGTCGGCGCGCCTTCATAAACGTCAGGCGTCCACATGTGGAACGGCACGGCGCTGATCTTGAAGGCGAGGCCCGAGAGCACGAAGATCACCCCGAACAGCGCGCCTGTGCCCATTTCGCCGGTCAATCCGGCGCGGACGGCCGTGAAGGCGGTGCCACCGGTAAAGCCGTAAAGCAGGCTCATCCCGTAAAGCAGGATGCCCGAGGCCAGCGCTCCGAGCACGAAGTATTTCAGACCGGCCTCGCCAGAACGCGTGTCACGGCGCAGGATTGCAGCGAGCACATAGGCCGACAGGCTGTTCAGTTCGAGCCCGAGGTACAGGCTCATGAAATCATTGGCTGAAACCATGATGCTCATGCCAACCGCGGCGAACAGCACCAGCACCGGATATTCGGCACGCATCCCGCGCTCGATGCCGGCGGCGGCGCTGTTGAAGAACGCAGGCGCGATCATCAGCGCAGCGATGGCGGACAGATAGATCAGTGCCTTGGCGAACAGGGCGAAACTGTCGATCTTGAGCAGGCTGCCAAAGGCCAAGGTGGCAGGCCCGTCCGTGCCGAAGTGAAGCCCCGGCACCAGCAGAAAGCCAGCCACAAACAGCGCGGCAGCAGCCGCGATGGCAATCTGGCGCGCGGCCTTGTCCCCGCCCCATGCCGCAACCAGCAGCAGGACGAGCCCGGTAAAGCTCAGAAGCAATTCGGGTAGAATCAGCGCGAAGGAAGCGACAAAATCCATCAGTGCGCGCCCTCCTTGGCGCTCGAATGATCCATGCCCTCGTGATGAGGCATGGCATTGGCCGCCTCGGAGCGGGGTGCGCCAGGAGCCAGCGCCGCATCGCTTGCCGGAGCGGCCGCTGCAAGCCGCGCGTCGAGCACGGCAATGTCCTTGCGCATCGGCGCGAGGAAGCTTTCGGGGTAAACGCCCATCCAAAGGACAGCAGCGGCAATCGGAGCCATCATCACCCATTCGCGCGCCGAAATGTCGCGCATGGCCGCAGCGTCTTCATTCACCTGCCCGCCAAATGCCACCCGGCGATAGAGGTAGAGCATATAGGCCGCGCCAAGGATGATCCCGGTGGTGCAGATCAGCGCAACCAGGCTGGAGGTCTGGTAAATGCCGGCCAGCGCCAGAAACTCGCCGACAAAGCCGCTCGTCCCCGGCAGGCCAATGCTCGCCATGGTGAACAGCAGGAAGAACAGCGCGTAATAGGGCATGTTGATTGCCAGCCCGCCGTATCGCGCGATCTCACGGGTGTGGAGCCGATCATAGATTACGCCCACGCACAGGAACAGCGCGCCCGACACGAGGCCGTGGGAGAGCATCACGATCATCGCGCCCTCCAGCCCCTGCACGTTGAAGGCGAACAGGCCGACCGTGACGATCGCCATATGCGCGACCGAGGAATAGGCGATCAGCTTCTTCATGTCCGCCTGCACCAGCGCGACCAGCGACGTGTAGACCACCGCGATCATAGACAGCACGAACACGAGCCATGCGAATTGCGCGGATGCCTCCGGGAACATCGGCAGGCTGAAGCGAATGAAGCCATATCCGCCGAGCTTCAACAGCACGCCAGCCAGGATCACCGAACCGGCTGTCGGCGCCTGCACGTGCGCGTCCGGCAGCCAGGTGTGCATCGGCCACATCGGCACCTTCACCGCAAAGCTCGCAAAGAAGGCCAGCCATAGCCAAGTCTGCGCCTCAGCCGGGAAGGAATACTGCATCAACGTCGGGATGTCCGATGTGCCGGCCTCGGCCACCATCCAGAACATCGCGATCAGCATCAGTACCGATCCGAGCAGCGTGTAGAGGAAGAACTTGTAGCTCGCGTAGATGCGGTTGTCCCCGCCCCACACCCCGATGATCAGATACATCGGGATAAGGCCAGCCTCGAAGAAGACGTAGAACAGGAACAGATCCTGTGCGGCGAAGGTGCCGATCATCAGCACCTCCATGAACAGGAACGCCGCCATGTATTCGCCGACCCGCTTGGTCACCGATTCCCAGCTGGCAAGAATGCAGACCGGCATCAGGAACACGCTGAGCATGATCAGCATCAGCGCAATCCCGTCGATCCCCAGCGCATAGCTGAAGCCAGCGAACAGCTCCGCGCGCTCGGTGAACTGCCATTGCGGGCCGCCGATCTGGTAATTCGACCACAGCAGCACGCCGAGCACAAAGGTGACAAGCGTCGCGGTGAGCGCGATCCAGCGGGCCGCAGCCGCGCCCGAAAACAGGCACGCGGCCGCGCCCGCCAGGGGCACGAGCATCATCAGCGACAGGATGGGAAGGCCTTCCATTACGAAGCGCGCTCCTAAAGCAGAACAAATGTGATAGCGGCGACCAGCCCGAGCAGCATGATCAACGCGTAGGTGTAGAGGTAGCCCGACTGGATCGACTTGGCCGCCCCGGCGCTGCGCTCGACCACCCAGGCGATGCCGTTGGGGCCAAAGCGGTCGATGGTGCCAATGTCGCCGAGCTTCCAGAACTGCCGTCCGAACCAGAAGGCAGGCTTCACGAAGATCGCGTCATACAGCTCGTCGAAGTACCACTTGCGGTAGACGAAGTTGTGAAGCGCGCCAAAGGTCGCCACGAACTTCGCCGGAATGTCGGGCTTGGCAATGTAGGCCACGTAAGCGCCTGCAAAGCCGATCAGCATTACGATCAGGGCGGTGTACTTCACCCAGTAAGGCACAGCGTGCATCGCGTGGATCAGGGCTTCGTTGTAGAAGATCGACCCGCCCCAGAACGCCGCGCTGTCGAGGAAAGCGGGAGCGAAGACCTGCCCTGCCGCAACCGCGCCGATGGTGAGCACGCCGAGCGGGATCAGCATCGACACCGGGCTTTCGTGCGGGTGATAACCGCCCGTGGTGTCCTCGCCGACTTCGGCAGGGGTCTTGTGGACCGAATGCTGGATATGCTCGCTCTCGATCCAGCGCGGCTTGCCCCAGAAGGTCAGGAACATCAGGCGCCAGGAATAGAAGCTCGTCAGCAGCGCCGCGATCGCCCCCGCCCAGAAGGCGAACTGGCCTGCCCCGGTGCCGCGCGCGAAGGCGACTTCGAGAATCGCGTCCTTGGACCAGAAGCCAGCGAAGCCCGCGCCGAGGTGATAGACCCCCAGCCCCGTGATCGCGAGCGTGCCCGCCAGCATCGCGTAGAAAGTGAACGGGATGTGCTTTCTGAGACCGCCGTAATACCGCATGTCCTGCTCGTGGTGCATCGCGTGGATCACGGAGCCCGCGCCGAGGAACAGCAGCGCCTTGAAGAAGGCGTGGGTGAACAGGTGGAACATCGCCGCGCCGTAAGCGCCGACGCCAGCGGCGAAGAACATGTAACCCAGCTGCGAGCAGGTCGAATAAGCGATCACGCGCTTGATGTCCCACTGCGTCGTGCCGATGGTCGCGGCAAAGAAGCAGGTCGCAGCGCCGACAATGGTGACGATGGTGAGCGCGGTTGGCGCAGTTTCGAACATCGGCGAGAGGCGGCACAGCATGAACACACCCGCAGTCACCATGGTCGCGGCGTGGATCAGTGCCGAAACCGGCGTCGGCCCTTCCATCGCGTCCGGCAGCCAGGTGTGCAGACCGAGCTGTGCGGATTTGCCCATCGCGCCGATGAACAGCAGGATGCACAGGATATCCATCGTGTAGAGGCGCATGCCGACGAATGTGATCGTCGATCCGCTCATTGCCGGGGCCGCTGCGAGGATTTCGGGAATCGAGGTGGTCTGGAACACCAGATAGGTGCCGAAGATGCCGAGCATGAAGCCAAGGTCACCCACACGGTTGACGACAAAGGCCTTGATCGCTGCTGCACCCGCGCTCGGCTTCTTGAACCAGAAACCGATCAGCAGGTAGGACGCAAGGCCCACGCCTTCCCAACCGAAGAACATCTGGACGAGGTTATCGGCGGTCACCAGCATCAGCATCGCAAAGGTGAACAACGACAGGTAGGCGAAGAACCGCGGCTGATCCGGGTCTTCCTCCATGTACCCCCAGGAATAGAGGTGCACCAGCGCGGAGACCGAATTGATCACCACCAGCATGATCGCGGTCAGCGTATCGACCCGCAGCGACCAGTCGAAGCTGAGCGTGCCGCTTTCGACCCACTTCAGGACCTGCACGACTTCGGCAGACTCGGTCCCGCCGAGGAAGCCGAGGAAAATCGGCCAGCTCAGGCCCGCGGACAGCAACAGCGCGCCGGTGGTGACAGACTTGGCCGCCACGTTGCCGAGAAAGCGGTTGCCCAGCCCTGCGACCAGCGCAGCCAGCAACGGCCCGAAAACGATGATCAGGATCGGATGCATCGGAGCCTTACCCCTTCATCCGGTTGATATCGTCAACCGCGATAGAACCGCGGGTGCGGAAATAGATCACCAGGATCGCCAGCCCGATCGCCGCCTCGGCCGCAGCCACAGTCAGCACCAGCATCGCGAAGACCTGGCCGACCAGATCCTGCATGAAAGCGCTGAAGGCGACGAGGTTGAGGTTCACGCTGAGCAGGATCAGCTCAACCGCCATGAGGATGACGATCACGTTCTTGCGGTTGAGGAAAATCCCCAACACGCCCAGCACGAACAGGATCGCGCCCACGGTGAGATAATGTTCGATCCCAATCATAGCTCGACCCCTTGCCCGACTTCCGGGTTCTTCATCACGGTTGCATCTTCCGGTCGGCGGCGGATCTGCTTGCCCACATCCTGCCGCGCGCGCGCGCCGGGCTTGGGCGGCTGGAAGGTCAGAACAATCGCGCCGATCATCGCGACCAGCAGGATGATGCCGGCGATTTCGAACAGCAGGATGTATTTGCCGTAAAGCAACCCGCCCAAGGCTGCGATATTGCTGGTATCGGCAGCCTGCGCCGCCGTGCCGTCGGGCGTGCCAAGGGTGATGCCGCCCGCACTGTAAGCGCCCACAGCCAGCAACAACTCGGCCAGCAGGATCGCCGCGATCACCAGCCCCAGCGGCGCGTTGCGGCTGAAGCCTGCGCGCATCGCGGCAAAATCGATGTCGAGCATCATCACGACGAACAGGAACAGCACCGCGACCGCGCCCACGTAGACGATCACCAGCAGCATCGCGATGAACTCCGCGCCCACCAGCACCATCAGCCCCGCGGCGTTGAAGAACGCCATGATCAGCCACAGCACCGAATGCACGGGGTTCTTCGCCATGATGGTCATCACGGCGGCAGCGACAACAATGGTCGCAAAGAAATAGAAGGCGATGGCCTGTATCATTTCGATCCCTATCCTCCGATCCGCCCCTGTGTGAGCTTCCCGAAGGCCCGTCCTTACTGAACCCGAAGTGTGCATGCGGGCTTTGCCAAGCTCAGCCCGAGCGCGTGTTGTTCTGTTATCGGCGCGCCCTAGCGGTAGGGTGCGTCGGCTTCAAGATTGGCCGCGATGGCCCGTTCCCATTTGTCACCATTCGCGAGGAGCTTGGCCTTGTCGTAGAGCAGTTCCTCGCGGGTTTCGGTCGAATATTCGAAGTTCGGCCCCTCGACGATGGCATCGACCGGGCAGGCTTCCTGGCAGAAGCCGCAGTAAATGCACTTGGTCATGTCGATGTCGTAGCGTGTGGTGCGGCGGCTGCCGTCCTCGCGCGGTTCGCTCTCGATGGTGATCGCCTGCGCGGGGCACACGGCCTCGCACAGCTTGCACGCGATGCAGCGTTCCTCGCCATTGGGATAGCGCCGCAGCGCATGCTCACCACGGAAGCGGGGCGAGAGCGGGGCCTTCTCGAAGGGGTAGTTGATCGTCACCTTGGGCTTGAAGAAATACTTCAGCGTCAAGGCGTGCGCCTTGAGGAATTCCCAGAGGGTGAACGATTTGATGAGGTGGGAAACGGTCATTGTGATTGCCTCATGAGTGGCATTGGGTGGACGGCCGAACAAAACCCCGTCGCGGTTTCGTACTCGACACCATTCGCTTCGTCCGGATCGTGCACGACGGTGACGAAAGCCCGCGAGTAACCACTGCCCTGCCGATACTCCCTCACTTCGATCCTTGCAGCCCCTGAGCGAAAGCTCCATTCGGTAACCGAAGTCCTGCCTTGGGTAACAGTGTTCACCTCGCTCGCCGCCACGTCTCGCACCGCAGCGACCCCGGCCGCCTCGAATTCCTCGATCGACCCCTTTGCAGGTTTATTCGACATTAGTCCCCGATCGATCCATAGGGTGACGAGCTTTGACTCATCTCGGCGCGTAGCGAGCCGACACTCATATCGTCCCCTAAAATGATTAGGCATATCGACCGTTGCAGGCACCGATTGCGCGGCCGCCATAAGCATGATTCCTGCTAACAGCATCATCCGAAATGCCCCGTCGCCATCAGGTAGCCGCTAGTCACCGCGACAAACAGCAGGCTCATCGGCAGGAACACCTTCCACCCGAGGCGCATCAGCTGGTCGTACCGGTAGCGCGGCACGGTCGCCCAGATCCAGCTGAACATGAAGAAGAAGATGAAGGTCTTGAGCAGGAACCAGATGATCCCCGGCACCATGTAAAGCACCGGAATGTCGAGCGGCGGCAGCCACCCGCCCCAGAACAGCAGCGTGTTGAGCGAGCACATCAGCAGGATGTTGGCATATTCACCCAGCCAGAACAGCGCGAAGCTCATCGAGGAATATTCGGTCTGGTAGCCCGCGACGAGCTCGCTCTCCGCCTCGGTCAGGTCGAAGGGCGCGCGCGCGGTTTCGGCCAGCGAGGAGATGAAGAACACCACCCACATCGGGAACAGCAGCGGGTGCACGACATAAGCATTGATCACGCCCAGCCCGAAGCCGCGCTGCTCATTGACGATGCCGCTGAGGTTGAAGGTGCCGGCAAAAAGCACCACGCACACCAGAACGAAGCCGATCGAGACTTCATAGGAAATCATCTGCGCCGAAGCGCGCATCGCCGAGAAGAACGGGTATTTGGAGTTCGACGCCCACCCGCTCATCACCACGCCGTAAACCCCCATCGAGGAGATCGCGAGGATGTAGAGCAGGCCGACATTGATATCGGCCAGCACCCCGCCCTCCCAGAACGGAATCACCGCCCAGGCCGCGAGCGCCACGGTGAAGGTGATGATCGGGGCGAGCAGGAAGATACCCTTGTTCGCGGCTGACGGGATGATGGTTTCCTGCAGGAACACCTTGAGCCCGTCGGCGAAGCTCTGCAGCAAGCCGAACGGCCCGACCACGTTCGGCCCGCGCCGCATCATGATCGCGCCCAGCACCTTGCGGTCGACGTAAATCACCATGGCGACGCTGAACATGACGAGCAGCGAGATCACGATGATCCCCGTCAGCGTCGCGACGGTCCAGGCCCATTCGTAGCTGAGGCCGAGAGATTGGAAAAAGGCGGTCATTCCGCAGCCTCCTTCACATCGGCCCCGTGGAGCAATTCATCCGAACAGCGCTGCATCACTTCGCTCGCGCGGGCGATGGGGTTGGTGAGGTAGAAGTCCTTGATCGGATAGGCCGCAAGCTCGCCTTCGAACTTGGCACCGCTTTCCGCCTTGGGGAGCGCGCCGTAATCGGCGAGGCCTTCTTCGCCCAGCGCGGGGACGGCGGCGATCATCTTGGCCTGCAAGGCTGCAAAGCTGTCGAAGCCGACGGTCACGCCCAAAGCATCGGCCAGCGCACGCAAAATCGTCCAGTCCTCGCGTGCGTCACCGGGGGCAAACACGGCCTTCTCGGCGAACTGCACCCGGCCCTCCGTGTTGACGTAAGTCCCGTCCTTTTCGGCATAGGACGCGCCCGGCAGAATGATGTCGGCGTGATGCGCGCCCTTATCGCCGTGGTGGCCGATATAGACCTTGAGGCTCCCGGCAAACGCGCCGTAATCCATCTCGTCCGCGCCAAGGCTGAGCAGCACCTTGGGCGCCGCCGCAGCCACTTCGCCCATGCCGCCCGGAACGGTGAAATCGAGCATCAGCGAAGCCATCCGCGCCGCCGAAATGTGCAGCACGTTGAAGCCATTCCAATCGTCACGGATAAGCCCGAACTTGTCGACCAGCTTGAGCGCCGCCGGAAGCGCGCCCTTGGCGAGCCCTGCCGCGCCAAGGATCACCGCCGGACGCTTGGCTGACTTCATGACGTCACCCAATTCCTTGGGCACGCGGTTCAGCAGCTTGAGATCCGAACCGAGGAACGTCGCCGGATAGGTCGGATCCCAATCGGGGCCGATGATGTAGACCTTGGCCCCCGCCTTCACCGCCTTGCGCAGGCGGACGTTGAGCAGCGCGGCTTCCCAGCGGACATTGCTGCCGACGATCAGGATCGCGTCGGCGGTTTCGATCCCGGCAAAGGTGCTGTTGAAATTCACTGCCGCGAGGTTCGACACGTCATAGGTCATGCCGGTCTGACGCGCTTCGGTCAGCTGCGAGCCGCAGGCGTTGACCAAAACCTTGGCCGCAAACATCGTCTCGGCATCGAGCAGATCGCCCGCCACCGCCGCGATGCTGGCCTTGTCGCCTTCGAGCGCGCCCGCGATCATGCCGAAAGCCTCGGTCCAGTCAGCAGGTTGGAGCTTGCCGTCACGGCGCACCCACACGCGATCGAGGCGGCGCTTGGTCAGACCATCGACCTGATAGCGGCCCTTGTCCGACAGCCACTCCTCGTTGACGTCATCATTGACGCGCGGCAGCGCGCGCATCACTTCGCGGCCCTTGGAATGGAGCGTGATATTCGCCCCCACCGCGTCCGATACGTCGATGCTGAGCGTCTTCTTCAACTCCCACGGTCGAGCTTCAAACGCGTAAGGCCGCGAGGTGAGCGCGCCGACCGGGCACAGGTCGATCACATTGGCGCTGAGTTCATGCGCCGCCGCCTGCTCAAGGTAGGTGGTGATCTGCATATCCTCGCCGCGGTACAGGGCGCCGATTTCGTCCACGCCCGCGATCTCTTCCGAGAAGCGCACGCAGCGGGTGCAGTGGATGCAGCGGGTCATGATCGTCTTGATCAGCGGGCCCATGTATTTCTCGGTCACCGCGCGCTTGTTCTCGTGATAGCGCGATCCGCCGCGGCCATAGGCGACCGCCTGATCCTGAAGATCGCACTCGCCGCCCTGATCGCAGATCGGGCAATCGAGCGGGTGGTTGATGAGCAGGAACTCCATCACCCCTTCGCGGGCCTTCTTGACCATCGGACTGTCGGTCCGGATTTCCTGACCCTCGGCAGCGGGCAGCGCGCAGCTTGCCTGCGGCTTGGGCGGTCCGGGCTTCACCTCGACCAGACACATGCGGCAATTGCCCGCAATGCTGAGCCGTTCGTGATAGCAGAAACGCGGGATTTCCTTGCCCGCCAGCTCGCACGCCTGCAGCACAGTCGCGCCCGCCGGGACTTCGATTTCCTGACCGTCTACGGTGACCTTGGGCATTACTCGGCTGCCTCTTGGAATTGCGCGTTGTGTTCGTTGATCCGCCGCTCAAGCTCGGGGCGGAAGTGGCGGATCAGGCCCTGGATCGGCCAAGCCGCCGCATCACCCAGCGCGCAGATGGTGTGGCCTTCGACCTGCTTGGTGACTTCCTGCAGCATGTCGATTTCCTCGATGGCCGCGTCCCCGGTGCGCAGGCGCTCCATCATGCGCCACATCCAGCCCGTGCCTTCGCGGCAGGGGGTGCACTGGCCGCAGCTTTCGTGCTTGTAGAAGTAGCTGAGGCGGCTGATCGCGCGGACGATGTCGGTCGACTTGTCCATGACGATCACCGCCGCCGTGCCGAGGCCGGAACCCAGCTCTTTCAGCCCGTCAAAGTCCATCGGCGCATTGCGGATTTGCGCCGCGGGAACCAGCGGCACGGACGAACCGCCGGGGATCACCGCCAGCAGATTGTCCCACCCGCCGCGAATGCCGCCGCAGTGCTTTTCGATCAGCTCTTCAAAGCTGATGCTCATCGCTTCCTCAACAACGCAGGGCTTGTTCACATGGCCCGAAATCTGGAACAGCTTGGTGCCCTTGTTGTTCTCGCGCCCGAAGCTGGAGAACCACGAGGCGCCGCGCCGCAGGATCGTCGGCGCGACCGCGATGCTTTCGACGTTGTTGACCGTGGTCGGGCAGCCATAGAGCCCCGCGCCCGCAGGGAACGGGGGCTTCAGGCGCGGCTGGCCCTTCTTGCCTTCGAGGCTCTCGATCATCGCGGTCTCTTCGCCGCAGATGTAGGCGCCCGCGCCGCGGTGCATGAAGACGTCGAAGTCATAGCCCGAACCGCAGGCGTTCTTGCCGATCAACCCGGCTTCATAAGCCTGATGGATCGCGGCCTGCAGCACTTCGGCCTCGCGGATATATTCGCCGCGCACATAGATATACGCCGCCCGTGCGCGCATCGCGAAGCCGGCGACCAGCGCGCCTTCGACCAGCTTGTGCGGATCGTGGCGGAGGATTTCGCGGTCCTTGCAGCTGCCGGGTTCGGATTCGTCGGCATTGATGACGAGGAAGCTCGGGCGACCGTCACGCGATTCCTTGGGCATGAAGGACCACTTCAGCCCCGTAGGGAAGCCCGCCCCGCCGCGACCGCGCAGGCCGCTCGCTTTCATTTCCTCGATGATCGCGTCCGGCCCGCGTGCCAGCAGCGCCTTGGTGTCGTCCCAATCGCCGCGCGCCTGCGCTGCCTTCAGGCCCCAGTCCTGGAAGCCATAGACGTTGGTGAAGATGCGGTCCTTATCCGCGAGCATTGCTGCCATCCTTCTTTTTGGCGCGCTTGATGCGCACCAGCGAAATCACCTGAAACACGAGGCCGAGGCCCATCACGATCACGCCCATCTCGAACGGGCCGGTCACCGTCAAAATCGCGCCCAGCGCAAAGCCGGTAAGACCGAGGATCGCGAACATCAGCGTCAGCGGGTTCATCCGATCGCTCCCGATTGCCACAGGCCCGCGAGCACTGCGATGATGAGCAGGATCACGCCGACGCGCACCAGCCCCATCAGCACCTTGTAGGCGATGAAGGCGAGGATCAGCGCGCCAAAGATGGAGACGACAGAGGTCACCATTCCCCCCGGTAATCGTGGTTCTCGGTCACCATGTCCTTAAGCGTGGTCGGCCCGCCCGAAGGCTCGGAGGTGTGCCGCCCCGGCTCCTGCGTGCCGGCCTTGGGGGTTTCGCCCGCAGCCAGCGCATCGAGCACCGCGTCGAGGCGTTCGGGGGTCAGGTCTTCGTAATTGTCGTCGTTGATCTGGACCATCGGCGCGGTTGCGCAATTGCCCATGCATTCGACCTCGGTGAGGGTCCACAGCCCGTCCGCCGAAATCCCGCCCTTCACCATCCCGCGCTTCTTGCAGGCGGTCATGATGTCGTCCGAGCCGCGCAGCATGCAGGGCGTGGTGCCGCACACCTGCACGTGGAATTTGCCGACGGGCTTCAAGTTATACATGAAGTAGAAGCTGGCGACTTCGAGAACGCGGATCACCGGCATTCCGAGATACTGCGCCACATATTCGATCACCGGCAGCGGCAGCCAGCCTTGCGTATCGGTCTCCGAACCGACCTGGCGCTGGGCGAGATCGAGCAGCGGCATCACCGCCGAGCGCTGACGCCCCTCGGGATACTTGG
This sequence comes from Porphyrobacter sp. IPPAS B-1204, assembly GCA_003724185.1. Lineage (GTDB taxonomy): Bacteria > Pseudomonadota > Alphaproteobacteria > Sphingomonadales > Sphingomonadaceae > Erythrobacter. The sequence continues at coordinate 242,648 of RHGM01000001.1, forward strand.
CGATGTGCCAATCAGCGGTTTTCTTGTTCTCCGGCGTCCACGCGAAGCCGCACCAGCGGGCGCGCAGTTCCGGGGTGTCGGGAGCGGGGGTACGGTCAGCCATTAGCGGATGAACTCCACGCGAGAGCACTTGTCGCCCTCAAAGGAATAGACGGCCACGACCTCGAAGGGCTCGACCAGCGGCGAGCCGTCCGTCGCGGGGCCGCGCGTAACGTGTTCGCGCATCAGCACGTAATTGCCGATGGCCTGTGCATCCACGATTTCAGCCCGGTTCTGCGGCCAGCGCGCGAAGGCGGCGGCGAGGCCTGCGCGGGTGCCGTCCTTGCCTTCCCGCACGACATCGCCGCGATAATTCGCTTCACAGGCATCGTCGGTCATGAAGGCGACATAGGCATCGACGTCCTGCGCGTTGTAGGCGTCGATCATGGCCTTGGCCGTGGCAAGAATGCGATCGCGCATTTCGGAGGTATCGGGAGCGGGGGTACGATCAGCCACGGGCTTTTCTCAAATTCATCACGCGCGATACAATCAAAACTACGAACTCAATCAATGCACCAACCGCCAGAACCGCCGTCAAGCCGAGCATCGCGAAAGCCCATCCGAAGCTTGCGCCTTTGCTCAAGTCGATGAGGTCGGCCACGAAGTCGAAGACCAAAAAGAGAGCTAAAGCCAGGCCCAAAGCGGTTGCCGCCATAGTTGCAATATATCGGGGTGACCTGATCCTCACCGATCGCACTCCCCAAACACAACGTCGATCGCGCCAAGAATGGCGGTCGCATCAGGCAGCATGTGGCCCTTGGACATGAAGTCCATCGCCTGAAGGTGCGAGAAGGCGGTGGGGCGGATCTTGCAGCGGTAGGGCTTGTTGGTGCCGTCGCTGACGAGATAGACGCCGAACTCGCCCTTGGGGCTTTCGGTCGCCACGTAAACCTCGCCCGCGGGCACATGGAAGCCTTCGGTGTAGAGCTTGAAGTGGTGGATCAGGCTTTCCATCGACTGCTTCATCTCGCCGCGCTTGGGGGGCGAGACCTTGCCGTCGGTGCTCGCAATCGGCCCCTGCGGCATGTCGCGCAGGCACTGGCGGATGATCTTGGCGCTTTCGTAGACTTCCTTCACGCGCACCATGAAGCGGTCATAGCAGTCCGAATTTGTCCCAACCGGAATGTCGAATTCCATCCGGTCATAGACATCATAGGGCTGGCTCTTGCGCAGATCCCACGGAATGCCCGCGGCGCGGATCATCGGGCCGGAGAAGCCCCAGGCCACCGCATCATCGCGGCTGACCACGGCGATATCGACATTGCGCTGCTTGAAGATGCGGTTGTCCATGACGAGACTCATCGCGTCCTCGAACAGCTGGAAGAAGCGGTTGTCGAGCCAGTCGCCGATATCGACCAGCAGCTTTTCCGGCACGTCCTGATGGACGCCGCCCGGGCGGAAATAAGCGCTGTGCATCCGCGCGCCCGACGCCCGTTCGAAGAAGTTGAGGCAGTCCTCGCGCAGGTCCATGATCCACAGGTTCGGCGTGAACGCGCCGACATCGAGGATGTGCGCGCCCATATTGAGCATGTGGTTGCAGATGCGGGTCAGCTCGGCGAACAGCACGCGCAGATATTGGGCCCGGATCGGCACTTCGAGGTTCAACAGCTTCTCGATGGCGAGCACATAGGTGTGCTCCATCGCCAGCGGCGAACAGTAATCGAGCCGGTCGAAATAGGGCAGCGCCTGAAGATAGGTCTTCTGCTCGATCAGCTTTTCGGTGCCGCGGTGGAGCAGGCCGACGTGGGGATCGATCCGTTCGATCACCTCGCCATCAAGCTCCATCACCATCCGCAGCACGCCGTGCGCGGCGGGGTGCTGGGGGCCGAAGTTGATCGTGTAGTTGGTGATGACCTCGCCCGTGGTGGTCAGCGATTCTTCGCGTTGCATGCTCATCGTCCGCCCTCCTTCGAGGTGGCATCGGGCGCGCCGGGGGCGGGCTTGCCGCTGTCTTTCTGGTCGGGCGCCGGAGGTGCGACAGGCTTGGCGGCGGCTTCGTCTGCCTTCTTGCCTGCGCCGGTATCACCCGGCTTTTCGGTGGTCTTGGGCTCGGCCACGGTCGGCGCGCCGCGCGATTTCTCGTCACCCGGCAGCACGTAATCCGCGCCCTCCCACGGGCTGAGGAAATCGAACGTCCGCATTTCCTGCGCCAGCACGACAGGTTCGTACACCACGCGCTTTTCCTCCTCGGAATAACGCAGTTCGGTGTAGCCCGTCATCGGGAAGTCCTTGCGGAACGGGTGGCCTTCAAAGCCGTAATCGGTGAGGATGCGGCGCAGGTCCGGGTTGCCGGCGAAGGTCACGCCATACATGTCGAACACCTCGCGTTCGAGCCAGCCCGCATTGGGCCACAGCGTCGTGACGGTCGGCACAGGGGTATCCTCGGAGGCCGAGCACTTGACCATCACGCGGTGGTTCTTCGTCAGGCTCTGCAGCATATAGACGACCTCGAACCGCTCGGGGCGCGAGGGGTAATCAACCCCGGCGATTTCCATCAACTGCTGATAGGCGTGATCATCGCGCAGGATCTGGAGCACGCGGGCAATCGCGTCGCGTTCCACCCGGAACACCAGCTCGCCATGCGAGTCATAGGATTCAATCAGCCAGACGCTGATCGTCTCGCTGATGGCGTCGATCACGCCCTCGTTCGAAGCGAACTTCGGGGCGGAATGGAGAACAGCCATGGTCCTGACCCTTACCTCTCGATCGTGCCGACGCGGCGGATTTTCCGCTGCAGCTGCATGACGCCGTAAAGCAGCGCCTCGGCGGTCGGCGGGCAGCCGGGAACATAAATGTCGACCGGCACGATGCGGTCGCAACCGCGCACCACCGAATAGGAATAGTGATAATAGCCACCGCCGTTGGCGCAGCTGCCCATGCTGATCACATATTTCGGATCAGACATCTGATCATAAACCTTGCGCAGCGCCGGGGCCATCTTGTTGCACAGCGTGCCTGCCACGATCATCACGTCCGACTGGCGCGGGGACGCGCGCGGAGCAGCGCCGAAACGCTCCATGTCATAGCGCGGCATGTTCACGTGGATCATCTCGACCGCGCAGCACGCAAGGCCGAAGGTCATCCACCACAGCGAGCCGGTACGCGCCCACTGGAACAGATCTTCAGTGGACGTGACGAGAAAGCCCTTGTCGTTCACCTCGGTCTGAAGCGCGGTGAAATAGGACGCATCGGGCTGACGCACCTGTCCGCCGGTAGCGGTGGTCAGCGCGGAAATATCGGGCAGTCCTTGGGGAGGAGAGATTGTGTTGTTCATTCCCAGTCCAACGCCCCTTTCTTCCATTCATAAGCAAGGCCGACAGCGAGGATGAACAGGAACAGCATCATGCCGCCCCAGCCCACCCAGCCAGTCTCGCCCAGGCTGACCGCCCAGGGGAACAGGAAGGCGGCTTCGAGGTCGAACACGATGAAGCTGATCGCAACGAGGTAAAAGCGCACGTCAAACTGGCTGCGCGCATCTTCGAACGCGGGAAAGCCGCATTCATACTCCGAGAGCTTTTCCGCGTCCGGATTGTGCGTCCCGGTCAGCCGCGACACCGCCATCGGCGCGACCACAAACAGGATCGAAAGTCCGAAAGCAACGAACACGAATAACAGTATCGGCAGATACTGGCTAAGGTCGACCACGGCGATGTCCAAGCTATTAATCCCGAAGCCGCCCTAAGCCTGTCGCGCCCTTGGTGCAAGGGTGCGACTCGCGGAAAACCCCACAGCAATGTTGCAGGAAATCGAACAGACGTTGCGACAGGCTATCGGCTGCCCGGCTATTTCATCATCCGGGCTGCCGCCGTTTCGGTCGCCTTGCCATAGGGTGGCTTCAACCCGCCAAGTTTGGCGATGTCGATCTTGGGCTGGTGATAGACCGCGCGGGCATGGCTGAATTCGCGGAAGCCCTCGATCGCGTGATAGCTGCCCATGCCCGACGGGCCCACTCCGCCAAAGGGCAGATCCTCCATCGACACGTGGAACACCACATCATTGGTCGTCACCCCGCCCGAAATGGTCCGGGTCAGCACGCGTTCCTGCTCGCTCTTGTCCTCACCGAAGTAATAGAGGCCGAGCGGGCGGTCGTGTTCATTGATGTAATCGACCGCCTGATCGACCGCCTTGTAGGTCATCACCGGCAAGACCGGCCCGAAGATTTCCTCCTGCATCGCCGCCATGCCATCGTTCACGTTCTTGAGGATGGTGAGCGGCATCTTGCGCTGGTTGACATTGCCGAAATCCTCGCCCGCCGGATTGACCTCGATCACCTCGGCACCCTTGTCGCGCGCGTCGGCGACGAGGCCCTGCAACCGTTCGAAATGGCGGTCGGAGACGATCGAGGCGTAATCGTCATTGTCGAGCAGGCGCGGATACATGGCGGATGCCGCGTTGACGACGCCCGCCACCGCCTCATCCTGCTTGTCCTCCGGCACCATCAGGTAATCGGGTGCAAGGCAAATCTGGCCGGCGTTCAGCATCTTGCCGATCGCAATGCGCTCTCCCGCCTTGGCGAAATCGGCACTGCGGCCCATCACCACGGGCGATTTGCCGCCAAGCTCCAGCGTCACCGGCACAAGGTTGGCGGCGGCGGCCTGCATCACGCGTCGTCCGGTCGCAGTCGACCCGGTGAAAACGAGATGATCGAACGGCAGGGAAGAAAACGCTGCGGCGACTTCCGGGCTGCCGGTAACGACCGCCACTTCCTCGGGCGCGAAATATTCAGCCGTCAGCTGCGCCATCAACTCGCTTGTCCGTTCGGTGAATTCGGAGGGCTTGATCATCGCCCGGTTGCCTGCGGCCAGCACCTGCATCAACGGGCCGAAAGCCAGCTGCACCGGGAAGTTCCACGGGGACAAGATGCCGATCACGCCCTTGGGCTCGTAACGCAGTTCAGCCTTCGCGCCGAGCAGCCCGAGCGGAAATTGAACCTTGCGCTTTTCAGTCCTGGCCCAGGCATCCATGTGCTTAAGCGCATGATTGCCCGCGCCCACCGTCGCCGCGATATCGGTCAGCATCGATTGCTGGACCGAACGGCTGCCGAAATCCGCGCTCATGGCCTTGGCGAATTCCTCGCCGTGATCCTTCACCAGCGCGATGGCGCGGCGGATGCGATCTTTGCGCTGTGACATCGGTTCGGGGCGCGAGGCAGTGAAAGCGGCGCGCTGACGCGCAAGCAAGGCTTCGAGTTCTTCGCGGCGGTCATCGGCCATGTCGTTCTCCCGTTCGGACATAGGTGCATCTCATCTGGATGCGTTTTGATTTGCGACGCGTTGTTGCGCAAAGCCGTCCGCCTGACAAGCAGCTTGCCCGAGCGAAGGTCTAATTGCCAATGTCGCAATGCAGCATTAGAGCCTGCGCCCAACCCTTCCATTGTCACGCAAGGACATTGCCATGACCCAGCTTTCCCCCGCCGATCCGGTTGTGATCCTCTCCTACGCCCGCACCCCAATGGGCGCGATGCAGGGCGCGCTGTCCGATGTGTCGGCGACCGATCTTGGCGCTGTCGCGGTAAAGGCCGCGGTCGAACGCGCAGGCGTGGCGGGCGAAGACATCGACCGCGCCTATATCGGCTGCGTGCTGCCCGCAGGGCTCGGCCAGGCACCGGCACGTCAGGCGGCTATGAAGGCGGGCCTTCCACTTTCGGTCGAGGCGACCACCGTCAACAAGGTGTGCGGTTCGGGCATGAAGACCGTGATCATGGGGAGCGAAGCGCTCGCCAGCGGCACTGTTGATGTGGTCGTGGCTGGCGGGATGGAAAGCATGACCAATGCGCCCTACCTGCTGAAGAAGCACCGTTCGGGCGCGCGGCTGGGCCATGACACGGCCTATGACCACATGTTCCTTGATGGTCTGGAAGACGCTTACGAACCGGGCCGCGCGATGGGCACCTTCGCGCAGGACACCGCCAACGCCTACCAGATGACCCGCGAGGACATGGACGCCTATTCGATCGAATCGCTCGCCCGCGCCAACCGTGCCATCGCCAGTGGCGCCTTTGCCGATGAGGTCGTGCCGGTCACCGTTTCGACCCGCGCAGGCGATGTTGTGGTCGAACATGACGAGGCTCCCGGCAAGGGCCGCCCGGACAAGATCCCGCAGCTGAAGCCCGCCTTCGCCAAGGACGGGACGATCACGGCGGCGACCTCAAGCTCGATTTCCGATGGTGCAGCCGCAGTGGTTCTGACCCGCGCGAGCGTCGCGGCGGAAAAGGGTCTCACGCCGGTTGCCCGCATCGTCGCCACTGCCGCCCACGCGCAGGCTCCCGCCCAGTTCACCACCGCCCCGATCCCGGCGATCCAGAAGGTGCTCGCGCGCGCCGGTTGGGGCGTGGACGATGTCGATCTGTTCGAAGTGAATGAAGCCTTCGCCTGTGTCGCGATGTTCGCGATGCGCGATCTGGGCATCCCGCATGACAAGATCAACGTCAACGGCGGCGGCACCGCATTGGGTCACCCGATCGGGGCGAGCGGCACGCGGATTATCGTGACACTGCTCAACGCATTGAAGCAGCAGGGCAAGACCCGCGGCGTTGCCAGCCTGTGCATCGGCGGGGGGGAAGCAACAGCGGTCGCGATAGAACTGATCTGATGCGAAACGCGCCGGGCGGCGTTATTCGTCGCCCGGCAGCGGATCGGAGCCCCACAGACGCGCGGCGCTGATCCAGCCCTTGCGCCCGGCAATATCGACTTCGCACCAGCCTTCACGGCACGGCTTGATCCGCCCCACCACCCCTGGCTGGGCGCGCCATTTGATCACCGAGGCGGCATTGGGCTCGGCCCGAACCTCCACCAGCCCAGTGCCGGTAACCATCCCGCCGCGCGCCGGATCAAGCTGACTCGCCGCGATCCAGCCCTGCGTGCCTTCGTGATCCTCGACCAGACGCCAGCCTTCGCGCACCCGCACCACCTTCACCGGCAGACCCTTGCGCTGATAGACCCAGGTGACCGGATACTCCGCGCTCGGCCCCACCCGCATGTTGACCTTTTCATACCGCAGGCTCGCCCAATAGGGCAGCGCACGATCCTGCGCGGCGAGCGGCGCGATGATAGCGGTGGCGGCGAGCATCAGCACGAGGCCGAGCGTCGCGAAAAAGCGTGTTCCCTGCATTCCCGCAGCGATAGCGCCTTCAGCCTTGCGGATTCAAGCGGCGCGTTGCGCATCCGCGCCTTGACCGCAAAGGCCCTGAGGCATTAGCCCACCATCCATGACCCAGCGCCCTCCCCGCCCACTCGCCGCGCCTGCGCGCGTCATTGTCACCCGCCACCTTATGCCGCAGGTCGAAGCGAGGATGCGCGAGCTGTTCGATGTGGTGCTGAACCAGGATGACGTGCCGCTGACCCGTGACCAGCTCGCCGCCGCCATGCAGGATTGCGATGTGCTCGTGCCGACCGTGACCGACCGGATCGACGCCGATCTGATCGGGCAAGCGGGCGAGCGGCTGGGTCTTATTGCCAGCTTCGGCGCAGGCACCGAACATATCGATCTGGCCGCTGCCGCTGCGCGCAAGATCCTCGTGACCAACACGCCGGGCGTCTTCACCGACGACACTGCCGATCTCGCGATGGCCGGGATCATCGGCGTGCCGCGGCGGATTCGCGAAGGCACCGGCCTGATCCGCAGCGGCAAGTGGACCGGCTGGGCGCCGTCAGGGCTGCTGGGGCGCAAGCTGGCGGGCAAGGTGCTGGGCATTGTCGGGATGGGCCGCATCGGTCAGGCCGTCGCCCACCGCGCCCGCGCCTTCGGGCTGGAGATCGCCTACACCAACCGCAAGCCCCTGCCCGAGGCGCTCGAGAGGATGCTGGGTGCGCGATACGTCAGCGATGTCGATGCGCTGATGGCCGAGGCCGACATCCTCACCCTGCACTGCCCGCTGACCGACGAAACCCGCCACCTGATCGATGCGCGCCGGATTGCGCTGATGAAGCCGGGCAGCAGCATCATCAACACCGCGCGGGGCGAGTTGATCGATCAGGAAGCGTTGATCGCGGCGCTGGAATCGGGCCATCTGGCAGGCGCAGGGCTGGACGTTTACCCGGACGAGCCCCACGTCGACCCGCGCCTGATCGCGCACCCCAACGTCATGACCCTCCCCCACATCGGCAGCGCCACCGCCGAGGGGCGCGAGGATTCAGGCCACAAGGTGATCGCCAATATCCGCATGTGGGCCGATGGTCACCGGCCGCCCGATCAGGTGCTGACGGCGCTTGTGCGGGGCTGAGTGCCGCCGCACTAGCGCCGCGACATCAATCCCCCGTCAAAATCCGCTCAACCAACTCGCCCACGCTGGGCGTGTACCCATTGGAGAAGAACGGATCGGTCTTGAACCGGTAAGCAGCATGACCCGCAAAGGCGAGGTTCTTGTCCGGATCATCGCCGTGGGCGATGTCCTGCAAGGTCTTCTGGATGCAGAAGCTGCGCGGATCGGCCAGACGCCCGGTGGTGTAGTCGTCGTGGTCCTTCCACGAGGAAAACCCGCAATGCGACAGGCAGCCCATGCAGTCCTGCTGGTCCTTGCGGATCGTATCACGCGAATCCGGCGTGACGAACACTATGGTGTTGTCCGGGGTCTTGAGCGGTTCGCTGTGCCCGGCGCGCATCCACATTTCGGCGCGCGCCTTGTCGTCGGGCTTCACCCAGAAGCTGCGCGCCTTGCCGTCTTCACCGAGCTGGACGGTCCCTTCTTCCTCGCCGCGCTTGAAAAACGGAATCTGGCGCTCCGAACGGTGCATCAGATCGTAGAGGAACGGGGTCTTCACAGCGCTGGAGTAAAAACCGGTGGGCGAGAACTTGTGCAGCAGCACATCGCCCGGCTCGACGGTGCGCAGCATGTCCTTCCAGATCTGCGGGATCGGGCTTTCCTGCGTCAGCAAGGGCCGGGTGCCGAACTGGAAGGCAATCTTGCCAAGCTCGGGATTGTCGATCCAGTCGTTCCATTCGCGCAGGAACCATACCCCGCCAGCCATCACGATCGGCACGTCATCGCTGACGCCTTCGGCGCGCATCATGTCGCGCAGCGCCTTGACGCGGGGGTACGGGTCTTCGGGCTTGGTCGGGTCTTCGGCGTTGGACAGGCCATTGTGCCCGCCAGCCAGCCAGGGGTCTTCATAGACCACCGCCGCCATCAGATCGGGCACCTTGTGATAGGAGCGCTTCCAAAGCGCGCGGAAGGCCCGGCCCGAGCTGACGATGGGAAGGTAGCTGACATTGAAACGCGCAGCGATCTCCGCCAGCTTGTAGGGCATCCCTGCCCCGCAGGTGACGCCGGTCACCATGCCGCGGGTGTTTTCCAGCACGCCTTCGAGCACGGCTTGCGCCCCGCCCATTTCCCACAGCACGTTGATGTTGATCGCGCCCTTGCCGTTCGCGATTTCGTAGGCCTTCTTCACCTGCGTTGTCGCGCCGTCGATGGCGTACTGGATCAACTCCTGGTGGCGTTCCTCGCGGGTGCGACCGTGGTAGATCTGCGGAATGGGGTTGCCGTCCGCATCGTAGCTGTCAGCATTGACCGCGCTGACCGTGCCAATTCCGCCCGCAGCGGCCCACGCGCCCGAACTGGCGTGGTTGGTTGCCGAAACACCCTTGCCGCCCTCGACCAGCGGCCAGACTTCACGCCCGCCATAGACGATCGGGCTCAATCCCTTGAACAATGAAAACTCCCCTTCACGCCGTCCCTTGGCGCGCATTACGTGTTGGTCACATAGTCACGAGATACGCAGGCCGCAACGCTTGAGACGCCGGCGGGCTTAACCCGCTTCGCAGACCTTGATCGCTTCAGGCTCGCTGCGCTTGGGCCCGCGCTGGAAACGCGCAAAGTAACCCTTGATGTCTGGGCGCTCGTTATACTCGACCAGCACATAGCCGACCGCTTCGAATTCGCAGAACAACAGCGTGTGCGGCAGGCCGTGGGTGCCGACCTTGCTGTCGCTTTCCACAACGATGATCTGGCCGCCTGTGTTCAGGGCAGGCCACATATTCCACAGGAACGCATAAGGATCGGTCACTTCGTGGTACATGTGGACCATGAAGATGCGGTCAAAGCTGTCGGCTGGAAGCTGCGGATTGTCGGCGTCACCGAACTTGATCGAGATGTTCTCGAGCCGCTCGCGTTCGACCCGGCGGCCAAGCCTGTCCAGCGCTTCGCGGCTGATGTCCTGTGCCAGCACGCGCCCGTCAGCACCGACGCGCTCGGCAAGGCGGACCGTATAATACCCCTCGCCTGCGCCGATATCCGCGACTGTCATGCCCGGCCGGATGTCGGCAAGGTCCATCACCACCTGCGCCTCGTTCCGTTCGTCGCGGGCGTCCTCGTTGGAGAACTGGGTGGAGACAACCTCGGCAATCGGGCGGTCGGGCTTGGGGAAGACGGTCGCAGTGTCGGGCCCATCGCCGGGCATGGGAAGCACCTGATCGCATGCCGCCAGCAGCGGTAGCGCTGCCAAGCCGGCCCAAGCCAATGCTCCCATGCGACAACGCATCGGCCTTACTCCACGTCCTCGATCTCAACCTTCTCGCCTGTCACCCGCTGGGCGAGCGCGGCCGAGATGAAGGGATCGATCGCACCATCAAGCACCGCATCAGGCGAGGTGGAGACGACCCCTGTGCGAAGATCCTTGACCATCTGGTAGGGTTGCAAAACGTAAGACCGGATCTGGTGACCCCAGCCAATGTCGCTCTTGGCCGAGTGTTCGGCGCTGGCGGCTTCCTCGCGCGCCCGCATTTCCGCTTCGTAGAGACGCGCTTTCAGCATGTTCATCGCGATTTCGCGGTTCTTGTGCTGGCTGCGGTCCTGCTGGCTCGCCACCACGATACCCGATGGCTGGTGGGTGATGCGCACGGCGGAATCGGTGGTGTTGACGTGCTGCCCGCCCGCGCCGGATGCACGGTAGGTATCGATCTTGAGATCGGCCGGGTTGATGTCGATCTCGAATGAATCGTCGATCACCGGGAACACCCAGACGCTGGAAAAGCTGGTATGGCGCCGCGCCGAACTGTCATAGGGGCTGATGCGGACGAGGCGGTGGACGCCGCTTTCGGTCTTGGCATAGCCATAGGCACCGTCGCCCTTGATCAGCAGCGTCGCCGACTTGATCCCGGCCTGTTCGCCCGCCTGATATTCGACCGTCTCGACCTTGAAACCGCGCCGTTCGGCCCAGCGGCCATACATGCGGAACAGCATTTCGGCCCAGTCCTGACTTTCGGTCCCGCCCGCGCCCGCGTGAATTTCGAGATAGGTGTCGTTGCCGTCAGCCTCTCCCGAAAGCAGCGCCTGAACCTTGTCGGCATCGGCGCGGTCAGCCAGCGCGGCAAGCGTCTTAAGCCCGTCCTCAACGATGGCGTCCTCACCCTCGGCCTCGCCCATTTCGATGAACTCGACAGCGTCGGCCATTTCGGCGGCGATTTCATTGACGGTGTTCACAGCGTTTTCGAGCGTCTTCTGCTCGCGGCTGATCGCCTGGGCCTGCTTGGGATTGTCCCACAGGTTCGGGTCCTGCACGCGGGCATTCAGCTCTTCAAGCCGCCGCAATGCGCGCTCCCAATCGAGCGACAGACGCACCAGCGCCAGCGCCGCTTCGATCCGGTTGATATATGCCTGGCCTTCGGCCCGCATCGTCGATCCTTCAGTGATGCTCTAAAAAAGTCGGCCCCGCTTAACGTTGCGCACGCGATTGTAAAGCGCCGCCCTCAGCAACCCGCCTGCCCTACTTCTTCAAGGCCTTCACCGCCGCAAGCGTCTTTTCGACATGACCGCGATAATCGGCGTTGGAATGCACGGCGACGATCCGGCCATCGCGTGCGATCACGTATGATGTGCGGGTGGTAAGTCCCGATGTGCCCATCGCCACATCATAGGCGGCGATGATCTTGGGGTTGGCCACGCCGACCGGGAAGGCATCGCGGCATTCTTCGCGGCTGAAGCGCTTGAGGGTGGTGATATCGTCATTCGACATCCCGATCACGCTGGCCCCTGCCGCCTTGAATTCGGGCATGGCGGCAGCAAAAGCGTTGGCTTCGAGCGTGCAGCCGCTGGTGAAGGCCTTGGGGTAGAAATACAGCACCACCGGCCCCTTGGCCAAAGCCGTGTTCAGGTTGAAGCCGAACTCCTTGCCCGCCAAAGCGGCGGTGGTGGCGAAAGCCGGGGCCTTGGTGCCCTTGGGCAGCTCGGCCGAAGCGCTGGTGACGGAGAGCGCGGCCATGCCGATCAAGGCAAGCGCGGCGAGCGAGGCGGAGCGGATGGTTGTCATGATGTCCCAAACTCCCCAGCCCCGCTCACGGTTCCAGTGCAAACTAGTCGATCCCGCCCTCGTCGATAAAGTCGACAGCTTCATCCTCAGGCGTATCGACCACCGCGCTTTCGGCGTTCTGGCGCCCGGCGCGGATCAGCGCGAGGATTTCGTTGCGCTTGGCTGCAATGGCGTCCTGCCGCGTGTAACGCTCTGGCTCGGTATCCGGCTTGAAGGCTTCCCAGATGATCGCGGAACGCGGATCGTCGGTGGGCCAGCCATCGAACACGCGCTTGCCCGAACGGCGGTCAACCCGCACCATCCGCACGCCCGCAGGCGCAACCGCCGGAAGGTCTGACCACTTGGGCTTGGTCTTTTCGATCAGGCTCTTGATAATCGGCGCAGCGATCGTGCCGCCATAGGCATAACCGCCCATGTTGCGCGGCTGGTCAAAGCCCACATAGGCGCCTGCAATCATCGCCTGCGTGCCGCCGATGAACCACACGTCCTTGGGGCCGGTCGTGGTCCCGGTCTTGCCGAACAGCGGCAGGTTCAGCGGATTGAGAACCGTCGCTGTCCCGCGGCTGACCGCGCCGCGAAGCATGTGCATCACCTGAAACGCGGTGCGTGCGTCCATCGCCTGCGTGCCGCGCACGCCGAAGCGCGGCATCGGCTTGCCGTCCCACTTGGCCATGTTGCAGCCCCGGCATTCGCGCATGTCGGCGCGCCACAGCACCTTGCCGCGCCTGTCCTGCACATAGTCGATGGTGGTCGGCGGGTTGAGCCGTCCGTGATTGGCGAGCGCGCTGTACGCGGCAACCATCTTCACCAGAGTTGTCTCGCCTGCGCCAAGCGCGGTCGAGGGATAGGCCGGGAACTTCCCGATCCCCAGCTTTTCAATGCCGTTGACAACATTGGGCATGCCAGCGGTCATGCCGATCTGCACGGTCATGATATTCTGCGACTGTTCGAGGCCGTAACGCATCGGATACTGCCCGCCGCTGCCGGAGCCGCGGATGCACTTTTCGCCAAGCCCAGCACCCTGATAATAGCAGAAGCGGTTGTTATCGACCTGTGTCGAAGGCGTCATGCCGCTGTCCAGGCCGGCCGCATAGACGAAGGGCTTGATGGTCGATCCCGGCTGCCGCATCGCCTGCGTCGCGCGGTTGAAATCGGACAGGCGGTGGTCAAAGCCGCCCTGCATCGCCAGAATCCGGCCTGTCTGCGCGCTTTCCACCACCAGCGCGCCCTGCGCTTCGGGAAGGGTCCGCACCTGCCAGCCATTGCCGCTGGGGCTGGCAACGATCACGTCGCCCGCTTTCAGGGCATTGGGCAGATTGCCAAGCGGAGCTTCCTTGCCGTCGGCAAAGCCGATCTGCGCCGATGCGCCTGCGCGGCTGGTGACCACGCCCACGCGCCAGTCCTTGTAGCTGATGCCCAGCGGCGAGCTTTGCAGCTGGCCCGCCCAATTGCCTTTGCTCACGTCGATGGTCGCAATCGGTCCGGCCCAAGCGCGCCCCCCGTGGTAGCGCAGCAGACCTTCGCGAAGGGCATCGCGGGCCGCCAGCTGCATCTGCGGGTCAAGGCTGGTGCGCACCCACAATCCGCCGGCATAGACCGAATTGGGCCCGGCTTCCGCGGTTTCGCCAAAGCGCTCGATCAGCTCGCGGCGCACCTCTTCAAGGAAATAGCCCGCGTCCACACTGCGTTCGCGCCGCTGCGTGACGAGGCCTAGGGGCTGCGCCGCCGCCGCACGCCGCTCCGACCCGGTGATGAAACCGTTCTGCTCCATCTGGTCCAGCACGAAATTGCGCCGTTCCAGCGCCGCCTGTTCCTGCCCCTTGCGGCCATAGCGTTCGGGAGCCTTGGGCAAGATCGCAAGGAACGCCATTTCGTGCAGTTCCAGATCGCCCACGTCCTTGTCGAAATAGGCGCGCGCGGCCGCCTGCACGCCAAAGCTGCGCCGCCCGAGCGGGATTTCGTTGAGGTAAAGCTCCAGAATTTCCTGCTTGGTCAGCACCCCTTCGATGCGGCCTGCAAGGATCATCTCCTTGAGCTTGCGCGTCACCGAGTATTCGTCACCCAGCAGCAGGTTCTTGGCCACCTGCTGGGTGATTGTGGAACCGCCCACCGCACGCTCGCCAGACCCCAGCTTGGTCGCGTAGTCGAACACCGCGTTGGCAGTGCCGAAAAAGTCAATCCCGCCGTGGCTGAAGAAGGTCTTGTCCTCGGCCGAAAGGTAGGCCTCGATCAGCTGTTCGGGAAAATCCGCATATTGCAGCTGCACCCGCCGTTCGCGGGCATAGGAATGGACGATTTCGCCATCGAGCCCGCGCACCACGGTTGGCAGCGGGGTTTCATAGGTCAGCAGCGCTTCTGCCTCGGGCAAGTCGCTGGCCAGCCACACGAAAACCGCAATCCACAGGACCAGAAACGCAGCCAGAGCCCCGGCGATCAGCTTGAACAGCAAGCTTTGCCGCCAGCGTTCACGGAACCACGCGAGCGCAGCACCAAGATCGCGATTCACGCGGTAACGCAGGTACGCCCAGTTGGAGGGCTCAGCCGGTTCGGCGGCAGGGGTGGCGACAGGCTCGGTCATGGACGGAGGGGCAACTAGCACGCGAGGATTGGCCAAGGCTAGCCGATTTGCAAACCTATTCCCCGCCCGCGGCCACATCGGTCCGGCGTGCAAAGTAGACGCGGATGGCGCGCGCCAGCACCCCTGCATACTGCGCCCGCCCCTCGGGTGTGGTCAGACGGGCGCGATCATCGCGGTTGGTGACGAACCCGCTTTCGAACAGCACCGATGGCACATCGGGAGCGCGCAGCACGGCCAGCGCCGCGGCGCGCCGTGGCTGCGGGACGAACGCCAGCCTGGCCTCACCCTCGCGCAACACCAGTCCGGCAAAGGCGAGTGCATCCTCCTGCGTGCGTTGCTGCGACAATTCGACCAGAATGGCGCTGACCGCCGCGCTTTGCCCTTCGATGGCGATACCATTGAGGCGGTCGGCATCGTTCTCACGCGCCGCAAACCGCGCTGCTGCCTCGCTGGAGGCTTCATCGGACAGGGTGTAGATGCTTGCTCCGCTGACATCATCCCGCGATCCGGCGGAATCGGCGTGGACGGATATGAACAGATCGGCATCAAGCCGGCGCGCTATCTCGGGCCGGTGCGCCAGCGGCAGAATCCTGTCATCTGCGCGGGTCAGCGCCACGCGGATGCCGCCAGCCTTCAGCAACTCGTCCCGAAGCGCGAGCGCAATGGCGAGAGTGATGTCCTTTTCATTGAACCGGCTCCCGTCCGGACCCGTGCCGACGGCCCCGGGATCGCGCCCGCCATGCCCGGCATCGATCACCACCAGCGGACGCGACGGATCATCGGGGCCTTCAACCGGCGGCAGTTCTATGGCCGAACCCGCATCCTCGAACGCAATCCGCACGACATAGTCGCGGCCCCAGTGCGGCACGGGGATCGTCACGCCCAACACCCGCGCACCGCCCAGCAACGCCAGCGGCACAAGCAGCACGATCAGCAGGAGTGCGCGATAACTCATTGCCGCTGCGGCTTACGTTCTTGCGCAAGGGAAACGCAATAGAGTTGCGGGGTTTGCCCCACAGTGCTAGCGATAGTGCCCGAGAGGATGCATCACGGCGCAATGCGCGCCAAATTGCCCGCCTCTTGCGCCGGAGCCATCTCTTTTTCTTCTCCGGTCCAATACAGGTTGATGCAGTGACAGAACGTTTTTCCCGGCAGACCAGCACGATGCGCGTTTCTCGCGTGCGTGCCGTCGCGGGTCGACAAGCGGCGATCGTCCGCACGTCTGACATTGCAGACACGAGCTTCGCGCTGAGAGCCGCTGGCGGCCAAAGCGCGATCATCCCTTCCGGCACCGCCTTCGGGCTGGCCGGTTCATCACACAATGCGCGCCCCCTTTATCTGCTTATGCGGGCAAGGCCGGGCGCATGGAGACTATTCAATGGCAACGCGCATGCTTATCGATGCGCGCCACCCGGAAGAAACACGGGTGGCGGTACTGCAAGGCAACCGGATTGAGGAATTCGACTTTGAATCTGCCGAACACAAGCAGATCAAGGGCAATATCTATCTCGCCAAAGTAACACGGGTCGAACCTTCGCTTCAGGCGGCGTTCGTAGACTTTGGCGGCAATCGCCACGGGTTCCTCGCCTTCAGCGAAATTCACCCCGATTATTACCAGATCCCCAAGGCTGACCGCGACGCCCTGCTCGCCGAAGAGGCCGAAGCTGCGGAAGAAGAAGAACGTCTTCGCGCCGAAGAGGAAGATGAAGGCATCTCCCCCGGCGAAGAATACGACGCCGAAGACGAAAGCGGCGAATCCCTCGCTGAAGACTTTGCCGAAAACGGCGTCGAGGAGGTCGACACCTCCGACAAGGACGATGTCGCCACCTTCGAGGGCGGCGCATCCGATGATGACGGTTCCGACGACAACGACGACGGCGATGATGACCAGAACGGCGATGAAAACGCCGATGGCTCCGATTCCGATCGCGGCCGCGGTCGTCGCGGACGCCGCCGTCAGGGCAGCAAGGGCAGCGAAAAGGGCGACAGCAAGGGTGGCCGCAGCCGCGCCAAGCAGGTCGACGAAGTCCGCGCCAAGCGCATGGCGCTGCGTCGCCGCTACAAGATTCAGGATGTGATCCAGCGCCGCCAGGTGCTGCTGGTGCAGGTGGTCAAGGAAGAACGCGGCAACAAGGGCGCGGCGCTGACCACCTATCTCAGCCTTGCCGGGCGTTACACCGTGCTGATGCCCAACAGCTCCAGCGGGGGCGGGATCAGCCGCAAGATCAGTTCGACCAGCGATCGCAAGCGGTTGAAGGACATGGTGTCCGATCTCAAGCTGCCCAAGTCGATGGGCCTGATCGTGCGCACCGCGGGGATGAGCCGCACCAAGCCCGAGATCAAGCGCGACTTCGATTACCTCGCCCGCGTGTGGGACGATATCCGCGAGAACACGCTCGCATCGGTTGCCCCGGCGCTGATCCATTCGGACAGCGACCTCATCAAGCGCGCGATCCGCGACATCTACAACAAGGAAATCGAGGAAGTCGTCGTCGAGGGCGAGGACGGCTACAAGTCGGCCAAGGCCTTCATGAAGATGCTGATGCCCAGCCATGCCCGGCGGGTGAAAGCCTATTCCGATCCCGTGCCACTGTTCCAGCGTTACGGTGCGGAAGATCAGCTGCGCGCCATGTATGATCCGATGGTGCAGCTGAAGTCGGGCGGCTATCTGATCATCAACCCCACCGAGGCGCTGGTGTCGATCGACATCAACTCCGGCCGTTCCACCAAGGAACACGGGATCGAGGCGACCGCGCTTCACACCAACCTTGAAGCCGCCAAGGAAATCGCCCGCCAACTGCGCCTGCGTGACATGGCCGGTCTGGTGGTGATCGACTTCATCGACATGGAGTATTCGAACAACGTCCGTAAGGTCGAAAAGGCGATGAAAGATGCGCTGAAGAACGACCGCGCGCGGATTCAGGTTGGCCGGATTTCCAGCTTCGGGCTGATGGAAATGAGCCGACAGCGCCTGCGCACCGGCGTGCTGGAAGCGACCACCCGCCCCTGCCCGCATTGCGACGGCACAGGCTTGGTCCGCACGGCTTCGTCGGCAGGCCTTTCGGCCCTGCGTCTGATCGAAGACGAAGCCGCGCGCGGCAAGGGCACGCTGATCCGTCTGGGCGCCAGCACCGAAGCGGCGATCTACCTGCTCAACGAAAAGCGCGGCGATCTGGTCGAGATCGAACACCGTTACGGCGTCAGCGTCGAAGTGGTGCCGGAAGGCGAGCAGGAAGGCGCGAAGATGAGCGTTTCCAGCTCTGGCCCGCGCCCGCTCGCTGCGCCCAAGTTCGAACCGATCATCGATGATGACGATGATGATCTGCCCGAGGAGGAGGAAGACTTCGCCGAGGACGAGGTCGAAGCCGAAGCCGACAAGCGTGAACCGCGTCAGCGCCGCGAACGCGGTGAGCGCCGCGAAGCGGGCGAAAGCGAAGAAGATGCCGCGCGCCGCAAGAAGCGTCGCCGCCGCCGTGGTGGCCGCAATCGCAACCGGCCCGATCGTGAGGACGGTCTCGAAGGTGAAGCGGCAGATGAAGCCGATCGCCTCGAAGCTGAAGCCGATGCGGAAGCGGCAGATCAGGCCGGGGGTGATGATCGCCCCGATGCCGCCAGCGAAGACGGCGAAGGTCGCCCCAAGAAGCGCCGCCGCCGCGGTGGTCGCGGGCGCAAGCGTCGCGATGGCACCTATGAAGGTGACGCTGCGGACAATGGTGTCGATAACGGTGACAATGGTGATGCGGCAACCGCCGACGAGGGCGAACCGGCTGACGCTGACGCTCCGCAGGGTGAAGCTGCGCAAGTCGATACCCCCGCACCTGAAGCCGCGCCCGAAGCCGCAGAGGACGCTCCCGCTGAAAAGCCGAAGCGCAAGCGTGCGCCCCGCAAGACCAAGGCGATGCTCGCCGCCGAAGCCGAAGCCGCCGCTGCGGCAGAGGCTGAAGCAGCGTCCGAGGCCGTAGCAGAAGCGCAGGCCCCCGCAGAAGCGGAAGCGGAGGCAGAAGCACCGGCTGAAAAGCCCAAGCGCAAGCGCGCCCCGCGCAAGGCCAAGACCGCCGAGGCCAGCGAATCCCTGTCCCAGCAAGTCACGGACGACATGGCCGTGATCGCTGGCCCGGACGATGCGCCGCAGACTGCCGAAGCCATGGCTGCGAAGGACACTGCCAAGGACGCACCCGCGGAAGACGGCGGAAAGCCGCGCCGCGGCTGGTGGCAGCGCACTTTCGGCGAATAGGCCGCAGGTCAGGCAGACAGAAACAGGGCGGGAGCGGGCAACCTCTCCCGCCCTTTTCTATGTCACTTTGCGCGCGATGCCCCATTCCATCCACCCGGCAAAACGCGGTGCCTTGGGGGTGTAACCCTCGCCCAGCGTCTCGACCGCAAAGCCTGCGCCGCCAAGTGCGCTGGCGATCGGACGGGTCAGGTGGCAGCCTCCCGCAAGCCGCTTCCACACGGGTTCGATCCGTTCCTGCCAGCCCCTGACCGACGCATCGGGGGCCGCGCCATGCTCCAAAAACAGCGCCTCACCGCCGGGGCGCAGGATGCGGCGCAACTCGCGCATCACCTGCGCCGGATCGTCAACCGAACACATGGTGAAGGTGCACACCACACAGTCGAAGCTGGCATCGGCAAAGGGGATGTCCTCACCCCGCCCCTGCCTCAGATCAGCCGCCCAGCCCCCACCCCTTGCAAGGTCCCGCGCCGCCGCTCTTGCGCCATCAAGCAGGCCTTCATGCGGATCGATCCCGGCATAGGAAGTGATGGCGGAAGGGTCATAGAAGGCATGGTTGATCCCGCCCCCGCAGCCCAGTTCGAACACATCGCCCCGCGCGCGCGGCACTACGGCAGCGCGCCGCTTCATCACCTGCCCCTGCGAACACGCACAGGTAATCAGGCGCGGCATGATGTTCGCCTCGTACCAGCTGATCAGTCCCATTTTGCCCCTTCTCCCCAATCCCACTATCCTAACGCGGCATGCCGTGGCACGATAGGGTTCTGTCGCCAAATTCGGGCGACATGACAGGATGCCTCAATGACGACAACCACCGCACCCAAATCCACCTTCCGGTTCCATCCCACGCTGTGGCTGTGTGCCGCCATGCTGATGGCGTTCCCGGCGCTCGGTACGTTCATGAGCGACGAGGTCAATTGGGGCGCGGAAGACTTCGCTGTTTTCGCCCTGATGCTGGCGGCGCTTTGTGCCGGGTTAGAGGCGGCCTGGCACTTCCTTGCCTCGCCGAGGTGGCGGATAGGGGCGGCCTTGCTCGGGCTGCTGATGTTCCTGACGCTGTGGGCCCACCTCGCGGTCGATCTGTTCGATTAGGCCGGAACCTCGGCGCCGCGGAAATCGAACACCCGCCCCGATTGCTCTGGTGTCAGACCTGACAGCACAGCCAGCAAATTTTCAGCGGCGTCATGCGGCGCGGTCAATTGCCCATCGGGCAGCCCCGATTGGAACGGCTGCGAGAGCGCGCTGTCCACTGTGCCGGGATGCAGGCCCACCACAACACTGTCCGGGTGGGAACGCGCCATTTCCAGTGCGAAGTTCTTCAGCAGCATATTGAGCGCGGCTTTGCTTGCCCGGTAGGAATGCCATCCGCCAAGCCGGTTATCCGAAATCGACCCGACACGCGCCGACAGCGCAGCAAAGGTAAAGGCTCGCCCGCGCGGCATGATCCCCAGCATATGCTTGGCAATCATCGCCGGGCCGATGGTGTTGAGGGCCAGCATTTGCGCCATCGCCGCCGGATCGAGCCGCCTGTAAGTCCGTTCCGGCCCGGTGCCGTCGGGCAAGGTCAGCACGCCGGTGGCCACGATCACCCATTCGGGCGGATCGTTCCGCATGGCCTCGGCAGCGGCGGCAATCGACGATTCGTCGGTGAGATCGAAGGCGAAGGGCTGGATGCCCGACCGCTGCGGCGCTTCACCCCGGCGCGATCCGGCATGGACCACTTTCGTGCCACCGGCCACAAGCGCCGAGCACAGCGCCGCGCCGATCCCGCCCGAAGCGCCGAACACCGCCGCACTGCGCGGCCAGACCGCTCCGTTTCCCGATACTTGTCCTGCCCCTGTCATCGCTGATCAAGCGCGCCGCAGCGCACTTGGTTCCGGCACGTGAGACACATTCAACCCTTGTGCGAAACCGCGCAACACCGCCCGCTTGCGCCCATGGACAATGACGCTAGATAGGGTGCAAATCGAAACGGGATCAGTTCATGGCGACCTTCACTCTCCCCAAGAATTCCAAGATCAACGCGAACGGCAAGGTCCACAAGACCTCCGGAGGGCGCGTGAAGGCGTTCAAGATCTACCGCTATGATCCCGACAGCGGCCAGAACCCGCGTTACGACAAATTCGAGCTCGACCTCGACGAATGCGGGCCGATGGTGCTGGACGCCCTGTTCAAGATCAAGAACGAGCTCGACCCGACCCTTACCTTCCGTCGTTCGTGCCGCGAAGGCATCTGCGGTTCGTGCTCGATGAACATGAATGGCAAGAACGGCCTTGCCTGCACCACCGCGATTGAAGACCTCAAGGGCGAAATTCGCATCACGCCGCTGCCGCACATGGACGTGATCAAGGATCTGGTGCCCGATTTCACGCACTTCTACGCGCAATACGCATCGATCCGCCCGTGGCTGCAGACCGTCACCCCGACGCCGAGCGGCAAGGAACGCCTGCAATCGCCTGAACAGCGCGAAAAGCTCGACGGCCTTTACGAGTGCATTTTGTGCGCTTGCTGTTCGACCTCGTGCCCGTCTTACTGGTGGAACAGCGACAAGTTCCTCGGCCCGGCGATCCTGCTGCAGGCCTATCGCTGGCTGGCTGACAGCCGCGACGAGATGACGGGTGAACGTCTGGATGATCTGGAAGACCCCTTCCGCCTGTATCGCTGCCACACCATCATGAACTGCGCCAACGTCTGCCCCAAGGGCCTCAGCCCCGCCAAGGCGATTGCGGAAACCAAGAAGATGATGGCCGAGCGCGCGATCTGATCTTCGCTGCTTCGACAACAAAGGCGCGAAGACATGGCTGACCATCAAGCGATCAACGCGCCGTTCGAATATCGCCCGCTGAGCCCTGCCGAATGCGGCGGCGAGGACGGCTGGTACACCTGGAACATGGTCGACCGCACACGCTTCAACACGGCGGTGCTGGGCGAAATGCGGGTGCGGCGTGAGGGCGCGCAGTGCCGCCTCCGGATGTTCCCGGAACGGCGTCACACGAATCTGGTCGATAACATCCACGGCGCGGTCACGCTGGGCCTGATCGACATTGCCCTGTTCGCGGCGATGCACATCAATGGCAGCGGCGAAGCAGGCCCTTCGGTGACTGTTGAACTGTCCACGCAATTCGTCGGCGGCGGCGATCCGGCCCGCCCGCTTGATGCCGTGACCGAGATTGTGCGCGAAACGGGGCGGATGCTGTTCCTACGCGGCTTCGCGACCCAGCCCCGCGAGGACGGCACCGAGGATATAATCGCTTCCTATTCGGGCATCGTGCGCAAGATGCGCTCGCGCGGCTGAACGCGCCCGGTGGCCGGACTGCTCGCCCGTTATGATGCATTGATCGCCAGCGGCGAATTGCGCGCTGACCCGGATCAGCGCGCCGGGGCCGAACGGCTTGACCGGTTGCAGCGCGAGCTTGAGGCGCCGCCGCCTGCCTCTGGCTTTTTCGGCAAGCTGCTGCGCAGCAAGCCCGCCCCGCCGCCACGCGGCGTCTATCTGTGGGGCGGCGTGGGGCGCGGCAAATCGATGCTGATGGACCTGTTCCACGAAACGCTAGCCATTTCGGCCAAGCGCCGCGTGCATTTCCACGCCTTCATGCTCGAAGTCGATCGCCGCATTGCCGAAGCCCGCAAGGCCCAGCGGCAAGACCCGTTGATTGCGGTGGCGCTGGACATGGCAGCTGACTTGCGCTGCCTCGCGTTCGACGAGATGGTTGTGAACAACACCGCCGATGCAGCGATCATGGGGCGCTTTTTCACAGCGCTGATGGAAGCGGGAACGGTGATCGTCACGACCAGCAACCGCCCGCCGCAAGACCTCTACAAGGATGGATTGAACCGTTCGTTGTTCATCCCCTTCATCGATCTGGTCGAGGCACGGATGGATGTGCTCAGCCTCAACGGGCCGACCGATTACCGGCTCGACCGTATCGGCGGGCTCGCGACCTGGCACGCGCCGATGGGTGATGCTGCGACAGCGCAGGTGCGCGAGGCTTTCTTCCGCCTGACCGATTTCGATCCCGACGATGCGGCACACGTTCCCAGCGGCACGCTTGATCTCGGGGGCGGACGCAGCCTGCACGTGCCCAAGAGCCTCAAGGGCGTGGGGGTGTTCAGCTTCAAGAAGCTGTGCGGCGAAAATCGCGGCGCGGCGGATTACCTCGCCATTGCGCAGGCGTTCCACACCGTGATCCTCGTCGGCATCCCGCGCATGGGGCCGGAAAACCGCAACGAGGCGATCCGCTTCACCAAACTGATCGACGCGCTGTACGAACACCGGGTGAAGCTGTTCGTGACCGCTGCCGCCGCGCCGGAGGAACTGTATCAGGCCGGCGACGGCGCGTTCGAATTTGCGCGGACGGTCAGCCGGTTGAACGAAATGCAGAGCGATGATTACAAGGCGCTGGGCCACGGAACCGAAAGCTAGGCGCTGATTCCCAGCTGAGTCAGCGATTTCTCCAGCATCAGCAATTGCCAAAGGGTGCGCGAATGATCCGCCCTGCCAGCGATGTGCGCCTCCGCCATCAGGCTGACAGCCTTGGCATCAAAGAACCCGGTCTGCGCCAGCCCGCCGCTACGCCCGATGCCCCGCGCCGCGTCAGCCAGCGGCCCTCTCAGCCATTCGGCGATCGGCGTGACGAAGCCCTGCTTGGGCCGGTAGAGAATGTCATGCGGCAGATAGCGTTCGAGCGATTTCTTGAGCAGGTACTTGCCGGTGCTCCCCTTCACCCGCATCCCTTCAGGCAGGCGCGCGGCGAATTCGACGAGGCGGTGATCAAGCAGCGGCTCCCTCGCCTCAAGGCTGACCGCCATGCTGGTGCGATCGACCTTGGTGAGAATGTCGCCGGGCATCCAGAACATGAGATCGGCGTATTGCGCACGGTCCAGCCCCGAACGTCCGGGCGCGGCGCGCATCAGGGCAATCAGCTCATCCTCGCCGCGAAAGCCATCGAGACTGGCGGCAAAGCTATCGGAATAGAGCGCCCGGCGCGCTTCGGGCAGCGTGACGGACAGCCCGCGCGCATAGCCTTCCTCACCGCTTTCAGCCAAGGCCAGCAGGGTTGCCTTGGCGCGCAGCGGGCGCGGCGCCCAATCGGCCTTGGGCCAAGCACGGCCCAGAGCGCCGAATAGCGGAGCACGCAGGCCTGCGGGCAACACCGAACGGGCGCGTTCTTCGTGATGGTGGAAGACCTGACGGCGGTATCCGGCGAAGGCCTCGTCCGCGCCGTCACCCGACAGCGCCACCGTCACCCTCTCACGCGCCAGCTGGCACACGCGCCAGGTGGGGAGCGCCGAGGCATCGGCGAAGGGCTCGTCGAACATCGCCGCAAGCGTATCAATCGCGGCGAAATCATCGGTCGCCACGATCCGCTCCGCATGGTCCGCACCGAACTTCGCCGCTACCTGCCGGGCGTAGGACGTCTCGTCATAGGCGGCGACATCGAAGCCGATCGAGCAGGTCTGCACCGGCTGGCTGCTGGCCTCGCTCATCAGTGCAACCACGCCGGATGAATCCACCCCGCCTGAAAGAAACGCCCCAAGCGGCACATCCGCCACCATCCGCGAACGCACGCCTTCGCGCAGCAAATGAACGAGCTGCGCGGACAAGTCCGCCTCGCTGCCCCGCTCGCGGCTCGTGAAGTCGATGTCCCACCAGCGCTGCGGGCGGCCCGGCGCACGGCCTTGCGGAAGCAGCCAGAAATGCCCGGCGGGCAGTTTCTCGACACCCGCAAGGATCGAATGGGTATCGGGGACATAGCCCCATGTCATGTAAGCCTCTATCGCCTGCGGACTGACCCGGCGGCGCAGCAAGGGGTGCGCGAGCAGGCCCTTCAATTCGGAGGCGAAGGCAATGCTGCCATCCGACAGCGCGGCGGTGAACAGCGGCTTCACCCCGAAGCGGTCACGCGCCAGCAGCAGTTGGCGCTTGTCACGGTCGAACAGCGCGAAGGCGAACATTCCGTCCAGACGCTGGAGGCAATCCACACCCCAGCGCTGGTATGCGGCAAGGATCACCTCGGTATCGCCCGAGGTGCGGAAGGTGAAACCCGCCTGCTCCAGCTCGCGCCGCAATTCGCGGAAATTGTAGATCTCGCCGTTGAAGACGATCACGGCGCTGCCATCGGCGGCGTGCATCGGCTGCGGCGATCCGGCCAGATCTATGATCGACAAGCGGCGATGCCCAAGGCCGACACCATGATCGGTCCACACCCCCGCCCCGTCCGGCCCACGGTGGGCCAGCGCATCGCACATCCGCTCGACCCGCGTCGGATCGACTGGCTTGGGCATTTCAGCGTGAAAGATTCCGGCTATTCCGCACATTTCCTGCGCCTAGAACACGGCGGCGAGTGCGGCAATCGCTGCCAGGGCAATGATCGCGGCGGCAGCGCTTCTGGGCGCAAAGGCGCGGGCTTCGGCGCGGGCGACCCAAGGCCAGCTGGCGATGGCCGCGACTGGCCAGCCATAACTCTCCGGCTCGCGCTCGAAGAACCGCCACGCGCTGCCCAGCAGCACGGCGACGATGACGGCAAAGAAGATCCAGCCATAGACAATGTGATCGAACCCGGTGGCCTGTTCCGCGCCGATGAACTGCGCGACATAGATCGTCGCCCAGGCGCGCACCCCGTTGGCGAGGATGGGCACAATGATGCAGGCCGCCATGAAGGCTGCGCGGCGGCTCCAGCGGGTGAAGCGGGTAAAGCACACCAACACGGCAAGCGTCACCATCGCGACCAGAAATTTGACGCCGGAACAAGCCTCGGCAACGATGAACAGGCCTGCCGGGGTATCGATGTGGATGCCATCGATCCGCGCAGGCACGCCGCTCCAGTGGGTGAGCGCGATGGCGATATCGGCGGTGAGGAATTGCAGCGGGGGGATGATCTCATCGCCGAAGGGTACGTGAAAGCTGGCAAAGGCGAGCGGCAAGGCCAGCAGCAGGCTGACCCGCAGACCAAGGATGGTGACCACCGCTGCCTGAACCGCCCCGACAGCCCCGGCCTGCGCGACCAGATTGATGCTGCGCGTCTCCCCCGCCCACCACAGGACGAGAGCCGCCGCGACCAGACCAAGGCCCGGCCAGAACGGCTGGGGCACAAGGGCCGCAAGCTCGTCCTCCTTCAAGGCCACCAGCCATGCGGTGATGAAGGGGACCAGCAGCAAGTGGCTGTAGGTGTCGATGTTCCACCACTGGTGCAGCATCGCGCCCCAGCTTTGCGCCGTCACTGCAATCAACGCGGCCACCGCTGCGGCCAGTGCGCCAAGCGGTGTGCGCCATGCAGCAGGGATGCTCGCCGAAGCGGGCGGTGCTGTCAGGGCGGCGCTCTCAGGCAGCATGGCGCTGGCCCTCCGCGCCTATGCCGACCAGCCCGGCAAGAGGTGCGAGCATCGCTTCCCACCCGTGGTGATCGAGCACAAAGCGCCGTGCTGCCGTGCCGATCCGGGCGGACATGGCAGCATCGGCAAGCAGGGCCACGATGCGAGCCGCCATCGCCTTAGGATCGGGTGGGCAATGGAGCCAGTGCTGGCCATCTTCGGCGGCAATGCCGGTGGCCGCTTCGGGCGTCAGCACCACCGGCCGCTCCATCGCCATCGCTTCCAGCACCTTGTTCTGCACCCCGCGCGCGATCAGCAACGGGGCGAGAACGGCGTCGGCAGCGGCAATAAAAGGGCGCACATCAGGCACTTCGCCCCACACGTGGACCCCCGGCGAACCGTGATGCGCCAGCAACCTTGCGGTGGGATTGCGGCCGACAATGTGAAATACCGCGTCAGGCATCGCGGCGCGCAACTGCGGCAGCAGCGCCTCAATGACCCACAGCGCCGCCTGTTCGTTCGGGCGGTAATCCATCTGGCCGGTAAACACGAAATGCGGCCCCGGTTGGCTGGTCATGACCGGATGCGGTGCGGCGGCAGCAGCATCGAAGAACGCCGCGTCAATCCCGTTGCCGATCACCTGCACATTGACCGTTTCGGGTGCGACAAGGCGGCTGCGATACAGCGCCGCTTCTGCTTCGGAGATCAGCAGCGTTGCGTCCGCACGGCAACCGAGCCGTTCTTCCTCAGCCGCCAGCAGCCGCGCCTCGCGGGTGTTCAGCCACACGCGCTCACCCGCTGCGGCATAGCTGGCAAACTTGGCGCTATCGACATCGCACAGGTCGATCACCACCCTGCCCGTGAAGTCCGCCGGGACATATTGCCCCATCTGGCCCGAAAAGACGACGATGGCGCTGATGTCATGGCGTGCAATCGTATCGCGCACCCAGCGTTCAAGGGTGCGGGAATGGAACGCGGTGAGGCTGACCGGCTTGCCCGCCAGCACCGCCTCCACCCCCGCCAGCGGCAGCGGCTTGGTGCGCGGGGCGATGCAATGGCTCGCGGCCATGCTGGCGAGCGCGCTGTCTGCCGCCGCGTCGCCCTCGCCAAAGCACCCGACATGCACCGGGGCAAGACGTGCCAGAGCCTTCAGCAGGTTGTGCGAACGGATACGGTCACCGCGATCCGGCGGGAACGGCACGCGGTGAGCAAGGAACAGGATGTGACCCATCACGCCAGCCCGCGCGCGATCCACGGCCCAATCAGATTGGCGACCGGCAGCGGCAGCTTTTTCCAAGCGTCAATCTTGCGGGAATAGCTGGCATCGGTCGGATCGATATTCCGCCGCGGTGCCCCCGGCGCGGTCCATGCGCCATAGGTCAGCGGCTGCGGGTCAAAGCCCCAGTTCTTCTTGAAGGCGAAGGGTCCGCTGCCGGTTTTGGAGCGCCCGAAATCGAACCGCGTCATGCCCTGATGGCGGGCGTGGAGCATCAGTTCGAAATACATCACCTCGTTCGCCCGCGCTGCCCGTGCCGCGAACACGCCCCCACCCCAGAACGGCAGCACCGCGTCTTCATGGTAGAAGCTCAGCACGCTCGCCAGCGGGGTTTCGCCCTGCCACACGGTGAGGATGTCGGCGCTGTCGGGGAAGGCTTCAATCATCGCGGCAAACAACCGCTTGGGAAAGACCGGCGTGCCAAGATTGCGCACGCTAGCGCTGTAGCAGGCGTAGTGGGCGGCCAGATCGGCGGCACTGCGGCCCACGGTGATGCGGTGGCCAAAGCCGAGGCCCTTGCGCACCTCGGCGCGGGCCTTGCGCGGGATTGCCAGCAGTTCTGCGTCATCGTCAGCGGCCAACGCACGCTCGAAGCCGCAATGCTTGTCGGACCATTGCTCCCAACCATCGGGAATCACGCCGCCGCGCAGTTCTATGTCGGCAAAGCCGCCGCGCAGGGCGTGACCCTTGGCCGCATCGGCGAGGGCCTGCGCCGTGGCGGCACTGTCAGCGACAATCCCGCCGCCGACGCCGAACCCGCTCGATACCAGCGCCTTGCCAAACAGGGGCGAGCGCACTTCGGTAAGCGGCAGCCATCCCGTGACCACGCCCATCCGTTCAGCCACCAGTCCGGCAGCGCGCTGGCCGGTGCCATTTGCCACCGCCCGCAGCCATGCCGGACGGTGAAACAGGCTGGCCCCGCAGTCGGCGACGAAACCCTCGATGCGGAGGACCTCGGCTGCGTCACCGAAATCGACTGCGCGCACCACCTCGCCGGCTTTCACCGGCGCGTTCATGCGACCTGTTCCTCCGCAGGGCGCGACAGCACCAGATCTTCGGCCCGCGCAGCTTCACGGTGGGCGACCACATCCATCCGGCCCCAGCGGAAATCATGGACGAGCTCGCGCAGCTTGCCCGCCATCTTGGCAAGGCCGGTATAGTGCCGGAACCGCGATCGCAGCGGGGCGTGGCCCATGCGCGGCTGTTCGGGATCAACCTCCCAGGGGTGGAAATAGAACACCGCCGGGCGGCCTTCAGTGCGGTTCACCTGCCGGATTGCCCAGCGCGAAAAGCCATAGGGCAGCACCCGGAAGAACCCGCCGCCGCCCGCCGCAACGCGCCTGCCGCCCAGCATTGCTGTGGTGACAGGCAGTTCGATCATCGAAGACCACGGCAACGGTTTGAACGCGAAACGGGGCGCTTCGGGCCAGCCATAGTGATCATGGGCAACCGGCGCGACGCTGGAGGAATAGGCGTAACCCTGCTCGGCCAGTTCGGCAAAGGCCCAGGGTGTGCGCTGGTCGATCGAGAAGCTCGGCGCGCGGTAGCCGGTCACACCGACGCCGGAGCAATCCTCGATGATCTCACGCGCTTTGCGGATGTCCTCGGCAAATTCGCGGCGGTTGAAGGTGAACACCCGCGCATGGTCATAACCGTGGCTGGCGAGTTCATGGCCCGCGTCCGCGATGCGGCGAATCATGTTGGGATGGCGCTTCGCCACCCAGCCCAGCGTGAAGAAGGTCGCGCTGACATCGGCTTCGGCGAACAGGTCAATCACGCGGTAGACATTGTCTTCCACGCGGGTCTTGATCGCATCCCACTCGCCGCGCGCGATCACATTCTCGAAAGCGCCGACCTGGAACCAGTCCTCGACATCGACCGACAGGCCGTTGACGATACCGGGGGCGGCCCCGGGGGCAGGAAAGGGAGCATTCATGGCCTTACGCCGCCTCGCGCGACGGGTCTTCCTCAAGCCATTCGATCAGCATGGTGAGCACATGACGGAAGGATTGTTCCTGCTCGGCAAGCCTTTCCTCGATCCGTTCGAGCGCGGCGGCAAGGCGGGCTTCGGCGATCTGGGCCTCCTCGGGCGACAGCGCTACGCCATCCGCATCGCGGCTGCCGATCCCGGCGGACTGCAATTCGCTGATCGCCGCTTCAAGTTCGGCCGTGCGGGCATCGCGTTCGGCCAGCAATGCGGCCACTTCGGTCGCAGGCAAGCTGCCCTGAGCAACCGCAGGCGCGGGAGTGGCGGCGGGTGCCGGCGCTGCCCGCAGATCGCTTCCACCACGCGCACCGCGCGTCTGATCCGCAGTCATTTCGGCAATCACATCATCGAGCATCGTCAGGCTGAGGCTGTCTGCTTCCTCGATCGCGCCGAGCAGCAGCAGGCGGTTCATGACCTGATTGACCCGGCGCGGAATCCCGCCGGTCTGGCGATAGAGCGCATCGATCAACCCGTCATCGAACAGCGGGCGTCCATCCCACCCGACATGGCCGAGGCGGTGGCGCACGTAATGTTCAACCTCGCCCGCATCCAGCGCTTCGAGAT
Organism: Porphyrobacter sp. IPPAS B-1204; assembly: GCA_003724185.1. Lineage (GTDB taxonomy): Bacteria > Pseudomonadota > Alphaproteobacteria > Sphingomonadales > Sphingomonadaceae > Erythrobacter. The sequence goes on from RHGM01000001.1 coordinate 272,879, forward strand.
GGTGCGAGGCAATGATCCGCTGGCGCAGCTGCTCCAGCCCCGGATGATGCGCCAGCGTACGGCGGAATTCGGGCTGGCCGAGCAGCAGGCTCTGCAACAGCGGGTGCGCGCCGAGTTGGAAGTTCGACAGCATCCGCAGTTCTTCCAGCGCGTCCAGATCAAGGTTCTGGCACTCGTCCACCACCAGCAGGCAGCGGCGCCCGGCGCGGGCTTCGTCCTGCAGGAACCGCTCGATCGCACCCAGCGCGCCGGCCTTGTCGTGGCCTTCCACATGCAGCCCGAAGGCCTGCGCGACAACGTGCACGATCTCGGCACCGTCAAGCGCGGTGGTCACGACCTGCGCAGCGGTGAGCGCCTGGCGGTCGATCCGCTCCATCAGATGGGCGACCAGTGTGGACTTGCCCGCGCCGACCTCGCCGGTGATGACGATGAAGCCTTCGCCCTGCGCCAGACCATAGCCGAGATAGCTCATTGCCTTCTTGTGGCTGGTGCTTTCGAAATAGAATTGCGGATCGGGGGTCAGCTGAAAGGGGCGCCCGGTGAAGCCGTAGAACTGTTCGTACATGAGGTCTTGCACTCCCCTCAGAAATTGTAACGCAGGCCGACCAGCGCGGTCGCAAAGGCGAAATCCTGCGCGGTGAACTCGCTGTCAAAGTAATCGACCGCGATCGCCGCCCGGCCCTCAAGGCGCTGGGTGATCGCGTGGTTGTAGGCTGCCGATGCGCCCATGGCGGTCACATCGTTGTTGTTGCCGGCCGCGTTGAACCAGTTGACGTAAGCATTGGTGGTGAGGTTGGCATTGCGGCCAATCTCGCGGGTCAGGCCGCCAATCACGTAGTAGCTTTCGTCCGTCAGGCCGTTGACCGGGGCAAGCACGGTGCCCGCCGCCGCGATGAAGGTGCGCCTGTCATAGCCCGCGCCAAGCGCCGCGACAGTGCGGCCCATATTGCGCTGATAGGAGGCCAGCACCCCGCGCCCGCGGAACGCCGCCGAACGGGCCGAACCCAGCCCGCCGATCACCGACTGCCCGTCAGTCCCGCTGACCAGACCGCCGAAATCGCCCGTCACAGGGTTACGGATCGCCTGAAAATCGCTGTCAAGTCTGGCGAGCGAATTGTTCAGCACTCCGCCAAAGCCGCTCACCCCGTCATAGGCGGCCACCGCAAAGGAGCTGCGCTGGCTGGGGACGTAGGTGAATGTGCCGTAATAGGTGGTGGAATCATAACGCCGCCCGACGGCCGCCTGTAGCTCGGTCCGCGAGGACGGGCGCCACAAAACGCCCACATCCCACAGCAAGCCATCGACATCGAAGGCAATCTGGCGCGGCGAACCGGGATCGGTGACAAAGCGGCCATCGGGTCCGATCACCGGCGCACCATTGGCATCGCGCAGCGCATCGCGGCTGGAAATCTCGACATTCTCGTAACCCGCACCTGCCACCAGAGCGAGGTTGTTGGTGAGTGGCACCGTCACATCGCCGCGCACGAAAAGGTCACGCACCCGCTGGTCGAGGTTGCCGATGTCTTCCTGAAACCCGCCCGCCGTCACCGCCAAACCTACCGGCAGCACCTCGCCCGGACGCACGCCTGCGCGCAGCTGGCCAAGATAGGTCACGCTGTCATCGAAAACATCGATGCTGTTGCCTGCCTGCGTGACGAGGGCATCGTCGAACTCGAACCGGTTGTAGCCCACGCGCGCCACGCCCTGCAGATCGACCACGCCAACGCGGGTGTCGAGGCTCGGCCCGGCGTAGACGCTGTAGATCCGGCTTTCGGCATCCTCGCGCACCAGCGGGTTGGCCGTGGTTCCGCCGCCCGCATCGATCCGGGTGCGCGCGGCCAGACCGCCCGCCTCGAAGCTCAGCGCATTGGGAACCAGCGCCAGCGTGCCGCGCGCGATGCCGCTGATGGTGTCGGTGTCGACGCTGTTATCGCCATAGCCGATATTGCGTTCGTAGCGCAGGGAGACTGCCGCGCCGGAATTGCGCCCCTGCACGTTGACATCAACGCCCACAGCAACTTGCGTGAAGGTGACGACATCATTGCCGGGGGTCAGCTCTGCCGAGACGATCTGCGCGACTTCGATATAGGGCTGCACAACGCGGTTGCTGCGCTGCTGGCCGGACAGATCGCCCCCCTGCCCCTGGCCTTGGCCCGGTCCTTGCGACTGGGCGAGCGCCGGCGCGGCTGCGGCAACAAGGCCGGCAGCCAGCAGCGCCTTTGTGAATGTGCGGGCACGCATCGTCATTTCCCTTTCGTGCCATACGAGCCGAAGCGCCGCCCCGAAGGGCTGTAGCGCGCGGCATTCAGAAGCAGTTTGATGTCGCCGCAGGCCGAAAGCAGCTGCTGCGCGTCTTCCAGAGCCGCACGGCTCGTCTCATCCGCGCGCACCACCAGCAGTGCCTGCCCGACATGCTGGGCAAGTTCGGCGGCAGGCGATGCGGCGAGCGCGGGCGGCGTGTCGAAAATCACGATCCGGTCAGGCGCGCCCTGCGTCAGCCGGTCGAGCACAGCGCCGGTGCGGGCGCTGGCGAGATATTCGGCATCAAGCGCGGTGGCTGTCCCTGCAGGCAGGACAAACAGGCCATCAATGTCGGTTTTGACGACGAGGCTTTCCGGCAGGATCTCCGGATCGGCGAGCGCGTCCATCAGGCCCATCTCGGCCTCGATGCCGAGCCTCTGCGTCACCGAAGGCTTGACCACATCGGCATCGACCAGCAGCACCTCAAGGCCCCGCTCCGCAGCCAGCGCAATCGCGAGGTTGGTGGCGCAATAGGTCTTGCCCTCACCGGGATGCGGCGAGCAGACGAGAATGCGCCTTGCAATGGCGCTGCCGCCTGCGCGTGCATCGGCGAGCAGCTCGCGCTTGACGATGCGGAATTCTTCCAGAAGCCCGGTGACGGCGTCCTCGGGCACGATCAGCCCGCCGTCCCGCAGATGCTCGCGGTCAATCGCGGCGAACGGGCCACAAAAGGCGACCGCCTTTGGTGCTTCAGGTGCAGGAACTTCGGCGGTTTGCGGCGCAGCAACCTGTGCGACCGGAGGCGGTGCGGGCGGTTGCGGTGGCGGCGCAGCGGTGCGGCGCAGCGTCTCTGGCACCGGCGGAACCGGCGGCACGACCGGTGCGCGCACCGGGCCAAGCCCGAAGGTCGCATCGGCACGCTCGAACAGCGATGCCGGCTTTGCACCTTCACGATTGATCTTGCCCTGATCGGTCATCGGCTTGTCCCCGTCCTCACGCAATCGTCCCGATCGAGACGACCTCGATCGCGAGCAGGATCACGAACATCGCCCCAAGCCCTGCGCAGGCTCCGGCAAACTGCTTCAACCGGCGCTTTTCAATCACGCGCGCGGCGTCCGAAACGGTCAGCGAGACCGAACCGATGACCGGCAGATCGAAAACACGCTCCAGCTTTTGCGGGGTCGCAAAGGTCGATTTGAGCTGCCCCAGCGCATAGGCCGCCGCCACACCCGCGCCGAGGCCGACGATCAGCACGCCCAGCAGCAGCAGCGGGCGATTGGGCGCAGCCGGGTTTTGCGGGACACCGGGTTGCTGGATCACATCGAAACGGAACTGGCTGGCCTTGTCTTCCACCTGACCGCGCGTCCGCAGAGCCTCACGGTCCTGCAGCAGCTTTTCGTAGTTCTGGCTCAGCACATCATAATCGCGGCTGATGCGGTTGGCTTCAGCGGCGACCGTGGGTTCGCTCGCCTGGCTGGCCATCAGCGCGGCAAAATTGCTCTGGATCGCAGCGCGGCGGGCTTGCAGCGCTTCGACCGCAGCCTGCCGTTCGCTCTTGATCGCCAGCAGCGAGGCATAGGCCGGGTTGGGGGTGCCGCCTGCATCGTCGCCAGCAGCAGCCGCCTGCTTGGCGAGGATCGCAACCTGCTTGGTGGTGGAGACAACATCGGGGTGGTTGTCGGTCAGGCCACGGGCGCGCAGTTCAGCGAGCTGGGTCTGCGCCTGTTGCAGCGCGGCGCGCGGGCCAGTCGCCTGCGGGCCGCCAGCAATGGTGCGCGGCGTGCTCGCCAGCTGCGAGGAAATCGCCGCCAGCCCGCTTTCCGCCGCTGCCAGATCGGCATCGACATTGCGCACTTCGGTACGGGCCTGCTGAACCTTGGTCGAAAGGCTGTCAGACCCGCCGACAAGATCGGGATATTGCGCCTCGAAGGCGAGGCGGCGCTGTTCGGCCTCTTCCAGTTCAAGCTTGCGTTCGTCCAGTTGGCGATCGAGATCGCCAATCGCAGTGCTGATCCCGGTGCGGTTGCCGATCACGTGCTCTTCGCGCAGGATGTCGAGCAGCTTTTGCACGACATCACGCGCCAGCACGGCGTTTTCGGCATCGGACAGATCGCTGCGGCCGATGGCGGCGGTGATTTCGAACAGGTTGTCCTGCTCGCTCGTCACCTTCACCTTTTTCTCCAGCTCGCCGGTCATCGCGTCCAATGCGCCGCGATCCGTGATGCCTTCGCCAAGGCGGGTCGAGGTGACGACCTTTTCGAGATTCTTGGCGCTCGACAGGGTCTGGCGCACGCGCATGATCTCTTCCTTGCCGTCTCCGGCAATACCGAGCTGCTTGGACAGCACGTCCTGCACATCGACATAGACGCGCGCCTTGGACTCATACGAATTGGGGATCATGCTGACCACCAGCCACCCCAGCAGACATACGCCCCACGCCACCGCAATCGCGATCCAGCGCCGGTGCCACACCGACCAGAGCGCGGCGCGCAGTTCGTCGAAAATCTCGCTCATGCCGCAGGCCGCCCCTTAGAACCGGCTCTCGGGGATGATGATGGTGTCGCCGGGCATCAGCATCACATTGGCCGATGCATCACCCCGGCGGATCAGGTCCGACAGGCGCACCCGGTATTCGACCTGCGTGCCGGTTTCGCGATTGAGGCGGATCAGCTTGGCGCGGTTGCCGGCTGCAAATTCGCCCAGGCCGCCGACCGCAATCATCGCGTCCAATGCGGTCATGTTCGCCCGGAACGGCAGCGAGGCGGGCTGCGGCGTCGCGCCGATCACCCGCACCTGCTGGGTGAAGTTGCCTTCGGGCGTGTTGACGATCACCGAGACAATCGGCTGCTCGATATACTTAGCCAGCTCTCCAGCGATGTAGTTCTGCAGTTCGGTCGCGGTCTTGCCGACCGCCGGGATGTCCTGCACCAGCGGGATCGTGAGACGGCCATCGGGGCGCACGCGCACTTTGTCGGCGCTGAGTTCGGGGTTGCGCCAGACGTGGATCGTGATCTCGTCAAGCGGGCCGATGGTGTATTCTTCCGAAGGGGCGACACTGCCATCGCCGTAGCTGGCGGCTGGAAGCTCCTTGCCCCCGCTCGCACAGGCGGCGAGCATGGCGCAACCGAGGCCGAGAGCCGCGAGACGCATGATGGGCAGACGATGGGACATTGGTGGACGATCCTTGGCCAGTTCGAGCGAGCGCCCCGTAGCTGCGCAGGAGCGACCTGCGACACGGGAGAGCGCCCGGATATCGGGTCTCTTGTCGCCGGAAATGGTGAACATCTGGTTAGTTATACAGCGCCGAATCCGCCCCTATCCCGCTTTGGGACAGCGGCCGGACGCGGGTTAACGCAGGCTGTCAGACCAGGATTTCGGCCGCCGGGCCATGGCCCAGAAACGCTGATGGCGAGGCTGTTGCGCCATAAGCACCGGCGCAGAACACCGCGACCAGATCGCCCACCTCGGCGCGCGGCATGGCGGCGTTGTCGGCAAGCCGGTCAAGCGGGGTGCACAGGCAGCCGACAATGTTGACTTCCTCTGTAGCTCGCGCCCCGTAACGCGTTGCAATGGCGGAAGGATAATTGCGCCTGACCACCGTGCCGAAATTGCCCGATGCTGCCAGCTGGTGGTGCAGGCCCCCGTCCGTCACAAGGAAGGTCACGCCGTGGCTTTCCTTGCGATCGATGATCCGGGTCAGGTACACCCCCGACTCGCCGACCAGGTAGCGGCCGAGTTCCATGCACAATTCCGTGTCCGCGAGGCTCGCGGGCAGGTGTTCGATGCGCTGCGCCAGCGCCGCGCCAACCCGGGGAAGATCAACCGGGGTATCGCCGGGGAAATAGGGAATGCCCAGCCCGCCGCCCATGTTGAGCTTGGGGCAGCCGTGCCCAATCGCATCCGTCAGCTTGGCCGCCAATTCCAGCACGTTACCTTGCGCTTCGATGATCGCGTCTGCACTCAGCGTCTGGCTGCCGGTAAAGATATGGAGACCGCGCCACTCGGCCCCTTGCGCGATGACATGCCGCGCCAGTTCCGGCACCTTTTCGGCATCGACGCCGAACTGCTTGGCCCCGCCGCCCATCTTCATGCCCGATCCGGTCATCGCAAAGCTGGGGTTGACCCGGATGGCCATCCGCGGCGCCGTGCCGATCCGCTGGCCGATCGCCAGCGTGCGGGCGGCCTCGCCCTCGCTCTCGCAATTGAGCGTGACCCCGGCGGCAATCGCAGCTTCAAGCTCGTCATCGCGCTTGCCCGGTCCGGCAAAGCTGATCCGCTGCGGATCAATCCCTGCCGCCGCGCACATCGCCAGCTCTCCCGAAGAGGCGATGTCGAACCCGTCAACCAGCGGCGCCATGTGAGCGATCACCAGCGGATGCGGGTTGGCCTTGACCGCATAGTTCAACCCCACGCGCTGGGGCAGCGCAGCGCGCAACGCCGCCACGCGGGCATCAAGCAGCGCACGCGAATAAACGAACAGCGGCGTGCGGCCAGCCTCGGCCACCAACGCGCTCGCGGTCTTGCCACCGATTGCGAGTTCGCCATCCAGCTCCTCGTAACCGGCAGGGATCGGGCCGACGGGCTTCATTCGCCAAAGTCCTTGTTCAGCTGCGCCTGCACAGCGGTGCGGTCGATCTTGCCGTTGGGGTTCAATGGCATGGTGTCTCGCCAATGGATATGCTGTGGCTGCATGAAATTGGGAAGATCGCGCTGAAGTCGCTTGGGCAGGTCCGCCTGCGCCGCGTCGTCCCGCGCCCCGCGCACCACGAGATGCACCGCCTGCCCGAGCCGTGCGTGCGCAACGCCCAGCGCCACGGCCTCGGCCACCAGCCCGGTCGCGATGGCCGCCTCCTCGATCTCCTGCGGGCTGATGCGGTGGCCCGCGCTCTTGATCATCGCATCGCGCCGCCCGGCGAAATAGAGCAACCCATCCTTTGATCGCCGCACCCGGTCGCCCGACCAGACCGCGGTGCCGCCATAGATCGACGCCGCAGGCACAGGTTTGAAGCGTTCCGCCGTGCGCTCGGGATCCTGCCAGTAGCCCTGCGCGACCAGCGGCCCGCAATGGACCAGCTCGCCCTCTTCGTCATCGGCGGCGATTTCGCCTGCGTCATTCACAACCAGAATCTCTGCGAAGGGGATCGCCTTACCCATTGAAGTCGGATGCGAATCCACCAAATCCGGATCGAGATAGGTTGAACGGAACGCCTCGGTCAGGCCATACATCGGGAACAGCCGCGCATCGGGGAACAGCCCGCGAAGACTCCGCACCAGATCGACGGTCAAGGCCCCGCCGCTGTTGGTCAGCCGCCGCAAGGGTGCGCGGGCGTCCGCAGGCCAGGCGATCTCGGTCAGCTGCACCCACAGGGGCGGCACCGCGGCCAGTGTCGTCACGCCATGCGCCGCGCAAGCCTTGGCCACATCCTTGGGAAACAGGAAATCGAGCGGCACCACGCACCCGCCCGCAAACCACGTGGAAAGCAACTGGTTCTGCCCGTAATCGAACGACAGCGGCAGCACGGCGAGCGTAACATCATCGCCCTCAAGCCCGAGGTAATGCGCCACGCTCACCGCGCCCAGCCACATGTTTGCATGGCTCAGCATCACGCCCTTGGGGCGGCCGGTCGAACCGGAGGTGTAAAGGATCGCCGCCAGTTCGGCCGGGTCAGCCCCGGACGGACCAAGCTCCCGCGCCGCCGCCTCTGCCGCCGCCAGGGCTTCGCCCTCGCCCAGCGCGGCGCATCCGGGGGGCAGATCGCCGGGTTCCAGCGAGGCAAGGCGCGAACCTGTCCCGATCAGCAGCCGCGTTCCGCTGTCGGCAAGAATATGTGCCGCCTGCGCCCGCTTCAAAAGCGGATTGATCGGCACATGCACCAGCCCCGCCCGCGCCGCAGCGAGCGGCAGCAGGCAGGTAAGCTCGCCCTTGGCCGCCCAGCTTGCCACCCGTGCGCCCTTTGCTGGCACCTGTTGCTCCAGCCATCCAGCAAGGCGCGCAACACGCTGTCTTAACTGATTGTGGTTAAGCATGGCATCGCGCAGCACCAGCGCCGGAGCCTCTCCACGCCCCGCCGCCCCTGCCAGTTCGGCAAGGTGATCGAGCGGGCGCGGCAGGGGATCGGGCGGTTGCGGCATCGACGGGAGCATTCTTCTCAGTGATCGAAACGCGGTATCACGATAGCGTTAATGTCTTGCAAGCTTTGACTGCGAGCGGGACGGCTGCGCCCTTCGACCGGGCCGCGTGGTATGCCCTGCTGGCCGATACGGGGCTTGTGCCTCTTGTCGCCATCGCCAGCGATGCCGATGCGACTGCCGCCCTTGCCCTGACCGAGCGTGACCGGCGGATCACGCCCCTGCGGAACTGGTACAGCTTCACCTGGCGCGCGCTTGCTCCGGCGGGAGCGGCGGGGGACAGGTTGCTGGAAGCGATTGCGCAGGCGTTGAAGAGCCGCGGCTACCGTGTGACGCTGGAACCTGTGCCGGGGGAGGATGACTCGGCCGAGCGGCTGGCACGGGCATTCCGCAAGGCTGGCTGGAAGGTCACGGTTGAGCCTTGCGACATCAACCACATCCTGTTTGTGCGTGGCCGTAGCTTCGCCGACTATTGGCAGACCCGCCCCGGCCCCTTGCGCACCACGCTGAAGCGCAAGGCAAACAAGGTCGAGGTTGAGGTGCTGACCCGGTTCGATCTGCAGGTCTGGGCCGATTATGAGGCGATCTACGCCGCCAGCTGGAAACCATCCGAAGATCAGCCCGCAATGCTGCGTGCCTTTGCGCAGGCCGAGGGCGCAGCCGGGCGGTTGCGGCTGGGGATCGCCCGGGCTGATGGTCTGGCGGTCGCCGCGCAGTGCTGGACTGTCGAGAATTCAATAGCCTACATCCACAAGCTTGCACACCTTGAAAGCCACAAGCCGCTGTCGGCCGGCACCACTCTGACCGCTGCCCTGTTCGAACATGTGATCGACGTGGACCGCGTGGCACTTGTCGACTTCGGGACGGGCGACCAAAGCTACAAGGCCGACTGGATGGAGGAGGTCCGGCCCCGTTTCCGGATCGATTGTCTCGACTCGGCACAACCTCAAAGCTGGCCCCCCCTCGCCAAGCGCCTGCTGCGGCGCACGCCAAGCTGAGGCGGCGGCGCCTTGCGGCAATGCTTGCACGTGCGCCCGCGCATGGCTAAGCCCCGCCGCCACGGCGTAGAACAGGGATTTTAAAGGCCGATGACCACATTGCCGCAGCTTGGGCCGAACATCGACAGCGAAGCCGGTGAGGCCGCACTCGATCGCGAACTCAAAGGTTTGATCGCTGATGTGCTCGGGCTCGATCCGGAGCAGGCGGCCGCGTTCGGCCCGGATTCGGGACTGTTCGGCCACCTGCCCGAACTGGATTCGATGGCGGTCGCCGGCCTTCTGACCGAGATGGAAGACCGCCTCGGCATCGTGATCGAGGATGACGATGTCGACGGCGAAATGCTTGAGACTTACGGCGGGCTGCTCGCCTTTGCGCGCGGCAAGCTTGGGCCCCGCTAGGCCGGCATAGGCCCCCGCCAGGCTCGCCTTGCGTGATTGTCACCTGGAACTGTCCGGCCCCTGAGGGTGGCTCTCCAACCGAGGAAATGCTGCTGGCGTTTGACCGCGGGCGCCCCGTGCGCGTGCTGGTATGCCCGGCATGGTTTGACGAGGCCAACAAGCTGCGGCGTTTCACCGTCGAGGTCATGCGGCGGCTGGATGCCGCCGGGATCGACACTCTGCTGCCCGATCTTCCGGGATGCAATGAAAGCCTTGTTTCGTTGCCATTACAAACACTTGCATGGTGGCATTCGGCAATGACATCAGCTGCGGAAATGCTGGGAGCAACCCATGTGCTGGCGATCCGGGCAGGCGCGCTGGTGGCGCCGCCGAACCTGCCCGGCTGGCACTATGCTGCCCAAACCGGGCCAAAGCTCCTGCGTGGCCTACTCCGCGCCCGCACCATCGCTGCGCATGAAGCAGGAATTACCGAAACTTCTGAAGATCTAATTGCGCTAGGCCGGGAATCAGGGCTGACTTTGGGCGGTTGGTCTATCGGCGCGGCGATGATCCGCGAGCTTGAAACGGCTGAGCCAGTGCTCGCCCCGGGCCAGTCCGCCATTGCCCAAAGCACCATCGATGGCGCAGGACTGTGGCTCCGCACTGAACCCGATGATGACCCCGGCCAGGCTGACAGGCTCGCTGCGCTCATCGTGCGAAGCCTGTCGGAAGCAACCGGATGACCCGGCTTGCCCTCACCTTTGGCTGCGGCAGCCTGACCCTTGCGGGCACGCTCGACACCGCGCCTGCCAGCACCGGATTGCTGATCGTCAGCGGAGGCAACGAGATCCGTTCCGGCGCATTTGGCGGACAGGCCGACATGGCCGCACGGATCGCTCGCGCTGGCTTTCCGGTGTTCCGCTTCGACCGTCGCGGGATCGGCGACAGCGAGGGCGAGAATCGCGGATTTCGCCATTCTGCCAAGGATATAACCGCTGCACTTGAGGCGTTCCGGGCGATGGCCCCGCAACTGTCGCGGGTGGTGGCCTTCGGCAATTGCGATGCCGCCTCGGCGCTGATGCTGGCGGGCGGTGCGGGCTTTGACGGGCTGGTGCTCTCCAACCCCTGGACCATCGCGCCGAACGCGGGCAGCGGACCGTCCGATGCACCACCGCCCCCCGAGGCGATCCGTGAACGCTATCTCGCCAAACTCAAGAATCCGCGTGAAGTCATGCGTTTGGTGGGAGGAGGTGTGAATATCGGCAAGCTGGCGCGCGGCGTCGTCCACGCTCTGCGCCCGCCGCCTCCGCCCTCAAGTCTGGCGCAGGAGATGGCGCAAGGCCTTGCGGGCTTCACCGGACCGGTCCGCATCCTCATCGCTGCCGCCGACCGCACCGCCCAGATGTTCGAGGCATCATGGGACAAGAACGACCCGCGCATCCATCGCTGCAAGGGCGCTGGCCACGCCTATGTCGAGCCCGAACACCGCGACTGGCTGGAAGCGCAAATCCTTGCGAGCTTACGCGCCTAACGCTCGAAATAGCTGACCAATTCCACGTGGGTCGACCAACGGAACTGGCCCACCGGACGCAGCTTCACAAGCCGAAAGCCCCCCTCCGCCAGCACCGCCGCATCGCGTGCCCAGCTCGACGGGTTGCAGCTGACATAGACCACGCGGCCGACGGTGCTCCGGGCAATTTCAGCCACTTGTGCACGCGCCCCTGCACGCGGCGGATCGAGCAGCAGGGCATCAAAGCGGTTCAACTCGTCAGGCTGAAGCGGCGCGCGAAACAGATCACGGTGCAGCGCCAGCACCTGCCCCCCGCTGAGCGCCCCGGCGGCCTTGCAAGCCAGATGCGCGGCACGCTCCGCCTCGACAGCGAGCACCTTGCGGCCATCTCTCAGCCCGAAGGCGAAGGTGCCAAGGCCGGCGAACAGATCGGCGACAAGCCGCGCGCCACTCAGCCATTCCGCCGCGTCGGCCACCATCCGGTTTTCCGCGTCGTGGGTCGCCTGAAGAAACGCACCCGGCGGCAGACCCACCGGTACACCGGCCAGCGTGACGGTAACCGGTTCAGGCTCCCACAGGGTTTCAGGCCCGTAGCCTTGGTCGATGGTGAGCCTTGCAAGCCCTTGTTCCCGCGCCAGATCCAGCGCAGCCTCGGTCGGCGCAAGCCCCTCCAGCGGGAAGTGGACAAGGTTCGCCTCCACCCCTTGATCGGCCAGTGTCAGGTCCATCCCGACCATGCCTTTGGGCCCGTGCGCAGCCACAAACCGGCGCAAGGGGGCGATCAGGCCCGCAAGCCGGGGATGCAGCACCGGGCATTCGGCAAGGTCGACAACCCGGTGCGATCCGCCCTCGCGGTAGCCCAGCACAGCGCCCTTGGCCGTGCGCAGCGCGTGCAATCCGGCGCGGCGGCGCGTGTGGGGCGGAGAGAGGTGAACGGGAAGCAGCTCGCCCGGCTCCAGCCCTTGCCCGCGTGCGGCATTCGCCACCCTGCCTTCGACAAAATCCGTCAGCGCGGCATCATCCGCATGTTGCAAAAGACACCCACCGCATGTGCCGAAATGGCGACAGGCTGGGGCGATATGATGCGGCCCGGGCGTGATCACGCCCCCGGCATCGACCAGGTCCCCCGGCACCGCGCCCGCGATATGGCGACCAGAGGCGGTCACGCCGTCGCCCTTGGCGGCGAGGCGAATAATGGGTTCTGACAGGTTCACAGTGAGGCCGCTAGCGCCTCTGACACCCTTTCGGCAAGTTGTGAGGGCGTGAAAGCCGCCCCCGCCCGCCGCGCCGCCTCTGAATGGAGCCAGAGTGCTTCACAGGCGGCGATGAAGGGATCGGCCCCCGTGGCCATGCGGCTTGCGACGATACCGGCCAGCACATCGCCTGTGCCTGCCACAGACAGCCAGCTTGGCGCAGGGGGCGCGAGGGCCAAGCGGCCATCGGGCGTGGCCACACAGCTGTCAGGCCCCTTTGCGAGCACGACCATGCCGCTCACCCGGGCAAGCGCCAGCGCCTTTTCGCGCCGGCTTTCTGCAATCACACCAAAGCTGCGGCACAATGCGTCAAGCTCGCCGTCATGCGGGGTGGCGAGCATCGGCAACGGGCGACCGAGCATTGCAGGCACAAGCAACATCAGCGCATCAGCATCCAGCACCAAGGCAGGCGCGTGCGCCAGCGATTCGGACAGCATTGCCCGCGCCGCTGCATCACGACCCAGCCCTGGCCCCACGAGGATGGCAGCTAGGCGGGGATCGGCCAACGCCTTGGCGAGGGGAGCCGTGTCGGTGACGATGTCGGGAGGCGTGCGGGGATCGGCCGTCGGGGCAATCAGCTTTACGTAGCCTGCGCCAGCGCGCTGAGCGGCGGCAGCGGCCAGCAGGCCCGCTCCCGGCATCGCCCCGCCGACAATGCCCAGCAGCCCGCGGCGGTACTTGTGGCTGTCCGCGGCAGGCGCGGACAGGCGCGGCTTGCCGATCAGCTGCGCCGCGCCGTCAACCTGTCCTATCCCGATGGGAACAAGCCGCATCTGCCCCATCAACGCCCGCCCCGGCAGGCTCCAATGGGCGAACTTCCATGCGCCCAATGCCAGTGTTAGATCATAGGCGGGCAGGCGGTCATTCAGCACCGCGCCGCTATCGCTGGCCACGCCGGAGGGCACATCGACCGCGACCCGGTAACGATGGCGAGCGGCCAGATCGCGCAGCAACAGCGCATGTTCGGCCACCAACGGGCGCGCCAGACCCGATCCGAACAGGCAATCGACAAACACATCGCCCGCCGTCTTTCCCGACGTGCTGACAGCCCCGCCCCATCGCTGCCGCGCGTCCTTTGCGGCTTGGGTGGCCGGTTCCAGGGGAGCAATCACCGTGACGGCATGGCCAGCCTCACGCAGGCAGCGGGCGATGACATAGCCATCGCCGCCGTTGTTACCGGGGCCGCACAGCACAGTAACGGCCCGCCCCGCAGCCACGCGGCGAATCCACTCCGCCGCGCCGCCCGCGGCAACCTCCATCAGATCCGAAACACTCGTGCCCGCGTCAAACAGCGCCTGTTCGGCAGCGCGCATCTGGTTGGCGGTCAGGACCTGTGCGGCGGTCACGGTGTGCCGACGAGCACGTCCTGCGGGATACGATAGCGGTCAGCCGCGATGCTGAACTGGACAGTCCCCTCCTCGCCCGGTTCGGTGACCAGAGGCTCGGCCCCGTCACGCGCTATCAGAGCGCCGGTCGATGGATCGCGGGTCAACCGCCGGAAGCCGCCGTCGGGATGGTGAAGGATGATTCCGTCCCCTGCGCGTTCAAGCGTGCAATCGGAGGAGAGTGCAGCCCCCTTCCCGATCGCGCATTCCACCGTGTCGCCCTCAGGCGGCGGGCTTTCAGCGCCGCCGCAGCCAGCCAGCAAGACCAGGGCTACAAGTGCGCTAGATGTCCGCAAACACATGCGTTTCTGCCTTCGCTCCCGGATGCGTGATCGCGCCGTAGCGCGCCTTGCCAACCACTTGGCTATAGCGCCAAAGTGCGCCGGACTGGTAGTCATTCGTGCGCGCCTGCCAAGCCTCGCGGCGCGCCGCCAGCAAATCCTCGGGCACGTCCAGTTCGATGGTCCCCGCCTCGGCATCGATGCTGATGGTGTCGCCATCCTCGACCAGCGCGATGGGGCCGCAATCGGCGGCTTCAGGGCAGACATGGCCGATGCAGAAGCCGCGCGTCGCGCCGGAGAAGCGCCCGTCAGTGATAAGGGCGACCTTCTCGCCCATGCCCTGCCCGTAGAGCGCGGCGGTGGTGGACAGCATCTCGCGCATGCCGGGGCCGCCCTTGGGGCCTTCGTAGCGGATGACGATCACGCAGCCTTCGGCGATGTCGCGCTGTTCGACGGCGGCGAAGGCGTCCTCCTCGCAGTCGAACACCCGCGCCGGGCCGGAGAACTGGAGGCGCGCCATCCCGGCGACCTTCACAATCGCGCCATCGGGGGCGAGGCTGCCCTTCAGACCAACCACACCGCCGGTGGGCGTGATCGGGGTCTTCACATCGTAGAACACCTTCTGATCGGGGTTCCAGGTGATCTCTTCGAGGTTCTCGCCGATGGTTTTGCCGGTGACGGTGATCGGATTGGGATCGATGAACCCGCCGTCGAGCAGCGTTTTCATCGCCATGTAGACCCCGCCCGCCTCGTGCATGTCCTTGGCGACATACTTCCCGCCGGGCTTCAGGTCCGCAATGTAAGGTGTTGATTTGAAAACTTCAGCGACATCGAACAAGTCAAAGGCGATCCCCGCCTCGCTGGCCATGGCGGGCAGGTGGAGCGCCGCATTGGTCGATCCGCCGGTTGCCGCCACGACCCTTGCTGCGTTCATGAACGCCTCACGCGTGCAGATGTCACGGGGGCGCAGGTTCATGGCGACCAGCTCCATCACCTGCTTGCCTGCCGCGACCGCGATGTCATCACGCGACCTGTAAGGAGCGGGCGCCATGTTGCTGTTCGGCAATGACAAACCGATGGCTTCACCCACGCACGCCATGGTGTTGGCGGTGAACTGGCCGCCGCAGGCGCCGTGGCCGGGGCAGGCGACCTTTTCCAAAGCGATCAGCTCGGTCAGGGGGCAGTTGCCGGCGGCGTATTGGCCCACGGCTTCGAACACATCGACCACGGTCACATCCGCGCCGCGATGGGTGCCGGGCAGGATCGATCCGCCATAGACGAAGATCGACGGCACGTTGAGGCGCAGCATCGCCATCATCATGCCCGGCAGGCTCTTGTCGCATCCTGCAAAGCCGACAAGCGCGTCATAGCAATGGCCTCTGACCGAAACCTCGATCGAATCGGCGATGATTTCGCGGCTGATGAGCGACGATTTCATCCCCTGGTGGCCCATCGCGATGCCATCGGTGACAGTGATGGTGTTGAACCGTCGCGGGGTGCCGCCTCCTGCGATCACGCCTTCGCGGCAGATATCGGCCTGGGCGTTGAGGGTGGTGTTGCAGGGCGCGGAATCGTTGCCCGCGCTGACCACGCCGACGAAGGGCGCGGCGATTTCTTCCTCGGTCATGCCCATCGCGTAGTAGTAGGAACGGTGCGGGGCGCGCTCCGGACCGACCGAGACGTGGCGGCTGGGCAGCTTCGACTTGTCAAACTTCTGCGACATAAGATTTCCTGCTGAAGGCAATTTGCGAAACGCCCTTGCCTTCAGGTGAGCGCAGACGCAACCCTTTGCGCAATATCTGCCAATATCGCGGCATAGCGAACGTGATTTTCTGGCGTCTGCACAAGGTCTTGCCGCAACTCGATGCCGAGATAGGGAAGGCCGCAAGCCTCGGCATGGCGGTTCATGGTGTAATTGAGATCGCGCCCTGAATAGGGAAGGTTGTCACCCACGATCAGCCCCTGGGCTTCAAGCATCGGAATGGCGATGCGGGCAGCGCGGTCGTCCTGATTGTATAGCACCCCGACCTGCCAAGGGCGCGGCTCGTCACGGCTGGCAAGGCGCGGGGTGAAGGAGTGGAGCGAGAGGATCAGCGCAGGCTCCGCCGCAGCCAGCCATTGCTCCAGCGCGGTGTGATAGGGGCGGTGGAACCGGTTGAGCCGCGCTTCCCTGTCCGCGCCGACATTGCCGGGGATCGGGTGCCCATCGCTCACTTCGGGAACGAGGCCGGGGGCGGTCTCCTCCCGGTTGAGATCGCAGACGAGGCGGCTGACGGCGGCGATGTGGGCGGGGATGCCGTGGTCGCTGGCGAGGATTTCAGCGATGGCGGCGGTGCCGATGTCGATGGCGATGTGTTCGTGGAGCAGGTGCGCGGGGATGCCGAGGGGGATGTCTTCCGGCACGGCGTTGCTGGCATGGTCGGCGGTGCAGACGATGCCGCCGGGGGTGGGCGTGCCGAGTTGGCGGAAGGCTTCGCTCACCGCAGCCGCCCTGCCATCATCCACCAGTCGGGCCGGAAGGCCTTGATCGCCGCCTCTGCCGCATCGCGCTCGTCCACTGTGGCATAGAGCGCAAAGCAGGTCGCGCCCGAGCCGGACATATCGGCCTTCCACGCTCCGGTAAGCTTCAGGCGCACCAGCACTTCCGAAATCGCAGGCGCAAGCGACATGGCCGGTTTGCAAAGATCATTGCGCCCCTCCTTTGCGATCAGCGAGGCCGGGCCATGCGGGAGCGGGCCGCGATCCATCCCGTCCCACGCCTTGAACACGGGGCCGGTCGAAAGCGGCACGCGGGGGTTGATCAGCAGAACGGGGGTTCCGGCGAGGTCGTCTTCGACGTCCACCTGCTCGGTGCCGGTGCCGAGGCCGATATGGGTGCGGCTGAGCACGCAGGCGGGCACATCCGCGCCGAGTTTTGCGGCGCGCGTCTGCCAGTCCTCCGGCAGGCCATGCAGCGCCTCGACGATCCGAAACACCGCCCCCGCATCCGCCGACCCTCCGCCAAGACCAGCCGCGACGGGGAGGTTCTTTTCCAGCGTCACCGCGAGGCCTTGCGGGCGCGGGAGGGTGTTCAGAGCGCGGGCCACGAGGTTGTCGAAGGAATTATCCAATCCGCCCGCAAATTCGCCCAGCGTGGTGACGCTGTCCTGCGCGGCGGGCGCGGCGCTCAGCACATCGCCCGCATCGACGAAGGCGAACAGGGTCTCAAGCTCGTGATACCCGTCCTCCCGCCGCCTGCGGACATGCAGCGCGAGGTTGATCTTGGCGTAGGCGGTTTCACGCATTCCGGTCATTCTACTCCGCGCAGATGCGTGCCCGCGACCCCGTACTCTTCATTCAGGTCAAGCAGATGGTGCCCGAGAATGCCGCGCTGCACCCTGTCTACGATGATCACCAGCAACGCGTTGAATCGAGAGGTTCCAATGCAGACATGTTCCAATCGCTCTCGGCCGTCGAGGTAGACAGACCTGACCTCGTTCACCCGCTCGACACCCAAGGAGTTGAGATCGAGGCTATCCACGTAAGGCCAGATGTCGACAACGCTCTTCGCTGTCTGCGTGATGTCCTGCATGGGCTGCGCAAAGCACCGCTGGAATTGCTCCGAAGTGAGAAGGCGGTGCTCCATCAACAACCTCACATATTCGGATAGTTCGGCCCGCCCCCGCCTTCCGGTGTCACCCAGTTGATGTTCTGGTTGGGGTCCTTGATGTCGCAAGTTTTGCAGTGGACGCAGTTCTGGGAGTTGATCTGGAACTTGGGCTCACCGGTCTTCTCGTCGGTCAGCCACTCGTAGACCCCCGCCGGGCAATAGCGCGCAGACGGCCCGCCGAAGACGCCGAGCTCGCTTACCTTCTGAAGCTCCAAGTCCTTCACCTGCAGGTGGCAGGGCTGGTCCTCGGCGTGGTTGGTGTAGCTGTAGGCGACGTTGGTCAGCTTATCGAAGGTGATCACGCCATCGGGCTTGGGGTAGTCGATCTTGGGGTAGAGATCGGCCCGGCCCGTCATGGTGTAGTCCTTGTGGTGCTTCATCGAAATCGGCAGGCCGATCTTCAATGTGCGCATCCACATATCAATGCCGGCGACCAAAGTGCCGATATCGCCGCCAAACTTGGCAACCGCAGGCTCGGCGTTCTGGACGACCTTGAGCTCGGTCGCGATCCAGCTGGAGCGCACGGCGGCGTCGTAATCCATCAGCTCGGTCTTCTCGTGACCGGCCGCGATCGCCGCCGCGATGGATTCCGCCGCCAGCATCCCGCTCTTCATCGCGGTGTGGCTGCCCTTGATGCGCGGCACGTTCACAAAGCCCGCCGCACAACCGATCAGCGCGCCGCCGGGGAAGGCAAGCTTGGGCACCGACTGCCAGCCGCCTTCATTGATCGCGCGCGCGCCGTAGCTGACGCGCTTGCCGCCTTCGAGGTATTCGCGGATCGCCGGGTGCTGCTTCCAGCGCTGGAATTCCTGATAGGGCGAGACCCAGGGGTTCTTGTAATCGAGCGCCGTCACGAAGCCCAACGCAACCTGACCATTGGCCTGATGGTAGAGGAAGCCCCCGCCCCAGCTTTCGCTTTCGGTCAGCGGCCAGCCCTGCGTGTGGATCACGCGGCCCGGCTTGTGCTTCTTGGGATCGATGTCCCACAATTCCTTGATGCCGAGACCATAGACCTGCGGCTGGCAGTTCGCCTCAAGATCGTACTTCGCCTTCATCCGCTTGGTCAGGTTGCCGCGCGCGCCCTCGGCGAAAAGCGTATACTTGGCGTGGATTTCCATGCCGGGGGTGTAATCGCCCTTGGGGCTGCCGTCGGCGGCAACGCCCATATCCTGCGTAATGACGCCCGCGACGCGGCCTTTATCATCGATCATCACGTCGGCGGCGGGGAAGCCCGGGAACACCATCACGCCCAGCGCTTCGGCCTGTTCGGCGAGCCAGCGGGTCATGCTGCCGAGGCTGCCGGTGTAGCAACCATTGTTGCTCATCAGCGGCGGCATGATCGCGTGGGGGATCGAGGTCTTGCCGGTCTTCGACAGCACCCAGTGCCAGTTATCAGTCACCGGGGTTGCGGCCATCGGGCAACCCTGGTCCCGCCATTCCGGCAGCAGTTCGTCCAACGCCTTGGGATCGACCACCGCGCCTGACAGGATATGCGCGCCGATTTCCGAACCCTTTTCCAGCACGATCACCTCAAGCTCGGCATTGATCTGCTTGAGCTTGATCGCAGCCGAAAGCCCCGCAGGACCGCCCCCGACGATCACGACATCGCAGGGCATTGATTCACGTTCGATCATGGGGCTTTCCTGATCCTTGTTGGTTTTGCCGTGCGAGGCGCACAGCTTGGCGATATGGCTTGCCTGCCCACTTGCTAACACCCTCGGGGACAGTCAAGACCCGCGATGGATAGCATGACCCGTCAATGACCCGCCCTGAACTTTCGATAGCGCGCGAATTCGAAGCGGCGCTTGCCTGGTGGCAGGCGGCGGGGGTGGACTGCGACTTTGCCGATGACGCTACGGCGTGGTTGGCCGAAGCAACCTCCAAGGCGGCACCTCTACCGGGCGAGAACACCCCTTCCGGGCGGCCGGCGGCGGTTCCGGCAGGTGAATTGCCTGCCGGCCTGCGCGCCCTGCCCGATGCGCCTTCCCCGGCCCCTGCCACGCTGCGCCGCGATCTGCTGGGCGAATCGCCGCCACAGGATCTGGCGGCTTTTCGCGAATGGTGGATGTCGGCCCAAGGGATCGATACCGCACGCGCTTTTCCCCGGATCGCACCGCGCGGGGACGCTGGCGCTGCACTGATGGTGCTGGTGCCGCAGCCCGAAGAGGCCGATTCCGACCATCTGCTATCCGGTCCGCAAGGGCGCCTGCTGGGCAATATTCTGGCGGCGATGGGGCTGGACGAAAGCATGGTCTACGTCGCCTCTGCCCTGCCCTGCCACACGCCGATGGCCGATCTGGCCCTGCTGGCAGCGGGCGGGATGGACGCGGTGACGGCGCATCACATTGCGCTGGTGCGGCCTGCACGGCTGATCGCCTTCGGGACGGGTCTGGCACCGATGCTTGGCTCGCCAGCGGAACACCCTTTACGTGAAATCAACCATGCCGGTGGCAAGGTGCTGGTCATGTCGAGCGAAACGCTCGATGCCCTGATGGAAATGCCCCGGCTCAAGGCCCGGTTCTGGCGGAGATGGATAGAATGGTCGGCCACGGTTTGAGGCGTTCGGGCACATCGATGGTCGCGATGGTGCTGGCGGCAGCGGGGCTGACGGTCCCTGCCGCAGCGCAATCGGGCGATCTGGTGGCGCGCTGGAACGGCGCGGCGCCCGCCGAAGGCGCGCTCGCCGCCGTGCTGACCCCGGATGAACGCAACGCCTATCGCCAGCTGTTCGCCGCGATCGATGCCGAGCAGTGGGACGTGGTGGAAAGCCTGCTCGCCCAGCAGCCCGAGGGCGTGCTGACCCAGGCGGCCCGCGCCGAATATTACACCCACGCCAAAAGCCCCAAGGTTTCGGCGGAGCAGATCACCGCGTGGTTTGCCGCCGGCACCGATCTTCCGCAGTCCGAACAGCTCGCCAAGATGGGCGCCAAGCGCGGGGTCGCCTACCTGCCGCCGCTGCCAAGCGCGCAGGGCTTTGCCCGCCAGCCCTATGCTCCCAAGCGCATCCTGCCGCGCTCCGTTAGCGACGGCACCATGCCGGCGGCGACGGCCTCGGCGATCCTCGAAGCGATCAAGGCCGATAACCCGGCCGAAGCGCACCGCCTGCTTTCCGAGGCTGACTGGCAGCTGTCCAGCGATGCCCGCGCCGAATGGCGGGAACGTGTGGCGTGGAGCTACTACATCGAGAACAACGATGCCGCCGCGCTTGAACTGGCGCGGACCGCGGCCGAAGGTTCGGGCGAGTGGGTGGCTGAAGGCGCATGGGTCGAAGGGCTCGCCGCTTGGCGCATGGGCTATTGCCAGCTCGCGGGCGAGGCGTTTGCCCGCGTGGCAGGCCGTGCCTCGAACGTGGAACTGGCCGCAGCCGGACATTACTGGGCGCACCGCGCCGCGGTCCGTTGCCGCGAGCCGGGACAGGCGCAGCAGCACCTCAGCGCGGCGGCCCAGATGCACGAGACGCTTTACGGGATGCTCGCCGCCGATCAGCTCGGCGTGGAACTGCCCGCCCACGCGCCGCCACCCGCCTTCAGCCCCGACGATTGGAGCCAATTGGCCCAGCGGCCCAACATCCGCGTGGCTGTGGCGCTGACCGAAGTTGGCAAGCCCAGTCTGGCCGACGAAGTGCTCCGCCACGAAGCCCGCATCGGCCCGGCCTATCAATATGGCGCGCTGGCCAGGCTGGCGCGTGAACTGGGTCTGCCCTCGACCCAGCTGTTCATGGCCCACAACGCGCCCTACGGCACCAGCAGCGATCCGTCCTTGCGCTTTCCTGTCGCCCATTGGCAGCCGGTCGGCGGATGGCAGGTCGATCCGGCGCTGGCCTTTGCCCATGCGCTTCAGGAATCGAACTTCCGCGCCTCGGCTGTCAGCCCCGCCAACGCACGGGGCCTGATGCAGATCATGCCCGGCACCGCTCGCGATCATTCGGGCCGACTGAGCCTTGGCGCCTCTTACGAAGACCTCAACGATCCGCAGGTCAATCTTGCCTATGGCCAGCGCCACCTTGCCATGCTGCGCGATCATCCCGCAACCGGCGGCGTGCTGCCCAAGATCATGGCGGCCTACAACGCAGGCCTCACCCCCGTCGCGCGCTGGAATTCCGAGATCAACGACCAGGGCGATCCGCTGCTGTGGATGGAATCGATCCCCTATTGGGAAACACGCGGCTATGTCGCGATCGTGATGCGCAATTACTGGATGTATGAGCGTGCCGCGGGCGTGCAATCGCCAAGCCGCCGCGCACTGGCCCAAGGGCGCTGGCCGGAGTTTCCGCAGGCTGCTACCATGCGTTCTGCAAGGTTGGAGCCATAGGAGACGGGCAAAGTGGCGATTGACGAGAGCCGGGTTTTCAAGCCGATCAATATCGCCGTTCTGACCGTATCGGACACCCGCACGGCCGAAACCGACACCTCGGGCGATATTCTCTGCCAGCGGGTGACCGATGCCGGACACCATCTGGCCGCGCGCACGATCGTCAGGGACGACGCTGCTCTGCTCGCCGCGCAGTTTGAGGCGTGGATCGATGATCCCGCTATCGACGCGGTGGTGAGCACCGGCGGCACCGGCCTCACGGGGCGCGATGTGACGCCCGAGGCATTGGCGCGGATAACGGACGCCCGCGACATACCCGGCTTTGGCGAACTGTTCCGCTGGCTCAGCTTCAAGAGCATCGGCACCAGCACTGTCCAGTCCCGCGCCTGCGCGGTGGTGGCACGCGGCACCTATATCTTCGCGCTGCCCGGATCGAACGGCGCGGTGAAAGACGGCTGGGACGGGATCCTCGCCGAGCAGCTCGACAGCCGCAACCGGCCCTGCAATTTCGTGGAACTGATGCCGCGCCTGCGCGAGGTCTGATCTTTCCGCAGGGACTTGGCATCGGAACCTTTGTTCCGTAAATGTTCCACGTGAAACATTCTCTGGTCAAAGGACGCGGTGCGCAATCGGGGGCGGTCTCCACCCGCTTCGGGCTGGCGGAGCGCGAGGTCGATGGCGACTGGCGCGATCATGTGCAGACGCTGGACGGCCCGCCGGTCAAGCTGCGCACCACGGTGACAGAGGAACGGCCCAAGTCGATCCTGACCTTCAACCAATCACCCGATGTGCCATTCGACCGGTCAATCAACGCCTATCGCGGCTGCGAACACGGCTGCGTTTACTGCTTTGCCCGGCCGACCCACGCCTATCACGATCTGTCGCCGGGGCTGGATTTCGAGACGCGGCTGTTTGCCAAGCCTGATGGGGCGGCGCTGCTCAGGGCGACGCTGGCGAAGCGCGGCTACACCCCCAAGCCGATCGCGATGGGCACCAACACCGATCCCTATCAACCGATCGAGCGGGATTACCGGATCACCCGCCAGGTGCTGGAGGTGTGCCTTGAGACGCGCCACCCCGTCACCATCACCACCAAATCCGACCGGGTGATGGACGATGCCGATCTGCTGGCGGAATTGGCGCGCAAGAAACTGGTGGCGGTGTCGATCTCGGTGACGAGCCTTGACCCTGTGCTGTCCGCCAAGCTCGAACCGCGCTGCGCTGCGCCTGCCAAGCGGCTGGCGGCGCTGGGCAAACTGGTGGAACTGGGCGTGCCGGTGCATTGTTCGATCTCGCCGATCATCCCGGCGATCACCGATGAATTCATCGAGGGCATCATCACCGAAGTGGCGCGGCTTGGGGTACGGAGCGTGAACTGGATCCCCCTGCGCCTCCCGCACGAAGTCGCGCCGCTGCTGCGCGAATGGCTCGCCGTCCACTACCCTGAGCGGGCGGGCAAGGTGATGAGCATTGTGCGGGAGATGCGGGGCGGACGCGACAATGACCCGAATTTCCACAGCCGTTTCAACCCGCAAGGCGTGTGGGCCGACCTGATCCGGGCGCGGTTCAAACTGGCGTGCAAGCGGGCGGGGATTGGGAAGGCACGGTTTGAACTCGATTGCTCGCGATTCCGGGCACCGGAATTGGGCGGGCAGCTGCGGCTGCTGTAGCGATCAGAACATAGCATGATCAAATAGCTCTTATTCAACGCCTGACTGGCCGTTGCTAGACTCCTGCCGACTCACGGAGATTGAACATGGGAAAGCGGAAAACTGCGGTCGAACACCTGCAAGGAGGCCGGGAGCCTCATATCGTTCACATGATCCCGCCCGGAGCGCCTGGCTATCGTGAAGCCGCAGGCGGCGCAATGGTCGTATCGTCGCCACGGGAAGTTGACGAGATAGTGCGTTGTTTAAGGCCGGGCGAACTCGTCACGCTCGATGAACTTCGCGCGGCCATCGCCCGCCGCCACGCTGTCGCCGTAGCCTGCCCCGTTTCGACAGCGATCTTCCTCAACATGTGCGCACGAGCCTGCGAGGAGAGGAGAGATATGGGCACCCCCGATCCGGAACTGACACCCTGGTGGCGGGTGCTCAAAAAGGGCGGTTTTCTCAACCCCAAGTATCCGGGGGGCACCGATTACCAGAGCGAGCTTCTGGCTGCGGAGGGTATCAGGGTGTCCCCTTTGCGAAAGCAGGCAGCAGTGTTCGACTATATGGAGAGACTGCCTGCCGATCCGATTGAGCTGCGTCGGTAACGGCAAACCCCTCCCTTCACCCAAACCCTTCCCCCGCCTCGCCCGGAGCAAAGCGGATCAAGCGGCTGTCGACCAATGCCGCCGTCCGGTTCACCACGGCCTTTTGGTACTCCGCATCCTTGATCATTTCAAAGAACGCGCCCGCATTCGGGTATTGCGCAATGAACCCATCGTGCCATTCGCGCACCTCCGGGCCAGTCACCATTGTTTCGAACCGCCCGCGCCACAGGATACTGCCGCCCACGCGGCTAAAGATGGGGCCGCTGGTCTTGCCGTATTCCTCGTAAGCGCGCTTGCCGCTCCAGCCCTTGCCCGCGTGTTCGTGGCCCTCGGGATACTCCGCCACATCGCGATACAGCAGCAGGTTCAGCATGTTGATCGGCTGATCGCGCGGCAGGTCTTTGAAGGCCTGAAAGTTCACCGGCGAGGGATCAATATAGGTTTCGCAGGTCATCGCTCATGTCCCTCCATCATCAGATTGCATTGCATATAGACCGTATCGAGCCTGCGCCCGAACTTGAAGCCGACATTGCGCATCCGCCCTGCATGGACGAAGCCGCACTTGCCGTGGAGCGCGACCGAGGCAGGCTCGCCCCCGCCGATCACCGCGATCATCTGTTCAAACCCACAGGCGCGTGCGGCTTCGACCAAGGCTGCGAGCAACGCCGAGCCCACCCCGCCCCCGCGCGCGGCGTCGGCGACATAGATGCTGTCCTCGCACGTGCGGGCATAGGCGGCGCGGTCGCGGAACTGGGTGGCATAGGCATAGCCCGCCACCGCCCCGCCGCGCTCGGCGACAAGGAACGGCCAGCCCCGCGCTGTAACGGCCGCGATCTTATCCGCCCACGCCGCCGGATCGGGCGCAGCCGTATCGAACGTCGCCGTGCTGTGCGCGACGTGGAAGGCGTAGATATTGCAAACGGCCTGCGCGTCGGCTTGGCGCGCAGGCCGGATGGTCAGGTCAGCCAAGCGTGTAGTCCGCAAAGCGGTCACGCAGGTCTTTCTTGCTGATCTTGCCCGTCGCGGTGTGAGGGATGTCGTCCACGAATTCGACCGCATCGGGCAGCCACCACTTCGCGATCAGCGGCTTCAGATGCTCGATGATGTCGTCGCCCGAAACATCGGCCCCGGCTTTCTTCACCACGAACAGCACCGGGCGTTCATCCCACTTGGGGTGAGCGATGCCGATGCACGCGGCCTCGGCCACGCCCGGATGCCCGCAGGCGGCGTTTTCGAGCTCGACCGAGCTGATCCATTCCCCGCCCGATTTGATAACGTCCTTGGTGCGATCGGTCAGCTGCAGGGTGCCGTCCGGGTGGAGGATGCCGACATCGCCGGTGTCGAACCAGCCGTCATTGCCGACTGCGTCCTGCTCCGCCTTGAAATAGCGCTTGATGATCCACGGCCCGCGGATTTGCAGCGCGCCGCTGGTCTTGCCGTCACGCGGCAGTTCGGTGGTCATGTCGTCGAGCGCGACGGTGCGCAGCTGCACGCCGAAGATCGGGCGACCCTGCATCGCGGTCTTCTCGATCTTTTCTTCAAGCGTCAGGCTGTCCCAATCCCAGGTCGGCCCGCCCACGGTGCCGATGGGGCTGGTTTCGGTCATCCCCCAGGCGTGCTGGACGCGGGTGCCGTTCCTCATCAGCCGCTCGATCATGAACTTGGGCGCGGCCGAACCACCGATGGTGGCTGCCTTCAGCGGGGGCAGGTCGAGGCCTTCGCGGTCGCAATACTGGAAATGCGCCAGCCACACCGTCGGCACGCCCGCAGAATCCGTCACGCCCTCGCGCAGCATCAGATCGTGCAGCACGGCAGGATCATTCACCGCCGAAAACACGAACTTGATCCCCGCCATCGCGCCGGCATAGGGCAGGCCCCAGCTCGCCGCATGGAACATCGGGACGACGGGGAGCATCACCGAGGCGCTGGAGAAATTGAACGCCGCCGATTGCAGCCCGGCCATCGCGTGCAGCAAGGTCGAGCGGTGTTCGTATTGCACGCCCTTGGGATTGCCGGTGGTGCCGCTGGTGTAGCAGATCATGCACGGGTCGCTCTCCGGCCCCGTGACCCACTCGAAATCGCCATCCTCGGCCCCGATCCAGTCCTCGAAGGCGGGTGAGTGCGCGCCGGAATCGTAGCAGATGTAATGTTCAACCGTGGGCCAGCGGCTCTTCATCCGGTCAACGATGGGCTGGAACGCCGCGTCGTAGCACAGCACCCGGTCTTCGGCATGGTTGACGATGTATTCGAGCTGGTCGTCGAACAGGCGCGGGTTCACGGTGTGGAGCACCCCGCCCATGCCCGCGACGCCATACCAGCTCACCAGATGGCGCGAATGGTTCATCGCAAGGCTTGCGACCTTGTCGCCGGGCTTCAGCCCAAGCCGCTGCAACGCCTGCGCCATCTTCAGCGCATCGCCCCGGATACCCGCCCAATCGGTGCGCGTCTCGCTGCCGTCAGCCCAGCGGCTGACGATCTCGCGCCCGCCTGCCTCGCGCGCGGCGTGATCGATCACGGCGGTCACGCGCATGGTCCAGTCCTGCATTGCCCCGAGCCTGTTTGTGGCCATGGTCTGTCTCTCTCCCTTGGTGGTCGCAAAATCGCCGTTTGGCACGGCGTTGTAAGCGTTCATGCCTTCGCTCTCACCCCTTGGCAATCGGTTCGCCCAATCGTGGGCACGTTTCGTCCTGCAGCGATGAACATTCTTGCCTTCCCGCGACTATCCCCCTCGCCGGTTCAAAAACCCCGGTGTCACATGACTGGCACAGAGCGGCATTACGTCACCACGGGGCATCCACTCTCGAGGGATTAGCATAATGAAAAAGACTGCATTTTTGATGGCAGGGGCGGCGATGATCGTCGCCGCGCCCGCATCCGCGCGCGAAGGCCAAGCCTATATCGGCATCAACGGCGGCGTCATCATCGACGATCAGGTTGATGTCGACATCCGCAACGGCAACGACACCTTCAACAACGCCGCCTTTGCCGACACCAACCTCGGCATCGATGGCGATGTCGTGATCGGTTACGATTTCGGCGCATTCCGGCTTGAAGCCGAAGGCGGTTACAAGCGCGCCGGTTATGATGGCCTGACGGTCATCAGCTCGGGCATCCTGCCGGGCGACCTCACCGTTCCTTCGGGCACGCGCGTGCAGAACGAGCGTGATCTCGAAATCTGGAGCGGCATGGTCAACGCCCTGGTCGAATTCGGCAATGATGACGGGTTCCAGGTGTTCGGCGGCGGCGGCGTTGGCTTTGCCAACATGCGCCTGCCTGTCGTGGTCGACGGCGTCGGCACGGTGATCGACGACAACACCACCGATTTTGCCTGGCAGCTGCTGGCCGGCGCGCGCGTGGCGCTGAGCGATAATGTCGATCTGGGCGTGAAGTATCGTTACTTCGTGGCCAATAACTTCGACCTGCAAGCCACCAATGGCGCAGATCTGCGCGCCGATTTCGATTCGCATTCGGTGCTGGCGAGCCTGACCTACAATTTCGGTGGCCGTGCCCAGCCTGCTCCGGTCGCGGCACCCCCGCCCCCGCCGCCGATGACCGCACCCCCGCCGCCGCCGGCGCCGGTTGCCCCCCCGCCCCCGCCGCCGCGTCCCGCGTGCAACACCGGGCCCTATGTCGTGTTCTTCGATTTTGATCGTTCCGAACTGACCCCGGAAGCGGCAGGGATCCTGAACAATGCCGTCACGGCCTATTCGAACTGCGGCATGGCGCGGGTCATGCTGGCGGGTCACACCGACTCTGCCGGTAGCGCGCAGTACAACATGGCACTGGCCGGACGCCGCAACGAAGCGGTGCGCAGCTACATGACGTCGCGCGGCGTGCCTGCTGGTCAGATCACGGGCGAGGCGTTTGGCGAAACCCAGCCGCGTGTCCCGACCGCTGACGGCGTGCGCGAGGCGCAGAACCGCCGCGTCGAAGTGACCTACGGCCCCGGTTCGGGCATGTAATTCGTCTCAGGAGGACGAGCGAAGGGGGCGGAGCAATCCGCCCCCTTTTGCGTGTCCGGTCACGCCACGAGCCTCAGGTTTCCGCGCTTCTTCAGGGGCACGAGTGCCACCTTGGCAATGCCATCCACTGCCGCCAGACGTTCGGCCAGCTCGCCGTTCAGCACGAAATTGCTGCCCAGCCGCACCTGCGCCAGCCCGCCATCGGCCAGCGCAAGCCGCACCACCACTTCGCTGGTGCCAGTCGGCCGATCGCCCTGGGCAGCCTGCAGTTCGATCTGGAGTTCGCGCAAGGCTTCCAATGAAGCGATATCGGCGGTCAGCTCCATCGCCGTTGCCCCGCTCACCGCCGCCAGCGGGCGAGCCCCGCGCACTGTCAGGCGGGGCGGTTCATCCGGGTTGGGGGAATCAAGCTCCACAGTCAGCAGCAGACATTCGCCTGTCTGCGCCCAGCGTTCGAATTCGGGCACCAGCGGCTCTTCGAAACAGGCGGCAGAGAACTGGCCGGAGGCGTCGGAGAAATCCGCCCGGATAAAGGTGCCGCCCTTGCGGGTGCGCGCCTTGGTGATGCCTTCGACCAGCACCGCCATCACGGCCGAGCCTTTTCCGCCCGCCGGCGCGCCCGCTTCCATCAGGCTTTGATAGGTGCGCGCGCCATTGGCCGAGGCGACATCGCGGTATTGCTGCACCGGGTGGGCGGAGAAGTAGAAGCCGAAATTCTCGCGCTCCTTGGCCATGCGGTCGGTCCGGCTCCACGGTTCGCAGGCCTGAAGACGCAGGTCTTCGGCAGGCCCCGCATCGCCGCCAAACAGGCCCGCCTGCCCGCTGGAACGTTCCCGGATCGCCGCGTCAGCAACCGCCATCAGCAGATCGGCGTTGGCGAACAATAAAGCGCGGTTCGGCTCCAGCCCATCAAACGCGCCTGCACAGATCAGCCCTTCCAGCTGGCGGCGGTTCATGGTGCCCTGTGGCAGCCGCTCGAACAGGTCCTTGATGCTGACGAAAGGCCCGTTCGCCTCGCGCTCGGCAACAATCGCATCCATCGCCTTTTCGCCGACATTGCGGATTCCGGCGAGGGCATAGCGCACCGCATAGCCTTCATCGGTCTGCTCGACAGTGAACTCGGCCTCGCTGGCATTGATGCAGGGCGCCAGCACGGCGACCCCGCCGTGGCCGTTGGGATAACGGCGCGCATCGTCGACGAAGACGTTGAGCTTTTCCGACTGGTGCATGTCGAAGCACATCGAGGCGGCGTAGAATTCTTCCGGGTAATGTGCCTTCAGCCAGCCGGTCTGATAGGCGAGCAGGGCGTATGCGGCGGCGTGCGATTTGTTGAAGCCGTAACCTGCGAACTTGTCGATCAAATCGAACAGTTCATTGGCGCGCTTGGGCTCGATCCCGGAATTTGCCTTGCAGCCTTCGACAAACCGCCCGCGCTGGGCGTCCATTTCGGCCTGCACCTTCTTGCCCATGGCGCGGCGCAGAAGGTCTGCGTCGCCGAGCGAGTAACCGGCCAGCACCTGGGCGGCCTGCATCACCTGTTCCTGATAGACGAAGATGCCGTAGGTTTCGGCCAGAATGCCTTCGAGCTTGGGGTGCGGATACTCGATCGGCACCTGCCCTGCCTTGCGCTGGCCGAACAGCGGGATGTTGTCCATCGGGCCGGGGCGGTAAAGCGAGACGAGCGCGATGATGTCGCCGAAATTGGTCGGCTTCACCGCCTTCAGCGTGCGGCGCATCCCTTCGGATTCCAGCTGGAATACGCCAACCGTGTTGCCGGTCTGCATGAGGTGATACACCTGCGCATCATCCAGCGGCAGCGCACCCAGATCGATGGTGATGCCGCGTGCCTCCAGCAGATCGACCGCCTTGCGCAGCACCGACAGCGTCTTCAGTCCGAGGAAGTCGAACTTCACCAACCCGCTGGATTCGACATATTTCATGTCGAACTGCGTCACCGGCATATCCGACCTTGGATCGCGGTAGAGCGGCACCAGCTGCGCCAGCGGACGATCCCCGATCACCACGCCCGCCGCGTGGGTCGATGAATTGCGCGGCAGGCCCTCCAGCTGCATCGCAAGGTCAACAAGGCGCTTTACGTCCTTGTCATTGTCATACTCGCGCCGGAAATCCGCCGCGCCGTTCAAGGCACGCGGCAGCGGCCAGGGGTCGGTCGGGTGGTTTGGCACCATCTTGCACAGCCGGTCGACCTGCCCGTAGCTCATCTGCAGAATGCGCCCGCAATCGCGCAGCACGGCGCGGGCCTTCAGCTTGCCGAAGGTGATGATCTGCGCGACGTGATCGCTGCCGTACTTCGCCTGCACATAGCGGATCACCTCGCCGCGCCGCGTTTCGCAGAAGTCGATATCGAAGTCAGGCATCGACACGCGTTCGGGGTTGAGGAAGCGTTCGAACAGCAGCCCCAGCCGGATCGGATCCAAGTCGGTGATGGTCAGCGCCCACGCCACCGCCGAACCTGCGCCAGACCCGCGCCCCGGCCCCACCGGAATGCCCTGTTCCTTGGCCCACTTGATGAAGTCGGCCACGATCAGGAAGTAGCCGGGGAAGCCCATGTTGACGATCACATTGATCTCGAACTCGAGCCGGTCGAAATAGACCTTGCGTTCGTCCTCGGTGAGATCGGGATAGGCTTCCAGCCGCGCCTCAAGGCCCGCGCGCGAATCCTCCGCGAGCATCCGCGCCTCGCCCGAAAGGTCGCCGGCAAGGCTGGGCAGGATCGGCTTGCGGTAGGGCGGCGCAAAGGCGCAGCGCTGGGCGATCACCAGCGTGTTGGCGGTCGCTTCGGGCAGATCGGCAAAGGCCTCCTCCATCATCGCCGCCGGTTTGACGAAGGCCTGCGGGTTGGAGCGCGGACGATCTTCTGCGTCGATCTGCGTCGAATTGGCAATGCACAGCATGGCGTCATGCGCCTTGTGCATGTGCGGCTCGGCAAAGTTGGCGGGGTTGGTCGCCACCAGTGGCAGATTGCGGGCATAGGCCAGATCAATCAGCGCATCCTCGGCCTGTTCGCACACCGGGTCGCCGTGGCGGGCAAGTTCGATGTAGAGCCGCCCGGGAAACAACGCCTCCAGCCGGTCAGCCAACCTTGCCCCCGCATCGTGCTGGCCCTCTGCCAAAAGCCGCGTTAGCCCGCCCTCGCCCGCGCCGGTCAGCGCAATCAACCCTGCGGTGTGGCCTTCCAGATCGGTCAGCGTGACATGCGGATCGCGTTCCAGCGGGCGATCAAGGTGGGCGGACGACACCAGATGGCACAGGTTGTCATACCCGGCATCGTCCTGCGCAAACAGCGCAAGGTAATCGACCATGCCGCGGGTTTCATCCCGCGCCACGCCCAGCATCGCGCCGATGATCGGCTGCACGCCTTCGCCCTTGCAGGCGGCAGCGAAGGCCATGATCCCATAGAGCCCGTTACGGTCGCAGATGGCGATGGCGGGATAGCCGCGCTCCTTCGCCAGCTTGGCAATCTCCTTGGGATCGATCGCCCCTTCGAGCATCGAGTAGGACGACATCACGCGCAAGGGGACGAAGGGAGCGAAGGGCATGGCGGGGAATATGCGGGTCAGCCGCAGATTCGCCAAGGCGGGCTTCCACAAGAAACTCCCGTCATCTCGGACTTGATCCGGGATCGGTCAGATCATCGCACGACCCCGGCTCGGGCGCCGGGGTGACGGTTGAGGATCACAACAGCTTTTCAATATCCTTGGCGATGGCCGCCGGCGCATCGGTCGGGCCGTAACGCTTCACCACCTTGCCATCGCGGCCGATCAGGAACTTGGTGAAGTTCCACTTGATCGAGGTCGATCCCATCAGCCCCTTGGCCGAGGTCTTGAGCCAGTCGTAAAGCGGCGACGCGCCCGAACCGTTCACGTCCACCTTGGCCATCAGCGGAAAGGTGACGCCGAAATTGACCTTGCAGAACTGTTCGATCTCGTCGGCATCGCCCGGTTCCTGCGCGCCGAACTGGTTGCAGGGAAAGCCCAGCACCTCAAACCCGCGATCCTTGTATTGCTGATACAGCTTTTCGAGGCCGTCATACTGCGGTGTGAAACCGCACTTGCTGGCGGTGTTGACGACCAGCACCACATTGCCGAGCTTGCTCGACAGATCGAGTGGCTCCCCGCGATTGGTCGTAACGGTGAAATCGGCAATCGTCGGCATGGCTCGTTACCCCTGTTTCAAACCCCTTCGATCAACACCCCATCCTTGAGGCGCACTACGCGGTCCATCCGTGCAGCAAGGCGTTCATTGTGTGTTGCAACCAACGCCGCACTGCCTTCGTTCCGCACAAGGCTGAGAAACTGGACCAGCACAGCGTCGGCGGTCTTTTCGTCAAGATTGCCGGTCGGCTCGTCCGCCAGCACCAGCGTGGGCCGGTTGGCGAGCGCGCGGGCAACCGCGACGCGCTGCTGTTCGCCGCCGGACAGCTGGCTGGGACGGTGGGTCAGACGCTCAGCCAGGCCGAGGCTGGTGAGCAGACTGTCAGCCCGTGCCTCAGCCTCGCTGCGCGCCACGCCAAGGATCATCTGCGGCATCACCACATTCTCGCGCGCGTTGAAATCGGGCAGCAGGTGGTGGAACTGGTACACGAACCCCAGATGTTCACGCCGCAGGCGGGTGCGCTGATCGCTGGGGAGGGTTTCAGCCCGTTCGCCCGCCACGCTGATCGAGCCTTCGAACCCGCCTTCAAGCAGGCCGACAGCTTGCAGCATGGTCGATTTGCCCGAACCCGACGGCCCCAGCAACGCGACAATCTCGCCCGGCATGATGTCCAGATCGACCCCGCGCAGCACGTCGATGCGCTGGCCGCCCTGTTCGAACGAGCGTGTCAGCTGCTTGAGGCTGACAATCGGGGCTCCGGCGACAAGGGGGCTATTCATAGCGCAGCACCTGCACCGGATCGGTGTTGGCCGCCTTCAAGGCGGGATAGAGCGTCGCAAGAAAGCTCATGGTCAGCGCCAGCATGACGATGCCGAACACTTCCCACGGATCGGTGCGCGATGGCAGGGTGGACAGGAACCGCACCTCAGGATCCCA
Organism: Porphyrobacter sp. IPPAS B-1204; assembly: GCA_003724185.1. Lineage (GTDB taxonomy): Bacteria > Pseudomonadota > Alphaproteobacteria > Sphingomonadales > Sphingomonadaceae > Erythrobacter. The sequence continues at coordinate 306,285 of RHGM01000001.1, forward strand.
GATTTCCTGCCCCGTGGCAAAGGCGATGAAATCGACAATCGGCTCACGGAAGAACAGGATGATCGCGCCGAGTGCCAGCCCCGTCATCGTGCCGATGGCGCCCACAGTGGTGCCGGTGGTGACGAAAATCTTGAGCAGGCTTCGGCGCGTGGCGCCCATCGTGCGCATGATCGCGATGTCGCGGGTCTTGGCGCGCACCAGCATGACCAGACTGGAAAGGATGTTGAACGCGGCGACCAGCACCATGAAGCTCAAGGCGAAGAACATTGCCACGCGTTCGACTTGCAAGGCTTCGAACAGGGCGGAATTCATCGCCTTCCAATCGGCGATTATGGCCTTGCCGGTCAGGTCTTTCGCCACCGGCATCAGAATCTCGCCCACCTGATCGGGATCGTCCACAGTCACTTCGATCTGGGCCACCGCATCGCCCATCAGCAGCAATGTCTGCGCGTCCTTCAGCGGGAGCATCACGAACTTTTCGTCGAAGGTGTAGATGCCGACTTCGAAGATCGCGCCCACCTCGTAGCCGACCTGCCGGATGGTGGTGCCGAACGGCGTCGTGCGGCCTGCGGGGTTGATGATGGTGATGACATCGCCGACGCGGATGCCGAGGTTTTGGGCAAGCCGGCTGCCGATGGCAACGCGGCCCATGCCGTCCTGCCCCGGCTGGGACAGGCTGCGGATATCGCCAAGCAGCACCTTTTCGCCCAGCGCCGCGATGTCCTTGTCCGATTGCCCGCGCAGGAAGATCGCCTCCACCCGCCCGCCGAAACTGGTGAGCAAAGGCCGCTCGATCATCGGGGAGGCTTCCACCACGCCGGGGGTCTTTTCGATCTGGGCGATGACATTGCGCCAATCGCGCAACTGGCCATCATAGCCCTGCACCACCGCGTGGCCGTTCAGCCCCACGATCTTGTCGAGCAATTCGCCGCGAAAGCCGTTCATCACGCTCATCACGACAACCAGCAGCGCCACAGAAAGCGCCACCACGCCCACCGATATGCCGGCGACAAGCGCAATGAAGGCCTCGCCCTTGCCGGGCCAGAGGTAACGCTTGGCGATCATCCATTCGAAGGGGGAGAGCATGAGAGGTTCGGGTTGCCCGTTATTGGCTGAACGCTGCCTTTAGAGCGCCCGGGCAGGCGCGGCAATCCCGCGTGGGATTGCTGTCCCCTGCGCACCCCTGTCACATGCCGGTCAGCAAAAAGCCGGGGCGTTCGGGCGTGCTTTGACTTGTAATTGATCCGTCACATCGCCATTGGAGCGGTGCGCCGCGGCGGCAGGTTCGCGGACAGGTCTGGTGATGCCGATGACGCCCCTCAATGTGACTCACCCCTTCCTTGATGCCGATGGCGACAAGCTGCGCGAGGAATGCGGCATTTTCGGCGCGATCCGCGCGTCGGATGCGGCTGCCACCACCGCGCTTGGCCTCCACGCGCTCCAGCACCGCGGACAGGAAGCTGCCGGAATCGTCAGCTTTGACGGCAAGGAGTTCTTTGCCCTGCGCGGGCTTGGCCATGTGGCAGAGAATTTCACCTCCTCCGAAGCCATCGCCTCCCTGCCCGGCCATATGGCGGCGGGCCATGTGCGCTATTCCACCACCGGCGGATCGGGCCTGCGCAATGTGCAGCCGCTCTATGCCGATCTTGCCAGCGGCGGATTTGCCGTGGCGCATAACGGCAATATTTCCAATGCGATGAGCCTGCGCACCGATCTGGTGAACAAGGGTTCGATCTTCCAGTCGACCTCCGACACCGAGGTGATCATCCACCTCGTGGCCACCAGTCGTTATCCCACCATCGCCGACAGGCTGGTGGACGCGCTGCGACTGGTCGAGGGCGCCTATGCGCTGATCGTGATGACGCCCGAAGGCATGATCGCCTGCCGCGATCCGCTCGGCATCCGGCCGCTGGTGATGGGCCGGATGGGTGACGCGATCCTGTTCGCGTCCGAAACCGTGGCCTTCGATGTGGTTGGCGCGGAACTGATCCGCGAGGTTGAGCCGGGCGAACTGGTGCTGGTCGATTTTGCCGGCGAAATCCGCTCCGTGCGCCCCTTCGGCAGCCCCGCTCCGCGCCCCTGCATTTTCGAACACGTCTATTTCAGCCGTCCCGATTCTGTCTTCGCCGGGCGCTCCGTTTACGAAGCGCGCAAGGCGATCGGGATGCAATTGGCGCTGGAAGCCCCGTGCGAAGCCGATCTGGTCGTCCCCGTGCCCGACAGCGGCGTGCCGGCTGCCATCGGCTTTGCGATGCAATCGGGCCTGCCGTTCGAGCTTGGCATCATCCGCTCGCACTATGTCGGGCGCACCTTCATCCAGCCGTCCGACGGCGCACGCCATTCCAGCGTCAAGCGCAAGCACAACGCCAACCGCGCCCTCGTTGAAGGCAAGCGCATTGTCCTGATCGACGATTCGATCGTGCGCGGCACCACCTCGATGAAGATCGTCGAGATGATGCGCGAAGCGGGCGCCAGCGAAGTCCACTTCCGCGTCGCCAGCCCGCCGACCGCCCATTCCTGTTTCTACGGGGTCGACACGCCCGAACGCTCCAAGCTGCTCGCCGCGCGGATGGAGCTTGAACCCATGCGCGAATTCATCAAGGCCGACAGCCTCGCCTTCGTCTCGATCGACGGGCTGTACCGGGCAGTCGGGCAGAAGGCGCGCAACAAGGCTTGCCCGCAATTCTGCGACGCCTGCTTTACCGGCGACTACCCGACATCGCTCACCGACCTCGCGCTCGCGGAAGCCAAGTCCGCTGAGCTTCCCTTCGCTGATCCCAAGGCTGCCTGAACCATCATGACCGATACTGCAAAGCCGCTCGCCGGACAGACCGCGCTTGTCACAGGCGCCAGCCGCGGCATCGGCGCCGCCACCGCCAAGGCGCTTGCCGCAGCGGGCGCGCATGTCATTCTGGTGGCGCGCAAGGTCAAGGCGCTGGAAGCGGTCGAAGACGAGATTCACGCTATCGGCGGCACCTCGACCATCGCGCCGGTTGACCTGACCGAGCCTGATGCCGTCACCCGCCTTGCCGAAGCCATCGCCGGACGCTGGCAGACGCTCGACATCATGGTGCTTGCGGCGGCCTATCTGCCCGAACTGACGCCTGCCTCGCAGATCGAGCCCAAGCCGTTCAACCAGGCGCTGCTGACCAATGTGGTTGCCACCCATGCGCTGATCGCCGGGTTCGACCAGATGCTGCGCCGCGCCAAGGCGGGGCGGATCATCGGGCTGACCAGCAGCGTCGGTTCCGCGCCCCGGCCCTATTGGGGCGCTTACGGCGCGACCAAGGCAGCGTTTGAAAACCTGCTGGCGACATATGCTGCCGAGGTCGAACGGCTAAGCCCGCTGCGCGTTGCGATCATCGATCCGGGCGCGACCCGCACCGAAATGCGCGCCCGCGCCTATCCGGGTGAAGACCCGATGACGGTAAAGGCGCCCGAAGTGGTCGCTGATCGTCTGGTGGCGCTGCTGGCAGAGGGCTTCGACGGCCTGCACCGCGAGCGGATCGAGCCTGCGTAATCATCCTTACACGGGCGTTAACCTTGTCCCGGAACCGGCTCTTAAGGATCGCGGGGGCATGCCCGCACGCGGACCAATTCACCCACAGAGAGACCGCAGGCTACCATACAAGGTTGAAGCAATGCCGGACAGCTCGGACATCTATCGCGCCGCATCGCAGGAAGATCGCTGCGGGCCGCGCACGCGCTTGACGATCCCTGCAACCCTGCGCGCTTCGGGCGGGCGGGCCTTTCAAAGCGTTGTTCACGATCTTTCGATCTCGGGCTTCTCGGCCGCTTCGATCAACCGGATGCATGAAGGCCAGATGTGCTGGCTGACCCTGCCCGGTCTCGAATCGCTGCGGGCCGAGGTGGTGTGGTGGGACAACTGCATCGTCGGCTGCGCGTTTTCGGAACTGCTCAGCCCGATCGTCCACGACAATATCCTGCAACGTTACAGCAACGTCGGCGTTTACCGGCAGACGCCCTGAGGGCGGCGGGGGCGTTTACTTCGCCTCTGCCGCGATCTTCCGGCTCAGGTCCAGAAACTGCCCGCGCTCCGGCCCGCCAGTCGCCGAGGGCCAGTTGCCGACATAGGCAACCACCACTCCCTTGTCCGGAAACAGCGTGATGGCCTGACCGAAGATGCCTTGCGCCCCGAACGTGCCCTCCGGATAGGTCCACCACTGGTAGCCATAGCCAAAGCCGCTGTCGCCGAAATCGACTGCGCTGTCGGTTGCTTCGGCGAACCAGCCTTCGGGCACCACGTCTTTGCCGCCTTCCAGCACGAATTGGCCCATCCGGGCATAATCGCCCAGCGTGATCGAAAGACAGCACCCGCCGATATTCCCGCCGCGCGGATCGACCATCCAGAACATGCCGCCACTGAAGCCGGCCGGATCGACGATCTTCGCCTTGGCATACTCGGCGAGCGGTTTGCCCACGGCGTTTTCCACCAGCACACCGATCAGATTGGTCTCGCCCGTCTTGTAGACCCACTTCGCGCCCGGCTCCGCTTCTCGCGGGAGCTGCTTCATCTGGGCAATGATCGCCTCGGGGCCGTATTCGACCACGAAGCGGTTCATCTGCGCAACATCGGAATTGGGATCACTATAGTCTTCGTTCCAGCGCACCCCGCTGGTCATGGTGGCAAGCTGGCGCACGGTGACACCATCATAGGCCGATCCGACGAGGCCGGGGATATGCTTGGTCACCGGATCGTCGAGGCTGATCAGCCCGTCCTTCACCGCTGCCCCCAGCAAGGTCGAGGTGAAGCTCTTGGCAACCGAGAAGCTGGTCCAGCGACGCAACGGCTTGAACCCCAAACCATAGGCCTCGTAACGCACCGCGCCATCCTTCAGCACCATGATACCGGCCGTGCTGGTTTCGGCCATCAGCTTGTCGATCTCGGCCTTGAGCGCCTCGGGGAGCGGCTCGCCCTGTGGCAACGCACGCGGCGTCGGGGATGCGAGCACTTCGTGCCCGGCGAACCACTGCTCCATCTTGGCGAAACGCTCGGTGCGCTGGGCGTCGGTCCAGAACAACACCTGCAGATCGGCCATGTCGCGTGGCGGAGGCTCGCTCATGCGCACCGCCGGCATGTCAGGATAGGTCCGCTCGATCACCAACGGCGGCAAGATTTCGATGACGGGGGGTGCATCGGCCGATTGAGCCATCAGCGGCGGATACCCGTCCGCCGCCAGCGCCAGCACCGCGCCCGCAACCATGCCGTTCTTCAGACCCATCGCATTACCCTCTCGCCGATTATGCGGCGAGGATGTGCCGCAGCCGGAGCGCAGGGGCAAGCCTTTCTCAGCCGTCCTTCATCGCCTTCAGCGCCGCCAGCGCCCGCTCGCGCGCGGCCTTGTGCGGCACGATCTTGCGCGGGTAACCCGTGGGCCTGCGCCCGAACTCCTCGGGATCGTGGACGTAAGGCTCCTCCAGCCCCTTCAATTCCGGCACATAGGTGCGGATATAGCGCGCCGCGTCGAACTTTTCGGACTGCGAGAGCGGCGCCATGATCCGGCTGAACATATTGCTGTCCACGCCCGTTCCCGCCGTCCACTGCCAGTTGGTGGCGTTGGAGGCGTAGTCGGCATCGCACAGCGTATCCCAGAACCACTTTTCCCCTTCGCGCCAGTCGATCAGCAGGTGCTTGATGAGGAAGCTCGCCGTGATCATCCGCACGCGGTTGTGCATCCACCCGGTCTGGTAAAGCTGGCGCATCCCGGCATCGACGATCGGGTAGCCGGTGCGGCCCTGCTGCCAGGCCTTCAGATCACGGGCGGCGGCGGGATCATTGGCGGGATCGCGCCAGCCGAAGCGGTCGAAATCCTCGCGGTAGTTTTTGCTGGCATAGGCGGGGAATTGCAGGATCGCGTTCTGCGAATAGTCGCGCCAGATCAGCTCGCCTTCATAAGTGCGCCAGCCGTCCGAGCGCTTGTCCTTGAAGCGGTGCCAAATCTGGATCGGCGAAATTTCGCCCCAGTGGAGATGCGGCGAGAGGCGCGACACCTTGTCGACGCTGGGGAAATTGCGCTTGTCGTCGTAGTCGTCGACATCCGCTTCCCACGCCTTGAGGCGGGCGTGGGCCGCATCCTCGCCCACCTGCCAGAATTCCGCGATGCCGCCTGACCAGTCGGGCTTGGTCGGGAGCAGGCTCCATGATGCGAGGTCATCGGTGGCGGGCCAGCTTGCGGGTGCCTCCAGACGCTCGGGCGCGGGGAGTTCGTCGCGTGGCGGGAATTCGGCCCGCACCGCGCGGCTGAAGGGGGTGTAAATCTTGTACTGCCCGCCGGTGCCGGAGGTGATGCTGCCCGGCGGCATCAGGTAGTTGCCGTGATGGAGTTGCAGGTCGAGGCTCTTGGCCAGCTTGCGCTCGGCGTTGAGCCACCACGGTTCGTAGTGGTGGTTGGCGTGGATGGTGGTGGCGCCGGTCTCCTCGGACAGCTTGGTGAGCACGTCCACCGCATCGCCGCGCCGCAGGATCAGCTTGGCGTGCCGCTGGGCGAGGCTGGCGGAAAGGCTTTCGAGCGAATGATGCAGCCACCAGCGCGAGGCCCCGCCATAGGCGTGGTGCTTCGGGCTTTCGTCGTCGAGGACATAGACCGCCACGACCGGGCCGGCCTTGGCGGCGTGGTAGAGCGCGGGGTTATCGGCAAGGCGCAGGTCGCGCCGCAGCCATACGATTTGGGTCATTGTGGTCTTTCAATCCGTCGTCATTGCGAGGCGGCGCAGCCGCCGCGGCAATCCATGGCCGGACGGTTCGGTCCATGGATTGCGTCGCTTTGCTCGCAATGACGAATTAGGGGCTAGGAAGTTCCTCACACCGTACATCCGGCAGCGCGACCGAGAACCGGTCGCGCGCACGCGGATCGTAGTAGCGGGCGTCGTAGAGGATCACCGAACCATCCGGCGCGCGTTCAACAACAGGCACCCGCGACCAAAACAGAAAGGCGTCGAGCTGTGAATTGGTCTTGCGGACTTCACTCAGGTCGGGCCAAGCGCAACGCAATTCGCTTGAAGGCAATTTGAGATAAGTCCCGGTCGGTGCAGCAATATGGGGTCTTAAAACCACATACCATTCGCCTTCCTTCCACCCAATAATCTGCTCTCGCCGCCAGAATTCAAAAGGCACGGGGCTGGCAATAAACCCACGGGTATCGCCGTACGGATCGCGGAAGTGCCATTGCTTGGTCAGATGGGTGATTGCCCCATTCACCCCGATATACGCCAACGCCGCCGCAATCCCCACCCGCGCAGGCCGCATCCACTCCCCGCCAGCCTTCTCCCGCTGCCGCGACCACCACACGCTGCCGACGAGCAGCGCCCACAGCCACGGGTCGATGATGAAAAGCGTGTCGCCGTAGAACCACTGCGACGAGAACGGCTCCAGCAGCCGGATGCCGTAGACATTCAGCCAGTCGAAGAAAGGATGGCTGAGACACCCGATAAACGCCATCGCATAGAGCCACCCGAACCGCACCGGCAGCCGCCCCTCGGGCCGCGTGCCGCGCCGCTCCTGCCAGCGGTCGAACGCCCACAGCAATCCCGCCAGCACCAGCGGAAGCAGCACCAGCGCTGGCGGGCCGTGGGTGATGCCGCGCCGAAAGGCGAGGTGCTCGGTGCCCTCCAGCCAGAAGAAGCACGCCGCATCCACATCGGGCAGGTTCGCGCCGATGATCAACGCCGGCATCGCAAGGCCCGTGGTGCGCTTCAGCCCCGCCTGCCCCAGCACCGCGCCGACAAGGCTATGTGTCAGATTGTCCATATGTTTGCAGGTTAGCGGTGCGCAGGCAGCGAGGGAACCGCAAATGCGCTTGGAAAATCGTGCCGCCCTCGCCTATCGCAGCGTCAAAGATTTCGCGGGAGAGCGCCACAATGAACGATACCCCCTACATCCGCCCCGACATGCAGGCCTTCCTCGACATGATGGCGGCAGTGAACGGGCCGAAGCTGGTCGACATGACGCTGGAGGAAGCCCGCGCATCCTATGTCGCTATGCATGGCATCGCCGACCGCCCGGCGCGTGCGCTGCCGGTGATCCGCGATCTCGCCTGCCCCGGCCCGATGGGCGACATTCCCTTGCGCCTCTATGACGCGCGCGGATCCCGCGACGCAGCCTCACCCGTGATCATGTTCTACCACGGCGGCGGCTTCGTGATCGGCGACCTCGACACGCACCACGCGCTGTGCACCGAAATCGCCGCGCTGATCGACCTGCCGCTGGTCGCGGTGCATTATGCGCTCGCGCCCGAAGCGCCCTTCCCCGCCGCGATCCTCGATTGCGAGGCGGCGACGCGGTGGGTGGCGGGCAGCCCTGCCGAGTTGGGCCGCACCGCCAGCGGGATCATCACCGTCGGCGACAGCGCGGGTGGCAATGCCACGGTTGTTGTCGGCCAACTGCTGGGCGCGAACCCCGCTGCCGTGCCGGTTGTGCTGCAAGTCCCGATCTTCCCGCTGGTGGAAGATGCCAATGGTTCGGCCAGCATGGCGGCGTTCTCCGAAGGGTTCCTGCTGACCGCCGACACCATGGGCTTTTTCGATGCGGCCTATGGTGCCGACCGCGCCGACCCGCGTGGCTTCCCGATCCTTGGCGACCACAGCAATGCGCCGCCCACCATCGTCGCCACCGCCAGCTTGGATCCGATCCGCGATTCGGGCCGTGCCTATGCCAAGGCGCTGGTCGATGCCGGGCGCGATTGCGTGTTTCTCGAAATGCGCGGGGTGACGCACAGCTTCACCAACCTGCGCGGTGCGGTGCCGAGCACGCAGAACGATCTCGAACGCATTGTCGCAGCAATGCAGTTCATGCTGGCGCACCCGGCATGAACCGCGAGGCCCTGCCCTATCGCCCCTGCGCGGGCTTCATGCTGGTCAACACCGAAGGTCTTGTCTTCGTCGGCCAGCGGATCGATCCGTCAGCCCACGGCTTCTGGCAGATGCCGCAAGGCGGGATCGACAAGGGCGAGGATGTTCGCACCGCCGCCCTGCGCGAGCTGGAAGAAGAAACCGGCATTGGCGCGGATCTGGTCGAAGTGATCGCCCCCGCATCGCGCCCCTTGCTCTATGATCTGCCCGACGAACTGCTCGGCAGGGTGTGGAAGGGCAGGTATCGCGGGCAGGAACAGCACTGGTTCCTCGGCCGGTTCTTAGGGCAAGACAGCGACATCAATCTCGAAGCGCACAACCCGCCCGAATTCAACGAATGGCGCTGGATCGCGCCGGGTCTGCTGCCCGACGTGATCGTGGAGTTCAAACGTGACGTTTACCGCGCCGTGCTGGCGGAATTCCGCGACCTGATCTGACCGGCGTCAGTTGGTCGCAGGCGCGCCCTCAGCGGCGGTTTCCACGGCCAGCCGCGGTGAAGGGCCGCGCGCAATGCTGCTTTGCAGGGCCACGGTTTCAGGGCACGAATCGCCGCACAGCGATTGCAGCTTGGCCAGATTGCGCTTGGCCTTTTCGATCGCGCCCTTTTCCACCAAGGCCGAGCCTTCGCCCGCAATCGCGGCGAAATTGTCGGGATCACGCTCCAATGCTTCGCGGTAGTAGCGAATCGCCTTGCCCTGCAGCCCGCTCTGGCGTGCCGCTTCGGCCAGATCGATGAAGATCGGGGTGTGGCCCGGATCGACCGCCAGCGCAGCTTCGAAGGCGTCAATCGCTGCCTGGGTCTCGCCTGCGGCCAGCGCGGCCTGCCCTTGCGCAATCAGCGCCGCTGCCTGCGGTTCGGCCGCGCCGATGTCGCCCGCGCTGGAGATGCTCGCCGTCATGGCCAGACAAAGAGACAGAGCGGCAGCAGCAGGCGCGTAACGCATCAGAAGCTCCTTAAAGGCGTGAGTCCGTGGACCAGCAAGCTCTTGCATAAGATGCTAGGCTATCATGGTGAACGCAAGCAGGCGATGAAAAAACCATCCGTGCCATCATGGAGCGGATCGAGCCGGATACCGCCCCCGCGTGGGCGGCCCAGCGGGAGCGTCAGCGGCTCTGCCTGCCAGCCTGGATGGCGGGCGAAGAAGGCGGCAATGCGGTCGGCGCCCTCGGCATCCAGAACCGAGCAGGTGACGAAGGCAATCGTGCCGCCTGACCGCACCAGTTGTGCTGCCAGATCAAGCACATGATCCTGCAGCGCGTTGAGCCGCGCCAGTTCCGCAGGGTCGAGCCGCCAGCGGCCTTCGGGGCTGCGGCGCCACGTCCCGCTGCCCGAACACGGCGCGTCGATCAGCACGTGATCGGCCTTGCCGGCCCACGGCCCGAGGGCGCGCATTTCCCGGCCGGGATCGAGCAGGACGGTGTGATCCACCGCCGCCCCTGCCCGCGCCGCGCGGGGGGCAAGGTTGCCAAGCCGGCGCTTGTCGGTATCGGCCGCCACGATGCTGGCCGCATTGCCGAGCCTTGCGGCAATCGCCAGTGTCTTGCCGCCCCCGCCTGCGCACAGGTCGATGATGGTGTCACCAGCCGCGATTGGCAAAGCCTCGACAATCAGCTGGCTGCCCAGATCCTGCACCTCGATCAGGCCTTCGCCGTAAGCATCCCATGTCTCGACCGGGGTGCCCGATGCAAAGCGCAGGCCCTGGGCCGAAGCCAGCGCCTCACCCTGTTCGGGCAGGGCAAGACCGGCGCGGTCAGCCTTCAGCGCATTGACGCGGATATCCAGCGGGGCGCGGTCCAGCAGCGCGGCGATTTCCCGCCCGCCGAGGCCCGAAGCCCGCAAAGCCGCGGCGAGCCACTTTGGCGCAAGGCCGGTGCTGGCCGCTTCCTCACCCTCGGCGCGGGGCGCCGGGCCGTGGGCGGAGCTATCGAACAAGGCGGCAATCGCCTCGTCCTGCCCGGCCACCGCCAGCATCGCGGCGCGACCGCTGGCTGGCACCGGACCGCACAGGCGGATGGCGCGGTAGACCAGATCGCGCACCGCGCGCCGGTCTTTCGATCCGGCATAGCGGCGGGCGCGGAAATAATCGGCGATGATCCGGTCAGCCGGCGCGCCTTTGCCGCGGGCCGAAGCAATGATGGTGTCGAGCAGTTCTATGGCAGCCTGAACGCGGGCCGAAGGTGTCATTCCCCGTTACCGAATGCGGCGTTGTATTCATCGGGGCCGGGTGCTGCGATGCAGAAGTATTTATAGGCCGCCGGTGTTGCAGCGGAACGCAGCGGTTCACGCTCAGCAACGAAAGCCTTGCCGACAGCCTCACATGCTGCCTCGCTTGGATGAAGCGAGGACTGCAACACCATCGAGGCGTCGACATTGTCAGGATTCCACCCCACGATGATCAACAAAAAGGGGAAAGTCAGTTCCATGGTCGGATCCTAGCGCGTGGGGTAATTGGGTGCCTCGCGGGTGATAGCCACATCATGCACGTGGCTTTCGGACAGCCCGGCATTGGTGATCCGCACGAACTGCGCGCGTTCCTGCAAATCGGTAATCGTGCGCGATCCGGTGTAACCCATCGCCGCCTTGATCCCGCCGACAAGCTGGTGGACGACATCGGCGGCGGGGCCCTTGAACGGCACCTGACCTTCGATGCCTTCGGGCACGAGCTTCATCGCGGAAACGTCCTGCTGGAAATAGCGGTCAGCCGAGCCCCGCGCCATCGCGCCGACGCTGCCCATGCCGCGATAGGCCTTGTAGCTGCGGCCCTGATACAGGAACACTTCGCCCGGGCTTTCGGTGGTGCCTGCCAGCATCGAACCGATCATCACGCTGGAAGCGCCCGCCGCCAGCGCCTTGGCCGCATCGCCAGAGGTGCGCAGACCGCCATCGGCGATCACCGGGACGCCCGATTTGGCCGCTTCCGCCGCGCTTTCCATGATCGCCGTCAGCTGCGGCACGCCCACGCCCGCGACCACGCGGGTGGTACAGATCGAGCCCGGGCCGATCCCGACCTTGACCGCATCGGCACCGGCATCGACCAGTGCGCGGGTTGCCTCTGCCGTGGCGACATTGCCCGCGATCACCTGCACCCGGTTGGACAGCTTCTTGACCCGGTCAACCGCGCGCGAAACCTCGATATTGTGGCCGTGGGCGGTGTCGATCACGATCACGTCCACCTCGGCATCGACCAGCGCTTCGGTGCGGGCAAAGCCTGCATCACCCACCGTGGTCGCCGCCGCCACGCGCAGGCGGCCCGTGCCGTCCTTGGTCGCGTGGGGGTAATTCACCGCCTTTTCGATGTCCTTCACCGTGATGAGGCCGATGCAGTGATAGGCATCGTCCACCACCAGCAGCTTTTCGATCCGGCGGGCGTGAAGCAGGCGGCGCGCCTCTTCCTGACCGGTGCCCAGTGGCACGGTGGCGAGGTTTTCGGTGGTCATCAGCTCGCGCACGGGCTGCATCGGGTTTTCGGCAAAACGGACATCGCGGTTGGTGAGGATACCCGCCAGCCTGCCGCCCGCGTCCACCACCGGAATGCCGCTGATCCGGTGCAGCTGCATCAGCGCCTGCGCTTCGCCAAGGGTTGCATCGGGGTGGATGGTGATGGGGTTCACCACCATGCCACTTTCGTAACGCTTGACCGCCCGCACCGCCGCGCATTGCGCATCGATGTCGAGATTGCGGTGCAGCACACCGATCCCGCCCAGCTGCGCCATCGCGATCGCCATGTCGGCCTCGGTCACTGTGTCCATCGCCGACGACAGCACCGGAATGTTCAGCGCGATGTCACGCGTCAGCCGGGTCGAGGTATCCGCCATGCTCGGCAAGACGCTGCTTTCCGCCGGGCGGAGCAGAACGTCATCGAAAGTCAAACCGAGCGGGATATCCATGTGCGCCACTTTCTAAAGGCCGAGAGAGGGTTCTCCGCTTGCGGGAGAATCGTGGCGGCCCATGTAACCGCACTTGTGCCCTTGCGCTAGGGTGCGGCAGGCGCGGGATAACGCGCAGGGTCCGCAAGCACCCGGATCAGGTCTTCGTGCAGCAGCAGATCCTCAACCGCGCCGCCCATTTCCAGCACCTCGGCCTTGTCACCGGGGCGGTGATAATGCGTAGTGAGGAAGGGGTCGAGCACGGCGCGGCTGCCATAGGTGCCCGACAACAGCACGGTGGGCACGCCAGCTTGCAGCAGCGCCCAGCCATCCTGCCGCTGGAGGAACGAATCGGCCAGGTTCTGATCGCCGATCATGCGTCCGCTGCGCGCCAGCTCGCCAAGGATCACCGTGTCGAGCGCTGGCGTGCGCCCACGCCCGATGAAGCCCAGCGGGCTGCCTGCTGGCGCGACCGCCATCATGTCGAAATTCAGCGCCGCAACAATGCTGGACAGCGGCAGCGGCGGCGATTTCACAAAGGCGCGCGCCCCCAGCAGTCCGGCCTCTTCCGCGCTGGTGGCGAGCACATAGATATCGCGGCCCAGCGGCGGGCCGGCCTTGAGGCGCCGCGCCAGTTCCAGCATCATCGCGATCCCGCTGGCATTGTCGGCCGCGCCGTTGCAGATCCGGTCAGCCGCGCTGGCCGGGCCGCATTCGCCCAGATGGTCCCAATGCCCCAGCAAAAGCACCGCGCCCGATCCGGGCTGGGTGCCGGGAATCATCCCGATAATGTTCTGGCTGGGAAATTCGCGCCGGTCCGCCGTTGCCTCGATGCTGAGGGCCAGATTGAGTTCGAGCGGGGCGAAATCGCCCTTCTTGGCCTCGCGCTTCCACATGGCCCAGCGCTTTTCCCCGATCACCCGGGCAAGCGCCGCATCGGTGATATAGGCTGACAGCGTGTCCCTTTCTTCGCTGGCGAGCTCCAGCTTGCCGCGCTCCTCGGCGGCGCGCACTGCGGCGAGCGCCCCTGCATCGGGCAGCACCGTCACCACTGCTGTGGCGCGCTGCACGAACAGGGCATCGCGCCGCGCCGTGTCGCGCCCCGGATCGGCCAGCATCAGCGCCACCGCGCCCGCCAGCGCATCGCCCAGCACCGATCCATCGCCATAGCCGACAAACACCACCGGCACGCCCGTTCCCGGCCCGCCTGCCGCCAAGGCGCGGCGGCGCGGGGTGAAGACCGCCGCTTCGTTCTCCGCCAGGGTCACAGCTGCGCGCCCTTCCCCCAAAGTCAGCCGCCCGGTCTGCGGTTCGGTCGCCACCAGATCGACCGGCATCCGCCAATAGGAACCCGGATCATTGGTACCTGACACAAGCCCGACCTCGCCCATCCGGCGTTCGAGATATTCGTATGTTGCCTTGCCGCCCGGCGTCCCCGGCTTGCGTCCGCCAAACTCGTCGCTGGCAAGAACCTCGATATCCGCCATCATCCGCGCCGCGATATCCTCGCCCACGGGATCGGGGCCGATCGCCACCGGCGCATGGGCACAGGCCGCCAGCCACAGGCTTGCCAGCACCGCAACCAGCAGCCGGGCAGCCTGTCTGCTCATTCGGCGGTCCAGCCCCCGTCGATGCTGTAATTGGCGCCAGTGATGCCCCGTGCCGCATCGCCGCACAGGAACAGCGCCAGCGCGGCGACATCTTCGGGCAGGACGAACTGCTTGGTCGGCTGCTTGGCGAGCAGCACATCGTTCATCACCTGCTCGCGCGTCATCCCGCGTGCGGCCATCGTGTCGGGGATCTGGTTTTCCACCAGCGGCGTCCAGACATAGCCCGGCGAGATGCAGTTGGCGGTGATGCCGTGGGTCGCCAGTTCCAGCGCGATGGTCTTGGTGAAGCCCGCCATCGCGTGTTTCGCCGCGACATAGGCGCTCTTGAACGGTGAGGCGGTGAGCGAATGGGCGCTGGCCGTGGCGATGATCCGCCCCCAGCCCTTTGCCTTCATCCCCGGCACGGCAAGCCGCGTGGTGTGGAACGCCGCCGACAGATTCAGGGCGATGATCGCATCCCATTTTTCGGGCGGAAAATCCTCAACCGGCGCAACGTGCTGCATCCCGGCATTGTTGACGAGAATATCGATGGTGCCGATGTCCGCCATCATCTGCGCAATGGCGGCAGGCTCCATCAGGTTGGCGCCGTTATAGGTGGCGCCAAGTTCCTCGCACAGCGCGGCAATTTCGTCCTGATCACCCAGCCCGTTGAGAATCACCTCGGCGCCTTCAGCCGCAAGCGCGCGTGCAATCGCCAGGCCGATTCCCGAAGTCGATCCGGTGACGAGGGCACGCTTGTTCTTGAGCATTCGCCGCATCTCCTGCACGTTCGGACTATTGCTGATCGCTTTTGCCGCGCCCATCGCGGCTGTCCAGCAAATTGCTGAGCGAACAGGCTGAATGGAGGAAGCACGATGCGTTTGGGCCCGTTCGATACGTCGAAGATCAATGTCCGTTCCAGCAATGACGGCGGCGGTGGGGGGATGGGCCGTGCGGGCGGCGTGGGCTGCGGGACGCTGGTGATCGCGCTGATCGGCGCGGTGGTGTTCGGGCTGGATCCGATGCAGACCATCGGCATGGTGGAGGGTATACAGCAGCAGCAGGCTGGCCCTGCCACCCAGGGCGGCAGCGGCGGCGATCTGACCGCCGACGAAATCTGCTCCAGCAGCGCCTATGCGACCGAGGCCTGCAACGCGCTTACCAGCCTCGATGCGACATGGCAGGCCAGCTTCCAGCGCGCCGGAATTCCGTTCGAACAGCCCGTGCTCGATCTTTACCGCAACGGGCAGGTCAACACCGAAGGGTGCGGCAGCGCCTCGTCTGCGGTCGGGCCGTTCTACTGTCCGGCGGACAAGGGCATCTATATCGACACCAGCTTCTACGACCAGCTGGCACAGATGGCGGGTACCGGCGGCGATTTTGCCCGGCTCTATGTGATCGCGCATGAATATGGGCACCACATCCAGAACATCACCGGCCTTGCCCGGCAGGTGCGCGCCGCACAGCAGCGCAATCCATCGCAATCCAACCGCTTGCAGGTGGCGATGGAATTGCAGGCCGATTGCTATGCCGGGATGTGGGCGGGCAAGAACCGTAACCTGATCGAACCCGGCGATCTGGAGGAAGGATTGCAGGCCGCCAGCGCAATTGGCGATGATACGTTAATGCGCAATGCCGGACAGAGCATTAATCCGGAGAACTTCACCCACGGCACCAGCCGCCAAAGGATGGCGGCGCTGCGGCTTGGGCTGGAGCATATCGACGACAGTGCCTGCGACGTTTTCTTTGAAGGAACCTGACTGACATGACGCGCACCCTCCCCCTTGCTGCAATTGCCGCAATCGCTGCGATCATCGCACTGCCCGCCCACGCGCAGGTGATGCCCGAACCCGATGTCACCGAAGTCGCCAAGACCCCCTTGCGCGATCTTAATATCGACGCGCGCGACATCCCCGAAGTGCTGCAAACCGCGGTCCGCGATCCCTATGCCACGCAAGGCATGGAGACCTGCAACGCACTGGTTACTGCGATTGCAAACTTGGACATGGCGCTTGGCGCGGATTACGACATTGCTGAAAGCGACGGCAATGACCGCCTGAGCGAAGGGCGGATCGGGCAGAGCATTGTCGGCTCGTTCCTGCCGTTCCGCGGGATTGTCCGCGAAGTGTCGGGCGCAGCCGGCAATGAACGCCAGCTGCGCGCCGCCTATACTGCGGGAATGGTGCGGCGCGCTTTCCTCAAAGGCTGGGGCCTTGGCCGGGGCTGTGCCTACCCTGCCCGCCCCAAGGTGCTGGCTGCGACCGGCGAGTAAGGGTCTGCAAGAGCCGGGAGCGGCCTTAGCCCTCCCGGTCTTTCCAGCGGGCGATCTGGCTGTCGAGCGTCCTCAGGATCTCCTTGCGGGTGGCTTCGGGGATGTCCTTGTCCCGGGCGATTTCGGCGCGGGCTTCTTCCAGACCGCGGCGGGCAGAGACCAAGACCCGCTTCTGGCAGATGCTGATGATCTGCGTTCCGTCGCGGGTGGTGGTTTCTGACACCTCCTCGCTGCCGGGCTTGCATTCCTGCTTCACGATCACCCGCGGCATTCCGCCAGCTGCCGCATTGGCGGCATCGGCCGAGGCCATTGCTTCGGCGATGATCTTCGGCAAATCGGCGCGCACGCGCTCGGCTTCGGCAAGGCCTTCCCTGATCGACGCCATCATGGCTTCGCGATCGGCGCGGTCCATCGCCCGCGAACCTTCCAGCATCCGTTCAAGCATCACCTGATCATCGGGCGAGCGCAGCACGATCCGCAGGCGCTTTTCCGTGCCATCGGCGTTGCGCCACACCTGTTCGGTAACGTCGGTGCGGCCTTCACCTGACGGGGCTTCGGGCGGCTGCGGAGCCTCGGGCGGCAGCGGGGCTTCAGGCGCGTCAGGCCCGGCCGGAGGCGCGGGCGGTGCGGGGGGTGCAGGCGGCGAGGCGGGCGCGGGAACCTCGGGCACGTCAGGCACTTCGGGCACGCCTTCGCTGGCGGCATAGCTTATCGAGGCGGTCAGCGGCAGGGCCAGCAGGCCAGCGCCCAGCAGCGCGCGGCCAGCCAATCGGCGACGGGGGGACAGATCGGACATGGCAAGGCTCCTCAGGCGGTGGATGATCGACTTTTCGCCGAGCACCGGACAGGCCATCGGCGCGGTCAGGGCGGCGTTGTGGGCAGCGCCGGGCGCGGCGGCAAAGCGGGCGATCAGCGCGGCGTAGGCGGCACGTTCCTGCGGGGAGCGGCGGGCCATCACCCGCGCATCGCAGGCCGCCTCCTGATCGCGCCGCAGCGCCAGCCAGCCATAACGGCCCAGCGGATTGAACCAGTGCAGCGCGAACAGCGGCTGGACGATGATATTGACCAGCAGATCAAGCCCGCGGTGGTGCGCCAGTTCATGCGCCAGCGCCAGATCGCGGGCCTCTCGGTCGTGCAACGCCATGAAGCCGGGCGGCAGGGCAATCACCGGATCCAGCACGCCCATCGCTAGCGGCGCGGTGGTCGCAGGCGTCTCGACCAGCCGCACCTTGCCCAGCCGGGCAGGCGCACGGCCAACCTCGCGGCCATCGGCCAGCAGGGCATCGCGCAGGCTGAAATAGGCCGAAAAGCGCAGCCACAAGGTGACCGCCGCGCCGGCCAGCCAGACCAGCAGCAGGGCCTCGACAATCGGCCAATCCGCAACAACCGCGAACAGATCAAACCCCGCAGGCGGGGCCGTTTCGGCAGGCGTGAAAGCGGGCAAAGCCGCAGGCTCGGCAGCGGCCTGCCAGACGATCATCTCATCAGGCGTGGCGGGTGTTTCGACGGGGGGAACCGGCACCGCAAGCGCAGGTTCGGCAGGGCGCGGGGCCATCCACGCGGGCAGCGTCACCGGGGGCAGCACCAGCCGCGCCAGCGGCAGCGCCCACAGCGCATAGGCCGCCTCCGGCCCGAAAACCCGCGTCACCGGACGGCGCAGCAGCAGCACCGCAGCGATCAACACGCCGGTCCACACCAGCGTGTGCAGCAGCATACCGGTCATGGCCGCAGCTCCTTCAGCAGCGCCTCGATCTCGGCGAGATCTGCCGGGGTCAGCGCCTCGCTTTCGGCCAGATGCGCGACCAGCGACACCGCGCTGCCGCCGAACAACCGTTCAACCAGCCGCCGGGATTCGCCGCCGACATAGGCTTCGCGGGCGATCAGCGGGGTGTAGAGAAACCGCCGCCCGTCAGGCTCGGCCGCAAGCGCGCCCTTCTGGACAAGGCGGGAAAGCAGCGTCTTGACCGTCGCAAGGCTCCATCCGCGCCCTGCGCAAACCTCCTCGCAGACCTCGGCCGCGGTCTGGCGCGGGCGGTCCCACAGGGCGTCCATCACCGCATATTCGGCATCGGTGATGCGTTCGCCGGAATTGTCGTCAGACGGGGTCACGGGGTGTCTCCCTTGGCTGTGATTACACCTGTAGTCATACCGACTACGATTGTAAACCTTGCGCGTGGCTGAACGGGAACCTGCCCGGCGCAGTCTTCGTCAAACGGGAAACCGGCCCGGACGAACGACGGGCCGAGGCCGCCAGCAAGACAGGAGCAATCAGTCGGGCTTGGCCGCGCCCGCCCTTGTTGTTGCCGCAGCGATGGCGGCTTCGTCAAACGCTGGCCGGCCCACCGGAGCGCTGGCGATGCGCGGCATCCGCGCTTCGATGGCAGGGAGCCAGCTGCCGACCTCCGGCCCGATGCTCACCTGCGGGAGCGAGGCGAGGAAGCGCGCCTTGGCCTCCCACTCCGCCACAGACCGGTTCGCCATGCGGGCCGCTTCCGCCAGCGCCACGGGCTGGCGCAGCGCGCGGTTGATCAGCGCGTCACCAAAGAACGTCCAGTCATTCTCCGCCACGCAGCCGAAAGATGTGCGGGTGCTGGCCGCCGCGGTCAGGATCGCGGTGTCGGGGCTGGCGAGCGCAGGCACGAACACGCCCGAATAACACGCGCTGATGATCAGCACGCGCCGCTTGATCCCCGCCTCCTCCAGCGCCGCCTTCAGGCTGGTGGGAGACAGCACGCCGTAACCGCTGTCCCCGTAGTGATAGGCCAGCCCCAGATCCATGCCGTGGCTGGTGGTGTAGAGCACCAGCACATCCTCGGCCCCGTCCATCACCGTGCCAAGGTGGCTGATCGCCAGCAGCAGCGCCGAAATCGAGCCGTGGGGGGCATCGTCGCGGGTGCCATCCGGCCCGGCGAGCGTCAGCGTGCGGCCTTCAGCACCGTAGCGGGCGCCAAGCACGCGCGCCGCCTCCCGCGCCTCACGCGCGAACACCGGATCGCTGTCGAGCGCGATGGTGAGGACATAGGCCTCGGGCGTGCCCGGCGTCTGCGCTGGCAGCGCGGCGAGCGCGATATCGAGGCGGCGTTGCTGTTCGCGGATATGGGCCGCGCTGAACCCGCGCTGCAATTCGGGGCTGAGTTCATAGGACTTGCGCCGATCGGCCCGGCTCTCCCCGCTGCCAAGATCGGGATAGGGCAGCGTGTGCGGCGCCGGCTGGTTGGGATTGGGGGCGGAGGATTGGGACAGCGCCGGGGCGGCCATCAATGCCGCCAACACCCCTGCGATGATCCTGCCCCTGTTCATCTTCCGGCAAGCTGCCCGCGCGCAGCCCCCCCCGTCAAGCCAATGGTGTCACAGCAGCCGCGTCCGCTGATCCGGGGTCAGCAGCGCGCAGGCCTCGGCGGTCTTGCCGAACCAGCGGTAACGGTTGCGGGCGACAAGGTCATAGGCCCAATCGCGCAAGGGCCTCGGGATGATCTGGAACACCAGCCCCAACCGCCACCAGCCGCCCAATGCGCGGGCGACTTCGAAATAGCCGGTGCTCTTGCTGAAGGCGCGGCCATTGCGGATGAAGACATAGCTTTCGTCCCAGTCGATCCCGAAATGATCGCACAGCGCCAGACCCAGCGGCCCTTGCGCGGGGGTGAAGGCGATGGCGGCCTTGTGATCGTGCTTCATGATGAAGCTCACCCCGCCCGAACACAGCACACAGACGTGATCGAAGATGAACACCGGGCGGCTGTCATCAAAGGCGGGCACGGCGGGGTTGTCGCGGTAGCTATAGGGTGCGGGGCTCATGCGTCGGTCACCTCGATATCGAAGCTGGCAAATTCGGCGCGGTATTCCGCAAGGTCGATCACGCCGAGACAGGGGCGAGCGCCGGGGGCGAACTGCCGTCGTGCCGCCATCTGCCGGGCAATCAGGATGACGGGGATGCACGGAATGTATGGCCCATGCCCCGAACGGGCGATGATCCAGTGGCGGCGGGTCAGGGGCGTGCCGCTCTCGCCTTCGCCGCTGATGGTCATGAAAAACCCGCTGGTGCCCGTGCCGAGCCCATCGAACAGGCTGGCCAGCCGGACGAGCTGCGGAGCGAAGCGGTCGAGCCGGGGCAGCAGTCCGATGCGTGCGAGCCAGCCCATCAGCGCGGTGCCAAAATGCAGCGGCGCAATCGCATGGCCCGCCCAGAAGGAATGGTCCTGTAGCCCCGGATAGCGCGCCGCAAACAGATCGAGGTCAGGTGCATTGGCCCGCCCGAACCAGCGGTGGCCGACACCCGGCAGGTGGACTCGCCGCAGGTCGCTCCACCCGGTGACCGGGGTCATCTGACCACCGCGTAACGTCGTGAACCGCTGGCCGACGAAACTGAGCACCGCCGCCACCGTCCCTGTGCCCGCGTTGGATTGCTCGGCCCCGCTGATCCCGTATTCGACGCTGCGGATGCTGCGCATCACCAGCGCGGCTTCGTCGAGGTAGGCTGCGGTCAGCGCCGGAACTGAACTCGCGCCCGCCAGCACCGCCACCCCCGCCGCCTTTGCCTTGTCATCGAGCACCCCGATCCCGGTGACGAATTCGCGGGCGTCGGCAATGTCGCAATAATGCGCCCCGCAGGCGATGGCGGCTTCGGCGACGGCGTAGGATTGCCCGTTGTAAGGCCCGACCATGTTGATGACGAGATCGGGCTTTAGCGCCGCCAAGGCATCGGCAGGGCCATCAAGGTCATAGGCGCCCGCCTCGGCCCGATTGGCTGCGGGGAGCGCGCCCACGAAGGCCTCGGCCTTGGCGTGGCTGCGTGCGGCGATGATCAGTTGAATGGCAGAATCGCCAGCAAGGCTGCGCGCCACATGGGCACCGAAATTGCCGTAACCGCCGATGATGGCGACGCGCAGCATTGCCCGTCAAATCTTCCCTAGAACCGCGATCCTCACCACTCTGGCTCAAGCCAATTCTTCATCGGCGTGCATTGGCAAATATACGTCCACTCGCCGCGCTCTTCAAAATGGATCACGCGCTCGATTGCGACGATCAGACGTCCATCTTCAAGGTCGTCCATGTCGACAACATCGCCGACACGAGGAAGCGTCGGCATTTCGCGCCGACGCTTCGCTCCGTTGATGGCGAACTGGACAAGAATCATCAGTAAACGCGCGCCTTGGGTTCGATGTACTTGATGTCGTCCGTCAGCGTGTACTCATGCACCGGGCGGTAATCGATCCGGCTGTTCGAGCCGCGCCCGCCCCAGCCGTCGAACCAGGCGATGGTGTGCTTCATCCATTCGGCATCGTTGCGATCGGGGTAATCCTCGTGCGCGTGGGCGCCGCGGCTTTCCTTGCGGTTGGCGGCCGAAGCCATGGTGACGTTGGCCTGCGACATCAGGTTGTCGAGCTCCAGCGTCTCGATCAGATCGCTGTTCCAGATCAGCGACTTGTCGGTAACGTGGATGTCCTCCATCCGCTTGTTCTGCTCGGCGAGCTTCGCCACGCCTTCGTCCATCAGCTTTTGGTCGCGGAACACGGCGCAGTGCTTCTGCATCGCCTTCTGCATTTCCGCACGGATCTGCGCGGTGGGCGAGCCGCCCTGCGCATAGCGGAAGTGATCCAGACGGGTCAGGGCGAAATCCGCGCTGTCGGCGGGCAGTTCGGGCTGCTTGGCCTTGGGCTGCAGGTTATCGCGCAGGTGGTGGCCGGTTGCGCGGCCGAACACCACGAGGTCGATCAGCGAGT
Source organism: Porphyrobacter sp. IPPAS B-1204 (assembly GCA_003724185.1). Taxonomy (GTDB): domain Bacteria; phylum Pseudomonadota; class Alphaproteobacteria; order Sphingomonadales; family Sphingomonadaceae; genus Erythrobacter. Next base: position 328,601 of record RHGM01000001.1, read on the forward strand.
TCGAGCCGAGGCGGTTCGCCCCGTGCACCGAAACGCAGGCCGCTTCGCCCACGGCATAAAGGCCGGGGATGACGGTGTCCGGATTGCCATCCGGCCCCAGCGTGACGACCTGCCCGTGATAGTTACACGGAATGCCGCCCATGTTGTAATGCACTGTCGGGGTGACAGGCAGCGGCTGGCGGGTGAGATCGACGCCCGCGAAAATCTTGCCGCTTTCGGTGATGCCCGGCAGGCGCTGGGCCAGCACGGTCGGGTCGATGTGATCGAGGTGGAGGTAGATGTGATCCCCCTCCGGCCCGACACCGCGCCCTTCGCGCATTTCCAGCGCCATCGACCGGCTGACCACGTCACGTGACGCGAGATCCTTCGCCGACGGGGCGTAACGTTCCATGAAGCGTTCGCCTTCGGAGTTGGTGAGGTAACCACCCTCCCCGCGCGCGCCTTCGGTGATCAGCACGCCCGCGCCGTAGATGCCGGTGGGGTGGAACTGCACGAACTCCATGTCCTGCAGCGGCAGCCCCGCGCGCAGCACCATCCCGCCGCCGTCGCCAGTGCAGGTGTGGGCCGAGGTCGCGGTATAATAGCAGCGGCCATAGCCGCCCGTCGCCAGCACGACCGATTGCGCGCGGAAGCGGTGGATCTTGCCGTCATCAAGGCACATGGCGATCACGCCGACGCACTTACGCTCCCCGCCCTCGTCCGACATGATGAGGTCGAGCGCGAAGTATTCGATGAAGAAATCCGCGTCATACTTCAGGCTCTGCTGGTACAGCGCGTGGAGCATGGCGTGGCCGGTGCGGTCAGCCGCGGCGCAGGTGCGCTGCACCGGCGGGCCGGCGCCCATGTTCTGCATGTGGCCGCCGAAAGGGCGCTGGTAGATCGTGCCATCGGCGTTGCGGCTGAAGGGCACGCCGGCGTGCTCCAGCTCGTAAACCGCCGCCGGGGCTTCGCGTGCGAGATATTCGATCGCGTCCTGATCGCCCAGCCAGTCCGACCCCTTGACGGTGTCGTACATGTGCCAGGTCCAGTGGTCGGGGCTGTTGTTGCCCAGCGAAGCGGCAATCCCGCCCTGCGCCGCAACCGTGTGCGAGCGTGTCGGGAACACCTTGGAAATGTTCGCGGTGCGCAGGCCGCTTTCGGCTGCGCCCATCGTCGCGCGAAGGCCCGATCCGCCCGCGCCCACCACCACCACGTCATAGGTGTGATCGACGATCGTGTAAGCGCCCTTCAGATGCGCGCCGCCCACGTCATTTGCGGTTCCGCGTGCTGCTGACGTAGCCATCAGGCCTGACCTCCGAATGCGAGCGCGGCAACGCTGAAAATTCCGAAAGCGCCGCCGCCAATGGTTGCAAGATTGAGCGCCGAGATCGCAGCAAACTTGCTGCCGGCGTCATGAATGTAATCCTCGATCAGCACTTGCAGGCCGAGGCGTGCGTGCCAGAACAGGCTGGTCACCAGCAGGATCATCGCGGTCGCCGAGACCGGCTGCGAGAGCCATTTTGCCACATTGGCGTGGCCGTAATCGCCCAGCAGCGCGAGGCTGACCAGCAGCCAGCTCATCAGCACCACATTGCCGATCGCGGTGAAGCGCTGCACCAGCCAGTGATGCGGCCCGTGGTGCGCCGCGCCAAGGCCCCGCACGCGTCCGATGGAAGTTCCGTTACCCATGTCGCGCGCTCCTCAAGCCAGCATAATCACGGCCCAGAAGGCCGCGGTGAAAAGGATCGCGATGATCGGCGAAGCGATCGACCACATGCGGTTGGTGTCGAGTTCGTAACCCGCCCCGATATCGAGCACGAAGTGCCTGAGGCCGCTCATCATGTGGGTGAAGAACGCCCATGACAGGCCGACCAGCACCACCATCCCCAGCGGCGATCCCATCACCGATTGGAAGGTCGCATAGGCTTCCGGCCCGCTGGCGAGCGCACCCAGCCACCACACCAGCACGCCAAGGCCGACAATCGCCAGCCCGTCACCCGTGGCACGGTGGAGGATCGATACCAGCATGTGCGGCCCCCAGCGCCACACCTGCAAATGGGGAGAAAGCGGTCTTTGGTTCATGGTGATCCCGTCTGGTCCCTTAATCTGGCATCCCACTTAGCGCGCCTGCCGCGTGAGGCAAGCGGTGAGCGGTGGACATGACTTGCAAATTTCTGGATAGGCGATTGCATGGGACACATTCTTGTAACCGGATCGAGCCGCGGGATCGGCAAGGCGGCGCTGGCAGCACTGGCTGCGCGGGGGGCAAAGGTCATCGGCCACGCCTCACGCGCCGGGGTTCAGGGTGCGGGCGAAGTGCCGATCATCGCCGCCGATTTCGGCGATCCGCTGGCGGCGCAATCGCTGTGGGACCGGGCGCTTGACCTTGCCGATGGCGAGATTGACGCGGTGGTGAACAACGCCGGCCGGTTCGAGGCGAACCGGCTGGACCGGTCGGATATCGAATGGCTCGATGCGTGGGAGGACACCATGCGGGTCAACCTCACATCCGCCGCACAACTCTCGCGGCTGGCGGTGCTGCACTGGCAGAAGCGCGGGTTTGCCGGACGGTTGGTTCACGTAGCGAGCCGCGCCGCCTATCGCGGGGACAGCCCGGCGCACTGGCATTATGCCGCCGCCAAAAGCGGGATGGTGGGAATGCACAAGACCATCGCGCGCGCCTATGCCAAGGACGGCATCCTCAGCTTTGCCGTCACGCCAGGTTTCACCGACACCAGCATGGCGGATGATTACCTCGCCAGCCGCGGCGGTCCGGGCCTGCTGGCGGACATTCCGCTGGGCCGGGTGGCAACGCCGGAGGAAATCGCCAGCATCATCGCCTTCTGCGCATTGGACGCGCCGCCCAGCATGACCGGCGCGGTGATCGACGCCAACGGAGCGAGCTTTGTCCGCTGATACAACCACGTGGAAGCTGTCGCTGTTTGCCCCAAAGCCGGTCGTTCAGGCGGCGTTGCTGGCACATGACCTGATCGACGACTGGGATTACGAACTCGTCATCGCGGGCCGCGAAGTCGCCGAGGACCGCCCCGACGATTGGGTGCTCGAAGGCTGGTATCCGCGCAAACCCGGCAAGGCAGAGAAAGCCGCGCTGGAGGGACTGTTCGCCGACGCGCCTCCCAAAATCACCATCGAAGAACTCCCCCCTGAAGACTGGGTGACGCTGAGCCAGCACAACGCCCCGCCGATCCGCGCCGGACGGTTCCACGTGCACACCCCCGATTACCCGGCTGATCCTGACCTGATCGACTTCGTGATCCCCGCAAGCCAGGCCTTCGGCACCGGCCAGCACAAGACCACCGCCGGATGCCTCGAAATGCTCGGCCACATGAAGGCCAGCGGCGTGATCGCCCGCAATGTCGCCGATATCGGCACCGGCACCGGGCTGCTGGGCTTTGCGGCGCTGGCCCTGTGGCCGCGGGCGCTGTGCACGCTCACCGATATCGACGCGGTCTGCGTGGGCGTGGTCGAGGAGAATGCGCGATTGAACGCTGTCCCGATGGGCGCAGGCGCGGGAGAGGCGGTGATGATCGTCGCTGACGGGATGGACGATCCCTTGCTCCAGTTGCGTGGCCCCTATGATCTGCTGATCGCCAATATCCTCGCAGGCCCGCTGGTCAGCCTCGCCCCCGATTTCGCCAAGGCGGTTCCGCCGGGTGGCAGCCTGCTGCTGGCCGGATTGCTGGCGGGCGAACAGGAAGCGGCGGTCAAACGCGCGATGCATCTGGCCGGGTTCCGCATGGCTGCAAGGCTCCAGCGCGGCGACTGGGCGATCCTGTGGCTGCGCAGAAGGCGCGTCAGGTAAGCATCGCCCGCCGCCGTTCCAGCCACAGCCGTTCGGCCCGTGGCGGATCGAGCATCAGTGCCGTGTCCAGCGCTTTTGCTGCTGAGCCTTCCCGTTCGGCCTTCGCCAGCAGATCGGCGCGGGCGACATGGAAGGGCCGCGCCAGCGCCAGCCGCTCGGCGGGGAGCGCGTCCAGCGCCGCCAGACCGGCCTCCGCCCCCTCCACCTGCGCCAACGCAAGCGCGCGGGACAGCGCCACCATTGGCGAAGGGCGCAGCGCCAGCAGCACATCATACAAGCGCAACACCGCCCCCCAATCCACTGCGCCATCAAAGGCGCGCCGCGTGTGGGCCAGCTGGATCGCGGCCATCACCTGATAAGGCCCCGAGCGCCCTGCCTGCGCCGCCCGGTCCATCAGCCCGCGTGCAGCCTCGATCCGGGCAAAGTCCCACAGGCGCACCTCCTGCTGCGACAGCGGCACCATCGCCCCCTCGCCATCCAGCCGCGCTGCGGCCCGTGACCGTGCCAGCAGCACCAGCGCCGCCAACCCCAGCGCCTCGGGCTCCTGCGGTAAAAGGTCAGCCACCATCAGCGCCAACCGCTCGACCTCCGCGCCGAGGTCTTCCTCTAGCGCCGCAGACAGTTCCCCGCCCGCATCGGCATAGGCGGCGGTAAAGGCGAGTTCGAGCGCCAGCAGCACCGCCTCCAGCCGTTCGGGCCATGCCTTGCGCGGCGGCAATTCGAAGGCGATCCCCGCCTCGCGCACCTTGGCCTTGGCGCGGGTGATGCGCTGGAACATCGTGGGCTCGCTCACCACGAACAGGCGGGCAATGGCAGGTGTCGGCAGTCCGCAAATGACCTTCAAGGCCAGCGGCGCGCGCACCTCCGCCGCCAGCGCCGGGTGGCAGCAGATGAACAGCAGGCGCAGGCGTTCGTCCGGGATCGGTTCGGGGAGCGCGATAATGTCGGCCATGTCGGTCACCCCGGCCAGAGCATCGATTGTGCGCGCCTCGGCCTGCCGTTTGCGCAGGGCATCGAGCGCGCGGCGCTTGCCCGCCACGAACAGCCATGCGGCAACATCGTGCGGGGCCTCGGCCAGCGCGACGCAAGCGGCGGCAGCATCGGCGAAAGCATCCTCCGCCGCGTCCAGATCGCGCAGCTGCGCGGCAAGCGCGGCCACCACGCGGGGCCGCGCCGCCATGATCGCCTGCGAAAGCGCGGCGCTCAGGCCTCGGCCCCCAGCGGCCAGATCGGGCGCACTTCGATCCCGCCCTTGGGCACCGGAATGCGCCGCGCCCATTCCAGCGCGTGATCAAGGCTGGGCACATCGATGATGTAGAAGCCGCCGAGTTCCTCGTGGGTTTCGGCAAAGGGGCCATCATGCAGGCTCACCGAACCATGGTCGAACCGCAGCGTGGTTGCGGTGGCAGCGGGCTTCAACCGCTCGCCCGAGAACGGCACGCCCGCTGCGACCAGATCCTCGGCCAGCTTCATGTGCCCCGCCAGCGTCGCCTCCAGCAGCGCCGCGCCTTCGGCCCCGGCATAGGCGCTCTCGTCCTCGTTGATCATCAGCATGAATTGCATCGCACGTCTCCGTCACCGGCCCCGCCGGAATGGCAAGGCTCTGACACGGAGACGGGCACGGCAAGCCGGATTCGACAGGGTGCGCGAAATTTATTCGGCAGGCTCGGCGCCGGCGTCTTCGGTTGTCTTGCCCTTCCGCGTCCAGGGATACATGAACTGCCCGGCATAGCCGCGCGGCACGTCTTCGGGGATGCCGTAATCCTTGGGCCAGCGGTCCTCCGGCAGGTGGAAGGTGCCGAACAGTTTGTCGATCCACGGGAAATGGATCGCAAAGTTCACGTCAAACGCCTCACGCTCCAGCCCGTGGTGCCAGTGGTGGAACCGCGGCGTGGCGATCCAGTGGCCCAGCCGGTTGAAATTGCCGCCGACATTGGCGTGCAGCAGCGACGACCAGACATAGATGAACCCGATATAGGCCTGCATCACAGAAGCGCCGAAGCCCAGCGTGAACAGCGGCAGCGAGGTCACTGCGCGCAGCAGGACCACCTCGACAATGTGCATCCGCGATCCGGCCAGCCAGTCCATCGATTTGGCGCTGTGGTGCACCGCGTGGAATCCCCACAGGAACGGCACCTTGTGGAACAGGCGGTGGTACCAGTATTGCAGCATGTCCGACGCGACCAGCACGATGGCGAACTGCACCAGCCACGGCAGGTCAGCCACCATCGCCCGGAAGGCCTGCCAATTGCTCGTATTGGCATTGATGATCTGCGACGGCGCCAGCGACAGGAACGCCAGAATCTGAACGAACATCGAGCTGATGAGGAAGTAGAACAGATCCTCGCGCCATTCATTGCGGAACAGGCGCTGGTCGCGCCGGTGCGGGACGAAGCGTTCCAGCGGCGCATACATGAAGCCGGTCGCCAGCAGATTGACGATGAAGAAATCGATCCCGAAGAACATCCCCCAACCGCGCACGTCGTCCGCCTGCACCGCCGCCCCGCCGAGCAATGCCGCGCCCAGCCCGATCATCAGCGCGGTCATCCCCAGCACCTTGCGCGGGCGCAGCAGCAGGCTGAGCAACGCGAGCGCATAGCTCGCCAGCAGCAGCACGTGGATCGCGGTGCGGAAGCCCGCCCAGTCGCGCACGATCTGCAGTTCCGGCGTGGTGAACCATGCCGGGAATTTCAGCGCGACGACCATCACAAAACCGCTGATCGCGAACAGCAGCGCAAAGAACCCGGCAAACCAGCCGGAGCCGAACCGCCGGACTTCCACCGGCGATTCCAGATCGCGCATCAGTTTCTGAAGATACCCTGCCATAGTGCCCCACATGGATTGCTATTCTGCGTTAGCATGAACAGCCTTACCACAAAGTAACTTGCCTGCGAATGTCCCCGGCGGGCAAGGCTCAGACCGGGCCTGCCGCGTCCAGCGCATCCTTGAAGGCTTCAAGCGCATTGCGGGTGAAAGCTTCCATATTGGCGATGCGGTCGTCGCTGCCGGTCTGGACCATGCAGGTGACGGTCATGCCGCTGGGCGCAGCGATGGCGACGACGCTTTGCCCGGCAGGAGCGCCACTTGGGTGCGCCGATCCGCCGACCGAGCCGCTTTCGGCCAACCCCCAGTCCGCGCCGAAATTGTCACGGATGGCGCGGGCTTGCAGCATGGCATATTCCTCGCTCGCCCCGCGCATCCCGCTGTAAGCCTCACGCGGGAGCGCAAACAGCACGTCGCGGGCGCGGAAGGAATAGACCACGCCCCCGCCCACGAAAAAGTCGAGCGCACCGGGGACGGTCAGCAGGCTCGCGGCGATGAGGCCCCCGGTGGCGCCGTCGGCGACGGCGACCTTTTCGCCCCGCGCACGCAGTCGCCGCGCGATCTGCGAGGCCAGATGATGAAAGGCTTCGAAATTCATCGCCGGTCGAATTCCCTGACAAGGTCGCTCAAGGCTGGATCCGCCGGATCGTGGTGATCTCCCCGCCGACCTGGGATTCGGTCGTGGTCACCACGCTGGTGATCCGCGCCAGTCTGGCCGTAAGCGGCAATCCGGTCAGCGGATCGAATTCGACCTCGACATCATCGGTGATGCTGATCGATTGAAGTTCATCGCCCGGCTTCGCGCCGCCCGTTCTGGCCGCTTGCGCCTTCAGCCGCTCGACCGTCGCAAGGGTGGCCGCCCGCATTTCTGCGGGGTCGTAGAGCGTGGTCTGGAACAGGCGCAGATTGCCCGCAGGTGTGCGGTTCAGCGATCCCTGCACCACCGCTGGGATCGGCGCGGTCAGAATACCCCCGGTCACCTCGGTTTCGGCCTCGACGGCCTCGCCCAGAACCAGTTCCGCGCCGCCATAGCCCAGCACGTTCGGCCAGCCGCGGATGATCTGCGCAGGAGCATCCTCGGCCGAGACATTGATGATCGGATCAAGGACGCTTCTGACCGCCACAATGGCCGCTTCGTCCAACGGCGCACCGGACATGGCGGCGGCGGCCTCAGGCAGCTGGCGTAGCGCCGCGCGCATCGCCTCCCAATCCAGCATCCGCACCATCTCGCCCCCCGCATCCAGCTCGACCGTCATCGGCAGGAGGTAGACTCGCAGCGCTGCGGGCACGGCATCCAGCACCCGCTTGTCTGCCAGATCGAACCGCTGGCCTTCGCTGGCAAAGGCCAGCGTCTCCAGTCGCAGCACATACCCGCTGGCGATCCGATCAAAGGTCAGCTGCTGTTCGAAATCGATGACGCTGTCACCGCTCGGGCGCTTGCGCTCGAACCTGAGGGCGTAGGTGACGGGCGTGCCGATCGGCGGATCAAACGGGATGGTGACCGCTTCGCCAGCAATGTCCCCGGCGGGCGGTGCGGCAGGGGGTTCCTGTCCAAGCGCCGGGGCGGCGAGCGCGAGGGTGAATGCCGCCAGCAGCAGCGTTCCGCGTTTGGCGTGTGTCATGGCGCTCTCCTGCGTGGCATTATCCGGCCTCGGCGACAATTGCCGCCCAGCCTGCTTCGTCCACCACCTCGATCCCGAGTTCTGCCGCCTTCTTCAGCTTCGACCCCGCCCCCGGCCCGGCGACCAGCAGATCGGTCTTGGCCGAAACCGAGCCCGCGGCCTTCGCGCCCAGCCGTTCCGCCTGCGCCTTGGCTTCATCGCGGCTCATGGTTTCAAGCTTGCCGGTGAACACCACGGTCTTGCCCGCAACCCGGCTGGCGACCGTCTTGACCTCGAAGCGCGGCGGCGTGACTTCCGCAAGGATGTCTTCCCACACCGCGACATTGTGCGGTTCGTGGAAGAAATCGCCCAGCGCCTCGACCACCGAAGGGCCGATGCCATCAATGGCGGTGAGTTCGCCCACCGCGTCAGCATCGCCTGCCTGTGCTTGCTGCGCCAGATTGCGCAACACGGGCAGCTCATGAAAATGCTTCATCAAATCGCGCGCGGTCGTCTCGCCGACATGGCGGATGCCCAGACCGAACAGCAGACGCGCCGCGTCGGGTGTGCGCTTGGCCTCGATCGCCGCGAGCAGGTTGTCGACCGACCTTTCCTGCCAGCCTTCAAGGCTGAGGATTTCGCTGCGACGCTTTCTGAGGCGGAAGATATCCGCCGGGCTTTCCAGCCAGCCCAGCGCAAAGAACTGCGCGATGGTCTTTTCGCCCAGCCCCTCGATATCGAGCGCCTTGCGGCTGACGAAGTGTTCCAAACGCTGGGTGCGCTGTGCCGGGCAGATCAAGCCTCCGGTGCAGCGCACATCGACCTCGCCTTCCTCAGCCACCGCCTCGCTGCCGCATTCGGGGCAATGATCGGGGAACGGGAAAGCGGGGCGCGGTTCTTCACGGGTGAGATTATCCACCACCTGCGGGATCACATCGCCTGCGCGCTGGATCACCACCCGGTCGCCCACCCGCAGACCCAGCCGCGCAATCTCGTCGCGGTTGTGGAGCGTCACGTTGGTCACCGTCACCCCGCCGACCAGCACCGGGGCAAGCCTGCCCACCGGGGTCAGCTTGCCAGTGCGGCCCACCTGTATGTCGATCCCCTGCACCGTAGTTTCGGCGCGTTCCGCCGGGAACTTGTGCGCCAGCGCCCAGCGGGGGGCCTTGGCGACAAAGCCCAGCCGTTCCTGCCAATCGAGCCGGTCAAGTTTGTACACCACCCCGTCGATGTCATAGGGCAGCGCGGGGCGGGCCGCGCCGATGGCGTTGAAGTGCGCGATCAGCGCCGCAGCGTCCCCTTCGATCCGGGTGAACAGCGGCGAGACGGGGAAGCCCCAGCGTTTCAGCGTTTCGACCACCTCGCTCTGGGTGGCGCCCGGCACCGCCGAGGCCGCGCCCCAGCCATGTGCCCAGAACCGCAAGGGTCGCTTCGCCGTCACGTTCGCATCCTTCTGGCGCAGGCTTCCGGCAGCGGCATTGCGGGGGTTGGCAAACAGCTTTCCGCCCGCTTCATGCTGCGCAGCATTGAGTGCGGTAAAGGCCTGTTTTTCCATATAGACCTCCCCGCGCACCTCGAACACTGGGGGCACCCCTGCGGGCAGATTTTGCGGGATATCCGAAATGAACGCGACGTTCGCTGTCACATCCTCACCCACCTGACCATCGCCCCGCGTTGCGGCGCGCACCAGACGGCCATTTTCGTAGCGTAGCGAACAGGACAAGCCGTCAATCTTGTCCTCGGCGGTGCAGGCCAGCGGCGCGCTGTCCGGCAGGTTCAGGAACCGCCGCATCCGCGCCAACCACTCCGCCACCTCCTCCGGGGAAAAGGCGTTGTCGAGGCTCATCATCCGCACCTCGTGCGTCACCTTGCCCAAGGGCGAGGCGGCGATGGCGTGGCCGACCTTTCTGGTCGGGCTGTCATCGCGGATCAGGTGCGGAAACGCCTCCTCAAGCTCGGCATTGCGGCGCACCAGCGCGTCATATTCGGCATCGGAAATCTCCGGCGAATCTTCCGCGTGGTACAAGCGGTCATGGTGCGCGATGGCCTTGGCAAGGCGCATCAATTCATTGGCGGCATCCGCCTCGGTCATGCCTGTCGTGGTCATGGGTGCAGCTTTTTCACCGCCCTTGGGCTATGTCCAGCAGCGCGGGGCCGATGGTGGCAAAATCCCTCGTTCCCGGCACCAGCATGTTGAAGTGCTGATCCTGATCGACCCGGACCACCTCCACCGCGATGCCCTGCCCGCGCAGGCCCGCGATCAACGCAGGATCGGGATCAGGCAGCGCGCCATCGACCACCAGAAGCTGCTTGATCCGGGGCTTGTTGACCAGCGGATCGAGCATGGCATAGCGCTCCGGCTGTTCGGACGGGGTGCCGCCCATCATCCCGGCGATCACCGGCTGGCCGCACACCATCGCGTCAACGCCGACGAAATCGGCAATGCGCATCGGCCCGTCAATCGCCACGGCGGCGCGCACATTGGGCAATTCGCCCGACACCACCGCATCGCCCTTGTTGCCGGTTGCCAGCCACATCACCGGTGTCACCCCGGCGGAATGGCCCATCACGGTGATCCGGGTGAGATCAAGCGGAAAAGTTTCGGCCAGGGTGTTCACATAGCCCAGCCCCTGCGCCCAATCGGTGAAGGTGTTGGGCCAGCCGCCGTCCGATCCCAGTTCGCGGTAGCTCGGCGTCCAGGTCGCAACCCCGTTCGCTGCAAGGAAGCTGGCGAGCGCGCCGACATTGGATGTGCCGCCCATCCCTGCCCAGCAGCCGCCGTGCCAGATCACCGCGACCGGAAACGGCCCCTTGCCTTGCGGCATCCGCAGTTCGCCATATTGCCGTGCAGATGCAGCGCCATAGGCGACTCTCAGCGTGGGCGCGGTGGCGGGGAGCGTGTTGACGGTGACGGGGTCGTAATCTGCCGTATCGGTCACCGCAAAGCGCGCATCGGGCGCGGGCGGAGCCTTTGCGACGGGTTCGCTCGGCGCGCAGGCGGCGAGCGCGGTGGCAAACGCGGCTAGGGCAATCATCGGCTTCATGGTGTTCCCCCCTTCAATTGTCCGCAGCATAGCGCAGGCAAGGCAGCGGGCAACGGGATCATTCGCCGCCCCTGAGCACCGCCAGCATTGCGGCTTCATTGGCGTCATGGGCCGGGTTGCCGGGGGTGATGATCGCGAAGTGGCTTTGCCCGATATTCTCGCGCACGGTGACCTCGGCCCCGCCGGACGCCAGCGCAGCCTGCGTGGCGGCCGAGGGCGCGGGGAGCTTGGCCTGAACGAACAGGATCTGCGCCAGTTGCGGCGCGTGGGTGGCGGGGGAAATCGCGGCGAAAAGCCTCGGGAAAGTATCGGGCGCGGCGCCCATGAAGGGGTCGACGGCGGAGAACTGGCACAGCGCATCAAAGGCAGGCCGCTCCGCCCCGACATCGCCCGGCCCGTCGAGCACGATGGCGGCGCGGGCGGTCAGCGGTGCACGGGTGCCGAGCGGGCCGTCCTCCTCCTGTGGGCTTGCCAGCCATTGCGCCGGCAAAGCGCCCGCCGAATGGCCGACCAGCGTGACGCGGGCGCGGTCAATGGGGTACTTTGCCGCGACCTCGTCAATCAGCCGCGCCGAGGCCGCCCAGTCTGCAAAAGACCCCGGCCACCCCCCGCCATCGCCGACCTCGCGGTAATCGACATTGAGCGTCGCGATGCCGAGGCTCTGCCAGCGGGTGGCGAGCGGGGCCATGTAGGCCTGGCTGGCGATCCCCGTCTTCCAGCACCCGCCATGATAGATCACCGCCAGCGGAAACGGGCCTGTGCCTTGGGGCAGGCGCAATTCGGCAAACCCGCGCGGATGATCAGCATAGCGCAGGATCGCATCGGGCGCGGAGGGCGCGAGGTTGGCGTCGGTGCCGAACATGGCGTTGTTGGGCTGCACGGACGTCGAAGCCTCCTCGGGCGCGGGTGTCACAGGGGCGCAGGCGGCGGCGATAAGGAGGATGGGGAGGAGGCGGATCGGACTACTCCCCGGCATCTTCAAGACCGTCAGGCGGATAGGGAATGTAAATGGGAGCCGGCTCTTGTTCCTTTTCCTGCACCTTCACGGCAATCACTACGACGCAGACAGCAAAGCTCGCAAGCGGCACGCCGAAACCCCACAGCACGGCGCGGCCGCTTGTCATGCCGATGAGCTTGAGAAACAGGGCGATGATCGCGCCGTTAATGAACACCAATCCCAGGCCCGCGAGGATGAACAACAAGATGTAAGCTTCACCAAAACCGCCCAAACCGAACATCACACCCCCTCCAGCAACCGGTCCGCTTGCGCCCGCGCTTCGGGCGTCACCTCGGCGCCGGAGAGCATCCGCGCGATTTCCTCCTGCCGCCCGCTGTGATCGAGCAGCACCACGCTGGTCTTCGTGACCGTGCCGCTGGAGGCCTTGGCGATCAGGTAATGCTGCCCGCCCCGCGCCGCGACCTGCGGAGAGTGCGTCACCGCCAGCAATTGCCCTTCACGCGACGCCAGCCGCGCCAGCCGATCGCCGATGGCCGAGGCGACCGCCCCGCCCACGCCGCGGTCAATCTCGTCAAAGATGATCGTCGCCGCCCCGCCCTGCTCCGCCAGCGCGACCTTCAGCGCGAGGATGAAGCGCGAGAGTTCCCCGCCGCTCGCGATCTTGTTCAAGGGCGCAAAATCCGCGCCGGGGTTGGTGGAGATCAGGAACTCCACCGCGTCCATCCCGCTCGCGCCCCACTTGTCTTCAGGCAGCGCCACAACACTGGTGCGGAACCGCGCCGCATCCAGCTTCAAAGGCGCCAGCTCCGCCGCGACCGCCGCATCCAGCCGCCCTGCCCCCGCCACCCGCGCCGCATGGGCCGCCTCCGCCGCCGCAAGGTAAGCCTTGCGCGCTTCCTTGGCGGCGGCTTCCAAAGCATCGAGCTGCGCCTCCCCGCCCTCGATCGCGTCCAAACGGGCGCGCATGGTGCGCATCAGTTCGGGCAGGTCATCGACCTCGCAGCGATGCTTGCGCGCCGCCGCCCGCAGTTCGAACAGGCGGGTTTCGGCCCGCTCCAATTCGTGCGGGTCATGCACCAGAGCCTCGGCGGCAAGGCGCAGCTTGTCCTCCGCCTCGCTCGCCTCGATCACAGCGCGATCAAGCGCATCCAAAGCCTCGGTCAGCAGCGGGTGCTGATCGGCGATCCGGTCCAGTTTGCGCGCCGCCACCCTTAGCGCGGCCAAGGGCGAATCCGATCCGTCCCACAGATGGCGCAGCGTCTCCAGCTCACCCGAAAGCTTCTCGCCCTTCTGCATGTCGGCGCGGGTCAGGGCGAGGCGGACCTCCTCCCCCGCAACCGGCTCCAGGGTGGACAGTTCGGCCAGATGCGCGATCAGCAAGTCCTGATCGGCCTTGGCCTGCTCCACCGCACCCCGCGCTTCGGACAACTGCGCCTCGGCCCGCGCCCAATCGGCATAGGCACGCTCCAGCCCCGCGACCTGCGTTCCGGCATAGCGGTCCAGCAGCAGCCGGTGCCCGCGTGGGTTCACCAGCCCGCGATCATCGTGCTGGCCGTGCAGTTCCACCAGCGCAGGCGCCAGTTCGCGCAGCAGGGCGACGCTGGCGGGTTGATCGTTGATGAAGGCCTTGGACCCGCCATCGGCCTTCACCTGCCGCCGGATCAGCAGCGGCTCACCCGGTTCGATGGCGATTTCCGCATCGTCCAGCGCGGCGGCGATCCCGGCAGGCAGGGCCGCGAATTCAAAGCTGGCGGTCACGCTCGCCTTGTCCTCGCCGCTGCGGACCAGCCCGCTTTCCGCCCGATCCCCCAGCACCAGCCCCAGCGCATCGAGCAGGATCGACTTGCCCGCGCCCGTCTCCCCCGTCAGCACGCCCAGCCCGCGCGCGAAATCGAGATCGAGCGCTTCGATGAGGACAATGTTGCGGATCGACAGACGGGTCAGCATGAATGCGGAACAGATAGCGCACAGCTACCCCCGCGTCACCTGCGGAACGACTGCCAATCCCCAAGGAGTGGCGGCGTCATTCCCCTGCGGTAACAGGGGCGTTCTTCACGTGGGCATCAAACCAGTCGATCATTTCGGCCAGCGTGTGCAGCACCGATTCGCGGCCGCGATAGCCGTGATCCTCATGCGGCAGCATCACCAGCCGCGCCGTGCCGCCCGTGCCCTTGACCGCCGCGAACATCCGTTCCGATTGTTCGGGGAAGGTGCCCTGGTTGCTGTCATTCTGGCCGTGGATGAACAGGATCGGTTCGTTGATCTTGTCCGCCGCCATGAACGGGCTGAGCCGGTAATAGGTTTCCGGCGTGTCCCAGAACACCCGCCGTTCCGACTGGAACCCGAACGGGGTGAGCGTGCGGTTGTAAGCGCCCGACCGGGCAATCCCGGCGCGGAAGATATCGCTGTGCGCCAGCAAGTGCCCGGTCATGAAAGCACCGTAGCTGTGCCCGCCCACGCCCACGCGCACACCGTCACCAAAGCCGCGTTCGACGGTGAAATCGACTGCCGCCTTGGCGCTGGCCACCACCTGTTCGATGAAGCTGTCATTGACCGTTTCGGGGTCAGCGCCGACCACCGGCATCGCTGCGTTATCGAGCACGGCATAGCCCTGCGTCAGGAAGAACAGCGGCGAATATCCGCCGACGCGGGTGAAACGCCAGGGGGAATCGCGGTTCTGCCCGGCGGTCGCTGCATTGCTGTATTCCAGCGGATAGGCCCAGACGACCACCGGCAGCTTGTCACCCGGCTTGTAGCTGGCCGGCAGATAGAGCGTGGCGGTGAGATCGACCCCGTCAGCGCGCTTGTAGGTCACCAGTTCGCGCTTGATGCCGGTCAGTTCGGGGTGGGGATCGGGGAAGCTGGTCAGGAACCGCGCCTCGCCGCCGTTATGCAGGCGGAAATTGCCCGGATTGGTGGGGCTTTCGTAGGATGTGACAAAGGTGCTGCCATCTTCGGCCAGCACATCGACAACCGCTTCGAATTGCTCACCCGAATTGCGCCACAGCTCTTCGGTTTGCAGCGTGGCGAGATCGAACCGGCGCAGGAACGGGCGATACCCTTCCGGGGTTGCGCCAAGCCCGGACAGCAGCAGCTTGCCATCCACCATCCGCGCCACGCGGGTGCCGCGGTCGGAATAGGTCTGCAGCGGGCTGCCCGGATCATTGTAGGCATCCTGCGCGTTGCGGATCGCGAGTTGGCGCGGAGCGGCGGTGCCGGTGACATCGATCAGGGTCTGGCGGATCTCGCGCGTGTCGCGGTCATATTCGTAGGCGATCAGATCGTCCGACCCCTCGATCCCCATGGCGCCCGATGCGCGGTCTTCCATCCGGGCGAGCACCCGTGCTTCGCCCTTGAACGGTGCGGCCAGGGCAAGCAGGTTGTCGCGGTTGGTGGTCTTGACGCGCGGATCGCCGCCGTCCTGCGCCTCGGCCCACATCAGCATCGCATCCTGCGTCGGGTGCCACTGGATGTTGCGCCGACCGGTGACGACGCCCTGCACCGGCAGATCATCGGCCAGCGGTTGCTGCGCGATGGTCTCCACCAGCTTGCCATCGGCTGTGTAGACCGCGCTGATCGTGGGGAAGCGCGACCACGGAACCTGATAGGAAAAGGGCGGCTCCAGCCATTCCATCAGCATGTATTTGCCATCGGGCGACGGCGTGACAGAGGTGTAGATGCGCGGCGTGCCGATGGCGCGCTTGCTGCGCCCGTCAGCCGACATGATCACCGGCTGCGATGTCGTCATCCAGGTGAACAGCGCCTCGTCATGCGGGTTTTCGAGCAGATCCTGATAGGTGGGGTTCTGCGCCTGCTTGCCGCCGGTGGCGAACTGGATCGCGGGGCCGCGCGGGGTGAGCGGTTCGATCGGCATGGGGCCGCGATTTTCAGGAATCGTCAGCACCAGCAGCGATCCGTCGGCCAGCCATTCGGGCGGCTGGAAGATCGGGTTGACGCCGCCGGTCATTACCTTTCGCGCAGCGGCGGTGGCGGTGTCGAGCACCCAGAGGTCAACACCGTCCGTGCGGGTGTTGGCAAATGCCACCTTCGCTCCGTCGGTCGTCCAGGTAAAGCGCGACAGATCGGCGTCGGCTGGCAGCGCCACGGCGCGGGTCTGGCCGCTGGCGATATCCTGCAAGGTCAGTCCGGTGGCCGAACGGGTGCGGTGCCGGTCATTGGTGGCGGAATCGAGCCGCAGTCCGGCCAGCTTCTCCATCGGCTTGGCGAGATCGGCGACGGGCGGCAGCGCCTCGCGCTGGATCAGCAGCAGCTGGTCCCCGCCGGGCGAGACCGAAACGCCCGGGCTCGGCGCGCGGGTGACGATGTCGGCGACGGCGGCTGGCGGGGTCCGGTATCCATCCTCCTGCGCGGCCGCGAGAGCCGGAATGCTGACAGCAAGCCCGAAGGCGGCGGCAAGACGGATCGATCTGTAAATGGTTGTTCTCCCCTGATCCCGCGACTTTGACCATGCCGGTCAGGCTGGTCAAGGCCCGCGCTGAAGTGGGGGAGCGGTGGGGTGGGGGAGCGCCCTCAAGCAGCGCAGCGGTAGGGCAACAAGAACGCCCTCAAGTAGCGTAGCGGTAGGGCAACAAGAACGCCCTCAAGCAGCGGAACGATGGGGCAATAGGAACACCGACCCGGCTGCACAGCAGCCGCAAGGCCGACCGGCCGCCCGCAGCGGGCGCGGCTCCGCCGCGCGTCTAGCGAGGACGTGCGCCCGGAGGGGCGCACGCAAACCTAAGACGCAGTCACGCCCTCGGCATGCTTGCCAACCAGCTTGAAGGCGCGCTCGTACCACTCGGAGCCGGGGTAGTTTGCCCCCAGCACCGCAGCATACTTCACCGCCTCGCCCCGCACGCCCAGCGCGAGGCTGCTTTCGGTGAGGCGATACAGCGCCTCGGCCGTGTGGCTGGTGGTGTCGAACTTCTCGACCACGTTGCGGAACCGCATGTCGGCGGCGAGCCACAGGCCCATGCGCTGGTAGTGGCGGCCGATCTCCATCTCCTTGCCCGCAAGGTGATCGGCGACGAGGTCCAGCTTCAGCCGGGCGTCAGCGGCATATTCGGTCTGCGGGAAACGGCGGTTGACCTCGCGCAGCGCGGTCTGCGCCTGCTCGGTGATCTTCTGGTCGCGGTTCACATCGCTGATCTGCTCGTAATAGCTGAGCGCGATCAGGTAGTAGGCGTAGGGCGCGTCCTTGTTGCCCGGGTGGATCGACAGGAACCGCTGCGCGTTGCCGATCGCCTTGTTGTAATCGCGCGCGATGTAATAGCTGAACGCGCTCATCAGCTGGGCACGGCGGGCCCAGGGCGAATAGGGGTGCTGGCGCTCCACCTCGTCGAACAGCGCTGCGGCCTGCAGGGTGTTGCCGCGGTCAAGCCGCCGCTGCGCCTCGGCATAGAGCGATTCGACATCGCGCGCGACGTAGGCGACGTCCTTGCCCTCCCCGCTGCCGGCACAGGCGGACAGGGTCGCAAGGGTGGCGGCGGCAACAGCCGCTTGCGCAAGACGAGTGGTGAGCTTTGTCGACATGGCCGCCCCTATAGCCAGCCCTGCGCTGAACGCCAAGTGAAGCCGCACCCCTCCCCGCCCCTCGCCCACATTTTCCTACTCCGGCGTTTTGTGATCCACCTGCCCCATGACCCGCCGCAAAGACCCCCGCACCGCCCGCCTCCCCGTCGCCATCGGAGAGCTGCCCGCCTTCACCCCCGTCCCCCGCCAGTGCGATCGCCACGACGGCTGGACCCCCGACCGCCAGCGCGCCTTCATCGAGGCGCTGGCCGACACCGGCTCGGTCAAGGCCGCATCCAAGGCGGTCGATATGAGCGAGCGCGGCGCCTACTTCCTGCGCCGCCAGCCCGGTGCCGAGGGGTTCCGCGCCGCATGGGAAACCGCGCTCCAGCTCGGCGTCGCCCGGATCGAGGACGTGGTGATGGACCGCGCCCTCAACGGCGTGGAGGAGGAGGTCTTCTCCTACGGCAAGTACGTCGGCACCCGCACCCGTTACAACGACAGCCTGCTGATGTTCATCCTGCGCAACCGCGCCCCCGAACGCTTTGCCGCAGGCGGCGGGCCGAAAGGCCTCAACGCCGTCAGCCAGATGCAGCTCGACCGGCTCAAGAAGCAGTGGATCGCCGAGCACGAGGCGGGCAAACCCAACGTGTCCATCGCCGAGGTGAAAGCGAGCATCGACCAAAAGATCGAAGTCATCCGCCGCCGCTTCCAGCGCGAGGCCGAACACCGCTGGGCCGCCCTCAGCGAGGAAACCCGCGCCGCCTGGACCCACTTCCTGTCCCTGCGCGACCGCGATCTGGCCGCGATGGAGGCCGACGCCAAGACCCGCAAGGTGCTGGACGTGGCGTGGGATGCGGCGAGCGACCACTTCGACCCGCCCGCGGCGAAGCGCCTTCCCTCACCAAAGCACACAGCCGAGGAAGATGAAAACCGTCACCCGCCCGATGGCTGGTCCTACGGCCAGCCCAAGCCTGCCCCGCCGCTTAGGACGGAGTGGACGATCAAGGATGAGGGGTTTGATCCGTAGCCGGTGAAGGCGCGCAAATCCTCCCCTCAAGGGGAGGGGGACCATCCGCAGGATGGTGGAGGGGCGGGTGCGGGTTCGCACTTGATGCATACCCTCAATGCATATACATTGACCATATGAACCGCCACACAACTTCAAGCTTCATGGCACCGAGCGCACCGCGCAAGCGCACGACCATGACCATCCGGCCCGAATACCTTGCCGATGCGAAACGGCTCGGCATCACAGTATCCGAAGCCGCAGAACGCGGCCTGCGCGATGCCATCCGCGAGGCTGAGGCAGCGCGCTGGCTTCAGGAAAACGGTGAAGCGGTCGCGGCGGCGAATGACTGGGTGGAGGCCAATGGCCTGCCGCTCGCGGATCGCCGCCTGTTCTGATGGCGCGCTTTGACGTTTACGCCTTGAAGCGCGGCGGGGCGCTGGTGGTCGATTGTCAGGCTGATCTGCTGGATGGGCTGAAGACCCGCGTGGTGGCGCCGCTCATTGCGGAGAGCGACGCGCCCAAGCCTGCGCGACATCTCAATCCGGTGTTTGTGGTTGGTGGGGAGCGGTTTGTGCTGATGGCGCAGTTTCTCTCGGCGGTTGAAGTGCGCGAGTTGGGGGCGAAGGTGGGGGCGCTGGAGAGCGAGGGCGAGACTGTGCTGGGAGCGCTGGATTTTTTGCTGACCGGTGTGTGAGGCGGTGATCCTTCAGTGAAGTGCGGGCCAGCGCACTACCGCGCCTAGACCAGTGGGAAATTCAGACGCCGAACTCAAGCCAAGCTCGTGTTCGTAGTTGTTGCAGGTTCAGGCCATTGCGCTGCAAGAATTGACCCGCCTCTCCTGACGCGATTACGTTAAAGACCCTAATCTTCGCGTCAAGGACGCTACCGAAACGTAGCTTTCCGGTCTTCCCGTTCATCGTGATCGCGAATCCATCATCCATTTGGGCTATACGGACGACTATGCCTTTCTGCATGATCGAGAGGCTGCCGTGTCCGTCCGATGTCCACCTCTTAGATGAAACGAAACGTTTTCTGGCCTCAACAAGCTTGATGTACTTCGCGTGATATTCGGAGGCCACAGTGGATTGCGTCAGCCTATCGCAACAATCAGTACCGACTGCTAATGCTCCCCAGGCTCCATGCTCTACTGCGTAAACATAACGCAGCTCTGTGCCACAAAGCTCGCATTCGCCAACTAAGTCGCCTAGATCGTCCACACCAATCCAAGTCCAACCAGAACGGGGCATGATGTGACCATGCTCAACTGCATGGCAGCCTTTGCAGAGCGCTTCGCAGTCGCTGTTTGAGTATTCCCAAGGCAAGCGACCTTGGATGTACCGCTTGTGATGCACTTGTAGAACGATACCGTCAGCAGCAGAACGTAGGCATCGGCTACAACAGCCGCCATGCAGCAGAATGACGTCGTTTCTAAACTGGACCCAATTTGCGTGGCGGTAATGGTTCAATACTATTGTTCCTTCTGCCCATGAGACCAATACCGGGTTAGGGCATGACAGAGTCTCACCTCGAATGGCAAAGCGCGCAACACCCTCTGTCTAGCAATCGACAGGCATCGCACCCTCGCACGCAAGTGGGGATGGAGAAGCCGCTCAGACGAATTATCGTCGGGAACATCAAACGATCTTGAACGGCTTCTTCCCACCCACGTTCTCACGCTTGACCAGTCCGCGCGTAATCAGTCCGCCCAAAAGCGAGTAGGTCAGGTAGTTCTTCTGCCGGCCCGCAAAATCGGACTCGAGCCCGAGGTCGCGAGCAATCTGGTTGTTGATCGCGCCCTCCGGTCGCGCTTTCAGATACTCTAGGATTGCATCTTCAAGATCGGCTCTGGCTTTGGCGGCTTTCTCACTGGGTTTCATATGCAACGCCCCCCTTCAGGTGAAGCTTGCCAGAAAACTCATCTGGAGCAAGGCCTTCGCCTTGCCATTCCCCTCCCGCTTGCGGGAGGGGTTAGGGGTGGGAGCGAGCGGAGCGAGCTTTGCTCAGGTGCGCCAGAGACAGGCCCACCCCCGGCCCCTCCCGCGAGCGGGAGGGGAGAGGGTTAGCCACGGCAAAGCCGCGGCCATGACGTCGAACGGGCTGGCCTTCGGCCACCCGCCGGCCGGAGTTACAGCCTCTCGCTTCTAAGCCTGCGGTCGCTGCGCGATCCTCGGCTTAGGCGCGGGGCTTCACTCTTCCCCCATCCGCAGCGCCGCAATGAAAGCTTCCTGAGGAATACTGACGTTGCCGTACTCCCGCATCCGCGCCTTGCCCTTCTTCTGCTTGTCCAGCAGCTTCTTCTTGCGCGAGATATCCCCGCCGTAACACTTGGCGGTCACGTCCTTGCGCATCGCGGCGATGGTTTCGCGGGCGATCACTTTTCCACCAATTGCCGCTTGGATCGGGATCTTGAACAGGTGGCGGGGGATCAGGTCTTTCAGGCGCTCGCACATCCCGCGGCCACGTTCTTCGGCGACGTGGCGGTGAACGATCAGGGATAGCGCGTCCACCGGCTCGGCGTTGACGAGGATATTCATCTTCACAAGGTCGCCCTCGCGCGTGCCGATCTGTTCGTAATCGAAGCTGGCATAGCCGCGGCTGATCGACTTCAGCCGGTCGTAGAAATCGAACACCACTTCGTTGAGCGGCAGTTCATAGGACACCTGCGCGCGGCCGCCCACGTATGTGAGTTCGGTCTGGATGCCGCGGCGGTCCTGACACAGCTTCAGGATCGCGCCGAGATATTCGTCAGGCGTGTAGATCACCGCCTTGATCCACGGTTCCTCGATCATCTCGATCCGGTTGGTGTCGGGCCAATCGGCGGGGTTGTGGATGTCGATCACCTTGGCATCCTCGGTCTTGGAATGGCCGAGATGGATGCGGTAGACCACGCTTGGCGCGGTGGTGATAAGGTCGAGGTCGTATTCGCGGCTGAGGCGTTCCTGGATGATCTCCAGATGCAAGAGGCCGAGGAACCCGCAGCGGAAGCCGAAGCCCAGCGCCGCGCTGCTCTCCATCTCGAAGCTGAAGCTGGCATCGTTGAGCCGCAGCTTGGCGATGCTCTCGCGCAGCTTTTCAAAGTCGGCAGCGTCCACCGGGAACAGGCCGCAGAACACCACCGGCTGCACTTCCTTGTAGCCCGGCAGCGGGGTGTCGGAGCCGTTCTTGACCGTGGTGATGGTGTCACCGACGCGGGCCTGCTCCACCTCCTTGATCTGGGCGGTGATGAAGCCGATTTCGCCGGGGCCGAGTTCGGAAAGGTCGGTGCGCTTGGGGGTGAAGCAGCCGACGCGGTCGACGAGGTGCTGCGTGCCGCCCTGCATGAAGCGGATGTTGAGGCCCTTGGTCAGCTTACCGTCAATCACGCGCACGAGGATGACGACGCCGAGGTAGGGGTCGTACCACGAGTCCACGAGGCTGGCGGTGAGCGGCGCGTCGATCTTGCCCTGCGGCGCGGGGATGCGCTGGACGACCGCTTCGAGCACGTCCTCGATGCCGATACCGGACTTGGCGCTGGTCATGACCGCGTTGGACGCATCGAGGCCGATGATCTCCTCGATCTCGGCGCGGACCTTTTCGGGCTCGGCTGCGGGGAGGTCGATCTTGTTGATGACGGGGACGATTTCGTGGTCGTGCTCGATGGATTGGTAGACGTTGGCGAGGGTCTGGGCCTCGACCCCCTGCGCGGCGTCCACCACCAGCAGCGCGCCCTCACACGCGGCGAGGCTGCGGGAGACCTCGTAGGCGAAGTCAACGTGGCCGGGGGTGTCCATGAGGTTGAGCTGGTAGGTCTCGCCATCCTTGGCGGTGTAGTTCAGGCGCACGGTCTGCGCCTTGATGGTGATGCCGCGCTCTTTCTCGATGTCCATGTTATCAAGGACTTGCTCGGACATCTCACGCGCGGTAAGGCCCCCGGTGAACTGGATCAGCCGGTCGGCAAGCGTCGACTTGCCATGGTCGATATGCGCGATGATGCTGAAATTGCGGATCTTGGAAAGGTCAGTCATTGCCCCGCGACTTAGCGTCAGGTCAGTCGGTTGTCATTCGCCAAAAACGCAACACCTAGGCAGGCTGCATGGCATATCCGAACTTGGGGATTGCGCTGCCCTGATCCATGCTGAGAAACTTGCCCGGCGCCAGCGCCGCCAACGGCGATCCAGCCGCGGCGAGCGCATAGGGGGATACGCGGTTGCGGGTGCACAGCCCGCCCGATCCGTCCTCGATCAGCGACTGTTCGAACTCCAGCCCCTGCACATCGCCATTGGATCGCGTCACTGTGGCCACCGCCAGCTGCCCGCCGCCCAGATCGACCACGAACTGCGTGCCCTTGGGCACATCGGCCAGGCCCTGGATCAGCGCGCCGGTTTTCGACAGGTTGCGCAGCGTGACCTCATAGGCATAGTCATCGTGGATCACCTGGATCTTGCGGAACACCGTGCGCCGCCGGGCGCGGCGGGTGCGGTCGGAGCCGGGCTCGATCTTCCAGCTGCCGCCCGCCATTTCCTGCGCCAGCATGTCCTCGTCGACCGGCTCGCTGAAGATCGGGCCTTCGAGGTAACGCACCCCGCTCGCCGTCAGCGCGGCGAGCAGATCGGCGCTTTCGATCCCGCCCGCCATGGTGTCCATCTGCAGCGCCCCCGCGAGCGCGACGATGGCGCGCACCAGACCGAGTTCGCGGCTGTCCTGACGCTCTGCCTCGGCCACAAGGCGCTGGTCGATCTTGATCGCATCGAAGGGCGCGCGGCGCAGGTAGGCGAGCGAGGAATAGCCGCTGCCGAACTCGTCCAGCGTCAACCGCACCCCCAGCTTGAACAGCGCGGCAAGCGTGCGATCAACCACATTG
This sequence comes from Porphyrobacter sp. IPPAS B-1204, assembly GCA_003724185.1. Classification (GTDB taxonomy): domain Bacteria; phylum Pseudomonadota; class Alphaproteobacteria; order Sphingomonadales; family Sphingomonadaceae; genus Erythrobacter. The sequence goes on from RHGM01000001.1 coordinate 352,192, forward strand.
CTGTCGCCGAAGAACACCGCCTCGCTGATCTCCAGTTCGAGCCGGGCCGGACTGATCGCAGCGCTGTCGATCGCTTCGGCGACCAGCGCCGTGAAGTCATCGGCAAGGAACAGCGCAACCGGCACGTTCACGGCCACCCGCACGCTATCGGGCCATGAGGCGGCGCGCTGGCAGGCGGCGGCAATTGCCCAGCGCCCGACATCGCCGAGCATGGCCGACCCGTCGACGATCTGGGCGAATTCCTCCTCGTCGATCACCCCGCGTTCGGGATGCTCCCAGCAGACATGCGCCTCCAGCGATGCCACCGATCCGGCGGCGGCTTCGACAATCGGTTCGAAGCGCAGGAACAATTGCTGTTCGCGCAGCGCGGTGCCGAGATCCTGTTCAAGCCGGCGGCGGAAGATCGTTTCATTCTCCAGCTCGCCGGAGAAAAAGCGATACTGCCCCCGCCCGCCGTTCTTGGAGGCATAGAGCGCAAGGTCAGCGGCGCGCACGATTTCATCGCGGGTCACGCCGTCATGGGGTGCAATCGCAATGCCGACCGATGCGCCGATCACGCAGCGCCCGTCTTCCAGACTGTAAGGCTGGCGCAGCATGGTGATGATCTTGATGGCGAGATCGCCGAGCACCCCGCGATCGTCGATATCGGGGAGCATCACCTGAAATTCGTCACCGCCGAGCCTTCCGATCTCGCATTCGCGGTCAATCGCGCGGGTCAGGCGAGCCGCGACCTGCTTGAGCAGTTCGTCCCCGGCGCCGTGCCCCAGCGTGTCGTTGACGTGCTTGAACCGGTCGAGGTCAATCATCATCACCGCACAATTGCGGCGCGCCGCGCGGAAGGCGGTGAGCGTCGCTTCGATCTGGTGCGCCATCCGATGGCGGTTGCTCAGCCCGGTAAGCGAATCAAAGCGCGCAAGCCGCGCAGTTTCTTCCTCGCGGTAATATTCGTCGCTGATATCGGCCCCGGTGCCGCGGAAGCCTGCAAAGCGGCCATCACTGGTGGTGACGGGCTGGCCTGACAGGCGCAGCACGGTGCCTTCAGGTCGCCGGGCAGCGCGCACCGCCATGCCGGAAAAGGACTTGTGCGCACCCAGCATCAGCGCCAGCGATTTGCCACGCTCTTCGCGGTCGGCGACGGTGAAGATGGTGGCCAGCGGTTGGCCAAGCAGATCGGGCAGCGGAATATCGAGCCGTGCGGCAATGGCGGCGGACAAATAGGTGAGATGACCCTCGGCATCGCTCGCCCAGAACCAGCCCAGCCCCGATTGTTCGAGTTCATCAAGCATGGCGAGGCGCTCGCCGTCAGACAGCGCCGAAGCGGCTGCGACAGACGTGTTGCGCGCAGCACCCAGGCTGCGGGACGACAAGAGACCCTTGAGGGACATCTCCTGGGCAAACCTCCAAACATCAAGCCCGGTTGCAGTGGCACATCCGCACCGGCTTGTTCGCCAACAGGTAAAGTCCGATGGTTAGTTTTTCGCTAAGACGCCCGCTTTCCGGATATGGCTAAGGCGGCGCTAACCGTGCTGGCTACCAGCCACCATTGCTGGCCGCTTGTCCGGGTTGCCCCTTGAGCACGGCGAAAGTCCCGTCGGCGCGGCGGCGCAAGGGTTGGTGGAATTCCACCCCGACCCGGTTTTCGCGTGACCAGCGCACCTGCGCGGTCACCGACTTGTCGGCCGAAAACTCGATCCGGATCGCACTGCCCGCGGCCATGTTCCAGAGGCCTTCGATCATCGCCCCGCTTTCGGAGATGTTGCGCAGGGTGGCGTTGAGGCGGTTGCCGTTGTGCACCACCATCACCTTGCGCAGCAGGTTCTGGCGCGGTGCGCGGGCACATTGCGGCCCGTCAGCTTCGGCCACCAGATCGCCCGAAACCAGCGCGGTCGCATCGGCTGCGTTCATCGGCTTGAAGTAGATATAGCCCTGAATGTGGCTGCACCCCAGCAGGCGCACCAGCTCCAGCTCGTCCAGCGTTTCCACGCCTTCTGCCGTGGTGTCCATGTGCAGCGCTTCGGCCAGCGAGGTGATCGAGGCGATGATCGCGCCGTTGCGGCTACCCTCTTCGGTCGCGCCCTGCACAAAGCTGCGGTCGATCTTGATCTTGTCGAACGGCGCTTTCTTCAGATAGCCGAGCGAGGAATAGCCCGTGCCGAAATCGTCGAGAGCAAGGCGCACGCCGACACGCTTCAGCGCCTTGAACATGGCATCGGTGCCGGCGTTATCGTTGAGGAACACGCTTTCGGTGATTTCCAGTTCCAACCGCGACGGGGCAACGCCCGCATGGGCCAGCGCATTGGCCACGATGGTCGGCAGTTCCGGATTGGCGAATTGCAGCGCGGAAACGTTGACCGCACAGCGCACCCCGCGCGGCCAGCGGGCAAGATCCGCACAGGCCGTGCGCAGCGCCCATTGGCCGATCCGGTCGATCAGGCCCGCATCCTCGGCAATCGGCACGAACTTGGCCGGGCTGACCCAGCCCCGCTTGGCATGGTTCCAGCGCATCAGCGCTTCGAAGCCGACGATCTTCTCGTCTGCGGCATAGACCACCGGCTGATAGTAAAGCTCAAGCTCGCCCTTTGAGATGGCTTCGCGCAGATCCTGCTCCAGCTCGGCGCGTTCTTCGGCGGCGGCGTGCAGGTCTTCGGCGTAGAAGCGGAACACCCCGCGCCCGGCATCCTTGGCGGCATAGAGCGCAAGGTCGACATTGCGGATCAATTCGTCGCTGGTCGCGCCATGCTCGGGCGCAAGGGCAATCCCGACCGATGCGCCGATCACCACGCTCTGGCCCTGGATCGAATAGGGCTGCGACAGCGAGTTGATGATCTCCGCCGCCATGTGGCCCAGCATGTTGCGATCCTGGTGACCGGGGACGATCACCTGAAATTCATCGCCGCCAAGCCGTCCGCAGCGACCCGCCTGACCGATGGCCCGTTCCAGACGCTGCGCCACTTGCTTCAACAGCGCATCGCCCGCCGGGTGGCCAAGGGTATCGTTGACGTGCTTGAAACGGTCGAGATCCAGCATCAGCACCGCGCAGGCCCGTTCCCGCCCGCTGGGGGCGGCAAGGATCTGTTCCAGCGCCTGGCTCATCTGCACACGGTTGGCGAGGCCGGTCAGCGAATCGTAATGCGCAAGACGCGAAACCTGCTGTTCGCTGCGGCGCTTCTCCGTCAGGTCGGTGCCGTGGCCGCGAAAGCCGCAGAAATTCTTGTAACTGTCGTAGACCGGACGCCCGGCCAGCGCCCACCAGCGTTCGTCCCCCGTGGTCGCAGCGCGCACTTCCACATCATGGAACGCCGACCGGGCAGACAGATGGAACGACAATGTGCGCTCCGCCTCGGCAGCGCCGGGGGTGGGATCGACAATCTCGCTCAAAGGACGGCCAACAATGTCGTCAGCCACCTTGCCCAGCGCCATCGCCGCCTTGGGCGAAATGTAGGTGATCAGCCCGCGGCGGTCGGTTTCCCAGAACCAGCCCTGCCCGGTCTCCTCGAAGCTGCGCAGGATGTCCTCGGCGCGGGCCGCCACCCGCTCGCGCGCTTCGCGGGCAAGGCGGCGCTTTTCGGCGGCTTTCCATTCCAAACGGGCGATCAGCGACAGCGTGATCGCCGCCGCGACCACCGCCGCATAGGTGAGCGTGCCCGGCACCAGCACGGCAAAACCCGCCCAGCTGGCAATCTTGGCGCAGAACAGCGAAATGATCCGCATGTCGAACAGCGCGGCGGCTGCGGCGTTGATGCAGACCAGAGTGGCAATCGCCCACTGCCAGGGCAGGCCCTCGCCCACCCAGCTTGCCAACGCGAAACCGGCACAGGCCATCGGCGCCACGATTCCGATCAGCACGACCATAAGCCGCATCAATCCCGACTTTTCCGACTTCCTTTCAGTCGCGGCAAACAGCGAGCCGCACGCGAACAGCCCGGCCGATGCCAGTGCAGCGCCGGTGGTTGTCGTCGTCGGCAGGCCCTGATGCACAACCACCGACATGGCAAATGCAACCAGCAGGAACAGCGTCATCCCGCCCGCCTCGCGGGGGAGGAAAAAGCTTTGCTCGCTGGCAGGCTCGTCGATCGCCTGATGCAGACCGCCCGATTTTTCGGCGATGACCCGCGGCGTGCCTCGCCGCTCGCCCCGGGCGCGGGAATCGCTTTCGACGGAGACGGAGTTCTTCTTTTCGTCGGCCACCGGACGCAGTTCACGCCCGCCACCAGACGGTCGCGGATTGGTGGTCACAAATCGGCGCAAAGGTTCCCCAGCCATCAGCGTCCATTGGCAGAACAGGCCTGAGAAAATCGTTAATCGCGAAGGTTAAATCTTACACGATTGTGGCGCATCGCGCGCAAAGCCACTGCGCGGCAGGCTTGCAACTTGGCGTGAGGCGCTGCATTCTGAACCGCATAGGCCGCGTTAACAGTTTGCCCTGCAAAACCGGGAAGCAAGACGGCCAGACAAGGGGATCCCATGGCACGCAGCGAAGTCAGACTTGAGAACGAAGCCGCCCAGTCCACCAACGCATTGGGGCCGCTGATCGGCGTAGCGCGGGAGGATTTCGTCAGCGCGGTGGCGCTGCTGCTGCGCGAGACCGCGTCAGACCCGTCGCGCTTCATCCGCCATTCCACCGCGATGGCGCAGGACATGGTCAAGATCATGACCGGCAAGAGCGAGCTTGCCCCCGATCCCAAAGACAAACGGTTCATGGACCCGGCCTGGGCCTTCAACCCGTTTTTCCGTGCCGGCGCGCAATATTACCTCGCCGTGCAGAAGGGAATGAGGAACTGGCTGGAGGAGCTGGAGCTTGACGAGCTGGAGCGTAACCGCGCGAATTTCATCGCCAATATCATCCTTGATGGCCTTGCCCCCACCAACACCCTGATCGGCAACCCGACCGCGCAGAAGCGGGTGATCGACAGCGGCGGCCTCTCGCTGATCAAGGGCTTGCAGAACGCCTATAACGACATCGTCCACAACAAGGGCATGGTTAGCCAGGTCGACAAACGCCCCTTCAAGCTGGGCGAAAATGTCGCCACGTCCAAGGGCGCGGTGGTGCTGCGGACCGAGATGATGGAGCTGATCCATTACGCCCCGACCACGGACGAAGTGTACGAGATCCCGCAGCTCACCATCCCGCCGCAGATCAACAAGATGTACATCAATGACCTCAGCCCCGATAAGTCGGTGGTCAAATGGCAGGTCGATAACGGCATCCAGACCTTCGTGATCTCGTGGCGCAATCCGACCAAGGAACAGGGCAAGTGGGGGATGGCCGATTACGTCCATTCCTGCCGCGAAGCGATGGAGGCGGTGGCCGCGATCACCGGCGCCAAAAAGGTTAACGTGTCGGCCGGATGTTCCGGCGGTCAGACCGCCGCCATGCTGGCCTCAAAGCTGGCTGCCGACAAGTCAGACCTGCTCGGCACGCTCACTCTGATGGTCTGTGTGCTGCATCCGATGGCTACCGATATCGAGGCCGGATCGCTGGTCAGCGAAAACGGCATGAAGCTCGCCCGCCAGCGCGCCAGCAAGGCGGGCGTCATCAAGGCCGACGATCTGGCGCGCGGCTTCGCCTGGCTGCGCCCGAATGACCTCATCTGGAACTACGTCATCAACAACTACCTGCTGGGCAGTGATCCGCCGGCATTTGACGTGTTGTTCTGGAATGCCGACGCCACCAACCTTTCTGCCAGCCTGATGGGCGACTTCCTGACCGTCTATGAAACCCTCGCCTTCACCAAGAAGGGCGAGGTCGAGATGGTCGATCACAAGATCGATCTTTCCAAGGTGACATCGGACCTGTTCATCCTTGGCGGGGTGACCGATCACATCACCCCGTGGAAGGCGACCTACCGTTCGACCCAGCTGTTCGGATCGAAGGACGTGACCTACGTGCTCAGCCAGTCGGGCCACATGCAGGCAATCCTCAACCCGCCGACCAACCCCAAGGCGAAGTATTTCGTGCAAGCCAAGAAGGGCAAGCTCCCCGCCACCGCCGACGAGTGGTTGCAGGGCACCGAGGAGGTGAAAGGCAGCTGGTGGCCGCTGTGGATGGAGTGGGTGCAGGCACGTTCGGGCAAGAAGAAGGCCGCCCCTGCCGCGCTTGGCAATGACACGTTCAAGCCCACCGACCCTGCGCCGGGACTCTACGTCGTCGAAGAAGTCTGATACAACGGCTTCGCGCTGGCGGTGTTCCCGCAAGGGAACCACAGCGCAAGTTTGTGGGCGCGCGCGCTAAGGGATCGGTGTGCGCGCCCAACCCGCCTCCCATGCGGGGGCGAAGAAAGGACGTGAATACGTGACCAATCCCATGGACGACGCGGTCGTCTCGATGGAGCAAGTGGGCGGCCGGACGCTACGGACTGCTGCCTGGCGGCTCGATATGCCCTCCGACCATCTGCCGGTTCTGTTCTTCAATGGCATCGGCGCCAACATCGAAGCGGTGGCCCCGCTTGCTGCTGCCCTGCCCGAACGTGGCTTCATCATGTTCGACATGCCCGGCACCGGCGAATCGCCTGATCCGCTGATACCCTACAATCCTGCCACCATGAGCTGGACCGCAGCCCAGTTGCTGGGAAAGTTCGGCCTCGACGAGGTTGACGTGATGGGCGTGTCATGGGGCGGCGCGATGGCGCAGCACTTTGCGCTGCAGCACCCGGGGCGCACCCGGCGGCTGACGCTGATTGCCACAACGCCCGGAATGCTGATGGTGCCGGGCAACCCCGCCGCCTTCACCAAGATGGCCGACCCGCGCCGCTACATCGACCCGGAATTCATGAACGAACACTTCGCCACGCTGTATGGCGGGGTCGACAAGGACGGGGCCGCGCACCAGAAGGACAGCCATATCGGCCGGCTCAAGCCCCCGTCCCCACGCGGCTACATGTATCAGCTTATGTGCATGATGGGCTGGAGCAGCCTGCCTGCCCTGCCCTTCATGAAGAAGGAAACGCTGATCATGATGGGCGAGGACGATCAGATCGTGCCCGTTATCAACGGCAAGATCCTGAAGGCGATGATCCCCAATTCGCGGCTTCAGACCTTCGCAGGCGGCGGGCATCTGTTCCTGCTGACCCATGCCGATGAGTGCGTGGCGGCGATCCGTGAATTTCTGGACGCGCCGGATACGGCCAAGGAAACGCGGCGGATGGCGGCGGCTTAAGGCCGGCGCATCCCGAGGGGCTCCATCCTGCGGACGCGGCATCCTGCCGTGTTTGCGGAACATTCAGGTTCGCAACCCCGTAGCGTGGATACGTTACGGAGGAAAAATCTATGTATGGATGGGCATTTACACTCGCCATTATCGCGCTTGTCGCTGCGGTTCTGGGCTTTGGCGGCATCGCGGGTACGCTGGTCGACATCGCAATCATCATCTTTGTGATCGCTTTGATCGGCAGCGCGATACTGTTCTTTGTCGGATGGAAAGCCGCGAAGGGCGTGTCAAAGCGCCTTTGACAGTTAGCTGCCCCGGCTGACCCCGCATTGCCCCGCTTTCGGCAGCCGCCCGGCTTCGGCCAGTGCGGTCGCCGCTTCGCGCGGGCGGTCGGTGGCGAGGATGTCGACGCCTTCCCTGCCCAGCTCGGCATAGCGTTCGTCCATGCCGTAGCGGTCGATCACCGCATCGATGGAGCGCGGCGGGCGGCCCAGCGTGCCGAAGATCACTTCGATATCGGCCTTGTCGAGTTCGCGGTAGAGTTCGGGGCGCGGCAGGCGGGTGCCGGTGAAGGCAACCATGCGATGCTCGGGAATGCCTGCTGCCTTCAGCGCGGCAACATCGCCGACCTCATCGATCGAGACCGACAGCAGCATCTCCGGCGCAGCGCGGTGCAGCGCGGCGGCCTGTTCCACCGAATAGGCGATCAGGATCACGCTGTTCGCCATGCCCGCTCTGCGAATTTCGGCAACGACCTTGCCGAAGTCGGCCGACCGCTTGAAATCGATCTGCATCACCGTGCGCCCCTTGGCCCAGGCAAGCGCCTCGGCCAGTGTCGGAATTGCGTAAGGGGTGACCCAGCCCCAATTGTCCTTCAGTTTCAGCTGGCTGAGCGACGCCCAATCCTGCGCCTCCGCCTCGCCGGTGCCGGTCGTGGTGCGGTCAAGCCGGTCGTCATGCAGCAGGAAATGCACCCCGTCCGCGCTCTGTGCGACATCGACCTCCATGATCGCGGGATGCGCGGCGAGCAGCGCGTCCATTGTCGGGATCGCGTTTTCCGGCAGGCCCGGCGTCGGCCCGCCGCGATGGGCGGAAATCAGCGTCTGCCCCGCCGCCTCGAAACAATCGAGCATGGCCGAAAGATCGCTCTCCGGTGCAAGCCGCCAGGCACCGCCATCCTGCGCTGCAAGCGGCGTGGTGAACGCAGCAAATCCTGCAAGTCCTCCAAAACAGATGCGAAAAACCCGATTGCGACCCATTGTCTTGCCCCTTGGCTCCAGATGCACTTCCAACGCCCCCTTGTAGGGCCGGCCGCTTTGCGACATTCTCCGCCCCATAAGGGAGAGACAGAATGGCGCAATATGACCTGATCATCCGGGGCGGCACGATTGTGGATGGCACCGGGCAATCGGCCTTCACCGGCGATGTGGCGGTGAAGGACGGATTGATCGTGGCCGTGGGCCGGATCGCGGGCAGCGCCGCCGAGGAGATCGACGCCAGCGGCAAGGTGGTCGCCCCCGGCTTTGTCGACATTCACACCCATTACGATGGGCAAGCGACCTGGGATCAGGAGATGGCCCCGTCCAGCTGGCACGGTGTCACCACGGTGGTGATGGGCAATTGCGGCGTCGGCTTCGCGCCGGCCCGGCCTGACCGCCACGAATGGCTGATCAGCCTGATGGAAGGGGTGGAGGATATCCCCGGTACCGCGCTGGCCGAGGGGATCACGTGGGACTGGGAAACCTTCCCCGAATATCTCGACGCGCTGGAGAAGCTCCCCCGCACGGTAGATATCGGCACCCACGTCCCCCACGGCGCGGTGCGCGCCTATGTGCTTGGTGACCGCGAACAGCCCGGCGCAGTGCCGACGGCAGACGACATCGCGGAAATGAGCCGCATCGTCGAGGAAGGCGTGCGTGCGGGCGCGCTGGGCTTCTCGACCTCGCGCACGGTGCTGCACAAGTCGGTCGATGGCGAACTGGTCCCCGGCACCACTGCCACCGCCGAAGAACTGATCGCAATCGGCAAGGCAATGGGCCGCGCCAAGGCGGCAGGCGGCCATGCCGTGTTCGAGATCGCCAGCGACCTCAAGCGCGAATGGGACGAATTTGGCTGGATGGGCCAACTCAGCCGCGAGGCCGGCATTCCCGTCACCTTCGCCGCGCTGCAATCCATCGCCAAGGAGCTTTCGCTGGACGAACAGATCGCCCAGATGCGCGCCGAGAACGACAACGGCGCGCAGATCGTCGCGCAGATTGCGCTGCGCGGCAACGGCATCGTCATGGCGTGGCAGGGCACGGTCAACCCCTTCGCCTTCCGCCCGAGCTGGATGGCGATCAAGGACTTGCCGTGGGAGGAGCAGAAGGCGCACCTCCTCGACCCCGCCTTCAAGGCCAAACTGTTGGCCGAGCCCAATGACTACACCAACGCCCCCAAGGACATCGGCGGGGTGGTGATGGCGATCAGCATGGGCTGGACGCTGCAGTATGAAATGGACCCCGATTTCGATTACGAGCCGGGGGCGGAAGCCAGCATCAACGCCCGTGCGGCGGCGGCGGGGGTGAGCCCGCAGGAATATGCCTATGACCTGCTGTGCCGCGATGAGGGCAAAGGCTTCATCTACCTGCCGATCCTCAATTACGCCGACGGCAATCTCGATTTCCTGCACCCGCTCCAGCACGCCGATGACACGGTGAACTCGCTGTCGGATGGCGGCGCGCATTGCGGGACGATCTGCGATGCCGCCTCGCCCACCTTCATGCTCGAACATTGGGTGAAAAGCCGCAAGCGGGGGGCAAGGATCAGTCTGGAGCAGGCGATCAAGCGCCAATGCCGCGATACAGCGGTTTTGTACGGCCTCGAAGATCGCGGCGTGATTGCGCCGGGCTATCTGGCCGACATCAACATCATCGACATGGACGGCCTGAAGCTGGGCAAGCCGTGGCTGGCCTTTGATCTGCCCGCGGGCGGCAAGCGGTTGCTGCAGAAGGCGGACGGCTATGTTGCCACCATCAAGAGCGGCGTCGTGACCTTCCGCGATGGCGCATGGACTGGCGCAGCCCCCGGCGGGCTGATCCGCGGCCCGCAGCGCGCGGCGTTGGCCGAGGCGGCGGAGTGATCCGCCGCCGACCTAAGGCTCGATCACGATGCCCTTGGCCGGGTCGATCTGCCCGGCCACCATCGCGGTGAACACTGAGCGCGCCGCCTCAAGTCCCTGATGCCGCTCGATCGCGACCGTGCCATCGGCGGCCTTGAGGAATTCGTGCCAGGCCGCTGCAACCAGCTTGCCACCTTCCTCGGGGCCGTGGGCCTTGAAGAAGGCGACCGCATGATCGGGCGCGAAGAACAGCGCGGGCTTGGGGCCGGGCATCGGCGCCCCGCCGCCGAAGGTCGAGCGCGCTTCGATATGGGTCATCCCCACCAGCGCCGAATGGGCCAGCGCGGCATCGAAATGGCGATGCACCTTAGCCAACAGCTCGGCATTGCCGGCAAAGTCCACACTGACGCTGCGAAGCACAGGCACACGCTCCAGATCGTCATAGGCGATCACGTCATCGTAAAGACCAGTCGCAGTGACAAAACCGACATTGCCCTTCGAGGTCAGCCCCACCCGCCTGATCCCCGGCGAAGTCTGCCGCGCCACGCTGGCGAGGCCCAGTGCGGTCTTTGACGAGGCGCTGGTGACAATCAGCTGCTCGGCACCGAACCAGTCCTGGCCGCGCAGGAAATACTCGATGAGGAAGCCGGTGCGGAACAGCGGGCTAAAGATCATCCGTTCCGCCTCACGCGCGGGATCATGCTCCGAATCAACCGCGAGGCGCGTGTAGCTGTTGTAGACCGGGCTCATCGGCTGACGATGCGCGGCGGTGTCCATGAAGCCACCCGGCGTAATGCGGCCGGGGATCACATCCAGATGGCTCGCCATCGGCAGGTAGCCATAGACCCGCTCGCCCACGGCAATGTCAGGGTGCAGGCTTTCGATCACCCGCGCATGGCCCCACATCGGCACAATGCCCATGCCTTCGGGCGCGGGGAAAAAGTCCCAATATTTGAAGCTGTCACCCGCCACGGCGTAGGTGACATTGTTGGCGGTAACCGAGAAGCTTTCGATCGCAAGCCGCACCGCGCCATCGGCCAGCGGGGCCAGCGGCTGTTCGGCAAGAACGGCATCGGTAAGCGCGCCCTTGCGGACGTGAACCTGAACGGCATTCATCGGCAATTCCCCTCCTTGGTGGCGGGGATCACACCCGCATCGGCATCAGCACGTAAAGCGCACGGGCCTGTTCGTTTTCTCGGATCAGGGTCGGCGCACCGGCATCAGCGAGGTGCAATTCCACCGTGTCGCTGTCGATCTGGCCGAGGATGTCCTTCAGATAATTGGCGTTGAAGCCGATCTCCAGCCCTTCCGAACGGTATTCGGCGGCGATTTCTTCAGCCGCAGTGCCGTTGTCGGGCGAGGTGACCGACAGCGTCACGCGGTCCTGATCCAGACCGATCTTCACCGCACGGGTCTTTTCGGTGGCGATGGTGGCCACGCGGTCCACGCCCGAGAAGAACAGCTTGGGATCGACCTTCAGCAGCTTGTCGTTGGCGGTCGGGATCACGCGGCTGTAATCGGGGAAGGTGCCGTCAATCAGCTTGCTGGTCAGCACCACGCCGCCTTCGCCGCCCATGGTGAAGCGGATCTTGCTCGCCGAAAGGTCGATCAGCACGTTGCTGTCGATCGCCTCGTCAAGCAGCTTGCGAAGCTCGCCCACCGCCTTGCGGGGGATAATGACATCCGGCATCCCTGCGGCGCCTTCCGGGCGCGACACGGTGAATCGGGCGAGGCGGTGGCCATCAGTCGCGGCCGCCTTCAGCAGCGGCTCGTCCTCGTCGGTCACGTGGAGGAAAATGCCGTTGAGGTAGTACCGCGTTTCCTCGGTCGAGATCGCGAACCGGGTGCGGTCGATCAACTCGGCCAGCAGGCGCGCAGGCAGTTCGAAGCTGGTCGGCAAATCGCCTTCAACGATCACCGGGAAATCATCGCGCGGCAAGGTCGGCAGCTTGAAGTTCGACCGGCCTGCCTTGACCTCCAGGCGGTTTTCGCTGGTGGTCAGGCTGACCTGGCTGCCTTCGGGCAGTTTGCGGGCAATGTCGAACAGCAGGTGAGCCGACACCGTGATGGCGCCCGGCTGATCGACCGAGGAGGCCGACATGCTCTCAACCACTTGCAGGTCAAGGTCAGTCGCCATCACCCGCACGCTGCCGCCATCGCTGGCGTCGATCAGCACGTTCGACAGGATGGGGATGGTATTGCGGCGCTCCACCACGGATTGAACATGGGAGAGGCACCGCAGCAGCGTCGCGCGTTCGATCGTGGCCTTCATCGCTTGTCCCTATCGGTCCTGTATATGGCAGAGGGGCGAAGGAATCGCCCTCAAGCGCCGGAATCTGCGCCAAACCTTAGCGCAGGCGAGCATACGGGCAAGTTGGCGGCTTTGCGAGGGGCGACTCCGCTGGGGATAAGGGAGTGTCAGTGGCTATTGATGGGCGCTTGGCAGTTCGCGCAGGCGATTATCCGCCGAAAAGCTGGCTGTAGACCGATACGATCTTCCCCGCAGCGGCCAGATAGGTCGACAGCAGAACGAGATCGGCTTCTCCCTTGGGTTCGAAGTTCATCCCCCTGTCGTCGAAATAGCTGAACAGGAAATCGATCCCGGCATCGGTGAGGCCTTCCTTCGAGAAGTACACCACTTCGCCATCGCTGCTGAGCAACACCATCGCATCGATTGCGGAATTCAGGGTGGTGACAGGGTATCCCGTCTTGTCCAACCGCTCACCGGCGTCCAGCACGATCGCGTTGGCCACGGCGAAGTTGATATAGGCATCATGCTTGGCAGGGGCGACGTTAGTCTTGACCGCGCATTCCTTTGCCAGCGCCATGACCTTCTCGGTGACTTGCGCCCCGCTGTCATTGGTCAGCATTTCATCGACAAGCTGGCTTTGGAGGGACTCGGGCATGCCAAGGCCGACGCAATTCTCTTGCGCGGGGGTCAACGCCCGCGCAGGAGCCGATGGCACCAAGGCAAGCACCGCGAACGCCCCGATCATCATCAACTTCATCTCTGCCCCCCAAATCAGCACGGCCCGTGCCGCTGTTAGCCCAGCATCGCCATTCCGCCGTTCACATGCAGCGTTTCGCCCGTGACATAGGCGGCTTCGCGGCTGGCGAGGAAGGCGACTGCGGCGCCTATTTCCGCGCCCTCACCCATCCGGCCCATCGGGATGCGGCCATTGATCGCGGCCTGCTGCTTTTCATCGAGCGCCGCGGTCATCGCGGTGCGGATGAAGCCGGGGGCAACACAGTTGGCGGTGATCCCGCGGCTCGCAACCTCCTGCGCGAACGCCTTGGTCATGCCGGTCAGGCCCGCCTTGGCTGCGCAGTAATTCATCTGGCCGGGGTTACCGGTCGCGCCCACCACGCTGGTGATGTTGATGATCCGCCCGAACCGCGCCTTCATCATCGGCTTGGCGGCAGCGCGCATCAGGCGGAAGCTCGCTTCGAGGTTGATGCGGATCACCTGATCCCATTCATCATCCTTCATCCGCATCCCCAGATTGTCGCGCGTGATGCCCGCGTTGTTCACGAGAACGTCCATCGTGCCGAGCGTGTCCAGCATCGCCGGGATCAATTCCTCGACCTGCGTGGTGTTGCCCAGATCGCAGGTGATCTCGACATGGCCATCGTGATCGTGGTGGGGATAGGCTTCGTTCAGCTCATCGCGGAAGGCGCGAAGCTTGGCCGAGTTCGACCCCGACAGCGCCAAACGCGCGCCCTGCGAGGCGAGCGCGTGCGCGATGCTCGATCCGATCCCGCCCGATGCGCCGGTGACCAGCGCGTTCATGCCTTTGAGGGAAAACATCACGCCATCTCCTTCGCAAAAGCCTCAAGATCCTGCATGGTCACGAGGCTTGTCACCTGTGCATCGCGGTCCGTCCGGCTGACCATCGGTCCGACGACCTTTCCGCCCAGTTCCACAAAGCTTTCGACCCCATCGGCACGCATGGCAAGCACGCTTTCGCGCCAGCGGACACGGCCGGTCACCTGTTCGACCAGCAGCGCGCGTTCGGCGTCGGGGTCGGTGACGGCAGCAGCGGTGACATTGGCGTAGAGCGGCAGCGTGAACGCCGATGGCGGCGTTTCGGCCAGCGCCTCGGCCATGCGCGCGGCGGCAGGGGCCATCAGCGATGAATGGAACGGCGCCGAGACATTGAGGATCATGCCGCGCTTGATCCCGTGTTCCTTGACCAGCGCCACCGCCCGCTCGATCGCGGCAGTGTGGCCCGACAGCACAACCTGCGAAGGGTCATTGTCATTGGCGACTTCGCAGACTTCACCTTGGGCAGCCGCTTCGGCTAGCGCCTTGGCCTGAGCAATGTCGGCGCCCAGCAGCACGGCCATCGTTCCTTCACCCAGGGGAACCGCCGCCTGCATTGCCTGCCCCCGCAGCTTGAGCAGGCGGGCGGTATCGGCAAGGCTGAAAGCACCAACGGCGCACAGCGCCGTGTATTCACCGAGCGAATGGCCCGCAACGCAGTTGCCATGCGCGGCCAGCTTGATCCCGAAATCGTGCTCCAGCACGCGGACAGTGGCCATCGCATTCGCCATGATCGCCGGCTGGGCATTTTCTGTGAGGGTCAGTTCTTCTTCCGGCCCGCCGAACATCAGCGCGGAGAGATTTTGCTTCAGCGCCTCGTCCACCTCGCCGAACACCTCGCGCGCGGCGGCGCTGGCTTCTGCGAGCTCTGCCCCCATGCCGACTTTCTGACTGCCCTGCCCCGGAAAAATGAACGCGCGCATCGACGACCCTCTTTATGAGTTTTGGGGCGCGCCGTTACGTCCGCGCGGGCGGGCTGGCAAGGCCGAAGGGCACAACCCTGTTGGCAGAGTTATGGCCGATCAAGGCGCGGCCGAGATAGGGAATGCCCGCCCGATCACACCAGAACCGGGCGATGTCTTCCTCGCTTTGGCCGAATTCGACATAGTTTTCCGGCACGTCCGTCACCGCTCCCAATCTGAGGCCCGCAAGCCGCGGCAGCGTTCCGGCAAGGTGGAAGAACATCCGGTCGATGGCATAGAGATGTTCGGCCACTTCCTCGACCATCACCACATGGCCGGTCAGATCGGGCATCATCGGAGTGCCCGCGATCATCGCCAGCGTGATGAGGTTGAAGGCAGCCGCCGGTGTGGTGCCGTCAAGGCTCGGTTCGACCCCGCTGGTGTCCCCGCCAAGCCAGCGCAGCACCCGCCGGATCGCCTCGCGCCCGCCTTCGGAACGGGCGCTGACCGGCATGTGCCCGTGGACGCTCTGCCCGATTCCCGCACGGTAGAGCGCAGCGAGCAGATAGCCTGCATCGGAAAAGCCCACATAGGTCTTGGCCCGCGCCGACACGTTCATCTGCGCCACCGCCGCCTCGGCAATGCGGTTCGAGCCGTATCCCCCCTTGGCGAACCACACGACATCGAAGGCCGGATCATTGGCACATTCGAGCAAAGCCGTGAGGCGGCGCAGGTCGCTGCCCGCAAAATGGCCTTCGCGTTCAAAGCACTGGTCGTGGAAGGTGACGCGGTGGCCGGGGAATTCGGCGGCGACAAGTTCTTGCAGCGCAGTCTGCTGCTCGCGGGTGATCGGCGTGGCGGGCGCGCATATGGCGATATTCGTCATGTTACGCAGCCTATGGCGCTTGTCAGGGGGCGCGCAAGCCAATAACCAAGGATGATATGGATAATGGGGTCACCGCCGGGACGCTTGCAGAGCGCCCGCTGTTCTTTTGCGGCATCGGCGGGTCCGGTATGCTGCCCTTGGCGCAGATCGCGCAGGGTTTCGGCTTGCCGGTGGCAGGCTCCGACCGCAGCCGTGATCAGGGGCGCACGCCAGACAAGTTTGCGTGGATGGAGGCCAATGGCTTCACGCTGTTCCCGCAGGACGGCAGCGGGGTGACATCGCCGGATCAGGTGCTGATCGCCTCCGCCGCAATCGAGGACAGCGTGCCCGAAGTCGCCCGCGCCCGTGAACTGGGCTGCAAGCGGCTGAGCCGCGCCGAACTGCTTGCGCAAATGTTCAACGCCGCCGATTTCTCGGTCGCGGTGGGCGGCACCTCGGGCAAGTCGACCGTGACCGGCATGATCGCATGGATCCTCCACGAAGCAGGCTATGATCCCACGGTGATGAACGGCGCGGTGATGAAGAACTTCGTTTCATCCACCAACCCCTTTGCCAGCGCCCAGATCGGATCGCGTGATCTGTTTGTCAGCGAGGTTGACGAAAGCGACGGGTCGATCGCGCTTTACCGCCCGACTATCGGCGTGCTGCTCAATGTCAGCCTTGACCACAAGAGCATCGAGGAATTGCGGGTGCTGTTTGGCAGTTACATCGCCAAGGCAGGGACAGCCGTGATCAATCTCGATAGCCCGGAGGCAGCCTATCTGGTCCCGCGCGCCGCAGCGAAGGTCACCTTCGGTCTCAAGACGCGCACCGCTGATATCACAGTTGAACCGGACTCGATCGACCAGAGCGAACTTGGCGTGCGCGCGGCGGTGATCGACAACCGCAAGCGCGAGGTTTTCCCGCTGATCCTGCCCATGCCGGGGCTGCACAACCTGTCCAACGCGCTGGCCGCCATCGCGGCGGCAAGTGCTGCAGGCATCGGGATCGGACACGCCGCTTACGCGCTGCGCAGTTTTCAGGGGCTAGCCCGCCGGTTCGACGTGATCGGCACCACGCCATCGGGCATCACGGTGATCGATGATTTCGGCCATAACCCGGAAAAATGCGCGGCAACCCTGCGCACGCTGAAGGCCACTCCCGGTCGGGTCATCGCCTTCTTCCAGCCCCACGGCTACGGCCCGTTGCGCCAGATGGGCGAAGAGCTGGCCGCCACCTTCGCACGCGAACTGGGGCCGGATGACATCACGATCTTGTGCGATCCGGTCTATTTCGGCGGCACGGTGGACCGCAGTGTCGGCAGCGAACGGATCGTCGCGCTGATCAAGGTCCGCGGAGGGCAGGCCGAGCACATCGCTGACCGTGATGCCTGCGCCGACCGGATTGTTGCACTGGCGCAAGGCGGTGACCGGATCGTGGTGATGGGTGCGCGCGACGATACCCTGACGGAGTTTGCCCGATCGATCCTCGTCCGCCTGGCATGAGCCTTCATGCCCGCGCCGTGCGCCATGCCTTGCGAATGCTGGGTGCGGTGATGATCGGGGTGGTTCTGGTGCTGACGGTTGACCGGCTGTACGGCCATTCCACCATCGCCTTTGCCGCCGCGATTGTGCTGCTGCTTATCGCCAATGCGCCGATGCTGCGGTTCAATTGCCCCGATTGCGGCAAGAACGCCTTCTTCCGCGGGATGTTCGTAGTGCCCTGGCCCAACCGCATCTGCACGCGCTGCGGGCGGGATCTGTCACAGACCCATTCGCAAAATCGCTGATGGCCGAGGGCGCGGCGCGGGGGTAGCGTGACGGCCATGCACCCTCGCGATTTTAGCCTCGATACGCTGCTGGCGAACTGCGCCGCGCGCCATGCCCACCGGCTTGCCACGGTTGACGGCACCCAGCGCCTGACCTGGGCCCAGCTTGATGCGCGCGTCACCAACCTTGCCCACTGGATGCTTCAGCGCGGGATCGGCCCCGGTGACCGCATCGCCCTGCTGCTGACCGACGGAGCGCCGTTCCTCACCTCGCTGCTGGCTTGCAGCCGGATCGGAGCGATCGCGGTGCTGCTCAACTGGCGGCTTGCTCCGGCAGAACTGGCATGGATCTGCGGCAATGCCGAGCCAGCGATGACCTTTGTGAACCATCGATTTTCCGCGCTTCTGGCCGAAGCTAACGCAGGCGAAGTCCACGAGGTCGAAGAAACCCATGCGGCGGATGGCCTTTTCGAGAGCGCGGCCAGCACCGCACACAGCCCGGTGCCATATGCCGATG
Organism: Porphyrobacter sp. IPPAS B-1204; assembly: GCA_003724185.1. Lineage (GTDB taxonomy): Bacteria > Pseudomonadota > Alphaproteobacteria > Sphingomonadales > Sphingomonadaceae > Erythrobacter. The sequence goes on from RHGM01000001.1 coordinate 370,311, forward strand.
ATCTCGACCTGAACTTAGCACCCGACCGACCGCTCTACATGATGTACACCAGCGGCACGACCGGGCGGCCCAAGGGCTGCCTGCAAGCCGGCAGCGCCCTTGCCGCCAGCGCGCTCGGCTTCGCGCAGCATCGCGGTTTCAACCACTCGGAACGCCTGCTTTCGGTCAACCCGCTGTTCCACGTGGTGGGGATGCAGCAGGTCGCCGCCATGCTCGCTTGCGGCGGCACCAGCGTGTTTGCAGGCCGCGATGACAGCAACGCCGCGATCCTCGATCTGCTCCATCGTGAGGGCTGCACCACCACCAGCGCCTTCCCCACGATCTGCTTCCCGTGGCAGGGCATGGAGCCGATCCGCAATGGCGTGATGCCGCTCACCAATTACACCGGCGGTGCAGGCATGGGGCGCCCGCAGATGTACGAATTCATCGAAAACGAGTGGGATGCCCGCGTGGTCGGCGGCTATGGCCAGACCGAGATTTGCGGCTTTGCGACCTTCATGGACTATGCCGACATGCTGGAAGCGCCCCGCTCGATCGGGTGGACGTTGCCGCATTTGACCATGACCGTGCTGGATCCCGAGGGGAACCACCTGCCCCCCGGCGAGGAAGGCGAACTGTGTCTGCGCGGCCCGTCGGTGATGCTCGGCTACTGGCGCAATCCGGAGGCATCCGAGGCCGCATTGGGCCACGGCTGGCTGCGCACCGGCGATCTTGGCACGATGGACGCACGCGGGCGCGGCTACCTGCTGGGCCGCGCCAAGGAGCTGATCAAGACCGGCGGTGAAAACGTCTACCCCGCCGAGGTCGACGCCGTCTTCGCCGCCATGCCCGAGGTCGCCGATGCCGGCTGCTGCGGTGTGCCCGACAAGCAATGGGGCGAGGCGGTCAAGGCCTTCGTGGTGCTGAAGCCGGGCCATGAATTGACCCGCGAGGAAATCACCGCCCGCTTCAAAGGCCAGATCGCAGGCTACAAACGCCCGCGCTACATCGAGTTTGTGGACACGCTCCCCCGCGATCCGATCGGCAAGCTGCTGCGGCGCGACCTGTCGGCACGGCCGGTGACGCCGGATCAGGCGGCGTGAGGCGAACGATCAGGCAAGGACCGCTTTGGGCCGTTTGATCAGCAAGCCGTGGATGTTCTCAATCAGCAACAAGCAATGCTCTCAGGTCGCTCATCTCATATCGAAGAGTTCGCGGTGGAACCGGCCCGCGGGCAGACCATCGGCGTGCATGGCTTGATAGAGGCTATCGCCAAACTTTGACGGGCCGCAAAACCACACGTCAGCAGAGCGCCAACCGGGGGTCCATACGGCGAGTTTTGCCAGATCTACAAATCCCTCAAGGCCCGTGTCGACAATATGTAGCCGCACACCCGCAGCATCGGCAGCCCTGCGAACCTCATTGATGAAGGCATCGTCAAGTGCGCCTGTCGAATAGATCAGATCCACATCCTGAGACTGTCCTGCGATAGTGATCGCTTCCATCCGGGCAATGAATGGGGTGATGCCAACCCCGCCTGCTATCCAGAGCTGCGGTCCCTCTGCCGATCCAAAGTCAAAGCGACCATAGGGGCCCTCGACCGTGATTGCCTGACCCACCTCTATGATGCCCGGCAGGCGCCGGGTGTAATCGCCAATTCCCTTGATGCTGAAGGCAAGGCGGCCGGTGTTCGCCCAGCCAGAGGAAATGGTGAAAGGATGCGCCCGTTCTGTTCCGGCGAATTTCAGGAAGGCGAACTGTCCGGCAGCATGTCCAGGCCAAGCGGTGGTCAGCTTCACACCGACATCAAGGACCGAATTTCCTTCGTGGAAATGAAAATCAGTGACTTCGCCTGTGAACCGGTGCGATTTGCCGATCCTCCCGAAGATCGACATGCCTGCCGCCACTGCTGCCGTTCCGATTAGCACGATCATCAGCAGACTGATCGGCGCAGTCCAGTAGCTGGCCGGGGTCAGCACAATCGTGTGGAAGATCAGGACAAGAAACAATGCCGCCATCAGGCGGTGGGTCTTGAAAAACAGGTGGTAGGGAAACCGCCGCCACAAGGCGAGCGCTCCCAGCACAAGCAGCAGATAGAATGCCCATTCACCCAGATCGGAGGCCAGATCCCGATAATCGGCGAAGGGGCGAGGTTCGGCCGCTGCGCCAGCGGCGCGCTGTCGCGGTGCCAGCCACCCCAGTTCTACCAGCCATTTTGGTGCCTTTTCCACCAGCCAGTGAAGCACCGCCATAACAACGGCACCAATGCCCAGCCATTTGTGCAAGCGATAGAATTTGTCGAGGCCTCCCAATGCGGTTTCCACTTGCACAGGCCTTGCAGCCAGCAGGATGGCCGCCGCCATGAAGGCCATGGCAAGGATGCCGGTCAAAGGCACAAGCAGCCCGCGCGCCGACCAGATACCGCCCGACATCAGCGCCCAATCAACGCTCGCAAGCCACAGCGCGATCACCAAGGCGGTGATTGCGGCAAACACAAATTTGAGACGCATCATGTCCGCTGCCGCTTGACGCAGGCGCTGGCCGGTCGGTCTAAGCCTTGAGAGGCTGCACAGGGGGATGGGGTAATGTGCACTTGCGTTTGCTCCCACACCTGCCGCTAGGGCAGGTCGCCGGGGAATGTGGCTGCGCAAAAAATGCAGCTTGCAAGCAATGTCCGCCGGTTTCGGGCGAAGCTCGAAAAGTTACGTCGAATGGCTATACCGCGTTCACGTGAATTGGTTCCATGCACGAATGGCCGCCCTCCGGCGACCCACCCATTTTCAGACATTCGCCAAGGCTCACCGTTTTCCCGAAAGCTGTCCCTCAGCCTCCGTTGCTTTGCAGCCCCTTCCGCCCCGCTTCCTCCCGCGCAAACGCACGCTGATAGGCCTCCCGCGCCGTCAGCCGCGCGCGATAGGCCTTGAGAGTGTCGGGCACGCCTTCATCCAGTCCCACGCTCTCAGCGAGGATCAGCGCGTAGCCAACGCAAATGTCAGCGACGGTAAACCGGTCGGCGCACAGGAACTCGCGCCCTTCAAGGCGCTGCTCGACCTTCACCAATCGCTTGTGGAACCACTTGGCATAGGCGTGGCCGGCCTCCTGCAACCCCTTGTCCTTCTCGAAAATCGCGAACCGCATATAGACGGTCTGCGGGAAGGTGATCGTTGCGTCGGCGTGGTAGGTGTAGTCCAGATATTCGCCGTAATCGCGCTCCCCCGGCGCAATCGCCAGCGGGGTGTAGCCTCCGCGTGTTGCCAGATAATGGGCAATGGCGCAGCTTTCGGTCAGCTGCGTCTCGCCATCGACCAGCATCGGCACCGTGCCCAATGGGTTTATCGCCATGTATTCGGGCGCGAGATAGCGCGGCGGGAACGGCAGGATCTTGAGGTCGATGTCGACCCCCGCCTCCTCGGCCGCCCATGTTGCGCGAAGGCCCCGCGAGCGCGCGCAGGTGTACAGGATCGGTCTGGTCATGGCGCTGCGATTAGTGCGCTTTGTCCGCGCCCACACCCAGCACTTTGTGCAGGACAAAGGCGATGGCCGCGCCCAGCACCAGTCCGACCAGCCCGGACAGCGCGGCATAGGTCAGCCAGCCTGCCACCCCGCCCAATGCCCCGGCAGCGGCGGCCACGACGCCTTCGGCCCCGTGGATGATGTCGTAAAGCCCGTGAAAGCCGATCTCGTGCGTGCCGTGGACAATGATCCCGCCGCCAACCCACAGCATCGCCACCGTGCCGATCACCGACAGGGCAACGAGCAGCTTGGGCACGAAGCGCAGCAGGAAGTGGCCGACGCCTTGCTTCCACGCCTCGCCCTGCTTGGTCAGATACAGCCCGACATCGTCGATCTTCACGATCACTGCGACGGTCCCATAGACAGCCACAGTGACGATAATCGCCACCAGCGCCAGTGCGAGGCCCCGCTCCCACCAGCTCGGCAGTTCCAGCGCGGCTAGCGTGATCGCCATGATTTCGGCCGACAGAATAAGATCGGTGCGGATGGCGCCCGCAACGCGCTGGTTTTCAAACGCCACCGGATCGACAATCTCATCTTCCAGCGTCGCGCCGTGCTTGCCGAAGCCGAGCTTCTCGATCACCTTTTCAGCGCCTTCATAACACAGGAAGGCCCCGCCCAGCATCAACAGGTAGATGATCGCGCCCGGCAGGAATTCGGACAGCAGGATCGCGCCGGGCAGCAGGATCAGCAGCTTGTTCTTCAAACTGCCCTTGGTGATCTTCCAGATGATCGGCAATTCGCGCGCCGGGGAAAGGCCGGTGACGTAACTGGGCGTCACCGCCGCATCATCAATCACAACGCCGGCGGTCTTTGATCCCGCCTTGCCGGCAGCCATGGCAATATCGTCAATCGAGGCAGACGCAGCGCGGGCGATCACCGCCACGTCGTCAAGCAAGGCGACCAATCCTGATGGCACGGAAATTTCCCCTGTGAGATACGTCTTCGAATATGCCGAGTGCCCTGCCAGCGCGCTGCGCACAAGACTTGCAATTCATCGCCAAAGCTGTAAGGGGGCGCGCTTCGCATGGGAACCGCCCGGCGATTGTTTGAAGAAAGCCGGAGGGGCCCTGCACAGTCGGTGCAGATCAGCCAGCGATCGGCATGGAGTGAAAGGACGCGAGATGGCTCTGTATGAGCACGTCTTTCTCGCGCGTCAGGATCTGAGCCAGGCTCAGGTTGACGCGCTTGCGGCGCAAGCCACCGAAATCGTCGAGGCCGGCAACGGCAAGGTCACCAAGACCGAAACCTGGGGCCTCAAGTCGCTCGCCTACAAGATCGAGCGCAACCGCAAGGCGCATTTCGTGCTGCTCAACATCGATGCCCCCGGCTCGGTCGTTGCAGAGCTCGAGCGTCAGACCCGCATCAACGAAGACGTCATCCGCTACATGACCATCCGCGTGGAAGAGCACGAGGAAGGCCCCAGCGTGATGATGCGCAAGAACGAACGCGAGCGTAAGCGCCGCGAAACCCGTGAGGAGCGCGACTGATGGCACGCCCGTTTTTCCGCCGCCGCAAGTCCTGCCCGTTCGCGGCCAAGGATGCCCCCAAGATCGATTACAAGGACGTGCGCCTGCTGCAGGGCTTCATGTCCGAGCGTGGCAAGATCGTGCCTTCGCGCATCACCGCCGTTTCGGCGAAGAAGCAGCGTGAACTGGCCCAGGCGATCAAGCGCGCGCGCCAGATCGGCCTGCTTCCGTTCATCGTGAAGTAAGAGGAGAAGCACAGATGGATATCATTCTCCTTGAGCGCATCGAAAAGCTCGGTTCGATCGGTGACGTTGTCACTGTGAAGGACGGCTATGCGCGCAACTTCCTGCTGCCGCAGAAGAAGGCCCTCCGCGCCAATGAAGCCAACCGCAAGGTGTTCGAAGCCAACCGTGAGCGGCTGGAAAAGGACAACGCCGAGCGCCGCGTCGCTGCCGAAGCGCAGGGCGAAAAGGTTGCAGGCGCAGAAGTGGTGCTGATCCGCGCCGCTTCCAACGCCGGTCAGCTGTATGGTTCGGTCAGCGTGCGCGACATCGTGTCGGGCCTCGCCGATCAGGGCCACACCGTCGACAAGCGCATGGTCATTCTCGGCGCGCCGATCAAGACCATCGGGATGCACAACGTCACCGTTGCCCTGCACCCTGAAGTCCGCGTGACCGTGAAGGCCAACGTTGCCCGTTCGGACGACGAAGCCAAGCTGCAGAGCGAAGGCGTCGACGTGCTGAAGGCAATGTTCGACGATGAACAGCGCGAGATCGAGGAACAGTCCGAAGCGACCCGCATCGACACCAGCCTCGAACCGGGCGAAATCCCGGCCGAACTGATGGACGGCGGCGACGACGACTAAGGCTCCGTGGCTCTCGCAAAAGGGCCGCAGAAATATCGAAGGGCGCGGAGGTCGAAAGGCTTCCGCGCCCTTTTTTTAAACAGGCTCTTGCCGCAGGCGCCTGTCGCTGAAAGATAACAACAAAGGAGCAGAGCAACTGCCATGATCGACATTCCCGCCATCCTCGCCCAGCTGCAGCAGCATTATGACGAGGCCGTGCGCGCGCTGCGCGACGACGTGATCGCCTTCGGGCGCGACGGTACGATCCCGCCGCAGCGCAGGCGCGAAGATGGCAGCTATGCCTATCCGCAGATCGAATTGCGCTATGCCGGGGTTGGCGCGCCGCGTGACCGCAGCCGGGCGTTCGGGCGGCTGGAAATGCCGGGCACCTACACCACCACCATCACCCGCCCCGATCTGTTCGCAGCCTATCTCACCGAACAGCTGCAACTGATCGCCGACGAATATGAAATCGAAGTGAGCGTGACCCGTTCGCGGCAGGAAATCCCCTTCCCCTATGTCCTCGATGGTGAGGCAGGCGCGGCGATGGTGGGTATCTCGCCGCAGGACATCGCCGCACACTTCCCTTCGACCGACCTTGCCCTGATCGGCGATGAACTGGCCGACGGGATCGAGATCGACAGCACCAACGATATCCCCCTGTCGCTGTTTGACGGGCTGCGCACGGATTATTCGCTCGCCCGTCTGAAGCATTACACCGGCAGCGAGGTCAGCGATTTTCAGGACTTCATCCTGTTCACCAACTACCACCGCTATGTCGATGAATTCGTGAACTGGGGTGCGGCCCGGATTGGTCAGGATGGCTATGTCGCGCTGACGGGCGCGGCCGGGCTCGACATTCGTGAGCCGACCCCGCACGCGCAGGACCAGCTGAATGACACTGCCTGGCGCCGCCACCAGATGCCCGCCTACCACCTGATCCGCGAAGACGGGCGCGGGATCACGCTGGTCAACATCGGCGTCGGCCCCTCCAACGCCAAGACGATCTGCGATCACCTCGCCGTGCTGCGCCCCCATGCCTGGCTGATGATCGGCCACTGCGGGGGCCTGCGCTCCACCCAGAAGATCGGCGACTTCGTGCTCGCCCACGCTTACCTGCGCGATGATCACGTGCTCGACGCGGTGCTCCCGCCCGAAGTGCCGATCCCGCCGATTGCCGAGGTGCAGCAGGCGATGGCCGGCGCGGCCGAGGAAGTCAGCGGCGTGCAGGGCGCCAACCTCAAGCAGCGGATGCGCACCGGCACGGTGGTCACCACCGATGATCGCAACTGGGAACTGCGCTATTCCTCGTCAGCCAAGCGCTTCTCGCAAAGCCGCGCCATCGCCATTGACATGGAAAGCGCGACCATCGCCACGCAGGGTTATCGCTTCCGGGTGCCTTACGGGACGCTGCTGTGCGTGTCGGACAAGCCGCTGCATGGCGAGATCAAGCTGCCCGGTCAGGCCAACAAATTCTACGAGGAAGCCATCGCGGCGCACTTGCAGATGGGCATCGTCGCCGTGGCGCGGCTGCGGGATGAGGGCGACCGGCTGCACAGCCGCAAGCTGCGCGCCTTCAACGAGCCGCCGTTCCGGTAGGGTCAGCTAGCCGTCCCAGCGGCGCTCCCTTGGCGTTACCCCCGCCCCTTGGTCTGGGTCTGCCCGTTCTTCGCGTTGGCCGCGATGAAATCGATGATCTGCCCGGCAATATCCTTGCCGGTGGCACTTTCGATGCCTTCGAGGCCGGGGGAGGAATTGACCTCCATGATCACGGGGCCGTGATTGCTCCGCAGCATATCCACCCCGCAGACGTTCAGCCCCATGCGTTTGGCAGCGCGCACGGCGGTTGAGCGTTCTTCGGGCGTGATCTTGATCACCTGCGCGCTGCCGCCGCGGTGGAGGTTTGACCGGAACTCATCCGGCGCGCCGGTGCGCTGCATCGCGGCGACCACCTTGCCGCCCACCACCAGAGCGCGGATATCGGTGCCGCCGGCTTCCTTGATGAACTCCTGCACAAGGATGTTGACGTTGGCGCCCCGGAAGGCCTCGATCACCGATTTGGCGCTGCTCATTGTCTCGGCCAGCACCACGCCGATGCCCTGCGTCCCCTCGATCAGCTTGATCACCACCGGCGGGCCTTTGACCGCCTTGATGATCTCCTCGGCGGCCTTGGGATCATTGGCATAGGCGGTCAGCGGCAGGCCGAGCCCGTGCTTGGCGAGGATCTGCAAGGACCGCAGCTTGTCGCGGCTGCGGCCGATGGCCACGCTTTCGTTCAGCGACCAAACGCCGCGCATCTCGAACTGGCGCAGGATCGCAAGACCATAATTGGTGATCGAGGCCCCGATGCGCGGGATCACTGCGTCATAGCTCGCAATCGGCGCGCCGTTGTAGAACACCTGCGGACGGTGGCTGGCGATATGCACAGTGCAGCGCAGCGTGTTGAGGATGTCGAGCGTATGGCCGCGCGCCTCGGCAGCCTCTTTCAGCCGCTTGTGCGAGTAGAGGTTGGCGTTGCGCGCCAGCATCGCGATTTTCATGAAATACCTTTCGAGTCCGGCGTTCTACCGGCGGATGCGCCCCATATGCGCTATCGCAGGTGATTGCAGCCACGAATGACCACTATCCACCACCATCCGCCGCCTGAGCGCCGTGCGCCCGATCAGCATAGGGAATTGCATTTGGGAACGATCCGCCAGGCTGATTTCCGCCCGGAAACTGAGATTACCGATGGTCAGCGGCGTCTTTATGACAAAGCGGGTCTGCTGTTCCCCATTGCTGCTGGTTATGCCGCGCACATCGACATGAACCGCCTCGCAGGCGTGGCGCACCCCGCCCCAGTCGACGGCAAAGCGCACGAAGCGTTCGCCATCGCGCAGGAAGTCCTCAAGCACATGGGCGTGCAGAGAGGACGTGCGCGCGCCGGTGTCGATCTTGGCAGGAATCCCCTCAAGTCCGAGTTCGGGCAGGCTGACAAGCTCACGCCAGCCGACGGTCAACAAGGTCCGGGGTGTCTTCAAGGCAGGATTGCCATACCATCTCCGCCCTCGCCCACCTTGAGACGGCGAAGGACTGTGCCGCTGGCGTAATCGACCTCGGCGACGGTGTCGCTGGCGGTTTCAGCGACGAAGATTTTGGAGCCGTCGTCAGACCACAGGATTGTCACCTGAAACCGGGTCTGCGCCTCCTCCGGGGTGGATACCGCGATGGTGCGGATCACTTTGGCGGTGCCCGTGTCAATGACGCTGAGGCTACCGTCCTGAAGGTCCGATGTGATCGCAACATCGCCTTGCGGACGAACCGCAATGCGCAGCGGGAAGCGTCCGGTGGAGACCGTCTGGCGCACCTGCATCGTCACAGGATCGAGCGCAAAGGCCTGATTGGACCCGCGCGCCGAGACCCACAGGGTTTGGCCGTCGGGGCTGAGCGCGATGCCCTCAGGTTCCTCCCCTACAGCAACGGACACCGATGGGCCCGCATCACTATTCAGGGGAATGCGTGTCACGGTGCGAGAGCCGAGGTCCGTCGTCCACACTACCGACCCATCCGGCGAGACGGCAAGCATGTGGCTGCCCTGCTTGCCGGTGGAGTAGACAAGAGTGACATGTTCGGGCGAATCCTCGAGGCTCATGAGAACATGCACCGCCTGCTGCCCTTCGGCGGTCACATAGAGACTGCCATCGCTGTGCCAGACTATGCCGTGAGGACGTGCATTCTCGCCGAGGTCATGGCTGGCGACCTTCACCAGATCACGGGTGCGAAACACGTCAACCGTCGTCCCGCCATAGCAGGCGAGCGCGACGTGTCGGCCATCGGGCGAGGTCGCGAGTTCATGCGGGTTGGTGCAACTCGGCACCCTGAGCACCTCCTCGCCGCTCGCCAGATCGACCTTGGAGAGCGTGTTGCCGCGCTTGCCAGCGACGAACAGGGTCGCCGGCATGGCCGCTGTGCTGCCCGCTGCCGGTGCATCGACCGGCGCGCAGGCGGCGAGCGCGATCACCGCGCCCGCCCCGATGATGCCGCCCCCGCGTCGCATCACCAGCCCGCCTTTTCGCCCTTGTTCTGCTCCTCCAGCCACTTCATCAGCGGTGCGAAATATTCGACCATCGCGGTGCCGTTCATCTGCCGCTCGCCGGTGAAGGCCTCCAGCGCGTCGGGCCAGGGCTTGGACGCGCCCATTTCCAGCATCGCGTTCAGCTTCGCGCCGACCTCCTTGTTGCCATAGAACGAACAGCGGTGGAGCGGCCCCTCCCAACCGGCGGTGTCGCAGGCAGCCTTGTAGAACTGGAACTGGAGCAACCGGGCAAGGAAGTAGCGGGTGTAGGAAACGTTGCCGGGGATGTGATACTTCGCCCCGGCATCAAAGCCGTCGGCGCTGCGCGGCACGGGCGGAACGATGCCCTGATATTCCTGCCGCAGATCATTCCATCCGGTGTTGATCGCCGCTTCCGGGATCGAGCCGTCATACAGCCCCCAGCGATACCGATCGAGCAGCAGGCCGAAGGGCAGAAACGCCACCTTGTCCATCGCCTGACGCAGCAAGAGGCCGATGTCCTTGCCGGCGCTCGGCACATCCCTGGGATCGAGCATGTCGATCTGCACCAGATATTCGGGCGTGATCGACAGCGCAATCATGTCGCCAATCGCTTCATGGAAGCCGTCATTCGCGCCGTTGAGGTGCAGCAGATCCTGCTTGTTGTAGGCGCGCTGGTAGTAATTGTGGCCCAGTTCATGGTGGATCACCACGAAATCATCGCCATTTTCCTTGATGCACATCTTGATGCGCAGATCATCGACATTGTCGATGTTCCAGGCCGAGGCGTGGCACACCACTTCGCGGTCGGCGGGCTTGGTGAACTGGCTGCGCTCCCAGAAGGTTTCCGGCAGCGGGGCAAAGCCGAGGGACGAGAAGAACTGTTCCCCCACCTTGGTCATGCCCACCGCATCGAGCTTCTTCTTGGCGATCAGATCGGTGAGGTCATAGCCGATGTCCCCCGCTCCGGCGGGCGCGACCAGCGGGTAGATATTGCCCCATTCCTGCGCCCACATATTGCCAAGCAGATCAGCGCGGATCGGGCCGGTGCGCGGCTGCACGGCATCGCCGTACTTGTCGTTGAGCTTGCGCCGGACATAGGTGTGGAGCGCGACGTAAAGCGGCTTCACCTCTTGCCACATCCGTTCCGTTTCGGCGGCGAACTGTTCGGGCGGCATGTCATAGCCTGAACGCCACATCGCGCCGAAATCGGCAAAGCCCAGTTCCTTGGCGCCTTCGTTGGCGAGCGCGGTCATGCGGGCGTAATCGGACCGCATCGGCGCGCCGACATTGTCATGCCAGCTGGCCCACATTTCCTTGTATTCGTCCGGCGTGCGTTCGAGATTGCCCATCTCGGCCTCGATGTCGCTGCCGTTGATCGGTTGGCCGTTCAGTGTCCCCTTGCCGCGCCCGTAGGCCGAGCCGAGGCGGGTGGCGATATCGTTCAGTTCCTGCGCTGCGCCCGGGCGGGACGGGGCGGGGAGTGAAATGCCGTTCCTGAGCATGTCGAGCTTGCGCTTCGTTTCGGCATCAAGCCCTTCAATGCGGGCATAGCGCGCGGCCTCGGTGGCGTAACCGACCTGCTTCACGGTCAGCTCCGCGCCGTACTTCGCGGCGAGCGTATCGGTATCGTGATTGATGTAGGTCGCGTTGACCCACGAGACATGGGAAAAATCGACCACGAAGGCAGCCAGATCGGCTTCGACCTTGGCGATCCATGCGCGGGCGTCATCGGGCGTGAGCGCTTGGGCTGCGGCGGCAGGCGCAGGTGCGGCGGTCTCTTCGGCAGCAATCGGCACAGCAGCGGCGATGGCAAGCGCGGCGGCAGCGCCCTTAAGCATGGGGCGCAGCAGGGGGGCGGCAAGTTTCATGATCAGGATTCCCGTCAGTCGTGTGACAATGGAGGCGGTGTGGACGCCCCGGCAGCGGGAATCAAGCCGTGCGCGTCAGGCCGAAAGGAAGCTGGCGATGGCCTCGCCCAGTTCAGGCTTGGTCACGCTGTTGAGATGCCCACCCGGCACCTCGATATAGCGCGCATCGGGAAGCAGCGCGGCAAGGTCCGGGGCGGAGCCGTTGTCGTGATCCTCGTCGCCGCAGATCACCGCTGTCGGCATTCTGATCTCCGACAAGCGGGCCAGATCGAAATCGTCCATCGCATCCAGCAGCAACCGCGCCGCAACACGGTCCACCCCCTGCGATTTCAGGAAAGTGCGTGCGGTGAAGGCGGGATCGCCGGGCCTGATCGTGTCGAATTCGTCGATCACCCGCTTGAAATGGGCCGCGCGGCGCTCCCACTCGGAAAGGCCTTCCACCCCCATGCCGCAAATGGCCAGGCGGCGCGGTTCGAGGATGCCGTGGCCAACCGCATGGATCGCGGTACGCGCTCCCAACGAGAAGCCGACGAGATCGAACCCGTCCGGCTCCAGTCCCAGATACTCGGCCAGCGCCGCTGCATCGCGCACCAGCACGCCGGGGGGATAGGCGCTCGCCTCACGCGGGGCGGCGCTTTCGCCGTGAACGCGGAAATCGAGCATGATCGCCCGGAACCCGGCCGCGGCCAACCGCTTGCCGTGGCCCCACTTGATCCAGTTCATCTGCGCCGATGAAAACAGCCCGTGAAGCAGCAGTACGGGGCGGCCCGCACCATCTGCCGGACCTTCGGTGTGGAAGGCCAGACGGGTGCCGTCAAAGCTTTCGAAATGGTGAGTGGTGTGGGTCATCAGCGGTCAGCGGAAAAAGCACTGCGTCCCTGCATAAAGCATCTCGACCGCATCGCCCTTGATGAAGCCGCCGATATTGCTGCCAAGCGCGAATTCCTCGCCCAGCGTGCTGCCTTCGACCATGGCAAAACCGCTCGCCGCTGCGGCTTCGGCACGGGGCGAGCCAAGCTGCACCTTGCCGCCAAGCGAAACGGTGCCGGTCGCCGGGGCGTCGCCATCTTGCGGGGCGTGCCAGTTCCAGCCAACCAGACGGCCCTCCTGGAAATGCGCCGTCAGACCGCCCGCATAATCGGTGAAGGTGATCGGCCCGGCCCCGCATTCGCGGTTTTCGCCCGAACGCAAAGATGCGCCCAGCGCCTCGGCGAGCGCGGCTTCGACCTCGGCCTGACCGGCAGCAAAATAGAACGCCTCTGCCCCGGCAACCAGCCCTTCACCGCGCAGTTCGACAGCATTGGCCGCGACTGCGCCTTGCGCCGGCTCGCCCTGCTGGCGTTCGGCGGGGCTCGGCACATCGCCGCTGTCGCAGCCTGTCAGAGTCAATGCGCCGGCCAGCGCGACAAGGACGAGACGCATGACGATCACCCCTTCTTCAGATGGCGGCGGCCCAGCAGTTCGGCGATCTGTACCGCGTTGAGCGCAGCGCCCTTGCGCAGGTTATCAGAGACGCACCACAGGGTGATGCCGTTCTCCACCGTCGGATCTTCGCGCACGCGGCTGACGAAAGTCGCCGCATCGCCGACGCATTCCACGGGCGTGATGTAGCCGCCGTCTTCGCGCTTATCGATCAGCATCACGCCGGGGGCTTCGCGCAGGATATCCATCGCCTGTTCGGCAGAAATCTCATTCTCGAACTCGATATTCACCGCTTCCGAATGGCCGACGAACACCGGAACGCGCACGCAGGTCGCGTTCAATTTGATCTTGGGATCGAGGATCTTCTTGGTTTCGACCACCATCTTCCATTCTTCCTTGGTCGAACCATCATCGAGGAAGCTGTCGATGTGCGGGATCACATTGAAGGCGATCTGCTTGGTGAACTTGGCCGGCTCCACCGGATCGCCCACGAAAATCGCGCGGCTCTGCTGGAAAAGCTCGTCCATGCCCGCCTTGCCCGCGCCGGAGACAGATTGGTAGGTCGAGACGACCACCCGCTTGATCGTGGCGAAATCATGCAGCGGCTTCAGCGCCACCACCAGCTGCGCGGTCGAGCAGTTGGGGTTGGCGATGATGTTGCGCGCCGTGTAGCCGTCAATCGCATCCGGGTTCACTTCCGGCACGATCAGCGGAACATCGGGGTCCATGCGGTAGAGCGAGGAATTGTCGATCACGATGCACCCGGCAGCCGCCGCCTTGGGGGCATATTCCTTGGCCGGGCCGGAGCCTGCCGCGAACAGCGCAATGTCCCATCCGGCCCAGTCAAAATGCTCGATATTCTTGCACTTGAGCATCTTGCCGGTGTCGCCGAATTCCACTTCGGTGCCGACCGAGCGCGAGGAGGCGACCGCGGCCACCTCGTCACACGGAAACTCGCGCTCGGCGAGGACCTGCATCATCTCGCGCCCGACATTGCCGGTCGCGCCGACCACTGCCACCCGGTAACCCACTGTGCATTCTCCTGAGACTGTGCCTGCGCGAGATAGCGTGCGCTGCCTTGAGCGCAACCGCTAACCGCGCTGTGCAGACCTATTCCGGCCCAAGCCTATTCCGGGGGCGTGACCTCATGCGCCTTGAGGAAGCGCATGATGGAGTTCCAGACGTGCGGCCCGATCTTCTCCCCCGACACACGGTGGGTGTAGCCGGGGTAGAGCATCATCTCGAACGGTGTGTTGCTTTCCTGAAGCACGCTGATGAGTTCCGACGAGTTCTCGAACACCACGTTATCATCCGCCATGCCGTGGATCAGCAGCAGGGGATCGCTGATTTTGGTGGCATCCGGGATGGCGCTGGCTTTCTCGTAAGCTTCCGGCACCTCTCGCGGATCACCCATGTAGCGTTCGGTGTAGTGGGTGTCGTACAGCTCCCACCGGGTTACCGGCGCGCCGGAAATGCCTGCCGCATACAGACCGGGATCGGCCTCCAGCTGCTTCAGCGTCATATAGCCGCCATAGGACCAGCCATAGATTGCGACCTTGGCCGGATCGACGAAATCGAGGCTCTTGAGAAACTGCGCGCCCGCCTTCTGGTCGCGCACCTCGGCCCCGCCCATCGCGCGGTAGAGCGGCTGTTCGAAATCCACGCCGCGATTGGCCGAACCACGATTGTCGAGCACGAAATAGATGTAGCCCGTGTCGACGATGGATTGTGCCAGCGCCCCGCCCCAGCCCTTGGTCACCATCTGCGGCCCTGGCCCGCCGTAATGGCTGAAGAACACCGGGTAACGCTTGCCCTTCTCAATCGCCGGCTTGATCATCATCCAGTGCAGCGGCGTGCCGTCCTCGGCGGCAATGGTGCCATATTCGGGCGCGGTGTGACTGGCGAGATACGGCGCGTAGGGGTGATCGCCGGTGACCGCGTTCTCCTCGATCCACGCAACGCGCTTGCCATCAGGCGTCGCCAGATAGGACTGCGGGGGCTGGTTCGGGTTCGAGCGGGTGACGTAGAGCAACCGCCCCGCCCCATCCATGCTCGCCCCATTGGTAAAGTCGGGATCGGTCAGCAGTTCCGGCTCCCCGGTGCCATCAAGCCGCGCGCGGTAGATCTGCTGAGTCAGCACGTCCGCTGTCGCCTGATAGGTGAAGTTGCCCGCCGCCTCGTCAACGCCGACCAGCGATGTGGTGGGCGAGGTGCCGCTGGTGAGCTGTTTCCACTGTCCGCTGCTGTAGAGGTAGAAATGCCCATAGCCGTCCCGCTCGGACCACCACAGCAGGCTGCCATCCTTGAGGAAGCGGTAATTGTCCGACAGGTTCACCCAGTAATCGGGTCTTGCAGCGGTTTCAGTGAACAGAACCGTGCTCGCACCCGTCGCCGGATCGACCCGCAGCACATCGGTCTTCGTCTGTGCGCGGTCCTGCCGCTGGACATAGACCGCACTGCCGTCCGGCGCCCAGTCGACGCGGGCGACGTAGATATCGAGATCGAAGCCGAGGTCGACCCGCACCTTCTCTTCGCCGTCGGGGTTCATGATGAACAGTTCGACCACCGCATTGTCGGTGCCTGCCGCCGGATAGCGCTGATCGAACACCTTGGTGCCCTTGGCGCCGATCGCTGCACGGGTGACGATGCCGACGCTGGCTTCATCGGTGCGCTGGACCACGATGCGGCTGTCGTCGGGGCTCCACCAGTATCCCTGAAGCCGCGCCATTTCCTCCTGCGCGACGAATTCGGCCTCGCCCCAGCGGATCGTCTCAGCCTCGCCTGCGGGGGTGATCGGCTGGGCTTCACCGCCCACCGGGCCGACCCACAAGCGCCGGTCGCGCACGAAACTGACAAAGCCGCCCTTGCTCGACAGCTTGGGATTGAGTTCGGTGCCTTCGGTATCAGTCAGGCGGGTGACGGTGCCATCCAGTTTTGCGAGGAACAGGTCGCCATCCAGCGGCACCAGCACCCCGCTGCCGTCACTGGCCCACTGGTAGCTGATGATCCCTTTCAGACTGCCGACGCGGGCGCGCTCGCGCTGCATCTTTTCGTCTTCGGACAGCTCGCGCCCGCTGCCGAGCGCCTCGCTATCCACCAGCATCCGCCATTCGCGGGTGTCGATGTCATAGCCCCACAGATCATACCGTTCACGATCATCGGCGCGGTTGCGCAGCAGGGTGAGGTAGCGGCCATCGGGCGACAGCTTCACCTGCCGGGGCGCCGGACCATCCAAGCCGGGCGAGGCAAAGACTCGTTCGAAGGAGAGTGTGGAAGCCGCCTCAGGCATCACCACATCCTCGGCCAGGAGCGGCGTGGTCAAACAGGTCGAAAGACTGAGAGCAACCGCAGCAAGAACCAAACGCATCCAAAGCTCACCTCGTCATTGCGAGCCGCCGGTTGGCGGCGCGGCAATCCATGGACTTGCGTTGCGCCATGGATTGCTTCGTCGCTTACGCTCCTCGCAATGACGAAGATGGTTGGCAAGAGGCACAAACGAAAAGGGCGACCCCTTGCGAGGCCGCCCTTCGGTAATTGCTGGCAATGAAGCCTTACGCCTTGGGGGCGTTCATCTTGCGCTCGACGATACGCGCGCTCTTGCCGGTGCGGCCGCGCAGGTAATAGAGCTTCGCACGACGCACCACGCCGCGGCGGACCACGGTGATGCTTTCGACGATCGGCGAGTAGAGCGGGAAAACGCGCTCGACGCCTTCGCCGAAGCTCATCTTGCGCACGGTGAAGTTGCTGCCCATGCCGCGGTTCGAACGGGCGATCACGACGCCTTCGTAGTTCTGAACGCGCTCACGGTTGCCTTCCTTCACCTTCACGCCGACGCGGACGGTGTCGCCTGCGCGGAATTCGGGGATGTCCTTGCCGGACTTGGCGATTTCTTCGGCTTCAATCTGCTGGATCAGGTTCACTGGTCCGGTTCCTTGTCTTTTCGCCGCGCGCCAGAGGCAGGCTGGACCCGAGCGCCCTCATAGCGCTCCCACAAGTCCGGCCTGCGTGACCGTGTGTCATTCTCGCTTTGCAGCTTTCGCCACGCCGCGATTTTCGCATGATCCCCCGATCGCAGCACTTCGGGGATCGTGCGCCCTTCCCATTCCTGAGGTCGGGTATAGTGCGGGTATTCGAGGAGGCTTTGTTCAAAGCTCTCCTCATCCCCGCTGGAAGCCGCGCCCATTACGCCGGGAAGCAGCCGAATGCAAGCGTCAAGGATGGTGAGCGCGGCCATCTCGCCGCCGGAGAGAACGATGTCGGCAAGGGAGACCTGCTCGATCTCCGGCCGGGCCTCGAACAGGCGTTCATCGAACCCCTCGAACCGCCCGCACAAGATGATGACACCGGGGCCATTGGCGAGTTCGCGGATGCGGGCTTGGGTGATGGGTTTCCCGCGCGGGGTCATGGCGAGGATGGGGCGTCCGGCGGCGGGTGCGCTATCCAAAGCCCGCGCCAGCACATCGCACTTCAAGACCATTCCCGCCCCGCCGCCTGCGGGCGTATCATCGACGGTGCGGTGCTTGTCGGTGGCGAAGTCACGGATCTGCACCGTCTCGCAGGCCCACTTGCCCTCGGCCATGGCGCGCCCCGCAATGGAATGCCCGAGCGGCCCGGGAAACATCTCCGGGTAGAGCGTGAGGATGGTGGCGGCGAAGGTCACTGAAATATCTCGTATGCAGCGTGGGCTCGGCCTAAATCGCGACGTCTTCTGCGCAACGCCGTCAACCAGGAGGTGCCCATACCCGTCAAAAGCAACGCCAGCATGAGAAGTTGGCCGATGAGAGTGACCCTGCCGAGCCTGGCTACAGCCGACAGGATATCGTGTCCCCGCGAGAGGTCGACGGCGACAAATACTCCGATAATAATGCTAACCGGCAATGCTCCCGCTATCGCCACGCGCAACCAGAAGCGACGCGGCGCCATGGCCCAAGCGAGATATCGCGCTGCCAGCCACGACACCACGGCAGCAACCAGAATTATCGAGCCGAACCCGATGGCGCCGAGCAACAACGACGGCTCGTTCGCAGGGGGTTCAAAGCTCAAGACCACGCCACCCCACCTCTCGACCGCGTATCGACCGTCAGTTCGAATACATCGGGCCGCGCGTAATGCCCGTCGGTGTCGAGGTTCGCCAGCCCCTCAGCCACTTCGGCAAGGTCGAGCTCGGCGAAGAGCGTTTCCTCCCCCTCGCCTGCCTGTGCGATCACGCGGGTGTCGGGAGCGGCGATCAGCGAGCCGCCGCGGTTGAGCACTTCGGCCGGGATCGCTTCGAGGAGTTCGCGCGCCGCTGCATCGCCGCCCACACGCTCCAGCCCGTGGAACAGATCGCCCTTCATCTGCACCAGCCCCGCCGCCAGCACGAAGCAGCGGCCCTCCATCGCATAATGCCGCGAGGCGATCTGGTGGCTCTCGCGCACCGTCGGCCAGGCGGCGATGTGCACATCCTCGCCGAGATTGTGCATCGCCGCGCGGGCGAGCGGCATCCAGTGCTCCCAGCAGATCAGCGAGCCGAGGCGGCCCCACTCGGCTTGATGCACCCCCAGCGTCGAGCCATCCCCGCGCGCCCAAATCAGGCGTTCGCCGTGGGTCGGCAACAGTTTGCGGTGATCCAGCACCGGCAGGCCGGGGCGAAAGGTCATCTGGTTGTTCACAAGACTGCGCCGCACCCGCTCATGCGCGCCGATGCTGATGATTGCCCCGCTCGCGTCGGCCAGTTCCTGCAAGGGCAGCAGCCGCTCGTCATGGGCGACCACGGCCTGTTCGAGCATGATCGCATGGAGCGCCCGCGTGCCGGGGTGATCCCACAAGGCCGCACCGGGCGCTTCGTCGAGCCACAGGGGATAGCCGCCGAGGAAGGTTTCGCCGAAAGCGACCACACGCGCCCCGCTGTCGATAGCCTCACGCGCCAGGCGGAGCGCCTTGTCGATCCCCGCCTGAAAATCGAGCGGGATCGGCGCGGCTTGGACAACGGCGACAGGAAGCTTCGTCATGGCGTGCGCTTACGCCGGGAAATCAGCCCCCGCAACCGCCACAGCCGCCACCGCCGTCGCCGCCGCCATCGCTGCTGCCATCGGCCCCGCCACCATCACCGTCCCTCTGGCGCATCGCGTGAACCGGCTCCCACGGAGTGCCGACCAGCACCCCGGTGCCGAACAGCGCCACTGCCATCGCCGCCTCCTCAGGCCGGGGAGCGCGGGAAAATCGGCCATTGCGCGCCCGCATCTGCTGCACCGCCGCCTTGCCCGCCGCCGTGCGGGGATCGCAGGTGGCGAAGCGGATCACTGCCAGAACCACTGTGAGTATCAGCAGCACGATGAGAAATCCGACCGGCTCATCCAGCATGCTTCCGGCTCGCAGGCGATAGAGGCCGAGGGCAGCCAGCGCGCCGAAGGGTGCCACCGAAAGCCAGCGCAGCCGGTTGTGCTCCTCTGGTCGCAGCAGCAGGCCTGCGCGGCGCAGGCGGGCCGCGACACGATCGGCATGAATGTGGATCGCGCGCCGCGCCTCGTCGAGCGTCACGGGTGCGTCAATCGCCAGCAGCGCCTTGGCGCCAGGGCTTGCAGGGAGATCGCGGGCCGCCACATGCAGCTTGCCCTTGTCTGCCGAAACCAGCGCGCCGCGCACATAAAGGTCGGCAATCAGCGAATCGGCCATCCGCTGCCGCCCCCCCGCCAAC
Source organism: Porphyrobacter sp. IPPAS B-1204 (assembly GCA_003724185.1). Taxonomy (GTDB): domain Bacteria; phylum Pseudomonadota; class Alphaproteobacteria; order Sphingomonadales; family Sphingomonadaceae; genus Erythrobacter. Next base: position 390,118 of record RHGM01000001.1, read on the forward strand.
AGCGCAATGCTTTCCAGATCGTCCGATTCGCCGCGCCGGCCGGGTTCGCGCAGGTGCAGGGGAAGCCACCATGCAGCAAAGGTCGCCATGCCCAGCAACATGGTGTAAAACAGCAGAAAATCGCTGCCCGTCCAGGACGAGAACAGCTGCATTACATCATCCTTCCCGCGAGCCATCCTGCCACGAAGACAGTCAGGCCCAGCGCCAGAGCGACCCGGCGTCCGATGACAATATCATCTAAGAAGTTAACGCGAACACTCCCCGGATCAACGGCGAAGCGCCTATGGGCGGTGGGCCATATGGTGGCAGGCGGCGTCTCGCCAAAAGCCGCCTCGTAGGCGGCAAGCGTCTCGGCATATTGCCGGTAAAACCGCCCACGCTCTGCCGTCCCGCCCCTCGTCGGCCCGTGGTGCAGGTCGGCACCAAGCACCTGCGGGCAGAATACGTCCCAGTAATCGCGGCTGTAGGTGAGGTGCAGGTGCCACGCCTGATCGACGGCATCGGACGGCGTGACTTCGTGCCCGGTGGTGATGGCAAGGTAGCAGAAGCGCTTGTATTCGCCGATCACCCTTTCGGCATGGGCGAGGCTCCAGCGATTTTCACGGGCAAGGCGCGCAGCGAAGGTCAGCGATGCATCGGGCGGCCCAATCGTGTGAGCCGCAATGCGGTGCCAGAGATCGGTGTCGGAGGCCGTCACGCCTTCAGTCTTCGGCGAAAGCGGCTCCGATCACAAGCCTTGCGGCGTCCCATCCGATCACCGCGGTCGGGATCATTGGCACCATGAAGGTTTTGGGGCCTTTCGCAGGCACGGGGTCACGGGTGATTTCGATGATGTCGGTCGCGCCGAAATTCTCGATTGCGAGCACGGTGCCGACAGGCTCGCCCGTGTCGGTCACAACGGGCAGCCCGAGCAGGTCGGCATGGTAGAATTCGCCCTCGGCCAGCGGAGGCAGGGCGTCACGGGGCACGGTCAGCGCAGTGCCGCGCAGCTTTTCGGCGTCCCCGCGTGAGGCGCTTTCGGCGAGCCGCGCAATCGCGCCGCCCTTGCCGTCATCGCGCACCTTCACCAGCGTGAGAGCGCCGTCGTTAAAGCTCTTGTGGCGGGAGAGTGTCGCCACCCCCTCCCCGAACAGCTTCAGACGCACCTCGCCCGCCACCCCGTGCGCGCCGATGATGGCGGCGAGGGTGACGGGCTTGGTCATGCAGGCTTAGCCTTCGGCCTGTTCTTCGGTCGCAGCGTCTTCGGCAGCCGGAGCTTCCTCAGCAGCAGCTTCCTCAGCGGCGGGCGCTTCTTCAGCGGCTGCTTCTTCAGCAGCAGGCGCTTCTTCCGGAGCGGGGGCAGCAGCAGCGGCCTTGGCTTCTTCTTCAGCGGCGCGGGCAGCTTCTTCGGCTTCGGCGATCTTGGCGGCACGCTCTTCAGCGCGCTCCTTGGCCTTTTCGCCCGGCTCGCCCTTCTTGGGGTTGTTGCGGGCGGCGCGCTCAACGATGCCGGCGGCGTCGAGGAAGCGGGCAACGCGGTCGGTCGGCTGCGCGCCGACGCCGAGCCAGTAGCGGGCGCGGTCTTCGGTGATCTTCACGCGGTCAGCCGAATCCTTGGCGAGCAGCGGGTTATAGGTGCCGATCTGTTCGAGATACTTGCCGTCGCGGGGCGAGCGGCTGTTGGCAACGACGATGCGGTAATAGGGACGCTTCTTGGCACCGCCGCGCGAAAGCCGGATGGAAATGGACATGGAATGCTACCTTTCGACTGGAATTGAACTGTTGAACTGAAATTACTGAAACGAAACTATTTCTTGCCGCGCGGCGGGCCGCCGAGACCGGGCAATCCGCCCATGCCTCCCATTCCGCCGGGGCCACCAAGGCCGGGGAGGCCACCCGTGCCGCCCATTCCGGGCATTCCGCCCATCGGGCCAGCACCGCCGCCGCCAAACATCGCGGCCAAGCCCTTGAGGCCGCCCATCTTCTTGATCTGCTTCATGGCGCGGGCCATTTCCTGATGCATTTTCAGGAGCTTGTTGACCGTCTGTACATCCGTTCCGCTGCCCGCCGCGACGCGCTTCTTGCGCTTGGCGTTCATCAGATCGGGGTTGGCGCGCTCCTTGGGGGTCATCGAGGAAATCACGGCTTCCAGATGCACCAGCACCTTGTCGTCCATGCCCGAATTGGCCATCGCCGCCTTGGCCTTCTTCATGCCCGGCATCATGCCCGCGAGCATCCCCAGCCCGCCCATATTGCGCATCTGGCGCAGCTGCATGGCAAGATCGTCGAGGTCGAACTTGCCCTTTTCGAGGTTGCGGGCGAGCTTTTCGGCGTCTTCTTCCTTGATCGTCGCAGCCGCGCGTTCGACCAGGCTGACAACGTCGCCCATGCCAAGGATGCGGTCAGCGACGCTACCGGGGCGGAAGGGCTCGATCGCGTCAAGCTTTTCGCCGGTGCCTGCAAACTTGATCGGCTTGCCGGTGACAGCACGCATCGACAGCGCCGCGCCGCCGCGGGCATCGCCGTCCATGCGGGTCAGCACCACGCCCGTCAGGGGCACTTCGTTGCTGAAGTTCTGGGCGACGTTGACCGCGTCCTGACCGGTGAGCGAATCGACCACCAGCAGCACTTCGTTGGGAGCCGAAACGCTGGCGACGGCCTTCATCTCGGCCATCAGCGCATCGTCAACGTGCAGGCGGCCCGCGGTATCAAGCAGCAGCACGTCGAAGTTCTGGAGCCGCGCCGATTCCATCGCGCGCCGCGCAATGTCGACCGGCTGCTGGCCCGCCACGATCGGCAATGTCGCCACATCAACCTGCGTGCCGAGCACCGCCAGCTGCTCCTGCGCCGCCGGACGGTTCACGTCGAGCGAGGCCATCAGCGCCTTCTTGCCGTGGCGTTCGCGGATTAGTTTGGCGAGCTTGGCGGTGGTGGTGGTCTTGCCCGAACCCTGCAGGCCGACCATCATGATCACGACCGGCGGCTTGGCATCGAGCCGCAGCCCTTCGACCTCCATCCCGCCCAGCGTTTCCACCAGCTCGTCATGGACGATCTTGATGACTTGCTGGCCCGGCGTGACCGAACGCAGCACGTCCTGGCCGATCGCCTTTTCGGTAACGGCGTCGATGAAGCGGCGGGCAACCGGCAGCGCGACATCGGCTTCGAGCAGGGCAATGCGGACTTCGCGCATGGCATCGCGCACGTCCTGCTCGCGCAGAGCGCCGCGGCCCTTGAGCTTGTCAAAGACCCCGCCAAGACGGTCAGACAGCGTGTCGAACATCGCCAACTTCTCCTGCCGGACACCGTGGTGCCCGGAAAATGCGAAAAACGCCGGCGGACGAAACCTCGTCGGCCAGCGTTGCGAAATTGCGCCCTTCAGGAGGGCTGCCAAATTCGACTTTGATCAGGATGACTGGTGGAGCCTAGCGGGATCGAACCGCTGACCTCAACACTGCCAGTGTTGCGCTCTCCCAGCTGAGCTAAGGCCCCGAGCCAGTCATCATGCTAGCAAGGCAAAGTGCCCTGCTTGCGGGAGGCGGCCATTAGTGGGGCCGCCCCCGGCTTGCAAGCGAAAAATCAGGATTCGTCGTCGTTGTCATCGCCAGAAGTTGCAACGCCGAGATCGTCGTCACCGCCAAGGTCAACGTCATTGTCGGGCGAATCGCCGTCTTCGTCGATGTCCTCGATATCTTCCAGATCGTCGATATCGTCATCGCCGCTCAGGTCGGCGTCGGCATCGACATCGACCTTCTTCTGCACTTCCTCGAAGGGAATCGGCTGCTTGGACTTGAGCACCGGTTCGGGTGACCAGGTTTCGCCGCATTCGATGCAGGTGACCGGGTCATCCTTGCCCAGATCGTAGAACCGTTCCCCGCACTTGGGGCAGGTGCGCTTGGCACCCCATTCAGGCTTCGCCATTGTCATTCCTCAAACAGGGCCGGCCCTGATCAGCGGGCGGGCCATAAAACTGCACAAACGTGAGTGGATTGATCAAGAATAGTGGGTTGCGGCAAGACCTTTATCAAGGCCCCGGCCGACTAGCGCGGCGCGCCTTGCCAGAAGCGCGGGGCGCTGTCAAAGACCGCGGCCTTATGACCAGCCCCCAGACGAGCCATACCTTTTCCGCCCTCGGCCCGCTCAGCGGCACGATCCGCGTCCCCGGCGACAAGTCGATCAGCCACCGCGCCTTGATGTTCGCAGGGCTGGCGGTGGGGCGCAGCCGCATTACCGGATTGCTCGAAGGCGAGGACGTGCTCGCCACGGCCGCGGCCATGCGCGCCTTCGGAGCGCAGATCGCGCGCGGGGATGATGGCGATTGGACGGTGGACGGCGCGGGTGTGGGCAGCCTGCTGGAGCCGAAAACCGCGCTCGACATGGGCAATTCGGGCACCTCGACCCGGCTGCTGATGGGTTTGGTGGCAAGCCATGCCATCACCGCCACCTTCGTGGGCGACGCCAGCCTTTCAGGCCGCCCGATGAAGCGCGTGATCGATCCGCTCAGCCTGATGGGTGCTTCGATCGAGGCCTCAACGGGCGGCACCCTGCCCCTGATGCTGCGCGGCGCGAGCCCCGCCGTGCCAATCACCTATCGGCTCCCGGTCGCCAGCGCGCAGGTCAAAAGCGCGGTGCTGCTGGCGGGGCTCAACACCCCCGGCATCACCCGCGTGATCGAGCCTGTGCCCACCCGAGACCATACCGAGCGTATGCTGACAGGGTTCGGCGTGAAGCTTGAGGTGGGCGAGGAGAACGCAGAGCGCATCATCGCAATCCACGGTGAGGCCGACCTCAAACCGATGGACGTTGTGGTGCCGGGCGATCCGTCCTCCGCTGCCTTTTTCATGGTTGCGGCAACCTTGGTTCCGGGCAGCGACCTCACGATCCTGAACGTCGGCCTCAACCCGACCCGCGCCGGATTGCTGGAAGTGCTGCGCCAGATGGGCGCGGACATTACCGAGGTGAACCCCCGCGAGGTTGGCGGCGAGCCTGTCGCGGATCTGCGCGTCCGCCATGCCCAGCTCACCGGGATCGACGTCGATCCGGCGATTGCGCCCAGCATGATCGACGAATTCCCGGTGCTGTTCGTTGCCGCAGCCCTCGCCAACGGCACCACCCGCACCAGCGGCCTTGATGAACTGCGCGTCAAGGAAAGCGACCGGCTTGCCACCATGGCCGCCGCGCTCACCAGCGTGGGCGCGCGGGTCGATGAACACAAGGACGGCCTCATCATCCACGGCACGGGCGGGGAACCGCTGCGGGGCAGCGCCAACGGGCGGGTCAAGACCATGCTCGATCACCGCATCGCCATGAGCATGGCGGTGGCAGGCCTTGTCAGCCGCGACGGCGTGATGGTTGATGATACCTCCCCCATCAACACCAGCTTCCCCACCTTCATGGGGTTGCTTGCAGAGGCGGCGTCGTGAACGCACCGCTCGACTGGGCGAGCATCATCGGCCTTTGCGGCACAGCCTGCATCATCGGTGCCTATGCCTATCTGACGCTCGCCAAGGCGACCAATCCCTTCCTGCTCCACGGCACCAATCTGCTGGGCGCGGCATTGCTGACTGTTTCGTTGCTGGTGCATACCAACTGGGCGAGCCTTGTGCTGGAAGGCTTCTGGGCCTCGATCGCTATCTTCGGGCTGGTCAGGGCATGGCGTAACCGCGCCGCTGAAGGAGAACAGGGATGATCTGCAGAATACTGGTCGCAGCCGCACTGGCTCTTCTGCCCGCTGCCGCACTGGCGCAGGACAGTGCCGCGCTCCCCACCGATCCTGCCGCCGATTGGTCGGTGGCGACCTCGGAACACCGCATCGCTGTGGAAGGCGGCAAGATCTGGGCGCGGGTCAACGGGGTTATCGGTGAAGGCGCGACCCCGGTGATCATCATCCACGGCGGCCCTGGCGGCACCCATGTGAATTTCGGCGGACTGCTGAGCCTTGCCGATCAGCGTCCCGTTATCCTGTACGACCAGCTCGACAGCGGCATGTCCGACCGGCCCGAGAACCCTGCCAACTGGCGGCCCGAACGCTTCGTTGCGGAGCTTGAAGCGATCCGCAAGGAGCTGGGCGTCACCCGCTGGCACGTGATCGGCCACAGCTGGGGATCGGCCCTCGCGCTCGAATATGCAGCCTCCTACCCCGAGCACACCGCCTCTGCCGTGCTGAGCGGCACTTACCTTTCGACCTCGCACTGGATCACCGGCACCAATCTGCTGATCCGCGAGCTGCCCGATGATATCGCGGCCGTGATCCGCGCCTGCGAAGGCCGGAACTCGCCCGAGCCCTCAGTGTGCGGGCCAGCCATCGCTGCCTTCTACGCCGCCTATAACGGCCGCCCCGACCGCCCTGCCGCTTCGCCCGTCATGCTCGCCTACCGCGCCCGTTACGGAGGAAAGGGGTTCAACGAAACGGTCTACCTCACCATGTGGGGTCCGACCGAATTCCGTGCCTCGGGCTCGCTCGCCACCTATGATGCCACCGAATTGCTGCACCGGGTGGATGGCAGCCGGATCATGTATGTCGTCGGCCAGTATGACGAGGCGCGGATCGATACCGTGCAGGATTTCGTCGCGCTCACCCCCGGCGCGGAACTCGCGGTGGTGCCCGGCGGCAGCCACGCATTCATTTCCGAACGCCCCGAAGTGTCCGAGGCGATCTATCGCGACTGGATGAACCGCATCGATGCGCGTGAGAGCGCAAAATGATCATCGCGGTCGATGGCCCCACCGCATCGGGCAAAGGCACCATCGCCAAGGCGCTCGCCGCGCATTTCGGCCTGCCGCATCTCGACACCGGCCTGCTGTACCGCGCTGTCGGGCGGCAGGTGATGCTGGCTGGCGGCAATCCCGATGATCAGCATGATGCCCTCGCCGCCTGCGACTTTGACGATCACCTGCTGGACGAGGACATCCTGCGGTCAGAGGAAGTCGGCGGATTTGCAAGCCGCGTCTCGGTCCATCCGGCGGTGCGCCACGCGCTTTACGAACGCCAGCGCGCCTTTGCGACCCAAGACAGCGGCGCGGTATTGGACGGGCGGGACATCGGCACCGTCATCGCACCCGAAGCGCCGGTAAAGCTGTTCGTCACCGCCAGCGTCCAGGAACGCGCCCGCCGCCGATGGCTGGAGATGACTGGCCGCGGGATCGATGTTGCCCTTGCCGCCATCGAACGCGACATCGCGGCGCGTGACGCCCGCGACATGAACCGCGCCGACGCGCCGCTAATGGCCGCGCCCGATGCGCTGGTGATCGACACGACCCATTTCGGGCGTGACGCGGCGATCGAGGCAGCCATCGAAGCGGTGGCGGCGCGGCTCATTGCTCCGCGCTGAGGCCGCCCCAAACCGGATTTGCGGGGCTTAAAACGTCTCGCTGGTCAGGATCTCGGCGGCTTTTTCCATGACCATCGGCTTCTTGGCGTCAAGCGCCTCCTGCTTGTATTCATTATCCGATTTGCCGCAATCGGGGATCAGCCGCGTGCTGCTCTCATCCACGGCCTCTAGCAGGATGGTGCACTCCCCAATCCACAGCTCGCCGCGCATCTTCACCGACACCGTGTCGCCCGCGCCCCGATCGAACCGCAAGAGGACCTTGTTGTCCTTGTAGAAATAGGTGGCAGCTTTGCCCGATAGCTTGTTCTGTGTCGCATCGACTGACAGCGGATAGGTGTCGGCGCCGCCGCAGCCCGCCAGCGGCAGGGCGGCAAGGCCCAAGGTGATAAGTGCATGACGGTAACGCACAAGGGCAGCCTCCTTCAATTCGTGTGAGGGAATAACCGCCATTGGTTTACATGGGTTTAGCGCACCCAGCTGCACGCGGCGGCGTGCGTGTGGGGCGAAATTCCTTGCGTTCTCGCCCTCTTTCTCCTAGGCGCGCGGCCGTTCTCGCAATCATCTTGGGTTGAAGGAACCTTCGCGCTGGCATGGGGCCGTGCGGAGAAGTCTGCCTCTTGCCCCGCCAGCCCCGGCAATGGTGCCTGGGAAGCGGAGAAAGACCCCGGAAAAACCGGTGGCCGGTAGCACAACGAAACAGGATTTAGATCCACTATGGCAACTCAGATGCCCACGCGCGCCGATTTCGAGGCGATGCTTAATGAACAACTCGGCGGTGCCGGCGAAGACGGTTTTGAAGGCCGCGTCGTCAAGGGAACTGTCACTGCGATCGAGAACGGCTTTGCCGTAATCGACGTCGGCCTCAAGAGCGAAGGCCGCATCTCCCTCAAGGAATTTTCGCGCGGCGAAGACGACCACGGCCTGACCGTTGGCGGCGAAGTCGAAGTCTTTGTCGACCGCGTCGAGAACGCCGACGGCGAAGCGATGCTGTCGCGTGACCGTGCCCGCCGCGAAGCTGCGTGGGACAAGCTGGAAAGCGAATTCGGCGAAGGCAAGCGCGTCGAAGGCCGCATCTTCGGCCGCGTCAAGGGCGGCTTCACCGTCGACCTCGATGGCGCCGTGGCGTTCCTTCCCGGCTCGCAGGTCGATATCCGCCCCGTGCGCGACGTCACCCCGCTGATGGACGTGCCGCAGCCCTTCCAGATCCTCAAGATGGATCGTCGCCGCGGCAACATCGTCGTCTCGCGTCGTGCCGTGCTTGAAGAAACCCGTGCCGAACAGCGCAGCGAACTCATCAATGACCTGGTCGAAGGCCAGATCATCGACGGTGTGGTGAAGAACATCACCGATTACGGTGCCTTCGTGGATCTCGGCGGCATCGACGGCCTGCTGCATGTCACCGACATGAGCTACAAGCGCGTCAACCACCCGAGTGAAGTGATCGCTATCGGCGACACCGTGACCGTGCAGATCGTGCGCATCAACGCCGAAACCCAGCGCATCAGCCTCGGCATGAAGCAGCTCGAAAGCGATCCGTGGGATGGCGTTGCCGCCAAGTATCCGGTCGGCATGAAGCTGTCTGGTCAGGTGACCAACATCACCGAATACGGCGCCTTCGTGGAGCTGGAAGCCGGCATCGAAGGCCTCGTCCACGTTTCGGAAATGAGCTGGACCAAGAAGAACGTCCACCCGGGCAAGATCGTCTCGACCTCGCAGGAAGTCGACGTGATGGTGCTCGAAGTCGACAGCGACAAGCGCCGCATCAGCCTCGGCCTCAAGCAGGCCCAGCGCAATCCGTGGGACGAGTTTGCTGAAAAGCACCCGGTCGGCACCGAAGTCGAGGGCGAAGTCAAGAACGCCACCGAATTCGGCCTGTTCGTGGGTCTCGATGGCGACGTCGACGGCATGGTACACATGTCGGACATCGCCTGGGGCATCTCGGGCGAAGACGCGCTGGCGCTTCACCGCAAGGGCGAAATGGTCAAGGCCATCGTGCTCGATGTCGATGTCGAGAAGGAGCGCATCAGCCTCGGCATGAAGCAGCTCGAAAAGGGCGCGCCTTCGGCTGAAGCCGCCTCGACCGGCAGCTCGCTGCGCAAGAACCAGACCGTGACTGTCACCGTGCTCGAAGTGCGTGACGGCGGGCTGGAAGTGCAGGTTGGCGAAGACGGCGCGACCGGCTTCATCAAGCGTGCCGATCTTGGCCGTGACCGTGACGAACAGCGCCCCGACCGCTTCCAGGTCGGCAGCAAGATCGACGCGATGGTTATCGGCTTCGACCGTTCCAAGAAGCCCAACTTCTCGATCAAGGCGCGTCAGATCGCCGAAGAAAAGGAAGCTGTGGCACAGTTCGGTTCGTCGGACTCGGGCGCTTCGCTCGGCGACATTCTGGGCGCCGCTCTCAAGAAGGGCAGCGAATAAGAACTGTCAGTGGCGCTTGCCCCCTGCGGGCGGGCGTCCACCGCAAGATGAAAGGCCCGCTTGCTTCGGCAGGCGGGCCTTTTCCTTTGGGGGCGGCCTCTGTAAGGTCGCGCCCATGATCCATGTCCACCAGTTCCCGTGCCTCAGCGACAACTACGGCTATCTCGTCCACGATACGGACAGCCACGAAACCGTCGCCATCGATACACCCGATGCCAAGGCCTATCTGCTCGAAGCCGACTTGAAGGGCTGGCGGATCAGCCAGATCTGGAACAGCCACTGGCACCCCGATCACGCTGGCGGCAATGCGGCCATCCAGGAAGCGACCGGCTGCACCATCACCGGCCCCGCCGAAGTCCAAGGCAAGTTCCCGGTCGATCGCATCATCGCGCACGGCGACACGGTGACGCTGGGACAGACTCAGGCACAGGTGATCGACGTTTCCGGCCACACCAACGGCCATATAGCCTTCCATCTGCCCGGCGCAGGCGTGGCCTTTGTGGGCGATTCTGTCTTTGCGCTGGGCTGCGGGCGCATGTTCGAAGGCGAGCCGCGGCAATTCTGGGCCAGCCTCGGCCGGATCAAGGCGCTGCCCCCTGAAACGCTGCTCTATTGCGCCCATGAATACACCGCGTCGAACGCCCGCTTCGCGCTTCATGCCGATCCCGACAACGCCGCCTTGCAGGCCTACGCCGCCGAAATCGCCGCCAAGCGCGCCAAGGGCGAGTGGACCGTGCCAACGACCCTGGGGCGGGAACTGGCGACCAACCCCTTCCTGCGGGCCGATGATCCGGCGATGATGGCGCGCTGGGGCGGCAGCGCCCCCCATGAAACCTTTGCGGCGCTACGGGCGGCCAAGGACAGCTTCTAACGCCATGCAGGCCCTCAGGGTCGATCGGCTGACGGACGATCTGTCCGGTGTCCTGCTCGCGGATGTGCCGCCCCCTGCCCGCGCACCGGGCGAGGTTCGGGTAGCGGTGCGCGCTGCCTCGCTCAACTTTCCCGACCTGCTCATGACCCGTGGAGAATACCAGTTCAAACCGAAGCCGCCCTTCACGTCCGGCCTCGAATTCGCGGGCGAAGTGCTGGAGGCTGACCCTGACAGCGGATTTGCCGCGGGCGACAAGGTGATGGGCGGCAACAAGACCGGCGCCTTTGCCGAAGTGGCCAGCGTTCCCGCCGACAAGCTTTCAGCCATGCCGCAAGGTCTGGATTTCGCAGCTGCGGCCGCGATGGGCGCAGCCTATTCGACCGCCTATACCGGATTGGTCGAACTCGGGGCCTTGCGCGAATGCCAATGGGTGCTGGTCCACGGTGCAAGCGGCGGTGTGGGCCTTGCCGCCTGCGACCTCGCCCGCGCGCTGGGCGCCCGCGTGATCGCCACCACCGGCTCACCCGCCAAGGCCGAACGGATCGCCGCCCTCGCCCGGCCTGACGCGGTGATCCTGGCCGAAGGGCAGTTCCGTGATCAGGTCTCGGATATCACCGGCGGCGGGCTCGCCGATATCGTGTTCGACCCCGTCGGCGGCGATGTGTTCGACGAATCGACCCGCTGCGTCGCCTTCGGCGGCAAGCTGATGGTGGTGGGGTTCACCTCAGGGCGGATCGCGGACATTGCCACCAACATCCCGCTGATCAAAGGCTTCAGCATCGTGGGGCTGCGAGCTGGAGAATATGCCCGCCGCTTTCCCGAGCGTGGGAGGGTTATCCAAAGTGCCATCACGGCGCTGGCAGAGAACGGCCGCATCAACCCCGCGATCGACCGAACCTTGCCGCTGTCCCGCTGGCGCGAAGGCTTCGAGGCGATGGCGCGGCGGGAACTGGTCGGCAAAGTCGTTTTCGTGCCCGGGACCTAGAGCCGCAACAGAAAAGGGCGGCCCAAACGGACCGCCCTTTCGTGTTAGCTATCTCGCTCGGTTTAAAGCGAGGCGATGACCTCGTCTGCGAGCTTCTTGTCGGCTGCGCTGTCATGGGCCTTTGCGATCAACACCTTCGAAGCGGCAGTCGCAGCGGTCACGGCCTTCGCCTTCACCTCGGCGATAGCAGCGCGTTCGGCGGCAGCGATCTTGTCTTCGGCCATGCGCTGACGGCGGGCGACCATCACTTCGCTGTCAGCCTCGGCGCGGGCGAGGATGGCGTCGGCTTCCTCACGGGCTCCGGCGAGCATCGCTTCGGCGTCCTTTTCGGCGCCGGCAATCTTGGCGGCATATTCGGCACGCAAGGCCTCTGCCTCGGCACGCAGGGTTTTGGCTTCATCCAAGGCGGTCTTGATCGACGCGATCTTGGCATCGAGCCCGCCGGTGATGAGCGCGGGCACCTTCTTCCAGATGAAGACCGCAATCAGCACCGCCATCGCGAGCGAGACCCACTGGTACGAATCGAGACCCAGCACGCCCGGTTCGGCATGACCATCAGCCCCGCTGGCGAGCAGCATCAGAATGTCAGCCATGCGCCATCACCTCCTTGACCGCAGCCTGCGCCGCAGCGGGTTCCACCTCGGCGCCGGCAACGCGCGCGACGATGTCACGCGCCGCGTCGGCGGCGACGTTTTCGATCTCGGCCATGGCGCTGCTGCGCGCGGCTTCGATCGCAGTTTCCGCTTCGGCAAGCTTGGCATCGAGACGGGTCTGCGCCTCGGCCAGCTTGGCCGCGCTGGCCGCTGCCGCCTTGGCCTTGGCTTCACCGATCACGCCCTGCGCCGCGGCGCGGTTGGCGTTTTCACGCTTGCGCCACGCCTCTTCCTCGGTGGTCGCCGCATCGCGGGCCGCCTGCGCCGCCGCCAGATCGCCAGCGATCTGGTTGTCGCGCATCTCCACCGTGCCCATGATCTTGGGAACCATCCCGAGACCGACAACGACGAAGGTGAGGCCGAAGAACACCAGCAGCCAGAAAACCTGGCTGGAAAGTGTCGCAGCGATTTGTTCGATCTGAGGCATGATGGGCCTTTGTTACCGGCAGTTCAGATACAACGCGCCGGACGAAGCGGGAAAGACCCACCCTGCCCGGCGCGCACCTGTCTTAGCGGAAGATCAGCAGAACGGCGATCACGAAGGCGAGCAGGCCAAGAAGTTCAGCGGCCGCGAAGCCGATGAACAGGCGGCCCTGCTGGCTGTCGGCAGCGCCCGGATTGCGCAGCGCGCCTTCGAGGAACGAGGCAAACACGTTGCCCACACCGAGGGCGGCGAGGCCCGCACCGATCGCCGCGAGACCGGCACCGAGGAGAGCTGCAGCAGTAGCGTCCATGATAGTAAACTCCTTGAGAAAAATCTGATTGTTATCGAGGGTCGTGAAGAGAGCGTCTCAGCCCTCAGTGAAGGTTTTCCGCATCGTTGATGTACAGCGAAGTCAGCAGCGCAAACACATAGGCCTGGATGCCCGCGACGAGAATTTCGAGCGCGCTGATCGCCACCATCAGGACAAAGCTGGGCACGCCGACCATGATGCCGGTGCCGATGCCGCCGCTGCCACCGGCAATGACGAAGCTCGCCAGAACCTTGAGCAACACGTGGCCGGCCATCATCGCCACGAACAACCGCAGCGCGAGGCTGAAGGGGCGGACCATGAATGACACCAGTTCGATCAGGCTGATCGGCAGCGCCAGGAAGGCGGGCGTGTTCGCGGGCCAGAACAGCGAGAAGAAGTGCAGACCATGCTTGGCAAAGCCGACGATCAGCACGATCGAGAAGCTCATGATCGCCAGCACGCCGGTCACGGTGAAATGGCTGGTGAAGGTGAAGGCATGCACCGACGGGATCAGACCGACCGGCACGAGGCCGAGCAGGTTCCCGAACAGGATGAACATGAAAAGGGTAAAGATGTAAGGCACATACTTGCGCCCGGCGGTGCCGACATTGGCTTCGAGCAGATCGTCGATAAAGCCGGTCATGCTTTCGACAGCCATCTGCCAGCGGCCCGGCACCAGCTCGCGCTTCATGCCGCCTGCGACGAACACCGTCACCAGAACGGCGGTGATCGCCATCCACAGCGCAGAGTTGGTGAATGCGATGCCAAACCCGTCAGCCAGCTGCCAATCGGACCCCAAGAGGGGTTCGATGGTGAACTGCTTCATCGGATCGACCTTGCCTTCTTCGGCTGCCACGATCGAAAGATCCCCAAATGTTTCACATGAAACGCGACCCTGAAGGGGGCCTAGGCCGGTCTAGCGGGGGTCTAGCCCTCGCTGTCGCCGTTCTGGGCCTCATCCGGGACGCGTGTATCCGCGCCTAGAATTATGCTCCTGAAGGCCGATGCTGTTCCGAGGAACAGTCCGGCCAACAGACCCCAGGGCGCGATGTCAAACAATGCGTCAATCGCAAAGCCGATCACCAGGCCGCCGATAATCCCGCCCAGAAGACTGGCCAGTGCGCGGTTGCCGCTGCGATAATTCGCATCGGTTCCCTTCACCGCTGGCCGGTTGCGCTGTTCTTCACGCTCGCGTGCGGCCTTGAGCCGCGCTTCGAGCGCGTCGATCCGCGCATCCTCGTGAATGGGTTCTCGGGCGGGTTTCTCGTCGCTCATGCCAAAGCCTTTAGAGACAAGGCAGCGCCATGGGCAACAAGGTGCCCGCCGAGGGCGCCGCCCCCTTAGAAGGGGGGCACATATGTGTCAACATGGCCGGGCCCCTGTTTGTGCACTTGCACAATTTCTACGGACAGCGCGAATCCCGGATCGGGGCCGCAGCGGTGCGGGTCTGCCATGTGCCATCTGGCGCCATGTACTTCTCGCCCGGCACGGTGCGGGTGATGGCTTCGCAACCCGACGTCAGGGCATAGGCCTCGGGCGTAACCTTCTTCTCGCCCGCCTTTTGCATGTAGACGGCCTTGCGCTTGATGTTGATGTCATCGACCAGCCGCTGCAGCGCCGGATCGGCATTGCCGACGATCCCCAGATAGCCATCGGGCTTTTCACCGATCCGCCCCGCTTCACGCGCGGCGGCATAGGCCGGATCGCGCTGCGCCATTGCGGGGCTTGCTGCCATGCCTGCCGTCGCAAGGGCGATGAAAACGGCGATAATTGCAGTGCGCATTTTAATTCCTTTCACGAAGGCGGAACATCATCAAAAAATATCCGCATTCTCGTCAATCGTATCCGCCGCGTCCTGTGCAAGGGCAAGGACGACATCGGCCCTGATGTTGATATCGAGCTGGATCACGATCGGCTTGTCGGGTGCCTGAATATTGATGCACCCCGTCAGCAATCCCGCCAGCCCGATCACCCCGGCAATGGTCTTCATTCGCCGTCCCCCTGCGTATGCCTGCGTCCCGCGTGCTGTTGCACTGCGCCGGGTTCGGGTCAATTTCACAGGTGTCATGGCAGGGCGTCACTTTCTGCAGGTTGAACGGTTCACGGTTGGGGCTGGGTTGCTGGCGGGACGGCAGGCGCGCTTGAAGGCTGGGCGCCGCGCAGGATCAGCTTGCCGTTTTCAATCCGGAACAGGCTTTCGTCGATAAACAGAGTAGGATCGGAATACCCCCGCACGATCTGCGCCAGCTGGGAGAAGGTTTCCGAGCGCACGTTGATGCGGAACTGGATCGGCAGCTTGGCGAGCCTGCGGGTGATAAAGTTGCGGCTTGTCCCCGCCCCCTGCCGCACGCCGTCAAATTCGAAAATGGTGATGATCTCGCCCGCCAGATCGCCGCCCAGCCCGACCCGCATCTGCCGGTAATCGAGCGAACGCAGCGCAGAGAAGGCATAATTGCCCATCGCCCCCAGATCCTCGTAGGTCAGCTCGCCGATATAGGCGACATTGCCGCCGCCGGGCCGGGCGATCAGCAGTCCGCCCTCGATCCGGCCATTGCCGTCGGCATCGAAGATGATCGGCACGGTGCCATCGAACACGCCGGTCGCGCCGATATTGGCAAGCTCCATCTCCGCCACAAAGGTCGCCGCGTCGAGCCCGACGATCTCGAACACATAGCGCCGTTCCTCGGGCTGGCTGAAATCCATCATCAGCGGTCGCATGATCAGCGATCCGCCCATGAAGGGAAAACGCGCATCCTTCAGCGCCAGCTGCGTGCCGTCGGTCAATTCGAACTGGAGCGTGCCGGCCAGCACCTCGACCCCCGGATTGATCGCGGCGATAGTCAGGCGCTGGTCTGGCGCGGTGGTGAGGTTAAGGAGATCGGAGAATGTGACCTCGCCCGCCACGCCGCGCACAGGGCCGAAGGCGGCGGCGAAATCGAAGCCGTCGCTGGCGAAGGTGCCCGAACTGGTGATGGCATCTGCGGTCCAGTCGAACCGCCCGTTGCCGGTGACGGTTCCGCTGGCGAGCGCGATGATGCCGCCGGCCAGCGGGGTCAGATCGTCAGGTTGCAGGTTCTTGTCGAACACCACCCTCGGCACAGAAAGCCGCGCCGATCCGGCGGCGCTGTCAAGGTTGTGGGTGATCGCGACGCCTGTGATGCTGCGGCCCGATTCGGGGTGGCGCAAAACAGCGTCGGCGGTGATGCGGTTGTCGGCGAAGGTCAGCGTGGCGTCTCTGGCGGCCAGAGGCGCGAACCGCGCTTCCGCTCCGGGCGGACGGTCGGTCAGGGTGAAGGCGCCCTCGCTGACCTGTACCGCGCCATCGGCAAAGCGCCAGCGTCCGGCGATGGCATCGAGATCGAGCGGCACCGCCGCGAGCCGTGCAGAGCCGCCGTTGAACGTGCCAGCAATCTCCCCTGCAAGGCTCCCGGTCAGGCTGGCAGCGGCAAGGCGCATCTCGCTGTCGCCGCTGCCGATCCGGGCGGTGACGCCTTCCAGCGCGAAGGGTTGAGGGTAACGCAGGAGGACGCGGCTGGCGGCAAGGTTCGCAGGATTTTCGCCCAGCGTGCCGGACAGGTTGAGGGCGCCCGTCCGCGCAGCAAGGCGCAAACTGTCACGATAGGCCAGCATCGGTCCCGTGTCCTGAGGGCACAGCGTGATCTGCTGTCCGCTGAGCACAAGGCCCGACAGCGCAAGGTTCGCAAACCGCACCGGCATACAGCGCGTGCCAAGGGCCAACCCGCGCGCGCCCGACCACGTGCCTTCCAGCGGCAGGGTGAGGTCACTCACCTCGCCCCCCGGCAGATCGCCGCTGGCTGTCGCCAGACCATCGAAAGCAAAGGCTCCATCAGCCCCGCCGCGCAGGGTGAGGCGCGGGATGGCGATGCGGTTGGCCCCGGCGGCGTATTCGGCCATCGCCAGCCGCGCCGTCCAGCCGCCATTTGCCTGCTGCTCAACGCGGCCATTGATGGCGGGAAGACCCTCTCCGCCCGCCAGCACATTGCCCGCCAACCGCGACACTCCCTGCGCCCCGACTTCGGCGCTGGTGCGGGACAGGGCCAGCACCCGCGTGCCATTGCGGGCGGCAAGGCTGGCTTCGGGGACGATCAGGCTTGCGGTGCTGCCCTTGTGGCGCAGGATAGCATCGGCCCGCACGTCCGCCCCGTCCAGCACGCGGGTCAGGCTGGTGCGGGTCTGCGCAAGCAGCGGGGCAAGCAAGGTGCCATCCAGCCCGCGCTCGGCTTCGGCAAGGCTGGCGGCAAGGCCGCTTGCAGGTTGAAGGCCGGCGGCGCGAAGGCTGCCATCCCACTGCCCGCTGGAACCATCATCAGAACCGCGCCAACTGCCCTCCAGCCCAGCGCGTGCAAGGCGGCCTTGCGGGCTGGCGAGATCGATCATCGCCAGATCATGCCCCACCGCCAGCCGTCCTTGCGACCAGTCGATCCGCACCGTCCCCGCCGCGCCTGCGCCCGACACCTCGGCAAAGCGGGCGCGCTGTGCCTCGATCCTGAGGTCCGCGGCGGCCGCGGCGAAATCGGGCTTGAGGCTGAGGCGCGTGCCGATATCGGCCCGCGCAAGGCTTGCGCCTGCACAGGCAAGGCCACTCAGGCGCAGCGGCCCGTCAAGCTGCGGAGAACCTTGGTTCGTGCTGAGCTTTCCATAAAGCGTCGCCATCTCCGCCCGGCAATCCGGCGCGCCCAGCCCCGGCGCTGTCGCGGCAAGGGTTCCGGCAAAGCCATCATCCAGCCGCCCCGCCCCTTCCAGCTTCACGCCAATGCGGCCGTAATCGCTCTCCACCAATGCCCGCGCATCGGTCAGGTTCACGTCAATGGCGGGCAGAGCGGGCGGCGCGTCGGAACCGGTGAACACCAGCGGATCAAGCGCGCCGAAGCTGAATGTGCCGCCCCGGAAGCTCGCGAACAATCTTGCGCCGTCCACTGCCACGCGGCGCACCTCCGGTCCCGCCCAGCCGACGCCGGTTTCCACCACCATGCGCCGCACCGTCAGGTCAGGCCGCGCCGGATCACCGATCACAAGGTTTTCGATCACCTGCTGGCGCGGGCCGATCGCCACGATGTCATAGGTGGCGGCAACGCCGTTTTGCCGGAGGTAATCGTCGATGAGGTCACTGGCGATCTGTTCACGCGAAAGCCACGCCGTGCCGCCCCCCGCCAAGACCACAGCCGCCAGGCCGAGCGCGACGCGCCTGCGCCAGCGGCGCGGCACCGGGCGCCGCCCACTGCCGCTGTCCGGCTGTCCTGTCTGCTGCGCGTCCGCTCCCGGCATCGTCTCCAACCCTTGCGCGCATCCCCGTCCAAAGGCAATGAGGCACGGCAGACAACGCTTTCCCGGGGGTCGCATTGCCGGAAGCTGAAGACCAGTTCGATTTCCTTGATGGAGCCGTCCCCGATTTCAACGCTGGCAAGGCCGCGGGCGACGGGCACCGCGCGCGCCTGCGCCACCGCTTGCTGACTGGCGGGGCCGAGGCGCTGGCCGATTACGAGGTGCTCGAATACCTCCTGTTCGCGGCCATCCCGCGTGGCAACACCAAGCCGATGGCCAAGGCCTTGCTCGCCCAGTTCGGCAGTCTGGCAGGGGTGATGAACGCCGATCCCAAGGCGCTTCAGCGGGTCAAGGGCGTTGGCGAGAATTCGGCGGCCGCTTTGAAAGCCGTCGCCACCGCCGCACGGCGCATGGCGCGGGGCGAGATCATGGGAAAGCCGGTGCTGGGCAGCTGGCAGGCGCTGATCGATTACCTCACCACCGACATGGCGCATCTCACCGTGGAGCGTGTGCGGGTGCTGTATCTCGATACCAAGAACCGGCTGATCGAGGATCATCACGTGGGTGACGGATCGATCGACGAAGCCGCGATTCACCCGCGAGAGGTGATCCGCCGGGCGATGGATGTGGGCGCGACCGCGATGATCCTCGTGCACAACCATCCCAGCGGCTCGCCCGAACCCAGCCGCGCCGACATCCAGATCACCCAACGCATTGCCGAGGCGGGGCGGCATATGGGCGTGACTGTGCACGATCACGTGATCATCGGGCGGGAGGGCCACACCAGCCTCAGGGCCAAGGGCCTGATCTGATGCAGCAGCCTGCGCTGCCGGGCGCGCCACCCGGTCACCGGCCCGAAATCGACGGGCTCCGCGCGCTCGCTATCGCGCCGGTGGTGCTGCACCACGCCGCGCCCACGGTGCTGCCCGGCGGTTTTGCCGGGGTCGATGTGTTCTTTGTCATCAGCGGCTATCTGATCACCGGGATCATCGCCGGCGAGCTGGCGGCCGGACGGTTCAGCTTGCGCCATTTCTGGGAGCGGCGGCTGCGGCGCATTGTCCCGGCGCTGGCGGTGATGCTGCTGGCGGCGATGGTGGCCGGATGGGCCATCCTCACGCCCGAGGACTTCGCCCAGTTCGCCAAGGCGCTGCTGGCATCATCGGTGTTCGCCTCCAACCTGCACTTCGCGCGCGGCACCGGCTATTTCGACAGTGACGCAGGCGCGCTGCCCTTGCTCCACACATGGACGCTGGGGGTTGAGGAACAATTCTACCTGCTGTTCCCGCTGCTGGTGCTGGGGGTATGGCGCTGGCGGCAGGACGCGTTGCTGCCGGTGGCCGTGCTGCTTGGTCTTGGCAGCTTTGCGCTGGCGCTGTGGCTCGCGCCGCGCTGGCCGCTGGCCGCGTTCTATCTCTTGCCGACCCGGATGTGGGAACTGATGCTGGGGGCAGGCTGCGCCCTGCTGCCCCGCCCCCCGCGTGCCGACGGGCGGCTGGCGGCGGTGGGGATCGGGCTGATTCTGGCAGGGTTTGCGCTGATCGATCCCGATTCCCCTGCCCCCGGCGTTCTGTTCCTGCTCCCCACCATCGGCACGGCGCTTGTGCTGCTGTTCGCCAACGGCCAGACACACGCGGGGCGCTGGCTGGCGATCCGGCCGCTGACGTTGCTTGGGCTGATCTCATTCGGCCTTTATCTGTGGCATCAACCGGTGCTGGCTTTCGCTCACTATGTCCACTTCGGCCCGCTGCCCCCGCTGGCGCTCGCGGGCGCCGTGGCGGTCTCCTTGGGTCTTGGCGGCCTTTCCTATCGCTGGATCGAACAGCCGGTGCGCACCCGGCGCTGGCTGGCGCGCCCTGCCCTGCTGGTGGCGGTCTGCACTGCGGTTCTGGCAGCCCCGCTGGCTGTGGGCGTGGCCGGCTACACCCGCAAGCTCCTCCCGCATTCGGGCGCCGAGGCGCAGCAGCTCGCCGGTCTCAAGCCGAGGGGGGCGCTTTATCCCCAGGTCGTGCCGCCCAGTGGCGCAATCGGCTTCGTACTGTTCGGCGATAGCCACGCGGGACAGTATTTTCAGGCTGCCACCGGGCGCTTTGGCGCCGGGGCGCTGTTGTCGGAGAATGGCTGCCTGTCAGCAGATGGCGTGTCGAACTGGCCCGCAGGGACCGCCAAGGGCGATGCCTGCCATGCCACGCCCGATGCCCTGATCGCATTGGTGCAGGAACGCAGGATCAAGACCGTGATCTGGGCTCAGCGCTGGGACCGAAAGCTGTACGAAACGGCCTCAGGCGCGGCGCTGGGTCGCAGTTCTGACAAGGCCGCGCCTGCGCTGCTGGCGGCCATCACGCGCACCATTGACCGTCTGCCACCCGGAACCCGCGTTATCTTGCTCGGCAATTCTCCCACCGCATGGGCAGCCGGGCCGCACATGCAGGACGGCTGGCTACGCTGCCGCGCCTATCGCAATATTGATTGCCCGCTCAGCTATCCCGATACGCTTGCCGAAGGGCGCGCGGTCAATCCGCTGCTGCGCGGTCTGGCTGCGCGTGACCCCCGCGTGACCTATATCGATGCCGCTGCGCCGCTGTGCCGGGCCGGTCGCTGCCTGCTGGTTCAGGACGGCAAGCTGAATTACTGGGACGGCAGCCACCTGACCCGCGCTGCTGCCGGACGGGTGTTGGCGCAGATCGATCCTGCCGTGATCTTGCCTTGAACGCCCCCTGTCCCTAGGCGCCGCTGCGCAAGCCTGCCTCTCAGCCGGAGTCGAACATGGTCCCCCGTTACGCCCGCCCCGCCATGACCGCCCTGTGGGAGCCGGAAGCGAAATATCGCATCTGGTTCGAGATCGAGGCACACGCCACGCAAAAGCTCGCCGATCTCGGCGTTGTGCCGCAGTCCGCGGCCAAGGCGCTGTGGGACTGGTGGGCGACCAATCCCGCCATCGATGTCGCCGCGATCGACGCGATCGAGGCCGTGACCAAGCATGACGTGATCGCCTTTCTCGATTGGGTGGCGCAGCAGGTGGGCGAGGAAGCCCGCTTCATGCATCAGGGCATGACATCATCAGACGTGCTCGACACCACGCTGTCAGTGCAGCTGGCGCAGGCGAGCGACATTCTGCTCGATGACCTCGACGCGCTACTCGCCGCGATCAAGACCCGCGCCGAGGAGCACAAATACACGCCGACGATTGGCCGTAGCCACGGCATCCACGCCGAACCCGTCACCTTCGGGCTGAAGCTGGCGCAGGCCTATGCCGAATTCGCCCGCTGCCGCACGCGGCTGGTGGCTGCGCGGGCCGAGATTGCGACCTGCGCGATCAGCGGAGCGGTGGGCACCTTTGCCAATGTCGATCCAAGGGTCGAGGAATATGTCGCCGAAAAGCTCGGGCTGGCGGTGGAGCCTGTCTCCACGCAGGTCATCCCGCGTGATCGCCATGCGATGTATTTCGCCACGCTGGGTGTGATCGCCAGCAGCATCGAACGCCTCGCAGTGGAAATCCGCCACCTGCAACGCACCGAGGTGCTGGAGGCCGAGGAGTATTTCTCCCCCGGCCAGAAGGGGTCGTCGGCGATGCCGCACAAGCGCAACCCGATCCTCACCGAAAACCTTACCGGCCTTGCCCGCGTCGTGCGCGCCGCTGTCACCCCGGCGCTGGAGAATGTCGCGCTGTGGCATGAACGCGACATCTCGCACTCTTCGGTGGAACGTTACATCGGGCCGGATGCGACCATCACGCTGGATTTCGCGCTGGCGCGGCTGACGGGCGTGGTGGACAAGCTGCTGGTTTACCCTGCGCGGATGGAAAAGAACATGAACCGCATGGGCGGCCTTATCCATTCGCAGCGCGTGTTGCTGGCGCTGACGCAAGCGGGCCTGACCCGCGACGATTCCTATCGCCTCGTCCAAAGAAACGCGATGAAGGTGTGGGAGTCCGACGGCGCGCTGTCGCTGCTCGATCTGCTCAAGGCCGATCCCGAAGTCACCGCCGCGCTGCCGCCCGAGGTGCTGGAGGAGAAATTCGATCTCGCCTACCACCTCAAACACGTCGACACGATCTTCGCACGGGTGTTTGCGTGACGGCGGCGATGCTGGACTCACTGAGGGAATCGCTTAGGTTCGCAGGCCTTGTCGGCCACCGGGAGAGGCTCCGCCTGTGAAGATCCTTCGCACTGTCCTGTGGATTCTGGGAGCCTTGGGCTTCCTAATCTTCGCGATCTACAACTGGCAACCGGTCGAACTGACGCTGTGGCAGAACCTCGTGCTGGAAACCAAGGTTCCGGTGCTGGCACTGCTGGCCTTTGCCGCCGGGTTTCTGCCGATGTGGGCGCTGCATCGCAGTGTTGTATGGGGCCTTCAGCGTCGCATCCGTGCGCTGGAGACATCGCTCAAGAATACAGCAATGGCCCGCCAGCGTGAGGCCGAGACGCCGACCATGCTGCCGGTGGACAGCGCTGTGGAAAAGTCCGGCAAAACCGCCGGGGAAACCGCCGATCCGCTCAGCCCGGCGGATAGCGGTCTGGATGGAGGCAGCGGCAAGTGAGCAATCCGGTCTATCTCGCGCTCGACGTGCCCAGCCTCGAACCGGCCAAAGCGCTAGTCAACAAGGTCAAGGCGCATATTGGCGGGGTGAAGCTCGGCCTCGAATTCTTCTGTGCCCACGGCGCGCACGGGGTGCATGAAATCGCGCATCTGGGTCTGCCGATCTTCCTCGACCTGAAATTCCACGACATCCCCAACACCGTCGCCAAGGCGGTGCAGGCGATCCATGTCTTCGAACCCGCGATCATCACCGTCCACGCCAGCGGCGGGCGCGCGATGATGGAAGATGCCAAGGCCGCTGCGGCCGAGGGGTGCAAGGTCGTCGCGGTGACGATGCTCACCAGCCTCGACACCAACGATCTGACCGCCACCGGCGTCTATGGCAGCGCCGAGACGCAGGTGATGCGACTGGCCGAACTGGCCCATGCGGCGGGGCTCGATGGTATCGTGTGCTCCGGGCAGGAAGTCGGGATGGTGAGGAAAGCCTGGAGGGACGGCTATTTCGTCGTCCCCGGTCTGCGTCCCAGCGGCGGCGGTACCGGCGACCAGAAGCGCGTCGTCACCCCGCGGCAGGCCCGCGACAATGGCGCCAGCGTGCTGGTGATCGGCCGCCCGATTGCCCGCGCCGACGATCCGGAGGCTGCCGCGAGGGCGATCGAGGCGACGCTTTAGGTGAGCGGTACCGCCTTTTTCGTGGTCGGCTTCAGTCTGATGGTGATAGCGAGCTATGTAGCCTAGGTGTGGCGCAAGCGGACGATCGCAAGGCGGCGAAGATTTGGCGGTGTAATGTTGATACTCGCGCCGCTATACTCCCTCATCGCGTTTTCAATCGCGGCGGAAATGACGAGCATCGTCCATCCGCTGAACCTTCTGTCACCCGCATTGAGCACCAGCGATCTCGAAGCTTACCTTGAGCTTGCCTGCATAGTGGCCCTGCTTTTCACGCCGTTCTGGTCATTCGGCGCGCTCTGCGGCTACATGCTGCGCTCGATCATGGAACGCCCGTTGCATTTGTGACAAGCCGGGAAACGGAGTCTCGCCATGACCGATCATGCCACCCCCAATCTGCCCTCCCGCGACTTTACGGCGACGGTGGCGTTTTACGCCCGGCTGGGGTTCGAAGAGGATTACCGCTCCGATGGCTGGATGATCCTCTCGCGCGGGGAGGCCACGCTGGAATTCTTCCCCTACCCCGATCTTGATCCCTACCAGTCATCATTCAGCTGTTGCCTGAGGCTCGATGATCTGGCGGCCATGATGGCACAGGTCCAATCCAGCGGCGTGCCCGATGCCCGCAAAGGCATCCCGCGCTATCACCCCGCCGCGCATGATCCGAGCGGCCTGACGATTGCCTATCTGATCGATCCTGACGGCACCCTGCTGCGGCTGATCCAAAACGATTGATCCCGATGACGACCATCGCCGCCGCTTCGCCTGCGGACGCCCCTGCGCTCAAAGCCCTGCTCGAAGCCGCCTATCGCGGCGATTCGGCGCGGCGCGGGTGGAACCACGAGGCGGATATTCTGGATGATGAACGCGTCTCTCCCGGCGAGGTGGAGGCGCTGCTGGCCGATCCGGCGGTAACGATCCTGACGGCGCGTGATGGCGCGTCGCTGACGGGCTGCGTTGCGGTCACCGTTAAAGACACCTCCAAGGACAGGGCGCTTGCCTATCTCGGGATGCTGTGCGTCTCCCCCGATCTGCAATCGCATGGTCTGGGGGGGGCGGCTGCTTGAAGAAGCCGAACACCACGCCCGCACCCTCGGGATTGCCGCAATGGAGATGACCGTGATCGACACCCGCGAAAGCCTCATCGCGTGGTACCAACGGCGCGGTTACAGGCGCACGGGCGAGAGCCGCCCCTTCCCCGTGCTGCGCGATCCGCCAATCACCTTTGCGGTGCTGGAAAAGCAGCTGGCCCCGCACTAGCCGCAGGTCAGCGCGCAGGCGCCTTATCGTCCTTTTGGGAAAGCGCCCGCATTTCCTCGGCAGTGAGCATCAGGCGCGGCGAATTCACATTCCAGCCGACCAGTTCCATATCCTCGCCTGCGCCGTGAAAGACATAGGTCTCGTTGCCCTCGCCCAGCTCGAAGCGGGTCGTCATCACCACGGTCGTCGTGTTGATGCCATTGTTGAAGGCAGTGTTGAAGCCGGTGCGTTCGGACGATTCGATGGTGCCCAACCGCGCGGAAAGCATCGCGACGAGGTTTTCGAGATCTTCGGGCGTGGCCGCCTCGCGGAAGGCATCTCCGCCGAGCCCGTAGAGCGCCTCGGTATCGCCGTCGTTGTAGCGCGCCTGGAACTGCTTGATCTGCTTCTCGGCGTCTTCGAGCTGCGCGCCCGGATTGCAGGCCGCCAGCAAGAATGCTCCGGCGAGCGCGAACAAAATGCGGAAACTCATCTGCAACCCTTCCATGATTCGCCTGGCAAACTGCCCCGCGTTCTTTCTTTGATCAAGCACTTCGCCCTTCACGCAGCGCCGATGCGGGCTTAGGAGCAGCGCCATGACAACCCTCGTCAAAATCTGCGGGCTCTCCACGCCTGAAACCCTCGCCGCCGCAGCGCAGGCCGGGGCGGATTATGTCGGCCTTGTGCATTTTGCCAAAAGCCCGCGCCATCTCAGCCTCGCTGAAGCGGCGCGGATGCGCGGTTTGGTGCCGCCGCAAGTCAAGGTCGTTTTGCTGGTGGTCGACCCTTCGCCCGCCCTGCTCGCCGAAGCCGTGCGAGAGGTGCGGCCCGATGTGGTGCAGTTCCACGGGCAGGAAACGCCGGAAATGCTCGCCCGCTTCCGTTCCGACACCGGTATTGCAGCGTGGCGCGCATTGGGCGTGCGGGATGCGGATTCGCTGGCGGGGGCGGCGCGGTTCCATGGCGCGGCGGACATGCTGCTGTTCGATGCCCCCGCCAGCGGACTTCCCGGCGGCAATGGCACGCGGTTCGATTGGGACTTGCTGCGCGCCTACAAGGCACCGACACCGTGGGGCCTTGCGGGCGGGCTGACCCCGACCAATGTTGCGGACGCTATCCGCCTGACAGGCGCGCCCTTGGTCGACACATCGTCCGGCGTCGAAAGCGCGCCGGGGATCAAGGACGTGGACAGAATCGCCGCCTTCTGCAAAGCGGCACGGCTATGAACACTCCTCTCAACTCCTTCCGCACCCAGCCTGACGAGCGCGGCCATTTCGGCCAGTTCGGCGGGCGCTATGTCGCTGAAACGCTGATGCCGCTGGTGCTCGATCTCGAGCGCGAATATCGCGCCGCGCAGGCGGACCCGGCGTTTGCGGCCGAGTTCGATGATTTGCTGGAGCATTACGTCGGCCGCCCCAGCCCGCTCTACTTCGCCCCCCGGCTGACGGAAGAACTCGGCGGCGCGCAGGTGTGGTTCAAGCGCGACGAGCTCAATCACACCGGCGCGCACAAGATCAACAATTGCATCGGCCAGATCCTGCTGGCGATGCGGATGGGCAAGACCCGCATCATCGCCGAAACCGGCGCGGGCCAGCATGGGGTCGCCACCGCCACGGTCTGCGCGCGCTTCGGCCTGCCTTGCGTGATCTACATGGGCGCCGAGGACGTGAAGCGGCAGGCGCCCAACGTGTTCCGGATGAAGCTGCTCGGCGCGGAGGTGATCCCCGTCACCAGCGGCGGCGCGACACTGAAGGATGCGATGAACGAAGGGCTGCGTGACTGGGTCGCGAATGTCCACGACACCTTCTACATCATCGGCACCGCGGCCGGCCCGCACCCCTACCCTGAGATGGTGCGCAACTTCCAGAGCGTGATCGGCAAGGAAGCCCGCGCCCAGATGCTCAGCCGCACGGGCCGCCTGCCCGATCTGCTGGTCGCCTGCATCGGCGGCGGGTCAAACGCGCTGGGGCTGTTCCACCCGTTCCTCGATGACCGGCAAGTGAAGATGCTCGGCGTTGAAGCGGCAGGACATGGCCTCGACGGTGACCAGCACGCCGCGAGCCTGCTCGGCGGATCTCCGGGTGTGCTCCATGGCAACCGCACCTATCTGCTGCAGGACGAGGACGGCCAGATCACCGAAGGCCACTCGATCAGCGCCGGGCTCGATTACCCCGGCATCGGGCCGGAGCACGCGTGGCTGAAGGAGTCGGGCCGCGTCGAATACACCGCCGTCACCGATGACGAGGCGCTGGAAGGCTTCCAGCTGCTCTGCCGGACCGAGGGGATCATTCCTGCGCTGGAGCCCTCGCACGCGATTGCGGCGGTGGCGAAGGTCGCGCCGACCATGCCCAAGGACAGCATCGTGCTGATGAATCTGTGCGGACGCGGCGACAAGGATATCTTCACCGTGGCCGAGAAGCTTGGGGTGGAACTTTGAAGCCCAATGCCTCCCCCGTCTTCCCGGGCTTGACCCGGGATCCCGCTTTTTCTTCCAAAGGCGAAAAAGGAAGCTGGGCCCCGGATCAAGTCCGGGGAGACGAAATGGCGGGGCGGGGAGGGTATTCGTGAAGGCCGATCCGGTTCGTGGCCTTAAATTTGGTGCCGCGAATGCGATCTTGTTTCCCATAGTCATGGCCCTCAACAACGTTTTGAAGGGCGAGCCAAACGAAACCCAACCCCTGATTGTCGGAGCGATTTTCGCGTTCATCATGTTCAGCCTGATTTTCACTTTCACCACCAAGTTCGGGAGCGACATGGGTGACTAGCCGCCTATCCACCACATTCTCAGCCCCCCGCCCCGCGCTCGTCTGCTTCATCACCGCAGGCGATGGCGACACCGCGGCCAATCTCGATGCGCTGGTGGAAGCCGGGGCGGATGTGATCGAGCTGGGCATGCCCTTCACCGATCCGATGGCCGATGGCCCCGCCATCCAGAGCGCCAATCTGCGCAGCCTCGGCGCGGGCACGACCACCGCCGACGTGCTGCGCTACGCCACCGAATTCCGCGCCCGGCACCCCAATGTGCCGCTGGTGCTGATGGGCTATGCCAACCCGATGGTGCGGCGCGGGCCGGAATGGTTCGCCGAGGCCGCCGCTGCGGCAGGCGTTGATGGCGTCATCTGCGTCGACATTCCGCCCGAGGAAGACGACGCGCTCGGCCCGGCCCTGCGCGAGCGTGGCATCGCCCCGATCCGCCTCGCCACCCCCACCACCGACGCCGCACGTCTGCCGCAGGTGCTCGCCGGGTCGGAAGGGTTCCTCTATTACGTCTCGGTCGCGGGGATCACCGGCAAGCAGCAGGCCGTGCAGGCCAGCATCGAGGAAGCCGTAGCGCGGCTCAAGCAATCGACCAATCTGCCGATAGCGGTCGGCTTTGGCGTGCGCACGCCCGAACAGGCCTCGGCCATCGCCAAGGTCGCCGATGGAGTCGTGGTCGGTTCGGCCTTGGTGGAAATCTGCGGCGCATATGGCGCAGAGGCTCCGGCCAAGCTAAAGGAACTCACCTCCACCCTCGCCCACGCGGTTCACACCGCCCGTCAGGAGCAACTGGCATGAACTGGTTCACCCGCGTCCGCAACTCGATGGGCTTTTCGGCCGAGAAGAAGACCACGACCGAAAAGGATCTGTGGATCAAGTGCCCTTCCTGCCAGGAAATGCTGTTCGTGCAGGAGTATGAGGACAACCTCTCTGTCTGCCCGAAATGCGAACATCACGGGCGGATTGGCGCAGATGCACGGCTGGGGCTGCTGCTTGATCCGGGCTTTGAAGTGCTCCCCCTGCCCAAGGTCACCGAAGACCCGCTGGGCTTCAAGGACACCAAGAAATACACCGACCGCCTGAAGGCCGCGCGCGCCGCGAACCCGCATGAGGATGCCTTCGTGGTCGGTTCCGGCTTCATCGAAACGCGCCCCGCCGTGGTCGGCGTGCAGGATTTCAGCTTCATGGGCGGCTCGATGGGCATGGCCGTGGGGCAGGCCTTCTGCGAAGGCGCCCAGAAGGCGCTGGACCGCGGCTGTGCCTATGTGGTGGTGACCGCAGCCGGCGGTGCGCGGATGCAGGAGGGGATTCTATCGCTGATGCAGATGCCGCGCGCCACGGTGATGACCCGGCGGCTGAAGCAGGCCGGGCTGCCCTATATCGTGGTGCTGTCCGATCCCACCACCGGCGGGGTGACTGCGAGCTACGCCATGCTCGGCGACATCCACATTGCCGAACCGGGCGCCTTGATCGGCTTTGCGGGCCAGCGCGTTATCCAGGACACGATCCGCGAACAGCTGCCCGAGGGCTTCCAGCGCGCCGAATATCTCCACAAGCACGGCATGGTCGACATGGTGGTGCCGCGCCGCGATCTGAAGGCGACGTTGGGCCAGGTGCTGGATTATCTCACCCCGGTGAAGGCGGCGTAACGCACCCATGCGCGACTTCGGTCGGTCAGACGACCCGCGTGTTCAGGCGCAGCTGGATCGCCTCGCCGCGCTGAGCCTGCCGCAGGGGCGGCTCGGCCTCGACACCATCCGCGCCCTGATGGAGCGGCTCGGCAATCCGCATCGCAAGCTGCCGCCGGTGTTCCATGTCGCCGGCACCAACGGCAAGGGATCGACCTGTGCCTTCCTGCGCGCGATGCTGGAGGCGGAAGGGTACAAGGTCCACGTCACCACCTCGCCGCATCTGGTGCGTTACAACGAGCGCATCCGGCTGGCTGGAGAGCTGATCTCCGATGCCGAGCTGGCCGCGACCCTGAAAGAGGTGCTCGACGCTGGCGAAGACCTCGGCCCCAGCTTCTTCGAGGTCACCATCGCCGCCGCCTTCCTCGCCTTCAGCCGTACGCCTGCCGATGCCTGCGTGGTCGAAGTCGGCATGGGCGGGCGGTTTGACGCAACCAATGTGCTGGAGCCTGAGGCGCTGGCCGCCTGCGGGATCGCCGCGCTGGGGCTGGATCACGAACGGTTTCTGCTGGCACCCGAGGAGGGTGTGCCTAAGGAGCCGATGGCGCGGATTGCGTTCGAGAAGGCGGGGATTGCCAAGCGGGGCGTGCCGCTGGTGACGATGGGCAGCCTTTATCCCGACGAGGCCCAGGTAGCCATCAAGGAAGTGGCGCAGCGAGCCGGTGCCCCATTATCAGAGTTCGGCGCACATTGGGTTTCGAATACAGCCGAGAGCGGCTCCTTGTATTTTTTCCAATTTGGCGAAGCAGGAGAAGACCGCGACTTCCGAATGCCCTCCATCCCCGGAGCACATCAGGCGCGCAATGCTGCCCTCGCTATTGCGATGCTCAAGTCTCAGGACAGGAGGCCTGTCTCATTTGCGGCGATGAAGACGGGTATTTGGCATGCCCGCTGGCCAGCCCGCATGCAGACGCTTGGCGAAGGGCCGCTGACCGCGCTGACTTCGAATACAAAAGTTATCCTCGACGGCGGCCACAATCCGAACGCGGGACAGGCTATCGCTGATGCCCTGCCCGACGATCCGCAGTCGCTTCACCTCATTATAGGAATGATCGAGGGCAAAGACCCGCGCGCGATTATCGAGCCGCTGGGCGATCGTATCCGCACGCTGACGGTGGTGCCGGTGCCGGGGCACGATCACCACGCAGTCGAAGCCTTCGGCCCCCGAGCCAAGGCTGCAACCAATATCGAGGAGGCCCTGCTCGACATCCCCTCCGACGATTTCCCCATCCTGATCGCAGGCTCGCTCTACCTCGCGGGCGAAGTGCTGCGGCTGAACGACGAGCTGCCGGACTAGATCTCCGGCTCAGGCGGCGGGGCATTCTCCGCCCTGCCCGAGCGCGCCTGCCGCACCCACTCGATCACGCACAACACCACCGCGAACCCGCCGATCCCGGTGGTGAGCAGGAACACATCGTAATAGCCGCGCTCCTCGATCATCTGGCCCAGCGCCGGGCGGCCCAGCGTCCCCACCAGCATCGTCAGCGATGAGAGCAGCGCATATTGCACCGCGCTGTAACCCTTGGCGACCACGCTGGAAAGGTAGGCGACAAAGGCCGCGCCTGCGATGCCGACTGCGATGTTCTCCATCCCGATGGTCAGCATCAGCCGCGACATGCGGTCATCCGCGCCGAATTGCCCGGCAAGCCAGGTGAAGCCTGTCAGGTCACTCGCCAGCTGCATCCGCGCCCCGCCAACAGCAAGGTCGGCGTAAAGCAGGTTCGTCAGCGCCGCGATCACCGCACCCAGCGTCAGCGTGGTCATGCGCCCGATAACGGTGAGCAGCGTACCACCCAGTGCGAGGCCCAGGATCAGCGCGCCCACGCCGAAGAACTTGGACGCAATCGCCACCTCGTCCTTGGTGTATTGCAGCTCGCCCAGATAGAACGGGTAGGCAAAGCTGCCCCAGATCGCATCGGTGATGCGGTAGGACAGCACCAGCGCGATCACCAGAACCGCTGCCCATTTCAAGCGCCCGATAATCTCGGCCAGCGGCAGGATCAGCGCGCGATAACCGTGGTCGAGCGCGGTGTCATATGTGGTGCGCGCAGGCGCATCTGCGGTCAGCACGTGGCGGCCCTGCTTGCGCATGGACTCCAGCCAGCCTGCGATGAGGCCGGGTATCACCACGGTCGCGATCACGATCAGCGGGCCCATCTGGGTCACGAACTCGGTCGAATCCGGGCGTGTCTCGGGCGTGGCCGCCAGCGAGCGGACCATGAACACCAGCACCGTCACCAGCGCCCAACCCCACAGCAGCGCCACCGCGCCAAGGGCGTAGGCTCTGACCCGCGGTTCGATCTGGCCGGCGTGCCGCAGCGTGCCAAGGTTGCTCCGTTCATCCGCCAGCGCCGCCACTGTCCGCTCTGCATCGGGCGCAAACAACCCGAGGAAGCCCACGAACAGGAGGATGCCGCCCATGCTGGCAAACACCGTGGGCCAGCCCAGCCGCTCTGCCATGAACAGCGCAAGCGCTCCGCCAACCAGCGCGGCGACGCGGTAACCCATCTGGAACACGGTCGACAGGATGTCGATCGTAGCCACCTCGTCTGCGACATCGACGCGCCATGCGTCGATCACCACATCCTGCGTCGCGCTGGCGAAGGCGCCGATCCCGGCGAGCAGCGAGAACACCCCGAGCGATGACAGCGGATCGAGCAGCGACAGCGTCACCAGGATCCCGCCCAGCAGCAATTGCGCGGTAACGATCCACTGCTTGCGCTTTCCCAGCCGCCTGAGGCCCGGCAGGTCCACCCGGTCGAGCGCGGGAGACCACAGGAACTTGAAGGCATAGGCCAAGCCGATCAGCGAGAACACGCCCATCGTTTCGACATCGACCTCAGCGTCGGTCAGCCAAGCATACAGCGTGCCCAGCAACAGCGCGTAAGGCAGGCCGGAAGCAAAGCCGAACAGCAGGACATAGCCGGTCTTGGGATGGCGCAGCGCGGCGAGCAGCGTCATCCAGCGCGACAGGCGCGTTTCGTGTTCGAGAGCGGCTTCGGCCATTGACGATCCCATGCTGGCAGGGCCGATTTTGCACCGGCCCGGTTTCGTGCCACACTCAGCACGGACGAGAGGATGAGAAAAGAGCGATGAACGCTGCAACAACAGATATGCCCACTTTGCGCCCCACGCCGGGCCAATTGGCCTTGGCTGAGGCGATCCGCAGCGGGGTCGGCAAGGTGGCGAGCGGTATCCAGACGGTGCCTGCCAGCAATTACACCTGCCCAAATCACTTCGCGGCCGAAAAGGCAGCGCTGTTTGACCGGTTGCCGCACGTCATCGCGCCGTCAGCCTTGCTGCCCGAACCCGGCATGGCGGTGCCGCATGATGCGACCGGACGCCCGCTGCTGATCACCCGCGATGCCCAAGGCACGGCCCACGTCTTCCTCAACGTCTGCCGCCACCGCGGCACGCGGCTGGTCGAGGGCAGCGAGGTGCAATGCGCCAAGCGGCTCGTCTGCCCATATCATGCATGGACCTACCGGCTCGATGGCGGGCTGATGGCGCTCCCCCGACCCGAGACGTTTCCCGGGCTCGACAAGGCCGATTACGGTCTAGTGGAACTGCCCACAATTGAGGCAGGGGGCCTGATCTGGTTCGCTCCCGCAGAAGGTGCTGATTTCAGCGATGCCCGAAATTTGGGCAGTGACCTCGCTGCCTTCGGGCTCGGCCAATCGCACCTGTTCCGTCGCAAGACCCACACGGTGAGGGGCAACTGGAAGCTGATCATGGATGCCTTCCTTGAAAGCTACCACGTCACCCGCCTGCACGCGTCTACCATCGGCCCCTTTTTCAAGGACGGCATCACCGCGGGCGACCAGATCGGCCCGCACCAGCGATCAGCCGTGGGCCGTCTGGAAGAGATGGAGGGCGTCGATCTCACCGACATGGCGCAGCTGCGCCGGGTGGTGACCTTCGCGTACCAGTTGCTGCCCGCGACGATCATCGTCCCCAGCCCCGATTACGTGAACGTGATGGTGCTGATGCCGCAGGCCGCGGACTGCACGCTGGTTGAGGATTTCATGCTGATCCCCGAAGCCCCCGCGACCGAAAAGGCGCTGGCGCATTGGGAGAAGAGCTGGAACCTGCTCGATGGCGGCGTCTTCGCCTCCGAAGATTTCCGCGCCGCCGAACTTGGCCAGCAGGGCCTGGCATCGGGCGCGGTGAGCCATATCACGCTCGGCACGCTGGAAGGCGGGATTGCCCGGTTCGACCAGATCGTGGCTGAGGCCTTGCGGGCGGCGGGCTGAGCGCCTACTCGCCGCCCCCATGCCCACCCTGCCCCCCCGATCCGAAGGCCGTCCCGAAGGCGACCGCATTGCCAAGCTGCTCGCCCGTGCCGGTGTCGCCAGCCGCCGCGAGATCGAGCGCATGATCGCCGAGGGCCGCGTCGCGCTCGATGGCAAGGTGCTGGATACGCCGGCGACGATCCTCGCCAGCCTCAAGGGGGTGACGGTGGACGGCAATCCCGTCGCCGCGGCCGAGGCCACGCGCCTGTTCGCCTTCCACAAACCCACCGGGCTACTCACTGCCGAGCGCGATCCGGCGGGGCGCCCGACAATCTACACCGCACTGCGCAATGCCCTGCCCAAGGACACGCCGCGACTGATGCCGGTCGGCAGGCTCGATCTGAACACCGAAGGGCTGCTGCTGCTCACCAATGACGGCGGGCTGAAGCGCACGATGGAATTGCCCGCCACCAAGGTGCCGCGCACCTACCGCGCCCGCGCGTTTGGCGTGGTCACACAAGGCCAGCTTGAAGACCTGATGGACGGGGTCGAAATCGACGGTGTGCGATACGGCTCGATCGACGCGAACCTCGAACGCAGCAGCGGGCGCAATCTGTGGATCGAAATGACGATCACCGAAGGCAAGAACCGCGAAGTGCGGCGCGTGCTCGAATATCTCGGTTTGCAGGTCAACCGTCTGATCCGCACCGGATACGGCCCGTTCAATCTCGGCGATCTGCCGCGCGGGCAAGCGGTCGAACTGACCGGCAAGCCGGTGGTGCATTTCCTGTCCGAGATGACCGGCACGCCGATCCCGCGCGGCGGGGTGAAGAAAGCCGACAAGGTGGTTATTGCCGCCCCGGAGAAGGCGCCGCGCCCTCCGCGTCCCCCGGCCCGCAAAGGCCCATCGGCACGTCCGGCGCCGCGAAAGGATGCCGACACCGCCGCGGTTCCGCGCAGGACTGCCGATGCCGCCAAAAGCGCGCCGCGCAGAGGTCCGGCGGCATCGCCTGAACCGCGCAAGGGCGCCGAGACCCTGACCAACGCGCCGCGCAGAGGCTCCGGCGCACCGCGTTCCGGCGCAGGTTCCCGCAAGCGTCCGCCTTCCACGCGCAACAGCACCCCGCCCCGGGGCCCGCGCAAATGAGGATCATCGCGGGCGAATGGCGCGGGAGGAAGCTCGTCGCGCCCAAGGGTGAAGGAACGCGCCCCACGGCTGATCGTGCGCGCGAGACGCTGTTCGCGATGCTGGCCAGCAGGCTGGGGGATTTTTCCGGGCTTCAGGTTGCAGACCTGTTTGCAGGGTCAGGCGCGCTGGGGCTTGAGGCCTTGTCACGCGGGGCCGAGCATTGCCTGTTTGTGGAACAGGACCGCGCGGCGGTCGATGTGATCCGGGCCAATATCACTGCACTGGGCGCTCAGGCGCACACGCGGGTCGAGGCAGGATCGGTGATGCAATTGCGCGCCGCTGCACGCCCACTGGACCTGATCCTCGCCGATCCGCCCTATCAATCGGGCGCGGGCGAGGTGGCGCTGGATCGCCTGCTGCGGCTCGGCTGGATCGGACCGGAAACGTGGATCGCGGTCGAAACGGGTTTCAAAGAGGATTTCGCAGTCAAAGGACTGACGCTGGAGGCCGATCGCCGGGTCGGCAAGGGCAAGCTCAGCCTCATGAGACTTGCACCTTCGGATGCCGACCCGGCGCCCCCTGAAGGGACGGCCTGACTACGAGAGCTTAGCTGCTCAGGGCGTCAAGCTTGGTCTTGATCTGGGCCCATGCGGTTTCGCGCTGGGCGTCGGTCAGCTTGCTGAGCGTTTCCTTGTCGCCATCGGTGAGGCGCCAGAACATGTCCTGACGATCTTCCGACAGCGTCCAGAAGTAGTTCTGCGCTTCGGGCGACAAGGCCGAATAGGAGGCCTGCTTGTCGGCTGGCCAGCTTTCGACCTGCGCGATCTGATCGGCGGTCGGCTGCGGCGAAGGCATCGGCGTCTGCTGCTGCATCGGCGCCTCGGCAGGTGCGGCCGGGGCCGGAGTCTGCGGCGTCGGCGTTTCCGGCGTCGCGACAGGCGGCGTCATGGGCTTGCTCGCCGGGGGCGTGTTCATGCCGGGAGCAGACTGGGCGGTGGTGCCGGGCATCGTCTGATCTTGTGCCGCGACCATTGCCGGGGTCGTTGCCAGAGCGATCGCCACGCCAGCGAGGCCGAAGGTATTCAGATGCTTGTGCATGGGTATCTCCATAATTGTATGACCCAAGCATTACGAACGCGGTTGCTTCTGCCCGGACGCTTAGTCCCCTGCTGACCGGGCATCCCAAGTATGGGGCCACGCAACGACGAGGCAACCCGCCGCCGAACACGGCATCCCGCCCGTGCCACGACCCATCGGTAATTGTGGCGCAAAAGCGGCGGGTCGAGTTTGCCAATGGGCGCAGGGGCGGCGCATAGCAGCGCATGGCGCTTGCCCCTGCGGCAATTGTTCCCTACTTGTTCGCACGAGATCATGAGCATGAACCTGCCCTCCCCCGCGCCTGCGCACGATTCCGTGCCTGCCTATGCCGCGCGGCTCAACCCGCCGCAGCGCGCTGCTGTGCTGGCGACAGAAGGGCCGGTGCTGATGCTGGCGGGCGCGGGAACAGGCAAGACCGCCGCGCTGACAGCGCGTCTGGCGCATCTGGTGGCCACCGGGCGTGCCTACCCCTCGCAGATCCTGTGCGTGACCTTCACCAACAAGGCCGCAAAGGAAATGCGCGAACGGGTGGCGCATCACCTCGGTCCGCAGGCGGAGGGTATCCCGTGGCTCGGCACGTTCCACTCGATCTGCGCCAAGATGCTGCGCCGCCATGCCGAACTGGTCGGCTTGCAGCACAACTACACCATCATCGACACCGACGATCAGTTGCGTCTGCTGAAAGCCCTTATCGCCGAGGCGGAGCTTGACGAAAAGCGCTGGCCCGCGCGCCAGCTGGCGGGGCTGATCGACCGCTGGAAGAACCGCGGCCTCAACCCCGTCGATCTCGATGCGGTGGAGAACGAGGCCTATGCCAACGGCCAAGGCACCGCGCTTTACGCCCGCTATCAGGAACGACTGAAGGCGCTGAACGCCTGCGATTTCGGCGATCTGATGCTGCACATGCTGAACATCCTGAAGCAGCACCACGATATCCTCGCCGATTACCAGCGCCGCTTCCGCTACATCATGGTGGACGAATATCAGGACACCAACGCGGTGCAGTACCTGTGGCTGCGGCTGCTGGCGCAGGGCCACAAGAACATCTGCGTCGTGGGCGATGATGATCAGTCGATCTATTCATGGCGCGGGGCCGAAGTCGCCAATATCCTGCGGTTTGAGAAGGATTTTCCCGGCGCTCAGGTCATCCGGCTGGAACAGAATTACCGCTCTACCCCGCATATCCTCGGCGCAGCGGCGGGGCTGATCCGGGCGAACAGCCAGCGCCACGACAAGACGCTGTGGACCGAGGTCAACGGCGGCGACAAGGTCAAGGTCATCGGCGTATGGGACGCGCCCGAAGAAGCGCGCCGGGTGGGCGAGGCGATCGAGCGGCTGGAGCGTGAAGGCGCGGCGCTGAACCAGGTCGCCATTCTGGTGCGCGCCCAATATCAGACCCGCGAGTTCGAAGACCGCTTTATCCGGATCGGCATCAATTACCGCATTATCGGCGGCTTCCGCTTCTACGAGCGGGCCGAAATCCGCGATGCGCTGGCCTACCTGCGCCTGATCGCGCAGCCGCAGGACGATCTGGCGTTTGAACGCATCCACAACCAACCCAAACGCGGACTTGGTGCCAAGGCGCTGGAACAGATGCATAGCCATGCGCGGCGCACGGGCCTGCCGCTGGCCGCTGCCGCGCTGCAACTGGCTGACAGCGATGAATTGCCCAAGCGGACGGCGATCACCATTGGCGGGCTGATGCGCCAGTTCCTGCATTGGCGTGAGACGTCGCAGACGATCTCGCCCGCCGATCTCATGCGGCTGGTGCTGGAAGAATCCGGTTACAACGCGATGCTGGCTGCTGACCGTTCGCCCGAAAGCGCGGGCCGTGCAGAAAACCTCTCCGAACTTGCCCGCGCGATGGAGGAATACGAAAG
Organism: Porphyrobacter sp. IPPAS B-1204; assembly: GCA_003724185.1. Taxonomy (GTDB): domain Bacteria; phylum Pseudomonadota; class Alphaproteobacteria; order Sphingomonadales; family Sphingomonadaceae; genus Erythrobacter. Next base: position 427,600 of record RHGM01000001.1, read on the forward strand.
CCTCGGCGATTTCCTCGAACATGTCAGTCTGGTGATGGACAATGACCGTTCCGACAGTGAGGAAACCGTCACCATCATGACGATCCACGCCGCCAAGGGGCTGGAATTCGACAACGTCTTCTGCGTCGGCTGGGAGGAAGGCGTGTTCCCCTCGCAGCGCGCCATCGACGAAGGCGGTCTTGCCTCGCTGGAGGAGGAACGCCGTCTCGCCTATGTCGCAATCACCCGGGCGCGGCGGCATTGCACCATTCTCCACGCAGCGAACCGCCGGATCTATGGCCAATGGGTCAGCAGCATCCCCTCGCGCTTCATCGAGGATCTTCCCGCCGATCATATCGATCAGGAAACCACGCTGACCGGCGGGGCCAGCCTGTGGCGCGCCAACTGGAGCGACCAGGAAGACCCCTTCGCCCACGTCGCCCGCGACTATCCCGATAAGGCGCAGCAGCGCGGCCCCGGCTGGCAACGCGCGCTGACATCGGGATATGATACGCGGCCTGCCCGCGTGCGCGAAAACACCCGATCCGCCGCCAGCTTTGCCGCGCCTGTCAGGTCCGATATCGGCATCGGCGCGATGGTTACGCATTCACGGTTCGGCACCGGATGCGTTATCGATCAGGAGGGCAACAAACTGACCGTCCGGTTCGAGGACGGGGCCGAAAAGCGCCTGCTCGACAGCTTCGTGACAGTGGTGGGCTGACCGCAGCCCCGGTGCCGGTCAGTTCGCCGGTTGCTCCACCTGCACCGGATCGCTCTTGCGCCAGTAACGCGCCTCGAACGGGCGGGCGAGTTCACCCAGCGCATCGCGCGTGCCCTCGGCAATACCGGTTTCGCAATTCACATAGGGTGACGGGTCCAGATAGGTGCCGAACAGCTTGTCCCACAGGGTGACGGTGTTGCCGAAATTGGTGCCCATCAACTCTTCGTCGCGGATGTGGTGGAGCCGGTGAGCGGCGGGCGAGATCAGCACCTTGCCAAGCGGGCCAAGCGTCCAGGGCACATCGGCATGGATGAAGTACCCCCACCAGCCCCGCAGCAGATAGGCGACCGCGATAGCCCAGAACGGCAGGCCGAGCAAAAGCACGATAAGGCCGTCGGACATCATCGCCACGATCTCGCCCAGCGGGTGCTTGCGGCGCACGCTCAGCCAGTTCATCGCTTCATCGGCGTGATGGGTGGCATGGATCGGCCACAAGGCACGGACATGTTCAAGCCTGTGCCGCCAATAGGCAGCAAGATCGATCAGCAGGATTGCCGCGATCACCGAAAGCACGCCGGGCACGCCCTCCCAGAAAGCCACCAGCGCAGCGGACCGGGGAATGAAGGACTGGCCTGTCATCAGCGGGACCGCCAGCAGCGGCACAATCACCGCCGCATTGATGAGCAGCAACACAAGGTTCGTGGTAATTTCGGGCCGCGCGCGCTTGACCGCGTCGATCATGGCGCGGCGCTTGGTCACAAGGGCCAGCGCGCCGAACAGCACCGCGAGCGGGAGCAGTTCGACGAATTCCCTGCGCACGGGATCAAGAACGAAGTCGATCATTCGGGCAGAATAGCCGCCGATCCGCCAAGAAAGCGTTAAACCTGCGCTGTCGGCCGGACAGCGCAGCGCGTTCTATCAGCCAAAACCGATGTCGAGGAAGCTCGGACGGGGGCCATTCCATTCACCGGCGGGGACCGGTTCATCGTCCTCGCGGTAACGGCGCGGCTTGCGGTCGTCGCCTGCGGTGACGCGGTCGGTGCGATGGCTGGGCTTTTCGCGCCGCGGCTGATCTTCGCGGGGCGCACGCTCTTCACGCGGAGAACGTTCTTCACGCGGAGCACGCTCTTCGCGGGGCGTGCGTGGTTCGCGGTCTTCGCGGGCACGGCGCGGTTTGCGTTCCTGACGCTCCTCACCATCGTCGGCGCGTGCTTCGGGCTCAGCCTTGGGCTTAGCCGCTTCGGCCTTGGCGATCACTTCGCTGAGGTCGACCCGCACATCTTCCTTGCCGAACACCTTGATCGCGCTGCCGGTCAGCTTCTCGACATTGGCGATTGCCTCGGCGTCTTCTTCGGAGACGAAGGTGAAGGCCCGGCCCTTGGCCCCGGCGCGGCCGGTGCGGCCAATGCGGTGCACGTAATCATCCGGGTGCCACGGCGTGTCGTAGTTGAACACGTGGCTCACACCCTTGATGTCGAGGCCTCGCGCCGCGACATCGGACGCCACCAGGATATTCACCTCGCCCGCCTTGAAGCGTTCGAGTTCCTTGATCCGGCTAGACTGGTCCATGTCACCGTGGATTTCGGAAGACCGGAAGCCGAAACGGGTCAGGCTCTGGTTGAGCTCGCGCACCGTCGTCTTGCGGTTGGCGAAGATGATCGCGGTTTCCACCAGATCGTTCTCAAGAAACCAGCGCAGCGTATCCTTCTTCGAGCGGGACTTCACCGGAACCTTGAAGGCGGTGATATCGGCATTGGTCGATGCCGCGCGATTGACTTCGATCCGCTTGGGATTGTTGAGGAATTTCTTCGAAAGCTTTTCAATCGGCGGCGGCATGGTCGCCGAAAACAGCATCGTCTGGCGCGTTTCGGGGAGCTTGGAACAGATGAATTCGATATCGGGGATGAACCCCATGTCGAGCATCCGGTCAGCCTCGTCGATCACCAGCAGCTCGCAGCCGTTGAGCATGATCTTGCCGCGCTCGAACAGGTCCATCAACCGCCCCGGCGTCGCGATCAGGACGTCCACCCCGTCGGACAGCGCCTTCAGCTGATCGCCCATCTGCACGCCGCCGATCAGCAGCGCCATCTTGAGATCGTGGTTCTTGCCGTACTTCTCGAAATTCTCGGCCACCTGGGCGGCGAGTTCGCGGGTCGGTTCAAGGATCAACGAGCGCGGCATCAGCGCGCGGCGGCGGCCCGAGGCCATCACATCGATCATCGGAAGCACGAAGCTTGCGGTCTTGCCGGTGCCTGTCTGGGCGATCCCGATCAGATCGCGCATCATCAGCACGGTCGGGATGGCCTGCGCCTGGATCGCAGTCGGCGTGGTGTAGCCCGCGTCTTCGACGGCTTTGAGCAATTCGGGCGAAAGGCCGAGATCGGCGAAGGTCATGCGGTGTGCGGTGTCCGAGAATAGCGGGCAGGGTTGCTGCCGGGATTGGCCCTCATGCGCGCCAAGCGCTGCCTCAGGCTGCCGCGCCTTTCCCGCAAATGGGCGCAAAAGTCAAGGAATCGCGCCGATGCCTGCGCGGTTTGCTAAGTGCGCACTTCCACCAGCTCGCGCATGGACTCCACCTGGCAGCGCGCGCCGGTCCGCGATTGCAGCTTGTCGCGGTCCACACACAGGCGCCCGTCCTTGTTCTTCTCGACATAGAAGCCGGAATAGAAGTCACGGGCGCGGCACGCTTTTTCGAGGTTGACCGAGATCATCCGCCGGTCACGCAGGAACAGTACCAGCCGGTTGCCACTGCCGGTCTGCACCCCGGCGATACCCGACAAAGCGACACATTTTTCCTTGCCGCGCTCTTCGAAACGGGGGGAGACCTCGCGCTGCGGCAGGTCCGCGAGCAGGTTCTGGCGGGCGGCGGGCGGCTGCGGGGCGATGCGCACCACCACGCGCTGTTCAATGCGCACCTGCCGCGCAATCGACGATTGGCGCAGCGCTGACAGCGGATTGGTGCGCGCCGGTGTCGCTGGCTCCTGCGCGGCCTGTGCTGCATCGCATTGCGGCGCCGATTCCGGCATCGGCGCGGCATCGTCCGGCACATCCGCCGTCTCTGCCATAACCGGCAGCAACAGCGCCAAGGGCGCTGCAAGGGCGTAAAGGCTGTGCATGATGAGGGAAGAACTCTCCTCTGGCGGACACGTCAGGCGGCACGAACCGGGCGGCGAACGGTGGTTGTATGCCGCAGGCCGGGGGCACCTCGGCGTAGCAGCGGCGATTGAACCCTGCCTTAACTGGTTGCCAGAACGGGCCGAATGGACTCGCACATTCGCGGCCAACTGTGGCATGGAGGCCACAATGAATCGCCATACGCCGCCACCCGCCCCTGCACATTCGGCAAACGCCTTCCTCGCCGAGGCTGGCGCGCTGCTTGGCACTCGGGGGCTGACCACCGAACCGGACCGGATGGACGCATGGCTGACCGACTGGCGCGGACGCTACACTGGCCGCGCCATGGCACTGGCCTCGCCTGCCACCACTGCCGAGGTCGCCGCGCTGGTCAGGCTGTGCGCCGCCCATGGCGTGCCGATCGTGCCGCAGGGCGGCAACAGCGGCATGGCCGGCGGCGCCACGCCAGACGCCAGCGGATCCGCGATCATACTCTCGCTGCGCCGCATGAACGCGGTCCGCAGCCTTGATGCAGAAGCCGGGCAGGTGGTGTGCGAGGCAGGCGTCATCCTCCAGACCCTTCACGATGCTGCGGAGGCGGCGGGGATGCGCTTTCCGCTGACGCTCGGCGGCAAGGGTTCGGCGACCATCGGCGGGCTGATTGCCACGAATGCGGGCGGCACGCAGGTGCTGCGCCACGGGACGATGCGCGCGCAGGTGCTGGGGCTTGAGGCGGTGCTGGCCTCTGGCGAGGTGCTGGACCTGATGGCCCCGCTCAAGAAGGACAATCGCGGGTTTGACCTCAAGCAGCTGCTGATCGGATCGGAAGGCACACTCGGTGTCGTGACGGCGGCAACATTGCGGCTGCTGCCTGCGCCGGTGGGCCGCGCAACGGCCTGGGTGGGGCTTGGTGACATTATCGCGGCACGCACGCTGCTGCGGCGGATGGAGCGTGCTCTGGGCGACGCGCTGGAAGGGTTCGAGGTGGTGCCTGCCCATTGCCTCGACAGCGTGCTCGCGCACCAGCCTACAGCCCGCGCACCGCTGGCCGGACGGCATGAATGGAACGCGCTGATCGAATGCGTCTCCCCAACCCATGACAGCGGGGCCCTGCGCGAAGCGATGGAGGCATCGCTGGCAGGCGCCCTTGAAAGAGGCCTGATCGCCGACGCCGTGATCGCCGCCAATGACACCCAGGCCGAAGCCTTCTGGGCCCTGCGCGACGGTATCAGCGCCGCCGAACGCGCGATTGGCCCGGCGATGCAGCACGACATTTCCGTGCCAGTGGAGAAAATGCCCGAATTCATCCTCGCCGCCAGCCCGGCGATCGAGGCTGCGCATCCCGGCACGCGTGCGGTCGCTTTCGGGCATCTGGGCGATGGCAACGTGCATTTCCACGTCCTCGCCCCGCCCGGCGCCGTGCGCGGCGTGTGGGAGGAAGGCGAAGGCAAGGCGGTCAGCGCCGCAGTCTATGATCTTGTCACCGCCTGGGGCGGATCCATCAGCGCCGAACACGGGATCGGACAGATGAAAGTGGATGAGCTTGCCCGTCTTCACGATCCGGCCGCACTGGCGGTGATGCGACAGGTCAAGCAGGCGCTGGACCCGGACAATCTGCTGAATCCGGGGAAACTGCTGACTGCCTGACGCCGCGGAAGACCCTCGCGGCTTGCGCGGCCATGCGCAAACGCTTAAGGGCCGCGCTTTCGGCGGGGCGATGATCCGCTGAGGGGATCAATCACCAGTTTTTCTGATCGGAGACGACGTCATGGCCAGCGCGCCGCAACCGCAACTTCCGTTGTTCTACAATGACCTTTTGCCGCTCAACAGCCGTGACCACGCCGACTGGAAGGCCGGGACGCTGGAAAGCGCCGCCTATCTCGCCGCGACCCACGCTGTTCCGCTGACCTCGGACGAATTCGTTGACGCCCAGCGCGACTTCCCGATCGTGTTCACCGCCGGCGAAAGCCCGCTGCCGATCGCGCTGTTCGGCCTCAACGAAGGCGTCAACACCTTCGTGGGCGACGACATGAAGATCAACCAGCTGATCTACATCCCCGCCTATGCGCGCCGTTATCCCTTCATCCTCGCCAAGCTTCAGCCGGGCGCGGAAGATATGTCGCTGTGCTTCGATCCCTCGGCCGGTCTGGTCGGCAAGATGGACGAAGGCCTCGCGCTGTTCGACGGCGAAGGCAAGCCGACCGAATACACCCAGGGCGTGCTCGAATTCTGCCGCCGCTTCGAAGAAGCCGGTCAGCGCACCAAGCTGTTCATGGAAGAGCTGGGCAAGCTCGACATTCTGATCGACGGCGAAATCGCGATTACCCGCAATGACATGCCCGACACCCCGTTCGTCTACCGCGGTTTCCGCATGGTGGACGAAGCCAAGCTGCGCGAACTGCCGGCGGCAAAGCTGGATGAGCTGGCCAAGAACGGGATGCTGATGCTGATCTATGCGCACCTGTTCTCGCTGAACCTGATGCGCAGCCTGTTCGAACGGCAGCTGGCGCAGGGCAAGGTGCCGATGAACGCGCAGGGTGCAGCGGCGCCTGCGCTCAACTGATCGGGCGATGACCGGGGCGCGGCGGTGCCCCGGCTTGCCTTGACGACAAAACGGGCAGGCGGCCATGTGGCCCCTGCCCGTTTTGCGTTGTCTGCCATCATCCGCTGGCGCGTCTATTCCGCCGCCTGACGCAGCCCTTCACTGCCACCGCCGAGCAGGGCTGTCTCTCCGCCCAGCTCGCGCACCAGCGCTGCGAGCATTCCGGCAACGACCGGAAGGCCCGCACCGGGCTCGGACAGCTGACGGTCAAGATAGGTCGCTCGGCACACCTCGATCTGCATCGCATGGACACCGGATTGCGGCGCGCCGTGACGGTCAAGAACATAGCCGCCCGAATAGGGCCGGTTATGCGCCGCTGGCACGCCGCAGGTTTCCAGATGGCCGAGCGCGCGGCCCATCAACAGATTGTGGCATGACGCCCCGAACCGGTCGCCCAGCACGATCACCGGCGCACGCTGTTCGTGTTCGGCGGCGCGTAGCGGCGGCATGGAGTGGAGGTCGATCAGCAGCGCCGCGCCCCATTCGTCGCGAATCCGGGCAAGCTGGGCGGCCAGCGCTTCGTGATAGGCCTGATGAATACCCTCGATCCGTGCGGCAAGTTCTGCCGGAGCAAGCCGCCCGCGCCAGATTTCGCCCGATCCCGGCAGCCGGCGCGGCACCAGCCCCAGCCCGCTGCGCGCGCGGGCATTGCTGCGCTGGCACGGCTCAGCAGCAGGCGTGCCATCTGGCCGCCCGCCTTCGATCATGTCCCAATCGATATCATCTTCGGCGCGGTTGAGATCCATCAGCGCACGGGGCGCATGGGCGATCAGCAGCGCCGCCCCGGTTTCACGCGCGATGGCGACGCCCAGCCGGTCGACATAGCGATCCTCCAATCGCAGCTGCGCCAGCCCCGCATCGCGCATCCGCCCCTTCACAACAGCCGGATAGGCGCGGCCCGCGTGGGGGACAGCAACCAGCACCGGAAGGCGCAGACGTGAAGGCATGCTGAGCGTGAAGGCCGGCGCATTGTCCAGACCCGGCACTGCCCCGCCGCTTGAAGCGGCACGCATGCTGGCATGATCAGTCCGGGAGGAGCGGGCGGGCGGTGTCATTCCGCCTGCCTTGCTGACGGGTTTGCGCTGGACTGTCAAAGCCTGATCACCCGCAAACCGGACCGCTGCGGATACGATCTGTCGCACGAACAAAGATTTCTTAAGCCCGCCCTGCTATTGCGCCTTGCATGACAGCCGCTCGCACCCCCCGCATCCTCCTCGCCGAAGACGAAGAGGCGATGCGCGCCTATCTCGAACGGGCGCTGACCAATGCCGGATACAGCGTCAGCGCGGTGGATCGCGGCACCGATGCCATCCCGCTGCTGGAAACCGGCGATTATGATCTGCTGCTGTCCGACATCGTCATGCCCGAAATGGACGGGATCGAGCTTGCCCAGCGCTGCGCCGAAATCAGCCCGCGCACCAAGGTGATGTTCATCACCGGCTTTGCCGCAGTCTCCCTGCGCGCCAGCCGTGAACAACCGGCGGCCAAGGTTCTGTCAAAGCCGTTCCACCTGCGCGATCTGGTGCTGGAAGTGGAACGCATGTTCGAAGACGCAGGCCAGGCGCGGGTCTGACGCTGTTGCGGCGCGAATCGCTTGCACCCTCGCAGGGCTTGCGTTAAGGGCCGCGTCCGCCCCGAAAGGGGCCACATCCGATGGTGTGGGCGTATAGCTCAGTGGTAGAGCACTATGTTGACATCGTAGGGGTCGCAAGTTCAATCCTTGCTACGCCCACCATCGGCTGAAACGGCATAGCCCGCCCCTTCCGGCGGGCTTTTTTGTGTCTTGCACACAGCGCAACACCGGTTGCCATCCATTTGCGCCCCCTTCGCCTTGCAAGCCTGCCCTCCTCTGCTAAAGCCGCCGCGGGATCTTACACAGCTTCCTGTCGATCACGCACAGCCCCGCGCAGACGGGGCAAGAAGGATAGGGCAACACACATGGACAAAATCAAAGTCGCCAACCCCGTCGTCGAACTCGACGGCGACGAGATGACCCGCATCATCTGGCAATGGATCCGCGAAAGGCTGATCCTGCCCTACCTCGACATTGATCTGAAGTATTACGACCTTTCGATCGAGAACCGCGACGCTACCGACGATCAAGTGACAGTCGATTCCGCCAATGCGATCAAGCAGTACGGCGTCGGCGTGAAGTGCGCCACCATCACCCCCGACGAACAGCGCGTCGAGGAATTCGGCCTCAAGAAGATGTGGAAGTCGCCCAACGGCACGATCCGCAACATCCTTGGCGGCGTGGTCTTCCGCGAACCGATCGTGATCGACAACGTGCCGCGGCTGGTGCCCGGCTGGACCGATCCGATCGTGGTCGGCCGTCATGCCTTTGGCGACCAATACAAGGCGACCGACACCCTGATCCCCGGCCCCGGCAAGCTGCGGCTGGTGTGGGACGGCGACAATGGCGAAAAGATCGATCTCGACGTGTTCGATTTCCCCAGCGCCGGTGTGGCGATGGCGATGTACAACCTCGACGATTCGATCCGCGACTTCGCCCGCGCCAGCTTCAACTATGGCCTCAACCTCGGCTGGCCGGTGTATCTGTCCACCAAGAACACGATCATGAAGGCCTATGACGGGCGCTTCAAGGATCTGTTCCAGGAAGTGTTCGACAACGAAGGCTTCGCCGAACAGTTCAAGGCCAAGAACATGGTCTACGAACACCGCCTGATCGACGACATGGTGGCCTCGGCCCTCAAGTGGTCGGGCAAGTTCGTGTGGGCGTGCAAGAACTACGACGGCGATGTGCAATCGGATACCGTGGCGCAGGGCTTCGGATCGCTCGGTCTGATGACCTCGGTGCTGCTCAGCCCCGATGGCAAGACCGTGGAAGCCGAAGCGGCGCATGGCACCGTCACCCGCCACTACCGCCAGCACCAGCAGGGCAAGGCGACATCGACCAACCCGATCGCTTCGATCTTCGCCTGGACCCGCGGGCTGATGTACCGCGGCAAGTTCGACGGGACGCCCGAGGTGGTGAAGTTCGCCGAAACGCTCGAACGCGTCTGCATCCAGACCGTTGAAAAGGGCTACATGACCAAGGATCTGGCGCTGCTGATCGGCCCGGGTCAGGCGTGGCAGACCACCGAGCAGTTTTTCGAAACCATCGTCCAGAACCTGGAAAAGGAAATGGCGGGCGCGGCGTAAGCCCGCAAAGGACAATCATGGCAAGCCGATCGACCCCGCGCCTCGAGATCCGTCAGGCAAAACTCAAGGACGTGCGGGCGATCGGCGAACTGGTGCGCCGCGCCTATGATGATCTGCCCGCCTATACGCAGGGCGAAATTCGCGGGCAGATCAACAACTACCCTGAAGGCTGCTTTGTCGCGCTCTTTGATGGCACGGTGGTCGGTTACTGCGCCTCGATGCGGCTTGATGAACGCGTGGCGCTGTCGGATCACACATGGGACGAGGTAACCGGCAACGGCTTCGGCAGTCGCCATGATCCGACGGGGGACTGGCTCTACGGCTACGAATTGTGCGTCGATCCAGCGGTGCGCGGCACCCGTCTGGGGCGGCGGCTTTATGAAGAACGTCGCGCTCTGGCTGAGCGGCTGGATCTCACCGGCATCGTGTTCGGTGGACGGATGCCCGGTTATGCCCGCGCCAAGCGCCGCAAGACCAACCGCGCCGAAACGCCGGAGCAATATCTGGATCTGGTGAGCGACAGCAAGATCCACGATCCCGTGCTGCGTTTCCAGCTGGCCAACGGATTCGAGCCGGCTGGCATCCTTCCCAAATACCTTCCCGAAGACAAGGCAAGCCGCGGCAATGCCGTGCGCATGATCTGGCGCAATCCCTACGTCGACAGCGATGCGCCCCCGAAGCACCGGTTGCCCCGCGATGTCGAAAGCGTGCGCATCGCCACCTGCCAGCTGCAATCGCGGGCCGTTTCCGGCTTTGACGAATTCATGAAGCAGATCGAATATTTCGTCGACGTTGCCGCCGATTACGAGGCGGACTTCATCGTGTTCCCTGAAATGTTCACCGTCATGCTCCTGTCGGCCGAGCCCAAGGAACTGACCCCGCTCGAAGCGATCGAAACGCTCAGCGAATACACCCCGCGCATCCGCCAGCGCCTGTCGGAAATGGCGCTGGCCTTCAACATCAACATCATCGGCGGATCGCACCCCACGCGCATGCCCGATGGCGACATCCACAATGTTGCCTATGTCTGCCTGCGCGACGGATCGATCCACGCGCAGGAAAAGATCCACCCCACCCCCAACGAAGCCTATTGGTGGAATATCAAGGGCGGTGACACCATCGACGCGATCCCCACCGATTGCGGCCCGATTGGCGTGCTGATCTGTTACGACAGCGAATTCCCCGAACTCGCCCGCCGTCTGGTGGACGAAGGGGCGCGGATTATCTTCGTGCCGTTCTGCACCGATAGCCGCCAAGGCTACATGCGGGTGCGGTACTGCTCGCAGGCGCGGGCGATTGAGAACCAGTGCTTTGTCGTGATGAGCGGCAATGTCGGCAACCTGCCCAACGTCGCCAACATGGACATCCAGTACGCGCAATCCTGCATCCTCACCCCGTGCGATTTTCCCTTCGCGCGCGACGGGATCGCCGCCGAGGCATCGGAAAACGTCGAAACCCTGACGATCAGCGACGTGAACCTTGCGGATCTGTCGTGGGCACGGGCCGAGGGCACGGTGATGAACCTCGCCGATCGCCGCTTCGATCTCTACCGGATCGAGTGGGACAAGCGGGTGGGCAACATCAAGGATCCGCTGGGAGAGCAGACCGTCACTGGGCAGAAGCGCCCAATCGGCCCGCACGGCGCAGGCGGTGGATGACAGCGCAGCCTTCGCACGCTAGGCGGTTGGCGTGGCTGGCGAACTGACCCTCTCTCCCTTTTTGTCCGATGCGCTGGTCATCCTTGGCGCAGCGGGCATCGTGATCCCGGTCTTTGCCCGGTTCCGCATCACGCCGATCATCGGCTTTATCATGATCGGCGTGCTGGTCGGCCCCTATGGTCTCGGCTCGCTGGTGCCGCGCATCCCGTGGCTGGAACACATAACAATTACCAATCCCGAGGCGCTGACGCCTTTTGCCGACTTCGGCATCGTGTTGCTGCTGTTCGCCATCGGGCTTGAGCTCAGTTTCAACCGCCTGTGGCAGCTGCGCAGGCTGGTGTTCGGGCTGGGCGCGCTTGAATTGCTGATCATCGGCAGCTCGCTTGCCGCCTTCCTCGGGCTGGCGGGCAGCATGAGCTGGACGGGGGCGCTGGCGCTGGGTTTTGCGCTCGCCTTCTCCTCCACCGCCATCGTCTTGCCGATTTCGGGCACCCGCACGCCGGTGGGCCGCGCCGCGCTGTCGATGCTGCTGTTCGAGGACATCATGATCGTCCCGATCATCTTCATCCTCGGCGCATTGGCCCCCAATGCATCAGACGATGGGTGGAGCGGCATTGCCACTACCCTTTGGCAAGGCGGGCTGGTGATCGCGGTGCTTCTGATTGTCGGCCGCTTTGCCCTCCCCCGCCTGTTCGCTCAGGCTGCCCGCACCAAAAGCCCCGAACTGTTCCTCGCCGCATCGTTGCTGGTGGTGATCGGCGCGAGTCTGGCGACAGCGCTGGTCGGCCTGTCACCGATTGTCGGCGCACTGATCGCGGGGCTGCTGATCGCTGAGACGGAGTATCACACCGAAGTCGAACTGATCATGGAGCCGTTCAAAGGCCTCGCGCTGGGCGTGTTCCTGATTACCATCGGCATGAGCATCGATCTGTTCGATATCGGCGCGCAAATCGGCACGATCGTGTTGGCGGTGGTGGGCGTGCTGGTGTTCAAGGCCGCGGTTACCGGCGTGCTGCTGCGGCTGATGGGCGCCCGGCGCGGGACAGCGGCCGAAACCGGCGTGCTGATGGCCTCGCCTTCGGAAACCACGCTGATCGTGCTGGCGGCGGCAACCAGCGCTCTGGTGGTCGACCTCGAAACGGCGCGCTTCTGGCAGACAGTGACCGCCATCGGCCTTACCGTCACACCGCTGCTTGCCCGCCTTGGCGCGATAATTGCGCGGAAGGTGGACGGGGCCCCGGCCCTTCCCGAAGACGATGATGACGCGGATCGCACGATCATCGTCGGCGGCGGACGCGTCGGGCGGCTGATTGCGGACATGCTGCAGACCCACGGCAAGCCCTATGTGATGATCGACACCAACCCCGATCTGATCGAACAGGCGCGGCGCGATGGCTACCGCGCAACCTTTGGCGATGCGGCCCGCGGCGACGCGCTGACGCGGCTCGGGGTGGAGACCGCCCCTGCCGTGGTGCTGACGATGGACGAGCCGGTGCTGGCCCAGCGGCTGGTCGCCAAACTGCGCACGACCTATCCGGATCTGCTGATCGTCGCCCGCGCGCGCGACACCGATCACGCCGCCGCCATGTACCGCGCAGGCGCCAGCCATGCCGTGCCTGAGACGCTGGAAAGCTCGCTCCAGCTGTCAGAGGCGGTGCTGGTCGATATCGGGGTTGCTATGGGCCCGGTGATTGCCTCGATCCATGCCAAGCGCGACGAATTCCGCGAACAGCTGGAGCGTGACGGGGGCCTGAGCGAAAAGCCGAAGCTGCGTACGTCGAGCGGAACGGCGCAAGGCGCGCCCGCCGGATAGCCGCCGCTAGTTCAGCGACCAGTAGACTGACAGCACATAGGGCCGCACGTCCGGCGGCTGCTTCAGCAGAATGGCATCCATGGCGGCTTCGCAAGTCTCGTAAGCCAGACGCGCGGTAAGGTCTGAGCGGATCGGCCGGCACGATGCCGCCTTGCCCTCGGTATCAAACTCGACAGCCACAATCACACGCCCCGTCACTTCGTTCTGAAGAGCGCGCCGGGGATAGCCCATCGGCGCGAGGGTAACATCGTCAGCCGTCAGGCGTTGGTCCTCTGCAGGGATGACGCCATCGCCAAAGATGATCGCGCGGTCGTCGAGGAAGGGGTAGTCGCTGGTGGACGCTTCGAACAGGGTTTCGCCCTCTGCCGATCCATATGTCAGCGAGATGTTGGTGCGGTAATTGGCCTGCGCATAATCGAGCCTGAGGAAGGGGAAAGCCGCGAACCGCCCCACGGCCTGTGCATGGCTGCACAGCTTGCCGCCCGCTTCGGCGAGGCCCTCGCCGGTCTTCGCGCGGCAATCGAGCACCGTGCCCGCTGCGTCGACCGTCACATCGAGTTCGATCTTCGCCCTCAGTGGACGAGCGCGGAAGACGTCGAGATAGGGCAGGAGGACCGGATCAATGTCACCCAGATCGAGCACCCCTGCCCCGGTGACATCGAACACATCGCCCGCAAAGGTAATCGGCCCTTTCTCCTGCGCAGCAAGGCAGCCGCCGCCGCTCACCGCCAGTCCTGCTGCCGCCAAAATGAAGGCGACCGCGCGGATCATGCCGCCGGTTGCCGCTCCAGCACAGCCTTGACCGCGGCCAGAGCCTCGCCTGCCTTGCTGCCGTCCGGCCCGCCGCCTTGCGCCATGTCAGGACGACCGCCGCCGCCCTTGCCGCCGAGCGCTTCCACGCCGGCGCGCACCAGATCGACAGCGCTGAAACGTCCGGCAAGATCGTCAGTCACAGCAGCCGCAATGCTGGCCTTGCCATCATTGACCGCGATGATCGCCGCCACGCCCGATCCCATGCGCTGCTTGGCCGCATCGAGCAGCGGGCGCAGCTCCTTGGGGTCAAGCCCTTCGAGCACCTGTCCGCTGAAGGTGACGCCCGCGATGCTTTCATCGACCGCAGCAGCCCCGCCGCCGGAAGCCCCGCCGCCGCCAAGTGCCAGTGCCTTCTTGGCCTCGGCCAGTTCCTTTTCGAGTCGCTTGCGTTCGTCAAGCAGCGCGGCAAGGCGGGCGGGTACCTCTTCCGGGGTTGCACGGATCACGCTGGCCGCCGACTTCAGGGCTTCCTCGCGTCCGACCAGCCAGGCCCGGGCTGCTTCACCTGTCAGCGCCTCGATCCGGCGTATGCCCGAGGATACGGCGCTTTCCGACACGATCCGGAACAGCCCGATATCGCCCGTGGCGCGGACATGGGTGCCGCCGCACAGTTCGACCGAATAATTGCGCCCTTCCGTTCCCGCACGCCCCATAGCGAGAACGCGGACTTCATCGCCGTACTTCTCGCCGAACAACGCCAGCGCGCCTGCGGCCACGGCATCATCGGGCGTCATCAGGCGGGTGCTGACGGCTTCATTGGCGCGAATTTCGGCGTTCACCTCGGCTTCGATCGCCGCGATATCATCCGGGGTCAGCGCGACGGGCTGGGAGAAATCGAACCGCAGCCGGTCTTCGGCGACCATGCTCCCCTTCTGCGTGACGTGCCCGCCAAGCCGGTTACGCAGCGCAGCGTGGACAAGGTGCGTGGCCGAATGGTTGGCACGGATGCGGTCACGCCGGTCGGCATCGACCTTCAATTCCACCGTATCGCCAACCGCAACCTGACCGGCCTCGATCCGCACCTGATGCGCGTGGAGGCGGCCCAGCGGCTTTGACGTGTCGGTGACCGAAGCGCGCAAACCCTTGAGATTGCTGATCGTCCCGGCATCGCCGGTCTGACCGCCGCTTTCCCCGTAAAAGGGCGTCTGGTTGGTCAGGATCACCACCTCGTCACCCGCCCCGGCGGCAGCGACCTCGGCTCCGCCCTTGACGATGGCGACCACCCGGCCCTCACCGCTGGTGGACGCGTAACCGGTGAATTCGGTTGCGCCTTCTCGTTCGGCGATGTCGAACCACACTTCGCCCGACGCAGCATCTCCGCTGCCCTTCCACGCCGCGCGCGCAGCAGCCTTCTGGCGGGCCATGGCGGCGTCAAAGCCGGGCTTGTCGACGCCGATGCCGCGGGCGCGCAGGGCGTCCTCGGTGAGGTCATAGGGAAAGCCATAGGTGTCGTAGAGGCGGAAGGCGATTTCGCCGTCGAGTTCTGCGCCGCTGGCCAGATCGCCGGTGGCTTCATCAAGCAATTTCAGCCCCTTGTCGAGCGTGCGGCGGAACTGGGTTTCCTCGCGCTCCAGCACTTCGGCAATCAGCGCCTGCCCGCGGGCAAGCTCGGGATAGGCGGCGCCCATCTCGGTGACGAGCGCCGGCACAAGGCGGTGCATCAACGGCTCGGCCGCGCCCAGCAGGTGCGCGTGGCGCATTGCGCGGCGCATGATGCGGCGCAGGACATAGCCGCGCCCTTCGTTGGAGGGGAGGACGCCGTCGGCCATCAGGAAGCTGGTCGAGCGCAGGTGATCGGCGATGACGCGGTGCGAGGCGGCATTGTCGCCTTGCGCAGCCACGCCGGTAAGCGATTCAGAGGCCGAAATCAGCGCCTTGAAGGTGTCCGTATCGTAGTTGTCGTGCACACCCTGCAGCACGGCAGCCACGCGTTCGATGCCCATGCCGGTGTCGATCGAGGGCTTGGGCAGGTCGCGGCGGGTGCCGTCAGCCTGCTGTTCGTATTGCATGAACACCAAGTTCCAGATCTCGACGAAGCGATCCCCGTCCTCATCCGGGCTGCCGGGAGGGCCGCCAAAGATGTGGTCGCCGTGATCGTAGAAAATTTCCGAGCACGGGCCGCAGGGGCCGGTGTCGCCCATCGACCAGAAGTTGTCATTGGTGCTGATGCGGATGATGCGATCATCAGGCAGACCCGCAATCTTGCGCCACAGGGCATGGGCTTCGTCGTCTGTATGATACACCGTGACCGTGAGCCGGTCGTTGGGCAGGCCCCATTCTCCGGTCAGGAGGGTCCAGGCGTGGGTGATCGCCTCTTCCTTGAAGTAGTCGCCGAAGGAAAAATTTCCAAGCATTTCAAAGAAGGTATGGTGCCGCGCGGTGTAGCCGACATTGTCGAGGTCATTGTGCTTGCCGCCCGCACGGACGCATTTCTGCGAAGAGGCAGCGCGGGGGCTTGCCGGGGTTTCTAGCCCGGTGAACACATTCTTGAACGGCACCATGCCCGCGTTGACGAACATCAGCGTCGGATCATTGTAGGGCACGAGCGGCGCACTCGGCGTGGCGGCGTGGCCATTCCTACTGAAGTAGTCGAGAAAAGAGCGGCGGATTTCGTTCGTCGATGTCATGGCGCAGCAGTTAGGCAAAGCGTGGGGATTTCGCAATGGACCGCGCAAAATCGGGCAATCTGGCGGGGGTCTGGGGCCATCAAGCCGGGGCCTGACCGGATCTAGCCGCGATCTGGCGCTGGCAAGACGGGGCCAGATCGCACCACCCCAACGAAAAGCCGGCGCGCGCTGTGGGGAACAGCACACGCCGGCGTTCCGGGTGTTCGGGCGCTGGTGGACAGCCGGGGGAGCGGGACACTCCGCCGGGCTATGCGCCCGCTTGAGGATCAGTCGTCAGAGTCCGCGTCCGGCCCTGCCATCATTTCCTCGGCGACCTTGTCGGTGCGGCTGCGGATCGCAGCTTCCAACCGGTCGCAAACTTCGGGGTTTTCCTTGAGGTAGTTCTTGGCGTTTTCACGGCCCTGCCCGATGCGGATCGAATCATAGGAGAACCAGCTCCCCGACTTTTCGACCAGGCCCGCCTTGACGCCGAGATCGATGATCTCGCCGATCTTGGAGATGCCTTCGCCGTACATGATATCGAATTCGACCTGCTTGAACGGCGGAGCGACCTTGTTCTTGACCACCTTCACGCGGGTTGCGTTGCCGGTGATTTCGTCACGGTCCTTGATCTGTCCGGTGCGGCGGATGTCGAGGCGGACCGAGGCATAGAACTTCAGCGCGTTGCCGCCGGTGGTGGTTTCCGGGTTGCCGTACATCACGCCGATCTTCATGCGCAGCTGGTTGATGAAGATCACCATGCAGCGCGAACGGCTGATCGAGCCAGTCAGCTTGCGCAGGGATTGCGACATCAAGCGCGCCTGAAGGCCAACGTGCGAATCGCCCATTTCGCCTTCGATCTCCGCACGCGGAACAAGTGCGGCGACCGAATCGACCACCAGCACATCGATCGCGTTCGAGCGCACCAGCGTGTCGACGATTTCCAGCGCCTGTTCGCCGGTATCGGGCTGCGAGACGATCAGTTCATCGATATCGACGCCGAGCTTCTTGGCGTAGACCGGATCAAGCGCGTGTTCCGCATCCACGAAAGCCGCCGTGCCGCCCATCTTCTGCGCTTCGGCGATTACGTGCAGCGCCAGCGTGGTCTTGCCCGAGCTTTCCGGCCCGTAAACTTCGATCACCCGGCCGCGCGGCAAGCCGCCGATGCCGAGAGCGATATCCAGCCCCAGCGACCCGGTCGAAATCGCTTCGACCTGCATCGCTTCCTTCGAGCCCAGCTTCATCGCCGAACCCTTGCCAAAGGCACGATCAATCTGTGCGAGCGCGGCTTCGAGAGCCTTTTGACGGTCCACGGCTTTTTTGTCCTCTTCCACCAATTTCAATTGGGTAGCCATCGCACGCGCTCCTTCGATTGCCTAGGGGCAATACGGAGTTTTCCGCCGCCCGCTGGCCATCATGTATCGCATTTGTTCTCATGGAACAAGTAGGGAACGGAAATTTTTTCCAAGCGGAACGCGCGCCCGCCCCTACTACCTCTCGGCGTCCCGCTGTTTCCAGTCAAAGGTGGCCGTCTGGTTCGCGGGCACAGTTACCTCAACCGTCTGGTAGCCGTTCTTCACCACCACCTTGCGGCCCGGAAAGCGGATGTCGTATTCACCCGCATAGCCCACTTGCAGCCGCACCGTGATCGCGTGCGCATTGGCGTTGGTGATGCGGGCGCGCATCGGGGTCCATTTGTCGGTGTCGGCGGGGCCGTCGTCGGTCGCTCCGCCGCAGCGCACGAACACTTGTGCGCTGCCTCCCAGATCAAGCTCCACGTCCTGACCGCGGGCGTAATCGCGCAGGTTGACGGTGCCCGCCAGCAGCGGCCCGCGGGCGGACGGCTCGTACAGCGTCATAGCGCCTTGCGGCAGCGCGATGCCGAGGCCCTTGGCGTCATCGTTCTTCGTCACCAGCAGCAGGGTTGCGGGAACGGGCTCCTCATCCTCCTCGTCCACCCAGTCCCACGCGTCGCAATCGCCCGCTTGGTAGAGATAGCGCGCCTTCACCGCATCCTTGTTGAGGAAGGCGACCTGTTTCATCCCCTTGGCGGACACATCGACGCGGTCCGGCACGCGGAACAGTTTGAGATCGCCGATGTCCTCCTCATCCGCGGTAACGACCGAGGGCGCATCGAAGGTTTCTTCACGCTTCGCAGCGGTGACGATGATCACACGGTTTTCCATCTCCATCATTGCAACGGGAGGTGCCATCGGAGCGGGCACCATCAGCGGCTCGAGCTCCGGAGGCGGCATCGGCCCGGCCGACGTGCTGCCCAGCGGATAGCAGGTGAGAAAGAGATCATCGGCCACCGGCGGATCGGCGAGGCTCTCGTAATCGCTGTAGACGTTGAGCTTGCCCGCGATGATCTGGAGGCGGGCGTCATCGAAGCTCTGTCCGTTGTCGTTGACCAGCGTCAGCCAGCTGAGCAGGCCCATCTCGAACTCGCCACCCTTCCCCTTGTCCCGCATGGTGCCGACGTAATTGGCCTGCCAGTCAAACCCCCAGGAAAGGTAGGTCAGCGTGACATCATAGGTGCCGCCTTCGGGCGAGCGGGTGTCGACCGAGAACACAGGGCTCGCCGATAGCCCGGCAGGCACGCGGGAAAAGGCGAGGGTTTCGGGAATGCCGGCACAGCCCACCGCCTCGAAACCCTGCGATGTCTGGAGCACCAGCGCGCCATCGGATCGGGTGCGCACCACCGCCTGTTCGCTGGCCTCAGCGCCGGTTGCCGGGTTCATCCGCGTGATCGTGACCCGGTTGCCGAGCGTTCCGTCCACCAGCGCGGCGGGCGATAGCAACTGCGCGTTGCGGTTCTTTTCGATCGTCCCGCCGGGCAGGCCCGTCACGATGGCGGAAACGCCGATCATGCCTTCAGCCACGCCTTCGAAGCGGATGGTGGATTCCCCCGCGGGCAGGGTCACGCGGCGCGTTTCGGAGATCATGGCGAGGCCGCGCGGATAATCGGCCTCCAGCGGCTCGTCCACGCTGCGGTTTGGGTCACGGTAGATGGTGACGGCAAGATCGGATGGCAGCGCAGCGTCCACCACCTCGCGCGCCCATAGCGGCGCGGCGATTACCGCAGTTCCGATCAGTGCTATAAAAGGCAGGCGCATCGCCCCTGCCCTCAGTAACGGGTTTCGTAGGTCACGCGGATCACCCGCTCACCCTCGGCCGGGACGGGGATAGTGTAGCGGCGACGGTCAGCGTTGAGTTGCTCGCCCTTGATGTCTTCGGAGGTGATCCGGAAATCGTCGCTCCACCAGCCGCGGTTGAGGCCGGTCTGGGTAAGCTGCACCTCGACCGGCGTGTTCTTGGCGTTGGTGAGGGTGTAGCGCATGGTGGTGCGGTAATAGGTCTTGGGCCGTTCGATGGTGACATCGCGCACCACCATGCCATCCTCGACCACGCGGTAACGGGCGCTTTTCTGCCATTCCTCGCTCGTGATGGTTTCGCGCTTTTCGACCTCTGATTTCACTGTGATGTCGAACGCCTCGCCCGTCACCAGCGACAGGTCGCTGCCCATCGGGGTGTGGTCGATGCTCTTTTCGCCGATGAATTGCGGGGTACCCTGGCTGTCCCGCTGGTAGAATCGCACGGTGCCCGCGGGGAGCGCATCGCCCAGCCCCTGATCCCGAGATGTGGAAAAGGCGATGCGGCTTTCGACGTTCTCCGGATCCTCGTCATTCTGCTGCCAGTAGACCTCGTGCGAATAGATCTTGCGCGCCGCCACGCCCTGTACATCGAGGAAGCTGACCTGTTTGGTCTGGGCGTTGGCGACGGTGGTACGGGCGCTGATCGGATAGAGGTAGTAATCGCCGAGCCGTTCGCGGCTGGCAGCTTCTGTTCCGGCGCGGGTCAGGCCGCGGTCCCCGAAGCTACGGCCGCCACGAAAACCGCCATCATCATTGCCGGTCGACGGGGCGCCCGCCACCAGCACCGTATCGGCATTGTGAAAGGTGGTGCCGGTGTTGTTGGTCAGCGTCACCCAGCCCTGCATATCGATGGTGCCGCCCGTCTCGTTGTAGAGCGCGACATAATCCGCGCTCCAGCCGAGGCCATTGGTGAGATAGCGCAGCGCCACCGGGCGCGTGCCGGCGCGGCTGCTGTCGAGATTGACGGAAAGCGTGGGCCGTGCGCGCAGGTTGGGCGGCACGCGGTCAAAGATCACGCGCACCGGCAGGCCATCGTCGCGCAGCACTTCGATCCGGTCTCCGATCTGGAGCACCGTGCCGCCAGCGACGGAAAGCACCGTGGCCCGCTCACGGGTTTCTGTGCCGGTCGCGGGGTTGGTGCGCAGCAGCGTAACCGTCTGCCCCACGGCCTTTTCCATCAGCTTGGAGGGCGTGAGCAGATCGTAATCGAAGTTCTGTTCGATGATGGTGGT
The DNA here is from genome assembly GCA_003724185.1 of Porphyrobacter sp. IPPAS B-1204. Lineage (GTDB taxonomy): Bacteria > Pseudomonadota > Alphaproteobacteria > Sphingomonadales > Sphingomonadaceae > Erythrobacter. The sequence goes on from RHGM01000001.1 coordinate 448,455, forward strand.
GTTCGCCGCGGCAAAGCTCAGCGTCTGGGGCTGGATGCGGGCCGAAACATCGGGGAATTCGACCCGGCTCTTGCCTTGCGCAATCGGCAGCTGGCGCACGTCCTGCACCAGCGCGAGATCATTGTTGTAGATGGTGAGCGCAACATCGCCCTGTGCGGTGGTTTCGCGAGCCGACTGCGCCGCCGCGCCCGCCGCCAGCCCCGCCCCTGCCAGAGCCGCTGCCGAAATGCCGCAGGCGGCCCAATTTGCGCGAATGGTCATGTTGTCCCCTCTCCATCGTCCCGGATGCAGGATGAACGACAGATGCGCTTTCGCCAAGGTGAATGGGCTGCTCAAGGCCCGAAAATCATGCCCCTGCCTCGGCCCCCGCAGCTGCTTCCTCGCGCGCCTCGCGCAGCACCGCACCGACCTTGTCACCGATCGAGGCAACGCTGAACGGTTTGGCGATGAAGTGCATGTCCGGAATGTCGATATCGCGCCGCAGCTGTTCCTCGGCATAGCCTGACATGAACAGCACCGGCAGGCGCGGGTGGCTGGCGCGGATGGCGCGGACCATCGCGGGGCCGTCCATGCCGGGCATCACCACATCGCTCACCACGATGTCAAAGGCGTCCTTGCCCTCGGTGATCGCGGCGAGGCCTTCTTCGCCATTGGCGCAAGCGGTGACGGTGTAGCCAGCGCGGGCCAGCGCCCGTTCGGCAACGATGCGGACCATGTCCTCGTCCTCCACCAGCAGCACCTTGCCGCCCGCCGACCAGTCGGAGGACACCAGCGGGGCGGGTGCGCGCTTCTTGGGCACCTCGCCGCGGTGGACGGGGAAATAGACCGTGAAGCGTGCGCCGGTGGGATGCCCGGCCTTGTCGGTGATATTGTCGGCGAAGATGAACCCGCCCGATTGCTTGACGATCCCATAGGCGGTCGACAGACCGAGCCCGGTGCCCTTGCCCTGTTCCTTGGTGGTGAAGAACGGCTCGAACAGCTTGGGCAGCACATGGGGCGGGATACCGCCGCCGGTGTCCTGCACGATCAGCACGGTGTAATCGGCGGCTGGCAGGACTTCGGATCCCAGCTGAATCACCTGCTTGGCATGAAGAGTGCGGGTATAAAGCGATATCCGCCCCTGGCCGTTGCCGCGTGGCTGCCCTCCGTTCCCCTGGATCGCATCGCGGGCATTGACCGCAAGGTTCATGATCACCTGTTCCAGCTGCTGCGGATCGGCGCGCACCGGGCCGAGATTGCGGTCATGCTGGACATAGAAGGTGATCTTTTCGCCCAGCAGCCGTTTGATCAGCGGGCTGACCTCGCTCACCACATCGGGCAGCTGGATGATCTCTGGCCGGAGGGTCTGCTGACGCGAGAATGCTAGCAATTGCCGGGTCAGCGCGGCGGCGCGGTTGGAATTGGCGCGGATCTGCTGGATGTCGTCATAGTCGCTGTCGCCCGGGATATGGCGCAGCAGCATCAGATCGCAGGTGCCGATGATCGCAGTCAGCACATTGTTGAAATCATGCGCGACCCCGCCCGCCAGCTGGCCAACGGCCTGCATCTTGGTGGCCTGCGCAACCTGACGGCGCAGCTGGTTTTCCTGAGACGTATCAGCAAGGCTCAAAAGCACCGCCGCCTCGCCCAGCCCCCGCACGCCCGCAAGGCCCAGCGATACCGGCTCTTCCGGGCTGCCGACCAGCCGCACTGTCACATCGCCGCTGGTCGCAGGCCCGCGCCCGTGGCGGCGCACCGCATCGGACATCGCAGCCTTGTCCTCGCGCACGACCAGATCGGTGGGGAATTGCGGCAGGCCCCGCCCTTCACGCCCGACAGATCGGAGGAAGGCCTCGTTGCCGAACAGGAAGCGCCCGTCGCGGTCGGTCATGGCCAGACCCAGCGGCAATTGAGCCAGCAACGCATCCAGTTGCGCCACGCCCGCCTGCGCCGCCCCGTCAAAGCCCGAGCCGATGCCCACGCCCGAATCAATCAGCAGCATCAGCGATGTCGCTTCGTCCGGCCCGGCGGCGGTGACGCGCTCCTCAGGATCGACCAGCGGCACATCGACCAGTGTCTGCGGCGTGCCACCCCGGCCTTCGCGGGCGAAGAAGATGCGGTCACGTTCGTCCGAACGCAGGAAGCTGACGAAATCCTGCCCCACCAGCGTGGCCTTGTCGTCACCCGCGGCGCGTTCGGCAAATCCGGCACTGACAGCGCGGATCACACCGTCAGCAGTGGTGATCGCGGTTTCGATCCCGGCGCGGCTCAGCATCTTGCCGAAAGGCCCCGCCAGATCGAGCGCGCCGAGTTCCGCACCCCGCGCGCGGGCCACAGGGCGCAGCCGCCAGATCAGGTGATCATCCCCGCGTCCGGCACGCGTGGCAGACACCTGCCAGCGGCTCTCGTCAGAAGCCTCGATCTCGTCGAGCGAGGCCGATCCGTCGCGCCAGGCATTGCGGGCGAGCAGCGTCGTCGCCTCCTGCCCCGCCCGCCCGAACGGCAGCGCCGGCGGCGCAGCGCCCGCGCCAAAACTGTCGAGAAAGAAGGTGTTGGCGCAAACCATCCGGTTGGCGCGATCGGTGATGGCGATGGCTTCCGCGCCACGTTCAATCGCGGCGACCGTCACGCTCCAATCGGGCGCGGCGATCTCGCCCGCCGCGGGCGCATCGCGCATCCGGTCAAGCAGCAGCACTCCGCCCAGCAACACGCCCGCCGCCAGCACGAAGGCGAGCGCCACGATCCCGCTGCCGGTGGCAAAATAGAGCACGGCCGCACTGGCCGCCAAGCCGCCGCCAAGCGCCAGCAACAGGCTTGCGGGGGGCATGCCCGCGGCAGCGTCCTCACCGGGAACGGCAGAGTTTGCGGGACTGGGAATACTGCCGGTGCGGCGGGCCAAGCGGGAAGCTCCTGAAAGGGCGCGCTGCAGGGGTGCGAGCGCTCGTGCTTCCTAATGCGTGCCGAGCCGCTGGTCGAGCCGTGCTTCCATCACCTTCAACCGTCTGGCGCGCTTGCGGGACACCACAACGCGCCACACCCAGCCGGAGACGAGATAGCCGACCGCAGGCGTCACCACCGCAAGCACCACGAAACCGAACGCGGTTGCGCCGGCCAGCTGGAAGAAATCGACCCACATCGCCCATGCCCCGGTCTGCCCCTTGGCGCTGACAATCGCAGGTCCGGCCACATCGAGGTTGAGCGTGAAATTGCCCACCTTGTTGGCAACCACCAACCAGAACGGAAGGGTGAAGGGGTTGGTGATGAAGGTCGTCAGCGCTGCCAGCGGTACATTCGCGCGCGACGGCAGCGCGAGAAACGCGGCAAGGAAAATCTGCCCGAGCGGGACAATGAACGCCGCAAACAGCCCCAGCGCCACCCCGCGCGGCACTGACCGGCGGGTAAAGCGCCACAGCTCAGGCGACAGGAAGCGGTGGGCGATGGGGGCGAGATACTTGTTCTCGGCCATTTCCTCACGCGTGGGCGTGTGCTTGCGGATCAGGTCCATCGCCCAGGTCTTGGAGCGTTTGGCCGCGGTCGGCTTACGGCGCGGCGCAATCATGCGCGCACCTCGCAAGGGGGCGGTTCGCTATAGCTTTCGCAGAGATTCGACGGGGCCAGCATGGTGAATGCCCATATGGGTAGCACGGCATGGCTGACCAGAGGGTGAATCGCGGCCCTCGTCGAAAATCTCAGCCGCGGTCGCGCAGCAGGCGCGCCTTGTCGCGTTTCCAGTCGCGTTCCTTGATCGTGGCGCGCTTGTCATGGGTCTGCTTGCCCTTGGCGAGCGCGAGTTCGACCTTCGCCCGGCCGGTGCGGTTGAAGTAAACCATCAGCGGCACCAGCGTCATGCCCTTGCGTTCCACAGCGCCGACGAATTTCTCGATCTCGCGCTCGTGCAGCAGCAGTTTGCGCGGGCGGCGCGGTTCGTGGTTCAGTCGGTTGCCGTGGCTGTATTCGGGGATGTTGGCGTTGATCAGCCACACCTGCCCGTCCTTCACTTCGGCATAGCTTTCGGCAATGCTCGCCTCGCCAGCGCGCAGGGCCTTCACCTCGGTGCCCTGCAAGGCGAGGCCAGCCTCGAACACGTCCTCGATATAATAATCGAAGCGCGCGCGGCGGTTTTCGGCGACGATCTTGTGCTTGTCGAAAGTGATGGGTTTGGGACGGGCCATAAGGCGGGGCGATGTAGGGAGGAATGGCACAAAAAGCGAGGGGCTTTGCGATTTGCGTCTTCGCACGGTAGCCATCTTGCGGGGCACACGGAAAAGGCGGGGACCATGGACGCAGCAGAACCATTCATCATTGCCGGCGAGACGATCCCGCCCGGCACGCAAGCCGATGTCGCCTTTCCGGTCACCACGATGGCCACCGGCACGGCATCCTCGCTCGCGGTGCGGGTGCTGCATGGTGCGCGGCCCGGCCCTGCGGTGTTCGTCAGCGCGGCGATCCACGGGGACGAGATCATCGGCACGGCGGTGATCCAGCGGCTAGCACGCGCACTCCGGCCCGAAGCGCTGGCCGGCACGGTGCTGCTGGTGCCGGTCGCCAATATCTTCGGCTTCATCACCCATTCGCGCTATCTGCCGGACCGGCGCGATTTGAACCGCAGCTTTCCGGGCAGCGCAGGCGGATCGCTGGCGGGGCAGCTGGCGCATATCTTCTACCGCGAGGTGGTGGGGCGGTGCAGCCTTGGCATCGACATCCATTCAGCCGCGATCCACCGTTACAACCTCCCCCAGATCCGCATTGCGGCGGGCAACCGCAAGCTGGTGGAGCTGGCGATGGCCTTTGGCGCTCCGGTGATCATGGAAAGCCCCTTGCGGGAAGGCAGCTTGCGCGATCTCGCCCAGAAGCAGGGGGTCGACATGCTGCTGATGGAGGCGGGCGAGGCGCTGCGGTTTGACCGGCTGTCGATCGAAACCGGGGTCGAGGGGGTGGAACGTGTGCTCGCGCACATGGGCATGATCGAGGCGGATGACGGCCTCAGCGCGGTCGGCATCCCGGCGCGGGCCAACCGCTCGGTGTGGGTCAGGGCGCCGCGCGGGGGCGTGGTGCAGATGGTGCGGCAATCCGGCGATCCGGTGCGCAAGGGCGAAGTGCTCGCCAGCGTGTCCGGCCTGTTTGGCGAAGCCGCGCAGGACATGGTCAGCCCGGTGGATGGCATCATCATCGGCCACGCGACCCTGCCGGTGGTGCATCAGGGCGACGCGCTGTTCCACGTCGCCGCGATTGCCCACCCCGAACGGGTCGGCGCACAGATCGATTCGATCACCGAGGCGATACTGGCGAGCGAACCCGAGGGGAGCGCGGAACGCCTGCTGGACGAGGACGAGGTGGTTTAGGCCTCGACCACCCCCGCCAGCACCAGCGCCTCGTCAACCGCCTTTTTCGCCTCATCCGAAGCCTCGACTAGCGGCAGGCGCACCTCCGGTTCGATCCAGCCGTGGACGCGGCTCAGCGCATACTTCACCGGCGCGGGGCTGGCGTCGGAGAACATCGCGTAGTGCAGCGGGAACAGGCGGTCGTTCAGTTGCCGCGCCTTTTTCAGTTCATTGGCGGCAATCGCTTCGTGGAATTCCGCACACAGCTTGGGCGCCACGTTGGCCGTCACCGAAATGCACCCGCGTCCGCCCGCCGCCGCGTGGGGCAGCCACAGCTCGTCATTGCCCGACAGCTGGCAGAATTCCCGCCCGATTCCCATGCGGTGATCGGCCACACGCGACAGATCGCCGCTCGCGTCCTTGATGGCGATGATCCGGTCGGGATATTTGTTCACCAGCGCCACCACCGTTTCGTCCTCAAGGTCGGTCACGGTCCGGCCCGGCACGTTGTAGAGCACGATCGGCAAATCGCTGTTCTCGGCAAGAAAGCTGAAATGGGCGATCAGCCCGCGCTGGCTCGGACGGTTGTAATAGGGCGCCACGCACAGTCCCGCTGCCGCCCCGGCCTTGCGGGAGAAGTTCATGTGGAGCAGCGCATTGCGGGTGTCGTTCGATCCGCAGCCCGCAATCACCGGCACGCGGCCCGCGGCCTGTTCAATGCAGACTTCGATCACGCGGTGATGTTCGGCGTTGGACAGGGTCGAGGCTTCGCCCGTCGTCCCGCAGGGCACCAGCGCGGCGCTGCCGTTTTCGATCTGCCAGTCGACCAGCCGCCGGAACGCTGTCTCGTCAAACGTCCCACCCCGAAAAGGAGTCACAAGAGCGGGTATCGATCCGCTGAACATTGCCTTTGTCTCGCCTTCATCGCTAGATATCGGAATAGCGGAGGCCTCTCCTCCGTTACCCTCTCGTTCACCGCCTGATAAGGAGCCGATCGGCACAATGTCCAGCATGGTCCGCACTTCTTTGTTCTCGCCACGGATTTATGCTGCTCTCGGGCTGATCGCCGCCGGGTTCGCACCCCTGCCCGCTGCGGCGCAGGACTTTTCGGGGAATGATAACCTTGTCGCTCGCCAGCCGACCGCAATCGATGCAGCGGTGGCGCGGTGGGAAGTGTTGCAGGCCAGCCGGACGCATTCCTTTGCCGACTACGCAGGCTTTGTGCTCGCCTATCCCAGCTTCCCGCGGATCGAGATTCTGCGCCTGCGCGCCGAAGCCGCTCTGGAGAACGAGGCTCCGCCGCAAGCCGATCTGCTGCGCTATTTCGATGCTCACCCGCCGCTGACCAATCCGGCGCGGGCCCGCTATGCACTGGCGCTCGCCGCGGTGCAGCGGCCCGAAGCACTGACCGAAGCGCGCAAGGCATGGCGCGGCGGGCAGATGGGCGATCCTGTCGAGCTGTATATTTCAGGCCTTTACGGCGCTCAGTTCACGCCGGAAGATCACGCGGTGCGGATGGACGCGCTGTTGTGGCAGGGCAAGGCCGATGCGGCATCGCGTCAGGTGATGAACCTTGCCGGGATCGACAACCAGCTTGCCCTCGCCCGGCTGTCGCTGCTGCGCGGTGCGCGGCCCGAAATGGCAGGCATTGCGGTGCCTGCGGGGGCAGAGGCCGATCCGGGCTATGTCTTCAACCTCGTCAAGTTTCTGCGCGGCAGCGGCCAGACGGGCGAAGCGGTGCGGGTGTTCACCAATCGCCCCGCCTTCACCCGCCCCGCGCTCGACCCCGAAGGTTTCGTGGGGGAGCTTCTGACGCTCGCCAAGGCCAGCGGCGCGCGCGATGCGGCGATGATCGCGGCGCGGACCGACGATCTGTTCGCGCCGGGCAGCGATCTTTCGGGCATGAGCTTCACGCTGCGTGACCGTCTGACCGATCTGATGTGGCTGGGCGGAACGCGAGCGCTGTGGGACATGGGCGATGGCACCACCGCCGCGCCGCTGTTCCAGCGCTATGGTGACACGGCCAAGACCCCGCTGACCAAGGCCAAGGGCTATTTCTGGGCAGGCCGCGCTGCACGGCAGGCAGGCAATCAGGCCGATGCGGCGCGCTATTTCGAAATGGCGGCGCAGTGGCCCGAATACTACTATGGCCAGCTCGCCCTGTCAGCGCTGGGCCGCCCGATGCCTGCCTTTGCCGGCCTGCCCCAGCCCGCGATGGACGCCAGCGTGCGCGCCGAATTTGAGGCGCGCCCGGTTGTCCAGGCGATCCGCGCCCTCGCCGTCAGCCGCCGCGACTGGCGCACCGAACGCCGCTTCTTCGAAGCCCTCGGAGACGAAGCCGACACGCCCACCGAAATGCTGATGGCCGCGATGCTCGCCAATGAAGTCGGGCTGGACGAACTCGCCGTGGTGCTCGGCATGAAGGCGGGGGAAAATGGCCTTTCCGGACTGGAACGGATCGGCTTCCCCACCGTCCAGACCCCGCCCAACGTCAACGACTGGGTGATGGTCCACGCGATCAGCCGTCAGGAAAGCGAATTCGATCGCACCCGCGTCAGTCATGCAGGCGCGCGCGGGGTGATGCAACTGATGCCGGGCACCGCGCGCGAACAGGCGGGCAAGCTGGGGATGAATTACCTCGCCGCCGATCTCACCGGCGCACCGCAGTACAACATCACGCTGGGTGACGCCTATTTCGCACGGATGATGAGCTATTACGGCGGGGCCTATCCGCTTGCCGCAGGTGCCTACAACGCCGGGCCGGGCCGGGTGAACCAGTGGCTCCGCCTCAACGGCGACCCGCGCCGGGGCGAGATCGACTGGGTGACGTGGGTCGAGAAGATCCCCGCCAATTTCGAAACCCGCTATTACATCATGCGCGTGATCGGCAATGCCGTGACCTATTCGCACATGTATCCGGCTGAGGCGGGCCTGCCGCGCCCGGTCGATACCTTCCTGCGTTAAGGCCCTGATGACACCGCGCTCATGACGGTTCAGGGGGCACCGATCACGCCTGCGGGCATGGCGGCCTTGAAGGCGCGCTATGATCACCTGCTCGAAACCGAGCGCCCGGCGATTGTCGAGATCGTCAGCTGGGCCGCCGGCAATGGCGACCGCAGCGAGAATGGCGATTACATATACGGCCGCAAGAAAATGCGCGAGATCGACCGCGAACTGGCGCATCTGATCCGGCGGATGAAGACGCTGAGGGTAGTCGATCCCGGCGCGCAGGTGGATCGCTCCCGCGTGTTCTTTGGCGCGCGGGTGACCATTGCGGACGAGGATGACAACCAGCAGGTGGTGCACCTGGTCGGCGATGACGAGGCCGATGCGGGGCAAGGCCGGATCGGCTGGAACGCGCCGATGGCCCGCGCCCTGCGCGGCGCAAGTGTCGGGGATTTGCGCGTCGTCAGCCTTCCCTCGGGCACCAAAGAGTGGGAAGTGCTGTCCATCATCTATGATTAGGCTCCCGCTTCTCACCTTGCTGCTGATTGCCGCGCCTCTGGCTGCGCGTGAGAGCCTTGGCGTTTATGATGGCTGGGCGGCGTTCAAGGATGCCAAGCCCTTGCGCTGCTATGCGATTGCCAAGGCGCAGGGAAAACTGCCCGCGCCGGCCTATGCCACGATATCGAACTGGCCGGACCGAAAGGTGCGCGGGGCGGTGCATCTGGTTTTGTCGCGTGATGTTGCCGACAAGAAGCCGGTGCGGCTCACTGTCGGCGACAAGCGTTTCGATGTGGTCGCCAAGGGCCGCAACGCCTGGGCGAAGGACGCGCGCGACGATGCCGCGATCATTGCCGCATTGCGCTCGGCCACGCGGATGAGCGTCTCGGCAACGGGCGCCAAGGGCGGCACTTTCACCGACCGCTACAGTCTCGCGGGCGCCGCCACGGCAATTGACGCGGCAACCGTCGGATGCGCGCAGAAGCGCTGACTGGTCAAACCGCCCAAGCGCGACTATATGCGCGGCCTCATGTCCGACACCGCACTCATGTCCATTCCGGGCCTCGTTGACCCGGTTCCCGCCACGCGCGACATCACGCCGCGTGCCGATGGCCGTATCGACCTGATCGGCCTGCCCCGCCCCCGCATCCGCGAATTGTTTGCCGAGGCTGGCCTGGACGAAAAAGCCGCCAAGCTGCGCGCCAAACAGGTGTTCCACTGGCTCTACCACCGCGGTGTCACCGATTTCGAGGCGATGACCGATATCGCCAAGCCGATGCGCCCGTGGCTGGCGGAGCGTTTCGTGATCGGCCGCCCCGATGTGGTGGAGGCCCAGCATTCGGTCGACGGCACCCGCAAGTGGCTGCTGCGCACCGCCGATGGCCACGATTTCGAGATGGTGTTCATCCCTGACGAGACACGCGGAACCCTGTGCGTCTCCAGTCAGGTCGGCTGCACCCTCACCTGCTCCTTCTGCCACACCGGCACGATGCGGCTGGTGCGCAATCTCACTCCGGGCGAGATTGTCGGGCAGGTGATGCTGGCGCGTGATGCTCTGGGCGAATGGCCAAAGGGCACGATGATCAGCGATGCCGACGTGGTGGATGAGGATGACGAGGCGGGCCACTACACCGCCGACGGGCGTCTGCTCACCAACATCGTGATGATGGGCATGGGCGAGCCGCTGTATAACTTCGACCACGTGCGCGACGCGTTGAAGCTGGTGATGGACGGCGATGGGCTGGCCCTTTCGAAGCGGCGCATCACCCTTTCCACCAGCGGCGTCATCCCGATGATGGAACGCTGCGGCGAGGAGATCGGGGTGAACCTCGCGGTGTCCTTGCACGGCGTGCGCAAGGAAGTGCGCGACGAGCTGGTGCCATTGAACAAGAAATACGGCATCGAGCAGCTGCTTCAGGCCTGCGCCGATTACCCCGGTGCCAGCAACGCCCGGCGCATCACGTTTGAATATGTGATGATCAAGGGCAAGAACGACAGCGATGATGACGCGCGTGAGCTTGTCCGGTTGCTGCGCCAGTTCAACCTGCCGGCGAAGGTCAACCTGATCCCCTTCAACCCCTGGCCGGGCGCGGGCTACGAAACCTCGACGCCTGACCGCATCCGCAGCTTCTCTCAGATTGTGTTCGAAGGCGGCTTTTCCGCCCCGGTACGCACGCCCCGGGGCCGCGATATCGACGCGGCGTGCGGGCAGTTGAAGACTGCGGCGGAAAAGAAGTCCCGCGCCGAACGGGATCGTGAGGCTGCGGCGGCGCTTAAAGTCTGATCATCAACCGGGAAAGTTTGCGTCGCATTTGGTCAGATTCTGCTTCAGGCCTTGCACCGCACTTACGACCGCCTGCAAATTTTCCTGCGTGCGATCCTTCTGATAGCGCTCAAGTAGGCCGGTCATGAACCCAAGCGCCTTGTTGTGAAAGGCTCTGAATTCCTCGACAACACGTCCTTCTTCCCACTCGGGCGGGCGAGCATCCATCGCATATTGCAGCCAGTATTTGGAGCGCGTGTCGTAGTCGATGCCATCGCTGACCTTGAAGCCCTTGTCGGTGAGCACGACGTGAAGAACCCCCAGCGAGGCGCACGCGATCGCTTCTTCCCGCGACAATTGCTGTGTTTGCTGAAGAGCAGTCGCAGCACCCATGGCCGGACTGGCGACAGCAGTTGCAGCCACTGCCAGCGAGAGCCTGCTGGAAAGAAGTTTCTGCATCGTTCCCCCCTTAAGATCCGACATCAATATTGCGAATGCGCAACGAAGACAATCTTCGGTCGCTCTGCCGTATTCCCGACGCCATCGCCCATCATCAGACGCGCGCAAGCGACAGCACGAAGCGGCTGCGGCGGCGGGTTAAACCCCCGACACTGTGAAGATCAGCGGCGCGTGATCGGAAAAGCGCTCGATCCAGTCGTCACGCTCGGCATTGCTGGCAAGCTTGGCCCAGCCCCCGATCTCCACCTCGTAACCCGCGCTGCGGTCAAGCTCGACATGCTGCGCCACGAACACATGGTCGAGCTCGGAGGGCGGCAGGCTTGATGTGGAACCGTTGAAGAAGGTGTGCGGGTGGCTGGTCGTCGGCTTGCGCATTTTGCGCATCTTCATCCGCTCGGTCATCACCGCGATCTCGCGCTCCATCGGGATATCGTGATCCTTGCGGAAGTAATCGAGCCCCATCGTGTTGTAATCGCCCAGCACGATGAAATTGGCCTTGGCATCGCCGCGGCCCTGAAGTTTCACCGCCGCCTTGTCGAGCGCCAGCTTGAGTGAATAGATCCGCTCCAGCATCGCATCGCGCAGGCCAAACCCTTCCGGGTCCGGCAGGCTTTTTAAGTGCACGAACAGGATCGGGATATGCACATCCCCTTCATGCACCGTCAGCAGTGCGCCGGGGCGCAGGTAGATGTTGTTGCGCTTGAACTCGTCCTTCTGCGTGAAGAACGAGCCGAGGCCCTGGCGCACCCCGATCAGGATCTCCTGTGATTGCTGGCCGGTGGTGATGTTGAAGGTGTGGCGCGGGAAGGCCTTGACCATGCTTTCATAGACGAACCCGCTGGTCACTTCGGAAATGCCGAAGACATCGGGCTTCTCCTGCTCGATGAATTCGATCACCCGCTTCAGACGATCCGCACGCTTGGCCGGGGCGCGTGCGTCGGTCGCCTCGTGGCCGCTGAAATGCTCGATATTCCAGGTCATGATCTTGAGCGGCAGCATGCGTCCCTCCCCTGCGATGCGGCTGATGGATGAAAGGTATCAGGATTCGGGACTTGCCGCCATGCCCGCCGCCGCCGGATTGCCGCTTGCCAGCGGAGCGCGGCGGGACGAGAAACGGGCCATGATCGACGCTGACACAATCGCTTTCTATCAGGCCCGCGCACCGCATTGGGTGTTCCATTCGGGCGAACATTGTAGCCACCAGCTTGATAGCTTCCTCGACCGTCTGACGCCGGGCGCAGCCGTGCTGGAACTGGGCTGCGGCGGCGGGCGCGATGCGGCGCGGATGCGCGAGCGCGGCTTTGTTGTGGACGCCACCGATGCCACCCCCGCCCTCGTCACCCGCGCCAACCAGGCCTTTGCACTGGGTGCGCGGGTGATGGCGTTCCACGAATTGGCGGCCGACGCGCAATATGCCGGGGTCTGGGCGCATGCCAGCCTGCTGCACTGCCCACGTGCCGCGCTGCCCTGTGTACTGGCCCGCATTCACCGCTCGCTCTTGCCCGGCGGCTGGCATTTCGCCAGCTTCAAGCTCGGCAATGGCGAGGGGCGCGATCTTCTCGGGCGGCTGCACAATTTTCCGCCGCCCGAATGGCTGATCGCGGCATACGTAGCAGCAGATTTCGTGATCGAAGCGCAGGAAATCTATGCAGGCAAGGCCAGCGATGGCACCCAGCGCGACTGGATCGATCTTACCGTGAGGAAGCCGTGAAGCATCTTGTCACCGCCGTCTGCACCGGCACCGCCCGCCCATTCAACGGCGCGGAACTGAGCGCCATTGCCAAGCGGCCCCGCGAAGGCGCGGTGCAGGTGCTGGAAGACGGCCTTGCGCCGGACGAACAGGCCGACCGCAGCGTGCATGGCGGCCCCGAAATGGCGCTGCACCTGTACCCGCTCGATCATCACGTGTGGTGGCGCGATCAGATTGGCGATCATCCCGCGCTGGATGAACCCGGCGGCTTCGGATCGAACCTCGCTGTGACCGGGCTTCTAGAGGATCACGTCCATATCGGCGACCGCTTCCGCCTCGGAACCGCGCTGATCGAGATCAGCCAGCCGCGCCAGCCGTGCTGGAAGATCGAACACCGCTTCGGTCACAAGGGCATGGTCGCCCAGATCATCACAACGGGGCGGTGCGGATGGTATTTCCGGGTGCTGGAGCCCGGCGAAGTCGCGGCGGGCGACTCGCTCGAACGGGTCGCCATCGGCGCTGCGGAATGGAGCGTCGCACGGGTGTTCCGAGCGTTGGTGGCGGGCAAGGCAACGCCCGAAGAACTGGCCGCGTTGGCAGCGCTTGACCAGCTCACCCCGCGCCTTCGCGAAAGGGCGGCAGCCCGGCGCGGTTGAGCCACGGTTCATCGCAGCGACCGGCAAGCTGAGCAAAACTGGCGGTTTCCTGACATCGGCATTCATCCTGCGTTCCAGTAACCTGAACGAAAAGGGGGTCGCTCCATCGGGGAGCCGCCACAAGGAAACGGATCATGAAACACCTTGCCCTGCTCGCCGCCGCCGGATCGATGGCATTCTTTGCCGTCCCCGCGCAGGCCGCCGAACTGCCGGTCGCCCCGGCTTCGGCCAGCACCATCTTCACCGGGTTCAGCCCCGCCGCATCGCCGGTCTCGACCGTCGCCGAATACGACCGCGACCGCTGGGATGACCGCCGCCGCTATCGTGGCCGCGATGATCGCCGCTGGCGCGATAACCGCCGCCACCAAGCCCGCGACGACCGCCGTTACTGGCAGGACCGTGATGGCCGCTGGCGCTGCCGCCGCAGCGACGGCACCACCGGCCTTGTGGTCGGCGCCGTCGGCGGCGCGCTGCTCGGCCGCACCATCGACACCCGCGGTGACCGCTCGCTGGGCACCGTGCTTGGTGGGGTCGCCGGGGGCCTGCTGGGCCGCGAGATCGACCGCGGCGGCGCACGCTGCCGCTGACATTCTGACCTGACAAGGCTGAACGCCGCTGGCCCCACCGCCAGCGGCGTTTTCGCCTGTTCCGGCTGACAGGCCGGGGTCTTGCGCACCGCTCCCCGATTGAAGCGCAGCCCCGGCCCTGTTAGCGATAGGGCCATGCCCATTCTGCCCCGCCGCTTCGCATGACCCGCCCCGCTGTGCTTGTAACCGGCGGGGCGACCCGTATTGGCGCTGCCATCGTCCGGCGCTTTGCCGAAGCGGGATGGCATGTGGTGATCCATTACCGCAGCAGCGCCGCCGCTGCCGAAGCGCTCGCGGCCAGTCTGCCATCGGCCGAGACGATCGGCTTCGATCTGGCCGACGACAATGCTGCGCTGGCTGCCGTCGCTGACCTGGCTGCCCGTCTGCCCGACTGGCGCTGCCTGATAAACTCCGCCTCGGTGTTCGATTATGACGGCGTAACCGAACTCGATCCGGCGACGAACCGGGCCGCGATGCAGATCAACGCCCTTGCCCCTGCCCGTCTGGCGCAGACCTTTATCGCCCACGCGCAAAGCGAAGCCGTGCGCAGCGTGATCCATGTCACCGACATGAAGATCGAAAACACCAACCCCGATTTCTTCAGCTACACCATGTCGAAACACGCGCTGGCCGCCACCATCGGGATGCTGGCAAAGGGCCATGCGGGCAGCAATGTCAGGGCCTATGGCATCGCCCCCGGCGCGATCCTTGCCAGCCATGACCAGCACGAGGCGGAGACGGAAATCTCGCACCGGCTGAACCTCCTCCAGCGCAAGACCGGCGCGGACGAGATTGCCGATGCGGCGCTCTTTCTTGCCAGCGGCGCGCTCGCCAGCGGGCAGACCCTGTTCATCGACAGCGGCCAGCACCTGCTGGACCAGCCCCGCGACGTGATCTGGCTGGCGCGCGAGCAGGCGCAAGGGGCCATGTCATGATCCGCCACGCGCTTTCCACCCGGCTGTGGCACTGGATCAACGCGGCCGCGATCATCGTGCTGTTCATGAGCGGGCTGACCATCTCGAACGCCCATCGCTACCTGTATTGGGGCGATTACGGTTTCGATCCCAAGGACGCGTGGCTCGCGGTCATCAAGTTCCCCACCTGGGCGACGATTCCGCAGCACTACAACCTCGCCGTGGCGCGAGACTGGCATATTCTGGCGGCGTGGCCTTTCGCAATAGGCTTGCTGTTCATCTGGGCAGCAATGCTGGCGAACGGGCATTTCCGCCGCAACCTTGTGACCAAGCCTGCCGACTGGACGCCGGGCGCAGTGCTGGCGTCGGTGAAATCGCATTCCGGCGGAGCGGCGCAGGGCTACAACCCGGTGCAGAAGATCCTCTATGGCGGGGTGTTCGGGGTGCTACTGCCGCTAATGGTGTTCACCGGCCTTGCGATCAGCCCCGGCTTTCAGGCCGCCGCGCCGTGGCTGCTGGAGGTGCTGGGCGGGCGGCAGAGCGCACGGTCGCTGCATTTCATCGCCTCATGGGCGATTTTCGGGTTCTTTGTGGTCCATATCCTGCTGGCGCTGGCCAATTGGCGGCTGATCCTGGCGATGATCACCGGCGGCGGGCGCAAGGCCGAACCGTCCGCCCCCGCCCCCGACAAAGGAGAGCCCGCCCATGGTTGACCTGCCGCGCCGTTCGCTGCTTGCCGGTATCGCTGCCTTGGGTGCGGGTGCCTGTGCGAAGATCAACGAAAGCGAGACAACCCGCAGCCTCGTCGGCGCCGCCGAGGATGGCCACCGCGCCGTCCACCGCGCCTTGGCGGGCAAGCAGGGGCTGGTGCCCGAATACACCCGGGCCGAACGTTCCCCCACGTTCAAGGGCAATGGTACGGTCACGATCGCCAATCCCTTCTATCAGGAGCAGCTAGCCAAGGGCTTTGCCGATTGGACGCTGGAGGTGCGCGGGTTGGTGGAGACGCCGATGCGCCTCACCCTCGCCGACATCCGCGCCCTGCCGCAGCGCACCCAGATCACCCGCCATGATTGTGTCGAAGGCTGGAGCGCGATCGGCGAATGGCAGGGGCCGCAGCTTTCAGCGCTGCTTGATGCGGCGAAAGTGCGCGCAGAAGCGAAGTTCATCATCTTCCGCTGCGCCGATGTGCTGTATGGCCGCGACTATTACGAGAGCGTCGATATGGTCGATGCCTATCACCCGCAGACCATCATCGCCCACAGCCTCAACGGCGAGCCGATCCCGGAAAAGAACGGTGCGCCCTTGAGGATGCGGATCGAGCGGCAATTGGGCTACAAGCACGCCAAGTATCTCACCGCCATCGAGGCCGTGGCCAGCTTCGATAATGTGGGCCAAGGCAAGGGCGGGTTCTGGGAGGATGTCGGCGGATACCAGTGGTATGCGGGGATCTAGCTGTCCGGAAACAGGCGCTGCATCGTTTCCCAGTCCGCCGCGACAATCTCCTCCAGCACGGCCAGATCAATATCGGCCAGCTTGTTGATATAGAGACAGCTTTTGCCAACCGCGTGCTTGCCCAGCCGCGCCAGGGCATCGGCATGGCCCGCGGCGGTCAGATCATCGCAATATCCGCCCATCAGATAGAGCGAATGCTTGGCCTTGCGCGGGCTGAAGCCGCTGCGCATCCAGTGCACATCGCGCCCGCTGGCATAGGTGGTGCGATATTCGCCGTAGCCAATGATGCTCGGCCCCCACATCTTCGGCGCCTCACCCGTCACGCGCCGGAACAGCGCATCGATGACGCGCGCATCTTCGCGTTTGGCGGGCGGTTCAACGGTATCGATAAACGCTTCGACAGGAGCCGCGGTGATGTGTGTCTTCGCCTCGTTCATATTCGCCCCCTACGTCCATGATGCTGCAACTGCGATGTTGCGAAAGCGGCATGATGCGGTAACCCTGAGGGACTGAACCACGAAAGGAACGCGATGAGCAAGCCTCTCCTCGACCGGTTTTTATCTCGCGCTGTCCGGCAGGGCCGCCTCGGCGTCGTCTTTGCTGATGGCAGCGCCAGCACCTACGGCACACCCGCCCCCGGCTTTCCCGAGATCGTTCTGCGCTTTACCGACAGGGCCGTGCCCCGCGACATCCTGATGGACCCGCGCCTGGGCGCGGCCGAGGCCTTCATCGATGGCCGGCTGCTGATCGAGGAAGGCGACGTAATGGGCCTTGTCAGCCTGCTGCGCGCCAACAACGCCTGGGACAAGGGCGGCGACATCCGCAACGCCAGCTGGCTGAAACGGCTTGTGGGCCGCGCCAGCTTTGCCGCCGAGCAGATCAACAACCGCGTCTCGTCCAAGAACAACGTCGCGCACCACTATGACATCGGCAATGATCTGTACGCGCTGATGCTGGATGCGGAACACTGGCAGTATTCCTGCGCCTATTGGCCCCGCGAAGAGATGTCGCTGACCGAGGCGCAGGGGGCAAAGCTGGCGCATATCGCAAAGAAGCTGCACCTGACGGCGGGGCAGCAAGTGCTCGACATCGGCTGTGGCTGGGGCGGGATGGCGATCCATCTGGCGCGCCATCACGATGTCCATGTCACAGGGATCACCCTGTCGGAAGAACAGGCCACGCTGGCCCGCCAGCGGGTGCAGGCCGCCGGGGTCGCCGACAAGGTGACGATCCTGCTCGAAGACTACCGCGACACAGCCGCATCGGGCCGCCGCTTTGACCGGATCGTTTCGGTCGGCATGTTCGAACACGTGGGCCGCGCACAATTCGAGACGTTCTTCAAGGCCTGCGCCACGATGCTGGCGGATGATGGCGTGATGCTGCTCCACACCATCGGTCGCTTCGGCGGGCCGGGGACCACCGATGCCTTCACCCGCAAGTACATTTTCCCCGGCGGCTATATCCCCGCGCTGTCCGAGACGCTGGCGGCAAGCGAAAAGGTGCGCCTGATCGCGGCGGATGTCGAAACGCTGCGGCTGCATTACGCCCGCACGATCCGCACATGGTACGACAACTGCCTCGCCCACCGCGATGCCATCATCGCGCTGTATGACGAGAAGTTCTTCCGGATGTGGACCTTCTATCTGGCGGGAGCGGCCACCGTGTTCGAGCATGGCGGCATGTGCAATTACCAGATCCAGTACATCCGCACGCGCCGCGCCCTGCCGGTCACGCGGGACTATCTGATCGGGAGTTCGGGCGGCTCGCCGGACGAACCGGGGCGGTTGCGCGGGCGGTAGACGGGGCCGAAGCCCATCAGCGCCGCGCCCACCAGTGGCAGGGCAATCACCCACCAGCGCACACCGGATACGCCCTCGGGGCTGGCAATCGTCAGCCCGGCTGTCGCCCCCAGCCCTGCGCAGATCGCCAGCACGCCCAGCACCGCCCGCAGCCGCGGCACGGTGCGTCCGCCGCGGATCGGGCCGAAGCTGCGTTCATGCCGCGCAAACACCGCAATCATTGGCAGCAGGGCGAGGATGTAGATCGCGATCCACAAGGGCCGCGTGATCCACCACTCCCCTGTGCCGGGCACAGGCTCAAGCCCCAACCCGCCCAGCAGCAGGTAATCCGCGGTCATCACCAGCACGAATGCGGTGAGGTGCCACAGATAGACGGTCATGATCATCCCGTTCATCAGCACTGTCGCGGTCCACACCGCCACCTTGTCGAGCATCCGCCGCCCCGCAGGCTCAAGCGCCAGCACCAGCCCGACCTGCACCGCGCCGAGCGCAAACAGCGCCAGTGTCGGCGGGAGCGAGTTGGAGAAGCCCCCGGGCGCCGACACCATCGAGACGGGGTAGAAGCCGTAGACCGTGATCGAAACGAGGATCGCCAGCGACACCGCGAACCACACCATCGCCAAAAGGCTATTAGCAAATTTCCCCGCGCGCCAAGCGAAGCCGAGCTGGTGGATGGCGAGGAACACCCAGAGGAAATTGGTGAGATTGACGTAAGGCACCTTCGCCGTGAACGTCAGCCAGTCGGTCAGCATCGCGATCGGCACGAACACGGCGAAACTTGCCCATCCAAAGCGCTGCCACATCCGGTAGGCAATCGGCGTGAAGGCAGTGACCAGCAGGTAGACCGCGAGGAACCACACCGGGATCAGCGCCGCCTCGGTTGCCATGCGGATCTGTTCGCGCGGAAGGCCCATCTGCGTCATCACCACCGCCAGCGCCGCCCAAAGGAGCAACACCGGGAAGGTTGGCGTGATGAGGCGCTGCACGCGGCTCGCCAGCCAGTCACGATAGACACCCGCCTGGTCAAGCGGGGCCTTGGCCGTGGTCGCCGCCCAGCTGACCGAATTGGAATAGCCGCCGACAAGGAAGAACACCGGCATCACCTGAAAGCCCCAGGTCAGCCAGTGGGTCCACTCCGCAACCGTCAGCAGATCGCCGCGCCGCAGCTCTCCGGCGGAATCGACATAAAGGCCCGCCATCAGCCAGTGGCCCACCACCACCGCCATGATCGAAACGGCGCGCAGGAAATCGACCCAGCGGTTGCGTTCCGGCGGGGTCATCTCCGCCATCTCGCGCGCCTTGCTCCACATTGTCAGCATGAAAACCCCTGTCAGGCCGCGTACATCACGCCATCGGCAAGGGATTTAGCAGCAATTTCCGAAAGAACGATTGCGGCAGAACGCGCCATCCCCAACCGCGTCGACAAACCGCGATTGCCCCCATCCCCTCGCACTGTTAGGGGCGCGCCGCGCATTCATTCCCCAAGGAACCCTCCCATGGCCCAGCCCCAGAAAGTCGTCCTCGCCTATTCGGGCGGTCTCGATACCAGCGTCATCGCCAAGTGGCTGAGCGTGGAACGCGGGCTTGAGGTGGTGACCTTCACCGCCGATCTGGGCCAGGGCGAGGAAATCGAACCCGCCCGCGCCAAGGCCAAGGCGATGGGCATCCCCGACAATCACATCTTCATTGAAGACCTGCGCGAGGAGTTCGTGCGCGATTTCGTCTTCCCGATGATGCGTGCCAATGCCCGCTATGAGGGCGACTATCTGCTCGGCACCAGCATCGCCCGCCCGCTAATTTCCAAGCGTCTGGTCGAAATCGCGCACCAGACCGGCGCCGATTTCATCGCCCACGGCGCGACCGGCAAGGGCAATGATCAGGTGCGCTTCGAACTCAGCGCCTATGCGCTCGACCCGGACATCAAGGTGATCGCCCCGTGGCGCGAATGGGATCTGACCAGCCGCACCGCGCTCATCGCATGGGCCGAACAGCACCAGATCAGCGTGCCCAAGGACAAGCGCGGCGACAGCCCGTTTTCGACCGACGCGAACCTGCTGCACACCTCGTCAGAGGGCAAGGTGCTGGAAGACCCGTGGGAGGAAACCCCCGACTACGTCTATTCGCGCACGGTCAATCCCGAGGACGCGCCCGACGTGCCGGAATACATCACGGTCGATTTTGAACGCGGTGACGGTGTAGCGTTGAACGGCGAGGCGATGTCGCCCGCCACATTGCTCACGGCGCTCAATGAGCTTGGCCGCAAGCACGGCATCGGTCGGCTTGATCTGGTCGAAAACCGCTTCGTCGGCATGAAGAGCCGCGGGATGTACGAAACCCCCGGCGGCGAAATCTACGCCCGCGCCCATCGCGGGATCGAGCAGATCACGCTGGATCGCGGCGCGGCGCATCTGAAAGACGAGCTGATGCCGCGCTATGCCGAGCTGATCTACAACGGCTTCTGGTTCAGCCCCGAGCGCGAGATGCTTCAGGCGGCGATTGACCATTCGCAAGACAAGGTCACCGGCACCGTGCGCCTCAAGCTCTACAAGGGCCTCGCCAGCGTGGTGGGTCGCAAGTCGCCCTATTCGCTCTACTCCGAGGCCCATGTGACCTTTGAGGACGATGCGGGCGCTTATGATCAGAAGGACGCGGAAGGCTTCATCAAGCTGAACGGGTTGCGCCTGCGCCTGCTGTCCCGCCGCAACCGCGACGCCTGAAACCATCGCAAGAAGCGGGGACAACCGAGTCGGGCCGCTGTCCGCAGCGGCGTGGTGCCGATAATGTGACAGTCTGGCGGCGGTTTCGTTCCCGCTCCCCCTCCGGTTCGCGACAAATGCGACGAACCGTTGAGTTATCCACGCGTGTCCACAGGCCAAATCGCCCTTGGTGGAAAACTCGCGGCTCTGGATGTTGTCAGATCGCCGATTCAGGCGCACTTTCAACTTGTCTTCGGGACACGAAGCAACCGGAACGGAAAGCCGCAAGGCCTTGAAGTTACCGGGGTTTTGATCCCAAGGATGGCGGTGACATCTGTCCACGCGCTCATCGAGGGACGGCATGCAGGAGGCTTCGGCTGAATGCAAGCAGGCTCGCTGATGATGGGAGCGACGCGGTGGCACCGGACAGGTCAGGAACCTGGCCGAACAGAAGTGCAGCGGAAACGGCGAAAGCCCCCAAGCCGCCGCTCTTCGGGACGGTAAAGGGACAGGGCCTCGGCCAAGCGAGCGCGCAAGGCAGCGATAATCGAAGACTTCGGGCTTCGGTGGACGCAAACCAGCGCAGGAGCGAAAGCCGGATGCCGGCGCGAGCGCCGGTGACAAATCTCTGGCAAGGCCAGTCGCAAGACCGGGCAGCGAGAGGCTAGACATCGGGCGCCAAGCATGGCCCGCAGCAGATGAGGCAGAAGGTTCGCCGGACGCCGCAAAAGCGAGGGTCATCCACACGCCGGTGAGAGTGGGGTCGGCAGCAATGCCGGCCCCATTTGCATTGCGGCGAAGGCCACCACGCTGCCCAATCCGCGAGTCGCAACGTCAGAACCCGGCAGTTTGCGCGATCGCCATCACCATGCGCCGCAACGCTTCGTCGCATTTCAGGCTCGACTCGTTCCCCACCGGAACCCTCATGTCGACGAAACGCTAACCTGGTTTGCCTTTTGCAAGACCGCCGATCTATCGGCCCCGCCATGCGGAGGGAAAATCGCATAAACGGCCTTGGTGCCCACAGCCTCGCCCGGCGGAGCGTGCAGGCGCTTGCTTTGGCTGGCCTGTTCGGCCTCGCCCCGATCGCAGCCTCGACCGCCGCTGCCCCCGATCCGGCCGCCGTGGTCGATACCGCAACCAGCGTCGCCATGATCGAATTGGTGCCGGTGCAGCCCACCGCTGATGTCACGGTATCCGTGCCGGCCGAGCAGCCCGCTGCGCCCTCGGCCCCTCAGGAAACCGTGCTGGGCCAGGGCAGCGCATCCTATTACGCCGCCAAGTTCAACGGCCGCCGCACCGCCAGTGGCGAGCGGTTCGACAACGCCGAAATGACCGCCGCGCACCGCACCCTGCCTTTCGGCAGCCGTGTGCGCGTCACCAATCCCGCCAATGGCCGCAGCGTGGTCGTCCGCATCAACGACCGCGGCCCTTTCACCCGCGGCCGCCTGATCGACGTAAGCCGCGCCGCCGCCGAGGAACTCGGGATGGTCGCGCGCGGCCACGCCAATGTGGAACTGGCGCTGATCGAAGGCTGACCCGCTCAGCGGTTGCCGGAATAGCTCATACCAAGGCTCGACGTATCGCCCGTGATCCTGAGCTTCAGGCGCGCGGTCTTCTGCCCTGAGGTGTTGCGCAGCAGCGCCATTTCACCCGGCGCGAACTGCGCATCGACCGCCGCGCCCGGGGCGATGATCCCGCGCTCCACAGGCGCAGCGCCTTCGGCCTTGCCCAGCACCACCACCGCAACCGGCCCGCTGTTCGTGCCCGTGACGGCAAAGCCGCCCTCCTGCCCGCCGCCCAGCTCGAAGGTCTGCCCCGGCTCGATCTGGAGGTTCGAGGTGATCGACCCTGCCTGTGCTGCCACGCTGATCGCCGCAAACGACAGGGCCGCAGCCAACACCCGCGTGGAACGTAAGATTGTGAACTGCATCGCGGCGCTCCTTCTGGGGACTCCCTGTCCGTATCGAGTAACGCACCCTTGCCCGCGCCGGATGCACGCGGCCGGGAATAGTGCGCGCACGCCACTTGCGCGGCCCGCCCGGCGGGTTACGACAAGCGACTGATTGCCAGTCGGTGCGGCGGGGGAAGACAGGGTTCTCCGGCGGCGCAGCGCAGGGGGGATGCCGCTATCACACTCACGCTGATCGTGCTCTATGTCGCTGCCCAGATCGCGCTGGCGGTGTGGGCCGGGCGCGGGGCCAGATCCGATGCCGATTACCTTGTGGCGGGCCGCAGGCTTGGCACGGGAGCAGTGGGGATGAGCCTGTTTGCCACCTGGTTCGCCTCCGAAAGCCTGATCGCCACCTCGGGCGAGGTCGCGCGCGACGGGCTGGCGGGCGCGCGGGCAGAGCCTTTCGCCTACGCCATCGGCATCCTCGCCATCGCGCTGTTCTTCGCCCACCGGCTGCGCAGCGGCGGGTTCATCACCATCGCCGACTTCCTCCGCAGCCGCTTCGGCGCAGGGACCGAGAGCCTTGCCGCCATCATCATCGCGCTAAGCGCCACCACCTGGTCCGCCGCGCAACTCTTTGCATTTGCAACCATTATCGCGGGCGCATCGGGCCTCGATTTCACCCCCGCCCTGATCGCCGCGACCTTGCTGGTGATGACCTATACCCTGTTCGGCGGCCTTGCCGGGGACGTGGTGACCGACATCGTGCAGGGCACCATCATCGTCATCGCGATCCTGATCCTGTTCGCCCTGATGGCGAGCGCATCGGGCGGCCTTGCCGCGATGTGGGCCGCTGCCCCGCCCACTGTCTGGAGCTTCACCGCGCCGGGGGAAAGCTGGATCGACCGGGTGGAGCTGTGGCTGATCCCCATCGCCGGCACCATGGTCAGCCAAGAGGCGCTGGCCCGCACCCTTGGCGCCCGGTCGCCGGAGGTTGCGCGGCGGGGGGCGTTTCTGGGGGCGGCGATCTATCTCACGGTCGGACTGATCCCGGTCAGCCTCGGCCTGTTCGGCCCGCAACTCGGCCTGCCGCTGGGCGAGGACGAGGCCTATTTGCCCAGCCTTGCCAAGGCCTTGTTCCCGCCCTGGCTGTTCATCATCTTCACCGGAGCGCTGATTTCCGCGATCCTGTCCTCGGTCGATTCCGCCCTGCTCGCGGTGTCGGCGGTGGTGACGGAGAGCGGGTACAAGCGCCTGAAACCGGACGCCTCCCCCCTCGCCCTGCTGCGCGCTGCACGGGCGGCGACGGTTGGCGCGGCGGCGGTGGCGGCGGGGGTGGCGCTGCAGGGGGAGAGCCTTCGCGACCTCGTGCTCGATGCCGGAGCCATTGCCGCGGTGCTCGCCGTGCCGATCATCGCCGGGCTCGCCGGTTCCAACGCCCGCCGCGCCGCGCTGGCGGCGATCGTGGTGCAAGCGGTGGTCTTGGGCGTAGCGGACTGGGGTCTGGGGGTGCCCGGCGCCTTCCTGTGGATGGCCGGGAGCGGGCTGGCCGTGTTCGGCGCGGTCGCTGTGTGGGACGCACGCGGGGACCGGCTTCGCGCCACCGGGGCGTGAAGCTGCTGGGGTCTGGCGGGGTCTAAACGGGGTCTAACCGGGGCTAGCGCGGTCTGGGGCGGCTCTGACGCGGGCTGGAATGAGCGAGATTTCTCGGTTTTCCGTTTTCGTTCAATACCATAACCGTCGCCCCGTCCCCCGAGACGGGGCTTGGCTCACTTGCTGAGCATCATTTGGATGGCCCGAACAGGCCCACCCCTCAATCCATAATCGTGCGCTGCCGCCCGAACATCAGCCGCTCATTGGCGAGGATTGTCTCGCGGGCCTTGTCGGAGAGCCTCTCCCCCGCACCAATGCGACCAGCCGCGACATGCGCCTGCCAGCTGGCGACAAACGCCTCCCCGTCCGGATCGCGGTAATCGGTCGGCCCGACATGCAGTTTGCGCCCCGGATCATAGGGCTGCGGGCTGATGCCGGTGAGACGGTAGGTCGTAATCATCCGCGCGGGTCTCCTGCGAGAGAGAGGACAGAGGCGCCCCGCCCGCCCGAGCCGCCGCAAGGACGCCCCGCCGCGTCAGGGCTCGGGGGAACCGAGAGGCGCGGGAGAGGGGATGCGGCGCGCACGGGTGGGCTGGCGCGGGCGGGAGGGTACGGGGGTTTGGGGGGCGTAGGAAAGGGCAAAGCCACACCTACAGAAAAGCAGTTGCTGCTGATTTGCAAAGCAAACTTAATCTGCATAACGATAAAAAAGCTTCCATCAAACACATGAGGTGCGAATTGAAACTAAAGCTGCATCGCCGCGACAAGTTTCATCGGCGTGCCATCGAAAGGCGTATCCATTCAAATTTGCGTTCTAGGAGGAAGCGCGCCGCATTTGCGCGTGGCCTGCCGTTCGGCGACAAGCGACCGACATCGAGAATCGACGCCCCGTATGCCATGAATATCTTCAACTGGAATAACCGTCGAACATTTTGCAAATTCATGGAGACGCTCCGCCAAAATCTTCTTCAAAAATGTTCTAAAATTATAATTTCGTTCGACAAAACTGAATTAATCACTCCATCCGCAATGATACTGTTCGTCGCCGAAATTGATCGAGCGAAGCGAATTTTTGGAAATCGATTTGATGTTCGCCTCGCGAACGTTCGAGATCGTACAATCAGACAGTTGCTTGTCCAGATTGGACTATATGAACTTTGCGGCATGACGCCTCCCAACCTTAACGAACGCGACTTCCAAGAAAATGTCAGACATTGGCGTTATGCCACTGGCGAGCGTGCGAACGAAAGTACGAACGACGCCTTTGCGGCAGTCGAAGGGCTGATTAGCGATAGGCTGAGAGGTGGGATGTGGAGAGGCGTCTCGGAAGCTGTTATAAACAGCGTTCAACACGCATACGCGGAGCCGCGTGGTGTGCCGGGCCCTAGAATGAAGCATCGAAGATGGTGGATGTTTACACAGGAGAGAGATGGAGAGCTAACCGTTGTGGCATGCGACCTTGGCATCGGTATACCCAGATCCCTCCCGTTGAACTGGGACGAAAAGCTCTTAGCTAGAATTCTAGGCATGTTTGGAGAGAGTGGTAAGGACGTGGCGGCACTTAAAGCATCTTTAGAATTAGGGCGAACCTCAACAAATAAAAGCCACCGAGGCAAGGGGCTTCCTCAAATCTGGGATGCAGTACGGGGTATCGAAGCGGGACAAAATGCAACAATTGTTATTTATTCCAATAAAGGCAGACTTTCATGGAATTCCATCAAGAACGAAGAGAATTCCATCGAATACGATACCAATATTTTCGGCACTGTAATTAGTTGGTCTGTGCCACTTCAAATCGAGGGTAGAGAATGAATCAGACCGTCGTTGACGTAGGAGCTGAATTCTCGCGGTATCCCGCGGGCCGCTTCCCGAATGATGGGAAGTTCAATGGGGAGACTTTCAGGTGTAAATACTTGACGCCCCCCCTTAAAGCGGGACATAAGCTTCTGATAAAGCTTGATGGAGCTGTAGATTATGGCTCTTCATTTTTAGAAGAAGCTTTCGGTGGCCT
Organism: Porphyrobacter sp. IPPAS B-1204; assembly: GCA_003724185.1. Classification (GTDB taxonomy): domain Bacteria; phylum Pseudomonadota; class Alphaproteobacteria; order Sphingomonadales; family Sphingomonadaceae; genus Erythrobacter. The sequence goes on from RHGM01000001.1 coordinate 474,715, forward strand.
TGTTCGCGTAGAGAATTTCACACCCTCGGCGCTACGAAAATCAATCGTGTTTTACACAGTTAATCATCCGTTTGTTCCGGATGAAATCTGGTCATATATAGATGATGAAGGCACGAAAGACCGTTCATGAAGGACGCATTTGAGATTGCATTACCCAACATACTGGTCCTAATTGGATGGTATGTCGTGTACCGACAAACAGTTTCATTAAAGAACCGTGACGACCTCGGTCTTCTCGTCCAGAAATCGACTGCTTTAATTGAGGAAATATACCATCTGTCGATCGCTTATTTTAACGAGGACAATGTTCTGCCGATAGATCATGAGTCCGCTGAAATTCGCTCGAAACACTTACTCCTTTCGCACTACCTAATGCTTTTGCGTCAACGCGGCATAAAGGGAGAAATCGGCAAGTCGCTAAACGCCTATAGAAAAACAACAATGGGTACGTTTTTTGAAAATTCTCGTAAAAGCGAACAGCGAGACTTGCCACACTGGAAAAGCGAACTCGCCAATTCAAAAAGTGAATTGATTTTTCGCTTAAACCAAAACTTCTTAGAATGGTGTCATCCTTCAAAGAGCGCGTTCCCTTTTTTCAATTGAAGCTAATTCCAGCTATTTTGATGATGGCGCAAAGCAGTGAGGCTGCTTAACCGCCCTCTTTCGCGTCAATTTTCTCCGGTCAATTCTCGTTCCCTCACCGCCCCAACAACGGCGCCAGATACTGCCCCGTAAAGCTCCGCGGCTCCTTCACCACCTGCTCCGGCGTGCCCTCGGCGACAATCTCGCCGCCTCGCACCCCGCCCTCCGGCCCCAGGTCAATAATCCAGTCCGCGGTCTTGATCACGTCGAGGTTGTGTTCGATCACCACGACCGAGTTGCCGCCCTCCACCAGCCGGTGCAGCACTTCGAGCAGTTTGCGCACATCCTCGAAATGCAGGCCGGTGGTCGGCTCGTCGAGGATATACAGCGTCTGCCCGGTGCTGCGGCGGGCGAGTTCCTTGGCCAGCTTCACCCGCTGCGCCTCGCCGCCCGATAGCGTCGTCGCCTGCTGGCCGACTTTCACGTAGCCCAGCCCCACCTCGTTCAGCATCCGCATCTTCTCGCGGATCGGGGGGACGGCCTTGAAGAACTCCTCCGCATCCTCGATCGTCATGTCGAGCACGTCGGCGATGGAGTGGCCCTTGAACTTCACCTCCAGCGTTTCACGGTTGTAGCGTTTGCCGTGGCATTCCTCGCAGGTGACGTAGACATCGGGGAGGAAGTGCATTTCGATCTTGATGAGGCCGTCGCCCTGGCATTTCTCGCAGCGGCCGCCCTTGACGTTGAAGCTGAAGCGCCCCGGCTTGTACCCGCGGGCGAGGCTTTCGGGGAGGCCGGCGAACCAGTCGCGGATCTGGGTGAAGGCGCCGGTGTAGGTGGCGGGGTTGGAGCGCGGGGTGCGGCCGATGGGGGACTGGTCGATCTCGATGACCTTGTCGCAGTACTCTAGGCCGGTGATGGCGTCATGCGCCCCCGCGATCACCCGCGCGCCGTTCAATGCCCGCGCCGCGCCTGCCTGCAGCGTGTCGATGGTGAGGCTGGATTTGCCTGACCCCGAAACCCCCGTGATGCAGGTGAAGGTGCCGAGCGGGATCTTGGCCGTCACGCCCTTGAGGTTGTTGGCGCGGGCGTTCTTGACGACGATCTTGTGGCCGTTGCCCTTGCGGCGCTTGGCCGGGACTTCGATCTTGCGCTTGCCGGTGAGGTAATCGGCGGTGAGGCTGCCCTTGGCCTTGAGGATCTGTTTGAGGGTGCCCTGCGCGACGATCTCGCCCCCGTGCACCCCAGCGCCGGGGCCGAGATCGACGATGTAATCGGCGGCGCGGATGGCGTCCTCGTCATGCTCGACGACGATGACAGTGTTGCCGAGGTCGCGCAGGCGTTTGAGGGTTTCGAGCAGCCGGTCATTGTCGCGCTGGTGGAGGCCGATGGAGGGCTCGTCGAGGACGTAGAGCACGCCGGAGAGGCCGGAGCCGATCTGCGAGGCGAGGCGGATGCGCTGGCTCTCCCCGCCCGACAGGGTGCCGGAGGTGCGATCAAGGTTGAGGTAGTCGAGGCCCACGTTGTCGAGGAAGCCCAGCCGCTCGTTGATCTCTTTCAGGATCGCCTTGGCAATCTGGCTTTGCTGCGGGGTTAGCTGCGCATCGAGGGCGAGGAACCACGCCTTGGCATCCGCCACGCTCATGGCGACGGGGGTGGCGATGTCGGTCTGGGCAATGCGGACGCTCAAGGCCTTTTCGTTGAGGCGCTTGCCGCCGCAAGTCTCGCAGGGCTGCGCGGTCTGGTACTTGGACAGCTCCTCCTGCATCCACGCGCTTTCGGTCTGCATCAACCGGCGGTTGAGGTTGCCGATCACGCCTTCGAACGCCTTGTTCACCGTGTATTCGCGGCGGCCATCCTTGAAGGTCAGCGGCACCGGCATCCCGCCCGTGCCGTGGAGGATGATGAGTTTCTGGTCGGGCTCCAGATCCTTCCACGGGGTGGTGAGGTTGAAGCCGTAAGCCTTCGCAAGGCTGGCGAGCACCTGCATGTAATAGGGCGACGGCGGGTTGGACTTGGCCCAGGGCACGACCGCGCCCTGTTTCAGGGTCAAAGCCTCGTTCGGGACCACCAGCTGCGGATCAAACAGCATCTTCTCGCCGATCCCGTCACACGCCGGACACGCGCCTTGCGGGGCGTTGAAGGAGAACAGGCGCGGCTCGATCTCCTCGATGGTGAAGCCGCTGACGGGGCAAGCGAACTTTTCGGAAAAGACGATGCGGTTGGCGGCGAGGCCGGCGCCCTTCATCGCGCCCGCACCTTGTGCTTCGTCCTCGCGCCCCGGCACCACGCCATCGGCCAGATCGACATAGGCCAGCCCCTCGGCCAGCTTCAGCGCCTGTTCGAAGCTTTCGGCAAGGCGCGTTTCGATGCCTTCCTTCACCGCAATCCGGTCAACCACCACTTCGATGTCATGCTTGAACTTCTTGTCGAGCGCGGGGGCTTCTTCGATGGGGTAAATCTCCCCGTCGATCCGCACGCGGGTAAAGCCGGAACGCTGCCATTCGGCCAGCTCCTTGCGGTATTCGCCCTTGCGCCCGCGCACCACCGGGGCGAGCAGGAACAGGCGTGTGCCTTCGGGCAGTTCCATCACCCGGTCGACCATCTGGCTCACCGTCTGGGCAGAAATCGGCAGGCCGGTCGCGGGCGAGTAAGGCGTCCCCACACGCGCCCACAGCAGGCGCATGTAATCGTAGATCTCGGTCACAGTCGCAACGGTCGAGCGCGGGTTGCGGCTCGTCGTCTTCTGTTCAATCGAGATCGCAGGGGACAGCCCGTCGATATGCTCGACATCCGGCTTCTGCATCATTTCGAGGAACTGGCGCGCATAGGCGCTGAGGCTCTCGACATAGCGCCGCTGCCCCTCGGCATAGATGGTGTCGAACGCCAGCGAAGACTTGCCGCTGCCAGAAAGGCCCGTGACCACGATCAGCGCATCACGCGGCAGATCAATGTCGATACCCTTGAGGTTATGTTCGCGCGCACCGCGCACGGAGATGGTGGTGAGGCTCATGGAAGAGGTGTGTTCCGTAAATGTTCGCGCATGTAAAGGGCGCAGGCAGGCGATTTCCCCCTCGCAGCATCAGAGCGAGCGGTGCGCCGTTCGGTTCCTGCCAGATAGGCATCACGCGGCGATTGTCCACGCCCTGAGGCGTTTTCACATATGGTTTACAAAAGCCTGAATCAGGGGCATTCTCGCGCAAACCTGCCGATCGGGTCGATCACAGTGCGGCGGGCAAAGTTCGTGATGGTCCGGTATGCGGGGGGTGTGCGGGAGATATCCGGCACAATCGTCACAACATCCGTTCGCCCATGGGACCGCAGCATTGATGCGTGGCTTGCCCGGTGACCCTTGCGGGCATTCCGCGCCGTGAATGGCATCAAGGGATGGGGGAGATGCAATGAGCACTGATACACGGTCGGCGAGCGATGTCGGCACGACAAATAACCGGTCCATCGTCCTGACATGCAGGCCTAAACTGCGCTTTAATCAGGTCATTCCAACTCTGAATATCGATGCGCCGGATATCCTGTTCGAACAGACCATAGGCCATCCCTCGGGAATGAACGGGCGCGTGGATGATCATGGCGATATCAATCTCACCAACATGCCGCTGGATCCCGCCTACAACGACAATGTCGACATCACGATCAATCTCGACACCAGCAACCTTTACGAACCGACCGGGAAGCGGGTCGCCGGGCGCTGGGCCTTCGCAGAAGAATCTTCAGGCCAGGGCGAGACCGGGTTCGCCTGGTTTTGCGGAATCGATGACCAAGGCAAATACACCACCAAGAAAAGCATCGATGTCCCAGGCATGCGCATCGAACGGCTGAACGACGTGCAGTTGCGGATTTACGACGATACGCCCGACACCGCTTCGACCTATGCCTATGCCATCGCCCTGGTGCTGCCGGGCTACAACAATTACTACATCACCATCGATCCGCGCATTACCAGCAAGTCGAAGGTCTGATCACCGATGATCGAACGCAAGCTCTCAGGCTGAAAGCTTAGAGCCCCTTTTCGCGCAGATAGGCGGGGTCGCGATACCCCCGCCTGTCCAGCGCTGCGGCCAAGCGGGCGGCTTCATCGCTGCGACCGAGCCGCTTGAGCAGCATAAAACGCTCATCCTCTGTGCTCGCGACGGCGGGCAGGATGGCGAGCGCGCCTGTCCAGTAATCGCGAGCAGCCTCCGGTGCGCCGAGCCGTGCCTCGATATCGCCCGCAAACAGCAGCGCAGTGGCATGATCGGTGGGGTCGGGCTTTCGCGCGACGAGCGCGATCGCCTCGGCGATCGGTGCCTTAGCCTCCTCCGCCCTGCCGCTGACGAGCGCCAGCGTGGCGCCGATGCGCAGGACATCGAACCGCGAGCCCGCGGACCATGCCGCGTTGGCAGGGTCCATCGCAATCATCTTGCCAATCTGCGCGCTCGCCCCTTCCAGCAGCGCGCGGCTCTCGCCGAGGCGTCCGAGCGCGATCAGCGTGTTCGCCTTGCCGATCCGGCCGCCGACCTCGGATTGCTGCCATTCGGTATTGGCTGGCTCGATCCGGAGAAGTTCGCCATGCACGGCAAGGCTGCGGTCATAGGCTTGCAGCGCGGCCGCGCTGTCGCCGAGCTGTAATTCCAGGCTGGCAAGGAACTGGAGCGCCACACCGAGCCGGTTTTTTGCCACTGCATTGTCCGGGTCGCGCCGCAGCACCTCTTCGTAGATCGCGATCTCGCGGGCATGCAGCGCGCGAGCTTCTGCAAGCTTGCCGAGCTTGTCCTTGGCGACGCCGAGCCAATTAGCCGCATTGCCGATCTCGATCTGGCGGTCGGCATCGAAGGCGCGGCCTCTGGCGCTCGCCTCGGCCATTGTCAGCGAAGCGGCGAAGGCGGGTTCGGACTCGGCGTGGCGGCCTTGGGCGTTGAGCATCACGCCGAGATTGCTCTCGGCATAGCTGCTTTCCATTTGCCATTCGGGGTTCTTGGGATCGATCGCCAGCAGCCGGTCGGCAAGCCGCTTGTACTCCCGAAACTGTGCCTCGGCGTTTGTCACCTCGCCGCGGTTGTAGGCGATGTAGCCGACCCAAAACACGCTCTGGGCGTGGTCGAAGATGCGCTGCGGGTTGTCGGGATCACGCGCAAGCTGTTCGGCGGTCGAGGCGGCGGCTTCGGTGAACGCCTTCAGCGCCTCGCCGCTGTCGCCGCGCAGGTTGGACAGTTCGCCCACCAGCAGCAGCGCCCGCGCCCGCCGCCCCAGCGCGTCGGCATCGAGATCGCCGAGCTTCTGCTTGGCATAGTAATCCAGCGCACGCGTCCCCACCACGTCGAGCGCGTCAAGCCGCCCGACCGGCTCCAGCTTGTCGCGCAGATCGGTAAGCATGAACTCCACCAGTCCATCGGCCTGATTGCGCTGGAATTCGGCCTCCTTGCGCGCCTCGACCGCGAACCATGTAAGCGTGCTCATCACCGCCGCCAGCGTCAGCGAGGCGGTGACAGCCGCGCGGGTGCGCAGGGTGCGGCGGCGTTCGTCGCGGCGCACCAGTTCGTCCAGCCCCACCCCGAGCATTGCCGCAGCAAGCTTGAGCTTGGCCATCCGCTTGCCATCGCCGCTGTCGCGGGCATCAGCGGCGAGCGGCGCATCTTCGGGGATGTCGGTGATCGTCAGATCATCGGCGATGCGATGGGTCAGCGCCCGGGGGAAGCATTCGTTGGCCGGATCGCCCGGCTCGCCCCCGACGATCAGCGCCAGCACCCTGGCGGGATCGCGGTGGGTCTTGAACCAGGCGACCTCGCGGTTGACCCATTGCGACTTGGCCGAATTGGGCGAGCAGATGACGATCAGAAACGCGCTGTCGGCCAGCGCCGCTTCGACCGCCGCGCCGATGCTGGAACCGGCGGCTTCCTCCTCGCGGTCCTTGAACAGAGGGTGCAGCCGGGCGAGGACCGGGCCATGCCCGCGGTCCTCACCGATCAGCGCCTTTGGCGTGCGATAGGTCTCGATCGCGTGCTGGAGCCACTTGCCCCACTTCGCATCGACCCAGCTGTAGCTGATGAAGGCCCTGTAACGGTATCCGTCGCTCGGCTCGCCCATACCCCCCCCGGATGATCGGCACGGACAGCAGACTTCCCCTTCAGCCCGCCGCTCTGCATCAACAGATGACGACATCGCGCAGCGAATGCAACAGACGGGGCGGGATTGCGGCAGGTGTTCCCAGCCCCCGCAACCCCCGCCTCGCCGGCTGCACGATTAAATTTCACCACGCAACACTCTGAAATGCAGCATTTATCGTCGTGAAATCCCACCCCTACAGAAAATCTGAAGTCGCCCCCCGCGCCGTATTTCCGCAAGCAGGTGGCCTCTCTGCGGTTCTCCAGCCGGGTCCTTTCAGGGTCGCAACCTGGCCGGTCGGAAGGAGAGCCCGGATGGGGGCGGAACATGGCGGGTGGGCTTCAGGACAAGCTCTCCCGCCGCATGTTCCGGTCAGTCGCCAACCACCAGCGCCATCGCGCCCACCTCGCCGATCCAGCGCGCTGCAACCCCCCAGACCTGCGCGATCACCTCTGGCGTCAGCGCCGTTTGCGGCGGCCCCTGGGCGATCAAGGCCCCGTCTTTCAGCACCAGAACGTGATCGGCGTGGTTCATCGCTGCGGCCAGATCGTGGAGCACCACCACCACCCCCTGCCCGCTGGCAGCACAGGCCTTGAGATGCGCGATCAGGGCGAGCTGGTGCGCCAGATCGAGCGCGGCGAGCGGTTCGTCGGCGAGGATCCAGCGCGGTGTCCCCGCCAGCACCCGCGCCAGCAGCACCCGCGCGCGTTCGCCGCCCGAAAGCTGGCTGACCGGGCGATGACGCAGCGCGCCAAGGTCTAGCGCCGCCAGCGCGGCCTCCACCTGCGGCCCGCCGCGATCGCGCCACGGCAGGCGGCCTAGCGCCACCAGCGCCTCCACCGCCACATCCCAGGCGATATCGGGCGATTGCGGGAGATAGCCGATTGCCTGCGCCCGCCCGCGCGGGGTCACATCGGCAAGCGCCTCACCATCCAGCATCACCCGACCCGTCGCCGGTGCCAGCAGTCCCGCCAGCCCCAGCAGGGCCGATGACTTGCCCGCACCATTGGGGCCGAGGATGGCAGTGATCCTGCCGGGCTGCAGCGCTGCCGAAAGGCCGGTCACGACCGCCCGCCCCCCGCGCACCAGCGTCAGATCGTCGGCGACAAGGCTCATAGCCGCCCCCGGCGCATGCGCAGCAACAGCCACAGGAAAAACGGCGCGCCGATCAACGACAGCGCAATGCCGAGCCGCAGTTCCGTCACCAGCGGCAGCACCCGCACAACGCTGTCGGCCGCCAGCACAAGGCACGCCCCGGCCAGGGCGCTGGGCAGGATCAGGCTTGATGGCAGTCGGTCAGTGAAGGGGCGCACCAGATGCGGCACCACCAGGCCGACAAAGCCGATGATCCCGGCCACCGCCACGCCTGCACCAACCGTCAGACCGATCCCGACCACCAACAGCGCCAGCAGCCGCCGAGGCTCCATGCCGAGCGACCGTGCCGCCTCCTCGCCCAATGTCAGCGCATCGAGGCTGCGCGCGGCCAGTGCCAGCACACCGATCCCGGCGATGGTCAGCGGGGCGGCAATCGCCACCTCGCGCCACGAACGGTCGGTCAGCGCGCCGTTGAGCCACAGCACGATCTCGGACAGGGCAAAGGGGTTGGGCGCAAGGGTGATCGCCAATGCCGTGAGCGCGCCCGCAAGGCTCGCCAGCATCAGACCCGCCAGCGTGAACAGCGCGATTCCCCCGCCCGCGCCGCCTGCCGCATCACCCGATGTGCGCCCGGCAATCAGCGCGAGCAGCGCCATGCCCAGCCCTGCCCCTGCCAGAGCCAGCAGCGGGAGGCTCCACGGCGCCCACGCAGGCGGAATGGCCGCGCCCAGCCAGAAGCTCGCCACCGCGCCCAGCGCCGCCATCGGGGCGATGCCGAACAGGCCCGGATCGGCGAGCGGGTTTCTGAGATAGCCCTGCATCGCGGCGCCCGCAGCTCCCAGCCCCGCGCCGATCACCACCGCCAGCACCGCCCGCGGCAGGCGCAGTTCGGCGAGGATCAGCATCGTGTTGCCGGGGCCGAAATCGCCCGGCGCAATCCACACGCGGCCAGCCAGCAGCGACAGCGGCACCAACAGCGCCAGCAGCGCGGCGAAGATCAGGCTGGCGCGGTTCATGGCGCGCGTTCCACTTCGGCGCGGATGGCCCGCAGCCGGGCGCGGGCCTTGGGGATGGTCGGTCCCCCGCAATAAAGCAGCGCGGGGTCAAATGGGGCAATGTGCATCGCCTTGAACGCCTCGGCCAGCACCGGATGGCGCTGCCCCGGCGCATCGCCCGCCACCAGCAGCACGCGGGGAGGATCGGCCAGCACCCGCTCCAGCGTCACCATGTCGGCCTGCCGCAACCCGCGGGCGGCGGCGTGGCTGGCAAAGCCCTCCTGCCGGAGCAATTCCGCAATCAACGTCTGCTCGCCCGCGACGATCTCGCCCGGTTGCCACAGCAGCGCGCTGATCGCCGGAGCGGGCGGTGTGGAAGGCGCGGCGATGCGGGCGGCGAGCGCTTCGCCCTTCGTCCTCTGCCCCGCCAGCGCGGCGACTTCGCGCACCTGCGCCGCGCTCTCGGCGACGGTGGCAGGGCTGCCGAAGGTTGCAACCGTCAGCCCCGCCCGCTCCAGCGCGGAACGGGTCGGCTGCGGTAAGAAGACTGAGGCGAGCACGAGATCGGGCCGCAGCGCGATCACCTCCTCTGCCGTGCCGCCGGTGACGCCATAGCGCGCCGCAATCGCTGGCGGGATCGAGCTGCCAGCGGGATCGCGGCTATAGTGTGATAACGCCAGCACCTGATCGGGCGCGGCGATCTCGACCAGGATCGCGTCAAGGCAAGGGTTGAGGCTGACGATTGTGGGTGCATTTTCACCGCCCCCTGCGGCCGGCGCATCGGCCACGCAGGCCGAAGCCATCAGCGCCGCCGCCAGCATCGCCACTCTGCCCCCCATGCTGATGCGGTCCCGCGCCATATCCGGCCCCGGCGATAGGGCGGCGCGCGCACTATCGCAACGGGTTAAGCAAAGCGGGGCGAGTGTCCTTAAACGGGACGCGGGGCCGCTCAGCGCTCGCCCCGCTCACAGCCCGGGCGTAAGGCGGGCGCCAAATGATAGCCCGCCTTCGCACCGCCCCCGCCTTCAAGGCCCCTGTCACGCGCAGGTGGAATCTGGCCGGAACCCCGTGGCGCAAGCGGCTCGCGGTGCTGTTCGCGGCCATTGCCGTTCCCGCCATGGCCGCATCAGGCGGCGTCGGCTCGCTGCCCGGCGACGCGGTCGAAAGCACCGCTGCCCTTGCCACCCGCAAGGCCGCCGATGCCGCCCTGCCCTTTGAGCGGCCCGGCATGAGCTTTCCCGGCTCGGCCTATTTCTACATGGCCGATCCTGCGGGCACCGCGCTTGTCGCCCTGCCGACCGACAACCCGCTCGGGCTGGGCGCGGAAAGCGGGCGCGAGCTTGGCGCGTTGATCGATGTCGGCGCGGCGGCGCGGCCGTTTTATTCGACCGGCACGGGGATCACCCATATGCGAGCGGCCGAGTGCCTTGCACAGGCGGTGTGGTACGAAGCCGCCAGCGAAAGCGAAGCGGGACAGCGCGCCGTGGCCCAAGTGGTGCTGAACCGCGTGGCGCACCCGTCCTGGCCTTCGAGCGTGTGCGGCGTCGTCTATCAGGGGTCGGAACGCAGCACCGGCTGCCAGTTCACTTTCACCTGCGACGGCAGCCTTGCCCGTCGCCCGTCCGGCGCAAGCTGGGCGCGGGCGCAGCGGATCGCGGATGATGCGCTGGCGGGTGCGGTCTATGCCCCCGTTGGACTCGCGACGCATTACCACACGCTCTGGGTCAATCCCTACTGGGCGGGCAGCCTTGACCATATCGGCACGATCGGCGCGCACCGCTTCTACCGCAACCGCGGCGCAGGCGGACAGGCAGGCGCATTCCGCACCGCCTATGCCGGGTTGGAACCGACGGTAAGCGGGCGCACGCTGGCAGCGAGCCCTGCGGTGATGGAGCCAGCACCCGGCCGCCCGGTAATCGCCTACGAACTCGATCCCGTGCTGGAGGGCAAACAGGCATTGCGCGGCGGAAGCACTGCAAACGCGCCTGCCGCCATCGCTCCGTCGCCTCCCGTCGAAGCCCATGCCGGAACCGGCTCAGTCAAGGCGGAGTACGCTCGTGCGGGCCAGTGGAAGGCCCAGCCGGGCGCGGCCAAGGAATGATCCGCACGGGCGCGAAACAGGGTTAAAGGCTTCGAAACCCTGTTGTCACACCAAGCCTTAGCGGCGCATCGCTAGAGCTTTTCCCGACGCCCGGCGCATGAACGTGCCGCGCGAAGAAACGGGAACGCATCCACCCCATGTCTGTCCGCTTTGCCTCTGCCAATCACCCGATCCGTCGTCTTGGCTGGCGGGCTGCGGGGCGCGGACTGGTTGCACCGGCGCTGGCGCGGGCGGCCAATGATAATCGCGCCGTGGGAGCCAGCGCGCCGCAGTTCGATCCGCTGCTGGGTGATGCGCTGCGGCATTTCGCGGTCTACGGGCTGGCTGCGGCCGAAGCGGCGGTGGAGGCAGCCGCCGATGCCAGCGCGCGCGGCGATGCGGAAGGGCAGGATCACTGGCTGGCGATCACACGGATGTTCGACCGCCGCCTCGCCGCCCGCGCCGGGGCGGAGCTTATCCCTGCATGAACAGGCTGCTTCCCTTACGGCACCTGCGACAGGTAGTTCCCCTGATGCGCTGACCGGCCACATTAATGCAATTGCGAACTGTTTGCAAAGATAGTTGCCGCTTACGACCTTTTGACGGTTGCAATCGCTTTTCCAGCGGCCTACCGCGCCTGTTGTAACGGGTGCCATGCCGCTTGGGACGGGGGTTGGCGCCAGCATATTGTGCGCGTTTTTGTCGTCCCGATGGATCAGGGAAGGACGTCCAAACAATGGCCCGCAAGAAAATCGCCCTCGTCGGCGCCGGTAATATCGGCGGCACACTTGCCCACCTCGCCGCCCTGAAGGGCCTTGGTGACATCGTGCTGTTCGACGTGGCCGAAGGCATTCCGCAGGGCAAGGCGCTTGACCTCAGCCAGTGCGGCCCGGTCGAAGGCTTCGACGCCAGCATCACCGGTTCCAACGACTATGCCGACATCGCAGGCGCGGACGTGGTGATCGTTACCGCCGGTGTTGCGCGCAAGCCCGGCATGAGCCGCGATGACCTGCTCGGCATCAACCTCAAGGTGATGAAGGCAGTCGGCGAAGGCATTGCTGCCAACTGCCCCGACGCCTTTGTGATCTGCATCACCAACCCGCTCGACGCGATGGTATGGGCGCTGCGCGAATTTTCGGGCCTTCCGGCAAACAAGGTCGTAGGCATGGCCGGCGTGCTGGACTCGGCGCGGTTCGCCACCTTCCTTGCATGGGAATTCGGCGTCAGCGTCAAGGACGTGAACGCCTTCGTGCTCGGCGGCCACGGCGACACGATGGTGCCGGTGCTGTCCTACTCGACCATCAACGGCATTCCGGTGGCGGACATGGCCAAGATCAAGGGTATCTCCGAAGACCGCCTCGGCGAGATCGTCCAGCGCACCCGTTCGGGCGGCGGCGAGATCGTCGCGCTGCTCAAGACCGGCTCGGCCTTCTATGCGCCCGCCACCAGCGCCATTTCGATGGCCGAAGCCTACCTTTACGACCAGAAGCGCATCCTGCCCTGCGCGGTGCAGGTTGACGGCAAGTACGGCGTCGACGGGCTTTACGTTGGCGTGCCGGTGGTGATCGGCGCAGGCGGCGCGGAAGAGGTGATCGAGATCAGCCTGACCGATGAGGAAAAGGCCAACCTCGGCGTCAGCGTCGATGCGGTCAAGGAACTGCTTGAGGCGTGCAAGGCGCTGGATGGCAGCCTTGCGTAAGCTCCCCGCTCGTCATCCCGGCGAAGGCCGGGACCCAGCTCCGCCCTCGCCTCTGGGCCCAGGCCTGCGCCGGGGAGACGACTGAAATGGAGTACGGTGGCTTTGTCTACATCATGGCAAGCCGCCGCAACGGAACGATTTACATCGGTGTCACCACCGACCTCGCAAAACGGGTCTGGGAACACCGCGAAGGACTGATCGAAGGCTTCACGAAGAAGTATGGTTGCAAGACGCTGGTTTGGTTCGAACGCCACGACACCATCGAAGCGGCCATCACCCGCGAGAAGCAAATGAAAGAATGGCGGCGGGCTTGGAAGCTGCGCCGGATCGAAGAGATGAACCCCGACTGGAACGACCTGTTCGAGTTGGTTTGTAGCTAAACTGGGCCCCGGCCTTCGCCGGGGTGACGAATAAGAGGCGGACCCGAATGAGCATCCTCGTAAACAAAGACACCAAGGTCATCACCCAAGGGATGACCGGCAACACCGGCACCTTCCACACCCAGGCCGCGCTCGATTACGGGACGCAGATGGTCGGCGGTGTGACCCCCGGTAAGGGCGGCACCACCCATATCGGCCTGCCGCAGTTCAACACCGTGCGCGAAGCCAAGGCCGCGACCGGCGCGACTGCCTCGTGCATCTACGTGCCGCCGCCGTTCGCTGCCGACGCGATCTGCGAAGCGATCGATGCCGAGATGGAACTGATCATCTGCATCACCGAAGGCATTCCGGTGCTCGACATGGTCCGCGCCAAGCGCGCGCTGTCGGGTTCCAAGTCGCGGCTCATCGGCCCCAACTGCCCCGGTGTGCTGACGCCGAACGAGTGCAAGATCGGCATCATGCCGGCCAACATCTTCAAGAAGGGCTCGGTCGGCATCGTCTCGCGTTCGGGCACGCTGACCTATGAAGCCGTGCACCAGACCACGATGGCGGGCCTCGGCCAGACCACGGCTGTCGGCATCGGCGGCGATCCGGTCAACGGCACCAACTTCATCGACGTGCTCGACCTGTTCCTCGACGATCCGGAAACCGAGTCCATCATCATGATCGGCGAAATCGGTGGTTCGGCGGAAGAAGAAGCCGCCGCCTTCATCAAGGCTGAGGCCGCCAAGGGCCGCAAGAAGCCGATGGTCGGCTTCATCGCCGGGCGCACTGCCCCTCCGGGCCGCCGCATGGGCCACGCTGGCGCAATCGTGTCGGGCGGTCAGGGCGGCGCGGACGACAAGATCGCGGCGATGGAAGATGCGGGCATCCGCGTCTCGCCCTCGCCCTCGCTGCTCGGCGAAACGCTGGCCGCGATGCTGAAAGAAATGGCGTAACCGAATACCGGCCCCTTGCGACCCCGCGCGGGGGGCCATCCTTCCTCCTCCCCAGGAGTTCCCCCGATGGGCAACGAACCGCAGAACTTCATCCCCGCCTTCACCGATCAGGAAGGCCCGCAGCCCGGCCCTTCATGGGCAAAGCGCGGCTGGCTCGACACGCTGGCCGACAGCGCGTCCGATCTCGTCGCGGCGATGGACCCGACCGAGATGAAGCTCGCCGTCAAGGCGGCGGCGAAGGATGCGGGCAAGCCGCTTGATCCCAAGGCGGTCGAAAAGGCGGCGGCGCTCTCCATTGCGGCGATGACGTTGGTGCGGCTTTACCGTGTGCGCGGCCACATGGCGGCGGACCTCGATCCGCTCGGCCTCGTGGGCCGCGAAGGCCCGGCTGACCTCACGCTCGAATGGCACGGCCTTGCGGGCAAGGAGAACGAGGATGTCTATGTCGGCGGTGTGCTGGGCATGGAATGGACGACCGTGGGCAAGCTCCATCAGCGCCTGCGCGAAGTGTATTGCGGCAAGGTCGGCCTCGAATACATGCACATCGCCGATACCGAGGAACGCCGCTTCCTGCAGGACAAGTTCGAAAGCCCGGGCGAGACGATCCAGTTCACGCCCGAAGGCAAGAAGGCGATCCTCGCCGCCGTGCTGCGGGGCGAGCAATACGAGGAATTCCTCGCCAAGAAATATGTCGGCACCAAGCGCTTCGGCCTTGATGGCGGCGAATCCATGATCCCGGCGCTGGAAGCCGTGATCAAGCATGGCGGCAGCTCCGGCGTGCGCGAGATCATCTACGGCATGGCCCACCGCGGCCGTTTGAACGTGCTCGCCAATGTGATGGCGAAACCCTACCGCGTGATCTTCCACGAATTTTCAGGCGGCAGCGCCAACCCCGATGATGTCGGCGGTTCGGGCGATGTGAAATATCACCTCGGCACCTCGACCGACCGCGAGTTCGACGGAATTTCGGTGCACATGAGCCTTGTGCCCAACCCTTCGCACCTTGAAGCGGTGAACCCCGTGGTGCTCGGCAAGGCGCGCGCGCAGCAGGCGATCCGCGATGACCTGAAGAAGAAGGATCAGGTGCTCCCCGTGCTGATCCACGGCGATGCGGCCTTTGCGGGCCAGGGCGTGGTGTGGGAGAGCCTGTCGCTGTCCGGCGTTCCCGGTTACGACACCGGAGGCTGCATCCACTTCATCATCAACAACCAGATCGGCTTCACCACCTCGCCGAAATTTGCGCGGTCCTCGCCTTACCCCAGCGACGTGGCCAAGGGCGTGATGGCGCCGATCCTGCACGTGAACGGCGATGATCCGGAAGCGGTGACCTTCGCCTGCAAGCTCGCGGTCGAATACCGCCAGACCTTCCACCGCGATGTCGTGATCGACATGTGGTGTTACCGCCGCTTCGGCCACAACGAGGGTGACGAGCCCAAGTTCACCCAGCCGCTGATGTACGACAAGATCCGCGCCCATCCCAAGGTCAGCGTCGCCTATGAAACGCGTCTGGTGCGCGAAGGCGTGGTGGAAGCGGGCACGCGCGAGCGGATGGCGAGCGAGTTCGTCGCGCTGCTCGAAGAGGAATTCGAGGCGGGCAAGAACTACAAGGCCAACGAGGCCGACTGGTTCGGCGGGCGCTGGTCAGGGCTGAACAAGCCGGCTGACCCGGAAACCGCGCGCCGCAGCGTCGAAACCGCGATCGAACCGAAGATGCTGGATTCGCTGGGTCGCGTGCTGACCGAAGTCCCCGCCGATCTCGAAGTCCACAAGACCCTCGACCGCGTGCTCGCCGCCAAGCGCGAGATGTTCAGCTCGGGCGATGGCTTTGATTGGGCCACCGCCGAGGCGCTGGCCTTTGGCAGCCTTGTCATGGAAGGCTACTCCGTGCGCCTGTCCGGTCAGGACAGCGGACGCGGCACCTTCAGCCAGCGTCACGCGGTGTGGGTCGACCAGAAGTCGGAGCGCAAATACGTGCCGCTCTCCACCTTGCCCCACGGCAAGTTCGAGGTGCACGATTCCACGCTGTCGGAATACGGCGTGCTCGGCTTCGAATATGGGTTTGCGATGGCCGATCCGCGCAGCCTTGTGCTGTGGGAAGGCCAGTTTGGCGACTTCGCCAACGGCGCGCAGATCATGATCGACCAGTTCGTGGCCAGCGGCGAGAGCAAGTGGCTGCGCGCCAACGGCCTCGTGATGCTGCTGCCGCACGGCTATGAAGGACAGGGGCCGGAGCACTCCTCTGCCCGTCTGGAGCGTTTCCTCCAGCTGTGCGCCGACGACAACATGTGCGTGTGCAACATCACCACCCCGGCGAACTACTTCCACGTGCTGCGCCGCCAGATGCTGCGGAGCTTCCGCAAGCCGCTGATCATCATGAGCCCCAAGTCGCTGCTGCGCCACCCGATGGCCAAGAGCGCCAAGGCCTCGTTCCTCGGCGACCGCCAGTTCCGGCGCATCCTTTCGGATACGAAGGACATCGCCGATGACAAGGTGCGGCGTCTGGTGCTGTGTTCGGGCAAGGTCGCCTATGACCTGATCGAAGCGCGCGATGCGGCTGGCATCGACGATGTCTCGATTGTCCGCATCGAACAGCTGTTCCCCTTCCCGGGCGATCCGCTGGCGGTGCGCCTCGGGCGCATGACCAACCTTCAGGACGTGGTGTGGTGTCAGGAAGAGCCGCGCAACAACGGCGCATGGTTTTTCGTCAACGAACGGATCGAGGAATCGCTGACCGCCGCCGGGCACACCGGCAAGCGGCCGACCTATGCCGGGCGTGACGCCGCAGCCTCGCCCGCCACGGGCCTCGCCAGCCGCCACAAGGCGCAGCAGGAGGCGCTGGTCGCCGCCGCGCTGGGGCTGTGATCGCCTGACCCGACTTCATATCTGATAGCATCAAGTTTCAGGAACCCATTCCAATGGCCACCGAAATCAAAGTCCCCGTCCTCGGCGAATCCGTCACCGAAGGCACGATTGCCGAATGGCTCAAGCAGCCGGGCGAAGCGGTTGCCGCTGACGAGCCGATTTGCAGCCTTGAAACCGACAAGGTCGCGGTTGACGTGCCCTCGCCCGTCGCCGGCGTTATGTCCGAACACCGCGTCGCGGTGGGTGATACGGTCGAAGTCGGCGCGGTGATCGCGGTGATCGAGGAAGGCGCGACCGCTGGCGCGGCGCCCGCGCCTGCGCCTGCCGCCGCCAAGACCGACACCCCTGCCCCCGCGGCAAGCGAAGACGTGTCCGGCGCGGCGATGACCATGTCGCCAGCCGTGCGCCGTGCGGTGCTGGAACACGGCGTCGACCCTTCCACCATCAAGGGCACCGGCAAGGATGGCCGGTTGACCAAGGAAGACGTTCTCGCGGCGGCGGAAGCCAAGGCCAAGGGCACCCCTGCCCCCGCGCCAGCGCCCACCCCGGCCCCCGCTGCTGCTGCTGCTGCCCCCGCTTCCACCGGCGGCGCGCGCGGCGAGGAGCGGGTCAAGATGACCCGCATGCGCCAGACCATCGCCAAGCGTTTGAAGAGCGCGCAGGATAATGCAGCCCTGCTCACCACCTTCAACGATTGCGACATGAGCGCGGTCATGGAAGCGCGCGACAAGTACAAGGACCTGTTCGCCAAGAAGCATGACATCCGCCTCGGCTTCATGGGCTTCTTCGCCAAGGCGGCCTGCCTCGCGCTGAAGGACGTGCCAAGCGTCAACGCCTATATCGAGGGCGATGAGATCGTCTATCACGACTATGTCGATATTTCGGTCGCGGTGTCTGCGCCCAACGGCCTCGTCGTCCCCGTCATCCGTGATGCCGACAAGAAGGGCTTTGCCCGGATCGAACAGGACATCGCCGACTTCGGCAAGCGCGCCAAGGAAGGCACGCTCAAGATGGAAGACATGACCGGCGGCACCTTTACCATTTCGAATGGCGGTGTGTTCGGAAGTCTGATGTCGACCCCGATCATCAACCCGCCGCAGAGCGCGGTGCTGGGCCTCCACCGGATCGAAGACCGTCCGGTTGTCCGCAATGGCCAGATCGTGATCCGCCCGATGATGTATCTGGCGCTCAGCTACGACCACCGCCTGATCGACGGGCGCGAGGCGGTGACGGCGCTGAAGATAATCAAGGAAGCGATCGAGGATCCGACGCGGATGCTGATCGATCTTTAATCTCATGACCGTTCGGGCTGAGCTTGTCGAAGCCCTGCTCTTTCTTCTGGAGCGACGGTCCCCAAGTGAAGTGCAGCCCTTCGACAAGCTCAGGGCGAACGGAGTTTTTGGAAATGGCTGACCATTCCTACGATTACGACGTCCTCATCATCGGTGCCGGCCCCGGCGGCTATGTCGCGGCGATCCGCGCCGCGCAGCTTGGGCTGAAGACCGCCTGCGTTGAATCGCGCGCCACGCTCGGTGGCACCTGCCTCAATGTCGGGTGCATCCCCTCCAAGGCCCTGCTGCACGGTTCGGAGCTGTTCGATGAGGCCGCAGGCGGCCATTTCGCCACCTGGGGCATCACCGCCACGCCGACGCTCGACCTCGGCAAGATGATGGCCGAAAAGACCAAGGCCGTGGGCGAGCTGACCGGCGGGATCGAATTTCTGTTCAAGAAGAACAAGGTCACCTGGCTCAAGGGCCACGCCGCCTTCGAGGACGCGCACACGGTCAAGGTTGGCGGCGAAACCTACACCGCCAAGGACATCGTAATCGCCACCGGCTCCTCGGTCACGCCCCTCCCCGGCGTCACCGTAGACAACGCGGGCAAGCGGATCGTTGACAGCACCGGCGCGCTCGAACTGGACGAAGTGCCCGAACACCTCGTGGTGATCGGCGGCGGCGTGATCGGGCTGGAACTCGGCTCGGTGTGGCGGCGCTTGGGTGCCAAGGTCACCGTGGTCGAATTCCTCGACCAGCTGCTGCCCGGCCTTGATGGCGATGTGCGCAAGGAAGCGGGCAAGATCTTCAAGAAGCAGGGCATGAACATGATGCTCGGCCACAAGGTCACCGGTGCGAAGGTGAACGGCACAACCGTCACCCTGACCATCGAGAAAGCCGCAGGCGGCGATGAACAGACCATCGAAGCCAGCCACGTGCTGGTCGCCATCGGCCGCCGTCCCAACACCGAAGGGTTGGCGCTCGACAAGGCGGGACTCACCACCAACGCGCGCGGGCAGGTCGAAATCGACCATGATTTCCGCACCTCCGTTCCCAACATCTGGGGGATCGGCGATGTCGTCCCCGGCCCGATGCTCGCCCACAAGGCCGAGGATGAAGGCATCGCCGTGGCCGAGAATATCGCGGGCCTGACCGGCATTGTGAACCACGATGTCATCCCCAACGTCGTCTACACCGCGCCCGAAATCGCGGGCGTGGGCATCACCGAGGAACAGGCCAAGGAACGCGGGCTCGGTGTCAAGGTCGGCAAGTTCCCGATGATGGCCAACAGCCGCGCCAAGGCGAACCGCGACACCGAGGGCTTTGTGAAGGTGATCGCCGATGCCGACACCGACCGGGTGCTGGGCGTATGGATCATCGCCAGCCTTGCAGGCACGATGATCGCCGAGGCCTGCGTGGCGATGGAATTCGGCGCGACATCCGAAGACATCGCCTACACCTGCCACGCCCACCCGACCCACGCCGAAGCGCTGAAGGAAGCGGCGATGGCGGTGACGGGCAAGCCGATCCACATGTGATCCGGCAGAGGTGAGCGCCCGCGCCTTTGATCGCTGGCGGCTCACCCTGCCCCTTGTCCTGCCTTCGCTGGGCGGACTGGCCTACCTTTATGCCTTCGGTGCGCCCGGTCGGCTGACCGCCATCAACGCAGGCGCTCTGGTGCTGGCCTTGGTCTGGGTGCTGTTCGGGCGGCTGCCTGCGGGCAGTGCCAACCGCCTCGCCCTTGCAGGCTTGGCTGCGCTCGCACTGGTGGTTCCCATCCTCCTCGGCCCCGAAGTCGGCGGCGTGTCGCGCTGGCTTCCGGCAGGGCCCGTGCTGCTGCATTCAGGCGCGCTCCTGCTGCCTCTGATAACCGTGCTGGCCGCGCGCGAACAGAAGGTCGGCCCTGCCCTGCTGGCGCTGGCGGGTGCAGGGATCGTGCTGCAACCCGATGCGGCATCGCTGCTCGCCTTGGGGCTGGCGGGCGCCGTGCTCGCTGCCATGGCGCGCAGCTTTGCCTATACCGCAGTCAGTCTTGCCGCATTGGGCCTTGCTGCTGGGACTTTCGGTGCGGGCACGCTCGAACCGCAGATGTTCACCGAAGGCGTGCTGGCGCAGGTGCGGCAAAGCAGCCCGCTGTTCGCGCTGATACTGGCCGCCCTGCTGTTGCTCGCCCCGTTCGGCCTGCTGCCGGGCAAGGCAGGCACCCGCAGCAAGGATAGCTGCGCGCTGGCGGCGGTGATGATCGGGTTTGCGGTGGCGGCGATGCTGGCCCCCTTCCCCTTCCCCCTGATCGGGTATGGCGCATCCCCGATCCTCGGCTTCGGCCTTGCGTTGGGAGCGATTGCTGACACACCGAACCGCCACCTTTCGGGCCAGCGCCCGATAGGCTAGCCTTCCTGCCCGACAGGCCGAACAGGGGAAACGCCGTTGAAAGCGCTGTACCGATTGCCGATTGCCGGAGCGCTGGCGGCCCTGTTGCTGCTCTCAGGCTGCGGCGCCACCGAAGGTGAGACAACCGGAGCGCCGCCGCGCGCGACGGATGCGATCGTCTTTCCCGATGAGCCTTCGCAGGTTGCGGTCGATCTCAAGGTCGATCTGGCCGATCTGGAACAGGCGCTCGAACGCGAGGTGCCGCGCCAGTTGTGGCAGATCAACCAGCCGGACACCGAATGCATCGCGCCCCAAAAGATCGATCTGGCGCTGTTCAAGGTCAAATCCCCCAAAATCAAGTGCGACATCACTGGCACAGTCACCCGCGGGAGACTGCGGCTGAGCGGCAAGGGCGAGGTGTTGACCATCAGGCTGCCGGTCAGAGGCACGCTAGCGGCGCGCGATGTGGCGGGCATCTTCAAGGGCGAGACAGCGACGGGCGCGGCGGAGGTGACCCTTTCGCTCAGGCTGGATCTGACGCCCGAATGGCGGCTCGCCGCGAATACCTGGCTCGATTACCGCTGGACGCGCGAGCCGGGGATCGATTTCGCGGGGCAGCGCATCACCTTCACCTCCGAAGCCGACCGCGAACTTGGCCCGGTCAAGCGCGATGTCGAACGGATCGTCGCGCGCGAGTTGGCGCGGCTGCCGGTGCGCGACACGGCAACGCAGGGGTGGCGGCAGGGCCACGCCGTGTTCACGCTCAACGAACATGATCCGGCCGTGTGGGGCAGGCTTACGCCGCAGCAATTCCGCTTTGGCGGATACGCCGTGAACGGGCGGGCCCTGACCCTGCGATTGGGCCTTGATGCGCGGATGGAGACATTTGTCGGCATCAAGCCTGATCGTGTCGATCCGTCCGCCCTGCCGCCGCTGGCCCGCCGCGACAAGGTGGTGCGAACATCGGAACTGCACGTGCCGGTGATCGCCGATTACGCCGTGCTCGAACCCGTGGTCGCCAGGGCGCTGGCCAAGCGCGCGCAGCGGCCCTTCGTGATCGAGGGCTACGGATCGGTCACGGCGCAGTTTGACGATATCACCATCTATGGCACCGGAGAGGGACGGATTGCGGTGGGCGGAGCCTTTGGCGCCTCGTCAGATCTGCCGATGGTCAGCAAGGCCAGCGGCAGGATCTGGCTGACCGCACGCCCGGTGAACGAGCCCAATTCGCGCAAGCTCCGCTTTGCAGAGATCCAGATCACCGGATCGACCGACATCATCGGCGAACAGTTCCTGTTCGCACTTGCCAATTCCCCCGATTTCCAGGGCGCGATCACCGATGCTCTGGCGCAGAGTTTCGAAAAGGACTTCAACGATCTGCGCGGCAAGATTGACCGGGCGTTGGCAGCGCGCAAGGGGCGTCTGACGGACTATGCCATCACCATCGACACCATCGAGACCGGGGTGATCACCGCCCATGGCGCGGGGCTGTACCTGCCCGTGGACATGACCGCACGGATCGAGGCACGGCTACGGCGGTTGAAGTGAACAGCTAACTTGTAAGGCGGGCTTTTGCTGCGCCCCGCAGCGCTCTAGACCCGTTGCCGAGGAGACCGGGGATCAACGCATGGCCTATCCGCAACTGACCGACAAAGCCGGGGTGCTGGCGACTGCCCTCGCGATCCGCACGCGCAGGATCAGCGTTGCCGAGGCCGTGGATGCGGCGATCACCCGTGCCGGGCGGCTCGATGGTGAGATTGATGCGCTGGCTGTCCCCGATTTCGAACGCGCCTGCCAAACGGCGCGGGCGATGGACAGCGCGCCGCGCCATCTCAACCAGCCCCTGTTCGGCGTGCCGATGACGATCAAGGAAAGCTTTGATGTCGCGGGCCTGCCGACGACTTTCGGCCACGCTGCCTACAAGGATCAGCCCGCCACCCGCGATGCGGCGCTGGTCAGGCGATTGAAGGCGGCGGGCGCGATCATCATCGGCAAGACCAACGTGCCGGTTGACCTGACGGACTGGCAGAGCTTCAACCCGGTCTATGGCCGCACAGTGAACCCGCACAACGCGGACCGCTCCCCGGGGGGATCGTCGGGCGGCAGCGCGGCGGCAGTGGCAGCGGGCATTGTGGCTTGCGATTTCGGCACGGATATTGGCGGGTCTGTGCGTGTGCCGGCGCATTTCTGCGGCGTGTGGGGGCACAAGACCACTTGGGGCCTGATCCCGAAGCACGGCCACGATTTTCCCGGGATGTCGCGGCGCGAGGGCTTTGTCGCTGCCCATGACAGCCCGCTCAGCATCGCCGGGCCGCTGGCGCGCAATGCGCCCGATCTGGCGGTGCTGACCGAAGTGGGCGCGGAAGTTCCGCTGCGCCGCCATACCAAACAGCTGGCCGATTGCCGCCTGCTGGCGATCACCGATCTGCCGGGCGCGCCTGTCGATGCCAGCGTGCGCGAACCCACCGAAGCGGCGCTGGAGACCTTGGCCCGCGCAGGCGTGCGGATTGACCGCGCCAGCCCGCTGCTGCCCGACCAGACACAGCAATATCGCGCCTATCTCAAGATGATGAACATCGTCATGGCCCGCGGCGCCCCTGCTCCCGATGGCAAGCGCGCCAGCGCGACCGATTGGTTCGACCTGCTGGACGCGCAGGCTGCCAGCATGGCGCAGTGGCAGGCTCTGTTCGAAACCTATGATTTCGTCCTTGCCCCGCCCGCGCCGGTGCTGGCCGTGCCCCATTCCGACAAGCCGGTGTTCCGCGGCACGCTATCCATCAACGGGCAGGAAGAACCGGGCAGCAGCGGCCTCATCTGGTCCAGCATGGCGACCTTCCCCGGCCTGCCCGCCACCGTGGTCCCCATCGGCAGCGCCGCCTATCTCGGCGCGGAATTGCCCTGCGGAATGCAGGTGATCGGCCCGCGCTGGAGCGATCTGGATTGCATCGCCGCTGCTGAGGCGATCGGACGCATATTGCACTCCTGACCCGCCTTGGTCATGGCGCAGGACATGAACAGGCCTTCCCCACGCGCGCCGCTGATGCTGACCCTCGCCCGCTGGCATATCTGGCTGGGCTGGCTGGTTGGCGTGCCGATCACCATGTGGCTGGCAACCGGCCTGCTGATGGTGTCCCGCCCGATTGACGAGGTGCGCGGCGATCATCTGCGGCGCGCGGCCCCGCCCGCCCCGCTGGTGCTGCCCGGAAGCGCAATTGCCGCACCAGGTGCGCAGCTCAAGGACATGCGCGTGACCATGCAAAATGGCCGCGCGGTGGCGATCCTCACCACCCTCGATGGCGCGGTCCGGCGGGTCGACTTCGCAACCGGGGCGGCGCTGCCCGCGCTTGATGCGGCCACCGCACGGGCGCTGGTGGCGCAGCGGATCATCGGCGGCGATACGGCTGAACGCGTGACGCTGTTCCCTGCGACAAGCACCCCCTTCGATTTCCGCCGCCCGCTTGCCGTGTGGCAGGTCGCGCTGGCGGATGGGACCAATGTCTATGTCGGGCGTGACACGGGCGAGATCGAGGCGGTGCGCACCCGCTGGTGGCGGGCCTTCGATCTTGCCTGGGGCCTGCACATCATGGATCTTTCCGAGCGCGAGGATACCAGCCACCCGGTGCTGATCCTGTTTGCGGCGCTGGGCCTGACCGGAGCCGTGATCGGCTGCGTGCTGATGTTCCGCCGCCGCAAGGCACGCGCCGCGTCATGACGCCAACCGTCCTGACCCCGATCCTCGATCTCCTCGACATTGCGGGGATCGCGCTGTTCGCGCTGTCGGGCGCGGTGCTGGCGGCGCGGCTGCGGCAGACCTTCGTGACGATGGCATTCTTCGCTCTGGTCACCGGCGTCGGGGGCGGCACGGTGCGCGATCTGCTGATCCGTGCGCCGGTGTTCTGGATCGACGATCCGGCGGTAGCGGCCGTGTGCCTTGGCACGGCGCTGATCGCCTGGTTCACACCGGTCACCTGGTGGGAGGGCAAGGGCTTTGCCTATGCCGATGGCGCGGGGCTGGCTGCCTATGCCGTGCTCGGCAGCGCCAAGGCGCTGGCCTATGGCATCCCGCCTGTGCCGGCGGCGCTGATGGGAGTGATAACCGGCTGCGTCGGCGGGATCATCCGCGATGTCGTGGCCGGGCGCCCTTCGATCATCATGAGCCCGGAACTTTACGTCACCCCGGCCGCTCTCAGCGCCGCGCTGACCGTGGCGGGGGTGATCGCCGCGCCGTGGCTGGGGGTGAGCGACCAATGGGCCTGGGCGCTGGGCTTTGCCTGCGGCTTTGCGCTGCGCACGGCAGCCATCCGGTGGGAATGGGGCCTGCCGAGCTATGGGGAGAGGGGATAGCCCCCTCCCCATTCGCCGCTTACCTTTCGATGTCGACGGTTTCGGGGATGACTTCGCCCGGGATCGGTCCGCCCGGATAGGCCGGCATCGCCGTGTTGGCCGCCGCCGTGCGGACGGGGGCCGAGGTGGTGGTCATCATCGCCTCCTGCACCGCCATGTCGGGGCGCACCGTGCCGCCCACCGATGCGCGTGCGCTGGCATAGCGCTGATCGTCCCACTGGCCGTCATCGGCGCGGCTTGCCGGCGCGGCGGAGAAACCGACATCCCGGAACCCGTCGCCATAATCGATCCCGTCAATCTGGCCGCCATTGCCGATCCGGCACTGGAAGGGGGAGCCATTGAACAGCACGCCGCTGACCCGCCAGCCTGCGCCGGTGCGCTCGACATTCTCGACCGAATCGACCCGCACATCACGCTCGATCCGGTCAAGGCACTGGCTCACCGCATTATCGAGGCCCGAGGCGCCGGTGCCGCGCGGAGTGGCGGTGCGGCGATCGTCAATGCGCCGGTCATCATAGCGGCGGTTGTCGTCGCGCCAGTCGGCATCACGCACATCGCGCTCGACAATCACCACGTCACGCTCGCGCTGGCGGCGGTTGTTGGAACTGGCGATGGCGGCGATCCCGCCGATGATTGCGGCGCCGATCAGCACGTCGCCCGCGCCAACCCGGTTGCGCCGCCAGCCACGGTGGCCCCAGCCACCGCCCCAGCCGCAGCCCCAGCGGCAGCGGCGCCATTCGCCGACAGCGCTCGCCGGGTCATAGCGGCTGTAATCAAAGGCCGTGGACGGCGCACCGAGCGTGATGGCCGAAGGCGTGCTCGTGTTCAGGGGCGCGGCAGCGGCGGGAACGGCGAAAAGGGTGGTACCGGCAAGCGCGCTGGCCAAAGCGAAGGCGCGGAACGTCAGAGCCATTGTGCTCTCTCCTGATGCAAGACGAGCGCCCACCAACGCCCCGATAGCGGCAAGATTAGCCGTGCCAGGCTTGCGCTGGGCTGAACGCGGCGGGGGATGCCCGAAACGAGGCCGCCCCGCCATCCCAGAAGCGGGAGGCGGGGCGGCAGGGATACACGCACCGTATCAGGGGGAAGAGGCGGCGCGTGGTAATTCTCAGCGCAGGCCGCGAATGCCGCCGAAATCAATCCGCGGTGCGCCGCGACCGTCGATGCGGCAGGTGAAGCGCCCACGGTCATTGCGGTTCCAGCCGCCACCCACATCGATCCGGCCGCGCACCCGGAACCCGTCACGGGTGCGGTCGATATCATTGACGTCGATCACGTCCGCATAGCGGTAGCCGCCAAAGCGCCGGGCCTGGTTCTCGGCAGCGCGCACGCAGCGGTCGACGGCCGTCCGGGGGTTGATGCCCCAGCCGCCGCGATCCCAGCGGTCGCCGCGGAAATTGCGGTCACCCCGATCCCAGTCGCGCCCGCGGTCGCCATCGAAGGCTCCGGCCAGTGCAGCGATGCCGCCGATCACCACCGCGCCAGCGATGATCTCACCCGCGCTGATCCCGTCGCGGTCGCGGTCGCGGGCCTGTGCCGGGGTGACAGAGGCAGCGGTCAGCGCAAGCGCAGCGACCGCGCCGAGTGACAGCCGGGCCGTTTTGCCGGAGGCCAACCGGTTGGTCATGGTGGTCATCGAAGCATTCCCTTGTCAGGCACCGCGGGCGGGATTGCTTGCGGTGACAGGGATGCTTTTGCGCGATTCGGGCTGTGACGAAGCTGAATTGCAGTGACAGGAAACGTTAATCTAAATGGCATCCATTATGAACGGATCGCTCTACTTGCTGTCCAGCGCCGCCAGCACATCCCGCGTGAAAGCGGCAATATCGAACCCGGAGCCAACCGGATCCTCGCCCCTGCGCACGATCACCACCTGACGGCTCGGCACGATCACGACATATTGCCCCCGGTTGCCGATGGCAGCGAAAGTGTCAGCGGGCACGCCGTCAGACTTGTTCATCAGCCAGAACCCGGCCCCATAGCCGAACGGCCCATCGGGCTGAGGTCCGCTGGGGGTGGAGACGTATTTCACCCACCCTTCGGGCAGGATGCGCTCGCCGTTCCAGACGCCGTCGTTGAGATAGAGCTGACCGAGGGCAGTAAGATCCCAAGCGGTCGACCAGACCTGAGAAGACAGGACATATTCGCCGCGAATATCGGTTTCGGCCACCGTCGCCTTCATCCCGAGCCTGTCGAAAAACTCGTGCGGCGGGTAAAACGTTAACCATTGGCCGATCGCCTTGATCGCGAGCAACGTGTCATTGTTGGCATAGCGGAACACCGTTCCCGGCTTATGGATCACCGGCCAATTCAACGCCGTTTCGTCAACCGTCGAGCCTCC
Source organism: Porphyrobacter sp. IPPAS B-1204 (assembly GCA_003724185.1). Lineage (GTDB taxonomy): Bacteria > Pseudomonadota > Alphaproteobacteria > Sphingomonadales > Sphingomonadaceae > Erythrobacter. The sequence goes on from RHGM01000001.1 coordinate 501,774, forward strand.
GAAATAGAGCGGATCGGTCCGGTTGCCCGGCGTATCGGAATAACGCCCTGTCGCCATACGCAGCGCATGGTCGATGGTAATTGCGTTGCGCGGGTCGCTTACGCCGCCGCTGACCCAGTAATTGATACCGATGGGCTCTTCGACGGTCGTTTCACCCTGATGCACAGCAGCCCCGATCAGCGTTGCAGCAATGCTCTTGGCGACGGACCAGGTGCGCTGCGGGGTGTACTTGTCAAACCCCCTCGCAAACTTGGTGTAGTTTGCCTTGGCATTCCCGTTTTCGACCTGCCGGACGACGACAGCAGTGGTGCGGCCGTTGCCGTATCTGTTGGTGAAAGCCGCTTCGATGGGCGGTAGATCACCCTCGGGGGATGGCATTACGCCCAGAGCAAGGTCGGGGTTTTCAACCTCGCCCTTTTCGACCGGCATCGGCACATCACCATTGCTCGCATCCTCGGGTGCACCGATCGGGAGGATCGAACAGCCGGTGTCGGTGCCGAAATAGGCCGCGATGCGAGGCGGCATGTCATCCGCCCAAGTCACCCCTACATGCGCGATCTGGCCGGTCGGGCGGCGGACGATTTCGTAAGGCAGCGTGCCGACAATCCCATCAAGCGGTTGCTGGATGCCTGTCAGTTCCCACTGCGCCACGCTTTCAGGGGTGCGCGTGGTACCGTTGGCCTCGGCATGGGCGATGGCACCGCACAGCATCAACGCCTTGTAGCCCGCCGCCAAAGCGCGGTCATATCGCCCATCGAGCACCTCCTGCTGAGTCTGGGCGTGAACCGGTAGTGCGAAAAGCAGCGTGGCTGCAGCAAGGGCGGTGCGGATCATGGCGCGCACCCTACCCCGCGCATAGCAAAAGGAAAGGGCCGGAAGCGTTACCGCCCCGGCCCTTGCCTGTATCTGTTTGAAGCCCGCCTTACGCGTCTTCGAATTCTTCGTCCGACTGCACCGGGCCGCTGTCCTGACCGCGGGCGCTTTCGTCGCGGTCGACCAGTTCGATGATCGCCATCTGCACCGCGTCACCGGCGCGCACACCAGCGCGCAGAACGCGGGTGTAGCCGCCTTCACGGTCCGAATAACGCTCGGCCAGAACTTCGAACAGCTTCTTGAGCTGCGCTTCGTCACCCAGGCGAGCCATCGCCAGACGACGGTTCGACAACCCGCCGCGCTTCGCCAGCGTGATCAGCTTTTCGAGATAGGGGCGCAGTTCCTTCGCCTTGGGCAGCGTGGTCTTGATCTGCTCGTGCTTGATCAGCGCGGCAGCCATGTTGCGGAACAGGGCGTTGCGGTGACCGGTCTTACGGCCCAGCTTGCGGCCCGACATACCATGACGCATTGTATACTTCCTTCGTTCGTAAGGAGCCCGTGCAAGGTAGCTCCATCCCGGTGACCGTTGCGGGCCGTCACCTTCGCCCCATGCGCAAGCCCCCGCCGAAGCAGGGGCTCACCAATTCATCAACCCAGCAGCTCTTGTTCGAGCTTCTTGGCCATCTCTTCGATGTTCTCGGGCGGCCAGCCCGGGATATCCATCCCGAGGCGCAGGCCCATGCTCGAGAGCACTTCCTTGATCTCGTTGAGCGACTTGCGGCCGAAGTTCGGGGTGCGCAGCATCTCGGCTTCGGTCTTCTGGACCAGATCGCCAATGTAGATGATGTTGTCGTTCTTGAGGCAGTTGGCCGAACGCACCGAAAGTTCCAGCTCGTCCACCTTCTTGAGAAGGTAACGGTTGAGCTGGTTGGCGTCGCTTTCTTCCGGCTGAACGGCATGACCGATCATGGTGCCGACCGGCTGCGGGATGCCATCTTCGAAGTGCACGAACAGGGTCAGCTGGTCCTGAAGGATGCGCGCGGCATAGGCCACGGCGTCTTCTGGGGTGACAGTGCCATCGGTCTCGACGGTCAGCGAGAGCTTGTCGTAATCGAGCTCCTGCCCGACGCGGGCGTTCTCGACCTTGTAGCTCACCTGGCGCACCGGCGAATAGAGCGAGTCGACCGGGATCAGCCCGATCGGCGCATCAGCCGGACGGTTCTGCACAGCGGGCGAGTAGCCCTTGCCCGTGTCAGCGGTCAGCTCCATGTTGAGCGTCGCGCCTTCATCGAGCTGGCAGATCACCAGATCCTTGTTCATGACTTCGATATCACCGGTGACAGCAATATCGCCAGCCTTGACCGCGCCCGGGCCAGTGGCGGAAAGCTGAAGACGCTTGGGGCCTTCGCCTTCCATGCGCAGCGCGATCTGCTTGACGTTCAGGACGATGTCAGTGACGTCTTCGCGCACGCCAGCGAGGCTGGAGAACTCGTGCAGCACGTTCTCGATCTTGATCGAGGTGATCGCCGCGCCCTGAAGGCTCGACAGCAGCACCCGGCGCAGCGCATTGCCGAGCGTCAGGCCGAAGCCCCGCTCCAGCGGTTCGGCCACGAAAGTCACCTTGCGCTGACGATCGCCGCCATCCTTGATTTCGAGGGTGTTGGGTTTCTTGAGTTCCTGCCAGTTCTTGGTGTTGACGGACATGGATTTCCCCTAATTCGCCTTGTGGGCGGTTCAAATTTGGGCGGGCCGGATGCACCAGAGCGACACGGCATCAGACCCGTTCGGGCGGCAAGGACGACCAGCGCCCTCGCCATCCCGGCGGATCAGACGCGGCGACGCTTGGAAGGACGGACCCCGTTGTGCGGGATCGGGGTAACGTCGCGGATCGAGGTAATGTTGAAACCGACCGCTGCAAGACCCCGAAGCGCGCTTTCGCGGCCCGAACCCGGGCCCTTCACTTCGACTTCGAGCGTGCGCACACCGTGTTCGGCAGCCTTCTTGCCCGCATCGTCAGCAGCGACCTGCGCGGCATAGGGAGTCGACTTGCGGCTGCCCTTGAAGCCCATCATGCCCGCGCTGGACCAGCTGATTGCATTGCCCTGCGCATCGGTGATGGTGATCATGGTGTTGTTGAAGCTGGCGTTGATGTGCGCAACGCCGCTGGTGATGTTCTTCTTGTCACGGCGCCGGATACGGCCTGGTTCGCGTGCCATCGTTTACTGTCCTCTAGCTCGTCAGAAGGAAAAAGCGGTGGAGGGGCCAAAGCCCCGCCAGCTTACTTCTTCTTGCCCGCGATGGGCTTGGCCTTGCCCTTGCGGGTGCGGGCGTTGGTGTGGGTGCGCTGGCCGCGAACGGGCAGACCGCTACGGTGACGCAGGCCGCGATAGGCACGCAGGTCCATCAGGCGCTTGATGTTCATCGCGGTCTGGCGACGAAGATCGCCTTCCACGGTGAATTCAGCGTCGATGGTTTCGCGGACGCGCAGGATTTCCTCGTCGGAAAGATCCTGGATACGCGCCGAGTGCGCAATGCCGAGCTTGTCAGCGATCTGGACAGCCGTCGTGCGGCCGATCCCGTGAATGTAGGTGAGCGCGATGATCACGCGCTTGTTGGTGGGGATATTGACCCCGGCAATACGAGCCACTTATTTCTCCATGCTCCACAGGGGTTTGGGCCATCGGAAGGCCACCCCTATCTCAACGCTCAATTCATTCTTGTGTCCGCTTGCCGGGCGACCTGCGTTATCACAGGATCGCAAACGGCAAAAAGTCCGGTCGGCACGCGCAAGGGCGATGCCTGCCGAACTTGCTTCGAACATGTCGAATGAGGGGCGCGCATAGGCTGATTCGCGGTGGCCGTCAACCGCCAGCGGTTTGCCCCTACAGCGCTACGCGGCAGGACCGCCCCGCCCTGTAGCCCGGCCACACTGCCTAACCCGGCTTCTTGTCCTTGAAGTCGCTGAACGCATCTTCAACCGTTGGCACCTTGGGCGCTGGCGTCGGCGCGGGCGCGGGTGCTGGCTTGGGTGCAGCGGCAGGAGCGGCGGGGGGCTTTGCCGCAGCCGGCTTCGGGGCGAGTGCCGGTGCCGACGCAGGCGAAGGGGCCGCTTCAGGCTTGGTCCCCGTAGAGGGCATGGCGGGCGGAGGAGCAGGCGGAAGCGATGGCGGAGGCGGAGGCGCAGACATCGCTACCACCACCAGAGGCTTTGCCAGCGCGGCAAGCTGCACGCCCATCACGCCATCGACCGCCTTTGAGATCACTGGCACTTCGTACCGCATTGGCCCGCCGACATTGTACTCCCAGACGATCCGCGTGCCCTTGTCGGCCTTGGTGATCGCGATTGTCAGCACGCCGGTGACCGGTTCGCTCTGCAGCGGGCCGAGGTTGCCGACCATCCGCAGGGCCGTTTCCGGATAGGCCTGGATGACGCGCATATGTTCCACGCTGCCTTCAAGGGTAAACCGGCCAGGCTCGTCGACTTCGGGGATGGTCTCGCAGAAGCAGCCGCCGGCCTTGGGGGTGAGTGCAAGGTTCTTGGCGTCACCTGACCAGGTATGTTCCGAACGCCACCAGTCAGCCGGCGAAATGAGCGCGAGCCACACCTCCTTGGGAGTGGCCTTGACCACAACCTCGTGGCGCGAGACGAAGCTGTTGTCGGTCGTCTGTGTGACCTCGGCTGCCACCGGCGTGCCACCGGCGATCGCGAACAGGCCAAGCGCAGCAGCGCCCGCCTTGGGGTTGAGCATCATGGCAAGTCCTCCCTTGCGATCATCGCATCGAGGCTGGGGCAAAAGCGGCGGCGTGGCAAGAAGGCGCGCCGATTACCCTTGAAGAATCGCGTCGATCTGCCCGGCCACGGTGTCGATCGCCGCCATCCCGTCAACCCGCGTCACGATCCCGCGCGCTTCGTAGCCCGGCAGGATCGGCGCGGTCTTGGCGCGGTATTCCTGCATCCGCATCCGCACGGTTTCCTCGTTGTCGTCCGGGCGCCGCTTGAATTCCGTGCTACCGCAAGCATCGCACACGCCGTCCTTGGAAGGCGGGTTGGCCGTGTCGTGGTAGAGCGCGCCGCAATTGGCGCAGGAAAAGCGTCCGGTGATACGCTCAACCAGCGCGTCCTCGTTCACTTCCAGCTCGATCACATGGTCGAGCGTGCGGCCGTTCTTGGCGAGGATCGCATCAAGCGCATCGGCCTGCGCGGCGGTGCGCGGGTAACCGTCAAAGATGGCGCCGGTTTCGGGGGCCATTGCCGCGAGTTCTGCATCGATCAGGTCGGAAACGATCTCATCCGAAACCAGCTCCCCGCGCTCCATCACTTCCTTGGCGCGCACGCCCACGGGTGTGCCCGCCTTGACCGCCGCGCGCAGCATGTCGCCGGTCGAGAGCTGGCGCATGCCATGCCGATCAACCAGACCCGCGCTCTGCGTTCCCTTACCGGCGCCGGGAGGGCCAAGAAGAATGATGTTCACGAACCGTCCCCCAATATCGCCGCGGGTCTTTGCCCGGCGCGTTCTTTCAGACCAGTGGGTTCAACCAAGCAGGCGGGCGCGTCAAGCCGACTTATGTCGGATATCAGCGCATCCGTCCCTTCAGCTTGGCCTTCTTGATGAGATCGCCGTATTGCAGCGCCAGCAGGTGCGACTGGATCTGGCTGATCGTGTCGACCGTGACGTTCACCACAATCAGCAAGGAGGTGCCGCCGAGAAACAGCGGAATACCGGTCTGCGCAATCATGTATTCGGGCAGCACGCAAACCAGCGTCAGGTAAAGCGCACCGACCACAGTGATGCGGGTAAGCACGTATTCGATGTAGTCAGCGGTGCGCTTGCCCGGACGGATGCCGGGGATCGAGCCACCGTTCTTCTTCAGGTTGTCCGCCGTTTCTTCCGGGTTGAACACAACCGCGGTGTAGAAGAAGCAGAAGAAGATGATCCCGATCGCGTAGAGCACCATATACAACGGCTGACCATGCGCCAGATACTGGTTGAGCGCCTGCAGCACGGTGTAGAACCCGCTTTCGGTGTTGACCGAATTGCCGGCAAACTGGGTGATCGTCAGCGGAAGCAGCAGCAGCGAGCTTGCAAAGATCGGCGGAATAACGCCCGCGGTGTTGACCTTGAGCGGCAGATAAGACCGCTCAGCCTGCATCATCCCGCGCTGGGTGGCGCGCTTGGGATACTGGATCGTCAAGCGGCGCTGGGCGCGCTCCATGAAAGAGATCAGCAAGATTAGGCCCACAACCATCACCAGAAAGGCGATGATGATCCAGGCCGCGATCGCTCCGGTGCGGCCACCTTCGAACAGGTTGGAGGCAAAGCTGGGGAACTGCGCGACGATGCCAGCCATGATGATCAGCGAAATACCGTTGCCGATACCGCGACTGGTGATCTGCTCACCCAGCCACAGCAGGAACATCGTGCCGCCCACAAGGTTGATGACCGCAACGATGCGGAACATGTAGCCCGGATCGACCACCGCCTGCAGCCCGCTTTGTGCGGCGAAGCTTTCGAGGCCGACGGCAAGGAAATAGCCCTGGATCGCGCACAGCAATACCGCGCCATAGCGGGTGTACTGGTTCAGCTTCTGACGCCCGCTAGCGCCTTCCTTCTTTAGGGCAGAAAGCGCCGGATGCAGTGCCGAGGCCATCTGCACCACGATCGAAGCGGTGATGTAGGGCATGACGCCAAGCGCAATGAGGCTCATGCGCTCAAGGCTGCCGCCCGAAAAGGCGTTGAACAGGTCGAGAATGCCGCCGCGGGTCTGCTCGTAAAGCTCGCTGAGGATCAGCGGGTTGACGCCGGGCAGCGGAACGAAGCTGAGAAAGCGGAAGACAATCAGCGCACCGATAGTGAACCAGATGCGCTGCTTGAGTTCTGTGGCCTTGGCAAAGTTGCCGAGGTTCAGGTTGCTCGCGATATTGTCGGCGCGTGATGCCATGTCGTTCTGTCGATCCTAGCTCTTGATCCGATTGCGGAGCCGCTCATGCAGCCGCCGTCCGAACCATCCGTCGCGCGCCTTCAGTGCCTTGTCGGCCCCGCCGATGACGGGGCAGCCAGCGCGCGAGAGCGTAAATAGGGAGCGCGGAGGCTCTTGTCGAACCCCCGCGCCACACCTTTTGTCGATTACTTCGCCTTGGCCGCCTTGTTGGCGTCGCGGCGGGCGAGCTTCTTCTCGTGCTCGGGGGTCGGAGCAGGCGCCACTTCGACGCTGCCACCGGCCTTTTCGACCGCAGCGATAGCGCCCTTGGTCGCACCGGTCACGGCGAAGGTTACCTTGGCGGTGATCTCACCCTTGCCGAGCAGACGGACGCCATCCTTGCCATCGCGCACAAGCCCTGCGGCACGCAGCGCTTCCTCGGTGATGGTGGCCTTGGCATCGAGCTTGCCGGCATCGATGAACTTCTGGATCATGCCGATGTTCACTTCGGCGTAGTCCTTGGCGAAGGGGTTGTTGAAGCCGCGCTTCGGCAGGCGCATGTGCAGCGGCATCTGACCGCCTTCAAAGCCCTTGATCGCCACACCCGAACGGGCCTTCTGGCCCTTCTGGCCGCGTGCCGAGGTCTTGCCCTTGCCCGAGCCGATACCACGGCCGACGCGCATCCGGCCCTTGCGGGCACCGGCATTGTCGCGGATGTCATTCAGTTTCATAGTCGTGCACTCGCTTTCGCTTTTGTCGCGCTGAGAGAAAGGAAGGCCCCGACGAGCGGGGCCTGCCTGATGTATTAATCGACCACCTGCACCAGATGCGGGATCTTGGCGATCGCGCCGCGAACTTCAGGGGTGTCCTGACGCTCGACGATCTTGTGCATCTTGTTCAGCCCCAGACCGATAAGGATCTGGCGCTGGCTGGCGGGACGGCGGATCGGCGAACCGATCTGCTTGATCTTGATGGTAGCCATGTCGAATTACTCCACAATCGCCGCAGCGTCGGCTTCAGCCTCAACCGCAGTCGCCCCGCCGCGACCCAGCAGGTCGGCAACCTTCTTGCCGCGACGCTGAGCGACCGACTTCGGCGAAGTCTGCTCGGTCAGCGCGTCGAAGGTGGCGCGGATCATGTTGTAGGGGTTCGAGGTGCCGACCGACTTGGTCACCACATCGGCAACGCCCAGGCTCTCGAACACGGCGCGCATCGGACCACCGGCGATGATGCCGGTCCCCGGAGGCGCGGTGCGCAGCGTGACCTTGCCGGCGCCGAAACGGCCATTGCCGTCATGGTGCAGGGTGCGGCCTTCCTTGAGCGGGACGCGGATCATCTTCTTGCGCGCAGCAGCGGTCGCCTTGGTGATGGCTTCCGGCACTTCGCGAGCCTTGCCATGGCCGAAGCCGACGCGGCCCTGGCCGTCACCGACCACAACCAGCGCAGCAAAACCGAAGCGCTTGCCGCCCTTCACCGTCTTGGAGACGCGGTTGATGTGCACCAGCTTCTCGATGATGCCATCATCTTCTTCGGGCTTGCCGCCGCGGTTGTTGTCACGGCCGCCACGACCGCGACCACGATCGCCGCCGCCGCCTTCGCGGTTGCCGCCACGGCCACGGCCACGACGGCCAGCGCCTGCGTCGCCGCTGGTATCACCCACCACTTCGGGGGTTTCGATGGTGTTTTCATCAGCCATGATCAGAACTCCAGCCCGCCTTCGCGGGCGGCATCGGCCAGCGCCTTGACGCGGCCATGGAACAGGAACCCGCCGCGATCGAACACGACAGTGGTCACGCCCGCCTTCTTGGCCGCTTCGGCAATCGCCTTGCCGACCTCGACAGCAGCGTCGACATTCGCGCCGCTGGCCTTGGCGCCGAGCGTCGAGGCTGCAGCGACGGTCTTGCCGGCTGCATCATCGATGATCTGGGCGTAGATGTGACGGCCGGTGCGGTGCACCGACAGACGGGGCTTGCCACCGGCACGCGCCCGCAGCGCAGTGCGAACCCGGCGACGGCGCCGTTCGAAAAGGGAAAGCTTTGCCATCTTATCTCTTCTTCCCTTCCTTGCGGAAGATAAACTCGCCCTTGTAAGCAATCCCCTTGCCCTTGTAGGGCTCGGGCTTGCGCCAACGGCGGATTTCGGCAGCAAACTGGCCAACGGACTGCTTGTCCGAGCCGGAGATCTCGATCGTGGTCTGATCCGGTGTCTTCACTTCAAGACCTTCGGGGACCGGCAGATCGACATCGTGGCTGTAGCCAAGCTGCAGCTTCAGATTGCGGCCCTGCGCGTTCGCACGGTAACCGACGCCCTTGATCACCAGCACCTTGGTGAAGCCGGCGCTGACGCCTTCCACCAGGTTGGAAACCAGCGTGCGCTGCATGCCCCAGAAGGCCCGCGCCTGACGGCTGTCGTTCGCCGGCTTGACCGAGATCTCGCTGTCTTCGACCTTGTATTCGATCAGGTCCGACAGGCCGAGCGTCAGGGTGCCCTTGGGGCCCTTCACGGTCAGCGTGCCGTTGTCGATGGTGGCCGTCACCCCGCCAGGGATCGCGACCGGCTTTTTGCCGATGCGGCTCATCAGAACACCTCCGCCAGCACTTCGCCGCCGACGTTGAAACCGCGTGCTTCGGCATCCGAGAGCACGCCCTTCGGCGTCGAGACGATGGTGATGCCAAGGCCGTTGCGGATCGTCGGCAGTTCCTTGGAACCCGAGTAGACGCGGCGGCCGGGCTTCGAAACGCGGGCCACGTGCTTGATCGCGGGCTCGCCTTCGAAATACTTCAGTTCGATCCGCAGCGCCTTGTGCTTGCCCGAATTGTCTTCGGTGAAGCCACGGATGTAGCCTTCACGCTGAAGCACTTCGAGCACGCTTGCACGCAGGTTGCTGGCGGGAGTCAGGACAGAGTCCTTCTTCGCACGCTGGCCGTTGCGGATACGGGTGAGCATGTCACCCAGGGGATCGGTCAATGCCATTGTTCAGTCCTCACCAGCTCGACTTGGTCAGGCCGGGAATCATCCCGCTGTTGCCAAGTTGACGCAGTTCGATGCGGTTGATGCCGAACTTGCGGTAATAGCCGCGCGGGCGGCCGGTGGTGGCGCAACGGTTGCGCACCCGGGTCGGGTTCGCGTTGCGCGGAAGCTCAGCCATCTTGAGGCGGGCGACCAGGCGCTCCGTCTCGTCGAGGGATTCGTCATTCGCGATCGCCTTCAGCTTCTCGTACTTCGCAGCGTACTGCTTGACGAGCTTCTTGCGACGCTCATTCTTGTTGATGGAACTCAGTTTCGCCATGGACTTAAGCTCTCTTGCCTAGTGTCTTTTGGGGGAAGCGGCTCACGCCGCCTCCATCTGTTCGGTTGCCTTTGCGCCCGGTGCTTCGCCCTGGAAGGGGAAGCCGAACAGACGCAGCAATTCGCGCGCCTCTTCATCGGTCTTGGCGGTGGTGGTGACGATAATGTCCATGCCCCGCACCTTGTCGATCTTGTCGTAGCTGATTTCGGGGAACACGATCTGTTCCTTCAGCCCCATGGCATAGTTGCCACGGCCATCGAACGACTTGGCGTTGAGCCCGCGAAAGTCACGGATGCGCGGCATGGCCACGGTCACCAGACGATCGAGGAATTCGTACATGCGTTCACGGCGCAGGGTAACCTTGCAACCGATCGGCATGCCTTCACGCAGCTTGAACTGCGCAATCGACTTCTTGGCGATGGTGATGACCGGCTTCTGGCCGGCGATCAGCGCCATTTCCTCGGCAGCGGTCTGGACCTTCTTCTTGTCCTGGCTCGCCTCGCCCACACCCATGTTGAGCGTGATCTTCTCGATCTTGGGGACTTCGAGACGGTTCTTGTAGCCGAACTTCTCGGTCATGGCCTTGACGATTTCGGCATCGTACTTGGCCTTCATCCGGGCGGTATAATCAGCCATCGATGGTCTCCCCACTCTTCACAGCGACGCGGACCTTCTTGCCGTCCTTGACTTCAAAGCGGACGCGGGTGGCGTTGCCGGTCTTGGGATCGGCCAGCGCAACCTTGGACACGTGCATCGGGGCCGGGAACCGGTCGATACCGCCTTGCGGGTTGCTCTGGCTGGGCTTGCGGTGACGGGCGACGATGTTCACGCCTTCGACAACGACCTTGTTGTCCTTGGGCATGACCTGGGCGACCGTACCGGTGCGGCCCTTGTCCTTGCCCGACAGCACGACAACGCTGTCACCCTTCTTGATTTTCGCGGCAGCCATCACAGCACCTCCGGAGCGAGCGAGATGATCTTCATGAAACCACGGCCGCGCAGTTCGCGCACCACCGGGCCAAAGATACGGGTACCGATCGGCTCCTCGTTCTTGTTCACGAGCACCGCGGCGTTGCTGTCAAAACGGATGACAGTGCCATCCGGACGACGCACGTCCTTGCGGGTGCGCACGATCACGGCACGGTGAACGTCGCCCTTCTTGACCTTCGCGCGCGGCTGCGCCTCCTTGATGGAGACGACGATCACGTCGCCAACGCCCGCGGTACGACGCTTCGACCCGCCCAGCACCTTGATGCACTGGACGCGCTTGGCGCCGCTGTTGTCCGCGACGTCGAGATTGGATTGCATCTGGATCATTGATCCGTCTTCCTTCTCATTGGCTTACCAGGACACCCGATCCGACCGGGGCCCGGCAGTTCCGTCTAAATTTCAGTTGCCCGCAGCTGCAACGTCGAGGTCGGCTTCAACCGCCTGAACGCCGCCTGCCACGACTCGGTCCTTGACGATCCAGGTCTTGGTCTTGGACATCGGGCGGGTCTCTTCGATCCGCACAACGTCACCCACGGTGTATTCGTTGTTCTCGTCGTGCGCGTGATACTTCTTCGAACGACGGATGATCTTCCCGTAAAGCGGGTGCTTCACCTTGCGTTCGACCAGCACGGTCACGGTCTTGTCGGTCTTGTCGGAGCTCACAGTCCCGACGAGGATACGCTTGGGCATTGTGGTACTCCCTACGCCTTGGCGGCGGCGGCTTTCGCCGCGCGCTCGTTTTGCAGCGTCTTGATCTGCGCGATGGTCCGGCGCACCTGACGGATACGCGACGGGGCTTCGAGCTGGTTGGTCGCAGCCTGGAACCGCAGATTGTACTGCTCGCGCTTGAGCTCGGTGAGCTCGGCGGTCAGCTGGTCATCGGTCTTGGTGCGAAGGTCCGCAAAGTCGGCCATTATTCGCCTCCCAGGTGGCTGGTGTCACCCAGACGGGCGACAACCTTGGTCTTGATCGGCAGCTTCATCGCTGCACGCTCGAATGCTTCGGCGGCCAGCGGGCCGGCAACGCCGTCGAGTTCGAACAGGATACGGCCCGGCTTGACCCGTGCGGCCCAGTATTCGACCGAACCCTTGCCCTTACCCTGACGGACTTCGGCAGGCTTCTTGGTCACGGGCACATCGGGGAACACGCGGATCCAGAGACGACCCTGACGCTTGATGTGACGCGTGATCGCGCGGCGAGCCGCTTCGATCTGGCGCGCGGTGATCCGCTCGGGCTCGAGAGCCTTCAGACCATAGGAGCCGAAGTTGAGGGTGGTGCCACCCTTGGCTTCGCCCTTGATCCGTCCCTTGAACTGCTTGCGGAACTTGTGCTTTTTCGGTTGCAACATGGTCTGTTACCTCAACGAGCCGGACGGACGCCGGAAGTCTGGGCTTCCATCATCAGGCGGTCCTGCGCGGTCGGATCATGAGCGAGGATCTCGCCCTTGAAGATCCACACCTTGATCCCGATGATCCCGTAGGCGGTCAGCGCCTCGGTATCGGCGTAATCGATGTTCGCACGCAGCGTGTGGAGCGGCACGCGGCCTTCACGGTACCATTCGACGCGGGCGATTTCCGCCCCGCCCAAACGGCCACCGCACACGATCTTGATGCCTTCGGCACCCAGACGCAGCGCGGACTGCACGGCACGCTTCATCGCCCGGCGGAACGCCACGCGGCGAACCAGCTGATCAGCGATGCCCTGCGCGACGAGCTTGGCATCGATTTCCGGCTTGCGGATTTCAACGATGTTCAGCTTCACGTCGCTCGGCGTCATGGTGGCAAGCTTCGAACGCAGCTTTTCGATGTCCGCGCCCTTCTTGCCGATGATGACACCGGGACGAGCAGCGTAGATCGAAACGCGGCAAAGCTTCGCCGGACGCTCGATCACCACCTTCGAAACTGCCGCCTGCGGCAGGTTCTTCATGATGTACTTGCGGATCGCGACATCTTCCTTGAGCAGCTGCGCATAGTCACGCCCTTCGGCGTACCAGCGGCTGTCCCAGGTGCGGTTGATCTGCAGGCGCAGACCGATCGGATTGCTCTTCTGGCCCATCTTACGCCTCTTCTGCTTCGCGAACCACGATCCGCAGCCGTGAGAACGGCTTGAGGATGCGGGTCGACTTGCCGCGACCACGGGTGTGGAACCGCTTCATCGTCACCGACTTGCCGACCGAGGCTTCCGCCACGATCAACGCGTCAACGTCGAGGTTGTGGTTGTTTTCGGCATTGGCGATTGCCGAAGCGAGCACCTTGCTCGCATCGCGCGCCATTGCCCGCTTCGAGAAGGCGAGGATGTTCAACGCCTCTTCAGCCTTCTTGCCGCGGATCAGGGCAGCAACGAGGTTGAGCTTCTGCGCCGAACCACGGATCGTGGTGCCGACGGCCAGCGCCTCGTTATCGCCCACGCGGCGGGGTGCTTTTGCCTTGCCCATTAGCGCTTGCCCTTCTTGTCGGCAGCGTGGCCCGGGAAAGTGCGCGTGGGCGCAAATTCACCAAGCTTGTGGCCGACCATTTCTTCCGAAACCGAAACGGGAATGAACTTGTGCCCGTTATAGACATTGAAGGTCAGCCCGACGAACTGCGGCAGAATCGTCGAACGCCGCGACCAGGTCTTGATCGGCTTGGTGTTGCTCGCTTCCTGCGCGCTCTCTGCCTTCTTCAGCAGGCTCAGCTCGACAAACGGACCTTTCCAGACGGAACGTGCCATCGTCTCTTACCTCTTCTTCTTCGCGTGACGCGAACGGATGATCATCTTGTCCGTCTGCTTGTTATGGCGCGTACGGGCACCCTTGGTCGGCTTGCCCCACGGGGTCACCGGATGGCGACCGCCCGAGGTCCGGCCTTCACCACCACCGTGCGGGTGGTCGACCGGGTTCTTCGCAACGCCGCGCGTCAGCGGGCGGACGCCCATCCAGCGCTTGCGGCCAGCCTTGGCGAAATTCTGGTTGCCGTTGTCGGGGTTCGACACCGCACCCACCGTGCCCATGCAATCGGCACGCAGGTAACGCTGCTCGCCCGAGTTGAGGCGGACGATCACGAAAGCGCGATCACGGCCGACAACCTGCACATAGGTGCCTGCCGAACGGGCGATCTGGCCACCCTTGCCCGGCTTCATCTCGACATTGTGGCAGATCGTACCGACCGGCATCTGGCCGAGCAGCATCGCGTTGCCGGGCTTGGTGTCGACCTTCTCGCCAGCCACCACAGAATCGCCGACAGCAAGACGCTGCGGAGCGATGATGTAGGCCTGCTCGCCGTCCTCGTACTTCACCAGTGCGATGAAGGCCGTGCGGTTCGGGTCATATTCCAGACGCTCGACCGTGGCCGGCATGTCCCACTTGCGACGCTTGAAGTCGATGAAGCGGTACTTCTGCTTGTGACCACCGGCGATGCCACGCGAGGTGACATGGCCCTTGTTGTTGCGGCCACCGGTCTTGCGCTTGCCTTCGGTAAGCGCCTTGACCGGCTTGCCCTTGTAGAGCGCCGACTTGTCGACCAGAATCAGACCGCGGCGTGCGGGACTGGTCGGCTTATAGTTCTTGAGTGCCATTGTTCGTGTCCTGTCCCTTGGCCTCAGATACCGCTGGTGATGTCGATCATTTCACCCTCGGCGAGGGTGACAATGGCCTTCTTCACATCGGAGCGCTGATAGGCCTTGCCCTTCCAGCGCTTGGTCTTGCCCTTCTGGACCAGGGTGTTCACGGCGACGACCTTCTTGTCGTAGATCGCCTCGATCGCTTCCTTGATCTGGGGCTTGGTCGCGCTGTTGGCGACCTTGAAGACCACGGCGTTGTTTTCCGACGCGAGGGTCGACTTTTCCGTGATGTGCGGAGCGATGATCACGTCATAGTGACGCGCATCGACAGTCTGCTTCTTAGCCATTGAAGCGCGCCTCCAGCTTTTCGACAGCGGCCTTGGTCAGCACCAGCGTATCGTGGTTGAGGATGTCATAGACGTTGGCGCCCATGGCCGGCATCACGTTGATGCCCGGCAGGTTGCCAGCAGCCTTCTTGAAGCCTGCATCAACCTGTTCGCCGTCGATCACCAGCACCTTGCCCGAAAGACCGGCCTTGGCGAGGTGACCCTTGAGCGCCTTGGTCTTGGCTTCGGCCAGTTCCAGCGTGTCGACCACGACGAGACCGTCCTTGGCCTTGCTCGAAAGCGCCATCTTGAGGCCGAGCGCACGGATCTTCTTGTTGAGCGACTGCTCGAAGTCACGCTTGCGCGCGCCGTGGGCCTTGCCGCCACCGATGAAGATCGGGGCTGCGCGGTCGCCATGACGGGCGGTGCCGCCGCCCTTCTGCTTGCCGAACTTCTTGCCGGTGCGTGCCACGTCCGAACGCTCACGCGTCGGGCGGGCGGTGCCGCGGCGATTTTCCAGCTGCCAGGTCACGACCCGGTGCAGGATGTCGGCGCGCGGTTCGATGCCGAACACGTCATCCGACAGTTCGATATCGCCCGAGGCCTTGCCGCCGTCGATTTTCTGAACCTTGATCTTCATGGCTCAGCCTTCCTTGTTTTCTTCAGTGGCCGCAGCGTCGGTTTCGACGGCTTCGGTCACGATGGCTTCTTCGGCTGCAGCTTCGAAGACCGAGGGGGTCTCGTCAGCATTCAGCGCCTTCTTGTCGAGCACCGCGCCGGGGAACGGAACGCCCTCGGGAAGCGGCAGCTTCACCGCATCGCGAACGAGCAGCCAGCCGTTCTTCGCGCCCGGGACCGAGCCCTTGACGAAGAGAAGGCCGCGCTCGGCATCGGTGCGGACGATTTCGAGGTTCTGCTGGGTGCGCTGACGGTCGCCCATGTGGCCAGCCATCTTCTTGCCCTTGAACACGCGGCCCGGATCCTGACGGTTACCCGTCGAACCGTGGGCACGGTGCGAGATCGACACGCCGTGCGTGGCGCGCATACCGCCGAAGCCCCAGCGCTTCATGGCGCCGGCAAAGCCCTTGCCCTGCGTGTGGCCGGTGATGTCGACCATCTGACCGGCGATGAAATGTTCAGCGCTGATGGTCGAGCCGACCGGCACGAGGCCGCTTTCGTCTTCGACGCGGAATTCAGCGACGCGCTTTTTGAGGCCGACATCGGCCTTGGCGAAATGTTCACGCTGCGGCTTGGCAACGTTCTTCTGCTTGGCTTCGCCTGCGCCGAGCTGGACGGCGAAGTAGCCATCACGGTCAGCAGTGCGGTGCGAAACCACCTGGCAATCTTCCAGCGCGAGAACGGTCACAGGCACGTGCCGTCCGTCCTCCTGGAAGAGGCGGGTCATCCCGACTTTCTTTGCGATAACGCCGGTGCGCATCGTCAGTTACTCCTCAACAGAGGCACCCTACGGACCATCCGCAAGGTGCATGGCAGGCCGCAACGCCAAGCGCCGCAGCCCAGTTCAGCCCGAATTGTCATGCATCGCCCCGTCCGGGCTGAGTGCTCCGCTTGGCCGGGTGGCCGCTGGAGCGAGACGGGGGACGCAGCCCGGATAAGTATCCGGCGGTATCCACCCTATCGTCAGGCGGGGCGCTTGAGGCCCCAACGATAGAGGCCCCTGCCGAAGCAGGGGCATTTCGGCTGGCTTAGGCCAGCTTGATCTCGACGTTCACGCCGGCAGCCAAATCGAGCTTCATCAGCGCATCGACCGTCTGGGCGTTGGGCTGCACGATGTCGAGCAACCGCTTGTAGGTGCGAACTTCGAACTGCTCGCGCGACTTCTTGTCGACGTGCGGGCCGCGGTTCACGGTAAACTTCTCGATACGCGTCGGCAGCGGAATGGGGCCACGAATAAGAGCGCCAGTGCGGCGGGCCGTGTCGGCGATCTCACCAGTTGCCTGGTCGAGAACGCGGTGGTCAAACGCCTTGAGGCGAATACGGATATTCTGAGCTTCCATGTCCTACTACCGATGCGAAAGAGCCAAGGAGCCACCGGTCACCCGGTATTTCCCAAAAACAAAGGCCGGCCCCGCTACCATCCGGTTTCCCGAGAAGCGGGCGGCCTTCTTCAAAACTCGTAACAGACGGGACGAATCTCGTCTGCGGATGCGGGCCTATACGGGGAGCGCCCCCGTCTTGCAAGGGCCAAAGGACAGGAAATTACATGACCGTGAAACGACCATGACCTTCTGTCGCAAAAGCGCCCTGCCCCCTTGTTTGGCCGAGCCGCCGAACCGCGAAACCGGTGCCAGCTTTTGCTGGCCCCACCCTCACACAAAAAGGCCCGGCAGCTCCTGCGAGCGGCCGGGCCTGTTTGGCGTTCAGTCAGCTCCCAGAGGGGAGCCAGACCTTACTTGGTGATCTTGGCGACGACGCCCGAACCCACGGTGCGGCCACCTTCGCGGATTGCGAAGCGCAGACCTTCGTCCATGGCGATCGGAGCGATCAGCTTGACGCCGATGGTCACGTTGTCGCCAGGCATCACCATTTCGGTGCCCTCGGGAAGGATCACTTCGCCGGTCACGTCGGTGGTGCGGAAGTAGAACTGCGGGCGGTAGTTGGCGAAGAACGGCGTGTGACGGCCACCTTCGTCCTTCGACAGCACGTAGACTTCAGCGCTGAACTCGGTGTGCGGGCTGACCGAACCGGGCTTGCAGAGAACCTGGCCACGCTCAACGTCTTCACGGGCGACGCCGCGGATCAGGGCGCCGACATTGTCGCCAGCTTCACCGCGATCGAGCAGCTTGCGGAACATTTCCACGCCGGTGACGGTGGTCTTGCGGGTGTCCTTGATGCCGACGATTTCGACTTCGTCACCAACGTTCACGATGCCGGTTTCGATACGGCCGGTCACCACGGTGCCGCGACCCGAGATCGAGAACACGTCTTCGATGGGCATCAGGAACGGCTTGTCGACCGGACGATCGGGCTGCGGAATGAAGCTGTCGACAGCTTCGATCAGCGCAATGACCGAATCCTTGCCGATGGCGTCATCACGGCCTTCGAGAGCGGCCAGAGCCGAACCCTTAACGATCGGAATGTTATCACCGTCAAAGTCGTACGACGACAGCAGTTCGCGAACTTCCAGTTCGACGAGTTCGAGGATTTCCTCGTCATCGACCTGGTCGACCTTGTTCATGTACACGACCAGCGCCGGCACGCCGACCTGACGGGCGAGCAGGATGTGCTCACGGGTCTGGGGCATCGGGCCGTCAGCAGCGTTCACCACCAGGATCGCGCCGTCCATCTGGGCGGCACCGGTGATCATGTTCTTCACGTAGTCAGCGTGGCCCGGGCAATCGACGTGGGCGTAGTGACGCGCAGCCGATTCGTATTCCACGTGTGCGGTCGAGATGGTGATCCCGCGCTCACGCTCTTCCGGAGCCTTGTCGATGTTGGCGAAATCGACGGCGCTGCCGCCGTAGGTTTCAGCCATCACCTTGGTGATCGCGGCGGTCAGCGTGGTCTTGCCATGGTCAACGTGACCGATGGTGCCGATGTTGCAGTGCGGCTTATTCCGCTGGAACTTTTCCTTGGCCATTTCTCTGGTGTACCTTCTTGAATGAAACGATGTGTTCGCGGGAAAAACGGCGATGCCCGCTGAATCAGGCGCCGCCCCTAGACTGCTGGCGCAGCTTAGGCAAGTTTCTCCTTGACCTCGGCTGCGACGTTGGCCGGAACCTCGTCGTAGTGCGAGAACTGCATGGAGTAATTCGCGCGTCCTTGCGTGAACGAGCGCAGTTCGTTGACGTAGCCGAACATGTTGGCGAGCGGCACCATGGCCTCGACCGCCTGGGCATTGCCGCGCGTGTCGGTGCCCTGGATCTGTCCGCGCCGCGAATTGAGGTCGCCGATAACATCACCCAGATAATCATCCGGGGTGATAACTTCGACCTTCATGATCGGCTCGAGCAGCTTGATACCGGCCTTCTGAGCCACTTCACGCATGGCACCGCGGGCGGCGATTTCGAACGCGATCGCGCTCGAGTCGACGTCGTGGTACGCACCATCGGTCAGCTTGATGCTGAAGTCGATGATCGGGAAGCCGACCAGGTGACCGCTGGCCGCCTGTTCACGGAAGCCCTTTTCGATCGCCGGGATGTATTCGCGCGGGATGTTCCCGCCCTTGATGACGTCTTCGAAGATCACGCCCTGACCACGTTCACCGGGGATGACCGTGACCTTCACGCGGCCGAACTGGCCCGAGCCGCCCGACTGCTTCTTGTGGGTGTAATCGACTTCGACTTCGCGGGCGAGGTATTCGCGGTAAGCCACCTGCGGCGCGCCGACGTTGGCTTCGACCTTGAACTCGCGCTTCATGCGGTCGACGATGATGTCGAGGTGCAATTCGCCCATGCCCTTGATGATGGTCTGGCCGCTTTCGTGATCGGTCGAGACGCGGAACGAGGGATCTTCAGCCGACAGGCGGTTGAGCGCGATGCCCATCTTTTCCTGGTCGGCCTTGGTCTTGGGCTCCACGCTCAGTTCGATCACCGGTTCGGGGAATTCCATCCGCTCAAGCACGATCGGCGCGTTGGCGGCGCAGAGCGTGTCACCGGTGGTGGTTTCCTTCATGCCGGCCAGCGCGATGATGTCACCTGCGAAGGCTTCATCCACGTCCTTGCGCTCGTTCGCATGCATTTCGAGCATACGACCGACCTTTTCCTTCTTGTCCTTCACCGAGTTCAGATAGGTCCCCTTGTTGAGGCTGCCCGAATAGATGCGGATGAAGGTCAGGCTGCCGACGAAGGGATCGTTCATCACCTTGAACGCGAGAGCGCTGAACGGCGCGTCGTCCGTCGGGGGACGGCTATCAGCCTCGTCGCTGTCCATCTTGACGCCCTGGACGTCAGGAATGTCGAGCGGCGAAGGCAGGTAATCGATCACGGCATCAAGCAGGGGCTGGACGCCCTTGTTCTTGAACGCCGAGCCGCAGCACACCGGCACGAACGACTGGTTGAGCGTACCCTTGCGGATCAGCGCCTTCAGCGTCGCGGTGTCAGGCTCGTTGCCTTCGAGATAGGCTTCCATCGCCTCGTCATCCTGCTCGACGGCGAGTTCGATCAGCTCGCTGCGATAGATCGCGGCTTCGTCAGCCAGATCGGCCGGAATGTCTTCATAGACGAACTCGGCGCCCAGCGATTCGTCCTTCCAGATGATCGCGCGGTTGTGGACGAGATCGACCAGGCCCTTCAGATCAGCTTCGAGACCGATAGGAATGTAAAGCACAGCCGGCTTGGCACCCAGACGATCAATGATCGACTGGACGCAATACTTGAAGTTGGCACCCGTGCGATCGAGCTTGTTGATGAAGCACATTCTGGGGACGCCGTACTTGTCTGCCTGGCGCCACACAGTTTCCGACTGCGGCTCCACGCCCGCCACGCCGTCGAAGCAGGCGACCGCGCCATCCAACACGCGCAGCGAGCGTTCGACTTCGATCGTGAAGTCGACGTGGCCGGGGGTGTCGATGATGTTGATGCGGTGTTCCGGACCGTCAGCGACCTTCCAGAAGCAGGTCGTGGCGGCCGAGGTGATGGTAATCCCGCGCTCCTGTTCCTGCTCCATCCAGTCCATCGTCGCGGCACCATCGTGCACTTCGCCGATCTTGTAGGACTTGCCGGTGTAGAACAGGATCCGCTCGGTCGTGGTGGTCTTGCCGGCGTCAATGTGCGCCATGATGCCGATATTGCGGTAGCGGTCGATCGGATGGCTGCGTGCCATGATGAATTCCTTGGTGTTGGAGAAGCGGCCCGGCCCCACACGAGGCCCGCAGCGCGCTCCATATAGTGATGATTGTGACAGCCGGAAGACCCTTCCCCCGACTGCCCACAATCAGCGTGTTACCAGCGCCCCGCCTGTTACCAGCGGTAGTGCGAGAAGGCGCGGTTCGCATCCGCCATGCGGTGCGTGTCTTCGCGCTTCTTCACCGCGTTGCCGCGGTTGTTGGCCGCATCCAGAAGCTCACCCGACAGACGCGCTGCCATCGTGGTTTCCGGACGACCGCGCGCAGCCGTGATCAGCCAGCGGATCGCGAGGGCCTGGGCACGCTCGGGGCGAACTTCCACAGGCACCTGATAGGTCGCACCACCGACACGGCGGCTGCGCACTTCGACCTGCGGCTTCACATTGTTAAGCGCATCATGGAACAGCTGGATCGGATCCGCCTTGGCCTTGGCCTCGACAGTCTGAAGCGCCGAGTACACGATACCTTCAGCGACGGCCTTCTTGCCGTCATACATCAGGTTGTTCATGAACTTCGACAGGATCTGATCCCCGTACTGGGGATCGGGCAGGATGACCCGCTTTTCGGGACGACGACGACGTGACATATTTTAAACTCCTTCGGAGTGCGGCCCCTGCCCGCCCCTTTCCGTCATCCTGAACTTGGTTGGCCTATCGGCCTACTTCGTAACCAGGATCCATCAGGCGGCTGGCTCAGCCCTGTAATCGGATAGACCTGCGCCATCGGCACCATGGATCCTGAAACGAGTTCAGGATGACCCGGTGCCGGAGGCTACCGGGTCACTTCGGACGCTTGGCGCCGTACTTCGAGCGGCTCTGCTTGCGGTCCTTCACACCCTGTGTGTCGAGCACGCCGCGCAGGACGTGGTAACGCACGCCGGGAAGATCGCGCACACGCCCGCCGCGGATCAGCACAACCGAGTGCTCCTGCAGGTTGTGGCCTTCACCGGGGATGTAGCTGATGACCTCGCGCTGGTTGGTCAGGCGAACCTTGGCCACCTTGCGCAGCGCCGAGTTCGGCTTCTTCGGGGTCGTCGTGTAAACGCGGGTGCAAACGCCGCGCTTCTGCGGGTTCTGCTCCATCGCAGGGACCTTGGACTTGGCCTTCTGCGGGACGCGGCCCTTGCGGACCAGCTGGTTGATTGTCGGCATGTAAGACTTTCTCTCTTCACCGTGAAAGTGGTGATACCCAGACCAGAGAAATGGGAGGAGAGGAAAAGCCAGGCCCGTCATCCCGGACTTGATCCGGGACCGCTCCCCGCAAGCCCCAAGGCTGGCGGCACGAAATCCCGACTGATGCCGGGACGACGAACGAGACTGAAACGCTCCACCCGCCTATCCGGCCCTTCGGCCACCGGGTTACTTTGACGACTGCCACCGGGAAGGAGACGCGCCGCCAATGTTCAGCTCAAACCGGGGAGGCCCCGGAAGATGCGCGCCCTTAGGCGGGATTGGGTTGGGGGTCAAGGCGGGAGTTGGAGGGGCCAGAGGCATCCAACACCCTAGCGTTTGGCACCAAGCGGCCCCACCAACCTAGCGTATGGCGATGAACCGGCGCGAAGCGCCGCAAGGCCGACCGGCCGCCGCGCCTTATGGCGCGTAAGCCAAGCATCGCGGACGCGCTGCGCCCGGCGCTTGAGGGCGAAAACAAAAGACTCGGGGGGCCATTGGCCCTAAGCGTCTAAGTCATTGCACAATCAAGCCGGACCAAAATTATCCATGACGTTGTTTGCCATATGCGGCAAAATATCGCGAAAATTCCCAAAATGATATCTAATTCGATCTTGAGAAATACCAAAATATTTTTTGTCCTCTCGATCAATTTCTCCATCTCTGGCTGAATAATATTCCAGCACTGACTTGAAGTGTTCATCGTGAAAACTGTCACCAAATTCAACGCCCTCAAACACTGAAAGTATCTGGTCTTTAGTGTAGACGCC
Organism: Porphyrobacter sp. IPPAS B-1204; assembly: GCA_003724185.1. Taxonomy (GTDB): domain Bacteria; phylum Pseudomonadota; class Alphaproteobacteria; order Sphingomonadales; family Sphingomonadaceae; genus Erythrobacter. The sequence continues at coordinate 524,393 of RHGM01000001.1, forward strand.
TCTTTTGATATCTTGATATATGGATGGGAATTTAGTCCGGTAAAGGGCCAACGCTGCGATAAGGTATGACGGACGAAACGTCCGATCATTGACCGCTAGAAACGCCAAGGAAGCGTTAGTTGCAAGCGAAGATGCCTGCCTGAGTGAAAGGTCAAAAGCTTTGGCAAAAATTTGCAGTGAATCAATAAGCTCGGCGGTCTCACGATCTTGTCGATCGCCGAGGAACGATCTTATGCGTTGCGAAACAATTTGCGCAGCAGGATGCCGGTAACGATCACCAGTCGAAGTTTCAAAAAATATCAGAAAATCATAGAATTTCTCTAAATATTCCGAAGACGACTCTCGTAATCCATATTTTGTATTTACACTCGAAATCAGATAATCAATATTTGTTACAAGCAAGAAATGAATTTTATCGTTGTCAAATAGATGCTTGATGATCTCTATAATTCCCAGAGCAAAATCGGGCCGACATCTATCTAGCTCATCTATAATAAATACTGTTCGGTCTTTAAATTTTATTCCATCGGAACCAAAATTCGAATTCTGGAGAGCTTCCGGTAGCCCGTCCAAGCTCCGCCGGAAATGCTCAAAATCTTGCTCAATTTTAATATAATTTTCGAGTATTTGATCGGCAGCAGTTTCGGCAATTTCGCCCGAGGCATCTCCTATGGCATCAATCAATTTCGATGCATCATCAATTTCACTAGCACCAATTAGACCTAAAGTCAGAGCCTTGACGAGGACTTTGGCTGATACAGACCCCATTTTTTTGGCAATTTCCTTGGAAGTACTCTTGATAGCTTGTGATGTTTGAAGCGAAGAATTACCTTTTCTTTCGATTTCGCTAACTATGTGAGCGCTTAAGGCAAGGAACGGTGAATCCACGTAATCTTTAGCAAATGCATCAAAATATGTTGTTGAAATTCCTTTATTTTTCAGATGGGCTGTAAGTTTCTTCGCGAAGGTGCTCTTTCCAGCCCCCCAACGTCCGTTGAGAATTGCAACTGAACCGTGTTCAAGGCCCTGATAAAGAGAAACGATCTGCTCAGCTTGATCGTATCTGGAGAAAGGGTCTCCGCCCTTTTCATACGGCTGCGATAGATAGTCCGGGCTCAGAGTTTCACGCAGCCTAGTCATCGATTTTCCTTCCGAGGCGACCTAAACTTCACATGAACCAGCAAAAAGCAGGCCCCCGCGTCAAGCCCGGGGAAACGAAAAGGGGGGACGGACGCCACCCCCTCCCCTCCACGAGTTGTTTGTTTTCGCCCTCAGGCGCCGGGCGGCGGACATCCGTCCGCCTTGGCTACGCGCCATAAGGCGCGGCGGACGTTTTTGTTGTCCTATCGCTTCGCTACTTGAGGACGAGCGCCCTTGCGGCGCTGCGCGCCGTGACTGTGGCACACGCGCCGTAATGGCTCCGCGCCCACCCCCAGCCCCTCCCGCAAGCGGGAGGGGAGTATTGGCGCCGGTCCCCCCTCCCGCCTGCGGGAGGGGAGCGAGGCTTGGCGGCTTGCCGCCTAGCCGCAGCGGGGTGGGCATCCCCATTTTCCTACTCGCGCAAAGCCTGTCACGCCTCCCCCATGCCCCGCAAGCGCCCCTCCCCCGCCGCCGACACCCCGGCCGCCCCCTCGTCCGAGCGCCCTCGCCCGCTCATCGTCAACACGCGGGCTATTCCCCGGCAGGCGACCTCGGCGGCGGCGTTCACCCAGCCGGTCTTTGACGATGATGATCCGCTGCTCGACTTCCTGCCCTACATCCACACCGCGCCGCGTCGCAATTCGATCACGCCCGATGTGCAGCGCGTTTTCATCCGGGAGCTGGCGGCGACCGGCACGGTGAAGGCGGCGGCGACGCGGGTGGGGAAGAGCCTTGAGGCGCTCTACAAGCTGCGCGCGCGGCCCGGGGCAGCGGACTTTGCGCGGGCGTGGGACGAGGCGCTCCAATGGGGCGTCATGCGGGTGGAGGATTGCGCGATGGAGCGGGCGCTCCACGATGGCGCGCACAACCCGCGGGCCAATTCGATGCTGTGCTACGTGATCAGCCGCCGCAACCAGCACATGGTGGATTCGCGGCAGGTGCACCCCGGCCACTGGCTCTACGAGCGCATCCGCTATGAACTGACGGGGGAATGGGGGGACGAGGAGGAGTAGCGTTACGCCGAGAGGTAACTCACGAGCGCCCGCACCTTCTTCGACCGCCACTGCGGCGCGGGGGCGAGCAGCCAGTAGGCGCGGGTGCCGGGCTCCGGCTCGGTCAGGGCGGTGAGGCGGCCCTGCTTCAGCGCCGTCTCGGCGAGGGCCAGCGGCAGGATCGTGCGCCCCATCCCCGCCAGCGCCGATGCCAGCGCCTGTCCGGGGCTGCCCGCCTTGATGCAGGGGTTCACGCCTTCGGGCAGCGGCATCCCCGGCCAGTCGATCCACGCATCGCGGTACTCCGGCGCGGCGACGGTGACGCGGCTGGGCGGGGCCAGCTGCACCCCCTGAAGATCGCCCGGCCCGTCCACCAGCCGGATCGCGAGATCGAGGTTCGCCTCGGTGAAATCGGCGTGTTCGTCGGGCGCGAGGATGTATTGCACCCCCGGCGTCCCCGCCTGGAAGATCGCCAGCCGGGGGGCGAGCCATTCGGCGTAGAATTCGCGGGGGACGGCGATGGTGTAGCGGTCTGACGCTTGCCCCGCCTGCATCGCGGCGACGCTTTCCTCGAACCGGAGGAACCCTTCGCGCAAGGGATCAAGCCCCGCCTCGCCCTCCGGCGTCAGTTCCAGCCCCTTGGAGGTGCGGCGGAACAGGACAACGCCGAGCACATCCTCCAGCGCGCGGATCTGCTGGCCGACAGCGGCGGGTGTGACCGCGAGTTCGTCCGCCGCGCGGGTGAACGACAGGTGCCGCGCGGCGGCATCGAACACGCGCAAGGCGTTGAGGGGCAGGTGGGTGCGCTTCACGGGCGGTGGATTAAGCGCGCTTTGCGCCGCCTGCAAGTATCAGCGCCAAAACCTAACGGGGGCTGCGGCCCTCTGCCGTTTCGGGCGCGGCGAGCGGGAAGAAGGGGATGCGCACCTCGGCAGGCGTGCCATCGGCGCGTTCGAAGGTGTAGAACCCCTCCATCGAGCCGAACGGCGTCGTCAGCGGGCAGCCCGAGACATAGTCATGGCTCTGCCCCGGCGCGAGCAAGGGCTGTTCGCCCACCACGCCTTCGCCATCGACATGGTTCACCATCCCGCGCCCATCGGTGATGCGCCAGTGCCGCGTGCGCAGGCGCAGTGCCTCGTGCGAGGCGTTCTCGATGCGGATGTGATAGACCCAGAACCACTTGCCCGCCTCCGGATGCGATTGCTCCGGCAGGTAATTGACGGCAACCCTTACGGTGACCCCGTCGGTGGTGGCGGCGTGCTGGAAAAACTCTTTCATGTCGCCTCGCAAGTTAGCGATTCTTCGCCGGGTCACAAGAGGGGCAACGCGCTTAATCCCAGCTGAGTTCCGACGAGCCCACCGAATTCGTAGTGGGCGCGCCGAAGCGTTCGGCCTATGCGTCGTTCGGGCAAGGGAGAGCGCGGCGCGATGGGGATGGACGAGAAGACCGGCGGACTATCGCGGCGCGCGGCACTGACGGCGGCCGGCGCGGGCATGCTCGCAGGCTGGCTTGGCGCCTGCGCGCCGCGGTTGGTGGGCGAGCCCCCCCTGCCCTTGAGCCTCCCCGTCGATCCCGCCGCGACCGCCGCGCCCGACCTCGTCGATCTGGCCCGCGTCGATCCGCGCTTCAGGTTCGACATCCGCTATGCGACGCCCGCCAATTTCATGGGCCGCACGCTTTACCCCGTCGCCCGCGCCGTTGCTCAGCGCCCGCTGGCCGAAGCCCTGTCCAAAGTGCAGACCCGGGCGGAGGCGGCCGGATACGGCCTGCTCATCTTCGATGCCTATCGCCCCTGGCGCATCACGCGGATGATGTGGGACGAAACCCCGCCCGACAAACGCGAATTCGTCGCCAACCCCGCCACCGGATCGCGCCACAACCGCGGCTGTTCGATCGACCTCAGCCTGCACCGCAATGGCGCCGAGGTCGCCATGCCCAGCCCCTATGACGATTTCACCCCCGCCGCGTACCGCAGCAACACCGCCGCGCCCGAGGATGCCTTGCGGCTGAGCCGGATGCTCGAAGGCTGGATGGTCGCCGAGGGCTTCGTCCCCCTGCCCAACGAATGGTGGCATTACGACTGGGCCGATTGGCGCCGTTACCCCATCATGGATGTGCCGCTGGAGGCGGTGACGGCGGGCTGACCCCGCAGGCCTACTCGCCCGCAGCCGCCACCGGCGCAGGGCCCGGCGGATTGTGCTTGGCCAGAAAGGTGGTCAACGCCTCGTACCAGCGCTGTTCGTTCTCCGGCTTGGAAAAGCTGTGGCCTTCGTCCTTGATGACCAGCGTTTCGGGCCGCACCGGCGCGGTGCGGCTGGCCTTTTCGAACATGTTGTACTGGCTGAAGGGCACCACGACATCCTTGGTGCCGTGGGCCAGCAGCAGCGGACGGGTGAGCTTTTCGGCGTGGCCCATCGGCGATACGGTCTTCACCTCGGCCACGCCAGACCCGCGCACCCGGTCGCGCCAGCGTTTGAACCCGCCGCGGCTGAAGGACTGGCTGTCATAGCGCAGCTGCTTTTCCAGATCGGTCACGCCAGCCCAGCTGGCCGCGCAGCGGTAGCGTTCGGGATTGCGCAGCACCGCCCACATCGCCGCATAGCCGCCGTATGATCCGCCCACCACACACACCCGCGCCGGATCGGCAAAGCCCTCCTTCACCGCCCAGTCCATCGCATCGTCAAGATCGTCCTGCATCTTGCGCCCGATCTGGCCGGTGCCCAGTTCGAAGAAGGCCTCGCCATAGCCGCCCGATCCGCGGAAATTGGGCTGGAGCACGGCATAGCCGCGGTTGGCGAGCAGCTGCACCTCGTCGTTGTATTCCAGCTTGTCACGGATTCCGTAAGGCCCGCCGTGGGGCATGATGATCAGCGGCAGGCCCTTGGCGTCGCGCCCGCGCGGCAGGGTGAGATAGCCGCGGATCACCGCGCCATCGCGGGCGGTGTATTGCATCGGCTTGGGCTTGGCGAGCGCCTGGAAATTGATCGCGGGACGGTACTGCGCGACTTCGTCCATGCGTTTGGCGGCGGGTTCGTACATATAGAGCACGCCCGGATCGGACTCGTTCCCGGCCCGCACCAGCATCCGCGCCCCATCCTTGGCGCGGGACGGCACCCACACCTCGCCATCGCCAAGCGCATTGCGCAGCGCCTTGCGCAGGCTTGCGTGCTGCCTGGCCAGCGCCGGATCGAGGTAATGCACCTCGTCACGGTCAGCGGTGTAATAGACCGCGTAGGGCTGGCCGTTCCTGATACCGACAGCGTCGATGTCCCATTCGGGATGTTCGTAGATCGTCTCGACCATTGTGCGCGTGGCAAAATTGTAGCGGCGCAGGCCGACGCGCCCGGTCTCGCCTTCGGACAGGACATAGCCTTCGTCCGATCCGCCAATGATCTGCACCGCGTCCCAGTACCTGTCGGTGGTCTTCTCGCCTTCCTTGACCCGCGCGACCAGCTTGAGTTCGCCGGTGGCGTCGGAACGGTAGAAGACCCTGAACTGCCCGTCTCTCCAGCCGGTGCCCATGCGCACCACGCCGTTGTTGTCGGCAACCCAGTTCCACACCCCTTCGCGCGGTTGCTGGACGGTTCTGACCTCGCCATCGGGCGCCAGTTCGTGACGCATGACCGAGGGGTAATCGTAAACCGACTTCTGGATCGACACGAGGATGTAGGAGCCGTCCGCTGCATAGTGGATCACGTTGTCGCCTTCGACCACATCGGTGCGGCCGAACAGGCGGCTCATGGTGCCGGTGCTGACTTGAACGAGGATGAGGCGGGTGTAGCGCACATCCTCACCCAGAAAGGTGCCTGCGGTGGAGACAGAGAACAGCAGCTTGTCATCGGTGACCCAGCTGTACCATTCGAACTGGTCGGATTCGTCCGTGGCGAAGGCGCGGATCAGCTTGCGGGTGGAAACGTCCGCGATGATGAACTGCGCGATCCCGTCCTTGCGGCGCAGGTAGGACAGCTTTTGGCCATCGGGCGAAAGCTTGGCATCCCAGAAGGCCGAACGCCCGGCGAAATCGGCGATCGGGATGATCGGCGGCGGAGCCTCGGACGTGGTGGCGGGTGCGGAGGGTGCGGCGGCATCCTGTGCGGCAGCTGCGCCCATCGCAACCATCAGGCCGGCGGCCAGCGCCAGCCCCATCCGGAAAATTCTCTGCACGCGACCCTGCCCCTGTTCCCGCCCTGATTCGGCAAGCGTATGATTTGCCGCGCCAATGGCAAGGGGCTTGCGAAAGGGACCAGACGCAGGGATCAGCCCTTGGCCAGCAATTCCTCGATCTGGCCGAGGCGCTCCTTGCCGAAGAACATTTCGCCCTCCCCTCTTGGCCCCACCCACATCGTCGGGATGCCGAAGGCCCCGCGCGCCACGGCTGCATCGGTGTTGGCGGCAAGGCCCTGCTTGACCTCGTCACTCTGCGCGCGGGCGAACAGATCGGCGGCATCGAAACCCGCCGCGCTCACCGCCGCGCCGATCGCTTCGGGCGAGGTCACGTCGATCCCCTGCTCCCAGATCGGGCGCAGCAGGCCTTCGGCAAACTGCACCCCGCGCCCGTCCTGATCGGCGGCGTAGAGCATCCGCTGGAGCGTGATCGAGTTGAACGGAAATTGCGGGTGAAGGCGGTACTGGCCAAGTCCGTGCTTGGCGATGAAGCGGTCCATCTCCAGCATCGCATAGGCGTTTTTGCCCTTCACCTCGGCATCGCGGATCATCGGCGGGGCATTGCCGGTCAGCTTGTGCATCCCGCCAAGGAAGACGGGGATCACATCCAGCTCCGCCTCGTAACGGTTGATAAGCTCACGCAGCGGCCACCAGACGAGGTAGGCATTGGGCGAGACGAAATCGAAGACGAGTTCAACGCGGGTTGCCATCGCTTGCGCTCCTTACATGCCCGCCGCTGCGAGCGCCTGGTCCAAATCTTCGGTGAGGTCTTCGATATCCTCCAGCCCCACATTGATGCGCAGCAGGCCTTCGGTGACACCCATCGCGGCGCGGGCTTCGTCGGTCAGGCCGGCGTGGGTGCTGGACGCGGGGTGGCACATCAGGCTGCGGGCATCGCCGATATTGTTGGAGATATCGACCAGCTTGAGCGCATCGAGCAGCGCGAAGGCGCGGGCGCGGGTACCGACATCGAGCGCGAAGATCGGGCCGGTCGCATCCATCTGGGCCATCGCCAGCGCGTGGCGCGGGTGGCTCGGAAGGCCGGGGTGGAGCAGGTGCCCGCCCGCCTTGGTGATCCGCGGTTCGAGGAACTGGCCCAGCGCCACGGCCTGTTCGGACTGCTTGAAGGCGCGCAGCGGCAGCGTTTCCAGCCCCTTCAGCACCACCCAGGCGTTGAAGGCGCTCAATGTCGGCCCGGTGTTGCGCTGGAACGGCATCAGCACCTCGTCGATCCACTGCTTGCTGGCGCAAATCGCGCCCGCCAGCACGCGGCCCTGCCCGTCCATCAGCTTGGTGGCGGAATAGGCCACCACATCCGCGCCGAACTGCATCGGGCGCTGCAACACGGGCGAGGCGAAGGCGTTGTCCACCACCGTGGTGATGCCATGCGCCCGCGCGACGCCGCAAACGTGCGCAAGGTCAACGATGTCGAGCGTCGGGTTGGCGGGCGTCTCGAAGAAGAACACCTTGGTGTTCGGCCGGATCGCGGCTTCCCACGCGGCATTGTCGGCGCTGTCGATGATGGTGACGTCGATGCCGAACTTGGGCAGCAAGGCATCGCACAGCCAGCGGCAGCTTCCAAAGGCAGCGCGCGCGGCGACCACGTGATCGCCTGCCGAAAGCTGGCACAGCAAGGCTGCCGTCATCGCCGCCATCCCGGACGCCTGCGTGCGGCAGGCCTCGGCCCCCTCCATCAGCGCGATGCGTTCTTCCAGCATGGCGACGGTCGGGTTCTGGAGGCGCGAATAGGTCATGCCCTGCGCGGTGCCCGCAAACCGGTCAGCGACGGTCTGAGCGTCGTCATAGGTGTAGCCCGAGGTGAGGAACAGCGCCTCGCTGGTCTCCCCGTGCTCCGATCGCCAGGTGCCGCCGCGCAATGCGCGGGTTGCGGGGCGCCAGTTTGCCGTGGCGGCGCGGTCCATGCCGGTGGTCTTCTTCATGGATTGGGCCTCTAGGACGGCAAAAGCCCGCCCGCAAGCAGGCCTTGCAGCGCGGTATCGCTGTGCCCCACGGCCGACAGCATCAACGTGCCTTCGATCATGGTCATCAGGTAACGAGCCCCGCCAGCGGGGTCGGGATCATTCTCGGGCATCTGCCCTTCCAGCCAGCCGAGCAGCTCACCCATCATCGCCTGCGCAGCCATCTGGTATCCGGGCAGATCGCGTGCGGCGCCTGCAACAATCTCCCACCACAGCCGCATGAAAGGCTGCATCGCAGGCGCATCGCCGTGGGCGAGAATCCGGGCGACCACATCGGCGCGGGTGGCGGCCCGCTCGCCGCCCATCGCGGCATCGATCGCAGCGGCATAGACCTTGGCGATGTATCCCAGCAGATCGACGATCAGCGCCTCCTTGGTGCCGAAATGGTAGATCAGCATCCGGTCAGAGGTACCCGCCGCCTTGGCCAGCGGCCTGAGGCTCGCCCCGCCCAGCCCATGCGCCAGCACATGCGCGGTCAGTAGCGGCAGCAGGCTGTCCTTGGTCATCGGGGGCTTTTTTGGGGCATCGGCCATGAGGCGCTTGTAGCGGTGGGAGGGGCTTGCTACAAGCGAGTGTAGCAGTCGCTACATATCAGAAGGATCGCGCTCATGCCCATGGAACTCACCCCCTTTCTTGCGCTCGCCGGGGGCGGGCTGGTGTTTACCCTGGCGGCGGTGCTGAGCATGCTGCTGCGCCCCCAAGCGCCGGGCAATGCCGTTCTGGCAGGTGCGTTGTCCGCAGGATTTGCTGCGTTCAGCGCCGTGACCATCTGGGCCGAAGGTGTGTTTCCGGTGGTGCTTAACCACACCAGCAACCTGTGGGGCGTGCAGGTGTGGTGGGATCTGCTGTTCTCGCTCAGCATCGCCTATTTCCTGATCCTGCCGCGCGCCAAGGCGCTGGGGATGAACCTCGCGGCGTGGACCCTGTTCATTCTGGCGACCGCCAGCATCGGCCTGCTGGCAATGTGTGCGCGGTTGTTCTGGCTGGAGCAGCAATCGGAACGCGCAGCCTAATCCCCCTTGCCCTTGGCCAAGGCGCTGCCTAAGCGCGCCGCCATGGCCGAGGCGCAAGCGTCCCCCTCTCCCGCTGCCCAACCGCCGCTGCGCCCGCGTGATCCGCTGGCGTGGATAGCGGCGGCGACCGGGCTTTACGCCCTGCTGGCGGGCTGGCGCCTGGCGACGCCATCGATCCCCTATTTCGACGAGGTGCATTACCTCCCCGCCGCACGCGAGATTCTGGCGCTGTTTACCGAGGGACAGGGCGCCTACCTCAACCGTGAACATCCCCTGCTGGCCAAGCTGCTGATAGCGCTGGGCATGGGCGTGTTCGGCGACAATCCGCTGGGCTGGCGGATCATGCCGTGGTTGTGCGGGGTGCTGGCCTTTTTCGCTGCCGTGCGTGCGCTGTGGCACGCCAGCCATGACCGTTTTGCCACCCTTTCCTTTGCGGTGATGCTGGCAAGCGGCTTTCACCTGTTCATCCACACCCGCATCGCAATGCTCGACATGGTAATGGTGGCGGCGCTGGCGGTCGCGGCATGGCAGTTCGCCGCCGCCTGCGCCCAGCCCGAACAGGGCCGCTGGCGGCTGGCGCTGACGGGCGTTGCGATCGGGGCTGCGCTGGGGGCGAAGTGGAACGCGATTCCCTTGGCCATGGTGCCGGGGCTGACCTTCTTCGTTGCCCGCGCCTTTGCCGGACGCCGCCGGCTGTTCCTGTCGCGCCGGGGGGCGCCGGTGCCGGGGATCACGCTGGTCGAGGCGTTCGTGTGGCTGGGGCTGGTGCCGCTGGCGGTCTATGCCGCAACCTTCATCCCCGGCTACTGGCTGGCCGAATATCTGCACCCCTCCCCCCTGTCCGAGAAAGGGTTGATCGGGTTTCACCGCTATATCTTCGAACTGCAAAGCCAGCTGATGACCCCGCACCGCTATATGAGCACATGGCAGGCGTGGGTGCTGAATGTGCGCGGCATCTGGTATCTTTACGAGCCCATCGACGGGGCGCAGCGCGGGGTGCTGCTGATCGGCAATCCGCTGACGATGATGCTGGGGCTGCCTGCGCTGGCATGGTGCCTTGTGCGCGGGGCGTGGGTGCGAGGCGGGAACACAGGCGGGTGGGCAAGGCTGGCCGTGGTGGTCGGTTATGCTGTCAGCCTCGGCTTTTGGATCGTCGCGCCCAAGCCGGTGCAGTTCTATTACCACTATTTCGTGCCAAGCTTCTTCCTGCTCGCCGCGCTGGCGCTGACATGCAGCGATCTGCGCCGCCTGCCCTATGGCCAGTGGCCGGCATGGGGCATCCCGGCGGCGTCTGTGGCGGTGTTCGCGTGGTTTTTCCCGATCATCGCCGCGCTGCCGCTGGCGAGGGGGGATAGTTACGTTGGCTGGATGTGGCTGAACGGGTGGCGTTAGCTTGTCCGCACGCCCTCCGGCGTGCGAAATCCTCGCTCATGCGACCTGACGGTCGCGTCGCTGCGGGCGGCCAGTCGGCCTTGCGGTCGCAATGCGACCGACATGTGGCATGCAGGTAGGCTTGTCCTAGAACCGCCCCCACACGAAGCGGCTGGAGAGGGCGTAGTTCCAGACTGACCCGACCACGATCCCCGCCAACGCGGCGATCACCCAGTGAATGCCGCTGCCTTCCATGAAGGTCGCAATCGCCACATTCGCGAAGGCCCCGATGGCACAGGTGGCGATAAATCCCAGCCATCCGCGGAGCAGGGCGACCGCGCCGACCAGCCGCTTGTCACGGTAGGTCAGCCAGTTGTTGAGCCAGAAGTTGAAGCTCATCGCCACCAGCACCGCTGCCGTCTGGGCAATCGCGAACCGCTCGCCGAAGGTGAACAGCAGCACGGTAAGCACCATGAAATGCACCACCACGCCTAGCGCGCCGACAGTGCCGAACAGGGCAAAACGGGTCGGGATCACCTTGCCCAGCGTCTTGTCGTAAAGCCCTGCGAGGAAATCGAACAGAATGGCGCGGTCCAGCTTGCTTTCTCCTTCGCGGCGGGCGGCGAAATTGAGCGGGAATTCCTTGACCCGCATCGTCGTATCACTGGTCGCCAGCAGGTCGAGCAGGATCTTGAACCCGATGCCCGAAAGGCGCGGCACCAGCAGCCTCGCGGTGGCGGCGGGGAGCATGAAATAGCCGCTCATCGGATCGCTGAGGTCAACGCCGGTGATCTTTCGCGCCAGCGCATTGGCGTAGGTCGACAGCTTCTCGCGCTCGGGCGCGGCCCAGTCGGCGGTGCTGGCGCCCTCGGCAAAGCGGCTGGCGACGCAGATTTCGGCCTCGCCTGATTTCAAGGCGGCGAGCATCCCGGGAAGCAGCGCCGGATCGTGCTGGTGGTCGGCGTCCATCACCGCCACGTAAGGCGCGGCGGTGGCGCAGAAGCCTTCGATGGCGGCGCTGGCAAGGCCGCGCCGCCCGATGCGCTGGATCACCCGCACGCGGGGGTCGGTCAGCGCAAGGCTGCGCGCCTCATCCGCTGTGCCGTCCTTGCTGTCGTCATCGACGATGATGACCTCCCACCCCGCTGCCGTGCCGATGGCGCGGTCGATCCGCTCCACCAGCGGGCCGAGGTTGCCGCGCTCGTTGAGCGTGGGCAGGATGATGGCGAGATCGAGGCTCATCGGGTCACAGGCGTTCCCGCACCGCTGCGCCGATCGCCGCCGTGCCGTGGCTGCCGCCCAGATCGCCGCCGAGGATGCCATCGGCCAGCGCCCTCGAAACCGCGGTCTCGATCCGCACAGCCTCGGCCTCCAGCCCGAAGGAATGGCGCAGCATCATCGCGGCGGACATGATCGTGGCCATCGGATTGGCCTTGCCCTGCCCGGCGATGTCCGGCGCGCTGCCGTGGATCGGTTCATAGAGGCCAAAGGTGCCAAACTGGGTCTGGCGTTCACCCAGCGAGGCGCTCGGCAGCAGGCCGATGCTCCCGACAGCGGCGCTGGCCAGATCGGACAGGATATCGCCGAACAGGTTACCCGTCAGCACCACGCCGAAGCGGTCAGGATGGCTCACCACCTGCATCGCAGCATTGTCGATATACATGTGATCGAGCGTAACGCCGGGGTATTCCGCCGCGACCTCCACCACGACATCGCGCCACAGCTGGCTGGTTTCGAGCACATTGGCCTTGTCGACACTGGTGAGCGGCAGACCCGCGGCCTCTGCTGCGCGGAAGGCAATATGGGCGATCCGGCGCACTTCACTGTCGGCATAGGACATCGCGTCCCACCCCTCACGCTCGCCCGCGTCATTGGTGCGCTGGCCCTTGGCGCCGAAATAGACGTCACCCGTCAGCTCGCGCACGATCAGCATGTCGAGGCCTGCGGCAATATCGGCGCGCAGCGGGGAGAGATGCTCCAGCCCGGCAAACACCCGCGCCGGGCGCAGGTTGGCGAACAGGCCGAGATGCTTGCGCAGGCCGAGGATCGCCTGTTCCGGGCGCAAATGACGCTCCAGCGCATCGCAGGTGGGATCGCCTACCGCGCCGAACAGGATCGCATCGGCAGTGCGGGCCATGTCCAGCGTCTCTTCGGGAAGCGGATGCGCGTGGCGGTGATAGGCCGCCCCGCCGACATCGCCCGTGAACAGCACCAGCCCCGGCAAGCCGAGCGCTTCCAGCACCGCCACCGCCTCTGCCGTCACTTCAGGGCCGATCCCGTCACCGGGCAGGACTGCGATTTTCATGTGCGTGTTTCACCCCATCCGCGCCAACCGCTCGGTCAGCAGCTTTCGCGCGCCCATAACATCGCCCCTGTGGCCTGCAAGCAGGTAGTGCGAGAGCTGGCCTTCGAGTATCCCCAGCAAAGCCAGCTGCGCGGCCCAATCGGGCGGTTCGGGCAGCGCCCCTCCGCCATAGCCGAGCTCGCGCAGCAGCATCGTTTCGTAAGCGATCAGCCCGCTCACCCAGCCCCGTGCAGATGGTGCAATGGCAATCGCGCTCAGCAGCGCTTCGAGCGCGTCATGCAAGCCGGGATAGGCCTGGCGTTCGGGCAAGGCGGTTGCTGTCAGCCCGCACACCCACTGGATCGCGGCAGCGGGCAAAGGCTCGGTCATCAGCGCGGCGCGGGAATGTTCCAGCTCCAGCCGCGCAAAGGGCAGCTGGCTGGCGGAACGCGTGGTCAGCTCCACCGCGACCCGGTTGCCCGGCACCATCACCGCCCGCATCTGCCGCCCGCGCCCGCCTGCGACATAGGCGGCGATCAACCCGTAGTCAGCGGTCAGCAGACGCGCAATCGCGCCCGTCTCGCCTTGCGGGCGGCTGGCAAGCAGGATGGCAGGCGCGCGCAGGTTCATGCCCGCGCCGCAGCAATTACTTCTTGGTGGATTTGGCTTCGAGGGCTGCGAGGCGCGCTTCGAGCGCGTCGGCCTGTTCGCGGGCCTTCTGGGCCATCGCCTTGACCGTCTCGAATTCCTCGCGGCTGACGAAATCGATCCCGCCAAAGGCCTCACGCAGCCGTTCGCGCGCGCTGTCGCGGGCTTCGCGGCTCATGCCCGCCATGGTTCCGGCGGCGCTGTTGGCGAGTTTGACGAGGTCGGCGATGATCGGGTTCTGGCTTTGCATATTGTCTTTTTGGGGATGGTTGCACTGAAGTGCAAGCATCCTCCTCGCTCACACGGCGTTCTTGTTGGCCTACCGCTTCGCTGCCTCAGGCCGAAAGTCCGCGGGAACGCTCTAAAAAAAGTTACAACTGCACCCGTGTCGCCGCGCCGCTGGCGCCGCGGTCGCCGCCATCGGGGTTTTCGGCGATGAACTGGTAATTCAGCGCGCTCGCAAAGCACAGCCACGCCAGATAGGGCAGCAGCAGCATCGCCGCAGACCGCCGCACCCGAAAGATCAGCGCCAGCGCGATCAGCAGGCTCGCCACGCCGAAGCCCAGCACCATCAGAGCGGACAGCATGTCCTGCATCCCGAAAAACACCGCCGTCCAGCTTTGCGTGACGATAAAATGGATCGCGAAGGCAATCAGCGCCGCCCCCCGGCCATGCGCGCCCCATGCACTCGCCACCATAGCCAGCGCCAGGCCGATCATCACGAACAGCACGCTCCATACGATCCCGAAGATCATCGGCGGCGGGAAGATCGCGGGCTTCACCAGCCCGGCAAACCATGCCGTGTTCGGCCCGCCCAACTGCCCGGCTGCAAAGCCGATCAGCAGGATCAGCGGCACCATGAACAACGCCCAACGCAGAAAACTCGCACGCAATTGGGCGGGGGATGCAAGAACGTTCATGGGCACTCCGACAGTCCGGCAAGCGGGAGCCGCGCCCTATCAGAAGGGCGAGCCATATGCCAATCTATTGGGCCGAACTTGCCCCGCAATGAACCATTCCCCCGCGCTCTCCCGAGGGCGCCGCGCAAAATGTGGTAAAAATTGGGCAAGATGTCACGAAAGCCTTTGGGGTCTGCAAATCTTCCTGCTAGAGGCTGCCTTATTCCTGCCGTGATTCGAAAGCGCGTTGGCGGCGGGGAGATCAAAATAACGCGCTTGTGCTCATTACTGGCCCCGAACAGGGTCCATAGGGGAATACACCATGAAGAAGACCTTTGCGCTCGTCGCCGTTCTCGCCCTCGCCACCGCCGCTTGCTCGAAGCCGGCTGAAGAAGCTGCGACCGAAGCTGACACCACCGCCGTTGCTGAAGAGCCGATGGTTGCCGAAACCCCGGCCGCTGACGCCACCGGCGACGCCATGGCTGCCGAAACCCCGGCCGCTGAAGAAACCCCGGCTGCGATGTAATCCGCTGGGCCAATAGGCCCGCAGGATTGCCGGTCCCGGCCCAGCGCCGGGAGCCAGGTTCAAGAAAGACCGGTAGCAACTTTCGGGTTGCTGCCGGTTTTTTCTTTTGGGCCGCGCACCTTCCGGTTGCTGCAACTGGTGGAGCCTAGGAGAAAACGCCCATTGCCACCGCCGCGCCAAGCGCGACAGCGATGAGCCCTGCGATGACCGCAATATTTCTGGAATTCATCAGATCGCTCCCCCTTGGGCGTTGCGCCGAGCGCTGATCAGAAATTCGACATTGCCCTGCGGCCCGGTGATCGGGCTGGTCGCGATGCCCTGGATATCCCAATCCAGCCCTTCGAGCCAGCCGCGCACCTCGTCGCACACACGCTGGTGCAGCGCAGGATCGCGCACCACCCCGCCCTTGCCCACTTCCTCGCGCCCGACTTCAAACTGCGGCTTGATGAGGGCAACCAGCTGGCATTCGGGTGCGGCCAGGTTGATCGGCACGTCGAGCACCTTCGCCAGACTGATAAAGCTCGCATCGCACACCACCCAATTGCAGGGCCGGTCGATATGGTCGGGCGTCAGGATGCGGGCGCTCGTCTGTTCCAGCACCGTCACACGCGGGTCTTCGCGCAGACGCCACGCCAGCTGGTTGGTGCCGCTGTCGACGCAGAACACATGATCCGCGCCGTGGGTGAGCAGCACATCGGTAAAGCCGCCGGTGGAGGAGCCGATATCCATCGCCGTCGCACCTGCCGGATCAAGGCCGAAATGTTCGATGGCGTGCGCCAGCTTGATCCCGCCGCGGCTCACCCAGGGATGATCGCGCCCGCGCACATCCAGCGCGGCGTCTTCGGGCAGTTGGTGGCCGGGCTTGTCGATCTTCGTCTCGCCCGCAAACACCAGCCCCGCCATCACCAGCGCCTGCGCCCGCGCCCGGCTTTCGGCGAGCCCGCGCTCGACCAGCAGCTGATCGACGCGGCGCTTGGGGGCTTTCGGGGGACGGGAGGGGTGATCAGGCATGGACAATTGCAGGCTCTAGCGCGCAATGTGGGGGGATGAAAGCTGCCCTGCCCCTACTCGCTTTGTCGCTCGCCCTTGCCGCCTGTGTGCCCGCGACCACGGCGCCTGCGCCCGCCCCTGCGCCCGTCGCCCGCCCGGTCCCCGCGCCTGCCCGCCCCGCACCCGCAGCGCCGCCTACCGTCAGCCCGAACACGACCTGGATCGACGCCCCGCTGACGCCGGGGGCATGGATCTATCAGGACTTCGGCCCCGGCAACGGCAAGCGCAGCCTGTTTTCCGATCCAGACAACACCTACTACTTCAGCCTTTCCTGCGCGACGGGGCCGGATGGTGTGCAAGTCCAGTTCGACCGGACCGGTACACCCTCCAAGCGTTATCTGGAGATGACGATCCGCACCGAAACGGCGCAGCGGGCGCTGACTGGCGAGCGGTTCGGTTCGCAAATGATCATCGCAGGGGTTCCGGCTTCCGACCCGCTGCTAGACGCAATGGCGCTCTCCAAGGGCCGCTTTGCAGTGGAAGTGGAAGGCGAGGCGACACTGATTCTGCCCAGCTACGCCGAGGTCAGCCGGGTGATCGAGGATTGTCGAGGGTAAGACCCAGCCCAGCCTGTTCGCGGTGGTTCAGACCTGAAGGGTCCGCGAACGCACGCGCGCGATCCGCAGGTGCTCGATCCCAAAGGGATCGAAACAGCACCGAGGACGTCCTCGCGGAGGCGAGGACGCAAACAAACGCCCCGATTCTATACATTAATATCCACAGGCTTGTCCGCAGCCTGTCCACACCCGCCCCTGAAACGCAAAACGCCCGAGGTCTCCCTCAGGCGCGGCGCGCCACGGTGTTACGCGGCGAGGGAAGAGTATGACGGCGGAAAAGATTTATTCAAGTCTTGTCCTTTGCCCCCCCCATGAATCACATTGCTCCTTGAGGCCAGCGGCGAACGCGGCTCTCGGCCCCCGGTGATGCGGCGGGTCTAGCTCACTAGCGCGAAAGGAGGTGATCCGATGTCTCATGGTTCAGTAGCGAGGTCGGTGAAGATCCCTACGGAGCATACTCGGTAATCCTCTTGCCAAGTAAGGCTCTGTGAGCGGCACTTCCGGCCGCTGACCATGTCAAGGGCAGCTTCCCGACGGGCGAAGCTGCCCTTTTCATTTGTGGTTTGTGCCTTTGTTTTGCGAACCTGCCTCCGCAGGTTCGTCCTCGGCGCGCTTCCTTCGCTTCGCTACGGAGCGCCTGCGGGCGGCCGGTCGGCCTTGCGGGCCCGCGGCCCGTTCTGGTCCTCCCCTTCAGGGGGGGGGACCATCTGCAGGATGGTGGAGGGGCGAGCACGATCGCCGCAACACGCGTCTTGCCCAAATCCACGCGCAGGATTAGGCGCGAATGATGCACTTTACCCGCCTGCCCCACCCCTCGCCCACGCCTGACCACATCCGTGAAGGGCTGATCGCCGATCCCGGCTTCGGGACCGTGTTCACCGATCACATGGTGGTGATCGACTATGACGAGGCACTGGGTGGCTGGCAGACGCCGACCATCGGTCCGCGCGGGCCCATCGCATTGGATCCGGCGGCGAGCGTGCTGCACTATGCGCAGGAAATCTTCGAAGGGATGAAGGCCTATGCCCATCCTGAAGGCGGCCTGTCGCTGTTCCGCCCCGATGCCAATGCGCGCCGCTTCAATGCCAGTGCGCGGCGCATGGCGATGCCCGAAATCCCCGAAGACCTGTTCATCGCCGCCGTGCGCGAGGCGGTGCTGGCGGATGCGGCGTGGCTGCCGCGGATCGAGGGCGGATCGCTCTATATCCGCCCCTTCATGTTCGCGTCAGAAGCCTTTCTCGGCGTGCGGCCGGCCAAGCAATACAAGTTCATGGTGATCATCAGCGCGGCGGGCAATTACTTCCGCAAGGGCGTGAACCCGGTGAAGATCTGGGTGAGCCAGGACTATGTCCGCGCAGCCCCCGGCGGCACCGGCGCGGCCAAGACCGGCGGCAATTACGCCGCCAGCCTCGTTCCGCAGGCGCAGGCAACCGCGCAGGGCTGCGACCAGGTGGTGTTCCTCGACGCGGTGGAACACAAGTGGGTCGAGGAACTGGGCGGCATGAACCTGTTCTTCGTCCGCGCCGATGGCACCGTCATCACCCCGCCGCTGACCGGCACGATCCTGCCCGGCATCACCCGCGACAGCCTTATCGCGATGCTGCGCGAGGAAGGCCTGACCGTGCGCGAGGAGCCCTACTCCATCGACCAGTGGCGCGACGAGGCGGAGAGCGGCATGCTGCTCGAAACCATGGCCTGCGGCACGGCGGCGGTCGTCACCCCGGTCGGCACGGTCGCATCCCCGCAAGGCGAATTCCACATCGGCGCAGGCGGCATCGGCCAGATCACCGCCAAGATGCGCGAACGGCTGGTGGGCGTGCAGAACGGCCGCATCGCCGACAGCCACGGCTGGGTGATGCGGGTTTAGGTTACCACGCGCTGCCGCTACGGAAAGCAGGCCCGGAAACCAGTCCTTAACCCACCCGCGCCATCTTCACGTGCATGAGCGTGATGACCCCAACCCACACGATTTCTGCCGATCTCGACCGCGCCGAGGTTCATTTCACCATCGGCGGATATTGGGATCCGGAGGGAATGAAGCGGTTCCTGTTTGAGCTTGGCGAGGCGGCAAAGCCGCTGATGAAGCGCGGAGAGCCCTTCAGCGCGCTGGGCGATCTGCGCGAATTCATGCCGCAGGACCGTGACACCAGCAACGCCATCCGCGACAGCATCAGCGCCGGGGCACGCAATGGCTTGCGGCGCTTTGCAGTGATTTCGTCCGCATCGCTGGTGCGGATGCAATATCGCCGGATCGCGCAGGCGGTGGAGGTCGAATTTTTCGACAGCGTGGCCGAAGCGACCATCTGGCTGCGCCGGCCCGGCTGACCGGCCTTCCCCCACCGCCATTGAAGCAAGGCAGCGCAATCGGCTAAGGGCGCGGGCATGGCCGATCATCCCGTCACCGTTGCCGCGCTTTACCAGTTCACGCCCTTCCCCGATCCCGGCTCGTTGCGTGCGCCGCTGCTCGCCGCCTGCGAGGAGGCGGGGGTCAAGGGCACGCTGCTGCTGGCGCGCGAGGGGATCAACGGCACCATTGCGGGCACCGATAACGCACTCGCCAGCGTGCTCGGCCACATCCGCAAGATACCGGGCTGCGCGGGCCTCGACGTGAAGTTCTCCGCCGCGCCTGCCATGCCGTTCCACCGCATGAAGGTGCGCGTGAAGCGCGAGATCGTCACCATGGGCGAACCGGACATCGACCCCACCCTGTCCGCGGGCCACTATGTCGATCCGCATGATTGGAACGCGCTGATCGCCGATCCGGACACCATCGTGATCGACACGCGCAATGATTACGAAGTCGCAGTCGGCACCTTTGCGGGCGCGGTCGATCCGCAGACGCCGACGTTCCGCGATTTTCCCGCATGGTTCCGGCAGCACCGCGATGAACTGCTGGACGGCAAAAAGAAGGTCGCAATGTTCTGCACCGGCGGCATCCGCTGCGAGAAATCCACCGCCTTTCTGCGGTCCGAAGGCGTGGGCGAAGTCTATCACCTCAAGGGCGGTATTCTGAAGTATCTGGAACAAGTCCCTGAAACAGATAGCCTGTGGCAGGGTGAATGCTTCGTGTTCGATGAGCGGGTAACGGTGCGCCATGGCCTTGAGCAAGGCACCTTCCAGCTGTGCCGCGCCTGCCGCCGCCCGCTGGATGCCGCAGCCCTTGCCCATCCCGATTATGAAGACGGGGTGAGCTGCCCCGCCTGCATCCATGAACGCACGCCCGAACAGCGTGCTGGTTATGCGGAGCGCCAGCGGCAAGAGGCACTGGCCCGCCAGCGCGGGGAGTTGCACGTGGGTGCGGTGCGGCTGCCGAAGGAATGACTGCGGCTCCCATCCTCTATTCCTTTCGCCGTTGCCCCTATGCGATGCGGGCGCGGATGGCCCTTTGGGTGGCGGGGGTGACAGTGACCTTGCGCGAGGTAAAGCTCGCCGCCAAACCGCCCGCGCTGATCGCTGCCTCGTCCAAAGCGACCGTGCCGGTGCTGGTGCTGGCCGATGGAACGGTGATCGACGAAAGCCTCGGCATCATGCGGTGGGCGCTCGCACGCAATGACCCCGAAGGCTGGCTGGACGGTGACGATCCGGCGCTGATCGCCGTCAATGACGGGGTGTTCAAACATCATCTCGACCGGGCGAAATATCCGGGGCGGTATGAGGAGGACGGCGTGACCGACCACCGCGCCGCCGCACTCGCGCTGCTCGACCCGCTGGAGACGCGGCTGGCGGCATCGCCGTGGCTGTGCGGGGGCAAGCGCAGCCTCACCGATATCGCGCTGTTCCCCTTCATCCGCCAGTTCGCCGCGATTGATCCGGCATGGTTCGAGGGCCTGCCCCTTCCGCATTTGCAGGCATGGCTGGAGCGTCTGGTAACCTCCGACCTGTTCGCAAGCGTGATGCCCAAATTCACGCCGTGGCAGGAGGGCGACGCTCCGGTGCAGTTCGGGCCTTAACCCCCCAACCCGTCCCGAAACGCATCCACCAGCCAGCTTGCCGCAGGGCCAAGCCGCGTGTCGCGCCGCCACAGCGCCGACAGCCGGTAATGCGCGCCCGGCTTTTCGGGCAGATCAAGCTCCACCAGCGCGCCGCTGGCGATGTCACGTGCCACCATCGCGCGCGGCATATTGCCCCAGCCCAGCCCTTCCTTCAGCAGCGAATGCTTGGCGCCCAGATCGCCCAGCCGCCAGGTCAGCGGGCTGAGCACGGAAAACTCGCGGCCCTCGGTCAGGGGAGAACGATCGGTCAGTACCAGTTGCAGGTGGCGGCGGCTTTCCCCGGGACCGACACCGGGACGCGCCAAAGGGTGCGACGGCGCGGCGACAGGGATCAGGTCGATTTCGCCCACCGCCTGCCGCTCCAGCGCGGGCTGGTCGCCGATCACCGGCCCGCCGATGGCAAGGTCGGCCCCGCCCTCGATCAGGCAGGCGGCCACCGCGCCCAGCCCTTCGATCCGCAAGGTCAGCGCGCAGGTCGGAAAGATGCGCCGGAATTCGCCCAGCACATGGGCGGTGATTTCGCCCGGCACCATCACATCGATCACCAGCGTCAGCGAAGGCTCCTGCCCCGCATGGAGCGAGCGTGCCTTCGCCAGCAGCGCGTCCACTCCGTCAGCCACGGCGCGGGCTTCGGCGAGGAGCCCCTCTCCCGCCGCCGTCAGCACAGGGCGGCGCGATCCTTCGCGCGCGAACAGTCTGAGGCCGAGCTGCGCCTCCAGCTGCGCGATGCCGTATGACACCGCCGAAACCGCCCTCCCCTGTGCCTTGGCTGCCCCGCCAAAGCTGCCGTGTTCGGCAACCGCAAGGAAGATGCGCAGCTGATCGAGGGTGGGTTCACCGAGCTTCATGGGACAATGTTCAGATACTCCGAACATCTTGGCAAGTTTTATCGCACTTATCCGTTTGAACCATCCGGCCTATCTCCCGTTCAACAGAACAAGGAGACACGACATGATCGAACTTCGTCCCTTCAACACGCTTGGCGCGGCCAACCACGGCTGGCTCGACGCGCATCACCATTTCTCCTTCGCCAGCTACCACGATCCCGCCCGCGTCCACTGGGGCGCCCTGCGGGTGTGGAACGATGACAAGATCGCCGCCGGCACCGGCTTTCCCACCCATCCGCACAGCGACATGGAGATCATCACCTATGTCCGCACCGGCGCGATCACGCACCGTGACAGCATGGGCAACGAAGGCCGCACCGAAGCGGGCGATGTGCAGGTGATGAGTGCAGGCAGCGGTGTGCGCCATTCGGAATACAATCTCGAAGGCACTGATACCACGCTGTTCCAGATCTGGATCATCCCCGATGAACGCGGCGGCGAGCCGAGCTGGGGGGCACGCCAGTTCCCCAAGGAGGGCCGCGAAGGCGCTTTCGTCCCGCTCGCCAGCGGTGTCGCCAACGACAACGATGCGCTCAAGATCCGTGCCGATGCGCGGGTGCTCGGCGCGACGATCAAGGCGGGGGAAAGCGTGACCTACACGCCCCGCAGCGCTGACCGTCACCTCTATCTGGTGCCCGCCACCGGCAAGATCCGCATTGCCGATGTCGAGGCGAATGCCCGTGACGGCGTGGCGATCACCGCGCTCGAAAGCGTCACCATCACCGCGCTGGAAGACAGCGAAGTGGTGCTGGTCGACGCGGCCTAACAGTCCCCCCGGAGCCGGCTGGCCGCCCCCTGCCGGCCGGCTCCACCCCTGTCCCGTCCTCAAGCAGCGAAGCGGTAGGACACAAAAAGGAATCCCCGATGAGCAACATCCTCTACATCACCGCCAGCATCCGTTCCGACAGCGAAAGCGTGTCGCGCGGGCTCGGCCAGCGCATCGTTGATGGCCTCGCCGCCAAGACCGGTGCCAGCGTCATCACCCGCGATCTGGCCGCCAATGATCTGCCTTACGTGAGCGCCGAACGCTTCGCCGCGAACCTGACGCCCGCCGCAGATCGCACCGCAGAACAGGCCGAACTCGCCGCCATCGCCGACACGCTAATTGCCGAACTGGAGGCGGCTGACACCATCGTGATCGCCAGCCCGGTGTACAATTTCGCCGCCCCCGCGACGCTGAAGGCCTGGGCCGATCTGGTCGCGCGCAACGGCACCACCTTCCGCTACACCGCGACCGGCCCCGAAGGGCTGCTGACCGGCAAGAAGGCCTATCTCGCCATCGCCAGCGGCGGCACCCCGATGGGCAGCGACATCGACTTCATGAGCCGCTGGCTGACCTTCTTCCTCGGCTTCATCGGCATCACCGATGTCGAAATGGTCGCGGCTGACGGGATCATGGGCGAAGGTGGCGAGGAAAAGATCGCCGCCGCGCAGAAACAGGCGGAAACGCTGGCGGCCTGATTGTCCAGATACCTGCTTGCCCTCGCCTAGCCCCCCCTAGCCCCGCTTAGGGGGGGTGTTGCGGCGCTAGATCTTGGGCCGCATCAGCTGCCATTTGAAGAAGGTGCGGCTCGGGCGGATGACGATGATCGCCACGCCCGCCAGCGCCATTGTTCCGCCCACGATCAGCGGCCAGCCGATGGTGTCGCCGGTCAGCCATGTGCCAAAGGCAATGGTCAGCAGCGGCGTGAGCAGCGTCAGCGGCACGATCAGATTGGCGTCATTCGCCTGAAACAGCCGGAAATAGGCCGAATGCGCGCCGACCGAGACGACCACGCCAGCAAACAGCACGCACCCCGCCACCGCCAGCGGTGCGGCGGTGACAGCGGCAATCTGCCCGCTTTCCAGCAGCAATGTCGCAGGCAACATAACGCCAAGCGAGGCGACCCCCGCCCAGGCCTGAAGCGCCACCGCGCCCACCTCCAGCCGCTTGACGAAGACCGAGGCGAAGGCTCCGATCAGCACGCCCGCAAAGGCAAAGCCCAGCCCCACCGGATCGCCCGCATCGGACGGCGCGCCGATGGCAAGGCCGACACCGCCCAGCGCCAGCGCCATGCCCAGCCCGCGCCGCCAGCGCACCTCCTCGCCCAGAAACATGATCGCGAACAGCACCGTCAACGGCGCGCCGGCGAGGTTGACGATGCCGACGGCAGAAGGGCTCGCCGTCTGCAGCCCGACGAATTGCAGCCCGAAGCTCCCGCCCGTAATGGCAAAGCCGATCAGCAGCACCAGCGGCAGCCGGTCAGGCCGACCGCGCAGCAGCAGCGGGAACAGCACCGCCAGCACCGTCGCGGAACGCAGCACGGTATAGAACAGCGGCGGCAGGCCGAGCGTCGACACCGCGATCTTGCTGACCACGACGTTCAAGGCCCAGGCGACATTGCAGAACAGCATGATACCCAGCGCGGAGAGAGGCAGGCTTTTGGGCATCAGTCAGCAGGCGGGCCGTAAACCTCGCCGGCAACATCATCGGGCAACGCGCCGCGCAGTTCATCCCGCCACACGGTCGCCACGGCATCGGACGGGGCGCGCCAGTCACCGCGCGGGGACAGCGCACCTGCCGAGGATACCTTGGGCCCGTTGGGCAGCGCGCTCCGCTTGAACTGCGAAAACCCAAAGAACCGCGCACAGAACTTGTCCAGCCAGCGGGCGATGGTGACAAGGTCATAGGCGTTCTTGCCAATGTCCGGGAAGCCCGCAGGCCACAGGCCGCGGCCCGCGTCCTGCCAAGCGTGCCACGCCAGAAACGCCACCTTGGAGGGGCGCTGGCCGAATCGGATCACGTGGTGGAGGAAGAAGTCGTTGAGCTCGTATGGCCCGACCATGCTCTCGGTCGATTGCATCGCCCCGTCGGCGCCCGGAGGCACCAGTTCAGGGCTGATTTCGGTGCCGAGCACGTCTTCCAGCACATGCCCGCAGGCATCGGTGAACTGGCCGGTGCGGATCACCCAGCGGATCAGGTACTGGATCAGCGTCTTGGGCACGCCTGCGTTGACGCCGTAATGGCTCATGTGATCGCCGACGCCGTAGGTGCACCAGCCCAGCGCCAGCTCTGACAGGTCACCCGTGCCGACCACAAAGCCGCCGTGCTGTCCGGCAAGGCGGAACAGGTAATCGGTGCGCAGCCCCGCCTGCACGTTTTCGAAGGTCACATCATGCACCGGTTCGCCATTGGCAAAGGCGTGGCCAATATCCTCCAGCATCTTGTGCGCGGCGGGGCGAATGTCGATTTCGCCCGCGGTGATTTCTATCGCCTGCATCAGCCGGTGGGCGTTGGACTTGGTGCCTTCAGAGGTGCCGAAGCCGGGCATGGTGTAGCCCCGGATCGCCGTGCGCGGCATCCCCAACCGGTCACACGCCTTGGCCGCCACAATCAATGCATGGGTGCTGTCGAGCCCGCCCGAAATGCCGATAATCAGGGACTTGGCACCCGTCGATTCGATCCGCCGCATCAGCGCATCGACCTGGATGTTGAACGCCTCGTAGCAATCCTCGTCGAGCTTGTCCTCGCGGTCAGGCACGAAGGGGAAGCGTGCGACGGGGCGCTTCAGGCCGATGTCACCTTCTGCATAGGCGTGTTCGAACACGATCCGGCGATAGGTGTCCGCGGGGCTGCCGGCCCATTCCGCCGCATCGGCGAAGGTCGGGTTGCGCAGGCGTTCGGCGGAGAGGCGTTCGGTGTCGATATCAACGATGGTGAGTTCGCCGATGCGGTCAAACCGCTCGCTTTGCGCCAGCAGGCTGCTCATCTCGTAGATCACGCCCTGTCCGTCCCACGCGAGGTCGGTGGTGCTTTCACCGTAACCGCTCGCCGAATAGACATAGGCGGCGATGGCGCGGGAGGCAGACGAGCGGCAGTGCAGATGGCGGTCATCCGCCCGGCCGATGGTGACGGGCGAGGCGGAGAGGTTGCACAGGATCAGCGCGCCCGCCATCGCGGCCTGCATCCCGGGCGGAACCGGCGCCCAGAAATCCTCGCAGATCTCCACGCCGAAACGGAAACCCGGCAGGTTCGCCGCGGCAAACACCAGATCGGTGCCGAAGGGCACTTCCTCGCCCGCCACCCCGATCCACAGATCGGTGCATCCGCGCCCGTGGGCGAAATGGCGCTTTTCGTAGAATTCGCGGTAATTTGGCAGGAAGCTCTTGGGCACTACGCCCAGAATCTGCCCATGCGCGATCACCACGGCGCAATTGTAGAGCTTGTCCGCCCGACGCAGCGGCGCGCCCACCACCAGCACCGGATGAAGGTCAGCCGATGCCGCCACCACCTCGGCCAATGCCTGCTCCACCCGCTCGATCAGTGCGTGCTGGAGCAGCAGATCGTCGATCGCATAGGATGACAGCGTGAGTTCGGGGAACACCACCAGATCGACGTTCGCGTCGTGCGCTTTGTGCGCCTCGGCCAGCACGCCAGCGGTGTTGTAACCGACATCGGCGGTGCGGCTGCACGGCGTCGCTGTCGCCACGCGCACGAAGCCGTGGCTGTGCATGTCGAAAAAGGGGTGGGCCTCACTCATCGCCTGCGCATCTCCTGGCTAGCGGCGGGGCATAACGCGGCTTGCCCGTGCTGCCTAGGCCGCGTCGCTACACAGGTATTCGCTGGCTGTCCCGCATTCGTCGAGAAAGGCGATCAGCCCGCGTTCGGCGCGGGTAAGCCAGCGCGTCTGGCGCGGCAGCGTCAGCGCGGCGCGCCACGCCTCCTGCCCCTCGATCCGCGCAATCACCGCCGGATGAACATAGGAACTGCGCGCAATCGCCGGCGTATTCCCGAGCCGCTGCGCCACATTTTCCAGCATTTCGGACAATTTCACCCTGCCCCGTCCCGTCGCCAGCTTTTCGAAGGCGAGGCTGCTGGCATGGAAAGTGCGGAAATGCTTGGCGCTGAAATCCGCGCCCGTCGTTTCGCGCAGGTAGGCGTTGACCTCGCCCGAGGTGACAGGCCGCACCTCGCCTTCGTCGCCCATGTAGCGGAACAGGTGATCGTCCGCTTCCCCGGCCAGATCCTGCATCCGCTGCACGGCCCGCGCCAACTGTGCATCGACCAGCGTCAGGTCATGTTCCTTGCCGCCCTTGCCGGTGAACTCCAGCACGATCCGCCGCGAACCGACCTCGGCGTGACCGGCGCGCAAGGTGGTCGCGCCATAGCTCGCATTGGTGCGGGCATAGTGTTCGTTGCCGACGCGGATCGCCGACAGGTCGAGCAACCGCACCACCGCCGCCAGTGCGCGCTCGCGGGTCACGCGGGGCTGCGCAAGGTCTTCTTTCACCCGCTTGCGCACCAGCGGCAGCAAATGGCCGAACCGCGCACAGGCATCATACTTGGCGCTTTCCTGCGCACTGCGGAAATCGGGATGATAACGATACTGTTTGCGCCCCGCGTCGTCATATCCGGTGGCAAGGATATGGCCGTTGGGCGCCGGGCAGAACCACGCATCGTGATAGGCGGGGGGAAGAGCAATCGCATTGAGCCGCGCGCGTTCTTCAGAATCGCGGATCAGGGTGCCTGACGGGTTGTAATAGGCCCAGCCCTTGCCTGCCCGCCGCCGGGTGATGCCGGGCAGATCATCGTCAACATAGACCAGCTTTTCCATCGCCAAGGAAATGCGCCCGCGCCCGGCAATGTTCCACCTTGCGCAAGTCCCCCGCCAGCGCCAGCTAGGCTTTCACGATAGCACGCGCTTTTGCTGCGCCCAAAGGAGTAATCCCCATGGCCGATCCGACCTACACCCCGCCCGCCGTCTGGAGCGCCGATACCGTGTCCGGCGGCCGCTTTGCCAGCATCAACCGGCCGACCGCCGGCGCGCGCGAAGACCGGGAACTGCCCGTCGGCGCGCATCCCTTCCAGCTCTATTCGCTCGCCACGCCCAACGGGGTGAAGGCGACGATCATGCTCGAAGAGCTGCTGGAGGCCGGACACACCGGCGCGGAATATGACGCCTGGACCGTCAACATCTCGTCGGGCGAGCAATTCGGCAGCGGCTTTGTCGGCGTGAACCCCAATTCCAAGATCCCCGCCCTGCTCGACCGCAGCGATCCTCACGCACCGTTCCGCGTCTTCGAAAGCGGCGCGATCCTTGTCCATCTGGCCGAGACCTTCGGGATGTTCCTGCCCACCGCCCCGCAGGCCCGCGCCGAGGTGCTGAGCTGGGTGTTCTGGCAAGTCGCCAGCGGCCCCTTCATCGGCGGCGGCTTTGGCCATTTCTATGCCTATGCCCCGGAGAAATACGAATATCCGATCAACCGCTACGCGATGGAAACCAAGCGGATCTTCGATGTCGCGGACAAGCGCCTTGCGGACAGCCGCTTCCTTGCCGGTGACGAATACACCCTTGCCGACATCGCGAACTTCCCCTGGCTCGCACCGTTTACCACCGGCGACATCTACAACGACGCCAAGACCTTCCTCAGCATCGACGATTACAAGCACGTGGGGCGCTGGGTGAAGGAAATCGCCGCCAGACCGGCGGTGCAGCGCGGGCGGATCGTCAACAAGGTGTGGGGCGACGAGGACACGCAGCTGAAGGAACGCCACTCAGCCGCAGACTTCGCCGGCAAGCGCCTCGATTGACCCGCGACGCTTGAGAGACAGCGAAAAAAGGGGGCGAACACGTGCTTTCGCCCCCTTCCCATATGCATTTGAGCCGCTATAGAGCGCGGCTCTTGCTGGGGCGTAGCCAAGCGGTAAGGCAGCGGTTTTTGGTACCGCCATGCGAAGGTTCGAATCCTTCCGCCCCAGCCAGTTTCCCGATATTCTGCTCGGCACGTCCGATTAGCCTTCATGGCAGCGCCTGCCGACGCGGGCGGGCTCGGTAACGCGCGCTCGACAAGCCTCGCCCTTTTGCGCACTGGTCCTGCCATGACGCTTTTGCCGCACACACATCGCCCAGCGACCTCCCGCCCGGCATGGCTGGCGACGGCTCTGGCCGGGGTGGTGGTTCCCGCAGTGGCCATCGGATTGCTGGCGGATGCGCCGCCCGGTCTGGTTGCCGGGCCCATCCTTGCAACAGGCCTGATGGGGGCCGGGATGATCGGCGCTGCGGCCGCGGGGCGGTTGTGGATCGGTGTCGCGCTCGCCCTGCTGACGGGCGCCGGACTTGTGCTGTCAGGACGGATGGCCGGGCTGCTGCCGCCTGCGCATCTTCTTCCGGCCGCCTTCGCCATGCTCGTCGCCAGCGTCAGCTTCGCCGCACGGGGCGCGCTGTTTGCCCGCAGCATGGCGGACAAGGGCTGGTGGATCGCGGTGGCGGTGGTCGCGGGCGAGGCGGCGATTATCGCCACCGCCGCAGCGCGTCCGGGCGATCTGCCAGAATGGCTGCTGGTGCTGCTGCCGGCCCAATGGGCCAGCGCCGCGATCAGGGCCGCACTGGGCGGCGCTAGCACGCTGGCAGCGGGCGCGCCCTTGCTCGCCCTTGCCGGCACCGCGGCAGCGACCCTGCTGGTGGCCCGGCTGTGGCCAAGCCGCTGGCCCTATCTGGTGATGTTCACGACCTGGCTCGCCCTGTCGGCGCTTGTCTGGCACAATCCTGCTCCCTGACAGCCGCTTATCACCGGCGCATTGACAACCAGCGCAGGCTCATTCATTCGACATTTCTCGAAAGGTCGAATCTATGGATGATCACGCTGCTTCCGTCTGGGCTGTCGATGCGCTCGGCGCGCTGGCGCACGAGACGCGGCTGGCCGTGTTCCGCGCATTGGTGAAAGCCGGACCGCAAGGCATGATCGCAGGCGCGATCGCCGACCATTGCGGCGTTCCGCCCTCCACCATGTCGCACCACCTCGCCAGCCTCGAACGCGCCGGTCTGGTGCAGTCGGAACGGGAAAGCCGCCTGATCCATTACCGCGCCGATTATGACGGGATGCGCCGCCTGCTGACCTTCCTGATGCAGGACTGCTGCGGCGGCGCGCCGGAAATGTGTTCCGACCTGATGGCAGGCCTGACCTGCGAACCCCTGACCAGAGGCTGACGATGCCTGACACCCCCTTCACCGTGCTGGTCCTGTGCACCGGCAATTCCGCCCGATCGATTCTGGGCGAGGCGCTGTTCAATCATCTGGGAGAGGACCGCGTTCGGGCCTTCAGCGCAGGCAGCAAGCCCAAGGGCGTGCCCCATCCGGGCGCGCTGAGGCTGCTGGAGCGGCGCGGGATCGACACCGCGCCTTTCCGGTCCAAAAGCTGGGACGAATTCACCGCGCCAGGTAGCCCGCCCATCGACCTTGCCATCACCGTCTGCGGCAATGCTGCGGGCGAGGCCTGCCCGGTGTTCCTCGGCAGCCCGCTCAAAGCCCATTGGGGCCTGCCCGATCCGGCTGATGTGACCGGCAACGAAGCGGAGGTGGACGCCGCCTTCGAGGAAACCTGGCGCCTGCTGGAGATGCGGGTGCGGGCCTTTCTTGCGCTCGACCGGGCGGCGCTGGACAAGCCTGCCTTTCAGACCGCCCTTGCCGAAATCGGCGCAATGGAAGGGGCCGCGTGATGAGCGAAGGCGCATCTCCGCTCGGCCTGTTCGAACGCTACCTTTCGGTCTGGGTGCTGCTCGCCATTCTGGCAGGGCTGGGGCTGGGGCTGGCCGCGCCCGATGCAGTCGGACTGCTCGCCGGACTGGAATATGCCTCGGTCAATCTCGTGGTTGCGGTGCTGATCTGGGCGATGATCTTCCCGATGATGGTGGGCGTCGATTTCGCGAGCATCAAGGACATTGGCCGCAAGCCCAAGGGGCTGATCATCACGCTGGTGATCAACTGGCTGATCAAGCCCTTCACCATGGCGGCGCTGGCGGTGCTGTTCTTCGATTACCTTTATGCCGGCCTGCTACCCCGCGCCGATGCGCAGGAATACATCGCCGGGCTGATCCTGCTGGGCGCTGCGCCGTGCACCGCGATGGTGTTCGTGTGGTCGCAGATTACGCGGGGCGATCCGGCCTACACGCTGGTGCAGGTGTCGGTGAACGACCTCGTCATGATCGTCGCCTTTGCGCCACTGGTGGCGCTGCTGCTGGGCGTGACCGAGATCGAGGTGCCGTGGGAGACGCTGCTGCTGTCGGTCGCGCTCTATGTGGTGATCCCGCTGGTGGCGGGCGCATTGACCCGCGCCCGCGTGATCGCCAGCCACGGCGGAGACGCAGCGGCGGTTGATGCCTTCACGGCCAAGCTCAAGCCGTGGTCGGTGATCGGCCTGCTGGCGACGGTGGTGCTGCTGTTCGCGTTTCAGGCGGGCACGATCCTCGGCAACCCGCTGCTGATCGCGCTGATTGCGGTGCCGATCATCATCCAGTCCTACGGCATCTTCGCTGCCGCCTATGCCTTGGCGTGGGCGTGGAAGGTGCCGCACAACATCGCCGCGCCCTGCGCGCTGATCGGCACGTCGAACTTCTTCGAACTGGCGGTCGCGGTTGCCATCGGGCTGTTCGGGTTGTCGAGCGGCGCGGCGCTTGCCACCGTGGTGGGCGTGCTGGTCGAAGTGCCGGTGATGCTCTCGCTGGTGGCCTTCGCCAACCGCACCCGTGCCCGCTTTCCCGAAAGTCCCGCATGACCGAACACGCCCGCCTGCGCACCCTGCCCGATCCGGCGCATCTTCCCGCGCTGAAGCGTGAATATGTCCATGCCCGTCCGGCGCTGGGCCTTGGCCCGCTGGACCCGCCGCCGCGCGTGCTGCTGCTTTATGGCTCGCTGAGGGAGCGTTCCTTCTCGCGCCTCGCCGTGGAAGAAGCGGCGCGTCTGTTGCAATTCTTCGGCTGCGAGACGCGGATTTTCGATCCTTCCGATCTGCCCTTGCCCGATCTGCACGAAGGCGATGATCACCCTGCGGTGCACGAACTGCGCGAACATTCGCTGTGGTCCGAAGCGCAGGTCTGGTGCAGCCCCGAACGCCACGGGACCATCACCGGTATCATGAAGGCGCAGATTGACCACCTGCCGCTCGCCTACAAGGGCCTGCGCCCGACACAGGGCCGCACACTGGCGGTGATGCAGGTCTGCGCCGGATCGCAGAGCTTCAACACGGTCAACACCCTGCGCATCCTTGGCCGCTGGATGCGGATGTTCACCATCCCCAACCAGTCCTCGGTCGCGAAGGCCTATATGGAATTCGATGACGCTGGCCGTATGAAGCCCTCGGCCTATTATGACCGGATCGTGGACGTGATGGAGGAGCTGGTGCGCTTCACCGTGCTGCTGCGCCCCCATGCCGAAAGCCTGGTCGACCGCTATTCCGAGCGGGTCGAAAAGGATCAGCCGGTGGAAACGCCAGCGGACGCGGCGGGGCTGGCCGCGCCCCGCCCTCCGGCCTAACCCTGCCCGGTCGCCGCCGCGTAACGTTCTGATACCGTGTCCCAGTTGACCACCTGCCACCACCCGTCGAGATAATCGCCCCTGCGGTTCTGGTGCTTGAGGTAATAGGCGTGTTCCCACACATCATTGCCGAGGATCGGTGTGCCTCTGGTCTCGGCCACGTCCATCAGCGGGTTGTCCTGATTGGGGGTCGAGGTGATGGCGAGCTTGCCGCCCTCGTCCACAATCAGCCACACCCAGCCCGAACCAAAGCGACCCGTGCCTGCTTCCTTGAAGCTGGCCTTGAATGTCTCGACCGATCCGAACTGCGCGGTGATCGCCTGTTCCAGCGCGGGGGTCATCGCGCCGCCCTGCCCGGCCGGGGCCATGCTCTGCCAGAAGAAGGTGTGGTTCCAGTGCCCGCCGGCATTGTTGCGCACGGCAGACGGTAGCGTGCCAGCGCGGGCAACGAGCTGTTCCAGCCCCATGCCCTTCAGCGCCGGATCGGCAGCGACCGCCTTGTTGAGATTGTCGACATAGGCCTGATGGTGCTTGCCGTGGTGGGTCGTCATCGTCGCCGCGTCGATCACCGGCTCCAGCGCGTCCGCCGCGTAAGGCAGCGGCGCGAGGGCAAAGGCCGCCGCCGGAGCAGCCTGCGTGGCGGCAAGAGGCGCCTGGGCCGCAAGGCCCAAAGCGGGCAGAGCCAGCGCGCCGAGCAGCAGGTGAAGATGTCTCATGGTTTTTCCTTTCGGGGCCGTCCATTCGGCCCGCAGTGGGGGTAGCCGCCCGCGCCGCAACGGGTCGCCGCTTGTCCTGAACGCCCCGAACCTACTGCTGGGGGAAAGCCGGAAAATAGGGCCAACACACTGCGGCCGGCACTAATGCAGGCTAGGTTACTACTTGAATGTTCCCGCCGCGCATCACGGCTAAGTTGCGGGAATGACTGACATTGATTGCAAACACACTGATCCACGTTACGAACCGGATCCCGCTTCCGGCTTCGGCACCCTGAACAAAAACCTGCGCCGTGAACTGGAGCAGGGGTTTCTGGCCCATGTTGGGCAGGCTGATTTCCCTTGCCTCGGCGCGAGGGCAGCATTGGCGCAGGATCGTCTCGGCGTTGAAACCGCAGCCTCGATTGCGAGTGCCGCGGACGATGCGCGAATCCACGAAAAGCTGGCCCAATGGTCCAGCGACGCGTGTCCGGACGCCCAGACATTCTACAGCCTCGCGGTCGTCTTTGCCGGACCGCATGATCTTGACGAGCGCGGCTTCGAGGCGGCGCTGTGGGACCGGCTGGGCCGGCTGAGCGACATTGACCGGGCGCAGGGCCATCCGCATGATCCCGACTTCAGCGATGACCCGCGCGATCCGCGCTTTGCTCTCAGCTTTGGCGGAAAGGCCTATTTTGCGGTCGGGCTGCATCCCCACGCATCCCGCCGCGCACGGCGGGCGCCATCACCCGTGATCGTCTTCAACCTGCACCAGCAATTCGCAGCCCTGCGCGAAGCGGAGCGGTACGAACGGATGCGCGAAGTGATCCTTGACCGCGATGCAGGGTTTGACGGCGTGCCCAACCCGATGATCGCCCGCCATGGCGAGACCAGCGAGGCGCGGCAATATAGCGGCCGCGCGGTGGAAAGCGATTGGGTGTGCCCCTATGCGCCTGCGGAAGGTGGCCGATGATCCAGCGCATCCCGCCACGCAGCGGCGTCGCCGTACGGCTGCCCGAGGGAGCGCTGCTCACCGTGATCGACCCTGAAGGCAGCCAGGTCAGCGACATGCTGGCTGTCTCCGCCGCCGATCCAGGTGAGATCCTGTCGAACGGGCGAACCTTCGATTACGAGGAAACGCTGCGCCTCACCACAGGCGCGCGGCTGTGGTCGAACCGCTCGCGGGTGATGCTGACCATCATCGAAGACACCGCGCCGCACCACGATTTCCTGCTGACCCCGTGCTCATACGACACGTTCCGCCATTTCTACCCCGACAAGCCGCTGCACCGCGGCTGCTTCGGCAATCTGGCCGAGGCGCTGGCGCCGCATGGCGTGGAGCCGGACCACATCCCGGCAGCGTTCAACATCTTCATGAACGTGACGGTGGACGCTGACGGCAAGCTTGCCGTGCTGCCGCCGCAGACACAGCCCGGCGATCTCATCCGTTTCCGGGCGGAAATGGACCTCGTCATCGGGCTGACGGCCTGTTCGGCCTATGCCTCGAACGGCGGCAGCTTCAGGCCGATCGACTTTTCAGTGGAACTGCCGGGCTGAGGCCAGCGCCGCGCGCCTATTGCGGCGCGGCGCTGACCTGCTTCCCGTCCACCACCACGCCGACCACGTGGGAGGTGTACTCAAACGGGTCGCCATCGAACAGCGCCACATCGCCATCCTTGCCGACCTCCAGCGATCCCACGCGCTTGTCCATGCCGATCACCTTTGCGGCATTGATCGTGATGCTCGCCAGAGCCTCGTCCCGGGTCAGCCCGTTGGCCGCCGCGATGGCCGCTTCGAACAGCACCACGCGGGATTTGGGGACATAGCCTTCATAGCCCGACTGGTAGGCAAACGGGATGCCCGCAGCCTGCAGCACCGCGCCGGTGGTGAAGCTGGCGTTTTCGAACTCGCCATATTGCCGCGCCATCGGCGGGTGGAGGATGACCTTCACCCCGGCCGCCTTGATCTGGTCGGTCAGCAGATAGGCCTCTGCCGCGCCGTCCAGCACCAGATCAATGCCGAACTCCTCGCGCAGCCGCAGCGCGCTCATGATGTCCTGCGCGCGGTGGGCGGTGACCAGCAGCGGCAGCTTCCGGGCGAGCACATCGCGCATCGTCAGCACTTCAAGGCTGGGCGGCTTGTCGGGGCCGGCCTTGGCCTCACCCTTTTTCGCAGGCTTGGGCGCTTCGCCCTGCTTGGCGGAAATCAGCGCCTGACGCAGCATGGCGATCTGCTTGGCACGTGTACCGGGGGACTTGCCCGATCCGGCCAGCGCGGAAGGGCCAAGATTGGCAGCCACCATCGCATCGCGCATGATCACCGCTTCATCGGCAGTGGCGCCGACCGTCTTGGCCACCATCGTCTGCCCTGAAACAAGTGCGCCGGGGCCGTGGCCGGTGTGGATCGTCGTCACCCCGAACCCGCGCAGCCATGCGACCAGCGCATCATCCGGGTTATAGGCATCGATGGCGCGCAGCTGCGGCTGAACCGGCGCGGTCCTGTCAAGCTGGTCCTGATCGTGTTCCTGATTGAGATAACCGGAAAGGCCCACCACCGTGCGGGCATCGACCAGTCCGGGGGTGACCACCTTGGCCTCGACCACGGTGAAGCCTTCGGGGATCGGCGTGCTGGCCGCAGGGCCGACCGCGATGATCTTGCCATCGTCGATCACCACCACGCCGTCTGTGATCATCGGGCCAGCCATGGTGTGCACCTGCTCGCCCCTGATCGCGATGTCCTGCGCGTGTCCCGCGGTGGCGAGTGCCAAGGCGCTGGCGGCCACAAGGCCAATTTTGGTGATACGCATCAGTGCCCGCCCTCCCCTTCGGCGATTTCCCAGTGGTGGTGCGATGCTTCCATCGGGCTGCCCGCGCCAAAGCCTCCCGTTGCCATCAGCAGGTCTTCAGGCTTGCTGCGGTCAAACAGCTTGGCGCCTTCGACCCAGG
The DNA here is from genome assembly GCA_003724185.1 of Porphyrobacter sp. IPPAS B-1204. Lineage (GTDB taxonomy): Bacteria > Pseudomonadota > Alphaproteobacteria > Sphingomonadales > Sphingomonadaceae > Erythrobacter. Next base: position 559,822 of record RHGM01000001.1, read on the forward strand.
TTTCCAGAATGTGGGTGTAGGTCGACAGCGGATCGCCATCGAGCACAAGAAAATCGGCGTCCTTGCCCGGTTCGAGCGATCCGACGCGGGCATCCAGTTTCATCTGCCTGGCGCCGTTGATGGTCAGCGCCCGCAGCGCGCCATCAGGGGTCATGCCGCCGCGCACCGCCAGCGCAGCCTCGCGCAGCAGCATCCGCGAATCGATCACCGCATCGTCCGAATGGATCGACACCAGCACCCCTGCGCGTTCGAGGATCCCGGCATTGTCCATGCGAAGGTCCATCGTCTCCAGCTTGCCGCCGGGCGCATCGAGCGTGATGTTCGACACCGGCACACCGGCCTTGGCCAGTTCGTCAGCGATCTTCCAGGTCTCGGTGCCGTGCTGGATCAACACGTCGAAGCCGAATTCCTGCTTCAATCGCAGCACGGTCATGATGTCGTCGGCGCGGTGCGAGTGGAAATGGACCAGCCGTTCGCCCGAAAGCACTTCGCACAAGGCATCCTTGGCCAGATCGCGGGTCTTGCGGTCGCCGCTGCAATAGGTCTTGGCCTCGGTCAGGGCTTCACGCACCAGCGATGCCGATTTGGCGCGGGTGCCGGGAAAGCCGGTGCCGCCCATCGGGTTGGTGCCGTTGGCCATCTTGATACCGCCCAGCGCCGCGCCATCCTTCATCTGGAAGGCGATATCCTCGATCGTGCGGCCCTTGCGCAGCTTCATGTAGAAGGTCTGGCCGCTGACAAGGTGTCCGGAGCCGGGCATGATGTTGACGGTGGTGACCCCGCCCGCGCGGGCCTTGTCGATGCTGGGAGACAGCGGATCGATCGAATCCATCGCCCGCACTTCGGGCTGGACCGGGCCGGAACCATCGGCCCCGGCCACCTGGCCGATGTGGGAATGGGTGTCGACGATCCCCGGCATGATCACCCGGCCATCGGCCGCGATCTGCTGCGCATCGGCGGGAATGGCGATGTCGCTGCCCACGGCGACGATCTTCCCATCCTTGATGACCAGCGTGCCGTTGTCGATCGGCTCGCCCGCCATGGTAAGGATGCGCGCGCCGGTGATGGCGATGGCGCGGTCCTGCGCCGCTGCCGGGGCGGCGGTCGCTACGGCGATGGCGGTGATGGCGGCCCCTGCCAGAACGGCGATCCGCCCTGACCCCGAATTCGCATGTTTCACGCAGGCCTACTCCCTGTTGGTGCCTCTTGTCACAGTCCTAAAGGCCGCAGCGCTTGCGGCACAAGGGCCAAGGGACGCGGACTCTGGGGACAATCCCTATGGCCGCTGCTGCTCTGCCCGCGCCGCAATCATCGTGGCTGCCGCTTGTGCCATCAAACCGTTGGAGTGACCGACGCCGGGCACGGGCTCGACCCGCCAGCCATAGGCCGCGCCCCATTGCGCGGCGAGCGCCCGCCCCTCGTCATGGAAAGCCAGCCCGCGGGCATAGCGATGCGGCCCCTGGCGGTTTGCCTCTGGCGTGGTGCGCAGATTGGGATGCGCGGTATCGGTGTCGGCCGTGCCGAGCAGCAGCGTGAGCGGCTTTGCCAGCGCGGCCTTCAGCCCCTCGGCGCTGACCGGAGCCCCTTTGGTCCCATAAGGAAAATCGGCGGCCAGATCGGGCATCATGTACCAGCCTGCATTGGCTGCAATCGCCTGTTCGATCCGCGCCTCGGGCATCAGGATCACATAGCGGTGGACGAACTGCGCTCCGGCGGAATGGCCATAGATCGTGTAGCGCGGCACCTGCGTGCCAAAGCGGCGGCGGGCCTCGTCGAACAGCGGTTCAATGGCAGCGTAAGACCACAGATTGCGCGGCCGCGGCGTGCCATCCTTGTCCTCGAAATAGCCGGTGTTGTACCCGCGCGATCCGGGGAAATCCGCCTTGGAGAATTTGGGCACGATGACGATGAAGCCCTTGTCACGCGCCAGACCGGCCCATTCGTCACGGTAGCGGTCGGCATCGCGGTTGACGCCGTGCATCACCACCACCACCGGGGTCGTGGGCGTCACCGTATCGGGCAATTGATACCACACCGGCAAGGGCGGGCCGTCCCACCCCGCAAACACGAACCGTCCGCGCGTTTCCTGCCGCGTCTCGGTCTCGGGCGCGCAGCCCGTCATCAAGGCTGCCAGCAGCAATGCGGCAATGAGGATGCAGCGCTGCACCAGCGTCCGGATCAGCGCGGCCGGATCGGGGCGCGGCGGCCGGGCCAAACTTGCAATCGCTGACATGGCCCATTTCCCCTCGCTTCGCCGAGGCAGGAGCCTAGCCCCGCAGCACCGGACCGCGCAAGCGCGGGTCAGCGGAACCGTGCGGGCTTCAGATCATACTTCGCCAGCTTGTCATAGATCGTCTTGCGCGGGGTCTGGAGCATCGCCTGCACCTTCGCAATGTCGCCCTGGCAGCGGCGCAGCGCGTCTTCCAGCACGGTCTGCTCGAAATCGGCGACGATCTGCTGCAACGGACGCTGCCCTGTCAGCGCGCCGCCGCCCGCCTCGACCTCGGCAAGGCCGAGCACGAAGGCGCGGGCATAACCGCTGAGTTCATGCAGATTGCCCGGCCATTCGTGCGACTGAACATGGCGCCATTGGGCCTCGCCAATCGGCGGGGCTGGCATGTCCAGTTCGCGGGCATGGCGGGCGACGAACAGGCGGAAGATTTCCGGCACATCCTCGCGCCGTTCCGACAGAGGCGGAAAGGCGATCTGTACCGCGCCCAGACGGTGCCAGACAGGATCGGGCACCGCATCGCGCGCTCCGCTCCCGGCAAGCCGGGCGATGATGATGCGGATATTGAGCCTCCGGGCCTTGGCCGCACCGATGGGCCAGACCTCGCGCTTTTCGACCAGAGCGGCCAGCCGCGTGGTCAGCACGCTGCCTGCCGCCGCAATCTCGTCAAGGAACAGGGTGCCGCCATTGGCACGCTCGATCAGGCCGGTGCGCGACAGGCCACCGCCCGATGCCCCGGCTGCCGGATCGCGCCCGAACAGCAGCAGTTCGGCATCCTCATGCGCCAGCACGCCGGCATCGACCGCGATGAAGGGCCGGCTGCGGCGCGGGCTGAGGTCATGGATCGCCTGTGCGCCATAACTCTTGCCGGAACCCGCCGGGCCGGTCAGCAGAACGTCAATTTCCGACCGGGCCACGCCTTCGATCACCGAACGCAGCCGCTCGGCAGCCGCCGAAGTGCCAATGATTGCAGCCCCTGCGCTGCGCCCCGCTTCCTGCCGCAGCCGCCGGTTTTCCAGCGCCAGCGCCCGCCGCCCGGCCGCCGCCCGCACAGCGCGGATCAGATCGGCGGAGGCATAGGGCTTGGTCAGGAAATCGGCCGCCCCGTTTTTCATCGCCGCCACCGCCATCGCGATATCACCGTGGCCGGTGGTCAGGATCACCGGCAGATCGGGGTCAATGTCGCGCAGCATCGCAAAGAAGGCGATCCCGTCGATCCCCGGCATCCGCACATCGCTGACCACTACGCCGGGGTAATCGGCATCCAGCCGGGCGAGCGCGGCGCGGGCATCGGGGAAGGCCGCGACCTCGGCGCCTTCAAGCATCAGCGTCTGCATCGTTGCATCGCGCAGGGCCGGTTCATCCTCGACCAGGGCGACATGCAACGGGGGAACGGCGTTTGTCATGCAGCCGGCATCTCCATGATGAAGCGGGCGCCCGGCCCCCCACCCTCGTGCACGGCATCTTCATGCAGCAGGTCGCCGCCAAGCTGGCGCATGATCTCGCGCGCGATGGCAAGGCCAAGCCCGATGCCGTCGCTTTTCGAGGTGACGAAGGGCTGGAACAGCGTGTCGCGCAGGTCTGCGGGAACCCCCGGCCCGGTATCGCTGACGCTGAGGCGCACCTGTTGCCCCTCGGCCTCCACCGCAAGCGTGATCTGGCCCCCGGGCGCACAGGCCTGCACCGCGTTCTGGAGAAGGTTGACCAGCACCTGTTCCAGCTGGACATGGCGCGCGCGCACCGTGGTCGCGGCCAGATCGGCGGCGGGGCGTTCAAGCGTCAGCCCCTTCTGGCGGATCTGGTCGCGCAGCAGCAGCAGCGAACCGTCGATGACTTCGGCAAGGGTGATCGCGCGCGGCTCATCGGCAGAACGGCGGCTGAAGTTGAGTTGTTCTGCCGTGATCTCTCCGATCCGCCCCGCCAGTTGCGCGATCTTCCCAAAATTGGCGGCCGCTTCGTCCGTTCGTTCAGCCGCGAGCAGCCTTTCGCCGTTCTCGGCATAGACCCGCATCGCGGCGAGCGGCTGACGGATTTCGTGGCCCAGCCCGGCGGTGATCTGGCCCAGCGTGGCGAGCCGGTTGGCCTGCTGCAACTGTTCGCGCAGCAGCGCGGTCTGCGCCGCGACATTGGCGGCGGCGCGGGCCTGGCGCTGGCGTTGCCATTGCCATGCCGCAGCCCCTGACAGCATCAGCAGCACGAGCGCCATCACCGCCGCCAGCCGCGCATTGGCCAGCGCCACCGACAGGCGCGGCGCGGGATCGGCCAGCAGGTGCAACTCCCACCCCACCGGCGCAATCGGCTGGATCTTCTCAATCATCCGCACCGGCGAAGCGGCATTGCGGGCGGGCAGTGCGAAAGGCTGCGGCTCGGCCACGCCAAAGCGCACCGCATCACGCGCCGGATCGCGGCCTGCGCTGGCGGGCGCGCTGGAAGCGGCAGCGCGGAACCGCCACGCGGGATTGCTCGCCAGCAGAACGATGCCGCCCGCATCGGTGACAAACACACCGTCCTCGGCGTCACGCCACTTGCGCTCGAGGCTGTCGAACTCGACCTTCACCGCCACCACGCCCGAAGGCGCGCCTGCCGGGCCGACCCGCTGGGCGAGATAAAGCCCGGGTCGGCGGCTGACCGTGCCAAGCGCGAATTCGCTGGCGGTGCCATCCCGCAGCGCGCCCCTGAAGTAATCGCGAAAGCCATAGCGGGAGCCCACGAAGCTGTCGGGCCGCTCCCAGTTGCTTGCCGCCAGGGTGGTGCCGCGCGCGTCCATCAGATAGATTGCGGCAGCGTTGGTCTGCTGCGCCAGCGCGGCAAGACGGCGATTGAGCACCGCGCTCCCGCCGCCCTGCCCGCCCAGCAATTCGGCGACTTCGGGATCGGCCGCCAGAACGCGCGGGACGAGGCTGAACTTGTTGAGCTCGCTTTCCAGCCCGGCAGCCAGAAGCGCGGCCTGATTGGTGGCCTCGGCGCGGGTTTCTGTCAGCGCGTTGACCCGCACGGCGCGCTCGATCCCGAGCATGGCAAGCGCCGCCAGCAGCGTCAGGGCGACCAGCCCCACCGCCACCAGATACCACCGCCCAAGCCTGCCCTGCCGCAACGTCCCCCCTTAGCTCGCCCGCCTGGGGCAAGATGCGATGCACGGGTTGCCTTGTGCGGCTTTCCGCAAGGGGTGCAAGGAATTTGTGCGGATTTCCGCACAGTCTTTGCGGAAATTGCGCCTAACTTACTGGAATTGGTCAGTTTGGTTACACAAAGCGAAAATCTTGTAGCAAAATGCGCAGTGCCCGAGATTCCTTCGCCGAGAGGCACTGACAGGGGAGGGAATCGCGCAGCCCATGGGTTTGCAAGCAACCATGACGCCAGACGCGCGCCCCGCGCCGGTGCGAAAGCCGTTCTATCGGCAGCTCTACGTGCAGGTGCTCACCGCGATTGCGTTGGGAGCGCTGGTCGGTCACCTGTTCCCTGAAACCGGTGCAGCGCTCAAACCGCTGGGCGATGGCTTCATCAAGCTGGTGAAGATGATCATCGCCCCGGTGATCTTCCTCACGGTTGCCACCGGCATTGCCGGGATGCGCGACATGAAGGCGGTGGGCAGCGTTGCAGGCAAGGCCTTCGCCTATTTCATCACCTTTTCCACGCTGGCGCTGATCATCGGGCTGGTGGTGGGCAATGTGGTGCGGCCCGGAGAGGGTCTGAACATCGACCCGGCCACGCTCGATACCGCCGCGGTGTCCGGCTATGCCGAAAAGGCCGAGGCGCAGACGATCAGCGGGTTCCTGCTCAACATCATTCCCGAAACGCTGTTCAGCGCCATGACCGACGGGCAGATCCTGCAGGTGTTGCTGGTGGCGATCCTGGCCGGCGTCGCCATCGCGATGACCCGCCCGGCGAGCGATCTGGTGATGGACGTGCTCTCGTCATTCAGCGAGGTCGTGTTCCGGCTGGTGCACATGCTGATGAAGCTTGCGCCGATCGGGGCCTTCGGGGCGATGGCCTTCACTATCGGCGAATTCGGGATCGGCAGTCTGGCCAACCTCGCCGCGCTGGTGGCGACGTTCTACCTCACCTCGCTGTTGTTCGTGCTGGTGGTGCTGGGGCTGGTCGGCTGGTTCAACGGCTTTTCGATCTTCGCGCTGATCCGTTACCTGCGCGAAGAACTGCTGCTGGTGCTGGGCACATCGTCGTCGGAAGCCGCGCTGCCGAGCCTGATGGAAAAGATGGAGATTGCCGGGTGCCGCAAGGCGGTGGTCGGTCTGGTGGTGCCGACCGGATATTCCTTCAACCTTGATGGCACCAACATCTACATGACGCTGGCCGCGCTGTTCATTGCGCAGGCGGTGGGCGTCGATCTCAGCCTCGGCGAACAGCTTACGCTGGTGCTGGTGGCGATGATCAGTTCCAAGGGCGCGGCGGGCGTGACCGGTTCGGGCTTCGTGATCCTTGCCGCAACGCTGTCCGTTGTGCCGAGCGTGCCTGTCGCGGGGATGGCGCTGATCCTCGGGATCGACCGCTTCATGAGCGAATGCCGCGCACTCACCAATTTCGTCGGCAATGCGGTGGCGACCATCGTGGTGGCCGGCTGGGAAGGTGCGCTTGACCGGGACCGGCTGGCCGCAGCGATGGCGGGTGCGCCCCTGCCCCTGCCCGAAGAAGACATCGAACGCCACGAACGCAGCGGCCCGGTCAGCGAGAAGATCGCCGAAGTTCTGGAGAAGACACGATGATTGCCCGCCGCATGCTTGGCCTGCTGGCGGCCGTGCTGGCCGTGCTGGCACCGGTGCTGCCGCTGGCGGCTGAGGCTCCAGCCGCCGCCGCACGGGAGGAAATCCGCCTGTGGCCCGGCACCCCGCCCGGCAATGGCAAGGTTACGGGGGCCGAAGTGCTGGGCGACAAGGGCGGCGCTTATGGCGCGGTCTCCAACGTCTCAACCCCGCGGATGCGGGTCTATCGTCCGGAAAATCCCAATGGCGCTGCCGTGCTGGTGGCAGGCGGCGGTGGTTATTTCCGGATCCAGCTGTGGAAGGAAAGCACGCCCGCTGCCGAGTGGTTGCAGGCGCAGGGCTTCACCGTGTTCGAACTGATCTACCGCCTGCCCAATGACGGTTGGGATTCCGCCGCGCCCTTCATGGACGCGCAGCGGGCGATGAAGATCATCCGCACCCGCGCTGGTGAATTCGGGATCGATCCGGGCAAGATCGGGATCATGGGCTTTTCCGCCGGAGGACACCTTGCCGGCTTCACCGCCTACCAATCCGGCCGCGCGCTCTATGCCGGGGGCGACCGTTACGAGGCCGCTTCCGCACGGCCCGATTTCGCCGTGCTGCTGTTCCCGGTCGTCACGCTGCGCAAGCCCTATGACACAACCCGCACCCGGCGCGAGATCATCGGTGACAAGGCCACCACCAGGGCCGAGAACGAGTGGTCGCTGGACACCTACGCCACCAAGGACGCGCCGCCGACCATCATCTTTGCCTCTGCCGACGATCCGACCACGCCGCCGGGGCACGGCATTCTCTTGTTTCAAACCCTCACCGCTGCCGGGGCGAGCGCGGAACTGCACATGTTCCGCGACGGCGGACACGGCTGGGGTCTGGGCAAGCCGGAACAGGTCATCAGCCAATGGCCCGGCCTTTTTGCGCATTGGGCACAATCACTAAAAATCATTGAAAACCGGGGAGAATAACCATGTCCACCACCTTTCTGAGCAGGTTTGTCCTGATGTGCGGCGGCAGCCTGATTGCCGCCAGCGCGGTGCAGGCGCAGGACGTCGTCGATGTCACGACAGCGCCGACCGATGCCGAGCTGGAGCGCGAGATCGTCGTCACCGGCTCGCAGATCCAGGGCGCGAAGATCAACGATGTGCTGCCCGTCACCGTGCTGGACGAAACCGACATCGCCAACGTGGCGGCGACCTCGGGTGATGAACTGTTCCGCGCCATCCCGCAGGCAGGCGCGGTCGCGTTCAACGAACAGAACGACGTCACTTCGAACAACGCCCGCGGCGATGCGGCCTCGATCAACCTGCGCGATCTGGGCACCGGCAACACGCTGCTGCTGATCAACGGACGCCGCATGGTGCTGAACCCCGGTTTCCAGACGGAACTGCTGGTGCCGGTGGTCAGCCCCGACACCAACGAAATCGTCCCCGGCAGCGTCCGGCGGCTGGAAGTGCTGCGTGATGGCGCTTCGGCGGTCTATGGTGCCGACGCCGTGGCGGGCGTGGTGAACACCATCCTGCGCGGCAACCGCAAGGGTGGCTTCATCGAGGGCGAATACCGCGATTCGGACGGCACCGGCCTTTACAGCACCCAGATCAACGGCGGCTACGGCTTCGACTTCGCCGGCGGGCGCGCTAACCTGACCGTGTATGGCGGCTATTTCTACGAAAATGGAATGCAGGCATCCGAGCGGGCCTATTCCGCCGATGATGACAAGACCCCGCTGTTGGTCGGCACCGATTTCGAGGGCGACACGCAGTTCAACAACCGCAACACCTTCGGCCCCTTCGGCCAGTTCCGCATTCTCGCCCCGGCCAATGCCACGCCGATCCGCGCCACCCAGTTCTATCTCCAGCCCAGCACCTTCACCGGCTGCCGCCTCGATTTCGGCGAGGGCCTCTGCGCCCGCAACGGCTCGACCCCGGTGGCCGCCGTGCGCTACAACCGCGCGGTCGGCGCCACGCTTATCAGCGAAAAGACCCGCTACAACGCCGCCATGCTGCTCAATTACGAGTTCAGTAACAGCATCGAAGGCTACTTCGAAGGCACGTTCTACCGTTCCGAAAGCAGCCGCAACATCACCCCGGCAGCAAACCTCAGCGCCGTGCCGGTGGGGATTTCGCGCAATGCCTTCTGGAACCCGTTCGGACCGGTGACCTTCCCGGGCGGCGTGGCCAACCCCAACCGCCTGCCGGGAACGACGATCTCCGCCAATGGCGCGGACCTCATCATGGAGCGGTATCGCTTCGTCGATGTCGGCAACCGCACGGTCGATGTCGACAAGAATTCCTACCGCCTCGTCGCGGGCTTGCGCGGCAATTTCGGCGCGTGGGACTTCGACACCGGCTTTGTCTATTCCGAGGCCAAGACCACCGATCTTGAAGGCAACCGCGTCTCGCTGACGCTGTTCCAGCAGGCCGTGAACCAGTCGACCCCCAATGCCTATAACCCGTTCAACGGCGGCTGCGTAACGGGTGACCCGGGCGTTGGCGATTGCACCCCCAATCCGCAGAGCGCGATCGATCCGTTCTTGATCGACGTGTTCCGCAAGGGCGGCACCAGCCTTGCACTGGCGGATTTCAAGGTCAGCAACAGCAGCCTGCTCAGCCTGCCGGGCGGCGATGTCGGCGTGGCAGCCGGGATCGAGTGGCGGCGCGAGACCTTCTTCGATGATCGCGATCCGCGCATTGATGGCACCATCACCTGGACCGACAGCGTCACCGGCGTGTTCGACGGCAGCGATGTCGCCGGCACCAGCGCATCGCCCGACACCAGCGGCACGCGCGAGGTGTGGTCGGCCTTCGTGGAAACCCTTGTCCCGCTGGTGAGCGAGGACATGGAAATCCCGCTGGTCACCTCGCTCAACCTTCAGCTGGCTGGCCGCATGGAGCACTTCCGGGACATCGACGAAACCGCGATCGTCCCGCGTGCCGCCGCGTCGTGGACCGTGGTGCCCGGCCTGATGTTCCGGGGCGCATGGTCACGCGGCTTCCGCGCGCCGAACCTGGTGCAGGTCAATGACGCTGGCACCACCCGTTCCAACACCCGTGACGATTTCGTGATCTGTCAGGCACAGGTTGAAAAGGGCCAGCTTGCCAATCTTGGCATATGCCCGGGTGAAGGCGTCATCAGCTTCCGTTCCGGCACCGATCGGCTGGAACCGGAAGACAGCGAGAGCATCAATCTTGGTGCCGTGCTGGAGCCTGCGTTCATTCCCGGCCTGACGCTGACTGCGGATTACTGGCGCGTGAAGCAGACCGGCCTTGTCGGCACCTTCGGCGACGATAACGCCATCGCGCTTGACCTCCTGCTCCGTCAGGCGGGTGGCAGCAATCCCAACGTGATCCGCGCCGCGCCCACGCAGGAACAGATCGACCTGTTCACAGGCACCAGCCTTGCCCCGGCGGGCGAGATCATCCGCGTGGTGGATGACTATCTCAACCTCGACAGCCGCGTGTCAAAGGGCTGGGACTTCGGGGTTTCCTACAATGTCCCCGAATTCGGTCTGGGCAAGTTCCGCGTGCGCTTCAACGCGGCGCGCCTGGAAAGCTTTGTCCAGTCGGCCGGGGCGGACGGGCAGACCCTAATCGATGCGGTCGCCAACGGGGACTTGCCGCCTGAAATCAGAATCGACGGTCTGGGCCAGTTGTTGGAGATCGAAGGCCGGCCCAAGTGGCGCTACAGCGGCTCGGTCAACTGGGGCAGCGGTCCGGTCGATGTGTCGCTGTTTGCCAACTATGTCGGCGAGGTCTGGAACACCAGCGTCAGCCGTGATGTGCCGCTGGTGTCGGATGATCCCAACGCGAACTTCTACCGCGTGGGCGATTTCCTCACGTTCAACACCGCGATCAGCTACACCTTCGAGAACGGCGGTGCGCTGGATGGCACACGCATCCGGCTGGGGGTGAACAACCTGTTCGACAAGGATCCGCCGCTCGCTGACGATACCTACGGCTTCTTCAGCGCCCTGCACTCGCCGCGCGGGCGGATGTGGCGGGTTGAACTGCGCAAGACCTTCTGACAGGCCCCGGCCCATGGGCATCGCAAAGCGGTACGTATGGGCGGGTCTGGCCCTGCTGGTGGGGGGGATGTGCTTCGGCGCCCCCTCCGCCAGCAGGGTTTGGGTTACAGATGCCGGCGGGGGTCACGGGAACAGATTGTCGCACGGCTTCGGTTAACCTCTATTTCGATTTCGAAGGGGCCGCGCCTTCGGCCTGCGCCGTCACCGGGGAGCGGGCGTTTACCCTTCTCGTCACGCCGGAGCACGCGCCGCCGATCAACCCCAGTCCGTGGTATGCCTTCCGCTATGAAGCATCAGGCGATGCGCCCGTCAGCGTGACGCTGCGCTATCTGGGCGGCAAGCATCGCTACGCGCCAAAAATTGCGGTGCCAGGGGGCGAGTGGCGGGATCTGCGTGCAGAAACGGCTCCTGACGGCAGCAGCGCAGTGCTGCGCCTGCCTGCAGGCGATGGTATTGTCGCAGCGCAGGAAGTCATCGTGCCGGACGACGCTCGCGCCGATCTGGCCCGGTGGAGCGCGGCGAGCGGCGCGCCGGTCTTCACCCTCGGCCAATCACATGATGGCCGCCCGATCAAAGCGATCCGGCTGGGCCGCGCCGATGCGCCAAGGCTGGTGATTCTGCTCGGCCGCCAGCACCCGCCCGAAGTGACGGGCGCCATCGCGATGACCGCATTTGTCGATGCTTTGGCGCGGCGTGCAGATACGCTTGGGGACGTGCAGGTGCTGGTCGTGCCGATGCTCAACCCCGATGGCGTGGTGCGCGGACACTGGCGCGCCAATCGCGGCGCCATCGATTTGAACCGCGACTGGGGCGATTTCACCCAGCCGGAAACCCGCGCGGTAAAGACGTGGCTGGATGCGCTCCCCACCGCTGTGCGTCCGGTCCTGATGGTGGATTTCCACTCGACCGCGCGCAACCTGTTCTATGTTCAGGGTGACGAGGCAACCCCAGCGCAAAAACGGTTTCTGGCCGCATGGCTCGAAGGGCGCGAAGATGCCGTTCCCGGCTACAACTTCACCATCGAACCGCGCAACGCCAACCCCGGCAGCGGCACCGCCAAGAACTGGTTTTACGCCCGTTACGCGATCCCCGCCTACACCTACGAAGTCGGCGACACAGCCGACCGCGCGGCCACTCGGACGATGGCCGAAATGCTGGCCGGTACCCTGCTCCCTGCGCTCGATAGCCTCACCGATTGACGCTGCCCCGCCCCCTCCGGCATCGCCCTTATTGCCGACGCAAATGCGATGAGCTGATGGTGGCTTGCACGCTTGTCACTTGACGCACTCCCGGTGTTGGCAGACAACCTGTGCCAGCCCTGCGATGAAAAGCATAAAACGGGCACCGCCGGGAATGCCGCAAAATGCGCAGCCCGCTGGATGAATATGGTGGCGGATGGGGATCGTCTGCCCGGTTTGACTGGTCGCTTGTCCTATCGTTCCGGATAATCGCTGATCCCTGCCCGTTGACGAGGGGATGAGTCGATGCTGCAAGACACAACCAGCGCTACGGATGAAGCCGACTGGATCGGATGTCTGACCTATAAAAGCGTCGCCACTGCAACCCCCAGCCCCGCCGATCTGCGTGCGCTGGTGAGCAAGGCGCGCGAGCGTAACCGCAATATGAGCGTCACCGGAATGCTCCTCTATGAAGACGGTTCGTTCCTGCAAACGCTCGAAGGGCCGCCCGACAAGTTGAGCGCGCTGTGGACCTCGATCCGGCAGGACACCCGCCACGACCATATCGAGGTGCTGAGCGAACATATCGCCCCGGCGCGACTGTTTTCGGAATGGGACATGCTGCTCCACAGCAAGCTTGATCCTGCGCCCATGCCGCAACTTGCCGGACGGCCCGCCCCCGCGGCGATGGCGGGCCATATCAACAAGATTGTCACCTTGGCTCTGAATGCCGACGACATCGGCCTCAACACCCTGATCGCATCACTTGCGCAGCAGGGCTTCACCAGCGCCGCAATTATCACCCTCCTGATCGAGCCGGCTGCCCGCGTGCTTGGCGATGCTTGGTTGGCGGATGACTGCAGCGAGCTCGATCTCACCATCGGCCTCAGCATGCTGCAACTCGCCGGACACGCGGTGCGCTACGAAGCGGGTGGGCAGACCATCGGCAACAACCGCTACAGCATCCTGCTGGCGACCGCTCCGGGCGAGAAGCACATGCTGGGCACATCCCTGCTGGCCGACCAGTTCACCGACGCCGGATGGCGGGTCGAAATGGCGTTTCCCGGCAGTGACGAGGCGCTCGCCAACCAGCTCAGCGCGCAGCATCCCGATGCCGTGGATATCGGCCTGTCGGATGCGATGCCGCGGAACCACGCACTTGACCGCCTGCGCGCCACCATCGGATTGAGCCGCCTTGCAACGCCCGACCAGCCGACGGTCATCTCGGTGGGCGGACGCCTGTTTGCCGAAGCTGCCGAAACTGCGCGGTCGGTGGGCGCTGACCATGCGCGCATGACCGCCGCAGGCGCAAGCATCCGCATGGCCGAGCTCGTCAAACAAAGCCGCGCCCGCCGGGGCTGAACAGCGCCGCTCAGCGGCTTGCGGGCAATGCATGACAATCGCTTGGCGTGCGCAATTATTGCTTGCATGACGCGGGGCGGCGTTGGATGGATGCGCGGTGTTCATCGCGACGGGCCTATACGATATCACCGCTGCACCGCGCGGCCGGGCCGTTCCTTCCCACACACCAGACCACCGAATGCCAGCCTCCGCCCTCTTCAGGCAGGCTGACCTCACATATTGGAATTTGCTGTCTTGATGAGAATTTCTACGCTGGATCAACAGCCTGCGGTAAGCTCTGACGCTGCCGCGCTCGATCCCCGCAAACTGGTCACCGCGCTCAAGCCGTTTTCGACACCGCACACCGGGCGCAGCCTGTGGGAGCTGGCGATCACGGTGGGGCCGTTCTGTTTGGTGATGCTGGTGATGCTGGTGGCGATCGATGCCGGCTATCTGGCGGCGCTGCTGCTGGCACCGCTGGCAGGGCTGTTGCTGCTGCGGGTGTTCATCATCCAGCACGATTGCGGCCATGGCGCTTTCCTGTCGAAGCGCGCGGGCAATGACTGGATCGGGCGCGCACTGGGCGTGCTGACCTTCACGCCCTATGATTGCTGGCGGCGTTCGCACACGCTGCACCATGCCAACACCGGCAATCTCGATGCACGCGGGTTCGGCGATGTCGACACGCTGACGGTGGCCGAATATCGCATGGGCACCCCACTGCAACGGTTCTTCTACCGCGCCTACCGCCACCCGGTGGTGCTGTTCGGGATTGGCCCGGCCTATCTGTTCATGCTGCGCCACCGCTTGCCCATCGGGCTGATGCGCGAAGGCTCGCAATATTGGGTGAGCGCGATGGCGACCAATCTGGCGACCGCTGCGATCCTTGCCGTGCTGATCTATGCCTTCGGCTGGGCGACCACGGCACTGGTGGTGATCCCCTCCCTGCTGATCGCCGCATCGACGGGCGTGTATCTGTTCTACATCCAGCACCAGTTCGAAACCGCGCATTGGGACCGCAAGCCCGACTGGACGTTCCACGATGCGGCGCTGCATGGCAGCACCCATCTGGATCTGCCGCAGCCGCTGCGCTGGTTCACCGCCAATATCGGGGTGCACCATGTTCACCACCTTTTCAGCCGCATCCCCTTCTACCGCCTTCAGGAGGTTCTGAAGGCCCACCCCGAGCTGCGTGACGTCAACCGCTATACCCTTTCCCAGACCCTGCGCCCGCTGGTGCTGACGCTGTGGGATGAACGGAGCCGCAGGCTGATCAGCTTCCGGGAAGCGGCGCGGCTGCCCGCAGTGTGAGGGCAGAGCGATTGACAAAGCGCGCAGAATGATCTGAGCCGCTGCCGTGATCGCCTCCACGCCTGACCTCAGCACCGCCGCAAGCGCCCGCGCCGAACAGGTGGTGCTGCTCACCCAGATCGAGCAGCGCCTGCGCTGGCTGTCATCGTGGACGGTGCACAACGCCAACAACCTGCGCGACAAGCGCGATGGGCTGAAGGTCGGCGGGCATCAGGCATCCTGCGCCTCGATCACGGCGGTGATGACCGCGCTCTATTTCCACGCGCTGCGCCCGCAGGACAAGGTGGCGGTCAAGCCGCACGCGGGGCCGGTGCTGCACGCGATCCATTACCTGCTGGACGAACAGACGCGCGACAAGCTGGAGCGGTTCCGGGGTCTGGGCGGCGTGCAGTCCTATCCCAGCCGCACCAAGGATACGATCCCGGTGGATTTCTCGACCGGATCGGTCGGCCTCGGCGTGGCGGTGACGGCGTTCAGCAGCCTTGTGCAGGATTACCTGATCGCTCACGGCAAGCTGGCTGAGGCCGATGCAGGCCGGATGATCGCGCTGATGGGCGATGCCGAACTGGATGAAGGCAATATCTACGAATGCCTGATCGAGGGCTATAAGCACGATCTGCGCAATTGCTGGTGGATCGTCGATTACAATCGCCAGAGCCTCGATGCGACCACAGCCGACCGGATGTTCCGCCGGTTTGACGACATCTTCGAAACCTGCGGGTGGCGGGTGGTTACGCTGAAGCACGGGCGTTTGCAGCGCGAGGCGTTCAAGCAGCCCGGCGGGCAGGCGCTGGAAGACTGGATCGAGAACTGCCCCAACGCCGACTTCGCGGTGCTGACCTATCTCGGCGGCGCGGCGTGGCGGGAGCGGTTGATGCGCGATCTGGGCGATGCCAAAGGCGTTGCCGATCTGCTCGGCCAGCATGACGATGCGCAGCTCGCCCGGCTGATGACCAACCTTGGCGGGCACTGCATCGAAACCCTGATCGACGCCTTCGACGCCGTGACCGACGACCGCCCCACCCTGTTCATCGCCTACACCGTCAAGGGTTACGGCCTGCCGCTGGCGGGGCACAAGGACAACCATTCGGGGATGATGAACGCCGCCCAGATCGAAGGACTGCGCGCCGAGCTTGGCATCGCGCCGGGGGAGGAATGGGACAAGTGGGCGGGCCTAGGCGACAATCTCGCTGCGCAGCTGGAGGCACTGGTCAAGGACAGCCCGATCGCCCGCAAGGCGGCGGAACACTGCGCCCCCGCCATCCCCGTGCCCGCCCGCCTGCCGGTGCCCGAAGGTGCCGTGCAATCGACGCAAGGCGCGTTCGGGCGGGTGCTGTTCGATCTCGCCAAGTCCGATGAACCCTTGGCCGACCGCCTCGTAACCACCGCGCCCGATGTCACCCAGACCACCAATCTCGGTGCCTTCGTCAATCAGCGTGGGCTGTTCCGGCGGCAGGAACTGGCCGACGTGTTCCAGAAAGCGCGCATTCCCTCCGCCCAGAAATGGACAGCGACCACTGCAGGCCAGCACATCGAGCTGGGCATTGCCGAAAACAACTTCTTCCTGCTGATGACCTCGCTGGGTCTTGCCGCGCCGCATTTCGGCACGCGGCTGCTGCCGGTGGGCACGGTCTATGATCCCTTCATCGCACGCGGTCTCGATGCGCTGAATTACGGCTGCTATCAGGACGCCCGCTTCCTGCTGGTGGGCACGCCTTCGGGCATCACGCTGGCGGGCGAAGGCGGCGCGCACCAGTCGATCAACACGCCCTTGATCGGGATGGGCCAGCCGGGACTGGAGAGTTTCGAGCCTGCTTTTGCCGACGAGGTTGCGCTGCTGATGGCTTGGGCTTTCCAGCATATGCAGGCGGATGATGGCAGCTCGGTTTACCTGCGCCTCACCACCCGCCAGATCGAACAGCAGCCCCGCACTGACAGCGCGTGGGAACAGGCCGCGCTCGCCGGAGCCTACTGGCTGCGAGAGCCTGCGCCCGGCGCCAAGGCGGCCATCGCCTATTGCGGCGCGGTCGCTCCAGAGGCGATTGCCGCGTGGGAGGCATTGCAGGACGATCTTCCCGGCCTCGGCCTCCTCGCAGTGACCTCGCCCGACCGCTTGCACCGCGATTGGTCCGCGGCCCGCGCCGCGCGTTGGCAGGGAGGCGTGCGTACCCCCTGCCATATCGAGAGCCTGCTCGGCCAGCTTGCCCCCGACGCCGGCCTTGTCACCGTGCTCGACGGGTCGCCGGCCGCGCTGTCATGGCTCGGAGGGGTGCGGGGGCAGCGGGTCAGCCCGCTCGGCACCGACCGCTTCGGCCAGACCGGCGATCTGATCGACCTTTACGCCGCCTACCGGCTCGATAGCGACGCCATCATCGACGCGATGGCCGAACTGTTCCTGTAAACGGACGCAGGCCCGACGCTCGCACCCCTTGCGGCCTTGTGGCATGGAGGCGCACGTGACCCAGCGCCGTGCCTTCCACCTGATTCTCGCCAACAATCTGCTGCAGAACCTCGTCAACTTCACGGTCTGGTTCGCGCTGGTGTTCTGGGCGTTTCTCGAGACCCGGTCGGTGTTCGTGACCGGGATGATCGGCGGCATCTATCTGGTGCTGGGCGCGGGCCTTGCGCCTTGGTTCGGCAGCCTTGTCGATCATCATGCCAAACGCGCCGTGATGCTGTGGTCGAGCGCGGCCTCCTTCGGGCTTTACGCCATCGCATTGGCGGTGGTCCTGATGGCCCCGCCCGCTGCGCTGACCGTCGTCGCGGGGGCGGGCCTGTGGGTCTTCACCGGCATCGCCATGCTGGGCGTGATCGCAGGCAACCTCAGGATGATCGCCCTGCCCACGCTGGTGACGGCGCTGATCCCGCCCGATGAACGCGACAAGGCGAACGGTCTGGTCGGAATGGTGTCGGGTCTCGGGTTCCTGATCACCTCTGCGATCAGCGGCTTTCTGGTGGCGTGGGACGGGATGCGCGGCACGCTGGTGCTGGCGCTGGTGGCAACCATCCTTGCTTTCGGCCACATGCTGACGATCCGGCTGGACGAGCCACGCGCCGAACCGGCTGAAGGGGACGCCCCCCGCCGCATCGACCTGTCCGGCACGCTCGCCACCATCAGCGCGGTGCCGGGCCTTGGCGCGCTGATCCTGTTTGCCTGCTTCAACAACCTGTTGGGCGGCGTCTTCATGGCACTGATGGACGCCTATGGCCTGTCGCTGATGAGCGTCGAGGCGTGGGGGCTACTATGGGCGGGCGCTTCATCGGCCTTCATCGTCAGCGGCGCCATCATCGCCCGCCGCGGGCTTGGCCCCAACCCCTTGCGCACGCTGATGCTGGTCAATCTGGCGGTGTGGCTGGTGGCGGCGCTGTTTTCGGTCCAATCCTCGATCCTCCTTCTGGGACTCGGCTGCGTGCTCTGGCTGTTCCTCAGCCCCTTTGCCGAGGCCGCCGAACAGACTGCCTTGCAGCAGGTCGTCCCGTATGAACGGCAGGGCCGCGTGTTTGGCTTTGCCCAAGCGGTCGAAAACTCCGCCGCGCCGCTGATGTCTGTGCTGACCGGGCCGGTGACACAGTTCTGGGCGATCCCGCTGATGACCGACGGCGTCGGTGCGCAGGCCGTGGGCGCCTGGTACGGCACCGGGCCGGAACGCGGGATGGCGCTGGTGTTCACCCTCGCTGGTCTGGCCGGCATGGCCCTGACGCTGGCGGCGATGGCCTCGCCCTATTACCGCGCATTGTCAGCCGCGGTGCGCGAGGCGGGTTCACAAGGGGTGGGGGCCCCGCGATAGGTTGCATTTGACAATCAATCCCCGCGCCCGCAACTTGCTGCGCTAGAGAGGCTCTCGAAGGGGATCATTGTCATGCAAGCGCAAATTCTCGCGCCCGCCGCCGTGCTGGTGGTGTGGTCGATCATCATGCTGTTCTGGATGGCCGGGGTACGGCTGCCGGCGCTGAAGAAAGCCGGGATCGACCTCGGCGCGCGTCCGGGAGGGCGCGGTCAGGATCTTGAGGGGCAGGTCGAGCCCCGGATCAACTGGCCTGCCCACAATTACAGCCACCTGATGGAACAGCCGACGGTGTTCTATCCCACGGTGGTCATACTGGCGATGATGGGGCCGGGTGCCTTCGATATCGCGCTCGCATGGGGCTATGTTGCGCTGCGGATCGTGCACTCGATCTGGCAGGCCACCGTCAACACCGTGCCGGTGCGCTTCCTGCTGTTCATCATTTCGACGACAGCGCTGCTGGTTCTCGCCATCCGCGCGGTGATGGCGACACTGCTCGCCGACCCGTCCGCACTGCCTGCTTGAGGAGACACGATAATGATCGGCATGGATATTCTTCAGCCCGTGGTGGCTTTGCTGGCTTGGACAATGGTGATGTGGGTGTGGATGTACGCCACCCGCATCCCGGCGATGAACCATGCGGGGATTGACGCCAAGAACCTCGTCGGCAGCGACGGGGCAAGCCTGCGGGCCAAGCTGCCCGACAGCGTCAGCTGGAAAGCGGACAATTACAACCACCTCCACGAAGCGCCGACGCTGTTCTACGCGGTGGCGATCGTGCTGGCGATCATCGGCGAGGGCGACGGGTTCAACACCCAGCTGGCCTGGGCCTATGTCGGCCTGCGCATCGCCCACAGTATCGTGCAGGCGACTGTCAACCGCGTGATCGTGCGCTTTGCGCTGTTCGCGCTTTCATCCTTGGCGCTGATGGCGCTGATCCTGCACGCCGCGCTGGTGGTGTTCTGAAACCGGCGGCGGCGGAGTTTTACTCCGCCGCTTCCGCCTCCTGCACCGCGTGGGCACGGGTGGCGAGGTAACGCTCTCCGTCGAGCGCCGCCATGCAGCCCATGCCTGCGGCGGTCACGGCCTGACGATAGACGTGATCGGTCACGTCGCCCGCGGCGAACACGCCGGGGATCGCGGTCTTGGGCGTGCCGGGTTCGGTCAACAGATAGCCGCTTTCGTCCATCGGCAGCTTGCCCCTGAACAATTCGGTCGCAGGCGCGTGGCCGATGGCGACGAAGGCACCGTCGGTTTCCAGCGTGCTTGCCTCACCCGTCACCGTGTCGGTCAGCGCGAGGTGGTGGAGCATCCCGTTTGCACCCGCTTCGAAGCGGTCCACCGCCTTGTTCCACAGCACGGTGATCTTGGGATTGGCGAAGAGCCGCTCCTGCAGGATCTTCTCGGCGCGAAGGCTGTCACGGCGGTGGATCAGGGTGACGTTGTCGGAATGGTTGGTGAGGTAGAGTGCCTCTTCCACAGCGGTGTTACCCCCGCCGATCACCGCAACCTTCTTGCCGCGATAGAAGAACCCGTCGCACGTTGCGCAGGCCGAAACGCCCTTGCCGCCGAGCTCCATCTCGCCCGGAGCGCCGAGCCACTTGGCCTGCGCGCCGGTGCAGATGACGAGGCAATCGGCGATGTATTCATCCCCGCTGTCGCCGATGGCGCGGAACGGGGAGCCGTTCTCCAGATCGACCGAAACGATCGTGTCCCAGATCATCCGGGTGCCGACATGTTCGGCCTGGGCGCGCATTTCCTCCATCAGCCACGGGCCCTGCACCACGTCGCGGAAGCCGGGATAATTCTCGACATCGGTGGTGATGGTGAGCTGCCCGCCGGGCTGAAGCCCCTGCACGACAATGGGCTCCAGCATGGCGCGCGCCGCATAGATCGCGGCGGAATAGCCTGCCGGGCCGGAGCCGATGATGAGCATCTTGGTGGTGTGGGTCGCCATGGGAGTGCCTCGGTCAATTTCAGGTTTGCGGTATGGGGCGCTGGAGCGGAATTGTCACGCCACCAGCTTGGCTCTGAGACGCTCTTTTCTTGCGCCATCCACACCTAAGGTTGTTGCAAGATAGGTGTCGAGCGATCCGTGATCCTCTGTCACCTTTGCAATGTAAGTATCTATATATTCAGGACGAACACCCATCAGATTGTGCAAAGCCTCAGGGCCGATTTCGCCGTAATGGGCCTGCATCCGGGGGAGCGACTGGCGTTCGAGGATATCGCGGGTCGGCGCATCATTCGTCAGCAGGAATTCGGCAACAATATCATCATGATGCACGCCAAGCACGTGGAGCAGCAGGCTCGCCGCGATGCCGGTGCGGTCTTTTCCGGCGAAGCAATGCACCAGAGATCCACCATCATTTTCATCCAACGCGTTGAAATAGCGAGTAAACATTGAAATCATCGCAGGGTTGACCGGCATCCGCGTGTAGACCGCCAGCATCCGTTCACGTGCCTTTTCGGGCGTCATCACCACCTGCCCGCCCCCACCCTCATGCGGCGGGGAGTTGCTGGTTTCTCCATCATGGGCAATGACTTGTGCAGCAAAGTTCGCATGGCGTCTGCACGGGAAACCCTCCCGCTCGCTCACCCCGCGCAGGTCGATCACCGTGCGGATGTCCAGCGCATGGACCAGTGCCAGATCATCGTCCGATGCTTCCATGTGCTGGCCTGATCGAAACAGCACGCCAGTCCGCACCCGCCCTTCACCCGGCACTGCATAGCCGCCATAATCCCTAAGATTATGAATGCCTTGGGTCACATAAAACGGGCCAATGCGGGCCGTGTTGGAGGCGGGTTCAAGAGAATCGCTGGTCATGGCGACAAACCCTTACAGCCCATCAGGCCGGGGGCAAGGCGGGGCCAGGCCGGGGCAAGCCGAGCCTAAGGGGCATTGCGAGGGGGGCGGCCAAGCCAAGCGGAACGCCTTTACGGTTAATCCGGCATTTCCCAACACCACCCCCAGCCACAAGGCCCGTGCGATGGCCCGAATCCTGATTGCCGATGATGACGAGCTGATCGCCGAACTGGCGAGCGAAGTGCTGATCGATGCCGGGCACGCCTGTGGCTGGGTGACCAGCGCATCGGCGGCGTGGCAATGCATCCAGCGCAAACGGCCCGACATTCTGCTGCTCGACCAATCGATGCCGGGCGAATCCGGCCTGTCCCTGCTGCGCCGCCTGCGCCTGTCGGCCCAGTTCTACGATTTGCCCGTGATCATGTTCACCGCGATGAGCGGCGAGCAGGATGCCTGTCAGGCGATCTATGCCGGGGCGCAGGATTTTCTGACCAAGCCGTTCTACCCCGAAAATCTCGTTGCCCGCGTGGGAAGGCTGCTGAAACTGCGGGGCGACCGTCCGCGCCATGTCGATCTGAAGAGCGCAGTGCTCGGCCATCCGCTCCGCGCCGAGGTGCCGGCGGGCGGCGCGCGGCGGATCATCTAGGCCGCAGCTGCCCGCGCCTGCCCGGTCAGCAATCCGCGCCCGATCACCTGAGCCTGAATCTCAGCTGCGCCTTCGAAGATGTTGAGAATCCTCGCATCACACAGCACCCGGCTGATCGGATATTCAAGCGCATAGCCATTGCCGCCGTGGATCTGCACCGCGTTATCGGCCGCAGCCCACGCCGCCCGTGCGCCCAGCAGCTTGGCCATCCCGGCCTCGATATCGCAGCGCGCCCCTGAATCCTTGGCCCGGGCGGCGGCATAGGTCAGTTCGCGCGCCATGACGATATCCGCCGCCATCAGCGCCAGCTTGTCGGCAACCCGCGGGAATTGCGTGAGCGCCTGCCCGAACTGCTTTCTGCCTAGCGCGTAATCCATCGCCAGATCAAAGGCGTTCCACGCCACGCCCACCGCACGTGCGGCGGTCTGGATGCGGGCGCCTTCGAAGGTGCGCATCAGCTGCTTGAACCCCTGCCCCTCGGCCCCGCCCAGCAAGCCTTCGCCCGCAACCGCAAACCCGTCCAGCCCCAGCGCATATTCCTTCATGCCGCGATAGCCGAGCACTTCGATCTCGCTCCCGTCGATCCCGGCGTCGGGGAAGGGCGCGCGGTCCGTGCCACGCGTTTTTGGCGCCAGCAGCATCGACAGGCCGGCATAGCCCGGCGCCCCCGGATCGGTGCGCACCAGCATGGTCATCAGATCGGCGCGGGCGGCGTGGGTGATCCAGGTCTTGGCCCCCGTCACCTGCCAGCTCCCATCGCTCTGCCGGTCAGCGCGGGTCCGCACCGAGGCAAGGTCGCTGCCGGTATCGGGCTCGGTGAAGACGGCGGTCGGCAGGCACGATCCGTCGGCGATGCGGGGAAGCCAGCGCGCTTTTTGCTGAGGCGTCCCGTTCTCCGCAATCAGCTCGCCCGCAATCTCGGACCGGGTGCCAAGGCTACCGGCACAGATCCACCCACGCGACAATTCTTCCGAAACCACCGCCATCGCAAGCTTGCCCAGCCCCAGCCCGCCGTGTTCTTCGGGAATGCAGACCCCGAACACCCCGAGCTGCGCCATTTCGGCAATCACCACATCGGGGATCAGCGCATCGGCCAGATGCCATGCATGGGCATGGGGCGTGATCGCGGTGGCGGTGAAGGCGCGCATCTGGTCGCGGAACAGATCGAGCGTATCCTCACCCAGCGCCTCGTCCGGGCGCACACCACCGGCCAGCAGCGCGGCGAAGGCGGCGCGGGTGTCGGGGGTGTTGCCCTCAGCCAGCAGCCGGGCAACCGCCGGATGGGCGGCAAAGGCGCGGGCCTCCCTCTCCAGCCCGAAGGCCGCAGGGCGCACCACTTCATGCGCGCTCATCGGCAGGCCGTGGGCAATCTGGGCGAGGTATTCTCCGAAACCGATTCTGAGCGTCAATTCCTCCGCATCGCCGGACCGTCCGGCCGCCGCAGCCCGCACGGCCCAATCCAGCGTGGCTTCCAGCGCAGCGATGCTGGCTGCGATCCACGCAAAGCCGTGCACCCGGTGCTGTTCACACGTCAGCAGCGCTGGATCAGGATGCCCGGCGGGCGCAACCTTTGCAGCCACCGCCGCGCGCACGTGTTCGGAATATTCGCGCGCCGCCACCAAAGATGCGCGCGCTGCTGCTATCCATTCGCTCATGCCGCGTTGCTAGCAGACCCGCTGCCTACAGGCGAACCCCCAAAACCGCGCCCGAAACCAACTTATGTTGCTTATGGGTGACAGTGGCGGGAGCCGAATGCCGTTAAGGCCAGCATATACGCAGAATGACCACTTACCACCAAAACCCCCGGCCGTAATACCGGATGCGACGACACCGGGGGCGCCGGGGTGCGTCACAAAGCTATCGGGGACTGGCAGGCACAGGGCAACAACGCCCGGCCACCCGCCCTCGCGCAGGAAGGACCGTACAGAGCACGCTCGACAGGGGACCAACCCCTGCAAGGGCCGTGCATCTGACGACGACGGCACGGCACTGCAATGCCACGCAGCATCGCAGACCATGTCCCGACCACACCTACGCGAGGACTCATCATGCGTATCAACAAGCTCTCCCTTCGTTCGTCGTCGCTTCCCGCGCTTGCCGCCGCACTGCTGGTCGCCGGGCTCGCCCCGTCGCAGGCCCATGCGCAAGACAGCGTGGCCGAAGACGATCCCGCCGCCGATGAAGAGGTAAAGGCCATCGTCGTTACCGGCTCGCGCATTGCCATCAGCGCAGCGACCGAATCCGCCAGTCCGATCACGGTGGTCGGCGGCGAAGATATCCTTGTCAGCGGGCAGGCCGATCTGGCCACGCAGCTGCGCAACATCCCCGCCCTTCAGGGCTCACTGCCGGGCATCGATTCGGTCAATCAGGCCAGCCCGGGTGACAGTTCCGACCTTGGCCTCAGCCTGCTCAACCTGCGCAACCTGGGTGCGGTCCGCACGCTGGTGCTCGAAGACGGGCGCCGCCATGTGCCGGGCACCGGAGGCTCTGCCGCAGTCGATATCGGCGCGATCCCGACGGGGCGCATCAAGAGCGTTGAAGTGCTGACCGGCGGTGCATCGTCGATCTACGGCGCTGACGCGGTGACCGGGGTGGTCAACTTCACGCTGCGTTCGGGCCGCGATTTCAACGGGCTTGAGTTCAACGTGCAGGGCGGCATTTCCGATCAGGGCGATGCCGAAAACTACAGCATCGGTCTGGCCGGCGGCGGCGAGTTCATGGATGGGCGCGGCAGCGCGGTGTTCTCGGTCGATTACAGCAGGCAGAAATCGATCAAGGCCTCTGACCGCGATTTTGCTGGCACGGGTCTGTTCGGGCTGGGCTTTGCCAATCAGGCGATCTTCGATCAGCTCGGGCTGACCGAAGGCGATTTCGGCCTGCCTGCAGGCCAGCGTCCCAGCCAGGCCTTCTATCCGAACGTGACCCTGCCGGTGTCGAGCCGGTTCGGGATCATCGCCATCGACAACGGGTTTGCCAGCGCCTTCGATGCGGTCAACGCGATCAATCCGGATGGTTCGGTGCCGCTCCTTCCGGGCACCAACATCCCGGTCGCGCAGGTGTTCGACGGGGCCACACTGCGCGCCTTCAACGGCGGCACCTTTGTCGATGCCTTCAGCGCATCGGGCGGTGACGGGATCGGGGCCAACGTCAACGAATTGATCGTGCCCGAACTGGAACAGCTGGTGTTCTCCGCCGGGGCGGATTTCGAAATCACGCCGGGTATCGAGGCCTTCTTCGAGGGCAAGTTCGCCTTCACCGATGGCATCGACGCGACCGGAACGCCGTTCAACGATGACATTCCGATCCGGCTCGACAACCCCTTCATTCCGCAGGCGCTGCAGGTTCAGGTCAGCCAGCTTCAGGGCCTTGGCCAGAGCCCGCGAATCGTGGTGTCGCGCGACATTCAGGATATCGACGTTCTGCCGACCGAGAACACCGAACGCTCCACCCTGCGCTTCGTCGCGGGTCTGCGCGGCGAATTCGAAAAGCTCGGGTGGAAGTGGGAACTGTCCTACAACTACGGCCGCACCGAGGTGGAATCGGTGTTCAAGAACACCCGTCTGGACGACCGCTACTTCTACGCCATCGACGCCATCGCGCTGACCAGCGGCAACCTTGCCGCCTTCCGTGCCAATAACCGCACCGTTGGCGCGGTGCGCGGCGGGCAGAGCTTGCAGATCAACGCAACCTCGGCCCAAGTCGGCGATATCATCTGCCGCAGCGAGCTGGACGGCACCGCGCCGGGCGTCTCGCCCTTCCCGCGCCCGCCGCGCAATCCCGATGGCACCGGCCGGGCGATCAGCTTCACCCCGCGCACCGGAGCCTGCGCGCCGATCAATATCTTTGGCCCGGATTCAATCAACGGGCTGGGCGCGGACTTCGCCTTTGTCGACATCACCAACTCGACCATCCTGACCCAGCAGCAGCTTCTCGGCACACTGACGGGTGACACTGCGGAATTCTTCGAGCTTCCCGGCGGGCCGGTCAGCTTTGCGGCGGGCTTCGAATACCGCAAGGACACATCGCTGTTCACGCCCTCGCCCCTGCAGAACTCGCCGGGGATCACCAGCGGGGTCATCGCCAGCAATGCGCCGGTCAATCCCTCGCCCGATCCGCGCTTCCAGGACCCTTCGATCACGGTGTATGAAGGCTTCGGCGAACTGAAGGTGCCGCTGCTGGCCGACATGAAGTTCGTCGACCTGCTGGAATTCACCGGTGCGATCCGCTTCTCGGATTACAACACCATCGGCAAGACCACCGCGTGGACAGCGGGCGGGCGGTACAAGCCGCACGACACGCTGACCTTCCGGGGCACATACTCTGTCGCGGTGCGTGCGCCCAACCTGGCCGAACTGTTCGGGCCGGTGCGGTCGGCCACCATCGGCCTTCTGGCCGACCCTTGCGCGGCGCAGAACATCACGCAGGGATCGAACTTCCGCGAAGCAAACTGCCTTGAATTCGTGGCCCCGGGCTTCAACCCCGCCAACTTCGGCTCGGCGTTCCGTCCGGGCACGACCGGGGGCAACCCCAACCTGCAGGAGGAAGAAGCCGAGACCTTCACCGCCGGTTTCGTGTGGCAGCCGACCAGCTTCCTCAGCGGGCTGAGCGTGATTGCCGATTACTATGACATCAACATCACCGGTGCGATCGGCTCGCTCACCGGCGTCCAGATTGCTGCTGCCTGCGTCGATCTGCCGACGACCGATAACCAGTTCTGCCCGCTCATAACCCGCAACGCGACCAACGGGCTGATCGAGAACTTCACGGCAGGCAACGTCAACCTCGGGGCGATCACCGCACGCGGGATCGATTTCGCGGCCACTTACGGCTTCGACACGCCCTTCGGCAGCGATCTGGGCACCATCGATCTGTCGGTCAGCGGCACCTATTTCCTCGAAGACTCGACGGTGTTTGACGCAACCGGCAATGCCGGACTTGAGGGCCTGACCGGGGCCGAGCTTGAACAGGCGCTGGTCAACCAGGAAATCACCAACGACAACATCGGTGAATTCGGCACGCCGGAATTCATCGCCAATCTGGGCGTCACCTGGAACATGGAGAAGTTCAAGCTCGGCTGGATCGGACGGTTCGAAAGCAGCCAGCTGTCCCCCGGCGTGAGCAACATCTCGGTTGTCGATGTCGATATCGAGGGCGGTCAGGTCGTCGTCACCGACGACAACACCTTCGTCCCGCTGGCCCAGCGCGATACCGGCAGTTCGCTGGTGAGCGACTTCTTCGCCAGCTATGACTTCTCCGAGAAGTTCAGCCTGTATAGCGGGGTCAACAACGCCTTTGACCGTGAACCCTACCTCGGCAGCCTGGTGCGGCCGATCGGTGTGCGCGGACGGTTCTTCTACGTGGGCGTGCGCGGTTCGTTCTGATCGCACTCACATGGCACAGGCGGGCGGGGAAGCTTCGGCTTCTCCGCCCGTTTTTTATTGCCGCGTGCCCAGCAGCCCGCGCGCGACCACCCAGTTGTGGACCTCGCTCGGCCCGTCATAGATGCGCATGGTGCGCAGCTTGTTGCTCATCAGATAGAGCGGCAATTCGCGGGTCATCCCCATCCCGCCGAACAGCTGCATGGCGTGATCGACGATGTCGTAGGCGCTTTCGGTGCAAAAGCTCTTGATCATCGAGATTTCGGAGCGGGTATCGCGCCCCTCGTCGATCTTCCACGCGCAATCATAGGTCATCAGCCGCATCGCGTGAATTTTGGTCGCGGCATCCGCGATCCAGTTCTGCACGGTCTGGCGTGCGGACAGCGGCTGGCCGAAAGTGGTGCGCTGCGGGGCATAATCGATCATCATGTCCAGCGCCCGCTGCGCCATCCCGATCGACCATGACGCCATCTCGATCCGCCGCGTGCCCAGCCTGACCTGCATCGGCGCAAAGCCCTGACCCCGCGTGCCGAGCAGCTTCCACCCCGGCACCCGGCAATCATCGAGCGCGATTTCATAGGTCGCCGTGCCATCGATCATCGGGATCTTGCGGGTCACGTTGAAGCCGGGGGTGCCCTTGTCGACGAGGAAAGCGGACATGCCGTTGCGCCCGTCAGGGTTCTTGTCGGTGACGGCCATCAGGATGGTGAAATCGGCCTCGGCACCCTTGGTGATCCAGATCTTGCGGCCGTTGATGATCCAATCATCACCGTCTTGGACGGCGGTGGTCTTCATCCCCGCCGGGTCCGCGCCCGCGCCGGGTTCGGAAATGCCGATGGCGCTGATCGTCTCGCCGCGAACATAGGGTTCGAGATAGGCCGCCCGTTGGCGTTCATCGGCGGCGACCATCAGCATCCGCAGGTTGGGCGAATCGGGCGGCAGGTAATAGGGGACGACCGTGCGGCCCAGTTCTTCGCTGACGCCGACCATCGCCACCATCGGTAGGTTCATGCCGCCCACTTCCTCGGGCGCATCTAGCCCCCACAGGCCAAGCTCGCGGCTGACGGCATCGACGCGCGCGGTTTCCTCCGGCGTCAGATAGGTGCCCTGACCGATGTTTTCGCGGGCAATCACGCTCGCTTCCAGTGGCATCAGCTGATCGCGCACGAACTTGCCGACCAGCTCCTTCAGCATCGCATGTTCGTGGGCAAGTTCGAAGTTCATCAGTCCCATCCCTCTGCCGGGCTCATCCTCGCGCCCCTGACACCACACAATACGCAGTCTGTCATCCGCAGGATTGAGAGGGAGGGCGAATTTCCGGCGGCGTCAGCGCGACTGGACACGGACGGACGCAAGCCCGCTTGACGTCCAATGCAAAAGTGCATACCTTCCCAATTGCAAATCTGCAATCTCTTGCAGACTTGGGAGAGGGAAATGCCGAGTCGGCTCATCGTATCGCGCGAGCTTGCAGATCTGCTCAAGCTGCTCGCCCATGCTGATCGCCTGCGCCTGATCGAAGATCTGCGCCACGGCGAAAAGGACGTGACCGGCCTTGCCACGGCGCTTGATCTGCCTGCCACCCGCGTCTCGCAGCACCTTGCCCAATTGCGCGCCCACCGGCTGGTCGAAGAACGCCGCGACGGGCGCAGCCACTTCTACCGCCTGTCCCACCCCTATCTTGCCGACTGGATTCTCGAAGCCCTGCCCTTTGTCGACATCCGCAAGCGGCTGGAAGATGCCGAACACATCGATGCCGCGCGCGCCCTGTGGGGCGTGCCCGACACCAGCAATCACTGAAGAGGATCGTTACAATGCCCCATTTCGCTCACGGCGTGGTCAAGTTCCAGCGCGAGGTTTTCCCTGAAAAGGCTGCGCTGTTCGAAAAGCTCAGCACCGGCCAGAGCCCCGAAGCGCTGTTCATCACCTGCTCTGACAGCCGGATCGAAACCGCGATGCTGACGCAGACCGATCCGGGCGAGCTGTTCATCTGCCGCAACGCTGGCAACATCGTGCCGCCGCACACCAACCAGACGGGCGGGATGACGGCCTCGATCGAATTCGCCATCGGCGCGCTCAAGATCCCCCATATCGTGATCTGCGGCCACACCGAATGCGGCGCCATGAAGGGCGCGATGAACCGTGCTGGTCTCACCACCCTGCCGCACGTGCGTGAATGGCTGGGTTATGCGCAGGGCGCAGTCGACATCGTCGAGGCCATGGGCGCAGGGCTGGATCCCGATGCCAAGATGCGGATGCTGCTCGAACAGAACGTGATCCTGCAATTGCAGCACCTGAAGACCCACCCCACCGTCGCGGTCGCGCTGGCACAGGGCGCGGTGAAGCTGCACGGCTGGGTCTATGACATCAAGACCGGCGAAGTCAGCGCCTATGACGATGCGACCGGCACGTGGGTTTCGGTCGAGGACCGCTACGCCGCCGATCTTGCCGAACTGATGGTCGGCCAGAACGCCTGTTGACGTAGCGCGCCTCACCCCCCTGACTAATCCAGCCCCGAAAGCCTACCCGCCATGCTCGCTTCCTCCGCAAAGCCTGTCACCTCAGCCGTGCTTGGGCGCGATTTTCTCGCCTCGATCGTGGTGTTCCTCGTCGCCCTGCCGCTGTGCATGGGGGGTGGCAATCGCCTCGGGCGCGCCGCCTGCGCTGGGCCTGATCTCCGGGATCGTCGGCGGGCTGGTGGTCGGCTCCATTGCCGGATCGCCGTTGCAGGTCAGCGGCCCGGCGGCGGGCATGGCGGTGCTGGTCTATCAGCTGGTGCAGGAACACGGCCTGATCATGCTCGGCGTCGTCGGTCTGATCGCCGGCGCGCTCCAGCTGCTGGCGGGGGTGTTCAAGCTGGGCCAGTGGTTCCGGGCAATCTCGCCTTCGGTCATTCACGGGATGCTGGCGGGCATCGGCGTGCTGATCTTCGCCTCGCAGCTGCACGTGATGCTGGATGATGCCCCGCGCGCCAACGGCCTGCTGAACATCGCTGCCATCCCCGAAGCTTTCATGAAGGTTTTTCCGGTCGATGGGTCGGTGCATCACCTGGCCGCAATGGCCGGGATCGTGACGATTGCCAGCATCGTGCTGTGGAACCAGTTCAAGCCCAAGAAGCTGGCGCTGCTGCCCGGCCCGCTGCTCGGCGTGATCATCGGAACGATCTTCGCTGTCATCTTCGCGCTGCCGATCACGCTTGTCGAACTGCCCGACAACCTGGCGGGCGGTCTCAACATTCCGACCGGTGAGGCGCTAGCCGGGTTCACCGATCCCGACATTCTGACCCTTGGCCTGGTCTTCGCCTTCGTCGCCAGCGCCGAAACGCTGCTGTGCGCCACCGCGGTCGACAAGATGCACATCGGCGCGCGCACCGATTACGACAAGGAACTGCGCGCGCAGGGCATCGGCAACATGATCTGCGGCGGGCTTGGCGCGCTGCCGATGACCGGCGTGATCGTGCGTTCGTCCGCCAATGTCGATGCCGGGGCGACGACGCGGTTTTCAGCGATCATGCATGGTGCCTGGCTGCTGCTGGCCGTTGCCGCCTTTCCCTTCGTTCTCAACGAAATCCCCACATCTGTGCTGGCGGCGATCCTCGTCTACACCGGGTACAAGCTGGTCAACATCGCGCAGATCCGCAAGATCGCCGAATTCGGCCGGCAGGAACTGGTGATCTATTTCGCGACGCTGATCGGCGTTGTCGCGATTGATCTGCTGAGCGGGGTGATCCTCGGCTTTGCGCTGGCGACGCTGAAGCTGGTCTACACCTTCTCGCACCTCGATATCCGGCGCGAACATGATGAAAGCGGGAACCGGATCGATCTGTGGCTGACCGGCTCGGCCACGTTCTTCTCGATCCCGCAACTGGGCAAGGCGCTGGAAAGCTCGCCCTTCGGGTCGGAGGTGCACATCCACGTCGAAAAGCTCGACTATATCGACCACGCGTGCCTTGAAATGCTGTCTTCGTGGGAGAAGCTGCACCAGTCCACCGGCGGAACGCTGATCGTGGAATGGAGCGAGTTGGTCGAACGCTATGGTCGGCGTTCGGAGGAAAAGACCGAGATTCCCGGCCTGATGGTACGCCCCGCAGCCTGACCGGCGCGGGCACGCGCCGGTCAACGCGTGGATATCAGATCACGGTTTCCATCGCTTCGGACTGCCACATTTTCTTGGCCTCTTCGATATCGCCCGGCGTGGCGCGGCTGAGGCGGTGGGCGATAAAGTCGATCCCGTCGATCAGCCACAGCGCAAGGTCAGGCTGGGCCAGCCGGTAAACCCGCTTTTGCCCGTGCGTTTCGGTCTCCACCAGAGCGATGGCGCGCAGCACGCCAAGGTGCTGCGACACGCGCGTGGGCGAGATTTCCAGCAGATCGCCAAGTTCGTTGACCGTCTGGTCGCCCGCCTGCAACTTCAGCAGCAGGCGGATGCGATCAGGATGCGAGATCTGTCGCAGCACGTGGGCCAGCTCGTTTGCAACAATCTTGCGGCTAGGCATATCAGCGACCTTTCACTTGTGTGGGAGTTGCGAGATTTGACGTCACAACGCGCAACTGCGGGATTTGGCTCCCGGAATTTGCAATTTTTGCATTTTTGAGCGCCCGCCAGGGGCGCTGGGGGCGCTTGCTGACAGCGGCATCGCGCACCAGCATGTCAAGAAATGCGCTGTCCTCGACAATGCTGACATAGGGTCCATCGCCGCCTTGTCCGGCAGTTGTCACCCCGCTGTCACGCAGCCGCGCCCAGGCCTCATGCAGGCGCCACGCGGCCCGGCCCAGCCCGGCCTCGTGCAGGCTCAGGGCCAGCGCATGGATCAACGCCGGGGCATCGAGCGGGAGGCGGGTCATCCCCTCACCCGCAGCCTCGCTGGTGACGAGCCGCAGGGTGCCCTCGCCCGTAAACCACAGCATCGGCCAGGCGCGTTGCGACCCGCTGGCATGGCTCAACAGCGTGAACGCCGTGCTGCGCAGTTCGGGCATTGCGATCACCGCATCCCACGGCGCAGCACCGGACATCAGCGGCGGCAAAGCGTCTTCGATGGCGAGAATATCCAGCGTCAGCCCGTCGCGGGTCAGCCCCTTGTCCGCGGCCAGAAGCTGGCGCGCAATCGCGTTGCGCTGGCGGGCGTGGACGATGATGGCGATCCGTTCGCGCCCTTCGGCCCGCGCGGCGCGGATCATGGCGCGCATCACCGCTGCGCGCGGGATCGGGACGCTGCCCGCGTCTTCGGCGGTGCAAACGCCCGGATGGGGGCCCATCAGGACGATGTCAGTGCCGCCCTGCCCCGCTGCTGGCGCTGCGCCGCGGTTGTGATCGATGAGATAGCTGGCGACATAATGCGCCTGCGGCAGTCCCGCGATGCCGCCATGCTGGAACGCCGCCGGGCTCCAGCCGGTCCACGGAGCAAAGACCGGCGCGCCGTGCCCGGACGCGGCCCGCCATTCGGCCATGCGCGGCAGGCGGCTGGGACGGGCCGGCGGCAGGAATTCGGCATCGACCTTCAGCCAAGCCAACAGCTGCGCCAGCCCATCACTCCAGGCTTCGGGCGCAGGCTGTTCGGGCTGCACCAGCCGGAAACGCGATGTCAGCACGGTCAGCACAGGGGCCAGCACCGGGGCCGGGCGAGAACCGGTAACCATAAGGCTCTGGGGGCTGGTCTGGTCCATTCACCGGATCCTTTGCTTGTGCGAGAGGAGAGAGGCCCGCTGATTAGCCGCGCTGTTGCAATCAGAAAAATTCAATCTTTCTTCGCAAACGTTCTAAAATATGAATGATTGAAGATTGGCCTCTGCTTCTCGCGCACGCACTTTTGGAACGGTGCCGCTTGAAACAGCCGGCCAGCGCGGGCATCACGGCTGGCGGGAGACGAGGGGAATTCAACAAATGACAAAAGCAGGATTGCGCATTGGCGCAGCATTGGCGGCGCTTGGTGCGGCCTGGACAAGTGCCGCAGCGCAGGAAATGCCCTCCGCCGCGAGTGAGGCAACCCGCGCAGCCCAGGCCGCCAGCGCCGCCGCGCTGCCCGCGGAAGGCACGCGCGACGGGGAATTTGCCGTACGCGGCTTCCTTGCCACCCGCGCCGATCCGGTGATTCTCAATGCCGCCGGAAAGCCGGTCTGGAACCTTGCCGCCTATGATTTCGTCACCGGCTCCGCGCCCGAAACGGTGAACCCCAGCCTGTGGCGGCACATGACCCACCTGAAGCGCCACGGGCTGTATCAGGTGACACCGAATGTCTGGCAGGTGCGCGGGTTTGACGTCTCCAACATGACGATCATTCGCGGGGCAACCGGCTGGATCGTGATCGACCCGCTCACCTCGACCGAAGCGGCCAAGGCAGCGCTTGATCTGGTCAACCAGACCCTGGGCGAACGCCCGGTCAGTGGCGTGATCTATTCGCACAGCCACGGCGATCACTTCGGCGGAGTGCGCGGTGTGGTTGATGCCGAGGCTGTCAAGGCGGGCCGCGTGCCGATAATTGCGCCCGAAGGCTTCATGGAAGAAGCCACGTCGGAAAACGTCATGGCAGGGCCTGCGATGTTCAGCCGCGCGGCTTACCAGTTCGGCACCGGCCTTGCCCCCGGCGTCACCGGGCAGATGGGCAGCGGCATCGGCTTGGGCATTTCGGCCGGCACCCTGTCACTGATCCCGCCGACCGAAACCGTAGCTCGAACCGGCGAGACGCGGGTGGTGGACGGCGTGACACTCGAATTCCAGATCGTCTCGGGCACCGAGGCTCCAGCGGAATTCAACGTCTTTATCGCGCCCGAAAAGACCTTCCTCGCCGCCGAGATCGCCACCTGCACCTTGCACAACATCCTCACCCCGCGCGGTGCGAAGGTGCGCGATGCGCGGGCCTGGGCGCATTATCTCGACGAGGCAGCGACCCGCTATGGTCCGCAAAGCGACACGGTGATTTCCAGCCATTGCTGGCCGATCTTCGGGCGCGAGGAAGGCACCGCGTGGCTGACCGCCCAGCGCGACAATTACCGTTGGCTGCACGATCAGACCGTGCGCCGCATGAACCGCGGCGAGACGATGCATGAAATCGCGGAAAGCCTCGAAGCGTCGCCGCCGCCGGGCCTTGTCGCCGAATGGTCGACGCATGGATATTACGGCACGATCAGCCACAATGCGAAGGCGATCTACCAGTTCTATCTTGGCTGGTATGATGCCGTGCCCGCCAATCTGCACCAGCATCCGCCTGTCGCGCGCGCCACTCGGCTGGTGGATGCACTGGGCGGGGCTGACCGGGTGCGGGCGCTGGCCGCCAATGCAATGGCAACGGGCGATTACCGCTGGGCCTCAGACCTGCTCCAGAACCTCGTCTTTGCCGATCCGGACAATGCTGCTGCCAAGGCCGCGCTGGCGCAGTCTTACGAACAGCAGGGCTACCAGTCGGAAAGCGCGATCTGGCGCAACCAGTTTCTTGCCGCCGCCAGTGATCTGCGGCGCGGGCGCGCCCAGGCGAGCGCGGCGCAGAGCAATGACATGATCGCCGCTTTGGCGACAGACGAACTGCTCGATTCCGCCGCGACCCGCTTCGCGCCCGAACGCTTTGCCGGCCGCCGCCTGACGGTTGCGCTTGAGCTGACAGATCGCAAGGAAACCGCCACGATCGAAGCCAACGGGCAAGCGCTGATCGGCCGCG
The DNA here is from genome assembly GCA_003724185.1 of Porphyrobacter sp. IPPAS B-1204. GTDB lineage: Bacteria > Pseudomonadota > Alphaproteobacteria > Sphingomonadales > Sphingomonadaceae > Erythrobacter. Next base: position 594,878 of record RHGM01000001.1, read on the forward strand.
TCGGTGAGGCTCCGCAAGCCCCCGACGTGACCCTGCGCGGCCCGCGTGCGATGCTGCTGGGATTGTTGTTCCTCAAGCAGCCGGTCAGCGCGATGCAGGCCGCAGGGCTCAAGGTCGAAGGCGATGCAACGGCCCTGCAGGCGTTGGTCGATGCGCTCGATCCGATGCCGCAAGGGTTCGACATCGTCACGCCCTGACCTAAAAAATTGCATCCTTGTACGAAGGATCAGGGCAGTTCAGGCGTTGGACGGGCAGCAGGCGGCACAGGGCCGCCCGGTGACATGACGCAATAAGGACTGCCAAGCCATGCCTGTGACGTTCACCCCGCGGTTCCGGCCATGAGCGCGGCGAGCATTGCGCTCAACCGGTTCGGTTATGGATTCAGCGCGAAATCCGCCGCGCCCGATGATCCGCGCCGGTTTCTGCTGCGCCAGATGGACGCATTCGATCCTGCCCCGGCCGCGATTGCCACACGGCTCGGCACCCGTGCCAAGACCGGCGAGATGATCGAGCTGCTGCGGCGGCTACGGCAGGATACCCGCGCAATGGCGGCGATGGAGCAGGCGGGCGCCGCTGCCATGGCCCCCGCCATGACCGATGATATGACCCGGCAGGAAGCCCGCGCCGCCGCGCTTGACGGTCTTCCTCCCGAATACCGCGAAAAGCTGATCGAGGCGCGCCGGATGCTGGCCGATGACATCGCGGTGCGGGTCAACCTCGCTGTATCCAGCCGCACTCCGATGGCGGAGCGGCTGGTGCATTTCTGGTCGAACCATTTCAGCGTTGCGGTCGGCAAGCCCGGCACCCAGTTCGAGGCTGGCCCGCACGAATTCACCACGATCCGCCCGCATGTGTTCGGGCGGTTTTCCGACATGCTCAAGGCTGCGGTACTGCATCCGGCGATGCTGATCTATCTCGACCAGTTCCAGTCGATCGGCCCCAACGCGCCCTTCATCCAGCGGCGTGCTGCACGCGGCGGCGGCGATCAGCAGCGGCCGCGCGGGCTGAACGAAAATCTCGCCCGTGAAGTGCTGGAACTGCACACGCTGGGTGTGGGCGGGGGCTATTCGCAGGATGATGTGACCGAGCTTGCCCGGGCGCTCACCGGCTGGACGGTGCCGGGCATCGGCCAAGTGGGCCGCTTTGCGCAAACCCAGCCCAGCGGCGCGGCGTTTGTCGCGCTGGTGCATGAACCGGGCGCACGGCGGGTGCTGGGGCGCAGCTATGCGGCGGGTGAGGCCAAGCAGGCGCTCGCCATCCTGGACGATCTGGCCGCCCACCCCGCGACAGCGCGCCACATCGCCACCAAGTTTGCGCGCCACTTCGCAGGTGACACCCCGCCGCCTGCCCTTGTGGCGCGGCTGGAGGCGGATTTCCTCAAGACCGGCGGCGATCTCGCCAGCCTGACCCGCACGCTGATCGAAGCGCCCGAGGCGTGGGTTGCGGAACCGGTCAAATTCCGCACCCCATTCGAATGGCTGGTTGGCGCGCTGCGCCTGACCGGGGTCGAGGCACTGCCGGCGCAGCGGATCGTCGGCGCGCTGACCCAGCTGGGGCAGGCCCCGTGGGGTGCGCCTTCGCCCGCCGGCTATGATGATATCGCCGCCAGCTGGGCCGGACCAGACGCGCTGGTGCGGCGGGTGGAGCTGGCCGAAAGGATCGCCCGCAACGTGCCGCAGGACGGCGTGATTGCACGGGCCGAAGCAGCCTTTCCTGGCGCGCTGGGCGAGTCGACGCTGACCCAGTTGCAACGCGCCGAAAGCGGGCAGCAGGCCTTGGCCCTGCTGCTGGTCTCGCCTGAAATGATGCGGAGATAGACGCCATGCACGCTGGATTTGATCGCCGCACTTTGCTCGCAGGGTCGTTGATCGGCGGTGGCACGCTTGCCCTCCCGCGCATCGCCTTTGCGCAAGGATCGGGCACGCGCAACCTGCTGTTCGTGTTGCTGCGCGGGGCGGCGGACGGGATGGCGATGCTCGCCCCTGTCGGCGATCCCGGTTTCGAAGCCCTGCGCAGTGCGGCGCTTGCCGATTACGAGGGCGCGCCCCGGCTGGGCAGCTTCTTCGCCATTCACCCTGCCCTCGCCGAAGTGGCCAAATCGGCTGCTGCGGGTGAGGCGCTGTTCGTCCACGCCGCTGCCACCTCCTATCGCGAGCGGTCCCACTTCGACGGGCAGAACCTGCTGGAGACCGGCGGCACTGCGCCTTACGCCGCCAAGGACGGGTGGCTCAACCGGCTGGCCGGCCTGATGAACGCAGGCGCCCCCTCCCCGCTGCGAGCGCTGGCAATTGCCGCGACCGTGCCGCTGGCCCTGCGCGGCAGTGCGCCGGTGTCGAACTACGCGCCCTCTGCCCTGCCTGAGGCGAGCGAGGATCTGCTGTCGCGCGTGAGCCAGCTTTACGCCGGTGATGCCGAGCTTGGGCCGCTGTGGGCCAGCGCGCTGGAGACCAAGGAAATGGCGGTCGATGATGGGATGAGGAACCTGCGCGATGCGAGCGCGGCGGGCGATCTTGCCGCCTCGCTGATGCGCGGGCCGCAGGGTGCGCGGATCGGGATGATCGAACTGGGCGGGTGGGACACCCACGCCAACCAGCGCGGGGCCTTTGCCCGTTCTGCCCGCCAGCTGGATGCACTGCTGGCCGCCTACAAGGCCGGGATGGGCGCAGGCTGGGCTGACACGATGGTGGTGGTGGCGACCGAATTCGGCCGCACCGCGCGCCTCAATGGCACGGGCGGCACCGATCACGGCACGGGATCCGCCGCGCTGGTGATGGGCGGCGCGGTGCGCGGCGGGCGGGTGGTGGCCGATTGGCCGGGCCTTGCCGATCGCCAGCTCTTCGAAGGCCGCGACCTTGCCCCCACCATCGCGCTGGAAAGCGTGCTGGCAGGCGCGGTGGCAGAGCACCTGCGGCTTGATCCTGTCAGGGCGATGGCGCAGCTGTTCCCCGGACGCAGCGATGCGCCGCTATCGGGGATCGTGCGCGGCTAGAACGAGCACTCCGCCGTCGCCGCAACCTCGTCACGGGCGATTTCGCTGATCTGGACCGTGAAGGCGCTCTTCGAAGCAAAGGTCAGCTTCGCGCCGGTCGTGCCGAGGCACGCAGGGGTCAACACCATCTCGCGCCAGCCCTTGCCCTCGGCCACCGAGAGGCCTTGCGTGATGTCGAGCGCCTTGCCGCCGGCCATCACTGTCACCGGACCCTTCGGCCGCGCAGTGACCTGATAGGTGATCCGCCAGGCCGCAGCGCTGTCCGGCCCGGTCAGCGTCAGCTTCGCGCCCGGAGCAAAGGCAATCCGGCGCGCGTCTTCCTGCGCCTTGCGATCAACGCCGGTGGCGGTGATGCCATTACCGCCGCCGCGCAGATCGGGGAGCAGCGCGTTGTCTGCCACGGCCTGCACCTGCATGCCAAGCTTGCCATTGGCGAACCACACCGCGCCGGTATCGGCGGTGAGCGCAGCGCAAGTCTCGTCCATCGGCGCGAGCGGCGCGTTGGCACCAAGATCCAATCCATATCCGAGCGGGAACAGCGCCCCTTGCGGGCCATTGACGGGCGTTCCGTCGCACTGCGCAGGCCAGCTGAACGACAGCCGCCCGGTCGCAGGCCGCGCACCGAACAGAACATCGGCCACGCCTGCGCCCTCACTGCCCGGCAGCCACGCGGCGACAAAGGCATCGGCAGCGTTGAGTTCACGATTGACCCACAAGGGGCGGCCCGAAAGGAACACGGCGACAGTCGGGATGCCACGCGCACGATAGGCCTTGAGCAGTGTCAGGCCTTCCTCGTCACGGAAGGCGAGATCCTTCCGGTCGCCGACGAATTCGGCATAGGGTTCTTCGCCGAACACGACGATGGCGACATCGGGCGTGCCGGCCGCGCTGCCGTTGGGCGCGAGCACCGCCTCGCCGCCGCTTGCCTTAGCGGCAGCCGCAATTCCGGCCCAGATGGAGGTCGCGCCGGGGAAGTCTGCCGCGGTCAGATCGCCGCCGCCTTGCCATGTCACCGACCAGCCACCCGCCTGCTGCGGGATGTTGTCGGCCGCCAGTCCGGCCACCTCGATCCGTGCGCCCGCCTTCAGCGGCAGCACGCCTGCATTCTTGAGCAGCACCTGCGATTTCGCCACCGCCTCACGCGCAATGGCCCGGTGTTCCGCCGAACCGAGCCGGTCCCACTTGCCGCCCAGCGCCCGCGCAGAAGGCTTCACCTCGCCATCGAAAATGCCCAGTTGCTGCTTCAGCCGCAGCACGCGCAGCACCGCTTCGTCCAGCCGCGCCATCGGGATCGTGCCGTTCTTCACCTGCTTCAGCAGACTTGCGTGGAGCGCCTTCCAGTCTTCTGGCACCATGTACACGTCCAGCCCTGCCAGCAGCGCCTGCGGGCAATCGCCATTGGTGCAACCTTCGACCTGCCCGTGCCCGTTCCAGTCGCCAACAACCAGCCCCTCGAACCCGAGATTGCCGCGAAGCTCACCCGTCAAAAGCGGGCCGTTGCCGTGCATCTTGCTGCCGTTGATCGAGTTGAAACTGGCCATCACGCTCGCCACCCCGGCGCCGATCGCGGCGGGGTAAGGCGCGGCGTGGATGGCCATCAATTCCTTCAGATCGCCGTTCACATCGCCCTGGTCGACGCCCTGCGCGGTGCCGCCGTCGCCGAAGAAATGCTTGGCCGTGGCGGCAACCTTGCCTTCCCCGAGGAAGCCCGGCTCACCGGGCCGGCCTTGCAGGCCTTCCACCATCGCCGCGCCCATGCGGCTGACAAGCGCGGGGTCTTCGGAATAGCTTTCATAGGTGCGGCCCCAGCGATCATCACGCGCGACCGCGATGGTGGGGGCAAAGGTCCAGTCAATGCCGGTCACCTCGATCTCGACCGCGGTGGCAGCGCCGATGCGGCGGATGAGGTCGGCGTCCCCGGTTGCGCCCAGCGCGACGTTGTGCGGAAACACTGTCGCACCGATGACATTGGCATGGCCGTGCACAGCGTCGGTGGCCCACACTGCGGGGATCGCCGGTTCGCCCTTGGGCAGCGGCGCGGTGGAGGCCTCCCAATATTCGTCGGCCAGCTTCAACCAGTCGGCTGCCGGAGCCTTGTCATCGCCATAGGGCCCGGAATTGCCGCCATTGAGAATCGTGCCGAAGCGATACTTGCGCACATCCTTGGGCGTGATCGAGCCGATGTCCGGCATCACCAACTGCGCGACCTTGTTTTTAAGGCTCATGCGCGCCAGCAGCGCTTCAGGCGAATTGTCCTGTGCGGCCGGGGCCACGGCGCTTGCAGCACGCGGCTCTGGCGCAGCGTTGCATCCGGCCAGAAGCGCAATCCCTGCAACCCCGCAGGCGAGCCGCCCGAACCTGATCTGCACCATGCCTCCAGTCCCTCCCAAGACCGCTATAATTTTTGAGAACGTTATCAAACTATGCCGCCCCGAACATGCTTTGGCAAGCGTCAAGCGCACGGCTCACACCCGGCGGATGAACCCGGCCAGCAGCACGGCGCTGGTCAGTGCCAGTGCAGCAAACAGCACGAACAGCGCTTCATAACCGAAGCGCGGCACCAGCAAAACCGTCAGCCATGGCATGACCATCCCCGGCACGGTGTTGGTGAGGTTGAACACGCCAAGATCGCGCCCCCGGTGCTGCGGGGAGGGCAGGACGCGCAGGGTCTGGCTGGCATGGAGCGCCAGAAACACCGCCGCCGAAAGCCCGAACAGGACATAGCCCGCAATCGCCCAGGCAAGCGATCCTGCGGCCGCCATCACCAGCATCCCGCAGGCGCACAGGGTGGCCGCGCCGACCAGCGGCAGCACCGGGCGGCCATGCCGGTCCGACCAGCGCCCCAGCAAGAGCGACAACGGCACCGCGCAGACCAGCACCGCGCTGAAGATATTGGCGGCGCCATTTTCGGGATAACCGGGCGCGAGTGATCGCAGCCAGTAGAGCAGGAAGGCGAACATCCCCCCTTCCGCCACCTGCACCAGCAGCCGCGCCGTCCACATCCGCGCCACCACGCCTTCGCGCAAGGGACGCGCCACCGGTGGCGGCGTGGCCGGTATCATCAACGCAGGGCGCGTGCGGCCTGCACCCAGCAGCACAGCGGGCAGCACCAGCACGCTCACCAGCAGCGCCACCAGCCCCAGCCGCGCTTCGGGCGCGACCAGCCCCGCATAGGTCACCAGCGACCCCGCCAGCGCCCCAAGCGCCGGGGACAGCGCCAGCGCGCCACCCAGCACGCCTTTCTGCTCGTCGGGAAAACAGTCTCCCGCCCAGGCCATCAGCGGGGCGAGCATAAGGTTCAAGGCCACCTGCCAGATCATCACCACCGCCGCGATGGCGGTAACGCTGCCCGCCTGCCCCACCGCCAGCAGCAAGGCGTTGGAGGCAATCAGCCCTGCGATGATCCACGGGCGCCGGGTGCGGCTGCGGTCGCTCAGGGTGCCGATGGCGATGTTGGCAAGGCTGGCCATGACCGCACCCAGAAACAGCACCGGCGCCAGCGCGGCGACATCCTCACCGCCCTGCAGATCGGCGATGCGCTGCGGCAGCAGCACTGTCAGCAACGGCACATAGGCCACCGCGCCGCCGGCTGACGCCAGAGCGAACAGCACCAGAAACCAGACCGGCTGGCGTTCAGGCGGATCGGCGGCGGGCGCGTTCAAGCCCGGTCAGGCGCGATTGCGGTGGAGGCGCGCTCGACCAGTCCGGCAGCAACCTCGATCACCGCCCGGTCGTCAGCCTCCGGCCCGCGCGCGATCAGGTGCTCCACGGCACGGCTGACCGTTTCGGCAATCGGCTGATCGATGGCGGTCAGGGGCGGCTGCGAGAACCGCACGATCGGGGTGTTGTCGAAAGAAATCAGCGACAGATCATCGGGCACCGTCAGCCCGCGTTCGCGCGCGACCTCCAGCGCGGCGAGCGCCATCTGGTCATTGCTGGCGATGATCGCGGTCAGATCGGGATTGCGGGTCAGCAGGGCCTCCGCTGCGCGGGCACCCGATGGATAGCCGAAATCCCCGGTTTCGATCAGGCCGTCATGCGCCAGCCCCGCCTCTGCCAGAGCGCGCCGCCAGCCTTCGATCCGCCAACCGCTGAGACTGTATTGCGATGGCCCCGCGATCATGCCGATGCGGCGGTGGCCGAGTTCGATCAGGCGGGTGGTGGCAAGGTGCGCTGCGCCTTCGTCGCCCATCGTCAGCGGGACGCCCGGCCCCGGTGCGTTCGACCCGATCCGCGCAAACGGAATGCGCCGCGCCGCCAGCAGTTCGGTGATCAGGCGGTTTTCGGAGTGCGGCGGGGTCAGGATCACGCCGTCAGGCTGCAAGGCGGAAAGCGCCGCGCCCAATTCGCGTTCGACATGATCGGAATGGGTATCAACCAGTTCCACCATCATCCGGTAGCCGTGCTGGCTGCAGGTCAGGATCCCGCCCAGCAGCATCTGGTCGACCCAGTCCGTACCCAGCCGCTCCCGCCAGTCAGCCAGCGTGCGTTCACGGTCATTGATGGCAAGGATGATGTAGGAGCGCGACCCGCTCATCCGCTGCGCCGCCAGCGACGGGACATAGCCCAGCTTCTCGATCGAGGCGCGCACCTTGTCGCGCACCTGCGGGCGCACGTTCGGGCCGTCGTTCACGACCCGGCTTACGGTCTGGAGCGAGACGCCCGCATCCTCCGCAACGTCCCTGATCGTGACTGTCTTGCGCACCCGCGCCATTGCCCGTCCAACCCTGCCCCGCCTACTTCATGCACGCGCGTCCCGTTTCCGGATCGCTGGCGCACGTGTAAACCCTGATCCAATCGATTGCGAATTGCGCGGGAAAGGTGTCCGCCGCAACCCCCTTGGCGTTGTTTTCTTCCGACAATCGCCCGCCCACCGCAAGGTTGGCCATGACATAGAAGGGCTGATCGAACGGCGCCGCCGCCCGGCCCTTGGCGTTGGGAGCAGCGGTACTCCACTGATCGGCGGTGACGGTGAGGTGCACCCGGTCATCAACCAGAAAGCGGATCAAGCCCTCGCCCCATTCCACTGAATAGACGTGAAAATCATCCGACGGCAGGGCCAGATCAGGCAACGCGGTGCGGCTGTCGACAAAGCGGTTCTTCGGCGCGAAATTGCCGAAATGCAGCGCGCTTATAGTGCGATTTTCGCCCCGCCCGCCTTCGCAGACCTTGCACTTGGCGCCGATATTGACCGCTTCCAGAATATCGATCTCGCCCGATCGCGGCCAGGCGCCATAGGCGTTGTCCTCAGGCATCATCCACACCGCAGGCCATGTCCCCTGCCCGGGCGGCACCTTGGCGCGAACTTCAATCCGGCCATAGCGCCAGAAGTGCTTTCCAATCGTGCGCACCTTGCCCGAGGTGTGCGACTGCACCAGCGTGGGGTTGGGGTTATCAGCGATTTCCGGCGGGCGCGCAGGGCCGGCAAAGCGCTCCTTGCGCGCTTTCAGCAGCAACATCCCCCCTTCGACCGCGATGTTCTCTGGCCGGTCAGTGTAGCACTGGCGTTCATTATTGCCGCCGCCCCAGCACGAAACCTCGGGCGTCCACTTGCTGCGGTCGAGCTGCGAGCCTTCAAACTCGTCAGCCCAGACCAGCGCCCAGTCCGCCCCTTCGAGCGGTGCGAGCACTGGTTTGGCGGGCGCACTAGCCCCCAAAAGCAGCAGGGCCGTGGTCAGCGTTCCCGCCTTGCGCAGCCCTGCCATTGTCATCGGTCGGTTCCTTAGAAGTCGAAGCGCGCCAGGAAGGTGAAGCGGCGGTCGTTGCGGAAGGCCGAACGCTGCACCCGTGTGCCGTCAAAGTCGATCACCTGCGAAGTGCGGAACACTTCATCAAGCAGGTTCACACCCTGCACGCCCAGCTTCACCCCGTCCATCACGCTGACGAAGATCGACGCATCAAGCTGCCCCGTTTCCTCGCCCCAGATCGGCGAGAAGGGGAAGATGTCGTCACGCGGGGTGATCAGGAATGCCGAGCGCCAGTTGTAGGCGGCACGGGCCGACAGCCAGTCCTTTTCGTAGAACAGCGTCGCATTGACGGTGTGCTTGGAAATCCCGGCCAGTGGCTGGAAGGCGGCAAAATCGCTCTGGTTGTTCGCCAGATTGGTGTTCTGGAAATCGCCGCCATCGACATAGGTGTAGGTCAGCTGCGTCCCGAAGCCGCTGAGCAGGCCCGGCAGGAAGTCATAGGTCTGCTGATAGGCGAATTCCACACCCTTGAGCAGCCCATCCTGACGGTTGTCCGGCCCGTTTACCTCGACATCGAGGTTCACGCCGCTGGGCGACACGAAGTTGACGATGTCGACCCCGTTGTTGACGATCCCCTTGATATCCTTGGCGAAGGCATTGAGCGTCAGCGAGCCGACCCGGTCGAAATACCATTCGACCGACAGATCGTAGTTCCAGGATTCGATCGGGCGCAGGTTGCGGTTGCCGGTGAACAGCTGGAACAGCGGGCCGGTGTCGATCGACTGGTCGGCGATCAGATCGCCCGTGTTGTCACCAATCCCGCCGCCTGAACGGAACGCCGCCAGATCAGGGCGGGAAATGCCCTTCGACACAGCCGCACGGAACAACAGGCCATCGCCGGTGTCGAGCAGCGCGTTGAAGCTGGGCAGCCAGTTGTCGAAGATCACCGAACGGTCATCAAGCACGATTTCACCGGTGTGCGCGGCCGCAAATTCAGCCAGACGCGCAGGCGACAGCTGGCAGAAGCCCGGGATCTGGCCCGGAGGGGCACGGCCGCAGGACTGCTGGACTTCGCTCACCTGCACGACCCCGTCGCCGTTGCCGCCCGCCCCGACATCGTCGAAGAACGCGCCGTTGGGGAAGCCGATCAGGCCAGCCGCGACCACTTCGGTCTCGACATAGCGCAGGCCGACATTGCCGGAGAGCTTCCAGCCATTGTTGAAATCCGTGCCGTAATCGAGCCGGGCATAGGCCGCCTTGGTGGTCTCGGCGACAACGCTGACTTCAGGGGTGCAGAACGGATCACACGGCGTGACCTCGCCGGTCAGCGCGTTGTTGAACGTGCGGTTGCGCACCCCGAAGAACGGGTTGGGGGTCTGCGAGAAGGTGTTGATCTCGCGCGCCTGCTCGGCCGAAGCGCCCGAGAGATATTCCTGCAGGAAGCTGTCGCCGCCAAAGAAATGCGCGCCGCCCGGCAGCGGTGCAGGCGCATTGCCGCGCTGGAACCCATTGTCGAACGGGCTGCGCAGATTGGAGAAGGCGGGGAAATCGTCGACGAAGGCGCCGCCGGCGATCGCGAATTCCTGACCCGGCAGGCCGGTGAAGAAGCGGCCCGGCTGGAAACCGCCGGTTGCAGCGCAGCCCGGACCGGCGTTCCACGGCGCGCAGCCTGCACGGCCAGCCCAGGGTGCCGACAGGTTGCCCCATGTGCTGAAATTGGTGTCCCGCGTGGTCTGGTCACGTTCCGACCAGCGCGCACCGAACTTCACCTGCTTGAAGAAGCCATCGTCGCTGATGTCGTATTCGGCATCGAAGCGCAGCGTGTCCAGAGCGCCTTCGTTGCGGGCGATGCTGTCGAGCAGGAACCAGTAATAGGTGTTGCGGCCGGAGGTGAAGTAATCCGTCGGCGCACCCGGAGGCGCGAGGAACTGCACCTGCGGCACCTTGCCGCTGACATCGAGATCGATGTTGGCCCAGGTGTTCATCACCCCGATGATCGAATCCTGCCCCAGATCGGACGCGATGTGCTGCGCCTCGAAATTGACGCGCAGACGATCGGTGATGCTCCAGTCGATATCGAGGCTGACATCCTTGGTGGAAGCGCGTGTCTCACGCTCGAACCGCAGCAGTTCGAGCGGGATACCTCCGCGGCCGAACGGGTTGGCATAAGCGTCGCCGATCCGCTGGCTGAGAACGCCGCGCACGAACTGACCGTTTTCGTCGAATTCCCAGGTGCTGCCTGCCGCCGGCACCGGGAACAGCAGGTCGTCATTGACCAGCGCCACCGCGGCGTTTTCCTGCGTGAAGAAGGTCGTGTCGGCCTTCAGCCATTCAAACGTGACAAGGAAATCGCGGTTCGGGCTTTCGTACTGGACGACACCCGACCAGGCTTCGCGGTCGCGTTCAAGATCGGTGGTGCGGACACCAGCGCCCTTGGGCACGACCAGCGCGCCTGCGGGCGGGAAGTTGTCGGGGGTGAAGTTGGCCCCGCCGCTGATCCCGCCGCTGCCCACCTGGCGCACGCGGAAGCACGCGCCATCAAGCGTCGCAGGGCGATAGCACGGGTCAGCGATTTGCGAGGCATCGGTGCGGCTGATCAGTTCCGAGCGGGCATATCCCAGCTGGAACCCGAACGAGCCGTGATCCCCTTCAAAGGTGGTCGATCCAAGCACCGAGCCGCCGGGCGACCATTGGTTGGCCAAGTCACCAACGTTGGTTTCCAGCGTGCCCGCAATATGCGTGCCCCGGCGATCAAGCGGCTTGCGTGTGACAAGGTTCACCGTGCCCGCGATCCCGCCTTCTACCATGTCGGCAGTGAGGTTCTTGAACACTTCGACCCGGCCCAGCAGTTCGGGCGAGACTTCGTTGAAGTTCAGCACCGTGCCGCCATTGGCCGAGAAAATGTCACGGCCATTGAGTTCGGACCGCACGAAGCCCAGACCGCGAATGATGACCCCGGTGCCCTCGACCGAGAAACGGTCAGGGTCGGAAGCCTTTTCGAAACGGCCGATATTGACGCCGGGTACGCGCTGGAGCGCTTCGGCAACCGAACGGTCAGGCAGCGCGCCGATGTCTTCGGCGGTGATCACGTCCACGAAGGTATCAGCGTCGCGCTTGATGTTCTGCGCCGATTGCAGCGAAGCCCGGAAGCCGGTCACGATGATCGCGTCTTCGGCTTCTTCTTCGGTGGCCGATGCTTCGGCCTCTGCGTCGGGTTCGGCGTCCTGCGCCAAAGCGGGGCTGGAGGCGGCAATGGCCAGCGCCGAAGCCGTGCCGAGTGCGAACAGGCGCCGACGCGGCGCAACAGGTGCGGTGTTCATGTGTTTCAACTCTCCCCATGCCGCGCGACAGTATCGTGCCTGTTGCTGCGGGCTGCGGATGTTTTGTAGCGCATCTTGAGAGCGTTCTCAAGACTTGTAATCTCCGGTTCATATTGCATTCTGGCAACACTTGGCGGGGCTGCTATACCCCCGTTTGCATGGCCCGCAGAGGCCCGACAGGGATCGAGGAAATCGTGGCGATTGAACGAATTATTATCGTGGGCGGCGGTACCGCGGGATGGATGGCGGCGGCTGCGCTGTCCCGGATCCGCGCCGGGCGGCCTGTGGAAATCACACTGATTGAATCCGAAAGCATCGGCACGGTCGGCGTCGGCGAGGCGACGATTCCGCCGTTCGTGGGCTTCAACCAGCTGCTCGGCATCAACGAGGCTGAAATGCTGGCCGAGGTGGGCGGCACCTTCAAACTGGGCATCCAGTTCGAAAACTGGGGCAACCTGGGCGACAGCTACATCCACCCCTTCGGCGCCTATGGCTACACGATGGGCGGGATCAGCTTCCACCATGTCTGGCACCGCATGATGGGCGCCGGGGACAAGCGCCCGATCCAGGTGTTCAACCTCGAAACGATGGCCGCCTATTTCGGCAAGTTTGCCCGCACCGAGGATTACGCGCGCGACGATCTGCCGCCGGTCAATTACGCCTATCATCTGGATGCGGGCCGCTATGCCGCCTTCCTGCGCCGCTTTGCCGAAACACGCGGTGTGGTGCGGCAGGAAGGGCGGATCGCCGATGTCCAGCTGGATGGCGAATCGGGGTTTGTGACCGGCGTCACACTGGATGATGGCCGCGCCTTCCAGGGCGATCTGTTCATCGATTGCTCGGGCTTCCGGGGCCTGCTCATCGAACAGGCGCTGAAGACCGGCTATGACGACTGGAGCCAGTATCTCCCCTGCAACCGCGCGGTTGCCCTGCCGTGCCAGCGTGATGATGGCAGCCCGCCCCCGCCCTTCACCCGCGCCACCGCCCACAGCGCGGGCTGGCAATGGCAGGTGCCGCTGCAGCACCGCAACGGCAACGGCCATGTCTATTGCTCGGCCTACATGGAGGACCAGAAGGCGCTCGACATCCTGCTCGGCAATATCGCGGGTAAGCCGCAGGCCGAGCCCAACTGGCTGCGGTTCACCACCGGACGGCGCAAGAAGTTCTGGAACAAGAACGTGGTCGCGCTGGGCCTTGCGGCAGGCTTCATGGAGCCTTTGGAATCGACCTCGATCCACCTCATCAACACAGGGATCGACAAGCTGATCTCGCTGCTGTCGCTGGACGGGATCACCAAGGTGCAGGAGGACACCTTCAACCGCCTCACGGGCCGCGAATATGCCCGCATCCGCGACTTCCTGATCCTGCATTACAACGCCACGCAGCGCACCGATTCCGATTTCTGGAACTATGTGCGCACGATGGACGTGCCCGATACGCTGACGGAAAAGGTCGAAATCTTCCGCGCCAACGGCCAGATCTTCCGCGAGGAGGACGAGCTGTTCACCGAGACCAGCTGGGCGGCGGTGATGATGGGTCAGGGCATCAGCATGGGCGGGCACAACGCCATGGCCGACGCGATTGATCCGGCAACCTTGCGCACCGAGGTGGACGAAATGGAAAAGTCGATCCGCTATCTCGTCCAGCACATGCCGGGGCATGGCGATTACCTTGCGCGCTATTGCCCGGCGCCGATGGCAGCGTGACAGCAACGGGCGTTTCTTGACAAACAGGGTCGGCGCCTGAAAGGGAGGGCGTCACCCCTCCCCGCCCGCTCCGCCCGAGGTTTCCCGCCATGACCAACGATCCGCACGGCTGGACGGCGCTGGTGCTGGCAGGACAGCGACCGGGAATTGATCCCGTCGCCGCGCAATTCGGGCTGGAAGCCAAGGCGCTGGTGCCGGTCGCGGGCGAGCTGATGCTGGGCCGGGTGCTGATGGCGCTGGCCGATGCACCCGAGGTAGCGCGGATCGTGGTGCTGGCGCAGAACGCCCCCGAACTGCTCGGCCATGCCGACCTTGCCTGGGCGGCGGCTGACCGGCACATCACCGCCCGCGTTTCTGGCCGGACAATCAGCGGATCGGTGCGCGAGGCCGTGCGCGATCCTGCCATTGGCCTGCCGGTGCTGGTGACCACCGCCGACAATGTCATGCTGACCCCCGCAACCATCACCGAATTCATCGCGGGGACTGGTACGAGCGACGTCAGCGTGGCGATGGTCGAGCGGGGGCGGCTGGAAGCAGCCGTCGGCCCCAACCGCCGGACATGGCTGAGCTTCAAGGGCGGCGCCTATACCGGGGCCAACCTGTTTGCCCTCAACGCCCCTGCCGCGATCAACGCGCTGCGCTTCTGGGAGCGGGTCGAACAGGACCGCAAATCGGTGCTGCGCCTCGCCTCGCATTTCGGGCCAGCGCTGATGGCCAAGCTCCTGCTGCGGCGTATGACCCTGCACGAGGCGCTGGACGCCGCTGGCGCAAAGCTGGGCGCCACTGCCGCGCCGGTGCTGCTGCGCGACGGGCGCATGGGCGTTGATGTCGACAAGCCCGCGGATCACGCGCTGGCAGAACGCTTGCTCGCAGACCGGAGCTGACCGCCGGTGCAGCGCATGGCCCTGTATGATCTTGATCGCACGGTGACCCGCGCGCCCACCTTCACGCCGTTCCTCGTCCACATGGCAGCAAGCGGCAACCGCTTGCGCCTGCTGGGCCTGCCGCTGTGGGTGCTGGCGATGCTGGGTTACAAGGCGAAGCTTTACGGCAGGAAGCCGCTGAAGCAATTCGGCCTCGCCCTGCTGGTGGGGCGCGTGGTGCGCAGCCCCTCGCTCCAGCCGCGCATCGATGCCTTTGTGGCACGGCAGCTGGCCCGCAATATCCAGCCCGGCGCGCTGGCACAGATTGCGGCTGATCGTGCGGCGGGCGTGCGGCTGGTGCTGGTCACCGCCGCCCCCGAAATCTACGCCGAGGCGCTGGCGGATGCGCTGGGGTTCGAGGCCTGCATTGCCACCCGCCATCAGCGCGATGCACAGGGCAATCTGCTCACAGCCATCGACGGTGAAAACAATTATGGCAGCCAGAAAACCGCCCGTGTTGCGGCGTGGCTCGCGTCGCAAGGCCTGACCCGCTCAGACGTGCACCTCACCGCCTATACCGACCATGCCAGTGATGCGCCGATCCTGAATTTCGCGGACACAGGCGTGCTGGTGGGCCGCTATGCCCGGCCCCAATCCGGCTGGGCGCAGACCGACTGGAGCCAGGCGGCGGCATGAAGCGCATCTGCTTTCTGTTCAACCACGACCAGACGCACCAGTTGGCGCACAGCCTGCCGATCGCGCTGGCGCTGGCGGCGCGGGGGGAGCACCGGATCGTCCTCGCCTTCGTCAAACCGGCGATCCGCAGGGAGATCGAACGCCAGGCCGATCCCGCGCTGCTGGCGCGGATGGAGCTGGTGCAACTGGGGTTGAAGCGCGGCGGATCGCGTCTGCTGGCAGGTGCGCTGGAGCGCCTCGTCCCTGCTACAAAGCTGCTTGTCTACCGCGACAATCTCGACTTTTTCGCCAGCTTCGATGCCGTGGTAGTGTCGGAAAAGACCACGCTGCTGCTCAAGACCCGGTACGGGCTGGACCGGCTCAAGCTGATCCACACCCGCCACGGCGCGGGCGACCGGGCCATCGGGTTCAATCGCGAAAGCGCGGGGTTTGACCTCGTGCTGGTGTCCGGCCCCAAGATCCGTGACCGGCTGATCGCCGAGGCGGGGCTGCGGCCCGATCAGATTGCCATGGTCGGCTATCCCAAGTTCGATCTGTGCGCGGATAACCGCTTTACCGATACCTTCCCCGCGCCCCACCGGCCCACGGTGATCTACAACCCGCACCCTTCGCCCAAGCTGTCGAGCTGGTTCAGGCACGGGGCGGCGGTGCTGGAGGCGTTCCGGGGTCAGGATCGCTACAACCTGATCTTCGCGCCGCACGTGATGCTGTTCGAGCGCCAATGGGTGGTCACCGTCGACCCGCCCAGCCTTGCCCGCGTGACGCCCCCCCGGCCCCGGATTTGCGGGCGAAAAGCGCATCCACATCGACACCGGCAGCGCCGCCAGCAGCGACATGAGCTACACCAACCGCGCTGATATTTACCTCGGCGATGTCAGCAGCCAGGTTTATGAATTCCTCCGCACCCCCCGCCCTTGCCTGTTCCTGAATTCGCACGGAGTGGATTGGCAGGGTGACCCCAATTACCTCCACTGGCGCGCCGGGCCGGTGCTGGACCACGCCGACGGGCTGCTTGATGCAATAGATGCTGCAGTCGCGGCGCATCCCGACTATGCGGGCGCGCAACAGGCATTGATCGATGCGAGTTTTTCGCTGTCAGACCGCCCCTCGGCGGAGCGGGCGGCGGACGCAATTACCGCATTTTGCGAAGGAAGGGCCACACTTGGCTAGTCTCACCGATTTCTGGCGCTACGGCGTGGTCAAGACGCTGCGCAAGTGGAAGGCGGCGGCGCTGTCGCCGGTGCTGGCGGCGCGGGGAGACGCTGCCGTGCGCTCGGCTTACGGCGTGCTGATGGTGCCCAACTGGCAGGACACGACCTTCCGTTATTGCATCTTCGGCACCTATGGTCGCGATCTGTCCGATCTGCTGCTGGGCCAGCGGGCGGATTTCGTCTTCGTCGATATCGGCGCCAATCAGGGGCTCTACAGCCTGATTGCCGCGCAGAACCCGCTTTGCCGCCAGATCATCGCCTTCGAACCCGTGCCCGCAACCCAAGCGCGCCTTGCCGCCAATGTGGCGTTGAATGGCGGGGCGGAGCGCACGGTGCTGCACCAACTCGCCATCGCCGACAGCGTGGGCGATGTCACAATCACCGTCGCGGAGGGCCACACCGGCACCGCGACGCTGGCGGGACGCGAAGATGGCAGGGGCGGCAATGTCACCATCCACACCATCGACGCACCGCTGGTCGATCCGCTGCTGGCGGGCGACCTGCCGATGTTCGTGAAAATCGATGTCGAGGGGTTGGAGGGAGTGGTGATCGCCGAACTCGCCAAGACCGATGCCTTCGCGCGCGTGCAGGCAATTTTCTACGAGGTCGATGACCGCTGGGCGAGCGCGGGGGAGATCGAGGCACGCCTGCGCGCCGCCGGCTTCACCCGCTTTGCCAAATATGGCCGCGGCCACCACTACGACGTGCTGGCGAGCCGTTCCTGACACACCCGTTCTGCCAGCGCCCGGCCTGACAGCCACGCCCCTTCGACCCGCGGGCTGTGCAGCCAATCGCCTGCAATGCCGATCCGCAGCATCGCATCAAAGCGTGCGCCCTCGCCCTTGATCGCCTGCGGCAAGGCATAAAGCCAGCGGTGCGCGTCGAGGTGTTCAGGCACGGCAGGGGCGGTGCCTGTGGCGGCGCAGAAATCGGCCAGCAAGGTTTGGGCAGCGGCTTCCTTCGGCAGGTCGATCAATTCCCGGCTGCGTGACGGGGAAGCGTGAATCACCCAGGTCTCCGCGCCCAATCGCCTCGGCTTGGCCGAATTGCGTGCAGCCCAGCTGACAGGGCCGGTGTCGGACCGGAAGGTGTCAGGGGCATAGGCGAGCGGCGCGGCGAAGCCCGCCATCGCCGCCCAGCACGGCGCGGATTGCACGCCGGCAGCCAGCATCGCCAGATCGGGAGCGACCTCGGCCAGCAAGACCGCCGCCTGTTCTGCAGGGACCGCGACCAGCACAGTGCCTGCGGTGAAGGTGTGATCGCCCGCATCGATCCGCCAGCCTTGAAGCGTGCGTTCCAAACGTTCGGCACGGACGCCCCAGCGCACGTCAAGGCTTTGCGCCATCGCTTTCACGCAGGCGTTCATGCCCGGCGTGCCGACCCAGGCCTCATCGCCAGCAGCGGGCCAGCGTGCGGCGACACCGGCCGCCTCCCACGCTTCCACGATCTCGCGGAATTCCGGGTCGCGGGCGGTGAAATACTGCGCCCCGTGATCGAAGCTCACCTGCGCGGCGCCGATCTCGACCCTGCGCGCCGCCATCCGCCCGCCGGGGCCGCGCCCCTTGTCGAGCACGATGATGCTCTGGCCTGTTCTGGCAAGCGCGCTTGCAGCAGAAAGCCCCGCCATGCCGCCGCCGATAATCAGAAAGTCAGAATGTCCGTCCATCCCGCGCCAACGCTCGGGACGCCTGCAAGTTTCAGGGGGCGGAACGCGGCGGCCTTGATTCCGCCAGCACCAGCGAGAATTGACTGCCCTCGTCCGTCCAGCGCGCTCGCGGCTCCCAGCCGCCTGCCGCCAGCAGCGTCTGGCCTGATCGCTTGGTGAACTTGTGGCTGTTTTCGGTATGGATGCTCTCGCCCGCCTGCATGACAAAGCGCTCGCCGCCGACGGTGAAGGTCACATCATCCTGCGTGACCAGATGCATCTCGATCCGGGCGAAAGGATCGTTCCAGCGCGCTTCATGGCGGAAGCTTTCCACCGGAATGTCGCCATCCAGCTCGCGGTTGACCCGCGCCAGCAGGTTGAGGTTGAACCGCGCCGTAACCCCTGCCGCATCGTCATAGGCGGCCAGCAGCGCGGCTTCGTCCTTGACCAGGTCCATGCCGATCAGCAGCAGCGCGCCTTCGCCCAGCGTCTCGCGCATCGAGCGCAGCAAGTCCGTGGCGGTGCGGGCAATCATGTTGCCGATGGTCGATCCGGGGAAGAAACCGAGCTTGGGCAGATCGGCGACCTCGGCGGGCAATTCCACCCGGCGCATGAAATCGGCCTCGACCGGATAGACCGGCAGCCCCGGAAACTTCGCCGCCAGCGCCGCCGATGATGCCCGCAGGAAATCGCCCGCGATATCGAGCGGGACATAGGCGCTCGGGCGGATGGCCGACAGCAGGAGCGGGGTCTTGACCGAGGAGCCCGATCCGAACTCCACCACCGCCCGGCCCGACCCGATCAGATCGGCGATTTTGGCGGCGCGGTTGGTCAGGATCTCGGTTTCGGCGCGGGTCGGGTAATATTCGGGAAGCTGGGTGATATCCTCGAACAATTGCGATCCGGCATCGTCATAGAACCACCGCGCCGGGATCGCCTTCTGCGCCTGCGACAATCCCAACAGCACATCGGAGCGAAACGCGAGGTCAACCCCGCTTGCGTCCCGCTCGACCAGCCTCAGACCCGGGTTGGCGTTCATCTCAGGCATCCTTGGCCAGTCTCAACCCGGTGAATTGCCAGCGCTGATGGGGGTAGAAGAAATTGCGGTAGGAGGCGCGGGAATGGCCTCTGACCGTCGCGCAGGACGCGCCGCGCAGCACGACCTGTCCGCTCATGAACTTGCCGTTGTATTCGCCCACCGCACCTTCCGCGACACGGAAACCCGGGTATGGAAGATAGGCCGAGCGGGTGAACTGCCAGCCATCACCGAACAGGCCGGATCCACCACGGGGCAGCGGCGCGGCGGCCCCGTTAAGCTGGTTGCCGCCCGCCGGATCGTGGCCGCTGGCGATCGTCTCCCATTCGAATTCGGTCGGCAAACGGGCGCCTGCCCAGGTGGCGAAGGCATCGGCTTCGAAATGGGAGATGTGGGTGACGGGGGCGTGCGGGTCACGCGCCTGCCAGCCTTGGTGGGTGAAGTGCTGGCCTGCGCGCCAATAGAGCGGCGCAGTGATCCCCTCGCGCTGCACCCAGCCCCAGCCATCCGCCAGCCACAACCGCGCGTTAAGATAGCCGCCATCGGCAATGAATTCGTCCCACTCGCCATTCGTCACCAGCCGGTCAGCCAGCGCGAAGGGTTCCAACAGCACGCGGTGGCGCGGGGTTTCGTTGTCGAAGGCAAAGCCGGTGCCTTCAGCGCCCACCAGCGCAATCCCGCCGGGGTGATGATGCCAGCCGAGTGGAGCAGCGGTCGCTGACATGGGCGGCGCACTATCCCACATCGCAGGCCCAAGCGGGTTCTGGAACAGCGCGTGCTTGATGTCGGTCAGCAGCAATTCGATGTGCTGCTGTTCATGCGCGATCCCCAGGGCGACCAGATCGGCAAGCGCCGGGTTGTCCAGCAGCGGCGCCATGGCGTCAGTCACATGGGCGCGCCACTCCAGCACTTCGGCTAAGGTGGGGCGCGAGAGCATCCCGCGGGCATCGCGGGCGATCCGAGCGCCTTCCGTCTCGTAGTAGGAGTTGAACAGGAACGGCCAGGCTTCGCGGAACAGCCGGTATCCGGGCGCGTGTTCGCGCAGCAGGAAGGTCTCCCAGAACCATGTGGTATGGGCCAGATGCCACTTGGCGGGACTGGCATCGGGCATGGACTGGATGCTGGCGTCGGCGTCACTGAGCGGCGCGGCGAGCGCCTCGGTCAGCGCACGGGTGGCTTGGAACTGTCCGGCAAGACCAGTGGCATAATCGCTGGCGATGGGTTCGCTTTGAGGCACGGGCTACTCCTGTCGCCGCCATGCAGGCTGGCGGCGATCATGCCCAAGGCCCGTGACAATTGAAAGGCATAGCGGGCGCATCTGCCCCGCATGATGCCCGCTTCGCCCGATCAGGCCGCGTGGCTGACCTCAGCCTCACGCTCTCCCGCCGCTTCGTTGAGCATTTCCGCGACCAGAAACGCCAGTTCAAGCGATTGTTCGGCATTGAGGCGCGGGTCGCAGTGGGTGTGATAGCGATCGCCCAAGCGTTCCTCGGTGATGGCCACCGCGCCGCCGACGCACTCGGTCACGTCCTGTCCGGTCATCTCGATATGGATGCCGCCGGGATGCGATCCTTCGGCGCGGTGAACGGCGAAGAAGCCCTTCACTTCCCGCGTGATGCGGTCAAACGGACGGGTCTTGAAGCCGGTGTCGGACTTGACGACATTGCCATGCATCGGATCGCAGGACCACACCACCGGATGGCCTTCACGCTGCACCGCACGCACAAGCCGCGGCAGGCCGTCCTCGACCTTGTCATGGCCGAACCGGCTGATGAGCGTGATGCGCCCCGCTTCGCGCTTGGGGTTGAGGTCATCGAGCAGGCGCAGCAGCGCGTCCGGCTCCAGCGAAGGCCCGCACTTCATGCCGAGCGGATTGCCGATGCCGCGGGCATATTCGATGTGGGCGCTGCCGGGGAACCGCGTGCGATCCCCGATCCACAGCATGTGCGCGGAAGTGGCGTACCAGTCACCCGTCAGCGAATCCTGCCGCGTCATCGCCTGCTCGTAAGGCAGCAGCAGGCTTTCATGGCTGGTGTAGAAGCTGGTGCCCTTCAGCTGCGGCACGGTGCCGGGGTCGATCCCGCAGGCCTCCATGAAATCGAGCGCTTCGCCGATCCGGTCGGCCATCTCGCTGAATTTTTCGGTCCACGGCGTGCGGCCCATGAAATCGAGCGTCCACTGGTGCACCTGCCTGAGGTTGGCATAACCGCCGCCCGCAAAGGCGCGCAGCAGGTTCAGCGTTGCGGCGGCCTGCGAATAGGCCTTCACCATGCGCGCAGGATCATTGCGGCGGCTGACCGGATCGAACTCGATCCCGTTGATATTGTCGCCGAGGTAGCTCGGCAGGGTCACGCCATCGATCGTCTCGGTCGGCGCGGATCGCGGCTTGGCGAACTGGCCGGCCATTCGGCCAACCTTCACCACCGGACGCTTGCTGGCGAAGGTCATGACGACCGCCATCTGCAGCAGCACGCGGAAGGTGTCGCGGATGTTGTTGGGGTGGAATTCGGCAAAGCTTTCCGCGCAGTCCCCGCCTTGCAGCAGGAAGCCGTGTCCGTTCGCCACCTGCGCGAGATCGGCCTTCAAGGCGCGTGCCTCTCCCGCAAACACCAGCGGGGGATAGTGCGAAAGGGTCTGTTCCGCCTCGGCCAACTCAGCCGCATCTTCGTAATGCGGCAGGTGGCGCGCTTCGTGGGCCTTCCAGCTATCCGGGGTCCAGGTTTCAGGCACGGTCAAAACTCTTTCTTCTCAATCGGCGCGCAAAGCTCGCGCGGGGGCGCCCGCTACCCGAGCGCAGGCCAAAGTGTAAAGCGACAATGCCTTCAGGGACAACTTTATTTCCCGGACACTGTCATCAGGCGCAGCGATCAGCGTCCCAGCGGAGCCACTTGCGCAGGATTCAAAGCCGCTCCACCCGAGGGCGCCTGCGCCAGCGATTGCCCTTCAGGAATGATCGCCAACCGGTACGGCGTTGTTTTGGCGAGATAGCGATCAGCGAGGAACTGCATCACCTGCGGGCTGGTCTGGGAATAGTCCACCAACAGCGAGCGCAGCAGCACCACCCGCTGGGGGTCCTGCGTTGCGCCTTCGAGGTTGTAGAGCCAGAACTGGTTCCCCGTCGATGCGCGGCGGATTTGCTGGCTGAGCGGCTCGGTCACCCGGGCCAGCTCGTCTGCGGTGGGCGGGTTGGCGGCGAGGTCCTTGGCGATACGGTCAGCCTCGGCGAAGAACACCGGCACGAATTCCGGCTCAAGCTGCGCCAATGCCGTGATCCGCCCGCCGCTGGCAAGGTCTGCCGGCCAGTTCGAAAACACCTGCGGCGAATAGCTGGCTCCGGCGCGTTCGCGTAGGGCTTCAAGCAGGCGGTTGTTGAACAGCTGGGTGAGGATTTCGAGCTGGCGGCTTTCGCGCAGGGAGGCAACGCCGCCGCCGCTCGGCCATGCAACCACGGCAGCGGCCTGATTGGCATCGCCGCGATGGGTGACGACCTCGGGCTTTTCTTCGGTGGCAGCAAAGGGCGGAACCCGCGCGGCCACATCGGCTGGGATTGGATCGCGCGCAGGCAGTGCGCCGAAGGTGAGGCGCAATTGCTCGATCACCTTGGCCTGATCGAATTCGCCGAACACCAGCACCTCGATCGGGCCCTGCTGCAGCAGCGGCTCCCATACAGCGCGAAAGCCCTCGGGCGTGACGGCCTTGAGCGCCGCCGGGTCGGGCGTGGCAAACCGCGGATCGCCGCCGGTCACTAGATATTCGAGATCGCGGTTCAGAATCCCGCCCGGGCTGGTGGAATAGGTGTTGTAGGCCAGTTCCGCGGCTGCCTTGGCTCGGATCACCGGATCCTTGTCCCAGCGCGGCATCCCGAGCTTGGCGGCGAACAGGTAAAGCTGGTCGCCCACATCCTCGGACCGGGTCTGGGCGGTCAACGTGAACACCGCATCATTGATGGCAAAGTTGAAGCCCAGCTTGCGGCCCGTCGCCAGCCGGTCGATCTCGTTCTGGCCCAGTTCGCCCAGACCCGATCCCACCAGCGCGCTTTGCCCCAGCGAGGCATAGACTGCACTGTCCTTGTCGAAGGCACGGTAGCCTGCGCCAAACCGCACGCGCACGGTGACGCGTCCGGGCTCGGCATCGCTCGCCCATACCAGCGCCTTCACGCCATTGGCGAAATCGACCTGTTCGATCTCAAGCACACCGAGCGGCTTTTGCGCGGTGATTGCACCGGGCGCGCCGACGGGGGGGAAGATCGGCAAAGGAAATCGACTGGGCGGCAAGCCGCGCCGAACCGTCAACCTTGGCTTCTGCCGCCAGCGCCAGCCGCAGGGCATCGGCGTCCGCCTCGCCCGCATTCGGCGTGACATAGACCGAGCGGGTGACCGTGCCTTCAAACAGCCCGCGGGTGCGTTCCAGCACGATCTCCGGTGTCAGGCGCGGCTTCATCCCGCGGAACACATCAAGCACCACCTGGGGCGCGGCGACAGTCTCGCGGATGTCGACCGCGTTGACGAGGTTGTTGGCAAGGTTCGATCCGGATTCGACCGCTTCCTGCTCAACCCCGTTGACGAAGACCACATCGAATTCGGCCACCTCGCGGTCAATCTCTTCCTGCGTCGGCGGATTGGTCAGCGCGTCGGCGATCACGGCGCGAACGTCGGCCAGCGCGGCCTGCCAGTCCTCCGTCAGCGGGGCGAAGGTGACAAAGGTCGCATCGGTCGAGCGCGAAATGTCATCCTGCTGCACTTGCGCATAGAGGAAGCTGCCGCCGCCGCGCGCCCGCGATTCGAGCCTGCGGTTGATGATCGCCTGCGCCACTGCATCGGTCAGCAGGCCTTCGTTGTAGACAATCGTATCGTTTACCTGCCGCCACGGGCGCATCACTGCGTAGGTCAAACTGCGCGGCAGATCGGGTTCGACCCCGACAGCCAGCTGGCCAATCGGCGCGCCCGTCACGCCGTCATCCTGCGCACCGGCAGGCGGCAAGGGATCGCCGAAATCGGGCGTGACGCCGGGCTTGCCGGTGCCTTTCCAGTCGCCGAACCACTGTTCGACCAGCCCTGCAAGCACCATCGGATCGGCATCGCCCGCGACCACGATCACGGTGTTTTCCGGCCGGTACCAGCGGTCATAGAACGCCTTGACGTCCTTGCCATTGGCCGCCCGCAACGTTTCGTCCGTGCCAATCGGGCTGCGGGTGGCGAGGCGCTGTCCGGCAAAGAAGGTTTGCCGCGTCAGATCGGCCATGCGCTGCCCCGCCCCGCCCCGCTCGCGCTTTTCGGCAAGCACAATCGGGCGTTCGGCGGCGACATTGGCATCGTTGAGCACCGGTTCGCGGATCATGCCCGACAGCAGTTTGAAGCTTTCCGAAAGCTTGGCCGAATCGATGTTCGGAATGTCGAGCTTGTAGGCGGTGTGGGTCGCACTGGTTTCGGCGTTGGCATCGCTGCCGAAGGTCGCCCCCAAGCGCTGCCACGCCGAAATCGCCTCGGCCTGCCCCAGATATTTGCTTTCACGGAACAGCAGGTGCTCCAGAAGGTGGGCATAGCCCTGTTCGGCGTCGGTTTCGTGCAGCGATCCGGCATCCACCCGTACCCGGATCGACACTTGGCGCGGCGGCACCCCGTTGCGGCGCACCGCGTAACGCAGGCCGTTCTTCATCTCGCCGAACAGCCACTTGTCATCGACCGGCACATCCGAGCCGCGATAGAGCCACGGCACTTCACCATTGGTCTGGAGCGCCTTTGGTGCGGGAACCGGAGCCGCTGGCGGCGCCTGCACCTCCATCGGCGGGGGCGCAGCTTGCTGGGCAAGCAGCGGCGGGACCAGCACAAACGGGGCAAGCAGGATGGCGAGCGCGCGTACGGCGCGGGGAGAAGACGTCATGGGCGGACTATAGGACGGCAAAAGGTGAAGCGATAGTGAATGGTTCTCCGCCCACTCGGCCCTTGCCCCGCTTCGCCGCGATACCTAAGTTGGGCCTATGTTCATAGAAACCGAAACCACCCCGAACCCGTCCGCGCTCAAGTTCCTGCCCGGGCAGATCGTCATGCCCGCGGGCAGCCGCGAATTTGCGACCCCCGAAGCGGCAGAGGCCAGCCCCTTGGCGCAGGCGATCTTCGATACGGGCGAGGTTGTGAACGTGTTCTTCGGCGCCGATTTCGTCAGCGTCACCGCCGCGCCGGGTGCGGACTGGAGCGCGCTGAGGCCGCAGGTCATCGCGATCCTGCTCGATCATTTCGTCTCTGAAGCCCCGCTGTTTGCAGGCGGCAGCGCTGGCGGCATCGCGGTCCCGCCCGAAGATGAAGCCGTGGTGGAGGAACGCCCCGAAGATGCAGAAGTCATCGCCGCGATCAACGAGCTGCTCGAAACCCGCGTGCGGCCCGCAGTGGCGGGTGACGGTGGCGACATCGCCTATCGCGGCTTCCGCGACGGGGTGGTGTATCTGACCTTGCAGGGTTCCTGCTCGGGCTGCCCGTCAAGCACCGCCACGCTGAAGCACGGCATCGAAGGCCTGCTCAAGCACTACGTCCCCGAAGTGACCGAGGTGCGCGCAGCGTGACAGTGCAATTTCACGGCCACACCCTTTCTGACGCGGCGCTCGACCAACTGTTCAACGAAGCACGCAGTTACAATGACTGGCTCGACAAGCCAGTTTCGGATGAACAGCTCCATGCGATCTGGGATCTGATGAAAATGGCCCCGACATCGGCCAACATGCAGCCGGTGCGGATCGTCTGGGTCAAGTCGGACGAAGCCAAGGCAAAGCTTGCCGACTGCGTGATGGAGGGCAACCGCGCCAAGGTGCTGGCCGCGCCAGTCACCGCCGTGATCGGCTACGACATCGATTTCCACGAGGAACTGCCGTGGCTGTTCCCGCACACCGATGCCAAAAGCTGGTTCGAGGGCGATGAAAAGGGGCGCGAAGAAGGCGCCTTCCGCAATTCGTCCTTGCAGGGGGCCTATCTGATGCTCGCCGCGCGCGCGCTTGGCCTCGATTGCGGGCCGATGTCGGGGTTCGACAAGGACGCCGTGAACGCCGCGTTCTTCAGCGACGAACCGCGCCACCGGGTCAATTTCATCTGCTCGGTCGGCTATGGCGATCCCGCCAGCATCTTCGACCGCAGCCCGCGCCCGGAATTCGGCTGCTTCAACCGCATCGCCTGAACGCGAATCTCGCGCTTGCACAGGGGCGCAGGCTGAGGCATCGGCTTGCCCCATGCGGATGCTCGCCATCGAAACCGCCTCCGAAGCGTGCAGCATTGCCCTGTTCGAGGGCGATGACCTGATCGCACGCGACCACCGCATCATGGGGCGCGGCCATGCCGAAGCGCTTGTGCCGATGATCGGAGCCTTGCCGGACAAGGGCCGGGCCGATCGCATCCTTGTCAGCCTTGGCCCCGGCAGCTTTACCGGCGTGCGCATCGGCCTTGCCACTGCCCGCGCGCTGGGCTTTGCCTGGGGGGCAGAGGTGCTTGGCTATCCCACCCTCGGGCTGATTGCGGCGCAGGCGCAGGCGCTTCATGCTGCCCAACCGCTGACGGTTTGCGTCAATGGCGGGCATGGCGAATGGTTTGTGCAGGATTTCGGTGCTGATGGCCTCCCCGAAACCAAGGTGATCTCACAGACCCCGGAAACCGCGCAGGGTGACATCCATTACTCCTTTGCCGCCGGGAATCGCGCACGCCAGTTGCTGGAGTTTGATGGCGCCGGGATGGTGACGCTCGACATCCTGCCCGACGCTGGCGCAGTGCCGCTGCTGAACCCGGCACTGCTGACCCTCGCGCTTGCCCCGATCTATGGGCGCGGGCCGGATGCGACCCCGATGGTATCGCGCATCCCGGCATGAGCCCCTGCCCCGCCACCCTCGACCGGATCATGGCGGTGATGGAAGCCGCCTTCGATCCGGCGTTCGGCGAGGCCTGGAACCGGCGGCAGGTGGCCGATGCGCTGACCCTGTCCAGCACCCATGCTCTGGTGGTGGATGCCGATGGAACGTTGCTGCCCGATGGCCCCGGCCTCGCCGTGCCGGCCGGTTTTGTCCTTACCCGTCATGTGCTCGACGAGGAGGAGCTGCTGCTCATCGGCGTTGCCCCCGGTGCACGGCGGCGCGGGGTGGGCACGGCCCTGATCGACCACCTGTTCGATGCCGCCCGTACGCGCGGTGTATGCCGCATTTTCCTTGAAATGCGGCGCGGCAACCCTGCTATCCAATTGTATCACAAGTTCGGTTTCGAGCCGATCGGCGAGCGGCGCAACTATTACCGCATGGCCAATGGCGACCGGATCGACGCGATTACTTTCGCACGATCAATCTAGTCCCTGTCGATTCACCGCAAACCGGTGAATTACGCAATGCAACCCGGTTGCCAAAATTGGCATCGTGGGCCATGGCGCAGTAACAGGCGCAAGTTCAACGACGCCCGTGAGGAACTCATGCAGGATTTGGAAATCGACATGAAAGAAACGCTTATCACGCTGACCAGCGACATTGTCGCTGCACATGTCAGCAACAATGATGTGGCTGTGGCTGATCTGCCCGGACTTATCACCAACGTCTATGGTGCGCTCGCCAATCTTGGCGAAACGCCGGTCGTGGAAGAAGCCAAGCCGCAGCCGGCCGTGGCCATCCGCAATTCGGTGAAGCCCGATTACATTGTCTGTCTTGAAGACGGCAAGCGGCTGAAGATGCTCAAGCGTTATCTTCGCACCAATTACAACATGTCGCCCGAAGAATACCGCGCGCGCTGGGGCCTGGCTGCCGACTATCCGATGGTCGCGCCCAACTATGCCGAAAAGCGCCGCGATCTGGCCAAGAAGATCGGTCTGGGCCGCAAGCCCGGCACCACCGTCGCGCCCAAGCCGCGCCGCACCAAGAAGGCAGTCTGAGCCGCACCCTCGGTTCGCGTAAGTTAGCTGGCCTGACCGCCCCTGTTGAGAGGGCGGACGGCCCGCTTGAGCAAGCAGCCTCGTCCCTGTAGGGATGGGGCTGTCTTGCTTTCGGGCGTCCCTCATTCCGCAGGGGCTGCACTAATGGCGATGGAGCGTTCCTTGACCCAGAAAATCGATCTCGAACAATTGTGCGCCGAAAAAGGCCTGCGCATCACCGAACAGCGCCGGGTGATCGCCAAGGTCTTGTCGGAAAGCGATGACCACCCCGATGTCGAACTGCTGCACAGCCGCGCTGCGGCGGTCGATGCGCGCATCTCGATTGCGACGGTCTACCGCACCGTGCGCCTGTTCGAAGAAGCGGGCATCCTTGACCGCCACGATTTCGGCGACGGGCGTTCGCGCTATGAACCCGTGCCCGAGGCCCATCACGATCACCTGATCGACGTGGAAACCGGCAAGGTCGTGGAATTCGTCGATCCCGAAGTCGAAGCGCTGCAACGCCAGATTGCCGAGCGGCTGGGCTATCGCCTCGTCGATCACCGCATGGAGCTCTACGGCGTGCGGCTTTCCCGCAATGACTAACGGCGCGCAATGACTGACGCCGAATTGCGCGCGGCGGCCGCGCGCGGGGAAAGCACGCCGGTCTCCGCCGCCGGTTGGCTGAGGATCACCGCCCGTGCACTGGCGCTGATCGCGCTCATCCTCGTGTTTGTGCCGCTGCACTATCTGTTCCGGGTGATCTCCTACGGTTCGCCCTTCCCGATGCTGTTCCTGCGCTATGCTGCGCGGGTCTGCGGCGCGAAGGTGGTGGTGCATGGCACGCATCTGAAGCGCGACGTGTTCTTTGTCGCCAACCACCTGTCGTGGGTCGATATCCTTGCGCTGGCAGGGGCGAGCGGCACCGCCTTTGTCGCCAAGGCTGAACTGGCGCAGGCCCCCGTGGTCGGCTGGCTGGCCAGTCTCAACCGCACGGTTTTCGTCAAGCGCGAACACCGCATGGGCGTGGCCGAGCAGATCAACGCTCTCAAGGAAGCGCTGGTCGATAACTGGTCGGTCACGGTCTTCCCCGAAGGCACCACCACCGACGGGCAATCGCTGCTGCCGTTCAAGACCTCGATGTTGTCCGTTCTCGAACCCCCGCCTCCCGGCGTGCTGGTGCAGCCGGTGATCGTCGATTACGGCCCGGTTGCCGAATGGATCGGCTGGATTGGCGAGGAAAGCGGCATCAACAATGCGAAGCGGGTGCTGTCACGCAAGGGCACGTTCAAGGTGCGGCTGCACTATCTCGAACCCTTCAGCCCCGAGGATTTCCGCGGCCGCAAGGCAATCAGCCAGGAATCGCGCCGCCGGATTGAAGAGGCGCTGATCGAAATTCTGGGTAAGCCTCTTCGCCCCTTTGCACACACGGTGCCGCCGGTGCGGTATGAACCGAAGGTCGAAGCGGCGGATTAAAGCCCCGCGCGCACCAGCCAGTCGTGGAAGATCCGCACCGGGCGGCTTTCCAGCGACACCGGCTTGCACACGAACCAGTAGGAATAGGGGCTCTCCACCGGCTTGCCCGGCAGGTTGGTGAGGCGGTTGTCGTTGGCGCGGCGCAGGTGATCGTCGTGCATGATCGCAATGCCGAGGCCCTGGGCCGCAGCCTCCAGCATCAGCGCACCGGAATCGTAGTGATCGATTGCAGCAGGGTCCATCTGCTCCAGCCCGTTGGCCTTCTTCCACGCCATGAAGCTTTCGGGCAGTTCATTGTGGATGAGGAAGGTCTGCTTGGCCATCGCCTCGGGCGTGATGTCGGGGCCGATATTGCGCGCTGTGTCCTTGGAACAGATCGCGTGGACGAGATTGTGATCGAGCCGCACCGCATGCAGCCCGCTCGCCGGACCTCGTGACAGGATGATCGCGGCGTCCAGCGTGTCGCCCACCCGGTCTTCGAGATGCGGCGCGGTGTCGATGTCGATGTGCAGCAGCGGGTGGCGCTTGCGCAGCTCGCCCAGCCGCGGGAACAGGCGCTGGCTGCCGAACATCGGCAGCACGCCGAGCCTGAGGCGCAGCAGCGCGATATTGTCCGACTGGCTCTCCACCGCACGGGCGAGTGCTTCCATATGCGGGTTCACCGCCTCGTAGAAGGCCTGCCCTTCATCGGTCAGCTGCATCGACTGGCGGGCACGGGTGAACAGCTTCTTGCCGACGAATTCTTCGAGATTGCTGATCCGCCGCGAGAGGGCGGAAGGGCTAAGCCCGATCTCCTCCGCAGCCGCACGGGCCGAACCAAGGCGCACGGTGCGCATAAAGGCTTCCAGTGCGCGCAGAGGGGGCAGACGACGTGCAGGCATGAACTCTCTCCTTGGTGAGGAGAGATACGCCTGAGACGCCGAATGGATGCAAAAAATCGAAGAAAAATTCCGCTTGTCTGCGAAAAGTTGCGACTATTGCATGTCGTCCACGGCTTCCGGCGGGTGCAGCCGCAGCCGTGTGACGTGGGTTTCATCGCCTGCAGTGACCTCAATTCGCCAGCCGCTGGAATGTTCCAGCACCGTGCCCACCGGCGGCACCTGCTCGGCCAGCACGAAGGCCAGCCCGCCCAGCGTGTCGACCGATTCCTCCACCTCGGCAAGCCGCGGATCGATGCGTTCGGCGATATCGTCCAGCTCGGCACGGGCATCGCAATCCCACATGCCATCGCCGATCGGACTGATCAGCTCCTGCGGCGTTTCGTCATGCTCGTCCTCGATATCGCCGACGATTTCCTCGACCAGATCCTCGATGGTGATGAGCCCGTCGGTGCCGGAAAATTCGTCAAGCACGATGGCGAGGTGGACGCGCTGGGTGCGCATGTCGGCGAGCACATCCAGCGCCCCGCGCGACTGCGGCACATAGAGCGGCTGGCGCATCAGCGTGGTCCAGTCGGCCGGCGGAGGGGTGCCGTCGGCAAGGAACGGAAAGACGTCCTTGATGTGGATCATCCCGATCACGTGATCCAGCGTCTCACGGTAGACCGGCATGCGCGAATGGCCGTGTTCGGAAAATGCCGCGACCATTTCGGCCCAGCTGATATCCGCATCGACCGCAATGATCTCCCCGCGCGGCACGGCGACATCATCGGCATCGTGTTCGGAAAAATGCAGCAGGTTGCGCAGCATCTGCCGCTCCACCCGCGACAGATCGCCACCGGCTTTTCCCCCGCCATCGGAGGCCGAGGCGCCGTTTTCATCCTCGTGCTCGTCAATGGCTTCCTCAAGCTGCTCGCGCAGGGAACGCGCGCCTTCGAGCCCGAGAATTTTGCGAAGCGCAGACATCAGTCCGCCGCTACTGTCCGCCTCTCCTGATTGGGATGCGGGCGAATGGGAATCGGCCATGGCCTTCGAAACGGCTCCTACGTTGTTTCAATCGCCATATGGGTCAGCGATGCCCAGTTTGGCAAGTATGCGGGTTTCCAGAGCTTCCATCGCTTCGGCCTGTTCGTCGCTGTCGACATGGTCATGACCGGCCAGATGGAGCAACCCGTGGACGATGAGATGCGTTGCGTGGGCTTCCAGCGTGACGCCCTTTTCCGCTGCCTCGCGGGCGCAGGTTTCATAAGCCAGCGCAATGTCGCCAAGCATTTCCGGCGGCCGTCGGGGGCGAGCGATTCCAGTTCTGCGCGCTCCAGCATCGGGAAGCTCAGCACATTGGTCGGCTTGTCCCGCTCGCGCCATTCGCGGTTGAGGGTGTGGACTTCGGCATCCGAGGTGAACAGGAGGCTGGCGACAAGGCGCGGATTGGCGAGCAACGGCTCGCCCTCACCCGCCGCCTGCGCGGCGCGGGTGGCGAGCCTGTCCCATGCGCCTGCGGGCCAGTCCTCGATGTCGATATCCAGTTCCATCGCGCCGCCCCATAGCGCGGAATGGGCCAAGGCAAAATGGCGCAGATCAGCCCAGATGGGGGCCATTCGAGTTGACCACTCCCATGATCCGCGAACTGCAGCCGCGCCCCGCTGCCTCCGAACATGTCAGCGCGTATTACTGGCGTTGCAAAAAGTCCCGGATCGCCGCCCTGATGCGCTCATTCCCGCCAAGGCCATGATACCCGAACATCAGCGGTAGAGTGCCATGATCGAGGATGAGGCAGACCCGCGAGGCCCCATGGTTGACATGCGAAACGGTCACGACATCGCGAATCTGCTCCAACTGAACAACCTCGCTGCGCCCGACAGTCAGCCCGCGCTGGTGCCATGTTACCCGGCCACTGGTGCGATCAAAGGTCGTGGTCGTCTCGCGGTAGAGAAACACCGCGCCGAACAGACAGACAAGGCCCATGATCAGCCCGATCAGGTTGTCCTTGTTCGCCGGTGCCCCGGCAATCAGCAGGTCATGGAGCGAAGCCGCGATGGCCAGCAGGCCGAGGCCCGCCGAGATCACAAATGCCAGTTTGGGCTTGTGTGTGATCACCAGCCGCTTCGGCGTTTTCACAAGGATCTGCATGGTCGCGGTTCCCCCCAGCGCGGAGCCCACGATAAGCGGGAAGGGGTTAAAGGATTGTTCCAATCCCGCAGACCAGCTTCGGTCGTGGGCCGGGCAAACCCCTGCCAATCGGCCTGCGCCGGGATCGCCGATGCGAGGGCCAGACAGATTCCGCCAAGCAGCCCTATTCGCCTTCGCCGTTCCCCTCATAAGCCTCGACAATCCGCCCGACGATCGGGTGGCGCACCACGTCGGCGGTGGTGAAGCGGATGGTGCCGAAGCCTTCGATCCCTTCCAGCTTCTCGACCGCGTCGTTCAGCCCGCTCATGCGCGGGCCGCCGGGGATATCGACCTGCCGCGGGTCGCCGCAGATCACCATCCGGCTGTTCTGGCCGAAGCGGGTGAGGAACATCTTCATCTGTTCCCGCGTGGTGTTCTGCGCTTCGTCGAGGATGATGAAGCTGTCTGCAAGCGTTCGCCCGCGCATGAAGGCAATGGGCGCAATCTCGATCTCGCCATTGGCCAGCCGCCGTTCCACCTGCTCGGGCGGCATGCAGTCGTTCAGCGCGTCATAGAGCGGGCGCAGATAGGGATCGACCTTCTCCTTCATATCGCCGGGCAGGAAGCCGAGCTTTTCGCCCGCCTCCACCGCTGGGCGCGACAGGATCAGGCGCTGGACACTCCCGGTGATCAGCTGGCTGACCGCCTGCGCCACCGCGATATAGGTCTTGCCGGTGCCTGCCGGGCCAAGCGCGAAGATGATGTCGTCCTTCGCCAGCGACCGCATATATTCGATCTGAGTCGCCGAACGCGGCACGATGGTTTTCTTGCGCGTGCGGATCATGATCGGCGGCGCGTCCATGTCGCCCGAAATGATCCCTTCCAGTGTCGGTTCGGACGACATCGCAATCAGGGATTCGATCGCGCCTGCATCCAAAGCCTCGCCCCGCGCCAGCCGGTCATACATGGTTTTCAGCGTCTCACGGGCGCGGGCGACATCATCCTCCGGCCCTTCGATCACCACCTGATGCCCGCGGGCGTGGATATAGACGCCGAGCCGGTTTTCGACCTGCACCAGATTGGCGTCAAACTGCCCGAACAACGGCCCCAGCAGGGCCTGATTCTCGAAGGTCAGATCAACACGCGCGCGCCGCGGTTCCGGGATGCCGCGCGGATCGGGTGAGAGCGCCGGGTGTCCGGCACGGGAGGGTCGTCGGCCCATAGGTTCCTTTGGCTGCGGGCAAGGGACAATCCCTCGTCCATGAGTCGGGAAGGTAAGCGGGGGTGCGCGCAAAGCAAGCAGGCTGCGGCGAGATGGTGGTGGATAGTCATCGAAACGCCACGGATGAACCGCCCCTCCCGGCAGGATCATGTACCGACCCGTTCATTTGGCATTCATGGCTAAAGTGTTGATCTTATGAGTGAAGGAGTCGCCCGCAATGAAGCATCGCCTGACCTTTCTCGCCGCCCTTGCCGCAGCCATCAGCATTCCTGCCGCAGCCGAGGAAGCGCCGGATCGTGGTGCCTTGATGCAGTGGGGTTACACCCTGGCCGGAAATGCCGAAAGCGATCTGCCCCTGATCAACCTGCGTGCGCCTTTGTGCCTGCTTGTCGCAGCAGACGATCCGGAATTCGCCGCCAAGGTCGGCAAGCGCATCATCGCGAACGCGCGCGAGGCAGGGGTAAGGACCAAGCGCGGCAAGTGCCGTCCCAACGCTGTGATCGCCTTTGCGCCGGATGCGCAAGGACAGCTGCTGGAGGTGCGCGAGAAAACTGGACGGGTCTATGGCTCGCTCTATGCCTCGCAGCTTGACCGGCTTCTGGAAACCGAGCGGGAGGGATTTGCCTTCCAGCTGCACGATTTCCAGTCAGCAGACAGGCCGCGTGGGCTTGTCGATAACAGCTCGGCGCGGGCGGATATGGCAGCTGCTCTGGTTGTGGTCGATGCCGCCTCCGCCGAAGGTCTGACGGTCGTGCAGCTGGCCGATTACGCCACCTTGCGGCTGCTCGCCCCGACCGGCGATCTGCGCACCCTGCCCGCCAATGCCGATGCGCAGGCGACGACGACCATCCTGACCCTCCTGCGCGACCGTGAGGCCGCACCCGCTGAAATGACCCGGTTTGACCGCGCCTATCTCGAATCGCTCTACAGCCTCGGGCGCGGTCCGCAGGCCAAACGGGTCATGGCGCGCGCTTCCAAGATTGCTCTGGCTGACGAGGGCATGTAGATGAAGGCCGCCGGTCTGGCTCTGGCAGCGGTTCTGGCCCTCCCAGCCGCCGCGCAGGAGGCTGAACCGCCGCCGATCGTGGTGGAGGGCGAGAAACGGCAGACCGAGGAAGCCCTCACCGATCTCGCCCGCGATCTCGCCGGCAACCCGCGCGCGGACCGTCCGCTGGCGCGGTTTGAAAAGCCGCTGTGCCTGATGGTGGCGGCAGAAAACGCGGAGCTGGGCCGCGAGATTGCCGCCCGGATCATCGACAATGCCAAGGCAGCCAAGGTGCGGG
This sequence comes from Porphyrobacter sp. IPPAS B-1204, assembly GCA_003724185.1. Taxonomy (GTDB): domain Bacteria; phylum Pseudomonadota; class Alphaproteobacteria; order Sphingomonadales; family Sphingomonadaceae; genus Erythrobacter. The sequence continues at coordinate 629,861 of RHGM01000001.1, forward strand.
TGCGCGGCAGCGGGTGCAGCCCCAATGCGCTGGTGACCTTCTCTGATGATGCTCACAGCCAATTGCGCGAGATCCGCAAGAGCGGCCGCCGCCTGTTCGCAGGGCTAAGCGCGCGCGAACTCGATGAAGCGCTGGACGCGCGCGATCCGGTCTATGTGTTCCAGACAAGCACGACCACTGCGGCTTCGGGACAAGCGCTGTTGAGGCCGCAGCCCGATGTGGCGCCTGTGAACAAGGTCTTTGCCATGGGCCGGCTCTCACGTCTGACCCGCGAGGATATGCTCGCCGCGCTGGTTGTGATCGACAACGGCGCTGTCGCAGGGCTCGGCCCGCTCCAGATCGCCGATTACGCCAGCCTGCGCCTGCTCGCCCCCACGGGCGAAGTCGATGCGCGGGAGGCGGGCGGCCCGCGCACCATCATGACCCTGTTCGCCGATCCGGACAGCGCGCCGGCCGCCATGACCCGCTTTGATCGCGCCTATCTGGCGGCGCTCTATCGGATGCCACCAGGCTCCTTCTCGAAGGAGGTGCTGCGCGCGGCCGTGCTCGATGCCGAGGCAAAGGACGAGGGCTGATCGGCGGCCCGAATTTCGAGGAAGGAGAATGCCGTGATGCACAAGTATTCGAAGATCGCTCTGTCAGTCGCTGCCGGTTTTTGCAGCGTCGCGGCACAGGCCCAGTCTTCGTCTACTAGTGCGGATGACGGCAGCACCCCCGCTGCCGCAACGCAGGCCTCGCTGATCCGCAGCATCGCGGGTGATCCTGAGGCAAGGCGCCCGCTGGGCCAGTTGCGGATGCCGCTGTGCCTCGCCGTCGCGGCCGAGGACGACGACTTCGCTCGCATCGTCGCCAAGCGGATCATCGCCAACGCCAAGGCCGCCGGGGTGCGCACGCGTAAGGCGGGGTGCAGGCCCAACGCCCTCGTCACCTTCTCGGCCGATGCACGCGAGCAGATCGCGGCCTACCGCGCCGAAGGCCGCAAGGTGTTCCGCAGGATGAGCGAAAAGGAAATAGATGCAGCCATGTCGGGCCGCGATCCGGCCTATGTGTTTCAGGCGACAGTGCCGAACCGGCGACCGGAACTGGGTGATCCATTCGCGCTGTTCGATGGCGGTCCAAACTGGACCAAGGAAGCCTCGCCCCTGCGCACGCCCGAGGAGATGATGAGCACGCTGGTGGTGATCGAAGCGGACGCCATCGCGGACTTCACCCCGATGCAGCTGGCCGACTATGCGAGCCTGCGGCTGCTCGCCCCGACGCGCGAGATTGCGGCGGATGGCGATGGCGCCGGGCGCACGATCCTGTCGCTGTTCGCCGCACCCGACACCGCCCCGGCTCAGATGACCCGCACCGACCGGGCCTATCTCAAGACACTCTATAAGATGCCGGCCTTCGCCTTTTCCTCGGAAGTGCTGGCCGCTGCGGTGGTGGAGGCTGCGCGCGAAGACGGGCGGTAAGGATTGATGCCTGTTCGCACGTACATGAAATGCAACTGTTCGCAAGGAAGCCGATGATGAGACCGATGCCTGCCTTAATCGCCGTTCTCGCCGCCGCAGTCAGCGTCAGCGCCGCCGCCAGGGAACCCACTGCGCCCCACACACCTACGGACGACAGCGCCACGCTGGTCCGCGCAATAGCAGGCGGGCCTGATGCGCGGCGCCCGCTCGCCCGGCTGCGCAACCCCCTGTGCCTGATGGTGGCAGCGCCGGACGAGGCCTTTGGCCGCATCGTCGCCGAACGCATCACCGTAAACGCCAAGGCCGCAGGCGTGCCCTTGCGCCGGGCCGGATGCACGCCCAACGCACTCGTCACATTTTCGCAAAACGCCGCCGAACAGATCGCGCTACGCCGGGAGGAAGGCCACAGGTTCTTTCGCGGCATGAGCGAGAAGGAAATTGACGCTGAACTGTCCGGCCGCGATCCTGCCTATGTCTTCCAGGCGGTCGAAGCGACGCCACGATGGGGTGAAGGCGATGCCGTCCTCAATGATGGTCCTATGGTCTATTGGACCAAGGAACGCTCCTACCTGCGCACCCCGCAAGATCTGGTGACCACGCTGGTTGTGATCGACAATGGCGCGACCGGGGATGCAACCCCGACGCAGCTGGCCGATTATGCGACGTTGCGACTGCTCGCTCAGACAGGTGAGATTGCCGCCGATGGCCCGCAAGCGTCCGGGACGATCCTTTCGCTGTTTGCCGTGCCTGCCGCTGCTCCGGCGCAGATGACGCGCGCTGACCAGGCCTACCTCAGATCGCTCTACACATTGCCGCGCACGGCCTTTGCCGAGGAGGTGCTGGCAGCGGCTGAGGCCGACGCATCACGCGGCGGGGGCTGAGGCCATGACAGCGCGCATCACTGTTATCGCGGCCGTGGCTGCCGCGGTCATCCAGCCTGCAATGATCCGCGCCGAGCCACCGCCAGTCAAAGGCGATCCGATCATCGTGCGCCCGCCGCTGACCGAGGCCGAGCGTCACAAGCAGCTGCGCGACTTCACACGCGAGGTCATCCGCCCGCCGCGGATGAAACAGCCGGTGGCGAAGTTCTTCTATCCGGTCTGCGTGTCCGTGATCGGTCTTGAGGCGGAGGCCGCAGGCGTGATCGCCGCCCGCATCCGCGAGAACGCCGAGGCGCTGGGCGTTGGCGCCGATCCCAAGCCCGATTGCACGCCGACCATCCGCGTTGCCTTCATGGCTCTGGCGGCTGGCCCGCCGGCGGGGTGGCTGTCGATGAAGTCGCCCCAACTCGCCCATCTCGCCAGCTACCAGCGCGAGCGGGTGCTGGCCGAAAGCGGGCCGGTCAGGGCGTGGAACCGGGTGGTTGTGCGCGACTTCAACGGTCAGCCGCTCATGCTCGCCACGGCGCGGGCGTTCGGAGATCAGGCGCGTTTCCCGGATTTTGCGCAGATCGATCCCCAGAGCCGCACCGATCCCATCGTTACAACCGAAATCACCGCCGCCGCCGTCCTCATCGCGCGCGATGCGGCGGATGGCCTCACACTCGGGCAGCTGGCCGACTATGCAACCATGCGCACCCTACTCGGCACCGGCGCACCCGAAGGCGTTGCGCCCGCGCCGACGATCCTGACCCTGTTCAGTGACCCGCAGACCCCCGCAGAGCTCACCGATTTCGACCGAGCGTTGGTGCGTGAACTCTACGATGCCTCGCGCAACGCCAAGCCGCGCCGGGTGTTCAACGATATCGCCCGCGCAGCAACCGCGGCCGAGCGATCAGACAAGGGCCGCAACCAGGCCCCTCAATGAATTCGGCCCGGCTTCGGCCAGCGTCACCTCGACCAGATCGCCGATGGCATGGTCGCCTTCGAACCACACGGATTGCAACCACGGCGACTTGCCGAGCCACTGCCCGGGGTGCCGCCCGGTGCGTTCGACCAGCACGGAGCAGCTCTTTCCGACGCTGTCCTGATTGAACGCGTATTGGTGCTGCGCGATCCGGGCTTGCAGGCGTTGCAGGCGCTCATCCATCAATTCGGGCGCGATCTGGCCGTCCATCGTGGCCGCCGGGGTTCCGGGGCGCGGGGAATATTTGAAGCTGAAGGCGTGGGCGTAGCGGACTTCGTCCACGATCCGCAGCGTGTCTTCAAATTCCGCCTCAGTCTCGCCGGGGAAGCCGACGATGAAATCGCCGGACAGCGCGATATCGGGGCGCACGGCGCGGAACTGTTCGAGCAGGCGGAGGTAGCTTTCCGCCGTGTGCTGACGGTTCATCGCTTTCAGGATGCGGTCATTCCCGGCCTGCACGGGAAGGTGCAGATAGGGCATCAGCTTTGCCACCTCGCCGTGGGCGGCGATCAGGGCTTCGTCCATGTCATTAGGGTGGCTGGTGGTGTAGCGGATGCGCTCCAGCCCGTCGATCCGGGCGAGCGCGTGGATCAGACCAGCCAGCCCGACGCCTGCGCCCTTGTCATCCTCGCCCGCCCAGGCGTTGACGTTCTGGCCGAGCAGCGTGATCTCCTTCGCGCCTGCCTCAACCAGCTTCTGCGCCTCGGTGATCAGGTGTGCAAAGGGCCGGGAGATTTCCGCGCCGCGGGTGTAGGGCACAACACAGTAAGTGCAGAACTTGTCGCACCCTTCCTGCACCGTCAGGAAGGCGCTGGGGCCGCGCTTGCGGCGTGCAGGCAGCGCATCGAACTTGGCGATGGCAGGCATATCAGTATCGGTGGCGCGCTCACCGTTCGCGGCGCGGTCGAGCATTTCCGGCAGACGGTGATAGGCCTGCGGGCCGACCACGATGCTGACCGCAGGCGCCCGTGCCATGATCTCCTCACCCTCGGCCTGCGCGACGCAGCCGGCGACAGCGATCAACGGCTTCTTCCCCGCCTCCTCGCCCGCCTTCACCAGCCGGCCGATGTCGGAATAGACCTTCTCGGCGGCCTTCTCGCGGATGTGGCAGGTGTTGAGGATGACGAGATCGGCCTCCTCACCCTCAGGCGCGGGCTGGATGCCACGTTCGCCCAGCAGTTCGGCCATGCGCTCGCCATCATAGACGTTCATCTGACAGCCGAAGCTTTTGACCCGGTAGGTTTTTGGGGGTGCGGAGACGGTTTTCATGAGGCCCGCGCCTTTAGCGCCGATGGACGCCCGGTTCAATCGCCGCTGCGCTTGGCCTTGGTGTCCGCTTTGGCGGTGTCCTTGCGCTGGTCGATGTGCAGGCAAGGCTCGGCCATGCGCGGTGAGGGGCCGGGGTGGGTCTGGTCCTCCGGCCCGCACTCCACCAGAGGCTTGGCGATCCCGTTGGCCTTCACCACCTCGTGCGCGTCAGGGCTGGCATAGGCCGCGATCCACGTGATGCAATCGGCCAGCGGGCGAACCTTGTGCTTGAAGATGGCGTTCCGGCGCGGCTCGCAGTTGATCGTGAAGACATTGGCCGCGGGCGGTTCTGTGTTGCGGGCGAAACGCCGCAGCACCTCGCCGCGTTCGTTGAAGACGGTGCGCTGCAGGGCGTTGGCCCGCGTCTCGCTGCGGTAGAAGGGCGATGTGTTGAACATGTAGGCGCGCACTTCGGGGTGGGCCACCGATACCTCGGTCGCCAGCGCTCCGCCCAGCGAATGGCCCGTCACCACCCACGGCACATCCGTCCCCAGACGCGACTTTTCGGCCGCAAAATAACGCAGCGCCAACTCGATCTGGTCATTGCGCAGCGTGCCGTAGAACAGATCGCTGAGGCCTTTCAGATCGGTCCCGCGAAAGGCCAGAATGCGGGCGACGGGCTTGCGATCCGCCCTGCTGCCGCTGCCGCTTTCGTACTGGTTGAAGATTTCGTAGCTGAAGCCCTTGCCCGCATCTTCGGGCGCAATCGGCAGGTGCTCCAGCCGTTGCAGGACGCGGCCCGGCTTGGCGAACAGATCATCGTCGCCGGTGTAGGCGTTGGTCGAGGCGACAGCATAGGGGAAGGCATCCACCGCCGCATCGCGCACAAACCCGCACCACCCGCCAGGTTCAAGCTGGCAGGGGGAGCGAGATTGCGAGATGTCGGGCAGCGTGGCGCAGGCGGGCAGCAGCAACGCGCACAGCGCCGCTGCTGCCGCGCGCAGCATCATACCTGCACCGTGATGATCTTAGGCAACGGTTGCCTTCACGATCTTGCCCGGCGCGCGCGGCGGTTCGCCCTTGGGCAGAGCATGGACGTGTTCCATCCCACTCGTCACCTGGCCCCACACGGTGTATTGCTTGTCGAGGAAGCGCGCATCATCAAGGCAGATGAAGAACTGCGAATTGGCGCTGTTGGGGTTCTGCGCGCGGGCCATCGAGCACACGCCTTCGACGTGGGGTTCGGCGTTGAATTCGGCCGAAAGGTCAGGCTTGTCGCTGCCGCCCATGCCGGTACCGGTCGGATCGCCGCCCTGCGCCATGAAGCCGCCGATCACGCGGTGGAAGATCACGCCGTCATAGAAGCCTTCGCTGGCGAGTTCGGTGATGCGCGCAACGTGGCCGGGGGCCAGATCGGGGCGCAGCTTGATCACAACGTCGCGGGCCTCGCCGTCGCCGGTGTCGAAGGTGAAGGTGAGAGTGTCGGCCATATTCGTGTCTCCTGAAGGCGTTTGCCCGCGCTTTTAGCAGGCAAAAGCCCGCTGTCACCCTCCCCGCTTGCTTTTCATCCCTCCCCGCCTAAACCGCCTCGATATGGCCGAAATTCGCAACCTCGAAGACGATCTGCTGACCGCTGACGCGGCAGACGCCGAGGTGCGCCCCGATGACCGCGTCGACGATGAACGCCACGACGGGGAAAACCGGCTCAAGCCTGCCTATGTCAGCGCTGTTCACGATGCGCTGGAGGCGGGTGACAAGGGCGCGGTCTATGATCTGGTCGAACCGCTCCACGCGGCCGACATCGCCGACCTGATCGAACTGCTCGAACCGCGCGAACGCTCGCAGCTGGCGTCGGCGATCAGCGACCTGATGACGGGCGACGTGATCGCCGAACTCAACGATTACGTCCGCGAAGACCTGATGGACACCCTGTCCGCGCAGGCCGTCGCGGTGATCGCCGAACAGCTCGATACCGATGATGCGGTGCAGCTGATCGAGGATCTGGACGAGGCTGACCAGCGCGCGGTGATGGCCGAGCTGGAGCCGGAAACCCGCGCCGCTGTCTCCAGCGCGCTCGCCTACCCGGAAGAAACCGCCGGACGGTTGATGAGCCGCAATTTCGTTGCGGTGCCGGAACACATGACGGTCGGCGACCTCATCGATTACCTGCGCGAAAACGGCGATCTGGAGCACGATTTCTTCGAAGTCTTCGTGATCGACGAGCGGCACCATCCGGTCGGCACCTGTGCGCTGTCGTGGATTCTCACCACGCCGCGCAGCGTGCGCCTCACCGATGTGATGAAGCGCGACCAGACCCTGATCCCGGTGACGATGGATCAGGAAGAAGCCGCGCTGATGTTCCAGAAATACGCGCTGATTTCCGCCGCGGTGGTGGATGAAAGCGGGCGTCTGGTCGGGCAGATGACGGTGGATGACGTGGTTCACATCATCTCCGAAGAAGCGGGTGAGGATGCGCTGCTGATGTCGGGCGCGGGCGATGGCGACATCAACGAGCCCTTGCGCGAGGCGTTCTCCAGCCGCGTGCGCTGGCTGATCGCCAATCTGGGCACGGCGGTGGTTGCCTCCTCGATCATCGCCTTTTTCGGGGCGGCGATCGAACAATTGGTTGCCTTGGCGGTTCTGATGCCGATTGTTGCCAGCATCGGCGGCAATGCGGGCACCCAGACCATGGCCGTGGCGGTGCGCGCAATTGCGACCAACCAGCTGACCCGTTCCAACACCAAGCGCATCCTGTGGCGCGAGTTTCGCGTAGCGCTGCTCAATGGCGGCACCATCGCGGCGCTGATCGGGCTGGCGGCGGGCGTACTGTTCAGCCCGATGATGGGCGTGGTGATCGCGCTGGCAATGGTGATCAATATCGCGATTGCAGGGCTGGCGGGCGTGCTGGTGCCGGTGATCTTCGAGCGGCTGGATCAGGATCCGGCAGTCGCCAGCAGTGTCTTCGTGACGATGATCACGGATTCGATGGGCTTCTTTGCCTTCTTAGGTTTGGCAGTGGCGATGGGGCTGGCCACGTTCTAACCCTCTCCCGAACGACACAGGGAGAGAGCGATGGCAGGACGGGTTGCGGGCAAGGTGGTGCTGCTGACAGGCGGCGCAATGGGCTTGGGCAAGGCGGCGGCCAAGGCCCTGCTGGCCGAGGGTGCAACCGTCATCATCACCGATATCGACGAAAGCGCAGGCCGCGCTACGGCGGCGGAACTGGGCTGCGGCTACTTGCCGCAGGACGTCACCGACTGGGCGCGCTGGCAGGACGTGATCGCTGAGGTCGAGGGCAGCCACGGGCGGCTCGATGTGCTGGTCAACAATGCCGCGATCACGGTGTTCGGCTCGATTGCCGACATCAGCCCTGAGGATTTCAAGCGCTGCTACACCGTCGATGTGGATTCGATCTTCATGGGGTGCAAGGCGGCGATCCCCCTGATGGCCAAGAGCGGCGGGGGGTCGATCGTCAACTTCTCCAGCGCGGCGGGGAACAAGGTCTCGCCAGATCTGGCCGCCTATAACAGCGCCAAGGCGGCGGTGGTGACGCTGACCAAGAGCATCGCGCTCTACTGCGCGCGGGAGAAGAACGGCGTGCGCGTGAACTCCGTCCAGCCCGGCACGATCCTGACGCCCAACGTGGAAAGCGTGATTGCCGGAACGCCCGACCCCGACGCCACCCGCGCCGCTTTCTCCATCGCCCAGCCCATCGGCCGCATGGGCGAGGTTGAGGATATCGCGCATCTCGTGGTCTATCTCGCCAGCGACGAAAGCAAATTCGCCACCGGCGCGCCCTTCATTGTGGACGGGGGCCTATCTATTGCTTGATCGGTGGCGGCATTGGCCCACATTGGCGCCATGCCGCTTAACCTGACCAAGATCGCCTTCGGGGCGAAAAGCTACGACCATCTCGAAGGCTGGTATCGGGGGCGCGGAGAGATCCGCCTGACCACCCGCAACCGCCCGACCCGGCACGAGGAATGCGTGGGCGGCTCGCTCTACTGGATCATCAACCACGCCATCGTGGCGCGCTCCCCCATCACCGGCTTTGTGAAGACTGATGACGGGCGCTGGGACATCTGCCTCGAACCCCGCCTGATCCGCGTCCATCAGCAGGCCAAACGCGCCCATCAGGGCTGGCGTTACCTGACTGAGGACAAGGCCCCCAAGGACGTGGCCGAGGGCGAGGATATCGGTGACGCCCTTCCCGGCAAGCTCGCAATGAAGCTGGAACGGCTGGGACTGGTTTAGCGGCTGCCCCGGTCCATCGGGCGGATCCCCTCGCGGCGGCGCTTCAGCCATCGCAGTAACAGAACCGGTATGGCAATCGCCGCGGCCACAAAGGGGACGAACCAGATCAAGGCGAACAGCGCGAGTTCGTCGCCCGAACCGCCTTTCAAGAGCTTGGGGCTATGCCACATATATTCGAAAAAGCATTTGCGCTGGCACTGGAAGCCATAAGCCCCGGGCCAATCGATCCGCTCGGCAAGCAGGGTAAAGACTGCGGCCAAGGCCAGGATCACGGTGATAGTACCACCAACAATCACCGTGAAGCGAAGCGCCCCGAGCTCCCGGTATGCTGCCGCAAGGTTCGTGAACGTGCTCATGCGGTTCAGTCCTGAACCCGCACCTGTCAGCCCGCCGCCCGGCTCTTTTCCGCCACCCGGCGCAGCGCGTTCACGTAAACCTCCGGGGCTTGCGCGCCGGGGATCAGGAACTTGCCTTCCACGATCATTGCCGGAACGCCCGAAATGTTCATGTCCCACGCCTGCGCTTCCTCGGCGAGGACGCGGGCCTCGAGATCGGGATCATCGAGCGCTGCCTTGGCCGCTTCCCGGTGAAGGCCACATTGGGCGGCCATGTCAAGCAGAACCGTGCGATCGGACAGGTTGGCGCGGTGGTTGAAGTGGGCCCTGAACAGCGCCAGCTTAAGCGCGGTCTGCACGCCCGGCCCGGCCTGTTCCAGCGCGAAGGCCAGCAGCTTGTGGCAGTCGCGCGTGTTCCACATCATTGCGGGCGGCGGATCGCCCTGACCTTCGAAGGTGAGCGACACGCCGGCCCCTTCCGCAATCGCCTTCATCTGCCCCCGGATCGCAGCACCCTCTTCGGCAGAGCGGCGATATTTCCGTTGCAAATGAGTCTCTTGCTCTTCGCCTTCCAGCGGCATCTGCGGATTGAGCTCGAACGGTCGCCAGCGGATCTCCGCTGCGATCTCGCCCTCCAGTTCGGCCAGTGCCTTGGTCAGCTGGCCGTAGCCGATCAGGCACCACGGGCACATGACATCGGAATAGATATCGATGGTGAGTGTGTCGGTCACTTGTCGAGCCACCATGTCACAAGGTGATGCGCAATCGCGAAAGGACGCGGGAAATAGAGGAGATCGGTGCCGTGTTCGCCGGCGGCGCGGGCTTCCTCCAATTCGGCACGGGTGAACCAGCGCGCGTCTTCAAGCTCGGTTGTGTCGATCGTCAATTCCGGATCATCCGCAATCGAAGTGCAGCCGATCATCAGCTGGCTCGGGAAAGGCCAGGGCTGGCTGGCGATGTAGCGAACATCGCGCACCCGCACCCCTGCTTCCTCGTGAATTTCACGCGCCACGGCCTCCTCGATCGTCTCCCCCGGTTCGACAAAGCCGGCCAGCGCGGAATACATCCGGGGCGGGAAGCGCGGCTGGCGGCCCAGCAGCAGCTTGTCGTCATGCTCGACCAGCATGATCGTCACCGGATCGGTGCGCGGGAAGTGGTCCGTGCCGCAATTGTCGCAATGCCGCTGCCAACCGCCCTTGACCAGCTTGGTCGGCGACCCGCAATTGGCGCAAAAGCGGTGCCGTGCATGCCAGTCGATCAGGCTGCGCGCCCCGCCATAGATCGCCAGATCTTCCGGCTGAAGCAGCTGCATCACCTGCCACGCGCGCGGCATGGCTGGCCCCGTCCCGCCCTGATCCGGCACCGGGGCGAAATGGGCCCGGTCATCCATCATGCCGAGGAACACCAGTTCCGCATCGGGCGCGACATCGGCGATCGTGTGCCACAGCAATCGCCCGTTATCGTCGAATTCGGGCAGCAGACCATCAAGGTTCATCACCCGCGCCCGCCAGTTCATCAGATTGCCGAGAGCCGCCGGATCGGCGCGGATGTGGTCCGCCCGGTCCATCGGCGATCCGGCAAAGGCCATCAGCGGCGCGGGCGCGGCAGGCGCGTGCATCAGGCAGCCTTCTTTCTGGCGCGCATCATCTTGAGATCGACCTCCATCGCGGCGAGGAATTCGTCACGGATCGGATAGGCTTCGGACGGCATGTACTGCGTCCACAGGCAGCTGCGCAGATCGAGATCGAAATCGACCGCCGCCAGCGTGCCCGCCGCCCCGCCCCAGCCGAAGGTCGATCCGGTCGAACGGCCGCCTGCGCCGTGGCCTTCGCCCTCCATCCAGCTGCCGGTGAGGTCGACCGTGGCGGGCAGCAGGTTCGACGTGCCGACCTTGACCGCTTCCTCGCTCATCACGAACTTGCCGTCGATCCGGCCATAGCCCAGCAGCATCCGCAGGAAGCGGTCATAATCCTTGGGGCTCGACACCAGACCGCCGCCGCCTGCGGGGACTTCGGGCTTGTCGAAGAAGATCGAATTGGCCGCCGGATCAAGCGGGAAGACATTGCCGCCCAGCACGCCGATATTGTCGGTGAGGCGGTGCGCTTCGCTGGCGGGCACCTGCATCCAGGTGCTGGTCATGCCGCAGGGATCGAAGATGCGCTTTTTCAGGAACGCCTCGAACTCCATGCCGCTGGCCACTTCGATCACCCGGCCAAGCAGGTCGATCGAGCAGGAATAGCTCCACTTGGTAGCCGGTTGATACATCAGCGGCAGTTCGGCCAGCCGGTCGGCCCACACGGCAAGGCCGGGCGCAGGGGTGACATTGGGGAAGCCAGGAATCGGCATCCGGCTCACCCGTCCGCCGACAAGGCCCTGCTCGTTGTAAGCGGCCTGAAGCGGCCCCTTGCTGATGATCTGGTAGCCGAGGCCTGAGGTGTGAGTCAGCAGCTGGCGGATGGTGATCGGGCTGTTCGCCGGCACGGTATCATTGAGCGAGCCTGCCGGATCGACCAGCACGCGCATGTCGCGGAAGGCGGGGAGGATTTCCGCAACCGGCTGATCAAGACCCAGCTTGCCCTCGTCGATCAGGATCATGGTCGCCATGCCGGTGATCGGCTTCGACATCGAATAGATGCGGTAGAGCGAGTTTATGTCGACCTGTTCCGGCTTGGCGAGCGAAAGCGTGCCGCCGCCCACGGTGTGCGCATGATCCTCCTGCCCCCAGCCGAAGGTCAGGAACAGGTTGGCAAGCTTGCGTTCGGAAACATAGCGGTTCGCCATTGCCGCGACGGTCGGCCAGTTTTCGGCGACATCATGCGCCAGCAATTGCCGCCCGAACGGCAGGCTGGACAGCGCTGCGCCCCCTGCCAGCAGCGCGCTTTGGCGAAACAGGGCGCGGCGAGAGAGAGCGGCAGAGGCGAGGTCGTGAACCGGCATGGGGGAGAATCTCCGAAACGTGTGTGCGCCTTGTCTGCGGCAGGCGGCAGCACGGGTCAATCGTGCGACGCACCGGGCTTGCAAGCGCAAGGTGTCTTATCTATATAAGACACATGCTCAACTTTCTCGCCTATCTCATCGGTCTCGTCAGTCTGGTCATCGTCATTCCGGCGCAGATTCCCTTTTTCGGCTGGGCCAACTGGTTCGCTCTGCCGCTGATCGTGGTCGGCATCATTGTCGGCGCGCTGTCGTCCAAGGACGGCGGGCGCAATTTCTGCCTTGTCGTGCTGCTGATCGCAGGCGTGCGGCTGACGCTGGGCGGCGGGTTCTTCTAACGCGCCGCCAGCGCAAGCTGGGCCGCCTTGGCGAACAGGGTCGCCAGCCCTGCCTCTTCCATGCGGTCAGCGGGCCACCATGCTCCATCGCCCACCGGATCGGTTGACGTTTCCAAGGCGACCACGCGCAGGGTCAGGCTGGCATGGGTAAAGCCGTGCCGCACCGCGCCAAGGCTGCGCCATTCCCCTGCAAGCGGCGTTTCACCCGAACCATCGGCGCGGGCCGTCCAGCCATCGTCCGGCAGAGCGCGCATCCCGCCAAGCATTCCGCTGGCCGGGCGGGTGACTAGCCAGACTTTGCGCCCCCCATCGCGGGTGATCCAGAAGGCGGTGCCGCGCCGTTCGGGTACGACCTTTTTGGCAGGCTTGACCGGCAGACGCTCCGGCTCGCCCTGCTTTCGGCCTTCGCAGGCATCGCTGAGCGGGCAAAGCAGGCAACGCGGGGCGCGGCTGGTGCAGATGTGCGCGCCCAGATCCATCAGACCTTGCGCGAAATCACCGGCGCGGGTTTCGGGTGTGATCGCATCAGTGGCGGCGCGGATCGCCTTCCTTGCCTTGGGCAAGGGTTCGTCAATCGCGAACAACCGCGCCACCACCCGCTCGACGTTGGCATCGACCACCACCGCCCTTTGCCCGAAAGCAATCGCGGCGATGGCGGCGGCGGCATAATCGCCGAGGCCCGGCAGCGCTCGCAGGCCCGCCTCGGTGGTGGGAAACCCACCGCGCTCGGCCACCTGGCGCGCGCACTTCACCAGATTGCGCGCCCGCGAGTAATAGCCCAGCCCCGCCCACGCCGCCATGACGTCATCTTCAGACGCGGCGGCCAGCGCCTCGACCGTCGGCCACGTCTCGGTAAACTTGGCGAAATAAGGCTTCACCGCCGCCACGGTGGTCTGCTGGAGCATCACCTCGGACAGCCACACCCGGTAAGGCCATGCGGGATCATCAGGCCGTGCGCTGCCCGGCGGCAAGCGCCACGGCAGATCGCGGGCATGGGCATCATACCAGCCCAGCAACGATACGGAGATGCTGGCAGTCACGCGCCGCCTATGGCATGGCGGGCGGGATCATGGGAAGCGACAAGAAATCCACTCCGAAACCCTATAGCCGCCCGCGTGGGGCTGGTGCGCGTGTCATCGGCGATCTGATGCCCGAAATCGGCCGCACCGCGTTCCGCCGCTTCGGCTTTGTGCAAAGCTCGGTCGTCACGCGCTGGCCCGAGATCGTCGGCGCTAGCCACGCCCGCGTGTGCAGCCCCGAAGCGATCCGCTTTCCTCCGGGAGAGAAGGCCGAAGGCATCCTCGAACTGGTTGTGGTCCCCGCCCATGCTCCGCTGATCCAGCAGGTCATCCCCGAAATCATCGAACGGGTGAACCGCTTCTTCGGCTACCGTGCGGTCGCGCGCGTGAAGCTGCGGCAAGGCGCGGTCACGCCGCCGGCCGATGGCCGCCCGGCCAAGCCTCCGCCATCGCTGAAGCCGATCCCGCTGGAATTGGGCGACAGCTTGCGCGATATCGGCGATCCGGAACTGCGCACCGTGCTCGAATCGCTCGCCCGCAGTCTCGGCAACAGCGAAACGCCTTCCACGCAGGAAAACGACCCGCAATGATCAAACCTATCCTCCTTGCTGCTGCGGCGCTGGCGCTGGCCACCGGCCCGGCTGCCGCGCAACAAGACCTCTCGCGGCCCGGCAGCGCCTTCGGCAAACAGGACAATCCCGGCAACTGGCAGAGCACGATCGCCCGCACCGAACGCGGCCACCTGATTGGCGATCCCCAGGCCGAAACCCGGCTCATCGAATTCATCAGCTACACCTGCCCGCACTGCGCCGATTTCACCGCCCGGGGCGAACCGGCATTGGAACTGGTGCTGCTGATGCCGGGCAAGATCAGCCTTGAAGTGCGCCCCGTGATCCGCAACGCGCTCGATCTCACCGTGACGCTGCTCGCTCAGTGTGGCGATCCTGCCGGGTTCAAGGGCCGCCACCAGACGCTGATGCTGGCGCAGGCCGATTGGCTGGGTAAGGCCCGCGCCGCTCCGCAAACCCAGCAGCAGATCTGGCTGCGCGGGGATCCTGCCGGGCGGATGAACGCTGCCAGCGCGCTCGGCCTGAGCGCGATGCTGGCGGCCCGCGGGCAATCGCGGGCCGAGCTTGACGCCTGCGTGATGGACGATGCCGCCGCCCAGCGCCTGATCGACAACGGGCGTGCCGATTACACCGAACTCGCCGTCAACAGCACGCCCAGCTTCGCCCTTGATGGCAAGCTGCTGCCCGAAGTGCACAGCTGGGAGGCGCTTTATCCCGTCCTCTCGGCAAAGTTCACTGCTGCACCGGGCTGATCCACTTGTTCACAGCCTCGCACCCCTGCGCTTGCTGCGCGGGCGTCACCGGGGCTATCGTTTGTCCCTCGATTGCCCAAGGATTGCCGTTCCCATGACTGTCTCGCGCCTTTTTTCGCTTCCCCTGCTTGCGCTCGCACCGCTGATGCTCGCCGCTTGCGATGATGCCGGCACCGTCGATGGCGTAGCCAATGGTGAGGCGATCCCCGCAATTGCCGCACCAGCCGGAACCGTATGGGCGGACACGGTCGAGGTCACGCCCGAAGGCGGATACCGGATCGGCAACCCCGATGCGCCGATCAAGCTGGTCGAATATGCCTCGCACACCTGCGGCGCCTGCGCCGGGTTCGCGGCCACCGGCAAGCCTGTGCTGAAGGACAAGTATGTCTCCACCGGGGTCGTCAGCTTTGAACTGCGCAATCTGGTGCGCGATCCGATCGACCTCAGCATCGCCACGCTGGTGCGCTGCGGCGCGAAGGAGAACATGCAGCCGCTCTCCGATCAGGCCTGGGCCTCGCTCGAAGAGATTTTCGGCACCGTGCAGGCCAACCAGTCGCTTTACGAAGCCGCCGGAAACCAGCCGGTAAACCAGCGCTTTGTCACGATCGCGCAGGCTGCCGGGCTGATCGATTTCTTCGCCGCGCGCGGCCTCAGTGCCGATCAATCACGCGCCTGCCTTGCCGATACGGCCAAGGTGCAGGCCATCGCCGATGCGTCGAACAAGCAGTCGGAAGAGCTCAAGATCACCGGCACGCCGACCTTCCTCCTCAATGGCAAAAAGCTCGACGTGACCCAATGGCCGCAGCTTGAACCGCTGCTGCGGAACGCCGGCGCGCGTTAAGGCTCGGGCGGGGGCGCTACGACAACCTGATGCAGATCCACCGGCTCAAGCTCAGCGGTTTCAAGAGCTTCGTCGAGCCGGCGGAACTGCGCATCGAACCCGGCCTGACCGGCGTGGTCGGCCCCAATGGCTGCGGCAAATCCAACCTGCTTGAAGCGATCCGCTGGGTGATGGGGGAAACCTCGGCCAAGTCGATGCGATCGGGCGGGATGGAGGACGTGATCTTCGCGGGCACCTCCACCCGCCCCCCGCGCGATTTTGCCGAAGTGGTGCTGCACGCCAGCGATGATGCGGGCGATGAACTGGTCGTCACCCGCCGGATCGAACGCGGCGCAGGCAGCGCCTACCGCGTCAATGGCCGCGATGTGCGGGCCAAGGATGTCGCGCTGACCTTCGCCGATGCCGCCACCGGGGCGCACTCCCCTGCCCTTGTCAGTCAGGGCAAGATCGCCGCCGTCATCGCCGCCCGTCCCGCCGAACGCCGCGCCATGCTGGAAGAAGCAGCCGGTATTGCGGGCTTGCATGTCAGGCGAAAGGATGCCGAGAGCAAGCTAAGGGGGGCCGAGGCGAACCTGGCGCGGCTTGAAGACCTGATGGCCGGGCTCGACGCGCAGATCGCTTCGCTGCGGCGGCAGGCCAAACAGGCCGAACGCTACACCGAACTCACCACGCGGATTCAGGCCGCCGAAGCCCGCCTGCTGTTCGCCCGCTGGCGCGAGGCTGCTGCTGCGGCGAAAGCTGCGCGGGCGGCGGCAGAGGCGGCCAATGCTCAGGTCGCTGAAGCGCAAGCCGCGGTCGAGATCGCGCAGGCCGAACAGGCCGATGCCGCGCAGCTACTCAGCCATGCCCGCGATGAACTGGCCGACCGCCGCGATGATGCCAGCGCTCACGGGCACCGCATGGCGGCGCTGGCGGAAAAGCTGGAGGCGGCCGAAACCCGCCTCGCCGATCTCGCCCGCCAGCAGCGGCGGCTGGAGGAAGACCGCGAGGATGCCGACCGGCTGACCTCGGCTGCGGTCGAGGCGCTGGGGCGGCTGACGGGAGAGCTGGAGAGCAGCCGCGCCGCCGTGACCACTGCCGAAGCCGCCCGCCCCGCGCTTGCCGACAAGGCCGAAGACCGCGAGCGCGCCAGCCGCGCTGCTGAACTGGCGCTGGCCAAGGCGACCGCCGATCACGCCGGGGTCGAAGCCGAATGGCGCGTTGCCGAGGCCGCCGTGGAGCAGGCCGAAGTCCGCCTTGCCCGGATCGAGGCCGAGGCGGCCCGCATCGCCCGCACCCGCAGCGATCTCGCCGCCAGCAGCGATCCCGAAGCCGATGTCATTGCCGCACGTGAGGACGCTGATGCCGCGGCCAGCGAACTGGCCCGCCTGCGCGCCAAGCTGGCCGGGGATCAGACCCGCAAAGCCGAATTGCAGACCGCACGCGATGAAGCTGCCACTGCCCTTGCCTCGGCCCGCGCCGAGCTTGCCGGGATCGAGCGCGAACACACTGCCCTCGCCCGTGACCGTGAAGCACGCGCCAAGCGTGAGGCCGGGCGGCAGGGGATGGCCACCGCACTTGACCGGGTGAGCGTCACGCCGGGCTATGAACGCGCGCTCGCCGCTGTGCTGGGCCGCGATGGCAAATCCCCGCTGGGCGCGCCCGCCGCGGCGCAGGACGGGCGGTTCTGGACGGGGGCCGCTGCGCCGAAGCCCGTGGCTGACAGCCTGCTCGCCCGCCTGACCCAATGCCCGGATGAACTCTCCGCCCGCCTCGCGCTGGTGCATTGCGTCGACGCGGACGATGGCCGCACGCTCGCACCGGGCGAATGGCTCGTCACCCGCGCCGGGCACCTCAGGCGCTGGGATGGCTTTGTCGCACGCGGCGAAGGGGCAGCAGAAGCGGCGCAGCTTGAAGCCGCCAATCGCTTTGCCGAACTCGAAGCTGCGCTCCACCCCTTGCGCGAAGCCGCCGCCGCCGCCGAGGCCGAGGACAAGGCCGTGCGCGAAGAACTCAGCGCCTTGCAGACCGGGCTGGTCGCCCAGGAACGCGGCATCGCCGGTGCGATCGAGGGCGAACGGCAGGCGCTGCGGCGGCTCGATCAGGCCGAAGCCGCCAAGGAACGGCTCGCCGCCCGCCTCGCCGAGCTGGCGGCCAGCGCCAGCGAGATCGAAGCGCAGATCGCCGCCGCAAATGCCGAAGTCGCCGCAGCAAGGGCTGCCCGCGAACGCCTCCCTGCCCGCGATGCGGAGCGCGCCGCGCTCGAAGCCGCGCAAGCGAAGAACGCCGCCGCCCGCGCCGCCGTGCAGGCCGCATTGGCCGAACTCGCCGCGCAGGATCAGGCGCTTGCCGCGGCGCGCGAACGGCTTGCGGGCCAGCAGGCCGATCATGCCGGGTGGCAGGCGCGATCCTCGGATGCCGAGCGCCGCATGGCCGAAACCTCCCGGCGGCTGGCCGAAATCGCCGAGGAACACGCCGTCCACGCCGCCAAGCCCGCCGCGCTCACCGCCGAGATCGAGGCGGGCGAAGCGACCCGCACGCGCCTCGCCACCGAACTTGCCGCCGCCGACAGCGCAATGCGCGAGGCAGAGACGCGCCACCGCGCCGCCGATACCGCCCTTGCCGCCCGCACGGAAACGCTTGCCCAGGCGCGTGAGGCCCGCGCCAGCCTCACCGCCCGGGCCGAGAACGAGGAACTGCGCCGCGCCGAAATGGCCCGCATTTCCGGCGAGCGCTTCCAGTGTCCGCCGCCCCTGCTGGCGGAGCGTTTCGGCTTTACCGAGGCTGACCTTGCCCCTGCCGCCGATGAATCCACCGAGTTGGAAAAGCTCACCGCCGCACGCGAACGGATCGGGCCTGTGAACCTTGTCGCCGCAGACGAACTCGCCCGGATCGAGGGCGAGCATGGCAACAGCGCGCAGGAACAGGCCGAGCTGGTCGAGGCCATTGCCCGCTTACGCGGCTCGATCGGCAGCCTGAATCGCGAAGGCCGTGAGCGCCTGCGCGCCGCATTCGAGGAGGTGGACGGGCATTTCCGGGTGCTGTTCACCCGCCTGTTCGAAGGCGGACAGGCGCATCTTGCGCTGGTGGACAGCGATGATCCGCTGGAAGCGGGCCTCGAAATCTACGCCCAGCCGCCCGGCAAGCGGCTGCAATCGCTGTCCTTGCTGTCAGGCGGCGAGCAGGCGCTGACGGCGACCGCGCTGATCTTCGCGCTGTTCCTCACCAACCCCGCCCCGATCTGCGTGCTGGACGAAGTAGACGCGCCGCTGGACGACGCGAATGTGGAACGCTTCTGCGACCTGCTGGAATCGATGGTCGCCACAACCACCACACGCTATCTGATCGTGACCCACAACGCGGTGACGATGAGCCGGATGCACCGCCTGTTCGGCGTGACAATGGCGGAAAAAGGCGTCTCGCGCCTCGTCAGCGTCGATCTGGGCGAGGCTGCGCTGCTGGCGGCGGAATAGGGCCGCTCAACCCTCGGTGTAGCGCAGGAGCAGCCAGTCCTTGCCCGCCAGCGCGTCGGCCATCCGGTGCACCGCATCACCCGGCGCCTCGCCATAAAGCGTCACGATATCGCGGGCGAGCGCGATAGCCTCGTTCGCAGTCAGCACCCCGTCCCGGATGAACCCAAGGAAACTCGCACCCACCCCAAACAGCGCCATCGCATGGTGCTGTTCCAGATGCCGCGCCACGGCATAGCTCTGCATCGGAGTGAGATCGCAGGTGAAATAGCCGTTGGGCAGCGCGGCCAGGGCATCGGCGGCGACGCGCACTGGCACAAACTGGAAATGAAATTCGGGCTGCGCGGCTGTGCGCAGCGCCGCATCGGGTTCGCGCATCACCGCATCAGGCGTGGCAGGGCCTTCGTCATCCGCGGCCTCCCACGCCAGCACACCGCTGGCATCGGCAAAGGTCGTCTGGGCCACGCGGGCCTGAAGGTTGGCAAGCCGGATCGGGATTTTGGCGGGGGTCGTCAGGTAGCCGCGATGTTCGCCATTTTCGAAGCATTCCGGGCCAAGCGCTGAGAGATCATGGCCATCCGTATCGTCCAGCCGATGCTTTTCGATGGCATGGCAAGACGTGTAAAGCGCTTGCCCTGCATCATCGAGCGTCACCAGCACCCGCACGTCGGTATGCTGTGCCTGAAGGTCGCGGAAGACCGCACGCAATGAAGCAAAATCAGGCAGCTGCTCGGCAATGACGCCGTCGCAGATCAGATCGCCGAACCTTCGCTTGTGGTCTGCAAAGCTTGTGATCCGCACCGGTTTTGACTTGCCAAATCCGAACATGCCCGGCGGTGCGCTATGCCCCCAGCGCGGCGGCCAGCCGGGCGCGGATCGCTTTCAGACCGGCGATGGTTTCCGCCATCTCCGGCGCTTCTGTCACCATCAGCCGCACGCCCGGGCCTTCAGCAGAGTCGGCGGCAGCGCGCCTGTCACCGCTGCGGCGATCATCCTTGCGGCGGTCAAGATCGGACTTGGGCCCCGACCGCAGCACCGCTTCGGCGCCTTTCAGCGTGTAACCTTCGCGGTTCACCAGCCGGTCAATCGTCTCGACCAGAGCGACATCGGCAGGGCGGTAATAACGCCGCCCGCCGCTGCGCTTCAACGGCTTGAGCGGAGGGAACTGCTGCTCCCAATAGCGCAGGACATGAGGCTTGATGCCGAGCGCCTCGCTGACTTCGCCGATAGTGCGCAGCGCGCCCTCGTCCTTGCCGTCATCGAAACCGGTCATCAAACCTCATCCTGTCAAATCACCTGAAACCCGTCACCCCTTGGCGATCCGCTCCTTGAGCAGCTGGCTGGCGCGGAAGGTCATCACCCGGCGCGGGGTGATCGGCACTTCGATCCCGGTCTTGGGATTGCGGCCGATACGTTCATTCTTGTCACGCAGCACGAAGCTGCCAAATCCGGAAATCTTGACGTTCTCACCCTTGGCAAGGGCATCGCTCATCTTGGCGAGGATTGCCTCGACCATATCGAGCGACTCGGCGCGGCTGAAACCCATCTTGCGATTGATGGTTTCTGCCAGATCGGCGCGAGTCAAAGTGCCAACAGACCGCATCATGCGTATTCTCCTTCGCGGCGCGACCCGAAAGAAGACCTGCAGCTTACGATTTTTCGGCGGTTTTGCAATGCGATGCTGCACGTAATGTTGAGTTTTCAGCAATTGTGTTAGCGAGTGGGACACCTCGCCCGCGCAAACTCACATCCGGATGAGGCTCGCCCCCCAGGTGAACCCGCCGCCCATCGCCTCCAGCATCACCAGATCACCCGCCTTGATGCGCCCGTCCTTGCGCGCCGTATCAAGCGCCAGCGGCACCGATGCCGCCGAGGTGTTGGCGTGGGCGTGCACCGTCACAACCACCTTGTCAGGCGAAATGCCGAGCTTGCGGGCGGTGGCATCAAGGATCCGGGCATTGGCCTGATGCGGCACGACCCAGTCAATATCGGCAACCGAAATTCCTGCATCCTCAATCACTTCGCGCAAGACTTCGGCGAGATTGACGACCGCATGGCGGAACACTTCCGGGCCCTTCATGCGCACATGGCCAACGGTCTGCGTGGTGGACGGGCCGCCATCGACATAGAGCAGATCGTGCTGCGCCCCGTCGGCATGGAGGCGGGTGCCCAGAATACCGGGCGTGTCCTTGCCCGCATCGCCAGCCGCGGGAGCATCAAGCACAACGGCCCCTGCCCCGTCACCGAACAGCACGCAGGTCGTGCGATCATCCCAATCGAGGATCCGGCTGAAGGTTTCCGCCCCAATCACCAGCGCACGCTTGGCCATCCCGGTCTTGAGCAGCGAATCGGCGACGCTCAGCGCATAAAGAAAGCCCGAACACACCGCCGCGACATCGAAGGCGATCCCGCCGTTGCAGCCCAGCGCGTGCTGCACCTTGGTGGCCGTGGCTGGGAAGGTATTGTCGGGTGTGGCGGTGGCCAGCACGATCAGATCGATGCTCGACGCTTCAACGCCTGCGTCATCCAGCGCGGCACGGGCCGCAGCCGTGGCGAGGGTGGCGGTGGTTTCGTCAGCCTGCGCGATGTGCCGTTGGCGAATACCGGTGCGCGCCACGATCCACTCGTCGGATGTGTCGACCCGCTGCGCCAGATCGGCATTGGTCACGATCTGGCGCGGCAGCGCCGACCCGGTGCCGATGATGCGCGATCCGGTCACGCCGGGGTCTCGCTGTCCCGGGGTGCCGCACCGCGACCGTTCTTGCGCAGCGTTTCCTCGCCCAGTTGGGCCAGATCATGCGCGATCCGTTCGGTCAGCTTGTTTTCGAGCAGCCGCGCCGTCACCGCCACCGCGTGCGCCACGCCCTTGGCCGTCGCGCTGCCGTGGCTTTTGACCACCACGCCATTCAGGCCGAGAAACACCGCGCCATTGTGGTTGTTGGGATCGAGATGGTGCTTCAGAAGCTCGGTCGCCGGGCGCGAGACCAGAAAGCCGATCTTGGAGCGCAGCGACGAGGTGAAGGCCTGGCGCAGCAGATCGGTGACAAAGCGGGCCGAACCTTCGATCGCCTTCAGCGCGATATTGCCGGAAAAGCCGTCAGTCACGACCACGTGGGTTTCACCCCGGTTGATCTTGTCGCTCTCGACAAAGCCATCGAATTGCAGCGCCAGCGTGCCAGCAGCCGAAGCGGCGGTCAGCATCGCGGCCGCATCGCGCAATTCCTCGGTGCCCTTGATTTCTTCGGTGCCGATGTTGAGCAGGCGGACAACCGGCTTTTCGAAGCCGGTCACGATCCGCGAATAGGCCGCGCCCATGATGGCGTATTGCACCAGATTGCGGGCATCGGCCTCGGTGTTGGCGCCCAGATCCAGCATCACCACGTCATGCGCCTGCAAGGTCGGCATGATCGCAGCGAGCGCGGGACGATCAATCCCCGGCATGGTCCGCAGCGCAAGGTAGCTCATCGCCATCAGCGCGCCGGTGTTGCCAGCGCTGACGGCAGCGCCAGCCGCGCCGGTCTTCACCGCATTGATGGCAAGGCCCATGCTGGTGGTCTTGGCACGGCGAGTCGCCTTGCTGGGCAGTTCGTCACCGCCCACCACATCATCGCAATGCAGGATTTCGGAGGCCGCGCGCAGGTTCGGGTGGTTTTCCAGTGCGGCTTCGATCCGCGCACCATCCCCCACCAGCAGAAACTTGAACTTGTCGTGATCGCGGCGGGCCAGAGCCGCGCCTTCGATCATCACGCGCACGCCTTCATCTCCCCCCATCGCATCGACAGCGATACGCGGGAGGTTCATGTTGCGTTACTCCGGTCTAAGATGTGGGCCACCGGCAATCAGCCGACGGCGACAACCTGACGCCCGTTGTAGTGGCCGCAGTGGCCGCAGATGTTGTGCGGGCGCTTCAGCTCACCGCAGTTGGGGCATTCGTGGAACGCCTCAACCTTCAGCGAATCGTGCGAGCGACGCATGCCGCGACGCGAGGGCGATACTTTTCTCTTGGGGACAGCCATGGCGGCACCAATTCCTCAGATAACTTTGTGGTCGCGCCATGGGGCGCCGTGATTCTCGAAGGCCGCCCTTACGGCAAGGGAAGCGCGCGCACAAGCCGTAGCAGGTGCGTGCTTTCCTTGGCCAGAAGCGGCGGGAAGGCGCGCGCTATAGCGCAAAATTCGCGCGTTGCAACCCGCGTGCGGCCGCCCTAGCAACGCGGTCACATAATCGAGGGGATCCTGTCATGACCGTACTTCCTGTAACGCTCGCCGCGGCGGCGGCGGCTGCCGTTCTCAATATCTGGCTCGGCATCCGCATCGGCGCGCTGCGCACCGCGCTCAAGATCAGCGTCGGCGACGGCGGGAGCGAGGCCCTGCAACGCCGGATGCGCGCGCAGCTGAACTATGTCGAAAACACCGGATTCGTGCTTGTGCTGATTGCCGCGATCGAGCTGGCGGGCCGGGGCAGCTGGTGGCTGGCCTACGTCGCGGCGGCCTATTTCCTTGGCCGTGTGGCGCATGGCTTCGGCATGGACGGCGGCAAGAAGCAGGTGGGCCGGATGATCGGCACGCTGCTGACGATGCTGGTGCAGCTTGGGCTGGCGGTGGTGGCTGTGCTGATCGCAGCGGGGGTGATGTAGCCCCCTTCCTTCTGGGCCAATTAGCTCAACGCATAGTCCGAAACGAACGCATTGGTCTTGCGCTCGCGCCCGAAAGTGCTGGTCGGGCCGTGGCCGGGGATGAACATCACATCCTCGCCGAGCGGCCAGAGGCGCTGGGTGATCGAATCGATCAGGTCCTGATGATTGCCACGCGGGAAGTCCGTGCGGCCGATGCTGCCCTGGAACAGCACATCGCCGACGATCGCGAAGCGGCTGGGCGCGTGGAAGAACACCACGTGGCCCGGCGTGTGGCCGGGGCAGTGGATCACGTCCAATGTCAATTCGCCCACCGTCACCGTGTCGCCGTGCTGGAGCCAGCGCGTCGGGGTGAAGCTTTTCGCCACCATCCCCCAGCGCGGGCCGTCATCGTCGAGCTGGTCGATCCAGAACCGGTCATCCTCATGCGGGCCTTCGATGTCGAGGCCCAGCTCATCCGCCAGCATCCCCGCCTGCCCGCAATGGTCGAGATGCCCGTGGGTGACGAGGATCTTTTCGAGGGTAACGCCCGCCTTGGCGACGCCTTCCTTCAACTTGTCGAGATCGCCGCCGGGATCAACCAGCGCGCCCTTCATGGTCTTGGTGCACCAGATCAGCGAGCAGTTCTGCTGAAGCGGCGTCACCGGAATGATCGCGGCGCGCATGGGGGGCGTGGGCTTGGGAGTGTCGGTCATGGCTAAGGGACTGCGGATTTTGTCTGCGATACGCAACAGCGATTTTTCAGGCTTGGTGCAAGACGGGCTCTTCCCACGGGCCGACGTCCAGCTCGATGGCGAGCGGCTCTGTGGGCGTGAGGTCAGCCTCGGATCTCAACTTCGCCCGCAATCCCGCAACGGCATCGTCCCGACGAGAAAAGAGGCCCGAGGGCGGATAGTCATTCATCCAGTAGCCGTTGCATTCCTCATCCGGCTCGTTGAACGTTTCGGTCGCGAACTGGAACAGACCGTCAGGGCGCACCAAGAGACGACCTCGGCGATTGCCAGCGACGAGCAATTCGGTGGCGGTTACTATCATGGGGCAAGCCTAAACCCGCCCCCCCTTCCAAACAACCCGCCCGATAATCGCGACCTCCTCCGCCGCCACCTCCACCGGCGGGTAGGCGAAGTTCTGCGAGAGCAGCGCCACCCGCCCCGGCCCGGCGCTGGCGACGCGTTTCACCATCAGCGTCTCGCCCAGCCGCACCACGTGGATGCCGTCGCGGAACGGGCGCGGGCTGCGGTCGACGAGGATTTCGTCGCCGTCATTGAGCAGCGGCTCCATCGAATCCCCCTCGACTCGGATCGCGGACAGCTCGGCGCGGGCGAGGCCCTGTTCCTCCAGCCAGCGGCGCGAGAAGCGGAAGGTGTCGAAGGCGGCCTCCCCGCCTGCCACCCGTCCCGGCCCGGCGGACGCGCCGAGATCGAGGCGGGGCACCTCCACCCATTCGCCTGACTCGCGCCGCCTAGGGGCTTTCACGTAGGAATTTTCCTGCGGCTCCCGCAATTCCTCCTCCCCCACGCCAAGGAAGCGGGCCAGGGTGGCGCGGTCCTGCTCCTCCAGTTTCCGGGGGCTACCTTTGCGAATGAATTGCTGGAGATAGGACGCATTTCGACCCAGCAGCTCGGACAGGGCGGCAAGGCTCACCCCCCTTGCCTGCGACAATTCCAGCAGCCGCGCCCGCGGTCCGGAGAGGGTTTCAGCGGGATTCTGTTGGGTTTCCTTCATGGAAGCTTCCTACACGAAAGATTTTTCCTAGACAAGCCCGAAAAAAGCCGGAACATTTCAGAAACATCGGGCGATTCGTCCGGTGTCTCAAACCACTGGCCGCCATCTCGCAAGCTTCAACAGGGACGCAAACCATGCTGCTTCGAACCATCGAAACCTTCCTGCGGACATATTCCATGCCCGCCA
This sequence comes from Porphyrobacter sp. IPPAS B-1204, assembly GCA_003724185.1. Classification (GTDB taxonomy): domain Bacteria; phylum Pseudomonadota; class Alphaproteobacteria; order Sphingomonadales; family Sphingomonadaceae; genus Erythrobacter. Next base: position 655,446 of record RHGM01000001.1, read on the forward strand.
CCAAATTCGGGCGGCTGGCTGCCCATGATCCGCGCTTCGTGCTCGATCTGAGGATGGGGCGAATCCCACGCCCCGATACCGAACTGCGCACCCGCGCATGGATGCAGGGCTATGCCGATGGATCGGCGGTCCAGATCAAGGAGGCCGCATGATGCTGACCGAAAGCTTGCGCGATCCCTTCGCCCACATCTTCGCCGACTTTGAAACGATCGAGGTGAAGTCCGTCCCCGCTGCCCGGTCCGCTGGCTTCCGCCCGCGGCGCACGCTGGCAGACCGGGTGCGCGCCGCCCTCATGGGGCTGACCGGCGGCGCAGGGACGGTGCTGGGGCACGAGGAAAAGCCATGGGTCTCGATCACCTTTTCCGGCACGCGGCACGAGGTGGTGCTGGAATTTTGCGGGCCGGAAGCCGTCGCGGCGGGCGAGGCACTGATCGAGCGGCTGCCCGATCACGAGTTCGCCCTGCCCGGCCAGCTGGTCGCCGATGCGACCATCACCAAGGTCGACCACCGCTTCGGCGCGATGGAGCGGCTGGAGGTGACAGCGGTGCTGTTGCTGCTGGAGGAGGGTTAGGCCTTATTCTCGTCATTGCGAGGAGCCGGAGGCGGAGTCGCAGACGGCGCTCAGCGCCACCCGGCAATCCATGTACTGCCGTCGGATCTGGATGACGCAGGTTCATGGATTGCTTCGCTACGCTCGCAATGACGAAATCGGCTAATTCCGCCGCACTACCAGATTCCGGATCTCGCTCATGTCCTCCATCGCGAACCGCACGCCTTCGCGGCCCAGACCCGAGTCTTTCACGCCGCCGTAAGGCATGTTGTCGACCCGGTAACTGGGCACATCATTGATCACCACCCCGCCGACATCGAGCCTGTCCCACGCGTCGAACATCTGGAACAGGTCGCGGGTGAATATCCCTGCCTGAAGGCCGAATTTGGAGTTGTTGACCTCCTCCAGCGCCTCATCGAAGTGGGAGAAGCGTTGCAGGATTGCGAGCGGGCCGAAGGCTTCCTCGTTCTTCGCCTTGGCATCATCCGGCACGCCTTCGAGCAGCGTCGCCTCCAGCATGTTGCCGCGTGACAGGCCCCCGCCGCACAGCAGGGTCGCGCCTGCGGCCACGGCCTCGTCGATCCAGCCTTTCAGCCGCTTGGCCTCTCCGTCAGAGATCATCGGGCCGATGAAGGTGTCGCGGTCTTTCGGATCGCCCGCCACCAGCTTGCCCGCACGCTCGACCAGCATCGTCTTGAAGCGGTCATACACGGCATCGTGGATCAGGATGCGCTGCACGCCGATGCAGGACTGGCCAGACTGGTAGAACGCGCCGAAGATTACCCGCTCCAGCGCGTCGGCAAGATCGGCGTCCTGGTCGATGATCACGGCCGCATTGCCGCCGAGTTCGAGCACGACCTTCTTCTTGCCCGCCTTGGCCTTCAGATCCCAGCCCACGCCCGGCGAGCCGGTGAAGGACAGGAGCTTCAGCCGCTCGTCCTCGGTGAACAGGTCCGCGCCATCACGGCTGGCGGGCAGGATAGAGAACGCACCTTGGGGCAGCACGTCGCATTCGGCCAGCACCTCGCCCATGATGATCGCGCCCAGCGGGGTCTTGGACGCGGGTTTCATCACGAAGGGGCAGCCCATTGCGATGGCGGGCGCGATTTTGTGCGCAGCGAGGTTTAGCGGGAAGTTGAACGGCGAGATAAAGCTGCACGGCCCGATCGGCACGCGCTTCCACATCCCCATGTAACCCTTGGCCCGCGCCGAAATGTCGAGGGGTTGGACCTCGCCGTAATTCCTCACCGCTTCCTCGGCAGCGATGCGGAAGGTGTCGATCAGCCGAGTGGCTTCGCCTTCGGCATCCTTGATCGGCTTGCCCGCTTCGACACACAGGGCGTAGGCGAGTTCATCGAACCGTTCCCGAAACCGCCCGACGCAGTGCATCAGCACGTTCTGTTTCTCATAGGACGCCAGCCGCGCCATCGGCTCGGCCGCGCGCACGGCGCCTGCAATCGCCTCCTCGATCACGTCGGGCGTGGCCAGCGCGGTGCGGAACGCCACTTCGCCGGTGTACTTGTCCGTTACCTCCAGATCGGTGTTGGGCTGCGCCGCCTTGTTGTTGAGGTAGAGCGGGTAGGTATCCTTGAGTTTCATCGGGCGTCCTTCCCCATCGCAGCCTAAAGCTCCTTGCTCAGCCGTTTGATGTCGATGTTCAGGATCTGGTCGTTCTCGGTGTAGTCAACCGGACAATCGATCAGATGCACCCCCGGTGTGGCGAGGCAATGGGCCAGCAAGTCGGTGAGGTGTTCGGAGGATGTCACCCGGTGACCGATCGCGCCGTAGCTTTCGGCATATTTGACGAAATCCGGGTTGCCATAGGTCAGGCCGAAATCGGCAAAGCCCATGTTGGCCTGCTTCCAGCGGATCATGCCGTAAGCATCATCGCGCAGAATCAGCACGGTGAGATTGAGGCCAAGCCTGACCGCCGTTTCCATTTCCTGCGAGTTCATCATGAACCCGCCATCGCCGCAAATCGCCATCACCTTGCGATCCGGATAGAGCATCGCGCTCATCATCGCGCTGGGAAGGCCCGCACCCATCGTCGCCAGCGCATTGTCCAGCAGCACGGTGTTGGGCAGGTAGGCGCTGTATCCGCGCGCGAACCAGATCTTGTAGACCCCGTTATCCAGGCAGATGATCCCGTCCTCCGGCATCGCGCCGCGCACCTGCGCCACCAGATGCGGCGGGAAGATCGGGAAGCGCGCATCAGCCGCCAGCGGCGCGGTGTGGGCCACTTCGGCGGCGCGGTATTCTAGCATCCTGCGGAAATCCCACTTGCCCTGCGGCACGATGTCTTCCTTGATCTGGTAGATCGCGTTGGCGATGTCCCCGATCACTTCGACATGCGGGAAATAGACCGGATCGACCTCGGCGGTCTTGGTCGAGACGTGGATTACCTTGGGCGGACTGTCCGATCCCACGGGGCCTTCGCCATCATTGCGCATGAAGAACGGCGGCTTTTCGATCACGTCATGCCCGATGTTGACGATGCAATCGGCGTCCTGAATGGCGCGGTGCACGAAATCGCCTGCCGAAAGCGCCGCGCAGCCGAGGAACAGCGGGTGGCGTTCATCGACCACGCCCTTGCCCATCTGGGTGGTGACAAAGGGAATGCCGGTCTTGTCGATGAATTGCCGCAGCATCCGCCCGGTCATCTTGCGGTTGGCACCCGCGCCGATGACGAGGATCGGGGCCTTGGCGTGCTCGATCGCCAGAACGGCCTGACGCACGGCCTTTTCCTCGGCGCTGGGACGCCGCGCAAGGCTGGCGGCGAGCGGCCGGCTGGTGGTGTGTTCTTCGGCGATATCTTCAGGGAATTCGAGATGGACCGCGCCGGGCTTTTCCTCCTCGGCCAGCCGGATCGCTTCACGCACCCGGCTGGGGATATTGTCGGCGCTGGCGAGCTGGTGGGCGTATTTGGTGATGGGGCTCATCATCGCCACCACATCAAGGATCTGGAACCGGCCCTGCTTCGATTTCTTGATCGGCTTCTGCCCGGTGATCGCCAGCGTCGGCATCCCGCCCAGCTGCGAATAGGCAACCGCGGTCACCATGTTGGTCGCCCCCGGCCCCAGCGTCGCCAGAAACACGCCGGTCTTGCCGGTGTGCCGGCCATAGGTTGCGGCCATGAAGCCCGCGCCCTGTTCGTGGCGGGTGAGGATCAGCTTGATTTTGTCGGACTTCGACAGGCTTTCGAGAAAATCGAGGTTTTCTTCACCCGGCACACCGAAGATGTATTCGACGCCCTCGGCCTCCAGACACTCGATGAACAGGTCCGATGCCTTCTTTGAATCGCTCATGCTCGCAAATCCCCCCTTTGCCACGGCAGGCCCCCCGGCCTCCCCGCTCAACCGCGCTTCCGCCGTCACGCAGTAACGCGGCTGTGTGACCGCTGCGTGATGAACCCATCGGGCGGGAATGTATTGCTGAAAAGCGCCAAGCCGCGCGCGCGGTGCGGTCAGTAGCCCAACCGGGGATCGAACACCGGGCCGATGGCCTCGCCGCGCAGATATTTATCGAGATTGTCGAGGAAGCGGTCGCCTGAACGGATGAACATCTTGCTCTGCGCGCGGCCCGAAAGGTGCATCGAGATATGCGCGTTATCGAGCGCCCACAGCGGGTGGTCAGCCGGCAGGGGTTCGGGCGTGGTGACATCGAGGAACGCGCCGCCGATCGCCTTGCGCTCCAGCGCTTCGACCAGCGCGGGCTGATCGATCACGCTGCCGCGCGCGATGTTGACGATCACGGCATCGGATTTCATCGCCGCCAGTTCCGCTGCCCCGATCATGCCTTCGGTTTCGGGCGTGGCGGGAACGGCGAGGATGATCCAGTCGAACTCCCCCAGCCGCGCGCGCCATTCATCCGGGCCGAGGGTGTTCTCGCCAGGGGAACGCCGGACCACGCAAACGTCCACGTCAAATGCGGCCAGGCGCGGCTGGATCAGCTTGCCGATCGCACCATAGCCCAGCAGCAGCGCCTTCGATCCCGCCAACTCGCGCTTGCCGGGGCTGTCGAGCAACCACTCGCGCCGCTCCTGTGCGCGCACCACATCGCGATAGCCCTTGGCGATATTGAGCATCCCCATCACCACATATTCGGCGATGGTGATGGCGTTGATCCCGGCCCCGTTGGTGACCGTGATCCCGCGTTCGATCAGCACATCCATCGGCAGGAAATCGAGCCCCGCGTAGATCGAATTGAGCCATTTCAGCTTCTTGGCTGCGCGCAGGGTTTCCGCCATCGCGGCCTGATCGTTCATATCGAACCAGCCGATTTCCGCGTCGGCGACGGCGGCCTTGGCTTCGTCGGCCGACATGAACCAGCGTATGTCGAGCCCTTCAGGCAGGCGATGTTCGAGCATCGGGCGGATCAGGCCGGAAAGGGCCAAGGTCGTCGGGCGGGTGGTCATGGACGGAGTGCTTAAGCGCCAGCCCCCCGCCCTGCCAAGCCGCTTTTGCCGATTGACCGATGCTCAGGCGGCGGGCTACGCGCCGCGCCATGCTATTGCCGGTCTGCGTCATCGACGGATTTCTGGGTCCGGAAAAATCGGCCCGGCTGCTCGATTTTGCCACGCACAACCAGCACCTTTTCGCGCCATCGGATGTGCACAATGAGGCCGCGAGCCGTGAGCATGGGCTGCGGCGCGCGTCGCTTTCGCTGGTGGAAGGCCACGCGGAAGCGCTGGCCGACTTCACAGCGGCGGTGGATGCCAATTTCATCCGTCTTTGCAAGGCGGTGGGCGTGCCGGAATTCGTCGTCAGCGAGTGCGAGATGGATCTAGTCGCGCATCTTGATGGGCATCACTACCGGCGGCACGTCGATGTCCTGACCGAGGCCGCGCGGGCAGAGACGACCGCCGACCGGATGATCAGCCTCGTCTATTATGTCCACCAGCAACCGCAAGCCTTCAGCGGCGGCGAGCTTGACCTGTTCGCCATTGCCGGCCCCGGCAGCCACCGGGTGGAACCGCGCCATGATCGGCTGGTGGCCTTTTCGCCGATGGCCCCGCACGAAGTGCGCAACGTGACTCTGCCGGGCAACCGGTTTGCCGATGCGCGGTTTTCGGTGGCCTGCTGGCTGTGCCGCGCACGCGGTGGCAGCGAGGACCAGACCCCTTCGGTTGCGGATTAGGCCAGCTTCCACTCCCAGCCGAGCGGATCGCCGTCCATCACTTCAACACCAGCCGCGCCAAGTTCATCACGGATCGCATCTGAAGCGGCGAAGTCCTTGGCAGCGCGGGCTTCCTTGCGGCTTGCGAGCGCGGTGTCGATTTCGGTCTCGTTGATCGTGGCTGAGATGGGGCGGATGCGCAGGTCGGCGCGCTGAAGCTTGCCAAGGCCAAGGCCCAGCACGCTGTCCATCTTCACCGCCGCCGTGACAATGCATTCAGGCGCAACCTTCTTGAGCGCCAGCATTTCCTCCAGCACGGTCAGCGCCTCGGCGGTGTTGAGATCCTGCGCGATGGCAGCATCGAACCGCGCCACAAGATCGCGGGTCACGCGCTCGTATTCCCAGCTATCGCCCGGCACCTCGCGGGGCGGCTGGCGCAATTGATCGTGCCACTTGGCAAAACCCATCACCATCCGCTTGAGCCGCGTCAACGCGGCGCCGAGGCCCTCCCAGCTGAACTCCAGCTCGCTGCGATAATGCGCCTGCAGGCACATCAGCCGATAGGCGAGCGGGTGATAGCCCTTGTCGACCAGCAATTGCAGCCGCAGGAATTCGCCCGAGGACTTCGACATCTTCCCTGATCGTTCGACGAGGAAGTTGTTGTGCATCCAGATCTTCGCGCCCGAATTCCTCGGGTCGTCGAGGCCCCCATCCTCCTTGGCGTTGCAGCAGAACGCCTGATTCTGCGCGATTTCGTTGGGATGGTGGATTTCGCGGTGGTCGATCCCGCCGGTGTGGATGTCGAAGGGGAAGCCCAAGAGCGCCTCGCCCATCACCGAGCATTCCAGGTGCCACCCCGGCGCGCCCCGGCCCCAAGGGCTGTCCCATTCCATCTGCCGCGTCTCGCCAGCCGGAGTCTTGCGCCAGATCGCGAAGTCGGCCGCATTGCGCTTGCCTTCGACGCTTTCGATCCGCCCCTCTCCGTCCTCGGTGACGGCCCGCGCCAAGCGCCCATAATCCGCCACCGTGGACACATCGAAATAGAGCCCGCTCTCCAGTTCGTAGCAGTGCTTGTCCGCGATGCTCTTGCCCCAGTCGATCATTGCTTCGACATATTCGGTCGCACGCGGATGCTGTTTCGGCTGGACGTTCAGCCGCGCCAGATCCTGTTCGAAATCCGCCTGATAGAACTTGGCGATGTCCCACGCGCTCTTGCCCTCGCGCTGCGCCATGCGCTCCATCTTGTCCTCACCCTCATCCGCATCGGATGTGAGGTGGCCGACATCGGTGATGTTGACGACATGGGTGAGCTTGTACCCCTTCCACTGCAACGTCCGCCCCAGCGTATCGGCAAACACATAGGCGCGCATATTGCCGATATGCTGGTAGTTATAGACCGTCGGCCCGCAGCTATAGACGCGCGCCTCGCCGGGGTGGACGGGCTCGAACACCTCGATCGAACGGGTAAGCGAGTTGAACAGCTTCAGAGGCGCGTCGGTCATAGGCGCGCTTTGGCCAGCCGCAGGCACAACGTCAATTCCCTCCTCATTGCGAGGAGCGTAGCGACGCGGCAATCCATGGATTACCGCTGCGCCAAACGGCTAGGTCATTCCATGGATTGCTTCGCCTGCGGCTCGCAATGACGATGTAAGGTCAGAACCCGATGAACTTCACCTGTTCGCCCAGCGGCACCCGCTCGCGCTCGAAATTGTTCACCGGGGCATCGGGGTCGCGGTAGCCGATCGCCATGCCGCAGAAGAACATGTAGCGCTCGTGATCGAGGCCAAGGAAGTCGCGGATCGTGTTCGCGTAGAGCGCCATGAATTCCTGGAAGCAGCTATCCAACCCCTCCTCGCGCAGCAGCAGCGCGACCGTCTGCAGCCACATGCCGACATCCGACCATTGCGGCTCTTTCATCAGGCGCGGGAAATAGACGAACAGCACGGCGGGCGCATCGAAGCTGGTGGTGTTCTTGGCCATCGCCGCCATGCGCCCCGCGCCATCATCACGCGCAATCCCCATCGCGCCGAACATCCCGGCCGAAACCCCGTCGAGGCGCTTCTTGTAAGCCTCCTCGGTGCCCGGAGCCGCCCAGTCATATTCCGCAGCGCCCGGCCCATTGGCGATGATCTTCGCCTGCAAGTCCTTGAGCGGCTGGCCGGTGACGACGCTGGCCTCCCACGGCTGATAATTGCACCCCGAAGCCGCCCAGCGCGCTGTGTCCATCACGCGGGTGAGGGTTGCCAGATCCACCGGCTTATCGAGAAAGGCACGGATCGAGCGGCGGGTGGTAACGGCTTCGGTAACGTTCATTCTTGTTCTTCTTTGCTTCTGGAGATTAGGGCTTTGCCGCTCTGAATGGTTCTGTCGGTTACCGCACCCACGGCCATTCCGACACCGGACACTGCCGTGATTGCGGCATTGGCAACTTCGGACGCCCGGTCATAGATCCGTCCTGTCACTTCGTAGAGACTCGATCCCACTGCTGTAGCAGCCTCAGAGACGTATTGACGCAGCTGCGCAAAAGCTTCGGAGTCCAGCAGCGATTTGAGCGTCTTGATACAAAACTCTGCAAGTGTTTTGACCAGCTCGACCCCGAAAGCGAAAGCCTCGCCAATCATGGCGTGCAACTGCGCCTTTTGCTCTTCGTCCAGTGCTTGGTAGCCCCAATACACCGCACCGATGGAAGCTGCCGTGAACGCTGCCGGATTGGACGCAATAAAGGGCGCAGCGACTGCCAGATCAATCCCCAGCAGCTTCTGACCCATCGCTATGAGCGACAACGGCACCCGATGTCCGAGACCAAAGCCCTCACTGGCCCTTGCTAGGACGAAGCCGGTTCGCGCAATCACTTCGTTGTCGCTGGCCACCAGACTGGCAATATGCTCGTTGACGAAGAGGTGCTGGTCACTCACGCTTTCAGCGGTGACGCCATAAGGACCGAGCACTTTGAGGATGTAATCCTCATTGGCTACAGCAGCAGCAACCTTTCCCATCACGACACTCCCATTGCGCCCCTAGCGCCCCCGCCCCTTCACGCCCTTCTCATCCTCGAACAGCTCCGCGAGCTGCTCCATGATCGTGCCGCCGAGCTGCTCCACGTCCATGATCGTCACCGCACGGCGGTAATACCGCGTCACATCGTGGCCGATGCCGATGGCGACCAGCTGGACGGGGGAGACCTTCTCGATCCACTCGATCACGCTTCTGAGGTGCGCCTCAAGATAGCCCGCCGAGTTCACGCTCAGCGTGGAATCGTCCACCGGTGCGCCGTCAGAAATCACCATCAGGATGCGGCGTTCTTCGGGGCGGTAGAGCAGGCGGCTGTGCGCCCAGATCAGTGCCTCGCCATCGATGTTTTCCTTCAGCAACCCCTCGCGCATCATCAGGCCGAGGTTGCGGCGGGCCCGGCGCCAGGGTTCGTCGGCCTGCTTGTAGATGATGTGGCGGAGGTCATTGAGGCGCCCCGGATTCTGCGGCTTGCCATCGGCGAGCCACGCCTCGCGGCTCTGCCCGCCCTTCCATGCGCGGGTGGTGAAGCCGAGGATTTCAGTTTTCACGCCGCAGCGTTCGAGCGTGCGCGCCAGAATGTCGGCGCTGATCGCGGCGATGCTGATCGGCCGCCCGCGCATCGAGCCTGAATTGTCGATCAGCAGGGTGACGATGGTATCCTTGAACTCGACATCACGCTCGACCTTGTAGGACAGCGCGGTGCCGGGCGAGATGATCACGCGGGCGAGGCGCGCAGCATCGAGCACGCCCTCCTCCATGTCGAAATCCCAGCTGCGGTTCTGCTGCGCCATCAACCGGCGCTGCAGCCGGTTGGCGAGCCGCGTCACCACGCCCTGAAGGCCGGTCAGTTGGCTATCGAGATAGGCACGCAGTCGGTCCAGTTCCTCCGCGTCGCACAGATCGGGCGCGGCGACTTCCTCATCGAACTTCGTGGTGAAGGCCTTGTAATCGACGCTGGCGGGGATGTCGGCCTGCGGGCGGTTGGGGCGGACAGGCGCGTTGGAGGCATCGCCTTCCTCGCCCGGTTCGCCTTCGGACATATCGCCATCGGTTTCAGCTTCGGAGGTCTGATCGCCGTCGCCCTCGCCTTCCGCCATGTCGCCGGCCATTTCGGCGGCTTGCGGGTCGCCCTCGCCCTGGTTGTCGTCTTCGCCCTGATCGTCATCGCTGGGCGCGTCGTCATCATCGGCGTCGTCGGTGTCGCTCTGGTCGGGGTTCTCGGTCGGGCGAGTCAGATCGAGTTCGCGCAGCATGTCGAGCGCGAGCTTCTGGAAGGCCTCCTGATCGCCGATGGAATCGGCCAGCGCGGCAAAATCGCCGCCGACCTTCTCCTCCAGAAAATCGCGGACTAGTTCGATCCCACCCTGCGCCTTGGCAGGCACAGCTTCCCCCGTCAGCGCCTCGCGCACCAGCAGTGCGAGCGCGGTCTGGAGCGGCACTTCGGCGGAATTCTGCGCCCGCACGATCTTGTCGCCCGCGGTGCGCATTTCGGTCGCCGCGTCGAGATTGGCGCGCATCCCGCCGAAACGGTTTGCGCCCAGCGCTTCGTAACGCACCTGCTCGATCGCGTCATAGCACGCCCGCGCAATGGGTTCGGGCGGGGCGGACTTGGCGTGCAGGCCCGCGTCATGGTGGCGCAGCTTCAGCGCGAAGCTGTCAGCAAAGCCCCGCGCCTCGGTCACCTGATCGGCCGGCAAATCGCGCCCCGGCAGCGGCACGCGAAACCGGTTGCCCGCAGCCCCCGGCACATCGGCGCTCCACGCGACCTCGACCTCCGGATCGCGTGCAATCGCCCGCGAAGCGCCGGTCAGCGCCTGCTTGAACAGATCGAGCGGGGACTGGTCGGCCATTACTTGAGGATGCCCATCACAGGATTGATTGCCCCGTCTTGGCCCAATCGGCCATGAAGCCTTCGATGCCCTTGTCGGTCAGCACGTGCTTGAAAAGATCGTGGATCACCTTGGGCGGCGCGGTCATCACATCGGCGCCGATCTTGGCGGCCTGCAGCACGTGGGTGGTGTGGCGCACGCTGGCGACGAGGATTTCGGTGGCGAAATTGTAGTTGTCATAGATCAGGCGGATGTCCTCGATCAGGTCCATACCGTCAAAGCCGTTATCATCGTGGCGGCCCACGAAGGGCGAGATGAAGCTCGCCCCCGCCTTGGCCGCCAGCAACGCCTGATTGGCGGAGAAGCACAGGGTGACATTGACCATCGTGCCCTCGCCCGTCAGCGCCTTGCAGGTCTTCAGCCCGTCCACTGTCAGCGGCACCTTGATGCAGACATTCTCCGCGATCTTGCGAAGGATTTCGGCCTCTTTCATCATCGTTTCGTGATCCAGCGCGACCACTTCGGCGCTGACCGGGCCATCGACGATCCCGCAGATTTCGCGGGTCACTTCCATGAAATCCCGCCCCGACTTGGCGATCAGCGAGGGGTTGGTGGTCACCCCGTCCAAGAGGCCGGTGGCAGCGAGTTCGCGGATCGGCTCGATCTCGGCAGTGTCGACGAAGAATTTCATGGGTTCACTCCAGTAAATTTCGCATCGCCAGCGCCACAGCGCTGGCTTAGGTGGCAGGCATGACACGGATGCCGATGCGTTTCGCGATGCTGCTTGCCGCCACGTGCGCGGCTTGGCAACCATCGAAAGCACGCGCCAACCCGGAAGATACGCAATTCTGGCTGGTCGGCTTCGTCAGAGGCAATCTTGACGAGGATGTGTTTCTCACGATCGACACGTCTTACCGCTGGCGCGATCCGGTGTTCGGGGCGGATCAGCAGACCTTGCGGGTCACGGTGGAAAAAGGAATCGACGATGATCTGCGCCTCGGCGGTGGAGTGTCGTTTTTCCAGACGGGGTCGGTCAGCGAGTTCCGCCCGCACCAACAGTTCCGCTATGCACGGGCCGGACTCGATCTGCGCACCCGGTTCGAACAGCGCTGGTTTGACGGGGCTGACCAGGTGGAGCTGCGCATCCGCCAGCGGGTGCAATACACCCAGCCCATCACCGACCGGATCGACATTCTGGGCTCAGCCGAATGGTTCGGCATAATCCAGCCGCGCCGCGGAAACGGCAGGGGCGGGACCGAACAGGTGCGCGCCATCATCGGCGTAGCTTACGAGATCAACGACACCCTTGCCATCGCGCCAAGCTACATGCTGCAACTCACGCCGCGTGAAGGCGCGCCAGATGCCATCAGCCATGTGCCGCAACTGACGCTGAATTACCGCTTCTAGATCCGGCTGAGACCGCCGAACACCCCGATCAGCAGCGGATCGCGGGTGTCTTCGGGCCGGGCGCGGATGGCGGCTTCCTCGCGCGCGATTTCTGTCCAGACCGCATCATCGACCGCCCGGCCGACGCGGTCCGCAACGCCTGAAACGTCCACCCCCGTCAGCGCCGACAGCGCCTGTCCCAGCACCGGATCGCGGCTCAGCCGCATCGCCTCGCCCAGTTCCGGCACCATCGCATCCAGCAGCGCCGGGCCAACCTCGCCGCGCAGGAAGGTGCTGGCCGCATCCGGGCCGCCGCGCACCAGCGCAACGGCATTGTCGAACCCAATCATCTGGATCGCCTCGGTCACCACCGGCGCGGCGCGGAAGCTGGCGTCGATGGCCAGACCTGCAAAGCGTTCCTCCAGCCGGTCCTTGACCAGTGCCGAGGTGAGGATGCGCGACAGCACATCGCCGCGCGTGCCCATCAAGTTGGCAAGGCCCAGCTGCGCCACCTGTTCATCCCAAAACCCGCCCGGCGCAGTCAGGCGCGCAAAGGCGTTCTCGCTGGCGAGCAGCAGCATCCGCCGCACCGCCTCTACCATGCTGAACCCACCGCCGGTGCTGGCGCAGGCAGGGAGCAGAAGCAGCGCAGTGCCACCGGCGGCTCCGGCGAGCAGGCGGCGGCGGGTCGAAAGGGCAGTGACAATTGCGGTCATTGGTCTGGTCTCCAAGCTTGCCCTTGTCCTTTGCCAAGCCCCATATGGCGGCAAGATGAACCGCATTCGCCTGTTAGTTTTGAACGCCGCCCTGGGCCCGCTGGATTACCGGCTACCCGATGGCGTGGATGCGCCTGCGGGCAGCGTGGTGGTCGCCCCGCTGGGACCGCGCAAGGTGACGGGAATCGTCTGGGACGAAGGCCGCTTGCCGGGGGACGAAATCGCCTTTGAACGGCTGCGCCCGATCCTTGAGGTGCTGCCCGTCCCGCCCCTGCCAGCGCCGCTGCGGCGGCTGATCGAATGGACGGCGGATTATTATTGCGCTCCGCTCGCCAGCGTTGCGCGCATGGCGCTCGCAAGCGGCGGTGCGCTGGGCGGGCCTGCGACCATGACCGAATACCGGCTGACGGGCGCCGAAGCTGGGGGGCGGCTAACCGCGCAGCGCAAGACTGCCCTGGAAAAGCTCGCGGGCGAACAGGGCACGATGCGCGAGCTTGCTGCACTGGCGGGCGTGTCGGAAGGGGTGCTGCGCGGCATGGCGGGCGCGGGGCTGCTGGAGCCGGTGACGGTGAACATCGACCGGCCCTATCCCCCTGCCCGACCCGATCACGCGCCGCCCGATCTTTCCGCGACGCAAGCTGGTGTCGCAGCGACGCTGACGCAGGCGGTTACAGCGCGTGCTTTCGCCCCCTTCCTGCTCGACGGGGTGACAGGTTCCGGCAAGACCGAAACCTATTTCGAACCCGTCGCGCAAAGCCTGCGGATGGGCCGTCAGGTGCTGGTGCTGCTCCCTGAAATCGCGCTGACCGAGAATTTCCTCAGCCGTTTCGCCGCCCGCTTCGGCGCGGCGCCGGTGCTGTGGCATTCCTCGCTCAAATCGACCGAGCGGCGGCGGGCCTGGCGGGCGATTGCCGATGGCAGCGCGCAGGTCGTGGTGGGTGCACGCTCGGCATTGTTTCTGCCCTATGCCAATCTGGGCCTGATCGTGGTCGATGAAGCGCACGAGATCAGCTTCAAGCAGGATGACGGAGTGCGATACAACGCCCGCGATGTGGCGGTGATGCGCGCACGGTTCGAGAGCATCCCCGTGATCCTCGCCAGCGCGACACCGGCGCTGGAAAGCCTGCACATGGCCGACATCGGCGTTTACACTAAGCTTGACCTTCCGGCGCGCTTTGGCGGGGCGAGCCTGCCCACGGTGCGGCTGGTCAACCTCACGGAAGAAAAGCCCGGCAGCCAGCGCTGGCTCGCGGGGCCGCTGGTCGATGCCTTGCGTGACAGGCTGGCCAAGGGCGAGCAATCGCTGCTGTTCCTCAACCGCCGCGGCTATGCCCCGCTGACACTGTGCCGTAATTGCGGGCATCGCTTCAAATGCCCTTCGTGCAGCGCATGGCTGGTCGAACACCGCCTGTCCGCCCGCCTCGCCTGCCACCATTGCGGGTTCGAGACGCGGGTGCCGGACGCCTGCCCCGAATGCGGCGAGAGCGATTGCCTCGTCGCCTGCGGCCCCGGTGTGGAGCGCATCGCTGCCGAAGTCGCTGATCTGTTTCCCGAAGCGCGGCTGGCGGTGGCGACCTCAGACACCCTCAACACCCCCGAACGCGCCGCGCAGTTCATCGCGCAGGCCGAAGCCAAGGCGATCGACATTATCATCGGCACGCAATTGGTGACCAAGGGCTTCCACTTTCCCGAACTGACGCTGGTGGGCGTGGTTGACGCCGATCTCGGCCTTGAAGGCGGAGACTTGCGCGCGGGCGAGCGCACCTATTCCCAGATCGCACAGGTCGCGGGCCGGGCCGGACGCGGGGCCAAGCCGGGCGAGGTGCTGATCCAGACCCGCCACCCCGATGCCCCGGTGATCGCGGCGCTGGCCGATGGCGACCGGGACGCCTTCTACGCCGCCGAAACGCAAGGCCGCCGCGATGCGGGCGCTCCGCCGTTCGGGCGCTGGGCGGCGATCATCCTGTCCTCCGAAGACGAGAAAGAAGCGCGCGAGGCTGCGATCCGGCTGGGCGATGTTCGCCCGCGCCTCGCCGATGTGCAGATCCTCGGCCCCGCCCCCGCCCCCCTGACGCTGCTGCGCGGGAGATACCGCTATCGCTTTCTGGTGAACGCCAAGCGCAGCGCGAATTTGCAGGCGGTTCTGCGCGACTGGATTGCGGGCGTGCATTTCGCTCCCGGCGTGCGGGTGGGCGTGGATATTGATCCCTACAGCTTCGTTTGATCGCCGCTTTACAGTGGTTTGGCCGCTGCTAGGCTGCGCCCATGATACTCCGCGCAACACTGCTGGTGATGGCCCTGTGCCTCAGCCTGCCCGCCCATGCCGCCGGATGGCTGCGAGCGGAGAGCGAGCATTACGTCGTCCACGCCGAAATCAGCGAGGCAGAGCTGCGCGAGCTGATGCAGACGCTGGAGGATTTCGGCCGCGTGCTGGACATCGTCCTGCCGGGGGAGACCGAGCCGGGGCGCAAGCTGGAGCTCTTCCTCGCCCCCAATGCCAGCCAGGTCAGCCGGGTAACCAACCTCAGACTGAGCGGCGTGGGCGCAGGCGGCGCCGAGGTTCCGGTCGCCTATGTCGCCTATGACTACGGCAAGGACGCAAGGCGGCGGGCTGGCGATCTGTTCTTCTATCTCGGCAGCTATCATCTCGGGTACAAGTTCTTCCGGCCCCATCCCCTGTGGGTCCGCATCGGGTTCAGCGATTTCTTCAGAACCGCCTGGCGCGATGAAGCGGGGGATTTCATCCTCGGCCAGCCCGCGCCTGCGATCGAGCGCCGGAGAAACGTGTCCGTCGCCGATCTGCAGCACGCGCTGACGCACCCTGATACCCCCGACAAGCAGGCCGAGTTCGAGCGTTTCTACGCGACCAGCGCTGCGCTGGTCGCACCGCTGCTGATCGATCCCGAACTGCGCGGGGTGCTGGCGGGCTATCTTGATGCCTATGTCTCGGGCGCGAACATGGAGGCAGCGGCGCGCACCCTCGGCGAGCCGGAGGCTCTGGCCAAGCTGATTGCGCGGCGGGCCAGCGCACGAACCGTGCCGATGCGCCGCGTGGGCCTCACCCCGGCGGAGCCTGCCACAATCACCATCACGCCGATACAGGCCGATTCCATCGCTCTGGTCGAGCCGAGGATCGAACGCCTGCTCGATGAACGGCGCGACGAGGTATCGGCGCGGCTGCTTGCGCTCACCATCCGGCATCCTGAAAGCGCGCCCGTCTGGTATGAATATGCCGCTGCCGAATATGCGTGGGTGCAGTATTCCGATTTCGGCGAAAAGCCGCTGCTGCGCGGCTTCGGCTTTGCCAATGGCAATCTGATCGTCACCGCCAACCCCTATTCCGATGCCGAGGCATGGCGTGCGGTGAACAAGGCGCTGGCGATCGATCCCGGCCATGCGCAGGCACAGCGCCTGAAGGCCGAGATCATGCTGGCACGGGCGGTGCGCGCAGGCGAGCTTGCCGAGCCGCAGGAATATGACGCAGCGCGCGCGCTGCTCGCTCCGCTCGCACGTGACCCCCGGCGCCACCCGCTGGCCGCCGCACTGCATTACCAATCCTATATCGAACAAGGCCGGGACCCGCCGGAAGAGGCCATCTTGTGGCTGGGACAGGCTTTCATCACCAATGCCGGGGTCGCGGACTTTCGCTATGCCTATGCCGTGGCGCTCAGCCGCGCTGGCAAGACAGAGGTGGCGCGCAGCCTGCTGACCTCGATGCTGAACCATCCCGATTTCGCCGAGGCATCCCGCCGCGCGCTGGAGGCCGCACCATAACGCGCTGCCCCTGCGCCAGCACGTGCCTGCAAGAGTTTTAAGGTCACTTTTACAACACCTTGGCTCTTGCTATCCCGCAGACATGATCTTTCGTGTCTGCCTGATGCTATGGGCCTTTTGTCTTGCCGTGCCGGCCCATGCCCAAAGCTGGCTGCGGGCTGAAAGCGATCACTACATCATCCATGCCCGGCTGGACGAGGCGGAGCTGCGCGGGCTGATGCAGGCTGCCGAGGAATTCGACCGCGTCCTTCACGGGCTCATGCCGGCCGAAACACAGCATGGCCGCAAGCCCGAGCTTTACCTGACCGATGACGCCAGCCGGATCGCCCGCACCGTCAATTTCGGCGCGACGGCGGTGTGCGAAAACCACGCCGAATTGCCCGCCGCCTATGCCCTTTATGCCCATTCCCCGACCGGGCTGCCCGATGAAGGAGAGATTTTCTACTGCATCAGCCAGTTCCACATCAACAATGCCTTCTTCCGGCCCAAGCCGATGTGGCTGACCGGCGGGCTGTCGCATTTCTTCGCCACCGCCTACCGCAACGAGGACAACCTGTTCGTGATCGGCGCGCCCAAGATTATGCGCCGCGTTCGCGGAATCACGCGGGACACGGTGGCGCAGGCGCTCGTCACCCAATCGCGCCACAAGACCGAGGACGAGTACGCCCGCTTCCTCGATCTCAGCCGTGCGATGGCCAGTCCGCTGCTGGTCGAGGCGCAATTTGCCGGCGTCATGAACCGCTATGTCGATGCCTATGTCTCGGGCCGCAGCATGGAGGATGCCGCGCGCGAGCTGGGTGATCTGGACGTCTTCACCGAGCGGCTTGGCAGGCGCCGGTATGTAACCCCGATCCGGCGGGTCAAGGTGGAACCGCCGTTTGTTGCCGCGGTCGCCGTGCGCCCGATGACCGCGGATGAAATCGCACTGGTCGAAGTGCGGCTGGAACGGCTGCTCGAAACCCGGCGCGATGCCAGCGCCCGCAAGCTCGCCGCGCTGACCCGCCGTTTTCCGGGCAGCGCGGCAGTGTGGTTCGAATATGCGGCGGCAGAATATGCCCGCGTCCAGTTCAGCGATTTCGATGGAAGGCCGATTTTCCGCGGCTTCGGCTTTTCCAATGGCGAGCTGATCGTGATGGCCAATCCCTATTCCGATGCCGAGGCTTGGCGGGCGGTGAATGCGGCGCTGGCGATTGACCCCGGCCACGCGCAGGCACTGCGGCTGAAGGCGGAGATCATGCTGGCGCGGCTGGTGCGGGCGGGCAATCCCGAAGATGATCCGGATTATGACCGGGTGCGCGCCATGCTCGCCCCCCTTGCCCGCGATCCCGAACGCCATCCGCTGGCTGCCGCGCTGTATCACCAATCCTACATCGAACAGGGCCGCGAACCGCCCGAAGCGGCGTTCCGGCAGCTGGCGCAGGCCTTCATGACCAACCCCGGCGTCGGCGATTTCCGCTATGCCTATGCCACCGCGCTCAGCCGGCGCGGACAGAAGGGCGAGGCACGCGGGTTGCTGGTCTCTATGCTCAACGATCCCGGCTTTCAGGCCGCCGCGTGGCGTGCGCTGGAGGTGACTCAATAGGCGCAAGGGGGAAACCAAAGCGGGCGCGCTTGCGTATGGCTCCCATGACCCGCCCAATCCTTGTGCCGATCCTCGGCGACCAGCTGTCCCGCAACCTGTCCAGCCTTGAGGGCCTCGACCCCGCCGCAACGCGCATCCTGATGATGGAAGTGTGGGACGAGGCGACCTACGTCAAACACCACAAGCAGAAGATCGTGCTCATTTTTTCGGCAATGCGCCATTTCGCCGAGGAGCTTCGGGCGGAAGGCTGGCAGGTCGATTACGTGACGCTCGATGATCCCGCCAACACCGGCAGCTTCACCGGCGAAGTCGCCCGCGGTGTGGAACGCCACGCCGCGTCCGAAGTGCGCGTCACCGAAAGCGGCGAATGGCGGGTGCATCAGGCAATGTGCGAGTGGGAGGGCCGCCTCCCCTGCCCCGTCACCATCCTGCCCGACACCCGCTTCATCGCCACCCACGCCGATTTCCGCACATTCGCCGACGGGCGCAAGCACCTGACGATGGAGTATTTCTACCGCGAAATGCGCCGCAAGACCGGGCTGCTGATGGAGGGTGACAAGCCCGCGGGCGGCGTCTGGAACCTCGACGCGGAAAACCGGGAGCCGCCCAAGGAAGGTCTGAAAGCGCCCCCCGCGCCCAAGTTCGCCCCCGATGCCATCACGCAGGAGGTCATCGCTCTGGTCGGCCAGCGGTTCGCCGACCATTTCGGCGATCTCGAACCTTTCGGCTGGCCCGTCACCCGTGCCGAGGCGCTGGAGGCGGCCGAAGCCTTCTTCGCCCGCCGCCTCACCCTGTTCGGCCCCTATCAGGACGCGATGGTGCACGGGGAGGACGACATGTATCACTCGATGCTGTCGACCAGCCTCAATTGCGGGTTGCTGGACCCGCTCGAATTGTGCCGCGCGGCCGAGTATGCCTATAAATCGGGCAGGGCTCCGTTGAACTCCGTAGAGGGCTTCATCCGCCAGATCATCGGGTGGCGCGAATATGTGCGCGGGTTCTACTGGTACACGATGCCAGGGCTGGCCGATGCCAACGAACTGGGCGCGCACCGGCCCCTGCCCGAATTCTTCTGGACCGGCAAAACCGATATGCGCTGCCTGTCAGACTGCATCCGCACCACGCGGGAAGATGCCCACGCGCACCATATCCAGCGGTTGATGGTGCTCGGCAATTTCTGTCTGATCGCCGGGATCGATCCGCAAGAGGTCGCGGACTGGTATCTCGCCGTCTATGCCGATGCCTTTGAATGGGTCGAACTGCCCAATGTGGCGGGCATGGTGCTCTATGCCGATGGCGGCAGGCTGGCGACCAAGCCCTATGCCGCGTCCGGCAATTACATCAACAAGATGAGCAATTATTGCGGTGGTTGCCGTTACAAGGTCGCGCAGAAGACCGGGCCGAACGCCTGCCCGTTCAACCCGCTCTACTGGCATTTCATGGACAAGAACCGTGCGCGGCTGGAAAGCAACCACCGCATCGGCCGCATCTTTGCCACCTGGGACCGGATGGGCGAGGCCAAGCAGCGCGAATATCTGGAGAGCGCGGAAAAGTTTCTCGACTCTCTCGTGCCTGCCAGCAAAGGCTGGGCCAGAACCGAATAGAGGGAGCTTGCACCATGCTGACCATCCACCACCTGCGCCTGTCGCAATCCGAACGCATCGTCTGGCTGGCCGAGGAGCTGGGGCTGGATTACGAATGCAAGCTCTACACCCGCCGCACCGACAACCGCCTCGCGCCCGATGATTACAAGGCGCTGCACCCGATGGGCATTGCTCCCGTCATCACCGACGGTGATCTGGTGCTGGGCGAAAGCGGCGCGATCATGGATTACATCATCGCCAAATATGCGCCCGATACGGCCCTGGTGCCGGGCGTGGATCACCCCGATTTTGCCGACCACCTGTTCTACCTCCACTGGGCCAACGCGACCTTCATGACAAACGGCATGATGGCGCTGGTGGCGCAGTTCATGGGCGCGAAGGAACTGCCCGCATTTGTGGCAGACCGGGTGGCGAAAGGCTGGGCCATCGTCGAAAAGCGGCTGGGCGAGGCGGAGTATTTCGGCGGATCGCAGCTGACCACGGCGGACATCATGATGGGCTTCCAGCTGACCACCAGCCGCGCCATGAGCGGCATGGCAATCGACGGGATGCCGAACCTTCAAGCCTATCTGAAGCGGATTGGCGCTCGCCCCGCGTATCAGGCGGCGATGGCGAAGTGCGAACCGGGAATGCCGCCCAAGCTGGATTGAGAGGCGCGCAGGCCGCGCCCCGTCGCACCAGCGGCGCAGCCGGTCTTGGCAGATGGAACACCCGGTCCTCGCGTCCGGTTCTGTTGGAAAGCGCGCGGATGATCCGCGTGGCTGCCAACCTGAACCGCACGAGAGGATGACACCATGGCCCAGCCCCCCCCCAGCCCAAAGCACCGCAGACCAAATGGCTCTGGGTTGCCATTATCGTCGTCTTCGCGGTGCTTCTGGCGATCATGCTGTTCAACCCCTCGGGCGACCGTGACGGCTCCATGGATGATCCGGTGGTCATGGACGATCCGGGCGATGGCGTCGGTGTCGGCCAGACCCCGCCCGCCAGCGGCCCCGCGCCCGAACCCTTCGCGCCGAGAGGTGAGCCGGAGGGGTAAGAAACCTGTTCACTTCTCCTGTCACCCCAGCGAAAGCTGGGGCCCAGGGCGGCGAGCGCTGCACCGTAGGGCCCTAGGTCCCAGCTTTCGCTGGGGTGACGCGGAAGCCCCTTACTCGCTCTCCAGTGCGGCCCAGCGCCGGTGCCAGCGGTGGCGCATTTCCCATGCGCCGAACCCCGTGATACCGAGCCCGCCCGCGAGCGTCAGCCAGAACGGGAAACCTGTTGCGCCGCCCAGCAGTGCGGCCGAGGTGAGCAGCGCCCCCATCACGACAAATAAGATCGCCGGAAGAAGATACTCCAGCTTGTCGCCTGCGCCCATCTGGTTCCAAGGAAGCCAGGGACCAGTCTCGGCTTTAGGCGAATTCGGGTTGAAGTGCCGATCCAGACTGGCAAGGCTTATGCCGTACATGATGAGCAGCCACCCATCCATCCGGTCGAGCGGCTCCATAAGATCTAGCAGGGCTATACCGAACAGAAGTCCGACTAGCAGCAGGTTGGCCTTCAGACGGCTCAGAATGCTCATGATCTCAGATTATCGCGCACGGTGCACCTGAGCAAACGCTATTCATCCCCCCTCCCGCCGCAGCAATTCCGCCTTGATCTCAAGGCCGTAAGCATAGCCCCCCAACGTCCCGTCACTGGCGATCACCCGGTGGCAAGGTATCAGTACCGCGACATGGTTCGCCCCGTTCGCCCCGCCAACAGCGCGGCTGGCCTTGGGGTTGCCCAGCGCCGCCGCAAGCTCGCCATAAGAGCGCGTTTCGCCATGCGGGATGCGGCGCAGTTCTTCCCAGACGCGTTGCTGGAAGGCGGTGCCCTTCACGTCGAGCGGGATCGCGGCAGAACCCGGCCCCGGCTGTTCGACCGCTTCCAAAACCTGCGCAAACAGATCGCGGAAATCCTCGCCAGCGGGGACAAGCTGCGCGCGCGGGAAGCGCAAACGCAATTCCGTCTCGCCCTCTCCAAACGCCAGACAGCAAACGCCCTTGTCTGTCGCTGCGACCAGCATCGGGCCGAGCGAGGTCGGCAGCACCGCCCAATGGATCAGCCTGCCCGCCCCGCCCCGGCTCCAGTCACTCGCCGTCATTCCCAGCCTGCCTTTCGTGTCTGCATAGAACTGTTTAGGCCCGGTGTAGCCCGCGCTTGCCAGTGCCTCGGTCACGCCCAGACCCGCGCTCAAGGCGTCCCTGACCCGCTCCTCGCGGCAGGCCTTGGCGAAGGCGGCAGGAGACAGGCCGGTGCTGCGCTTGAACAGGCGTTGAAAATGCGTGGCGGTGTATCCGGTCAATTCAGCCAGCGCCGCGAGGGACATCGGACCGTTTTCGCGGATCGCGGCAACCGCTGCCAGCACGCAGGCCTCTTCGGCGCTTTGGCTATCGGGCGAGCAGCGCTTGCATGGCCTCAGACCCGCCTTGGCCGCCGCTTGGCCCCCCTCATAGAAGCGCACGTTCTTGCGTAATGGCGCCCGCGCCGGACAGCTTGGGCGGCAATAGATGCCGGTCGAATGAACGCCCGTGACAAAGGCGCCATCGAACCGCCGGTCCTTGACCAGCACCGCCTGCCAGCGGTCATCATCAGTTATGTTCACCAAATGTTTCACGGGAAACACTTTGCCACACCCGCAAGTCCCGCGCATCCCGCAAGCTTGCGCTCAATGTCGCAGGGGCGTTCAGCCTGCCGGAGCAATCGAGAGCGCAATGGCGCGAGCGCGGGTCTTGAGCTGGTCAAAGGTCAAGCCCGTGCCCACGATGGCATAGGTGTTGATGTTCATGAACTCGCCGTCGATCACGGTCATGCAGATCACGCCGCGCATCGAAACGGTGCCTTGCGCGTTCATCACGTCGCCGGTCATCGCCATGTAGACGCAGATGTCGTCCTGCCCGGCAAAGCGCGGCACGGCGGTGTCGATCTTGATCTCCTCGCTCGTGCCCTTGGCGACGTCGCGCTCGGCGTTCTCGATCGCCTCGCCGACGAGCTGCTGGCCGTTTGCGGTCTGGAGTTCGCGCGCAATCAGGGCGAGGAAATCCGCGCGCGGCATCGGCACGGGCTGCCACTGGCGCGGCGACTTGATGTGGGCATATTCCTGCCCAAAACTGCCGCAGCGGTCGAGCGTGGCGTGGGTGAGGTTCAGCGTGTCGAGCGCGGCAACCTTCTCGGCCTGCGCGACATTGGCGTCCGTGGGCAGGCAATATCCTTCCGGGACGGGCAAGGTAAACGCCGTGCTGCCGACGGTGAAGCTGTGTAGCGTCTCAGCCCGGGCGGAAGCCGCGCTCGTCACCAGACCGAGCGCCGCGCAAGCCAATGCCACATAACGCATACCAATCATTGCTGCCCCCGTGTGCTTTGGGTAGATCGTCGAACCCGCAAGGATGATCGCAGCTATTCCGGCTAGTTCAAGGAGTTTATCGTGACGCATGTGTCCCGCCTGCGGGCCACCCTCCGAACCCGCCTGATGGCGGCGCTGCTGCTGGCACTGGCCATGCTGGTCCGAGCGATGCCGGCCGCCGCCGACCCCGGCGATGTCGATGCGGCGGCGCGCGGTGTGGTGCGGGTCGTGCTGATCGGCGAGGAAGGCGGCCAGCCTGCCCCTGTCAGCCACGGCAGCGGCTTTGCCATCAGCCCCACACGAATCGTCACCAACGCCCATATCGTCTCAGAGGCCGCGCAGGACGATACCCTGCGGATCGGCATCGTGCCCCCCGAAGGCGCAGGCGGTGCCTTTGCCCGCGTGATCGCCATCAGCCCGCGCAACGATCTGGCGCTACTGGAGATCGCGCCCGGCAGTCTGCGCCTGCCCCCTCTGGCGCTGGCGGGCGGGGGCGTCGGCAATCTGGGAGAGGTCGCGGCGGTCGGCTATCCGATGAATGTCGATCTGGCGCAGGGCCTTGATATGGCAGATATTTTCCGCGCCCAGCCGCCGGTCAAATCACGCGGATACCTGTCGGGGGAAAGGCCCAGCCGACAGTTCGACACCATCCTCCACACCGCACCCATCGCCCGCGGCAATTCGGGTGGGCCGCTGCTAGATCCGTGCGGGCGGGTGATCGGGGTCAACAGCTTCAGCGCGGATTCGAACAGCGGCGAGGCGGAGTTCTATTTTGCCGTAAGCCTGCGCGAACTGCTGCCGTTCCTGCGCAGCAACGGGGTTGAACCGGCGGTCAACGCCCTGCCCTGCCGCTCGATCGATGAACTGAATGCCGAAGAACGCCAAAGGCTTGAGGCCGAACAATCGCAGGCGCGCGAACGGCTGGCGCAGCGTTCGGACGAATTGCGCGAGGTGCGCGAAAAGGCCCGGCTGACAGCGCAGATGGAGGTGCTGGGCCAGCGCGAGAATCGCATGGCGCTGGCGCTGATCGCATTGCTGGCTGCCATCGGTGCTGGCTATGCCGCCGCGATCTGGCGGAGCGACGAAGCGCGCACCGCCCACGCCCGCATCGCGGCAGCGGCCTCTGCCGCAGCGCTGGTGATCGCGGGGCTGCTGTGGGTGACGCGCCCCGGTCTTGCCGAAATCGAGGACCGCGTCGCCGCTGCCGTGGCCAAGGCGGAAGGGGGCGATGCGCCCGCGCCAGACACGGGGTCCGAAGCTGCTGAGGGCGCGCTGATCTGCACCCTCGTCCCCGATCGCAGCCGGGTGACATCGGCGCGCACCGATGATGTCGCCTTCGACTGGTCAGCCGATGGCTGCGTCAACGGGCGCACGCAATATGGCCTTGGCACGGGCGGCGAATGGAAGCGGGTGTTCGCCGCGCAGGACGATGCGGCGGTGGCCATCAACACCTATGACCCTGCCACCCGCACCCTGCGCACCGACCGCTATCTGTTGGGGCAGGAGGCGCTGGCTGCCGCGCGCGAGGCCCGCTCTGCCTACACGCCGCCCGCCTGCGGGGTGAGCGATGCAGCACGCACCTTGGGCGAGCAGCAATCGGCGCTGATTGCCAAACTGCCCGAACGGCCCAACGAACGGCTGGTCTATAATTGCACGGCAAAGGCGGCAGCGAAGTGACCAGCCGGACGAAATGGCTGGCCTTGATCGCGCTGGTGCTGGCGCTGCTGGTCGGCGGGCGGATGGTGTTGCGGTATCTCGACTGGCAGGCGTCAGAGACGGCGCGCTCTTCGGCGGTGGCGAGGTGACCGCGCCGCGGCGGACCACGCAATGGGCAGTGCTGCTGGCTGCGTCGGCGGCGGTGACAGCCTGCGCCTCGGACTCGCATACCCTCGATTATGCTCCGCCGTCGATCACGGAACTGGACAGCCACATTAGCGGCATGGCCACGGCCCACTGTCTGACTTCGCTCGGCGACAAGGGCCTGCCCGAGCGCGATGCGCAGGTCATGCGCGAGCAGGGCGACCGCTGGGGCCAGATCGTGCTGGAGCGATCGGCTGGCGACTTCTTCCTCGCTTTCGCCAAGATGCGGCCCGCGCTCGATGCGGCGCTTGCGGCAACGCCGATGACGCTGGTCAAGGACGAGGCCAACGCCGGATCGCTGACGGCTCCCGTGTATTATTGCGCACAGATCCTCCGTCAGCCTGCCGTGGTCAGCGCCCTTGCCGAAGCCAGAGCTGTCCTCGCCCCGGACTATGCGAGCCGATAGGCTGATCGCGCCAGCGGACACGGCGGGACAGCGCTTTTCTTCGCACCTGCACAAATCCCGTCCCTCGCGGCTTGCACCAACCGGAATCAATTGCTAGGCGCGCGCCAACCTTGCGGGGTGCCCTTGTGCATGTCCCGCACCCAAGGCCCAAGCAATTTACCCTTTGAAGTTTCCCGAGAGGATTTCACGCGCGTGGATATTTCCGCCGGTATCAAGGCTAGCCTGGCTGGACGCTATGCCTCGGCCCTGTTCGATCTCGCCGCCGAAAGCGGCAAGGTGACGGCTGTCGAGAAGGATCTCGAAACGCTGGGCGCTGCCCTGGCCGAATCGGGCGATCTGGCGGCGCTGACCACCAACCCGGAACTCGCCCGCGACGTGCAGGGTCAGGCGATGGCGGCTGTGGCGAAGAAGCTGAAGCTGTCCGCCCTCACCACCAATTTCATCGGCGTGCTGGCCGGCAACCGCCGGTTGGCCAAGCTGCCCGCGATCATCAGCGCCTTCAAGGCGATTGCCGCAGCCCAGCGCGGCGAAGTGACCGCGACCGTCACCAGCGCGCACCCGCTGTCGGACGATCAGCTTGCCGCGCTCAAGACCAAGCTGACGGCGCGCGAAGGCCGCACTGTCATGCTCACCGCCTCG
The DNA here is from genome assembly GCA_003724185.1 of Porphyrobacter sp. IPPAS B-1204. Lineage (GTDB taxonomy): Bacteria > Pseudomonadota > Alphaproteobacteria > Sphingomonadales > Sphingomonadaceae > Erythrobacter. Next base: position 681,283 of record RHGM01000001.1, read on the forward strand.
GTCGATCCCGACCTTCTGGGCGGCCTCGTCGTCACCATCGGTTCGCAGCGCATTGATGCCTCGATCCGCACCCGTCTCAACTCGCTTGCCAAAGCCATGCAGGCTTAAAGGACTAGACCCATGCAAATCCGCGCCGCAGAAATCTCGAAGGTCATCAAGGACCAGATCGCCAATTTCGGCACCGAGGCCGAAGTCAGCGAAACCGGCACCGTGCTCAGCGTGGGTGACGGGATCGCCCGCATCCACGGCCTCGATCAGGTGCAGGCCGGCGAGATGGTGGAATTCGCCAATGGCGTGCAGGGCATGGCTCTCAACCTCGAAGCCGACAATGTCGGCGTCGTGATCTTCGGCTCGGACGCCGAGATCAAGGAAGGTGACGTGGTCAAGCGGACCGGCACCATCGTGGACGTTCCCGTGGGCAAGGGCCTGCTGGGCCGCGTGGTTGACGCGCTCGGCAACCCGATCGACGGCAAGGGCCCGATCGTCGCTGAAAAGCGCAGCCGCGTCGAAGTGAAGGCGCCCGGCATCATTCCGCGCGAATCCGTGTCGGAGCCCGTCCAGACCGGCCTCAAGGCGATTGACGCGCTGGTGCCCGTGGGCCGTGGTCAGCGCGAGCTGATCATCGGTGACCGTCAGACCGGCAAGACCGCTGTCGCCATCGATACCTTCATCAACCAGAAGGAAGCCAATCAGGGCGACGACGAAGGCAAGAAGCTTTACTGCGTCTATGTCGCCGTCGGCCAGAAGCGTTCGACGGTCGCCCAGATCGTGAAGCAGCTCGAAGAAAACGGCGCGATGGAGTATTCCATCGTCGTCGCCGCGACCGCCTCGGAGCCCGCTCCGCTTCAGTACCTCGCGCCCTACACCGGCTGCGCGATGGGCGAATATTTCCGCGACAACGGCATGCACGCCGTGATCGTGTATGATGACCTTTCCAAGCAGGCTGTCGCTTACCGCCAGATGTCGCTGCTGCTGCGTCGTCCTCCGGGCCGCGAAGCCTATCCCGGCGACGTGTTCTATCTTCACAGCCGCCTGCTCGAGCGCGCTGCGAAGATGAACGAGGAAAACGGCCACGGTTCGCTGACCGCGCTGCCGATCATCGAAACCCAGGCCGGCGACGTGTCGGCCTACATCCCGACCAACGTGATCTCGATCACCGACGGCCAGATCTTCCTCGAAACCGGCCTGTTCTATCAGGGCATCCGCCCCGCCATTAACGTCGGCCTCTCGGTGAGCCGCGTCGGCGGTGCCGCCCAGACCAAGGCGATGAAGAAGGTTTCGGGCTCGATGAAGCTCGACCTTGCACAGTACCGCGAAATGGCGGCGTTTGCGCAGTTCGGCTCGGACCTCGATGCCGCAACACAGAAGCTGCTGAACCGCGGTGCGCGCCTGACCGAGCTGCTCAAGCAGAAGCAGTTCAGCCCGATGCCCTTCGAAGAACAAACCGTGTCGATCTATGCCGGCACCAACGGCTTCCTCGATGCGATCCCGGTGAACCGCGTCAACGAATACGAAGCGCAGATGCTCGATTTCATGCGCCGCGAACATGGCGACGTGCTGACCGAAATCCGCACCAGCAAGAAGTTCGAAGGCGAAGTCGCGGACAAGACCAAGGCCGCCCTGCAAGCTTTCGCCAAGCAGTTCGCGTAAGGACACCGGCCCGTGCCATCGCTCAAGGAACTTAAAGGCCGGATCAACTCGGTCAAATCGACCCAGAAGATCACCAAGGCCAAGCAGATGGTCGCGGCGGCCAAGCTGCGCCGTGCCCAGGCCGCGGCTGAGGCCGGTCGGCCCTATGCCACGCGTCTGGCTGCGGTGATGGCATCGCTGGCCGGGAAGGTTGCGGGCGATAGTGCCCCCAAGCTGCTCGGCGGCACCGGTTCGGACCAGCGCCATCTCCTCGTGGTGGTCAACACCGACAAGGGTCTGTGCGGCGGTCTGAACTCGAACCTCGTCAAGGCCGCCAAGATCAAGGCCCGCGAATTGCAGGCCGCTGGCAAGACGGTCGAATTCTACCTCGTCGGCAAGAAGGGCCGTGCGCCGCTGAAGCGCGAATTCCCGACCCTGATCGGCGCGGGCTTCGACACCAGCACGGTCAAGACGCCCGGTTTCACCGAAGCCGAAGCCATTGCCAATGAACTGATCGCGATGTTTGACGCGGGCAAGTTCGATGTCGCGCACCTGATCTACCCGACCTTCAAATCGGCGCTGGCACAGGACCCGACGATCAACCAGCTGATCCCCGTCCCCGCGCCGACCAATGCGGTCGTGCTCGATTCGGTGGTCGAATACGAACCGAGCGAGGAGGAAATCCTCGAAGAGCTGCTGCCGCGTTACGTGCGCACCCAGCTGTTCGGCGCGCTGCTTGAACGTGAGGCCTCGGAACAGGGCGCCTCGATGACCGCGATGGACAATGCCACGCGCAACGCGGGCGAGCTGATCCAGAAGCTGACCATCCAGTACAACCGCAGCCGCCAGGCCGCGATCACCACCGAACTCATCGAAATCATTGCCGGCGCAGAAGCGCTGTAATCGAAAGCCAAGGAAACAATCATGGCCACCGCCGCTCTCAACCAGACCACCAACGGCACCATCTCGCAGGTGATCGGCGCAGTCGTCGACGTGCAGTTCCCCGGTGAACTGCCTGCGATCCTCACCGCGCTGGAAACCAAGAACAACGGCAAGACGCTGGTGCTCGAAGTCGCCCAGCACCTTGGCGAGAACACTGTGCGCACCATCGCGATGGACGCGACCGAAGGCCTCGTGCGCGGCAGCGAAGTCGTGAACACCGGAGCGCAGATCTCGGTGCCGGTTGGCCCCAAGACCCTCGGCCGCATCATGAACGTGATCGGCGAAGCGATTGACGAGCGTGGCCCGATCGGTGCGGAAAGCACCATGCCGATCCACGCCGAAGCCCCGCTGTTCATCGACCAGTCGACCGAAGCGGCGATCCTCGTCACCGGCATCAAGGTGATCGACCTGCTCGCGCCTTATGCGCGCGGCGGCAAGATCGGCCTGTTCGGCGGCGCGGGCGTGGGCAAGACCGTGCTGATCCAGGAACTCATCAACAATATCGCCAAGGGCCACGGCGGCGTGTCGGTGTTCGCCGGCGTGGGTGAGCGTACCCGCGAAGGCAACGACCTCTACCACGAATTCCTCGACGCCGGCGTTATCGCCAAGGACGCCGATGGCAATGCGACCTCGGAAGGCTCCAAGGTGGCGCTGGTCTTCGGCCAGATGAACGAGCCCCCGGGCGCCCGCGCGCGCGTCGCTCTGTCGGGTCTGACGATGGCGGAATACTTCCGCGACGTCGAAGGCCAGGACGTGCTGTTCTTCGTCGACAACATCTTCCGCTTCACGCAGGCGGGTTCGGAAGTGTCGGCGCTGTTGGGGCGTATTCCGTCGGCTGTGGGCTACCAGCCGACGCTGGCCACCGACATGGGCAAGCTGCAGGAACGCATCACTTCGACCACCAAGGGTTCGATCACCTCGGTGCAGGCGATCTACGTTCCCGCGGACGATTTGACCGACCCGGCTCCTGCCGCTTCGTTTGCCCACTTGGACGCGACCACCACGCTGAGCCGCGCCATTTCGGAACTCGGCATCTATCCGGCGGTTGACCCGCTGGATTCGACCAGCCGCGTGCTTGAACCCCGCGTTGTCGGTGCCGAACACTACGAAACCGCCCGCCGCGTTCAGGAAACGCTGCAGAAGTACAAGAGCCTGCAGGACATCATCGCCATTCTCGGGATGGATGAACTGTCGGAAGAGGACAAGCTGATCGTCGCCCGCGCGCGCAAGCTGCAGAAGTTCCTCAGCCAGCCGTTCCACGTCGCCGAAGTCTTCACCGGCATTTCGGGCGTGTTCGTGCAGCTTGAAGACACCGTGAAGAGCTTCAAGGCCGTGGTCGACGGTGAGTACGATCACCTGCCTGAGCAGGCCTTCTACATGGTCGGCGGGATCGAACAGGTCGTCGAGAAGGCCAAGAAGATGGCTGAAGAGGTGTAATGCGCCTCGCTGCATGGTTTTCGGCTGGTCTGTTTGCAGTCGCCACTCCGGCGGCCGCGCAGTCTTTGGAAGACATGTTGCACACTGGCACCATTCCTTCTTACCTCGCCGTCAATTTCTGCCCGGTGTTCTTGAGTGGGGAATCTTCGCTCGAAAATAATCAGGAATTGATGGTGCTGGGCTTTCCAGCCACCCCCGCATCGGTAAGCGATGCTGGCTTTCCTGGCTTCGTACGATTAGACCAGACCCGCAGTGATGGCTTCGTGAGCGTCGGGGGCGTCTCCGGTTCGATTTGCGAGGTTAATGTCACGGGCCCGCGAGCAGTCGAAGCGCTTAGGTTGGTACGGGGAGTCATTCCTTCGCTTATCAATAACCTTGAACCTGATCCGGCAAATTCCGGTCGACGCGGCGATGTGACAGTTGAGGCACTCAAGACGCCGGAAGCGGAATTCGGTCACCTTCAGGTTCAGTATATGGAGACAACTCTGGGTGAGGGTACAACGTCTACCATTTTTCGTGTGATCTATAAGGAGCGATAGATGCCCCTCCACTTCGAACTCGTCACCCCCGCCAAGCTTGTCCGGTCGGAAGATGTCCATATGGTGGTCGTCCCCGGCACCGAGGGCGAATTCGGCGTGCTGGAGGGCCATGCGCCCTTCATGTCGACCATCCGCGATGGCGCGGTGCAGGTCTTTGCCACCGCGAACGCCGCGCCGGAAATCATCCAGGTGCGCGGCGGCTTTGCCGAGGTCAATGAAAAGGGCCTCACCGTGCTGGCCGAGCACGTCGAGGGATAACCCCGACCATTCGACGAACAACCAACGAGGGCGGGCCGATGGCTCGCCCTTTTTGTTTGTATCCCCTTCCCTTTGCGCCGCTTGCTCGGCACAACACGCGTCTGATTTCCTTCGAGGAGAGGACGCTTGAAACTTGTCTCCACATTCGCATTGGCGCTCGCAATGACTGTCGCCGCAACCACTGGTGCTACTGCACAGGAAGCCTCCAATCCCTCTGGCGCCGACGGTATCCCCGGCCCCGAACAGGATCCCTATATCTTCCTTGAAGAAGCCCGCAGCCCCGAGGCATTGGAATGGGTCGCCAAGGAAAACGAGCGCACCCTCGCCGCGTTTGAGGCCGATCCCCGCTATGCCCAATTGAAGGCCGAGGCGCTGGCGATCTTCAATTCGGACGAGCGTATTCCGGGCGTCGCCTTCACCCCGCACGGGATGATCAATTTCTGGCAGGACGCCAAGAACCCCAAGGGCCTGCTGCGCCGCACCACACTGGAAAGCTGGCGGACGGACAAGCCGGAGTGGGAAACCATCCTCGATATCGACGCGCTGGCCAAGGCCGAGGGCAAGGAATGGGTCTATGGCGGCATGTCCTGCCGCCCGCCCGAAGGCACGCAGTGCATGGTCAGCCTGTCGGACGGCGGCAAGGATGCCCGCACCGTGCGCGAATTCGACATCACCACCAAGAGCTTCGTCGAAGACGGTTTCATCCTTGAAGAAAGCCAAGGCGGCGCAGAGTGGGTCGATGCCGACACGCTGCTGGTGAGCCGCAATTTCTCGCCCGAAACCATGACCGAAAGCGAATATCCCTTCACCACGCGGCTGTGGAAGCGCGGGACGCGGATCGAGGATGCGCCGGAGATCTTCCGCGGCGAAAAGACCGATGTTTCGGCGGGCGCCTACACGCTGCGCGACAATGATCTCGTGATCCACGGGCGGATGGCCTATCGCGGTGTTTCTTTCCATGAGCGGCTCTACTTCTATGAGAAGGACGGCGAGTGGCTGCAGCTCGATCTGCCCAAGAAGTCCGGGCCCTATGGCATCATCGACGGGCAGATCCTGTTTTCAACCGACGAGGAATGGACGCGCGGCGACCAGACATTCGCGGCGGATTCGCTGGTTTCGGCCGATCTGGAGGCATGGAAGGCCGATCCCAACGGCGTGCCGCTGACACTTGTCTGGGCGCCGGGTGAACGCCAGACAAAACAGGGTGCAATCTCCACCAAGAACAGCCTGTTCGTCGAATTGCTCGACAATGTGCGCGGGCGCGTGCTGAAGTTCGATTATGCCGATGGCAAGTGGACCAGCCAGCAGCTCGCCCTGCCTGACAATGCCACGGTCGGCATCGCGGCATCGTCGGACGAGACGGACGAGATCATGTTTACCTCGACCGACTTCCTCAGCCCCGGCACGTGGTATTACGCCAAGGACGGCCTGACGCTGGAGCAGGTCAAGCAGTCGCCGTCCTACTTCGATGCCGCAGGCATGGATGTCGAACAGCACGAGGCGACGAGCAAGGACGGGACCAAGATCCCCTACTTCATCGTCAAGCCCAAGGGCATGGCGCTGGACGGCACCACCGCCACGCTGCTGACCGGTTACGGGGGCTTTCAGGTTCCGCGCCTGCCGGGTTATCTCGGCAGCACCGGCAAGCTGTGGGTCGAAAAGGGCGGCGCCTATGTGCTCGCCAATATGCGCGGCGGCGGGGAATTCGGGCCGATGTGGCACCAGACCGCGATCCGCGAGAACAAGCAGCGCACCTGGGATGATTTCATCGCGGTGGGCGAGGATCTGGTGAAGCGCGGCTTCACCAGCCCGAAGCACCTCGGCATCCAGGGCGGCAGCCAAGGCGGCCTGCTGGTCGGCACCTTCTTCACCCAGCGGCCCGACCTCTTGAACGCGGCGATCGTGCAGATCCCGCTGTTCGATATGCTGCGCTATCACCTGATCGGGCGCGGGGCTTCGTGGATCGGCGAATATGGCGATCCGCGCATCCCCGAACAGCGCGCCTGGATCGAAGGCTATTCGCCCTACCAGAAGATCGTGGAGGGCGTGGATTATCCGTCGCCGTTCCTTTGGGCATCGACCGCTGATGACCGCACCCACCCTGCCCATGCGCGGAAAGGTGCGGCGAAGCTGAAAGAGCTGGGCCAGCCCTATTACTACTTCGAGGACACCACCGGAGGCCATTCCGGCGGGGTCGACAATGACCAGCGCGCCAAGCTTCAGGCGCTGCAATTCGTCTATCTGATGCAGCGCTTGATGGGGCCTGCAGCGGGCGAATAAGCCCCTGCTGGCAGCGCAAAACAAAGGGGCGGCTCCGGCGAGGGGCCGCCCTTTTTGCGTTAACTTCGTGAGGCAATCGGGCTTCCTGTAAACCAGTCCGACACTTTGCCCTCGGTTCGTCGCGAAGGAGGCACGGGGCGCTTCATCAACGCATGATTAACCATGTTCCGAAAGGTCTGGTTAGGCCTCGCCGTCAACATTGAAGCCATCGGGGGCGATGAGCACGAGCGACGAGGAGCATAATGATGGCCTACCCCAGAGACATTTCGATCGCCGATGCGATCAAGAGCTACAACGCCCTGCCCCGCACCCACCGCGTGCACTGGTCCAAGGCGCGCAAGGACGAGGTTGTGCGCGCTGTCCGCGACCGCGCCATCAGCTTCCACGAGGCGCGGACGCTTTACCTGCTGAGCCGCAGCGAGTTTGACCAGTGGGAAGCCGATTATCTCGCCAGTGGCGGGGATGAGACGCGGATGGCCGACGCCTGATCGCTATGGCGCCGCGACGGGGATCAGCACCTCATTGCGGCGCAGCGGGCCGGGCACCATCGGCGCGTCGTAGAAGGCGAATTCCGCCTCGCCCGCGGGCATCATGCCGCGGGTGGTGATCCAGTCGCGCAGGCGCGCTTCCATCAGCGCCAGATCACGGCCCGAACCATTGCCCGAAAACCGCACCGCCGCCATCCGCCGCGCCGGCATCTGGGTCAGCGTGATATCCGAAGGCGCAGGCGGCAGGGTTTCCAGCGTGTATTTCGACGGCATCACGAACCGCATCCGCCATTCTCCCGGGCGGGTTTCATCCTGAAGCACCGGCGAGGTCATCGCGATGCTCTCGCCGCCCGCCGGGCGGTCCTGCGCGAAAATGTAAGCGGCCAGCCGACGGAAGCTCGCCCCGCTGGCGCGTTCGCGGCTGCCGGAATGGCTGACTTCGGCGACCACCAGCGCGGGGTAATCGCGCAGTTCGAAGTCCTCATCGGCACTGACCACGGCGAAATCGGGCTGTTCGGTCTGGCGGTACTGGGCATACACGGCGGCGGCTCCCACGGCTGCGAGGGTAACCCCGGCGACGATCCATCTTGCGGCGTTCATGGCTGATCTCCTGATCTGGCTCTTGCCTGATCAGCCGATGAGACACGCGATCGTTCCCGCGTTCACCGCGTTAACGTGTCGGCGCGTCGAAATCGGCGGGCTTGTTCGCGATCCAGGCGACGAATTTGGCGATGGCGGCGTTGTCACGGATGACGCTCGGCTTGTCGCCAATGCGGGCGAGTTCGTTGTTGGTGAAGTTGGCGTGGATGGTCTTGTGGCAGATCGGGTGGATCGGCACCTTGATCTTGCCCTTCTTCGCCTTGGGCACGGGGTGGTGCCACTGGACGATATCGCCGAGCGGGCGGGCGCAGAGCCAGCAGGTGTGGTTGCCGGAATCACTCATTGCCGGGGGGATCCGCGCGCATGGTTTCTTCGGTGAACGGCTCGCGCTCGTCCTCCCAGATGGCGTTGGCAGCACCGGTCTGAACGGGCAGCACATCGGGATCCTCGCACAGCTTGATGTCGAGGAATTTGCCGCCGCGCTCGATCACAATTCCGTCGCTGATCGCGGGGAGGTTGTTGCCATCCTCATCGAAACCGGTGCGCACCATGCGGCTGAAGACGATGTAGCGGGTATCGCCATTATCGAAGGCGATCTGGGATTCCCCGCCGCCCGAATACATCACGGAGGTGTATTGCCCACCATCGATCTCGATCTCGGGTGTTGCGCCGCCAAAGCGGTACCGCCCGTTCCCCTCGCCCGCGCCGCACACCGCGACGCGCTTGCCGTCCTTGAATGTGCAGGTGAAGACGGGCGTCTCGTCCGCAGCGCAAGCGGCAGCCCAGATCCGCTTCTGCTCCGCATCGCGCGCGAGAATCGCCGGATCAAGGCTGGCTGAAGCCGAAGGAGCCGCAGCCGCTTCGGGGGCAGCGTCTTCCTCCGCCGCCTGCCCTTGGCACCCTGCCAGCAGCACGACGGTCGAAAGGACGAGCGCGCGTCTCACCCCTTCTTCTCCGCCGCTTTCTTCTTCTTCATCGCATCGTGGAAACGGTCGGCCCAGCCATCCTTCACCAGCTGTTCGGCGCGCACCATGCGAAGTTCGCCCGGAGCGACATCGCGGCTGACCGCCGATCCGGCCGCGACGATGGCATCCGCGCCGATTGTGACAGGCGCGATCAGCGACGAGTTCGAGCCGATGAAGGCCCCCGGCCCGATCACGGTCTTGTACTTGAAGTAGCCATCGTAATTGCAGGTGATCGTGCCCGCCCCGATATTCGCGCCCGCGCCCACTGAGGCATCGCCCAGATAGGTGAGGTGGCTGGCCTTGGCACCTGCACCCAGCACCGCATTCTTCACCTCGACGAAATTGCCGATGAAGCTGCCTTCTTCCAGCACCGTGCCGGGGCGCAGGCGTGCAAATGGCCCGACCTTGACGCCGCTGGCGAGGCTCGCGCCTTCGATGTGGCTGTTGGCGCGGATCAGCACATTGTCCGCCACGGTCACGCCGGGGCCGAAGAACACGTTGGGTTCGATGGTGACATCGCGGCCCAGCACCGTGTCATATGCGAAGAACACCGTATCGGGCGCGATCAGGGTCGCGCCTTCATCCATCGCCCTGACGCGGCGGGCGGCCTGCCAGCGGCTCTCCGCATCGGCGAGTTCGGCGCGGCTGTTGATCCCGGCGACTTCGTCCGCGCTCTGGGCCACGATCACCGCGCAGCTGCGCCCATCGGCAATCGCGATGTTGACGATGTCGGGCAGGTAGTATTCGCCCTGCGCATTGTCGTTCCCGACCCGTGCCAGCAGCGCGAACAGATCATCTGCACGCGCCGCGATCAGCCCGGAATTGCACAGGTGGCAGGCGCGCTCGCCTTCGTCGGCGTCCTTGTATTCGACCATCTTGAGGATGGTCCCCGCGTCATCCGCGATTACCCGGCCATAGGCGAGCGGATCGGCCGGCTCGAAGCCCAGCACCACGGCGGCGGGGCTATCCGCGCCGTGGAGCCGCTCCAGCATCGCCCGCATGGTGGAGGCCTTCACGAACGGCACATCGCCGTAAAGCACCAGCACATCGCCGGCAAAGCCCTGCAAGGCGCCCTCGGCCTGCTGGACCGCGTGTCCGGTGCCGAGCTGGGGCTCCTGCAGGCACGTTGCGGCCCGCGTCCCCACAGCCTTTTCGATCTGCTCACGCCCCGCGCCAACGACCACTGCCAAGCGCTCCGGCCCCAGCTGCGCCACGCTCGCCATCAGATGTTCGAGCATCGCGCGCCCGGCGATCTTGTGGAGCACCTTGTGGGTGTCGCTTTTCATGCGGGTGCCCTTGCCCGCTGCAAGGATGATGGCGGCGAAGGGGTAAGTCGTGTCAGTCATGGGCCTGTCCTTAGGGAAAGCCGCGCCTGCCAGCAATTGCTTGCGATTTGAAGAACCATCCGCCACCGCCCGCACCATGACCACGATCCCCTTTGACGCCATCGGCTTCGACCTTGACGGCACGCTGCTCGATACCTTCCGCGATCTGGGCGCAGCGGTGAACCATGCGCTGGTGCTGGGCGGCTTTGCCGAGGTGTCGGTGGAAACATCGAAAGATCTGATCGGCGGCGGAGCGAAGATCATGCTGGCCCGCGCGCTAGAGGCGCAAGGCGGCGTGGGCGATGACGAGTTCCGGCGGCTCTACAAGGCGATGCTTGGCTATTACGAACAGAACAACGCGGTCCACACCGTGCCCTATCCCGGCGTGCGCGAAACCCTGGCCGAATTGGCAGCGCACGGCGTCCGCATGGCGGTGGTCACCAACAAGTTCGAAGCCTTCGCCCGTTCTGTGCTGACCCAACTTGGCATGATCAGCCAATTCGAAACCGTCATCGGTGGGGACAGCATGGGCAAAGGCCCCGACGGCCAGTTCCTGGCCAAGCCCCACCCCGCCCCCGTCCTCGCCGCGCGCGAGGCTTTGGGAGGCGGGCGCTTCGTGTTCATCGGCGATTCCACCTATGATGTGCGCGCCGCCAAGGCAGCGGGCGTGCCGGTGATCGCGGCGGCCTATGGATATTGTGACAAACCCCCGCAGGATCTGGGCGCAGACGGCGTGATCGATTCGTTCAGCGATCTGATTCCCGCCCTCGCCGCGCTTGCACCCGCAGCCTGACCCTACGGCATCGCACCCTGTCACCTCGCCTGTTGCAAGGCGCGTGTGAAAGTGCCACGCACCGCGGCGCAATTTGCTTTACGCAGGCGTAAACCGCGCCGCATCTTTGGACAGGAGAACCCACATGACCATCAGCTTCAAGGACAAGGTCGCCATCGTCACCGGTGCAGGCGGCGGGCTTGGCAAGGCCTATGCATTGGAACTCGCCCGGCGCGGCGCCAAGGTCGTCGTGAATGACCTCGGCGGATCGCGTGACGGCACCGGCACATCTGATGCCGCGGCGCAGGTCGTTGCCGAGATCGAAGCGATGGGCGGCGAGGCGATCGCCAATGGCGGTTCGGTCACCGAATTCGAGCAGATGGAAAAGATGGTCGCCGACGCCAAGCAGAAGTGGGGCGGCGTCCATGTCCTCATCAACAACGCGGGCGTGCTGCGCGACAAGACCTTTGCCAAGATGGAGCCGGCTGACTTCGAATTCGTGGTCAAGGTGCACCTCACCGGTTCGGCCTTCGCCACCAAGGCGTGCTGGGAAACCTTCCGCGAGCAGGGCTATGGCCGCATCCTGATGACCGCGTCATCGACCGGCCTGTTCGGCAATTTCGGCCAGGCGAACTACGGCGCGGCCAAGCTGGGTCTGGCAGGTCTGACCAAGACGCTGGCACTGGAAGGCGCGAAGTATAACGTGCGTTGCAACACCCTGTCGCCGGTCGCGGGCACCCGCATGACCGAAGACCTGTTCCCCGAAGAAGCCTTCAAGCTGTTCGCACCGGAAAACGTGGTCCCGGCCGCGCTGTTCCTCGTCAGCGAGGACGCGCCCAGCAACGCCATCGTTGGCGCGGGCGCAGGCGGCTTCCACTCGTCGTGGACCGTGATGAACGACGCCGTGTGGCTCAAGGAAGAAGACCGCACGGTGGAAGGCTTTGCCGCCCGCTGGGAAGAGATCAACGCCTTCACCAACCTCATCGCCCCCCAGTCCGGATCCGAGCAATCGGGCAACATCCTCAAGGCAATGCAGAAGGTCACCGGCACGGGGCCTGCCAGCGCGCGGGGCTGATTGGCGCAAGCCGCCAAAATCTCTTGAAATGCCAACGCCCTCGTGCAGAAATGCGCGGGGGCGTTTCGTTTTGAAGATGCGCCTGTTTGACGGGGGTCGATCACATGCAACGGGGTAACCTGCGCACCTTCGCGCTGCTCGGCACGATCGGGGCGTGGATGGTCATCGCGATGTCGCTGGTGGGCGCGGTGGTGATCGTGCTTTGGGCGGCCTATCGCAATCCCTACAACGAGCTCGATCTGCTGACCGGGCTGCTGTTCCTCAGCCGTCTGGCGCTCAATGTCGTGTTTCTGCTGTCGGCCATTCCGGTCCTGCTGTGGTTCTACACCGCCCACGCCAATCTGCGCGCGGCGGGGATCAAAGGGCTGCGCCGAGCCCCCCTTTGGGCGACCGCAAGCTTTCTCGTGCCGATCGCCAACCTCTATGTCCCCTTCGCCGCCACACGCGAACTGGCCAACCGCAGCGCGGGCGAGCCCGAGCACCTTGCCGAATCCTCTGTCGATGCTGTCACAAGCTGGTGGGGATGCTGGGTGGCGTCTGCAATCGTGATGACGGTGGTGACCATCTTCACCTTCATCGATGCCATGCCCGGGATCAGAGTGATCGTGCCGGTCGCGGCAACAATGGGCATCCTGATGTTCGGGCAGTTGCTGTTTGCCGGATCGGCCTTTTTCCTCATCAAGGTGATGCGGCTGGTGACGGACAACCAGATCAATGGCGCGGTCGATCTGGCCGAGTTCGAGTAAGCGCCCCGGCAGGGTCAGGCACGCGCAAGCGTCTTGCTGTATTGACAAGCTAAGACACCGGGTTCATTCTCCCCGCAATTCAAGGGGGAGGGATGCCCGGTGTATAGCGACGAAGATCTCAATTCCGCCGTCGCCGCAGGTGCGCTGAGCGCCGAGGCGGCGGCGAATTTCCGGGCCCACATGAGCCGGCTGCGCCACCTGCCGCACGCCTCGGAAGAGGATTTCCGGCTGCTCAACTCCTTCAACGATATCTTTGTCAGCATCGGGATCGTGATCCTGCTGGTCGCTCTCGGCGCGATCGGGCAGGCGCTGGCGGGGGCGTTCGTGGTGGTGCCTCCTTTCCCGGCCATTTCGAGCCCGAGCGACTATGATAGTCCGGCGGTGACCGCGTGGTATGCGGCACGTGCCGTCACGCAAGCGCTGTCTGTGACGATGGCAGGCCTGCTGATCGCCGCTGCCGCATGGCCTCTGGCGATATTCTTCACCGCCAAGCGGCGGATGGCGCTGCCTTCGATCCTGCTGCTGCTTGCCTTTGTCGGCGGCGTGTTCGCGATCGGTGTTGGCGGCGTGATGCTGGTGGTTACGGAAAGCAACGAGAACGACACGCTTGGCGCGGTACTGGTCGCAGGCGCGGCCTTGCTTGCGGCAGGGGCAGCATGGCTGCACTGGCGGCGGTTCATGGTGCCCATCACGGTTGCGGCAGGTTCGGCGGCGATTGCGGGCACGGTGCTGGCGCTGCTGACCGCGGCCATCGGGCCGGACAATATCGGCGAGAAGGCCATGCTCACGCTGGTGCTGGTCGCAGGCCTTGCTGTCTTCGCCTTCGCGATGCGCTGGGACATGTCCGACCGTGCGCGCACCACGCGGCGCAGCGATGTCGCCTTCTGGCTCCACCTCACCGCTGCACCGATGATCGCGCATCCGGTCTTCGCGCTGCTCGGCGTGACCGATGGCGACAATCCCGGCATGGGCGCGGCCTTCGGGGTGATCGGCGTGTATATCGCCTTCGGCCTTGTCGCGCTGGCGACCGACCGTCGCGCACTGCTGGTCTCGGCGCTCATCTACGTGCTGTTTGCGCTCACCTTCCTGTTTCAGGAATTCGGCGCGGTGGAGCTGAACTTTGCGCTGACCGCGCTGGTGATCGGCTCGGCCCTGCTCAGCCTCTCGGCCTTCTGGCAACCGATCCGCCGCGCTGTGGTGACGCTGCTGCCGCCGGGCCTGCAGGCGATGCTGCCCGCGACCGAGGAGCCCGCCTTCGTGCCGGGGGCAGGCGCCAGCCCGGCCTGATCGCCTAGTCCTCGACCGCTTTCAGCAAGCGCCGCTCCATCGGCGCGAGCACATTGGCCAGATCATGGCCGCGCTTCAGCACCTGCCCGTGTTCGCCAAACAGGGTCCACATGCCCTGCTTTGACCGCAGCGCCGGACGCTTCTCCACCCGAGCCTGCGGGCGTTCCGCGGCGCGGCGGAAGGCAGCGAAGGTGGCAGCGTGGCGATCAAAATCCATCGCATAATCGCGCCATTCCCCGGCGGCCACCATGCGGCCATAAAGATCGAGGATGCGCATCAATTCGGCCCGTTCGAACCCGACCTGATCCGCGCCCCGCGCCGGAAAGGCCACCACCTGTCCGGGGACGCCCGCGCCTTGCACCATATTCTTCAACCGTCAGTCCTTGGCTGCGCGCTTGCGCAGGCGCACAGGTGCTGCGGGCGGCTCTGACGGAACGCTGCTTTCGGCGAGCATGGCCTTCATCAGCGCCATCTCCTCACGCATCGCTGCAATTTCCGCTTCAAGCTTTTCCACGCAATCGCCGCGCGGCCGGCCCATGTCGTCACATGGGGGATCATCGCAGGGCGTGCCATAGGGGATGAATTCGCGCAGCCATTCCTCTGCCGGGACCAGCGTTGACCGCGCCTTCAGCCCGATCATGGTGGCGCCCGCCGGGACATCATCAGTCACAACCGCGTTGGCCCCCACCCGCGCCCGTTCACCCACCACAATCGGACCGATGATCTGCGCGCCCGAACCGATGATGACATTGTCCCCCCAGCGTCGGGTGACGCTTTCCACCCTTGCCATTGGTGGGGTTCGATCCGCCCAGCGTCACGCATTGGTAGATGGTGACATTGTCGCCGATCTCCGCCGTCTCGCCGATCACGGTGAAGCCGTGGTCGATGAAGAAATTCTTGCCGATGCGGGCACCGGGGTGAATGTCGATAGCGGTCAACAGGCGCGCAAAATGGTTCACGAAGCGCGCCAGGAAATACATCCGCGCTTCGAACAGCCAGTGCGCGATGCGGTGAAAGCCCAGGGCCCAGACGCCGGGATAAAGCAGGATTTCCCAGCGCGAACGCGGGGCCGGATCGCGGGCGCGCACCGAGTCCAGATAGCTGATCAGCCTGTCAAACATGGCCCCTCACTTTTCCCACCAAAGCCTGGCCAATGCAATCGGCCACTACAGCAAGCGGTGCTGTTCGGGCCCATGCAGAGCCTCAAGCGCCGCGCGCCACACAGACATGGTGGCCGGCGTCTGGCGTTCAAGGGAAATACGGTCGATTGCCGCCACCAGCGCCTCGATTGCGGCAAAGCTGCGCTCGGTTCGCGGGACGAGGTAATCGGCCGCGCCATCGGGCAGCGAAAGACCGCGATGTTCGGCATGGGCAAGGATCAGATCGCCCGCCATCGCATCGTCGGGCGCGGCAATGGCCAGTTGCAGCGAGCCGCCGATGCGCGAGGCAAGATCCGGCAGGGTGATCGACCACCCCCCATGGTCCGGGTCAGCATTGGCGATCAGCAGCAACGCCCCGCCATCGCGGCTACCGCCTCGCTGCACTGCGTTCCAGCGGTGGAACAGAGCGGATTCATCCCACTTTTCGGCATTGTCGATCACCTCGACCGCAGAGCCGTGAAGCCCTTGCACCCAGCGTCCCAGCAGACTCTTGCCAGAACGCGGCGGGCCAGTGAGCACGGCGACACGGAACGGCCAGCGATCAGGCGATTGCAGCGCGTCGATCACGGCGGCGTTGGCGTTGCCGACCACGATCCGCTGCGCACCGGAAGGCAAACGCGCAGCCAATGGGAGGGCGATCTGGGACGGCTCGGCCACGCCTGCGGCCTTAGCGGCTGATAGCGAGCGCATTGGCCCCGCGCCGCACGCTGAACCCGCGCGCTTCCAGCGCGGCGGCGAGCTCTTCAAGCGATCCGGCATAGGTCACGGCCATCACCGATGTGCCGCCAATCGCGGTGCTGGTAACGCCCACAGCGCGCACGCCGCCAGTGCCGCGCACCGCGCCAAGGGCCGAATCGAAGGTGCCAGCATCGGGCGTGGCGAATTGCACGGTGATGACCCGCACTTGCGCCTCGCCCGGCTCGACCCCGGTCACGGTCTGCGCCTCGATCTGCGGCGTCGCTCCGCTGGCAGCCGCCGCTTCGGCAGCGCGGCGGGCCTGGGCGGCGCGGCCGATCTCGATCAGGCGCTGGATCGCCGGGTCAATGTCGCCCCCTGCCCCAAGTCTGAGGCTGGGATCGGGCCGCAGCTTGCCCGCCGCCAGCGCGCCGGCGAAGATTCCGTCCATCCGCTCCACCGCCTGCGCCAGCATTGCGGACAGGCCATCGGGGCTGTCGGCCTTCAGCGTGAAACTTTCGAGCGGGCGGCTGTCAGGGCCGTATCGTGCCGTAAAGGTGCCGCTGACCGGCCCTCCGGGGAACTGGTGATCGAGCCTCGCAAAGGCCATCAGCACATCGGTCGCGCCGTATTGGTCCAGCGTCGAACGCCACCACGCCCGGCTGCGGCGGTTCGCCTGCCCGAAATTGACGAGCAGCGAATCGCCCCCTGCGCCTGACAGGCGCACATAATCGATCCGGCTGGTGCCCGGATTGAACTCTGCCCAGGCCCGCTGCCACGGATTGCGCTGTTCGAAGGTGATGTAAGCCCCGCCGCTCTCGACCACCGGGATCAGCAGCAGCGGAGCAGACCGCACCGCCTGCGCCGCGCCGCCGAGATAGGCGCCCGCGCGCTGGCGGTCGAACACCACGCCCAGCGTGGCGATGTAACGCCGGGGGCCGAGCTGTTCACGCTCGATCACCACGGCAGACACCAGCCCTTCCAGCTGGCTGTCGGACAATTTGGGGCCTTTGAGCTTTTCCCACGCCTTGCGCTGCGCCTCGCGCCAGCCATTGGCGCGGGCATCCTCGGCGCTTTTGCCCTGCACATCGACGGTGATGCCCTTGACCTCGATATCGGCGCTGGCAGCCGTTGGCGCGATTCCGCGTTCGCCCGCAACCTGTGCCACCAACGCATAGCCGCCGCCCAGCAGCGCAAGCGCCAAACCCGCGCCGCCAAGCCACCGCCGCAAGGGGCGAGACAGGGCAGCACCGGGGCCGGAAAGGGGGAGAGACGCACTCATGGGGAAAATCGCTTGTCCTTTGCCCAATGGCGAGTGGAATTCCAAGCGCGAAAGGTTATGGGGTTGCGCATGACTTCGGGGACAAACGAGAGCAGCCCGCCGCAAGGCACTGGCTACACCTATGCCGACGCGGGCGTATCGATCGCGGCGGGCAACGCGCTGGTGAAGGCCATCGGCCCCTTGGCGAAGGCGACAGCCCGCCCTGGCGCGACGAGCGAACTGGGCGGGTTCGGGGGGTTTTTCGATCCCAAGGCAGCCGGATATAATGATCCGCTGCTGGTCGCCGCGAATGACGGCGTGGGCACCAAGCTGAAGCTGGCGATTGACCATGACCGCCACGACACGGTCGGCATCGATCTGGTCGCCATGTGCGTCAACGATTTGATCGTGCAGGGGGCAGAGCCGTTGTTCTTCCTCGATTACTTCGCCACCGGCAAGCTTGAGAACGGCGTGGCCGAGCGCGTGATCGCGGGGATTGCCGAAGGCTGCAAGATCGCCGGATGCGCGCTGATCGGCGGCGAGACGGCGGAGATGCCGGGGATGTATGCCGCTGGCGATTACGACCTTGCCGGTTTCTGTGTCGGCGCGGTCGAGCGCGGGGAGCAGCTGACGGGTGACAAGGTTGCACCGGGTGATGTGCTTCTGGGCCTCGCTTCCTCCGGCGTGCATTCCAACGGTTACTCGCTTGTGCGCAGACTGGCGGCGGACAAGGGCTGGAAGCTGAACCGCCCCGCCCTGTTCGATCAGGAACAATTGCTGATCGACGCGCTGATCGCGCCGACGCGCATCTACGTGGCGAGTCTGTTGCCGCTGATCCGCGATGGCCAGATCAACGCGCTCGCCCATATCACCGGCGGCGGGCTGCTGGAGAATATCCCGCGCATCCTGCCCGATGGCGCGCATGCGGTGGTCGATGCCGACCTGTGGCCCCAGCCGCGCCTGATGGCGTTCCTGCAGGCGCAGGGACATATCGAGCCCGAGGAAATGGCGCGCACCTTCAACTGCGGCGTCGGCATGGTGCTGGCGGTGGCGGCGGACAAGGTGGCCGAGGTGACCGAACGGCTGGAAGCGGCGGGCGAGACCGTATTCACCGTGGGGCGCATTGATGCGGGCGACAAGGGCTGCACCGTGCGCGGCAGCGTCGAGACTTGGGCGGCCAAGGGCGACTGGGAAGCGACGCACCTTGGCTGAGAAGGCCAAAATCGCGGTCCTCATTTCCGGCGCCGGAACCAACATGGCCGCGCTGGTCTATGCCAGCCGGATCGATACCTGCCCCTACGAGGTGGTGCTGGTCGCCAGCAATGATCCGGACGCACCGGGGCTGGCGCTGGCGGCGCTGGAAGGCATCCCCACCTTCGCGCAGGCGCACAAGGGCATGACCCGTGAAGCCCATGATACCGCGATGGAAGCCGCCGTGCTGGCAGCGGGCGCGGATCATATCGTGCTGGCGGGCTATATGCGGATCCTGTCGGACGGCTTTGTGCAGCGCTGGCAGGGCCGGATGCTCAATATCCACCCCTCACTGCTGCCCAAATACAAGGGCCTCGACACCTTCGCCCGCGCCATCGAAGCAGGCGACAGCCATGCCGGTGCAAGCGTCCATCTGGTCACGCCGGATCTCGATTCGGGCGAAGTGCTGGCGCAGGCCCGCGTCGTCATTGCGCCTGACGATACCCCCGCCAGCCTTGCCGAGCGGGTACGGTTTGCCGAACACCAGCTCTACCCGCGCGCCGTGGCCGATTATGTGTCGCGCTGGCGCAATCCCGCTTGGCTGCTAGAGGAACTGCGCGGTCGCGCCCTCGCCCTGCCCGAAACCAGCGAGCAGGAAAGCTTCGGCTCAGCGGGTTTCCGCGTCGGGACAGGCAAATCGGGCAAATATTTCGCCTATTTCGCCGACCGCCCCCACGGCCACGAACGCATCGCGCTGCTGGTGAAAACCAGCGGGATGGACGAACTTCACGCCCTCGTCGAAGATCAGCCGGAGACCTATTTCAAGCCCGCCTTCTACGGTGCCAGCGGGTGGGTGGGGCTGGCGCTCGACCGGCCCGATCTGGACTGGGGCGATGTCGATGCATGGCTGCAAAGAAGCTGGCGCAGCGTCGCGCCCAAGCGGTTGACGCGGATGATGGACATCGCGGACGCATTCTGATGGCTCCGGTGCGGACACACCTGCTGGCTCGCGGCCCGCTGGCCGAGCGGGCCAATGCCTTTCTCGGCAGAGCCTGGGCCAAGGGCTGGCTGCCCCCGCCCGATCTTGACCCGGATGCGTTGTGGGCGCTTGCGGCCAAGCCCTATGGCGCGCAGGCCGAGGCCGCGGAGCATGGCGGGCGCAGCGCAGAAGACGTCGCCGATTTCCGCGAGCGGCTCACACGCCTCTGTGCCGCCGTCGAAGCCGAAGCGAAGCTTAACCCGCTCGGCCGGGCGATGGCGTGGGGGCAGCTTTCACGGGTGGTGAAGAACCGGCTGGCGTTTGGCGCGCTGTGGGCAGAGCGGCCAGACCTGACCGCCACCCCTCTCGCCCCGCCAATCATCGTCATCGGCCATATGCGCAGCGGCACAACCCGCATTCACACGCTGCTCGCGGCCGATCCGGCGCACTCGCACACCCGTTACTGCGATGCCTACCATCCCTTCCCTGCGCCCCTCGGCATGAACCGGGTGAAAGCGGCGCTGGAGCTGGCAATGCTCGGCGCGCTCAATCCGTGGATGCAGTCAATCCATCCGATGACGGCAGCTGGCGTCGAGGAGGAGCTGGCGTGGCTTTCCGCAGCGCTCCACCATTCGATCTACGAATCGCAGTGGCATATCCCGGCCTATTCGGAGTGGAGCGAGGGCCGCGATCCGGCGCCCGTTTACCGCGAATTTGCCCGAATGCTGCGCACCGATGCCGCCACCCGCGGGGTAGCCGAAAGGCCGCGCGTGCTGAAGGTGCCCGCCTTCGCCGAGGATCTGGCCACCCTGCTCGATCTGCTGCCCGATGCCCGGCTGGTTCACGCCCAGCGCGCCCATGACGCCGTGCTGCGCAGCGCCGTTTCGCTCGCGGCCAACCAGATGGCGCTGCAATCCGATGCGTGCGATCTGGCCGCCATCGAAGCGCGCTGGCAGCACAAGATCGCCCTGCGCGAAGAACGGGTGGCAAGCGCGCTGTCCGGCTGGCAGGGACCGATTGCCCGGCTGACCTTCGATGAGCTGAACGCCGATTGGGAGGGTGCGATTACCCGCTGCTACGCGGATCTGGGCATCACCCTCACCGGGCCAGCGCTGACCGCGATGCACAAGGTGATGACAGCGAGCAAGGGCGGCCACCACCACGCCCACGCCGCGCAATTGGCGCGCTTTGCAATGCCGGACACGACACGGGGCACATAGCAAAAGGGCCGCCCCCTTGCGGAGACGGCCCTTTGCCATGCGTCAGGTCTGAAAATCAGCCGACGATTTCATCTTCGTTGAAGAAGAAGGCGATTTCGATCGCGGCGTTTTCTTCCGAATCCGAACCGTGGACGGTGTTTTCACCGATCGACAGGGCCAGTTCCTTGCGGATCGTGCCCGGCGCAGCGTCAGCCGGGTTGGTGGCGCCCATCACTTCGCGGTTCTTGGCGACGGCGTCTTCGCCTTCCAGAACCTGCACCACCACCGGCTCGCTCATCATGAAATCGACCAGTTCACCGAAGAACGGACGCTCACGGTGAACGCCGTAAAAGCCTTCGGCCTGTTCGCGGGTCATGTGGATGCGCTTCGACGCGACGACGCGCAGGCCGGCGTCTTCCAGCATCTTGGTGACCGCGCCGGTCAGGTTGCGGCGGGTGGCATCGGGCTTGATGATCGAAAAGGTGCGGGTAACCGCCATGATGTAAGCTCCTGTGAACGTCTTATTGGGGGAGGGGGATGTTGGCCGCGCCCCGTAGATGGTGCGCTGCAAAATGGCAAGCGTCCGGCACACCGGCAGCTGACAGCAGCCGCCGGACGACGTTTCCGGGATGCAATCGAACCCTTAGCCTGCCTTTTTGGTGCCGATGATGATCTGGCCGGTGGTCTTGCTGTCATCGCCGGTGGTGGCCGTGACCGACAGCGAGGAATCATCCGCCTTGCGTTCACCGCCGATCATGACCGTGCCGTTGGTGGTCATTTCCAGCTGGATGTCGAACCCGGCCGCCTTGGCCGCATCGCGGTAATGGGCCACGACCTTGTCGGCAGGCGCGTCAGCTTCGAAGGTCACCATCGTCCCCTGCCCGTCCGGCTGGTTGACCACGGTGTTGGTGACAACCTTGGACCCGGGAAACAGCGTGAACCCGTCCGGCAGGCTGACCGGCACATCCGCGCCGGAACGCAAGGTGGCTTCGCCATCCTCGCCCTTGATCGTCATGCTGGTTTCGCCGGAATCCTTGTCGATGGTGTATTCGGCGTTTTCGCCACTTTCAGTGGTGAACTCGCCCGAGGTTTCGGAACCGCAGGCCGCGAGCATCAGTGCCGCGCCGCTTGCCACCATCATTGCCGTCCGCTTCATCGCCCTTGTCCCCCCTTCATCGCACACCCCGGCAACATCACCTATCGTCGGGCACGGCGCAAGCCCCTCAGCCCTTCTTGACCCCCCTACCCTTTCTTGACCCAGCGCCCGTCTTCCTGCGCGAAATAGGCGCGGGTGACATCATCGCGCCCGTCATGCGCACGCCAGGCTGCGCGGGCGGCAGGGGCGGCATCGGGCGGGAACAGCAGGAACACGCGGGCAAAGCCGGTGCTTTCGCGGAACAGACCATCGGCAAGGATGAGGTGGCTTGCACCGTTGGCCGGAGTGCAATCATTGGCGAGCAGGATCGGCTGGCGATCTGCCTCGGGCGCATCAGCCGCGCCATTGGCAAGGAAGCTGTCCGGCCCCGCCTGCCACAGCGCGCGGGAGATGGCGGCGCGCTGGTCGGCGTCGGCGCTGACCACCAGCACCCGCTCGCCCCCGCCCAGGGCGCGCTTGGCGATCAGGGCGACGACCTTTTCGATCGGATCATCCGTGACCTGCCAGAAATCGAGCTTCATGAGGATACCCCCTTCCCTCGGCGGCAGCGGTCGGAACAATACTTCACATTGTCCCAATCCCGCTCCCACTTCTTGCGCCACGTGAAGGGCAGTCCGCAAGCGAGGCAGGTTTTGGAAGGAAGGTCGCTTTTTTTCCGCATTTTTGGCATTTCCGGCCTACCGCTTTGCTACTTGAGGCCGGAAATGCGGATCAACCTTCGGCCACATCCCGCACGAACTGGTCGAGCAGGCGCACGCCGTATCCGGTGGCGCCTTTCTCCCACGTGTGGCCGGGCTTGTTCGACCAGACCATGCCCGCGATGTCGAGGTGCGCCCAGGGGGTGCCGTCCTTGACGAAGCGCTTGATGAACTGGGCGGCGGTGATTGACCCTGCTTCGCGCGGGCCGATGTTCTTCATGTCGGCTACGGGCGAATCGATCAGCTTGTCGTAATTCGTGCCCAGCGGCATCCGCCACAGCTTGTCCCCGCTGGTCTGGCCTGCCGCCGTCAACTGGGCTGCCAGCGTATCGTCATTGGCGAACATGCCGCCATATTCGTTGCCGAGGCTGATGATCATCGCGCCGGTCAGCGTGGCAAGATCGACGATCCGCGCGGCGTCATACTGCTCCTGCGCCCAGTGAATTGCATCGCACAGCACCAGCCGGCCTTCGGCATCGGTGTTGAGCACTTCGACCGTCTGCCCGCTCATGGTGGTGACGATATCGCCGGGACGCTGGGCCTTGCCGTCGGGCATGTTCTCGACAAGTCCCATGACGCCGATGACATTCGCCTTGGCCTTGCGGGTGACGAGCGCCAGCATCGCGCCAGCGACCGCGCCTGCGCCGCCCATGTCCCACTTCATGTCCTCCATGCCGGGGCCGGGCTTGAGCGAGATGCCGCCAGTGTCGAAGGTGACGCCCTTGCCGACGAACACCGTGGGCTTGTCGCCCGCCGCGCCGCCGTTCCAGCGGATCGCCAGCAGCTTGGATTCGCGCTCCGAACCAAGGCCCACACCGACCAGCGCGCCCATGCCGAGCTCCGCCATTTCCTGTTCGCCCAGCACTGTGATCTGCGCGCCGGTGCCCGCGAAGGCTTCCTCGCACGCGGTGACGAAGCTGGCAGGGTAGATGATGTTGGCGGGTTCCGTCACCAGACCGCGGGTGAATTCCACACCCTTGGCAATCGCTGCCTCACGTTCCCACGCCGCTTCGGTGCCCTCGGGCGCGCCGGTGACATGCACCGTGGTGAGCGAGGGACGCTTGTCGGCGGCAAGGCGCGTGCGATACTTGTCGTGCCGCCAGCCGCGCAGACGCAGGCCGAGCAGCACCGCCGCCGCATCGTCCGCACCAAGGCCCGCATGCGCCAGATCGAGCACCACGGCCGTCTCGCCCGAGACGAGATATTTTGCCGTCAGCGCTGCGCCCGCGCGTTCAAGGTTGGCGCGGCGGTCAGCGGCATCCGCCTCGCCCGCGCCGACCAGCGCGATGCGCTTCACCCCGCCGCCGACAGTGGCGAAACCTTCAAACAGCTGCCCTGCGCGCCCTGTGAACGCCGATACCGCCGCGCCTTCGACCAGTGCTGCATCAAGCCCCGTGATCGCAGCCCCCTGATTGACCAGCCGCGCATGGAGACGGACATCTGACGAAGGGGCGGCGGTGAAATGGATCTGCATGGGTACTCCGAGGAAGCATGAGGCCGGGGCGGCTGCCATGTGACAGGCACGTGCGACGAGCCGCGCGCCGGGGGCGCAATGCCGATTGCGATTAGGGCCGAGCGGTGCAATAGGCAAGGCCATGTCGGGAGGCTCGTCAGACGGATCGCGGGAAGCCGCGTGCCATGCCCTGCGCGTGCCCACGCGAAGCGCTGCGTCATGTCTGGCCGTCGCGCTGGCGTTTCTGGGTGCCGCAGCACACCCGCTCGCCGCGCAAGAGCAGCCCCTTGCTGAAGCCGCACCTGCCCCCGCACCGAGACAGATCGACTTCGAGGCGACCGAACTCGGCTACAACAGCGAAACCGACACCGTCACCGCGCGCGGCAACGTCATCCTGCGGTCCGAAGACCGGTCGGTGCGCGCTGACGAGGTGGTGTGGGATCGCAACTCGGGCCGCATCATCGCCAGCGGCAATATCCGGCTGGTGGACGAGGCGGGCAACCAGCTGTTCACCGATCAGATCGAACTGACACAAGAATTCGAAACCGGCGCGATGAGCGAGCTGCTGATCGCGCTGCGCGCAGGCGGGCGGCTTGCCGCACGTTCGGCGGAGCGCAGCGCGGATGGCAATGCGATTCTCACAGACGCTGCCTATTCCGCCTGTCCGGTGGTGGATGCCGAAGGCTGCGCAGCCGATCCCAGCTGGCGCGTCACCGCCCGCCGCGTGATCTATGACCAGAAGGAGGCCCGCGTCCGTTTCGAGGGCGCGATGCTCGAACTGTTCGGTGCGCGCATCCTGCCCCTGCCCGGCCTTGCGATCCGCACCGATGGCAAGGCGGAAAGCGGGTTCCTCGTCCCCGATGTGCGGGTAACGCAGGTCAACGGGCTGGAACTTTCGGGGGAGTATTACTGGCGCCTCGCCGATAACCGCGATCTGACGCTGGGGACCTATGTCTTCTCCAACGTCGCCCCGATGGCGAGCGCCAAGTGGCGGCACCTCACCGACATGGGCGCCTATCAGGTCACCGCCTACGGCACCTTCAGTGACCGGTTGACCGATTTCACCGGCGCGGAAAGTTTCCAGAGCGATCCGCGCGGCTACCTTGATGCCAATGGCCGGTTCCAGTTCTCGCCCGACTGGAGCTTCACCAGCTCGATCCGGCTGGCGAGCGACCGCACCTTCCTGCGCCGCTATGATCTCAGCCGCGATGACCGGCTGCGTTCGACCGTCAACCTCGAACGGATCACGGATCTTTCCTATCTGTCGATCGCCGGCTGGGCGACCCAAACGCTGCGCCTGAACGCCGATCAGGGACAGGTGCCGCTCGCCCTGCCCGCGATCGATTATCGCCAGCGGCTGGCAAACCCGGTGCTGGGCGGCACGGTCGAATTTCAGGCCAACAGCCTCGCCCTGCTGCGCAATGACGGACAGGACACCCAGCGCGCCTTTGCCGGGGCCCAGTGGGATCTGAAGCGCCTGACGGGCATGGGCCAGCTGGTCACCCTCACCGCGCTGGCGCGCGGCGATGTCTACAACACCAGCAATAGTCTGGCGACCACCACCGCCAGCTATCGCGGCACCGAAGGCTGGACCACACGCGGCATCGCCACCGCCGCCATCGACATCGAATGGCCCTTTGTCGGAGAGGCTTTCGGCGGCACCCAAGTGTTCAAGCCGCGCCTGCAGGTCGTCGCCAGCCCCAAGATCAGAAACCTTGCCGTCCCCAACGAAGACGCGCGCGCCATCGATCTTGAGGATTCCAACCTGTTCGCGCTCAACCGCTTCCCCGGTTATGACCGGGTCGAAGACGGCAGCCGCTTCACCTGGGGCGTCGATTGGGAATTGCAGCGTCCGGGATGGCGGGTCCGTTCCACCATCGGCCAATCCTTCCGGCTCGAAGCCCCGCGCGACGATATCTTCCCCGAAGGCACCGGCCTGTCCGAACGCGTATCGGATTTCGTCGGACGGACCGAAGTGCGGTTCCGCAACCTTGTCAGTTTCACCCACCGGTTCCGGCTCGACAAGGACAACTTCGCCGTCCGCCGCAACGAAATTGACGCCACCATCGGATCGCGCCGTACCTATCTTGAGGTCGGCTACCTGCGGCTCGACCGCGACATCGCCACTGTCGAGGATCTGCGCGACCGCGAGGAACTGCGCGCCGCCGCACGCGTGGCGATAGGGCGCAAATGGTCGGTGTTCGGGTCAGGGGTGGTGAACCTTACCGACGCCGATGAAGACCCGGTGTTCCTGCCCGACGGATTCGAACCGATCCGCACCCGGCTGGGGATTGCCTATGCCGATGACTGCATCGAATTCGGCGCAACCTGGCGGCGCGATTTCATCGACGCCGGCGATGCGCGGCGCGGCAACGCGTTTCAGCTGTTCTTTGCCCTGCGAAACCTGGGCTTCCGCTGATCATCGGTGTGCAATCGGGGGTTCTGTTAGTCTGCGAGAATTGGCAGGCTGGGCAAATGGCGTTAAAGGGACGCCGCACACAGGCTGACCCCGGCCCGGACCAGGCACGGGGACTCAGCTACCGTTCAGCCAGTGCACGACATTGGCGGAACATTGCGTGAGGGGTCGCGCGACATTTTTGGCCACAAGGCGGGAATTAACGAGTGAATGTAAAGCTGTTTTCCAAGGCTCTGTTTGCCAAGACCGGCACCGCGCTCGCGGCTGCCGGTATCGCTGGTCTGGCGTTGATGCCGGTTGCCGCGCCCGCCCAGACCGTGGCGGTTCCGACGGCGGACAACCCCTTCGGCCTGCCCGCAGACATCACCCTGTTCGGCAAGGCCGATCCGGATCGCCGCAGCGCGACGGCGATCGTCAACGGCTTTGTCATCACCGGCACCGATATCGACCAGCGCACGGCGCTGGTAACGGCTGCTTCCGAGGCGGAAATCTCCGAGGAGGAAATGCTCCGCCTGCGGGTGCAGGTGCTGCGCAACCTGATTGACGAAACGCTCAAGATCCAGGCCGCTGTCGCTGCCGAGATGGCCGTAACCCGCGAAGAGGTCGACCAGACCTATCAGCAGCTTGCCGCCCAGAATTTTGGCGGTGACCCCTCCAAGATGGATGCCTACCTCACCTCGATCGGGTCTTCGGCGGCTTCCCTGAAGCGCCAGATCGAAGGCGAAGCGGCGTGGGAAAATCTCCTGCGGCGCAACATCATGCCTTACGTCAACGTGTCGGCCGAAGAGGTCAATGACGTGCTCAAGCGCATGAACGAGGCACGCGGGACGGACGAATACCGCCTTGGCGAAATCTTCCTGTCGGCCACCAGCGAAAACCGCGCAACGGTGCTCGCCAACGCGCAGGCCATCGTCCAGCAATTGCAGCAGGGCGGCAGCTTCCAGGGCTATGCCCGCCAGTTCTCAGAAGCGACCACCGCCGTTGTCGGCGGCGATCTGGGCTGGGTGCGGATCGGCCAGCTTCCGCCGCAGCTTGCCGCTGCCGTGCGGAGCATGAACACCGGCCAGTTGCAGGGGCCGATCGAAATCCCGGGCGGTTTTTCGATCCTCTACCTCATCAACAAGCGTCAGGTGCTGATGGCCGATCCCAATGAGGCGGTGCTCAACCTCAAGCAGATTTCGGTGAACTTCCCTGCCGGGGTGTCTCAGGCCCAGGCCGAGGCCAAGGTCGACGAATTCGCCGCATTTCTGGAATCGCTGCGCGGCTGCGCCGATGCCGATGCGGGCGCGGCCCGGATCGGGGCCGAGGTCGTGACCAATGATCAGGTCAAGGCCGAAGTCCTGCCGCCGCAGCTGCGCGACATCATCCTCGGCTTGCAGATCGGGCAGATCACGCCGCCCTTCGGCAGTGTGCAGGAAGGCGTGCGGGTGTTCATGCTGTGCGGGCGCGACGATCCCAAGGACGCAGGCGCTCCGACCTTCCAGGCGGTGATGAGCCAGATCGAGGAAGAGCGCGTGAACAAGCGCGCCCAGCGCTTCCTGCGCGACCTGCGCACTGACGCCTACATCGAATACAACTGACGGCGCGAAGGGGTTGATCGGGCCGCTCGCGATCACGCTCGGCGATCCGGCCGGGATCGGGCCGGAGGTCATCCTCGGGGCGTGGACGCGCCTCAGGGCCGAACGCCGGGCGCCGCCCGCCTTCGTGGTGGGCGGGCCGGAACTGCTGCGGCAGGTGGCCGAACGCGGCGGGATCGATTGTCCGATTGTACCGATTGCCGATCCGTCCGAAGCCGTGTTTGCCTCCGCCGCAGGGCTGCCGGTGCTGGCCGGCCTTGATGGGGCTTTGACCCCCGGTAGGCCCGCCCCGGATGGTGCCAGACTGGCGCTGGCCTCGCTTAGCTGGGGGGCGAAATTCGCCCTGTCAGGGGTAGCGTCGGGGCTGGTAACGGCGCCTGTCGCCAAGAGCCAACTGGCTGGAATCGGATGGAATTTTCCGGGCCAGACGGAATTTCTCGCCGAGGTTTGCGGGCGGCCATACCGGGACGCGGTGATGATGCTGGCAGGGCCCAGCCTGCGCACCGTTCCGCTGACAGTCCACGTCGCGCTGGCCGAGGTTCCGGGCCTGATCTCCATCAACCTGATCGTTCACAAGGCGCGCATTGTAGCTGCCGGATTGCAGCGTGATTTCGGTGTGTTATCGCCCAGACTTGCGATAGCGGCGCTCAACCCTCACGCGGGCGAAGGCGGCCAGTTCGGTGACGAGGACACCCGCATCATCGCCCCCGCCATAGCGGCCTTGCAGGGCGAAGGGATCGCCGCCTTCGGCCCCGTCCCCGGCGACGCCTTGTTCACACCCCGGGCGCGCGGCACCTATGACGCGGCCTTGTGCATGTATCACGATCAGGCGCTTATCCCTCTGAAAGCGCTTGAATTTGATGAAGGCGTCAACGTGACGCTCGGCCTGCCGATCATTCGCACATCGCCCGATCACGGCACCGCTTTCGATATCGCAGGGCAAGGCGTGGCCGATCTGGGAGCGATGGCCGCTGCGATCATGATGGCGAGTGACATGGCCCGTGCGAGGTCGGCGAGCGATGCCTGAACTCCCTCCTATTCGCGATGTCATTCAACGCCATAACCTTGCCGCGTCCAAGGCGCTGGGGCAGAACTTTCTGCTCGACGAACAGCTTTTGGCGCGCATTGCCGCCCTGCCCGGCGACCTGTCGGGCGCGCAGGTGCTCGAAGTCGGCCCCGGCCCCGGCGGCCTCACCCGTGCCCTGCTCAGGGCCGGAGCGCGGGTTACTGCCATCGAGATGGACCACCGCTGCCTGCCCGCACTGGCTGAACTGGGTGAGAGCTTTCCCGGACAACTCACTGTTATCGAAGGTGATGCGCTCAAGCTCGATCATAACGCGCTGATGCATGGCGCGCCGTTTCATGTGCTGTCGAACCTGCCCTATAATGTCGGCACCGCGCTGTTCGTGCGTTGGCTCGGGGGGCAGGAATGGCCGCCCCTGTGGCAATCGCTCACCCTGATGTTCCAGCGTGAAGTCGCCGACCGGATCGTGGCTGCCGCCGGAGACGATGCCTATGGCCGCCTCGCCGTGCTGGCCCAATGGCGCGCCGAGGCCCGCCTCGCAATGAAGGTCCACCGCAGCGCCTTCACCCCGCCGCCCAAGGTGATGAGCGCGATTGTGCACGTGACCCCGCAGGCGATGCCCGAGGGTGTCTCGGCCCGGATGCTCGAACGCCTCACCGAAGCCGCCTTCGGCCAGCGCCGCAAGATGCTGCGCCAGAGCCTGAAGGGCGTACCGGGGGCGCTGGAAGCACTGGTGAGCCTCGGCATCGACGAGACGCGGCGGGCGGAAACGGTTAGCGTTGCAGAATTCGTCAGCGTGGCGCGGGCGCTGGGCCGTCCTTCGGGCTAGAGATTGCGCGCAGCAATTCCGCCCGTTGGAGCATCAGCTGAAGGATTTCCGACTTTTCCGCAGCCCATTGCAGGACGTTGGAAAACATAAGAATTTCAATCCCGTCCACGCCCTCCATGCGAATACCGTACTCGCCGTTTGAAAGATCCCATGCGGCAGGCTCAACCGTCATCTTGTCAAACGGCAGGAACAGATCGCGGCAACCATATCTGAACGGCGGAACGATCGAGAGGCTCAGTCCTTCGTGGTGGACTCCCACCACAACCGGCGGATGGCGGTGCGATTTGAGGTCACCCGACAGGTGCCCCCAGCGAAATCCGGGCTGCGAAATGCGCACCATTCCCGCAAGCTTCTTGGCAAGCGGTTCGCGCGGTTCAAAGGCGGCATACAATTGCTCATATTCGCGCCAGCGCGAATTGCTGGCGTGAATGATGTAGAACGCCAATCCGCCAACAAAGGCGAGACTGAGGATACTGACCAGCGTCATGTAGAGCTGTTCGAAAACCTCGCCCATAATCCACTACTCCGCCATCCTCATGCCGAAGGCGAAAGCTAAGCGGAAACCATGGACAAAGCGTTTAACCCGCCTTTTTCCGCAATCGCCATGCATGCAGCAGCGGTTCCGTATAGCCGCTCGGCTGCTCCAAGCCCTTGAAGATCAGTTCCTTCGCCGCGCTGAAGGCTGCACCGCTCTCGTTGCCGGTCAGCGGCTCGTAAAGCGGATCGCCTGCGTTCTGCGCGTCAACCTTGGCGGCCATGCGGGCGAGCGAGTCCATCACCTGCGCCTCGCTCACCACCCCGTGCAGCAGCCAATTGGCGATGTGCTGCGAGGAGATGCGCAAAGTCGCGCGGTCTTCCATCAGACCCACATCGTTGATGTCGGGTACCTTGGAACAGCCGACACCCTGATCGACCCAGCGCACGACATACCCCAGCAATCCCTGACAATTATTGTCGAGCTCCTCGCGGATTTCCGCCTCCGACCAGTTCACGCCATCTGCCAGCGGAATGCTGAGCAATGCGTCGAGGCCCATCGGTTCGGGCAGCGTCTTCTGCACGGCGAAGACATCCTCCGCATGATAGTGCAGCGCGTGCAGCGTCGCCGCGGTGGGGGACGGCACCCACGCGGTGTTGGCGCCGGCGCGCAGATGGGCGATCTTCTCGACCATCATCTGCCCCATCAGATCAGGCGCGGCCCACATGCCCTTGCCGATCTGCGCCTTGCCCGAGAGGCCATGCCTGAGGCCGATGGCGACGTTGCGCGCCTCGTAAGCCTTGAGCCAGTCAGAGCCCTTCATCGCGCCCTTGCGCAGCATCGGCCCGGCGCGCATCGAGGTGTGGATTTCGTCCCCCGTCCGGTCGAGGAAGCCGGTGTTGATGAACACGATCCGGTCGCGCACCGCGTGGATGCAGGCGGCAAGGTTGGCCGATGTGCGGCGTTCCTCGTCCATCACGCCGACCTTGATCGTGTGGCGCGGCAGGCCGAGCAGGTCTTCCACCGCATCGAACAGGTCATTGGTGAAGGCGCACTCTTCCGGCCCGTGCATCTTGGGTTTGACGATGTAGATCGAGCCGCAGCGCGAGTTGCCGAATGTTCCGTGGCCCTCCACGTCCAGCGTGCTGATCGCGCTGGTGAAGACCGCGTCCATGATGCCCTCGGGGATTTCGCCGCCGTCGGGGAGGCGGATCGCCGGGTTGGTCATCAGGTGGCCGACATTGCGCACGAACATCAGGCTGCGGCCTGACAGGGTGTGGGTGGTGCCGTCGGCGGCGGTGAAGGTCTTGTCGCCTGCCAGTGTGCGGGTGAGCGTCTTGCCGCCCTTTTCAAAGCTCTCCGACAGATCACCGCGGATAATGCCGAGCCAGTTGGTGTAGGCGAGCAGCTTGTCCTCGGCATCGACCGCCGCGACCGAGTCCTCGCAATCGGCGATGGTGGTGAGCGCGGATTCGACGATGATGTCGGCGATGCCCGCCTTATCGGTCGCGCCCACGGGCGTGCCGGAATCGAACACCACTTCGATGTGCAAGCCGTTGTTCCTGAACAACAGACCCTTTTCGGTCTCACCGATATATTGCGCCGGGTCAGCCAACGTGATGCCGTCGCGGCCGGTCACATCGGCCCAGCTACCGCTCGCCAGCGGGAAGGCGGAATCGAGGAACTGCCGCCCGCGCGCGATCACCGCAGCGCCGCGTGCCGCGTCATAACCGCCGGGATTTGCGGGGGGCGCATCGAGCGCGTCGGTGCCGTAGAACGCATCATACAGGCTCCCCCAGCGCGCATTCGCCGCGTTGAGCAAGAATCGCGCATTGAGGATCGGCACCACCAGCTGCGGCCCGGCCATTGTCGCGATTTCGGGGTCAACGTTCTGGGTGCCGATCTGGAACGCCCCCGGCTCGGGCACGAGGTAACCGATTTCGGTCAGGAACGCCCGGTAAGCTGCCGGGTCATGCGGCTGCCCGGCACGATCAGTGTGCCATGCGTCAATCTGCGCCTGCAGGGCCTCTCGCTTGGCCAGCAGAGCGGCATTGCGCGGGGCGAAGGTGGCCAGAAGCGCGGCAAAGCCCTGCCAGAACGCGCCCGTATCACGCCCGAGCGGACCCAGAACCTCCGTTTCGAGGAAGGTCGCCAGCCGGGAATCGATAGCGATGCCAGCGCGGGTGGTCATGTCAGTCATGGGTGTCCTCTTTGGTTGGCTGGGCCTGGGGAGGAGAGGACGTGTCTGTTAGGGGGGCGCTATGGCAAAGGGGAGAGCCGATTGCAACGGGTTGGCCCAGCGCGCCTGCGCGGCTAGAGGGGGTGCAATGAGAGAGGACGGGACCCTGACAGCCATCGACGGCGCAGCCATGCTTGCTCAGGTGCAGGCGTGGAGCGCGATCAACACCGGCACGGCGAATCTCGCCGGGTTGGCGCTGCAGGCCGATGCACTGGCGCAGGCCTTTGGCGCGCTGCCCGGCACGGTCGAACTGGTCGATCCCGCGCCCGTCACCGCAGTCGCCGCCGATGGCAGCGCCTTTGAAAAGCCCCACGGGCAGCATCTGGTGGTGCGGGTGCGCCCGCAGGCCAACCGCCGGATCCTGCTGACGGGGCACATGGACACGGTGTTTCCCGCCGACCACCCGTTCCAGCACCAGCGCTGGCTGGATGGGGAGACGCTGAACGGCCCCGGTGTCGCCGACATGAAGGGCGGGATTGCAGTCATGCTGCACGCGCTGATGGCGTTCGAACAAAGCGCCGCCGCGAGCGCGCTGGGGTACGACGTGCTGATCAATTCGGACGAGGAAACCGGCTCACTCGCCAGCAACGCGCTGATTGCCGAGATGGCCGCGGGCAAGCTGGCCGCGTTGACCTATGAACCGGCAGCCCTGCCGGACGGGACACTGGCGCATGAACGCGGCGGGACGGGGAATTACTCGATCACTGTCACCGGCAAGTCGGCCCACGCCGGGCGTAACCCGCACGAAGGGCGCAACGCTATCGTCGCCGCGGCCGATTTGATCCTGCGGCTGAAGGCGCTCGAAACGCCCGAAATCACCATAAACCCCGCCAAGCTGGAAGGCGGCGCGGCCAACAACGTGGTGCCCGATCACGCCGTGCTGCGCTTCAACATCCGCCCCAAGACGGTCGAGGCCGGCGCTGCCTTCGACCACGCGCTCAGCCACCTGCTGATCGACATTCAGGCCGCGCATGATGTCGCCACCCACCGCCACGGCGGCGTCACCCGCCCGCCAAAGAAGGTGGACGCCAAGGCGCAGCGCCTGTTCGATCTGGTGCGCGAATGCGGGGCAGAGCTGGGCGAGGACATCCGCTGGCAGGCCTCTGGCGGGGTGTGCGATGGTAACAATATCGCAGCCTGCGGCGTCCCGGTGGTCGACACCATGGGCGTGTGCGGCGGGGCGATCCATTCGCCTGACGAATATCTGATTGTCCCCAGCCTGGTGACCCGCGCAAGGCTATCCGCCCGCGTGATCGAGCGTCTTGCTCAAGGAGCCCTATCGTGACCTTTCGCCTGCGCGCCGCCCGGTCTGCCGATCTTGAAGCGCTGTATGAAATGGCCAAGCTGACCGGTGGCGGGTTCACCAACCTGCCGCCAGACCGCGCCGCCCTGAAAACCAAGCTCGAACGCGCCGAGGCCGCCTTTGCGCATGATACCGACAGCCTTGCGGACGAGTTGTTCGTGCTGGTGCTGGAGGATGCCCGCAGCGGCGCGGTACGCGGCACGTGCCAGCTGATGAGCCAGGTGGGACAACGCTGGCCGTTCTATTCCTACCGCCTCAACACCCTGACCCAATACTCGCAGGAGCTGGACCGCACGGTGCGCGCGGAGCTTCTCAGCCTTGTCACCGATCTGGAAGGGTCGAGCGAGGTTGGCGGGCTGTTCCTCCACCCCAACGAGCGCGCAGGCGGTCTTGGCCTGCTGCTCGCCCGGTCACGCTATCTGTTCGTGGCGATGCACCGCAAACGCTTTGCCGATCGCATTCTGGCAGAGCTGCGCGGCATCATCGACGAACGCGGCGGATCGCCTTTCTGGGACGGGGTCGCCGGACGCTTCTTCGGGATGAGCTTTCAGGACGCGGACTATTTCAACGCCATCAACGGCAACCAGTTCATCGCCGATCTGATGCCCAAGCACCCGGTCTACATCGCCATGCTGAGCGAGGATGCGCGCAGCGTCATTGGCGTCCCCCACCCCACCGGCCGCGCTGCGATGCGAATGCTGGAGGACGAAGGCTTCCGCGCCGAAGGCTATGTCGACATCTTCGATGGCGGGCCGACGATGGTGGCGCGCACGGATAACGTCACCAGCGTCAAGAACAGCTGCCAGCGCAAAGTCACCGGAGTGACGGTCAACGAGGGCGAGCGCGCTATTCTAGCCACCGGGCGGCTCGGCACCTTCCGGGCGTGCTTCGGCGCGCGGGTGCTGGACGGCGAGGACGGTGTCGCCATCGATTCGGCCAGCGCCGATCTGCTCGACGTGTGCGAAGGCGACATGGTGTGGAGCGTGGGGCGATGAGCATGACCGAAATCAACTTCGACGGGATCGTGGGCCCCTCGCACAATTACGCGGGCCTCAGCCTCGGCAATATTGCCAGCGCGACGCATGGGGGTGATCCGTCCTACCCGCGTGCCGCCGCCCTGCAGGGGGTGACGAAAATGCGCGGCAATCTGGCGCGCCTGGGTGTGCAGGGCTTCCTGCTGCCGCTTCCCCGCCCCAACTCCGCGCTGCTGGATGCGCTGGCGCTGGATGACACAACCCCGCCCCAGCTGCGCGCTGCTGCATGGTCAGCTTCGAGCATGTGGACCGCCAATGCTGCGACCGTCTCGCCCGCTCCTGACACCGCCGATGGGCGATGCCACCTGACGCCGGCGAACCTTGTCACCATGCTGCACCGTGCGCAGGAATGGCCCGACACCAAGCGACAGCTCGCCATTGCTTTCGGCGATGCCCGCCACTTCGCCATTCACGACGCCGTCCCGCCAAGCTTCGGCGATGAAGGCGCGGCGAACCACATGCGCCTGTGCGAAAGCCACGATGCGCCCGGCGTGGAGGTGTTTGTCTATGGCCGCACCGGGGGACGCTTCCCCGCGCGCCAGCACGAACAGGCGAGCCGCATCGTCGCGCGCCGCCACGGGCTGGCGCCCGACCGCACGGTGTTCATCGAACAGAACCCTGACGCCATCGCGGTAGGTGCTTTCCACAATGACGTGGTCGCGGTAGCAAACGGGCGCGTGTTGTTCACCCATGACAAGGCCTTTGCCGACCAGCAGGGTGCCTATGATGCAATCCGCGCCGCCTTTCCCGCGCTGGAGGTGGTCGAGGTGCCGTCTTCCGCCGTTACTCTGGAAGAGGCGATCCGCACCTACCTTTTCAATGCGCAGCTGCTCACCCTGCCCTCGGGCGAGATGGCTTTGATCGTGCCCGAGGAATGCCGCGAAAGTTCTGCCGTGTGGACCTGGGTGGAAACCATGCTGGCGGGGAACGGCCCGATCCGCGACGTGATCCCTGTCGATGTGCGGCAGTCGATGGCCAACGGCGGCGGCCCGGCCTGCCTGCGGCTGCGCGTGGTGTGCGATCCGGCCACGGTCGATCCGCGCTTTCTGTTGGACGGGGCCAAGGCTGATCTTCTCGAAAAGGTCATTGCAGCGCATTGGCCCGAACAGATTGATCCGTCCGATATTGGGTCGGATGCACTCGCAGACAGCGTGATTTCGGCACGTCTTGCCTTGCTGAATGCGCTCGATCTGGCACAGCTTGGTTAACGCATTTGGCGATGTGCCCGGCCTGCGCGTAAGGTTACCCCAATGTTAAAGCGACTCAGCCACGGGGCCAGTCGCAAAAAGGGTCGGAGACGCGATGCTGCGCAAGCTTGGAAGGCTGTTCGTGATCAAGACGCGCTTTGAGGCGTTTCTGATCATCTACGCCCTTGCCTTGGGTTCGAGCGCGCGCGGGATGATCTATCTGCAGGATTACCCCGGTTTTGGCGGCAAGCTGCTGTTTCTGGCGACCACCGGTGCGGTGTTTCTGGCCGGTGCGAAGATCCTCGATTGCCTGCGGCTGGAGCAGGAAGTGGCGATGCTGAGAACGCAGCAGGACATGCGCGACTAGATCCGAAGACGCTCCTGCCCGCGGAGCGTTTTCGCTTGCTCAGCCCCTTCAAGCAGGACGAACCCTGTCATTGGGGCAAAATGCGAAAACAACAACGCCCGCCACGCGGAAATCCCTGCGCGTGACGGGCGTCGTGTTGGTTTAAGGCAAGCCTGAAAGATGACCGGTGGGAGCTATTGCCGTCTGCGGGTCAGCCTTGGCGACCAGCGTCAGAGCAACCCGCACCTTATCGGTCAGCCGGTAGCTTAGGGCCTGCGGTTTGCGTTTTGGCTGTTTGCGTTCTCATCAATCGGCCCGCTGCCTGCAGCGGTCATCTTGGAGAACAAGCCGAAAATTGTCAGCTTGGGCGCAGTGTAAGCGGCTTTGTTCGTCTGCATCGCTGAGACGCGTACGCGATCGGTCATTGAGAGGCTTTCTTGGATGGACGGTAACGACCCGGCGCGCGCCATTGGGTGGGTCAGTTTTGTTTTGCAACAAAAATTTGGCCCACGTTTTGGCGCGCTTAGCGCTCGCATAGACGATTTGACCGCCATACGTTTGTAAATATATGTAAATATCTTAAGATAGGAATATATCGTTTGGAGCGCCGATAGGTCGCTGCTGCCCGCTGCGCTCGCCACGATCGGTATTCCCAGCCCGATGCACCGATGGAACCGATTCGGGGTCTCGCGGCTCAAGGCATCCCAAGCCAAGACAGAAAGCCGCCGATTCGGCCGCACCGTACCAACGTGTGCAAGCCGCGCGCCCTTGATGGGGGAGCCAGGCTGTCACGCCCGCAGCAGCCGACGCGCCTATGGTCGAGTTTCGGGAAGGTGGGGGTTTCTGTTGCTACGTACCCCCGGACGCCCGGTATCCGATTCTGTTGCCCGGTTCGGTCCAACCGCGCTTTTTGGCCTAGTAAAAGAAGGGCGTTAGCCCATCAATTACGCAGCGATTGCGAGTGCTTCGTTATCGTTGGCACTTATGGTTTTTGAGCCTTATGCGGGTTACTCAGCCCGGGCAAAAACTACGCTTTTCAACACACGTCGATCCTGGTTCGGCCCCATCAGCTGAGCCGCTCGATCGGCACGCTTCACGCGTGCTGACCGCACTGCCCGGCCCAGATGGTGGAGCCGCCGGGTACTGCCCCCGGGTCCGTTGCATCTATTGTACGCAGCAATTTATTGCCATATCCGGTCGAAACCGGCACCGAGCGATATAGCGCGGCAATCCTGAATGTGAAGTGAGCGCGGGCCTACTTCTTCAGCGCATCGCGGATTTCGACCAGCAGCTCCACCTCGGTCGGGCCGGCAGGGGCCGCTTCTTCGGGCTTGGCGAATTGCGCGCTGACCTTGTTCACGTATCGCACCAACAGGAAGATGATGAAGGCCAGGATCAGGAAGTTGATGATCACCGAAACAAACGCCCCCAGCCCCAGCACATTGGCCCCCGCCTCGCGCGCGGCGGCAAGCGGCGTGCCCGGTGCGACTTCGCCCGAGAGCACAAGGTAGCGATCCGAAAAGTCGATATTGCCGAAGATCGCCCCGACGATCGGCATGATGATCTCGTCCGTCAGCGACTTGACGATCGCCCCGAACGCGGCGCCGATGATGACACCCACCGCCAGATCGATGACATTGCCCTTGGCGATGAAAGCCTTGAATTCCGAAAACATGGTGATCCCCTTATTGCCTGTTGTTTACCATGTACTGGCACTCTCGCCCGCGCCTGCCAAGCCGCGCGTGCCGCCCGTCCACCGCTTGAACCGGGGAAGTGGTGTGCTATATGCACAATACAGAACGTCAGCCGGGGCAACCCCCGTGCTTTCAGGAGGGATTGCACAATGACTTTCACCACCATGTTGCGCGGCGCCTTTGCCGCTGTTGCTGCGCTTGGCCTTGCCGCCTGCGGGATCAATTCGGTCCCGACTGCCGAGGAAGAGGCCAAGGCCAAGTGGGCCGATGTCGAGGCGCAGTTCCAGCGCCGCGCCAATCTCATCCCCAATCTTGCCGAAGTGACCAAGGGCGCGGGCGAGAACGAACGCTCGATCCTGACACAGGTCACCGAGGCCCGCGCCAAGGCGACCAGCGTCAACATCACCGGCGATGATCTGAATGATCCCGCCAAGATGGAACAGTTCGCCGCCGCGCAAAGCCAGCTCGGCGCCGGGATCGGCCGCCTGCTCGCCAGCGTGGAGGCCTACCCCACGATCCAGTCGAACCAGAACTACCTCGCGCTGCAAAGCCAGCTTGAAGGCACCGAAAACCGCATCGCTGTCGCCATCCGCGACTACAACGAGGCAGTGCGCAAGTATAACACCACGATCCGCACCTTCCCGGATTCAATCGGCGCCAATATCATCCACGGGGCCGATCCGATGGTGCCATACAAGGCGGTGACCGCCGGGGCCGAAGCCGCACCGCAGCTCGACATGACATCGAACTGAGCGGCGTGGCGCGTTCGCTGCTCTGTGTCCTTGCCGCGCTGCTGACCCTCGGCTGCGCGGCCGAGGCCCAGCAAGGCGCACCGGCGCACGCGCTGGAGCTGACAGGGCGCGTGGTCGATGCGGCAGAGATTCTCACCCCGGACTTCGAGCAGCGCCTGACCGCCCGGCTCGCCAAGCTGGAACAGGAGACCAAGGTGCAACTGGTGGTGGCGACGACGCCCGATCTGGAAGGGCGCACGATAGAGGCCTACGCCCTCGATCTCGCCAATGGCTGGGCGCTGGGTGACAGCCGGCGCAATGACGGCCTGCTGCTGCTCGTCGCGCCTGCGGAACGCAAGGTGCGGATCGAAGTCGGCCGCGGCCTCGAAGCGTCAGTCCGCGACGAGGACGCCGCCGCGATCATCCAGGACGCCATCCTCCCCCGCTTTCGCGAAGGCGATTTTGTCGGTGGAATCGAAGCGGGCGTGACCGGCCTTGCCTTGGAAGTGACGCCCTTCCCCATGAAGGAAGCGGCATGAACCGCATCGCCCTAATCCTTGGCGTGCTGTTCGCGCTGATCGCCGCGCCGCTTGCCGCCCAGCCGCAATTTCCCGAACTGACAGGGCGCGTGGTCGACAATGCCGACATCCTCTCACCCGAGGAAGAAGCGGCGCTGACCGCCAAGCTTGAAGCGCTGGAAACGCAATCGCAGCGGCAATTGGTGGTCGCTACGATCCCCGATCTGCAAGGCTACGATATCTCGGACTATGGCTACCAACTGGGCCGGGCATGGGGCCTGGGCGATGAAACCCGCAATGACGGCGCCCTGCTGATCATCGCGCCCAATGATCGCAAGGTGCGGATCGAGGTCGGTTACGGGCTCG
This sequence comes from Porphyrobacter sp. IPPAS B-1204, assembly GCA_003724185.1. Taxonomy (GTDB): domain Bacteria; phylum Pseudomonadota; class Alphaproteobacteria; order Sphingomonadales; family Sphingomonadaceae; genus Erythrobacter. The sequence continues at coordinate 721,137 of RHGM01000001.1, forward strand.
AAGGCTATCTCACCGATGCGCTGTCGTCGCTGATCATCCAGAACCAGATCCTCCCGCGTTTCCGCGATGGCGATTTCCCCGGCGGGATCGCAGCAGGCACCGATGCGATGATCGCCCAGTTGCAATTGCCGCCCGAAGAAGCCGCCAAGGTTGCAGCCGAAGCGGGCAAGGCGCGGGACAGCGATGGGGGCTTTCCCGTCGGTGTGTTGATCTGGCTCGCCTTCATGTTCTTCTTCTTTGTCCTGCCGATCCTTGCTGGACGCGGGCGGCGGCGCAAGTATCGTTCGCGCGGCGATGGCCCATGGGGCAGCCGCGGCCTTGGCGACACGGCGCGTGATGTGATCCTGTGGGAAGTCGGCAGCGCGATTGCGCGGAGCATGATTTCCGGCGGCGACCGGGACGGCGGAGGCGGCTTCGGCGGAGGCGGCTTTGGCGGCGGCGGTTTTGGCGGCGGCGGCGGATCGTTCGGGGGCGGCGGCGCCTCGGGGGGGTGGTAGCATATGACCTATCTCGATGATGCCGGACGCCGGTTAATCTCCGAAGCCGTAACCGAGGCCGAAAGCGCGACTTCGGGCGAGATCGTCACAGTTCTGGCCGATCGCAGTGACGGTTACACCGATGTCGCCCTGTTGTGGGCAGCAGGCGCGGCCTTCACCGCGATGAGCGTGTTTGCCGCCATCCCGCAGCCTTTCCTTGACGTCTGGGACGCAGCCTTTGGCGGGTGGGACCACGAATGGACCACCGGCGAGCTCGCCAGCATGGTGATCGCGCTCGGCCTCATCAAATTCCTCGTCGTCTTGCTGGTGCAGCAGTGGGAGCCGCTGAAGTTTGCGCTGATCCCCGGCCCGACCAAAACCATCCGGGTCCACAACCAGGCGGTGCGGCAGTTCAAGGTTGGCGCAGATCGTCGCACCACCGGCAGGACGGGCGTGATGATCTACCTCTCGATGGCTGAGCATCGTGCGGAAATCGTCGCCGATGAAAGCATCGCTGCCATCGTCCCTGCCGAGGTATGGGGCGAGGCAATGGGCGACATGCTGGCGCTGATCCGCAAGGGGCGCTTTGCCGAAGGCCTCGCCGTCGGTATCCGCGATGTCGGCTTTGTGCTCGCCGAACACTTCCCGCGCGGGGAAAACGACATCAACGAGCTGCCGGATCACCTGATCGAGGTTTAGCGACGCTTGCCTCTTGACCCGGCCCGCATGAACCTGTCGGAAGCGAAGCTGGCCGCCCGGCCATTGGCGATCCCTGCCTCACCCGACGGAGTTCCTCTTGGAAAAAGACCGCGACGCTGACCTTCCCGAACAGGTGATGTGGGAAGGCAAGTTCATCACCACCAAGACGCGCGGACGCTGGGAATACGTGGGCCGCGCACGCGGGATACGGGCGGCGGCGATCATTGCGCTGGATCATGATCCGGACGGCACCCGCCATGTGATCCTTGTCAGCCAGTACCGCGTGCCCTTGTCGCGTTTCAGCCTGGAAATTCCGGCCGGCCTCGTCGGCGATGATGCGGGGAGCGAAGGCGAGAATGCCGCCGCCGCCGCCGCGCGCGAGCTGGAGGAAGAAACCGGCTACCGTGCCGCGCAGATGGAAGTGCTGGGCGAATTCTATTCCTCGCCCGGCATGGTCTCCGAATGCTTCACGTTGCTGAAAGCGACGGGCCTCGAACGGATCAGCGAAGGCGGCGGCACCGAAGGCGAGAACATCACCGTCCACCGGGTAGCCTTGCGCGATCTTTCGCGCTTTGTGGCCGAATGGCGGCGGGCTGGCCATGCGGTCGATGTGCGGATAGCGATGCTTTTGACACCGGGATACTTGGGAGAGGATTGATTTATGGCAGGCAGGGTAGCGGGCAAGATGGCGCTCGTCACAGGCGGAGCGCAGGGTCTCGGCCGTGCGCATTGCATCCGGCTGGCGCAGGAAGGGGCACGCGTGCTGGCGACCGATATCAACGGCGCGGGCGCGGAGGAAACGGCAGCGATCATCAATGCTGAAATGGGCGCAGGGACCGCTTTCGGCATGGCCCATGACGTAACCGATCCGGTGCAGTGGGAAGCAGCGGTTGATGCGGCGCGCCAGCATCTGGGTGGGCTCAACGTGCTCGTCAACAATGCCGGGATCGGCGTTCCCGGCAATATCGAGGCCTGCGATTTCGGCGATTGGCAGCGCTGCTTCGATATCAACGTCAATTCGATCTTCCACGGCTGCCAGAAGGCCCTGCCGCTGATGCGCGAACACGCCCCGGGGTCGATCATCAACATTTCTTCGATTGCCGGCCTGATCGCCAGCGACACCATGCCGGCCTATAACGCGTCAAAGGCGGCAGTGTGGATGCTATCGAAGTCGATCGCGCTCCACTGCGCAAAGAAGGGCATGAAGATCCGCTGCAATTCGGTGCACCCGACTTTCGTGGATACGCCGATTCTCGATGGCACAGCACGGGCAGCTTCGCTCGAAAAGGATGTGCTGCTGGAAAAGCTGGCGCGGCAGATCCCGCTCAAATTTGTCGGTGAGCCGAACGATATTGCCAACGCTGTGCTCTACCTGGCGAGCGATGAAAGCCGCTTCATGACAGGCGCAGAACTGAAGCTGGATGGCGGCATCAGCGCGATGTAAAAAGAGAGGGGCCAAGCTGGCCCCTCCCGGTTGTTCAGATCGGTGTGCAGCGGCCCGAAAACCGGGAACCGCTTTTCGACGCTGCACTCAATCCGCGATCAGCGCGATTGCGAGGTAGATCAGGATGAAGCTGCCGAACCCGAGCAGCGCGCCGGCGACAAAGCCGATCCGCACCAGCATGGTGTCGATGCCGAAATGGTTGCCGATCCCGGCGCAGACGCCGAAGATCTTGCCGTTGGACTTGTCGAGGCGGAAGCCTGCGCGGGGGGGCTTGCCGCCCGATTGCCCGGTAATGTCGTTCATGTCAGTCAGTCTCCTGTTGCAGTGTTGGCGGTTCAGGCAATCATGCCGGGGCTGGCGGGGACGATCGCATAGGCAAAGCTGGCGATGGTCAGAACGACAGCAAAGGCAGCGGAAGCAAGGCGGGCAGCGTTGTCAGAGCCGAACATGGTATGGGTTCCTTTGGTCTTGGGTTGGGGCGGAAGGATCAGGCGATGAGGGTCGGGCTGGCAGGAACGATCGCGTAAGCGAAAAAGGCTGCCGACAGGACGACCGAAAAAGCGGCGGCGAACAAGCGGTTCGAGGTTTCGATGGTGAACATGTGACGTCTCCTTAGTGTGTCTTGTGTGGTTTTCCGGGACCATCCCGGGGACGCAGAACACTCTGCATGGGGCGTGCCAAACTCGAAAAATGGCGGAATTCCGCCGTTTCCTTCCTTTCAGCCCGCAAACGGGTTATTCAGCCAACCGAAAGCTTGGGAAAATTCACCAAGGGTTGGGAATGGCGATTTCGCGACCCCCGGACTGGCCAAACCGGCCCCCTCCCGCTACCCGCCAATGAGCCATGGGCCTCAGTCGCATCACCCTTGAAAACTTCCGCAACCACGCAGCGACGCAGCTTGCCGAGACGGCGCATTTCAACCTGCTGGTGGGGGAGAACGGGGCGGGCAAGACCAACCTGCTCGAAGCCCTGTCGCTGCTCGGACCGGGGCGCGGACTGCGGCGCGCGAATCTTGGCGATCTGGCGCGGCGGGCGGCGGTGGGCGACGCTCCCCTCCCCTTCGCGATCGGGGCGAGCCTGACCGAGGCCGGCACGGTTTCGGCGCGGCTTGGCACCTATACCGAGGACGGTCAGCCGGGGCGGCGGCTGGTGCGGGTCAATGGCGCTGCGGCGAGCGCGGCGAGCCTTGCCGAGTGGCTCGCGATGAGCTGGCTAACCCCTGCAATGGACGGGCTTTTCACCGACAGTGCAGGCGCGCGGCGGCGGTTCATGGACCGCATGGCGCTGGCGATTGCACCCGATCATGCGCGCAGGGTGAATGCGCTGGAGACGGCGCTGCGCGAACGGGGCAAGCTGCTGGAAAACAAGGGTGATCCGCGCTGGCTGGACGCGATTGAGGCGCAGGCAGCCGATCACGGCGCGGCGGTGGCCCGCACCCGGGCCGACCTGGTGTTGCGGCTGGCGGACGAACTTTCTGCCCTGCCCCCCGAACCTTTCGCCCGCCCTGCCCTGACCTATCTCCCGGGTGGACCGTTTGACGAGACCGCCCTTCGCGCCGAACTTGCCAAGGCTCGCCCGCGTGACAGGGCCGCAGGGCGCGCCCTATCCGGACCGCAACGCGATGAATTGCAGGTAAAAATGGCCTCGACCGGGCAGCCTGCCGCCGCCTGTTCCACCGGCGAGCAGAAGGCCATGCTGATCGCCATCACGCTGGCCCACGGCGTCCTTGCGGCTGCTGGCAGGCCCAGCGTGCTGCTGCTGGACGAGGTTGCCGCACACCTCGATCCCGTGCGCCGGACCGAGCTGTTCCGGCGCCTTCGCGAAGGCAAGGCGCAGGTCTGGATGACCGGCACCGAGCTCGCCCCCTTCGATGCGATCCGCGAAGAAGCGGCGATCTGGCGCGTCAGCGGGGGGCAGGCAACGCGGGTCTAGCGGGTGTCTAACCCCGTCTAGCCCCCCTCAACCGGCGGCAAGGCGCCTTCGACCTGACCCAGAGTCGAGGCCACCAGACGCTCGATCCCCTCGGCGGTCGGGTGAATGCGGTCGGACTGGAACAGCGCGGGATCGCGGTAGATATCCTCGAGCCAGAACGGGATCAGCGCCGCGCCGTATTCCTTGGCGAGGTCACGGTACATCGCGTCGAACTGGGCTTGAAACTCCGGCCCGTAATTCGGCGGGGCACGCATTCCCATCAGCAGCACTGGCACCTTCTGGTCCCGTAGGACAGTCAGCATCTTGGCGAGGTTCGCCCGCGTCTGATCCGTGGGAATCCCGCGCAGCAGATCATTTCCGCCCAGTTCGAGAATGAACAGCGCAGGCGGCGCATCCTGCGCGGCAAGGGTGAATTCCAGCCGGTTCAACCCCGCCGCCGTGGTGTCCCCGGAAACGCCCGCATTGATCACATCGGCGTTCACCCCCTTGGCCCGCAGCGCGTTCTCCAGCTTTTCCGGATAGGAATCCCGCGGATCAAGGCCGTAGCCGGCAAACAGGCTGTCCCCGAAGGCGATAATCTTGCGCTCCGGCCCCATCACCGGGACCGCGGGGAGCGCGGGCGCGCCGTCCTCGGCCACTTCGCCCGCAGACACAGCATCTTCCGCCGCGTCACCGCAAGCGGCGAGCGCAAGCAATGCCGCGCCCATGACGGCAGTTTTCGACCAAACGCGCTTGTGCATCCGCACACCATCCTTAGCTGTAGCTTGTTGCATCCCCTCACCTATGCCATCGGAACCCCGTGACAAGCCCCTCTCTCGCTATCAGCGCCCGCAATCTCACCCTCACCCTCGGCAGCGCGGCTGCGCCGGTGACGATCCTGCGGGGTATCGACCTCGACATCGAACAGGGTCAGGTCGTCGCGCTGCTCGGCCCGTCGGGATCGGGCAAAAGCTCGCTGATGGCGGTGCTCTCTGGCCTTGAGCGTGCCAGCGGTGGCAGCCTGACCGTGGCGGGGGCCGATTTCACCAACCTCACCGAAGATGGCCTGGCCGCCGCACGGCGCGGACGGATCGGGATTGTGCTGCAGGCCTTCCACCTGCTGCCCACCATGACGGCGGCGGAGAATGTCGCCACCCCGATGGAACTGGCCGCCATGCCGGATGCCAGCCCCCGCGCGCTGGCGGAACTGGAAGCGGTCGGCCTTGGCCACCGCACCGGGCATTACCCCACCCAGCTTTCCGGCGGCGAACAACAGCGGGTCGCCATCGCCCGCGCCACCGCGCCCCGCCCCGGCCTGATTTTTGCCGATGAACCCACCGGCAACCTTGATGCTGCCACGGGTGAAGAGATCATCAACCTGCTTCTGGCCCGCCGCGCCGAGACCGGGGCAACGCTGCTGATCATCACCCATGACGCCAGCCTTGCCGCCCGCTGCGAACGGGTGCTGACCATGGCTGACGGGGTGATCGTGTCAGACACGCGGCCCACTGCTGCGGCCGCCGCATGAGCCTTCCCCTCGGTACGGCATGGGCCATCGCCCGCCGCGATCTCAACGCCCGGTTCAAGGGGCTGCGGCTGCTGCTGGTGTGCATTTTCCTTGGCACGGCGGCGTTGTCCGCCATCGGCACGCTGACCGATGCGATATCGCGCGAGCTGGAATCCAGCGGGCAGGAACTGCTCGGCGGGGATCTTGAGGTCGAGGTGTGGCAGCGCGACCTCAGGCCCGATGAACGCAGCGCGCTTGGCGAATATGGCACAATATCCAGCGGTTACCGGATGCAGGCGATGGCGAGCACGCCCGATGCCGCCGCGCCGATTGAGCTGAAGGCCGTGGACGCAAAATGGCCGATGTTCGGCACGCTGGTGCTGACCGATGGCCGCACTGTCAGCGCGCCCTCGGGCAATGACGCATGGATCGCGCAGACTGCGCTGGAACGGCTCGGCATCAAGGTGGGCGACAGCTTCAAGGTCGGCACGGCCACCTTGCGGGTGGCGGGCATCATTCAGGACGAGCCGGACAGGCTTTCCGAAGGCTTCCAGCTCGGCCCGACGATCATCGTGGCGCAGGATGTGCCCGCCAAGGCCGGATTGCTGCAACCGGGCGCGCTGTACCAGAGCAAGCACCGCATTGCCTTTGCCAACCCGTCACGTGATCCGGAAGGCGTGGAAGAGGCGCTGACCAAGGCGTTTCCCACGGCCGGTTTCGACATCCGCACGCGTGACCGTGCCTCCCCCGGCGCGGACCGCTTTGTGCGGCAGATGAGCGATTTCCTCACGCTGGTGGGCCTTGCCGCGCTGGTGATTGCCGGGATCGGGATTGCGGGCGGGGTGTCGTCCTATCTCGATCAGCGCCGCAGCAGCATTGCGACCCTGAAGGTGCTGGGCGCCACGTCTGGCGATATTGTGCGCATCTATGCGATGCAGATTGGCGTGGCGGCGGTGGCAGGCAGTGTTGCCGGGCTGGCGGCGGGCGTGCTGGTCACGCCGCTACTGGCGGGCGCCTTGCAGGGTCTGCTGCCGGTGGAAAGCGGTTTTATCATCGCGCCGGGCGCGCTGCTGCTGGCGGCGAGTTACGGGCTGCTGGTGGCCTTCGCCTTTGCCGCGGCACCTTTGCTGCGGGCGCGGACATTCCCGGCGATGGCGCTGATGCGGTCAGGCATTGTGCCCCTGTCACGTGACAAGCGCGCCTTGCTGGCGACCGGCATCGGCCTTGCCGCAATCTGCGCACTGGCGCTGCTGACCACCGCGCAGCCGCTGCTGTCGGGCGGGTTCCTGCTGGGTGCAGGCGGCGCCCTGCTGCTGCTTGCGGCGCTTGGCTGGGGGATACAGACCCTCGCCCGCCGCCTGCCGCGCCCCGGCAATCCTTTGCTGCGCAGCGCGCTCGCCAATATCCACCGCCCCGGCGCTCCGACCGGCGCGCTGGTCACGGCGCTGGGCTTCGGGCTGGCCGCTTTCGTGCTGCTGGCCGCGGTGCAGAGCGCGATTGACGGCAATATCGCCCAGCGCGTGCCGCAGGAGGCGCCCGATTACTTCGTGCTCGATGTGCCGCCCGCCAAGGAGCCGCGCTTCTTCGAACTGATCCAGACGGAATTCCCCAAGGCGGGCATCCGCACTGTGCCAACGATGCGCGGCGCGGTGCTGGCCTACGGCGAGAAGGAAAAGATGGTCCGCGTCGCCGATCTCAAGGAGATTCCGGACGGCGCATGGGCGCTGCGCGGGGAACGGGGGCTGACCTATGCCGACACGCTGCCTCAGGGCAACCGCGTGGTCGATGGCGCATGGTGGAGCCCGTTCCACAAGGGCGAGCCGCTCGTCTCGGTCGATGCCGAATTCGCCCGCGCCGTGGGGCTGGAGGTGGGCGATTACCTCACCATCGGCATCCTTGGCGTTGAACGCACGGCGCGGGTGGCGAACCTGCGCGAGATCGACTGGGAAAGCATGGGCTTCAACTTCGCGCTGGTGTTCAGCCGCAACGCGATTGCGGACGCGCCGCACAACCTTTCGGCCACAATCGACCTGCCCGATGGCGCAGACACGGCGGCGCGGGGGCGCTTGCTGCGGGCGCTGGTGCAGGAGATGCCATCCAGTTCGGTGATTGAGGTCGGCGGCATTCTGGTCGAAGCACGGAAGCTGCTCCAGCAGGTCAGCCTCGCCACGCTGGCGGCGGCGGCGGTGACGGTGCTTGCCGGGCTTGCCGTGCTGATGGGCGCGATTGCCGCAGCGCGGGCGTCACGCACCTATGACACGGTGATGCTGCGCGTGCTGGGCGCAAGCCGGCGGCAGATCCTGCTGTTGCAGCTGGCCGAATATGGCCTGCTCGCCGCCGTGCTGGCGCTGGTCGCGCTGGGGATTGGCGGCGGGCTCGCATGGGTGGTGATCACCCAGCTGTTCGAATTCGACTGGCTGCCCGATTGGGGCGAAGTTCTGGGCGTGCTGGGACTTGGCGTGGCGCTGGTGCTCGGCTTTGCGCTGGCCGGCTCGCTGCCGCTGCTGCGGGCGAAACCGGCGCGGGCGCTCAGGGAGCTGTAACGCTCAGGCGAACACCTCTTCCAGCCGTTCCGCACCGCCGCCCGACACTTCGCTGTGCAGCGCTGCGGTGAAGGCCGCAGCGAACATCGTGTAAGCGATGAACAGCAGAATGAACGTCAGGAAAAAGAGGATGAGAAAGCCTGCTTCGGCGCTGGATAGGCCCTGCGCGCCAAAGATCGCGCCGTAAAACAGACCGAACGGCACTCCGAATGCCACCAGCGTCAGCACGATGAAGCCCACCAGCGCCAGCAGGATCGACAGCACCTTGCCGCGCGTCACCGACCAGCTGCGCCGGATCGCCTTGATGGGGTTGAACACCTGATCGACAGCAACCACCGGGATTAACACCGAAAAGCGGCAGGCGAAAAACAGCAGCAAGGGCAGGAACGCGATCCCCAGCACGATTCCCATGACCGAACCGCCCGCTCCGGCCGCACCGGTCGCCGCCAATAGCAGGCCCAGCAGCAGCGTCATGGCGACGTAGCCCAGCACCAGCAGCACCGCGATGGCGAAGAACGGCAGCGCGCTGCGGAAGCCGCGCACCATTGCTGTCCCGAAAGACGAGTCCTCCAGCGGCGAGGCGACAGTCACCATCGCCGCCTGCTGGGCCAGCAGGAGCACAACATAGGCGCCGTAAAACACCACCAGCATCGCAATCATCCCGAGGCCCATTCCGGTGATCGCGTTCGGATCGTCGATCCCCGCGCCCAGCCCGGCCACCCCGGCAACACCCACGAAAACCACCGCAAGACCGATCAGGATCGATGCCGCCAGCTGGATCGCGAAGAACACCAGCAACATGCCGAGCAGCAGCCAGAAGCGCTGCCGGAACATGGCAAAACTGATCGAAAACACCCGCCCGATATCCATTCAGCGATCCCCCTGCGGTCACCCCTTGCCGCACGTGGCCAGAATGCACAGGACAAGCCTCTGAGGCAAACCCAAAAAAGACGGCGCGCCTATTCGAACAGGTCGCCTTCCCAGCTGCGGCGCGGATCGTCGGCAAAGCGGTTCGGCCCCCAGCTGCCCGGCAGCAGCATCAGCCACAGGATCATGCCCAGCCCGATATAGGGGACCAGGCTGACCAGCACCCACCAGCCCGACTTGTCGGAATCGTGCAGTCGCCGCACCTGCAAGGCCAGCATCGGCAGACCGAACACCGCCACATAGGCCAGCGGCAGGCCCAGCAGCCCATCGCCCATGTTCTCGTCAGGCAGCAGCCTTATGCCCAACACCAGTGCGCCAATCACCACCACCATCTGCAACAAGACGAACAGCGCCCATTCCTTGCGCCGCGCACGGCCGCGAAAGTCGAAAGCGCGGCGGAAGGGCTGAAACATCAGGGCAAGCATGGCGGCTACATCCCTCGCCCGGGCGCGATACGCAAGAGGCTGCGCACAGGCCTGCCCCATAACGAAAAAGGGCCCCGCACCACTGGTGCGAGGCCCTTTTGCTACAGTGATGGCTGCGCGATCAGAACTTGAAGCGCACCAGACCGCCCCAGGTGCGCGGCGGGTTGGGATAGCCCGACACGGTGCCGGCCTGCGCCACGCCCGGGAAGATCGTCAGCGGGAACTGTTCGTCGAGCAGGTTGCGCGCAAACAGGCCGAGAGCCACCCCGTTGTTGAGTTCGAGGTTCATCGAGGCGTTGACCAGGTTGACCTCACGGGTGAACTGGTTGGCGTTGAAGCCAGCGATCCCGTCGAGGATGTTGACCTGGCTGTCATGCGCGTAATCGACGCGGGTGATCAGCATGTTGCCGCTGCTGCCGAACTCATGGCTGTAGGTGGCCGAAGTCCGCAGGCTCCACGCCGGGATACCGGCCGGACGGCGACCCGACAGGTCGCCCAGCGGGCCGCCCGTGAAGTCGTCATACAGCGGATCGAGGTGGGTCGCGGCGAAGGTCAGCACCAGACCATCGGTCGGCTGGATCGTGGTGTCGATTTCGAAACCACGCACCGACTGCTTGCCTGCGTTCGCCAGACCAAAGCCAAGCCCGGTGAACAGGAAGCTCTGGAACCCTTCGATCGTCTGGTCGAAGACCGCGAGGTTGAAGCCGAAGCCATCCCACTGGCCCTTCATGCCGATTTCATAGACCTGCGCTTCTTCCGGCCCGGCAAAGCGGGTGCCGGTCGAAAGGTTCGGCGTGGCGAGCCCGGCGTTGACGATCGGCGATGCCGGTGCGGCAAAGGTCGAACCGCGCGGCCCGGGGCCGGGGATGTAGTCGGTCGAGAGCGGACGGCTGTCACGCGACAGGTTGACCGAGCTGGCCTTGAAGCCGGTCGAATAGCTCGCATAAACATTGAGCTCGTTCGACGCCTGATAGGCAACGCGCAGCAGGTAGGTCAGCTGATCGTCACGTGTGCGGCCCGGCTCGACCGAGTTTGGCACGTTCGGCGACGGGGTCTGGAACTGCAGTGCAGACAGGCCGAGCAGCGAGTTGACAGCCGGGTTGGTTGCCGCAGCAAGCAGCGCCTGCTGGTTGGCAGCAGGCAGCGCCTGGAACTGCGCACGGTTGCGCACCGCGCCGCCAGTCGCACCGGTGATGAAGGCATCGACCAGGTTGATGTTCGCAAGCGGATCAAGCGCCTGGAAATCGATGACGAAGTCCTTGCGGTCATCGGTGTAGTTGAACCCGGCCGTGAAAACGAGGCCGTCAGCCGGCTCGAAATCCACCGTACCGAAGACCGACCACGAGGTGTTGTCCATGGCAAACCGCTCGCGCGTCAGCGCGGTGCCGCCGAGGATCGAGCCAAGCGGCAGGCCAAGCCCGGCCTCGACGTTCTGCAGCACGGCATTGCCGACCGCGATCCGCTGAGCAGCTGTCGGGTTGGGCGGCAGCAGCGCAGCAGGCGCGGCCTGAATGGCAGCGAAGTTGCGGAAGTCGCGGCCAATCGACAGGTTGCTGTCCTGGGTGATGCTTTCCTTGAAGTAATAACCGCCGAGCAGGAAGTTGATCGGCCCGTCGAAATCCGAGGTCAGGCGCAGTTCCTGCGTGAAGGTATCGACTGCCTGATCGCGGGTTTCCGCGGTGATGTCGGCAGAGGTGAAGTCCACGTCCTGCGTGAAGGCATTGGTCAGTTCACGATAGGAGGTGATCGAGGTCAGCGCGAGGGTATCGGTCAGGTTCCAGTCGACCTGACCGGAGAAGCCGTAGTTCTGGTTCTTGTTGAACGGCACCGCGTTGAGGAAGTTGTCGAAGCTGAAGAAATCGGTCGGGAAGACGCCGCCCACACCGCCGATGGCCAACTGGGTGATCCCGCCAACCACAAGGTTGCTGGTCTGACAGCAGCTTTCATCGATATCGGTGAAATCGGCGATCAGGCGGATTTTGAGATCCGCGGTCGGCTCGATCAGCAGGTTGCCGCGTACCGACCAGCGGTTGCGGTCATTGATGTCGGCATTGTCGAGATTGACGATCCGGCCGAAGCCGTCGCGGCGCTGATACGTCCCGTCCAGCGACCAGGCGATGTTGTCGGTGATCGGGCCGGTCACTTCGCCGCGCACGTTCAGCGCGTTGAAGTTGCCATAGGCTGCTTCGATCTGGCCGCCGAATTCGTATTGCGGCTCCTTGGTGACGATCGAGATAACACCGGCGCTCGCGTTCTTGCCGAACAGGGTCGATTGCGGCCCGTTGAGCACTTCGACGCGGCTGATCATGTTAAGATCGGACAGGGCTGCAGCCGAGCGCGAACGGAACACGCCGTCGATGAAGACGCCGACCGAAGGTTCGATGCCGAAGTTGTTGTCGCCGTTGCCGAAGCCGCGGATGATGAAGGTGGTCGCTGACGAGGTCTGAAGCTGGCTGACACGCAGCGAAGGCACCACGCTCTGCAGGTCCAGCACGTCGCGGATCTGGGCGCGCTCGATGGTTTCGCCGCTGGTGACCGAGACCGCAATCGGCACTTCCTGAAGCGTCTGCTCGCGCTTCGACGCGGTAACGATGATGACGTTGCTACTATCGGGCGCTTCGACTTCAGGCTCTTCTTCCTGGGCGAAGGCCGTACCCGGCATCGCCAGGGCAAAGGTGGCCGCGCCTGCAAGCAGGGTGAATCGATATGCGCCGGCAGTGCCGGTGAAGGTCGAACGCATGGAAGCTCCTCTCCAATAAATCCCGCGACCGCGGCGCCCTTTGTGGGCACGCACCTGGCTGTGCGCTCTCTCCCGTGATCGTGCGGAGAGGACTGATAAGCCAGTGTTGCGCGCCTCACAAGCGGCTAGCCCGCGCTTTTCGGGGCCAATTCCGGTTATTGTTGCGCCAGAGTCACACTGGATTCCGCCCAGTTGCCGCCCCAAGCTTGCCCCGCGCGCATCCTTGCGCTAGGCGCCGCGCGATGTTGCATCGCAGCACATGGGCGCATCGGCGACGCATGCCGTAACGTCCGGCGCTGTCGCTAACCCGCCATATAGTTTGCCTAACGCAGCGCGCCCCTGTCGCCTTGCCCGTTTACCCTGCCCCGGATGTCCTGCATCCGGCTTTCACCGGAAGTTTTTCTCGCATGTCGTCCGCCCTCAGAAATATCGCGATCATCGCCCACGTTGACCACGGCAAGACCACCCTGGTCGACCAGTTGTTCCGCCAGTCGGGCACCTTCCGCGAAAACCAGCGCGTCGAAGAACGCGCGATGGATTCGGGCGATCTCGAAAAGGAACGCGGGATCACCATTCTGGCCAAGTGCACCAGTGTCGAATGGCACGGCGCCAATGGCGACACCACGCGCATCAACATCGTCGACACCCCCGGCCACGCCGACTTCGGCGCCGAGGTGGAGCGTATCCTCAGCATGGTGGACGGCGTGATCCTGCTGGTCGACAGCGCGGAAGGCGCGATGCCGCAGACCAAGTTCGTGACCGGCAAGGCGCTGGCGCTGGGCCTGCGCCCGATCGTCGTCGTCAACAAGATCGACCGTCCCGATGGCCGTCCGCAGGAAGTGCTCGACGAAGTGTTCGATCTGTTCGTCAGCCTCGATGCCGCCGACGATCAGCTCGAATTCCCGGTGCTCTATGCTTCGGGCCGCGATGGCTATGCCAGCGAAGATCAGGAACGCCGCGAAGGCAGCCTGGCCCCGCTGTTCGAAAAGATCATTGAACACGTCCCCGCCCCCGGCCTCGATCCCGATGCCAAGTTCAGCTTCCTTGCGACGCTGCTTGATCGCGACAACTTCATGGGCCGCGTCATCACCGGCCGCGTCCAGTCGGGCACGATCCGCGTGAACGATCCGATCCACGCGATCGACATGGACGGCAAGGTGATCGAAGTGGGCCGCGCCACCAAGCTGATGAGCTTTGACGGGCTGGAGCGCGTTCCGGTGGAATCCGCGCAGGCGGGTGACATCATCGCCCTCGCCGGTCTGGAAAAGGCCACCGTCGCCAACACCATCTGCGATCCGTCGGTGTCCGAACCGATTGCCGCGCAGCCAATTGACCCGCCGACGCTGGCGATGCGCTTTTCGGTGAACGATTCCCCGCTTGCGGGCCGCGAAGGCAGCAAGGTCACCAGCCGCATCATCCGTGACCGCCTGCTGCGCGAGGCTGAAACCAATGTCGCGATCCGCGTCACCGAAAGCGAAGACAAGGACGCCTACGAAGTCGCCGGCCGCGGCGAATTGCAGCTTGGCGTGCTGATCGAAACGATGCGCCGCGAAGGCTTCGAATTGGGCATCAGCCGCCCGCGCGTGCTGTTCCGCGAAGAAGGCGGCAAGCGCATGGAGCCGTACGAAACGGTCGTGATCGACGTTGATGACGAACACTCGGGCACGGTTGTCGAGAAGATGCAGCGCCGCAAGGCCGACCTTACCGAAATGCGCCCCTCGGGCGTGGGCAAGACCCGCATTACCTTCTCGGCCCCTTCACGCGGGCTGATCGGTTACCACGGCGAATTCCTGTCCGACACGCGCGGCACCGGGATCATGAACCGCCTGTTTGAAAAGTATGACGTCTACAAGGGCCCGATCGAAGGCCGCATCAACGGCGTGCTGATCTCCAACGGCGATGGCGAGGCCAATGCCTACGCCCTCAACATGCTGGAAGAGCGTGGCGAATTGTTCGTGGCTCCGCAGATGAAAGTCTATCAGGGCATGATCATCGGCGAAAATGCCAAGCCCGACGATCTCGAAGTCAACCCGATGAAGGCCAAGCAGCTTTCCAACGTCCGCTCCAGCGGCAAGGATGATGCGATCCGCCTCACCCCGCCGCGCCGCATGACGCTGGAACAGTCGATCGCCTATATCGATGATGATGAAATGGTCGAAGTGACCCCGCTCTCGATCCGCCTGCGCAAGGCCGAGCTTGACCCGAACGAGCGCAAGAAGATGCGCCGCAAGAAGGATTGATCGGCGCAGGACGCGCTTTTCGTCCGATCCACACAAGCAAAGACCCCGCGCAGCCTGAGCTGCGCGGGGTCTTTCTTTCACATCGTAAGGCCGATCAGAACCGCAGGTTCAGTGTCGCCCGCAGCGCGTGAAAATTGAACCGGTCATTCGACAGGCGCATATCGGTTCCGCCCGATTCGAGCAGGAACGGATTGGTATCGGGCGCGGTGCCTTGGCCGACGGCAACGACAAAGTCATCGTCCTTGTAGCTGGAATAGAGATACTCCATCCCCAGCCCGATGTTGCGGGTCAGCATCACTTCGGCGCCGCCGCCAGCCTGCCAGCCGAACTGCCAATCACGCTCATTGGCCGGCGTGAAGAAGTTGGCACCGTTGCTGGTGTTGAACGAGTGGTCGATCCGGGCATAGCCCGCACCGCCGGTGGCATAGAACAACCCGCGACCATCACCCGGCGAGATGCCGACACGGGCGCGTCCGGTGACGGCCCAATCGATCTCGCGGCCGAAGGTGTAGGACGCTGGCGTGGTGCTGAAACCGGAGGTGAATTCTTCCACGCCCGGACGCGCGCCTTCGACAAGCAGGCCGACAACGAGCGGTCCGTCGCCGAGATGGCGGTCATAGCCAAGGCGCACCGCATAGCCTTCGTTCTGGCGATTGCCGCGGCACCCGCTGGAGGTGGCGCTTGCCGGTGTTCCGGCGCAGAAACCGGGCGAGAAGGCATCAGCGCCGCTGACCGTGCTGACAGTATCGTTGAAGGTGCCATCGCCGTTCGTGTCGAACACGATGGCATCGTTGCGGCTGTCTTCAACAGATTCAAGACCAATCGATCCCGAGATATACGGCCCGTTAAAGTAACGTTCATCTTCCTGCGCAAACGCGGTCGATGAAATCATCAGCGCAGTCACCCCAATTGCCGGGGTAAGATATCTTGAAACCATTATTTGGAACTCCGAATTTCGAACAAATTTTACGCAATTTCTTACGATTGCACGGCGCTTGTTGTCGGAGTCCTGAAATCATTTCAAACGCCTGTGTTAGTTTTCGCTCAGATCGCCTTATGATATTGTCAATTCGTCTGCGAATTGTGCAAGTTTCGCGGTGAATGAGGCCGTTTGCAGCAGCCGCGTTCCGCAGGGAATCGTGATCGCCGGGTAATTCGGCCCGATGGGTGGCCATCAGCAGCGGCGCTTGTTAGGCCTCTGGGCCATGAACGCATTCACCCTTGCAGCGCTTGCTGCCTATTTCGTGCTGATGCTGGCCATCGGGCTTTACGCCTGGCGCAAATCGACCGAGGATTCGGCCGGGTATCTGCTGGCGGGACGCAGCCTGTCGCCCTCGGTCGCGGCGCTCAGCGCGGGGGCATCGGACATGTCGGGCTGGCTGCTGCTGGGCCTGCCGGGCGCGCTGTTTGTCAGCGGGCTGGTGGAAGCGTGGATCGCCATCGGGCTGACGGTGGGTGCGGCCCTTAACTGGATGATTGTCGCCCCGCGCCTGCGCGAACAGACCGAACGGCTGGGCAACGCGCTGACCATCCCGCAATTTCTGGCCAACCGCTTCCCCGAACAGGGCACGCTGCTGCGTGTGGTGGCAGCGATCATCATCGTCGGCTTTTTCACGGTCTACACGGCCAGCGGCATGGTCGGCGGGGGGAAACTGTTTGCGACCGCCTTTGCCGGCGTGCTGCCCGATACGGGCCTGTCCGACTATATGCTGGGCATCGTCATCACGGCGGGAATCGTGCTGGTCTACACCATGATCGGCGGCTTTCTGGCAGTGAGCCTTACCGATTTCGTGCAAGGGCTGATCATGATGACGGCGCTGGTGGTGATGCCGCTGGTGATCATGTTCGGCCCCGGCGGCAGCGCCGGCGGCAGCATTCTGGCGGTGCCGCAGGAAGGTTTCCTGAGCCTTACCCAAGGCGCAACCGCCATCGGTATCATCAGCGCGGTCACCTGGGGCCTCGGCTATTTCGGCCAGCCGCACATCATCGTGCGCTTCATGGCCATCGACCGGGTGGAGAACGTGGGCCGTGCCGGCGTGATCGGGATGAGCTGGATGGTGATTTCGCTGATCGGCGCGGTCGCAGTGGGCTTGGCCGGGCGCGCTTATGTGGAACGCAACGGGCTGGTGGTCGAGGATCCCGAGACGATCTTCATCATCCTTGCCAACCTGCTGTTCCACCCGGCGATAACGGGGTTCCTCTATGCCGCGCTGCTGGCCGCGATCATGAGCACGATTTCATCGCAGCTGCTGGTATCGTCATCGTCGCTCACGGAAGATTTCTACCGCCTGTTCCTGCGCCGCAATGCCTCTGAACGCGAGGCGGTGAACATCGGGCGGGCCAGCGTGGCGCTGGTGGCGGCGGCGGGCATGGTGATCGCGGCTGATCCCGACAGCGAGGTGCTGGGTCTGGTCGCCAATGCCTGGGCCGGGTTTGGCGCGGCGTTCGGTCCGCTGATCCTGCTTGCCTTGACCTGGAAGGGCATGACCGGCACGGGCGCCGTGGCCGGGCTGGTGACTGGCGCGGGCGTGGTGGCGGGCTGGATCGCGCTGGGCTGGAACAAGGCGTTTCTGGGCGGTCCCGGCCTTTACGAAATCGTCCCAGGCTTTGCCGCCGCGCTACTGGCAATCGTTGTGGTGAGCGGACTGACACGCAAAGCCGGGCTTCGGGAAATCCCCTAGCCCGCTGCAAATCATCGCTTATCCCGGCTTGTTTCCGAGCCGTTAACCATTCTTGCGCGATAATCCTTAGTCATGACGGCCAAGGACAGGATTCGCGGATGGACGCTGGCAGCAGCCGCACTTGCTGTGGCGGGGTGCGGTTCCATCGTGCCCGGCGGCAGCGGCGGGACGGCACCTGGCCAAGCGAGCTCGGGGGCACGGGCCCCGGCCCGTCCGGCCGTGCCGGTGGCCTCTGCCCCGCAAAGTTACGCCCCGCGCCCTGATGATGCACGCTGTCTCGCCGATCTCGGCGCGACGGGAGCGCGGTTTGATCCGCTCCCCGATACCTATGCCGCGCCGGGGTGCAACAAGCTTGGCACGGTGCAACTGATGGCGCTGGCAGGTGACCGCGCACCGCTGAGCGTCAGCAACATGGGGCCGGTGCGGTGCAGTGTCGCCAAGGCGTTTGGCGATTGGGCCCGCTTTGGCGTGGATCGTGCCGCACGCCAGTTGCTCCGCAGCCCCGTGGTGCGGATCGAGACGATGGGCAGCTACGCCTGCCGCAATGTTGCTGGAACAGAACGCCGCTCTGCCCATGCCCGCGCCGAGGCGATTGATGTGTCGGCCTTTGTTCTCGCCGATGGCCGCCGCATCGTGCTGAAGCGGGATTGGCACGGCGGCGACGCAGCGACACGCGAATTCCTGCGGGTTGTGCACAAGAGCGCGTGCAAGCGTTTCGGTACGGTGCTTGGCCCGGAATACAACGCCGCGCACGAGGATCACTTCCACCTCGAAGGCACCGGCGCGAAGTTTTGCCGCTGACCTCTTGGGTTGAATCGTTCGACGGCCCCGGTCCGCTGAACGATCAGCGCCGGAGCCGTCAGGGGGGTATGGCCAATTGCTACCGATGTTGCCCGACGCGATGTCAGGCGCGCAGCCTCGGTTCCAGCTTCGCCTCCAGTTTCAACCGCACCGCTTCTGCCGCGTGGCGGGCGCCCAGCTTGGTCATCATGTTGGCGCGGTGGATTTCCACCGTGCGCGGGCTGATGTCGAGTTCTCGGGCGATGGCCTTGTTGCTGCTGCCTTCGGCCAGCCAGTCGAGCACTTCGCGTTCACGGGTTGAAAGGGTCGAGATGCGGTCACGCGCTTCGATCATGCGGCGGCGGGCGGCGCCGAATTGTTCGGCTTCCTTTTCGATCCGCATAAGGCAGCGGGTGAACCGTTCGGGATCAAGCGGAAGGGCAAGGTAATCGAGCGCGCCCGCCTTGATTGCCTCAACAATGCGGCCCGGACGGGGCTGCACGTCCACCGCGATCAGCGGCAGCCAGATGCCCAGCCTGCCCAGCCGATCGAGGATCATGCCCACCCCGCCTTCTTCGGCGGTATCGCGGGCGATGATGATCCCTTCACGTGGCGGGTGCACCGCCAGTTCTGAAAGGTCGCCATAGACCTCACAGTGGTGGCCCAGCGCAAAGCCGACACGGGCCAGTTCGGCGCGTTGGCGGCTGCACGAATCGATGAAGTGGAGAGAGGCTTTGCGTGTCATGCAAAGGTGTCTGCGCCAACCTATGTGGGGTTACACGCAGTAGCGCCGCCAATCCGGAGGATTTACCATATCCGTCTGGCGTTAACGTCTTGTTACAAATTGATTATTTCACTCCGTATCGGAGCCAGATCAGGCAAAGCGCCTAAGCATCACTGCGCAAAGCGATAGGGCGGCAGCGAGTGGAAGGCAGACCGCAGGGCGTTGCCCCAACCCGATGAAATCGTGTCGAAATAGGGGTCATCCGCAGTGACGCGGTGTTCGTGCGTGGGGGCGAAGGCGTCCTTCTCCATCACCAGCAGATCCAGCGGCAGACCGACAGACAGATTGGCCTTCAGCGTCGAATCAAAGCTGACCATCAGCAGCTTGACCGCGTCTTCAAAGCTCATGTCGCGGTCATAGCCGCGGATCAGGATCGGACGGCCATATTTCGTCTCGCCAATCTGGAAGAAGGGCGTGTCCCAGCTCGCTTCGATGAAGTTGCCTTCGGGGTAGATCATGAACAGGCGCGGCTGCATCCCGGCAATCTGCCCGGCGACGATCATGGTCGCGGTAAACCGCCCCTTGCCTGTGTCGCCATTGACGCGCTGCGCTTCTTCGATTGTGGTGCGCAGCAGGCGGCCGATTTCGGTGGCGACCTGAAACATGGTCGGCCCCTTCAGCAGCGTGTTGTCGCGTTCGGTCGGGGCCTTGGTGCGTTCCTCCAGCTGGCTGATCACCGCCTGCGTCGTCGCCAGATTGCCCGCTGTCATCACCGCGATCATGCGCTCGCCCGGCACGTTCCAGTGGAACAGCTTGCGGAAAGTGGAGATGTTGTCGACGCCCGAATTGGTGCGGGTGTCGCTCATCAGCACCAGGCCCTTGTCGAGCACCATGCCAACGCAATAGGTCATGTTGTCATCCTCTTCCCGCCCACTTGCCGCGCGCCCTAGCCTGAAGCGAGGGGAGTGGCAAAGGGCCATGCGGCAATCGCCGGTTACTGGTGCGATTGGCCCTGCTGCTGGCTCTGGCTGCCGCCGGACTGCGATTGCGATTGCGATTGAGCCTCGACCGTCAGCCCCACTGTCAGCACTTCCTCGGCCGCGCCGATGCTGATGCCGGTCACGGGGGCAGCATCGCGGTAATCGCTCCCCGTCGCCACGCGGACATAGCGCGGATCGGGCGAAATGCCGTTCGACACATCGAAGCCGACCCAGCCCAGCCCTTCGACATGGGCCTCGGCCCAGGCGTGGGTGGCTTCCTGTTCGATCCGGTCGTCCATCAGCAGGTAGCCGCTGACGTAACGCGCAGGGATACCGCCTGCCCGCGCCGCACCGATAAAGACATGGGCGTGATCCTGACACACGCCAAATCCGTGGCTCGCCGCTTCCTCGGCCGTGGTGGCAGAGTTCGTGCGTCCGGCCTCGTAAGTGATGCGTTCCCGGATCAGGGCCGAAAGCGAGTGCAGGAAATCGAGCGGAGCCTCACCCCCTGCCCCCTGCGCCTCGCGCAGCAATGCACGCAGCTTCGCGCCGGGACGGGTGAGCGGGGTCTGCCGCAGAAAACTCCACAAGGGCAGATGGCCCGAATGGCGGCCGATCACGCCGGCGTTATCCTCGGTCTCCACCGTGCCTTCACAGGTCACCGTCACCTCGTGCGCGCCGGGGGACAGGCCGATCAGCGTGACATGGTTGAAATGCTGGTCGTCATACTGGAGTTCGGGCTGCGCGTTATCAAAGGTCATGCGCCAGTCGATGATGCGCTGGCCCTGCGTTTCCTTGGGCGTCAGCCGCAGCCGTTGCAGAGCGTGGACCACCGGCTGCGTGAAGGCATAATGGGTGGTGTGCCGGATCGAGAGGGTCAGCTTGCTCATGCGTGAAACCGGTAATCCTCAGCGATAGCCTGGCTGATGCTGGCGTTGCGGGAGAGGAAATCGACGAGAAATTCGTGCAGCCCCTGTTCGAAAATCTGATCGACGCTGAGATGGCTGATGCGGGTGTCGGAATCCCGCATCAGGGCAACGGCGCGTCCTTCAACCCCGTGCATCCGCGCCAGTGCGCCAAGGCAATCGCGCAAGGCGTTGCGGCAGAAAGCGAGGCTGCGCGGGAAGCGGTCATCGAGCACCACGAATTCGACAATCCCGCGTGCTTCAATCTGCCCGGCATTGAGCCAGCTATAGACCCGCGCCCCGGCGACCGAGCGCAGCACCTGTTCCCACTGCCCGGTATCGAGGCTCGACCCGACATAGGACAGTGATGGCAGCAGCAGGAAATACTTCATGTCGAGAATGCGCGCCGTGCTGTCAGCCCGTTCGATGAAGGTGCCGGCGCGGGCGAAGTGATAGCCTTCATCACGCAGGATCGACCCGTCGAAGGCGCCGTGGACCTGTGTTCCGGCGCGGCGGACGGCGGACAGCACCTCGCCCACCATCGTCTGGCCAACGGGGCGCGCCAGAAGCTTGTCCAGCCGCATCCAGTTTTCGTTGACCGCTTCCCACACATCGGACGAGATATTGGTCCGCGCCATCCGCGCATTGCTGCGCACCCCGCCGAACATGTTGCGGACATTGCCGGGATTGGACGGCCCGCGCAGCACGAAGTTCCAGACCTGAAGTCCGTCATAGCCATCATGCGCGGCTTCATAGGCCGCTTGCAGGCCGAGCGTCGCAATGACCGATCGCCATTCCGCCTCGGCCGTCACCAGATCGCGGGTCAGCGCCATGCGCAGCGCCGCTTCGAGCAGGCGCGCAGTGTTCTCCGCCCGCTCAAGATAGCGGAACATCCAGAACAGGCTGTTGGCGGTGCGGCCCAGCATCAGTCTTTCAACACCCATGTATCCTTGGTGCCGCCCCCTTGCGAGGAGTTGACCACCAGCGATCCCTTCTTCAGCGCCACCCGCGTCAGCCCGCCGGGCGTGATGTCGATGCCTTCGGGGCTGACCAGCACGAAAGGCCTAAGGTCAAGGTGCCGGGGCGCAAGGCCCTTGGATGTGTAGATCGGGCAGGTCGACAGGGCGAGCGTGGGCTGGGCGATGTAGTTATGGGGCTTGGCGACAAGCTTTTCGCGGAAGGCGGCGATCTCGCGCTTTGACGAGGTCGGCCCGATCAGCATCCCGTAGCCGCCCGATCCGTGAACCTCCTTGACCACCAGTTCGGCAAGGTTGTCGAGCACATAGGCCAGACTGTCCTTGTCCGCGCAGCGCCAGGTCTGGACGTTGGGCAGCAGGGGCTTTTCGCCGGTGTAGAATTCCACGATCTCCGGCATGAAGCTGTAGATCGCCTTGTCGTCGGCAACCCCGGTGCCGGGCGCATTGGCGATGGTGATCCCGCCCGCGCGGTAGACATCCATGATCCCCGGCACGCCCAGCGCGCTTTCGGGATTGAAGGTCAGCGGATCGAGGTAATCGTCATCGACCCGGCGATAGAGCACATCGATCGGCTTGTAACCGCGGGTGGTGCGCATCTGGACGCGGCCCTCAACCACGCGCAGATCGCTGCCCTCAACCAGCTCGGCGCCCATCTGGTCAGCCAGAAAGGCGTGTTCGAAATAGGCGGAGTTGTAGATTCCGGGGGTCAGCACCGCCACGGTCGGCTTGCCGCCGGTGAAGGCGGGCGGGACGCAGGCGGCGAGGCTGCGGGCAAGGCGGCGCGGGTAGTTCGACACACTCTCCACCGCCACCCGGCTGAACAGATCGGGGAACATCCCCATCATCGTCTCGCGGTTTTCGAGCATATAAGACACGCCCGAAGGAGTGCGGGCGTTGTCCTCCAGCACGAAGAATTCATCCGGCCCGGTGCGCACCAGATCGATCCCGACAATGTGGGTGTAGATGCCGCCGGGCGGGGTGAAGCCGACCATGTTGGCCAGCCACGCGTCATTCTGGCGCAGGAGCCGTTCGGGCAGGCGGCCGGCGCGCACGATCTCCTGCCGGTGATAGAGATCATAGAGAAAGGAATTGAGCGCCCGCACCCGCTGTTCGATCCCGCGCGACAGGCGGCGCCATTCCGCAGCCGTGATGATGCGCGGCACCATGTCGAAGGGGATCAGGCGTTCTTCCGCCGCATCCTCGCCATAGACATTGAAGGTGATCCCGGTGCGGCGGAAGCTGTCATCCGCCTCTCGGTTCTTGCGGCGCATCAGTTCGGGCGGCTGTTCGCCATACCAGCGGCAATATTCGGCATAGGCCGGGCGCGTGTTGCCCTCACCATCGAACATCTCGTCAAAAGTACCGCCCCGCCCCTGCATCGACCCCCGCTTGCGCTTATGTGCAATGCAGCAATGTAACCGGCGTTTCGCAAAAGGAAAGCGCTGGCTTAATTTTGCGCAATTATCCTTCGCCCATGCTGCGACAGGAATCAGGCGTGGGTGGTTTCCAGCTCTGACAGCAGAGTGCCGATCACCTGGGGATCATAGGTGAAGCCCATGTGCGTGCATCGCAGGGCAACCGCCCGGTCACGCTCACCCGCCCGGCCGGCGGCGCAGCGCGGTGCGATGACGCCGTCATTGGCGCTCCACAATGCGACCGTCTCGACCGGCGGCTTGACCGCCAATGCGGCGGCGACCGGCGGAGCATCAACCGAATGCCCGGTGATAAACTGGTAGGCGCGCCAGACATTGTTGGCGCGCGGGGAGCCGGAAAACGGCGAGCCCATCGAAATCACCTTGGCCACCGCCTGCGGCTGCCGCTTTGCCAGCTCACGCGCATAGAGCCCGCCAAGGCTCCAGCCGACCATCACCACCTTGCGGCCATGTCGGGCATGGAGTTCCAGAAGACGGGCTTCGAGCGCCGCGAAATTCTCCTCGTTCGGCCCCCAGTTGAAGCCCAGCCCCCAACGCTTGGTAACATGGCCCGCCGCTTCGAGTTGGAGCGCAAGATAGCGCATCCGCATCGGGTGGGTGGCAAAGCCGGGGAGGATCATCACAACCTGCGGATTGGCCGAGGCCGGGATCGACAGCTTGCGGCGACGGCGGCGCAACGGTTCGAGCAGCACCTGCGACTCGCCCAGCAGCCGCGCCAGACGGGGCTTGCCGGCTTCGTGTTCTACGGGGATGGCTTCCCGCGCCAACGCCATGCGGCGGGCGAATTCGCTGGAGGCATAGGCCTGCTGTGCCTGAGCACCCGCAGCGCTCGCCGCCGCCAGAAGCGGGGCGGGAAGACGGGGCAGATCAGGGACAATTCGAAGCTGGGCCATGTCCCGCTTCAAGCCACATCCCGGATGAATATTCAATGAAGTGTAACACGCGTAACAAATGCGACACATTTCACCACGGGCGTTACTTCGCCGGGCAGTCGCCGATGCGTTCATGTTTGACGGTGAAGTTCATCGAGCCTTCGCCGACCCCTTCGAAGTTCATCTTGGTCGTGGCGGTGAATTCGGACGAGGTCGAAGTGGCGGTGCCGGTCATTGCCATGCGCGCACTGCCCTCGGCCGTCTGGCACACCATCACCGCGTCAAGCTTGCCACCATCAAGATTGAAGCTTTCATAGGTGCATTCGCCGTTCTGGCCCTGCTTGACCAGCTCCTCGAAACCCTTGTCGACTTCCTCGGCAGTCAGGCAATCCTCGCTGGTTGTGGTTGCCCCAGCGCCGTGGCCCTTCATTTCGGGCGGCAGACCGGGAATGTCGAGGTCCGTCATGGTGATGGTCGCCTTGTAGAGACCCGGTTGCGGCTTGATCCCTTCTGCCTCGGCCTTGTCGGCGACTTCCTTGGCGCTGATCTCGCCATTGCCGTCAGCATCGGCGTTCCCATCCGAGCAGCCTGCAAGCAGGACCGCACCGGCTGCGGCAATGAGGGTAATGCGCTTCATGGGGTCGTCTCCTGCTGCGGGCGTTTTTGCGTGATGCATGACAGTAACGCAAAACCAGCACGATTGGAGGCGGAGATTTGTCCAGCCCTTCACATTCGGCCTGCGGGACTACATATGTTCCGCATGGCCGAACTCGTAATCCGCCGCGGACTGGACGAGCCCGAAACGGGCGCCGACTTCACCCCGCACCGCCCCCAGCGGCCCGACAAGTCGATGGGCGGCATCCCGTTCAAGCTGGTTTCGGAATATGAACCGGCGGGCGACCAGCCGACCGCGATTGCCGAACTCACCCAAAGCGCGCTGGCGGGCGAAAAGACACAGGTGCTGCTCGGCGTCACCGGCTCTGGCAAGACCTTCACGATGGCGAAGGTGATCGAAACGCTCCAGCGGCCTGCCCTGATCCTTGCCCCCAACAAGATCCTCGCCGCGCAGTTATACGGCGAATTCAAGAGCTTCTTTCCCGAAAACGCGGTCGAATATTTCGTCAGCTACTACGACTACTACCAGCCCGAAGCCTACGTGCCGCGCTCCGACACCTATATCGAGAAGGAATCGAGCGTTAACGAGGCGATCGACCGGATGCGCCACTCGGCCACCCGCGCACTGCTGGAGCGGGACGACGTCATTATCGTCGCCTCGGTCTCGTGCCTTTACGGCATCGGCTCGGTCGAAACCTATTCGGCGATGATTTTCGACATCAAGCTGGGTGAGACGGTCGACCAGCGCGAGCTGATCCGCAAGCTTGTCGCCCTGCAATACAAGCGCAACGACGCCGGCTTCACCCGCGGCAATTTCCGCGTGCGGGGCGACAGTCTGGAAATCTTCCCTTCGCACTATGAGGACATGGCCTGGCGGGTCAGCTTTTTCGGTGACGAGATCGAGGAGATCGCCGAATTTGACCCCCTGACCGGCACCAAGGGCGCAAAGCTGGAAAAGGTGCGGGTCTATGCCAATTCGCACTATGTGACGCCGGGGCCGACGATGAAGCAGGCGGCTGCCGCGATCAAATTCGAGCTGGAAGAACGGCTCAAGGAGCTGGAGGCCGAAGGCAAGCTGCTCGAACGCCAACGGCTGGAACAGCGCACGCATTTTGATCTGGAGATGATCGCGGCGACCGGCAGCTGCGCGGGGATCGAAAACTACTCGCGCTTCCTCACCGGGCGGCTCCCCGGCGAACCGCCGCCGACGCTGTTCGAATACCTGCCAGAAAACGCGCTGCTGTTCGTCGATGAAAGCCACCAGACCGTGCCGCAGATCGGCGCGATGGCGAAGGGGGACCATCGCCGCAAATTGACGCTGGCCGAATACGGCTTCCGCCTGCCGAGTTGCATCGACAACCGCCCCTTGCGCTTCAATGAGTGGGACGCGATGCGCCCGCAGACCTTCGCGGTCAGCGCCACACCCGGCAATTGGGAAATGGACCAGACCGGCGGCGTGTTCGCCGAACAGGTTATCCGTCCCACCGGTCTGATCGATCCGCCGGTGGAGATCCGCCCGGTCGAAGATCAGGTGCAGGATTGCATCGTCGAATGCAAAGCGACCGCCGCCAAGGGCTACCGCACGCTGGTGACCACCCTGACCAAGCGGATGGCCGAAGACCTCACCGAATTCATGCACGAGGCAGGCGTCAGGGTGCGCTACATGCACTCGGACGTGGAAACGCTCGAACGCATCGAGCTGATCCGCGACCTCAGGCTCGGCGTCTATGATGTGCTGATCGGGATCAACCTGCTGCGCGAAGGCCTCGACATCCCCGAATGCGGGCTGGTGGCGATTCTGGACGCGGACAAGGAAGGCTTCCTGCGCAGCGAGACATCGCTGATCCAGACCATCGGCCGCGCTGCGCGCAACGTGGATGGCCGGGTGATCCTCTATGCCGACCGCATCACCGGCAGCATGGAGCGGGCGCTGGCGGAGACCGACCGGCGGCGTTCCAAACAGGAAGCCTATAACGCCGAACACGGCATCACGCCCCAGACGATCAAGCGCAACATCCACGACATCGTGGCGCATTCCGCCGCACAGGATTCTGTGCTGGTCGATACGGGCGATGCGGAGCGCAACAACCTCGTCGGGCACAATCTCAGAAGCTACATCGAAGACCTCGAAAAGCGGATGCGCGATGCGGCGGCGAACCTCGAGTTCGAGGAGGCAGGCCGCCTGCGCGATGAAATACGGCGGCTGGAAGCGGACGAACTCGGCATCCCGGATGGCGAAAAGCGCGCGCCGATCGTGGGCCGGTCGAACGAAGGCAAGCCGGGGACGAGGAAGACGCGGTTCGGGAAGACCCGCTACAAGAAGATGGGGGGGAAGCCTTAGCCGCGCCCCTTGAACCGCGCCCCCATCCCTGCCAACCCTTACCCCATGAACGCCCGATTCCTCGCTGCGCTGGCCGCTGCCAGCACCTTCGCCCTTGCCGCTCCCACGCTCGCGCAGGATGCGCCCAAGGCGGAGGCTGCAAAGCCCGCTGCCGCGCCCGAGGCGCAGGTGCGCACCCGCGATCTTGCCGGCACCTTCGGCGGGCAGCGCATCACCTACAAGGCGACCATTGCCGACACGATCCTGTCGGACGATGCGGGCAAACCCGAAGCGGTGATCGTCACCACCTCCTATGTGAAGACCCCCGCAGACCCCACGCGTCCGGTGTTCTTCATCTACAATGGTGGCCCCGGCTCCGGCTCGGTGTGGTTGCAGATGGGCGCTTTCGGGCCGAAGCGCGTGGCGATCCCCTCTGATGCACGTGACGACGGCGCGCCGCCCTATCCGCTGCTCGACAACCCCGACAGCCTGCTCGATGTTGCCGACCTCGTCTTCATCGACCCCCCCGGCACCGGCTTCAGCCATCTGACGCAGGGCACCGACCCCAAGAAGTATTACGGCCTCAGGCAAGACGCCCGCGCCGTTGCCAAGGTGATCCGGCGCTGGATCAACGACAATGGCCGCTGGAACAGCCCCAAATATCTCGGCGGAGAAAGCTACGGCACCACCCGCACCGCGATGGTCGTGGATGAACTGGAAGGCGGCACCTACAACGATGTCGGCCTGAACGGGCTGATCCTCGTTTCAACCATCCTCGATTTCGGGGTGGAGGACACCACGCCCGGCAATGAGATGGCTTACGTGGTGATGCTGCCCAACATGGCGACCGCGGCCTATTTCCACGGCAAGGTGCAAGGCGCCTCAGTTGAAGCCGTGGCCGAGGAAGCCCGCCAGTTTGCGCTCGGGCCGTTTGCGAGCGCGCTTTTGAAAGGGCAGGACTTGCCCGCCGAAGAACGCGCTGCCGTGCGCAAGGAACTGTCCCGCCTCACCGGCCTTTCGGAAACCTATCTCGAACAGGCGGACCTGCGCGTGACCGACCAGCGGTTCTACAAGGAACTGCTGCGCGACCGGGGGCTGACTGTCGGCCGCCTTGATTCCCGCTACACCGGACGCGATTACGACAGTGCCGGGGAAACGCCCGATAATGACCCCAGCTTCTACGGTATCGACGCAGGCTACACCGCGGCGATCAACAGCTGGGCGCGCGAGACGCTGGGCTACCGCACTGACCGCGAATACCAGTCGATCGGCCGCGAGCCGGGGCAGAACTGGGACTGGAGCCTTGGCGGCCAATATCGCAGCGCCTATCTCAACGTCGCGCCCTTCATCGGGCGGGCGCTGCGCCAGAACTCCGGCCTTCGGCTGTTCAACGCACAAGGCTGGTACGATTTCGCCACGCCGTTCTTCGGGGCGGAATATTCGCTGAAGCGCACCGGGATCCCGCAGGACCGCATCACGTGGAAATATTACGACGCCGGGCACATGATGTATATCCGCGACGAGGATCGTGCGAAGCTCAGCGCCGATATTCGCACCTTCATCCGCGACCGTTGATGCGCTGTGCTTTGCTGGCAGGGCTGGCGCTGACAGGCGCGCTGGCGGGGTGCAAGCCGCCGCCCACCGATGCGGCTGTGGCGCGTGTGTCGCTGCTTGCGCCGACCACCGGGCCATCCGAGCCACTGGCGTCACCCGATACCACAGGCGCGGTGTGGGCCAGCACCGGCAATCCGCAGCGGCTAGTTTACGGCGTGCCCGGCCAACCGGTGCTACTGGCGCTCGAATGCTTGGAAGCTGCCCAGCCCGAAGCCCGCCTGCGGATCACCCGCCACGCGCCCGCCGATAATGGCGCGGCGGCCCTGCTGGCACTGATCGGCAACGGCTGGATCGGGCGCTTCCCGGTCGATGCGACCCAGATCGGCGGACGGGTGCTGTGGCAGGGCGAGATGCCCGCAATCCAGCCCGAATGGGATGCCTTGAAGCCCGAACGCGAGGCGACTGTCACGGTGCCGGGCGCGGGGCTGGTCCGGCTCAATCCCAGCCCGCTGCCCATGGCACTGGTTACCGCGTGCCGGGGGACGCCTGAAGAGCCTGTGCCTCCAGCAGATCCGGTGTAAGCACCTGCGGCAATTGCTTCGGGGCCGCAGCGCCGGGCGCATACCACAGATACAGCGGCACGCCCGCCGCGCCCTGCTCGGTCAGGAACTGCGTGATCGCCTCGTCACGCACGGTCCAATCGCCCACCATTGTCACCACGCCCGCGTTTTCAAAGGCCTTGCGCACGCTTTCGCGCTCGATGGCGGCGGCTTCGTTGACCTTGCAGGTGACGCACCAATCGGCGGTAAACCAAACGAACACCGGCTTGCCTGAAGCGCGCGCGGCGGCCAGCGCATCGCGGCTGAAGGGTTGGGGATTGTGGATGCTCGCCCGCGCCTCGCCGCCCTTGGCCTCGTAGACCGCAGGCAAGCCGATCGCGGCAAAGGCGATAAAGGGCGCAGCGACAAGGCCAAGGGCGGGCCATGCCATCTTGCCGCTGCGTTGCAGCTTGCCCACCACGAACAGCCCCAAAAGCACGCCCACGACCAGCACCAGCGCGATAAGCCCGAACGGCCGCCCGCCCAACTGCACCGTCAGCCACAGCAGCGCGAGCGCCGTCAGCGCCATCGGGATCGCCATGATCCGCCGGAACCGCTCCATCCATGCGCCGGGCTTGGGCAGCATTCGCCGCAGCGCAGGCACGAAACCCAGCAGCAGGAACGGCAGCGCCAGCCCCAGGCCAAGGCAGGCGAACAGCAACAGCGCCTGCGCCGTCGGCAGCAGCAGCGCCGCGCCCAGCGCCGCCGCCATGAACGGCCCGGTGCAGGGCGTGGCGACGAAGGCGGCGAGCAGCCCGGTGGCGAAGGCGCCTGTGCGCTCTCCCCCCATACTGACCGAAATCGAGGGCACATCGAACAATCCGGCAAAGTTCGCCGTGATAACCGCAGCGAGCACCAGCAGCGCGACCACAACGCCGGGCTCCTGCAACTGGAACGCCCAGCCGACTTGCTCGCCCGCCGCACGCAGCGCGAGCAGCAGCGCGCCCAGGGCGACGCAGGCAATGACAACGCCTGCGGTGTAGGCCAGCCCTTCGGCCCGCGCCTTCGCCTCGCTCTCGCCCGCGCGGGCCAGTGCCAGCGCCTTCAGGCTCAGGATCGGGAAGACGCAGGGCATGATGTTGAGCAGCAATCCGCCCGCCAGCGCGCCAAGGATCAGCGTCCACAGCATCGGGATCTGCGCCTGCTGCGGTCCGGCGACCACGTCACCGCCGGTGGGAACCTCTCCCGGTGCCGCCCCGAACGCCACCCCCGCCCCGTCGCCAAAGGCGAAAATGCCTTCGACGACGCTTGGACTATCAGCGCGGTATTCGGCCAGCGGGATCGTTACCGTGAGCACATCACCGACGCGCCGGAAGGTCTGCGGCGCGGCATAATCGACAAGGTTCTGGTTGCTGATGAAGGCATGGGGATCAGGCAGGGCAACGCCCGCCGGAAGCGGGATCGCGAGGCGCAGCACATTTCGCCCCGCGTCAAACCGAGACGGTGCCGCCAGAGCCGGCGCAACCTCGGCCCGCCAGCGCGCAAAATCGCCGCCGCTGCGCGCCTCAAGCAGCCTGTCCTGCGGCACGCAGATCGTGTCGGTGCAGGCAAGGTATTCGACGTGGCCGGTGATCCGCGGCAGAGCGCTGACATCCGCACCCGCTGGCACCATAACCGGCACCAGCACGGTGTACGGACCTTCGTAGATATGATTCATCAGCCCGCTGATGCTGAGCCGCCTCGGCACCGGATAGACCAGCGCGCCCACCTGCCAGCTCTCTGGCAGATCGAGCCACAGCTTCAGACCCTGACCCGCATCGCCGGGGTTGGACCAGTATCCGTGCCATTCGCTGGCGCTGGGGGTGAAGCGCAGCGCCATCATCCACGTCTGCCCCGCCACCGGCGCACCATCGGCGTAAAGCGCCGCCGCAATCCGTGCATCGCCATAGCGTTCTTCGGTCGGCGGCGGCTGGACTGTCAACGCCGAGGCCGTCCCGGTCAGCATGACGCTTGCGAGCAGCGCAAGCCAGCATGCAAGCAATTGACGGATCGGATGCGGGAAGGTTCTTGCGCGGGACACAGGCAACCCTCTAGGCTCGCGGCCCTAACTTCGCAATCGGAGCCGACACGGTGACACAGCCTGCCAACGAAACACGCGATCTGGTGATCCTCGGCGGAGGGCTGGTGGGGATGACGCTGGCGCTGGCGGCGGCGAAAAAGGGCATGTCAAGCCATGTGATCGACCGCGCCGATCCGGCTGAACTCACCGCCGAAGGTTTTGACGACCGCGCCACCGCGATCTCCACCGCCAGCTGGCACCTGTTCGAAAACATCGGCATCGCCGCGGGCTTGGAAGAATTCGCCTGCGACATCGCCAGCATCGCCGTGACCGACCAGAACAAGCCCGGCAGGCTCGACTTCCAGCCCGGTGAGGGTGGCGGCACCTTGGGGCGGATGTTCCCCAACCGCCGCCTGCGCCTCGCCCTGTTCGAGGCCGCCGCGAAGGAGCCGCTGATCAACTGGGTCGCCAGGGCGCACGTTACCGAGCGTCAGCGCAGCGAATATGGTGTGGCCGCCGTGCTGGCGGACGGGCAGAAGCTGAAGGGCCGCCTGATGATCGCCGCCGAAGGCCGCCAGTCGCCCACCCGCGATCAGGCGGGCATTGCCATCGCCAAGTGGGATTACCACCACCGCGCAATCATCGCGGGCCTCACCCATGAAAAGCCGCACGGCAACGTCGCGTGGGAAATCTTCTACCCGGCAGGCCCCTTCGCGCTGCTGCCGCTGAACGACGATGCCGATGGCACCCACCGCTCGTCACTTGTCTGGACCGTGTCCGAGGCTGACGGCACGGGCGTGATGAAGCTGGGCGACCGCGCTTTCCTTGCCGAGGTCGAAAAGCGCATGGGCGGCGTGCTGGGCAAGGTGATGACCGTGGGCCACCGGTCAAGCTGGCCCTTGGGCTTCCACCACACCGCCAGGATCACCGCCGAACGCCTCGCGCTGATCGGGGATTCGGCGCACGGCATCCACCCCATCGCAGGGCAAGGGTTGAACCTTGGCCTGCGCGATGTCGGTGCGCTGGTCGAAGTGCTGGCTGATGGTGCGCGGCTGGGCCTTGATCCGGGCGATCCCGAATTGCTCAAGCGTTACGAGACATGGCGCGGGCTCGACAGCTTCATGGTGGCGCTGGCGACCGACGGGCTGACGCGGTTGTTCGGCGTTCCCGGCAAGACCGCCAGCGCGGTGCGGCGCCTCGGCATGGCAGCGGTGCAGCGCACGCCGATGCTGAAAGACTTCTTCATGGACGAAGCGCGCGGCGTTTCGGGCGATCTGCCGGAGATATTGCGGGCCTGATCAGGCCGTCATGAGCTGACGACGCAATTCTCCGCACGTTCACCCTGGTATTCCCAGTATGACCGGTCGGGCGCGAAATAGACGGTTTCGGAACCATCGAAGGCACGAAAGAAATTGCTTCCCTCGTCCGCCGGAATGGAAGCGCCATTGATCACGATCCGGGCATCGCGCGGGTCCGTCTCGATCACGATCGTGCCGTGAGACTTGAATTTGCACGCGTAAACAAGCGGCCCTGATGCGATTGTAAGGTTGGGCTGCCCCGGTGCGGGCAGTTCCATCAGGCGTTCGGAAAATGTCTTTTCAGCGGGCTTTTCCTGACAGCCAACGCAAAGCAGCAGAGCAAATGCTGCGAGGTATCGGTTAGCACGCGCTGCCACTGCACCGCCTCCTGTCAGGGCCGCACCAGCGGGCTCAGCTGCCGCACCGGATTGCCAGCCCCATCACGCAGGCCGCGCTGGTCGAGCACGGCAGCGGTTTCGATCACCTCCAGCGCCTCCATCGCCTTGCGATAACGTTCGGCATCGGCAATCCACGCTTCGGCCTTGGCGGCGCCGGGCATGCCCTTCACCTCTTCAATCGCTGATCGGTATCGGCCCTGTTCAAGCGCCCATCGCGCCCGCTCAAGGCGGCGCTGCGGCTGCGGCGAAGGGGTGCTTTCGCGCCGGAACACGAACAACTGCCCCAGCTCGCGCTGGAATGCCGACCATGACGGCCCCTCGCTGCTTTCGCGCAATTGCGGAGCGAGGCCTTCAAGCCGCGCCACCAGCTGATCAAGCCGCACCGGATTGCGCGAAAATTCGACAATGGTGCTGACCGCATTGGGCCACTGGTCGCCAAAGCGCAGGCGCAGCTGATCGGACAGGTAACCAAGCTCCGCCCCGCGCTCCACCGAACGGCGGGTGGCAAAGGCGATGAGCAGGCTCTCCGCGCGGGCGGCATTGCCTGCCGCTGCCTGCGCCTGAAGATCAAGCTGGGTGAGCCGCTGTTCCGCCGCCGCAAGCCGCTGGTCAAGCCCGCCCTGCTGCTGCGCCACGCGCTCCACCGCCTTTTCGGTTGCCGCCTGCGGGGTGGGCGAAGCGGTCAGCGGCGCCGGGGCCGCAACATCGGTGCCAGCGCCCGCATCGGTCGCGGCCTCGGCCACCACTTCGGTGCGCGGGGCGCGTTGCGCCCGGGCTGGAGGTTGTACCACATCACCCAGCCCACCAGCGCCCCGCCCGCAATGAAGGCGATGAGCGCGGCAAGCATCAGCGCCCGGCCCGATGCGGACCGGGGCGGGCTGCCCAATGGTGATGATCCGGGCTGTGATGCCATCGTGATCCGTTCTTTGCGACCTTGATGCTCGGTTCGCCCAGGCCGTTCTTACGGCTGCGCGGGCGGCGAGGGGGGAATGGAGCGCGGCTTGCCGCACAAGTCAAATGCCAATTGCAACAGCGCGGCCTCGTCAGGGCGTTCGGCGATGTGAACCGCGCCCCACCCGTCCCCCGCCGCAGCGGCGATGCGCGGGCCCAGCGCGGCCAGCGTGATGGCTGCGCGCGGCATCCCAAGACGATCACATTCCTCGGCAAAATGGCGCGCCGTCGCCGCCGAATGGAGCAGCACCAACGCACCCCCCGATGCCAGCAAGCCAGCGGCAGGATCAAGCGGCAGGGGAACGGAGCGATAGGCGATCACTTCGGCAAAGGTCACACCCGCTGGCGGATCAAGCGGCACGTGCTCCTCGCCAGCGATGCGCAGCAGGTGGGAAGGCGCAGCAATGCTGTCGAGCACACCCTGCAAGCCGCCGCTTCCCGTCATGGCAACGCCAAACCCGGCGGCGCGGGCGGCGGCGGCGGTCGCCTCGCCCACGGCATAAACGGGTTTGCCGGTCAGGCGGGCGAGGTTTGGCCCGCCGTGCAGGATCGCATTGGCGCTGCCGATCAGGAGCCCGTCAATGCCGTCGGGATCGGGGCAATCCCACGCCACGGCGCGGATTTCGGACAGGGCGTGGCCGGTGATGGCCAGACCAGCCTCGCGGACCTTGCCAAGCGTCGCGGCAAGCCCCGGCTGCGGGCGCAGGGCGAGCAGATGGAAGCTCATTTCCCTCCGCGGAAATGCGGCGCAATCCCCGGCGTGGCGCGGGCGAGCAGATCGGCGGCCAGCGCGGCAACCGGGCCATGATCGCCAGGTGCAAACGTGGCCGTGCCCTCGATCCGTTCAGCGCCATCCGGGCTGAACAGCGCCGCACGCATCGCGAGCGTGCCGCCACCGGTTTCACACAACACCGCGACAGGTGAGTGACACGTGCCGCCTAGTTCCGCCAGCAGCGCGCGTTCCGCCTCAAGCTCGGCGCGGGTGGGTGCGTGATCGATTGCGGCCAGCAGCGCGGTCGTCTCCGCATCATCGGCGCGGCACTCGATGGCGATCACGCCCTGCGCCGCTGCCGGGATCCATTCGTCAGACGCCAGAGCTGCGCCGACTTCGCTCTGCCCCAGCCGTTCGAGGCCCGCGGCGGCAAGGAAGGTCACATCCGCCTCGCCTGCCTGCAATTTCGCCAGCCGGGTCGCCACATTCCCCCGGAACGTCACAACCTTGCAATCGGGCCGCAGGTTCAGAAGCTGCGAGGCACGGCGCGGCGCGCTGGTGCCGACAACCGCGCCCTGCGGGATCGCCGCGATGCTGGCCGCGCCGACCAGACAATCGCGCCGGTCAGCACGCGGCAGGAATGCGGCGAAGTGGAATTCGGCCGGACGGATCGTCTCGACATCCTTGGCCGAGTGCACCGACAGATCGATCCGCCCTTCCCCCAGCCACTGATCCAGTTCCTTCGTCCACAGCGCCTTTCCGCCGATTTCCGACAGCGGCCGGTCCAGCACCTTGTCGCCGCTGGCGAGCACGGGGACGAGTTCGATCGCGCCTTCGCTCCAGCCGTGGGCGGCGCACAGGCGGGCGCGGGTCTCTACGGCTTGCGCCATCGCGAGCGGGGAATTGCGGGTGCCCAGCCGCAAGCGGGGGGCGGTTCGTTCATGTTCAGTCATAGCCGCGCTTGCTCTAGCCTTCACAAGCACTAGATGGAAGCCGGATGGGATCGGTCACGCACACCTCTGATACTCGTATCGTCCTCGGTATCGAATCGAGCTGCGATGAAACCGCCGTTGCGCTGGTGCGCGGCGACCGGACGATAATCGCGCAGGCGATTGCCAGTCAGGAAGCCGAACACGCGCCCTATGGCGGGGTCGTCCCCGAAATCGCCGCACGGGCCCATGCCGAACGGCTGGCCCCGATGCTTGCCAAGGTGATGAGCGAGGCGGGGCTTGGCCTCGATGATGTCGATGCGATCGCAGCAACCGCCGGGCCGGGGCTGATTGGCGGAGTGATGGTAGGGCTGGTGAGCGCCAAGGCGCTGGCGATGGCGAGCGGTAAGCCGCTGCTGGCGATCAACCATCTGGAAGGCCACGCGCTGTCCCCCAGGCTAGCGGATGATGCACTGGCATTTCCCTATCTGCTGCTGCTGGTATCGGGCGGGCACTGCCAGATCCTCGCGGTGGAGGGCGTGGGGCAGTATCGGCGGCTGGCCACCACCATTGACGACGCGCTGGGCGAGGCGTTCGACAAGACTGCCAAGATCTTGCGGCTAGGCTATCCCGGCGGCCCTGCGGTGGAGCGGCTGGCGCTGGAGGGTGATCCCAAGGCCGTGCCACTGCCCCGGCCGCTGAAGGGTTCGGCAGAACCGCATTTCTCCTTCGCCGGTCTCAAAAGCGCGGTGCTGCGGGCGGTGGAAAGCGGCGCGCACAAGCCTGCCGATATCGCCGCGAGTTTCCAGCAGGCAGCGGTCGATTGCCTGCTGGACCGGTTGGGATATGCCCTGACCCGCGCCGGCCCTTTTCCCGCGCTGGTGGTGGCAGGCGGAGTCGCGGCCAACCAGACTGTGCGCGCTGCGCTGGAAAACTTCGCCGAAAAACACGCCATGCGCTTCACCGCCCCGCCGCTGGCCCTGTGCACCGACAACGCCGCAATGATCGCCTGGGCCGGGTGCGAACGGCTGGCGCTGGGCGGCAACCATGCGGCGGGTGACAGCCTCGATTTCGTGGCCCGCCCGCGCTGGCCGCTCGATCCGGAAGCAGAAACCGTGCGCGGTGCGGGGGTCAAGGCATGAGCCAGCAGGACACCATTGGCGTGATCGGCGCAGGCGCCTGGGGGACGGCGCTGGCGCAGATGCTGGCCTCTGACGGGCGCAATGTCACGCTGTGGGCCTACGAGCCCGAGGTGGTCGAAGCGATCAACACCGGTCACCGCAACCCGCTTTACCTCCCGTCCGCCACCCTTGCCCCGACGATCCGTGCAACCGGCGATCTGGCCGATTTTGCCGCGATTGGCACCGTGCTGGTGGTCACCCCTGCGCAGGTGCTGGGCCGGGTGCTGTCAGGCCTTGCCACAGCGCCCCGCGATCTGGTGCTGTGTTCGAAGGGGATCGAAGCGGGGACAGGCCGCCTGATGAATGACGCCGCGCGCGAAGCCTCGCCGGGTAGCGCCATCGCGGTGCTGTCGGGGCCGACCTTCGCGCATGAGGTCGCCGCCGGACTGCCCACCGCCGTCACCCTCGCCTGCGAAGGCGGGCGGACGCAGTGGGAGCGGCTGGCCCCGGCCATCGCGCGCCCGGCCTTCCGGCCCTACTATTCCGACGATGTCACCGGCGCGGAGATCGGCGGCGCGGTCAAGAACGTGCTGGCGATTGCCTGCGGCGTGGTGGACGGCTTGGCGCTCGGCCAGAACGCCCGCGCCGCGATCATCTCGCGCGGATATGTCGAAATGCTGCGCTTTGGCGAGGCGCTCGGCGCGCAGGTCGAGACCCTGAGCGGATTGTGCGGCCTTGGCGATCTGGTGCTGACCTGCTCCAGCACATCCAGCCGCAATTTCGCACTCGGCAAGGCGCTTGGCGAAGGGGCGGACCCCAAGGGGCTGATGGCCGACCGCCGCACCGTGGCCGAAGGCGCGCACACCGCCCCGGTGCTGGCCGATCTGGCCGCAAGGCGCGGGATTGCCATGCCGATCGTTGCCGCCGTCAATGCCATCCTTGGCGGCGAGAGCGCGGCCAAGGTGGTCGCCGAACTGCTCTCCCGCCCCCTGCGCGCCGAGCTGGAAAGCGACGCAAAGGACCTTCAGGCGTGAGCCCGACGCCCGCCGCGAGCACCCCCGCTGACGACGCCGACGATCTCGCCAAATTGGCGAAGGGCGGGCGGACCAACACGCTGGGCTTCGTAATCCGCCTGATCGCGCGCATCCCCTTCCTTGTCATCGCGACACGCCTTTATGGCGCGGAGGCACTGGGGCGCTTTGCTTCGGCGATGGTGCTGATCGAGATTGTCGCGCTGATCTGCTCGCTGGGCGAAAAGCGCGGACTGGCCCAGCGGCTTTCGGTCGGGGCTGGCGAGGATCGCGGCGCCGAGACCAACCTAGTCTATGACGGCTTGCTGCTGGCGCTGATCTATTCAGGCGCCGCCGCGCTGCTGCTGCTCGCCTTTCCTGAACCGATGTTCCCCAATGGCACCAACAGCCGATGGGACATCTGGCTGGTCGCCACCATCCCGGCCTTTGCCGTGACCGAGATCCTGCTCGCCGCGCAGGCCTATCGCTTCGACATCGCCACCACCGTGCGCGCGCGGGCGATTGTCGAGCCGTGGACGATTTCCATCGGCGCGGGCGTGTTCTTCTTCATCCCGGCAACCCGCGATGGCGGGCTGGCGCTGGCCTTCATCGCCTCGATCTACGCCGGATTGCTGACGGCCTTGTGGCCGTTCCTGCGCAGCTATGGCTTGCCCAAGGGATGGCACCCGCAGGGGCGAGCGATGCTCGCGATGTCATCACGCGCCTTTCCGCTGGTGGGGGCCGACGCGATCGAGCGCGGCACGCGGCTGCTCGACATCTTCATCCTTGGCCTGTTCGCGCCCCCGCA
The DNA here is from genome assembly GCA_003724185.1 of Porphyrobacter sp. IPPAS B-1204. Classification (GTDB taxonomy): domain Bacteria; phylum Pseudomonadota; class Alphaproteobacteria; order Sphingomonadales; family Sphingomonadaceae; genus Erythrobacter. The sequence goes on from RHGM01000001.1 coordinate 759,715, forward strand.
GGCGGTCGGCATCTATTACGCCGCGCAGCAGATTGCCTCGCTGCCGCAGAAGCTGAAAACCAGCTTCGAGCCGATCCTCTCCCCCGTCATCACCAAGAATCTGCGGATCGGCAACATGGGCGCCATCGCCGCGCAGGTGCGGCAGGTGGGGTTCTGGATCATCGCGGTGCAACTGGGCATCGCGCTGGTGCTGGGCGTGCCCGGGGAAGCGGTGATGGGCCTGTGGGGGCCGGATTATGTCGCGGGCACGGCTGCGCTCGCCTTCCTGCTGGCAGCCGAGGTCGCCGCTTCGATGGCGGTCGTGTCCGAAAGCGTGCTCGTCTACATCGCCCGCAAGCGCAATCTGGCGATTTCCGTGGGCGTTATCGCCCTGCAAGCCGCCCTCACCATCGCCCTGATCGAGGCCGCAAACGCCTATGGTCTGGGCAAGGGCTATGAAGCGGCGAGCGCGGCGGGCGCGCTGATGATCGCGCTGGCGGTGTCCAGTCTGGTAAAAGCGCTGCTGCTCAAGCACCTGCTGAAAGCGCCGGTCAGCAACTGGCGCTGGGCGCTGGTCTATGCTGCAGCGCCTGCGGTGGTGGTCGGTTATGGCTTTACCTTCCTGCCGGAATGGATCGAACTGCTGTTCGGCATTCCCGCAATTCTTGCCACCTATGCGCTGGTGATCTGGCGGCGCGGGTTTGATGACGGGGACAAGGTCTTGTTCCGCAAGCAGGTTGTCCCTGATCCCGAAACCGATCTGGCGTAGCCCAAGCACGTTCAGTCGCTATTCACGGCCCGGGCATGATTTTTCGAACCGCTGAAGATTGCGGGGAGAAAAGGTGATGCAAGGGACGAAGATTTTCGCGGCAGTCGCGCTGTGCGCGGTGATCGCAGGTTGCGCCAAGGATGCGCCCGAACAGCTTGCCAAGGCCTCGCCGCCCCCTGCAACGGTCGCTCCGCCACCCCCGCCGCCTCCCCCGCCACCGCCTGCGCCGGTCAGCATCGCGCCGCAATCCGTCGTGGTGACAGGATCGCGGGTGCAACGTGACGGGCCAACCCGCAACCGCACCGGTGCGGTCGCCAGCGAAGCGGCATTCTACGCTCCGCCCGTGATCATCGCCACCGATCCGGGCCGCGAGAAATATGACGGCAAGGAAGTCTCCCCCGTCAAACTGACCTCAGCAGAGCCGGTCTCCACCTTCAGCGTCGATGTCGATACCGGGGCCTATGCCAATGCCCGCCGGTTCCTGACGCAGGGCATGATGCCGCCCAAGGATGCGGTACGCACCGAGGAAATGATCAACTATTTCCGCTATGACTACGCCAAGCCAAAGGATCGCAGCCAGCCCTTCAGCGTGACCACCGATGTGGCAAAAAGCCCGTGGAACCCCGGCACCTACCTGATGCGCATCGGTCTGCGCGGGTACGACATCGACACCGCCGAACGTCCGCCGGCGAACCTCGTGTTCCTGATGGATGTCTCGGGCTCGATGAACGCGCCGGACAAGCTGCCGCTGGTGAAGACCGCGCTGGCCGGGCTGGCGGGCGAGTTGGGGCCGAAGGATACCGTGTCGATCGTCGTCTATGCGGGCGCTGCGGGCATGGTGCTGGAACCCACCAGCGACACCGGCAAGATCCGCCGCGCATTGGACAGTCTGGCCGCAGGCGGATCGACCGCGGGCGGCGCGGGGATCGAACTGGCCTACCGCATCGCCGAGGACAACTTCATCAAGGGCGGCGTCAACCGCGTGATCCTTGCCACGGATGGCGATTTCAATGTCGGCCTGTCGGACACCAAAGCGCTGATCGACATGATCGAACAGAAGCGCGACAAGGGCATCACGCTGACCACGCTGGGCTTTGGCCAGGGCAATTACAACGAAGCGATGATGGAGCAGATCGCCAACAAGGGGAACGGCAACTACGCCTATATCGACACCGCACTTGAAGCGAAAAAGGTGCTGGGCGAGGAAATGCAATCGACCCTGTTCACCATCGCCAAGGACGTGAAAATCCAGGTCGAATTCAACCCCGCGGTGATCGCGCAATACCGGCTTGTCGGATACGAGAACCGGGCATTGCGCGAAGAAGACTTCGACAATGATCTGGTCGACGCGGGCGAGATTGGCGCAGGCCATCAGGTCACCGCGATCTACGAAGTCGTGCCTGTGGGCGGCAAGGGCTGGATTGCCCCGCGCCGTTATGAGGATGCGCCGGACAAGGCCGCTGCCGCAAGGCTGGCCGAAGCCGCCAACGTCAAGCTGCGCTACAAGCTGCCTGATGGCGATACCTCGAAACTGATCGAACGGGCGGTGCCCAGCGCCGCGCTCCAGACAGCCAGCGCGCCCAAGGGCGATTTCGCCTTCGCCGCTGCGGTTGCGGCTTACGGTCAGGTGCTGCGCGGCGACGAGATGATGATGGGCTTCGGCTTTGACGACATCGGGCAGCTTGCTGGCGCGCAGGATAATTTCTGGCGGCAGGAATTCCTGCAGCTCAACCAGCTTGCAGCCAGCATGAAGGGCGGCTGATCGCATCTGGTGCGAAGGGCATTGGGCGAAGCGGGGCGAGGCTGCTAATGCGCCTCGCCTTGACCCCTTGATTCGCCTTGGAGCAACCACGCCATGTCCCCCGATTTGATGACCTATCTGCCGCTGATCCTGCTCGGTCTGGTGGCGCTGGTGATTGCCGCATGGGTTCTGAGCCGCCTCGGCCGGAAGGCCCGCGTGATCGAGGACGAAAGCGGTGCTCCCCTTGCCCGTGACGTGCTGGCCGAAGGTGCAGCGCCCGCGCCGCGCAACCAGGCGCTGATCGATGCGCCGCGCGGCATCGATATCATTCAGGGCGAAACGTCCGCCGCCGCCAACAGCCAGGCCGTCGCCGCCGCCCCGCTTGGCACCGATGCAGAAGCAGGGCCGGACACCGCCCCCATCGCGGCACCAGCCGCCACGTCTGCGCCCGACGATCTCACCCGCATCAAGGGCCTCGGCCCCAAGCTGGCCGCGCTGCTGGGCGAATTCGGCATCACCACCTACGCCCAGATCGCCGCGTGGGAGCCTTCCGACGTCGAACGCATCGACGCAAAGCTGGGCCGTTTCTCGGGACGAATCACCCGCGACCAGTGGGTGGAGCAGGCCAGATTGCTCAGCGCCGGTGACGAAAGCGGGTTCGTCCAAAAATTCGGTCAGAACGGATAATATTCGCGACAAGTTGACGTCCAAACCATGATACACTCCCAAATTGGGAGTCGTATCAAGGGGAGAAGGTCTATGGTTCTGCGCATCCTGATTGCCGAAGACGAATACATTGCCGCCTTCGACTTGTGCGACACCTTCGAAGAGGCGGGCTACGAAGTCGAAGGACCGCACGCCGGGATTTCGTCGGTGATGTTGGCCTGCCAGAAAGACAAGCCCGATTGCGCGATCCTCGACATCGAACTGGCGGACGGGCTGACCTATGAACTGGCGCAGAAGCTGATCGACGAAAACGTTCCGGTGATCCTGCATTCGGAACGCGCCGATGCGCTGGCCGTGGCCGCCCGCTTTCCCGGTGCCACCACGCTGGCCAAACCCTGCCCGCCGGCCGATCTGCTGAATGCGGTCAGCCGGGTGCTCGCCCCGGTCTGAGGCCTGCCTGCCGTCGCGGTTGCGCTGGCCCCCTTGCCCTGAATTGCCAAGCCTGCGAAGGCTGTCGGCAAGAACATAAGCAGGAGCAAATCAGGTGCACGGCACAACCCCGGCGCGGCTTTCCCCGTTCAACTGGGAAGACCCCTTCGATCTTGAAAGCCAATTGACCGAAGAAGAGCGGATGATCCGCGACGCGGCGCACGGCTTTGCGCAAAGCGAACTCCAGCCCCGCGTGATACACGCCTTCCGCGAAGAGGTGGACGCGCCCGAACTGTTCCCGCTGATGGGCCGCGCAGGCCTGCTGGGCGCCACCATTCCAGAAGAGTTCGGCGGCGCGGGCGCAGGCTATGTCGCCTACGGCCTGATCGCGCGCGAGATCGAGCGAGTAGATTCAGGCTACCGTTCAATGGCGAGCGTTCAGTCCAGCCTCGTGATGCACCCGATCTACGCCTACGGATCGGATGAACAGCGCCGCAAATACCTGCCCGGCCTTGCCAGCGGCGAATTGATCGGCTGCTTCGGCCTGACCGAGCCTGATGCAGGCTCCGACCCCGCAGGGATGAAAACCCACGCCAAGCGTGACGGCGATGATTACGTCATCTCCGGCAGCAAGACCTGGATTTCAAACGCCCCCTTCGCCGATGTTTTCGTGGTCTGGGCCAAGAGCGAAGAACACGGCGGGGCGATCCGCGGCTTCTTGCTGGAAAAGGGCATGGCGGGCCTTTCCGCGCCCAAGATCAAGGGCAAGATTTCCTTGCGCGCTTCCACCACCGGGATGATCGTGATGGAAGACGTGCGGGTGCCCGCATCCGCGCTGCTGCCCAATGTCGAAGGGTTGAAAGGCCCGTTCGGCTGCCTCAACCGCGCACGCTATGGCATTTCGTGGGGCGCGATGGGGGCGGCGGAGTTCTGCCTTGCCGCCGCGCGCCAATACGGACTGGATCGCCACCAGTTTGGCCGCCCGCTCGCCGCGACGCAGCTGTTCCAGAAAAAGCTCGCCGACATGATGACCGACATCGCGCTGGGCCTTCAGGCCTCCCTGCGCGTGGGCCGTTTGATCGACGAGGGACGCTTTGCCCCCGACATGATCTCGATCGTCAAGCGCAACAATGTCGGCAAGGCCTTGGACATCGCCTGCGCCGCGCGCGACATGCACGGCGGCAACGGCATTTCCGAGGAATATCAAGTGATCCGCCACATGGTGAACCTCGAAACGGTCAACACCTATGAAGGCACGCATGATGTCCACGCGCTGATCCTAGGCCGCGCCATCACGGGGATCGCAGCGTTCTGATGCGGCTGTTCGGCTATTTCCGCAGCTCGACCTCCTACCGCCTCAGGATCGCGCTGAACCTCAAGGGGCTCGCGTTCGAGAACGTGCCGGTCAATCTGGTGACGGCGGAAAACAAGGACGCAGCCTTCACCAGCCGTAACCCGTTCGGATCGCTCCCGATGCTGGAGGCCGACGGGCGTGACCGGGCGCAATCGATGGCGCTGCTGGAATGGCTGGACGAGGCCTACCCAGACCCCGCGTTTCTGCCCGCCGATATCGAGGCGCGCTACACGGTGCGCGAACTGGCCTACGGCATCGCCACCGAGATTCACGCGGTGAACAACCTGCCGGTGCTGAAATATCTGAAAGACCCGCTCGGCCACACGCAGGACGAGATTGATGTCTGGTATCGCACCTGGCTGAAGCGCACGCTCGATCCGGTCGAGGCGCGGTTGGCGCAGCTCGGCACCGGGGATTTCCTCCACGGCAATGCGCCCGGATTGTTCGAAATCGTCCTGATCCCGCAGCTCGCCAATGCGCGGCGGTTCCAATACGACCTCAGCGCCAGTCCGCACATGACCCGGATCGAAGCCGCCTGCCTTGCCCTGCCCGCTTTCATCGCGGCGCATCCCGATAACCAAGATGATTCCCCGGAGAGGAAACCCGAATGAAACTCGCCACACTCGACAACGGCACGCGCGACGGGATGCTGGTGGTCGTCTCGAAAGACCTGACCCGCTGCTGCGCCGCCGGTTATATCGCGCCGACCATGCAGGCCGCGCTCGACAATTGGGAGCGGGTTGCGCCGGAGCTTGAGGTGCTGGCCCGCGATGTCGAACACGAGACCGTTCCGTGCGAGCGGTTCCATGAACGTCAGGCGCACTCGCCCCTGCCCCGCGCCTACCAGTGGGCCGATGGCAGCGCCTATATCAACCACGTGGAACTCGTCCGGCAGGCGCGTGGGAGCACGGTTCCTGCCAGCTTCTACACCGACCCGCTGATGTATCAGGGCGGATCGGACGGTTTCCTTCGCCCGCGTCAGGACATTCCGCTCGGCAATCCGGCATGGGGCTGCGACATGGAGGGAGAAATCGCCTGCATCACCGACGATGTGCCGATGGGCGTGTCGGCGGAAGACGCGGCGGGGCACATCAAGCTGCTGATGCTGGTCAACGACGTGAGCCTTCGCGGGTTGATCCCTGCGGAGCTGGAAAAGGGCTTCGGCTTCTTCCAGTCCAAACCCGCCAGCGCCTTCTCGCCCGTGGCTGTGACGCCCGATGAATTGGGTGACGCGTGGACTGACTGCCTGATCCACCTGCCGCTGATGGTCGACCTGAACGGCAAGCCCTTTGGCCGCGCCAATGCGGGCAAGGACGCGACCTTCAGCCTTGCGCAGCTGGTTGCCCACGCAGCCAAGACCCGCAATCTGGGGGCTGGCACAGTGATCGGCACGGGCACCGTGTCAAACAAGGGCGCGGATGGCGGGCCGGGCCAACCGGTCGCCGAAGGCGGCGCGGGCTATTCCTGCATCGCGGAGATCCGCATGATCGAAACCATCCGCGATGGCGCGCCTGCCACCCCGTTCATGCAACCCGGTGACACCGTCCGGATCGAAATGCGCGATGCCCACAACCACTCGATCTTTGGCGCGATCGAGCAGCACGTTACGGCGGCCTAAGGCGCGGTCTGCCCTTCCAGCGGGCGGTGCGCCTTGCGGTTGTCCAGCTCGGCAACGAAGTAGTGGTTCACATCGCGGTGCTCGGCCTCGTCGGCGCGCACCGCGATGATGACATCGCGAAGGCGCGCATTGGCGGGCAGCTGCCAGTAATCAATCGCGATCTTGGGCGCGGGGATGTTCTCGTGCCGCCCGGCGTCAACCTCGGCGAGATACTGGGTGTAGCTGTAGACCGCCTCTTCCTCGAAATAGGCGACCACCCGGTGCGCGGTGCGCGGGGCGAACAGGTAGAGGAAGAAGTAGAAATTGTAGAACACCAGCTGCACCGCTACGATCAGTGCGCGTTCAAACCGGTTCGGCTGGGCGATTTCAATGAAGGTCATCAGGTGCATCCGCTCATTCTCGGCCTCGTCGAGCAGGGTGCGGATCCAGCCGTCGTCGTCGCGCATTTTGCGCAGCGCGGTGAGGTGCTGCCACAAGCCGCCGACCATGCCCGGCACCGCCGCCACGGTCTCCAGCACCACGGCGCGGTGGCCGTAACGCTTGGCAAAGAACCGGTCAGCGCAGAAGCGCAGCAGCTTAACGAAGGCGAACGCCACCTTGTCGCTGGCCCCCTGCGGCGCGACATGGGTATCGATGGCGATATCCGGATTGTTCTGGCGCACCAGCGGACGGGGATCAAAGGGCTTCATCGTCTTACCTGCCTCAGCTTGCGAGATGTATTCTTGTAACGCTGAAGTGGGGTGAATCTTTCCCGTCAGAAGCCTGCAACGAACTTGTTTTTGCAACGCGGCTTGTTGCAATCGGCGCAACACTGCGCGGCGGAAGCCGTGCCAGTGCCTGCTTTCAGCCAGACCACCCCAGACCGCGGCTAGCCCGGCCTTGACCCTCGCCAGCCTGCCTCCAGATAGAGCATCCAGCGATGTTTCACGGGAAACATTCGCCCCTGGCAGCAATCCTCGCTAGGGATCACGCCAACCCCAGAGCCCACCGATGGAGCACACCATGTCCGAATATCCCACCGTCTCAATGCTCATCAACGGCCAGTGGATCGCCGCCGGAGAAGCGGGCGCAATGGATGTGGTGAACCCGGCCACCGGGGCGGTGATCGGGCAGTGCCCCAAGGCCTCCCCCGCCCAGCTTGATGCGGCGTTGAAGGCAGCGGATGATGCCTTCGTCTCGTGGAGCCAGACATCGGGGGCGGAACGTTACGCCATCCTGCGCCGTGCTGCCGATTTGCTGCGGGAACGGGCACCCGCCATCGCCAGGGTGGTGACCGCCGAGATGGGCAAGCCCCGCGCACAGGCGGTGGGCGAGATCACCGGATCGGCCGACACCCTCGATTTCCTTGGCGAGGAAGCCAAGCGTCGCGGCGGGCGGCTGATCCCGACACGCGGCAACCAGCTGATCGCGCAGATGGTGACGCATGAACCGGTCGGCCCCTGCGTGTTGCTCACCCCTTGGAACTTCCCGGTCAACCTGCCCGCCAAGAAAATCGCCGGCGCCCTGGCGGCGGGCTGCACCGCGATTTTGAAGCCGGCGGAAAACACCCCGGCATCAGCGCAGTTGCTGGTGGAATGTTTTGTCGACGCAGGGCTGCCCAAGGGCGTGCTCAATCTGGTCTATGGCGACCCCGGCCCCGTCTCGGAGCGTCTGATCGCATCGCCTGTCACGCGCAAGGTCAGCTTCACCGGGTCGACCGCGGTCGGCAAGCAACTCGGCGCGCTGGCCGCCAGCCACATGAAGCGCTTTACCCCCGAACTGGGCGGCCATGCCCCGGTGATCGTCAGCAAGCACGCCGATCTGGATCGCGCCGTGGCGATGTGCGCAGGCACCAAGTTCCGCAATGCCGGGCAGGTCTGCGTCTCGCCCACGCGCTTTCTGGTGGCACGCGAGGTCTATGATCGCTTCGTCGCCGAATTCGCCAGCCGCGCCAGCAAGCTGAAGGTCGGCGATCCGGGCATGGATGACACGGTCGACATGGGACCGCTTGCCCACGGGCGGCGGATCGCGGCGATGGAGCAGGTCGTTGCCGATGCGGGCGGCAATCGCGGCGAGGTGGTCACCGGCGGATCAGTGATCGCGGGCAGCGGGTTCTTCTTCCAGCCGACCGTCATCGCCAACCCCGCGCCGGACAGCCGCTTCATGACCGAGGAGCCCTTCGGCCCTATCGCCGGGATCGTGCCGTTCGATGCCATTGAAGACGCGGTGCGGATCGCCAATTCGCTGCGCTATGGCCTCGCCGCCTATGCCTTTTCCGGCGATCTGGATGAGGCGCACTATCTGGGCAAGGCGCTGCGGGCGGGCATGGTGGGTATCAACCAGTTGATCGTGTCCTCCCCCGAAACCCCGTTCGGCGGGATCGGCGATTCAGGGTTCGGATCGGAAGGGGGCGAGGAAGGCTATCTCGCCTTCACCGATACCAAGCTGGTGATGCTGGCCAAAGCGGGCGGTTAAGCGCCGCAATCAGGCGTAGGGGATAAGCTCGGCAATCCGCGAAATCAGCGATTTGCGCGTTTCCATGGGCTGGATGCGGCCATACCGCGCGCGGCGCGAATGTTCGTCATGGAGGCAAACCGTGCGGCGCTTTGGGTCTGGTCTGCTGGACCAGATGGTTGGTTTTTCCATTGTTGCGTCCCCGAATCGCGTTTTGTTATGTTGCGATAGCTAACACCAAATCTGTGGATAAAACGAGTCCTAACGCCCTTCTGCGCAAAAATGGTTACGAGAACGTCAAGAGCCGAAAGGTGCAAAAGCGCGATTGGGTTCCCGGGTGTTGCAAAATGTCCTAGGTATTTGTGCGGCGCACCCCGGCTGCGCGGACATCGGCGAGCGTGGGGTAGCCGTTGACCGCCATCAGCAGATCGGCCTCGGCCAGAATAGATCGCAGCACCCAGGCCGCGCCCTCTGCCCCGCCGAGCGCAAGGCCATAGGTGTAAGGCCGGCCAACGCCCACCGCGCGCGCACCCATCGCCAGCGCCTTCACCGCATCGGTACCGGACCGCACGCCGCTGTCGAACAGCACCGGTGTGTCGCCCGCCGCCGCGACCACGTCCGCCAGCAGATCGATGGTCGCGATCCCGCCATTGGCCTGCCGCCCGCCGTGGTTGGAGCAATAGACCGCGTCCGCCCCTGTATCGACCGCACGGCGCGCATCGTCTGGGTGGCAGATGCCCTTCAGCACGATCGGCAGGTTGGTCACGGATTTGAACCACGCCATGTCGTCCCACGTCAGCACCTGCCCGAAGGTCGCAGCCCACGTAAAGATCGCCGCTGCGGGATCTTCCTCGGGGGGCTTTGCCAGCAGTGACCGGAACACGGGATCGGTGAAGTAGTTCTGCAAGACCTTCCCGCGCAGCTGCGGAAAGTTCGATGCGTTGAGGTCACGCGGTCGCCAGCCAGTGACCCAGGTATCCAGCGTCACCACCAGCGCCTTGTATCCCGCATCCTCGGCGCGGCGGATCAGGCTTGTGGCCAGTTCCTTGTTCTTGGGGGTGTAGAGCTGGAACCACGCGGGCGTATCCCCGCAGGCCGCCTTCACATCCTCCAGCGGATCGTTCGCCAGCGTCGAGGCGCAGAACGGCACACCCGTCATGGCTGATGCGCGGGCGGCGGCCATATCGCCGTGACGGTCCTGCGATGCTTCTCCGTTCAGCCCAATGGGGGCCATGAACAGCGGCGTGGGATAGGTATGCCCGAACAGTTCGATGCTGAGGTCGCGGGTGGCGCAATCGACCATCATCCGCGGCACCATGCCCCAGTGGTGGAAGGCGGCGGCGTTCTGGTCCTGCGTGTGTTCATCCCCGCAGCCGCCCGCGACATAGTTCGTCAGGCTCGGCCCCAGCGCTTCGTGCGCGCGCTTTTCCAGGGTGGCGAAATCGACCGGGAAGGTGGGCAAGATGCCGCGCAGGCCGGCGTTGTAGATCTCGTTCTGCATCGCGCCGAAATTGCTCATGGCGGCTGTTCTCTCCCTTTTGTGTTTCAGGGCAGATCAGCCGATGCGGCGCATCAGGGCAAGCGCTTTCTAGGTGAAGAAGCGTTGCAGGCGCGGGCGCACCTTGAGGAAGCGGAGATAGGCCGCCTCCAGCACCCGCAGCACAGCCGCGTTGCGCGCCGCCAGCCCCAGCGGGCGCAGCAGCGGGATCGCGCGCCACATCGCAGCAAAGGCAGCCGCGCCGGAATACACCACCCCGGCCTCCTCGGCATGGAAGCGGGCGAGAAGCGTGGCGCGGTCAATCGGGCAGGACGGGTCGGCGCCCTCGGCCACGTCAACGAAGGTGATCGCGCCGCGCTTGTCGAGCCGCCGCATCAGCGCAATCTCGCGCAGGCACAGCGGGCAGGCGCCATCGAACCAGACCTTGACCAGCGCCGTCATGTTGAGGGCGCGATCCACAGACGGATGACATAGGCGACCGCTCCCAGCACCGCGACGCTCGCCGCCCAGATTGCGGCCATCCACAGCAGGCGCTTCCACAGAGGGGCTTCGGGTTCCATCTCCGGCGGCGCAAGCATTATCGCTGTCCTACCGCTGCGCTACTTGAGGACATCAGTGGTACCCCTCATCCGCAACCTTGCCGCGGAACACCCAATAGGCCCACACGGTGTAGGCGATGATCAGCGGCATCGTGACCGCCACGCCCACCAGCATGAAGATCTGGCTGCGTTCCGGCGCGGCGGCGTCCCAGATGGTGAGGCCGGGCGGCACGACATAGGGCCAGATCGTCACCCCCAGCCCGCTCATCCCCAGAAAGAACAGCGCGATGGCGAGCCAGAACGGCTTGGAATTGCGGGCATTGAGGATGCCGTGCAGCAGCGAGAGCGAGACCACCGCCGTCACAATCGGCACCGGCGCGACCCAATAGATTTGCGGGGCGGTCAGCCAGTGGGAGGCGTATTCTTCATTGAGCGCGATGTTGTAGAGGCTCACCGCCCCCATCAGCACAATCGTCGCCCCGCCGGCCCAGATCGCCAGCTTGCGCGCATGGTCCTGTTCCGCGCCGTCGAGCTTCCAGATCAGCCAAGTGCTGCCCAGCAGGGCATACCCGGCCACCGTGCCGAGGCCGGTCAGCAAGGTGTAGGGCGTCAGCCAGTCCCACCAGCTGCCGGCATAGGCGCGGTCCACCACCTCGATCCCTTGCAGCAGCGCGCCCAGTGTCATCCCCTGCGCGAACGCCGCGACAAACGAACCGCCGGTGAAGGCTATGTCCCAGAACCTCTGGTGCGCCGGATCGCGCCAGCGGTATTCGAAGGCGACGCCCCGGAACACGAGGCCCAGCAGCATCGCGATAATCAGCGGATAGGTCGCAGGCAGGATCACGGCGTAGGCGAGCGGGAAAGCGGCAAACAGCCCGCCCCCGCCCAGCACCAGCCAGGTCTCGTTCCCGTCCCACACCGGCGCGATTGAATTCATCGCCCGGTCACGCTCGCGCCCGGCGCTGAAGGTCGGGAACAGGATACCGATGCCGAGGTCAAACCCGTCCATCACCACATAAGCGAAGACCGCAAAGGCGATGATGAAGGCCCAGATGACGGTAAGATCCATCACACCGGCTCCTTTTCAGGCTTGGCCGAGGGCAGCGTTTCCTCCCCGCCCGGATTCTGGGTCGGCCCCGGGGTGATCCCGGCAGTGCGGATCGGGCCGACATCGCCGCGCTTGACGCCGTATTCGCCCGCGTGGGGTGCCTTGCCCATCAGCTTGAGGATGTACCACACGCCGATGCCGAAGACGGTGAAATAGACCAGCACGAAGGCCAGCAACGATGCCGCCACGGCAGGCGCATCCAGCGGGCTGGCGGCATCGGCCGTCCGTAGCACGCCATAGATCACATAGGGCTGGCGGCCGACCTCGGTGGTGATCCATCCGGCCAGCACGGCGGCGAACCCGCTCGGCCCCATCAGGACCGCCGCACGGTGCAGCCACGGCATCTCATACAGCCGCCCGCGCACGCGGCCCCACAGGCTCCACAGCCCGACCCCAAGCATCGCAAAGCCGATGCCGACCATCACGCGAAAGCTCCAGAACACGGTGCCGACCGGCGGTTCCTCGTCATCGGGGATGGTATCGAGGCCCGCCATTGGCGCGTTCAGATCGTGCTTCAGGATCAGCGAGGAGGCCTTGGGGATTTCGATGGCGTAACGCACGGTCTTCGCTTCTGAATCGGGGATGCCGAACAGGATCAGCGGCGCGCCTTCGGGGTAACTTTGGTAATGCCCCTCCATCGCCATCACCTTGGCGGGCTGGTGTTCGAGCGTGTTGAGGCCGTGCATGTCGCCCGCGAAAATCTGCAAGGGCGTGACAATCGCCGCCATCCACATCGCCATCGAGAACATCTTGCGCGCGTGCGGGTTGGCGCGGTCTTTCAGCAGATGCCACGCGCCCACCGCACCGACCACGAAAGCGGTCGTCAGGTAAGCGGCCATGACGGTGTGGACGAGGCGATAGGGGAAGCTCGGGTTGAAAACGATGTCCCACCAGCTGTCGCCCGGCATGAACTGGCCGTTTTCGCCGATGAAATAGCCCGTCGGGGTCTGCATCCAGCTGTTCACTGACAGGATCCAGAACGCCGAAACAAAGGTGCCCAGCGCCACCATCAGCGTCGCCGCAAAGTGCAGCTTCTTGCCGACCTTGTTCATCCCGAACAGCATCACGCCAAGGAAGCCCGCCTCAAGGAAGAAGGCCGTCAGCACCTCGTAGGCCATCAGCGGGCCGATCACCGGCCCTGCCTTGTCCGAAAACACCGACCAGTTGGTGCCGAACTGGTAGGACATGACGATGCCGGACACGACCCCCATCGCAAAGGCGATGGCGAAGATCTTCAGCCAGTATTTGAAGAGGTCGAGATAGACGCTCTTGCCGGTCTTCAGCCACAGGCCTTCGAGCACCGCAAGATAGCTTGCGAGGCCAATCGAGAAGGCCGGGAAGAAGAAGTGGAAGCTCACCGTGAAAGCGAACTGGATGCGTGCGAGCAGCAGGGCGTCGAGGTTTTCAAGCATGGTGAAGAGCTAATCCCCTGGCTCTGATGGTCAATTGCATTGCCTGCATCCGATATACGGTCAGCAGGCGAAAGGGTTGCACCGCCGGGCAAATTGGGGGGAGCCCGGCGGTGCACAGGGGGACGAAGCGCGGTGGCTCAGATGAGCCCCCGCGCTTCGTCCGGAACAGGTGAAGAAGGTGGCTCACCGGTATCGAGCGCCAGATCGGCAAAGGCCTGATCCTGCGACAGGAACACCCGGCCCGACAATTCATCGAGGAAGTGGACACGCGCCAGCCGGTCCATCACCGGCCCCTTCACTTCAGACAGGTGCAGCTTCACGCCCCCGTCCGTCAGCCGGTGATTGATCGCCTCGAGGCTCTCCAGCCCCGAAGCGTCGATGGCATTCACCGCGCTCGCCATCAGCACCACGTGACGCAAGGCGGGCCGCTCGGCGACCTGTTCGAGGACATATTCCTCCAGCCAGCGGGCGTTGAGATAGGTCAGGCTCTCGTCGATGCGGATCGACAGCAGATGCGGCAGGGTCAGCACCTGATGGCGCTCGACATTGCGGAAATGCTGGGTGCCCGGCACCCGCCCGACAATCGCCGCGTGGGGCCTGCTGGCGCGCCACAGATAGAGCAGCAGGCCCACCGCCACACCCGCGATCACGCCCAGTTCCACCCCGGCAATCAGGGTGATGACAATGGTCGCGGCGTGGGCGGCAAAGTCCGCCTTGGAATAGGCCCACAGGTGGCGCGGGGTCTTGAAATCGACGAGGCTCAGCACCGCCACGATGATCGTCGCAGCCAGCGTCGCGTTGGGCAGATAGAACAGGAGCGGCGTGAGAAACAGGCTGGCCAGCGCGATGCCGACCGCCGTGAAAGCGCCTGCCGCCGGGGTCTGCGCGCCCGCATCGAAGTTGACCACCGAGCGCGCAAAGCCCCCCGTCACCGGATACCCGCCCGAGAGGGCCGACGCGATGTTGCTCGCCCCCAGCCCGATCAGTTCCTGATCCGGCGCGATCCGCTGGCGGCGCTTGGCCGCGAGGGTCTGCGCGACCGAGACGCTTTCGACAAAGCCGATCACCGAGATCAGCAAGGCGGGAACCCACAAGGCCTCGATCAGGGCAAGATCGGTGGAGGGCAGCGCGAAAGGCGGCAGCCCTTGCGGAATGCTGCCGACCACCGACACGCCCTGTGCCTCCAGTCCGAAACCCACCACGGCAAGGATCGACAGCGCCACCGCCGCCACCGGACCGGCCTTGGCAGCCATATCCGCCGTACGCGGGGAAAGGCCGAGCTTTTGCAGCGCGGGCTTCAATCCCTTGCGCACCCAGAACAGGAACAGCGTCGCCGGGATACCGATGGCGAGGGTCGCGGGGTTGATGCTGCCGAGATTGCCTGCCAGCCCGCCCAGCATCTCGGGCCAGGTCTCACCCCCGGCCTTCACGCCCAGGACATGTTTCAGCTGGCTGGTGGCGATCAGCACGCCGCTCGCGGAGATGAACCCGCTGATGACGGGGTGCGACAGCAGGTTGGCCAGAAACCCCAGCCGCAGCAGCCCCAGCCCCACCAGCATCACGCCGGACAAGGCGGCGAGCGTCACCGCCGCTTCCCAGTATTCCGCTGTCCCCGGCGCCGCGACCGCGCCCACCGCGCTTGCCGTCATCAGCGAGACGACCGCGACTGGCCCCACCGCCAGCGTCCGGCTGGTGCCGAACACGGCATAGGCGAACAACGGCAGGATCGAGGCATAAAGGCCGACAACCGGCGGCAACCCCGCCAGCATGGCATAGGCAAGGCTTTGCGGGATCAGCATGATGGTGACGATCACCGCCGCCAGCAGATCGCTGGTCAGCGCGGGGCGATCATAGCTGCGGCCCCATTCGAGGATCGGGAAATAGCGTTGCAGCATGGCGTGTTACTGCGCGATCAATCCGCCGGGACCAGCCAGCCATTCGCGCCCCTTGAGCATCCCGTTCCAGTACAGCCACGGCAGCAGATCGGCCTTGAGCATCCATGACAGGCGCGCAGGCTTGGTCCCGTCGATCAGCCATGTCGGGAAACTGGGGGCAAGCTTGCCGCCATAAGCGAATTCGGCAAGCACGATCTTGCCGCGCTCCACCGTCAACGGGCAGGAACCGTAACCGTCGTAGCCTGCCGTCGGCCCCTTGCCATCAAGCTGCCGGAGCGCGTTGACCGCCACCACGGGCGCCTGCTTGCGCGCAGCAGCCGCGGTCTTGGCATTGGGCATCGAACCCGCATCACCAAGGCCGAAGACATTGGGATAACGGACGTGTTGCAGCGTGTGCTGATCGACATCGGTAAAGCCGCTTCCCGCCGCCAGCGGGCTATCGGCGAGGAACTGCGGCGCGACCTGCGGGGGGACGACATGCATCATGTCGAAATCCACGGTCACCTCGCCCTCAGCGGTGGCGAAGGTTGCCTGCTGGCCGGGTCCGTCGACCGCAATCAGGTTGTTGCCGAGTTCCAGATTGATGCCGTATTTCTCGACATAGCTCATCAGCGCCGGGACATAATCGGCAACGCCGAACAGCACGCCGCCTGCATTGCGAAATTCTACCGCGATATCGCCCAGCACGCCCGCGCGCAGCCAGTGATCGCAGGCGAGGTACATCACCTTCTGCGGTGCGCCTGCGCATTTGATCGGCATCGGCGGCTGAGTGAAAATCGCCCGCCCGCCCTGCATCTGCTGCACCAGCTGCCAAGTGTAGGGCGCCAGATCGCCGCGATAATTTGAGCTGACGCCGTTCTGGCCGAGCGTCTCGGTCAGCCCGGCGATCTTTTCCCACGCCAGGCGGATACCGGGGGCAACGATCAGCACCTCGTACGCCACCGTGCTACCGTCCTTGAGCGTGACCTGATTATCCTCGGGCTGGAAGCTGGCCGCGGCCTCACGGATCCAGGTGACGCCCTTGGGCATCACGCTGTGCATCGGGCGGGTGGTGGTGGCCACGTCGAACACCCCGCCGCCCACCATCGTCCAGCCGGGCTGATAGGCGTGTGTCTCGGCTGGTTCGACGATGGCGATGTCGAGGCCGGGGCGGCGCTTCAATATCGAAGCCGCTGCGGCGATGCCCGCCGCACCGCCGCCGATGACAACGATCCTGTGTGAAGTCGTGCTCATGGTCGATCCCTCCCCCGTGCGCGGCTTTAAGCGCCCGCTTCCATCCGCTCTGCCAAGGCCGACAGATCATATCCGGCAGCGCAAGCGCGCGCGATCCGCTCCGCAGCGGTCAGGCCGTGGACATTGGCAAGGGCATCCAGCGTCGCTGCGCGGGTGCCGGTGCGGCAATAGGCCAGCACCTTGCCCTGCGCGCCGCGCCGGATCGCACCGAAGGCGGCGACGGCGGCCGGCGGGAACACGCCGCCAGCCACCGGGATGTGATGGAAGGCGAGGCCCGCGGCCTGCGCGGCTTCGCGCATAGCATCAAGGGGCGGCTGTCCCGGCTCCTCGCCATCGGGACGGTTGCAGACCAGCGCGGCAAAGCCCTGCGCCGCCAGTGTTGCGACATCCTCTGGCTGCATCTGCGGCGCAACCGCCAGCGTCTCGTCAATCGTGCGAATGTCCATCACCCGTGTCCTTCCATGATGCGTACCAGCAGCATCCCGCCAAGCATCGCTGCGACGAAGATCGCCGCCGAAACCGGTGCAATGGCGAGCGCGGCAAAGCCGGGGCCGGGGCACAGCCCGGCAATCCCCCAGCCAATGCCGAACAGCGCCGATCCGCCGATCAGGCGCGGCGTGAGGTCGCTCCGGTCGGGAAGCGAGAAGCCCTCGCCAAAGACGGGCCGCAGCATCTTGCGCTGCACTGTCCAGGCCAGCGCCATCACCAGCACCGCTCCGCCCATCACGAAAGCGAGCGTCGGATCCCAGTTGCCGAACAGATCAAGAAACCCGCGCACCCGCGCAGGATCGGTCATCCCGCCAATGGTAAGCCCTGCGCCGAAGATCGTGCCCGCGGCGAGCGGGACGAGCGTTTCGCGGATCATGACAACACCCCGATCCCGAGCGCGTTCATCACCGCGACAGTGGCGAACCCGGTGGCCATGAACGTCGCCACTGCGACGAGCGAACGTTGCGACAGGCGGCTCATGCCGCACACCCCGTGCCCGCTGGTGCAACCGCTGCCGAGCCGTGTGCCGATGCCGACGATCAGGCCTGCCACCACCAGCGTCACCGGGCCAGCAAAGGCCGGAGCCGCCGCGCTGGTCTGGCTCGTCACGATCAGCGCGCCCAGCGGCAGGCCGAGAACGAATGCCCAGGCGCCGATGCGCGGCTGCGAACCGTCCGCCAGCCCGAAAGCGCGCGCGGCAATGCCGGACACCCCGGCGATCCGACCCGCCCCCAGCAGCATCAGCGCCGAGGCGAGCCCGATCAGCACGCCGCCCGCCAGCCCGGCGAGCGGGGCTGCGTCAGGAAAGCCCGGCAGGGTCATACGGCGTTGACCGGGATCTTGAGATACGTGACGCCATTATCGTCCGGCGGCGGCATGTGGCCAGCACGCATGTTGACCTGCACCGAAGGCAGGATCAGGCGCGGCATATCGAGCGTCGCGTCACGCGCCTCGCGCATCATGACGAATTCATCCTCGGTGATGCCGTCATGGGCGTGGATATTACCCTCGCGCTCGGCGGCGACGGTGGTTTCCCAGACATAGGTCGATCGCCCCTTGGGCAGATAGTCGTGGCACATGAACAGCCGCGTTGCGGGCGGCAGCGACAGGATGCGCCGGAGCGATCGGAACAGCGTGCGCGCGTCGCCGCCGGGGAAGTCGGCCCGGGCGGTGCCGTAATCGGGCATGAACATGGTATCCCCCACGAACACAGCCTCACCCACGACATAGGCGATGCAGGCAGGCGTGTGGCCCGGGACATGCATCACCGTCACCGGCAGGGTGCCGATGGTGAAGGTGTCGCCATCCCTGAACAGCGCATCGAACTGCGATCCATCGCGTGCGAACTCGGTGCCGGCGTTGAACAGCTTGCCGAACACGTTCTGCACTGTCGTGATGTCTGCGCCGATGCCGATCTTCCCGCCCAGCCGTTCCTGAAGATAGGGCGCGGCCGAGAAGTGATCGGCGTGGGCGTGCGTCTCCAGCAGCCATATCACTTTCAGATTATGCGAAGTGATATAGTCAATCACCGTGCCCGCCGAGGCCGTGGAGGTTCGCCCGGAGTTGGGATCGAAATCCAGCACCGAGTCGATGATCGCCGCTTCAAGGGTCGCCGGATCGTGCGCGACATAGGTGACCGTGAAGGTAGCAGGATCGAAAAAGCTCGCGATTTCGGGGCGGAGCGCCGCGTTTTCGGCAGCGCGCTGGACCTGATCGGTCGCCGCCTGCAGAACGGGATCAAGCTGAGTCATGGTGTTTCTCCAATCATTTTCATAAATCATGTATATGTGTTGCAATCGCGGTGTCAAGTGCTATGGATCGGCCATGGACACCGCCAGCAACGCTCTCCCCCCATGCGCAGGTCTCAGGATTGGCGACTTTGCGCCCGATTTCGAAGCGCGCAGCACCGCTGGCCCGGTGCGCCTCTCCGGCTTTCGCGGGCGCTGGCTTGTGCTGTTCTCGCACCCGGCGGACTTCACGCCGGTTTGCACCACCGAATTCGTCGCCCTCGCCCGCGAGACCGCCGCCTTCGAAGCACGTGACTGCGCGCTGATGGCGCTGTCGGTCGACAGCCTGTTTTCGCACTTCGCATGGCTCAGGATGATCCGTGACCGGTTCGGGACCGAAGTTCGCTTCCCGATTGTCGAAGACCCGACACTGGTGATTGGGCGCGCTTTCGGGATGGTTTCGGCGCAGGACAGCGACAGCGCCACTGTGCGCACCACCTTCTTCATCGACCCCAGAGGCGTGATCCGGGCGATGACCTGCTATCCTGCGAACCTCGGCCGTTCAGTGCCCGAGATGCTGCGCATCCTTGACGGGCTTCAGGCGATCGACGCGCAGGGCGCGCTCGCGCCGGCCAATTGGCAGCCGGGCGAGCCGATGCTCCAGTCCCCCACCCAATCCCTCGATGAGGTCTTCGATGCGGAAGACGCCACCAGCTGGTTTCTGCGCAACGCTGGCGGCACGCGGTGATGGCCGAGGACGATCTGATCGAGGCGCTGAAGGCGCTCGCCCACCCCTTGCGCTGGCGCATCCTGACAACGCTGGCAGGCGGGGAACGCAATGTCGGCGAGCTTGAGACGGCCACCGGGATTGTTCAGCCGGGGCTCTCGCAGCAGCTCGGCGTGTTGCGCAAGGCCGGGCTGGTGGAAACCCGCAAGGACGCCAAGCTGGTGTTCTATTCGCTGGCGCAGGATGATCTGGCGCAAGTCACTGCGGCGATGAGCGGTCTGACCCCTGCACGCGCCATCGAGCCTCCGGCGCAGCGCACGCCTGCGCCGGGCGTCGCCAATTTCGCACGCATGTCCTAGATCGCGGGAGGCGGTCCCGCCAGCGCGGCCCGCAGCCGCCGCCGCACCAGCCACGGTTCGAGCCAGCGCCCGACCAGATAGATCAGCGCGAACAGGCCTGCCATGAAATAGCCCTTGTCGGGCGAATGGCGGCCTTCATCCTTCTTCTTGTCTTTCTTCTTGCTGGGATCTTCGGGCGCAGGCGCTCCGAGGAATTCGTCGACCGGGTTGAGCTTTTTCACCGGCTTGGGCTTGGCATCATCCTTGGCCTTTTCCGAAACCTCGGCCCCGGCCTTTTCCCAATCATTGATAGCAATCGCCAGTTGCGCAAAGCCAAGGAACAGCAGCGGGGCGAGGAAGCACAGCAGCAATGCGTGGCTGAACAGGTCGAACCGCAGCACCGCCTCTGCTCCGACCCGCTCGACCCACATGTTTCCGCGGGTGAAGGTCGCCAGCTTGTCCTGCGCGGCAGGGTTGTGCTTGGCATAGGTCAAGGTGCTGCCTGCGACATTCAATGTCGTGCCTGCCGTGCGCAGCAGGGGGTCAAGCCGGGCAAAAGCCTCGTCCGGCGAAAGCGCCGGGTCGATCAGCACTTCGCCGCGCACCCGCCAGATAGCGTCGATCAAAGGGAGCTTCATGATGGGGCTCGCAGCGCGGCCGGAGAGCAGGCTTCCCGCCGTTCCGGTCATTCCGCTGGCTCAAGCTGGGGCGCGCTGGCCCGGCCGCCAAACCGCTTGGCCAACGCGGCCTTGGTCGAGCGCCAGCCTTCGCGGAAAGGGAACACCATCGTTTCCCCGATGTGCATCCGGCGGCCGCCTTCCATGCCCAGCACCTCGGCCTCACCATCGACACAGGTGCCGAAGATGCGGTCCCAGATGATCCAGGTGCCGGAATAGTTGCTGCGGGTCGCCTCGTAATCCTGCGAGTGGTGCACGCTGTGATGCTCGGTCGTGTTGAAGACGAAGCGCCACCAGCGCGGCGTGTTGAAGCGCACATTGATGTGCTGATAGACGCCCACCGTCATGCCGATCGCGCCGGCCAGCAGAAAGGCCCGCGGCAGGAAGTCGAACAGCCCGCCGATGCCGAGGCCGATCAGGAACAGTTCAACCGGGTTGCCGACCGCACCTTTGTTGATGTTCAACTGGGTGATGTAGTGGTGCGGTGCGTGGGTCAGCCACAGCGGGTACCAGTTGTGCATCGCGCGGTGCATCCAGTACTGGCCGAAATCGAAGATCATCGAGATCAGAATCGCCTGCACCAGCAGCGGCAGACCGGTGAACCAGCTGAACTTGTCCCAATCGAATGCGCCCTGCACTGCCTTGATGATCTCGCCATCGCCGATGTAGGCATCGACCATGCCGAGGAAGGTCATCCCCAGTCCGACGTAGAAGGCATCGGTAGCGAATTCCTTCCAGGTCAGCTGCCAGCTCTGGTAGCGGGGGTTAACCCATTCGAGCACCAGCAGCAGGATCGTCCAGCCCAGCCGGATGGCAATCGCGGTCGAGGCAACGGCGAGCCAGTTGGGCGCGTAATACCAGAACAGGATCGCGGCAAACAGCATCGCAGGCTGGAAATAGGTGAACACGAACTGCTTGATCGGCCCGCCTTGCACCCGGCCGATATTCTCCCAGCCGACGGTCACGGGCGCATCAGCCCCGATGATCCGATTGCCCACCTGCACTCCGGCCATGACGAACTCCCCTGAAGCTGTCCGTTTCAATCGGAATACCCATGGCGACCTCCCCCACCTGAGGAAGTGGCCAAATGACGTAGGGCGGCGGGATCTGCGGCAAAGTCGCTGCAATTGCAGCGAAAAAGGGTTCAATCCGTAAGGTATCGCACCGCAATCGCCGTGGCTGCGGCGCGGGTTTCGACCCCCAGTTTGCGGAACACCTGTTCAAGATGCTTGTTCACCGTGCGCGGACTGATGCCAAGAATCTCGCTGACGGTCTTGTTGGTCTTGCCATAGCTGACCCACAACAGCACTTCGGCCTCGCGGCGGGTCAGGCCATTGTGCTTCTGAAGCTCGGCGATCTTGCCGTCTTCGCGCACTTCGGTGACGCGGAGCAGGGTTTCGTCCGGACGGTCAGCCTCGACCAGCGCGAGATCGACCTCCATTCCGCTGACATTGACCCGCAGGCTGGCGGGGGGCTGGGAGGGGTCCAGCACGGTCAAGGTAAGGGCAGGCCCCGCCAAGGCTTCGGGAAGCGCGCCGCGATCGGGGGTCCAGGTCGGATCGACCGCTACGAACACCGCCTCGGCCTGCGGGGTGCACCACACCACGCCGCCATCTTGGCGGATTGCCACCAGACTGCGCCCCGCCAGACCCAGCGCCAGCCGCGAGCGATAGGTGGTGCGGGCATTGGCGAGATGCACCTTCATGCGCGCTAGCAATTCCTCGATCACGATCGGCTTACGCACGTAATCGACCCCGCCGGTGCTGAGCGCTGCAACGACGTGATCGGGATCGGTGAGGCCGGTCATGAAGATCACGGGAATATGCGCGGTCGCCGGATTGCGCTTGATCGCAAGGGTCGTCTCGATCCCGCTGATGCCGGGCATGATCGCGTCCATCAGGATCAGATCGGGCTGCACTTCGTCCAGCAGTTCCAGCGTCGCTTCCCCGCTGCGCGCGATCAGCACGGTCATGTCTTCGGCGGCGAGGGTATCGACCAGAAAGCGCAGCGATTCCGGGCTGTCGTCAACGACCAGAATGCAATCCTTAGCGCGCATCGCCCTGCCCCCCCTTGGCTAGCTCAGCCAGCGCTTTCAGATCGAAACTGTCAAGTGTCTGCCGCATCCGGTTGGCGAGCGGCGCAGCCTCGGGGGTGAGCGCTTCCAGAGCATCAATTTCCGCCTCGATCGCACGGACATGGCCGATCCGCACCAGCCGCTCGATCTCGGCACAATGGGCAGCGGCGACTGGCGCGATCACGCCCGGCAGACGCGGCAAGTCCGGGATCGCCGCAGCACGCGGAGCACCGGCGGCGCGCAGCCATTCAAGGCCCAGTTGCGCGGCCATCACATCAAGCAGCACGGTAAAATCGAACGGCTTCATCACAAAGGTATCATTGGCAGGGGCATCGGCCGACCGGGTATCCGGCGGCACGGCGGATTGTGGTCCTTCGCCCGAAAGCATCACGATCCGCAAGCCCGCGCCGTGGCGGCGGCGCAATTGCGCGGCGATGTCCCACCCGTTTTCATCCCCCAGCATCACATCGCACAACACCAGATCGGGCTGGACCTGCGCTGCCAATGCGAGGCCGGTTTCCCCGTCACTGGCGCTGCGCACCTGAAAACCCAGCGGCTGCAGCAGTCCGCGCACCATCGCCAGATGGGCCGGATCATCATCGATCAGCACCACCCAACGTTCCCGGCCGAGATAGCCTGTCACCGCGCCAGCTTCGGGCGCGGGCTCCGTTGGCGGGGCGAGCGGCTGCGAGAGCATCAGTTTCACCGTAAAGCGCGAACCCTCCCCCGGTGTGCTTTCCACCTTCAGATCGCCGCCCATGATGTGCACCAGCGCCTGCGTGATCGCGAGGCCCAGCCCCACGCCGGGCCGTTCACCCGCCGGCCCGCCCACGCGTTCGAACGGGGCAAAGATGCGCTGCGCATCTTCGGGCGCGATGCCGATGCCGGTGTCGATCACGGTGAAGGTCGCCAACTGGTTGCGATACTCCACCTTCAGCGTCACGCTGCCGGTATCAGTGAACTTGATCCCGTTGGTGAGGAGATTGATCAGCACCTGCCGCAGGCGTTTGGGATCGGCGTGGACAAATTCAGGCAGGCCCGGCCCATGATCGAGCGTCAGGGTGATGCCCTTCGCCTGCGCCTGCAATTGCAGCATATCGATCAGTTGGGTCAGGAATTCGGGAAAGCGGATCGCCTCCCGGCTCAGTTTCAGTGCGCCGCCTTCGACCTGCGCGATATCGAGCAGGCCTTCGACCATGTGGGCCAGATGTTCGGCGCTGCGGCGGATGACGCGCGCGGCGCTGACCGCATCCTTGCCATCAGTGCGTTCGAGCAATTGGGCGTAGCCGTAGATCGCGTTGAGGGGCGAACGGATTTCGTGGCTGACACTGGCGAGGAAGCGGGTCTTGGCCTCGTTGGCGGCCTCGGCCGCCTCCTTTGCGGCGGTCAGGCGGGCGACTTCGTCACCATCGGGCGCGGCGGGGACAGGCTCCCCCCCACGGCGCAGCCAGCCAAGCAGCCGCCCGCTCATGGCCGTGAGTCCGCCTTAGGAATGGGGAAGCGCGCCCGCGTCAATCATCGCCCCGCAATATAGGCGCGCCAGCCGCCCAGATGGGTGATGTCCTCGGCCCCCGTCAGCGCGCGCGGTTCGGCCACGAAGCCCTTGACGCTGCTGCCATCGGCCAGGGTCACCGTGCCGATGGCGAGCGGCGGCGGCACTTCGGCCACAAAGCTGCCGAAGCTGGCCATATCGAGTTCGTAAACCTCCAGCGCGATTTCGCCGCCATCCTCGCTGTGCACCAGCGCGGGTTTGGGCGGCACGCTGTCTGCCATCGCATAAAGCCGGTAGTTGGGCGCGGTGGTGAAGGCGCCGACAAAGGTCGCCCCGCGGCTGGTGAGCTGCCAGTGCAGCGGCATCCCTTCGAGGTGCGCGCCGACGACAGCGAGTTTGACGGTGTCCATATGCTCTCCAAGATCAAGCGGCGGGGGCGGCGGCAGATCGGCTGACGCCAGAAAGGATTGCGCCAGCGTGATCAACGCACGGTCGCTATGGGCAGGCCCGATCAACGTGATCCCGAAGCCCGTGCCGTTGTCACGCGCTCCGGCGGGCACGGCCACGGCGGCCATGTCGAGCAGGTTCACGAAGTTGGTGTAGAGCCCGAGATTGCTGTTGAGCGCCACGGGGGCTTCGAGCAGTTCGGCCACGCGGTAAGTGGTGCCGGTGGTGGGAAAGGCCAGCACATCGACCTCGCCCCACATGGCTTGCGCATGGCGCTGCAATTCGGCGAGGCGGTAGATGCCATTCCAGAGATCGGTGGCCAGCATGGTGCTGCCGGGTGCGATAACCTCGCGCACCACCGGATCGATGGCGAGCGGATTGCTTTCCAGCAGCGGGGCGATGGCGGCGGTGCGTTCGGCCACCCACGGCCCGCCGTACAGCAGGCGAGCCGCTTCGAGCAGAGGGGCGATATCGATTTCGATCAGTTCGCTGTCCTGTGCCAGCACCGCCAGCGCACGGTCGTAAAGATACTCCGCATGGGTATCGCCGAAGAACACGCGTTGATCGCGGCGCGGGACGCCGACACGGCGGCCTATGATCGCGACATCCGACGAAGCCCGCGAAAAGGCATCCTCCCCATCAAACCCGGCGATCACCGCGTCCACCGCTGCGGCATCGTGCAACCGGTCGGTGAACACCGTGATGCAATCGAGCGTCCGGCAGGCCGGGACCAGCCCGCGTGTGCTCCACCTGCCCTTGGTGGGTTTCAGCCCGATCAGATGGTTGAACGCCGCAGGCACCCGCCCCGATCCTGCCGTGTCCGTGCCGAGCGCAAAAGCCACCAGCCCTGCCGCCACGGCGATGGCCGAGCCCGAACTCGATCCGCCGCTGACATAGTCGCGGTTATAGGCGTTGCGCGGGATGCCATAGGGGCTGCGCGTGCCGACTAGCCCGGTGGCGAACTGGTCAAGATTGGTCTTGCCGACACAGATAGCGCCCGCCGCCTCCAAACGTTCGATGACGGTGGCGGAACGTTCCGGCTGATAGGCGAAGGCCGGGCAGGCGGCGGTGGTTTCCAGCCCGGCAACGTCGATATTGTCTTTCGCCGCGAACGGCACACCCGCGAGCGGCAGATGCTCGCCTGCCGCCAAGCGCGCATCGATGGCGCGGGCGGCGGCGCGCAGGGTGTCTGGCGCGGCGCGGCTGATCCACACCTGCGGCTGATGCGCGTCATAGGCGGCAATCCGAACGAGCGCATCTTCCATCAAGGCCAGCGCGCTGGTCTCGCCAGTGGAGACGGCGGCGGCAATGGCGGTTGCGCTGAGGCGGCTCATGGGGCCCTCCGCAAAGCCAGCATCGGCGCGCCGGGGTGCAGCGCCTGATGCTCGGTGATGTAGAGCGCCGCCACCGTGCCGCTGGCAGGGGCTTCGAACGGGCATTCCATTTTCATCGCCTCGATCACGGCGATTATGTCGCCTTCGGTCACAGTGTCGCCGGGGCTGACGAGCAGCTTCCACACGCTGCCGCCGAAGGGGGCTTCGATCAGGTCCGCGCCCTCGGGCACCACCACCGCCTGTGCCTCGCCTGCGCCGCTTTCAGCCGAAAGCAGATCGCTGACACGGTCAAACTCGCCCGAGGCTTGCCACGCGGCACGCTCGGCATCGAAGGCGGCGGTGCGGGTGCTCTCGAAGGCGGCAATGCTGGCGGCGTTATTGGCAAGGAAGGCGCGGTAATCGGCGAGGCGGAAGGTCGTTTCCTCGACCGTGATGGAGCGGCGGCCGTGCGGAAAATCGCGCCGCCATTCGGTCAGTTCATCGGCGCTGACGGGGAAGAAGCGGATCTGGTCGAAGAAGCGCAGCAGCCACGGCTTGCCGCCCACGAAGGCATCGGTCTGCCTGTGCGTGTTCCACACCTGAATGGTGCGCCCGAACAGCTGGTAGCCCCCCGGCCCTTCCATCCCGTAGATGCACATATAGGCCCCCCCGATTCCGACCACATTGGGCGGTGTCCAGGTGCGTGCAGGGTTGTATTTGGTGGTCACCAGCCGGTGGCGCGGATCGACCGGCGTGGCGACCGGCGCGCCAAGGTAAACGTCGCCCAGCCCCAGCACGAGGTAGCTGGCATCGAAGATCAGATCTTCCACCGCCTTGGCATCAGGCAATCCGTTGATGCGGCGGATGAATTCGATGTTGTCAGGGCACCACGGCGCATCGTCACGCACGGTGCCGATATATTTGGCGATGGTTGCCTCGATCGCCGGATCGCGCCAGCTCAGCGGCAGGTGGACGATGCGCGACGGGGTGGTGAAATCGTCAAGATCGCCCATCGCCTCCTCGGCGGCGATCAGCGCAGCCAGCGCACGCGGTTGATCAAGCGTGCTGCCATCAAAGTGCAATTGCAGCGAACGGATGCCGGGTGTGATGTCGATGACGCCGGGCAGCGCGGTCTCCTCCAGCGTTTGCATCAGCGCATGGACGCGGATGCGCAGTTCGATATCCAGCACGATGTCGCCGTACTCGACCAGAATGTTGCGGTCGCCCTGCTGGCGGTAGGTGGTTCGGGGGCGCTGACCTTGCGCGGGGATGGTCGCGAGGATCGGCGAAAGATCGGCGATAGCACCGGCAGGCGACGGTGCAGCCGGCCGGTCAAGCGGCGCCGCGTTTGCCGCCATCGCGTCAGCAATGCTCACCGGCACAAAGCGCACCCGGTCATCCGGCGCAAGCTGGCCGATTGCCCAGCGGTCGGCCGCGATCACCGTGAAGGGGCACACAAACCCGCCCAGCGAAGGCCCGTCCGGCCCCAGAATGATCGGCATGTCGCCGGTAAAGTCCACCGCGCCGATGGCATAGGGATTGTCGTGGATGTTCGACGGGTGCAGCCCCGCCTCGCCCCCGTCACGCCGCGCCCATTCGGGCTTGGGGCCGACCAGCCGCACCCCTGTGCGGTTGGAGTTGTAGTGCACCTGCCATTCGGCTTCGAGAAAGCGGGCAATATCGTCCGGCGTGAAGAAATCGGGCGCACCGTGGGGGCCGTACAGCACGCGCAAGGTCCATGTCCGGGTGAGGACTGGCAGGGCGGCTGCGATGCCTTCGCCTGTCGCCCCCGCTCCAAGATGCAGCACATCACCCGCCACCAGCGCGCGCGCGGCGTGGCCGCCGAACTGGCCAAGCGTGAAGGTCGCCGCGCTGCCGAGATAGGGCACCACATCCAGCCCGCCTGCAAACAGGATATAGCCGCGCACCCCCCCCGCCGCTCGCCCGGCCCATCGCAAGCGTCTGTCCGGCGGCAATATCGAGGGCAACACCCCGCTCCACCGGAACGCCGTCCAGCCTCGCTCCGAAATCAGCGCCCGCCAGACAGATGGTCGCGGGCGCCTCGAACAAGAGCGTCGGCCCGCTGGCGGTCACTTCCAGCCCCGCCAGACCCTCCGGGTTGCCGAGGATCAGATTGCCGAGCCGGAAGCTCAGATCATCCATCGGCCCGCTCGGCGGCACGCCCACGTTCCACAGTCCGAGCCGCCCGGGGAAATCCTGCACCGAGGTCGCCGTGCCCCCCGCGATCACCCGCACTGCGCGCCTGGCATAGGCCACGCGATCAAGCATCCGGGTGGACACCGCGCCGCTGGTGAAGCCTTCGTGGCGCACCACATCGCGCAGCCACCTGAGGTTCGTCTCGATCCCGTCGACGCGGGCTTCATCCAGCGCCGCCTGCATCGCAGCGATGGCCGCGTCGCGAGTGTCGGCATGGGTGATCAGCTTGGCCAGCATCGGATCGTAGAAAGCGCTGACCTCGCTCCCTGCCATCACCCAGGTCTCGGCGCGGATGTTGTCGGGGAAGGCCACGTTGACCAGCGTGCCGGTGGTCGGGCGGTAATCCATCGCCGGGTCTTCGGCATAAAGCCGCACCTGCACCGCATGGCCCTTAGGCGTAGGCGCGGGGGCATCCATAAAGGCGAAATCACCAGCCGCACCGCGGATCATCCATTCGACCAGATCGATCCCCATCACCTCCTCGGTGACACCGTGTTCGACCTGAAGCCGGGTGTTCATTTCGAGGAAGAAGAAATCCTCCTGCGCCGCGTCGTAGAGAAACTCGACCGTGCCCGCCGAAAGATACCCCGCCGCCTCACCCAGCCGCACAGCAGCGGCGATCAGTTCGCCGCGCTTGGCGTCGGAAAGGCAAGGCGCGGGCGCCTCTTCCACCACCTTCTGGTTGCGGCGCTGGAGCGAGCAATCACGCTCCCCAAGGGCCATCACCCGGCCCTGCCCGTCGCCGAAGATCTGCACCTCGATGTGGCGCGCACGGGCGATGTAGCGTTCGAGGAACACGCCCGCATCACCAAAGCTCGCCTCACCCTGCCGGACCACCGCTGCAAAGCCGTCGCGCACTTCGGCTTCCGTTTCGCAAATCCGCATGCCGATGCCGCCGCCGCCTGCCGTGGTCTTGAGCATGACGGGGTATCCGATCCGGGAGGCGGCCTCGGCGGCGGCGTCCTCGCCGGTCAGCAGCCCGGTTCCCGGCGCAAGCGGGAGGCCATGAGCGGTCGCCAGCGCGCGAGCGGAATGTTTGAGGCCAAAGGTGCGGATATTGTCCGGCGTCGGCCCGATGAAGGCAATGCCCTCTGCCGCGCAGGCCTCGGCGAAATCGGCGTTCTCCGCCAGAAAACCATAGCCCGGATGGATCGCCCCAGCACCGCAAGCCTTGGCCGCCGCCAGAATCGCCGCAACGTCCAGATAGGACTGCGCCGCCGGGCCCGGCCCGATGCACACCGCTTCATCCGCCGCGCTGACATGCAGCGATCCGGCATCGGCCTCGGAATAGACCGCCACTGTGCGCAGCCCCATGCGCCTTGCCGTGCGGATGATCCGCGTGGCAATCGCGCCCCGGTTGGCGATCAGGACGGTATCGAAACTCATGAGGCTGGGGGCACGGCCACGATCATGCGCACCGGCGTCGGGTTGAACCCGTTGCAGGGGTTGTTGATCTGCGGGCAGTTGGAGACAACCACGACCACGTCCATCTCGGCGCGCAGATCGACTGTCAGGCCGGGCGCGGAAATGCCGTCGACAATGCCGAGCGTGCCGTCTTCCTCGACCGGCACATTCATGAAGAAGTTGATGTTGGAAACAATGTCCCGCTTGCCGCGTCCCTGTGTGAGGTTTGCCTCCAGGAAATTGTCGACGCAGGCGTGCTGCGACCTGGTGTGATGACCGTAGCGCAAGGTATTGGATTCGCACGAACACGCCCCGCCGATGGTGTCGTGATATTCAACCGCGCTGGCAGCGATCGTCATCAGCGGATTGCCCTCGTTCGACAGCAGCACGCTGCCGGTCTTGAGGAACAGGTTGCCCTGCGCCGCAACAGTATCCTGCGCCGAATAGCGCTCGGCATCGTCGGCGGCGGAATAGATCAGGAAATCGACCGCCTGATTTCCTTCGACATCCACGATGCGCAGCGTCTGTCCGGCCGCGACGTGGTGCAGCCAAGGCGCACGCGCCGGCACGATTTCGTCGTGGATGATGGAGCCGGAAAGGCCGGAAAGGGCCGGGTCGCTGGACATGCTTTTGCTGTTCCGTTGGAGAGGGTTAGCGGCGGTAGTAATCCTCGGTGTTGAGGTAGGCGCGCTGCCCTTCTGGCGTGGCATTGCGCACGAGGTCATCTTCAGGCGTCACAGGGCCGCGCCACGCGGTGAGGCGCAGCGTGGTCGACGCATAGTCAGGGCGCGGGTCCATCACATGGGGGCAGTTGGCGACCACCAGCATCACGTCCATCTCGCAGCGCAGCAGCACTTCGCGGTCCGGTGCGAAGGGCCCGATGATCGGCGTGATCGCGCCGTCGGTCTCGATCTTCGTGCCCTTGAACAGATTGATGCAGGGGTGAACATCGCGGCGGGTCAGCCCGTGTTTGGCTGCGCCGAGGATCAGCCGGTCACGGCCGTTGGGGTGGGCCCCGGAGTTGCGCCCCTCCCCATATTTCCGCAGGTTGCTGGCCGCATTTGAGACGCCGCAGAAAGTATCGTGCGTGCCCGCCCCGTCTTCGATGATGCTGGCGAGGACGCGGCCCATATCACTGAGCAACAGCTTGCCCGCACCAAGGTAAGCGTTCCACTGCACCTTGACCGTATCCGCGACGTTCAACCGCTCGGTCGGCATATCGGCGTTGAATATGTTGAGGCTGGCGCAGGCATCGCCGCCCTTGTCGATCAGCCGCAGCCGCGCGCCGCGGGCCAGCCGGCGCGAGCCATAGCCGCCCGGCGCGAGGGTTTCCTCCCACAGCAGATCGTCCGGACTGACGCCTTCGGGCAAATCATCCGCAACGGGCGGAAGCACCGGCATCGCCTCGACCCGCGTGCCGCCTTGCGCACGGGCGTGGTCACGGGCGGCTTTAGGATCGGCGGTGCCGCTCATTCGGCGGCCTCCTGCCGGGCTTGCGGCCCATCCTGTTCGTGCAGCGGTGGCAGCAGCGCGGTGGTCGTGACCAGCTGCAATTGCTGCACGCCCCGGATCGCCCGCAAGGCATCGCAGAGCTGCTTCAGCCGCACCGCCGGGCCTTGCACCAGCAGCACCTCAAGCGACTGGTCCTCCTCAAGGAAAACGTGCTGCGAGGAGATCACCTCCTTGAGATAATCCACCTGTGTTTCAGCCAGTTGCTGGCGGACCCTGCCACCGCCTCCAGCATAAACGATGGTCACCGTGCCCGCGAGGGTCTCGTCCGGCCGGGTCAGCGCCTCATGCTCGGCGAGCGCATGGCGGATCAGTTCGGCGATCAGCTGCGAGCGCGAGGGCAGGCCGCGTTCCTCCACCATCATGTCGAGCTGGCGAAACAGCTCGGCCGGCAGGCTCATGCTGAGACGTGCGAGGCGGGATGGTTCGGGGGAGGTCATGGGCGGATCATTTCAATTATTACCAACTGTGTCAATCGTAATACCATCGACGATCTCCGCCTCTTCCACCAGAGCGGTCGCAGCCTGCTTGCGGGTCAGTTCGAGGTCATAGACCACCCCTGCCCCGTAACGCTGCGGCGCGTGGGGATCGTGGCGGCGCTTGTCGAGCGTCAGCACCCGTGTCCCCAGCGAAAATGCCTCCTTGATATCGTGGGTTACCATGATGATCGTCAGCCCGTGTTCGCGCCACAGGCGGGTGATGAGGCCGTGCATATCGGCGCGGATGCCGGGATCGAGCGCGCCGAACGGCTCGTCCAGCAGCAGGATGCGTGGGCGTTTGATCAGCGCCTGCGCGATGGCGAGGCGCTGCTGCATCCCGCCCGACATCTGCGCCGGGTAAAGATGGCGCGAGTCTGCCAGACCGACCGATTCCAGCATCGCCTCGGCCTCGGCCACGGCGGCGCGGCGGGCGCTGCCGAACAGGCGCGCGGTGAAGGGCGAGGCCGAAAATTCCAGCCCTAACAGCGTGTTGTCCAGCACAGTTAAATGCGGAAACACTGAATAGCGCTGGAACACCACCCCGCGATCCGGCCCGCATTCCGGCGGCAAAGGCGCGCCGTCGAGCGTGATCGTGCCACGCGTCGGCTTCTCCTGGCCCAACACGACCCGTAGCAGACTGCTTTTCCCCGCGCCCGATGGCCCGATGATCGAGACAAAGGAACCCTCTGCTATATCAAGAGAAATCCGTTCCAGAACGACCTTCTCGCCATACTCGACCCAGAGGTTTTTCAGGCTCAGCAGGGCCATCAGCGTGCGCCCAGATGGGCCCAGCCGAACAACCGGCGGCTGGCCTGTGACAGGGCAAGGTCCATCACCACCGCCAGCACCGCGATCCACGCGACATAGGGCAGGATCACGTCCATCGCGAGGTAGCGGCGGACGAGGAAGATGCGGTATCCCAGCCCTACATCCGCCGCGATCGCCTCTGCGGAAATCAGGAACACCCATGCAGGGCCAAGCGAGAGGCGCAGCCCCTCGATCAGGCGAGGCATGGCTTGGGGCAGCGCCACGCGCAGCATGACGCCCCACGAATTCGCCCCCAAAGTCAGCGCCTTGATCACCTGTTCCCGCGGCAAGGCCGCAATATGCCCGGCGACATCGCGGATCATGAACGGGGCGACCCCGACCACAATCAGCGCCACCTTGGCGGTCTCTCCCAATCCAAACACGATGAACAGGATCGGCAGCAGAGCGATGGGCGGGACCACGGCGATGGCGGTCACAAGGGGACCTAGCGTGGTCCTGACCGGGGGCAAGGCGCCGAGAACCAGTCCGACCAACAGCGCCGATGTTGTGGCGATGCCGAGGCCTGCACCAAGCCGCCACAGGCTTGCCAGCGTATCGGCCCAGAACAGATACTGGCCCGATAGCGGATCGGCCTCGAACAGCAGGCTCGCCATAGCCGAAGCCATCGCTCCGGGAAGCGGCAGGATCTTGTCGGCCGGGTTATCGGCATGGCGCGCCGCAGCAGCGATGACATAGGCCAGCGCCAGCACCAGCAGCGGCAGCACACCCATCAGCAGGCCGCCGCGCCGGCCGGGGCTGGCGGTCACCCAGCGCATCGGGTCAGAGCGCCCCGTCGGCGGCGAGCTGCATAAAGGTGGGATCGAAGCGCAGCGTGATCGCGGCCTCGTCGCCCAGTGTCTTGCCGCCGGGGAAGCTCATCCCCACCGCATCGGCCGACCTTGCGCCCTGCCCGAACAGGCCTTGGGCAAAGCTGAAATCGCGCACGCGGGTCATGGTGGTGACCAGATCGGGCGAGGCCATTGCCGCCAGCGCCGCCTTGGGATCGGTGTAGAGGAAGGTCGTCGCCAGCTGCCCTTCGAACGCCGCCGCATCGGTCCCCGCCAGCTTCGCCATCGCCGCACGCGCCGCCGCGCCTTCCGCGTCCTGCCTCGCCATCAGCGCCATCGTCTCGTACCAGATCCCCGCCAGCGCCTTGCCCAGATTGGGATTGGCCGCCAGCACATTGGTATCGACCACCAGCAGATCGAGAATCTCGCCCGGAATATCGGCCGAGGTGAACACCGCCTTCGTCCCCGCCACACCCTTCATTGTGGTGACCTGCGGGTTCCACGCCACCGCAGCGGTGACATCGGGCGAGGCAAAAGCGGCGGCAATATCGGCGTCCGAGGTGTTGACCGTTTTCACATCGGTCAGCTTGAACCCGTTCTTCTCCAGCGCACGGGCGAGGAGGTAGTGCGAAACGGACAGTTCGGCGAGGTACACCTGCCGCCCCTTGATGCCCGCCACCCCGTCAGCGCCCTTCACCAGCACCGCATCATTGCCGTTGGAATAATCGCCGAGGATGATCGCCGAGGTATCCTTGCCCCCCGCCGCGGGGATGGTCAGCGCATCCATGTTGGCGACCGTCACCCCGTCAAGCTTGCCCGCGGTGTATTGGTTCACGCTCTCGATGTAGTCGTTGACCTGCACGAACTTGATAACGATGCCGTACTTGTCGCCCCACTTCTTCACGATCCCCGCCTGCTCGGCATAGGGCCAGGGCATCCACCCGGCATAGATCGACCAGCCGATATTGAATTCGGTGCGCGGGGCGGCGGCCTCGTCCTCCCCGCCGGAGCAAGCCGTTACCGCCAAAGCGGCGACAGCGATCAGCAGAAAACGGATGGCGGCACGGGCCAAGTGGAGCATGATTCGTCCCCTATGTTGCGCCTGCGAACATCCGCGCCTTTGGGGCGTTTGTCCACCATGAATTATTACGATTGATTGCAAACGTAATATGGGTGAGATTGCTGTCACGATGGCAGGCCATGCGCCCTCGCGGCGTTCCTCTCCTCCCCTGCCGCGCATGGAGGCAACACACCATGATCCGCAAAGCCGCCGCCACTCTTGCCGCCACCGCCGCGCTTGTCGCCGCTTGCGAGCAAGCCCCGCCGCCCGATGATGCCACCGGCCCCGCGCCTGATCTGGTCGAGAACGCGCTGAAGGTGCCGGGCTTTGCCGATTTCCTTGCCGTGGACGGTGACACCGTATGGGTCACCAATGATGGGAGGGTGGAACAATGGTCGCCCGAAGGAAAGATCGCCAGCACAGCCGTTCCGCGGCCCTGCGGCACGATGGCGATCGCGGCAGGCTCGCTGTGGGTCGCCAATTGCCCCGGTGGCGAGGTGTGGCGCATCAATCTGAAAACCGCAGCCGTCGAAGCGAAGATCGCCACCGGTCTTGCCAATCCCAAGGGGGAAACGAACGTAGTTGCGGGCGCAGGCGCGGTGTGGGTGCCGAGCGATCCCGAAGGCAAGGTCGCCCGCATCGATCCAGCCACCAACGCGATCACCGCCACTGTCAGCGTGGTGCCGGAAACGTGGTATCTCGCCTATGGTTTCGACGCGCTTTGGGCGGTCAGCAGCGAAGGCAAGCTGCTCCAGAAGATTGACCCCGCCACCAACACAGTCACCGGCACAGCGGCGCTGGGCGATACGCCGGGCTTCCTGGCTGCGGGCGAAGGCGCGGTATGGGTGCAGGAACAGGGCGATGGCACTGTGGCCAAGGTCGATCCGGCGGCGCTTACCATCGCCGGGCGCACCAAGGTCGGCGACAACCTCAAATGGGGGGATATCGATGCTGCTGGCGGCGCGGTGTGGCTGCGCACGACCGATGATCAGACCATGGTGGTGATCGATCCCGCAACGCTGAAAATCCGCGCGCGGATGGGCGATGCGGTGGGCAGCGGCGCGCTGCGCTGGACGCCAAAGGGCGTGTGGACATCGGCCCATGACAACCAGACGCTATCGTGGTGGAGCGCGCCTGCACCCGCCGCCACGCCTGCACCCTGAGATAAAAAGAAGCGCGCGGGGCGGGTCGCAGAACCCCGCGCGCTTCTCCCTCCAATGCCGTTCCGCCAATGACGGCGGCGCGGATCAGAACTTGTAGCCGAACTCCACGCCAAACCGCTGGCGCGCGCCGGGCGAGATGAACGATCCGCCGAATTCGACGGCGGTGATCACCTCGTTCAGATACTTTTCGTTGAACAGGTTTTCGGCAAAGGCAGTGATTGACCACTGCTCGCCCTCCAGCCCGATGCGCAGATCGACCACCCCGAAGGCGTCACGCTGCGAAACCGAGTAATCGGCATCGCCCACGACCGCCGGCAGCGCCAGCGCCGAACCCGGCAACAGCCCGCTGAACAGTGTCGGGTTGGTATCATCCTGCAGCGTGTGGAACCACGTCGGCCCGGTGATGCGGTAATCGGCGCGGGTGACGAAATCGACGCTGTTCGACACCGGCAGATCAAGCTGGGTGCCGAAGTTGAGCGTGTAATCGGCGGTGTAGGGTGACTTGTTGCCTTCGGTCACCGGACGCGAGGCGTTTTCGATGATCTCGCTTTCGGTCACGTTGGCCGAACCGAACACAGTCCACCCGTCAAGGATTTCCGCGGTCAGGTTGAGTTCCGCACCATACAGCTCGACCTCGTCGATGTTCGACACCACGCGCAGCAGGCCAAAGCCGCCGACGAAGAATTCGAAGAACTGCATGTCTTCGACCTTGGTGTAGTAACCCGCCAGATCGAAGGTGATCGCGCCGCCCGCGAGCGAGCCCTTGACCCCCGCTTCGAAGGCGCTGGACACTTCCTTGCGGTACTGGTCGTCAATATCGACATTGGTGCCGATGAACTGGTTGAACGCGGAATCGACGATCGCTGCCGAACCCTGGTTGTTGAACCCGCCCGATTTGAAGCCGATCCCCCAGTTGCCGTACAGATTGACGTCGTCGCTCAGTTCGTAACGCAGCGAGATCTTGGGCTGGAACTGCTTGAAGGTTTCCGACTGCGGCGCAAGCGGCTGCACCACGCCGCCGGTCACCGTCTGACCCGGATTGATCGGCCCGCCGGTGATCGGATCGAACACGGTCGGAACGAGGCTTTCCACCCGGCGATCCTCGATATCGTAACGGCCCGCAACGCTGATGTTGAACCTGTCGCTGACGTCGGCATCGACCGCTGCGAACACCGCATAGACATCGGTCGTGAAGCCATCGTGGAACAGCTGCGTGGTCGGGTTATCGGTCCCCGGCGCGTTGTAAAGCTCGCGGATGATCCCGCGCCCGAGGTCCGCACCAAGGCTGACGCCCACCTCGCGGTTGATGTGGAGGTAATAGGCGCCGACCTGCCAGTTCACCGCGCCATCGCCATTGGAGGCAAGGCGGATTTCGCCGCTGATGTCTTCCTGCTTGCGGATCTGGAACTGGGTGCCGTCACAAGTGGTCGGGCTGTAGGGGCCGAAGGTCGATCCGTTGACCGGATCGAAGATGAACGGCACCGGGTTGTTGCCGATGAATGTCGGCTGGTTGAGCTCGAACCCGGTCAACGCCGCTGTGCTGGCAAAGCAGGCATTGGACGCCGCCACCGAAGCCGGCGTCGCGCCGGGGAAGGTGAAGCGCGCAAAATCGGCCGAGGTGCTGTCCGCCGTCAGTGACTGGTCGACATCGCTGTAAAGCACCCATGCGGTGAGGATCGCGCTTTCGAACTCATGCTCGATCTTGGCGCTGGTTTCGAAGGTCACCTGATCATTGGTCGGGCGGATGTTCGAATAGAAGCCGAAGGGATGTTCGTTCACATCCTCGAAGAAGGCCGGGTTCACAGCGGCGAAGTTGGGCAGGTGGAAGCTCGCATTGAAGTTGATCGACGCGCCGCGCAGATCGGCATAGCGGGCCTTCACATCGAGTTCGGTGTTGGGGCCAAGCTCAGCGACAAAGCGCGCGTCGATGCCGAACACTTCCTGATCGTCAATCGTCTTGGAATTGCCAAGGAAGCGGTTGCGGAAAAAGCCGTCGGTGGTCGAATAATTGGCCGACAGCACCAGCCCCGCCGTCTCGCCGATCGGGGTCGAGATAAAGCCGTTGGCAAGATAGGTGTTGTCCTGCGCCGCGCGCACGATCACGCCGCCTTCCAGCGCATCGCCGGGCTTCAGCGTCTGCAGCACGATCGCGCCCGCCGCTGCGTTGCGGCCATAGAGCGCGCCTTGCGGGCCTTTGAGGATTTCGACCTGCCGCAGCGTGCCCTGGTTCTGGTTGAGCTGCGCGGTGTTGGTCTTGAGGATCCCGTCCACCACCAGCGCGACCGAGCTTTCCGCGTCGCGCGCGCCGTTGATGCCGCGAATGTTGATCTGGGTGTCGCCCGCTTCGGCGGTGCCGGTAACGATGGTGACGCCCGGGGTCAGCTGGATGAAATCATCCGCGCGCTGCACCCCGGTCTTGGCCAGCGTTTCCGCCCCGAACACGGTAATCGCGGCGGGCACATCGGCGACGCTTTCCGACTGGCGGCGGGCGGTAACGATGATGCCGCCTTCTTCCTCGGCAACGGGCTGATCGGCGGGTGCATCCTGCGCGAAGGCGGGCGCGGACATGGCAATGGCGCCAAGAGCCGCGCCAGAGGCAAGAACCAGTCGGACATTCATAGTGCGGCTCTCCTGAAAGGGATCGAGAGGGAAAAAGGGATCAGACGAGGACGTTGGCCCCGCTCATGTAGACATAGACTTCCTGGAACTTCGGACCTTCCGGACCGGGGCGAAAACGCCAGAAATTGGTGTTGTTCAGCAGCGTCACCTGCCCTGCCGCATCGTGCAGTTCTGCGGTGAAGCAGGCCGTGATCCGGCCGTTGGCCTCGTCCACGGTGCAGGTGAAATCGCGGTGGATGATGGTTTCGTAGGCGCTGAAGAAATCTTCGAACATCCGGCGGATTTCGGCCTTGCCCGCGTGGCGGGTGAAGGCGGTCTGGACGCAGAACAATGCGGTGTCGTGGAAACACGCCAGCGCGCCTTCCATGTCCTTGGCATCGACGCGGGCGAAATACTTGTTCAGCGCGAAATCAATCAGTTCAGCGCGCGAAAGCGTGGGTTCGTACTGCATCAGGCGTCCCCTTCCTTCAGCAGGTTGTCACCCGACATGTAGACATAGACGCGGTGGAACAACCGGTCCTTGAGGTAGAAACGGTTGCAGTTTTCATACCGCAGTTCCTCACCCCCGTTGGGCGTGATCAGCACGGTGAACTGCGAACAGATCGCGTTGGTTTCAGGGTCTGCGGTGTGGACGAAATTGCCGTGCCAGATGCTTTCGAAATCGGCGAACAGCTTCACGAACATCGCCCGGATCGCCTCGCGCCCCTGATGGACGGTGTTGCTGGTCACTTCGGTCAGCACCGCATCCGGGGTGAAACAGTCGAGCACCTTGTCCATGTGCTTGTTATCGACCCCGTCGAAATACCGCTTTGTGACGATATCGACATAGACGGGATAGGGCAGCGACACCTGACCGGCGCCACCTTCTTGCCATTCGCTCATCAGTACCAGCCCTTTCGGATGTTGGCGTGCATCGGCACTTCGGGTGCAGGGAAGGCTTTCTTCGAATGGGTCAGGCCCAGTTCGATCAGCGTTTCCAGCTGCTTGTAGGCGACCTGCCCCGGATTGATCACCGGCACCGGCAATTCGCCCGCCAGATAGGTGGCGGACTGGTGCATTGTGGTGGAACCCAGCACGATCACATCCGCGCCGTCTTCCTCGATGGCGCGCAAGGCCTCGGCCTTCAGCTTGGCAAAGACGATCTCTTCCTTGCCTGCGAGCAGTTCGGTCACATCAGGGCGGGTGTTGATCGATCGCACGCTGGCGCAGCGGTGATGCCACCCGTGCTGGGTGAGCACCTTTTCATACAGCGGGAACCACTGCGGCCACATCGTCAGCACGCTGAACTTCTTGCCGAGCATCATCGCCGCAGCAAAGCTTGCCTCACCGGGGCCGACGACGGGGATATTCAGCACCGATCGCAGCGGCCACAGCCCGCTATCGCTGACCGTGTCGATCAGCACACCGGCGTAGCCTTCATCTTCGGCGGTGATGCCGGCCTGAAACACCGTCCAGTCCATCAGCAGCGTGTCGTGATACGAATCGCCCAGCGCCGCGCCCCAGCGCACCGCTTCGAAGGTGGGCGCAAAGCCTGGACGCACGAAGCCATCGGGCAATTGCTGGGCACGGCCCGCAACCCCTGCTTCATCCATCGCGATCGGTACGATAACCTTGATACGCTTCACGGCATCCACCCCTGTTGCCATTGGTCCTCGCGTTATTGTATACAAAACGCGCCCGTCAAGTGATTTCCCAAAATGTGCTGACGAGGGCCGAAGCGGTGTGTTTTTGTCGCCGCACAGGCTTGCAGGGCGAAGCGGCTGATCGCACAAGGACACAGCATGACCACGCCAGCACCCCCAATCGCCCTTCCCGGGCCCGCCCGATGAGCCGCGCGTCCGAACAGGCCTATGCCAAGATCCGCGCCCATGTGCTGAGCGGCGCGGCGCGGCCGAGCGAACAGCTGACCGAAGACCAGCTGGCCCAGATCGCCGGGGTCAGCCGCACCCCGGTGCGCGAGGCGGTGCGGCGGCTGGAGGATGAACTGCTCCTGGTGCGCAGCGACACCAAGCGGCTGTTTGTGGCCGATTGGAGCCGTGACGATATCGAGGAGATGTTCGCGCTGCGCCAGATGCTCGAATGTCACGCGGCAGAGCGCGCCGCGGCGCGTCTTTCCCGAGAGCAGATTGCGCAGCTGGAGGCGCTGAACCGCGCCTTGAAGGCGGCGATTGAACTGCCCGCACCCGATGTCGCGCAGTTCCTCGAAGCCAACCGCGCCTTCCACGAAGTGATCGTCGATGCGGCCCATTCGCCGCGCCTCGGACAGATGCTGGCCAAGCTGGTCGAGGCGCCGGTGGTGCTGCGCACGGCGCGCACCTATTCGCCGGAAGACCTGCGCCAATCAGCCCGCGACCATGATGAATTGATCGCCGCCTTTGCCGCGCGTGATCCCGATTGGGCGCGCGCGGTGATGGGCAGCCACCTGCGCCGCGCCTTCCACACCTTCGCCCGCGCAGTCGGCCCTGCGGCGGGCGAGTGAGCCGCGACAGAGGCGTAACAACGCACGCGCACCGCTGCCGGTTCCGCGACAATTCACCGACCCATCCATGATTGCAATTGTATACAAACTGAGCCATTGAACCCCCGAAGCTCTCGCAGCAGCAACAGGCGATTCACAATGTCAGGCGCTAGGATCGAACTGGTCGAGGTGGGCCCGCGCGACGGGTTGCAGAACGAACCGGATATCATCAGCACCGAAGTGAAGCTGGCGCTGATTGATCGGATGATCGGCTATGGCGCACGGCGGCTGGAGGTGGCGAGCTTCGTGCACCCCGTCCGCGTCCCCCAGATGGCCGATGCCGAAGCCGTGATCGCGGGCCTGCCCGATCGCAAGGACTGCACCTACATCGGCCTGGTTCTCAACAAGCGCGGCGTGATGCGTGCGCTGGCCACCCGCGAAGAGGGGCGGCGCGGGGTCGATCAGGTCGGCTGCGTCATCGTTGCGAGCGACACCTTCGGCCAGAAAAACCAGGGCCAGACCATTGCGGAAGGCCTCGCTGAAACCCGCGCCATGCTCCGCTTTGCCCGCGCCGAGGGAATGCGCGCCCAGGTCACCATCAGCGCGGCCTTCGGCTGCCCGTTCGAAGGCGAAGTGAAGCACGCGACCGTCCTCGCCATCGCCGAGGAACTGGCGATCGAAGGCCCTGAGGAAATCGCGCTGGCTGACACCATCGGCGTCGGCACGCCGTGGGAAGCGGGCGAATTGTTCGGGAAGCTGGGCGAAGTGCTCGGCGGAAAAATCCCGATGCGCGCCCATTTCCACAACACGCGAGGCACCGGCATCGCCAATGCGTGGGAGGCTTTCAAGGCGGGCGTCCACATTTTCGACGCCTCGCTGGGCGGCCTTGGCGGCTGCCCTTTTGCTCCCCGCGCAACGGGGAACATCGCAACCGAGGATCTCGTCTACATGATGGCGCGTTCCGGTGTGGATACGGGCATCGATCTTGAAGCGGCCATTGCGGCCAACAAATGGTTTGCGGGCGAGCTGGGGCGCGAATTGCCCTCGGCTGTCGCCCGCGCGGCGTAAGGATAGGGGACGGCATGACGTACAGGTTGGGTGTGGATGTGGGCGGGACTTTCACCGACCTGCTGCTGTTCGACGAGGCAAGCGGGGCGTTCTGGCGGCACAAGACGCCGTCCACCCCGCATGATTCCTCGGAAGGGATCCTCAATGGCGTGAAGGCGATTCTGGCGCAGGCCGGGATCACGGCGGCTGAGATCAGCTATTTCCTGCACGGCACCACGGTCGCCACCAACGCGGTGCTGGAAGGCAAGGGCGCGAAGGTCGGCCTCGTCACGACGCAGGGTTATCGCGACATCATGCAGATTGCGCGCTCCTATGTCCCGGGCGGGTTGGCTGCATGGATCGTGTGGCCCAAGCCGCAGCCGCTCGCACGCCTTGAACACACGGTTGAGGTGCCCGGCCGCATGGACGCACAGGGCCGCGAGGTCGCGCCGCTCGATGAAGACGCGGTGCGCGCAGCCTTGCGCAAGCTGAAGGGTGACGGGATCGAAGCGCTGACCGTCAGCCTGATGAACGCCTACCTCAACGGCGCGCATGAAGCCCGCATTGGCGCCATCGCGGCAGAGGAACTGCCCGGCATCCCCGTCTCGCTCAGCCACGAAGTCCTGCCCGAAATGCAGGAATATGAACGCACCCTCTCGACCGTGGCGAACGCGGCGGTGCGGCCAGTGGTGAGCAAATATGTCTCCAACCTGCGTAACAAGCTGGAAGCCGAGGGGCTGAAGGGCCGCCTGTCGTTGCTGCGTTCCGATGGCGGGTTGATGAGCAGCCAGAAGGCCGAAGAACACCCCGTCAACATCCTGATGTCAGGCCCCGCAGGCGGCGTCACCGGAGCGCTGTGGGTGGCGAAGAATGCAGGGTTCGAGAACATCCTCACCCTCGATGTCGGCGGCACCTCGACCGATGTGGCGCTGATTCAGGGCCTTGAGCCGCGCCGCCAGCGCACCACCGAGGTCGGCCACCTTTCGGTCCGCGCTTCGGCGCTCGATGTGAAGACCGTGGGCGCGGGCGGCGGCTCGATCGCCCACGTGCCTCAGCTGACCGGCGCGCTGCGTGTGGGGCCGGAGAGCGCGGGCGCTGTCCCCGGCCCCGTCGCCTACAACAAGGGCGGCACGCTGCCGACGGTGACCGACGCCAACGTGGTGCTCGGCTACCTCCCCGAAGACCTGCTCGGCGGCAGCTTCAAGCTCGACCGCGAGGGCGCGAAGGCCGCGGTGCAGACCATTGCCGATGCGCTGGGCGTGACGCTGATGGAGGCCGCACGCGGGATCATCGATATCGTCAATGAAAACATGTTCGGCGCGCTGCGGATGATCTCGGTCCAGCAGGGCTACGACCCGCGTGAATTCGCGCTGATGGGCTTTGGCGGGGCTGGCCCGCTGCATGTGAATGCCGTGGCGCGCCTGATGGGCAGCTGGCCCGCGATCTCGCCCGTCTCCCCCGGCGTACTCTGCGCGCTGGGCGATGCCACCACCCGGATGCGCACCGAGACCGCGCGCAGCTTCTCGCGCCTTGCCCGCGACACCAGCATCGCCGACCTCGTCGCGGTGCTTGACGAAATGGCCGCGCAGACCCGCAGTGAATTGCTGGCTGACGGTATCCCCGAAGACCAGATCACCTCGCTGTTCGAAATCGACGTGCGCTATGCCGGACAGGCGTTTGAAGTGCCGCTGACGATCACGCAGGACATCCTCGAAAAGGACGGGATTGCTGGCATCCTCGCCCGCTTTGACGAGGAGCACCTGCGTCTGTTCACCTTCAACATGGACACCCCGCACGAGATCGTGAACCTGCGCGCCGTGGCGCAAGGGCAGGCCCCTGCCCTCCCCGCGACGCAGCTGCCCAAGGGTGACGGTGATCCCTCGGCAGCGAAGATCCGCGACCACACGGTGTGGATCGACGGGGCGGAGCGGCCTGCCGTGATCTACGACCGCGCCAAGCTGCGGCAGGGCGACGTGATCGAAGGCCCGGCGATCATCACCGAAATGGATTCGACCACGCTGGTCGAACACGATTGCACCGCGCGCGTTGACGCTGTGGGCAACATCCTCATCACTCTCAAGGCGAAGGGCTAAGACCATGCCGGCTCGCATCATCGAACCCAACACCACCCCGTTCCAGAAGATCGCCATCGATCCGGTGACGCTCGACATCATCGAGAACGCCCTGCGCAACGCCCGCATCGAAATGGACGCGACCCTCGTGCGCACCGCGATGAGCCCCGGCATCCGCGAACAGGGCGACGCTTTCCCGCTGATCTCCGATCCTGCCGGCAAGATGATCGTTGGCCAGTTCGGCAGCTTCATCGACGGCTTCCTCAAGCAGTTTGATGGCACGATCGAGGACGGGGACATGATTTTCCTGTCCGATCCCTATTCCTGCGGCGGGGCGGTCAGTCACTCGAATGACTGGCTGGTCCTGCTGCCCGTGTTCAAGGACGGCCGCCTGCTCGCCTACACCGCGATGTTCGGCCACCAGAGCGACAT
Source organism: Porphyrobacter sp. IPPAS B-1204 (assembly GCA_003724185.1). Lineage (GTDB taxonomy): Bacteria > Pseudomonadota > Alphaproteobacteria > Sphingomonadales > Sphingomonadaceae > Erythrobacter. The sequence continues at coordinate 803,728 of RHGM01000001.1, forward strand.
CGGCGGGAGCGTCCCCGGCTCCATGCCCATCGGCGCGTCATCGATCTTCGAAGAAGGCGTTCGCATCCCTCCGGTGAAGATCTGGAAAAAGGGCGAATACAACGAAGACCTGATGAAGCTGGTGATGCACCAGACCCGTAAGCCCGATTGGTGCCAGGCGGATTTGAACGCGCTCATCGCCTCGTGCCGTGTCGCCGCACGCCGCGTGGTCGAAATGGCCGACCGCTTCGGCGATGATGTCTATGTGTCGGCCACGCAGGAGCTGCTGGCCCGCAACCACCGCGCCATGAAGGCGCTGCTGGCGATGGCCGTGGCCGAGGAGCCGGTGAGCTTCGAGGACTACATCTGCGACGATGGCAAGGGTTATGGCCCCTACAAGATCCGCTGCACCATGTGGCGCGATGGCGACCGCGTGATCCTCGATTTCGAGGGCACCGATCCGCAATCGGCCGCCTCGATCAACTTTTTCCTCAATGAAAACATGTTCAAGATGTTCTTCGGCATCTACATGATCATGGTCTTCGATCCGCAGATCCTGTTTAACGACGGGTTCTACGATCTGATCGAGGTGCGCATTCCGGAAGGCTCGCTCTTGAAGCCGCACTTCCCCGCCGCGCTTTCGGGCCGCACGCACGCGCTGGGGCGGATCTTCGACATTCTCGGCGGGCTGCTCGGGCAGAAGACGCCCGAGTTTCTCAACGCTGCCGGGTTCTCATCCTCGCCGCACCTGTTCTATTCGGGCTGGGACGCGCGCGAGGACGGGACACGCGACTGGTTCCAGCTGTTCCAGATCGGCTTCGGCGGGATTCCGGGCCGTCCGCTGGGTGACGGGCCAGACGGGCACTCGCTGTGGCCGGGCTTCACCAATGTCCCCAATGAATTCCTCGAACGCTACTTCCCGCTGCGGATCGAGCGTTACGCCACCGCGCCAGACAGCGGCGGGGCGGGCCTCCATCGCGGCGGCAACGGCATCCACATGACCTACCGCTTTCTGGCGGACGGCGAGATCGCGATCCATGACGACCGCTGGTTCGTTCCGCCGTGGGGCGTCAACGGCGGGCACCCGGGCGCACGGGCAAGGAAGGTGCTGGAACGCGCCGATGGCTCGACCGCAATCGTCGGCAACAAGGTCGAAAGCGTCAGCGTGAAAGCGGGCGATCTGCTGCACTTCATCACCTGGGGCGGCGGCGGCTGGGGCGACCCGCTGGCGCGCGATCCTGAGCTGGTCGGCCTCGAAATCCGGCAGGGTCTGGTAACGCCCGAAGGCGCCCGCGCCTATGGCGTGGTGGCAGACAGCGCGGGCGTGGTGGACACTGCGGCCACCGAAGCCTTGCGCGCAGAAATCACCGCCAGCCGCGGGGAACTGCCGCTGTTCGATTACGGCCCCGGTATCGACGCCCTGCGCGCCAATTGCGAGGCCGAAACCGGCCTGCCCGCTCCGATCCAGCCGGTCTGGAACACCTTCCCCGGTATGCGCGAGGCAGCGGAATGAGCGCCCTTCAAGGGATCAAGGTCGTGGAAATGGGCCAGCTTCTCGCGGGCCCCTTCTGCGGGCAATTGCTCGGCGACATGGGCGCCGATGTGGTGAAGATCGAGCCGCCGGGCGCGGGCGATCCGATGCGCAACTGGGGCCAGGGCGACGAGAAGGTGCAGTGGGAAGTCATCGCCCGCAACAAGCGCTCGGTCACCTGCAACCTGCGCGTGCCCGAAGGACAGGCGCTGGCCAAGCGGCTGATTGCCGAGGCCGATGTACTGATCGAAAACTTCAAGCCCGGCACGCTGGAACGCTGGGGCCTGTCGCCTGCGGAGCTTCACGCCGTGAACCCCGGCCTCATCATCGCCCGCATGTCCGGCTACGGGCAGGACGGGCCCTATTCCGACCGTGCAGGCTTCGGCGGGATCGGCGAGGCGATGGGCGGCTGGCGCTATATCGTGGGTGAACCTGACCGGCCGCCCAGCCGCATGGGCATTTCCATCGGTGACACCCTGTGCGCCACCTATGGCTGTATGGGCGTGCTCGCCGCGCTCCACCACCGCGAGAAGACCGGCGAAGGTCAGGTGGTTGACTCCGCGCTCTATGAAGCGGTGTTGCAGGTGATGGAGGGCCTCGTCCCCGAATATGACCGCAACGGCGTGATCCGCGAACGCTCCGGCTCGGTGCTGAAGGGCATTGCGCCGTCCAACGTCTATAGCTGCAAGGATGGCAGCTACATGATCGGCGGCAATGGCGATGCGATCTTTGCCCGTCTGTGTCAGGCGATGGGTCGACCGGAACTGTCGAGCGACCCGCGCTATTCCTCGCACATCGCGCGCGGGCACCATCAGGACGAGCTTGACGCGCTGATCAACGATTGGACCGGCACGCTCACCGTTGACGAAGTCGATGCGTTGATGATCGAATATTCGATCCCGGCAGGCCGGGTCTACCGCGCCCCTGACATGCTCGCCGATCCGCATTTTCAGGCGCGTGAGGCGATTATCGAGGTCGAAACGCAAAAGCGCGGCACGATCAAGATGCAGAACGCCTTCCCCAAACTGTCCCGGACGCCGAGCACCATCCGCCGCCCTGCCCCGGCCGCACCAGGTCAGGACAATGCCGAGGTGTTTGCCGAAAGGCTGGGAATGGATGCTGCCGAACTGGCCCGGCTGGCCGAGGCCGGCGTGATCTGATGGCTGCCCCCACGGCATCCGACAATTACGCCGGTGTGTTCGAGGGGCGGTTGCAACCCGGCACGCGCCCGGCATTGCTGATCGTCGATGTGGTGGTAGCCTACCTCACGCAAGGCTCCCCGCTGTTCATGGACACCGCTGCGGCGGCCAGGGACTCCAACCGGCGCCTTGCCGATGCGGCACGCGAAGCGGGCGTGCCGGTGGTGTTCACCAACGTTCAGTATAAATCCGATGGATCGGACGGAGGGGTGTTCTACCGCAAGGCTCCGGTGCTGAAGGCCTTTGTCGAAGGATCGCCGCTCGGCGCCTTTCCCGATGACCTGACCCCTGCGCCGGGCGACCGCGTGTTCACCAAGCAATACCCAAGCGCCTTCTTCGGCACGGGCCTTGCCGAAGCATTGCACGCGGACAGCATCGATACCTTGCTGATCACCGGCTACTCCACCTCCGGCTGCGTCCGCGCGAGCGCGCTCGACGCGATGCAGCACGGCTTTGTCCCGCTGGTGGTGCGCGATGCCTGTGCAGATCGCCATGAAGCCCCGCACGAGGCCAATCTGTTCGACCTTCAGGCCAAATATGCCGAGGTCATCTCCGAGGCCGAAGCACTTGGCCTGATCGCCGCCCTCAGGAAAAGTGCGTGACTACTGAAGATCGGCGCGGATTGCCGTTCTAAGTGCAAGGTCGGCCGCTTCGCGCCTGTCGAGACGGCCGATTGAGGTCCGCAAGGTCGATTGCGACCCGGCCCTGTGGAACTCTGGCGGGGGCGCTGCCGCAACGCGGCGTCCCCGCACTTATGGCCGCTTGAACGGACGATCTCGCCGCCCGCTCGCCATTCCTGTCACCGGCAACGCCCCGCAGCAGCACCGCGACGGTGCCGGTTCACGGCTGCACAGAGGTGGGTGCGCCGGTCTTGTACTTTTCGAACCACGCAAGGATGGCCGATGCCTTGGCCGCGCTCTGAGACGGACGGGCGGCGATACCGCCGTGGCTTGCGCCGGGGATCTTGACCAGCGCTGTCGGCACGCCGCGCAGCCGCAGCGCGGTGTAATATTGCTCGGACTCGCTCACCGGCGTGCGGAAATCCTCGGCGCCGACCACCACCAGTGTCGGTGTGGTGACATTGCCGACCAGCGACAGCGGCGATTGCTTCCAGTAAAGTTCCGGCTGCTCCCACGGCTGTGCGCCGAGCCAGTACCGCCCGAAGAAGGCCGGGTTATCGGCAGTCAGCACCTGCGTGGTCCAGTTGATCACCGGCTTCTGTGTCGCGGCGGCCTTGAACCGATTGGTCTTCCCGACGATCCAACTGGTCAGCACCCCGCCGCCCGATCCGCCCGTGACGAACAGCGCTTCGGGATCGGCGACGCCTTGCGCAATCGCTTCGTCGACGATGCTGATGAGATCGTCATAGTCGTTGCCGGGATAGGCCTTGTCGATCCGGTTGGCGAAGTCCTCGCCGTAGCTGGTCGATCCGCGCGGATTGGCGGACAGCACGGCATAGCCTGCTGCGGCATAAAGCTGGTTGTCGGTGGCGAAATGCGGCCCATAGGCGGCAAAGGGCCCGCCGTGGATTTCTAGGATCAGCAGCACCCGCGTGCCTGCCACATAGCCCGGCGGCAGGGTCAGCCAGCCTTCGATGGGCAGGCCATCAAAGCTGGATTTGGTGGTGATCTTGCGCACCTCGCCCATCGTCTTGACCGCCTTCAGCGAGGCGTTGAGATCGGTCAGGGTCCGGGTCTTGCCTGCCGCTGCCAGCTGCAATTCTGCGGGAAAGGTCGGCGCGCCGCCGGTGAAGGCCAGCGCATCATTGGCTGCGACCGAAAAACTGCCGCCGGTGTAGGGCCGGTCAAAGCTGCTGCCTGTCACCCCCTGCACCACATCGCGGATCGCCCCGTCGAGCCCGATGCGTGCCACCCGCGTCTCGCCGCTGATGTCATATTGCGCATAGATGCCCGTGCCATCGGCATCCCACACGATCCCCGCCGGGCTGAAGTCCCAACCCGCCGTCAGATTGCGCCGGCCTGTGCCATCAGGGGCCATGATGTAGAGATCGTCGTCCTCATGCGCGCGGCCAGCATCGTCAAAGCCGAGGAACGCGATCAGCTTGCCATCGGGGGACACCTTGGGGCTGTGGTCGGGGCCGTCTCGGCTCGTGAGCGCGGTGATCGCGCCGCTCGCGATGTCGAGAGCGTGGATTTCTGCCTCGACCGGATCGTTCTGCCAGTCAGGTTTGCGGTTGGCGCTGAAATAGAGCGTGCGGGCGTCCCTGGAAAAGGCCAGCGTGCCGCCATCATGGTAATCGCCGAAGGTCAGCTGACGCGGCGCTCCTCCGATGGCCGGGATGATGAAGATCTTCTCAAACCCCGGCTTGAGATAGCCCGCCCCGTCGGCACGGTAGGCGAGCAGGTCGTAGATTTGCAGCGGCTCGGCCCATTTGGCGCCTTCGGGCTTGCGGGAGGGGGCCTCACCCAGCTTCAGGCCCTCACCTTCGACCAGCATGGTGTAAGCAATTGTCGCACCGTCGGGCGACCAGGTGATGCCGGACGGGCTGCTGGGCAGACCCGTCAGGCGCACCGCCTCGCCGCCCTTCACCCACCTGACCCACAGCTGAGCGCCGCCGCTTGCGGTGGAGACATAAGCCAGCCGCGTGCCATCGGGCGACCAGCGCGGCGCAAAGGCGTCCGCTTCGCCCATTCCGCCCGCCAGCGGCACCTGTTCACCGGTGCGGGCATCCACCAGCCAGATCGAACGGCGCGCCCGGTCGGTCATGATGTCATTGCTGACCCGGACATAGGCGATGCGGGTGCCATCGGGGCTGATCTGCGGATCGCTCGCCATCGACAGGTCGAACAGATCCTGCGCGGTGAAGCGCCGCTCCGGCCCCGCTTCAACCGGTGATGCGGCTGGCGCATCCGTAGCAGCTTGCGCAAGCGCGCCATCGGTGGCCAGCAGCATCAGGGCTGCGGCAAGGCAGGTTCGTGTGATCATCGGTGGGCATCCTTTTGCGTCAGCCGACAATGCAACGCGAACCCCCGCTGGTCAAACGCGCCTATTCCCCCTGCGCGGGAACAAGCGCAGCCAGCGCCTCACGCGAAAGCACCGCGCCGCCTGCGGGATAGGCATAGCCGGCCTGCATCGGGCTGACAGCGATTGCTTTGCGATAGACAACGCTTTCATCCTCACGCTGGTCGGCAGCGGGTGCCGCGGTGTTGAAATCGAAGCTTACGCCCGGCAGCGGGGGGATCTCCATGCCGCGCGACTTGGCCATCATCTGCATCATCGGCGAGGCGCTGGCCGCCATGTCTGCGGTGAACCCGACCTTGTAGGCGTTGTAGGTGCCGATCCCGGCAAGCTGCCAGCGCGCACCTGCGAGCTGGTCGGGAAAGTTGACGTTCAGCGCAAGGCCCACCGGCAACAGCGCCCCTTCGGCAGCACGCGCTTCGAGGTGGGCGACAAGTTCGACCGAACGGCGCGCGACTTCGTCCGAAAGCGGATTGTCGAGACTGGCGCTTTCCGTCCCCGCCCCCGCGCTCAAGGCGATGGCGGGGATGCCGCTGACGGCGGCATATTGCGCCGCGCTGACCGTGCCCGAGGACAGGATGATCGCGCCGACATTCTGCCCTTCATTGGGGCCGGACAGCACCAGATCGGGCGCCTTGCCCCAGCGCGCCTTGGCGATCACGTCCAGCCCGTGAAGCAGCGCTGCCACGGGCGTGCCATCGACATAGTGGAAGTCGCCCGCAGGCAGGCCTGCGCGGGTCATAGGCCCGGCCCCCGGATCGCCGGGCTGCGCCGCATCGTTCAGACACGCGGTCGTGAGCGGCGCGATCGGGCGGGCGATACCAAGCGCTGCTCCCTGTCCGCTCTGGTTGGTACAGGGCACCGACACCACAACATCGTGCCCGGCTTCCTTCAGCGCTTCATAGAGCGCAACGACATTGCTGGTCAGGCCGTCGTCATTGGTCAGGACGATGTTGCGCGCCGCCACGGTCGCCGGGGCGAGGCCCAGCACGCTTGCGGCAAGAAGAGCGGTGAGGTGGTGACGCATGGCAGATCCCCTTGGATTGATCAGAAGTTGAAGCGCACGCCGAACAGGTAACGCTCGCCAATGCGCTCCACTTCGGACGGGGTCGCAGGCGTGCCTTCATAGGCAACGTAGGTTTCATCGGTAAGGTTGGCGAGATCCGCGAACAGGGTGATATTGGGGGTCAGCGCGTAGCGGGCGGTGACATCGAGATTTTCGAACCCCTGCCGGAACTCGCCTGCGCCCAGCCCGCCGATGGTGTCGAGGAAATCGGTGCGCTTCTGATAGGCAACCCGCAGGCTGAGCCCGGCATATTCGTAGAACACCGAGGCGTTCATCACCGTATCCGACAGGCCCTGAAAGGCGAAGGTTTCCAGCTGTCCGGCGGCATTCCGCGCCTCGAAATCGCCGCCCAGCAGGGTAACATTGCCCTGCACCCCCAGGCCTGCCAGCGCGCCGGGCAGGAAATCGAACTGGGTCTCGATATTGAATTCCACCCCGTAGAGGTTGCCGCTTTCGCCGTTGAAGGTCGATCCCAGCAGGTAATCCGACCGGTCGATCCCGCCGCTATTGTACAGATCCGATCCGACCCGCTGCTGGCTTTGATACAGCACATCCTCAACCCAGCGGTTGAAGGCGCTAATCGATGCGATGCCGTTGCTGGAGAAATAGTATTCGATCGCCGCATCCACGCCCCAGGTGTATTCGGGGGTAAGGAAGGGGTTGCCGCCGCTGATGGTGGCGCCGGTGTCGCTGATCGAGGCGCCGACGCGGATCGCGGCATAGGCCGGACGCGAAACGCCGCGCTGCCCGCCGAAGCGCAGCACGACATTGTCGCTGGCCTCGTAACGGATGTTGAGGCTCGGGAAGAGATCGAAGAAATCCTGCGACACAGCCAGCGGGGTCTGGACCGCGCCGACCAGCACGGTGCCGGCATTGTCGATCTGGTATTGCTCGGCGCGCACACCGGCTACCAGTTGCAGCGGCCCGGCATCCCACTGGGCCATCGCATAACCGGCGATGATGCGTTCCTCCTGATCGTAGAACGAGGTGGGCAACACGAAGTTCGCCGGATCAATCCCTGCGCGGCCGAGCGCGGCCTGCAATTCGCGGTTCATCGCCCGGGTATCGACATAGTTGATCCCGACGCCGAGCGGGAACTGCGTGTCCCACGGCCGGTCGGTGGCGAAGCTGTTGGGGTTGAACCCGGTCGCGGCCAGCGGCACCACCCCGCCAATGCCGATGTTGTTTCCGACAATGTCGCGCTTGGTGGCATAAAGGCCCGCGCTGATCTTCAGTTCACCCGCCTGTTTCCAGGCATCAAGCCGCCCCGACCAGGCATCCGAGGTCACGCCCTGAATGATCGGGATCAGCAGGGTCCGCGGCAGGTTCTGTTCGGTGATCGGGATCGAGGTAAGCTCAGCCCCGCGCGACAGCACGCCGCCGGTGTTGACTGTGCGGAACAGTCGGACAGTGGGGAAGCGCGCGTCGGCAGTGCGATCATAATCGACGCTGACCGATCGGATCGAGGATTGGATCAGCGGCAGATCGGTGGTGTTTTCGGTGCGGGTGTAACCGACGATGCCCTTCACCCCGCCTTCGGGCGTATCATAATCGAAACCGGCCGATCCGATGTAGTTCTGATTGAGATACAGCCCGTCGTTGTAATTGGTGGTGATCGAGACATTGTCGAGGCTGCCGCTCAGCAGTCCGCGGGTACCGCGCGCGGCAGCTTCGCCGATCTCGATTTCATAGGCGTGGCGTTCCTCGCGGTCGCGGAATTCGGTGAAGATGCCGTTGACGAACAGCTTCAGATCGTCGCTCGCGCGCACCTCGAACGCGCCGAACAGCCCGTTGTTTTCGCGGGTCAGTTCATAATTGCGGATGTCGATGTCGATCGGGATGCCGTTGGCGTCGTAACCGGCCTCGCGGTTATCGGTCACCTGACTGCGGCGGTAGTGCGAACCGCCGATGGCGAAGCCGATGCTGTCATTGGTCCATGACAGGCGCAGCGAGCCCTGACGCTGCGGCCCTTCTCCCAGTTTCATGAAGCCGTAACCCGCATCGCCCGTCACGCTGAAACCCGCCTTGCCATCATCCAGCGGCGAGAAGGTTTGCAGGTCAACCAACGCGGTGATCGCTTCCGAGGTGATATCGGGGGTGAGCGACTTGTTGACCACCAGCTGCTGCAACAGCACGGCAGGCACCGCATCGAACCGGAAGGCCCGCTCGCCGCCGCCTTCGTCGGTGCCCGTTTGCGGGAGGCCATCGATGCTGACCGATGTCCAGCGGTTGGGGGCACCGCGCACCTGAATGTAACGCGCCTGCCCCTGGTCAAGCTGCACCGCAACCCCCGGCAGGCGGGCCAGTGCGGCAGCGATATTTTCGTCCGGAAAGCGTCCAACCGAGTCAGCGGTGGCGACATCGGTAACGTTGAGCGCGGCGCGCTTGGCCTCGGTCGCGTTTTCCAGCGAACCGCGGATCGATCCCGTCACGACGATGACGTTGCCCTCCCCGTCAGCGGCACCGGCTTCGGGCTCGGCTGAAACATTGTCCTGTGCGGCGGCTGGCAGCGCCAGCACCAGCGCACTTGCACCCAGCAGCGCAGCACGGAAAGAGATGGTTGCATACGACATCGGCGAAACCCCTGTTGCCTTGATTCGTATCGCAATTAGAACGCTTGTAAGTAATGTAAGTTACGGTGACACCGCCGGCCCGCATATCCGGAAAATGCAGGCAATTTCTGTCATCATCCCGCTGAAAGGGTCAAAAATGCATCACATAATGATCAGAAAAACGACATGAATTCGACAGAAAGTCGCCTGATTGACGCATTGCTCGACCTTTGGGCCGAATCGCCGACTGAAGCGGTTTCGGTTCGGGCACTGGTGCAGAAGGCAGAGACCGCCCATTCGTCGATCCATTACCACTTCGGCAATGTAGAACATTTGTATCAAAGCGCCTCAGGTGCAGCCCTCGCCAAGGCCGAGCATTGGATGGAGGCGCAATTGGCCGCGCTTGGCACGCTGGCGGTTGACCCGCTTCCCCCCGCCTTGCAGGCGTCGATCATGGCGTCGGTGATTGCCGACTGGACGGGCGATCAGCGCCGCCTTGCGATGGCGTGGCGCCACGCGCCCGGTGCAGACTGGCAGACCGCGTGGGAGCGGTTCTGGGGCGAGGTCGCAAGGGTGATCGGCCTTGGCGACAATGCTGACACCATCGCCTGCTTTGCCGCCGGAGAAGCGGCGCGTCACCTGCTGGTGTGGCATCCGCTGCTCGACCGTGCGCTGCTTGAAGAGACCACCGCAGCATTGGTGCTGTGGTTGCGCGAGCGCCGCCTGCAGCCCGATCCTGTCCGCGCCATGTATCGCACGCGCGCGCTCAGACATTACCATGCGCCCCGGCCGCATCTTGATCGGCTGAACGACCCGATTTCCGCCGCCGCCGCCGCACTGCTGGCAGAACAGGGCCATGTCGGCGTCACCTTCCGCGCTGTCGCTGCCCGGGCACAGGTGACGCTCGGCAAGGTCATCCACGTCTATGGGACCAAGAGTGAATTGCTGCACGCGGCCCTGTACAGCCTCTATGAACGTGAGGCGCTTCGCGGTGATGTGGAGCAGCTTGTCGCCCGGACCATCGCGCCAGACGTGATGCTGGACGAGCTGCTCAACGCCGTCCTGCGCGGTCGCCAGCCGGTGCTGGCCGCCTATGACGAGATCGAGCGGGCGATCTACAACGGCGAGGATCACGCCCCGTTGCGGGGGCTGGTGCGAGCCATGGAAGATCCGAGCGGGACATGGGCGCTCGCGCAGCTGCTTGGCGGGCTCCATCCGTCCGCGTCGCTGGTGGCGGCCTTTTCCGCGACCATCAGAGGGATCGGTTACCGCGTTCAGCACGCAGGCGGCACGCAGGATGACCTGCGATCCGGTGCTGCGGCGGTGCTGCGTCCTTTCGCGCGTTAACCGGTCAGCGCGCTGCAATAGTCACATAGATCTCGGCCCCGAAATCAGCGAAGCGGTCCCAAAGGACGATGACAAGCACGAGTGCGACGATGGCGATGATGATCTCTTTTCGGCGCTTCATCTGGTTTTCTCTTGGTTGGCGTGGAGGATTCGGTTTTTCTGTAAGGCAAGGTGCCCGGTGTAAAGCGGTGTGCGCACAGGGACGTCAGCCAAAGGCTGCCTCGCTTTGCACCGTCAGGGCAATGCGCGGCCCCATGCCTTTCAGATAGGCCAGCCGGACAACCAGCAGCATCGCCGGTTCAATGAAGCGCGCTGCCATCAGCGGTCCGGCATCGACCACCGTGGCAGGCAGTTGGGCAAGCAGGCCCGCCACGATCCCTTTCGCCTCGCTGTCGTCACCCGCAACGAACAGGCCTGGGGCCGCGCCGGCGATGAAAGGATCGTCTGCGTGCATCAGTTCGGCGAAAGGCGGCACGCCCTTGATCACCCTCGCCCCGGGCAGCAGGCGGGCGATCTCCTCTCCGCCCGAGGTATCGCCGCCCACCAGCAGGCCCGACAGATCGGGGGCGAGCGGATTGGTGCAATCCCAGACGATCTTGCCAGCGGCCGGGCCGAGAGCGGCGAGCGCATCGCCAACCGCAGCCCACGGAACTGCGATGACAATGACATCGCCAAAGGCGGCAAGCGCTTCGGGTGAGCCATAGCCGACCCCCGCTGCCTCGGCCGCTGCGGCCACCGCCTCGGGATCGCGGCCGAACCCCAGCATGATGTCGTGCCCGGCTGCCGACAATCGCCGCGCCAGCGCTGTGCCGACATTGCCGGCGCCCAGAATGGCAATCTTCATCGTGTCGCTCCTCATTGTTCCGGTGCCTGCCGCCGGTCTTCACGGTCGATTTATGATGTGTTGCCGCGCGAAGGTATTTCACGTTCCGGCAATGTCCGATCTGGCGGCACTGACATCGGCAAAAACCGCGCTAGAATATCGTCATGCACAACCAGCGTTTCCCAGGCAGAAGCTTGCACGGGGCTACCGTCGCGCGGGTCCATTTCACCAAGGGCGACTATGTTCATCCGGCCTCGGGACAGCTTGAACTTCGGGTGGTCAGGCGCGGTTCGTCGCAAGCCGACATCGATCTGGGCAGCGGCAGCCGCTCTGTCTTTACCCGGCCGGGTGACGTGTTGCTTTCGCTTCCCGACCGGGCAACCCGGTTTCGGATATCCGACAACCGCGAGGTCTCGATCCTCGCAATTGCTGCGCCGCAAGCGCTGGATTGGATAAGGCAGGCCGGGGGATCGGACCTTGCCGAACTGCAACCGCTATCGCGCAAGCCGATCCGTATCCCGCTGATCGCCAGCCTGATCGACAGGCTGGAGCAACCGGACGAAGCGTCTGCGCAGATCGATGAGGCGATCGTGCTCGTGATCCTCGCCGAATGCCTGCGCACCGCGCGGCGGCTGCGGGCAAGGCAGGGTGCAACGGTACTGTCCCACGCGGAAATCCTCAGGATCATCGGCAGGATCGAAGCAGAGCTCGACAGGCCCGTATCGGCGGACGCGCTTGCCGTGCAGGCGGGCGTTTCGCGCCGCACCTTCAGCGCGACATTCAAGGAGGCAACCGGCCTGCCCTTCCACCAATATGTGCTGCAGCTGCGGGTCGAACGGGCGGTGCAATTGCTGACCAGCAGCGACCTTGCCCTGCCGCAAATCGCCGTGCGGTGCGGCTTTGCCCATCAGGCGCACATGAGCCGGATGATCAGCCGCTTGAAGGGAGAACCGCCCGGCGCCATCCGCAGGCGCAGCCAATCAGGATAGAAGGCAAGCCAAAACGCCGCTTAACGCTCTGAAAAGGAAGTGCGCGCTATGGTCACACCACCATTTGCAGGGGGGCCAGAACGTGGCGACAGCGGAACAGGGGCAGACGTTTTCGGAGGCGACACGGATCTTTGATCGGTCGGTAGATTCGACCAATTTCCTGCTCGACCTGTGGTGGCTGTGGCTGCTGGTCATCGTGGTGGTGCTGGGCCTGCTGAAACTGCGCAGCCAGCATGCCCTGCTGGGCGAACTGGACGAGCGTTGCGGCGCCGCTTTCGGAGACATCGATGCCATCCTGGCAGAGCGGCATGAACTGATCCCCAATCTGATCGCGACGACCAAGGCCTTTGCCGCACAGGAGCATCGCGTGCTGGATGATGTGATCGACGCGCGGGCCCGTGCGATGGCGTCGGCCGGCAATGCCCGGCTGGAGGCAGAATTGCAGGTGGGCCAATCGCTCAACAACCTCTGGGCCATAACCGAGAATTATCCGGAGCTGGCAAGCTCCCTGCACTTCCGCGAATTGCGGGCCGAGATGGTCCGGATGGAAGACCGGATCAATGCAGCGCGCAAGTTCTACAACCTGTCGGTCGAAGAGCTGAACGCCGTGCGCCGGGCCTTTCCGTACAACCTGATCGATGGGCTGGCCAAAACCGAACGGCACGAGAAATTCAGCCTCGGCGAGAAGCGCGCCGAATACAGCGCACCTGTCGTCGCCACGTTCTGATAGCCGCAGACATGGCTACCGAGGGCGCGGTTAACGGGGCTGCCTGGGGCGGCGTCCAGGGGTTTGTTACCTTCACGCATGACAACCGGAACCGCTTTTTGCAGGTTTTCGGGCTGTACGTGCTGTCGCTGCACATGATCGGCGGGCTGGTGGCGATGCTGCCGCTGCTGCTTTTCGATCCCGAGCACATCATCCTCGTCGATCCGGTGGGCTATTTTGTCCGGTACGGCCTGCCGGTGACGGCGATATCCGCTTTCCTGTTCTGGCGCCTCTACACCTCGCACACCGAGGCAATCTGCCGGAAACTTGCGGTGAGGGAGGTCACGCGGATCGATGAGCGGCGGTTTGTCCGCCTGGCCGAGGAACAGTGCATCGCACTAGGTATTCGCAAGCCACGCTTCGGACTGATCGAGGTGTCCCAGCCCAACGCTTTGGCGGTGGGCGAAGGGCCGCAACGGGGCTTGATCGCGGTGACGCGGGGGTTGCTGGATCAGTTGGACGACGATGAGCTGGCGGCGGTTCTGGCCAATCTCGCCTCACAGATCCGAAACGGCGATACCAGCGTGCTCGCAGCCAACTTTGCCTTGATGCGCACCGCGGTGCTGATGCAGGTGAACAATGCGTTCCGCATCGAGGATTGGCGGCAGCTGATCATCGTAGTGTTTCTGCCGCCGATGCTGACGATCCTGCTGCTGTCGGGCATGATCACCAAGGCATCGCTGGAAATCGCCCGAATGGCGCGGCGCAGCGTGAAGCTATCGCGTTTTCACATCGCCGATGCCGAGGCGATCCGCGTGACGCACCGGCCGGATGCGCTGCATTCGGCGCTGGTGAAGATAGGCGGCAAAGGCGCGTTTCCGGGCAGCGCGGTGTTTGACGATGTTCTTTTTGACGGGCGCAGCGACACGGATGGGGGGAGCCATCCAGCGGTGATTGACCGGCTGAAGGCGATTGCGCGGCTTGGCGGTCCGATGATGCAACCCGGCCGCGCTCGGCGTGATACGCGCGATGGTGTGGCTGTGCCGGGTGCTGGCGGGTTGGCGGATGGCCGGGTCGGCTTTGGCAGGCGCTACACCGCGGCCCATTTCCAGCCGGTTGCACCAGCCGAGGAAAAACCCCGCGAAAAGCCGCCGGTGATGGAGAACGATGCCCTGCTGGTGATGATGCTGACAGACTGGAAGGGCTACAAGGCCTATGTTGCGCAGTGCAACGACTGGTTCGAATGGCGGACAAATGATGGCCGCAATCTGTTCGGGCTCAAGCCGGAACTGCGGCTGCCGGTTGCGGCGGTGACGGCGGGGCTGTTGGTGTTGTACTGGCCAGCCGATGGCAACTGGCAGAAGCTTGCCAACCGCTTCAATCCCGTGTCGATGACGACCATGTTCTCGCAACTGGATACGGGCAGAACATTCTGCACCCCGTCATCGGGCAAGAACGAGGATTGCGCCTGAGCTGTTTACGGCACGACCTTGCGGCCGAACACAGGCCCGCTGCGGGTCTGCTGGGGTTCGGAAGGCGTATCGGATGCCGGTGAGGCCGCTTCGGACGCCTGCCGCTTTGCAAGGTGCCGGGCAATCACCGCATCGGCATCGAAGTCGGAGGGCTGGTCTTCGCCCCAGCTGGAGGCATTGCGGGATTTGGCAGAAGGGGCGCTTGCGGAAAATGACATGCGCAGCAGGCTGATCAGGCCGCCCACCCCGGCAAGCAGTGCAAGGGCGCCAGTGCCAATGATGGTCGGCATGCCCGGACCAAACTCGCCCATGTCATACCACATGGATGCCGCATAAGCCCATGTCGCGGCCAGCCCGAGTCCAATGAAGGCCCGGAACATATGCCCCATGTTCTGGAACAGCTTCAACATGATGTTATCCCTTCACAGCTCGCCCGATCTTGCCCCGTCAATATCCGGCGACGCGGTTAACATCCTCATAATGAGCCTGAATCCTGGGTTTGCCGGAAGCCAGCGCGGGATTTCCCATCCATTCCGCCGCGCGGATCGCCAGAATATGATGCAGGGTTCACGGACGCCCCGCCGCTGGGAAGCCCCAGCGCAAAAGCCATCTGGCCCCGCTGCCGTCCGAAGCCGCTTCCTCGCCCAGAGCCTGAATGCGGCGTCTAGACATCAGATCTGGCTCAACGCATGATTTCATAAGGTACGACGCCACGCTGCAAAGGATGGGTGGAGATCAGCTGGTCACTCGGGGGATAGGCGCGTTGCTCGCAATCCGGGCGCGGGCAGATCCGGCACGACACGCCAATGGGCGTCACTGCTCGCTCTGAAGCCAGATCGATGCTGTCAGCATAAACGAATTCACCTGAGTGCTGAACCTCACAGCCAAGCGCAACGGCATAGCGCCGTGGGTTGCGGTCGAAACGGCCCGACCCCTTGATAAGCCCCTTGGCGATTGAGACATATCGGACACCATCGGGTGTCTCGGCCAGCTGAACCTGTATCCGATCAGGTATCGCGGCCGCCTCGTGCACGATCCACAAGGGGCAAGCGCCGCCAAAGCGGGCAAACTGAAAACGGGTGGCACTATGTCGCTTGGTAATGTTGCCGGCCATATCGACCCTACAGAAGAAGATCGGCAAGCCGCGCGCTCCTTCGCGCTGCATCGTGGAAAGGCGATGGCAGGTCTGTTCGAAACTGGTCTGATACAGCATCGCCAGTCGGTCGACGTCGTGCCGGAATTCGCGCGCGGTTTTGCGGAAGTGCCCATAGGGCATTAGGAGTGCCCCCGCGGCATAATTGGCAAGTCCGACGGTCAGCAGCCCGCGTGCGACTTCGCTCCGCAGCTGCGCAGTGTCGGCAATCATGCCAATCGCTTCGTCCAGCATAATCAGGGCAACATGGTAGGCAATCTGAAACCGGATGCTTGCGGTCGGTTGTCCGGCATCAATCACCAGCACCTTACCGGCTTCATCGAAGCGACGCAGGGAGTCCGACGGCCGGATTTCGACATCGATCGCATGATCTTCGCGCAGATGCCGGCACAATGCCTCGGTGCTGGGCACATAATCTGATCCACCAATCGTTGCGGCGAGATCTTCTGCCGCGCGATCAATCTGATCGACATAGTTGTTGGACAGATGGAACCAGTCGCGCACCTCCTCCCACGGCAGACGTGCGCCATTGTTGGCGTCAACAGTGAGCGTCTCATCAACCATTTCGAGACGTTGGCTCGCGCGACGGAATGCGCCGTACAGGTCCACGAAGCGCCGGGCAAAGGTCGGCTGCTGCTCAGCCAACCGCGCCAAAGCAGCCGGATCAATCGGGCTATCGAACATCGGATCCCCCACCGCCTCTCTCAACAAGACCGATAGGTGTTCGGTCTCCTCTTGCGGAAAATCCTGCCATTCGAGCGGAAAAAGGGCTGCTAGTCGCTCGATCAGACGCGGCGTCAGCGGTCGATCGTCATGTTCGAGTTGGCTGAGATACGATGGGCTGATCTCCAGCCGCCGCGCAAGTTCGGCCTGCATCAATCCGCGGCGTTCACGCAAATGGCGCAGCTGCACTCCTGCAAAGATCCTTCGTCCGGCGCTCATCGTCATGTCCTGATTTGCAAATTGCTGGTTTGCAACTTTGCAATTTAACATTGGACTGATGGTGCAGCCTAAGCAAGGTTGCGTTCGGGATAGTTTGCTACGGGAGACTGCAAGTGGCCACCAATGTCCTCGCGCTTCACCAGTTCGACCGCGCCCCTCACGTTCGTGGAGGCAGAAATTGCGGGGTTATCTGCGTGCCTTCCGAAATCAGAGCGGTTGCACAGCGCCTGGCCGACGAATTGCGGGAGGATGGCCTACGGGCAATGGTCTGGCCTGATCTTTCAACGCTGAGCGAACCAGTTGACGCCGATGGCCAACCGCTCAATGCCGAGGTTTTCGGTTGGGCCGAAGATGAACTTTCCCCATGGCGAAACGTCGACAAGGCGCTGCGCTCGCCGCTGCTGCGCGCAGCCCGGGTAACGAGCGAGCCCTTTTGCATTAGTCGACGCGGCATTCGCAGCCGGACCGTCAACCGCCTGCTCAATCAAATCAACTTGCTGGATCTGGAGCACGCTCCCGCGCCGCAGTCCGCGATTGTCTTTCCCGTGCACATGCCCTTGGGACAGATCGGCGCCGCCATCCTGACTGCACCGGGCGGTGGGGAGGCAGACCTATCGGCCCTCTTCCGCACTAGCGTCGACCGGCTGGCAGCACCGGTGTGGCAGTTCGTGACTGGCTATGTCAGCGTGACTCGTGATGAACGCTACCTGCCAACCGAAGGCCTGCTTACCACACGCGAAATCGAATGCCTGAGCTGGGTGGCGCACGGCAAGACAGACTACGAAATCAGCATTATTCTGGGGTGCAGCCACGCGGGGGTGAGATACCACGTCGGCCGCGCCTGCGCGAAGCTGGGCGCCGTCAACCGGGCGCAGTCGGTGTTCAGGGCTGCACAGCTGGGCTATATCGGCGTTCCGCTGTAGCCGCGCAGCCGGCCAAGATCATATCAGCCCCCTTCTCGCCGATCATGATCGCGGCCGCATTGGTGTTGCCCGACACGATCCGCGGCATCACCGATGCGTCGATCACCCGCAGTCCGTCCACGCCCCTGACCCGCAGATCCGGGCCGACCACCGCGCCATCGTCTATCCCCATGCGGCAGGTGCCGACGGGGTGATACCCCGTGTTCCCATAGGCCCGTGCATAATCGAGCAGTTCTTCGTCGCTCGAAAGGGCATCGCCCGGCCACACCTCCGCTTCGACCAGCGCGCTGAGCGCATTGGTGGCAATCAGGTCACGCGCCATCCGTATCGCCTTTAACGAGAGGCGCTGATCGGCGGTATCTGCCAGCCAGTTGTGCCTGATATCAGGGACAGCAGCCGGATCGGGCGCACTCAGCGTAACCTGACCGCGCGATTCCGGCCGCAAAACGCAAGGCCCGAAGGTCAGGCCCGGCCAGGGCGAGAGTTTCGATTTCTCGCCAGCCATCGCAGCGTCCATGTCGCCGGTCACCGGCAGGCAATGGAACTGGATATCAGGTCGGTCGAGCGCCGGATCGGATTTCACAAAGGCTCCGACCTGCGCCGCCGGAATGGTCATCGCCCCCTTGCGATTGACCGCGTAATTGAGAAGGTTCCCGAGCAGCCTCACCCCGCCAAGCTGCTGGTTGTAGCTATAGGCACCCTGACGCAGCCGCCAGCTCATGGTGAGGATGTAATGGTCTTGCAGATTGGCCCCGACCTGCGGGCTGTCATGCAGGACGTCGATGCCCATCGCCTTGAGATGCTGACCCGGGCCGATCCCGGACAGCATAAGCAGCTTGGGGCTGTGATAGGCACCTGCAGAAAGGACAACTTCCCGAGCGGCGGTGATCCGTTGAACCCCGGCCTTGGTGCTGACCTCGATACCGGTCGCACGCCCATTCTCGATCAGCACCTTTTGGCAATGCGCGTCGGTGATGACCGTCAGGTTCGGGCGGGCAAGGATCGGATGGAGAAACGCGTGGGCGGCAGAGCACCGTTTCCCGTCACCAATCGTTACCTGATAATAGAACGCGCCGTGCTGATCCTCGCCGTTGTAATCCTCTACCAGAGGAACACCCGCTTCGGCAAAGGCCGCCAGCACGGCATCATTGGTGGGGTTGCGATGGGCAACCTCCTCGACCCGCAACGGGCCATCGCCGCCGCGCAGATCGGTCGCGCCCCGGGCGAAGTTTTCGCTCTTGCGGAAATAGGGCGCGACATCGGCCCAGCCCCATCCGAGTGCACCAAGGTTCGACCAGGTATCATAGTCCTGCTGCTGGCCGCGAACATAAAGCAGCCCGTTGATGTTGGACGATCCCCCCAGCCCCTTGCCCCGCGGCAGCAGCATCCGGCGCCCGCCAATGCTGGGTTCGGAAGCGCCGGAGTAATGCCAGGAATGCCCCGGCGCATTGGCGGTCACCCCGAAACCGGACGGCATGGACAGCAGGAACCCCCGACCATTTCCGCCCGCCTCAACCAGCACGACCCGGTTGCGGGGATCGGCCGAAAGCCGGTTTGCCAGCACGCAGCCAGCCGATCCGCCGCCCACCACCACGAAATCTGCGTCCAAGCCTGCCTCCCCCAACCGTCTTGCCCAAAATGGGCGGCGATCACGTTCCGCCGCCGTCCCCGCCAAGTTATACGGAGGGTCGGTTGAGAGAGGGAGGACTTCGATGCCCATTTTGAGCAGAGCAATCGGTGCAGCTGCGATGATTTGCCTTGTGGGCACACCTGCGGCCTTTGCCGGCCAAAGCGAGGAGTCGCCCGCCGCACCCCGAAGCGCGACCGCTGCGACCAAGGCGGCGCTCGATCAGGCCGCCCGCGATCTGCCCCCGGAAAACGAACAGGATTTCGAATTTGCGCAGCGCGGCTTCATTGCCACCTGGCCGGAGCCGATCATTCTTCAGGACAATGGTCAGCCCGCCTTTGACCTTTCGGGAAATGACTTTGTCGAAGGCGCTGCTCCCGATACCGTCCACCCAGCCCTTTGGCGGCAGAACCGGGTGCTTCGAGCCGAAGGCCTGTTCCGCCTGGCCCCCGGGCTCTATCAGGTGCGCAACTTCGACAATTCGAACGTCACCTTCATCGAAACGCCCAAGGGCTGGATCGTCGTCGATCCGCTCACCTTCACGGAGGTGGCACGGGCGGCCCATGACCTGATCAAGCAGCACGTGGCCGATAAGCCGGTGCTGGCGGTGATCTATACCCACACCCATACTGATCATTTCGCCGGAGCCGCCGGCGTGGTCAGCGTCGAGGATGTGGCCGCAGGCAAGGTGCAGATCATCGCGCCTCAGGGCTTTGTCGATGAAGTGGTGAGCGAATGGATCCTCGCGGGCACCGCCATGGGTCGCCGGGCGTTCTACCAGTTCGGCTATTTCCTGCCGCGCGGCCCGCAGGGTCACGTCGGCATGGGCATGGGCACAGCCATCGCCGCCGGAGCGCAGACCTTCATCACCCCCACGCTGGAAATCGAACGCACCGGCGAAAGCGTGACGATCGACGGGGTCGAGCTGGTGTTCCAGATGGTGCCGGACACCGAAGCCCCGGCAGAATTCAATCTCTGGATTCCCCATGCCAAGGCCCTGCTCAATTCGGAAACCGCCACCGGGACGCTGCACAATGTCCAGACCCTGCGCGGGGCCAAGGTTCGCGATGCCAAGGCCTGGGCGTTCTACCTGACCGAGGGGCTGCGGCTCTGGGGCAACGAGGTCGAGGTGCTGCTCGCCTCGCACCACTGGCCACGCTACGGCAATGATGTGATCCGTCAGCACCTGAGCCATCAGCGCGATGCCTATAAATTCATCCACGACCAGTCGGTGCGCAGGATGAACCTGGGGCAGACCCCGGACGAAATCGCCGAAGGTTTGCAGCTCCCGCCAGCGTTGCAAGACGACTGGGCCGTGCGGGGATATTACGGCACGGTGAAGCACAACGCCAAGGCCGTCTATGACAGTTATATGGGATGGTATGACGGCGTCCCTGCCAACCTGGACCGGCATCCCCCGGTCGAACGCGCCAGACGGCTAGTTGCGGCCATGGGAGGGGCCGAAGCGCTCCATCGTCAGGCGCGAAAGGCGTTCGAGGAAGGCGATTATCGCTGGGCGGCTGAACTGGCCCATAATGGTGTTTTCGCGGACCCCGCCGATACGGTGTCCCGCAGCGTGCTGGCCAACAGTTATGAGCAGTTGGGATACCAGTCGGAAAGCGCCATCTGGCGCAACATCTACCTTACCGGCGCACGCGAACTGCGCCGGGCCAAGGCCGATACCGTCGCCCAGACCGGGCCGAATTACCTGATGATGGCCACCCCGCTCGAGAACTTCCTCGATCTGCTGGCAACCACGGTGATCCCGGAAAAGGCCGGAGCAAACCGGCTGGCGTTCAATCTGGTTGATACCGGAGCCGGGGAGAATTTCGCCATCACGCTCGAAAACGCGGTGCTGGTGATCGAAAAGGGCCACAGCATTCCCGGCGCACCGCGCCTTTCGGGGCCGAAACCATTACTGCTGGGGATCTTGTTCAGTCAGGTTCCTCTGGATGCCATGGTCGCGGCTGGTCAAGCGCAGGTTGAAGGGGATGCGGCACAGATCAAGCTGCTTTCGACCCTGATCGAAATGCCGCGGCTCGATTTCAACATCGTCGAGCCTTAGGTCAGACCTCCGAACGCACGGTCTGGCTTTCCAGCATGGTCTCGATCGCCGCGAGATAGCGCACCGTGCTGCTGGTCAGATCCGCCAGATCATGGTTGGCGACATCGGTTGCGGTAACATAACCATGCTCGCCGCGCTGAACCCACCCGCGCCCGATCAGTATCTCCAGCTTCCGCCGCACGGTTTCGCGCGGAATGCCGCTGAAGTCGGCAATTGATTGCAGGTTGATCGGTTGCGGCGCGATCTTGCCCACTGTGCCCGTCACAAACTCGTCGTGGCTCATGGAATCCGGGGCGCGCGGGGCGCTGAAGGTGCGCTCGCCGATAATCGCCATGATCAGGAACAGGTCGAGGTCACCGTCGCAGGCATGCCGGCATTCCACCAGATAGCGGGTCAAGGCATCGGAATGCAGCGCGTGAAGCTTGCCGAACCGGGTGTCGAACGTGCCGCTTGCCATCAATGCTGCTCCGGAGGGCTATCTATCGGCCCGTAGTGATGCTGGCACGCCGCGCGCGCAAGTGCGACAAGGATGATCGTCATGATCCCGCCTAGCCTCAGTCGCTCAGGAACCTCACTGTTTCCTCCAAGGGTGCGCGCGGGTTGGCAAAGTGGTTGAGAGCGGCTGCGGGATCGGGATAGCCGATGGCAAGGCCGCAAAAGAATATGTGATCATCGGGGATCTCGCCAACCCGCTTGACCGTCGCCGGATAGACCGACCAGGCCTCTTGCGCGCACGAACCCAAGCCCTGCTCGACCAGCAACAGCATGACTGTCTGCAACCACAGGCCGAGATCGGCCCACTGGGGCTTGCCCATGAGTTGCGGGGTATGGACCAGCAGCCCGACCGGCGCGCCAAAGAATTCGAAATTGCGGGCAATGGCGGCCATTCGGCTGGCCTTGTCGTCACGCGGGATGCCAAGGGCGCCGTACATTGCTTCGCCATTGGCCCCTCTGCGGCTGCGCCACGGATCGGGCAAATCCGACGGATAGATGCGGTATTCGGGAACCTCCGCACCGGGTGCCTGCGCCATCACCGCGCGCGTCTCCTGTTTCAGCCGGTCCAGTCTCGGCCCTGAAAGCACGGTTGCGTGCCACGGTTGCAGGTTACCGCCCGAAGGCGCCTGCCGCGCCTTGTCGAGGATATCGCGCAGCAGCGCCATCTCCACCGGGCGGTCGGTAAACTGCCGGATCGAACGGCGCGCTGCGACCGCCGTGCTTACGCTCATTGTGTTCATGTCAGGTGCCACTCCAGCGCGGTTCGCGCTTTTCCATGAATGCCAAGGGGCCTTCACGGGCATCAGCGCTTGTCGCCACGCGCATCATCGCCGCATCGTTCGCTTGCCATAGTGCCGCGTCATCCGCACCATCGGCCGCGCGCGCCAGTTGCAGGCTTTCCCGCAAGGCAAGCGGCGCGTTGCGGGCGATCCGCCCAGCCAGCGCCATCGCAGTTTCTTCGAGCGCAGATGAATCCACCACCCGGTTCACCAGACCATGCGCCGCCGCAAGGTCGGCCGCAATCGGATCGCCCGTCAGCAAGGCTTCGATTGCGAGCGCGCGCGGCAACCGCCGTGGAAGCCGGATCGCGCCGCCCGCCATGGCCATCAAACCGCGCTTGACCTCAGGCAGTCCGAATTGCGCCCGGTCCGACGCAACGATCATCTCGCAGGCCAAAGCCAGTTCGAACCCACCGCCCATGGCCGCGCCGTCGACCGCGGCGATCCACGGCTTTGACCGATGCGCCCTCACAAATCCGCCAAACCCGTTGCGCGGATGGACAAGGTCAGCGCCGCCGCCGCGGGCGATTTCGGCGAGGTCTGCCCCTGCGCAGAACATCCCCGGAGTCGCCGAAGCAAGCACCGCCACGGCAATATCCGGGTTGGCATCGACTTCGCTGACGATCCACGCCAGCGCCCGCGTGACCGCGCCGTTGATGGCATTGCGGCTTTGCGGGCGGTTGAGCGTGACAGAAGCGATCCCGGCTGAAACATCGAATCGCACGACATCGCCGATTTCTGCGGGTGCTGGCGTTCGTGTCATGGCACGATCAGCCCCACGGGCCGCTTGCACCCGGCAAGACCTTGCCCTGCATTGCCCGGCAAGGCAGGAATCTGGCCCTTCACAACCCGCGGCGGCGACACAGATATCGGCACACTTCTCAAGGCAAATCGATCCATCTCCGGCATACCCATCCACTATTCTTTCATAATGCGTATCTCAAATTGACATTTTTTACGCATTGATGCAATGACGCAGCACGGAGCGCCGCCAAGGTGCCAATAATGGGAGGGGTTACTCGATGAAATCTGCTTTGAGCCGCGCCGCGAAGATCCGGCTTCTCGTTGGGACGAGCTTTGCGGTTGTGTCCGCGCCGCTGGCCGCCCAGGAAACAGAAGAAGCTGCCAGCAACACCATCGGCGAAATCGTCGTCACCGCGCAAAAGCGCGAGCAGAACCTGCAGGAAGTGCCGCTGGCGATCTCTGTGGTCGGCAGCGAAAAGCTGCAACAGCTGCAGGTGAACGACGCGCGCGACCTGACCGGTCTGGCCCCGAACGTGACCGTGGTTACCGGCCAGTCGAGCAACAATGCCGCAGTCATCTCGATGCGCGGCATCACCAGCCCGGCGAGCGAGACCTTCGGTCTCGATACCGCCAACGCGCTCTATCTCGATGGCATCTACATCGCGCGCTCAGGCGCCAGCGGCATGGACATGGCGGAAATCGAGCGGGTCGAAGTCCTGCGTGGTCCGCAAGGCACGCTGTTTGGACGCAACACCACCGGCGGTGCGATCGCTTTCGTATCGCGTGCGCCGAGCGACGAGCTGGGCGTTCGCGCCGAACTTGGATACGGCAATTTCGATGCCTTCAATGGCCGGATTGCTTTCGACACCGGCCTTATCGGCGGAGCGATCAAGGCAACCTTGTCCTACGCCCGCCGCCAGCGCGATGGGACCGTGGACGATATTCTTGAAACAGATTCGTCCCGCGATCCCGGATCGTTCCAGACCGATTCCTTCCGCGCCGCGGTGCGTGCCGACATTGGCAGCACTGGCTACGTCCAGTACATCTTCGACTGGACAAAAACGGACGGCACGCCGCTCGCATTCCAACTCACCAACGTGGCGAATGGTACGCCCCGCCCGCCGCTTACGGTTGGCGGCGTTCCGATCGTCCAGACCCAGCAAGCGCCGGTCGCACAGTATCTGGCAGGCGCGACCTTTGCTGACCCGCGCTGCGCCGCGCTGGCCGCGCCGACCCGTGAATTCCGTGACGAGGTGTGTTACAACGACAATCAGCCTTCGACCGACAAGATCTGGGGTCACAACCTTCAGGTCTATAACGATTTCGGCGGATTTGCGGCTAAGCTCGTGACGGGTTATCGCCGGTGGGACAACACCATTCGCGGCAGCGATTTTGACGGTATCGGCGCTTTCCAGGGGCCGCGATTCTCGCAGGCCACGTTGTTCAACGGATTTGCGGGAACGCCGGCCGCCCCGCTGCTGCCGTTTGTTTTCCCGGCCGGCACGCCGCAAACAACGATCGACTTTGTCGCCAACTCACCCGTGCCGACAACCACTGCCGGACTGTTCAGCACCAGCAACCAACGCGAGCATGAACAATTCCAGGCCGAACTGGAAATCTCTGGTGACACCGACACCCTCGACTGGGTCGTCGGCGGGTTCTATTTCTGGGAAGAAGGCTCGGAAAACAACCCGCAGCAAAGTGGCTTTGTGCTCGACACCAATCAGGCGGTCTTCAGCCAATTCGGACCACTTTCCCCCGCCTTTCAGGCATCGAACCCGGCCCGCTACCGTCTGGTCGTAACTCCGGCCGTGCTGACCTACAGCACAGATGCGGAATCGAAGGCGCTGTATAGCCAGGCAACCTTTTACCCGGGCGGGCGCGATAGCGGAGCCAGCATCACCGCCGGTGCGCGCTATAGCTGGGACGAAAAATCGATCCTGCGCACACAGAACGGCGCGGCACCCTTGGCGGTCGCCGAGCAGGGTGACGTGAATTTCGGGAAGTTCACCTGGAACCTGATGGGCCGATATGAATTCTCGCCCGATGTCAGCGTCTATACCCGTATCGCCACGGGCTATCGTTCGGGCGGCTTCAACGCCTCCGATCCGGTCGCACCGGGCGGCTCGACGGTGCCGAACTTCGACGAGGAAACGGTCACTTCCTACGAGATCGGCCTCAAGTCGCAGCTGTTCGACAACCGCCTTCGTTTCAACGTGGCCGGTTATCACAACATCTATGAAGGGCTTGCCGTGTTCCAGCCGGTTCTGACCGGTCAGGGGACGTTCCAGACGGTTGTCAGAAACGCAGGCAAGGTGAAGTACACGGGGATCGAAGCCGATTTCCAGGCTGTCCTGTCGGACAATTTCTCGCTCGACGGGGCGATTGGCTATGTCGATGTAAACTTCAAGGAACTGCTCACCGGCCAGCCGGTCAACCCGGCCGACGGAGTGCAGAACATCGCCGAGTTTGCCAATCCGGGTTACACCTCGCCGCTGACCGCCAACCTTGCGGCAAATGCGGTATTTCCGCTCAGCGCGAATGGCACCGAGCTCCGCATGCGGGTCGGCTATACCTACGAGGACGGCAAATACAGCTTCAACAACGTCATTTCCTCGCCCTTCAACGAAGAGATCCGCGGCGATAACATGAACCTCGTCGATGCCCAGATCGTGATCGACAAGATCCCGCTGGGCGGCGGTGAGGCCCGGGTGATGATCTGGGGCAAGAACCTGACCGACGACAACAACCTGCTGCGCGGGATCGATTTCGGTCCGTTGGGCTATGCCGGGGGCATTTTCGGCCTGCCGCGCACCTATGGCGTGACGCTCGGCTTCAATTACTGACATTCACGATCCGCATGAAAAAGGGGCCGGAGCAGCGATGCTCCGGCCCCTTTTTTGCGCCTTTCGTGCAGGCTCTAAGCGGCGAGCAACCGGCTGACGGTATCCGCCGCCCCGCGCATGGCGCCTTCGATATAGCTTACGCCATTGCAGTCTCCGACCGTCTCGACTGTGAACCCCGCGGCGCGCAGGCTATCAGCCAGAACATTGTCCCCGCTCGCGCCCATCGCGACGATGACATTATCCGCCGGGACCATGCGCGCCTCACCGCCGACATCGGTGAAGGACACGTGGCTCTCACCGATCACCAGATCATTGACCCCGCCATGCAGCGCCACGCCATGTTCGCGCAGCTCCGCAATCAACCGCATCCGGCGCACCAGCAGCAGCCCCTTGCCGAGCCGAGGTGCCGGTTCGAGCACCGTCACCTCGCGCCCGCGTTCGTGCAGGAATTCGGCGAGTTCCAGCCCGACCAGCTCGCCGCCGATGATCGTGATATGCTTGCCCAGCGGCATCCAGCGCCGCGTCGCGCTGCGCACGAAATCGAGGTTGGCGGTCATCCCGGTCGCCGCGCCGATTTTGGTCGCCAGCCGGGTCGCCAGGCCAGTCTTGCGTTTGAGTTCCTGCGAACCCTCACCCATCATCAGGTTGCGCATATCGTCACCGCTGAAGACGTGCGGCTGATCTGCGCCGGCAATGTCCGGCATGTCCCGCCGCGCACCGGTGGCAACGATCACCGCATCGGGAGCAAGTTTGCGCAGCAGTTCGGGTGTGGCGTCCGTATTGAGCCTGACATCGACCGACGACCACGCAATCTCGCGGGTCAGCCAATCCAGCAGGCCTTCATTGGCGGGGTAAGCCAGCGCAGCGATCCGCAGCGTTCCACCGAGACGCGGCCCTTGTTCGATCAGGGTCACGCGGTTGCCTTCGGCATTGAGCCTGCGGGCAGCTTCCATCCCGCCCGGCCCGCCGCCGATGACCACAAAATGCTTGCCGCTGACTGCGGCGGTCACCTGTTCGCATTCAAACCCGGTTTCGGGATTGACCGCGCAGCGCAAGGGCTGGCGAACATAGGCGGTCGATACGCAGGTATAGCAATAGATGCAGGGCCGCACGGTTTCCGGCGCATTGCCGGCGAGTTTGGCAGGCAGCGCCGGATCGGCCAGCAGCTTGCGTCCCATGGCGAGGAAATCATAGACGCCCTTGGCGATATGCTTGTCCCCCGCTTCGGGTTCGACCCGGCCCGAGGCAATCACCGGGACGCCAACCGCGGCCTTGATCGCCGCGGCGGCGGGGATGTTGGTTTCCGGTTCGTGCGGAATGTTCGAAGCCGAATGCAGTTTGCCCTGCCCGCTATCGTGATAGGCGCTGACGGTGATTGCATCGACGCCCGCGGCCTCTACCAAGCGTGCGGTCTCGATCGCCAGGTCAAGCGTGATCCCGCCATCCTTGCCGACTTCGATGGAATCGAGCTTCACCCACAGCGGGAAATCCGCGCCCACCACCGCCCGGATCGCAGCAAGCACCCGCAGCAACAGCCGCGCCCGGTTTTCCAGCGGGCCGCCATATTCGTCCGTGCGCGTGTTGGTCTTGGGCGAAAGGAAGGATGAAATCAGGTAACCGTGGCCGCCATGCAGTTCGATCGCATCGAACCCGGCTTGCTTCGCCCGCCCGGCCGCCGCCGCGAACTGATCCACCACGCGGTCGATATCCTCGTGGCTCAGCAAGCGTAGCGAAGGCATCTTGCCGCTGAAGCCCGTCATTTCCTCAGGCAGGAAATAGTCGAGGAAATCGCCCTTGAATGGCGGGGGATAGCACGGCGCCCACAGCTCCTCGTCAAAGGCATCGGCGGAGTAGCCCGCCACCAGCCCGCCGTGATGAAGCTGCGCCGCAATCTTCGCCCCGTGGGCGTGCACCCGCTCCACCAAGGCGGTGAGCCCCGGCAAAAAGCGGTCATCGGAAATCGCGGTCTGGTTGGGCTGCACCGCGCCAGTGGGCCAGGCCACGCCCGCCACACCCGAGATGATCAGGCCCGCCCCGCCTTTTGCCTGCGCTTCGTGATAAGCGATCAGCCTTTCGCCAACCGTGCCATCAGGCTCCGACAGGCTGACACCCATCGCGGTCACCAGTATGCGGTTGCGCAGGTCCAGCGAACCGATCCGTCCGGGAGACAGCAAGTGGGGATAGCGTGTCGCCGTGGCGGGGGCGGTCATGCGGGTTCTCCTGCAGTGATAGCGGGGTAATCAATGTAGCCGCGCTCTTCCCCGGTGTAGAGCAGGCTATAGTCAGGCTTGGCCAGGGGTGCACTTGCGGCGATCCGTTCGACCAGGTCGGGATTGGCGATGAAAGCCCGCCCGAAACTTACGGCTTCGGCACGCCCATCAGCCAGCAATCCAGCAGCAGTGTCAGGCTTGAGATTGTTGTTGGCAATCACCGGCCCGGCAAAATGGGTGCGCACCATCGCCAGCGTATCAAACTCGGCAAGGCCCATGTCGACGACATGACAATAGGCAAGGCCGAGCGCACTTGCCGCCTTGAGGAACGGCACAAAGGTCGCTGCCGGATCAGCCGGGTCCATTCCATTATAGGGATTGCCCGGCGAAATCCGGACGCCAACCCGCCCTGCCCCGATCGCATCGGCCAGCCCGCGCAGGACTGCGATGGGGAAGCGGATGCGGTTTTCCGCCGATCCGCCATAATCATCCACGCGCCGGTTGCTCGCCGGGTTGAGAAACTGGTTGATCAGATAGCCGCTGGCGCAATGCAGCTCGACCCCGTCCATCCCGGCAGCGATGGCATTGCGCGCGGCTTGGGCATATTCTGCAATCAGAGCAGGTATCTCGGCCGCATCAATCGCGCGTGGCTCTGCACAGGGAACAGGCGTTCCGTCCGGCCCGGGCACCGGCACAGGGCAGGCAATGGCAGAGGGCGCGATCACATCGGCCTCGTAGCCGCGATTGGCCGGAACCACCACGCGCCCGCAATGCATCAGTTGCATTACGATCCGCCCGCCACGCGCATGAACCGCATCGGCAACCTTGCGCCAGCCTTCGACCTGCGCTGCCGAATGGATGCCCGGAGTGCGCCAATATCCCTTGCCCGCCGGGCTAGGCTGCACGCCCTCGGTAACGATCAGCCCGGCGCTTGCCCGCTGGGCATAGTATTCTATCATGAGGTCGGTCGGCACATCGCCCGGCCCCGCGCGATCACGCGTCATCGGCGCCATGATGATGCGGTTGGCAAGACGGATGTCGCCCAGCTGGACAGGGCGCAAAAGGATCTCTTTCATTCGAATCCAATCCCTGAATTCGGTCATTGACCATTCTTTGCGTTATCTTATAGCCCTATCGTTACGCATATCAAGGAGAGGCGGGGATGAATTACGGGTTTGATGGCAAGGTTGCGCTGGTCACCGGGGCGAGCGGCGGGATCGGCCGCGCAACCGCACTCGCCTTTGCCGCAGAAGGCGCTGCCGTGGTCGTGTCCGACGTCAACGACGATGCCGGCGAAGAGACGGTCGCCCTGATCGCCGCTGCCGGGGGCAAGGCCACCTACCAACGCTGTAACGTCGCCGAACCGGGTGAGGTCAAAGCGCTCGTCGCCCGCGCTGTGCAGGACTATGGGCGGCTCGATTTCGCGCACAACAATGCCGGCATCAACAACATGGGCGCCAATGAATATGACGATCCGGTGTGGGACCGGGCCATCGCCGTCAATCTGTCGGGCGTGATGTATTGCATGCGCGAGGAGGCCGAGGTGATGCTGGCGCAGGGCAAGGGCGCGATCGTGAATACATCCTCGATCAACGGGCTCGTCGGCAATGGTGCGCAGCCCGGCTATACTGCCACCAAGCATGGCGTGATCGGCCTGACCCGCCACGGTGCGCTGCGCTGGGCCAAGGCGGGGATCAGGGTCAACGCGGTGTGCCCCGGAGTGATCGAAACCCCGATGACAGCGCCGCTCGCCGCAAACCCCGACATGCGCAAGGTGATCGACGGCATGACCCCGATGGGCCGCATGGGCCAAGCGGAAGAAATCGCCGCTGCCGTGCTGTGGCTGTGTTCCGATCAGGCGAGCTTCGTGACCGGCCATCCGCTGGTGGTCGACGGGGGCGCAACCGCGTTCTAGCATAAGCAAAGGGGCCGCACTGCGGTGACGCAGGCGGCCCCTTTTTCTGCTTCAAACCAAACTTGCGGTCAGGCCGCCGTTTCCCACGGTGCGGACTTCGTGCCGCGGGTGGTATAACGCCCGTTGACCCGCGTCTGAAAGGTCTGGGCCTGCGCGCGCGGATTGTAGAACTGGCGATACCAGATCCGCACCTTGTCGAACGGGCCATCGCCGCGCACCATCATCGGATGGATGCAGGGCCGCTTATTCGACCAGATTTCGAAATCCTGCGCGAAGGCATCGACGCCAGCTTCCTCGTAGGACGAAGCGAGCGCGCGGTCTTCATCGGTCGGCTCGGCATTGTCGACCTTGACCATCAGCCCGTACCAGACCTTGATCACGCCATCGTCGACTGGCGTATGCGCGATCAGCATGTGCGACGGGTTGGCTCCGACCATCACCGACTGAAGAATGCCGGGACCGGTGTACCAGGTGTCGTTGGTCATCGGCTCGCCCCCATCAGCGGCGAGCGTCTTGTGCCCGGCTGACAGGATCTGGCGGCAGACGTGATCCTCGAATGCGTTCTCGAACGATTCCATCGCGATCGATCCGTGCACGGGTTCAAGGTGGGCCTTGTCCGCCATGTTATCGACCACTTCCTGCGGGTGGCAGGCCAGTTCGCCCAGCTCGCGCACGTTCCAGTTCACCCAGTGCGGGGCGTCATAGGATTCGAACGGCGGCAAGTCGTGATCCGGCTCCATCCCTTCGGGATCATGCCAGGCCCACAGGCACCCTGCCCGTTCCACCACCTTCCAGCTTTTGACGCAGGCCGATTTGGGGATCGGCGCCGGCGAATAGGGGATCTGGTTGACCTTGCCATCAGGTCCAAAGCGCCAGCCGTGATAGGGGCAGCGGATATTGTCACCCTGAACGTGCTCGCCATCCTTGACGACATAGGAGGTGGTATTGCGCGCAAGGTGCGTGCCCATGTGCGGGCAATAGGCTTCGATCATGAAGACCTTGCCACTCTGCCCCCCACGGTAGAGCACCATGTCTTCACCGAAGTAGCGCACCGCGAGCGGCGTTGCGCCCACTTCGTCGGACCGCGCAACCATGAACCAGCCGCGCGGATAGGTGAATTCACCCAGACCATAATCTGCGGTCGTCGCCATATCTCTCCCTCCAAAGCTTTCGCTCTGAATATAGGAAACGCAATCGTTCCGCAAGAGGGCTACGTATGATTGAGCGATTTTAGATAAATCACATTAATACGCGTAATTCAGATTATCGAAAATTACGCATCATCACCCGCAACATCAAGACGCGCACGGTCAGCCTCGGTGATCCGCACCACCCGCGCATTGTATTTCACCGTCTTGACCGCAATCGAGGTCTCGACGTGGTGCACGCCGGGCATCGACAGGATCTGATCGGAGGCCAGTTCGAGCAGATTATCGAGCGAGTTGAACAGACAGATCGCCAGCACGTTGAATCGCCCCATGGTGATCATCACCGCATTGACCGAAGGCAGTTCGGCAATGCGTTCGGCCACGCCGCGCGCCTCGCTGACATTCACCTCCACCCCGATGAACGCCATCCGGGCCGAATCTGCGAGGCCGAAGCTGGTGATCGCCGTGAACGAGATCAGGCCATCCATCTGCAAACGCTTGATCCGGCCGCGTACCGTTCCTTCGGTCACGCCAAGGTCGATCGCGATCTTGCGGTTAGAAACGCGCGCGTCCCGCGCCAGCACTTCGATCAGCTGGCGATCGAGATCATCGAGTTGCGGTACGCTCATTCTTCGCCCCTCGCATCGATCGGCGCGACATCGAACTTGTATTTGATGACGTCGACCGCAATCGCCGGGACCATTGAACGAATACCGTCGATCTTGCCGAATTTCGTCAGGAACAGGTCAGGCAGCTCGTCAAAATCGCGCAGCACCACCAGCATGTCGATATCATAGCGACCGGTGACCAGATGGGCGGCGAAGACTTCGGGGAACTGGACCAGTTCCTCGACCACATCAACTGCCGGCCGGCCGTCAACCTCGATCGCGACCTCCATCAAGACGTTGTAACCATGCGCGGAAAAATCCGACACGGCGACCACGCGCAGCTTGTTGGCGTCTTCCATGCGCCGGATGCGCGCCGAAACTGTCGCTGCGGTCAGGCCGAGCGTGTTGGCGATCTGCTGGTTGGTCGCCCGGCCATTCAGGCGCAACTGTTCGACAATTGCCCGGTCTACATCATCAATCGAGAAGTCATTTGACATGGTGTCTCACAAACCCCGAATTTTGCAGTGCGTCAAGCTGACCACCGTTTGCGACGCGATCATTGTGCACCAGCCAGCGCGATACGGTCGCGTTCCAAGCGGCTGGCGGCAAGAAAGGCGAGCAGCGAGGCGAGCACGCCGACCGGCACGATGATCGTCAAGGCCAACTGCAGGGAGGCCGCGTTGTCGCCGAAGGCCTGGCTCAGCGCACCGGTGAGCCAGGGCCCGATGAAGTAACCGATGAGGGTGTTCACCGCCACGAACAGCGCAGTGGCGCTGGCCCGGTAGGCAGACGGCAGCATGTATTGCAGTGCTGCAAACAGCCCGACTGACCACCCGCCGCCAAGCAGCCCGCAAGGGATCGCCAACCACTTCGCCATCACGAAGGTTGGTGCCCAGACGGTGGCGATCACCAGCAGGGTCGCAGCCCCGAGCGCCATTGCCGAAAGCAGCGCGGGCCAGGCCCGGCTGCGGCGCGACATCCGGTCCGCCAGAAAGCCAAAGCCGAGCATTCCGACCAGTCCCGAGAGGCCGAAATTGAGCGCAAATGCGGTTTTGGCCGCCACCGGATCAATCGCATAGCTGCGGGCGAACAGCTCCGGCCCCCAGTAACCGAAAGATATGCCTGACATAACACCAAGACCAAAGCCCATTGCCATCAGCATGAAGCTGGGCGTGCGCACCAGACGGGCAACCAAGGCACCCAGCGGGATGATCACCTGTTCCTCGCCTTCGACCTGCCCTTCGCGCGGCGGCTCACGGATCAGGGCAAGGGCGATCAGACCCAGTGCTACACCGGGAATCCCGATGGCGAAAAAGGCTGCGCGCCAACCATGTTCGGCTGCGATCATCGGCCCGCCCGCCTGCCCGCCAATCTGGCCGATATAGGTCGCAAGGCCGAGGATCGCGAAAGCCATCCCGCGCCGTTCCGGCTTGAAATAGTCGGACAGCAGCGAATAGGCGGGAGCGACAAAGGCCGCTTCGCCAAGCCCGACCGCAACCCGCGCCAGAGCGAGTGTGACGGGGCCGGTCGCAAGCCCTGTCGCCGCAGTCGCAAGGCTCCACATCATGCACCCGCCGGCAATGATCCGCACCCGCGATGATCGGTCCGCCAGCCGCGCAAAAGGCACGCCCATCAGGACATAGAACACAACGAAGGCCGGCCCCATCAGCAGACCCATGAGGTTGTCGCCGACCCCGAATTCGGCCTTGATCGGCCCCACCAACCCGGTCAGCAAATAGCGGTCGGCAAAGTTGAAGATATAGATCGTCAGCAGGATGCCAAGCACCAGCCACGGGTTCGAACGGGGGCGCGCGGTGTCCATCAGTCGCGCTTGATCATGCCGCCGTTGACGTGCCAGACCTGCCCGTTGACCCACTCCCCGTCGTCAGAAGCAAGAAACGCGACAGCGCCGGCAATGTCTTCAGCCTTGCCAAGCCGGGTGTGCGGAACGCCCTTGAGGGCGGACTCCACATATTCGTCCGAAAGGTGCTGCTTGACCGCTTCGGTCAGCACCACGCCGGGGCTGACGCCGTTGGCGCGAATGCCCTTCTTGCCGTATTTCGTGGCGACATGGCGCACCAGCGCGTGAATGGCGTTCTTGGTCATCGGATAGGCGACCTGAAAGGCATTGCCGCCAATCGCTGCGCCGGACGACGTGTAGATCATCGCCCCGTTGCCGCGTTCGAGCATCACCGGAAGCGCAGCCTGCGTCGCGAAGAAGTGGCTCTTGGTGTTGATAGCGAAAGAACGGTCGAGGACTTCTTCGGTGCAGTTCAAAGCGTCAATATCACCTTCGGTCCCGCCGGCGAGGTTGGAGTGATAGAAGTCGAGCCCGCCGAATTCTTCCAGCGCAGCCGCAACGATGGCCTTTTGGGATTCGGCGCTGGTTCCGTCGAGATAGACCCCGATCGCGCGCCCACCAGCGGTGCGGATGGCCTCGGCAGTTTCCTTTGCCCAGTCCTCGGCGATGTCACCGATGACCACTGCAGCCCCTTCCTCGGCCAGGCGCCGTGCCGTGGCCGCGCCGATCCCGCGGCCGCCTCCGGCAACAATGCCCACCTTGCCCTGCAATCCGCGCATCATCTTCTCCCGTCAGGCGGCAAGGTGCCGCACAATGTAGTAAGCCCCGATCGGAAACACCCACCCCGGCCACGCCCAGCGCGCCAGTTTCGGGTTCTGGTGATTCCACAATCCCAGTGCGCCAGCCGCCCCCAGTGCCCCGGCGCCGTCAATCCAGAAACCCGCCAGACCGCCAAGACCGAGCAGGCCGAGCATTCGTACTGCGCTGCCCGCTTGCCCCTGCGCAGGCGGCTGTCGCAGGCCTGCAAGGCCCGCCAGCCCGAACAGACCGAGCAAACCCGCCAAGGGTGCCAGTTCCACGCCCATCACCCTTGCCCCTGCTAGGTCATTACCGGGCGACGACCCGACCATGGTGCTACCCGTTCAAGTTGCCCCGCCAATTGGTAAAGCAGCGCCTCCTTCCCGTAGCGACCGGTGAACTGCATCCCGATCGGCAACCCGTCTGCCGACATCCCGAGCGGCACCGACATGCTCGGCTGGCCGGTGAAATTGGCGATCTGGGTGAAGGGCGAAAACATCGCAGCGCGCTGGCCCCATTCGGGGAACGGCACGCCGGGCGAAAGATTGATCTGGCCGATCTCCAGCGGCGGCTTGGCCAAGGTGGGCGAGAGGATCACGTCGTAGTTCTCCATGAACTGCGCCACTGCCACCGCCGCGCTCTGCATGGCGTTGTTGGCGCGGGCGAAATCCGCCCCCGTAGTGGTCTGCCCATAGCCGACGAAGCCAAGGGTAATCGGCTCCAGCACGTCCGGCCCGAGCTCGATCCCGAGCGCCTTGGCCCGGTCGACCAGGTCCGCCGCAAGTGACGAGGCAATCAGGACAAAACTCGCCTGCCCCAGCGCGGCAGCATCCAGTTTGGGCGCGGCTTCTTCGACGTGGTGCCCCATGCTTTCGCACAGCCCCGCAGCTGCGTTCAGCGCCGCAAGACATTCCGGGTCGACCGGCGCGCCACTGGCAGGTGTGCTCATCAGGGCGATCCGCAACCGGCGCGGGTCCCGCTCGACATGGGACAGGAACGTGCCTTCGGGCGAGGGCGCGGAATAGCGCGAACCCGCTTCCGGGCCGTGCGTTGCATCAAGCAGCGCCGCCGAATCCCGCACCGAGCGCGTGATGACATGGTGCGTGGAGAAACCCGCCCACCCTTCTGTCCGGAATGGGCCCATCGGTGTCCGCCCGCGGCTCGGCTTCATCCCGAACAGGCCGCAGCACGATGCGGGAATGCGGATTGAACCGCCCCCGTCGGTGGCGTGCGCCGCCGGGATTACGCCCGCCGCAACCGCCGCCGCCGCGCCGCCGGACGAGCCGCCCGCGATGCGTTCCGGATTCCAAGGGTTGCGGGTCGCGCCCATCAACGCGCTTTCGGTGGTACCGGTCAGGCCGAATTCGGGCGTTGTGGTCTTGCCGAACACCACGAGGCCAGCACGGCGGTAACGCTGCACCAGTTCGGTGGTGAACAGCCCGGTTTGGCCCTTGTTTAGCCGGCTTCCACCCTCGGTTGGCAGGCCCTCGATATAGGCGGCAAGGTCTTTGAGCAGCCACGGCACGCCAGTGAACGGGCCATCAGGCAGCCCGCGCGCGATTTCGGCGCGGGCGAAGTCATAATGCTTCTGTGCCATGAAGTTGAAGCGCGGGTTCATCGCCTCGGCCCGCGCGATGGCAGCTTCGAGCAATTCGCCGGGGGAGACCTCGCGTGCCCGCACCAGACCGGCGAGCCCAAGCGCGTCATGGTCGCCCAGAGCGTCGCTCGCACGCGCCGCCACGGCAGCGCCCGCCCCGCCCCCCGTCAGGCCGAGCGCAGCCAGAGCCGTGCCGCCTGCCAGCACTGAACGACGGGTGGTGAGCGATGATGCAGTCGCCACCGGGTCAGCCCGCCACTCGCTGGGCGGCGGGAACGCCGTCACCCGCAGCATAGAAGCGGGTGTAGAACTTGCGGAAATGCGGGATCGGACCGTCGCCGTCGCAGATGATCGGATTGGGCTCGTAGCGCATCCGGTCCCACACCACCTTGTCCTGATCGAGCTGCTTGTTGACGTCCTTGATGATCGCCCGCGCAAGACCGGCCATCGGCCCTTCGGTCTGTTCGCGTGGCTGGGTGTAGCAGTAGATCACCTGCAACTCGTCAAGCTCTACCGGGATGATGCAGGCGATCAGCAGCGTTTCGCAGATACCGGTAAAGCGCACCCACGCCTGGCCCGGGCCCACAGAATTGCTGGTGATGGCACCATCGACCATCCCCTTGGGTGTGCCCATCTTGGCCCGGACGATCCCGCTGCGATCCCATTCCCCCCACGACAGCTCGGAGGTCGGCAATTCTGCGGTGCCGTGAATGTATTTGAAGTGGGCAAAATCCACGCCATTCTCGGCCATGTTCTGAAGCGAGCCAAAAATGCGCCACTCGACCACGTCGTAGGGCGTCCAGTCAGGGTCGCTTGCTTCGGGCAGATGCACCACGTCGTAGAGCGGGGCGGCATCTTCAGGGTGATACCACATCCACAGCCACTGGTTGGCTTCACTGATGTGCCAGGTGCGGGTGCACTTGCGCTTGACCTGCGGCGGGATCGCCTTGGCGTAAGGGATCTCTTTCACCACGCCTTCCTCGCCATCATAACGCCACGCGTGGAACGGACATTCCAGCAGATTGCCATGCACCTTGCCGCCGTGCCCCATATGTGCGCCAAGGTGCTTGCAATAGGCATCGACCATGCGCACCTGGCCATCCTCGCCGCGCCACACAGCAAGGTCCTGGCCGAAGTAACGCGCCGGCTTGACCTCGCCCACCGCGAGATCCTTCGCCAGCATGAAGGGATACCAGCCGAACGGAAAACCGATGTCGAGATTGCGCGCGGCAGCGGAGGGACGGTTGGCGATGGGCGCCACGCGCCACGCCTCGCGCTCTTCCTTGCTCATCTTTTCGAGCACCTGCCACACGGCCACCGGAGCGGTGCGGGCGTCGGTTGCAGTATCAGTCATATCGTCCTCCCCGGCAGCGCCGGATTTGCATCAATCGGTTCAGAGTTTGAAAACGGCTTTCGCATTGTCGCGCAGGAACTTGGGCCACACCGCGTCCTTCAGCGGAACGGCTTCCATGTCGGACATGATGCGTTCGAGGCTGAGCCCCATCGGGAAATATCCCGCATAGATGATCTTGTCCGCGCCGCGGGTGTTGGCGTAATCGATGATCGCCTTGGGGTAATGCTTGGGCGCGAAGGCGCTGGTCGAGTAATAGAGGTTCGGCCATTTCAGCATCAGCTTGACCGCGAGATCCTGCCACGGCTCGGCCCCGTGGCGCATCACGATCTTGAGATCGGGGAAGAACCAGCAGACCTCGTCGAGGTGTTCGACCTTCTGGGTCTCCATCGGGATGCGCGGGCCGGGAATGCCGACATTCAGGCAGATCGGCAGATCCAGTTCGACCGCGCAGGCATAGAGCGGGAACATATACTTGTGATTGATCGCCACCTGCGGCAGCGTGCCGGCCGGAAACACGCTGATCGCCGACAGGCCGACTTCGGCATGGATGCGCTTGATCCGGCGCACTTCCTCCATCCCCTTGTTGGGATCGCACGGCAGGTCGAAGAAGAACCGGTCGCCGTACATTTCCTTGGCACGGCGCGAAGTGGCGTTCTCGTTCCAGCCGACCAGCGCCTTGTCGATCCCGTTCTTGTCCATCTGTTCGACAGTCCAGCGGACATAATCATCGGCATGGCCGGTCTGCGGCACATCCTTGAACATGTATTGCGCCGGCATGGAAAACTGCTGCAGCGTCTCGGCATCCTTGATCAGCGGCCGGAAGGCAGTGAACCAGTCGGACCGGTCCTCAGCCTCGGGAATGCCGAGCATGCAGTCGATAATGCCGATGTCCTTGGGGAACCCCATGTCATTGCTCTCCGTAGAGTTTGGGCCAGGCCGCCCGCAGCGCGATCTTGTCGACCTTGCCGACGTGGTTGCGCGGCAGCGGATCAGATAGAAACGCGACGTGTCCGGGCGCCTTGTAGCGCGCAAGGCGCTCGCCGACCCAGTCCTTGACCTGCTGTTCGCCAAGGTTTTCAGCCCGCACCACGGCGACCAGCAATTCGCCCAACCGCTCATCAACAATGCCAAAGGCAGCGCATTCGCCAATGCCGGGCAATTCGCCCAGCACCCGTTCAACCTCGGCGCAGTAGATGTTCTCACCGCCCGAGATGACCATGTCCTTCACCCGGTCGACGATGAAGATGTAACCTTCTTCGTCGATGTAACCGACATCCCCGGTGCGCAGCCAGCCATCCTTGGTGAAGGCGGCGGCAGTATCTTCGGGCCGGTTCCAGTACCCAGCCATCACCATGGCGCCCTTGAGCTGGATCTCACCGCTCTCGCCTGCGGGTTGCTGCGTGCCATCGGGCGCAACGATGCGCACCTGAGCGAGCGGCAGGATCCGCCCCGCCGACGCGCGCTTGCGCAGGAAATCCTCACCCACCGCCTGCGCCAGCGAGCCCGAAGCCTCGGTCATCCCGTAGCCGGTGCCCATCACTGCCTGCGGACAGGCCTCGCGGATCGCATCGAGCAGATTGACCGGCAGCGCCTGTCCGCCGGACGCGATGTTGCGCAGCGACGACAGATCGCTCTCGCCCGGCGCAGAGCGGTGCAGCAGATCCCAGAGCATGGTCGGCACGGCAGAGAACATCGTGATTGTCTCTGCCGCGATCAGCCGCGCCGCTTCACCCGCATCCCAGCGGCGCATGATCACCACTTTGGACCCGGCAAACAGGGGCGAGAGGAACGCTGCGCCGAGCCCTGAGATATGGAACAGCGGATAGACCAGCAGCACCGCTTGCTGCGGCAGCATTGCCATCAATTGCTCCGGCGTCATGCCGTGGGCGCGGGCCATGTTGTGCAGCACCATCGTGCCCGACAGCTGCATCAGCATCAGCCCGGTGATCAGGCTGCGATGGGTCAGCACCGCCCCCTTCACCCGCCCGGTCGTGCCCGAGGTGAACAGGATCGCAGCCGGGTCGAGCGGCGTGGACGGTGCGGGCGCATTCGCATCGGCGCTGCGGCGAGCGATCTCCGCCGCGTCGAATGGCCGGGTCAGATCAAGCATCCGCCCTTGGTAGCCGCCCTCGCGGATCAGGCCTGCACGGCGGCTGTCGGCCAGCACCACTGCCGGGGTCACCTCGGCGATCATCGCCGCCAGTTCGGCAGGCGATCCGCGGCTGTTGAGCAAAGCCGCCACCCCGCCTGCCTTGATCACCGCCATGAAGGCGACGATCCATTCGGCGCGGTTGCGCATGCAGATCGCCACCCGGTCACCACGCCGGATATCGAGCATCGCCGCCAACTGGTCGCGCCAGGTGAAGACCTGTTCAAAGGTCAGCCGCCGCTCTGCCCCGTCAGATGAGAAATCGACCAGAAAAGTCTTGTCCCCATGGCGCCGGGCATGGTCGATCATGATCGCCAGATCGGGCGCGGCATGGGCGAATTGCAGCAAACCGTCCTGCTCGACCAGCGCAAAGGGCGTACCCGGCGCAGTCACGGCAGCAAAGACGGGATCGACCGTGTTCATCACGCGCTTGCCGCCAGTTCCTTGGCCCAGCGGTAATCCTGCTTGCCTGCAGGGGAACGACGAACTTCATCCACCCAGATCAGCGCCTTGGGCACCTTGTAGCCTGCCAGCCGCTCGGAAGCGAAAGCCTTGACCGCGCCAAAGTCGGGCGCATCCGCGCCGTCCCTCAGCGCGACGACCGCCACCACCCGCTCCCCCCAGCGCGGGTCGGGCTGGCCTGCCACCACCGCATCGAAGATCGCCGGATGGCTCCGCAGCACTTCCTCGACCTCCTCAGGGAAGACCTTCTCGCCGCCGGTATTGATGCAGGTCGAACCGCGCCCGAAGACGGTGATCATCCCGTCAGGATCGAGCCTCCCGGCATCGCCCGATACGGCCCACAGCCGCCCATCAATGGTCACGAATGTCTCGGCGGTTTTGACGGGATCATTGTAATATCCCACCGGCGTATTGCCGGTCCGCGCGATCAGCCCCGTCTCGCCGACCGCGCCGATCCGCCCATCGACAATCACCTGCTGCTGATCATTGGCGGGCAGGCGCATCACCCCTTCATCGGATTTCTCGGCGAGGCCCGACATGCCCGTTTCAGAAGAACCCAGGCCATCGGTGATCGCGGCGCTCGGCACCAGTGCCTTGAGATCATCCTTGAGATGCTGCGAAAACACCGCACCGCCCGAACCGAGATTGACCACCCGCGAGAGATCCCAGCGCCCCGGATGATCGCGCAGCGCATCACGCAGCGGGGTCGCCATCGCATCGCCTACAAACTGGATCATGTTAGCGCCTTCGCGCTCGGCCGTGTCGAGCACGCGTTCGGCATCGAACACCCGGCCTTCATCAAGGATGATCGTCACCCCGTTAAGCAAGGCACTCCACACCGCCCACATCGCCGCCATGTGCATCAGCGGGGCGAGCGGGAACAGCGACAAAGGATAGCCGTCGCGGGCGCGGCTGACGATGTCCCGCGGCGCAGCGATCGGCCCGTGCGGATTGAAATACCCAGCCCCGCCCGCGCAGGCAAAGAGGAAGGCCCGGTGCGGCCACATCACCCCCTTGGGCATCCCCGTGGTGCCGCCGGTATAGCAGAGCAGGACATCTTCCTCGCTCCGCTCCCACGGCCCGCCCGGCGCGTTTGCAAGCAGCGCGGCATAGGGCACCGATCCGGCAAAATCCTCGCCCGACCCGTCCTCCACCGCGACTGTCACGCGCAGTGTCGCAATGTCGGAGCGCACCTCGCGCATCAGCGGAGAGAATTCCGCCCCGTGAATGATCGCCACGCTGTCAGCGTTGGCAAACAGGTATCGCAGCTCATCGGCGCGGTAACGGTAATTGACGTTGAAAGGCACCGCGCCAAGCTTGCAGGCGGCAATGAAGCTTTCGAGATAAGCCGGGCCGTTGAGCAGGTAGAGCCCCACCGCATCGCCGCGCCCCACGCCCTGTGCCGCCAGCCCTGCCGCCAGCCGGTCGCAGCGGTCATTAAGCTCGGCAAAGCTATAGCGTGCCTCGGCACCGATCACGGCCAGCCGGTCAGGCACCGTGCGGGCGACCGTTTCAAACAGGTCGGCAAGGTGGAACCGGTCAGCCATGTCAGTACACGGCGGCTGGGTTCTTCGGGCGCGGGCTGCCGAGCATCTCGCGGTAGCTGGGCTTGGCCTTGCCGCGATCGGTCACGCCCAGTTCCTGAGCAATCTCCGCCCCGATCAGGGTCTGCCCGGACAGTTCGTCGCGATTGGCGGAGCTGGCGATGGCATCGATGATATGGGCGGTGAATTCGGGGTTCTCCGCCGCCTCGATGAAGCCTTCATATTGCTCTGGATTGGTCTTCTGCGCGATCAGCGAACGCTCGGTTACAAGCGGGCCCATCCAGATCGACACCGCGACGACGCCGGTGCCGCGCAGGTCATGCTCCATGTCATGCGCAAACTTGTCGACCCCGGCCTTTTGCGCGCCGTAAGCCGGGCCGTGCATGTAACACGAACCACCAAAGGACGAACCGAAGGCAATCACGCCCGAACCCTGCGCCACCATCATCCGCGCCGCATGCCAGCTCGCCACATAGGCCGAGCGCAAGCCCACATCGAGGATCTTCACCGCGTCGAGATCCTTCTCCCAGAAGGGCATCTTCTCGATCAGCTGGTGGTGGATATAGGTCGCGTTGTTGACCAGCACATCGAGCTGGCCCTGCTCGCGCTCAATCTGGGCGAACAGCGCGGCGACCTGCGCATCATCGGCATGGTCGCACATGACGGCAATGCCGGTGCCGCCCGCCGCAGTCACTTCCGCTGCGGTCTCAGCGACAGTGCCGGGCAGCACTGTGCCATCCCAGCCCTTGGCGTCACCCGGCGCAACGGTGCGGCCAGTGACATAGACCGTGTAGCCCAGCTCACCAAAACCGCGGGCGATACCCCGACCTGCCCCGCGGCTCGCGCCGGTGACAAGCGCCACCTTCGATGCCATGCAACTCCCTCCCACGATTCGACGTGTTTACGCCTTCAACCGGCACTATACCTGCGTCTTGCGAATTTCATAGACAATTTTTTTACGCAAAATGCGCCGATTTATCCGATAAAGCCGATAATCGCGTCGCAGCAAGCCTCAGAAGCAGTACTGACCAGTCGGTATGACGTCGATCGTGCCGCGGTCGATAAAGCGATCACAGCTTTCCATCATCCGATCGAGATTGGCGCGGAAGCGGACAGGATCACCTGTTGCATCAAAGAAAGCAAACGGATCGGTCAGCGCGGCTGGCGCAAAGCATTCCTCGACGATTGCGACATAGGGCGGCGCGCCGGATGTGATCGCCCGCACCACAAGGTTCTGCACATATTCGAAATTGGCCTGAGTCTCGATCGCCACCAGCGTGTGGTGATCCTGCCAGATGTCCAGCCACGCGTCATGGCTCAGCCGGTCCGGCAGGGTCAGAAACGCCATTTGCGCCCACCCGAACGTCCGCTGGCCGGGCACAGCGGGATGCAAGGTATTGGGAATGATGGTCGATTCCGCCACCACCCAGCCGTGCCATGCGGCGCAGGCGCCATCCAGCACGCGGTCGATTGCACCTCGTTGCAGGGGGTTGGCCGATGGCAGCCAGAATTGCACCACCGCGTCATGCTGGCGCGGGCCGCGCGACTGGCGCAGCATTGCTCCCGCGGCACATTCTGCATCTTCAACGTTGAGCCGGATTGTGCTCGCCCCAGCCTCGGCCAGCGCTGCCGGCAGATGCGCAAGCAGCTCGGCATTGAACGCCGAACGGTCAGTGCCCTCCTCGACCCAGAGCAGACAGATGACCTTTTCCACCGGCCGTTCAGTCGAAATTGGCCTGCCCGCCATCAAGCGGGATCGTGGCGCCGGTGAGGTAGGCGAAATCATCCGAACACAGGCCCGCTACGGCACGGCCGATATCTTCCTCCAGCCGCCCGATCCGGCCCAGCGGAATCGTACGGAAGAAGGATTCGGCCTCCTCAGGGTTGTTGGCGACCCACCATTTGAGCCCCGGACTTTCGGCGTGCGGCGCGATGGTCAGCACCCGGATGCCCGCCCGGCCCCACTCGGCCGCCGCCGCCCGGCTCAGCACCCGCGTGGCCTGCTTGACCGCACCATAGGCACCATAGCCGCTCATATCCCAGCGGATCCCTGCCGAAGATGCGAGGTTGACGATCACCCCGCCCCCGCGCGCAACCATGTGCGGATGAGCAAGCTTCATCAGCCGGAAGCTGGCGAGCGGGCCGGATTCGAACCCGGCCATGAAGGCCTCGTCACTGACATCGAGCAGCGGACCGTTGGGCACTTCCTGCGCGTTGTTGACCAGAATATCGAGCCCGCCA
Source organism: Porphyrobacter sp. IPPAS B-1204 (assembly GCA_003724185.1). GTDB lineage: Bacteria > Pseudomonadota > Alphaproteobacteria > Sphingomonadales > Sphingomonadaceae > Erythrobacter. The sequence goes on from RHGM01000001.1 coordinate 847,772, forward strand.
AATTCGGCGACAGCGCGATCCACCATGGCCCCTAGGCTTGCCGCATCCTTGACATTGCCTTCGATGGCGAGTGCCTTGCACCCGCGCTCGGCAATCAGTGCGCAGGTCTGCTCAAGCTTGGCCAGCGTGCGACCGGTCACTGCGACCGCCGCCCCTGCGGTGGCCAGCGCCAGGGCAATACCCTGCCCGACCCCCTGCCCTGCGCCGGTAACCAGCGCGACCTTGCCGGACAGATCGGCCATTGCACCCCCTCTTTCTCAGGATTCGTAATTTGAAACGTCAAATATTACGCGTCAGCTTGACAGAATCTATATGCTTACGTCAATTGCGTTTTGCAAAAGGCAGACTGGCAGTGCATGATGCCAGCACACCACGGGAGAGGGAAATGCCGCAGGATCTTACCGGCAAGGTCGCGCTTGTCACGGGCGGAAGTGACGGAATCGGCCTTGCCACCGCCGCTTTGCTCGCCCGGCGCGGCGCGCAGGTTGTGATTTGCGGACGGCGCGCCGAACAGCTCGAAATCGCCCGCGCGCAGATCGCTGGCGAAGGCGGCACTGTTGAGGTGGTCACTCTCGACGTCACGGACTTCCCCGCTTTCGAGGCGCTGATTGCCGATATCGCCGCGCGCCATGGCCGGCTCGACATGTTGGTGAACAATGCCATGTCCACCCATTACGCCCCGATTGCGCGGCTCAAGATCGAACATTGGCGCAAGGATTTTGCGGTCAACGCCGAAGCGGTGTTCATCGGCACCAAGGCAGCGATGCAGGTGATGGCGGCGCAAGGGTCAGGTTCGATCGTCAACATCGCCTCGACCACGGCCATCCGGGCGATGGCCAATTACGCGAGCTATTCGGCCTCGAAGGCAGCGCTGATCCAGTTCACTGCGGTCGCCGCAATGGAAGGCGCGCCGCTGGGCATCCGCGTCAATGCCATCGTGCCGGGCATGGTCAACACCGCCGCGACGCTCGACTTTGCAACCAAAGCGCCCGAACTAGCTGCCAAGACCGCCGGCGCCATCCCGATGGGGCGCGGCGGCGAGCCGGAGGAACTGGCCGAGGCGATCGTCTTCATCCTGTCCGACGCGGCAAGCTACATCACCGGAGTGGCGCTGCCGGTTGATGGCGGCAAGGCCGCTCAGCTCTACATTCCGTCATGAAGCAGGCACTGGTATGAACGAGGCTTGGGACAAGACGGTTGACGTTCTGGTGGTCGGCTCCGGCGCAGGCGGGATGCTTGCCGCCTTGGTCGCGGCCCGCAACCATGCCGAGGCGCTGATCATCGAGAAAGAGCCGCTGTGGGGCGGCACATCGGCGACGTCGGGGGCCGGCATCTGGATTCCGGCCAGCGATCAGGCTGCAGCGGCGGGCTTTCACGACAATGTCGAGGATGCCTTCACCTATGTCCGCGCCCTGTCAGCCGACAACGTGCCGGATGAAAACATCCGTGCCTATGTCGAGAACGCCGCGAAGATGCTGCGGTGGATGGGGGCGAATACCGAGATCGATTACCACGCTTTCCCCTACCCCGATTACCACGCCGAGAACCCCGGCGGATCGCCGACCGGTTATCGCACCCATATGCCGCTGCCTATTGATGGACGGAAACTGGGCAAGGATGTCCGCACCTTGCGTTTCGCCTCCCCTGCGGCGTCGCTGTTCGGCTACCTCAACTGGCATTTCGACGAGACCTATATCCTGCTGTTCCGCGCCAAGGGCTGGCCGTGGCATCTCGCAAAGAGCCTTGCGCGCTACTGGTTCGACTGGCCGTTCCGCTTCACCTCGCGCAAGGACCGGCGGTTGACGCTCGGCAATGCGCTGGCAGGGGGCCTGCGGATGGCGCTGAACAAGGCCGGAGTTCCGCTGTGGCTGGATAGCCCGCTTGTCGAGCTGATCGAGGAAAACGGGCAAGTGACAGGGGCCGTGGTGCGCCACCAGAACCGCAATCTGCGCGTCAGAGCACGCAAGGGCGTGGTGCTGGCCGCCGGGGGCTTCGACAAGAACCAGACGATGCGCGATGCCAACGCCCCGCTCTATCCCAATGCGCTCTATTCGGGCGGGACCAGCGGCAACACCGGCGATGCCCTACGCGCCGGGCAGGCTCTCGGCGCCGAGACCATGAACCTGCAATCGACCTGGGCCGCGCCGGTGTTCTACGTACCGGGCGAGGATCGCGGGCGGCTGTGCACCATCGAGCGTGCTCTGCCCGGATCGCTGATGGTCAACCAAAAGGGCGAGCGCTATCTCAACGAGGCGGCGTCCTACCACATCACCGGCCAGCAGATGGCGCGGCGTGAGCGCGAGCATGGCGATGCCAGCCCGTCATGGTTCGTGTTCGACCACACCTATCGGCACAGTTATCCGGTCGGACCGCTCTATCCGATCATGCCGGACTGGGCGCATCCGGGCGCCGTGCGCGGCATCCTGAAGAAGGGCCGCACAATCGCGGAACTGGCGGAGGCTATCGGGGCCAATCCGGTGCAGCTGGAAGCGACCATCGCGCGCTACAATACCCATGCCGCCAAGGGCGAGGACCCCGATTTCCACCGCGGCGAGGCGGCCTATGACAAGATGTACGGCGATCCGCGCGTCAGCCCCAATCCCTGCCTGCGCCCGCTCGACAAGGGGCCGTTCTACGCCATGCCGATCTACCCCGGCGACATCGGCACCAATGGCGGCCTGATGACCGACGCCCTGGCGCGGGTGATCGGCGCTGATGGCCAGCCGATCACCGGCCTGCACGCCATCGGCAATTGTGCAGCCTCGGCCATGGGCGAAAGCTATCCGGGAGCGGGCGTCACCATCGGCCCGGCGCTGACCTTCGGCTATATCGCTGCGAACCACCTGACAGGAAGCAATGCGGCATAAGCGATTGGCCTAATCAGCCCGCACTTTCACCTTTGGGGCAGCAGCCCCGCGCCGCATGGTTTCGAGGAACTTGTCTAGCGGTGCAGGCTCGGCCACCGGCCCGCCATGGTCGCCTTCGCGCGTCCAGAAATCGGCATAGCTGGGGAACAGCTTGTGGAAGTTGCCCTCCACCCATTCGGTGCCCGGCCAGCGCATCTTGTTCGCGCCCACCGGCGGCTTGTTGAGGTCGGTTGCGTACCAGTAGAGCGGCAGGCGGCGGGCAAAGAACCAGCGGCCCTGCTGGCGCACATAGTCATCGACATACATCATCTGCATGATGACCCATTCATCTGCCCCATTTGCCACAGGGGTCTCGTGCTCGTTCTTGGAATAGACGACCCCGTGCGCATGATCCGGATCGTCGAATTCGATCACATGGCCGCCGATATGGTGCGACGTCCCGGTGAACGGCGAGCGCAGCGTGCGGTCCATATAGGCCCTGAGCGCCAGCCGCCCGCTTGCGTCCTTGCCGACCCGCACATCATCGGGAAACAGCGACACCATCGCGTCCATATCGCGCATATCCAGCGCGAGCGCATATTTGGCGGGAAGTTGCCGGATCGCATCGAGCGATTCCAGCCGGTCAATGCGCGCTTCGAGGTCTGGTTGGCCGGTCATTGAGCATCCTGTCCTGTGATTCCCACAGCGCCGCCAAGGTGCTGGCGGGACAATCCCTTGCACCTATCCGCTATCTGAAACGCGCACCATTTTCAACCAATGACTTACGCTAATCAAATTCAAGCTTGAGTCTTGATAATGTTACGCGTAGATTATGAGATATAAAATTACGCATAAGGCGAAAGCCGCAGGGAGAATGCCATGAAGAATCTTTTGATCGCAGCCTCGGCGTGCGCGCTGGCTTTTGCGCTGGCGGCTCCGGCAGCAGCCCAGCAATCGGACGAGGACCAGCCGAGTGACGACGGGATCGGCATGATCATCGTCACCGCGCAAAAGCGCAGCGAAAACGTGCAGGATGTGCCAATTGCGATCACCGCGATCGGCAACGAGTTCCTCGAAGCGCGCGGGATCGATTCAATCGATGACCTCGGCACCTTCGCGCCCAATGTGAAATTCGAACGCGCACCGGCTTCGAAAACCATCTCGCAGATCGCGATCCGCGGGTCGGTCACCATCAACCCGGCGATCACCTGGGAGCCTGCGGTCGGCCTCTATCTCGACGGGGTCTATATCGCCAAGGCGCAGGGTTCGATCTTCGACATCGCCGATCTCGAACGGGTCGAGATCCTGCGCGGGCCGCAGGGCACGCTTTATGGTCGCAACGCCTTGGCTGGCGCGGTCAACCTCGTCACCAAAAAGCCGAGCGGCGAAGCGGGCGGCAGCGCCGAAATCACCTATGGCAGCTTTGACGAAGTGCGTGTGCGCGGGGTTATCGACCTGCCGCAGATGGGCATTTTCTCCGCCAAAGTTTCCGGCCAGTATCGCAAGCGCGACGGGTTGATCGATCTGACCGCACCCGATGGACGCGGTCGCACCGCGACGGATTCGATTGATACCGGCAGCTTCATGGTGCAGCTGCGCGCCGAGATCACAGACAACATCACCGCCGATTACACCTATGATTACAGCAAATCGAACCAGACCCCGCCGTTCTCGCAATTGCTGAGCGTCAATCGCAATGGCGACCCGCGCGATATCTTTGATCCGGCCTCGCCCAGCTATCCCTTTGCCGGCGCGTTCTTCCCGCTCGATCAGATCGCCAATCCTGACCGGATCACAAGCGCGGCAATCGATGCGCCGGTCTACGAACGCTCGCGCAGCTATGGCCATGCGCTGACCTTGACTGCCGATCTTGGAGATGCCGAGATCAAGTCGATCACCGCCTATCGCGACCTTGCCTGGGCCGACGGGCTCGATCTCGATGGCTCACCCTTCCCGGTCGCCTTCACCCAGCGCATCAGCGATTATCACGCCTTCAGCCAGGAACTGCAGCTGACCGGCACTGCCTTTGCAGACCGTCTCAACTATGTCCTCGGTGCGTTCTACTTCGACGAACGGGCCGAAACCGTGAACCCGCAGACCTATTTCGGCGGCGGGGTCGATCTTGATTCCAACTACGGTTCGAACACCGAGGCATGGGCCGTCTATGCGCAGGTAGACTACGACATCACCGACAGCCTGAAGCTGACCCTTGGCGGGCGTTATACGGAGGAAACCAAGGATATCAGCCGCTTCTTCCGGGTGAATTTCGATCCGGCCAACGGCATCACCAGCCCGCTGGTGGTCGCAGATATTGCTTACGGCGATTTGCCCGATGCCAAGTTCACCGACTTCTCGCCCGCCGTAACCCTGAGCTACGCAGCGAGCGACACTATCAATCTTTATGCCCGCTTTGCGCAGGGGTTCAAATCGGGCGGTTTCAACGGCGAGAGCAACGTCTTTGCCGCGCCGACCCCCGATTGCCCGACCGGCGCGCTGGAACTGTGCCAGCCCTATCTGCCCGAACAGGTCGACAGTTACGAGATCGGCCTCAAGAGCCGGTTTCTGGATAATCGGGTGATCGTCAACATCGCTGCCTTCCGCGACGAGCGCAAGGATATGCAGCTGTCGGTGTTCACCGCCACCACCGGGGCGGCGTCGGTGATTCAGAATGCCGCTGCGGCGCGCATTCAGGGGCTTGAGATCGAAACCGTGTTGCGCCCCTTCGACGACCTGACCATCAATGCCTCGCTCGCGCTGCTCGATCCGGAGTACAAGCGCTTCATCGACGGCGGCATTGACGTTTCGAACAATCGCGCCTTCCCCCACGCGCCGAAGACTACGGCATCCATCGGGGCGGACTGGCAGGTTGCTGAAGGTGACTGGGGGCGGCTCAACATCTATGCCGATCTCAATTACTCGTCCGAATACTTCACCTTCCCCTTTGCGCTGACCGCGCCCACCCCTTCAGATCAGGTTGCACAATCAAGCCAGTCGCCGGGGCGGACGATCGTGAACCTGCGGGCGACGGTCGCGGAATTCCCGCTGGGCGGGCTTGATGCCGATATCTCGGTGTTCGTGCGCAACCTGACCAAGGAAGACGCGCCGTCCAACTTCATCGATTTCGGGCCGGGCTTCGGCGGCATCCTGCTGGGCTATTTCCCCGACCCGCGCACATTTGGGGTGACCGCAGGCGTCCGGTTCTAGGCCGGTGACAAGCCTGGAAGAACGGCTGGCGCGGCTGGAGAATGACCGGGCGATCCGCGATCTCAAGGCCCGCTACCTGCGCGCCTGCGATGGCAAGGATCTGTCCGGTATCCGCGATACGCTATTGCCGGATGGGGCGGTGATTGCCTTCGACGGGTTCCCGCCATTTGCCGGCCGTGAGGCGTTTTTGGATGTCTATCGCCAGATGGCCTGCGTCCCCGGCGTGTTCGACATTCATCACGGCGCCAACGGGATCATCGCCTTCGAGACTGCCGAACGCGCGCGGGGGCAATGGTCGCTGCTGTTTCATTCGATCAACCTCGGCACTCGCACGCTCACGCTGATGGGGGTCGAGTATAAAGACCTCTACGTGAAGCAGGACGGGCGCTGGTGGATTGCCGAGACCCGCTCGCAGCGTCACTCGTGCCTGATCCATTCGGTCGATGACGCTGGAGCGGCCAGCGTCACGGTCATGGGAGAACCGCCCACAACTTTCGGCTAGGATATCAGAACCATGCGATTTGCAGGCAAGAACGTGCTCGTCACCGGCGCGGCATCGGGCATTGGACGCGCGACCGCGATCCTGTTTGCTCGCGAGGGTGCGCGCGTCACCATCGGCGACATCAATGCTGCGGGCCTTGCCGAGACCGCAGCGATGATCGGCGATGCGGCCCGGCCCGTAAGCTACGATGCCGAGGATCATGCCTCCTGCCAAGCCTTGGTCGAGACGGCCGCGACAGATGGTCTGGACGTGGTCTGCAACGTCGCAGGGATGCTCAAGTGGGGGCCGACCGAGAGCTTCGCCGTGGGCGATTTCGAGCGCTTGCTCGCAATCAACACGACCAGCGTTTTTGTGATCTGTCAGGCGGCATTGCCGCACCTCGTTGAGGCCAAGGGCAATATCGTCAACATCGGATCGACTTCAGGTCTGAGGGGCATGATCTATACCGCCGGTTACTGCGCATCGAAGCACGCCGTGGTCGGCATGACCACCGCGCTCGCCGCCGAATATGCCGCCAGAGGCGTGCGGGTGAATGCAGTCTGCCCCGGCCATGTCTTGACCCCGATGACGCAGCAGGCGCCGCCCGAAGGCGATCTGGACTGGGACATGGTAATGCGTGGGATGCCCAAGCTGGTTGATGGCAGCTGCGCGCCCGAAGACATCGCCGAAGCGGTCGCATTCCTCGCCTCGGATCAGGCCCGCAAGGCGACAGGGACCGTGCTGGTGGTGGATGGCGGCCAGCTGGTCAGCTAGCCCGCGAACAGCGCCCGCGCCGCCTCGCTCCCGTCGAGCAGGGCGTTGTCGCGGCGGGTGACCCGCCAGCCATCGGGCGTGCGCATGAGTTCCCAGCGATTGGCCGCAACCCGCACCGGCTCCCAGCCCTCACTGGCCTTTGCCAGCACGACCGAGTGGCACAGGGCCGTCGCCCGGTTGCCATCGAGGGTAATTGTCGCTGGCCCGAGCAGATGGGCGCACCCACGCGCCATCAAGTCCTGGTGCACCGGCCCTTCGATCAGGGCGGCAATCGCTGCGTGACCGCGTGCTTCGGGAAAGCCGTCGACGGCATAAATGCCATCATCCGTCCAAAGGGCCGCGACCCCTGCCGCATCACCCGCGTCGGCGAGCGGGCCATAGCGGGCGATCAAATCGGCAATCGCCGCGCGATCCTCAAGCGCCTGCAATCGCGCGGCAATCGCGTCAGCCACGCCCTGCAGCCCGCCCAGCCTGCCGCCCGAAGAAGGTGCAATCGGCAAGGCTCATGCCCGAAGAATAGCCATGCCCCCACGCGGGCAGGCCCGATGTGCACCGACCGGCGGCGAACAGGCCCGGGATCGGCGCGCCGGTGCGATCCAGCACCGCGCCCTCGGTCGAGGTGTGCAGCCCGCCCAAGGTGAAAAAGCTGAAATAGCTACCCATGAAATCCAGTTCGAGCGCGACGAACGGCCCCTGATCGAGCGGAACGAGGATCGGCGCGCGTTTGTCGAACAGCGGATCGCGCCCTTCACGAGCATGGGCGTTGTAGAACGCCATTGTCGCCGAGAGCGTGCCAGCCGTCATGCCGAGTTCGCCCTCGACCTCGTCCCACGTCTCGCCCGTCCCGGCGATGGTGATGCGTGCGAAGTCCATCGGCTGAACAAAGTGGGCATTGTCGAGCAGCAGATAGACCTTGCCCCCCGGTTGATCGACCGCGCAGCGGCTCACCCGACCGTGGTAGCAATCCTCGTTGATAAAGCGCTGGCCGTGGATGTTGACGAACACGCCGTAAGCATGGCTTTCCGGCATGGTCCACGGGCAGGTGGTGAAGAACTGATCCATGTGGATCGCCTCACCGCCCGCGCCGAGCCCCAGCAGGATGCCGGTGCCATCATCCTTGTCACCAATCGGATCGCCAAGCTTGAAGGTATCGGGGCAATGCTTGCGCCGCATCGCCTCGTTGAACACAAAACCGCCGGTCGCCAGCACGACGCCCTTGGCAGCGCGCACAAAACGCGGGGTATTGTCGATCCGCACCACCACGCCGACGATCCGGCCCTCGTCTTCTATCAGCGCCAGAGCGCGGGCATCGACCACCACTTCGACGCCCTTGGCGCGGGCGCTGGCTTCGAGCACATCGACCAGCGGCCGTCCGCCGCCCCAGCCCATGTGCTGAATGGTATGGCCGCGCGGAGCAGGCTTGGCGATGTCGCAGAACGGCGCAGCCGCCTCGCTGCCCGACCAGATCAGGGTGGAATCATCGGTCGGCTCGATATGCTTGCCGGGCAGGTAATTGCCGCGATAGGGCACGCCCTGCGCCTTCAGCCAATCGTAATGGGCCAGTGCCTCGCGCCCATAAAGCTCGCACTTGGCCTCATCTACGCAAGGTCCGCCCGCCGCCTTGAGATAGGCAATGAAATCCTCGGTGGTATCGGCAAAGCCCGCAGCGGTTTGCGCATCAGTGCCACCGCCGCCGCCAATGTAGATCTCGCCGCCCGACAGGCCCGAAGCCCCGCCGCTGCCCGAATTGCGTTCGAACAGTATCACCTGCGCGCCAGCGTCCGCCGCTTCGATTGCGGCGCAGGCTCCGGCAGCGCCAAAACCGATCACCGCAACGTCGGTTTCAAAGTCCCAGTGCCCGACCGCGCTGGCCGGGAACGGCCGGTGCAGCGAAATCTCAGACATCGACCCCTTGCGCCTTCAACATGTCGAGCGCGACGTCGACGATCATGTCCTCCTGCCCGCCGACCATCTTGCGCCGCCCCAGTTCGACCAGAATCGCGCGAGTATCGAGCCCGTAGTCCTCGGCCGCCTTTTCGGCGTGGCGCAGGAAGGAGGAATAGACCCCGGCATAGCCGAGGCTGAGTGTTTCGCGGTCAACCCTGACCGGGCGATCTTGCAAGGGGCGCACCAGATCTTCCGCTGCGTCCATCAAGGCCATCACATCGCAGCCATGGTTCCAGCCTTTGCGGTCGGCAGCGGCGATGAACACTTCGAGTGGCGCATTGCCCGCCCCCGCCCCCATGCCGGCAAGGCTGGCATCGATCCGTACCGCGCCGAACTGCGCCGCGACAATCGAATTGGCAACGCCAAGGCCGAGATTGTGGTGCGCGTGCATCCCGCGCTGGGTTTCAGGCTTCAGCACCCTGTCATAGGCCTCGAGCCGCTCGCGCACCCCGTCCATGTCGAGCGCCCCGCCGCTGTCTGTAACGTAGACGCACTCAGCGCCATAGCTTTCCATCAGCGCGGCCTGCTTCGCCAGAGCCTCGGCATCGATCATGTGGCTCATCATCAGGAAGCCGGCCACGTCCATGCCGAGATCGCGGGCGATGCCGATATGCTGTTTTGACACATCGGCTTCGGTGCAATGCGTCGCCACGCGGACTGACCGAACGCCGATGTCATAGGCGCGGCGCAGTTCCTCGACCGTGCCGACGCCGGGCAGGATCAGCGTGGTCAGCACCGAACGGGTCAGCACATCGGCCACCGCTTCGAGCCATTCCCAGTCGGTATGTGCGCCAAATCCGTAGTTGAAGCTCATGCCCGACAACCCGTCGCCATGCGCAACCTCGATCGCATCGACCCCCGCTTTGTCCAGCGCAGCAGCGATTTCGCGCACCGCGTCGATGCCGTACATATGGCGAATGGCGTGCATCCCGTCGCGCAGGGTCACGTCCTGAATATAGAGCTTGTCGCCCCGTTCGACGTCGAAGGTCATGCCGCAATCCTTTCCGCGATCAGTTCTCCGGTGGCCTTGGCTGCGGCGGTCATGATATCGAGATTGCCCGAATAGCTCGGCAGGTAATCGCCCGCGCCTTCGACTTCGAGCAGGATCATGGTCTTGATCCCGTGGAACTCGCCCATGCCGGGGATCTTCAGCGGATTGTTGTCGCCGAAGCGTTCGAACTGCACCTGCTGCTTCAATCGGTACCCCGGGACATAGGCCTGCACCTTCGCGACCATCGCTTCGACCGAAGCGCGGATCGCATCCTCGTCAGCGCCTTCGGAAAGAGTGAAGACGGTATCGCGCATGATCATCGGCGGCTCGGCCGGATTGAGGATGATGATCGCCTTGCCCCGCGTTGCCCCGCCAACCGCCTCAATCGCGCGGGCGGTGGTGCGGGTGAATTCGTCAATGTTCGCTCGCGTGCCCGGCCCCGCCGAACGCGACGAGACCGAAGCGACGATTTCGGCGTAGTGCACCTTGGCGACCTGGCTGACAGCGGCCACCATCGGGATCGTCGCCTGCCCGCCGCAGGTCACCATGTTGACATTGGGTGCGTCGAGGTGCGCGTCCATGTTGACCGGCGGCACGGTGAAGGGGCCAATGGCAGCCGGGGTCAGATCGATCACGCGGATGCCGTCCGCCTGCAAGGCCGCGTCATGCAGCTTGTGGGCATAGGCGCTGGTCGCGTCGAAGGCGATGCGGATGTCCTTGTAGCAATCGAGCGCCTTCAGCCCCTCGATCCCCTCATGGGTGGTGGCAATGCCATGCGCGCGGGCCATTGCCAGACCTTCGCTTGCCGGATCGATGCCGACCACCGCCGCCAGTTCCATGTTCTGCGGATACTTGATCATCTTCATCATCAGATCGGTGCCGATATTGCCCGAGCCGATGATCGCGGCCTTCACTCGTCCCATGTCTGTTCCTCAAATGAAGCGCGCGGTGCAACCGCCCACTCCATGCAATTGCATTTCGAAAACATCCCCCGGCACCGCCGGTTCGAGCGGCACCAGCGATCCCGACAGGATCACATCGCCTGCATCCAGCGTGACGCCATATTGTCCCAGCGTATTGGCGAGCCATGCCACCGCCTGCGCCGGGTCGCCCTGCACCGCCGCGCCGTATCCTTCGGACAAGGGCGCGCCGTTTTTGGTGACAGTGACGTGCAGGCCGGGCAGATCATGCATGCGCGGATCTGCGCGCGTCTCGCCCAGCACGAACACGCCGCAGCTGGCATTATCGGCGACCGTATCGACGATACCGATTTTCCAGTCGGTAATGCGACTGTCGACGATCTCGAAACACGGCGCGATCGCGGCGGTGGCGGCGATCACCTGCTCAGGCGTGACGCCCGGCCCCCGCAGCGGTTCAGCCAGAATGAAGGCGATCTCCGCTTCGGCGCGCGGCTGGATCAGGCGGCGTCCGGCGATGTCGATATCGCCCTCCACCAGCATGGCATCGGTCAGGAAGCCGAAATCGGGCTGATGCACCCCCAGCATATCCTGCACCGCCTTGCTGGTGACGCCGATCTTCTTGCCGATCACCCGCTCACCATCGGCCAATCGCCGGGCAAGAAAATCGAGGCTGATGGCATAGGCATCGTCGATGGTCAGCGTCGGATCGCGCGCAATCAGCGGCGACAGCGTTTGCCCGCTGCGCAGCGCCTGATAAAGCTGGCTGCCATGCAACACGCCAATGGTCTCGCGGCTCACAGGTAACTCCCATCCTGATAGATCAGCGGAGCGACCGCATCGCTCACCCGCGCGCGGATCACCCGCGCGATGACGATGGAATGCGTGCCATAGGCCAGCATCGCATCGATAACGCATTCCAGATTTGCCTGCGCATCGGCCAGCAGCGGCAGGCCGTTGTCCGCCTCCTGCCAGTCGCCAACCTTGAAACGCTCCTCGCGCGGGGTCCCGCCGCCGAACGCCATGGACACGTCGCGGTGGTGGCGGGCTAGCAGATTGACCGAAAGCGGCGCGGTGGGAACCAGCAGGGCGTGCAGGCTGGTCATGCGGTTGACGCAGACCAGCACCGCAGGCGGATCGACTGTCAGCGAGGTAATCGAGGTCGCCGCCATGCCGACCGGGCCTTCATCACCCTTGGCCACGACAATCGAAACCGAAGCCGCCAGCCGCCGCATCGCCGCCTTGAAAATGTCGGGCAGGTCAGCCGGGATCAGCGGATAGCCGTCAGTCATGCGCCGCAGCCCTTGAGGAAGGCGATGGCGTGGGTGTTGAATTCGGCCGCACGTTCGACCTGCACCCAATGGCCGACCTGATTGAAGGTCATGGTCCGCGCATTGCAGCCCGCGGCAAGGAAATGGCGCGCGCCGCTTTCGGGGCAGAAATCGTCCTGCAGCCCCCACATCACCAACATCGGCTGAGCCAGCTCGCCAAGTCGCGGCGCAAGGTTCGGCGTGCGCATCCGCATCAGTACGTCCTTGGGTTGGGTGCGGGCGACAGCGAACCGTTCCTGCACCAGCGCATCGGGAATGCGGTCAGCGAAATCCGGGTGGACAAGGTTGCGCACCAGCCGCCGCTGTTCATCAAGGTTGAAGTCCGGGCCGCCGAAATTCGAAACCATCCGGGCAATGCCGGGCATGGTGAAGTAATGCACCTGCTCCTCGATGCAGCCCGGCGCCATCAGCACAAAGCCTTGCGCAAAGCCGGGATGATCCAGCGCGATCTGCAAGGCGATCCCGCCGCCCAGCGAGTTGCCGACGAGGCTCGCCTGCGTCACGCCATGCGCCTGCAAGGCTTCGAACACCGTGTCAGCGAAAAGCTGCAGCGTGTAATCGATCCCTTCGGGCTTGGACGAGGCGCCATAGCCGATCAGATCGGGCAGGATCACCCGGTAACCGGCAGCAACGAATGCCTGCCAGTTGTCGCGAAAGTTCGATGCCCCCGATGCGCCCGGCCCGCTGCCGTGCAGGAACACGACCACGGGGCCGGAGCCGGCCTCCACCAGATGGATATCGTAATCACCCGCGACTCTGTAGGTCGCCTCGCTCAGCCCCTCCATGCCTCGGCCCCTTACAGGAAGGGATTGAGCGGAGCCTCGCCCAGCATCGTGCCGATCGCATCTCCCGTGCGGTTCGCCGGATCATTGGCGACATGGGCACGGCCAGCGTGGAGATCGAGCCACGGCTGGATGATGTCGCTGGTCATGTAGATCGCGCGCCCGCCCAGCAGTTGCACGACATCATCGATCAGGCTGGCCAGCCGTCGCACCACAGTGCTTGACTGATAGGTGAAGAATGCCCGCTTCTCCATCGGGATGTCCTCACCGCGCTCGGCATAGGCCATCAGATCATCAAAGGTCAGACGCAGGGTGGTTTCCATCTCCCGCTTCTCGGCAATCGCCCGCGCCAGCGCGGCGTGCAGGATCGGATCCTGCTTGGAAGCCTTGCCGGTATTGGTCGAGATACGGTCCTGCATGATCGCCATCGCCGCATTGATCGCCGCCTGCGCCCCGCCGAATGCGGCAGTGGAAACAGAGCGGGTAAAGACCTGCGCCCAGGGCAGACGGTACAGCGGGCCGGTATTCACTTCCTGTCCGGGGTTCTGGCACAGGAACCCATCAATCGAACGGTGGGTGCGGTAATCCGGGACGAAGGCATCGTCGACGATGATATCGTGGCTGCCCGTCCCTTGCAGGCCGAAGGTGTGCCAGGCGTTCTCGTCAATGGTGTAATCGCTGCGCGGCAACAGGAAGGTGCGCATCTCGGCAGGCGTGCCATCATCCTTGGGCGGACAGAACGCCCCGAGCAAGATCCAGCCGGAGTGGACCGACCCGGTCGAAAAGCCCCACCGGCCCGACAGGCGGAAACCACCCTCGACATGGGCGACCTTGCCGACCGGTTGATAGGTCGAACAAACCAGCATGTCGGGATCATCGCCCCACACCTCTTGCTGGGCCTTCTCGTGGAACAGCGCCATTTCATAGGGGTGGCAGCCCAGCACGCCATACATCCAACCGGTCGACATGCAGCCTTCTGCCAGCACCTTCTGCACTTCGAAGAAGTCGTTGGGGTGCATTTCATAGCCGCCGAAATTGGCGGGCTGAAGGATGCGGAAGAAGCCTGCCGCCTTCATCTCGGCGATGGTTTCCGCCGGGATGTTGCGCGCCCGCGTGCAGTCCTTGGCCCGTGCCTTCAGCGTCGGCACCATCGCCCGGGCGCGATCAAGCAACTCCTGCGCGCTCGGCTTCACACCCTCGATATCAATCCGCTTCACAGCAACGCCCATCGACCGGCTCCTCTCTTATGGAGCTGGAGGCCTTAGCCGACTCAGCTCTCAATGTTGGTCTCGTAAAATTTTTTATCGTTTGATACGCAAATCGTCAATTGAAAAGCCGTTTGGCTTCCGATAATGCGGTTTTAACAGCAGCCGCAAGCCGCGATTCAGAAAAATGACCGGGAAGATGGACAGCAAAGGGAGCTGCCGGATTGGCCATGACGCCGACAATTGATCTTGCAAGACAGGTTGCTCTGGTAACCGGCGGGACCAAAGGTCTGGGCCGCGCCATTGCGCTTGCCCTTGCTGATGCCGGTGCGCAGGTGTTCGTCTGTGCGCGCAATGCCCCGGCTGAGCCGATGGCGGGGATTGTCTTTCGCGCCGCCGATGTGCGCGATCCTGATGCTGCCCGGACGCTGGTCGATGGGATCGTGGCCGAAACCGGGCGGATCGACATTCTGGTGAACAATGCCGGCGGCTCGCCTGCTGTCGCCGCAGCCGAAGCCAGCCCGCGCTTTTCCGAGGCGATCATCAGGCTCAACCTGCTCGCCCCGCTCTATCTGGCACAGGCCGCCCATCCGCACATGGTGCAGCACGGCGGCGGGAGCATCGTCAACATCGCCAGCGTTTCGGCGATCCGCCCTTCGCCCGGCACTTCCGCCTATGGCGCGGCCAAGGCGGGGCTGCTCAACCTCACGCAGAGCCTTGCGCAGGAATGGGGGCCGCAAGGCATCCGCGTCAATGCGATCATCGCCGGACTGATGGCGACCGAGACCGCCGAGGCGACCTATGGCGACGCCGCTGCGCAGGCCGCCGTCGGGCGGTCGATGCCGCTCCAGCGGATGGGCGCGGGCGAGGACATCGCGGGGGCCGTGCTGTGGCTGTGCTCGCCGCTTGCAGGCTGGGTCAGCGGGGCACGCATCAATGTCGATGGCGGCGGGGAGCGGCCATATTTTCTCGATCTTGTGAATGGAGGGCGGGCCTGATGGCTGTGAAATCGCTGGGCTATGTCGTGATTGAAACGGCGCAGCCTGAAGAATGGGAGCGGTTCCTGACGCAGGTCGCAGGCGTGATGCATGCGCCCGATGCGGCCGATGGCGCGGCGCTCTACCGGATCGACGACCGCCCGTTTCGGCTTCGTATCGAGCGGTCGGATCGAGAATGGTTCAAGGCTGCGGGCTATGAAGTGGCGGATGTCGCCGCGCTGGATGATCTTGCCGCACGGGTTGCCGCCGCCGGTCGTCCAATCGAGCGCTTCACGCCGGAAACGGCGGCGCTGCGCGGGGTGGAGGCCGGTTTTGTCACCAGCGACCCGGCGGGCAACGGGCTGGAATTCTATTGCGGTGACAGCCGGACGGATGAACCCTTCGTCTCGCCGCTCGGCATTTCCCACTTCGTCACCGGCGAGATGGGCATGGGTCACGCGGTATTCTCCGCGCCGGACTTTCCCGCAACGCTCGCCTTCCACCGCGACGTGATCGGCTTTCACGAGACCGATATGCCGGCCTTCCACCTGATGGGGCCGGATGCCCCGCCGATGCATTTCGCCTTTCTCCATGCGGATAATGGCCGCCACCACTCAATCGCTTTCGGCGAAGGCCCAGTGCTGCCTTCGGGCGCGGTGCATATCATGCTGCAATACCCGAACCTGGTAGAGGTGGGCAAAGCCTATGACCGGATGAAGGCCATGGGCTATCCCGAAAGCGCCAGCCTTGGGCAGCATCTGAACGACGAAACCGTCGGCTTCTACGTGCAGACCCCCGGCGGCTTCGACCTCGAGATCGGTTGCGACAGTCTGGTGATCGATCCGGAGAGCTGGGAAGTGACCAAGCATATCGGCATCAGTATCTGGGGCCACGAATGGGCCTGGCAGAAGGCGATGGCCGCAGCGCAGAAGGCCGAGGCCGCCGAATGAGCACGCTCGACAAACGCATGTCCGCCGCCGACATCGTCAGCCGCCTCCAAAGCGGCATGACGCTCGGCATCGGCGGCTGGGGTCCTCGCCGCAAGCCGATGGCGCTGGTGCGCGAAATTTTGCGTTCCGACCTGACCGATCTCACCATCGTTTCCTATGGCGGCCCGGATGTCGGGATGCTGTGCGCAGCGGGCAAGGTGAAGAAGCTGATCTTCGCCTTCGTCTCGCTCGATGCGATTCCGCTCGAACCATGGTTCCGCAAAAGCCGTGAGGCCGGCGCTATCGAGGTGCTCGAACTCGACGAGGGCATGTTCCAGTGGGGCCTGAAAGCCGCCGCGTTCCAGCTGCCGTTCCTGCCGACGCGGGTCGGGCTCGGCACCGACCTGATCGAACTGGGCGGGCTGAAGACGGTGCAATCGCCCTATGACGACGGTGAGGTGCTGGTCGCCATGCCCGCGCTCAATCTCGATGCGGCGCTGGTCCATGTCCAGCGCTGCGATCATCGCGGCAATGTGCAGGCCTTGGGGCCGGACACCTATTACGATGAATGGTTCGCCAAAGCGGCGAAGGAGTGCTTCGTATCCTGCGAGGAACTCGTCCCCGCGATGGAGGACGCTTATCCCCAAGACGCCCGAGCCAACCTGTTCGAACGCTGCTTCGTCACCGGCGTGACCGAAGCGAAAGGCGGCGCGCATCCGACCTCGCTGCCGCCCGACTATGGCTGGGACATGGGCTGGTTCAAGCGTTACGCCGCTGCCGCGAAAGACCCGGGTGACTGGGCAGCGGTGGCCGGGCAATTCGTCGGCGCGAGCGAGGCGGAATACCTCGCTTCGGTCGGCGGTATGGAGGCGGTCGGGGCGCTCCCCCTGCCGGTGTTCTGATGGCAAGCCTTGCAGAATTGTGCATCGTGGCGGTGGCGGAAGCCTTCCGCACGGACCGCGAGTTGATCGGCACGGGCATCGGCCCGGTCCCCCGGCTTGGCGTTGGCCTTGCCAAGCTGACCCATTCGCCCGGCCTGATGATGACCGACGGCGAGGCCTTTCTGGTCGAACAGCCCGTCCCAATCGGGCCGCGCGGCTATGATGATCGCAAGCCCGCAGGCTATCTGCCGTTCAGCCGTTTCTTTGACAGCGCGGTGTGGACCGGGCGGCGGCACGCGATGGTCACGCCGACGCAGGTCGACCGTTTCGGCCAGACCAACCTTTCGGCACTCGGAGGCACCCATGCCCAACCGAAAACCCAGATGCTGGGCGCACGCGGCTTTCCGGGCAACGGCATCTACCACGCCAATTCGATGTTCATCCCGGTGCATTCCGCGCGTGTGTTCGTGGCGGGCGAGGTCGATCGCATCTCCTCGCCGGGCTACAATCCGGCGCGGCGGATCGCGGGTGGCAATTATTCCGCCATCGACTTGAAGCGTATCGTCACCAACCTGTGCGTGATGGATTTCGGCGGGCCGGACCATGCGGTGCGCGTCGTAACGCTGCATCCAGGTGTGACCTTCGCCGAAGTGCAGGCCGCGACCGGCTTTGACCTGATCGACGCCGTGGCGGGCGAAACCCCGCTGCCGACCGCCGAACAGCTCGGCATCATCGAGAAGCTGGACCCGCACGGCATCCGCCACAGCGTGCTGGCCGATAACCCGCCTGCCCAAAGGAGCGCATCATGAGCGACGCCATCGTTCCCAAGGTTGATCAGCCCCCGGTCTACGAAACCGACGAGCCGGTGCTCTACGCCGCCGCCGACGGCATCGCGCGGATGACACTTAACCGGCCGCAGTTCCACAACGTCCAGAACAGCCAGATGACCTATGCGCTCGACGATGCGTTCAAGCGCGCCGTCGATGATGACGATGTGAAGGTGATCATCCTCAAGTCCGATGCCAAGCACTTCACCGCCGGCCACGACATCGGCAGTCCGGGGCGCGATTTCCATTCCAGTTTTGACCGCCGGCTGATGTGGTACGATCACTCGAACAAGGGCGGCGCGGAAAAGGCCTATATCCGCGAGCAGGAAGTCTATCTCGGCATGTGCAAGCGCTGGCGTGCCCTGCCCAAGCCGACGGTTGCGCAAGTGCACGGTGCCTGCATCGCAGGCGGGCTGATGCTGGCCTGGGTGTGCGACCTGATCATCGCCAGCGACGATGCCTTTTTTCAGGACCCGGTGCTCCAGATGGGCTTTCCGGGGGTCGAATACTTCGCCCACGCCCATGAATTGAACCCGCGCATCGCCAAGGAATTCCTGTTCCTCGGTGAACGCATGAGCGCCGAGCGGGCATACCAGATGGGCATGGTCAACCGCGTCGTGCCACGCGCCGATCTGGAGGCCGAAGTCGCCCGCGTTGCCGCCCGCATCGCCGAACAGCCGCGGCTTGCGCTGCAACTCGCCAAGCAGGCGGTCAACCACATGGAGACCCTCGCAGGCAAGGAAGCCGGGATCGACGCGAGCTTTGGTTATCACCACTTCGCCCACGCCAACAACCAGCTGGTATCCGGAGATTACATCGCAGGTTTCAGCGGCAAGTCGATGGCGGAAAAGAACAAAGAGCGCGAGGCTGGCAAGGGCTGATTATGGCCGATCCGCTCGCAACCCCTTTGGCTGCGCTGCTCGGCAGCCGCCTGCCAGTGATCCAGACCGCGATGGGCTGGATCGCAACGCCGCAGCTGGTGGCCGCCAGCAGCAATGCGGGCGCCTTCGGTTTCCTTGCCGGCGCGGTGATGCAGCCTGCCGAACTGGCGGCAGCGATTGCCGAGACCAGCCGCCTCACCCCGCACCGCTTCGGGGTCAATTTCCATAGCTTCCAGCCCGGCGCACGCGAGATCGTCGAGGTGATCCTCGCCAATGCCTACAGGGTGCGCGCGGTCAGTTTCGGGCGCGGGCCGGATGCCGGGATGATCGCCCGCTTCCGCGAGGCCGGGATCGTGTGCATCCCGACCGTCGGCGCGGTGAAGCACGCGGAAAAGATGGTCGCGCTTGGGTGCGAGGCGATCACCGTGCAGGGCGGCGAAGGCGGCGGGCATACCGGCGCGGTCGCCACCACAGTGCTGCTGCCGCAGGTGCTCGACGCGGTTCAGGTGCCGGTCGCGGCTGCAGGCGGGTTCGCCGATGGGCGCGGTCTGGCAGCCGCCCTGGCTTACGGCGCAAGCGGGATCGCGATGGGCAGCCGCTTCATGATGACCAGCGACAGCCCGGTGCCCGATGCGGTCAAGGCAGCCTATGCCGCTGCGGGCACGCAGGACATTTTCGTTACAGCCAAGATCGACGGCATCCCGCAGCGGATGATCCGCAACCCGATGCTCGACCGGATCGAGGCGGGCGGCGCGCTGGCGAAATGGCGGCGCGGGCTGACCGCCGCCCTCGCCATGAAACGCGCCACCGGGGCCAGCTGGAGCGAATTGCTCGCCGCCGCGCGCGGCATGACCAGCCACGGCGAAATGTCGCTGCCCGAAGCCATGCTCGCCGCCGCTGCGCCGGTTTTGCTGCAAAAAGCGGTGGTCGAAGGCGACGCAATCGGGGGGCTAATGGCCTCTGGGCAGGTGGCTGGACGCCTCAACGACCTGCCTGGCTGCGCCGAACTGCTCGCACGGATCGAGGCCGAAGCACGCGAACGGATCGCTGCGCTGGCTGGCCAACCCGAATCACTCAAGGGAGCGGCCTGATGCCGATTACCACCACCATCAAAGACCGGATCGCCGAAATCGTTTTCGATGTTCCGCCAGTCAACGCCTTCAACAGCGAAACATGGCTCTCGCTGCCCGACATCATCACCGCAGCCGCCCGCAATCCGGACGTCAACTGCGTCCTGATCCGCGCCGAGGGCCGGGGCTTTTGCGGCGGGGTCGATATCAAGGAAATGCAGGCCCACCCGGAACGCATCACCCTGCTCAATCGCGGCAATTACCTGACCTTCAAGGCGATCCGCGATGCCGAGGTGCCGGTGGTCAGCGCGGTGCACAAATTCGTGATCGGCGGCGGGATCGGGATCTGCGGCGCGTCGGACACGATCATCGCGGCGGACGATGCCTTCTTCAGCCTGCCCGAGGTTGATCGCGGGGCGATGGGCGGGGCCAGCCACCTGTCGCGGATGCTGCCGCTGCACAAGGTGCGCGCCGCCTTCTTCACCGGCGGCAATATCCCTGCGGAAGAGGCCTACCGCCTCGGCGCGGTGGAGAAGGTCGTGCCGCGCGCTGATCTGGAGGCCGAGGCGCGAGCCTTCTGCGCGGTGATCGCGTCGAAAAGCCGCAAGGCGCTGGTGATCGCCAAGGAAGCGCTCAACGGTCTCGAACCGCGTGACGTTGATCGCGGCTATCGCTGGGAACAGGGCTTCACGCTCGAAATGTACATGCACGAGGATAGCCAGAAGGCCCGCGATGCCTTTGTCGAAACGGGCAAGGCGGCCGAGTTCTGATCATGCACCTTGCTTACACACCACAACAGCAGGCCTTCCGCGCCGAAGTGCGCGCGTGGCTTGCCGCGAACGTCCCCCCTGCCCCGCTGCTCACGCTCGAATGCGAGGAAGGTTACCACCAGCATGTCGGCTGGGAACGGCAGCTCGCCAGCGGCAATTGGGGCATGGTCACGTGGCCGGAAGCCTATGGCGGGCGCGGGCTCGATCTGATCGAATGGCTGATCTTTGAAGAGGAATACTGGGGTGCGGGCGCGCCCTTGCGGGTCAACCAGAACGGCATCTTCCTGCTCGGCCCGACGATCATGGAATATGGCACCCCGGAACAGAAAGAGCGCTTCCTGACCCCCATGGCCGCAGGCGAAAAGATCTGGGCGCAAGCCTGGTCAGAACCCGGCGCAGGCAGCGACATGGCGGCGATCAAGACCACCGCTTTTCGTGACGGCGATCATTACGTCATCAACGGCCAGAAAACCTGGTCCAGCCGCGCCAGCTTTGCAGACTGGGGCTTCGGCCTGTTCCGCACCGAGGAAGGCAGCCAGCGCCACAAGGGCCTGTCCTTCATCCTGTTCGATCTCGACACGCCCGGTGTGACCCGCCGCCCGATCCGCCAGCTGCACGGCCATCCCGGCTTTGCCGAGCTGTTCTTCGATGATGTGCGGGTGCCGGTGGAAAACCGGCTGGCGGGCGAAGGCGAAGGCTGGAATGTGGCGATGGCCACCGCCGGGTTCGAACGCGGGCTGATGCTGCGATCACCGGGGCGGTTTCAGGCGGCTGCGCGGCGGTTGGTGGAACTGTTTCGCCAGCACGAACACGCCGCAGCGCCTTCAGCACGTGAGGCGGTGGCGCGGGCGTGGATGGATGCGCAAGCCTATGCCTACAACACCTACGCTGTCGCGGCGAAGATCATGGCGGGCGGCAAGATCGGCGCTGAGGCGAGCCTCAACAAGATTTTCTGGTCGGAACTTGACCGGACAATGCACCGCACCGCGATGCAATTGTTGGGGGCGGCTGCCGAACTGCGCCATCTGGCCGATGGTTCGATCAACGAATGGCTGGAAGGCTACATGTTCTCGCTCTCCGGCCCGATCTATGCCGGGTCGAACGAGATCCAGCGCAACATTACTGCCGAGCGGCTGCTGGGCCTTCCACGCGTGGGAGCGGGCTGATGGATATGCTGATTGCTCCCGAAAGACTCGAACTGGCCGAAGCCGTGCGCGACTATCTCGCCGGAACCCACGGGCCGGAAGTGCTGCGGCGGCTTGACGCCGGGCCGAACCGTGATCCTGCGATCTGGCAGGGGCTGGTCGACATGGGTCTGCCCGGCCTGCTGGTGCCGGAAACCCACGGCGGGCTTGGAATGGGCCTGCTCGATGCGGCGCTGATCGCACGCGAATGTGGGCGGGTATGTCTGGCAGAGCCGCTGGTGGAGAGCGCCTTCGTGGCGACCCCGTGGCTCATTGCGCAGGGGCAGACGGCCAATCTTGCCGCTGTCGTGGCGGGCGAGTATCGCCCTGTCGCCGCCCATGCGATCAACGGCTGGGTGGCGGACGGCGAAGGCGAATCTGTCGCCAGCATCGATCCTTTGCGCCGCCTCGCCGCTCCTGTGGAAGCGCAGAGCGATGATCCGCTGCTGCTCGATCTCGGAGCACTGATGAGCGCCGCGCAGCTGGTCGGGCTGGCCGAAGCGATGCTCGATCAGGCGGTCGAATACGCCAAGATCCGCACCCAGTTCGGCCAGCCGGTCGGCGCGTTTCAGGCGATCAAGCACAAGCTGGCTGACGTTTCCGTGGCGCTCGAATTCGCACGGCCTGTGCTGTGGCGCGCAGCGCAGGCGCTGGATGATGGTGCCGAAAGCGCCGCGCTCCACGTGAGCCATGCCAAGCTGGTCGCCACCGACGCGGCTTACCTGTCTGCCGAAAGCGCAATCCAGGTGCATGGCGCAATGGGCTACACCTACGAGGTTGACCTGCATTTCTGGATGAAGCGCGCCTGGGCGCTGGGCGGCGCATGGGGTTCCCGCGCTTTCCACCTTGCCCGCATCGATGCCGCCGTGATCGGGGCTGCGCATCCTATCGGACCGGAGAACACCTTTGCCTGAAGCTTACATCATTGACGCCGTGCGCAGCCCGATGGGCCGCAAGAAGGGCAGCCTTGCCGCGCTCCACCCGGCTGACCTTGCGGCGCACCCGCTGCGCGCCCTGTTCGCCCGTCTGGACGTCGATCCGGGCACGGTCGATGATTGCGTGTGGGGTTGCTGCGACACCATCGGGCCGCAGGCGGGTGATATTGGCCGCACTGCCTGGCTGGTTGCCGGGCTGCCGCAGCACGTGCCCGGCACCACGGTCGACCGGCAATGCGGATCAAGCCAGCAGGCGGTGCATTTCGCCGCGCAAGGCGTGATGAGCGGGACGCAGGATCTGGTGGTCGCGGGCGGCAGTCAGGCGATGAACGCGATTCCGATTTCCGCCGCCATGTTTGCAGGCCAACCCTATGGCTTCGACAACCCCTTCAACACCTCGCCCGGCTGGGTGGCGCGTTATGGCGACGGGCTGCTGAACCAGATCGCGTCCGCACAGATGATCGCCGACAAGTGGGGCATTTCCCGCGAGGATATGGAAGCCTTCGCGGTCGCCTCCCACGCCCGCGCCCACGCTGCGACGACCAGCGGCGCTTTCGTCCGCGAAATCGCCCCGCTCGAAGGATTGGCGCAGGATGAAACCATCCGGGCTGGCACCACGCTGGAAGCTCTGGCCGCGCTCAATCCGGTCGGCGGCGAAGGCACGATTACCGCCGGGGTCGCCAGCCAGAATTGCGATGGTTCCGCCGCGTTGCTGATCGCCAGCGAACGGGCGGTCAAGGATCACGGCCTCACGCCGCGCGCGCGAATCCACCACCTTTCGGTGCGCGCCGATGATCCTGTGTGGATGCTGACCGCGCCCATTCCGGCCACGATCCATGCCCTCGCGAAGGCCGGGATGCGGGTGGAAGATATTGACCTGTTCGAATGCAACGAGGCCTTTGCCTCCGTGCCGCTTGCATGGATGAAGGAGCTCGGCATTCCGCATGACAAGGTGAATGTACGCGGCGGAGCGATTGCGCTCGGCCACCCGCTCGGCGGCACTGGTGCGCGGTTGATGACCACGCTGCTGCACGCGCTGGAGGACACCGGTGGGCGCTATGGCCTGCAAACCATGTGCGAAGGCGGCGGGCAGGCCAACGTCACCATCATCGAGCGGCTGTGATGAACGATCATCCCGCCATCGCCATTCCCAATCTGCTCTACGCCTATGCCATGCGCTTCGATGATGGCGATTTCGATGGAGCGGCCGCCCTGTTCGACAAGGGCGGCGTGATCGTCGGCGGCCAGCACCTTGCCGGACGCACCGCGATCCTCGCGCTGTGGCAGCAATGGGTGAAGACCTATGACGGCAAGCCGCTCACCCGCCATCTCGTCACCAATCCGATCATCGATCTGGACCAAGGCGGCGCATCGGCCACCTGCCAATCGCAATGGACCGTGCTTCAGGCGGCACCCGGCTTCCCGCTCCAGATCGTCGCCAGCGGGCGTTACCGCGACAGCTTCGCCCGCGATGCCGAAGGCTGGCACTTCACTTCGCGCGAATATCTCCAGACCGATCTGGTCGGCGACAGTTCCGCACACACCCTGCAAACGCTGAACTAGAGGCCTCATATCCATGGGAATTTGCGATAATCGCACAGTCATCATCACCGGCGCCGCCCGCGGGCTGGGCCGCGCCTATGCGCTCGCCTTCGCGGCCGAGGGGGCCAATGTTGTCGTCAATGACATCGGCACGTCACTGGGCGGCGAAGGGCGCGACACCAGCGCCGCTAACGGTGTGGTGGCCGAAATCATCGCAGGCGGCGGCAAGGCTATCGCCAATTACGACGACGTGACTGACTGGGACGCGGCTGAACGCATCGTCGCCGCCGCCATCGCCGCCTTTGGTGACCTCCACGTGGTGGTCAACAATGCAGGGATCGTCCGCGACCGGATGTTCGTTTCCGCCACGCTCGACGAATGGGACGCGACCATGCACGTCCACCTGCGCGGCCATTTCTGCATCAGTCGCCATGCCGTGAACTACTGGCGCGCCAAGCAGAAGGACGGGCGCGATCCCGATGCGCGGATCATCAACACCACCAGCGGCGCAGGGCTTCAGGGCTCTATCGCGCAGGCGGCCTATTCGACTGCCAAGGGCGGCATCGCATCGCTGACGCTGGTGCAGGCGGCGGAGCTTGGGCGCTACGGCATCACCGCCAATGCCCTCGCCCCCTCGGCCCGCACCCGCATGACCGAGCAGGCCTTCGCCGACAAGATGGCGACCGAAGGGCAGGATTTTGACGTGATGGACCCGGCCAATATCGCACCCACCCTGGTGTGGCTCGGCAGCGCGGAAAGCCGCGAGGTGACGGGCTGCGTGTTCGAGCTCGAAGGCGGGAAGATCATGATCGAGGATGGCTGGCGCGAAGGCCCGGCCATCGACAAGGGCGCGCGCTGGCAGCCCGCAGAGGTGGGCGCGGCGGTCGACCGGCTGCTCGCCGAGCGGATGCCCCCGCGCAAAGTGTGGGGAAGCTGAGATGGATTTCGTGTTCACCGACGAACAGCGCATGATCGCCGAGACGGCGCAGGCGTTCTTCACCGAAAACGCCACCTCCGAGCGCACCCGGGCAGCGATGGCGGCGGACGGGATCGACCATGCGCTGTGGCAGGCGTTCTGTCAGGAACTGGGCCTGTCCGGCATCGGCATTCCCGAGAGCGTGGGGGGCGCGGGCCTTGGGCTGGTGGAACTCGCAATCATCGCCGAGGCCGCAGGCGCGCAGGTTGCAGCGCTGCCGCTGCTCGGCTCGCTCGCGCTGGTGGCGCAGGCGATTGCCGCAGGCGGCAGTGATGAACAGCGCACCGCGTGGCTGCCCGCGCTGCTGACAGGCGAGACTATCGCCGCGCACATCACCGCCACAGATCTTGCCGCCGATGGCAACCGCATTTCCGCCTCCAGCGCCTTTGTCGCCCATGGCAGCGCAGCACAGCTGTTCCTGGTGAGCGGCGCAAGCGGCAGCTGGATGGTGCGCGCCGATGCGCCGGGTGTCACTGTGACCGCGCAGACCACGATGGACCAGACCCGGCCCTATGCCCGCGTCACGGTCACCGGGGCTGAAGGCGAACCTCTGGCTGACGGCAAAGCAGGCACGCAGGCTGCGACCAATGCGGCATTGATCGTGCTCGCCGCTGAAGGCCTCGGCCTTGCGCAAGCCGCGCTGGATCGCACTGTCGCCTATTCGCGCGACCGGGTGCAGTTCGGGCGGGCGGTCGGATCGTTTCAGGCCTACAAGCATCGCCTCGCCGATATGATGGTGGAAATCGAACAGGCCCGCAGCGCCGTCTACTGGGCGGCCTGCGCCGTGGATGAAGGTGCCGATGATGCGCAGCTTGCGGTGCACGCCGCCAAGAGCTTCGCCGCCGATACCGCCTTCCGCTGCGCCAGCGACATGATCCAGTTGCATGGCGGCATCGGCTTTACCTGGGATCACGACGCGCATCTGTTCTTCAAACGCGCGCGCGCGCTCCAGACGATGATGGGCAATGGTGACTGGCACCGCGAACAGATCGCCGCAATGGTGCTCGGAGAGACAGCATGAAACTGGGATTTTCCGCCGCGGAAGAGGAATTCCGCGCTGAGTGCGCCGACTGGCTGACCGCGCAGATGTCGGGCGAGTTCGCTGACATCAAGGGCATCACCACGCTCACCGAAAAGGCCGAACGCCGCAAGGAGTGGGAACAGCATCTGGGCGCCCACGGCTGGGGCTGCATCGGCTGGCCCAAGGCCTGGGGCGGGCGCGACGCGAGTCTTGCCCAGCAGGTGATCTTCGCCGAGGAATATGCCCGCGCCGGGGTTCCGGGCCGGGTCAACCATATCGGCATCGAACTGGCCGGGCCGACTTTGCTGACGCTCGGCACCGAGGAACAGAAGCGCCGCTTCCTGCCTGACATTGCAGCGGGCAAGACAATCTTCTGTCAGGGCTTTTCCGAACCCAATGCCGGGTCCGACCTCGCCAGCGTGCGCACCAAGGCGCGTCTTGAAGGCGGCGAATGGGTGGTCGATGGCCAAAAGATCTGGACCAGCCTCGCCCATATCTCCGACTGGATCTTTGTCGTGGCCCGTTCGGAAGAAGGCTCGAAGGGCCCCAAGGGGCTGACCTTTCTGATGATGGAGCTGGATCAGCCCGGAATCGATATCCGTCCGATCCGCCAGATCAACGGCGATGCGGAATTCAACGAGACTTTCTTCGACGGGGCGCGCTGCCGGGAAGACAGTCTGATCGGCGCTGTCGGCGATGGCTGGCGGGTGGCCATGACGCTGCTCAGTTTTGAGCGCGGGGTTTCGACCCTCGGCCAGCAGATGGCGTTCCGCAACGAACTCGACGCGATCATCGCAGCCGCCAAAGCCAATGGCGCGAGCACCGATCCGCTGATCCGCCAGCGCATCGCCAAGGCGGAAATCGGCCTCAGGCTGATGCGTTATGGCGCGCTGCGGATGCTGTCGAACACCGATCACGCGAGCGTTGACGGTGCGGCGCTGACCTACAAGATCCAATGGGCGAGCTGGCGGCGCAGCCTTGGCGAGTTGGCGATGGACGTGCTGGGGCAGGCGGGCGAGGTTACCGACCACGACGGTTACGAATGGCCGATGCTGCCCAACCTGTTCCTCTATTCGCGCGCCGACACGATCTATGGCGGCACCAACCAGATCCAGCGCAACCTGATCGCCGAACGCGGGCTGGGCCTGCCCCGCGAACCACGGGGGGAAGCATGAGCCTGACCCCCGCCTATCCCCCGCCCCGCGACCTGCTGGCAGGCCAGACGGTGGTGGTGACCGCCGCTGCCGGAACGGGCATCGGCTTTGCCGTCGCCAAGCGCGCTGCCGAAGAAGGTGCGCGCGTGCTGATCTCGGACTTCCACGAGCGCCGGCTGGGTGAAGCGGCTGACCGGATCGCAGCTGAAACCGGGTGCGAACGCCCCGCCACGGTGCTGTGCGACGTGACCCGGCAAGAGGATGTCGATGCCCTGCGCGATGCGGCGCTGGCGACCCTCGGCCATGTCGATGTGCTGATCAACAATGCCGGACTTGGCGGCGAGGTGGCGGTCACTGCAATGACCGACGAGCAATGGCACCGCGTGCTCGATGTGACGCTGACCAGCGTAATGCGCATGACCCGCGCTTTCCTGCCCGCGATGCAGGCGCGCAAGACCGGGGCGATCGTCAACAACGCCTCGGTGCTGGGCTGGCGGGCGCAGAAGGGGCAGGCGCATTATGCCGCGGCCAAGGCCGGGGTGATGGCCTTCACCCGCTGCTCGGCGCTCGAGGCTGCCGAATACGGCGTGCGCATCAACGCGGTCGCCCCGTCGATTGCGATGCATGCCTTTCTGGCCAAGGTGACCAGTGACGAATTGCTTGCCGATCTCGCCGCGCGCGAGGCCTTCGGGCGGCCAGCGGAAGTGTGGGAAGTCGCCAATGCGATGATCTTCCTCGCCTCGGACCTTGCCAGCTACATGACCGGCGAGGTCATTTCGGTGTCGAGCCAGAGGGCCTGAACATGACCACGATATTTCACCGCCCGCAGGATCTGCTCGGAGCCGAAGGCACACAGCTTGGCCCGACAGAATGGCTCACCATTGATCAGGCGCGGGTCGATGGCTTTGCCGAAGTGACCGAGGATCGCCAGTGGATCCACGTCGATGTCGAGCGCGCCCGATCCGGCCCCTTCGGCGGGACGATTGCTCATGGCTATCTGACCATGAGTCTGGTCAACCACTTCCTGCCGCAACTGATTGAAGTGCGTGGTTTTACCCATGCAGTCAATGTTGGGGCAGACCGGCTGCGGTTCCTCAATCCCGTGCGCGTCGGCGCGCGCATCCGCGCTACCGGCGAGATCGTCGGGGTCGAAGAAATCAAGGGCGCGGTACAATCGATCGTGCGGGTCACGGTCGAAATCGAAGGCGAGGAAAAACCCGCCTGCGTGGTCGACACCATCAGCCGCTATTTTCCGGAAGGGTAATCATGCTGGACGCTGACCGAATGGTGGCCGCCGTCGAGGACTATATCGGCAGCTATAATCGCGCCGATCTGGACCGCGTGTGCGCGGTGTTTGCCGAAGATGCCGTGGTCGAAGACCCGGTCGGCACCCCGCCCCGCGTCGGGCAGCCTGCGCTGCGCGAATTCTTCGCCGTCGGGATCGCAGCGGGTGCGCGCCTGACGCTCGACGGGCCGGTGCGCTGTGCTGCCGATCACGCTGCCTTCGCCTTCCACGTCGATCTTGAATGGGACGGCAGGGCGACACGGATCGATGTGATCGACGTCTTTACTTTTGGCGCACAGGGCAAGGTGAGTTCCATGAAGGCCTATTTCGGCCCCGCCAACATGGGGGCAGCATGACCGCCCTGCCCGCCACCATCCCGCACGCCGCCGAAGCCGCCGCGCACCGCTGGCCTGACGCGCTGGCGCTGATCGAGGGCGAGGCGCGCTTCACCTTCGCGCAGCTGTGGGACGAATGCCGCAGGGCCGCCTCGGCCTTGCTGGAACGCGGTGTTGGCAAAGGCGACCGCATCGCCATCTGGGCTCCCAACCGCCGCGAATGGGTGATCGCCGCGATCGCCGCGCAGACCTGCGGCGCAGCAATCATGCCGCTCAACACGCGATTGAAGGGCCGCGAGGCGGGCGATATCCTGCGCCGCACCCGGGCGCGCATCCTGTTCACGGTGACGGACTTCCTCGGGATCGACTACCCTGCTCTGCTCGCCGATGAAGCCCTCCCCGACCTTGGCGAAACCATCCTGATGGACCGCGACTGGGACGCTTTCCTCGTCACCGGCAAAGGCGCAGCCGATCCGCGTACCGACGCACACCTTGCCGCGCTCACCGCCGATGACCTTTCCGACATCATGTTCACCAGCGGCACCACCGGCCAGCCGAAAGGCGTGCTGATGACCCACGGGCGGATCATCCCGCAAGTCGGCGTGTGGATCGGCAACACCGGCCTCGGCGCGGGTGAACGATACCTGATCGCCAACCCCTTCTTTCACAGCTTCGGGATGAAGGTGGGCTGGGTCGCCTGCCTGATTTCCGGCTCCGTCATGGTGCCGATGCCGCAATTCGATGTCGCCGAGGCCGCTCGGCTGATCGCGCAGGAACGCATCGCCTTCCTGCCCGGCCCGCCGACGATCTTCCAGATGCTGCTGGCCGAACTGGAGCGTGCGCCCTTCGACGTGTCGTCGCTGCGCGGCGGCACCACTGGCGCTGCCACCGTGCCACCGGTGCTGGTCGAGCGGATCCGCAGCGAGCTTGGCATGCGCGACATCATCACCGCCTATGGCATGACGGAATGCGTCAACATCACCTCCTGCCGCCCGGGCGACCCTGTCGAACTGATCGCAGGCACCTGCGGCGCGGCCATCCCCGGCAATGAGGTCATCATCGCGGGCGATGACGGGCGCGAACTGCCACGCGGCGAAACCGGCGAGATTTTCGTGCGAGGCATCGGCGTGATGCAGGGCTATCTCGACGATCCTGCCGCCACTGCCGAAGCCATCGATGCCGACGGCTGGCTGCACACCGGCGATGTCGGGACGATGGACGACAATGGCTATGTCCGCATCACCGACCGCAAAAAGGACATGTTCATTTCGGGCGGGTTCAATGTCTATCCGGCCGAGGTCGAAAAGCTGCTCGCCGCCCACCCGGCGATCGGCATGGCGGCAGTAATCGGGGTGCCTGACGAGCGCATGGGCGAAGTCGGCAAGGCCTTCATCGTCTTACGCCCCGGCGCTGAGGCGAGCGCCGCAGAACTGCTCGGCTGGGCGCGGGAGAACATGGCCAACTACAAGGTGCCGCGCCATATCGCTCTGGTCGAGGACCTGCCGCGTAATGCCGCCGGCAAGGTATCGAAGATTGATCTGGCGGGGTCCTGACCCCTTCAGCTATTCGCGATCCGCTGGAGGCCCGCAATATCGCGCAGTTCGATCTGGCCATAACTCACACGAACAAGACCGTCTCGCTCGAAAGCCGACAGATAGCCGTTGATCGTCTTGCGCGTCAGGCCCATCATCTCCCCCAGCAGCTCCTGACTGATTTTGAAGACTGGCCGTTCAAGCGCTTCCCCACCATCCACGACAGCCAATAGCCGCGCGGCAACGCGTTGGCGCGGCTTCAGGGAAATGACCTCTGCCGCCAGCTGCAGCGTTCTGCGGGTGTGGGCATAGGCAAACCCGGCAATGGCGCGCCATATCTCCGGGGACGTCATCGCGACCCGATCAAGCGAGGCCTCGGAGATTTCGAGAAGCAGGCTGGGCTCGACACAAACAGCTGTCACCAGCCGAGGGCCGCCGCTGTAGCGTGTGGTATGACCAAGCACCGCGCCGGGCCCGACAATGCCGATCATCACGGCTCTGCCCCCCGGTGCAGCACAATAGGAATGAAGGGAGCCAGCAATCACGATGAACAGTCCGCTCCGGTCATCACCCTCGGCCTGAGCCCACTCTCCCGCGTTCAGGCGCACCATCCGCCCCTCGGCCACGAGCTGTTGTTGCAGCGCCGGAGGATAATCTCTCAGCCAGTCGGATGAACCCAGAACTGCCAGTGCCAGATTTTGCTCATCCTGCTTCATGCTGAGACTGTAACTCTCGTGACAGTCTGTTGCAATTGCGCCTGCTATCTCTTGCGCGAGGGATGAGAGGACATGGGGATGGGTGCGGCGCAAAACGGCGACAAGGTTGTGCGCATTGGCGGCGCGACCGCCTCGTTTTCCGACACGGCTTTGTCGGTGCCGCAACTCTTGGCCGGCGGGGCGCTTGATTACCTGATCTTCGATTATCTGGCGGAAGGCTCTATGGGCATCTTTGGCCGGATGCAGGCCGCCGACCCGGCGGCAGGCTATGGCACGGACTTTCTCACCGTGCATGTTGGCCCGCACCTGCACGAGATCGCGTCACAGGGCATCAAGGTCGTGGCCAACGCCGGCGGCGTGAATCCGGCTGGCCTGGCGCAAGCGCTTGAGACGATGATCGCCGAAGCGGGGCTCGACCTGACCGTAGCCTGTGTTGCCGGAGACGATCTCAGGGGACGCGAGGACGAACTGCGCGCTGTCGGACACATCGACATGTTCTCAGGGGCCGCGTTTCCCGACAATATCCTGAGCGCAAACGCCTATCTGGGTGCTTTCCCGATTGCCGCTGCCCTGGCGCAAGGCGCCGACATCGTCATCACCGGGCGCGTTGTGGACAGCGCGGTGGTCCTCGGGCCGTTGATCCATGAATTTGGCTGGCAGGTTGACGATTGGGACAGGCTCGCCGCCGGAACGCTCGCCGGGCACTTGCTGGAATGTGGGGCGCAAGTCACTGGCGGCACCTTTACCGATTGGCGCGACGTGCCTGACTGGGCCAATATGGGCTATCCGATCGGCGAATGTCACGCAGACGGAAGCATCATCATCACCAAGCCCGAGGGCACCGGCGGGCTCGTTTCCATCGGTACAGTCGCAGAACAAATCCTCTATGAGGTGAGCAATCCTGCCGATTACATCGTCGCTGATGTCCGCTGCGATTTCAGCAACGTGCGGCTCGATCAGATCGGCCCGGACCGGGTCCGCGTAACCGGCGCGAAAGGGTTGCCAGCCACCGATACCTACAAGGCCTGCATCACTTACGATTGCGGCTGGCGCGCCATCGCGTACCAGCCGATTATCGGGGAAGACGCGAGCGAAAAGGCGGCAAGGCAGGCCGAGGCCCTGTTCGAGCGCGCGCGAACGCTGCTGCGGTCCAGGAATCTGCCCGATTTTTCCCATACCGAAAATGTCCTGATCGGCAGCGAAGCGAGCTTTGGCGCACATGCCGAGCCTGGCGGCGGGCGTGAGGTGATTTCGAAACTGGTGGTCGATCACCCCATGCAAGCGGGCGCAGCCATCTTTGCCCGTGAGCAATGGGCGGGCATTTCC
Organism: Porphyrobacter sp. IPPAS B-1204; assembly: GCA_003724185.1. Classification (GTDB taxonomy): domain Bacteria; phylum Pseudomonadota; class Alphaproteobacteria; order Sphingomonadales; family Sphingomonadaceae; genus Erythrobacter. The sequence goes on from RHGM01000001.1 coordinate 880,591, forward strand.
GGCATGTCGGTGGGGACTTCCATCAACCTTGCGACGAATGTCTGGCCTATGACCGGCATTTTCCTGTTCCTGATCGACAAGCAGCAGCTAACGCCCACCATGACCATCAATGGGGTCACTCAGGATGTGCCTGCACATGCCGGTGAACCTGCATCTGAAACCACTTCAACACATCATGGGAGTGAGCCCGCCGTCCGGGCCGATGCAGGCCAACAGGTGAAACTTATCGATCTGGCTTGGGTGCGCAGCGGCGACAAGGGGCATTTGTTCAATGTCGCCGTGATTGCACGCAGGCCCGAATTTCTGCCCTATTTGAAAGCGGCACTGACGCCTTCAGCCGTTGGCGAATGGTATCAGCATCTCGGCCAGAATGGGCTGCCTCCGCGGGTCGATGCCTATGATGTGCCGGGCCTCGATGCGCTGAATTTTGTTGTCCATGACGCTTTGCAGGGCGGGATCAATGGCAGCACCCGGTTGGACCCGGCCGCCAAGGGAATGGGGCAGATGTTGCTGCGCTTTCCGGTCAGGGTTTCCGACCAGATCCGGGCCGCAATCAACCGGCACGACAAGCAAGGAAACGCATGATGGATGCCCCCATTCGCTCCAATCCGATGCTCGCCAAGCTGGCACCCAATCCTGGCCGGTATGCTTTGCTGCCAGACCTGACACCACATCAGGAACTCGCGCTCCTTTGTCGTACGCTGCACCGTGAAGGGTATGATGATCACGTTGCAGGCCACATCACCCTGGCGCAGCCAGACGGGACGTTTCTGGTCAATCCATGGGAGCTCACATGGGATGAAGTGACCGCCGCTGACATCATCCGCGTCGATAACACCGGCGCGGTGGTGGAAGGAGACTGGAACGTAACGCCTGCCATCGGACTGCACCTTGCGGTCCACCGCCAGCGCCATGACCTGAAGGTGGTGCTGCACAATCATCCCCGATGGGGGCTGGTCTGGTCAGCATCCGGGCGAGTGCCGCCGATCTATGATCAGACATCCGGGCAAGTCGCAGGCGATCCGGTGTTCTACGATGAATATGCGGGCACGGTCGATGGCGCATCCGAAGCGGAAGCCGCGGCCGCGGCGCTCGGCAAAGAAAAATGGGCGCTCCTGAAGAACCACGGCGTCTTCGTGGTCGGGAAGGATGTGCGGCAAGCACACCTGCGCGCCATCACGCTGGAGCACCGCTGCCAGCTTGCGTGGCATGTCGAGACGCTTGGCACCGGGCAGCCGATCACTGATCCCGAAACGCTGAAAGTCGCGCAAATGTCCGATGATCTGGGCTTCCCCTTCCTTTGGGAAGCAATGGCGCGCAAGGAAATCCGGCTGGATGCAAGCGTTCTGGGTAGTGCTGCGGAGACAGACCAATGAGCACCTGCGTCATCACCGGCGCGGCAAGCGGCATCGGGGCGGGTCTGGCCCGCCAAGCAGCTTCGCTCGGCATGAATCTCGTGCTGGCGGACTGGGATGAAGCGGGGCTGACAAATCTCGCTTCAAGCCTGCCTGTCGAAACGCTCGCCATGCCAACTGATGTGCGCGACGATGCTGCTGTTCAGGCACTGGCAGCGGCCGCCTTCGACAGGTTTGGCGCAGTCGATCTGGTGTTCAACAACGCAGGCGTGCTTTCCAGCGGACTAAGCTGGGAAATCGACGCGGCAACGTGGCAACGCTCGCTCGATATCAACATCGGCGGCGTGGTGAACGTCATCCGCGCTTTCGTACCGCGTCTGATTGCAGCGGATCGCCCCGCACGGATCGTCAACACGTCCTCGCTCGGCGGATTTCTGACATCTCCCTTCATGTCACCCTACTCCGCGACCAAGTTTGCGATTGTGTCGATATCGGAGGCGCTGGCAGCAGAGTTGGCGGCCATTGACAGCAAGGTTCAGGTGTCACTCCTCGCACCCGGCCCCGTCAAAAGCGCGATCATGGATGAGCAAGCCCCGGCGCAAACGGCCGACTTCATGGATATGCTGCGCGGGATGAACGACGAAAACGGAATGAGCCCGGACGAGCTCGCGAGAATCGTTTTCGGCGCGGTTGAACGCGGAGAATATTGGATCATTCCGCATCCGGAAATGCTCGACGCGCCGCTGCGTAAGCGTACCGAAATGATCGTTGAACGCGCATCCCCCACCGGCTCCGGCCTCGTCACGGCAGAGGAGCCATAGGTTGGCCAACGCACCAGAACAATCCGATGTCGTCATCATCGGCGCGGGGTTTTCAGGGCTCTATGCCGTTCACAAGCTCCGCCAGACGCACAAGGTCGTGTGTCTGGAAGCGGGCGATGGGGTTGGCGGCACGTGGTATTGGAACCGCTATCCCGGCGCGCGGGTCGACATCAAAAGTGTCGAATATTCCTATGGGTTTGATGAAGACCTTCAGCAGGAGTGGCACTGGCCCGAAGTGTTCTCCGCGCAACCCGATCTGGAGCGCTACGCAAACCACGTTGCGGATCGCTTCGACTTGAGAAAGAATATCCGCTTTTCGACGACCGTGGCGGCACTCAAATTCGACGAGAGCACGGACCGCTGGCACGTCCAAACCGCTGATGGCGGCCGGTTGGTCTGCAAATATGTTGTTGCCGCAACGGGCGCACTGTCGGCCCCCAATACGCCGGATTGGCCGGGGCGAGAGGAATTCCAGGGCGAAATCTTCCACACCTCGCGCTGGCCGGAGGGACCGCTGGACCTCAGCGACAAGCGCGTGGGGATCATCGGCACCGGATCAACCGCCATTCAGGCTGCGCCCATTCTGGCTGAGCAATGCAAGCATCTCACGGTGTTTCAGCGCACGCCCGCTTACTCCATGCCCTCTGGCAATCGTCCGATGGATCCAGAGCACGAGCGCGACTGGAAGGACAATTACGCCGATCGCCGGGCGCAGATGCTCGACACTTACGGCGTGTCGATCATCGACTATCCGGCCAAGTCAGCCCACGAATATTCTCCGCAAGAACAGCGCGAAATCCTCGAAGCAGGCTGGAACTCCAAAAGCGCGTTCCAATTGATGGTCGCCTTCACCGATGTGATGACGGACCGTGCCGCGAACGAAGTGGTTTGCGAGTTCGCGCGCAGCAAAATCCGCGAAATCGTCAAAGACCCGCAAACGGCGGAGAAGCTGTGCCCAAAGGACTATCCGATTGGCGCGAAGCGGCTCTGCATCGACAACGGCTACTATGAGATGTTCAACCGCGACAACGTGTCGCTGGTGGACGTAAAAGACGCCCCGATCGAAGCCTTTACCGCGAATGGCTTGCGGACCGCCGATGCCAGCTACGATCTGGATGTCATCGTTACCGCCACGGGTTTTGACGCCGTAACCGGCGCGCTCACCCGGATCGAGATCGAGGGCGTCGATGGGACGAAGCTGACCGACAAATGGCGCGACGGGCCGACCAGCTATTTCGGATATATGGTCGCAGGCTTTCCCAATTTCTTCATGGTTCACGGTCCTCTGACGCCTGCTGCTCTGGCGCAGATGATCACGGCGGGTGAATGGCAGGTCGATTTCATCGCAGGGATGATCAAGGATCTGGAAAACGACGGCTTTTCCCGGATCGATACGACCAGCGAGGCCGAACAGTCATGGGCTGCGGAAGTCGACGGCGCGGCCTCGCACACGGTCTATGACCAAGCCCAGTCCTGGTACAACGGGAAGAACATCGACGGGAAGAAGGGCGGCTTCATGATCTATGTCGGCGGCTTTCCGCGCTACTGCGAACTCAGCACGAACGCGGTCAGGAACGGGTATGAAGGCTTCGTCAGGCAATGATTGATCCTCATCTCAAAGCCATGCTGGACGCAATGGAGCAAGCCGGTTTTGCCTTGCCTGAGCCCTTGGATGCCAAGGCGCTGCGTACCATGCTGGATGCACCGATCCCTGCGCCGCCAGTGGCGATTGCCGAGCGCCAAGTCGTTACGATTGATAGCGAAGGCGCGCCCATTCCAGCGCGGTTCTATCATCCTCAACCGGGTTCACTCTTGCCGCTCACTCTGTTCTTTCACGGCGGCGGCTGGGTGCACGGAACCTTGGAAACCCATGACCGGCTGGCCGCAACCTTAGCCAATGAAGCGCAATGTGCGGTCCTGTCGGTCGATTACCGGCTCGCACCGGAGCACCCGTTTCCTGCCGCTTATCAGGATGCAATCGCTGCGGTTGGGTGGGCCAAAGCAAATGCGGCGAGACTGGGTGTTGATGCAGGCCGGATCGCGCTGGCTGGTGACAGTGCAGGCGGTAACCTGGCAGCGGCGGCCGCGCGCAGTCTGGCAGGCGATCCGGCACTATGTCATCAGCTGCTTTTCTACCCGGCCCTCGATGCACACTGCGCCGCCAGGTCATTCGAGGCAGAGCACCCGGGCTTTCTCACCTCTGCTCAGATGCGTTGGTATTGGGATCAATATGCCGCCAGCGGGAACAGGCGCGATTTGGCCGACAATCCTCACGCGTCCCCCGCGGCTGGTGCTGTCGCAGCAGACACGGCCAAGGCAACCATCGTCGTGGCTGGGAATGACCCGCTGCACGACGAGGGAGCCTCCTATGCCGAAAAGCTGCAGGCGGCCGGGGTGCCTGCCACTCTGCTATCCTACCCCGGCGCAATCCACGGCTTTGCCAGCATGATCGGCATGGTGCCCTTGGCAGACGAAGCCGTCTCAGCCGCAGCCGCTGCACTACGGGGCAGTTTCGGCGAATGAAATTTCGCAGATGAAAGCTGGTCAAGATGAAAACGAAAACCGACGAAACGCCCTATCTTGCGCGCGGGATTGCGCTGCTCGGGACCGATTCCACCATCCTCATTTCGTCTTCGAAATACCTTAACGACGCGCGTTTGCGGGAGTGGGTGGCGAGAATTGCGCTCAAGAAGAACGGCGCAGATGTCCCGCCAGCGGCCGAGATGTATGAGCTGATCCAGATTCTCCAGGACTTGCGCGACTTCGACCGGATCGAGGCGCTCTTCACTGAAGAGCGCAGGACAAACCCGGCCCTAGACGCGTGGTTCAACGAAGGGTTCTGTTCCGATTACACCATCGAAGATCTGAAGGACTGCGCGCCCGGCACGGTCGGCGGCATCTATTACGAGGCCGCAACAAAGGGGAATTACGGCGTCCAGATCGTGCCCAACTTCCAGCCCCAGAGCCAATGGCAGTACTATTCCCTGCGCGCCGGTCAGACGCATGATTACGAGCACATCCTGACCGGCGGCGGCTTCAACTACATTGGCGAACTGCTGCCCTATTGGTTCCGCCTCGCAACCATAGATACGCATATCAAGAACAAGGAATTGGCCGGTGAAATGAACGTTATGGGCATATTGGGCACCACGCGGTATCTGGTCCGCACGGTGCTTCACTATCCCCAAACGTGGAGCGCGGCGCTCAAGTGTATCGAACAGGGCATCGCAATCGGCCGCAATTCCGACGCGTTCTGGATGGCAAAGATGGAAGACGTTTGGCACACACCCCTGGATGAAGCGCGCAAGCAGCTGGGCGTGCGCGGCGCGGTCGATCTGGACACGCAGGCCGAAGGTGAGATTTGGAGCGGGCTTCAGGCGCGTTGAAACGTCAGGCGGGAGCACAGGTAGTCCGCTCTCACCCCAGTCTTTGCCTCTTGCAGCAACACATCGATTGCCGCCTCGTAGCTATCCTATGCGAACGTACCTAGGCGCCGTTTAGTGGTCGCTCCCAAGGGCGATCGCAATGCGTGGAAGCACGGCGATCTGCCGAGACCGAAGGTGCGGCGCGGTTGCTGTGAGCAATGGCGCGGCTGGTTAGCTGGTTTTGGACCTGTATCGAAAGCGGGCAGAGTGAGACTGATTTCACGGTGCGAACACAAGAACTGCCTGAAGCCTCATGATAGCACTGCTTCGTCATGCCGGTCGTTTGCTCGCCATTCCTGAAGGCCATAACCCACTGCGACAGGGCAGGGTGCGAAAAAGCGCCAGACTGACGGCCGCGCCCACTGTAATGATTTTCCGGACCATACTCATCCGCGCTCCCCTCCATCCGTGAACCAACGCCGTCGCTAACGGATGACCAGATGCGAGAGAGCATCTTGGCTTCAGCGACTCAGCAAAAGGGTGTCGGTAACGGAAACATCAGCCCCGACGGAAAAATTATATAATAGATTCAATGGTGATTGGCGGAGAGGGTGGGATTCGAACCCACGTTACCGTTGCCGGTAAACCGCATTTCGAGTGCGGCGCATTCGACCACTCTGCCACCTCTCCGCGAGGCCTGTCGCGGTGCAGGAGGCCGTCTGGTCGGGACGGTCTGGCGACAGGAAGGGCGCCCGTTAGCCCAAGCCTTGCAGCTTGCCAAGACCCGCGAGCATACAAAATGCGGGCATATCTGGCACACCTCCCGGCAGCGCGCTTGTTTTGCGCGTGCGAAGGTCCATATTGCAGCGCATGGAACGCGCAGAGTTCTTCTCGAGCCAGGCCGGACGCACCATCATCGCGCCGCGTCAGACCCGTGCCCGCTTTGGCATCGGCGATGTGGTCCGCCACCGCCTGTTCGCCTTTCGCGGCGTGGTGTTCGATATTGACCCGGTCTTCGCCAATTCGGAAGAATGGTACGAATCCATCCCCGAAGACATCCGCCCCCGGCGCGACCAGCCGTTCTATCATCTGCTCGCTGAAAACGACGATTCGTCCTATGTGGCCTATGTCAGCCAGGGCAACCTGATCGCTGATCCCGATGGCGGGCCGATTGATCATCCCACGGTGCGCCAGCTGTTCGACAGCTTCAAGGACGGGCGTTACCGGATGCGGGCGTCGCTCACACATTGACAACCTTGTCCTGCTAAGGCGGGGCCATGGTGGATGCAGCGCAACCCGACACCGCAAGAATGGCGCAGCTTCGCGGCGCGCTCGAGCGCGAGCTTGGCCCGGACGAGGACGTATTGTGGCACGGATGGCATCTTGGGCAGATCGATCCGCGGGACTTCATGATCTATATCTTCGCGGTACCGTGGACGGCGTTTTCGATCGCCTGGACAGGCATCGCTGCGATGGCGATCGCCGGCTCGGGCGAGGATGGCCCCGGCCTGATCGGCTGGGCCTTTCCGCTGTTCGGCCTGCCCTTCATTGCCGTCGGCTTGTGGATGCTATCGCGCCCGTTAGCCCCTGTGTTGCAGAGGGGCCGGGTGCTGTATGTCGTCACAAGCAAGCGGGTCTTGAAGCTGGGCATGGGCCGCGTGCTCGAGACCGACACGGTCCCGGCTGACCGCATCGGCCTTGCCAAGCGCCGCGAACAGCGTGACGGGACAGGGACACTCCAACTGGCGGTCAAGATCGGCCGCGACAGTGACGGCGACAGGCAGACCGAAGACTTCATCATCGGTCCCGTTGCCGACGTGATGGGCGCACAGCAGGCCGTGGACCGGATCGCGCGCGGCGGCACTGACTCCGTCGCAGCCCCCGCGGTCAGCTCTTGAGCTTCCAGCCGCTGCGCAACAGGGCATAGACTGCCGCCGCCAGCACCGCGTTGAGCGCCAGCAGCCCCCCCGCAGCTGCCAGTAGGGTGGCGCCAGACCCCATGTCGGTCGCCCCCAGAAAGCCGTAGCGAAAGCCCGAAATGACATAGAAGAACGGGTTCAGACGGCTGACCCACTGGAACGCAGGATCAAGGTTCTCGATCACGTAAAAAGTGCCCGACAGCAGCGAGAGCGGGGCTATGATGAAATTGGTGATGGCCGCGTTGTGATCGAACTTTTCGGCCCAGATCGAGGTCGCCAGCCCCAGCGTTGCCAGCAGCAGCGCGCCCATCAGGCCGAACCACGCGACAGCCCAGGGGTGCGCCATGCCGAGCGACACACTCGGCCACAGGGCCATTGCCAGCGCGACGGTAAAGCCCACCAGAATCGCCCGCGTGACCGCAGCCGCAAGAATGCCTGCCATCAATTCGCCCGGCGACAGCGGCGGCATCAGAAGGTCGATGATCGTCCCCTGCATTTTGCCCGACAACAGCGAAAACGAGGAATTGGCAAAGGCGTTCTGCATCATCGCCATGACAATCAGCCCCGGCGCGACAAAGCTCGCGAAGGGCACACCCAGCACTTCGCGCCCCTCACGGCCCAATGCGACCGTGAAAATCACCAGAAACAGCAGTGTTGTGAAGGCCGGAGCCCAGATCGTCTGCGTCTGGACCTTGAGAAACCGGCGCACCTCCTTCATATAGAGAGCGTACAGCCCCACGCGATTGACCCCGGTGATCACCGGACGCCCGCGCGGGGCAAACCGGAAGCTCCCGCCGGTCTTGTCATCAGCGGTCAATTCAGCCACGGGAGCGGCATCGTTGATCGGGTTTGCGGAAGCATTTTTGGCCATGGCGCGGTGCCTAGGCCGCACAGGCCTTGCTGACAAGTATTCGCCCTTGCGGGCACACGCCGGACACAGGAACAGGTAGTAGATATGGGCTGGACGGACGAGCGCATCGCGACGCTCAGAAAGATGTGGGAAGGCGGATCGACCGCGAGCGAGATCGCTGCCGAACTCGGCGGGGTCAGCCGCAATGCGGTGATCGGCAAGGCGCATCGCCTTGGCTTGAAGGCACGCCCTTCGCCGGTGAAGGCCAACGACAAGAAAAAAACCGCTGCTCCGGTCAAGAAGCCGGTACCAGCGGCACCCTCCCCGCGCGCCGCCGAACCGCGGTCAGAGCCTGCCGAACGCAGCAGCGCCCCAGCCGAGCAGGCCGAGCGCCCCGCCCCGCGCCCTGCTGCTGCACCCGTGCGTGCAGACACTGCGGGCGATAGCGCCATTCCCTCGCAGCCGATCCCCGGCCCGTCAGCCGATCTGCCCAAGATCGTCTCGGTCGGCCCCGGCGGCTTTTTGCGGCAAGGCCCCGGCGATCAGCAGGCGCCGATCCCGCCCGCCCCGCCGCGCCGTCTGGTCCCCGCCAAGCCGAGCGCCGAGATCGCAGGCAAGACCACGCTGCTCGATCTGTCGGATAAGGTGTGCCGCTGGCCGATGGGCCACCCGGGCGAGCCCGATTTCCATTTCTGCGGGCAGCAGGTGAACCCGGGCTTCCCCTATTGCGTCGAACATTGCGGCCGTGCCTATCAGGCGCAGTTGCCGCGCGGTGTGCGCCGCCCGCCCCCGCCGCTGCCGTTCGGCGGCCCGCGGGTTCGCTAAGGGTATCGCTTCGACCGTCAGGGGTTATCGCGGCTGAAGGGAGCGCGATGGTGGTTGCCAGAACCCGATTGCAAATGGTTTTGCTGGCCGCGGCAGTAGCTGCGGCTACGCCCGCGCATGCGGAGTTGCCCGAACCCGTGCGCGCCATGATCGACGCCGCCATCGCTACCGGCGATGAGGGCAAGGTGAAAACCGTTGGCGAACTGGCCCGCGCCACCAACCCGGCTGACGTTGACGAGATCGACGCCATCCTCGCCGACTTCAATGCCAAGATCGCCGCCCACAAGGCCGCAGAGGCAGAGGCGAAGGAACAGCAAATCCGCTCTGCGGGCGTGTTCGAAAACTGGTCGGGCAAGGGTGAATTCGGCGCGTTCAGGGCTACTGGCAACGCTTCCGACACGGGGATCAGCACTGGACTGACAGTCAACCGGCAAGGTATCGACTGGCGGCACCAACTTACCGCGCGGGTTGATTATCAGCGCTCCAACGGGGTCACCACGCGCGAACAATACCTCGCCCGCTACGAGCCCAACGTGAACATCTCCGACAGGTTCTACGTCTACGCTCTGGCGCAGTATGAACGCGACCAATTTCAGGGCTTTTCAGCACGCTACGCGGTCTCGGGCGGCCTCGGCTTTCAGGCGCTCAAGCGGGACGAAATCCAGCTTTCGTTGAAAGCCGGTCCGGCGTACCGCGTGACGGAATTCGTCGACGGGCGGAATGACAGCCGGATTGCAGGTTTGATCGGGCTTGATTTCGATTGGGACATCAGCGATCGGCTCAAGCTGACGCAGGATACCAATGCGGTCGCCGAAACCGGCGGATCGGCAGTCGCGATCATTGATTCGCAGAACACCACCGTCGATCTGATCACCGGCCTCAATGCCAAGATCAACAGCAGCTTGTCGGCGCGGTTTTCCTATGCGGTCGAATATAACAGCAACCCGCCGCCGGGCGCAGTGCAGACCGACACGTTGAGCCGGGTGACGCTGATCTACGACTTTTGACCTAGTCCTTTTGGGCAAACCAGATGATGTGATGCGCGCCCTTGTTGTTCGGGCGTGAACGCACGTTCCATTCGGTGATGGTCAGGCCGGTATCATTCAGCCGCTTGCGGAAGGCGGGGTCAGGACCTGCGGACCACACGGCGAGGATACCTCCCGGCTTCAGCGCATCGCGTGCCTTGGCAAGGCCGGTGCGTGAATAGATGCGGTTGTTGGCGTCACGCACGATCCCGTCAGGGCCGTTGTCGACGTCCAGCAGGATCGCATCGAACTTGGCACAGGTGCCGTCATTGGCATCATCAATCAGCGCCGCGACATCGCAGATCTTCAGATCGAGCCGGGGGTCCGACAAGCCCGCACCGGTCAATTCCGCCATTGGCCCTTTGGCCCAATCGATGATCGCCTCCGAAATCTCGGCGACGACAATCTGCGCCTTGTCGCCCAGCCGCGCAGCAGCCGCGCGGTAGGTGAAACCCATGCCGTAACCGCCGATCAGGATCCGCGCATTGTCCTTGCCCAGCCGGTCGATGGTCAGATCGGCAAGCTGCTCCTCCGAAAAGCGCATGCGGGTGCTCATCAGCTCGTTGCGCCCCATCACGATCATGAAGTCGCCGGCGTGGCTGTAGAGTTCGAGAAGCACCCCGTCCTCGATCTGGGCGGTATCGATCAATTCACGTTTGAGCATTGTGCGCCCCTTCAACGATAAGGCCGCCCGGATCGCTCCGGGCGGCCTTATGTTCATGCCTCAGATGAGGCGATCAGTCCTTGAGGAAGTCGGGCAGCCCGGCCGGCCGCTGTCACGCTCACGACCGCCGCGATCACCGCCGCCGCTGCGGCCGCCACGATCACCACCGCGACCACCGCCGCCGCCCTTGGGCCCGCGACGATCACCGCCACGATCCGGGCGATCACCGCGGGGCTCACGCGGTTCGCGTGCCGGGCGGGTGTCTTCCAGCTCGGCGCCGGTTTCCTGATCGACGACGCGCATCGACAGGCGAACCTTGCCGCGCTGATCGATCTCGAGCACCTTGACCTTCACTTCCATGCCTTCGGAGACGACATCGGTGGGCTTTTCCACCCGCTCGTTGCGCATTTCCGAGACGTGAACGAGGCCATCCTTGCCGCCCATGAAGTTCACGAACGCGCCGAAATCGACGATGTTCACGACCTTGCCGTTGTAGATCTTGCCGACTTCGGCTTCCTCGACAATGCCGAGGATCCACTTCTTCGCCGCTTCGATCTCTTCGACGTTGCTGGACGAGATCTTGATCACGCCTTCATCGTCAATATCGACCTTGGCGCCGGTTTCGGCGACGATCTCGCGGATCACCTTGCCGCCGGTGCCGATGACATCACGGATCTTCGACTTGTCGATCTGGATCGTCTCGATGCGCGGCGCATGCTTGCTGACTTCGGTGCGGGCACCGGTCAGGGCCTTGGCCATTTCGCCGAGGATGTGCATCCGGCCAGCCTTGGCCTGTTCCAGCGCCTTGGCCATGATTTCCTGCGTGATGCCGGCAATCTTGATGTCCATCTGCATCGTGGTGATGCCGTTTTCGGTGCCGGCAACCTTGAAGTCCATGTCGCCGAGGTGATCTTCATCACCCAGAATGTCCGACAGAACGGCAAAGTCCTTGCCTTCAAGGATCAGGCCCATCGCGATGCCCGAAACCGGCGACTTCACCGGAACGCCGGCGTCCATCATCGACAGACAGCCGCCACACACCGTCGCCATCGAGGACGAGCCGTTGGACTCAGTGATGTCGGACAGAACGCGGATGGTGTAGGGGAAGTCTTCCTTGCTCGGCAGCACGGGGTTCAGCGCGCGCCAGGCGAGCTTGCCGTGACCGACTTCGCGGCGACCCGGCGCGCCGAAGCGGCCCACTTCACCGACCGAGTACGGCGGGAAGTTGTAGTGCAGCATGAAGCTGGAATAGCTCAGGCCTTCCAACCCGTCGATCATCTGCTCGGAATCCTTGGTGCCGAGCGTGGTGGTGCAGATCGCCTGCGTTTCACCGCGGGTGAACAGCGACGAACCATGCGTGCGCGGCAGGAAACCGACGATCGCTTCGATCGGGCGAACCTGATCGAGCTTGCGGCCGTCGATGCGCTGGCCATCCTTGAGGATCGCCCCGCGTACGATTTCGGCTTCGAGCTTCTTCATCAGCTTGCCAGCGACCATCTGGGTCTGGCCGCCTTCGTCAGCGAACGCCGCCTTGGCCTTGGCCCGGGCTTCGTTGAGCAGGTTCGAACGCTGCGACTTGTCAGTGACCTTGTAGGCTGCCGCGATATCGCCGCCGATCAGATCCTTGAGCTTCGCCTTCATGTCAGCGGTGTTGTCGCTGAGGTCGACGGTCCACGGATCCTTGGCAGCCTGTTCAGCCAGATCGATGATCGCGCCGATGACGTTGCGGATTTCGTTGTGCGCAAACATCACTGCGCCGAGCATTTCGTCCTCGGTCAGTTCCTTGGCTTCGGATTCGACCATCATCACTGCGTCTTGCGTGGCGGCGACGACGAGATCGAGGCGGCCTTCGGCAAGCGCCTTGTCCTGCTTCGGGTTGAGGGTGTATTCGCCGTCAACATAACCGACGCGCGCAGCGCCGATCGGGCCCATGAAGGGGACGCCGCTGATGGTGAGCGCAGCCGAGGCCGCGATCATCGCCACGATATCAGCTTCGGTTTCGCCGTCGAACGACAGAACCTGACAGATCACGTTGATTTCGTTGTAGAAGCCTTCGGGGAACAGCGGACGGATCGGACGGTCGATCAACCGGCTGGTCAGCGTTTCCTTTTCGGTCGCGCCGCGTTCACGCTTGAAGAAGCCGCCCGGGATGCGCCCGGCGGCCGAGAACTTTTCCTGATAGTGGACGGTGAGCGGGAAGAAATCCTGCCCTTCCTTGACCGACTTGGCGGCGGTCACGGCGCACAGCACCACGGTTTCGCCATAGGTGGCCAGAACGGCGCCATCGGCCTGACGGGCAATACGCCCGGTTTCCAGAGTGAGGGTCTTGCCGCCCCACTCCAGCGATACGGTTTTCGTGTCGAACATTGATTTTCCTTCTGACCCGCTCAGCCACATTGCCGGGCGGGGCCTCTTGTGCCGGGGAAACAACCGTCCCGGTCCGGTGCGGAGCGCTTCGGCCCCAAGGCGGAGCAGACCGGATGTCTGCATGCCCCATATGCAAAAAAGGCGGCCCCTTGGAGCCGCCCTTTCGCAAAACTCTTACTTACGCAGGCCCAGCTTCTGGATCAGCGCGTTGTAGCGCTCGACATCCTTCTTCTTGAGGTATGCGAGCAGCGTGCGGCGCTTGTTGACCATCATCAAGAGGCCACGACGCGAATGGTTGTCCTTGTGGTGATCCTTGAAGTGCTCGGTCAGGTTGCGGATGCGCTGCGTGAGGATCGCAACCTGCACTTCGGGGCTGCCGGTGTCCTTGGGATCACGGGCATTGTCAGCAATGATTGTCTGCTTAACTTCGGCGGTCACCGACATAGTACGTCTCTTTCTTACTCAGCGACATCGGGAAGGTTGAACCCCCGGACGACCGTGGCCGTCCCATCCAAGATTTCCATCAGCGCGACCGGGACATTTCCCAGCTTCGCCAGATAGAGCCCGGATGATTGGGGCATGTCAGACAGCACCCGGCCCTGTCGGACCGCCTGCGCGCTTGTCTGATCGAGGTGGAGGGCCGGGATGTCGTCCAGCCCTGCCTCCAGCGGCAGGAGGAGGTGTTCAAGGCCCCGGCCCTTAGCGGTTTCGTCCAGCAAGTCCAGCGAAATCGCCTGTGCCTGCGTGAACGGGCCAGCCTTGGTGCGCCGGAGATAGGTGACATGGCCGCAGTTGCCAAGGGCGTAGGCAATGTCCCGCGCGAGGCTGCGGATGTAAGTGCCTTTGGAAACGTGGGCGGTAAGCGTCACGTGATCAATTTCCGTTCGGGCTGAGCTTGTCGAAGCCCCGTCCTTTACTTCAACCACGGCAACGGAAGAAAAGTGCAGCCCTTCGACAGGCTCAGGGCGAACGGAAAGAGAGAAGATCGTCACCGCCCTTGCCTTCAACTCCACCGCTTCACCGGCCCGCGCCAGATCATAGGCCCGCTGTCCGCCCACTTTCAGCGCAGAATAGGCAGGCGGCACCTGCTCGATCGGCCCGGTGAAACGCGCCAGCACGGCCTCGATCTCAGCCAGCGACGGGCGCACATCGCTTTGCGCCACCACTTCGCCCTCGGTGTCGAGCGTGCTGGTTTCCGCTCCGAAGCGGATGGTAAACTCGTAAATCTTGCTGGCATCCAGCATCCGCCCGGCGAGCTTTGTTGCCTCCCCCAGCGCGATCGGCAGCACGCCTTCGGCCAGCGGATCAAGCGTCCCGCCGTGGCCGACCTTGGTCTTGGCATAGCCGTTCTGGCGGAGCACGCGCTTGACCGCGCTGACGCCCTGGGTGCTGCCCATGCCCCGCGGCTTGTCGAGGATCAGCCAGCCTGAAAGCGGGACAGAACGATCATGTGTCACCGGCTCAGCGCTTCCGAAAAATGCTTGCGGCACAGCGCCACATAGCGATCATTGCCGCCGATCTCGGTCTGCTGGCCCTGCCGCACCGCTGCGCCGCTGTCATCGACGCGCAGGTTCATCGTCGCCTTGCGCCCGCAGTGACATACCGCTTTCAGCTCCACCAAGGCATCGGCAATGCCCAGAAGCACCGCCGAGCCGGGAAACAGCTCGCCCTGGAAATCAGTGCGCAGTCCGTAGCACAGCACAGGAATGCCGCCCTCGTCCGCCAGCCGCGCCAGCTGCCACACCTGATCGGGGGTCAGGAACTGCGCCTCGTCCACCAGCACGCAATCGAGCGGCTGAACCTTATGCGCGGCGCTGACAGCCGCCCACAGATCGGTGTCCGGCGCAAATTTGTGCGCCTCGCTCTCCAGCCCGATGCGGCTTTTCACCAACCCGCCCGAGCGGCTGTCGAGCGCGGCGGTCCACAGCATCGTCGCCATCCCGCGCTCACGATAATTGAAATCGGCCTGCAACAGGTGCGACGATTTGCCTGCGTTCATGCTGGCATAGTAAAAGTAGAGCTTGGCCATCGTGCCAGACTACCCATTCGCCGCTCGCTGGGCGAGGTGGGAGAGAACCTTTTGCCCGGTTGAAGCGTATAGGTACCATCATGTTCAAGCCCGCCACCCGTCTTCGCAAGTTCCTGCTGCCGCTGCTGGCAGTGTTTGCGCTGGGCAACACGGCGGGCGTGCCGCAGCGCTACACGCTCGACGCCAGCGCCAGCAATGTCTCGGCAGAGGTGCCGTTCTTCGGCCTTGCCAGCAAGACCGCGCGTTTTCCCCGGATGCAGGGTGCCGTCACCATCGTGCCCGGCGCACCCGAACGCGCGGTGATTGACGTGACCTTCGATGCCACCGCGATCGAAGCGCCCGACAGCGTTACCCTTGCGCGGTTGCGCGGCGAGAAGTTCTTCTGGGTCGAGAAGTATCCGACGATCCGCTTCGTCGGCCGCTCGCTGAAGCTGTCGAGCCCGACGCGCGGCACGGTGGCGGGCGATCTGACCGCACGCGGCGTCACCCGCCCGGCGACGCTGGATGTGACCTTCACCGCCGACCCAATTGCGCAAGCGGGCAAGCCGGTCAGCTTCAGCGGCACCACCACCATCGACCGGCGGCAGTTCGGGATGAAATCCTATCAGCTGATTGTGGGCAACAAGGTCGACATCACGCTGAAAGCGCGAATGCTGCCGAGGTAGGCGCTACTCTTCCTCGTCCTCGCCAAGATCGCGGGCGACCTTGGGATCGCGCAGCAGCGCCTCGATCCGGTCAGCCTCGGCAAAGCTTTCATCCTTGCGGAACTTGAGCTTGGGCGCGAATTTGAGTCCCAGCCTCTGGGCGACCTCGCGCTGCAGAAACGCGGTGTTCTGGCGCAGGGCGGTCACCACCTCGTCCTCGCCCGCACCCATCAGCGGCTTCACGTAAGCCGTCGCGTGGCGCAGATCGGGAGTCATGCGCACCTCGGTGACCGAGATATGCGCGGCGCGCACCACATCATCATGCACCTCGCCGCGTGCGAGCAGTTCGGACAGGATATGCCGCACCCGCTCGCCCACCTTGAGCACGCGGACCGATTGCTGTTCGGCGGTGAAAGGAGCCTTGGCCATTATCCCATTCCCGTGCTGGTCGGCGTGGGGCGCGGGGTTGGCAAAGCGGTGGACGTGGAACGGGCGTAGATCGTCCCGTCTTCGCCCAGCAACTCGCCTTCGAGGAACACCACGCGCCGCCCGCCCTTGACCACCCGGCCCTTGCCGATGATCGTCGCGCCGTCCGGGATCAGGCGGATCAGGCTCATTGAAATGTCGAGATTGAGCGGCGCCATCTCCCCGCCGGTGGCCGCGACATAGGCATAGCCCATCACGTCATCCAGATAGCCCGCGACCAGACCGCCCTGCACGCCGCCGCGCCAGGTGGTCATTTCGCGCTTCACGGTAAAGCGCATGGTCGCGGTCTGGGTCTCTGCGTCCCAGCCGACAAATTCCGAGCCGAGCAGCGCCGTATGCGGCGACTGCCCGGCATCGTCGGGGTAGTGCGCGTCGTTCAGGCTCACAGCGTCCGCTCACGCTCCTCGACCGAGAACACTTCGAGCTGGTCGCCCGGCTTGATGTCGTTGGTGTCTTCCAGCACCACGCCGCATTCCAGACCGGTGCGCACTTCGTCGACATCGTCCTTGAAGCGCCGCAGCGACGCGATCTTGGTGGCAGACACGATAACATCGGCGCGGGTGAGACGGGCGAACAGTCCCTTGCGGATGACCCCTTCTTCGACCAGCAGACCGGCGGCCTTGTCGCGCTTGCCCGACTTGAACACCTCTTTGACCAGCGCCCGACCGACCACGTGTTCGATCCGTTCCGGACCAAGCTCGCCGACCATCTCCTTGGCGATGGCATCGGTGAGGTGGTAGATGACATCGTAATACATCATCCGCACATTATCGCGCTTCAGCAGTTCGCGCGCCTTGGCATTGGGGCGCACGTTGAAGCCGATGATCGGTGCCTTCGATCCGCCCGCCAGCATAACATCGCTTTCGGTAATCGCACCGACGCCGCCGTTGAGCACGCGCACCTTGATCTCGTCATTCGAGAGATTGTGGAGCGCATTGACGATCGCCTCGACCGACCCTTGCACGTCAGCCTTCACCACCACCGGGAATTCGATAACGTTGGAGGATAGCGTGTTGAACATCGTATCGAAATTGGTCGGGGCCAGCGCGGTACGCTTTTCCGTCGCCATTTCCTGACGATATTTGGCAACTTCGCGGGCGCGCTGTTCGTTCTCGACCACGGTGAGGTTGTCACCGGCAGACGGTACGCCGCCAAGGCCGAGCACTTCGACCGGCATCGATGGGCCGGCTTCTTTCAGCTGCTGGCCCTTGTCATCGACGATCGCACGGACCTTGCCGCTTTGTGTGCCGACCACGAAGGTGTCGCCGCGCTTCAGCGTGCCGCGCGTCACCAGCACAGTCGCCACCGGGCCGCGGCCCTTGTCGAGCTGGGCTTCAATCACGGTTGCCTCGGCATCGCGGTCAGGCCGCGCGCGCAGTTCGAGCAGTTCGGCCTGAAGCCCGATTGCCTCGATCAGCTTGTCCAGCCCTGCGCCGGTCTTGGCCGAAACCTCGACGTCCTGCACATCGCCGCTCATCGCCTCGACCACGATTTCGTGTTCGAGCAGACGTTCGCGGATCTTCTGCGGGTTGAACTCGGGCTTGTCCGACTTGGTGATCGCCACAATCATCGGCACGCCGGCCGCCTTGGTGTGATTGATCGCCTCGATCGTCTGCGGCATCAGCCCGTCATCGCCAGCCACCACCAGAATGACGATGTCGGTGACATTGGCACCGCGCATCCGCATTTCAGTGAAGGCCGCGTGGCCCGGCGTATCAAGGAACGTGATCTTCTGCTTGTCCTTGGTGGTGATCTGGTAGGCGCCGATGTGCTGGGTGATGCCGCCGGCCTCACCCTTCACCACATCCGTGCCGCGCAGGGCATCCAGAAGACTGGTCTTGCCGTGATCGACGTGGCCCATGATCGTTACCACCGGCGGACGGGTCACCAATGTTTCTTCGGGATCCATGTCCTCGCTGCTGACGATATCGACATCGCTTGCAGAAACGCGGGTGATGTTGTGGCCGAATTCCTCGACCAGCAGTTCGGCGGTGTCCTGATCGATGGTCTGGTTGACCGTGACCATCATGCCCAGATTGAACAGCGCCTTCACCAGATCCGCGCCCTTTTCGGCCATGCGGTTGGCGAGTTCGCTGACAGTGATCGCCTCGGGCACGACCACATCGCGGACCTGCTTTTCGCGCGGCTTGGACGGGCCGCCCTGACCGCGGCGTTCCTTTTCGCGGGCACGCTTCAGCGCAGCGAGACTGCGCGCGCGGCGGCCTTCGTCCTCGTTGAGCGCACGGGTGACTGTGAGCTTGCCCGAACGGCGGGCGTCCTTGCCTTCGTCGCTCGGCGCGGCGCGCTTTTCGTCCTTCTTCTTCGCCTTGATTTCGGCAGGACGCTTGGGCTCGGGCCGTTCGACCGGGGTGAACCGGCGGGCTGCGGGCACGGCGTCGGTCCGCGCGGCAGGCGCGGTGTTTTCTGCCGGTGCGGCAACCGGGGCCTCGGCGACGGGAGCGGGCGGCGCGTCCTCGGCCGCGGGCGCTGCGGCGGCGGCTGCGCGCTGGCGCTCGGCTTCCTCTTCGGCGCGGCGATTTTCCTCGGCGCGGCGGCGTTCTTCCTCCTCACGCTCGCGGGCGTCGGCTTCGTCACGCTTGCGCGCTTCCTCGGCCATCCGCAGCCGCTCTTCCTCGGCTTCGAGCTGGAGGCGCTTCACACGCTCCTGCGGGGTCTCACCGGCAGGGGCGGGACGCGCGGGCTTGGGGGCCGGCGGAGGCGGGGGCGGCGGCGGAGGAGCCGGACGCGGTGCCTCTTCCACCGGCGGCGGTGCTGCCGCTTCGCTGCCAGGCTTGCCGAGCACACGGCGGCGCTTCACCTCGACCACTACCTTGTTGGTGCGGCCGTGGCTGAAGGTCTGCTTGACCTCGCCCGCGTCCACCGAGCGCTTGAGGCCCAGGGGTTTGCGGATGCGTTGGTTGTCGTTGTCGTCGCTCATTATCGCTCGTCAGTCCTTCACGTATTCATCAATGTTCGCCGCCCGGCCCTGAGGCCGGTCAGCGTGGCCGGAGGTGTCCCGGCCTGTTTCGTTTGTCTCGCTCGCCCGATCATTGCCGGCATAGTGCACCAGCCGGGATACCGCCTGAAGCACGCGATTTGCCGCGCGCATGTCGCCGGGGTGGCCGGCAACGCCCAGGTGGACAACATTGTCGCGGCCCAATGCCACAGACAGCGCGGTGCGGTCCAGAGGCAAGGTCTGCCCGCGCAGGCCGGAACCTTCGGCATCAGTGCCGACACGCCATGCCTGATCAAGCTTGCGCCGACCATCCTCGCTGCTGTCGGAGGCATGAAGCAGCACGGCAATCCGCCCGCTGCGCGCCTGTTCCTCGATCCGGGCCGAGCCCATCACGATGTTGCCGGAACGCAGTTCCAGACCCAGACGATCACCAAGATGACGCGCCAGCGCCGCCTCTGCCTTGTGGGCCAAGTCTTCCGGGATCGTAAGCGGCGCGCCCTTGAAGGCGCGCATCAGCGCCTTCTTCAATTGGCCATCGGCAAGCGCGGTTTCAAGCGCGGCGCGGGTCACCCCGATCCACGCACCCCGCCCAGGCGCCTTGGCCCCGGCATCGGGCAGAACCAGCCCGTCCGGCGAAATCGCCAGACGAAGCAGATCATCCCGCGCCGAGGTCGCCCCGGTAAGGATACAGCGCCGCTCGCTCCCGGCGGCTGCCGGAAGCCCAGGCCCGTCGATGTCGGACGTCAGGCGCTCATTGGGTGGAGTCCGCATGGGCGGCCTCCTCGGTCGGCCCGGCGACAACTTCGTCTTCGAACCAATGCGCACGCGCGGCCATGATGATTTCGTTGCCCTGCTCTTCGCTGAGGCCATATTCGCCCAGCACACCGCCCTTGTCGGTTTCACGCTGCGGACGACGCTGCGGCGGGCCATCGGTGTTGTTCCGGCGGCGCGGCGCTTCACGCTTCTTGGCGATCAGTTCGTCAGTTGCGAGATCGGCGAGATCGTCGAGGGTCTTGATCCCCGCCTTGCCGAGCGTGACGAGCATCGCTTCGGTGAGGTGCGGGATTTCGGCGAGCGCATCTTCCACGCCCAGCCCGCGGCGCACTTCACGGTGCGCAGCTTCCTGACGTTCGAGCGCTTCCAGGGCGCGGCTCTGGAGTTCCTCGGCGAGTTCATCGTCAAAGCCTTCGATGCTGGCGAGTTCGGCCAGATCGACGTAAGCGACTTCTTCGAGCTCGGCGAAGCCTTCGGCGACAAGCAGCTGCGACAGCGTTTCGTCGACGTCGAGCTCTTCCTCGAACATCTTGGAACGCTCGGCAAATTCCTTGGAGCGCTTCTCCGAGGCTTCTTCCTCGGTCATGATGTCGATCTGGTGGCCGGTCAGCTGGCTGGCCAGACGCACGTTCTGGCCGCGGCGACCGATGGCCAGCGAAAGCTGATCGTCAGGCACCACCACCTCGATGCGGCCATCATCTTCATCGAGAACGACGCGGCTGACCGTGGCGGGCTGCAATGCGTTGACCACGAAGGTCGCGGTGTCTTCCGACCAGGGAATGATGTCGATCTTCTCGCCCTGCAATTCCTGCACGACGGCCTGAACGCGGCTGCCCTTCATGCCGACGCAGGCGCCGACCGGGTCAATCGAGGAATCGCGGCTGATCACGCCAATCTTGGCACGGCTGCCCGGGTCACGGGCGGCAGCCTTGATCTCGATGATGTTGTCGTAGATTTCGGGCACTTCCTGCGCGAACAGCTTCTTCATGAAGTCAGGGTGCGCGCGGCTGAGGAAGATTTGCGGGCCGCGGTTGTTGCGCTCGACCTTGGTGATGAGCGCACGCACGCGCTCACCCGTACGGGCGGCTTCGCGGGGAATCTGCTGATCGCGGCGGATAACACCCTCGGCGCGGCCAAGGTTGACGATCACGTGGCCGAATTCGACCGACTTGATCACGCCGGTGATGACTTCGCCCTGACGGTCCTTGAACTCTTCGAACTGGCGCTCACGCTCGGCATCGCGGACCTTCTGGAAGATCACCTGCTTGGCGGACTGCGCATCAATGCGGCCAAGATCGACCGGCGGCAGCGGATCGACGATGAAATCGCCCATCTTCGCGCCGGGTTGCAGCTTTTCAGCCTGCTTCAGATCGACCTGCTTGAAGTAGTCTTCGACCTCTTCGACCACCTCGACCACGCGCCACAGCGTCAGATCGCCGGTCAGCGGGTCAAGCTTGGCGCGGATGTCGTTTTCCGCGCCGTAACGGTTGCGCGCGGATTTCTGGATCGCTTCTTCCATCGCCTCGATGACAATCGACTTGTCGATCATCTTTTCCGAGGCGACCGCGTTGGCGATCGCGAGGAGTTCGGCCTTGTTGGCGGAAATGGCACTCATCAGTCGTCTGCCTTCTCTGTGTCTTCGATGAGTTCGTCAGCACCGCTGGTATCCAGCGGGCGAGTGGCGGCGATCAGCGCGTCTGTAAGAACGAGCTTGGCCGTGTGAACCTGTTCAAGCGGCAAGCGCACATCGCCTGCCTTAACTTCCGCGACGAGGATCATACCATCCTCAAGCCCGCCAAGCACGCCCTTGTTGACGCGCTGGCCTTCAAAACCCTTGTCCATGACCACGCGGACTTCGTGACCGGCCCAATTGGCGAAATCTTTCTCGCGGGTGAGCGGGCGATCAATGCCGGGCGAGCTGACTTCGAGGTGATAGGCCCCTTCGATCAGTTCTTCGCCTGCTTCCTCCGCCGCGTCGATCACATCGGACACCCGGCGCGACAGGGCGGCGCACTGGTCGATCACCAGCTGGCCGGTGGCCGGATCTTCGGCCATGATCTGCAAGGCCATGCCGCCATCACCCGCTTCGGAGGCCATCATCGCCACGCGCACCAGTTCAAACCCGAGCGCGGCCGCTTCGGGTTCGATCAACTGGGTCAGGCGCGCGATATCGGCCATGCGGACTTTCTTTGCTTAGGCAGCTTGCTTTGCGAACGACAGTGCGGAAACGCGGTGTGGGGCCGGCCCCCGGAGGCGCCAGCATCCAAACCTTGTTGTGACAATGTCGGGATTGGCCGGTCAGTTAGTCGCTGGCGCGGCATTTGGCAAGAGCGAACCCGTGGGCGCAGTGGTCATCCCTCAGATCGGGCGATCACCCTCGGAATCGCCTGTCACCCATTTGCGGGCGGTTTCGACGAGGGCACGCCGCTCGCGATCCTCGAAGTTTTCGTGGTAGCGGCGGGTTTCGAGCACGATTTCATCGTTCAGAGGCTCATCAAAGGCGAGCGCGTTGAGGCCAAACTCGCTGCGGGTGATGATCGCGAATTGGTTGATGATGCCGCAGCACAGGATCGCGCCCTCTCCCTCGCGGATCGCATCTAGGATGGCGACCTGCGCGCCCGTGCGCGACAGGTTCAGGAGAATGCAGGCATGCGCCTTTTCGACGGCGATAAGCTGGGCGGGCAGGCTGAGGCGCAGACGCGGGGCCGCGCGGCGGCCGATCGGCTTCATTACCGGCGTCAGATCCGGTTTAGGCGTAGGGTCCACCATACCCTGTTCACCCTTCAAAAGACCTGATGCGTCATCTCTGGCTGGCTCACCAGCCTGCGAATCGGCTCCAGATCTCTGCGATCCCCTGTTAAGGTTAACTGACGAGAGGCCCGGAGGCAAAAGGCGGACGGGGCGTTGGGAAAGGTCAGGACGCATAAGAGCACCGCCCCCGGAAACACGCCGCAAGCGAACCGACTGCGCGCGAAAACACACGCCCGGCGGCGCTGTTTATCGCGACATTTTCGGAAAGTGCCTGCATTGATTTACTGCCATCTCGAACCACTTATCCGCAATATTCGAAAAGGCTTTCAAATCCGTTAGAGGCAGGCTCAGTCCTGACCCTCCATCAGGCCATGCTTGCGGATGCAGTGACGCAGCTGATCATACGTCAGGCCGAGCGCGCGAGCGGTCTGGCGCTGGTTCCAGCGATGCTTGCCAAGGGCATGGGCAAGGATCGCGCGTTCATGCGCATCGACCGCAGCACGCAGATCCTCGATGCTGTCGAAATTCGTCGCTGCGGCAGCGGGGAGCGCAGCGGTGGCAGCGGCGCCCGAAGGCGCGGCCGCACGGCGGTGCTCTGGCGGGCGCGGGCGCCAGGGGCTGTCGAAAGGGTCAAACTGGACGTGCGCAATCGCCATGTCCGGCGCATCCCAGCGATAGACCGCGCGCTCGATCACATTTCGCAATTCGCGCACATTGCCGGGCCAAGGGTGATCCTCCAGCGCATCCATCACGTGCGGTGCGAAGCCCGGCCAACGCTCCCAATCGAGTTCAGCCGCCATGCGCCGCCCGAAATATTCGGCCAGCACGCCGATGTCCCCTTCCCTCACCCTGAGCGGCGGGAGCGTGATGACCTCGAAACTCAGCCGGTCGAGCAGATCGGCGCGAAACTCACCCGCCGCGGCCAGCGCGGGCAGATCGTCGTTGGTGGCCGCCACGATCCGCACATCGACCCGGATCGGGCGCGATGCGCCGATGCGCGTGATCTCGCCATATTCGACCGCACGCAGCAGGCGTTCCTGCGCGCCCATGCTGAGTGTGCCAAGCTCATCGAGGAACAGCGTTCCCCGGTCGGCTTCCTCAAAACGGCCTGCGCGAGACTTTGTGGCGCCGGTGAAAGCGCCGGCTTCGTGGCCGAACAGTTCGGCCTCGATCAGGGTTTCGGGCAGCGCTGCGCAGTTCATCGTCACCAGCGGCTCGTCCCAGCGGGTCGACAAGCGATGGAGGCGTTCGGCGATCAGTTCCTTGCCGGTGCCGCGCTCTCCGATCACCAGCACCGGGCGGTTCATCGACGCGGCGCGGCTGGCGCGTTCGACCGCGTCAAGGAAGGCCCCCGATTGCCCGATGAATTGCGTGTCCTGCTTCACATCCAAACTATAGTGAAAATCCCCAATGCTTGGCAATAGAGACCAACACCACTCCCTCCCGCCGGCGGAAAAACGGCGCAATTCCGCCATTTTCGAAGTTTGGCACAGCGGTTGCAAAATACCGGGCAAGACACCGGACACCACTTGGGAGGCCCACAATGATCGACCGCAACTCCGCAAATGCCAGCTTCTGGAGTTCGAAGCTCGGGCAAGCAGCAATGGCAAGCATCGCTGCGATGACGATGATGATCCTGCTGTCGTCGCAGGTCCAGCCGGGCGCTGCCCATGCTGCGCCGATGGCCCACCCCGCTGCGGAAGCCGGCAGCATGATCGAGATTGCCTGAGATGGCCGACCACAATGACCCCCTCGGGCCGGAGCGCCCCATGCAGGATGTCCCCCCTGCCGATGCTGACCGCACTGCGACGCCCACGCGCGATGCGTTTGACAGCGATGCTCCGGCCCACCCCACCCGCCTGCTTTCGGCGGGACGGCTCACGCGGCTCGACGAGGAAATCGAAGCCTTGCGCCGCAGCCCGTCCCCGTCGCAATCTCGGCGCAACACCGCCCCCCCGCAGGACGAGCGAGTCGCTCCCCTCGACCGGGTCAATTCGTTTCTCGATGGAGTAGCCTTCATGGGCATTTTCAGCCGTACCCGCGACATCATTGCCGCCAATTTCAACGATATGCTCGACAAGGCGGATGATCCGTCGAAGATGATCCGCATGATCATCCTCGAAATGGAGGAAACCCTGGTCGAAGTCCGCGCCAGCGCGGCGCGCACCATTGCCGACCAGAAGGAAATGCACCGCCACTGCGTGAAGCTTGACCGGTTGCAGGCCGATTGGGCGGAGAAAGCCCAGCTCGCCCTGTCGAAGGACCGCGAAGACCTCGCCCGCGCGGCGCTGGTCGAAAAGAAGAAGGCCGGCGACATGGCCGATCAGCTGAAGAGCGAGATCGCTGTGCTCGACGACGCCCTGCGCGCTTACGAGGAAGACATCGCCAAGCTGCAGCACCGCCTGCGCGAAGCCCGCAGCCGCCAGACCGCGATCGCCGCGCGTCTCGAAAGCGCCGAGAACCGCGTCAAGCTGCGCACGCTGATGAGCACCGAACGCACCGACGAAGCACTCGCCCGATTCGACCAGCTCGAACGCCGGGTCGATTACGCCGAAGGCCGCGCCGATGCGCTGCGCATCGCTGAAGACGGTCCGCCGTCGCTCGCCGATCAGATTGCCGCACTCGGCGGGTCGGACGCGATCGACGATGAACTTGAAGCCATGAAGAAAGCGCTCGGCAAGGCCGACGACGCCAACAAGGGAGAATAGGCCATGGATCTGGAAGTCATCATGGTCGTGGGCATGCTGTTCATCGGCCTGCCCTGGGTCATCCTCCACTACATGACCAAGTGGAAGACCGCCGCCACCATCACTTCGGACGACGAGGTGCTGCTTGAGGAACTCTACAACCTCGCCAAGCGGCTCGATGAACGCATGGACACGGTCGAACGGCTGGTCGCCAGTGACGACCCCGCCTTCACCCCCGCCCGCCGCCTGATCGCCGATCAGGAAAAGGACAACCAGCAACTGCGCGAGTTGGAAGCGCTGATCGCCGAGAAGAAAGGAACCCGCGCATGAACAGCCCCCGCACCACGCTTTACCGCGACAAGCACAATGGCAAGCTGATGGGCGTCTGCGCCGGGATTGCCGACTACACCGGGGTCAACGTCTTCTGGATCCGGCTGATCGCCTTCCTGTCGATGTGGCCCACGGGCGGCGCTTCGATCTTCGCCTACCTGATCGCCGGCTTCCTGCTGAACAAGAAGCCGCCCTATCTCTACCGCGACGAGAGCGAGCAGAAGTACTGGCAGTCCGTGCGGCAGAGCCCGAAGCGCACCGCCCGCGAAATCCGCGCCAATTTCCGCGACATCGACCGCCGCCTGGCCGCTGTCGAAACGCACTACGTCAGCAGCAACCCGCGCCTGACCGCCGAAATCGAGCGGCTGCGCTAAGCCTGAAACCACGCAACAGGGACCGCACACTATGGAAGGTTATCTTGCCCTGATGATCCCGATCATCGCCATGATGATCCCGATCGTCGCCATCTGGACGAAGCATCAGCAGAAGCTGGCGGAAATGCAGATTGGCTCCACCGCCGAACAGACCGCCGAAAAGGCTGCGCAATATGCCAGCCACATCCAGCGGCTTGAGGACCGGGTGCAGGTGCTTGAACGCATCGTCACCGACCGCGGCTACGACATCGCCACCCAGATCGAAGCGCTGCGCGACACGCGCCGCGTGGATGAAAGCGCCGGCGTGCCGCTCGGCCTCGAGACCAAGGAGCGCGTGTGATGGAATTCACCGATTTTCTGCCTTATCTCGGCTGGATCATTGCCGGAGCCTTCACGCTCGGCGCCGCTGGTATCCTGACCTCGTTCCAGACCACCCGGATGAAGATCAAGAACGGCTACCCGCTGGAAGGCATGTGGGGCCAGTCCCTGAAGCCGGGTTCGGACAAGCAGACCGCCCAGCGCGTGACCCTGCTGACCCAGGAAAACGCCGAACTGCGCGCCGAACTTGGCGCGATCAAGGATCGGCTGGTGAATGTCGAGCGGATAGTCACCGACGGCGGCTATCACCTCGGCGCGGAAATCGATGCGCTGCGTGACCGGGCGCTCGAAGGGCTCAAGGACAAGGGCAAGGCGTGATGAGCGGCTGGGCCATGGTTGTCATCGTTGCGATCATCGTGTGGGGCGTGGTGGAATATGCCAAGGCCCGCGCCGGGATCGTTACCGATGAATACGGGAACGAGAAAATCGCCCCGCGTGATGATGCCGGGTCGGCGGCCGAGCTGGAAGCCGCCCGCGCCGAACTGGCGAACCTGAAGGAACGGGTGAAGGTGCTCGAACGCATCGCCACCGACAGCAACAGCGGCGATGCGCGCGAACAGGCGCGGATTTCCGCCGAAATCGAAGCGCTGCGGGGTCTTCCTCCCGCCAGCAAGGAGGAACCGGGCCAATGATGTCTCCCCTTCTCGACCCTTCCGTGATCACGGCCACATCGGGCCTGATTGCGATCATCGTCATCGCGGCAGCCCTGCTGCGCGGCTGGCAGGGCTGGCTTGAGCTGAAGCGGCAGGAACTTGACCGCTCGCCCGCGCGCCCTGCCACCGACGAAGGTTCCAGCATCGGCACCGCCCGCATCGAGCTTGCCGATCTCAAGGAACGCATCCGCAAGCTGGAAGCCATCGCCAGCGGGGTGGAACTGTGAGCGGCGCGGCAGGCACCGCCACGCAGGCGGGCATCGGCCTTGGCAGCGCGATTGCCGTGGCGATCAGCTGGAGCCTGAACAAGTCGATCATCTGGGCGATCGTCCACGGCTTCTTCGGCTGGTTCTACGTGATCTACCATGCGGTCACCCGCCCTGGCGGCCTCAGCGGGTAATTCCCCCTTCCGTTTCGCAATCACCCTGCGTAACGAAGCGCCCATGCGCACCCTTTCCGATATTCTCGAAGAGTATGAATTCCTCGAAGGCGATGACCGCTACGGGTTGCTGATCGAGCTGGGCCGGGAGCTGGAACCGATGCCCGATGCGCTGAAAACCGATGCGACTTTGGTGCGCGGGTGTTCGGCAGCGGTGTGGGTCTATCCCGCCTCGCAAGAGGAGCAGAAGCTGCACTTTCTGGCTGACAGCAACGCTGCGATCACCAAAGGCATCGTCGCCCTGGTGATCGCCGCAGTGCAGGATCGGCCCGCGCAAGAAGTTGCGCAGATGGACGTGATGGGCGCGCTCGCCCCGTTTGATCTCAAGAGCCAGCTATCAAGCAACCGCACCCAAGGCGTGCCGAACATGATTGCGCTGGTGAAGGAACACGCCGCAAGGCTCGCGGCAGGCGCGTGACGCACAGGATCTCTCTTGCCTGTCTTGCCGTGATGGTCGCTGCGGCGTTTGCCGTTTATCCGCTCAGCATCATCGGTTGGGAGGCAGCGGCGGGCGCGATTTTCATCCTTGCGATGGTGACCGCATGGATCGTGGCGGCTGCGGGAGCGATCAGGAACTTCTGGAGAGGGTAGGCACCGCTAAAGGTTGCGGCCCACCGTCTCGAAGCCCTCGGCCCCGGCGCTGTCCCGCACCACGGCAATCCCGGCTTCCTTCTGCGCCTTCAGCTCGGCCTTCAGCTTGGCCGGATCGCGCGCGAAGACAAAGCCGAAGCTGACCCCGCCTTCCTTGCCGATGGTTGCATGGTGCAGCTTGTGCGCCTGAACCAGCCGCTTGGCGTAACCCTTGCGTGGCACCCACTTCCAATACCGCTGGTGCACCAGCCCGTCATGCACCAGCGTGTAGATCACGCCGTAGAGCGTTATCCCGACTGCAAACCACCACAGCCAGTCCCAATAAAGCGAGCCATAGATATACATCGCGGCATTGATGCTGCCGAACACCACCGCGAACAGATCGTTCTTTTCCAGCACATTATCATGGGGTTCGTGATGGTCGCGGTGCCAGCCCCAGCCCCATCCATGCATGATGTACTTATGCGCATACCACGCAAACAGCTCCATCCCGATCAGCGAGGACATGACGGTAAGGAACACTTCGAGCCAGCTCATGCGGGCACCTTTTCTTCTCTCTCGACCTTGCCCACCCCGGCCCGGCGCGCACCCGGCAGCGCCCACCACGGCACGTCGGGGCGGCGGTGGTGTTCAAGATGATAGCCGAAATGGAAGCACGAGGCGAGGCTCGCCAGCGTGCCGAAATCCTCAGAGCGGGTGTTGTGACGGTCGGCAAAGGCACCGGCATCCGCGCCCTCCCCCGCAGCCGCTTCGTGGCGGTGCGGGCGGAACGTGCCGAAGTAGAACAGCTGGAGCGATGATCCGAGCGCCGGCAAGCCATACAGCATCACGATCTGCACCATCGGAATATCCAGCACCAGCCAGTAGATGCCGACCACCGTGTGCACGAACAACAACGAGCGCCATCCGAAATAGCGCCGGAAAAAGGTGCCATACCAGCGCCAGAAGTTGGCCGGATTGTGCTCGTCGAAATCGGGATCGCCGGGACGGCCTGCCAGCTTATGGTGGGTGAAGTGGGCATCGCGCAATTGCCGCCATGCGAACCCGGCATACAGCGCCAGCAGCACCGCGCCGATCACGCCGTTGGTGCGCGGGTGTCCGGGGAGCAGGCTGCCGTGCATCGCATCGTGGCAGACGATGAACACACCCACCGACAACCAGCACTGCACTGCCGCCAACATCAGCGCAAAGGGCCAGTTGCTCCACGTCAGTTCGAAAACGAACATGCCCCAGGCATGGATGCCCAGCCAGCTTCCGGCAATAACCAGCGCCAGCGCAAGGCCAATGGCGCGCTGCAAACCGCGTTGGGGCAGCATGAAGCTTGGGGCAAAATGCGGGTTCATCCGGCTGAAACTACGCGCTGTCGGGCCATAGGGATGCGTATAGACATCGCGCGCAAGCTGGCAATTGCGTTTGCGCGAAGCGCGGTTGCAGCGGCCTATGCCGAATATCGCTGGCGCTGCATGAAACAATCGCCCACCTGACGGGTTCAGCCCCTCGTTGCCGCCGCAACGCCCTGCATTTCTCGTACGAATGGACCGCCAGCCGTGAGCCTCCAGATCAGTGTCCAGCTCGACTACGGGTTCGAGACGCCATGCGACATTCTACTTCAGGTGGAGGCCGCCGCAATGGCGGGGCAGGTTGTCGAGCGCACGCATATCAGCGTCACCCCGTGCGAGCATCTCGCTCGCGTGCCAGCGCAGGATGATGTCGGTGAGCGGATGTGGCTTCGCACCCACGGCCGGATGCTGGTCGATTACCAGGCCACGATAAGCATCACCCGCAAGGCCAGCGATTGCGCCGCCCTGCCCGCCGTGCCGTTGCACCGGCTGCCGGGGACAGCGGTGCCCTACCTCATGCCGTCACGCTATTGCCCGTCGAACCAGTTCACCGACTTCGCCGAAAAGGAGTTCGGGGCGCTTGAAGGCGGGGCAAAGATCATGGCGATGCACGACTGGATTGCCAGCCACCTGTCCTATGTGCCGGGCTCAAGCGATGCGAACACGACCGCAACCGACACCTTCCATGACGGCAAAGGGATTTGCCGCGATTACGCCCATCTGATGATCACGCTGGCCCGCGCCGCCGACATTCCGGCACGCGTTGCGAGCGTTTACGGGCTGGGCGTGAAACCACAGGATTTCCATGCCGTGACCGAGGTATACCTTGGCGGGGCATGGCATCTGGTCGATCCCACCGGCATGGGAACACCGGCGGACATGGCGATCATCGGCGTTGGCCGCGACATCGGCGATGTCGCCTTCCTT
This sequence comes from Porphyrobacter sp. IPPAS B-1204, assembly GCA_003724185.1. GTDB lineage: Bacteria > Pseudomonadota > Alphaproteobacteria > Sphingomonadales > Sphingomonadaceae > Erythrobacter. Next base: position 911,141 of record RHGM01000001.1, read on the forward strand.
ACCGCGTTCGGCCCATTGGTGATGAACAGCCAGACCGTGTCCGTGACACGCGCATGACGGCTTACTCGGCAGGCTTGGGGAAGAAGAATTCGCGCAGGTGTTCGCCAATGCGCGCCGGGCGCAGGGTTTCTGCATCGATGCAGCACCAGGAAGATTGCACTTCGGCCAGCACCTCTTCGCCGCGCGTAATCAGCGTGGAATAGAACGCGCGCGCGCCGTTGAAGCGTTCCAGCACGGTCTGCGCGATAACGTCGTCTTCAAGGAAGGCGGGCTTGCGATAGGTGATCTCGTGCTTGAGCGCGACCCACGCCTTGCTCGCCACATCCTCGGCCGGAGCGATCCCACGCCAGTGGGCCAGAACCGCATCCTGCACCCAGTTCAGATAGCGCGCGTTGTTGACGTGGCCCATGAAATCGATGTCAGCGGCTTCAACCGTGATCGGGTGGTGAAACGCGGCGGAAGGGGATTCGTTTGCTGACATAGGTGTTAGCTAGCGCAAGATTATGACAAATTCTACCACAGCGTGCCGGGAAGCCGTCGCAATCTTGCCACGCCTCGGCAATCGTGACTATTGGGCCGCACATTGACCTCTCGAATAATGGACCCGATCATGGCCAGCCGCCCGCGCACGCTCTACGAAAAAATCTGGGACGCGCATGTCGTGGAGATGCGCGATGACGGGACGGCGCTGGTCTATATCGACCGGCATCTGGTTCACGAAGTCACCAGCCCGCAAGCGTTCGAGGCGCTGAAAGTCGCCGGGCGCCCGGTGCGGCGGCCCGAACTGACGCTGGCGGTGCCCGATCACAACCTGCCCACCACGGCGCGAGTGGACGCAAAGGGCGCGCCGGTGCCGATTGCCGATCCGGAAAGTGCCGCCCAGCTGGCCGCGCTGGAGGTGAACGCACCTGCTTTCGGCATCCGCTATATCCCCGCAACCGCCAAGGAGCAGGGGATCGTCCACGTTGTCGGCCCCGAACAGGGCTTCTCGCTGCCCGGCACCACCATCGTCTGCGGAGATTCGCACACCGCCTGTCACGGCGGATTGGGCGCGCTCGCTTTCGGGATTGGCACGAGCGAGGTCGAGCACGTGCTGGCGACGCAGACGCTGCTTCTCCAGCAATCAAAGCCGATGGAAGTGCGGGTCGAAGGGCTGCTTGGCCCCGGTGTCAGCGCCAAGGATCTGATCCTGCATATCATCGGCCGGATCGGGGCGGCGGGTGGCAGCGGTTATGTCATCGAATATCGCGGAGCCGTGTTCGAGGCGATGAGCGTGGAAGAACGCCTCACCGTCTGCAACATGAGCATCGAGGCAGGCGCACGCGCCGGGCTCATCGCGCCGGATGATGTGACCTTCGCCTACCTCAAGGGCCGACCGATGGCCCCGAAGGACTCGGAATGGGATACGGCGGTGGCTTACTGGCGCACGCTCCATTCCGATGAAGGCGCTGTATTCGCCAAAAGCGTGGTGATCGACGCTGCAACTGTCGAACCCAGCGTCACCTGGGGCACCAGCCCCGAAGACGTGGTGCCGATTGGCGGGCGTGTGCCTTCACCCGCCGATTTTGCGGACGAGAGCAAGCGCGTCGCCGCGCAGAAAAGCCTCGATTACATGGGCCTCACCCCCGGCACCCCCATGACCGAGGTTCCCATCGAAAACGTCTTCATCGGCTCCTGCACCAACAGCCGCATTGAAGACCTGCGCGCTGCCGCCGCTGTGCTGAAAGGTCGGCGCAAGGCTGACAATGTGCGCTGGGCCATCGTCGTCCCCGGATCGGGTCTGGTGAAGGCTATGGCAGAGGAAGAAGGCCTCGACCGGATCTTCACCGACGCTGGATTCGAATGGCGTGAGCCGGGCTGTTCGGCGTGTCTGGGCATGAACCCCGACAAGGTGCCGCCGGGCGAACGTTGCGCTTCGACCAGCAACCGCAACTTTGTCGGGCGCCAGGGGCCGGGCGCGCGCACGCACCTTGTTTCCCCCGCTATGGCAGCGGCGGCGGCGGTGACGGGGCGGCTCGCTGACGTGCGCGAGGTAGTGTGATGCCTTCCCGGCGCGGCCTGATGCTCGGTGCATTCTCAGCGTGGGTCGCAAGCCTCGTCCGTCCTGCCAAGGCGCTCGCCGATGATAGCCCCGCGCCGGGCATGATCGCGATAGATGATCCGCGCTATGACCGCTTCTTTGCCGCCCGAACCCAGGTCTGGGAAAGCCTCGGCAGCGTCGATGATGATGTCATCGCCTATATCATCAGCCCCGAATTCAACGGCGGTCCCGCATGGCCGACCACCCGTCAGGCCTACCGCGTCGTGCGCCCGGAAGGGAGCCTGATCATTGCATCGGATGGCCTCAGCGACCTGTTCGTTGACACCAACAGCCCGGAGCCCGGTTTCGGGTGCGAGGTCTACCTTGAAAGCCCCGATCTTGCCGACGCAGATTTCGACGCCGTCAGGCGCAGCTGGCAATTTTCGCTGATCGAGAGTTTTGCTCAGAACGTGGCCCACTTCGGCGGGATCAACGAACGGCTCGAACGACTTGGCGTGATCTCGATGGAACTGCCCGCCCCGCTGGCCATGCCGCAGCGATGGGTCACAGATCGTGGGACTGTCGGTGCGCTTATCAACATTATGGTGCCGGACCGGCCAACCCAATGCGCTCTTGAGGAAGGGATGAATATCCGTCTGGTTGCCCTGACCGCGCTGTTGCCCGATGAAACCGAGCACGTGATCGCAGGACGCGCCGCGGCGCGGGCCGAAGTGGCGGGCCTGCTCGTTTCGTCGGGCACCGGCCTGACTTCACCCGCCAATCGGCGCTCGGTGCTTGCTTAAGCTCACAAGACGGACCATTTTGCGACCATGACCGACAAGCCCAAATCGAACACCGCCCGAAACGCCGCGATCGCCGCGGCTGGCGCCATCGGATCGGCCGCAATTGCTGCTGCCCTGCTTTATGCTGGCAAGCGCAAGAAGAAGCCGAACGAGCCGACTCAGCCCGGCCCGATCCCCTCGGGCGAGCCGCCCCAGACCGACTGAGGTAAAATAATCATGCAACCGCTGACCCGCGTCGAAGGCCGCGCCATCCCGCTTGGCCTCAAGAATGTCGACACCGACATCATCATCCCGGCAAAATGGCTCAAGACCATCAGCCGCGAAGGCCTGGGCGCCGGCGCGTTCGAAGCGCTGCGGGCAGAACCGGGCAATGTGATTGACGATCCCGCCTATGCCGGATCGACCCTGCTCATCGCGGGCGACAATTTCGGCTGCGGTTCCAGCCGCGAACACGCCGCATGGGCCTTGGGCGACATGGGCATCCGCGTGGTGATCGCGCCCAGCTTTTCGGATATTTTTTCAGGCAACGCGGTCAAGAACGGCATCCTCCCCGTGGTGCTGCCGCAGGACGCGGTCGACCGGCTGCTGGAGGTGGCGCGCGCGGGCGAGCCGATCTCGGTTGATCTTGAACACCAGACCGTCACCACGCCCTATCAGGACCGTTTCACTTTCACCCTCGATCCGTTCCGGCGGCATTGCCTGCTGAACGGGCTGGACGAGGTGGGCCTGACGATGGCGCGGGGCGAGGCCATCGGCGGCTTCGAAGCCAGCCGCACCGCCGCACAGCCGTGGCTGATGCGCGGCACCGCAGCCTAGAACAACAACACCGGGAGAGGACATCATGAAAGCCATTCGCACCCACGCCACTGGTGGGCCCGAGACGCTGACGCTTGACGAGATCGACGCGCCCACCCCCGGCAAGGGCGAGGTGCTGGTCGCGGTCAGGGCCTGCGCGATCAACTATCCCGACGGGCTGATCATCCGCGACATGTACCAGTTCAAGCCGCAGCGGCCCTTCTCGCCAGGCGGCGAGATCAGCGGCGTGATCGAGGCAGTTGGCGAAGGCGTCGAAGGCTTCAAGGTCGGTGACAGGGTGCTGGCCGGCATCGGCAATGGCGGTCTGGCCGAAAAGGTTGTGGTGCCAGCGAACCGGATGTTTGCCGTGCCGGACGGTGTGCCTTTCGAAAAGGCCGCTAGCCTGCTGATGACCTACGGCACCACCATCCACGGGCTGAAGGATCGCGGGCACATCAAGGCTGGCGATACTGTGCTGATCCTCGGCGCTGCGGGCGGTGTCGGCCTGTCTGCCATCGAGCTTTCCAAGGCCTTCGGCGCACGCGTGGTCGCCGCTGTCTCCTCCGAAGCCAAGGGCGACGTGGCCCGTAAGGCCGGTGCCGACGAGGTGGTGATCTACCCCCGCGAGGCAATGGACAAGGACGCCTCCAAGGCGCTCGCCGAAGCTTTCAAGAAAGCCTGCGGGCCGAACGGCGCGAACATCGTCTATGACATTGTCGGCGGTCAATATTCCGAGCCTGCCCTGCGCGCCATCGCGTGGGAAGGCCGCTTCCTGGTGGTCGGCTTCCCCGCCGGGATCGCCAAGATGCCCTTGAACCTCACCCTGCTGAAAAGCTGCGACATCTGCGGCGTGTTCTGGGGCGCCTTCACCGCACGCGAGCCTGAGGCTTTCCACGCGCAGGTGAACGAGCTGTTCGACCTGATGAAGGCGGGCAAGATCGATCCGCTGGTCAGCGAAACCTTCCCCCTCGCCCGCGCAGGCGATGCGATTGCCAAGCTTGAAGCCCGCGAGGCGGTGGGAAAGCTTGTGGTTACTATGGAATAGTGCCTTCCGGGAAATAGTATATCATTGGGGCGGCTTCCCGCTTGAAGCCGCGCCCGCCCGGCTCTATCGCTTAGCGCGGATCGTATCCGAAGGGACACACATCAGATGACCGACTTCAAAGACCGTGAACGCGCCGAGGAAGCCAAGTTCGCGCTCGACAACGACACCGCCTTCCGCATCGCCGCCCGCCGCAACCGCCTGCTGGGCGAATGGGCGGCCGGGCTGATGAACCTCACCCCCGAAGAAACCGACGCCTACAAGAAGGCGGTCGTCCAGGCCGATTTCGAGGAATCGGGCGATGAGGACGTGGTGCGCAAGCTGCTCGGCGATCTTACCGCCGCGCAGACCGATGTCAGCGAAGCCGACATTCGCGCCAAGCTTGAGGAAATGACGGTCGAAGCCCGCCGCCAGCTGTTCGGCGAGGTTTAAGCCATGCCCATGACCGCTGCGGCCATCGAGGAAGCGATCCTTGCCGCACTGCCCGGCGCGACGGTCGAACTGACCGATCTGGCAGGCGACGATGACCACTGGGCCGCAACCGTCACCGCGCCGCAGTTCGCAGGCCTCAGCCGCGTGGCCCAGCACAAGCTGGTCTATGCCGCCTTCGGTGGGCGCATGGGGGGTGAGCTGCACGCCTTGCAAGTCACCACCGTTGTCCCCACGTAACAACGCAGCAATTCCATATCCGTATCAGAGGCGCATCGCACCATGACCGACGTTAAATCGCGCATTTCCGACCTCGTCACCGCCAATGACGTGGTGCTGTTCATGAAGGGCACCCCGCTGTTCCCGCAATGCGGCTTTTCCGCCCGCGCCATCGCGATCCTCGATCATTGCGGCGTCGCCTATGAAAGCGTCGACGTGCTGCAGGACATGGAAATCCGCCAGGGCATCAAGGGCTATTCCGACTGGCCGACGATCCCGCAGCTTTACGTGAAGGGTGAATTCCTCGGCGGCAGCGACATCATGACCGAAATGTTCGAAGCGGGCGAATTGCAGCAGCTGCTCGATCAGCATGGTGTTGCCAAGGTCAGCTGACCCCTTTGTTTTCCGCGCGTCATGATGGCCCGGTCGCGGCACACGTCCTTTAAAGCAGGCCGGCCTGTCGGCTGACAGCGCATCCAGAATCAAAAAGCGCCCCGCAGGACCAGTGCGGAGCGCTTTTTCATTTGGGGAGGCGCAACCCGGAGACCGGGGTGGGTCGCGCCTCTCGTCAAAGACCATTAGGACCACCACACATTATGCACAGTGTGTGCCAAACTCAGGAAACCATGGATTTCCGCTGTTTTTTGTAATCCGCGCCCTGTCTCACGCCCCGCAGTTGTAAAGCAGTCCGACACCCCTCTCCAATCCGGCAGGGGAACGCCAAAGCCCTTGGCAATTGCGCGGCGCAGGGCCATCCTTTGCCGCGATGACCAGCGATGAAACCCGTGATTCTGGCCCCGAGGGCATTCCCGCAGCCACCATCATCATTTTCCGCAATGCCCCTGACGGCAGCGCGCCTGAAGTGCTGATGACGGTGCGTTCGCGCAACATGACGTTCGCGGGCGGCATGGCGGTGTTTCCCGGCGGGCGGGTCGATCCGGCGGACTATGCAATGGGCGAGGCGGTTGCCGCGGCCCACGACCTCACCACCGATGAAGCCGCGCACCAGATCGCCGCCGTACGCGAGACGCTGGAGGAGACTGGCCTTGCTCTGGGTCTGGCGGGCGACATCACAGCGGACACTGCCGCCGCTGCCCGCACCATGCTGGCCGAAACCGGAGCCCTTGCCCCGGTGCTGGAGGCGTTCGGCTGGCGACTTGATCTTGCGCAGATCACGCCGTTTGCGCGCTGGTTCCCCAAGAACGAGGCCATTGCCCGTGTCTATGACACCCGCTTCTACCTCGCCAATCTCGGCACCGGCGCGGTCGATGTGTCGATTGACCATTCCGAAAACACCCATCTGTTCTGGACGAGCGCACAGGGCGCGCTCGACGCGGCGGAGCGCGGCGAAATCAAGCTGATCTTTCCCACCCGCCGCAATCTCGAACGCCTCGCGCTGTTCGCCAGCTTCGAGGAAGCCCGTGCGCAGGCCGAAGCGATCCCGGTGCGCACGATCATGCCGCAGGTGGTCGAACAGGACGGCAGGCCGTGGCTGACGATCCTCGCCGATGCGGGCTATCCGGTAACGGGCGAGCTTCTGGAGAACGTCGCGCGCGGCTGAGCGCCTGCGTCCAAGCGGCGGCGAATCGCAGATCCTGCATCACCGCAAAGCTATGGTATCGCTATCATAACGGCATGATGCGCGGTGCAGTCGTATTCTGATATGCTATTATCTCATATATTCAGTAATTTGCTGATACCTTCCTCACTGAGCCAAAATCTCCGCACGCGCCCCCGATTGACTTAGCCTTGCAGATTTTCCAACATCAATGTTAGCGTTAGCAAAGACGCAGGACATGGCGGCCTCGCCGCCAAGGGGAGAGGGACATGACAGGCCATCAAGGCCACAGGCGAGCTTGGCTGGTCGCAGCGCTGCTTGGTGCTGCGAGCGCCGCGACGGTTGTTTCGGCCGAACGCCCCAGCCGCCAGCGACCGCCGCAGGCCCAGCAGACCCCACAGGCCCAGCAACCGCCGCAGGCATTGCCAACCCGGACATCTGGCCCGCCTACACCTACCCCGTTCCCACGCGCCCCGAACACGAGGCGCGCATTGCCGCCCTGATCGCGCGCATGACGATGGAAGAGAAAATCGGCCAGCTGGTGCAGGCCGATCTGTGCTGCGTCACGCCTGACGATGTTCGCAAATACAAGCTCGGCTCGATCCTCGTTGGCGGCAACAGCGGCCCGTATGGCAACGATCTCGCACCCGCACCCGATTGGCTGCGCGCAGCGGACGAGTTCTACCTCGCTTCGATCGACCGGAGCGATGGCGGCGCAGGCGTGCCAATCATCTGGGGCACCGACGCGGTGCACGGCCATTCCAACATCATCGGCGCGACGATCTTCCCGCACAATATCGGGCTTGGCGCCATGCGCGATGCCGCGCTGGTCGAACAGATCGGGGCCGTCACCGCCAAGGAAATCCGTGTCACAGGGCAGGAATGGACCTTTGCGCCCACAGTCGCCGTGCCGCGGGATTTCCGCTGGGGCCGCGCTTATGAAGGTTACTCCTCCGATCCTGACCTCGTCGCATCTTATGTCGGCGCGATGGTCCGCGGTCTTCAGGGCCCACCGACGAACGATAACCTCCTTGCCGGGCCGTGGGTGATTGCCTCGACCAAACACTTCCTCGCCGATGGCGGCACGGACAAGGGCGTGGACCAGGGCGACAGCTCGATCTCGGAAGCCGAGCTGCGCGACATTCACGGCAAGCCCTATGGCCCCGCGATTGCCGAGGGCGTGTCGACCGTGATGGTCAGCTTCTCAAGCTGGCAAGGGGTCAAGATGACCGGCAACCACTCGCTGGTGACCGGCGTGCTGAAGGAACGGATGGATTTCGGCGGCTTCGTGGTGTCGGACTGGAACGCCCACGGACAAGTGGCAGGCTGCACCAACGAGGCTTGTCCGCAGGCGCTGATGGCGGGCGTCGACATGTATATGGCGCCCGATACGTGGAAGCCGATCTACGATGATCTGCTTACCCGCGCCAAATCGGGTGCGATCCCGATGGCGCGGATCGACGAGGCGGTGGCGCGGATCCTGCGGGTCAAGGCGCGGCTCGGGCTGTTTGATGCGGGCAAGCCCTCCGACCGGCCATACTCCGGCCAATACGAATTGCTCGGCGCGCCTGAACACCGCGCCGTGGCGCGTGAGGCGGTGCGCAAGTCGCTGGTACTGCTGAAGAACGAGGACGTGCTGCCGCTCGCCCCAGGTAAGCGGCTGCTGGTCGCGGGCGACGGGGCGGACGATATTGCCCGCCAGTCCGGCGGCTGGACGCTGAGCTGGCAGGGCACCGGCATCGACAACAGCCACTTCCCCGGCGCGACATCGATCTGGGCCGGATTGAAGCAGGCGGTCGAGGCTGGCGGCGGCAGTGCGGTGCTATCGCCCGATGGCAGCTATGCCGACAAGCCCGATGCCGCCGTGGTCGTCTTCGGCGAGACGCCCTATGCCGAGTTTCAGGGGGACCGCGCCGCGCTGGTGCTCGATCCCGAACTGACCGCGCCCTATGCGACGATGAAGAAGTTGCAGGCCGAGGGCATCCCGGTGATTGCCGTGATGATTACGGGCCGCCCGCTTTACGTGAACCCCGCGCTCAACGCAGCCGATGCCTTCGTGGTCGCATGGTTGCCCGGGAGCGAGGGCGGCGGCGTGGCCGATGTGCTGGTGGCAGATAGCGCAGGCAAGCCGCGCCATGACTTTACCGGCAAGCTGCCCGCAGACTGGCCGCGCGCCACGCAGATGGATGAAGGCATCCTGTTCCCCTTCGGCTTCGGCCTTGATTACACTGCCCCCGCACCGGACTGGGCTGCGCTGCCCGAGCTTGATGCCAGCATCGTCAGCGCAGACAGCCGGACGTGGTTCGGCGCGGGCAATCCGGCAGCGCGCTGGTCGCTGTGGGTGGCAGGCGGCGGGCCGGAGATCGAGACGCGGATCACCACTCTGCCAGCCGAGGCGTTCGGTGGCCGGGTGCGGGTCACAGCCGAAAACTACAAGGTGCAGGAAGGCGCAAGGCGCTTTGCCGTGGCGGACGGGCTGGCAAGCGTGCAGCTTGGCAATCTTGATCCGGTCGATGTGGCGCGCGAAACCAATGGCGATGTCATGGTGCTGGTAACAATGCGGGTGTGGGATGCGCCTGCCGCAGCCCGCATCGGAGCGATCGGGCCGGGCAGCGAAGGCTTTGTCGCCGTCACCTTGCCCGCCAGCGAAGGCTATGTCCGTTACGGCGTGCCATTGAAATGCCTGCGCGATGCGGGCGCGGATGTGGCCAGCCTGACCCGGCCCTTCGTGCTCGAAACCCAGGGCAAGGCCGATTACGCCATCGCCGAAGTCCGGTTGGGCAGCGATGCGCAAGCGGTGTTGCCATGTCGCTGAAGCGCTGACGATTGAACGATATGCAGGCTGCAAAGGCCGCACCAAGGGAGAGACCGATGAAACGCTCAATGTTCGCCGCACTGCTGCCCGTAGCCGCCATGACGCTTGCCCCCATCAGCGCGGTCGCCGCCCAGCCTGCGCCCGCAACCAAGCCCCTGCCGGTCGGCACCTGCATCAACATGGGCAACACTCTGGAGCCGCAGACCGAAGGCGCCTGGGGCGGGCAGCCCGCACGCAAGGCCGATTTCGAGCGGATCAAGGCGGCCGGCTTCGACACCATCCGCCTCCCCGTGCGCTGGCACAACAAGTCGAGCGACAAGCCTCCTTATACCGTCGATCCCAAGTGGATGGACCGGGTGCAGCAGATCGTCGACTGGGCTTTGGCCGAGGATCTCAACGTCATCCTCAACAGCCACCACTTCGATCCGATCCATGATGACCCCTTGGGCGTGGCCGCATGGCACGGCGGGGTGTGGAAGCAGATTGCGGCGCGCTTTGCCGGATACCCCGAGGACACCCTGTGGTTCGAACTGGAGAATGAACCGCACAAGAACTTTACGCACGCCAACCTGCTGGAAACGCTCGCCCCGTCACTGAAGGAAGTGCGCGCCCTCCACCCCACCCGCGCTGTGATCATCGGGGGTGAGAACTGGAGCGGGATCAAGTCGCTGGAAACGCTGCCGCTGCCCGAAGACCCGAACATCCACCCGACGTTCCATTACTATGACCCCTTCTCCTACACCCACCAGGGGGCCGAATGGACCGCGCCTGACATTCCGCCGGTGGGCCGCGCATTCCCCACGACTGAGGATGCGGCGCAGCTGGCGCGCGATGTCGCCTCGATCCAGACCTATATCGCCCGCACCGGCAAGACCCCCTTCATGGGCGAGGTCGGCGCGTTCGATCGCCACATTCCGCTGGCCGACCGGGTGAAATATCACCGCATGATCACCGATGCCTTCGCCCCCACCGGGATCGGCGTCTGTGTCTGGGCCTATACCAACACCTTCCCGTTCTACGATTCCGACAAGCGCCGCTGGCTGCCGGGAATGCTCGGCGCGTTGGGTTTGAAGGAACAGAACTGACGCTTGAGGAGCCTTGCGATGATGAAGTGCACATCGATCACCCTTGCCGCAGGCTCGGCCCTGCTTGCTCTCGCCTTGCCCGCCCTTGCCCAGCTCCCGCCCGAGCTTGCCGCCTTTGACGAACAGGTGCCGGGCGACCTGATCAACGATCCTACCCGGATCGATTGGGCAAGCTATGGCGAGAATTACGAGACCAGCGGGCGGCAGGCGGCCGACATCCCCGGCGGCGGCGCGGCGCGGGTGTTTGACATCAGGGCCAAGGGCGCATTTCCTTATACGGTCGCGGCCAACGTCCCCCTGCTGGACGATGTCAAATCAGGCGATCAGGTCACGGTCGGCTTCTACGCCCGCGTTGTCAGCACCGAAAGAACGGACGGCAAGGGCCTGATCGGCGTGCGTTTTCAGGAGAATGCGGCACCCTATGGCGGGTTTGGCGACACCAATGTGCTGGTGGGGTCGGAATGGGAATGGTACGAAGTCAGCGCCCGCGCCGACAAGCGCATCCGCAAGGCCGACGCGATCGTTGCGCTGCAACTGGCGGGCGCGAAACAGCAGATCGAGATCGGTCAGACCATCGTGGTCAAGGGCTCTCCCACCATCGTCGCCAAGACCGTGGTCGCCGCCGCGCCTGCGCCCAGTCTGAAAGATCCTGCCAGCATCGAAATGCCCGATGCCCTGCGCAGCGCCGGGCAGCTGATCAATGATCCCACCAACCGCGCCTGGGCGCATGGCGGGGCCGGTGGCAGCTGGCAGGGGCTGGATATCCCGGAAATCTGGCTCCAGAAAGCGACCCGCTTCACCACCACCAAGGTGGGCGAGAACCGCTGGGATCTGACCACGGCAATCCCGATCCTGCCGGACATCAAGGAAGGTGACCAGTTCACCGTCGCGGTGGTCGCCCGCACGGTCAGCGCCCAGACCGACAACGGCAAGGGCCTGATCTATGCCCGCATCCAGGGCACCATGCCGCCCTATGAGGGATTCGGCGACAAGGTCTTCAAGATCGGTGACCGCTGGCAGATGGTAAACCTGCCCTTCACCGCCACCCGCGGCTTTGGCGCAGGCGAGGCGACGGTCACACTCCATTTCGCCGCCGCCGCGCAAAACGTCGAGGTCGGGCCGGTTTACGTCTTCAAGACGAACTAGCCTCCCGGTTCATCCCGGCGAAAAGGCATAGGGGCCAACCACCAGCCCGGTGAACAGCCCCGCATGAACCGAGGCGAGCGGCTCGACATTGATCGCGGCCCCCAAGGGCTGCCATGCGCTGTCGCCTGCCACGCGCCAGAACACCCGCGCGCTGCCGCCATCCAGCGCGAGCTTCAGCTCAAGCGGCGCATCGGTGGCGAGCGGCGCTTCGGCCACGACCACGCCGCTTGCGTTCTGGTCCGGCGATGTGCGCAGCCGCACCACAAGCCGCCCGCGCTCCTTGCCCGCGGCGAGGAAATGCGTCTCGTCCATGAAGGCCAGCAGCCCGGCAAAATCGCTGCCACGTTCGGGCGTGAAGGTCAGCCGGGTGGTGATTTCGGCTGTGTGGTGCCGCAGCCGCCGCCCGGTGAAGGCAGGCTTGCCCACACTCCCCGCTGCCGCCGGGCCTGCAATCACGTGCAGCGCGCCGGATTTCACCGTCCATTGTGCCCCCTGCCCCGGCGTGCGCAGGCCGATCCATTCATCGGACAGCGCGCTGTCAAACTCCTCGCGCCAGCGGTCCCATTCGGACGCAGGCGAAGCAGGCAGGTTGGGCTTGGCCAGCACCAACGGCACCCCCTCCTGCCGGTCAAGGAAACGCGGCCAGCCATCCTGCCAGCGCAGCGGCAGCAGGAACGTCTCGCGCCCCAGCAACGTCGATTGCCCCGCAAACGGCCGCGTCGCAAGGAAGACACCCCACCACGTGCCATCGTCCAGTTCGACGATGTCGGCATGTCCCGTCGCCTCGATCCGGTCAGGGCGGTCTGCGGGCAGATCGCGCTGGGTCAGGATGGGGTTGAACGGCCCCGGGGTGTACGGCCCGGTGACATTGGGCGCGCGGTAGATGGTTTGCGAATGCTGGTCTGCCGTGCCCCCCTCGGCGGTCAGGAGGTAGTACCAGTCACCCACCTTGTAGATATGCGGACCCTCGGCCCAGATCGGATTGGTGGCAGGATCGACCCCGCCATCGACCAGCAGGGTGCGCTCGGGAAGAACCCGCATTGCGGCCGGATCGAACTGCTGCATCCACAGCGCACGGTGGCCTTCGTAACGCGGCTCACCCGGAGGGGCATCGTTGTAGACGATCCATGCCCTGCCATCCGCATCGAAGAACAGCGACGGGTCGATCCCGCCGAAATCCAGCCACGCCGGATCGCTCCACGGCCCTGCCGGATCGGTGGCCGTGATGACAAAATTTCCGCCGCATTCGATACAGGTGTTCACGATCCAGAAGGTGCCGTCGTGATGGGTGATCGCTGGTGCGAACAGCCCGCGATTGGTCCCGAGTCCGGAAAAGTCGAGCTGGGTCGGGCGGTCGATGGCGTTGCCGATCAGCCGCCAGTTCACCAGATCAGTGCTGTGCAGGATCGGAAGGCCGGGAAACCAGCTGAAGGTCGAGGTGACGGCGTAGAAATCGCTGCCGACGCGCACGATCGAGGGATCGGGATGGAAGCCCGGGATCACCGGATTGCGGAATTGCCCCTCTGGCACGGGGGTCTGGCTTTCGGTCGATTCGTAGGCGAGCCAATCGAAACTGGCGACCACATCACGTGCGGACGCACCCCCGCCCGTCCCCGCCAATACCAGCGCGCCTGCCGCTGCCATCATCCTGCCCATCATCGCCATTTCCTCCTGCCGATCCCGTGTTTTGGGGGCTTGTCGCCCCGCGATTGTGTGCTTATGGTAGCGCTATCACTGCGGAGGGCAAGAGCCAGAAATGGCCAAGGGGATACTTGAAAGTCTGCCGGCGGATTACCGCCAAGGCCATTTTATCGGGCGGGCGCAGTCGCCTGACGGGCCGTGCGTGATCACGATTGCGGGCAATGTTCTTCATGATCTGACCGGCGTTGCCAGCACGGTCTCCGGTGCGATTGCGCGGCGCAGTTTTAGCGGCGGCACAGTTATCGGCCCGGTCGAGGATGGTCTGCCGGAGGGCTGGTCGCTGCTCTCGCCGGTCGACCTCCAGACCATCAAGGCCAGCGGCGTCACCTTCGCCCTGTCCGCCATCGAACGCGTGATCGAGGAACGTGCCCGCGGCGATGCATCGGCGGCCGCCGCGATCCGCACGCAGCTGGAAGGACAGATCGGATCGGGCATTCGCTCGGTCGTGCCGGGCAGCCCGGCGGCGGCGCAGCTCAAGCATGCGCTGATCGAGGCGGGCATGTGGTCGCAATATCTCGAGGTCGCGATTGGCCCGGATGCGGAGATTTTCTCAAAGGCCCCGACCCTTTCTGCTGTCGGCACCGGCGCCCGGGTCGGCGTGCGTTCGGATTCGCATTGGAACAACCCGGAACCCGAAGTGGTGCTGGTCTGCGATGCGGACGGCGCGGTTGTCGGCGCAACGCTCGGCAATGACGTCAACCTGCGCGATTTCGAGGGCCGTTCGGCGCTGCTGTTGTCCAAGGCCAAGGACAACAACGCCAGCTGCGCCATCGGCCCCTTCATCCGGCTGTTTGACGAGCACTTCACGATCGACGATGTGCGCGGCGCCGATGTGGAACTCACCATCGAAGGGCCGGAAGGCTACCGGCTCGAAGGCCGCAACGACATGAGCCAGATCAGCCGCGACCCGCTCGATCTGGTGGCGCAGTGCCTCTCGGAACATCACTATCCCGATGGATTCGTGCTGTTTTGCGGCACATTGTTCGCGCCGACACAGGACCGTGACATGCCGGGGGCAGGCTTCACGCACAAGGTCGGCGATGTGGTGACGATCCGTTCGCAGCGTCTCGGAGCGCTGACCAACACTGTCACGACATCGCGTGATGCACCGCCGTGGACGATGGGCATCGCCGCTTTCGTGCGCAACCTTGCATCGCGCGGGTTGATCGACCGCATCTGAGCGGCGCGGCAACAGAATTTGACAAGGCGCGTCCGCTGGGGATCATCGGGCGCGGCAATGAGGGATGGGGACATAATTTGGACGCGCAATCAAGCAGCGCCGGCGTGCACAGCGCGATCTACCCGAGCCTGACCGGGCGCCGGGTGATCGTCAGCGGTGGCGGCTCCGGCATCGGGGAAGCAATGGTCGAGGCCTTTGCGCGGCAGGGCGCTGCGGTGGGCTTTGTCGATATCCAGGAAAGCCCCAGCCAGCAGTTGATCCGCAGGCTGGAGGATATTGAAAATACGCCGTATTTCCTGCCCTGCGATATCACCGATAGTGATGATTACATGGCCAAGATCGCTGCCTTGATCGGGATGATCGGCGGCTGCGATGTGCTCATCAACAACGCCGCCAGCGATGATCGCCACAAGCTCGAAGACATCACGCCCGCCTATTGGGACGAGCGGATGGCGGTGAACCTCAAGCACCAGTTCTTCGCGGCGCAAGCGGTGGTCCCGGCAATGCGGGCGGCAGGCGGCGGGTCGATTGTCAACATGGGGTCGATCAGCTGGCATCTGGGTCTTCCCGATCTGGTGATCTACCAGACCGCCAAGGCCGCCATCGAGGGGCTGACCCGCAGCCTTGCGCGGGAGTTGGGGCGCGACAAAATCAGGGTCAACGCGATCCTTCCGGGCAACGTCCAGACCCCGCGCCAGATGCAGTGGTATTCGCCCGAAGGCGAGGCGGAAATCGTTGCCGCCCAATGCCTTGATGGCCGCATCCAGCCCTCTGACATCGCCGCGATGGCGCTGTTCCTGGCATCGGACGATGCACGCTTCTGCACGGCGCACAATTACTGGGTCGATGGCGGATGGAGGTGAACTTGCCGGTCACCGCAGTGCTCGCTGCCGACAGCCTGCTCGGCGAAGGCGCGCTGTGGGACGAGGGGCGCGGGATTGTATGGTTCGTCGACATCAAACGCCGCCGGTTGTGGCATTTCGATCCGTCCAACGGCAGCAACGGCTTTGCCGAAGCACCCGAGCAGATCGGCTGGGCGCTGCCTGCCGAAGGGGGCCTGCTGCTGTGCGGGTTGAAGGATGGGCTGTACACCTTTGCCCCGGAAACTGATACATTCACAAAGCTTTGCGCGGTGCCGGGCGAGCCTGCGACCAACCGGCTCAACGATGCCTGCACCGATCCCTGGGGCCGCGTTTGGTTTGGATCGATGGACGATTCCGAAAGCGCGGCGTCGGGCCGGTTCTACGTTTTTGACCGCGGCAGCATCCGCGCCGAGGGGCCTTCTGGCATCGCCATCACCAATGGCCCTGCCGTCAACGCATCGGGCACCCGCATCTATTTCACTGATACAATTGCACAAAACATAATGGTCGCCGACCTTTCTGCGCAAGGCGTAGGCGAAGCGCGCCTGTTTGCCGATACCGGCACGCTGTTCACCAAGGCCTACCCCGATGGCCCGGTGGTCGATGCCGAGGATCACGTCTGGACGGGGCTTTATCACGGTTCCTGCGTTGCGCGGTTTTCGCCAGATGGTCAGCTGGTCGCCACCGTCCCGATCCCGGCCCGCGACATTACCAAGATGGCGTTTGGCGGGCCCGATTTCAGAACCGCCTATGTCACATCGGCGACCAAGAACATGTCCCTACAGGACATGGCGCAAATGCCGCAGGCAGGCAGCCTGTTCGCCTTCGCCGCGCCGGTGGCCGGCTTTGCGCAGCCGCGCGTGAAACTGTCATGATCGCTCGCCTTTTCAGGGACCTGCTGCCCGCGCTTGCCATGCTGTGGCCGGTCGCCGCAGCGTCCAACCCCGCCCTTGGCCCTGCTTATGGGGACAATATGGTGCTGCAATCCGGCCAGCCGCTGACCCTTGCCGGGCGCAGTCAAGCAGGGGTCAAAGTGGTGGCAAGACTGGGCAAGCACGAGGCTGGTGCCATCAGCGATGCCTCTGGGGCCTTCTCCATCACCCTGCCCGCGCAGCCCACCAGTACCGCCCCGCTCACTCTGACCCTCAGCGACGAAAGCGGCTCAACAGCCTATCGCAACATTCTCATTGGAAACGTCTTTTTGTGCGGCGGACAGTCCAACATGGAGCTTTCCGTCTCCCGCGCGCTTGATGCCGACAACCAGCTGCGCAGCGCGGCCGATGACGGCATCCGGCTGCTGAAGGTGCCGAAATCGACCGCGCCGCTTGCGCAAACCGCGTTTGCCGCGCCGGTGGCATGGACGCCCGCGACCCAGGACACCGCCGCCGAATTTTCCGCAGCCTGCTTCTACATGGCAAAATCGCTGCGTAGGAAAGACCCCGCCACACCCATCGGGCTGATCCATGCCAACTGGGGCGGCAGCGCGGCGCGAGCGTGGCTCGACCCGCAGGGCGTGCGGGCCTTGCATGGTGACGACGCGCTGGCCCAGCTCGGACTGTACGTGCGCGATCCCTATGCCGCGACGCAGGCCTTCGTGCCGCAATGGTTCGACTGGTGGCGCAAGGCTGACAGCTGGCGCGAGCCGTGGCGTGACCCCGGCAGCCTCAACTGGAAGCCGATCCCCAAATTTGCGGTATGGAACGAATGGACCGGCACGGGGCTGGACACCGATCCGCAGGCCAATGTGTGGCTGCGCCAGACCTTCACGCTCACTGCCGATCAGGCGCGCGGCGACGGACAACTGGCGATTGGCGCGATCGACGATCTCGACCTTACCTTCGTCAACGGCCAGCCGGTCGGTTACACCTTCGGCTGGGGGGTGGAGCGCACCTACCGCGTGCCCGCACAGCACCTGAAGGCGGGGGAGAACGTGGTCCTCATCGCCGCCAACAATGCGTGGGGCACCGGCGGCTTTTCAGGTGGGCCGGAGCGGTTGTTCTTCACCACCGCCAACGCAGAGCGCGTGCCGCTCGCCGCCGATTGGGATTATGCCACGAGCGCGGTCAAGGGCGTGCCCCCGCGTGCGCCGTGGGATGCCAATGCGGGCATGGGGGTGATGCACAACGCCATGATCGCGCCGATTGGGCCGATGCGGCTGGCGGGCGTGGCCTGGTATCAGGGCGAATCCGATGTCGGTCAGCCCGATTACGACCGCAAGCTTGCCGCGCTGTTCGCCGGATGGCGCCGCCAGTTCGGTGCCGACACGCGGATGCTGGTGGTGCAGCTTGCCGATTTTGGCGAGCGCCGATCGGCCCCCGGCGAATCCGGCTGGGCGCAGTTGCGCAGCGAGCAGGTGAAAGCCGTGCAGGGCGACACCAATACCGCGCTGGTCACCGCCATCGACATCGGCGAGCCGACCGACATCCATCCGGCCAACAAGAATGATCTGGGCAAGCGACTGGCCGAAGCCTTTAACGGCCGCGCCTTGCCCATGCCGGAACGCGCCGTTCTGGAAGGAGGCACAGTGACAGTCAGCTTCACCGGGATCGAAGGCGCGTTACAGGCGCACAGCGGACTATATCCGCTGGGGGTTGAACTGTGCGCGGCTGGCGCTGGCACCTGCCGTTTCGTGCTGGCGCGGCTTGACGGCCCCCGCATGGTCATTCCCGTGCCGGACGGCATGGCGCCGACCCGCCTGCGTTACGCCTGGGCCGATGCGCCGATCGTCAATCTGTTCGATGGCGGCGGGATGCCGATACCCGGCTTTGCGCTTGAAATTGCGCGCTAGTCTTGCGCAGGCAGCTTTGCGCGGTCACACCGATACCATGCCGGACATGCCCGAACTGATACTGGAATGCGGCGATTGGCGCGCGCAGGTTGTGCCGCAAGGCGGGCTGCTGGGCGCGCTCGATCACCGCGGTGTGGCGGTGATGCGGCCCATGACTGCGGGCGCAACCTCGCCGCTGGAGGCTGCGTGCTTTCCGATGGTGCCGTGGTGCAACCGCATCGCAAATGCCCGCTTCATGTGGGAGAACACGGCCACGTGGCTCGCCCGCAATTTCATGCCCGAACGTCATGCGATCCACGGTCATGGCTGGCAATCGGAATGGTCGGTGGCCGAGCTTGACCAAGGAACCTGCATGATGACCCACAGCCATGACGGGGCAGCGCCCGGCTGGCCGTGGGCCTATGTGGCGAAGCAGACAATCCGGCTGTCTGACGCAGGCTGCACGGTGACGCTGGCGCTCACCAATCTTTCCGAGCGTTTGATGCCGGCAGGGATCGGTCTTCACCCCTATCTGCGCCGCCGTCCGGAAAGCCGGGTCGCATTCCGGTCCGGACCGATTGTTGCGGTGGGTGCGGATATGATCCCCAGCGGTGCGCATATGCCTCCCAACCACTTCGCCGACTTCGCGGCCGATGGCGGCGCAGCACTGCCGCAGAACGGGATTGTAATCGATCATTGCTACACCGGCTGGCACGGCGCAGCGCTGGTCACCGATAACAGCGGGACGATTACCCTTCAGGCCGAAGGAGCGGGGCACCTTCACCTCTATGCGCCCGAAGACCCGTCAATCCTGTGCCTCGAGCCGGTCAATCACCTGCCCGACGCTGCCAATACCGGCGGGATGCCCCTGATCGCGCCGGGTGAGACGGAGAGCCTGAGCCTGCGGATCGGCGTCCTTTAAGGCAAAGGCGCGGTCACTCCGGCGGCGGTCTGGGTGACCGGGCGCATCAGCCCCGCCTCGTCATAGGTGAGGTGCTCCACCGTGACCGCCCGCCGCCCGAGCGCACCTTTCCGCGTCCCGATGGTCAGCGCGGCATTGTGGAGGAACAGATACCACTGGCCCTTGAACTCGGCGATGCCGGGGTGGATGGTGAAGCTGCCCTCCCCCGATCCGGTCAGCTCGCCGCGATAGGTCCACGGGCCGTCGAGCGAGGTTGCTGTGGCATAGGACACCCGTTCATCGGTGTGCGTAGCGCGGTCGAGCGAGGCATAGGTTAGGTAGTACAGCCCGCCCCGCTTGTGGAGCCACGGCCCTTCCTCGAAATGCGGCGGGGTGATTTCGCGGATCGGCCCGTCGATGCTGACCATGTCCGCGCCGAGCTTCGCGATGTAGCACTGGCGGTTGCCCCACGCGATCCACCTGGTTCCGTCGTCATCGGTGAAGACAGTGGGGTCGATATCCTCCCAGCTGTGCGTCCCTTTGGGGGTCATGTCGTTGCTGATGAGCGCTGCGCCCTTGGCGTCCACAAAGGGGCCTTCGGGGCGGTCAGAGACGGCGACGCCGATGGCCTTGCCGGGCTTGGTCCCGTCATGTTCGACTGCGGCATAAAGCCAGTATCGCCCGCCTTTTGCGATCACCTGCGCGGCCCATGCGTCCTTTGACGCCCAGCGGAAACCGGCGACATTCATGATCGCGCCGTGGAAGGTCCATTCCCGCATGTCCGTGGTGGAATAGGCCAGCCATTCGCGCATGTTGAACATCTCGCCCTCGCCCGCCTCGTCATGGCCGGTGTAGAGCCACAGCCGGTCGCCGATCACCACCGGCGCAGGGTCGGCGGTGAAGCGGTCGCGGATGATCGGGTTGCTGCCGGGCGCGGGTTCCTCCGCAGCGAGCGGACCGGCGGCCAGTAGCAGGGCGAGCGCGACCCACCTCATCAGTGCCCCTCCCCCATCAGTGGTTATGGCGCGGCAGCTTGCGCGCCGTGCCGCGATATTTGAGCGCGAAGTCCATCACGCCCCCTTCGGCCAGTTGCCCGGTCTTCTCGCGGTAGAGCTCCTCCCACGGGGTCTGGCTTTCGGGCACGGGCGGGATGGTTTCCTCGGCGCGGCGGCGGGCGATCTCGGCTGCGTCAACCAGCGCATCGCAGCGCCGCGCGTTGAGGTCGACGCGGATGATGTCGCCCGTGCGCAGCCACGAAAGCCCCCCGCCGACCGCGCTTTCGGGGCTGACGTTGAGGATCGAGGGGCTGTCGCTCGTCCCCGATTGCCGCCCGTCGCCCAGTGTCGGCAGCCACGGCTTGCCCGCGCGGATCATCGCGTCTGGCGGCTGCATGTTGACCACCTCGGCGCTGCCCGGCCAGCCGATCACGCCCGAGCCGCGGATCACCAGAATGCAATCCTCGTCGATGCCGAGCGCTGGGTCATTGATGCGGTGGTGGTAATCGTCCGAGCCATCAAAGACGATCGCCCGCGCCTCGAACACGCCCTCGGAGCCGGTGCGCGAAAGGTATCGCGTGCGGAAGGCCGGGCCGATCACCGATGTCTTGAGGATGGCGAAATCGAACAGATTGCCGGAGAGCACCATGAAACCCGCCTTGTCGATCAGCGGATCTGCGAAAGGCCGGATCATCTCGCGGTCGGGGCTTTCGGCACCGGCGAGGTTTTCCGCCATCGTCTGCCCGGTGCAGGTCAGACACTCGCCGTGCAGACGCCCTGCCTCCAGCAGCTCCCACATCGCCGCAGGCACACCGCCCGCGCGGTGGAAGCGCTCGCCCAGATATTTGCCCGCCGGCTGCATGTTGACCAGCAGCGGCAGGTCGTAGCCATGCGCTTGCCAGATATCGGTCTCAAGGCTCACCCCCGCGTGCGCCGCCATCGCCATGATGTGCGGCTGCGCGTTTGACGATCCGCCGATCACGCTGACGGTGGCGATGGCGTTTTCGAAGGCCTTGCGGGTCAGGATGTCGGAGGGTTTCAGATCCTCCACCACCATCTCCACAATCCGGCGGCCGGTGCGATAGGCCATCTGCCCACGCTCGCGGTAGGGCGCCGGGATCGCCGCGCAGCCCGTGAGCGAGAGGCCCAGCGCCTCGGCGACAGCATTCATGGTGCTGGCCGTGCCCATCGAATTGCAATGCCCGGCAGAGGGCGCGCTGTGGCAGGCGCGGCTCAGGAATTCGTCCTCGTCGATCTCGCCCGCCGCCAGCTTGCGGCGGCTGCGCCAGATGACCGTGCCAGAACCGACCAGCTCGCCTTCATGCCAGCCATCGAGCATCGGCCCGCCCGACAGCACGATGGCGGGAATATCGACCGTAGAGGCCGCCATGATCTGGCTCGGCGTGGTCTTGTCGCACCCCGTCGTCAGCACCACGCCATCGAGCGGATAGCCATTCAGCAGCTCCACCAGCCCGAGATACAGCAGATTGCGGTCCAGCGCCGCGGTGGGCCTGCGACAGTTCTCGAAGATCGGGTGGACGGGAAATTCGATCGGGATGCCGCCTGCATCGCGGATGCCGTCACGCGTGCGTTTCGCCAGATCGACATGGATGCGGTTGCAGGGGGAAAGGTCGCTGCCGCTTTGCGCGATGCCGATGATCGGCTTGCCGCTTTGCAGTTCCTCGGGCGTCACCCCGTAATTCATGAAGCGTTCGAGATAGAGCGCCGTCATGTCCATGCGTTCGCGGTTGTCGAACCAGTCGCGCGAGCGCAGGCGGCGGGGTGCGGGTGTGTCGGTCATGGGCTCCCGGGGGGTTTGCTGAAGGAGGACGCAAGGCTTGGCCCCGCATCGGAATTGCGGCGGATGAGCTGGTAGGCGAGCGTCAGTTGTTCCGCCTTGGCGCGGGTGCTGCGCGGCTTCTGCTTGTGGACGCGGGCGATCATGGCCACCGCTTCGGCTGTCATTTCGCGGATCGGCTGGCGGATGGTGGTGAGTTCCGGCCAGATCGAGCTGGCCAGTTCCGTATCGTCGAAACCGCACACGGTGATATCGTTCGGCACGTCCAGATGCCGCCGGTGCGCCATCGCCACCGTGGCGGCGGCCATGTCATCGTTGGAGGCGAAAATCGCGGTCGGCGGACGCTTTGCGCCAAGCAGCTTCTCGGCTGCGACCATGCCCGAACGGTAGGTGAATTGCCCCTGCGCGATCAGGCTTTCGTCGATCGTCAGCCCGGCCTGTTCCATCGCCGCGCGATAGCCTTCGAGCCGCTGGCCGCTCGCCACCTGTTCGGGGTTGCCGATGATGAAGCCGATGCGTTCATGACCCAGGCCTATGATATGCTTGGTCATGTCGAAGGCGGCCTGGAATTCGTCGATCAGCACCGCGCCGTGGCTGCCGCTCGCCCGCCCAGGGCCGACCGCAACGGCGATCCCGCCGCTCAGCCGGATCAGATCAAGCACGGTCTGGTCGTCGCACAGCGGCGGGGGAAGGATGAAACCCTCGATCCCGCCGTCGAGCAGCTTGCGGATGACCTTCTGCGCCTCGGCGGTGTTCTCGCAGGCCTGCACCACCAGATAGATGTCCCGCCGGCTGGCTTCCTCCAGCGCGCCCATCAGGAATTCGCTGAGGTAGGAGGCGGAAGGGTTGTCGAACAGCAGGGCGATCCGCAACTGCGATCCCGCCGCCAGCGACCGCGCCGCACGGTTGGGGACGTAGTTCAGCTTGGCAATCGCGCCCAGGACCTTTTGCTTGGTATCCTCGCGCACGTTTTCCTCGCCATTGATGACGCGGCTGACGGTCATCGGCGAGCACTGCGCCTCACGCGCGACGTCAGTGATGGTCGGCGCGGCGTTGGAACGCCGGGAGGCGCGCTTGCGACCGGGGGCGTTGGTGTGGGCGGAGGCGTTTGCCTTGGGAGAATTGGCGCTGGTCATGGCAAGGGCCATACTGCGATGGGCCGAGTGTCAGCAAGCGGGATGATGGGCGCTACCATGGCGGCGGTCATTGGCCGGGCGCCTCGGGAAAGGTGCGAGCCTGATAGGCGGCGAGGCTTTCGGGGACCGGCGCGGCACCGTCCGGGAGCGGCAGGCGGTTGAGCGATTGCCAATAGGCCAGCGAGGCATTGCGCCACCAGCGCGCTTCAGTGCTCTGGATGGCGAGATCGGCGGCGATGGCAGCATGACGATCAGGATCGATATGCGGGACGAGCGCTGCCCAGACCTGTTTGCGCGCCTCGGTTTCGGACACGCCCCGGTCATAGGTGGCAACCAGCTCCTCCCACAGCCTGCGCCCGCTCGTCAGGCGATGATCCCACGGCAGGTGGTGGAACCACAGCAGGTAGCGCGGGTCGATGGTGGGCGGATCAGCCCACTGCGCGGCGATCTCAGGCGTGTATTGGGCCAGGGCGTTCGAGCCCGTGGCGGTGCGATCGAACCCGATCCCGGCGGCGTCGGCGCGGTGGTAGTAGCAGGGGTTCCATTCGGGCCGTTCAAGATCGCACACCCACGGTGCGGGGCCATAGTGGTGGCCGGTGCCCATCAGGTGGGCAAGGCCGAGCGGCGCGGTGTAATCCACTACCGTCTCGCGGCTGGTGAGCATCATGTGCACCACCGCCTCACGCGGGGCCGCGTCGCGGGTAAAGGTCTGCGCGGTCCATTCGCGGGCGATCTGTTCGCTGGTCAGCGCCGGGTTCCACGCCAGCCGTCCGAAGGCGTACCAGTTGGCGGCATCGAAATGGGTGCCGGTCCAGTTGCGGCTCGACCCGGTGTTGGCGACGCCCGCCATGCCGACCGGCGCGATGATCTGCGCCACTGTCCCGCCGCGCCCGGTGCCGGCCTCCAGCACCTCTTCCCACATCGGCGCGAGGTAGGCGATGCCGGTCGCCTGCCCGAGATATTCGCGGGTGATCTGCGCCTCCAGCATCAGCCGGGTTTGCGGCATCGCCCCGAACAGCGGATGGAACGGCTCACGCGGCTGGAAATCGAGCGGGCCGTTCTTCACCTGCAGAATGACATTGTCGGCAAACTGGCCATCAAGCGGCACCAACTCGGCATAGGCCTGCATCGTGCGGTCGGTGCTGTCCTCTGCCCCATACTCAACAGCGTAGACGAAGGCGCGCCAGATCACCGTGCCCCGCTCCCCCAGCGCCGCGGCGAGCATGTTGGCGCCGTCTGCATGGCTGCGGCCATAGTCCTGCGGGCCGGGCTGGCCTTCGCTGTTTGCCTTGACCAGAAAGCCGCCGAAATCGGGGATGGCGGCGTAGATTTCATCCGCCTTGGCACGCCACCACGCCTGCACCGCCGGGTCGAGCGGGTCTGCGGTGGCAAGCCCGCCGATGTCTCTGGGCGCGCTGAACCGCGCGGAAAGGAACACCCGGATGCCATAGGGCCGCCACGCGTCCGCCAGCCGTGCAAGCTTGGCAATATAACGCGGCTCCAGCATGAAGGCGCGAGCGTTGACGTTGTTCACCGCCACGGCGTTTATGCCGATGCTGGCATTGGCGCGGGCATAGTCGATCATCCGCGGATCGAGCTTTTCGGGCAGGTGCCACCATTCAAAGATCGAGCGCCCGGCATAGCCGCGCTCGACATGGCCATCGGGATTGTCCCAATGGTTGAGCATCCTGAGCGGCATCGCGGGGGTTTCATCGAGCGCGAGCGTGTACGGGTCCGCACCCAGCGAAAGCTCCCGCAGGATTGCAAAGGCGCCATAGACGCACGCGCCGTAATCACCGCCCGTTACCCGAAGGCCAAAGCGGTCATGCTCGCGGAAGGGTTTCACAACGAATCGCTCGGAATTCACGCCCTCCAGCCCTTCACAGGCGAGTTCGATAATGCCGTCTGCGTCCTTTCCGTCGGCAGCCCCCTTGACCATCGCGCCCAACCCGCGCGCCAGTTCCTCGGCCGCAACCTCGAGCGACGGATCGACGTAACCGGCGTGGTCGTTTATGCGGATTTCGGGATTGAAGCGGACCAGACGCGCCAGCGCCTCGCCTTCGAGCGGCGCGTATCGCAGCCACAGGTCATACCCGTCCTCGGCGCACAGCGGAGCCGGCAGCACCACCGCCGCCACGATCATCGCAAGCCGGTTGACAAGGCCTCTCCCTCTCATCATGGTAGCGCTACCACAAGCTGGCGGCCAGTCAAGCCGCTGTGGCAGGAGAGGGACATCACATGAGAGGGATCAAGCGGGCCGCGCTGGCGGCTGGCGTGTGTCTGGCAGCGTTCGGCATGGTTGCCGCGCCGGGCGTTCAGGCGCAGCAAGTCACCATCGAACGGGCGATGAAGGACGCGCCCTACTGGAACGCAGCTCTACCGACCGAACAACGCGTCGAAGACCTGCTGGCCCGCATGACGCTGGATGAAAAGGTCGCGCAGATCATCACCATCTGGGACAGCAAGGGCCAGATCCAGAGCGAGGGCGACGTGTTCGATCCCGCCAAGGCAGCCGCGAAATTCCCCGACGGGATTGGCCAGATCGCCCGCCCTTCCGACCGTGCCGGGCCGTCCTCACCCCGCGTCGTGCCGCGCCGCAATATCGAGGACAGCATTCAATACGTCATCGACGCGCAGCGCTGGGCGATGACCCAGACCCGGCTCGGCATCCCCGTATTGTTTCACGAAGAATCGCTCCACGGTCTCGCCGCAAAGGATGCGACCGCTTTCCCGCAGGCCATCGGGCTCGCCAGCACCTGGGACCCCTCGTTGATCCGCGACATCAACGCCCTGATTGCTGACGAGACCCACGCGCGCGGCGTCCACTCGGTGCTCTCCCCCGTGGTGGATGTCGCGCGCGATCCGCGCTGGGGCCGGATCGAGGAGACGTTTGGCGAAGACCCGTTCCTGGTCGGCGAAATGGGCGTTGCCTCGGTCGAGGGGCTGATGGGCGCAGGGACGCAGCGCAAGCTTGCGCCCGGCAAGGTGATGGCCACCCTCAAGCACATGACCGGCCACGGCCAGCCCGAAAGCGGCACCAATGTCGGCCCCGCCCAGATCAGCGAACGGACCCTGCGCGAGATGTTCTTCCCGCCCTTCGAACAGGTGGTCAAGCGCACCAAGATCGACGCGGTGATGGCGAGCTATAACGAGATCGACGGGGTGCCCAGCCACGCCAATCGCTGGTTGCTGGACAAGGTGCTGCGCGGCGAATGGGGTTACAGGGGCGCGGTGGTCTCGGACTATTACGCCATCGAGGACATGGCCCGCCTTCACCACATCGCCCCCGACAATGCCCGCGCAGGCGAGATCGCGCTGCTGGCGGGCGTCGATGTCGATCTGCCCGAAGGCGCGGGCTTCAAGGATCTGGCGAAAAGCGTGCGCGAAGGCCGGGTCCCCGAGGCAGCGATCGACAACGCCGTGCGCCGGTTGCTGACGACCAAGTTCAACGCCGGATTGTTCGACAACCCCTGGCCCGATCTGGCCAAGGCAAAGACCTCCAACGGCCCCGAAGGCGTCGCGCTTGCACGATTGGCGGCGGAAAAATCGCTGGTGCTGCTCAAGAACAATGGCGCCCTCCCCCTCGCCCTTCCCGCTGGCGGCAGCAAAAAACCCACCATCGCGGTGATCGGCCCCAACGCCGATGTCGCCCGGCTGGGCGGCTATTACGGCGAACCGCGTGCCAGCGTCACGCCTTTGCAGGGAATCCGTGCTGCCGTGGGGGGCCGTGCCACCATCGTTCATTCGATGGGGGTCGAAATCGTCAAGGGCGACAGCGACTGGTGGGATGATCCGGTGGAACTGGGCGACCGGGACGAAAACCTGCGCCGCATCGCCGAAGCGGTCGAGGTCGCCAAGACCGCCGACACGATCATCCTGTTCATCGGCGACACCGAAAAGACCAGCCGTGAAGGCTGGGCCGCAGGGCATCTGGGTGATCGCACCAGCCTCGATCTGGTGGGGGAACAGAACGAATTGTTCACGGCCCTGAAGGCGCTCGGCAAGCCGGTGGTCGCGGTGCTCGTCAATGGCCGCCCGCCCAGCTACCCGACCATCGCCGCCGAGGCCGATGCGGTGCTGGAAACGTGGTACGCCGGCGAACAGCAGGGCACCGCGATTGCCGATGCACTGCTGGGCAACATCAACCCCGGCGGCAAACTGCCGGTGACGGTTGCGCGCAATGCGGGCCAGCTGCCGATGTTCTACAACCACAAGCCGAGCGCGCGGCGCGGCTATCTGTTCGACACCACCACGCCGCTTTATCCCTTTGGTTGGGGCCTCAGCTACACCGCCTTCGCACTGGGCGCGCCGCAGCTTTCGGCGGGCAGCATCAAGGCGGGTTCGGGCGTGACAGTCACCGTGCCGGTCACCAACACCGGCAAGCGTGCGGGCGATGAAGTGGTGCAGGTCTACCTGCGCGACGAGGTCAGCTCGGTCACACGGCCGGTGAAGGAGTTGGTGGGCTTTCAGCGCGTGACGCTCCAGCCGGGCGAGACGCGCAATGTCGCGATTCCCATCGAACCCCGCGCCTTCATGCTGTGGAACACCGACATGAAGCAGGTGATCGAACCGGGCGTCTTCACGATCATGGCAGGCGCGAACTCGGAGGAACTTCAGAGCGTCACGCTGACGGTGACCGAGTGAACCACACCCGCCGCCCCACCCGCCGCGACACGCTGCGCCTGATGGGCGGCGGCAGCCTTGCCGTGCTGGCGCTTGCGGCAGGGCCAGCGGGGTGGGCGCAGGGCGGTGCGGTGTACAAGGACGCCTCGGCCCCCATCCCCCTGCGGGTCGCCGACCTGATGGCGCGCATGACCCTTGAAGAGAAGGTCGCGCAGATCCGCACGGCGTGGGCGGCGAAAGCCGACATGATCGACGGGCTGGACTTCGACGCGACAAAAGCCAGCGCCGCCTTCCCTGACGGGATCGGGCACGTCACCCGGCCCAGCGACAAGCGCGGCGTTCCCGGCATTTCCGGCGCGGCGGGCGGCACGGCCGCACGCTGGCGCACCCCGGCGGAGACAGTCGCCTTCATCAATGCGCTGCAACGCTGGGCTGTGGAGGACACCCGCCTCGGCATTCCAGTGTTGCTGCACGAGGAATCACTCCACGGCTATATGGCCACGGAAGCGACGATGTTCCCGCAGGCCATTGCGCTGGCGGGCAGCTTCGACACCGATCTGATGCGGCGCGTGCAGTCCGTCATCGCCCGCGAAACGCGCGCACGGGGTGTTCCGCTGGTGCTGTCCCCGGTGGTCGATATCGTGCGCGATCCGCGCTGGGGGCGGATCGAGGAAACCTGGGGCGAAGACCCCTACCTCGCCGCCGAAATGGCAGTTGCCGCGGTGGAAGGTCTGCAAGGCCCGGGGAAGTTCGAACGCCTCGCCGATGGCAAGGTCTTCGCCACGCTGAAGCACATGACCGGCCACGGACAGCCCGAGAGCGGCAACAATGTCGCCCCGGCGCAGCTTTCGGAACGGGAACTGCGCGAGAATTTCTTCCCGCCGTTCCGCGAGGTCGTCCGCCGCACCTCGGTCGGGGCGGTGATGCCGAGCTATAACGAGATCGACGGGGTGCCATCCCACGCCAATATCTGGCTGCTGGGCGATGTGCTGCGCGGCGAGTGGGGCTTCGACGGGATCATCGCCAGCGATTATGGCGGTGTGCATGAACTCGCCACGCTGCACCATGTCGCGCGGGATCTGGAGGATGCGGCGCATCAGGCGCTCAAGGCAGGCGTCGACAGCGAATTGCCGGAGGGGCAGGCCTTTGCCACGCTGACTGAGGCCGTGCGCGCTGGCCGCGTGCCGCAAGCGCTGGTCGACACCGCTTGCGCCCGGATGCTCGCCTTCAAGTTCCGCTGCGGCTTGTTCGAAAATCCCTATGGCGATGCCGCATTGGCTGAACGCATAACCGGCAACGCCGAGGCCCGCGCATTGGCGCTGGAGGCAGCGCGCAAGGGCGTGTGCCTGCTCACCAACAACGGCGCGCTGCCCTTGGACCGCGCCAAGATGGGCCGCGTCGCGGTGATCGGGCCGAACCATGCGATTGCGAGGCTCGGCGGCTATTCGAGCGTGCCCAAGCAGACCATCAGCCTGATCGAAGGGCTGCGCAGCATCGCGCCGCAAGCCGACTTCGTCACAGCCCAAGGCGTGTTCATCACCACCAGCGAGGATCGGTCAGCCGACGAAGTGACCTTGGCCGACCGTGCGGAAAACCTGGCGCTGATCGCCGAGGCGGTCGAGGTGGCCACGACCGCCGACACTATCATCCTCGCCATCGGCGACACCGAACAGACCAGCCGCGAAGGATTTGCGAAAAACCACCTCGGCGACCGCACGGATATCGATATTCTCGGCGAGCAGAATGACCTTGTTGATGCGCTTGCCGCTTTGGGCAAACCGCTGATCGTTGCCGCTTACAATGGCCGCCCGCCAAGCTGGCCCAACGTCATCGCCAAGGCCGATGCGGTGCTGGAATGCTGGTATCCGGGGCAGGAGGGCGGCCGCGCCGTTGCCGAGGCGCTGCTGGGCGACATCAATCCGGGCGCGAAACTCCCGGTCAGCGTGGTCCGCAACGCGGGCCAGATTCCGCTGTTCTACAACCACAAGCCGAGCGCGCGGCGCGGTTACCTGTTCGACGACAAGACCCCGATATTCCCCTTCGGTCACGGGCTCAGCTACACCAGCTTCGCCACCTCCGCCCCGCGCACCGCCAAGCCTCGCTTCACCCGCGATGAGGACGTCACCGCGCAGGTCACTGTCGCCAACAACGGCAGCCGCACAGGCGACGAAGTGGTGCAGCTCTACATCACCCGCACGGGCCTTCCCGTCAGCCGCCCGGTGCTCGAACTCAAGGGCTTCCAGCGCGTGACGCTGGCCCCGGGCGAAAGCCGCACGCTGACCTTCACCATTCCCGCCCGCCAGCTGGCGATCTGGGACGAAAACCCCCTGAAACCCAATGGATTGGCCGAGACCAACCCGCCCGGCCCCTTGCGGCTGTGGGCGGGCAACAGCTCGGCCAATCTCACCCCGCTCGACGTGGAGATCATCTGACATGGATAAGGATTTCACCCTCTCGCGCCGCGCCGCGCTGGCCGGAATGGCTGCGCTGCCGCTGGTCGGCTGCGGCGGCGGTTCAGCCGGAGCCGCGCCCGCTCCCGCCAGTTCGCCCCCGCCCTCCGCCGGCCCCACCGGCGTGCCGCAGCCCGGTCTCAACACCATCGCCGTACAGCGAGGCCGCAAGTTCGGCAGCGCCATCGCCTCAAGCCCCGGCAACAGCAACGCTGGCTCGATCCAGAACCCCGCCTACACCGCGATCATCAAGGGCGAATGCGGCATCGTCGTCCCGGAAAACGAGATGAAGTGGCAGGCGCTCCGCCCCAGCCCCACGGCCTACACCTTCGACCGGATGGACGAGATCGTGCGCTGGGCGCAGGAAAATGCGCTGGCAGTGCGCGGGCACACGCTGCTGTGGCACCGGCCGCAGTGGTTCCCGAACTGGCTCAACACTTATGACTACGGCGCCAATCCGGTGCGCGAGGCAGAGCGGTTGCTGACCGAGCATATCCAGACCGTCACCCGCCGCTACAAGGGCGTCATCACGTCCTACGATGTGGTCAACGAAGCGATCGACCACGAAACCAACGCGCCGATCGAAACCAGCATGAGCCGCGCGATGGGCAGCCCCGAAGCCGTGCTCGACCTTGCCTTCCACACCGCGCGGGCCGAGCTGCCGGACGCGCAGCTGGTCTATAACGACTACATGAGCTGGGAGCCGCAGCACCTCAAGCACTGCGCCGATGTGCTGCGCCTGCTCGAAGGGCTGAAGAAGCGCGGCACCCCGGTCGATGCGCTCGGCATCCAGTCGCATATCGAGATCTTCGCCATCGACCCGGCGACCGGCGTCGGCCCCTATGCGGAGCGCGAATGGCGCCGCTTCCTCGATGAGGTGACGGGCATGGGGTATCGCCTGCTGATCACCGAGTTCGATGTGAAGGACAAGGCACTCCCCGCCAATATCGCCCAGCGCGACGAGAAGGTGGCAGATTTTGCGCGGCGCTATTTCGAGGTGATGCTCGATTACGACGCGCAGCTGGATGATGTGCTGGCGTGGGGCATGGTTGACCGGTTCAACTGGCTGCAAGGCTTCGATCCGGCCAAGCGCGCCGATGGGCAAGAAGTCCGCGGCACGCCTTACGATTCCCAATACCGCGCCAAGCCGATGCGCAGCGCGCTGGCCAATGTCATGGCTGCTGCCGGCTGATCTCCTCGCCGGCAGCGCTCCTCGCAAGGCCCGGGCCCCGCGCCCGGGCCTCTTTTTTTGCCTGCCGTGCGGGTAACCGGGCTTGGCCGTCCCCCCAACGGAAAAGGGCCCCCCGGCATATGCCGGAGAGCCCTTTCCCTGGGGATCTACCCCGTCTGAGGCGTCAGAAATTGCCTCTGACGATGAAGGAGAAGCGGCGATCGTTCATGAAGAAGGAACGCGGGGCCAGCACGTCCGGATCGCCGGTATAGGCCTGGGTCGTGCGGGTCACCTCGTCGAGCAGGTTCACCCCCTGCACGCCCACCCGGATGTTCCTGTTCACGTTGAAGAAGATCGACCCGTCAAGCTGACCCGTCGATTCATTGAAGATCGAAAAGTAGGGGAAGATCACATCAGCCGCCGTCAGCAGGAACCGCGAGCGCCAGTTATAGGCAGCGCGCACGGAAATCGGCCCCTTTTCGTAGAACACCGTCGCGTTGACGTTGTGCTTGGACAGCTGCTCAAGCGGCAGGTTACCCGGCGGAACGGTTGACACGTTCGACGGGTCACCGGCGTTGAGGAACGTGTTCGGCAGGCCCTGGCTTTCGATATAGGTGTAGTTGGCGGCCACCCCGAACCCGTCGAGCGGTTTGGGCAGAAAATCGTAGGTCTGCTGATAGGCGAGTTCGAAACCCTTGATTTTCCCGTTCTCGTCAAAGTTCGCCGGACCGCGCACCAGGACATCCTTGGTGACCCCATTGCTGGTAACCTGCCGGGTGAAAATGTCCTGGAAGAAGAAGTTCTTGATGTCCTTGTAAAAGGCGTTGAACGTCAAGGATCCGACCGTGGCGAAATACCATTCCACGCTGGCATCGAACTGCCAGGCCGTGGCCGGGCGCAGGAAGGGGTTGCCCGCCTGTGCCGTCAATTCGCTGCCTTCCAGACCGATGGTGAGGAAGTTGCGGATATTGGCGTTGTCGGGCCGCGTCAGCACCTTCGATCCGGCCAGACGGACAATCACATCATCGGACACACCGAGTTTGAGATTGAGGCTGGGCAGCCAGAAATCATAGTTCACATCGGCGACATCACGCGCGCCGCCATTATCGAGCGTCCCGTTTCCGGCAAATCTCTGGAGTTCGGCATAGCCTGCCGGACCCAGATTACAGACCCCGCCCGGAGTTGACGGGGGCGTGCCCGGAGGCGCACCCGGGGGAACACCGGCTTCGCAGCGCCCCGGGTTTACAGGATTGCCAGCGCCATCCAGAAGAATCTCGCCAGTCACCGGATCCCGATCAGAGAAAAACGGCTGCAGGATTCCGAGTGCCTGCTGGCTCGGTACGCCAAGGATCCCTTCGGAGCGCACCCTGGTGTTGACGTAGCGCACGCCGATATTGCCGGACAGGCGCATCGACCCGAACACATTATCGGCACCGAATTCGAGTTGCAGATAGGCGGCCGAGTCCTGCTGGCTCAGCGGCTGGATATCTTCCCTCAGATAGGGCGTTCCCTCGATGGCCCCTTGCCGCCCGGACAGCGGCACCCATGAGGGGGCGCTGCCCAACGAGCGGGAGATGTCCTGCACCGACTGGAAATCGGCAATCGCACCTTGGTAATCGCCGGTCAGATCGCCCGCGTAGTAGAACCCGCCCGGAGGTCCGGCGACAGCGCCGCGGAAGAAGTTCGGGAATTCGTACCGTTCGGACAGCCCGGCGGGCGTGTCGGCGAAATTGGTCGGACGCGAACCCGACCACACCTCGCTCAGCATCCCCCAGTTGTAGGTGGTGTAACGCACTGTCTGTTCGCGATCCTGATAGCGCGCACCCCACTTGGCCCGGCGCAGGAAGGAATCATCGTCGAATTCGTAGGCAAGATCGGCCTGGAAGGCGAACTGTTCGCCCTCGCTGTCCTCGATGTGATCCATCGCGGCGCGCCAGAACTGGAAGCGCGGATCGGAGAAGTACTGCTCGTCGGTGGCCCCCGCCAGCGCTTCGCCCGGTGTCGACCACGTATAGCCCAGAAACTGCGGCTTGCGCGGCGTGATCACCGGCAGATCGCCCGAAATGTCGAGCTCCTGATCGGCGAAAAGGGAACCGAACACGCTGAAATCGAGGTTCTGTTTGCGCGAGGTCGCATATTGCGCGTCAAGCTCGATCGTCAGACGATCGGTCAGCTCGGTGCGCATGTTGAGCGAGTAATCCTTGTTGGTGACCTCGTCATTGACCTGACGCCGCGCCAGCGATTGCTGCAAGCCGCCGATCGGCACGAACGGCGAAGCACCCGGATCACCGCGCCAGCCATTGCTGGTGTTGACGATGTAGCCCGACTGAAACAGCCCGGTGTCGTCATAGGCGAAATCGGTGAACCCGCCGACCGGACACTGGGCCCGCGACGTCGCGTCACCAAGTCCGTCCGGGTTGATCCGGTTCGGACCATCCAGGTTCTGCAGGCAGCCGATGGGATAGGTGGTGTATTCGGCCTGATCGGGCGCGGTTTCGTAGGTGTATTCGCCCCACCTGTTGGTCGAGGCGGAACGGATGAATTCGGCCGTGATGACAGTTTTTTCGTCAATTGATTCGAACTGCGCGGACACGGCAAAGCCGTTGCGTTCGCGGTCGAATTCCTGCGTGCGGAACTGGCCGCCGACAGGCGCCACGCGGGAGTCCGCATAATCGGCAAACCCGTCCGCGCCAGCAGCGCCGAAGTTGCCGCACGAAGCGCCGCCCGGCGGCAGGGTGAAGTTGTCCGAAGAACCGGGCAAGGGGTTGCGGCAGACCAGCACGCCATCGGCGTTGGCCGCCGGAACCAGCTCACCATCACGGGTCTGGTAGTTGGCGACCTGCAAGCCATCGGCCCGGCTCTTGATGCGCGAATAGGAACCGCTGAACAGCAGGCCAAAGCGGCCCTTGTCGGTGTCCCAGGTGTTGCTGATCAGGCCCGAGAGGGTCGGCGTCCATTCCTTGCGGAAATCGCCGTAATTGGCCTCGGCACTGAAGGCGACCGTCAGCCCGTTGTTGTCGAACGGCTTGCGGGTGTTGAGATTAACTGTCCCGGCCAGACCGCCCTCGATCGTTTCGGCGGTCGCGTTCTTGCTGATGATGACCGAGCCGAGCAATTCGGCCGGAACATCGGCAAAGTTGAGAGCCTGCCCGCCAACGCCAGCAGCAAAAGCGGAGCGTCCGTTGAATTCCGAACGCACGAAGTTGAGGCCGCGCACCACGACGCCCGAACCTTCGACCGAAAAGTGATCGGGATCGTTCGAGCCGGCGAAGCGGTTGATCGCGACGCCCGGCACGCGCTGGAGCGCTTCGGTCACGGAACGATCGGGCAGCGCGCCGATGTCCTGCGCGGTGATCGCATCGACGATGGTATCAGCGTCGCGCTTGATGTTCTGGGCGTTGGCGAGCGACTGGCGCAGGCCGCTGACGATGATCTCATTGCCCGGCAGTTCAGCCTCGGCGGCGTCTTCGACTTCCGGCTCCGGCGCTGCTTCATCCTGAGCAAATGCGGCACTGCCGCCGATGACGCTGCTGACGACGAGAGCGGATGCCCCGGCACGCAGTGCGCTCTTGAACCATGAATCACAGCGGCTCGCCCGAACGCCGTGATGCTGCACCGAAATGCGCATAAGATCCCTCCCCATGTTAGCGCTATCATTTTATATCAGATAGCTTGCCCTCTTGTGGGACGATGGCTTATCGGGGGCTGGCGCGCTTGACAATAGGTCTTCGCATTTTTGCAGGGATACTGTGGCAATTTGCCAACAACTCCGGCGCAGGATAGGATGGGGGCAGGATGTTTGGGAGCAATGGTATCGGTAACGCGAACCGCCTTGCGCGGGT
The DNA here is from genome assembly GCA_003724185.1 of Porphyrobacter sp. IPPAS B-1204. Classification (GTDB taxonomy): domain Bacteria; phylum Pseudomonadota; class Alphaproteobacteria; order Sphingomonadales; family Sphingomonadaceae; genus Erythrobacter. Next base: position 946,480 of record RHGM01000001.1, read on the forward strand.
CGTCATCGTCGGCGGGGGGACCGCCGGCTGGATGGCTGCGGCTGCGCTTTCGCGGTTTTTCAACGATGGCCGGCGCACCGTAACCCTGATCGAATCCGATGCCATCGGCACAGTCGGCGTGGGCGAGGCGACCATCCCGCCGATCCGCAGCTTCAACGCCATGCTCGATATCCCCGAGGCCGAGTTCCTGCGCGAGACGCGTGGCACCTGCAAACTCGGGATCGAATTCGTCAATTGGGGGCGGCAGGGCGACCGCTACTTCCACCCCTTCGGCACATATGGCCAGGACCTCCACGGCATCGCCTTCCACCAGCTGTGGCTGCGCGAACACGCGCGCTCTGGCGCCGGGGCGGGCGATATCGGCGATTATTCGATGAGCACCGCCGCAGCCCGGCTCGGCCGATTCGCCCGGCCTACGGCAGGTGCGCAATCGGCGGTGAAAGAAATCGCCTACGCCTATCATTTCGACGCCGGGCTATACGCTGCCTACCTGCGCCGCATGGCCGAACGGCAGGGCGTCATCCGGATCGAAGGCCAGATTACCCATGCCAACCGCAACGGCGAAACCGGCGATGTGGAGAGCGTCACCCTCGAAAACGGCACGGCTGTTGCGGGCGATCTGTTCATCGATTGCTCGGGTTTTCGCGGGCTGCTGATCGAAGAAGCGCTTGATACCGGATACGAAGACTGGAGCCACTGGCTGCCGATGGACCGCGCGCTGGCCGTGCCCAGCCGCAGCCCCGGCCCGCCCGACCCCTTCACCCGCGCCACCGCCCACAGCGCAGGCTGGCAATGGCGCATCCCGCTGCAACACCGCACGGGCAACGGCCATGTCTATTCCAGCGCCTTCATGGACGATGACACCGCGCGCGAAATCTTGCTGGATCACCTCGAAAGCGCGCCGCTGGCACAGCCGCGCGGGCTGAGGTTCCTTACCGGCATGCGGCGCAAGGCGTGGAACCACAATGTCGTCGCCATCGGGCTTTCGTCCGGCTTCATCGAACCGCTCGAATCGACCTCGATCCACCTGATCCAGAACGGCATCGCCCGCCTGTTCGCGCTGTTTCCCGACCTGCCTTTCAGCCCGATCGAGCGCGACGAATACAACCGCGGGATGCGCGAATTGTTCGAGGATGTGCGCGATTTCGTCATCCTCCACTACAAGGCGACGCAGCGCGACGACTCCGAATTCTGGCGCTACATCCAGCATATGAGCATCCCCGACAGCCTCGCGCGGAAGATGGCGCTGTGGCAGCACCGCGGGCGGGTGTTCCGCGAGAACGCCGAACTGTTCAGCGCACCCAGCTGGATCGCGGTGATGCTGGGCCAGAACATCTGGCCCCAGGCGCATGATCCGATTGCCGACACGCTGGACGAAGACAAGGTCGCCGCCGCGATGGCCCAGATGCGCGCCGCCTATGCGGATGTGGCGGGCAGACTTCCCGCGCACGGAGACTTCCTGCGGCAATCGGGCAGCTGGCACGATACGCCCACAGCCCAGGCGATCTCGGCATGAACGCGCCCGCGCCCGTCACCAAGATCGTCATTGTCGGCGGCGGCACCGCCGGGTGGATGACGGCGGCGGCGCTGGTCCGGGTTCTGGGCGCTCTGCCCGGCCTGTCGGTCACGCTGGTCGAAAGCGAGGCGATCGGAACCGTCGGCGTGGGCGAAGCGACCATCCCGCAGATCATCGGCTTCAACCGCCTGCTCGGTCTCGACGAGATGGAGTTCATGCGCGAAACCCGCGCGACGTACAAACTGGGCATCGAATTCGTCGACTGGTTGCGGCCCGGTCATGCCTATGTCCACCCGTTCGGCAGCTTCGGGATCGACATGCTGGGGATCGAATTCCAGCATTTCTGGCTGCGCGGGCAAGCGGTGGGCGATACCTCGCGGATCGACGATTATTCGATAGCCGCGATGGCGGGCAAGGCGGGCCGGTTTGCGTGGCCACGCCCGGACAATCCCAAATCGCCGCTGTCCAAGCTGTCTTATGCCTTTCAGTTCGATGCAGGCCGCTATGCCCGGTTTCTGCGGCGCTATGCGGAAGGCATGGGCGCAGTGCGGGTGGAAGGGCGGATCACGCAAGTCCGGCAGGATGGCGAGACGGGTTTCGTCACCGCCGTCGCGCTTGAAGACGGGCGCGAGGTGGCGGGCGAACTGTTCATTGATTGCTCTGGCTTCCGGTCGTTGCTGCTTGGCCAGACCCTTGGCGTGCCGTTCACCGACTGGAGCAAGTGGCTGCCCTGCGATTCGGCCGTTGCAGTGCCATGCGAACTGGGCGGGCGCACCGAGCCGCTGACCCGGTCAACCGCGCGTACCGCCGGTTGGCAATGGCGCATTCCGCTCCAGCACCGGATCGGCAACGGCCACGTGTTCTCATCATCGCACATTGATCGCACCGCAGCGACCGATTTGCTGCTCGCGAACCTTGACGGCAAACCCCTCGCAGATCCCAACCAGCTCGCCTTCAAGGCTGGGCACCGGGCGCAAATGTGGGACAGGAATGTGGTGGCGCTGGGGCTGGCTGCGGGATTCCTCGAACCGCTTGAGTCCACCTCGATCCATCTGGTGCAATCGGGCATCGCGCGGCTGCTGGCGCTGTTTCCCGACACCGGCTTTGGCGCGGTGGAGCGCGACCGGTTCAATCACGAAACCACACGCGAATACCGGGATATCCGCGATTTTCTGGTGCTCCACTACCGCGCCAGCGAGCGTGATGATTCGGAATTCTGGCGCTATTGCCGCAACCTGCGGCCGCCCGACGGGCTGGCCGAAAAGCTGGAGCTGTTCCGTTCCTCTGGCCGGATCATCCGCGAGAACAACGAACTGTTTACCGAAGACAGTTGGCTATCGGTGATGCTCGGCCAGGGGGTCCGGCCGCAGGCCTATCACCCGGCCGCCCGAATCCTTGATGACGCCGAGACGCGCCAGCGGCTGTCGCATATCCGCGGTGTGATCGCGCAAGCCGTGGACCAGATGCCGACACAGGCGGAGTTCCTGCGTGCCCAAGGCGGCGCAATTGCAGCCGAGGAATACCTCACCGCATGACCACATTGCCGCATCCTGCGCCGATGGCCGAGATAACCGGGCCGATCGGGCCGGAGCAGTTCGGCGACCTGCGCGCCGCCCTGCGCCCGGTGGTGGTGCGCGGGCAGGTGGCCGATTGGCCAGCCGTCGCCGCCGCACGTGCGGGCGATAACGACATCGCCGCTTACCTGCGCAAAGAGCCCGCGACCCGTCCGGTCGGGGCGATTGCCGCCGCGCCGAGCGAGAAGGGGCGGTTCTTCTATACGCCCGATCTCACCCGGCTGAATTTCGTGCGCGGCAATGGGCGGCTGGAAACCTTTCTCGACGATCTGCTGAGCGCCGCAACCATGCCCGATCCGCCGGCGATGGCCGTGCAATCGGAGGATATCGCCAGCCTGCTGCCCGCCTTCGCCCGCGAAAACCGGCTGGCGCTGCTGCCGGACGTGGCCGCGCGCATCTGGATCGGCAACCGCATCCGCGTGGGCGTGCATTACGATGCCAAGGCCAATGTCGCCTGCTGTGTTGCCGGCCGGCGGCGCTTCACGCTTTATCCTCCCGATCAGATCACGGGCCTTTATCCCGGCCCCTTCGAACTGACCCCGGCGGGAGTGCCGGTCAGCATGGTCGATCCGGCTGCTCCCGATCTTGACCGCTTCCCCCGCTATGCCGAGGCGGCGCACCACGCCAGCACCGCGACGCTGGAACCCGGCGATGCCATCTACATCCCCTATGGCTGGTGGCACGGGGTGGAATCGCTCGATCCGGTGAGCATCCTTGTCAATTACTGGTGGACGCCCGGACAGCCCGAAGGGATCGGCAGCCCCTATGACGGGCTGATGCACGCGATCTTCGCGTTCCGCCACCTGCCCGAAGACCAGCGCGCGGTGTGGCGGACCATGCTGGATTACTACGTCTTCGCGCCGGACGGCGATCCGGGTGGACACCTGCCTCCGCACGCGCGCGGTATCCTTGGCCCGCCTTCCCCTGAAGCCTTCGCGTCCATGCGCGACTTCATCCGCAAGACGCTCAGCTAGACGGCGCGGGCGAGCCACTGGCCGTAAGGCGGCGCATAGGCCAGCGCGGCGCGTGCTTCAGCCTCGAACGCGGCGCGGGCCTGCGCTTCGGCGGCAGTATCGGGAACGCGCGCGGCAGGCGGAAGGCCGGGGTGCCAGCCGAGCGCGACCAGCAGCGCGGATTGCTCCTGCCCCAGCAACGGCAACTCCTCACGGAACGGGATTCGTCCCCGCCGCAGAAACTGGTCGATCACCGCGCCGGTCTGCCCCGGCAGCGCCCGCGCGCCGAACACGCGCTGGGCTTCGATCCCGGCAAAGTGGAGCGCCAGAACCTCGTGCACGCCCTCCATCATCAGGCCCGAACGGCGATTATATTCGGCGCGTTCGAGCGGGGAGATGTCGCGGCCCGGCAGCATCTCCAGCAGCAGCGCCAACTGGCGGTGCGCCAGATCGAGGTGCAACGGCCCCAGCGGTTCGAACCGCGCGGCGGCATCGCCCAATGCGACCACATTGCCGATCCACGGCGCGGACACGCGGCCGGGGGTGAGCGCGACGGCGCCCAGCACGGGCGCCGCCAGCATCGCTTCAGCCTCTGCCTGCCCCAATGGTGCCGGGGTGCCGAGCGTAACATGCCGCCCGTCACGTCCGGCGATCTCGGTGATCCAGCCTGAGCCGGTCAGGGTCACGCGGTCTTCCAGCGCGATGACCGGCGCGGTTGGCCTGCCAAGGTAAAGGTGGCGCTTCGGCAGGCTCGAAGACCAGTCGGTGAAGGCAAAGCGCGGGTGGGCGGCAAGCAGGGTCGCCTGCGGCCCGCTGCAATCGAGGAACAGGTCGGCAGGGATCATGCCTTGCCCTGCCAGACCGACAGCGGCGATGGCGTCACCCTCTCCCGGTTCGATCCGGTCGATGGTGCCTTGCGCATAGGTCACGCCCAGCGTCTCGGCCCGCTCGATCAGCAGCGCGCGATAGGCCGCCGGGTGCCAGCGCAGGGCGTAATCGACCGAGGATATCGGTGTCGGCTCGCCCGGCGGGGGGGGGCGCGAAACGGCCCGCTTCGGCCAGTACCTGCGCCACGCTTCCGGCGGGTGCGGGGGTGCCACCGGGCAGGCGCACCTGCCCCCAATCACGCGCAAAGGCGGTTTTGAGCGCCGGGTCCAGCGCCTCGCCATAGGCCATCACGCCCGACTGCCCCGCCCCGCCCCATCCCACATAGCGGGTGACAAGGCGGTATGATCCGCCTGCCTTGGTCACGATGTCCGCTTCGGCAATGCCCAGCCGGTCGTGCAGCTTGTTGGTGAAGGGCATGGCCGTTGGCGAGGTGTCGGCAAAGGCCGCCGGGCTGGCTGGCGTGCCGACCACCACCACCTCGCAACCCGGCAAGGCGCGGCGCACGGCAATCGCCGCCAGCACACCAAGCTGCCCGCCGCCGATCACGACGACCCGGCGCAAGGGTGCACGCGGCTGGCTCACGCGGCTTCTGCCAGCCTGGCGGCTTCGGCCCGCAGGTAGTCGCGGTGTCCGGGCATCGCCGCGACCTCGCCCGTTACCGCCATGCGCAGGCGTTCGGTGGCGCGGGCGAGAGCATCCGGCGCAATCATCGCCGCGCGCGGATCATGCGCCTCGGGCAGCATCCCCTGCCCGACATAGACCGCGATCCAGCTGGCATCGTAGAACAGCCCATCGGAGTACTTCTCGATCCGCCCCGCGCGCCGCCACAGCTCCAGCTTGTCGGCGAGGCTATCGGGCACCTTCATCGTGCGCACATGATTCCAGAATTCGGAATCGTCACGCGTGGTGGCGTTGTAATGCAGGATCAGGAAGTCCCGCACCCGGTCATATTCCATGTCCACGAGGCGGTTGAATTCCGCACGGTCGCGCGCGTCGATCTGGCCGGCGGCCGCCGGGAAAAGTTCGATCAGATAGGTGATCGCCATCTGCGCCAAGTAGATCGAGGTGGACTCGAGCGGCTCGAGGAACCCGCTGGCAAGCCCGACGCCGATGACATTGTGGCACCACGATTGCGTGCGGCGACCGGGGCGGAACTTGAGGATGCGCGGATCGGCCAGCGGGGTGCCCTCGGCGCTCGCGCGGATCGCCTCGCAGGCTTCGTCCTCGGAGATATGCGCGCTGGAAAAGACGTAGCCGTTGCCCATCCGGTGCTGGAGCGGGATCTGCCAGCGCCAGCCGGCGGGCATGGCCGTGGCGGTGGTATAGGGGCGCAGGTCGTCGGTCGCATGGGTGCAGGGCATGGCAGCTGCCCGGTCGCAAGGCAGCCAGTGGGTCCAGTCCTCCCAAGCTACGCCGAGTTCCTGCCCCAGCAAGATCGAGCGGAAGCCCGAGCAATCGATGAAAAGATCACCCGCGACACGCCGCCCGTCTGCAAGGATCAGCGCGGTGACATCGCCGCTCGCCCCGTCACGCTCGACCGTGACCACTCTGCCTTCGTATCGTTCAATCCCGAGGCCGAGCCCGAACTTGCGCATGAAGGGGCCGAACAGCGTCGCATCGAACTGGTAAGCGTAGCCATAGGTCGAGCCCAGGCTGTCATCCTGCGTCGGCGGTCGGAACCGGTTGGCCTTGGCCGCCGCCACCGCAAGCGAATAATCGCCCAGATCGCGCGCCTTGCCATGCCGCGCCAGTTCCAGCCAGTAGTGGTGAAAGCCGACGCCCGCGACCTCCTCGCCGAACGAGCCGAAGGGATGGATATAGCTTTCCCCGATCCGCCCGAAATCGCGGAAATCGATCCCCAGCTTGAAGGTGGCGTGGGTGGCTTTCATGAACGCCGCCTCGTCGATCCCGAGCTTTTCGACAAAGCCGCGGATGTGCGGCAACGTCGCCTCGCCCACCCCGACGATGCCGATTTCCTCGCTCTCGACCAGTTGGACGCTGGCGAGGCCGGGGAGCAGCTTGGCAATCCCCGCCGCCGTCATCCACCCCGCCGTGCCGCCGCCAAGGACGACGACGCGGACAGGCTGAGGTGAGTCTGACATCATGGCCTCCACGCTAACACCGACAGGCTCAGCCGACCATCTCCTCAAGCTCCTTGCCCTTGGTCTCGACGATGAACCGCTGGACCAGGAAGAAGCTGATCACCGCGCACACCGCATAGAAGCTGTAGCTTGCGGCAAGGCCGATCCCCGCCGCCATCAGCGGGAAGGACTGCGCGATGAGGAAGTTGGCGAACCACTGGAAGAACCCCGCCACCGCCAGCGCCGACCCGCGGATCTGGTTGGGGAACATCTCGGCCAGCATCACCCACATCACCGGGCCCCAACTGACGTTGAAGAAGATGACGTAAAGGTTCGCCGCGATCACCGCCGTCGTGCCGAGGCCCGCCGACAGCACCAGATTGCCATTGGCATCAAGTCCGCCCTGGCTGAACACGAACACCATCACGAACAAGGTCGCCGCCATGCCCGCCGATCCGATCAGCAGCAACGGCTTGCGCCCCACCTTGTCGATCACCGCGATGGTCACGAAACAGGCCGCAATCGACACCGCGCCCGACACGATGTTGATCAGCAGCGAATCGCTTTCGGTAAAGCCCGCCAGCTGCCACAGCGTCGCGCCGTAATAGAAGATCACGTTGATCCCGACGAGCTGCTGGAACACCGCGAGCATGATCCCGACCCACACGATCGGGCGCATGCCGAGCACGCTTTTCGTGCCAGCAGGCGCAAGCACATCGGCAAGGCGGGGCTTGTGATCCTCGGAAAAGCTGGCGCCGATCTCGGCGAGCTTGGCGGTGGCTTCAGCCGGGCCGAACAGGCTGGTGAGCACGGTCATCGCCTCGTCATGCCGACCCTTGCCGATCAGATAGCGCGGGCTTTCCGGGATGAAGAACAGCGCGCCAAGGAAGATCGCTGCCGGCACGGCCTGCATCAGATACATCCAGCGCCACGCCTCGATGCCGCCCCAGAACGCCCCGGTCGAGCCCCCCGCAGCCGCTGCGAGGGCATAATTCACGAGGAACGCCAGCGTCAGGCCGGTGATGATCATGATCTGCTGCACCGTCGTCATCCGGCCGCGAATATTGGCAGGGGCGACCTCGGCGATATAGGCGGGTGACAACACGCTCGCCGCGCCCACCGCCATGCCGCCTGCGATGCGGGCGATGACGAACAACAGGTGATTTTCGGTAAGGCCCTGCACCAGCGCGCCGACCAGAAACAGCACCGCAGCGATCCGCATCACGTTGCGCCGGCCCATCTGGTCAGCCAGCGTGCCCGCGAAAAAAGCCCCGATAAAGCAGCCGATCAGCAGCGAGCTGACGGTAAAGCCCAATCCGCCCACACCCAGACCGAAGGCCGCTTTCAGCCCCGGCTGCGTGCCGTTGACCGCGCCGCTGTCATACCCGAACAGCAACCCCCCGATCGTTGCCACCGCCACGATTGCCGATATCAGCACCATGTTGGCGCCTTCGCGCTGTGTCTCCAAGATCCCTCTCCCCCGGGTCTGCGTTGTTGCAACCCATGTCATTTATGGTAGCGCTACCTTTCATGTAATGCGGACGATGGCAAGCCGCGTTTTTTCGTGAATTCACATTCGGGCTTTTGAGAGGAACAGGCATGTTGACGGGCAATAATCTGGTGGCGGGTGAATGGCGCAGCGGGGCGTCCACCTTTACCGCGGTGACAGCAGCAGGCGGCGCGCCGCTTGAACCCGCTTTTGCGCAAGCCAGCGCGGCAGACATCGCCGATGCCTGCGCCGCGGCGGCCGCAGCCCAAGCGGCGTTCGCCGCCCTCCCCTTGCCCGAACGCGCCGCCTTTCTGCGGCTGATCGCGGACAAGATCGACGCGCTCGGCGATATCCTCACCCAGCGCGCGATGGCGGAAAGCGGGTTGCCCGAAGCGCGCCTGAATGGCGAGCGTGGCCGCACCGTGGGCCAGCTGCGGCTGTTTGCCGACGAGGTCGAGAACGGCGGCTGGCAGGGCCTGCGCATCGATCACGCCATGCCGGATCGCACGCCGCCCAAGCCCGACCTCAGAATGCGCAAGGTGCCGCTTGGCCCGGTCGCGGTGTTCGGGGCGAGCAACTTTCCGCTCGCCTTTTCGGTTGCGGGCGGGGACACCGCCTCGGCGCTGGCGGCCGGGTGCTGTGTGGTGGTGAAAGGCCACCCGGCGCACCCGGGCACGTCCGAACTGGTCGCAGGGGCAATCCTTGCCGCGATCCGGGAGGCGGGGATGCCCGAAGGTGTGTTCTCCCTGCTGAACGGCACCGATTACACGCTGGGCGAGGCGCTGGTGAAAGACCCGCGCATTGCTGCCGTGGGCTTCACCGGCTCGCGCGCCGGGGGCCTTGCGCTGGTGAACCACGCTGCTGCCAGACCCGTGCCGATCCCGGTCTATGCGGAGATGAGCAGCGTCAATCCGGTGGTGCTGATGCCGCACCGGATGGCAGAGGCGGCAGAGGCGCTGGCCGCCGCTTATGCAGGGTCACTCTCACTGGGCGCGGGCCAGTTCTGCACCAACCCCGGCATCGTGCTGGCGGTGGAGAGCGAAGCGACCACGCGCTTCATCGCGGCGGTGGGCGAAGCGCTCGGCGGCATCCCTGCGCAAACCATGCTGACGGCGGGCATCCAGAGCGCCTATGCCAAGGGTATCGCCGCCATTGCCGCCCACGGGGCGGCGCTGGTGGGCAAAGGCGCGGAAGGCGCGGGCGATTGCGGGCAGGCCCATGTCTACACCGTCAGCGGTGCCGATTTCCGCGCCAACCCGGCGCTGGGCGACGAGGTGTTCGGCCCCAGTTCTATCATCGTGGTATGCGCTGATCTCGCCGAAGTCGCCGCGATCCTCGAAGGGATGGAAGGCCAGTTGACCGCCACGCTGCACATGGCGAGCGACGACTATCCCGCAGCGCGCACGCTGCTGCCGATCCTTGAAGGCCGCGCCGGACGGATCATCGCCAACGCTTGGCCGACGGGCGTGGAAGTGACCCACGCGATGGTTCACGGCGGCCCCTTCCCGGCCACGTCGGACGGGCGCAGCACCTCGGTCGGGACGCTCGCGATCGATCGCTTCCTGCGGCCGGTGAGCTATCAGGATCTTCCCGCCGCCCTGCTGCCCAAGGCGCTGCTCGACGGGCCGAGCGCAGTGTTGCGCAGGGTTGACGGGCGGTTTCAGGCCTGACGCAAAAGCGGCGCGCCGCACCGGATTTTCGCTTGCGGCGCGCCCTTGCGGGTGCCACCGGTTTGCGCCCGCTGACGACCAACCAGACCAAGGACACTCTGCCCATGAAAACCCGCGCTGCCGTTGCCTTCGAAGCGAAGAAGCCGCTGGAGATCGTCGAGCTTGATCTGGAAGGCCCCAAGGCCGGTGAAGTGCTGGTCGAGATCATGGCAACCGGCATCTGCCACACCGATGCCTACACTTTGGACGGGTTCGACAGCGAAGGCATCTTCCCCTCGGTGCTCGGCCATGAAGGCGCAGGCATCGTGCGCGAGGTGGGTGCGGGCGTCACCAGCGTAAAGCCGGGCGATCACGTGATCCCGCTCTACACGCCCGAATGCCGCCAGTGCAAATCGTGCCTCAGCGGCAAGACCAACCTGTGCACCGCGATCCGCGCGACGCAGGGCAAGGGGCTGATGCCCGATGGCACCACGCGCTTCAGCTACAAGGGCCAGCCGATCTTCCACTATATGGGCTGCTCGACCTTCAGCAATTTCACAGTTCTCCCTGAAATCGCGGTGGCGAAAATCCGTGAGGACGCGCCGTTCCAGTCGGCCTGCTACATCGGCTGCGGCGTCACCACCGGCGTCGGCGCGGTGACCAATACCGCCAAGGTGCAGGTGGGTGACAATGTCGTGGTGTTCGGCCTCGGCGGGATCGGTTTGAACGTCATTCAGGGCGCACGGCTGGCAGGCGCAAACCTCATCATCGGGGTCGACATCAATCCTGCGCGTGAAGAATGGGGCAAGCGCTTCGGCATGACCCACTTCCTCAATTCCAAGGGGCTGAGCCGCGAGGAAACCGTCGCCAAAATCGTCGAGATGACCGATGGCGGCGCGGATTACACCTTCGATGCCACCGGCAACACCGAAGTGATGCGCACCGCGCTGGAAGCCTGCCACCGCGGCTGGGGCACCAGCATCATCATCGGCGTCGCCGAAGCGGGCAAGGAAATCGCCACGCGCCCCTTCCAGCTGGTGACGGGCCGCAACTGGCGCGGCACGGCCTTCGGCGGGGCCAAGGGCCGCACCGACGTGCCCAAGATCGTCGACATGTACATGACCGGCAAGATCCAGATCGACCCGATGATCACCCACGTGATGGGCCTTGATGAAATCAACACCGCCTTTGACCTGATGCACGAAGGCAAGTCGATCCGCTCTGTTGTCGTCTTCTGATGGAGACCCTGTCGCAGAACCGCAGCCATGGCGGCACGCAGGGCGTCTATCGCCATGCTGCGGCGGCGACCGGCACGGATATGACCTTCGCGGTCTTCGTGCCCGATCACGCGCCGGGGGCAAAGCTGCCGGTGCTGTGGTACCTTTCAGGCCTGACCTGCACCCACGCCAATGTCATGGAAAAGGGCGAATACCGGGCTGCCTGCGCCAAACACGGCGTGATCTTCATCGCCCCCGACACCAGCCCTCGCGGCGATGATGTGCCTGACGACGAGGCTTATGACTTTGGCAAGGGCGCGGGATTCTATCTTGATGCCACGCAGGAACCGTGGGCGCAGCATTACCGGATGCGTGCCTATATCGAGGACGAGCTGCCCGCGCTGATCGCCGAACGCTTCCCCGCCGACATGGCGCGGCAGGGCATTACGGGGCATTCGATGGGCGGTCACGGCGCGCTCACCATCGCCTTGCGCAATCCCGCCCGGTTCCGGTCGGTCAGCGCCTTTGCGCCAATCTGCGCACCGTCACAGGTGCCATGGGGCGAGAAGGCATTCAGACGCTATCTGGGCGAAAACCGCGATGCATGGGCTGAACATGACGCAGTCGCCCTGATCAAAGGCGGCGCGCGCCTCACCGATCTGCTGGTCGATCAGGGCAGCGCCGATGCGTTTCTTGACGAACAGCTCGGCACCCCGCTGCTTGCCGCCGCGTGCGAGGCCGCTGCCATCCCGGCGACCATCCGGATGCAGGAGGGTTACGACCACTCCTATTACTTCATCTCGACCTTCATGGCCGATCACATCGCCTGGCACGCGGCGCGGCTGGGGTGAACGGCAGGTCCGCCAGCCTTTGGCAAAAGACATTGCGCCGCCTGTAACCGCCGGCGCGGTTCCAGCGAATTGCGTCGCGGCGAGGTATAGCAGCATGACGCCGCCGCGAAGCGGCGTTGCGCCTGCAACACTTCGGCCACCTCGTATGCCGTTGGTGCCCGGCGATGCGGGGAGAGTGATGCCTGCACCGCCAAAACACACAACAGGGGACTTACCGATGAAAAAGACCAAACTGACCAGCATGCTCGCCGTGATGGGCGGCCTCACGCTGGCCACCGGGGCCTGTTCGGGCGCGTGCAGCGCTGCAAGCTGCGCACCTGCTGCCGATGCCGCCGCTGGCGACACCGCTGAAACCGCCGCTACGGGCTGCGACGCCGCTCCCTGCGCCGCTGCAGGTTGCGAAGCCAAGCCTTGCGCTGCTGCCGGCTGCGAGGCCAAGCCCTGCGCGGCTGCCGCAGAATAAGCCACCAATCGGGTCTGGCGGGACAGTGTTCACGCCAGACCCCTTCCATGGCAGACCGATCACCCGATGGATCAGCAACAGGCGGCAGAAGCGGTCATCGAAACCATCACCGCGATGGCGCAGACCGGTGTGCCGCTGATGCTGCGCGTGCTGCCCGATGCCGATCTGCGGTTCTGGGACCATTATCCCGACAACGACGCGCGCGACCGGCAAACGCGGTCACGGTGGTATTACCATGTCCATGCGCCGGGTGATCGTGACGCGCACGAGCATGGCCATTTCCATCTGTTTCTGCACCGCACCCAGCTTGACGATCCGGCGGCTTTCACCCGCGCGCCCGATCTGGGCGAGGATGCGCCCGCCCATGTCACCCACATTGCCGGGCTGGCGGTCAACCACGCCGGAATCCCGGTCAGCTGGTTTGCGACCAACCGCTGGGTGACCGACGAATTCCTCTACCCCGCTCCGGTCATGGCCGCGCATCTGGATCGCTACAATGTCGACGACACCGCCGAAGACCCGCTGGTGAACCGGCTGCTGACCGCGATGGTGGCGCTGTACCGCGAAGAACTGGCCGAAATGCTGGCAAGCCGTGATGCCGCACTGGCGGAACTGGTCGCAGCCGAAGGGGCATCCGCCAGCGAGGCTGGCCATGCCGTGCTGGCGCGCATCCCGATCGACCTTGATGCCAAGATCGAAAGCCTGGGCCTCTAGCGTCCTACCAGCGGATCAGGCGCGGCAACACCGCGCGGCCCAGCCCGGCCATGACCAGCACCACGGCACTGTGCCACACGCCGATGTGAACAATGTCATTGTCCGGGCAATGGAGCGAGAAGGCGAAGATCCCGAACGCCCCTGCTGCCACGCCCGCCACCAGCCCGGCGCGATCCGGATCGGTCGGCGCGCCGCGCCGCAGCCACACTGTCAGCATCGCGAACACCAGCAGCGAGGCTGTGCCGCCCACCGCGAAACACGCCGCACCATGACGGACGTTCTCAGCCGAGAGCATATCCTCGCCGCCGCTCAGCCCCACGATCAACCCGGCCAGTGGCAGCAGCGCGGCCATCGCCGCAGCCCAGCGCCAGCCGGTGTGATCGCTGCCGATCTGGGGGCGGCTCATCACCACCACCGTCACCGTTGCAGCTAGGGCAAGCCCGAAATAAAGCCCCGTCGCCACCAAGTGCATCGGGTTGACCGATCCGGCCAGCCAATCAGGACGCAGGCCGAACAGGGTGATCACCACCACGGCCGAAAGCCCCGCCGCGGCAAGCGCAAGACCCAGCCCCTCGCCAAACCGCAGCGGCCTGACAGGCTCAAGCCCGCCCACCAACTCGGCAATCAGGGCATCGGAACTGCGGTGCATCGTCATTCTTTCTCGATCATGTGGGCGAGCTTTTTCAGGCCCCGGTGGATGTTCACTTTGACCAGCGATTCGCTTTGTCCGGTCGCCTGCGCGGCCTCGGCGATGCTCAGTCCTTCGATCTTGACCAGAGCGATGGCCTGCTCTTGCGCAGGCGGCAGCAGGCCGAGCAGGCGTTCGATGCTGATGCGCGCGGCAATCGCCGGTTCGTCATCGGTGCCCATCGTTTCTTCGTGCAGTTCGTGTTCGTCAGCGCGGTACAGGCGGCGCAGGTGATCGACCCAGCGATAGCGCGCAATCGCCGCCAGCCACGGCAGGAACGGCCGCGTCGCGTCCCACGAAGCCCGCTTGGTGTGCAGCGCGATCAGCGTTTCCTGCACCAGATCATCAAGGCTCGAAGGCGCGATGCGGCGGCTGTAATACCCGCGAAGCCAGCGCTGGCACGCATCGAGCAGCGCCGCATAGGCCAGCTTGTCGCCCGCCTGCGATAGCGCCATCAGACGGGCAAGGGTGGCTTCGTCGGCTTTCAAACGGCGCTCCGGCAGCGGGGTTACGAGCTTGTGTTCGGTCGCATCTGCCGGAAGGTTACGCCATTCCTGTAATCTTTTGCACCCGGCATACGAACGACACACGGACGCCCGCGGCTGATGACAAGTTCTTGGCCACGGGGCTAAGGCAGGGGGGCGTGGAGCCAAAGGGGGGGCGATGATGCCAGAGGGGCCGGTCTGGCTGACAGGATTGCTGGCGGCGGTTGCCGGGGCTGCCATCGGCAGCTTCATCGGCACCGCGCTGTTGCGCCTGCCTGCGGACCGTTCGATCCTGTCGGGGCGATCCGCCTGCGATGCCTGCGGCGTGGCCATCGGCGCACGCGATCTGGTGCCCTTGTGGTCATGGCTGGCGCTGCGCGGGCGATGCCGGGCGTGCGGCGCTGCGATTGGCGTGTGGCAGCCGGGCTGCGAAGTGGCAGGCGCGTTGATTGGCGCGGCGGCTGTCATGTTAGCGCCGCAGGGGCTTGCCCTGCCCGCGATGCTGATGGGGTGGCAATTGCTGCTGCTCGGCGTGATCGATGCGCGGCACCTGTGGCTGCCGCGCTCTCTGGTAGCGGTGCTGGCGCTGAGCGGTGTGGCTTTCGCGCTGCTGCGCGCCTGGGAGGCAGAAAGCCTCATACCACTGGGCTTCGCTCTGGCAGGCGGGGCGCTGGGGTTTGGTATGCTGTGGGCCGTCGCGCGCGGTTACCGCATGGTGCGCGGGCGTGAGGGCATGGGCGGCGGCGATCCTCCCATGCTGGGCGCGGTCGGCTTGTGGCTGGGGCCGATGGGGGTTATCGGTACGGTGATAGGGGCAAGCCTGATCGGGCTGGCGGCGGCCTTGGTGATGCTGCTGCTCCGCCGTGAGGTGGCAGCCGATACGGCGCTCCCGCTGGGGACGTTGATGGCGGCAGCGGCTTGGCTGATCTTTCTTGTGGGCGGGTCGGGGTGAGATGCGCGTGATACGGGGGCAGGCAAGGCTGGTTCGGGCGCTTCGGCGCGTGGGAACCTTGCGGCGCGTTATCGCGGCCATCGCCATCACGGCGGCCATCGCGCAGCCCGGCGCTGCATCGGCCCAGACCAATCTGCAAGGCGCGCCGCTTTTTCTGCCGCCAATCCTTGCGGGCGAGACGCCCGAAACTGCCGCGCAATGCCTGGCGCTGGCGATCACCTACGAGGCCGGGCTTGAGCCTGCCCAGGGACAGGAGGCGGTGGCGCAGGTTATCCTCAACCGGGTGCGTCACACCGCCTATCCTGATACCGTGTGCGGGGTGGTGTGGCAGGGCGCGCAGCGGCGGACCGGCTGCCAGTTCACCTTCACCTGTGACGGATCGCTGCGCCGACCGCGCAATGCTGCGGCAATGGCGGGGGCATGGGCTGTGGCTGCGCGGGTGCTGGCGGGCCAGA
This sequence comes from Porphyrobacter sp. IPPAS B-1204, assembly GCA_003724185.1. Lineage (GTDB taxonomy): Bacteria > Pseudomonadota > Alphaproteobacteria > Sphingomonadales > Sphingomonadaceae > Erythrobacter. Next base: position 962,455 of record RHGM01000001.1, read on the forward strand.
CCGCCGATCATGTGCGCGGCGCGACCCATTACCACGCCGATTACGTGTCGCCCTATTGGGCGCCGAGCCTGACGCGGGTGCGCCAGATTGCCCGCCACATCTTCTACCGCTCGCCCGGTTCTGGTCTGCGCGGTGATGGCGCACCGGTGACAGTGGCCCTTTCGGCAGAGCACAGCGCCCCGTCACCTGTGCCGTCTGCCGCACCGCCCGCTCATGACCCGGTGATCCGCAACGGCGAGTTCGCCCCCTGGGGCCTGAGCCTCGGTGGGGAGCGGCGCTAATCGCGTCTAGTCTCGCGACCTGATGACATAGGGCCGCGCCGGATTGCCGGTGAGTTCGATCACGACATCGCGCCGCGCCGCCGATCCGTCCTCGCCCCGGGCGCGCACAATGATCCGCAGAGGCCGTCCGGTCACGCCATCATCAGGGCGGGCAAGCTCATCCGCACCCAAACCACCTTGGGCGACAGCAACGCCCGCAAACCCGTCCTCGAACACATCGTCAGCCATCACCCGGCGGGCAAGCGGGGTGGCATTGGCCTCGGCAAAAGGCGCGCTGTCGGGGGAGTACACCGTCACATAGGGCGCCATGCGTGCGGCGAGTTCGGGCCCGATCGCCTGGATCGCGGCAAGTTCCCCGTTGCTGCGCAGCGGCCCATCGCGGGGGCGCACTCCGTCACCTTCGTAGTCCGCCCGTTCCCGCCCGCGCAGGCGCGGTTCGTCATCGCCGTCGCGCCAGTCGAGGAAGGCATCGCGCGCCTCCTCCAGTTCCGCCCCCTGCAAGCCGAAGGCGGCGAACAGCGCCTCGGCCTGCTGGTCGTTGATCTTGTTCAATGGGACCTTGGCCAGTTCATCCTCGATCCGGATGTCGAGCCGTGCCCCGGCGAAGGCCACTTCGCGCAGCCGCCCGTCAGGCCGCCAGCGTCTTGCTGCGTTGGTCTGCGCCAAGCCCTGCACCGCCAGCACCACCCCCGCATCCGCCGCTGCGGTCAACCGCGCACGGTCAAGCTCGGCGCGGGCCGATCGGGTCGATCCCCGCGTCGCCTCGATCATCGTCAGCGCCAGCAGCGCCAGCACCGCAAGGCTCGCCACCGCGACAACCAGGGCAAAGCCATCCTTGCGCTTTCCCCCGCTATGGCGCGGCGGCGGGGTCAGGGAATATCCCCGGTGGTGGAAAAGGGTTCGAGCGAGCGGATCTTGTTGCGCAGTTCCTCGGTGATGGCGCGGGCATCGTCGACCGTGCGGATCACGCGGGGTTTCAGCAGGATGACCAGTTCGATCTTGTCGGTCGCGTCCACCTGCCGACCGAACAATCCGCCGATGATGGGTATCTGCGACAGGAACGGAATGCCGGTCTTGTCCCGCGTCTGGACGTTGCGGATCAGCCCGCCCAGCGCCAGCACCTGCCCGTCCTGCACTGACACCGTGGTGCTGACCTTGCGGGTGGAGATCACCGGCGAATTGATCGACGATCCCGATGCGCGGGACGACAAGACGTCGCTGACCTCCTGCGTGATATCCAGCAGCACCATTCCGCTGCCATTGACGCGCGGGGTGATCTTGAGGATCACGCCGGTGTCGCGGTATTCGATCGCATTGATGACCGGCGCATTGGGATCAATCGTCGCGGTCGAATTCTGGGTCAGCACCGGCACCTGGTTGCCCACCTGCAGGCTGGCCGTGCCGTTGTTGACCGTCATCAGCTTGGGCGCTGAAACGACGTTGACCTTGGTCTTGCCCTCCAGCGCATTGAGCACGCCGGTCAGGCTGCCCGAATTGCCGAACAGGAAGGAAAAGCCCGGCACATCGCGCACAAGGCCCGTGCCCGAGGTCGAATCCGTCAGCACCGCGTTTTCATTGCCTTCGATGAAGTTCCATTGCAGGCCAAAGCGCAGATCATCGGTCAGGCTGACTTCGGTGATCGCCGCTTCGATCATCACCTGCACCGGCGGCACATCCAGCTTGCGCAGCGCGTCTTCGATCACCGCATATTCGCGCGGGGTGCCATAGACGAGGATCGCATTGTTGTTGTCATCGCTGGTGATCTGAGTCCCCCCGCTGGCAAAGCTGGCGGTTTCCTCGCGGCCGGTATCGCGGGGCGCGGCATTGGTGGGAGCAACGGGCGCGGCGACGCTGCCATATCCGATGCCATCGCCATAATTGCCCGGGCCAGCCCGCCCGCCGGTCTGCGCCGCGCCATCCGGAGCGCCCGAATCCGCAAAGGCTGCCTGCTGCTGGCCCACCTGTTCATCCTCGCCCCCGCCGCCGCGACCAAAAGCCCGGTTGAGCGTGCGGGCCAGGTCGCGTGACCGGCTGTTCTGCACCTTGTAGACGAACAGGCGCGGTTCATTGTTCTGGCCCTGCCGGTCGAGGATTTCGATCCAGCGGTTCACATCATCCAGATATTGCCGCTGGCGGCTGATCGCGAGGATGCCGTTCAGCTTCTCCATCGCGATGATCCGCACCAGATCGCGGGTCGGGCTGTCGGGCGCGTTGATGAGCTTTTCCAGCTCCGGCACGATGATCCGCGCATCGGTGCGCTTGGGCACGATCAGTGCGAAACTCATGTTGCGCAGCCAGTTGACATCGAACTGCTGGAGCAGATCGCGCGCGCTCGCCCGCTGGCCCGATGTACCGCGCAGCAGCAGGATGTTGCGGGCGGGATCGGAGACGGAGACGACGTTGGGCAGGATCGGCGCGATCAGGCTGCGCATCTGATCGGCGCTGACAAACTGCAATTGCAGCAGTTCGGTGCCGAAACCGGGCGTGCCGGGCTGCGCGATGCCGCCGCTGGCGCCTTGACCGATGGGTGTGATCGTGGCCCGCCCGCCGTCGAGAACCAGTGCATATCCGCCGATGGCAAAGGCATCTTCAAGGAACGGGATTAGGGAATCGCGGCTGATCGGGCGGGCGGTAACGACTGTAACCGGGCCGGAAACGCCGCCTTCGACGGTGTAGTTCATCCCCAGCAGATCGCCCAGCACAGCCTCGGCCACCACCCGCACATCGGCTTCGGGAAAGTTCAGTGCGATATCCCCACCGCGCACCGTGACGGGCGGCGGCGCGGCGACCACGGGGGGGGCGCTGTTCGCCTTCGATGATGGTTGCATCGACGGTCTGCGCGGCCAGCGCCGGGTCGTCAGGGAGCGTCTGGGCGAAAGCCGGAGCGGTCAGGGCCAGCAGCGGGCCTGCGCACAGGATATGGCCCAGACGGCGAGGCGCGGGGTGCAGTGTCATTGTTCGTCTGCCTGATTGGGCTGATACCCACGCGGGTCATAGCCGGGATAGGAATAGCTTTCGGTCGCAGCGCCAAGGCCGAGCGTGACCGTCTCGCCCCCGCGTGCAAAGCGGACTTCGTCCGTGCCGATAGCGGTAAGGCGCCAGCCCTGCCACGATTGGCCGGGACGCAGGGTTACACTGCCGCCGTCAGGGGTCTGGAGCACCAGCCGCGCTGCCCCGCGCACCCGCACGATCCCTGCCGGAATTGCGCCATCAAGCGGGCCGGCGGGGACGGATAAGCCTGCCGCGCCGCTGCCAGCCAGCCGGGTCGGCTGAAAGATCGAGCGACGGGAGAGCGCGGGATCTGGACTGATCACGGCAATCTGCACCGGCCCGGCCCGCAAGGCCGCTGGCGGCACATCGGGCACCGCGGGGCGATCCTGCGGCAGCACGAACTGCGCCGCCAGCATCAACGCCAGCAACACCGCCAGCAGCGCGGCGAGCACTGTGCCGTCGGCGCGTTCAGGCCGGGGAATGCGAAGCGGCAACATCGATCCGGACATCCAGATTGGAGGAAGGGGAGGATTGGGCGGAAGAGACTGCGCCGGGGGCGGAAACCGCAAGCGCGCGGATCACCAGCAGCGGCTGGGCATTCTGCAACCGCTCGATCAGGCGCACCAGTTGCGCATCACTGAGGCGCGCCTCGATCCTGAGCTCGACACGGCCCGCCGCAGCCTCGCTGTCCTGCATTGCCCGCACCTCGCCGCCCGCGTCACGAACCAGCGCCGACACCTGTTCCTTCAGCTGCTCGGCAGCGGCTTCGGGGGTTGGAGCGATCAGGTGGAAGCGCCCCATATCGGCCTGCTGCGCTTCGGCCTGACGGCGCAGCCGCCCGGCGTTGTCGATGAGCCGCTGGTTGCTCGCCTGCACCAGCGCCAGCCGCTCGCGTTCCGCGGCGCGGGACTCGAAACCGGAGAGGATGGGCGAAAGGATCCCAAGCCACACCACCGCAATCGCCGCGATCAGGATGAGGATGGCGATCAGCCGCCGCTCGCGGTCGCTCAGGCTGGTCATTCCCCCTCCTTGGCCGGGGTTAGCCCCAGCGTAGCGGTGACATCGAAGGGCTGCCCTCCGCCGCTTTCGGCGGTGGGGTCTGACACGCTGGCCTGAATCGCAGCGAAGCGCCCGGTGCGGCGCAACGCGCTTGGAATGTCGCTTCCGGAAGGCTTGGTGCCGGTCAGGCGCAGGCTTTCAGGCGTCCAGGCGTAGCGTTGCACCCAAGCGCCTTCGGGCAGAGCAACGGTGGTCAGCGCCAGAATGCTGAGCGGATCATGGGCGTCACGTTCGGCGACCAGCGCCTTGCGCAGGGCTGTCTCCCGCGCAATCCGCCCGGCGAGCGCCCGCGCCGCGGTGCTGGTCGTCTGGTTTGCTGCGACTTCCTCGGCAAAGGCCGTGGTGGCAGCAACATCGCGCCAGATCATCAGCCCGCCGTTGAGCACGAACAGCGCGGCGACCAGCCCCCACCAGAACGGACGCGTGTCGCGGCGCGCCGTGATGTGGCCGCTGGCCACCAGCGCGGGGAGCAGGTCAAGGGTGACGCGTTCATCCTCCGCGCTGCGCCAGGAGAGGCTGAGCGGTTCGATCCCCGCGGCCCGCGCCGTCTCCACCAGTGCAGCGGCACGTGCGGTCGGCAGGCCGGCGACCAGTGTGGTGAGCTTGCCCTGCCCCGCCTCGCCCGCATCCGGCAGCGCCTGCGCGGCGGCAATCGCGGTGCCGGGCGGGAACGGCAGAAGCCGGTCCAGTTCAAGCGCGACCACCCGCGCCAGATCGCCCGAGCCGAGGCGCGGCAGCGAAGTGCGGGTCACCATCACGGCGCCCGGTGGCAGCACGACATGCATCAGGCGCCGCCGGCTCCCCTCGGCCACCGGTTCCTGCGCCGAACCTTCGGCATAAAGTGTCCCGTCCTCGCCAAACTCGGCCACAGCGCCAGACAGGAGCTGCGGACGCGCCAGCCAGCGTTCGGGCACCATCCGCGCCAGTTCATCGGTCCACCAGCCCCACCCCTCGCGCAAGCTCGCGCCGAGCGTGGTCATGTCCATATCGAGCATGGTGCCGGTGCGGATCATGCCGCGTCCGCCAAGCAGGTGCCGGTTGCGGCATCGACTACGCAGGACGCATTGACCGTTGGCGCAGGGCGGATGATCAGGTCCGGCCATTGCCGACGGTCGCCCTCGAAGAACGCCACCCGGATGCGGACCAGTTCCGGAGGGGCACCGCGTTCGATCCACGATGTGCGCCAGTCACGCCGCGGGTCGCCCGGCAGGCTGCCGTAATAGGCGATCTCCAGCCGCTCGACATTGGTGAGCAGCACTTGCGGTGTCCAGCCAGCCTGCCCGGGCGCATAGGGGTCAACCCCGGCGGTCGTGTCGGACAGAGCAAAAAGCACCAGCTCACCCTCGCTGCTGCGGGCCAGCCGGTAGCGCATCAGGCTGGCGGGGCGTTCGGCGGGCGGAGCAGGAGCAAAGAAGCTGAGCAGCGCGCCATCGCCGCGGATATCGGCGATAGGGCGGGCGAATTCGAACCGGGTGCTGGGCACCAGCGCTTCGATCCGGTCTCGCAGGACGGTCTGGCTGGTGATGATCGAGGCATTGCCGACGCCGCGTGCCTTGGCCTGCGCCGCCGTCTGGAAACCGAGCTGCGCGCCCGCCAGCACCATGCCCGCAAGCACCGCCACAATGGCGAGGCTGACCAGCAGTTCGACCAGCGTGAAGCCAGCCTCTGATGCGCGGGGCGCGGTCATGTTCCGGCCATCCTGAGCGTCGTCAGTTCCACCAGCGGCTGGCCTTGCGGCCCCGTTCCGGCGGTGACGGTGATCTGGTCGATCGCGGGGCTGGCAAGGTTGGTGCGAAAGGGCTCGACCCGGATTTGCCAGGGAACTGCGCCGCTGCGCCCTTCGCGGGTGACGAACCGGCCCTGCACCGCCACCTCGGCCACGGCCAGCTGCGATTGCGCCACCAGCAAGGCGGCACGGCGTTCCTCATTCACCCGTGCGGCGCGGGCGTTGTTCTGCACCACGTTCAGCGTCACGCCGAGCATCGCGGCGACAATCGCCGATGCGACCAAGGCTTCGGGCAGGGTGAACCCCTGCTCGCCTGCCCCCCTGTGATGTTGCCCCCCCCGGTAATGTCACCGCCCGGATTCCGCTATATGCCCGGTGCTGCCGAACACGGTGATGCGCCGTTCGCGCACGGTCCCTCCGGCGCCGCGTGAGGTGATGCGATAGAGCGCCGGTTCGGCGGTGCCATCGGGATAAAAGGTTACCGGCTTGTCCTGACCCGCAGTAACGGAAACGGACGCGGGCAGTTCCTGCGGCGCAATATTGCCGATCACCAGCGCGCGGCCCTCCAGCGCCAGCGACACCGGCTCGCCCGTGCGGATCGCCTCGGCGCGGGCGGTGCGCAGCCCTTCGGCAACCTGCCCTGCGCCCATGCGGAACTCCATGCCGGTCATGCCGCCCTGCACACGCGGAAACGCGATGCCCGCGATCAAGCCCGCCACCGCCAGCGTCACCAGCATCTCGATCAGGGTGAAGCCCGCCTGCTTACCAGTTGCCGACATCTTTCGCCTCGCCCGTGCCGCCCGGCGCATTGTCGGAACCGTAGGAAAACACATCGATTTCGCCATGATCGCCCGGCGTCTTGAAGCGGTAGGGGTTGCCCCAGGGGTCAACCAGCCCGCTCGCCTGTCCCATGTACGGCCCGTTCCAGATCGGCACCCCCGAAGGCTGCGCCATCAGCGCCTGCAAGCCTTCTTCCGGCGTGGGATAGCGGCCCGCATCCAGCCGGAACAGCTCCAGCCCGGCGGTGATGTTCTTGACCTGCACCGTGGCGGTCTGCGTCTTGGAGCTGCCGAGGTACTTGATCACTTGCGGCCCGACAATCGCCGCCAGCAGGCCGAGGATCGCCAGCACCACCAGCAGTTCCAGCAGGGTAAAGCCCGCCGATGCGCGCCTGCCTGCGCGATGTTTGTGTCGCATCATCATACCAGTGCCAGATCGTTGAAGCCGAGGATGGCCGCCATGATAGCGGCGATGATAGTTGCGACCACGGCGCCCAATATGACCGTGATCGCGGGAGTAAGCAAACCGACCAGTCGCTGCAATTGAATCTTCAGATCGCGGTCGAGCACGTCGGCCAGCCGGATCAGCATCGGCCCAAGCTCGGATGCTTCTTCCCCGGTGCGGAAGAAGCCGATCGCCTTTTTCGGGAAGATTTCCGCAGCTGCCAGCGGGACGGTGAGCCCGGCGCCCTCCTTCATCCCGCCCGCCACGGCGCGCACAGCGGCAGCCATGTGGCTGTTGCCGATCGCGCGCCCGGCGAGCAGCGTCGCCGAAGGAAGCGGCACCCCGCCTTCAACCAGCACGCCCAATGTCCGGGCAAAACGCGCAGTCTCGGCGCTGCGCACCAGCGACCCGACTTGCGGAAGAGTGAGAACCCAGCGATCACGCGCCGCGCGCGCTTGCGGCTGCCGTAGCACCTGCCGCACGGCGAACGTTCCGCCCGCCAGCACCAGCAGCATCCACCACCATCCGCCGCGCAAGGCCTGGCTCGCCTGCATGATGAACACGGACGCTGCCGGTAGCCGGTCTTCCGCGCCTGCAAACAGGCTTTCGAACTGCGGCACCACGAACAGCAGCATCATTGCAATCACCGCCACTGACAGCACCAGCAGAATGATCGGGTAGATCATGGCGGTCACGATCAGGTTGCGCAGATCGTCATCGCGCTGGAGCGCATCGGCCAGCCGGTCGAGCGCAGCGCCAAGCTTGCCGTCCGCCTCGCCCGCTTCTGCCATCGCGGCGGCCATCGGCGGGAACAGCGCGGGCCGCTGCGCAATGGTGCGCGACAGCGGCGCGCCTTCCTTGACCGATTGCTGCATCCGGCCAAGCTCGCTGCGCAGACCGGCATCCTCGACCGAATCCAGCATCAGCGCCATAGCCCGTTCAAGCGCAATGCCTGCGTTGAGCAACACGGCCAGTTCGCCAACCACGCGGGTGATCGCGGCCCGGGTCTTCGGCGTGCGCCGCACCGCGGCCAAGGTTGGCGCCGCCTCTCCGGCCGTCACATCGATCGGCACGATCGCCGCCTGCCGCAGCCGCCGCACCGCTTCATCGCGGCTGGCAGCATCGATCTGGCCCGCCACGCGCTTGCCGTGGGTGTCGGTGCCGCGATAGCGGAAGGCCTGCACCGCTTCAGCCATCAAGCGTCACCCGCAGCACTTCATCGACGGTGGTCAGGCCGGCGCTCGCCTTGGCCAGCCCATCTTCCATCATGGTGTAGAGCTGCCCGGCCCCGGCACGCCGCGCGATCTCGCGCGCATCGGCACGGTCAAGGATCAGCTGGGCCACGGTTTCATCAACCTCAAGAAATTCGACCAAGGCGATCCGCCCCTTGAACCCGGTGTGACCGCATTCCGCGCAGCCAGCCCCGCGCCAGAACGTCGCGTGCTCGTCGCAGCCGAGCGCCGCGCGCTGGCCCGGGCCGGGCGTATGCGGCACCTTGCAATGCGGGCACAGCCGCCGCACCAGCCGCTGTGCCACCACGGCGTTAAGCGTGGAGGCGAGCAGGAACGGCTCCACCTGCATATCCAGCAGCCGGGTGATCGCGCCTGCCGCCGAGTTGGTGTGCAAGGTCGACAGCAATCCGTGTCCGGTCAACGCGGCCTGAATGGCAATCTGGGCCGTTTCCAGATCGCGGATTTCGCCCACCATCATGACATCCGGATCCTGCCGCAGGAAGCTGCGCAGTGCGGCTGCGAAGTCGAGCCCGATGGCCGGGTTGACCTGCGTCTGGACGATGCCGGGCAGGCGGTATTCAATCGGGTCTTCGACCGTCAGGATCTTGCGCGTGCCCGCGTTGATAGTGGCCAGCGCGGCGTAGAGCGTGGTGGTCTTGCCGCTGCCCGTCGGCCCGGTGACAAGCATGATCCCATGCGGCCGAGCCAGCGTGTCCTGCATCCGCTGCGCAAGCTCCGGCGCAAAGCCCAGCTCCTTGAAGTCGAGCGCCAGACCAGACTTGTCGAGAATGCGCAGAACCACCGTCTGCCCGTGGATCGAAGGCGCGATCGCGACGCGCAGATCGATCTCGTGCCCGCGCACTGCCACCCGCAGCCGCCCGTCCTGCGGCAGGCGCCGCTCGGCAATGTTGAGTTCGGCCATCACCTTGATGCGGCTGACCAGCGCGGCGCGCATCTGCGGGGGCAGAGCGGGCTGTTCGACCAGTACACCGTCGATCCGGTACCGCACCGCCAACCGGTCCTCGGTCGGTTCGAGATGGATATCGGAGGCGCGGGCATCAACCGCGTCGGCGATCAACCGGTTGACCGCGCGGATCACCGGCGCATCGCTGACCAGATCGCGCAGCCGCTCCAGATCGTCCTCGTCGGCATCGGCCATCAGCGCATCTTCGCTGCGACCCGTCCCATAGAGCCGGTCAATCGCGGCCTCGATCGCGCCGCGTGCCGCAATCCGGCAGGTCACGGACATGCCGACGAGCTGGCCCAACGCCTCGGCCGCGAACATCTGCAGCGGATCGCTGATCGCCACCACCAGCGTTTGGCCGGCGCTCGCAATCGGCATCACCAGATGATCGCGCAGAAAGGCGACCGACACCTGTTCGGCGGCTATCACCGGGCCGGTCTGGGGCCATTCGGCATCTCCCACACGGGGCAGCCCGGTCGCCTCGCTGAAATAATCGACGAGCGTCTGCTCGCTCACGATCCCGAGGCGGGTGAGAATGGTCGCCAGATCGTCACCGCTGTCCGCTTCGATGCTGCGCGCACGCGCAAGCGCGTCCGGCGAGACAGCGCCGCGTTCAAGCAACCCTGCCCCCAATTCCGTTGCGGAATCGGGCGAAAGGCCGGACCGACCGTCCATCATCGCAGCCATGCCCCCCCCTTCGTCACACCGTTCTCCCCACCCCCTGCCTGCCCTGCCCAAGCCGCTCCTGCAACTGCCAGAACTCCTTCAGACGGGCGACAAACCTGCAAAAAGTTGCATAGTATTTTCTCGATCACTGTGATCGACTAAGTCGATTAATATGGCTGACACATTTCGTATCGACCTGACTGCGTTCGGGTTTTCCGCCGCCTTGGTTACAGTGAAAATTGCGTAAACCTCACTCTGTCGCGTCCCTACAACCCTATCATATGTTAACGCACAGCCTAACCCAAACCGACCGTTGACCGAAATGAACGATTGGTTCATCTCCTGCGCCGGGTGCCACGATACCGAACAGAAACTGTCGGTTGAAGTGAAGATAAAAACAATGGCCGGATACTGATCTTCAGGCCAGGGGGAATACGAGAATTCTGTAGCAGTGGTAACGTCAATTTTGGCGGTTGGATGAGGTTTGCCCCTGATCCGACTCGATCAATATTGTGCGTGGCTGAATTTATTTGGCATTTGCCGAAGGAATTCGTGCGCCTGCTGTTCTTATTCTTCCTTAACCGCCTGAGATCGCGAACAGTTTGTTTGAAAAGGGGAAGAATGATGAAGAAATCTATTGCATTCCTTGCATCAGTTGCGGTGCTCGGAACCGGCCTTGTGGCCGCTCCGCTTGCTGCGCAGAGCGCCAACGCGTCGCCGGTTGCGGCACGCAACCAGCAGTCGBCCGGCCGGCGCCGTGCTCAAGTGGCACGAAGTCATGCTGGATACCCACGCTCGTTCGGCGACCCCGGGTGCCGCTCCGGCCCAGAACGGCGGTCCGCTGCGCACCACCCGCGGCTTTGCCATGACCCAGATCGCGGTGTTCGACGCGATGATGGCCTTTGATGGCAAGTACACCCCGTACAATTCCATCTCCCCCGCCCAGCGCGGTGCCTCGGTCGAAGTGGCGATCGCCTATGCCGCGCATGATGTGCTGGCTGCGGTGTGGAGCGGCCAGAGCGCCCGCTTGGCTCAGGTGCTTGCCGATGATCTCGCCGCGATCGGCGCAAGCCCCGATGCGCTCGCCAAGGGCCGCACTGTCGGCCAGGCCGCTGCGGCTGCAATCATCGCCCGCCGCACCAACGACGGCTCGCAGATCCCGGAAGTCAACTTTGGCGGCGGCGGTCGTACCGCGACCGGCACCACCGATGCCAACGGCGATCCAGTGAACGTCGGGGCCATCGGCCAGCTGAAGTGGCGTCCCGATCCGGAGACCGCCGGCAACCAGATCGCGCTCGGCGCAAACTGGGGCGCGGTGACCCCCTTCGCTCTTCAGAACGGTGCACAGTTCCGCGCACCGCCGTTCCCGGCTCCGGGCACGGCCGCCTATCGCAGCGAATACAACGACGTGAAGGCCGTCGGCGCTTCGCTGGATACCGCTGGCAGCACCAGCACCGCCCGCACCCGCTTCATCGGCAACTATTGGGGCTATGAAGGTACCCCGCTGCTGGGTGTGCCGCCGCGGCTCTATGCCAAGATCGCGATTGTGCTGGCCGACCGGGGCAAGCTCAACAACCCGAGCGAACTCGCCCGCTTCCTGGCGCTGGCGCACATCGGCATGGCCGACGCCGGCATCGCAGCGTGGGATTCCAAGTATCACTACAACATCGCTCGCCCCGTCACCGCCATTCGCACGGAAGATGGTGATCCGATGACCACCACTGATCCGAACTGGAAGCCCTTCGGCATCTCGCGCGCGAACCTTGCCACCTACGTGCACCAGACCCCGCCGTTCCCGGCCTACACCTCGGGTCACGCATCATTCGGTTCGGCCGTCTTCGAAGCGGCACGCGCTTTCATGCCCGATCGCACCTCCTTCACCTACGTCTCGCAGGAATATGACGGCGTGTCGGTCGACCCGCTCGATGGGTCGGTGCGTCCGCTGGTGCCGGTCCGCTATCGCAGCCTGAGCGAAGCCGAAATCGAAAACGGACGCAGCCGCGTGTTCAACGGTGTTCACTGGCAGGCGGACAGCACGATCGGGGAAATGCAAGGGCGGCAGACCGTGCGCTACGCCAACGCGACCTTGTTCCAGCGTCGCTAGGGATTTGGGGGAAGGCGGAAGGTGCCTTCCCCTGCCCACACATGAGGCTGCCCGGTCTGCGCCGGGCAGCCTTTTTCGTCAGCACTCAGGACACTCCCATGAAGCTCACCTTCCCTTTCCGCGCCGCCCTCGCCGGGCTCGCTCTGGCAGCGAGCGCGGCCTGTTCCGAGACTGCGGCACAAACGCAGCCCGCCGCACAGCCGACCAGCGAAGTCGACGCCAAGATCGCCGAGTTGTTCGCTGAAGGGCCCACGCAGCCCCGCGAGCGCCCTGACTTCAGCAATGAAACCGTGCTGAAGCTCAACCCGATCGTCGGCCGCGCCAAGGCCGCGCTTGACCGGTATGATGAGCTGACCCCGCAGCTCGCTGCCGCCCGTGAAGGTGGGGACAAGACTCGGATTTCGGAAATCACGGCGGAATTCGCCCGGCTTAAAGCTGAAACCGATGCGGCGAACACCGCATTTCAGGCCGAAAAGAAGGCGCTGCTGGGCCGGGGCGAGTATTACAACGAGGTGGTGCTGGCCGCGATGGAGCAGTTCGTGGCCGAAGCCCCTGCGGAAATCGCCGAGGCGCTGACACAGTCAGGACAATAGGCAGCTCGTAACCTTTCGTCGCGCCCACACGAATCCTCGCGCAGATGCGCAGGCACGCTATGGCCTGCGAAGATTTGAACAGGGGAATTTGATGATCGCGACCATCCTTCGGGTAACCGTCGGGGCAATGGCCCTCGGCGCGGGGTCGCTGCTGCTGGCGCCGCCGGTGCTGGCGCAGCAGGCGGGGATCGAGATTGCGGTGGTCGCGCCCGATGGCGGCCCTGTGGCCGATGCCGAAGTGGTGATCGAAAACCGCGCAATCGGCCTTGTCCGGACACTGCGCACCGATGCGCGCGGGCGGGTGACAGTGGACGGGCTGACCACTGCGGGCGAATATCTGGTCTCCGTGCCCGCCTCTGACCAATATGCCGGGCTGGCCGCGCAGCCGGTGGAACTGCGCGCCAACTTTGCGCGCAGCATCATTCTGCAACTCGCCGCGCCGCCCAGCGAAGGCATCACCGTGACCGCTGCGCGCGCGATCACCGGGCTCAACACCGCCAACGCCGAGATTTCCGCCTCGCTGGGGCGCGAACAGCTGGTTACCCTGCCGATCGAGGGGCGTGACGTGCTGGGCGCGCTCATCCGCCTGCCCAATGTGGTGCCGTCGACCGGGTTCTTCCCCGAAGCGCCTTCGATATCGATCAACGGATCGAACGGGCTTGACACCAATTACCTGATCGACGGGCTCGACAATAACGAGAACTTCCTCGGCGGGATCAGGTTTCCGGTGCCGCTGGGCTTCACCCGCGAGGTGACCGTGCTGGCGAACTCTTACTCCGCCGCTTACGGGCGCACCGCCAATGGCATCGTCAATTACACCACGCCTTCGGGCAGCAATGACGTGACCGGCGAAGCCTATGCATTGGTGCGCCCCGGCCGCCCGCTCGATGCGCGCTCGCCCTTTCCGCGCCGCGACCTGACCGGCAATCCGGTGGGCGAGAGTTTTGAACGCTATCAGGCAGGCTTTGCCGTAGGCGGCCCGCTGCAACGTGACCGCACCTTCCTTTACGCCAATTATGAATACACCCGTGACCGCAACACGCAGGTGGTGGACGCGCCCGCACTGGGGATCGTCGACACCGTCACCGGCAACAATGCATTCCATCTCGGCTCGCTGCGGCTCGATCACCGGCTGACCGATGATTGGACGCTGGGCGCACGGGTGAATGTGGGGCGCGTCACGGTGGACCGGCCCGGCGGCGGGCTTGGCGGGGGCAACAACACCTTCCCCTCGGCCGGATCGCGGCAGGATCGCGCTTCGACGCTGGTGGCCGCGACTGCCAGCTATGCGGGGGCGGAATGGAGCTATGACGGCGCGGTGCAGTTCAGCCGCTTCCGCTGGGATTACGGCGAGGCGATTGGCGCGCCGGGGCCGCAGGTGGTGCTGCGCGATCCTTCGGGTCTGGTGGCGGGCGTGGTCGGCAATCCCGGCTTCGTGTTCGACAGTCTGGAGGAGACCTGGCAGACCACCCACCGCGTCGGACGCGAAGTCGGCGCGCACAGCCTGCGGTTTGGCGCGGATATCATCCGGTCGGAATTCGCACTGCTGGGCGGGGGCAATCCGGATGGCAATTTCACCGTCGATCTGACCGCAGGGCAGCTTGCCAGCCTCTCCGCGCGCGGGCTGGCGCTTTCGGCGCAGGATGTGCTGGCGCTTAACCCGGTGGTCGCCAATTACGCGGTCGAACTGCGCCCGCAGAGCTTTGGCGCCAGCCAGACGCTGATCGCATTCTACCTCGAAGATGCATGGCAACTCGCGCCCGATCTCACCGCCACGCTGGGGCTGCGGTGGGACTACGACACCCTGACCGAGCAAGGCGGCGGGGACGGCGATGCCGACAACATCGCCCCGCGCCTTGCGCTGAACTGGCAGCCCGACGCCCGATCTTCGGTGCGGTTCGGGGCGGGGATTTTCACGGGCAAGCTGTCCTATGCGGTGGTGTCCGATGCCTTGCAGCGCAACACCACAGCGCCCGGGTTCCTGAACCAGCTTGCCCAATTGCAGGCGGCAGGGCTGATCCCGCCCGGAACCGATCTGGATGCAATCACCTTTGAAGGCAATCTCACCGTCTCGCCCCCCTGCACCACCGTGGCCGCCTGCCCCGCGCCCGAGGCTGTGCAGGCCTTCCGCGATACGGCAACCTTGAACGAGGCGCGGATTCTCAGCCCCACGGGCTATGACAATCCGTGGAGCTTGCAGGTCAGCGGCGGGTATCAATATCAGGCGACCGATACACTGACCCTGTCAGTCGATGCGCTCTACAGCCGCTCGCACAATCTGGTGCGGCTGCGCGACCTGAATGCGCCCGCCCCCTTCACCCCCAACCTCGCCAACCTGACCGAGGCAAACATCGCCCTGTTGCGCGGCCAGCCGGACAACGCGGCGCGCTTCGCGCTGGCACAAAGCCTTGGTCTGATACGCAGCCAGGCCGATGCCGATGCCTCGCGCCCGGTGGCGCTGGTGCCGGGCGGCGCGCGGCAGATCACAGTGTCGGAAACCGCAGGCGAGGCAGAATATCTCGCGCTGATCCTGCAAGCGATCAAGGCACGCGGGGATGACGGTTACGCCTTCCGGTTGAGCTACACCCTGTCCCGCCTCACCAACGACACCGACGACATCAACTTCCGCAGCCCCAACGCCAACGACTTCAGCACCGAATGGGGCCCATCGGCCAATGACCGGCGGCACGTGATTTCAGCCGTCGGCTACCTCTATCCGGCGGACGGGTTGACGGTGACGCTGGCGGGGCTGTTCCAATCGGGTCAGCCGGTCAATCTGGTGCCCGATGCGCGCATCTTCGGCACGCAGGATCTGAACGGCGACGGCGCGAGTTTCGGCGAGAACTTTGTCGGCAATTCCGATCGCTTTCCGGGTGAGGCACGCAATTCTGCCCGTCTGCCGTGGACGGCCACCATCGACATGGGGGTGCGCTATGCCCTGCCGGTTCTGGGCGGACGGATCGAGGCCAGCGCGGATGTGTTCAACCTGCTGAACGCCAACAACCAGAGCGGGTTCGCCAACGCGGCAACCACATCGAACCAGATCCAGTTCGGCGGCGGTGCGCCCTTCGTCCAGCGCAACGCCGCCCCGCCCCGGCAATTCCAGTTCGGACTGGCGTACAGGTTCTAGGGGAATGCGTTGGCGCGCCTGGGAGGAGAAGGTTCGAAACTCCTCTTTGATACGCCGGCCCGGTGGAACCACGCTTTAGGCCCGACATCACTCGCCGGAATCCTCACAGCCGCCCGTGCTGAGCGAACAGCTCGTCACGACGGGTGGGAGCAACTGAAATGCGCGACGTTTTGACCGTAACGGCAAAAAGGCCCCGGTTTCCCGGAGCCTTTTCGTCGCGCCAAACGCTGTGTCGCTTTCGTCAGAAGCCGAAGCGGACGCCAGCGTAGAAGAAGCGGCCGATATTGTCGTAGATGCCGCTGCCGGCGGTATTGCCGATCTCGCCGAGCGGCGGAATCGTGTCGAGCAGATTGTCCACGCCGACATAGAAGGCATGGCCCTCGTCGCTTTCAAGATCGAGCCGGAAGTTGTGGTAGAAGGTTTCCGGATAGATGCTGGGGAAGGAGTAGTCCGGGTTCTCCGGCGGACGTCCCTGCAGCGGGTTGAAGGTCTCGAAGGTGTTGACGAACTGCTCGCCGATGTAGCGCATGTTGTAGGTCAGGCGCGGCACACCAAAATCCAGACCGACGATAATGCTGCCCGAAAATTCCGGATCGCCCAGTTCGAGCAGCTGCTGGTTGATGAAATTCGGATCATTGATGTCGGTGAAGTTGTCCCGCTCAATCACGTAGGACAGCAGCCCACGGAAGCTGAGTTCCACCCCGCCCAGATCGCGCTGGAAATTGAGATCGAAATCGATGCCGGAGGTCTTCTGGCGCGCGAAGTTGAACGGTCCGGAGATGAACGAACGATCGGTCGGTGCCAGCGGGATGCTGATCGTCGAGCCGCCCAGCAACCGGTCTGATTGCCCTTGGAAGGTGCCATCGGGGCGCCGGAAGATTGACGCGCAGAACGGGTTGTCGATACCCGATGGGTTATCGTAGCACTGGTTGATGATCGTCTGCGCACCGAGCGAGAAGATCACGTTATCGATCTCGATGTTGTAGTAATCGACCGATAGCGAAAGGCCGCGCACAAATTCCGGCTGGAAGATCACGCCCGCGGTGAAGCTGTTCGAGACTTCCGCATCAAGGTTGGGGTTGCTGCCGTTAAGGCCGCGGATCCCCGATGCCGGGATATTGGTGAAAGGCTGGGACGCTCCGTCAACCACAACCGTCGTCGGCACCCCGGCGGCGGCGCAGTTGGCGACGCGGTTGGGGTTGTCATTGATGAAGCGCGAATCGCACGGATCGACCAGGCCGTTGAGGAAGGTCTGGCTCGGTTCGGCAAACAGGTCTGACTGGGTCGGGATACGCACCGAGCGGGCATAGCTGCCGCGCAAGCGGAGGCTGTCGATCGGCTGCCAGATGATCCCGGCATTGTAAGCCTCAGTCGTGCCGACATTCCCGATGTTGTAATCGGCGATGCGGAACGCGCCTTCGATGCTCAGCTCTTCGAAAAACGGCGTGTCCGAAATGATCGGAATGCGGATTTCGGCGTAGGCTTCCTTGGCTTCGAGATCTGGCGGATCGAAGACGGGGATCGCATTGAGGAAGGTCGCACCCGAACGGGTCACTTCGTCAAAGGCCGAGAACGCGGTTTCCTTGCGGTATTCGCCGCCGATGGCGAACTGGATCGGGCCGCCCGGCAGCTCGAAGAAGTCGGCGGTATCGCCTGAGATGAAGGCAGTGGCCTGATACTGTTCGGCCTTCTGTTCACGGCTTGAAGCGACCACGAAGTAATCGAGTGCCTCCCGCGATGGTGCGCCGAAACCGAACAGATTGACGGGCACGCAGGCCGCATCGTCATTGTCCGGGTTGGTATCGGCATTGATGCCGCAGACGATCTGGCCTGCCCCGTTGCGCACGGCATTGATCGAATTCGCGTAACGCGACAGCAGGACGTTGCCCTGTGTCTCGTAAGCGGTTTCGAGCCGGCCGTAATTGAACGCGACCTCGTAGTTCCAGCCATTGTCGAAAGTTCCGTCGACCCCGACCACCGCACGGTAGGTTTCGCGCCGGTGATCCTCACCGCGGCCGCCGAAATCGACATTGAAGCGGAATGCCGAGAAGCTGTCGGTCACGCCGGCCTGAGTCAGCGTATCCCTGGCCTGATCGGTCAGGAACGGATTGTTGATCGAGAAGGTGTTGTTGAAGAAAGTCGGCTGGCCTTCCTGGATCGCGTCGATGCGGACGTACTTTGCTTCGATGAAGGGGCGGAAGGCCGGCGACACCTCGAAACTTGCCAGCACGTTCAAGGCCTTGCGGTCGAGCTCGGGAGCAAGCTGGCCGGTCAGGCCCAGCGTCGAGCCGAGGCCGCCGACCGAAGCGGCCGAGCCGACGGTGCGGAAGTCCCTCAACGGGGTGTTGCGCAGCAGATCGCCATTGGCGCCGAAGACGAAGGTCTGTCCCAGCGGGTTGCCGGCCTGATTGCGCTCGCCAGTGCAGCCGAAGGGGGTCGGCTGGCCGGCAGTGAGGCCCGGGCAGGCAGCGGTGAACAGGCCGCCTTCGGCGATGTTGATGTTGCGCACACCCTCGATGAATACCCGGTCCGGCACGCCATTGCCGCCGGCCGGTTCGCCGATGGTGTTTTCGACAAGCTGCAGCTGGCGGCGACCACTGAAGGCGCCAGTGATCTCGTCACGATCGGTGAAATACACCGCTTCCTGCCGGCTGTATTCGCCCGACACGGCGATGTTGCCGCGTCCATCGGCAAAGTTCTTGCCCGCAGTGAGCGAGGCGTAGAGCGTGCCGCGATGGCCGCCCTCGGCGACCCCGCCCTGGAACTGGCCTTCGATCCCTTCAAAATCGCGCTTGAGGATGAAGTTCACCACGCCTGCCACGGCGTCTGCACCATAGACCGCGCTGTTGCCGCCGGTGGTGATGTCGATGCGCTCGACAAGCGCGTTGGGGATGGTGTTGACGTCGACGCTGGTCGGAACACCGGGCTGCGACGTGATGTGACGCCGACCGTTGACCAGCACCAGCGTGCGGTTGGTGCCCAGGCCGCGCAGGTCGAGCAGGTTGAGCCCGGCCGTTCCGATAAAGCGGGTCGAGTTGGACTGGCTGAAGGTCGAACGCAGCGAAGGCAGATCGTTCAGCGCGTCACCCAGATTGATCTCGCCGGTCGATTGAATTTCTTCCAGCGACAACGAAACGATCGGCGAAGTGCTCCGGTCATTGGGCCGCTGGATGCGCGTGCCCGTCACAGTGATCACGTTCACCGGCGCGGCTTCCTCAGCCTCCATAGGGGGCGTGACGGTGGTATCGTCAGCAACCTCATCCTGCGCGAACGCCGGAGCGGCGATCGAAAGCGCGGCAAGGCCCACGCCCGCGATAAGTCCAGTCCGCAAGGAAGCGGGGGAAATCGTCTTCATGTTTGCTATGCCTCTCATTGTCATTTCATGCGGAAGGCTCCGCAGCGGACACACAAGGTGTCTGACCGAAAGACTAATGGGGCGGGCCGAATGGCGCTTGTGGAATGGCGATCAATTCATCGCAGGATTGTCAGATGTTGTAAGATTGCAACAAAATAATGCAATTATCCATCGTAGAGAACGGTCTGTCGAAAAGTTAAATCGACTATAGATGTTATAAACCCAGTTTATTGTTTCACGAGGCGCCTGTGGACGCCACCATCCCGATCCTCGCAACAGCCGTTCTGCCAGTCCATCGATCAGGCCGCCCGCTGCAGCGAAACCCGGCGATCGGCCCTGCGCTTCGACTCACAAACCTTCCGCAGAACCGCTGTGTGTTGGGAGCCGAGACACCAGGAAGAGCCTTGATGACCGCCCCCCCATCGACCGCGGGTTTTCGAGGACACAAACGAATTCGGGAGGGAAAGTGTGGCGCGCCCGGCAGGACTGTCCGCGTCGCTGACGCGCCGCGTTCATCTCCGCAGCCTGCGGCTGCTCCGATTCCGAACGAGGTTCGCTCCTTGAGGGCTCGCCGCCTCACCCTGCCCCGTTGGGGCCGGATGAGTTGGCGCGCCCGGCAGGACTCGAACCTGCTGCCTCAAGATTAGAAGTCTCGCGCTCTATCCAGATGAGCTACGGGCGCGCGCCCCGATTGCAGGGAGCGTCCGCCCAATAGCGCGCTTTGCTGCTCGCGCAAATCGCGCTAACCGGACTGGCGATGGAAAACACCGCTTCGGCTGACGCAGCCCCCGATCCCGCCGCCATTTTCGACCGCGATCCGACCGACGGCATCGTGGCGACCTCGCGCCCGCCGCTGACATTCCGTTATTATGATCTGGTGATGGCGGCCTTCGTCGCGATCCTGCTGCTGTCGAACATCATCGGTGCGGCCAAGCTGACCTTTGTCGATGTGCCGTTCTGGCCGCAGGGCTGGTGGCCCGCGCCCGATGGCGTCTTCATCTATGGCGCGGGCATCCTGTTCTTCCCGCTGGGATATGTGATCGGGGATGTGCTGACCGAAATCTACGGCTTCGCCAAGGCGCGCCGGGTGATCTGGGTGGGGACGGCAGCGATGCTGTTCCTCGCCTTCATGTCCTATGTCGTCGTCAGCCTGCCCGCCTTCGATGGCTGGTCATGCAGCGCCAGCGGCTTTGGCGGACCGCGACCTGTCACCACCTCCGGCAACCCGGCGATCCCCGATGGAGCGATCTGTCAGGAAACCTATGTCAGCGTGTTCGGCAGCACGTGGCGGATCGTTGTCGCGTCGATCACCGCATTCTGGGCGGGCGAGTTCGTCAATTCCTTCGTCATGGCCAAGATGAAGGTCTGGACCAAGGGCCGCGCCCTTTGGACGCGCACCATCGGTTCGACATTTGTCGGGCAGGGCGTGGACAGCCTGATCTTCTACCCCATCGCCTTCTACGGCATCTGGACGACCGAGGCGGTGCTCACCGTGATGGTCACCAACTGGGCGCTGAAGGTGGTGTGGGAAGCGGTGCTGACGCCGGTGACCTATGTCGTGGTGGGCAAGCTCAAGGCGGCGGAGGGCGTCGATCTGTTCGATCTCGACACCGATTTCTCGCCCTTTGCCAGCAGCGCGGGCAAGGCCGCTTAAAGCTCGCTCTCGGGCACCACGTCCACCCGCCAGCCGATCCCCAGGCGGCCAGCCAGCAGCTTCATGTCCTTTTCGGTCGGCTGGCCGAACAGCGCCTCGTGGCTTTGCGCCAGACGCAGCACCAGCGATCCCTCTTCGATCACCAAGCGGCTGACCTCCAGCGAGCGGGCCGATTGCCCGCCCAGCCGCCGCGCCAGCCTCAGCGCGAGGCCCCAGCGCACCGCTTCCTCGATGGCTTCGGGACAGGCGAGCGTGCGCACCTCGGAAGACAGGCTCAAATGGTTGCCATTGGCCGCAATCGCCGCCGCCAGCATCGCCCGTCCCTTGCCATCGATCCCCACCCAGCGCTTGTGAAGCGCCCAGTTGATCGCTTGCGGCAGGCGGATGTTCGGCTCGATTTGCATCGCGGCGAGCGCCAGCATGGTGGCCGCCAGCCGCAGCCGCTCGCTGCCATGTTCGCGCGCGGGCGCGGCATCCAGTGTCCAGGCCGCCATCCGCGTCGCCAGTGTCGGCGATGAACCGCGCTGGCTGGAAAACACTGTCACCCCCGCCAGCAGCGGATCCTGCGTCCGGGTGTGCGCTGGCAGGCGGTCATAGAGCAGCCCTTCGCGCAGGCCCCATGACGAAAACACCACCTGATCGGGCGCCAGCCGCGCCAGCAATGCCTGCAACAGCACAGCGGCATCGGGCAGCTTTTCGGCGCGCATCGCGGAAATCCGGTCGCGGCCCTTCAGCACTTCGGTCTCGCTGGCGGCAAGACCGTTGGCGAGTTCCAGCGCGGCGGCGGCGTCGATGGCAAAGCCGTGCGGATCGCTCAGCGGGTAGCCGCGCGCCGCCATGGCATAGACCGCCATCGCCCGCCACGTGCCGCCCACCAGATAGAGCGCGCCATTGGCCCCCTCGGGCGCAGCCGCCAGATCCCACCCTGCCTTGCGGATCACCTTGTCGAGATTCTTGCGCATCTCGGCCCGCGCAGCCTCGCTCTTGCGGCCTTGCGGGCGGTGTTCGGGCAGGCGCAGCGTCCCCAGCGGCAGGGTGCTGGCGCTATCGGTCTGGCCATCGGCGACCCGCACCAGTTCAAGGCTCCCCCCGCCAAGATCGGCGACGATCCCGCGTGCATCGGGGAAGGCGCCGATCACGCCGTGGGCGCTCAGCAGCGCTTCCTCTTCACCCGAAATCACCCGCGGATTGAGGCCGATGGCGCGCAGGCTCTCCACGAATTCCGGCCCGTTGGCCGCATCGCGCACCGCCGCTGTCGCCACGGTCTCGATATCCTTGATGCCAAGATCGGCGAGCAACAGCGCGAACCGCTTCAGCCCCCGCAATGCCAGCGCCATGGCATCGTCCGCCAACTGGCCCGTGCGCGCGATTTCCCGCCCCAGCTTGGCCGTGACCTTCTCGTTCAGCAGCACCGTGGGCGCACGCATCGTGCCGCCATAGACGACCAGCCGCACCGTGTTCGATCCGATGTCGATGATCGCACGTTCCGCCGCCGCGCCGCCCAGCGCGCTATCCCGGCTTTCACGCCGCCATTTCCAGATCATGTTGCCGCCCCCCGGCGCAAGCTGAGCTTGGGCACGGCCCCCGCCTCCAACGCCCCGCCGCGTCCTGACAGCGATGGGTTGGTCATGAAATAGCGGTGGCAGTTGAAGGGCTTGGCCCCCGCCTCGGTTGCAACCCGGGCATAGTTGCCATCGGGGTGCAGCCACCAACTTTGTTCGGTATCGAGCATATTCGCCAGCAGCACCTGTTGCAGCACCTGATCGTGCACCGTGCGGTTGAGGATCGGGATCAGCGCCTCGACCCGGCGATCGAGGTTGCGGGTCATCATGTCAGCCGAAGCGATGAACACCGCCGCATGGGCGCTGGGCATGTTGTAGCCGTTGGCAAAGGCATAGATGCGGCTGTGTTCGAGGAACCGCCCGATGATCGACTTGACCCGGATATTCTCGGACATGCCCGCGATGCCGGGACGCAGGCAGCAGATGCCACGCACCACCAGTTCGATCTGCACGCCCGCGCTGCTCGCCGCATAAAGCCGGTCGATCACGCCTTCATCGGTCAGCTGGTTGCACTTGAACCAGATTGCCGCCGGTTTGCCGGCCTGGGCGTGGGCGATTTCGGCATCGATGCGGGCGTAGATTTCGCTGCGCAGGTCGATCGGCGCGATGTGGATGCGCTCCAGCTCGTGCGGTTCGACATAGCCGGTGACGAAATTGAACATCTTGGCCGCATCACGCGCCAGCTTGGGATCGGCGGTGAAGAAGCTGAGGTCGGTGTAAACCCGTGCGGTGACGGGGTGATAATTGCCGGTGCCGAAGTGGCAGTAAGACCGGAACCCGTCGCCCTCGCGGCGAACCACCATCGCCACCTTGGCGTGGGTCTTCCAGTCGGTGAAGCCATAGATCACCTGCACGCCGGCGCGTTCCAGCTTGCTGGCCCATTTGAGGTTCTGTTCCTCGTCAAAGCGGGCCTTCAATTCCACCACGGCGGTGACGGACTTGCCCGCCTCGGCCGCCTCGATCAGCGCGTTGATCACCGCTGATTGCGAGCCTGCGCGGTACAGCGTCTGCTTGATCGCCACCACATCGGGATCGGCTGCGGCCTGACGGATGAAATCGACCACCACCTCGAAACTTTCGTAGGGGTGGTGGATGACGATGTCCTTTTCGCGGATCGCGGAGAAAGCATCGCCGTCATGTTCGCGGATGCGTTCGGGAAAGCGCGGGGAATAGGCGTCAAACTTCAGGTCGGGCCGGTCTTCGCGGACGATTTCGGCAAGGCCGTCGATCCCGATCATGCCATCGGTCTTGATCAGGGCGGCTTCGTTGATGCCCAGCTGATCCAGCAACAGGGCTTCGGCAGCGGGATCGAAATCCTCCTCGATCTCCAGCTGGATCACCTGCCCCCGGCGGCGGCGCTGGATCGCGCTGCGGAAGGTGCGCACCAGATCTTCGGCCTCTTCCTCGATTTCGATATCGCTGTCGCGCAGCACCCGGAACAAGCCGTCGCCCTGAATGGTGAAGCCGGGAAACAGCGCCGCCGCGTAACGCTGGATCAGGCGCGCAATGGAGATATAGAGCGCGCCGCTATCGCCCGTCACATCGTCCGGCACCCGCACGAAGCGGGGGAGCGCGCTGGGGATCAGCACCATTTCGATGATCTGTTCGCGGGTGGCATCGCGGGTCAGGGTGAACAGCAGGCCCATGCCTTCGTTCTGGACGAAGGGGAACGGGTGCGCCGGATCGAGCGCCTGCGGCGTGATGATCGGCAAAATCTCGTTGAGGAAGAACGCCTTCAGCCACTTGTGCGCGGCCGGGCTGACCCTCTGTTCATCGGCAATGTGGATCCCTGCGCCCGCCAGCCCTTCCTGCACCGAACGCCAGATGGTCTGCTGGATGGTGCTGAGCTCCACAAGCTTTTCGCGGATCGCCGCCAATTGCTGCGAAGGGCTGCGCCCGTCGATCGAAGGCGTGTCGAGCCCGCGCTGCACCTGCCCCACCAGACCCGCCACGCGGATCATCATGAATTCATCGAGATTGCTGCCCGAGATCGACAGGAACCGCAGTCGTTCGAGCAGCGGATAGGCCGGATTGTCAGCCTCGGCCAACACGCGCTGGTTGAACTGGAGCCATGAAAGCTCGCGGTTGAAATAGGGGGATTCATCAGGCCCGAGCTCGGCCATTTGCACAGCGCCCGCGCCTGCGGGAACATCCTCGCTGCCTGTCGGTGACGTCCTCATTGTTTTCCTGCTTCCGCCTCGCGCCAATCGGGCGCGTTGCCCCGGGCACGCATGTGTTCGCTTGGCCGCGAGGTGTAAATCACCTTGATGGGTCTGTCATACAAATGTCAATCTGACGAGCCGCCAGCCGAGGCAGAGCGGGCCAGCGCGCCTGCAGGCTACAGCAGATCGCGGCTTTCAGCGATGCTGGTGATGCCGCGCTTGCCATTCGCGTCGCGGCCCAGCTGCACGATCACATCGATCACGCTGGCCGCATAGGCGATGGTGTCACTGCGTGTCAGGCCGATCCCGGTCTGCATCACCATCAGCGAAAGCTGCTCCAGCGCGCCGCGCAGGGAATTGGCGTGGATGGTGGAAAAGCTTCCCGGATGCCCGGTGTTGATCGCACGCAGGAAGCTGACGCTTTCCGCGCCGCGCAACTCGCCCAGCACAATCCGGTCAGGCCGCAGACGCAGCGCGGCTTGCAACAGTTCGTTGGAGGTGACCTTGGCTTCCCCCAGTTCACCCTTGACCGCGACGAGGCCGACAGCGTTGGCACCCGGAAACTTCAGTTCGGGCGTATCCTCGACCAGAACCACGCGCTGGCCTTCGGGGATTTCGCCCAGCATGGCATTGAGGAAGGTGGTCTTGCCGGTGCTGGTCCCGCCCGAAATCAGGATGGTGCGCCGCGCCCGGATCGCGGCGCGCAGGTATGCGATGGGCTGCGCCTGCGGATCGGGCAGATCAATTTGCAGTTCGCCCGCCAAGGGACCGCTGTCATAGGCGTCCAGTGGCAGGTCAAGGCGGCGGTGGCGGCGGATCGCCATCACCCAATGCTTGCGCGCAGCGGGCGGCCCGCAGAACTGCACGCGTGCGCCGTCCGGCAGGGTTGCGCCCAGCAAAGGGTGTTCGCGATTGATCCCCTGATGGCTGACCCGCGCCACCTGTTCGGCGAGGCGCTGCACCAGCCGGTCATCAATCTCAGGCGTGTCGATGCGCTGCATCCCGGGATTGGAGGCGTCCTCAATCCACACCTCGCCGGGGCGGTTGACCATGATTTCGGTCACGGTGTCGCGCTCCAGCCAGCGGCGGAAGGGCGCGAGATAGGCGTCAAGATAGACGCTGCGCTCTGCCGAAAGCGGCACTGCCGCCGCCTCCTCGCCCCCGCCAAGCCGGTGGATATCCGCGCTCATCAGCTCAGTTGACCGTGCTGAAATCGAGATCGCGGGCGGTGAAGATCTTGATCGGCTCGCCTGCGCGCACGCGGATCGTGGGGCTGATCTGGCCTTGGGACTGCACCGAGGAATTGGCCGCGCTCTGCGCCCCGCCCGCCACGATCACGCCGCCGACACCGCCGGTCGCGATCGCGCCAAGGCCGCCGATCACCGAAAACAGCAGGCCCGATCCGAAACGCTTGAGGAAGTGGCTGTTGACGTCACCCTCAAGCCCGGTGGTGCCATCGAACCCGACCGCGGGCGAGGCGATGTTGATCGACGCGCCATCGGGCCGGATCAGCCGCGTCCACACTACATAGGCGCGGCGCTGGCCCTGTTCGACACCCGCCTGATACTGCCCGATCAGGCGTGAGGAACGCGGTACCAGCACGCGCTTGCCATCAAAGCTGCGCACGTCCTGGCTCACCACGGCGCGCACGTAACCCGGCACATCGGTGTTGATCGCGGTTTCCAGCACGGCGGGGATCAGCGTGCCTTCGGTCACGGTGGTCGAAGGGTTGGTCATCGCCCGCGCCTGTGCAGGCGCGCCGCCCACCCCGCCGACACGGCTGGCAAATTCTGCCGCCCCGCCGGTGCCTGTCACCGTGCCAGCAGCGTTCGCCGCCGGAACGCCCAGCGGCGCCTCTGCCTGACGGATGCTGCGCGCGCTTGTCGCATCGAACACCAGCTGCGGGCTGGCATAGGGGTTGGCCGAAGGCACGGTCATCAGGTTCGGATTGTTCGCCAGCACCGCCATCGGCGCCGGATCGGTCTGCGGCACCACCGGCACCGCGCCCGGCTGCTGCGCGGGATCGCCGACCGGCTGCACCGGCGCGGGCGCAGCGGCCTGCGGCGGAGCGACGTTGGGATTGCCGATGCCCTGCGGTTCGGGCGTGCGCGCAGAGTTCATCGCCCAGAAGGTCACCGCCCCCAGCAGGCCCACGACAGCCACCCCGGCAGCGAGCCCCAACCCGTCACCCTTCGCCTTGCGGTCAGTGACGGCGGGGAAGGCCGCCCGGCTGGCAAGATCAATGATCTCGGCGCTTTCCCGCTCCCGCGGATCACCCTCGGTGGAAGCGGCGTCACCCTTCTTGGGCGGCAAACGCATGGCCAGACGCATCAGTTGGTCTCCCTTGAAGGCATGGATCGGTCAAGCGCGGCGCTGCGAGCGGCAGGCCGCGCCGGGCCGGTGTTGGTGAGCGTTGCGGTGTCGCGGCCCGATCGCAGGATGATGCGCTGCGGCACCCCTTCGACCACCACCGTCTCCCCGCGCACGATGAAGTTCACCGGGCCTTCATCACCATCGTCATTGGTGATGAGAATGGCCGGGATTGCCGTGCCTTGCGGCCAGGTCAGGAACACCGCATCGCCATTGTCATAGGCCCGCGTGGGCAGCAATCCGGGCGCCCCGGCGCTGGCCCATTCGAAATTCAGCTGCGATGGATCGGTGACGGCAAAAGGGTCTGCGGCGGCCACCACTTCGACCGGATCATCAAGTGCCCGCGCTGCCTGCGCCTCGGCCTCGGCGATGGCGGCAAGGCGGGCTTCCTCGGCGGCTTTCTCAAGCTCGGGATAGCGGAATTGCAGGACGTAAAGCGCGGCATTTCGCGGACTTGCGACAAGATCGAACAGATAGGTGCGCTTGTCCGTCACCACCGTCATATTGGTGCGCGCGTCAACTTCGAGCGGCTTCACGAACAGGATCGTCTGCGCCTTGTTGGGCTGCACCTGCCACGCCAGCGAATCCCCGATCGCGACGTTCTCGATCACCTCGTCGGGCGCGAACTTGATCGTGGTCTGGACCTTCACCTTGCCATCGATCCGCACCACGGCATTTTCATTGAACACCAGCGTTTGCAGGCGGTTATCCTGAGCGGCAAGGGGCGCGGCAAGGCCGAGGGCGAGGCTCACGAGGAGCGCGGCGCGGGTCATTGGTAGGTCTCCGATGGAGGTGTCGCTTTGGGTGCAGGGGCAGGCTTGCCCGATCCGGCCGAGCGGAAGCGGTTGCCGATCCCGCGGGTGCGCGATGCGGCGGGGTTGAGGGGGGTCACCTGCCCGCCCCCGCTGCTGGTCGCCAGCACCCGGGTTTCACGTGAAACACTGCCTGCCGGCCCTGAATCATTGGCGGCAACCACAGGCTGGAGCCCGCCAAGCTCGGTCCTGCGCGGGGCAAGGCCGGGGCTGGACGCGGCAATGTTCGTGCTGCGCGGCGCTGTGCCGACCGGCTGCGGCACCGGCACGGGCCGCGGGCCATCATCGCTGCGGCTGCGATCCTTCGAAGGCACCAGACCGAACACCTGCCAGCCCGCCACCATGGTCGAGGCGACCTTCAGCGAGAGCAGCATCAGCGCCATGTGCACCGCGCCGATCAGGAAGAACGCCATCGCCGCCTGCTGGTCGATCTGGCCCGGCACCGCCACCAGCGCGGCCAGCACCGGCACGGCCATCTCCAGCATGATCGACCCGCCCAGCACTGCGAACAGCGGCGCCAATGCCATCATCGTCAGCCCCTTGAGCCAGCCGGTGAACAGCCCGCGTGTGCCTTCGAACAGCGCCAGCACCACGAAAATCGGCCCCAGCGCCAGCAGCAATGCCAGCGCGATCCGTGCTGTCACCAGAAGGCCGACCGTGCCGAGCAACAGCAGCATCGCCCCGATCCACATCATGCCCGGCGGCGAGAAGGCGCTGATATCCTTGGTATCCCCGCTCGCCTGCTGGATCGCGAGGAACACCACATCAAGCTTCTGCGCGAACACCGCCGTGGCGCTTTCGCCCTGTGTGCCTGTCAGAATGCCCGCGATCTGGTCCGGCCCGCCGATGAAGATGTTGTAGAAGATCGTCGAGAAGGCGACAAAACTGGTCGCAAAGGTCAGGATCAGCCCCAGCGTCATCATCTTGGGCAGCAAGGCGCGCACGCCAAGGTTGGCGCGGCCCAGCATCAACGAGATGCCGAAGAACGCGACATACAGCCCCAGCAGGATCGTCAGCGCGAAAGCGAGCTGTCCCTCTGTGCCGAACAGCCGGTTGAAGGCCTGTTCGCTGACCCCGCTGGCGATGCAATCGACCGCGCTCAGCGCTGCCGAAACACCGGTGCCCATGGCCTGGGCCGCCATGTCGCAGGTGGTGGTCATTCCGCCGCCTGCCAGATGGTCTGGCCGTCTTCGTCAACTTCGCCATCGGGCCAGGCGCGGCCAGTCAGTGCCGGGAACCATGCCGCAGGCTGATCGCCCACCGCCTCGCGCAGCAGATCGAGCCTGCGCACCGCGCTTTCGCGGCCCGAAAGGATCGTCAGCACCTCAGGCGCGCCTGACAGGTCCAATCGCACCACCACGCTCGCATCGGGCTGGCGCACAAGGAAGCAGCGCGAGTGCGCGGGCAAGGACCGGATCAGCGCGAATTCGTGATCGGTCAGGCCGAACCCGTCGCAGTAATCTTCCGGCCGGGCGCGGCTGTTGGGCATGAACACCATCGTCGCGGTCTGTTCGACCAGCGCGGTGGAAATCCGGCTGTCGAGCGCATCGCGCGCCGACTGCGTGGCAAAGCCCACCAGCGCATTGCGCTTGCGCAGCGTCTTGAGCCAGTCGCGGATGCGCGCGGCGAAAACCTCGTCATCCAGCGCCTTCCAGCCTTCATCGATCAGGATCATAGTCGGCTGACCGTCCAGCCGCTCGTCGATGCGGTGGAACAGGTACATCATGGTCGGCGTGCGCAGCCGCGGATTTTCGAGCAGCGCGGTCATGTCGAAGCCCAGCACCCGCTCGGCCAGATCGAGCCGGTCGCGTTCATTATCGAACAACCACGCGTGCTCGCCGCCGTCGCCGGAGGGGCTTCCGATCCAGGCGCCCAGCCGATCGGCCAGATCGCCGGGTTCAGGGCGGCGGGCACCTGCCAGCAATTCCTTGAAATGCCGCAGGCGGCGCAGCGAGGGGTCATTGCCATAGGTTGCATCAACCGCGGCGCTGATCGTGGAGAATTCCTCCGGCCCCTCGGCCTTGAGCAGCACGGCGAGCCAATCGCGCAGGAAAGCGCGGTTGGCAGGCGTATCGGGCAGGCTCAGCGGGTTGAACCCGGTCGGTTCGCCCGGCGAGATACGGTCATAGCGCCCGCCGATCCCGCGAATGAACAGCTCCGCCCCGCGATCCTTGTCAAACAGGATGGTGCGGGGTTTGAACTTCTGCGCCTGCGCGGCAAGGAAATTCATCACCACGGTCTTGCCCGAACCCGACGGGCCGATGACGCTGAAATTGCCCAGATCGCCGTGGTGGAAATTGAAGAAGAACGGCGTGGCGCTGGTCGTTTCCAGCAGCGTCACCGCATCGCCCCAGTGGTTGCCGCTCGCCTGCCCCAGCGCAAAACCGTGGAAGCTGCCGAAACCCGCCATATTGGCCGAGGAAATCAGCGCACGGCGGACGATATATTCCTCGTTGCCGGGGAATTGCGCCCAGAACGCGGGTTCAAGGTTGGTGTCCTCACGCACCGCGATCGCGCCGGTATCGGCCAGCGCTGCGGTGCAGGACGCCATGGCGTCATCCAGTGCAGGCAGCGTCTTTTCACGCACCAGCACGGTGAGGTGATGATCGCCAAAGCCCACCGCCCCGTTGCCCAGCGCATCGCGCGCGGCCATCATCTCACCGCGCTCGGCAGCAGCTTCCTCGTCCACCGAACGCGAGCGGCGCAGCGCGAGATCGATCCGCTCCTTCGCGGTCGTGCGTTCGTTCGGGGCGTAGCTTTCCGTGACCACCATCTCGAACGGCAGGCGCAGCAGGTTGTCGAGCAGGCCGGGCGAGGTCGCCTCGGGGTAATCCTTCAGCCCGAGAATGGCGGCAAAATCGGGCGCAGCCGACCCGCGCAGCTCCATCGCGTCCAGCCCGAAACTGGCGCGGCGATAGGGCAGCATGTGGCCGATATCGGTTTCAGGCGCAGGGCGGCGCACCGGGCGCATCTCGCCATTGTAGAGCGCGCTCAGCAGCTCCAGCATCTCCGAATTGGTGCCCTCGTCGCTGACCGGCGACTGGTAATCGCCCAGCACCGCTGCGCCGTAGTTCTGAAGCGAGGCGACGAGGCCTGTGATCGCGGCTTTCAGGCTGCGGATGTCCTTGGGATCGGCCTCAAGCTCGTCCTGCCCTGCGCGGGAAAAGAACTTCGAAAACCGCTCCGGCAGACCCGTCTTGCCGCGTGCAGGACGGCGGATCAGGGTGACGAACTGATCGTTGATGAACAGCGATCCGCCCGCCAGCCGCTGCTTCCAGCGCGCATCGATATGGCGCGACAGGGCGTCAGGAAATTCCGCCTCCAGCTCCACTTCCACCCGGCGGCGGATGACGTGGTGATACATGACAAACCGCGCATCGAGCGTCGAGCGCAGCATCACCTCACGCGTGGCGGCGTGGGCGTTGAGAGCGTCTGAATCCTCGGTCTCGAACAACAGGCCCGGCACCTGAATGGCGCTCATCACGCTGCCATCGCGCAGCAGCACGGTGTTTTCGTCCACCAGCCGCGCATAGGGCAGGCGGTCGCCGACGCGGGCTTCCTTCGCGCTCCAGGCGGCGGGTCCGATCCATTTCACCATGAGGCGGCGTCCTTAAGGCGCATAGGAATTGCATCCCCAGCGCTTGTAATTGGGCACGCGCGGGCATTTCGAAACCTTGGTGATCCACAGGTCGAAAATGCGCGGTTCGCGCAGCGAAGCGAAGTAGCCGATCACGTGCATCACCACCGGCACCGGCAGGATCCACCAGCTCTTCAGGATCAGGAAAGCGATCGTCGTCACCATCAGGTTGATGATGAAGAAGTTCATCGTCACGCCCGCGAACATCTGCGGGCGGGTGAGCGCGCGGTGCACGGGGTTGCGGACGAGATCGCTCACGGGCCTAACCTGCCGCCGACTGGATGCCGGCAACGATGGTGGTCGCGCCGAACAGGATGAAGACGCCGATGATCACTGTCGCGCCGAAGCGCCAGTTCATCCGGCCGGTCAGCATCATGAAGCCGATGGCCGCCACCGCCATCACCGCAACGGTGGTCGCCACCGTGCCCAGCAGCGTCCCCTGCAACCACAGCAGCGCATTGTTGATCGGGCCGGAGCCTGCGGGGTCCGCGCCTTGCGCAAAAGCGGCAGCCGGGGTGAGCGCAAAGGCCAGCATTGCAGCAAGGCGGGCAGGAAGGCGGAAAAGCGACGTCATGGTGATACTCGTGTTCCTTGGGTTCCGGGCGAAATCGCGCCGATGGTCCTATTTGTCATACGCTGGCGGACGGGAATGGTTTGCAAGACGCCCCATGATCGCAGCGACATATTGTTTTGTCTCCCGGATATTGGGAATGCCCCCGGCCCGTTCGACCCGTCCGGGGCCGGCATTATAGGCAGCGAGCGCCTTTTCAATATCGCCATCGAACCGATCAAGCTGTTCGCGCAGGTAACGCGCGCCGCCTTCGAGGTTCTGGAACGGATCGCGCGAGTCAACGCCGAGGTAACGCGCCGTGCCCGGCATCAGCTGCGCCAGACCCTGCGCACCGACTGGCGAGACAGCGTTTTCGTTCCAGCGGCTTTCCTGCCACACCACCGCTTCGAGCAGGCTTGGGGAGAGGTCGAACCTTGCTGCCAGTTCGAGGATCTTGGCGTGGTAGCGCGGCGGAATGCCCGCAGCGTTGCGCGCGGGATCGGCAATGGCGTGTTCCGGCAGCACGGGCGCATCGGCCCATTCTTCACCGGATGCGGAGAGGGGCAGCGAAGGCGCGGCGGCAGGGTCGGTGCCAACCGGCGCAGCGGCCAACGGCCCTGCGACCCAGCGCGCACCATCGGCCCCCAGTTCCAGCACATCGGCCTGGGCCTGGGCCGCACACCCGGCCGCAACAGCAACAATCATGACGCGGCAAGCCGCGGCGAGAATCATGTCTCGGCCCTCCAGAATGTCCCCCTTTGTCTATCCTAAATGACAGGCGGGTGACAGCCCGGTGAACGCCCGCCGAAAGCCCGGCCAAGCGGCGGCCGCGCAGCACGCCGCCCGGACAGCAGAACGGGCGGGCCGCACCTGTGGCTGCCCGCCCGTTCGCCTTGGCTCGGGCGCGACCCGCGGGCCGCATCACTATTGGTCATGCGCGCTCAGTCGCGCAGGGTCAGCTGCTCGCTGCGGGCTGGCGCGGCGCGGAATTCTCCGCGTTCGAGCATCTTGATCGCCTTGCGTGCGAGGCGGCGCGAATCGGTGCTGTTGCCATCGGCGGTGTCGAGCTCGATCACCTCGTGACAGGCGAGCGCCTGTTCAAAGGCAGCCCGCGCCTTCATGTCATCGCCTGCCTGCGCGTAGGCAATGCCGAGATTGATCAGCACAGCGGGATCATGCGGATCGGCCGCGCTGGCCTTTTCAAGCGTCGCGAGCGCCTGTTCGGCGTTACCGGTGGCAAGCGGTTGCACGGCGAGTTCCGGCGCGGCGGCCAGAGCGGCCACCGGTGCCTGCGGCAGCGGTGCAGCGAACAGCGCAAGGGCGAAGGCGGTAACGGACATTGGCAAGGCTCCCTCTTGATCGAAGGGCATAATGACTCGCCTTCGCCCCGGATGCAACAAAACCGTAACATTGTAATTTTTCTGTAATGCAAAGAGCCAAATTTCTGTTTTTACGTCTTTTCTTTGTTACAGCCAGCTCGCATCACGCCTGCGGCTGATTGTCATATTTGTCTTTCTTCAGTCATAATTCGCAGACTGACACATCACTGTAACGCTGAAAGAATTCTGACACGCCCGGACCCTAGCGCCCCCTCAGCGCATCAAATCCAAGCGCCTAACTCGATTCTCGGCTCAAGAGGGGACCGCTCGCTGTGAAAAATTTCCAACGCACTCTGATCATGGGTTGCAGCCTGGTCGCTCTGGCAGGTTGTGGCGCTGATGAAATCGTCTCGCCCGGCACCAGCGGCGACATCATCATCAACAACCCGCCGCCCTCGCCCACGCCCACTCCGACGCCGACGCCGACCCAGTCGCTCGTCACTCCGGCAGGCGGCTGCCCGACCATCGCCACCGCAGGCGGCCTGATTGACCGTCAGACCCTTTCCGGCCCGACCGGCACCTACCGCGTGTGCGAACTTCCGGCCCGCTTCACCGCCAGCGACACGCTGCCCTTCGTGCGGGGTCTGGTTTACCAGATCAACGGCCGCGTCGAAGTGGGCGCAGATCGCGGCTTTTCGAGCACTGGCACGACTGTCACGCTGACGGTTGAGCCGGGCGTGATCTTCTTCGCGCAGCAGGATTCGTACCTCGTCGTCAACCGCGGCAACGCGATCCAGTCGAACGGCACCGCCGATCGCCCGATCATCTGGACCAGCCGCGACAACATCGTCGGCGTGGCCAATGACAACAGCCAGCAGCAGTGGGGCGGCGTCGTGCTGCTCGGCCGCGCGCCGCACTCGGATTGTTCGACCGGTGTGTTCAACACCACTGCCAACCCGAACGCCAACCCGACCTGCGAAGGCCGGTTGGAAGGCGCGGCAATCGCCACGCCCTACGGCGGCGCAAACCCGGCGGACAGCTCGGGCTCGTTCCGTTTCAACCAGATCCGCTTCTCGGGCTTCGAACTGGCGCCGAACAACGAACTCCAGGCG
Source organism: Porphyrobacter sp. IPPAS B-1204 (assembly GCA_003724185.1). Lineage (GTDB taxonomy): Bacteria > Pseudomonadota > Alphaproteobacteria > Sphingomonadales > Sphingomonadaceae > Erythrobacter. Next base: position 996,958 of record RHGM01000001.1, read on the forward strand.
CTGACCACTGGCGGCGCGGGTTCGGGCACCACCATCGAGAACCTCGTCTCGTTCAACAGCTCGGATGACGGCGTCGAATTCTTCGGCGGCGTGCTCAACATGCGCAACCTCGCGATCATCGGCGCATCGGACGATTCGCTCGACGTCGACACCGGCGCGGACGTGAACATCGACACCGTGATCGCGGTGCAGCGCTCGACCACGGGCGACCGCCTGATCGAACTCGATTCGCCCAACGTGGCTGATCGCACCCCGTCGAATGCCATCCCGCAGACGCGCTTCCGCGTGAACAACTTCACCTTCGTCGCCCGCGATGGCGCGCCGCAGGTGGTTCAGGCCCGCGGCGGTGCAGCACTCAGCCTCACCAACGGCGTGATCAATGCCGGCACCAACCACTGCTTCCAGATCGACGAGCCCGCCACGCTGGCCGCGCTCATCGGGGTGGATTCGGTGGTGGGCGATTGCCCGACCGGCAACATCGCTCGCGGCGGCGCAGGCGTCACCAACGACCAGGCGCTGGCTGCGGTCAATGGCGGCACCAACAACAACTTCGCCTTCGCCATCACCCTGACCAACAATGTGGTCAACGGCGCGGGCGAAACGGCGCGCACCGCCTTCAACGCCAACACCCGGTCGACCTTCTTCCCGACCCGCACCTTCATCGGTGCAGTCCAGAACGCGGCGGCGCTGAGCACCACCTTCGGCAACTGGACCTGCAACTCGTCGATCCAGAACTTCAACAGTTCGACCGGCGCCTGCACCTCGCTTCCGGTCTATCCGGCCTAAGCGGCGCATCTGCCACTTCGAGGGGGAGACGCCGCTTCATCGCAGCGCCTCCCCCTGTTCGCTTCCAGACTGACCATTTCTTGAGGGGGTCCTCACCTATGTCGACCGGCACGCGCCTGGCAGGGCTGCTGCTTCTCACCACATCGCTCACCTTGCCGTCGGTCCTGCATGCGCAGGAAGCGCCGCAGGACGAGGACGCGCTGACCGAGGAGGTAGAGGGTGAGGAACCGCCCGAAGAAGAGCTGCAGGATACCGATATCTCGGTCCCCGGCGGCGGGATCATCGTCACCGGCCGTCGCAACCGCGATCCGGCGCGCAATTCGGGCCAGGTGCTGACTGTCCTTTCCGAAGCCGACATCGCCCGCACCGGCGAAGGCGATATTGCAGGTGCGCTGGCGCGCGTCAGCGGTCTATCGCTGGTCGGCAACGGCCGCGTCTTCGTGCGCGGTCTGGGTGACCGCTATTCGCTCGCCCTGCTCAACGGCCTGCCGCTGCCCAGCCCCGAACCGCTCAGCCGCGTGGTCCCGCTCGATATCTTCCCGACCAGCGTGATCGCATCGTCGCTGGTGCAGAAGACCTATTCGGCCAACTTCCCGGGCGAATTCGGCGGCGGGGTGATCAACCTCACCACCAAGGCGATCCCGACCGACGACTTCCTCACGGTTGGCTTTTCCGGCAGCGGCGATACCGAAACGACGTTCCAGAACGGCCTGACCTATTTCGGCAGCCGTTGGGACACTTTCGGCTTCGACAACGGCAACCGCGATTTCCCCACTGCACTGCAAGGCCTGATCGCCAGCGGTACGCGCGTCAATGATGCGCCTGCTGACGTGCAGCGCCAGCTGGCCGGGCAGATCATGCCGCTCAATCTGGTGACGCTCCAGAAGAACGATAACCTGCCGATGAACTTCAGCGCCAACATCACCGGCGGCGCTTCGTTCGAAGTGGGTGACGGCGATTACATCGGCCTGATCGCGACCGCCGGGATTACCAACACCTGGCGCAACCGCAATGTCACCAGCCAGCAGTTCGGCGATGCCGAAGCGGGCCAGCTTCTTTTGGACTCGCAGAACTTCATCACCGACAACAAGGTGCTGGTGAACGGCCTGATCGGCTTGGGTTTCGACATTGGCGAACACACGATCCGCTGGACCAACCTCTACATCCGCGACACCCTCAAGACCGCGCGTCTGGCGACCGGTACTGACAGCTTCACCGATGTCGCACGGCCGTTCGAATTCCAGACCCAGCAGACCGGTTGGTTCGAACGCCAGCTGATGGATTCGCAGATCGTCGCGGAATTCGAATTCGACAAGTTCGAGGTCGACCTGCGCGGCGGCTATGCCCGCACCGATCGCGAAGCACCCTACAACGCCATCGTCCCCTATATCCGCACCAACATCCCCGGCGATCCCTTCGGCGACAAGTTCGTGGTCGATGTCGGCGCGCAGATCGGTGGCACGGAGCGTATCCAGATCGGTTTCGAAGACCTCACCGAAGAGCTGTGGTTCGGCAGCGCGGACGTAAGCTTCGAAGTGACGGACACGCTGTCGCTCACGGCTGGCTATGCCTATTCGGACACTACCCGCCGATCGATTTCGTTCATCATCCGTCCGCTGATCGACTCCACGGCGGAGTTCAACACCGCACTGCGCGCTTTGGGTCTGCGCCGTCCGGGGGACATCATCAATGGCGCCACGCTGGCGACAGATGCCAACGGGGTCGGCTTCTTCAACGTCACCGTCTCTGACCCCACCCCCTTCCCGGTGTTCGATGCCGCGCTGACCACGCATGCAGGCTACGGCCTTGTGCGTTATCGTCCGACCGATCGTCTGAACATCGAAGCGGGCCTGCGTTACGAAGACGGGCTTCAGGTTGCGGCACCCGATCTGACCTTCGGCGGCGGCAATCTTGCCAACCCGACGCGAATCGCCAACGATTACTTCCTGCCGTCTGCCACCGTGACGTGGGAGGTGATCGACGATCTCCAGCTGCGCTTCTCGGCCTCGCAGACCATCGCCCGCCCGCAATTCCGCGAGTTGGTCGAACAGACCTATTTCGATCCCGAATCAAACCGCCGTTTCCGCGGGAACCCGTTCCTGCAGGACAGCGAGCTGATCAACGCCGAAGCGCGCGCCGAATATTACCTTGGCGGGCCGAGCAAGATCAGCCTTGCGGGCTTCTACAAGGAAATCGACAACCCGATCGAAAACTTCCTGATCACCGCGCCCGGCATCATCGAAACGAGCTATGCCAACGCACCCTCGGCCCAGCTTTACGGTGCCGAGCTTGATCTGGCCTATGGCATCGATCTGGCCGATTGGGGCGGGTTCTTTGAAACCAAGCAGTTCCTGATCATCGCCAACTACACCTACACCCAGTCGGAAATTCAGGTTGGCGCTGATGATCTGGCACCCATCCCCGGCGCGACCGGGCAGCTGGCCAGCCAGCTGTTCGATGACGGTTCGCCGCTGGTCGGCCAGTCCGATCACGTCGCCAACCTGTCGCTCGGCATCGAGGATCTCGACAAGGTCCAGCAGTTCACCGTGCTGTTCAACTACGCCAGCGAGCGTGTGACCCTGCGCGGCGGGGCGCTGCCCGATGTGGTGGAAGATCCGGGCCTGACGGTCGATCTGGTGGCACGTTCGGCGATCAAGCTGGGCGGCCTGCCGCTCGAACTGTCGCTGGAAGCCCGCAACATCTTCGGGCGCGACAATTTCGAGTTCCAGGAAGTGAACGGCAACCGCGCCGAGATCAACACCTTCGATGTCGGGACGAGTTTCGCCATCGGATTGAAGGCGGAATTTTAAGCGAATGGGGGAGGAGGAACACCCCTCCCCCTTCATCACCCCGTGCCTGACACGGGATTTGGCTTTCTTTGCGAAGGCCTATCTGAACGCGTAACCGCTCGCGCGCTTTTCGGAGCTCATCCAAAGGCAGCCATGCCCCGTGTCAAGCACGGGGCGACGGGCTCCTTGGTACGCGATCACCCCAGATCGAACACATACCCCAGGGACCGCACGGTGCGCAGCGGATTGCCGCCACCCGCTGCCTTGATCGAGCGGCGCAGGCGGCCGATCCAGACATCCACCGTGCGCTCGTCAATCGGCGGTTCGCGCTTGCCCAGCCCGCTGATCAGATCCTCGCGGGTCAGCACCCGGTTGGGGTTTTCAGCAAGGAAACGCAGCAGCCGGAATTCGTTGGGGCGCAGGATGATCGGCTCGCCCGCCCAGCGCGCCTGAAGCGCGGCCATGTCGATCACCAGCGCGCCCAGTTCGAATTTCTGGGTCGCATGGCGCTCAACCCCCCGCGATTGCAGGGCGAGAACGCGGTCAAGCACGGCAGTGCGAGTCAGCGGGCCGACCACGTAATCATCCGCCCCGGCCCGCAGCGCCCGGCGGCGGTCCTCGGGGTCGTTCTCTTCCAGCACCATCGTCACGTGCGCTTCGGCGGTGCGCGGATCGGCGCGCAGGCGGCGGCACATCTCGAGGCCTGCAAGATCGGGCATCACCCAGTCGACAAAGGCCCACATCGGCCCTTCGACCAGCCTTCGCGGGCCTTCAGGGCCAAGCTTGTCGAAGGTAAAGCGACGCTGATCGTGCACGAAATCATCCAGGCTTTCGCCCAACTCGCCCGTCAGGAAGATATTGACGACATCCATGCACTGCTTGCCCCGGTTTCCCGAGGGGAGTGGCGCAGGCGTGTGACGCGTTTATGACGGGATTGCAGTGTCATGTCACACAGGCAAAGGATTCAGGACAGGGTCAGCCCCCCGTCCACCACCAGCGTCTGTCCGGTGATGTAAGAGGAGAGCGGCGAGGCGAGGAACAGCGCTGCGCCGGCCATGTCTTCAGGCGTGCCCATGCGGCGCAGGGGGATGGATTTGAGGCTGGCTTCGAGGCGTTCGGGGTGATCGGTGGTGACGCTGGTCAGCTTGGTCGGCACCAGCCCAGGGGCGATCCCATTGACCCGGATCCCGTCCCGCGCCCAGGCCTCTCCCAGCGTCTTGGTAAGGCTCGCCGCGCCTGCCTTGGAGGCGGCGTAGGCGGGCGTGCCGATGGTCGATTTGAACGCGGCGACGCTGGAGACGATGATGATCGTGCCCTTGGTGGCGGCCAGCGCGGGGTGGAAGGCGCGGGCGGCATCCATCACCGAATTGAGATTGACGTCGACCACCGCATCCCAGCCTTCGCGGGCGAACTCCTGCCGCCCGTATCGGACCGTGCCTTGGGAGAGGACGAGCACATCGAGCGGGCCAAAATCCGCCGCCAGCCGGTCAGCCGCATCGCGGTCGGTCAGGTTCAACTGGCGGTAATCCAGCCCGGTGAAATCGGCGTCCTCCGCCTCCAGATAATCGCCGAAATCGGGCCGGGTGCCGGTGACGGTGACGCTCGCTCCGCGCCCCCGGAACCCATGCGCGATGCCGTTACCGATCCCGCTCGACCCGCCAATGACGAGGATGCGCTTGCCGGTGAAGTTCAGGGCGTCTGCCACCTCAAATGCTCCGCGAGATCACTTCCTTCATGATCTCGTTCGTGCCCCCGAAAATCCGCGTCACCCGCGCATCGCGCCACAGCCGGGCGATGGCGTATTCGTTCATGTAGCCCGCCCCGCCGTGGAGCTGCAGCGCGGTGTCGCAGCATTCCCACTGGAGGTCGGTATGCCACAGCTTGGCGGCGCTCGCTTCGTCGGTGGTGAGTTCGCCCGCCAAGTGCTTGCGGATCGCCCAGTCGAGGTGCGCCCAGCCGACCTGCAGCTTGGCCTTCAGGTCAGCCAGCGTGAACTTGGTGTTCTGGAACTCGAACACGGTCTTGCCAAACGCCTTGCGGTCCTTGGTGAATTTGACCGCTTCATCAAACGCCCGCTGCGCTGCGGCTTGCGCGCCGACTGCGATGCCGAGGCGTTCCTGCGGCAGTTCCTCCATCAGGTGCACGAAGCCCATGCCTTCTGCGCCAAGGATGTTGGTCATCGGCACGCGGCAATCGTTGAAGAACAATTCGGACGTGTCGGCGGCGTGCTGGCCGATCTTGTCGAGATTGCGCCCTCGCTCGAAACCGGGGGTGTCTGCGTCGACCAGAACGAGGCTGATGCCCTTCGATCCCAGCGAAGGATCGGTCTTGGCGACGACGATCACGCAATCGGCGTTCTGGCCGTTGGTGATGTAGGTTTTCGACCCGTTGATGACGAGGTGGTTGCCATCCTTCTTCGCCGTGGTGCGGATGCCCTGAAGGTCGCTCCCTGCGCCCGGTTCGGTCATGGCGATGGCGGTGATGATGTCGCCGCTGACCATGCCGGGGAGGTACTTGGCGCGCTGTTCATCGTTGCCGAGACGCTCGAAATAATTGGCGGTGATGTCGTTCTGGAGCGTGAAGCCCGCCGACGATCCGAGATAGGACAGCTCCTCGGTCAGCACGCAGTTGAAGCCGAAATCGAGGCCGAGGCCGCCGTTTTCCTCCTTCACCGTCATGCACAGCATGCCCGCATCGCCCATCTTCTTCCACACATCGCGGGGCACGATGCCGTTGGCCTCGTGCTCGTCCATATGGGGGGTCAAGGATTCTGCGAAGACCTTGCGGACAGTGTCGCGGAAGGCCTCGTGGTCTTCGTTATAGGCGGTGCGGTAGGAGGTTGCGAGCATGGGGGTTCTCTCCGGCAAAACGGTTTTGATTTGCCACGATAGAACCGCGCCTGCGGGCGGGGGTCAAGCGCGAAAGTGGGGAGATGTCAGGCCCGGCTGCACACCACCAGCACGTGAAGCGTCGCCCCGTCTTCGCTCAACACAGGGCTCGCCATGCCATTGGGCAGATCTTTGAGTACCGGGCGCAGTTGCGGGGGCAGTTCGGTCGCATGGACGAAGCGCTTGCGCTCAACCTTTGCATCCATGGCCTTGCCGAGCTTCACCGCGTCCCCGCAGGTGTTGATCTCCATGGTGCGTGCCTGGAATTCCTCGATAGGAACCGCGCTGGCGGCGACCGACAGCTGAACAAGGTTGTAGTTCGGGAGCGACGAGGTGCTTTCCTGCTCGGCGAGAGCAGCGACAGGCGCAAACGCAGCTGCAAGCATGGCGGCGGTGGGAATCAAACGGTGCAGCATGGCAGTCTCCCTGATAAAGGAAAACTGACCTGACGATACTGAACCGTTTGTGAATGCTGCGGAATAGACCGCCGCGTCTTACCCCACGAACGCCCGCTCGATCACGAACTGCCCGGGCTTGTTGTTGGCGCCTTCCTCGAACCCGCGGCGTTCCAGGTCAGCGGCGTGATCCTTGATCATCGCCATTGATCCGCACAGCATCACGCGGTCCTCGTCCGGCACGAAGCGCTGCGGGCCCTTGCTCTGCTCGAACAACCGGCCATCGTCGATCAGCGCCTGAATGCGGCCCTGCGTGCGGAACGGTTCGCGGGTCACGGTCGGCACATAGATCATCTTGGCGCGGTCTTCGTCTTCGAGCAGCGGGTCGCCTTCGAGCTTGGATTCCAGCAGCTCGCGGTAGGCCAGCTCGTTCACATTGCGCACCGAATGGACGACGATCACTTCCTCGAACATCCCGTAAACCTCGGGATCGCGCACGAGGCTCATGAACGGCGCAAGGCCAGTGCCGGTCGAGAGCATGAACAGCCGCTTGCCCGGCAGCAGCGCGTCGGTCACCAGCGTGCCGGTCGGCTTCTTGCCGAGGTAGATCGGATCGCCCACCTTGATGTGCTGGAGCCGCGAGGTCAGCGGGCCGTCCTGCACCTTGATCGAGAGGAATTCCAATTCCTCGTCATAGCTGGGCGAAGCCACCGAATAGGCGCGCAGCAGCGGCTTGCCGTTGTCACCGGGCAGGCCGATCATCACGAACTCGCCCGAACGGAAGCGGAAGCTTGCCGGACGAGTGATCTTGAAACTGAACAGCCCCTCGCACCAGTGGTGGACATAGGTGATCGTCTCGACGGAGAGCGCCGCGCTTTCGGTGAACTGGTCGCGGTCGATGATGGGCTGGTTCAAAACGGGCCTCGGATAAAGGTCTGCGCCGCCCGGAGGGGCAGCAGGAAATGGGGGCGCAAATGGACTAGACCTGCGCGCCCTTCAAGACAGTTTAGTGTTAAGGGGTGAAAGCGGGCCTTGATGTGGCGCAAATCTAGGCTGGGATCAGTTCCATCCCGCCCGGTCGAAGATTGTCACCGCCTGTGCCTGACCCTTGCCGATCTCGGCCACGCTAAGCGTGTCGAACTTGAACGGCCCCAGCGCCTCTACCGCCGAATTGGCTTTCAGGCCGACGCTGGCCGGATACTCGTTGTTGCCATCGGCAAAGTAACGCTGGGCGCTTTCCGACGTCAGATATTCGAGGAACTTCACCGCATTGTCGCGGTTGGGCGAGGTCTTGACGAGGCCTGCGCCGCTGACGTTGACGTGGGTGCCGACCCCGCCCTGATCGGGGAAGATCACCCCGACCTTGTCAAACATCGCCTTTTCCTTGGCATCTCCGCCGGCATAGCGCGCAAGGTAATAGGTGTTGACCACGGAGACGCGGCACTGGCCTGCGGCGACAGCTTCGATCATCGCGGTGTCATTGCCTTGCGGCGCCTGCTTGAAATTGGCGACCACGCCCTTGGTCCACGCCTCCGCCTCGGCCGCGCCCTTGTGGGCGATGATGCTGGAGAGGAGCGAGATGTTGTAGATGTTCGATGACGACCGCATGCAGATTGCGCCCTTCAGCGCCGGGTTCGCCAGGTCGGCATAGTTCGCCAGCCCCTCGGGCGCGCCCTGGGCCTTGTCGTAAATGATGATCCGCGCGCGGGTCGAGAGGCCGAACCACAGGCCGTCAGGGTGACGCAGGTGGGCGGGCAGGCGTTCTTTCAGCACCGGCGAATCGACCGGGGCGAGGATTCCCGCCTGCTCGGCGCGCCACAGCCGCCCGGCGTCCACCGTGATGAGCAGATCGGCAGGGCTGAATTCGCCCTCGGACTGGATGCGTTCAATCAGCGCGTCGGCATCGGCTTCGATGCGGTTGACCTTGATGCCGGTCTGCTTGGTGAAATCCTCGTACAGCGCCAGATCGGTGTCATAGTGGCGCGAGGAATAGATGTTGACCTCACCCGTGATGGGCGCCGCCTCGCCAGCGGGTTCCTCCGCGCAGGCTGACAGCGCGGCAATGCCGACACAGGCGAAGGCGGTGAGGAGGAGATTCTTCATCGGGGAGGGCTTTCTGTGGCTATTTGCGAATGACTTGCAATATTATCGCGCTCCACGCAAGGCCTAATGGCGCGCGCCTAATCGCGCTTAAACGCCCGGACGCTTTCGGGATCGGGCTGGACGCTGTAGGTCTTGTGCGGATCAACCGGCAGCACGGTTTCAACGGTGATCGCCGCCCCGTCTCCCCCTTCGAGCAACACCCGGTTTCTTGCCCCCAATGGGTGCACATCACGCACCCGGCAACCGCGCACGTCCGCCACCGGCACCAGCCGGTCAGCCTGCACCAGCAGATCGAGGACGGGCGCATCGGGTAGCGGCCCGGCCAGGCTCGCCAGCGGCCACAGCCCGAACGGCGTGTCCAGCCCGCCATCGACCTGCGTGCCCGCGATCACCTGAGCCCCGCTGAAAATCGCGCCGACGGCGGCGGTGGCGGGCGCTTCGTGCAATTCGGGCGGCGTGCCAAACTGGACGATGCGCCCGCCCTCCATCACGGCAATCCGGTCTGCAATATCGAGCGCCTCGGCCGGATCATGCGTCACCAGCACCACGGTCGAACCGGCCTCGCGCAGCAGGATGCGGCATTCGCGGCGCAGGGCACGGCGCAGCACGATGTCGACGCTGGCGAAAGGTTCATCCATCAGCAGCACCCGCGGCCCCGGCGCCATGGCGCGGGCGAGCGCCGCGCGCTGCTGCTGCCCGCCGGACAATTCATGCGGATAGCGCGCGCCCATGCCTGCCAGACCAACCTTGGCAAGCCATGCGTCCGCCTCGGCCTGAAGCACCTTGGGCCGCGCCTTGGGCAGGCCGAAGGCGACATTGGCGGCCAGCGTCATGTGCGGGAACAGCGCGCCGTCCTGAAACACCAGCCCCACCGGGCGGGCCTCTGGCGGAGGGCTGGCGCGATCATCCGCCAGCACGTCATCGCCCAGCATGATGGCACCCTGCTGCACCCGCAACAGCCCCGCCGCGAGGCCCAGCAGTGTTGACTTCCCGCAACCCGACGCGCCAAGCAGGCAGGTGATCTCGCCGTTCGGCGCGCTGAAAGAAATGTCCTCCAGCGCCCGCACCTCACCATAAGCATGGGCAATATGACGAAATTCGAGGCTCAATGACCGATCCAGCCCAGTCCGTTCAGGGGTTGCAGGTGAGCCGCCTTAGGCAAATTGCGCGGCCCAAAGCAAGCAAACCCGCCGCAGCCAGCGGCTGGACCATCGGCGCGCTGGCGGTTGCCGCACTGGCTGGGCTGCCGATTGCAGCGATCATCTGGGCTGCGCTGGCAGGCGCCGGCCCGGGATCGGGGGAGACACTGGGCAATCTCGCCGCCACCGTGCTGCCGACCTACATTGCCAACACGGCCCTGCTGATGCTGCTGGCGGGCGGCATCGCGGCGAGCGTTGGCACGGGCTGCGCGTGGCTGATTACCGCGACCCGGTTTCCCGGACGCCGCGTGCTGGGCTGGGCGCTGGTGCTGCCGCTGGCGCTCCCCGCCTATCTCGCCGCCTATATCTATGCCGATATCCTCGATTTTGCCGGGCCGGTGCAGAGCGCGATCCGGCAGGTGACCGGCTGGGGGGCGGCAGATTATGCCTTTCCCGACATCCGGTCGCTCGGCGGGGGCGCGTTGGTGCTGGGCTTTGTCCTTTACCCCTACGTGTACCTTCTGGCGCGGACAGCCTTTGCCACGCAGAGCCTGACGCAGTTTCGCGCGGCGCGCAGCCTTGGAGCCTCGCCTTCGCGGGCGTTCTGGCGGGTTGCCCTGCCCGGCGCCCGCCCCGCCATCGCTGGGGGCCTTGCGCTGGTGCTGATGGAGGTGCTGGCGGATTTTGGCGTGGCCGAATATTTTGCCATTCCCACCTTTTCGACCGGCATCTTCCGCAGCTGGCTGGCGATGGGCGACAAGGCGGCCGCGCTGACACTGGCGGCGGTGATGCTGGTGTTCGTGATCGCGCTGGTCGCATGGGAGGCGCAAACGCGCAGCGGCCGCAGCGACAGCCGTGATGGCCTTGCCGGGCGGGGCACGCATGATGAGCCGCTGGTCGCCCTGTCACCGCTGGGCAAAGGGCTGGCCTTCGCCGCCTGCCTCACACCGGTGCTGATCGGCTTCATTCTGCCCGCGGGATACCTCGCCAGCCTTGCGCTGACCGACACGGCGCAGGCGGCTGCGGGAGAGCTTGCCACCTATATGCAAGGCAGCCTGTGGCTGGGGCTGGCGACCGCCGCACTGTGCCTTGCCGCCGCGCTGCTGCTCGCTTTCGCCCGTGCGCGGTCAGCCTCCCGCGTTACCGCCAGCGCGATCCGGCTGGCGACGCTGGGCTATGCCTTGCCCGGCGCGCTGCTGGCGGTGGGCCTTCTCGCTCCGCTGGGCCTGCTCGATCAAGGCATCACGCGGTTCGCCCGCGACAATCTGGGCTGGAGCGGCGGGCTGCTGCTGACGGGGACGAGCGCGGTGCTGGTCTATGCCCTATCGGTGCGGTTCCTGACGGTGGCCTATAACAGTGTCAGCGGAGGCCTTGCGCGCATTCCCCCCGGCCTCGATGCCGCCGCGCGCAGCCTTGGCGCTGGCCCGGCGCAGGTGCTGGCGCGGATCTATGCGCCCTTGCTCGCGCCCAGCCTCGCCGGAGCCGCCGCGCTGGTGTTCATCGACACCTTGCGCGAATTGCCCGCCACGCTGATCCTGCGGCCCTTCAACCTCGAAACCCTTGCCACCCGCACCTACCGCCTCGCCAGTGACGAACGGCTGGTGGAGGCGGCAATCCCCGCGCTGATCCTGCTGGCGGCGGGGCTGCTGCCGGTGCTGGTGCTGAACCGGCTGGGGAAAAGGTAGACTGAAAGTGTAACGCCAGCCTGTCAGTCGGGCTTGTCCGACGCGCTTCAACCGTTCACAAGGCGCACGACATGGCACGCTTCCCCTTCTCCGCAATCGTCGGCCAAGACGAGATGAAACAGGCGCTGCTGATTGCCGCCGTCGATCCCAGCATTGGCGGGGTGATGGTGTTCGGCGATCGCGGCACCGGCAAGAGCACCGCCGCGCGCGCTCTCGCCAGTCTGCTGCCGCCGATAATGGCTGCGGATGGCTGCCCCTATGGTGCCTCGAAAGAGGATCAGGCCCGCTATCCCGGCGTATGCGGCACCGGCAAGATGGTGAAGCGCGCCGTGCCCTTCATCGACATGCCGCTGGGCGCGACCGAGGACCGGGTGATCGGCAGCCTCGATCTGGAACGCGCGCTCAGGTCGGGCGAGAAAGCGTTTGAACCCGGCCTGCTGGCCAAGGCGCATCGCGGGTTCCTGTATATCGACGAGATCAACCTGCTCGAAGATCATCTCGTCGATCTGCTGCTTGATGTCGCCGCATCGGGCGAGAACGTGGTCGAGCGTGAGGGCCTTTCCATCCGCCACCCGGCCAAGTTCGTCCTGATCGGCAGCGGCAACCCGGAAGAGGGCGAATTGCGCCCGCAATTGCTCGACCGTTTCGGCCTGTCGGTCGAAGTGCGCAGCCCCAAGGACATCGAAGTGCGCATCGCGATCATGCGCCTCGTCGCCGAGAACGAGCGTGATCCCGAAGGCTTCGCTGCGCGCTGGGCCGGCGAGGACGAGGCGATCCTCAAGCGTGTTGCCAAGGGCAAGGCCCGCCTGCCCAAGCTGGAAGCGGGCGAGGATGTGCTGCGCGATGCCGCCGAACTGTGCCTTGCGGTGGGCGCCGATGGCCTGCGCGGCGAACTCACCCTGATGCGCGCTGCCCGCGCACTGGCGGCGCTGGAGGGGGCGAAGAAAGTCACCCGCAAGCACCTGATCGCTATCGCGCCGTCTGCGCTGCGGCACCGGCTGCGGCGCGATGTGCTGGACGAAACCGGCTCCACCGTGCGCATCACCCGGGCGATTGCCGAGCTGTTCAGATGACACCCGACACCGCCGCTGATCCGCTGGAAGATGCGGTGCTGGCGGCGCGGCTGTTCACCCTCGCTCCGCAAGTGTTCAAGGGCATGGTCCTGCGCGGCGGCAGTCCGGCGCGCGAGGCTCTTGTTGCGGGTTTGGGAGAGGCGGTGACGCTCAGGCGGATACCCGGCCATGTCGATGACGAACGCCTGCTCGGCGGGATCGACCTTGCCGCGAGCCTCTCTGCAGGAAGGCCGATCCGCCAGACCGGACTGATCGAGGAGGCATTCGGCGGCGCGCTGATTGCGGGCATGGCCGAACGGATGGATGGCAGCATCGCCGGGCGGCTGGCGCAAGCTCTCGACTATGCACAGGCCGCTTTGGTGCTGCTCGACGATGCGAGTGATCCTGACGAAGCCCCGCCCGCCAGCCTGACCGAACGGCTCGCCTTCATCTGCGACCTTTCGGCATCGCGGCGCTGGCAAGGAGTGGAGCTTGCCCCGGCGGCGGGCACGCTGGCTGCGGTTGCCCCCCTTGGTGACGACGCCCTGCGCGCCCTCGCCGCCACGGCCGAGGCGCTGGGTGTGGACTCTGTGCGGGCGCTGATCTTTGCTGGCGAGACCGCACGGGGTCTGGCAGCGCTGGACGGGCGCTCCTCAGCCGAAAGCACCGATCTGGCGGCTGCGGTTCGCCTTGTGCTCGCCCCGCGTGCCACCCGCCTGCCCTCGCCGGAACAGGAGGCTCCGCCAGAGGAACCCGAACAGCCCCCGCCCCCCGATGGCGAGCGGGACGATCAATCGGACAGCGAGCAGCAGCAGCAAGATCTCGACCTGTCGGACATTCTGGTTGAAGCGGCCAAGGCGGCGATCCCGGCGGGCCTGCTGGAACAACTCGCCCAAGGGAAAGCCCCGCGCCGTTCGTCCAGCAGCGGCACAGGCCAGAAGCGCAAGGCCGCCACCCGCGGCAAACCGCTGGGCGCCCGCCCCGGAATGCCGCGCGGCGGGGCGAAGCTGGCGCTGATCGACAGCCTGCGCGCTGCCGTGCCGTGGCAGGCAGTGAGGCGGCGCGAGAACGGCGTCGACCCCGCTGCCCCGATCATCATGCGCAAGGAAGACCTGCGCATCCGCCGCTTTGAAGAACGCGCCGCCCGCGTGACGATCTTCGCGGTGGACGCGTCAGGCTCCGCTGCCGCCGCTCGGTTGGCCGAGGCCAAGGGCGCGGTCGAACTGATGCTGGGGCAGGCCTATGTCACCCGCTCGGAGGTCGCGCTGGTCGCCTTCCGGGGGACGAGTGCCGAGTTGATCCTGCCCCCTACCCGCAGCCTCACCCGTGCGCGGCGCACATTGGCGGAACTGCCCGGCGGCGGAGGCACGCCGCTCGCCATGGGCCTCAACGCCGCGCGCGAAGTGGCCGAGGCCGTGATCGCCCGCGGGCGCAGCGCGGCGCTGGTGATCCTGACCGACGGGCGCGCCAATATCGCCGCCGACGGCGCGCCCGGCCGCCCGCAGGCCGCCGCCGATGCCGAGGCCGCTGCCAAGGCGATCTACGCCCGCGGGATCGATGCGCTCGTGGTCGATATCTCCGCCCGCCCCGGCCCGGAAGGCGCAGCGCTGGCGCAGGCTTTGGGGGGCCGCTTCCTCGCCCTGCCCCGCGCTGACGCTCGCATGATCCAGGCCGCGATCAACGCCGTGCAGCCGGTGGGCAAGGCGGCATGAGCGCGCTCGACTGGAACCGCGAAGGGCTGATCTGGCCGCACCGCGAGACCAGCGACTTCGTGCAGACCGGCGCCTCGCGCTGGCATGTGCAACGCATGGGTTCCGGCCCGCCGCTGTTGCTGCTCCACGGGACCGGTGCCTCGGTCCATTCGTGGCGCGGGCTGATGCCCTTGCTGGCCCAGACGCACACCGTGATCGCCCCCGATCTGCCGCGCCACGCCTTCACCACCGGGCACGATGCCTACGCGATGAGCCTGCCCGCAATGGCGCGTGAGATCGCAGGGCTGATGCAGACGCTGGAGGTGCAGCCCACCGCCATCATCGGCCATTCGGCCGGCGCAGCGATTGCGATGCAATTGGCGCTGGATCACCGCTACACCGGCCCGATTGTGGGCCTGAATTCCGCGCTGCGGCCCTTCCCCGGCGCGCTGGCGCAGATCTTCCCGGCGGTGGCCAAGGCGCTGTTCGTCAACCCGCTGGTGCCGCGGTTCTTTGCCGGCAGCATCGATCTTGTCGGCGGGGCCAAGAAGTTCCTGTGGCGATCAACCCATTCGCATATCGATGCCGAAGGGCTGGCCTGTTACCGCACCCTGCTGAAGCACCCCGGCCACGCGGGCGGCGCGCTTGCCATGATGGCGAACTGGGACTTGCCCGGCCTGCGGTTGCGGATGGGCGATGTGCGCAATCCGGTGCTGCTGGTGCACGGCGCGAATGACCCGGCGATCCCGCTCGACTGGGCGCGTGATGCGCATGGCTGGCTGGCGAACGCGCGGCTTGAAGTGCTCCCCGGTCTCGGCCATCTTGCCCACGAGGAAGCGCCCGATAAGGCCGCCGCGCAGATCATCGCTTTCCTCGCCGAGCACAAATAGGAGCCGCGCCATGGATAGCACCTCATTCGGCTGGATCGAGCTGGTGCTGTTCTATGGTATCGCGGTCGGCTTTGGCGTGTGGCAATGGCTGAAGATGGACCGGATGCTGAAGAAGACCCGCGCAGAGAAAGCGGCAAAGGAAGCGGCAGAAACCGACCGCGATCCGCCCGCTCCTTAATTCAGACAGAGACGCAGCGGCCCCGCGCTCAAGCGCTCAGGCGGCGGTGCGTCACGTTCGGCGCATCAGGCAGGGCCGCGCAATCCAGCAGGTCAGCAAGGCACATCGGATTGGCCGCCAATGTGGGGTGCGGCGAATAGCCGTCATGCCAGTATTTGGCCTCGATCATGTCACGCGCAATGCTCATCCCGAAAATCCGCCGGGGCTGCGGCGATCGGTTGTCTGGCCCTGCATGAAGCAGATCGCTGCGGTAGAGGATGACCGTGCCCTTGCGGGGCGCCATCTGCACCATGCGAAACAGCTTATCCATGGCCTCGCGGTGGCGATACAGCTTCCACACAGTGCGCGGACCCAGCGTGCGAAGGCTGAACTGGGAATTCTTGCCGAGGAGGAAGCGCAACAGATTCGGTTGGTGCTGATCCCACTTGGTTGAAAACACCCGGTCCCAAAACTCGCCCGGCGCCAGCGCAGGCTCTTCGCCTTTGCGCATGCGCCACAATTTCTTCAGATTGTGACGGAAGATGCGATAATTGCACCGTGTCCGGAACAGCTCCGTCAGCTCGCGGGCCATGCCGCCATGGTTGTTGTCGGAGCCGCCATAGAGGTGCGTGCCCGGCACAAACACCGTGCCCCCCTGCTGATCCGAGACATCTTCCACGGCAGCAAACAGGCTGATCACGCCTGCCGGGTCGCGGTGGATGTACTGGTGCGACGAGCCGCGATAGCTGGTGAAGGTGGCGATTTCGAGCACCGGGCGCGAGCGGCCGCAATACTCCGAATAGACGCCTTCAAGCCGCTGGCACAGCATGGCCGCAAAACCGGTGACAGGCGGGGTCGAAGGGAGCGAGCAGAAGTCGCGGCGCAGGTAGGCATTGTCCGTTTCGCTGGCGAAGGCGCTGCGGCTGCGGTCGGGATCCTCGATGGTCTCGCGGATCAGGGCAAGACCAAGCTCCGCTTCCTCGTCCGACAGAAGCTTGGTCAGGACAACCAGTCCGTGCGTGTCCATCATTGTCAGGGCCTGGCGGACGCAATGATCCGTCAGCTTGCCCTTTTCATCAAGGACAACAGGCACTTCAAACGCTGACGTATCGTTGGAAACCTTGAGTTCTTGCATGCCAAACTGCCCTGTCGCGGGCCGCCTTAATGGCGCAGAACATTCACCATCGGGTTAACCTTGCCTCGTCAGGCGATCCGCGCATCAATCCTTCCGGCGCGGCATCCGGTAGGGCAGCATGAACTGCACCAGCGGGGACGAAAAGCGCCGCATGTCGAGGCTTTCCTGCACCGCCACCACCTCCTCGCCCAGAAAGCGCGAGGCGAGTTCGCTGCGGGCGTAGAAGGGCGTATCCTCCCATGTGCGGCGCACCTCGGCCACGCCGATGTCGGACCGGGTGCGGCGGTCCACGCGCCACTTGCTGCGCGGCAGGCGAGCGATCGGAGGCAGATCGACCGGTTCGGGCGTGCCGTCACGGTCGAACCGCAGCGCGCTGGCGAACAGCGAGCCATCGCCCCGCTCGCCCTCGTAACACACCAGCGCGCCTTCGTTCAGATGCGCGCGCGACCAGTGCCAGGTGTTGAAGCCCGCCTCCAACGGCTCGGCCCCGCGGTTGTGGTCGAGATAGGCCTTGCCGCTCCACCGGATCGCGGGCGAATCCATCTCCACCTCGATCCGGGCGCGGGGGGCAAGGCAATGCCAGATGTGGTTTTCCTGCCCGTCGAGCGCGAAGGCCACGCGGTTCAATGCTTCGGGATATACGCGCACCCGGCCCACCACCGGACGCTGCCACGGCACGAACAGGCGGGTGTCACCTTCGACGATATCGATGGTGAGCGCCCCGCCCTCCCAGCGCACCGCGCTCGGCCCGATCACCAGATTGCTCGCGTCCCGGTCCACCGCGCCGCTGCCGCGCTCGGTCATCGCCCAGCGCGCCTGCGGGCCGTAGAGAGCGACGTTGAGCGACGAATGGTTCAGCGGAGCGCTCCGCCCGCTGCGCTTGTAATAAGGCGAGAACACGCTGCCCAGAAAGGCGATGATCGTCAGCCCGTGCTGCCCGTCGTCGCTGATGGCATCGACATACCACCAGCTGTAGCCGCCGGCCGCGATGTCCTCATCGAAGCGAGGTCCTTCGCGATTACCCGCGCTGCCAGCTGCCCGGACAAGGCTGCCATTGGCACCCCAGCCGCCGGATGGGTCGCCCCGCCCGTGCAATAGAGCCCCGCCAGCCGCGTCTTCGGCCCCTGCCGCTGGAAAGATGCCGCCCAGCCGTGCGACGCTCTGCCATAGAGGGCGCCGCCCGTGGACGGGAACAGGCCCTCCCAATCCTGAGGAGTCATGAGCTGATGCGGCAAGGGCTCCTCCAGCTGCAACCCGCAGCGTTTGAGCGTTGCCATCATGGCGGTTGTGCATCGGGCTCTCTCCTCAGGCGTATAGTCGTGGACGTCTCCGTTGGCGGGGGCGTTGACGATGATCTGGATGCGTTCGCGCACGCCGCTTGCGGGGGCTGCGTGCTCGCCTGCGCCGCGATCAATGGCGCAGACATAGACGGTGGGATCGGAAGGGGTCTGGCCCGCCGCAATCTCGCGGAATTCGCGGGCGTAATCGGGCGAGAAGAAGACGTTGTGATGGGTCAGGTCAAAGCCGCTCGTCTTGGTGTGGGCATACCATACCAACGCGGAGAGTGATCGTTTGCCGGGCGGGATCGCAGGAACGGCGCGGGCGGCGTCTTGCCCGAACCGCCCGGTGGCAAGCGCGCCCGGATCGCCGTTGCAGACGACCACATCGGCGGGGATCACCTCGCCGCTTGCCAGCCTGACGCCGCTGGTGCGTCCCTGCGCGGTGAGGATTTCTGCGACCGGCGCATTGGTTCGCACCTTTGCGCCCTGCTGCGTGGCAAGGCCCGCGATGGCCTTCGCCAGCGCATGAATGCCCCCCTCGATCAGCCACACCCCGCGCGCCTCGACATGGGCGATCAGCATCAGGGTGGCGGGCGCAGAGAACGGTGACGATCCGCAATAGGTGGCGTAGCGACCGAACAATTGCTGCAGGCGCGTGTCCTTGAAGTGACCGCCCAGCGCCTTCCACATCCCGTCGAAGGGGCGCATCGCCAGCATGTCCCTCATCCGCCACGGCCCGATCCGCCACATCATCGGCAGCGGGGTGCTGGCCTTGTCGCCGCGCAGAAACGGGTCTTCGAGCACCTCGAAGATGCGCTGCGCTTCGGCGGTGAAACTGCGGTAACCGCGTGCAGCATCGGCCCCGGCGAAAGCGCCCACCGCATCGACACTGCGTTCATGGTCGGCGAAAAGATCGAGATAGCCGCTGTCGTCCCACGCATGGCGGGCGATCACTTCGGCCTTGTTGACGGTGACGTGATCCTCAAGCGTGGTGCCGCAGGCCGCGAAGACCTCGTCGAACACGCCGCGATAGGTGAAGACAGTCGGCCCACCATCAATCTCGGCGCCATCGACCAGCACGCGCCGCGCCTTGCCGCCGACCCAGGCCTCCTTTTCGCAGACGGTCACATCCGCCCCGCGCGCGGCGAGCAGGGCGGCGCTGGTCAGCCCGCCTATTCCTGCTCCGATCACGACGACTCGCGCCTGCACCCGTCCCTGCTCCCGTCATTCAGCGAATATCATTGACCTTACGTGCGCATCTGTCCAATTAATTAGACATATGGCCTGTGAAGCACTCTGACAATGAGCCGGTGGGCCACTTTCAAGCTGGGCTACGTCGCGCGTCGCAACCGGGTGTTCGCCTCGCCAAAGTTCCAGCATTGGGCCGCGCGCCTGCCGATCATCAGGTGGATTGCCCGCTCGCGCGCCGATGCCGCGTTCGATCTGCTGGCGGGCTTTGCCTATTCGCAGGTGCTGCGCGCTTACGTGGAGAGCGGGCTGTTCGATGTGCTGCGCGGCGGCCCCCTTGCCGCTGCAGAAATCGCGCCCCGTATCGGCCTGTCGGAAAGTGCCGCGCTGACCCTGCTGCGCGCCGGCCGGCCCCTGATGCTGTCCGAGGAGCCTGTGGCCGATCACTGGATGCTGGGCGAACAAGGCGCTGTATTCGCGAGCAATCCGGGCGTGCAGGCGATGGTGCGGCATCACCGCTTGCTCTATGCCGATCTGGCAGATCCGCTCGCATTGCTGCGCGCTGACCGGGCCGATCCAACCGCGCTTTCGCGGTTCTGGACATATGCCGGGGCGCTCCAGGGCGCGACCGAGCGCGGGACGGATACGGCAGAATATTCGCAGCTCATGGCCGCATCGCAGCACTTTGTGGCTGACGAAGTGCTCGCCGCAGTCGGCTTTGCCGACGTTGACCGCTTGCTCGATGTCGGCGGCGGGCACGGCGCGTTCCTCAAGGCGATCGGCACCGCACACCCGCACCTGACACTCGGACTGTTCGATCTGCCCGAAGTGGTGGCGACGGGCGGGCAGGTGCTCGCCGATGCTGTCGGGCGCGCCCGAGTCGCGACTCACCCCGGCAATTTCTTCAAGGATTCCATTCCTCAAGGATACGACATGGTGTCGCTGGTCCGGATTCTCCACGATCACGATGACGCTCCGGCGCAAGCCTTGCTCGCCAATATCCGCGCCAGCCTGACCCCCGGCGCACGCCTGCTGATCGCCGAGCCGATGGCCCGGATTTCCGGCGCGGAACCGATGGGGGAGGCGTTTTTCGGGCTCTACCTATGGGCGATGGGATCGGGCCGTCCGCGTAGCCCTGCCGAAATCATCACGATGCTGAAAAACGCGGGATTCGCCTCGGCTCGGACTGTCGCAACAGCGCAACCGGTCAACGCAAGTGTGATCATTGCCCGCGCCTGAGGGAAACTTGTCCAAAAAATTTGACAGTGTTGGACGTAAGGCGTAGCAAACACTCGGGAGAACGCAGCAGCTGAGTTTCCGACTCGGTATTCGCATCGCAAGACTCTCGGAGAGACCGACATAATGAACACCCTGGCCGTCATCCTTGAAGCACCGGAGCGTTTGGCTCTCCGTGCGCTTGAGATGAAGCCGGTGGAGGCGTCGGATGTCCTCGTCGAAATCGCTTACAGCGGGATCAGCACCGGCACCGAAAAGCTGCTGTTTACAGGGCGGATGCCGCCCTTCCCCGGCCTCGGCTATCCGCTGGTTCCGGGCTACGAATCGGTTGGCCGCATCATCGATGCCGGGCTGGACGCACGTGGCCGGATCGGTGACTGGGTGTTTGTCCCCGGGGCCAATTGTTACACCGACGCGCGCGGCCTGTTTGGCGGCACGGCGCGGCGGGTCATCGTACCGTCGGCGCGGGCGCTGCCGATCCCTGAGCACCTCGGCGAATCCGGGGTGCTATGCGCGCTCGCGGCGACGGCACTCCATGCAATCAAGGGCGGCTTTGCCCGGCGCGAATCGCTGCCTGACCTCATCATCGGCCACGGCGTGCTGGGCCGCCTGCTTGCCCGCCTGACGCTGGCCTTGGGCGGCACGGCGCCGACCGTGTGGGAAACCAATCCCGCCCGCCGCCTCGGTGCAGAAGGCTACAACGTGATCGACCCGGCTGCCGACGAGCGCCGCGATTACCACGCCATCTATGACGCCAGCGGCGATGCCGGCCTGATCGATGATCTGATCATGCGTCTCGCCAAGGGCGGCGAGATCGTTCTGGCGGGCTTCTATTCCGAACGCGTCAGCTTTGCCTTCCCCGCTGCCTTCATGCGCGAGGCGCATTTCCGCGTCGCCGCCGAATGGCAGCCCGGCGACCTCGCGGAAACGCGGGCGCTGATCGAATGCGGGCGATTGGACCTCAAAGGTCTGATCACCAACCGCCGCCCCGCCGGCGAAGCGTTGGAGGCCTACCCCCAGGCCTTCACTGACCCTGACTGTCTCAAGATGGTTCTCGATTGGAGCGAATGCTGATGTCTGTCCTCGATACCCGAACCCTGGAAGACCAAGCCGCCGCCCTGCGCGAAGAAGCAGGCCACGAGCCTGATCCGGTGCACACCGGCGAAGTGAAATCCGAAACGCAGGTCATCGCGATCTACGGCAAGGGCGGCAGCGGCAAGAGCTTCGCGCTGTCCAACCTCAGCTACATGATGGCCCAGCAGGGCAAGCGCGTGCTGCTGATCGGCTGCGATCCCAAGTCTGACACCACCAGCCTGCTGTTCGGCGGCAAGTCCTGCCCGACGATCATCGAAACCTCGTCGCGCAAGAAGCTCGCCGGCGAAGAAGTCCGCATCGAAGACGTATGCTTCCAGCGTGACGGTGTCTTCGCGATGGAACTGGGCGGCCCCGAAGTCGGGCGCGGCTGCGGTGGTCGCGGGATCATCCACGGGTTCGAACTGCTCGAAAAGCTCGGCTTCCACGATTGGGGCTTTGACTACGTGCTGCTCGATTTCCTCGGCGACGTGGTGTGCGGCGGCTTCGGCCTGCCGATTGCCCGCGACATGTGCCAGAAGGTGATCGTGGTCGGATCGAACGACCTGCAATCGCTCTACGTGGCGAACAACGTCTGCCAGGCGGTCGAATACTTCCGCAAGATGGGCGGCAATGTCGGCGTGGCCGGCATGATCATCAACAAGGATGACGGCACGGGCGAAGCCCATGCCTTCGCCGAAGCGGTCGGCATTCCGGTGCTCACCGCGATCCCCGCGAACGAAGACATCCGCCGCAAGAGCGCCAATTACCAGATCATCGGCATCCCCGGCGGCGAATGGGCGAGCCTGTTCGAAGACCTCGCGATCAACGTCGCCGAAGCGCCCCCGGTGCGCCCGGCACCGCTTTCGCAGGACGGTTTGCTCGGGCTGTTCAGCGCCGATGTGACCGGCGGCAATGTCGAACTCGTCCCCGCCACACAGGCCGACATGCGCGGCGGCGTTTACGAAACCCGCCCCACCCTCGAAGTGATCTACGACGAGGCCTGATGCGATGAGCGATGCCTTCCCCACCAGCGGCAACCGCGCCCCAGACCGGATCGAGCTTGGCTCGGCCCCGGCTGAAGGTGGTGCCTGCGCGTCGAAGGGCACCATGTCCGAAGCCGCCCGTGCTGCGGGCAAGAGTGACATCCTCGATCAATATGCCGCCGACTATCCGGTGGGTCCGCATGACCAGCCGCAATCGATGTGTCCGGCTTTCGGTTCGCTTCGGGTGGGCCTGAGAATGCGGCGCACCGCGACCGTACTCTCGGGCTCGGCCTGCTGCGTTTATGGCCTCACCTTCACCTCGCACTTCTACGGCGCGCGGCGGACAGTGGGCTATGTGCCCTTTTCCAGCGAAACGCTGGTCACCGGCAAGCTGTTCGAAGACATCAAGGAAGCGGTCGAAGGCCTCGCCGATCCTGAGAATTACGACGCGATCGTGGTCACCAACCTGTGCGTCCCCACGGCCAGCGGCGTGCCGCTGCGGCTGCTGGGCAAACAGATCAACGGTGTGCGGATCATCGGCATCGACGTTCCGGGCTTCGGCATCCCGACCCACGCCGAAGCCAAGGACGTGCTGGCCGGTGCCATGCTCGCCTATGCCCGCGAAGAAGTGATGGCAGGCCCGGTTGCCGCCCCGCGCGAACGTTCCGACCTGCCCAGCGTCGCCTTGCTGGGCGAAATGTTCCCGGCCGATCCCGTGGTCATCGGCCAGATGCTCGCGCCCCTCGGCCTTGCCGCTGGCCCGGTCGTCCCGACCCGCGAATGGCGCGAGCTTTATGCCGCGCTCGATTGCTCGGTCGTTGCCGCGATCCACCCCTTCTACACCGCCAGCATCCGCGAATTCGAAGCCGCGGGCCGCCCGGTCATCGGCTCGGCGCCGGTCGGCGCGGATGGCACGGCCGCCTGGCTGCAAGCCATCGGTGACACGATGGGCCTGCCGCAAGCCAAGGTCGACGCGGTCAAGGACGCGATGATCGCAGCCTGCCGCGGCGCGATTGCCAAGATGCCGATCAAGGGCCGCATCACGGTTTCGGGCTATGAAGGCTCGGAATTGCTGGTCGCCCGCCTGCTGATCGAAAGCGGCGCCGAAGTGCCCTATGTCGGCTCGGCCTGCCCGCGCACCAAATGGTCGGACCCCGACCGCGAATGGCTCGAAGCACGCGGCGTCCATGTGCAGTTCCGCGCCAGCCTCGAACAGGACATTGCCGCGGTTGACGAATACCGCCCCGATCTCGCCATCGGCACCACGCCGGTGGTGCAGCACGCGAAATCGCGCGCGATCCCGTCGCTGTACTTCACCAACCTCATCTCGGCCCGCCCGCTGATGGGCCCGGCAGGGGCAGGCAGCCTCGCCACGGTGATCAACGCCGCGATGGGCAACAAGGCGCGCTTCGATGCGATGCGCGATTTCTTCGAAGGCGTCGGCACCGAACACGCCGCTGGCGTGTGGGAAGAGCTCCCCATCGACCGGCCCAAGTTCCGCAAGAAATACGCTGCCCTCAACGAAGCGGCGCGCAAGGCAGCGGAGGCGATCGGATCATGACCCTCGTCCTCGACCACGATCGGGCAGGCGGCTACTGGGGCGCCACTTACGTCTTCACTGCGGTGAAGGGGTTGCAGGTCATCATCGATGGCCCGGTGGGCTGCGAGAACCTGCCTGTCACCAGCGTCCTGCATTACACCGACGCCCTGCCCCCGCATGAACTCCCCATCGTCGTCACCGGCCTGGGTGAGGAAGAGCTGGGCAAAACCGGCACCGAAGGCGCGATGAAGCGCGCATGGAAGACGCTCGATCCCGAACTGCCGGCTGTGGTTGTCACCGGCTCCATCGCCGAGATGATCGGCGGCGGCGTGACGCCCGAAGGCACCAACATCAAGCGCTTCCTGCCGCGCACCATCGATGAAGATCAATGGCAATCGGCCGACCGCGCGCTGACCTGGCTGTGGACCGAATTCGGCCCCAAGAAGATGCCCGCCCCGCGCGAGCGCCGCGAAGGCGAAAAGCCGCGCGTCAACATCATCGGCCCCTCCTACGGCATGTTCAACATGCCTTCGGAC
This sequence comes from Porphyrobacter sp. IPPAS B-1204, assembly GCA_003724185.1. GTDB lineage: Bacteria > Pseudomonadota > Alphaproteobacteria > Sphingomonadales > Sphingomonadaceae > Erythrobacter. The sequence goes on from RHGM01000001.1 coordinate 1,021,505, forward strand.
CTTGCCGAGATCCGCCGCCTGATCGAAGGCATCGGCGCGGAAGTGGGCGTGGTCTTCCCGCTCGGCACGCACCTTGCAGACATTTCCAAACTCGCCACCGCAGACGCCAACGTGTGCATGTACCGCGAGTTCGGCCGCAACCTGTGCGAAACGCTGGAACGGCCCTATTTTCAGGCCCCGATCGGTCTCACCCAGACCACCAAGTTCCTGCGCGCTCTGGCCGCGGAGCTGGGCCTTGATCCCGAACCCTTCATCGAGCGGGAAAAGCACACCACCATCAAGCCCCTGTGGGACTTGTGGCGTTCGGTGACGCAGGATTTCTTCGGCACGGCCAGCTTCGGCATCGTCGCCAATGAAACCTATGCCCGCGGCATCCGCCAGTTCCTCGAAGGTGACATGGGCCTGCCCTGCGCGCTGGCGTTCTCGCGCTGCGCCGGGGTCAAGCCGGTCAACGAAGAGGTGCGCGCCGCGATCAAGGCGAACCCGCCGCTGGTGATGTTCGGCAGCTACAACGAACGCATGTACATGGCCGAATGCGGCGCGCGCGGGATGTACATTCCCGCCAGCTTCCCCGGCGCGGCGATCCGCCGTCACACCGGTACACCCTTCATGGGCTATTCGGGCGCGACCTATCTGGTGCAGGAAGTGTGCAATGCGCTGTTCGACGCGCTGTTCCACATCCTGCCGCTGGCGACCGACATGGACAAGGTCGAGGCGACGCCTGCGCGCAATGAAGCGCAATTGATGTGGGACAATGACGCCAAGTCCAAGCTTGACGATCTTGTCGAGGCCCAGCCGGTGCTGATCCGCATTTCCGCCGCCAAGCGCTTGCGCGACGCGGCCGAGCGGACCGCGCGCAGCCGCGCGCGACCGAAACAGTTACAGCAGACTGCCTCCAAGAGGCGCTGCTTGAAGGTGCGGGAGCATGATGATGATGCTCGCCCGCCCCAACCCTTTGACGCTGCTGCGGAATGCTTCCGCGATGGCGCCATCCCATGCCCCCATCCAAAAGGGGGCTCTCCAATCCACGTGGGGGATCACGCGGGGATGCCGACGGGGGCTTTCGGGCTCTCAATCACACCCAACTGAACGGAGAAAACCCGATGAACGAACGTATCGGAACTCACCTGACGCCTGAAGAGGCACAGGAAATCCACAAGGGCTTCATGGGCACCTTCACCCTTTATGTGGTGATCGCTCTCGTGGCGCACTTCCTGATGTGGTCATACAAGCCCTGGCTCTAATTCCGTCATGATTGCGCATGGCCTGCAATCGGCAGGTCGTGCGGACATCTGACTGGTACAAGAAAGGAATTTTCCCATGTGGAGAGTTTGGTTTTACTTTGACATCCGCCGCGCCCTGGTTGCGCTGCACGTTGGTCTCGCCGTCTTGGCGTTCACCATCCACTTCATCCTGCTCAGCACGGATCGTTACAACTGGCTCGAAAACGCTCCTGGAGCGGCCGCGCCGGCACAGGCTGCTATTGAGTCGTCGGAAGCCCCGGCGGCCGGATAGTACCTGGTCGAATGTGAGGGGGCAGGTTCGCCTGCCTGCCTCCTAACACTTTTTCGATCAATTCAAGCACCCGCCGCTCAGGCGGGAAGGATGGACCTATGGCGCTCCTTAGTTTCGAGCGGAAATACCGCACACGCGGTGGCACATTAATCGGCGGCGACCTTTTCGACTTCTGGGTCGGGCCGTTTTATGTCGGATTCTTTGGAGTGACGACGGCAATCAGCGCCTTGCTTGGCACCGCGCTGATCTTCGCCGCTGCGACGCAGGGTCCGACACTCAACCCCTGGCTCATCTCGATCAATCCGCCACCGATCGAGTACGGCCTGTCACTCGCCCCGATGTCTCAGGGCGGATATTGGCAAATCATCACCTGCTGCGCCGTTGTTGCCTTCGGCTCGTGGGTGCTGCGACAAGCGGAAATCGCGCGCAAGCTGGGCATGGGTTACCATGTTCCCATCGCTTTCAGCGTCGCGGTCTTTGCCTATGTTTCGCTCAACGTCATCCGTCCCCTGTGGATGGGCGCGTGGGGCAACGGCTTCCCCTACGGTATCTGGACGCACCTCGAGTGGGTCTCGAACGTCGGCTACGCCTTCGGCAACTTCCACTACAACCCTGTGCACATGCTCGCGATCACGTTCTTCTTCACGAACTGTCTCGCGCTCGCGCTGCACGGCGGTCTGGTGCTGTCGGCGGTCAATCCGAGCGGGGGTACCGACGTGAAGTCGCCCGAATACGAAGACACCTACTTCCGTGACTTCATCGGCTATTCGGTCGGCACGCTCGGCATTCACCGGGTGGGACTCTTCCTGGCGCTCAACGCCGGGTTCTGGAGCGCCATCTGCATCGTCATTTCCGGCACTCTGTATGTCGGCAGCTGGATCGAATTCTGGGATTTCTGGAAGAAGATCCCGATCTGGTCGTAAGGAGCACCTGAACCATGGCGACTTATCAGAACATCTTCACGCAGGTGCAGGTTCAGGGGCCCCCGGAAATGGGCATCCCGCTGTCACCCGAAGAAGACGTCCGCATTCCCCTCACCGGGCACAACTACTGGATGGGCAAGCTTGGTCAGGCCCAGTTCGGCCCGATCTATCTGGGCACCACCGGGGTGATCAGCCTCGCCTTCGGAACGTTGGCGATCATGATCATCGGGCTCAACTTCTGGGCCCAGGCCGGATGGAGCCCGCAAACCTTCATGCGCGAATTCTTCTGGCTGTACCTTGCTCCTCCGGGGCCGGAATATGGCTTCAGCCCGTTCGTTCCCCTGAACGAAGGCGGCTGGTGGATTCTCGCAGGCTTCAGCCTGACGGTTTCGATCCTGATGTGGTGGGTGCGCACCTACAACCGTGCCAAGGCGCTGGGCATGGGGATGCATATTCCCTGGGCCTTTGCCTCGGCCATCTGGCTCTATCTGGTGCTGGGCTTCATTCGCCCGATGCTGATGGGCAGCTGGTCGGAAGCAGTGCCTTTCGGCATCTTCGAGCACCTCAACTGGACCAACAACTTCTCGCTGGTCTACGGGAACCTGTTCTACAATCCGTTCCACGCGCTCTCGATCGTCTTCCTTTACGGGTCGGCCGTCTTGTTCGCGATGCACGGGGCGACGATCCTGGCGCTCGGCCGTTACGGCGGGGAACGCGAGATCGAACAGATCACCGATCGCGGCACCGCTGCCGAACGCGGCGCGCTGTACTGGCGCTGGGTGATGGGCTTCAATGCAAGCTTTGAATCCATCCACCGCTGGGCCTGGTGGTTCGCAGTGCTGACCACGCTCACGGGCGGCATCGGCATCCTGCTGACCGGCACCGTGGTCGATAACTGGTACCTGTGGGCGCAAGAACACTACTACGCTCCGGACACGATCAATTACGATCCGTCGGGCGCGGCGCAGGCCTCGCAGGGCGGATAACACGGGAACCGGGCCGTCATCGGCCCGGTCACCCCTGCCCCCAAGGGCGTCACAGAAAACCCGGTCAAGCCTGTGTGGCTTGGCCGGGTTTCTGGTTTTTGGGGGATGCGGAGATTAGGGTTGGCGGGGCGCGGCCAGCCGGGTTCGCAGGTCCATCAGGTGCAGTGGCAGCGAAGCAGCGAGCGGCAGCGCGATCCACCACCAGTCCGCCCCCACCATCGCTGCGCGCAGGCCCAGCACGATCAGCGCCGCCGGGCCGAGCAGGCCGAGGATCGCGCGCGCATTCCAACGCCTTGCAGCGCGCAGCCACACAGCCTCGATCGCCAGCACGCCAAGGATCAGATCGGCCGCGTGGCCACTGTCGAACAGGATTTCGATGAGGCCTCCGCCAGCCATGTCGTGGCCCTCCGCTTGCGCCCGGTGTCAACCAAACGGCGCGTTAAGCTGGACCACCGCCCAGTTCAGCGCGCCGGCAAAGCTCACCCAGCCAAGATAGGGCACCAGCAGCAGCGCGGCGCTCCTGGAGAACCGCCCGCAAAAGATGATCATCGCCAGGATCGAGAGCCACAGCAGGATGAGCTCGTAAAAGGCCCAATCGGGGCGCTGGAGGCGGAAGAAGATCAGGCTCCAGCTGATGTTGAGAAAGCCGTTCAAGGCAAACAACCCAAGCACCCATTCCGCCGCCGCAGATGTCGGCGCAGCGCGCCACGCGGTGATCCCGGCAACCGTGATCAGCGCATAGATCACCGTCCAGCCCATCGGGAACACCACATCGGGCGGGTTCCAATCGGGCTTTGCCAGCGCCTGATACCAGGGGCCAAGGTCCGTCACGGTCGCGCCAAGCGCGGCGACACACAGCGCCGCACCCGTCGCAACGGTCACGGGAATGATCATCATCCGGTTCATCGGCTGCAGCCTAGATCAGTTTGCCGCCATTGGGGATTGGAAACTGTGCACAGGCCCGTGCGCAGCCTTCCCGGCTTGCAATGTCCCGCACCGGCAAGCCTCAGGTCGCGGGTCTCAGGCCCAGCAGGTGCGCGGTGTCCTTGAGGAAGATCTTGATGTGCGCCAGCGGTTTGGCGCGCACCAGCTTCTTGTGCATGTAGGCCTGCCAGGTCAGTTCCTGCACATCCTTGTCATCGCACATGGTCACGAACCGTTCGCGGCGCTTGTCGGACGAATACCAGAAATACTGCATCATCCCGAGCACCCAGAACACCTTGCCGTGTTCCTTCATGAAGGCCTTGCGTGCGCTGCGCAGATGCTTGGCCTCGCCGGTCTTGAGAAAAGCCGCGGCAGCTTCGCCCACCAGGCGCCCGCCGACCATCGCGTAATAGATCCCCTCGCCCGAAGCAGGCGCGACCACGCCCGCGGCATCGCCGGCCACGATCACATCCGCGCCGTTGTCCCAGCGCTTCAATGGCTTCAGCGGGATCGGCGCGCCTTCGCGGCGCAGCGTCTCGCAGCGTTCCAGCCCGAGATCGTCGCGCATCGTGGCGATCGCGCCCCGCAGGCTGAAACCCTTGTTGGCGCTGCCCACCCCGATGCTCGCGGTGTCTCCGTGGGGGAAGACCCAGGCGTAGAAATCGGGCGAAAGGCGGCCCTGATAGAACACGTCGCAGCGCGAGGCATCGAACTGTTCGGAATTGCGCTGCGGGGCCTTGATGATCTCGTGATAGGCGAAGACGCAAGGGATGCGCTCGGCCCCTGGAAGGCATTGCTTGGCCACGGCAGAGCGCGCGCCGTCAGCGCCGATCACCACGCGCGCGCGGACGCTTTCGATCGGCCCGCCCCGCGTGCGGCGGAAGGTGACAAGCGGGTGGGCATTGTCGTCGCGTTCGATCTTCTCGAAGGTGGCGGTCAGGCGTTCCGCGCCGGAGTGACGGGCGCGTTCGCGCAGCCACTCGTCAAACTCCTCGCGGTCAACCATCCCGACATAGCCGATCTCGCCCACCGGCATATCGACCGCGCGGCCAGATGGCGCAATCATCCGGGCGGAACGCGCCTTGGCGACCAGCAGGCTTTGCGGGATGTCGAAATCGGCGAGCAGCCGCGGCGGGATCGCCCCGCCGCAGGGCTTGATCCGCCCGCCACGCTCGATCAGCAGCACCGAATGGCCCGCCAGCGCAAGGTCGGTCGCCGCGGTGGAACCGGACGGCCCGCCGCCGATGATGACCGCGTCATAGATTGTCTGGTTCATGCGTAGACCTCCCTCTTTTGGTGTGCGGCGCCTGCGTTGATCGCCGCACCGCCCGTCGCCTTGACCGCCAGAATGGCGGCGAGCACGAAGGCCGCGGCCTCGATGCTGAAAATCATCTGGAACGCCTGGCCCTGATCGCCGAGCACGCGGAGAGCGGTGTCCCGCCCCGCTGCTCCGGCCAGCCCGCCAAACCCGAAGGCGATCGCCTGAGATGCACCCCACACGCCCATGCGCACGCCTTCGCGGGTGTTCTCCCCCGCGCCGGCAAGCCGCATCATCGCGCCAATGGCGGCCACTGCGAACACACCATTGCCGAAGCCGAGCACGAACACATTGGCCCCCAGCGGCCAGGGCGGGCCGCTGACCGCAGCCATAGCCAGCGCGCCCAATCCGACGGCCGAAAGCAGGCAGCCGCACACCACCCAGACACGCAGCCCATCGGGCCGCTTGCCGGAGAAGGCGCTGCCGCCGATGCCGGTGACAATCATGCCGAGCAGAATGCCGCCCTGATGCTGCCCGCCAAGCTGGGTCGATTCGCCCGGAGACAGGCCGAAGATCAGCCCAGCAAAGGGTTCAAGGATCAGATCCTGCATGGAAAAGGCGATCATCGACACGAAGATGAACACTGTGAAGCGCCGTGCGGCAGGCTCGTTCCAGATCTCGGCCAGCGCGGCGCGGAAATCGGGGGCCGCGCCGCCCTCTGCGGCATGGCCAAACAACCCTGCCTGCCGTTCCAGCCGGAAGGTGGCGAGCGCCGTCAGCGACACCGTTGCCAGAGCCAGTCCGCTGGCCACCCACATCAGCCGCTCGGGCGAGTAGGGCTTGAGCAATTCGCCCACCGTGATCGCGGACACCACAATCCCGGCAACCATCATGATCCACGTCACCGCTGCGGCAGCCGCACGGCGGTCCGGCGCAACGCCCGACGCCAGCAGCGCGAGCGCCGAAGTGCCGCCCGCGCCGACGCCTGCACCGATCAGCGCATAGGCAAGCACGGCCAGCGCGAAGGCCGGCGCATAAGACGTCTCCAACATCAAGGTGGCCTGCGTGGCCAGCAAGCCTCCCGCCGCCAGCACCGCCACGCCGCCGATGATCCAGCGCGTGCGATTGTTGCCCTTGTCGGACGCATGGCCCCACAGCGGACGGCCGAGCTGCACGGCATAATGCCACGCCACCAGCCCTGCGGGGATAGCGGCGGCGAGTTCAAACTCGACCACCATCACCCGGTTGAGCACTGTCGTCGCCAGCATCACCAGCGCGCCGATTGACGCCTGCACCAGCCCGATCCGCACAATCCCCAGCCAGCCGAACCCGGCTGCGGTGACTGCGGGCGAGGCGAGCGGGGCGTGCATCAGATGTATCCCCCAAGGCCAAGCGCGGCCGCCAGCATGCCCAGAACATACAGCGTCACGCCGACACCATTATACCACGGGGCATATTTCGCCGGATCGCGCAGCAGCCTGGGCATCGCAGCGATCTGGGCGGCCAGTACGCAAGCGACGATCACCGCCGACAGCGTGAAACCCCACACCGCCAGCAGCGCAACCACCACGACCTGCGCCGCCGCCATCGTGACGCAGGCGAACTTCGCGGCGTTGCTGACGCCCAGCACCACCGGCAGCGAAGTGAGGCCGGTCTGGCGGTCACCCTCGACCGCCTTGAAATCGTTCAGCACCATGATCCCGTGCGCGCCGAGCGAATAGAGCACCAGCACGGCGATCACCTCTACCGATGGCATGGCACCCAGCATCACGGCCGCGCCGGTGAACCACGAGAGGCCCTCATAGGTCAGCCCGCAAACCAGCGGCCCGAGCCAGCCATTGGCCTTGAAGCGCAGCGGCGGCGCGGAATAGGCCCAGGCAAAGGCGAGGCCGACGAGGCCCGCAATGAACACGATTGGGCCGAGCAACCATGCCACGGCAGCCGAAATCAGCGTCGCAACAAGGGCGACATACAGGCCCCAGCGGCCCGGCATACGGCCTGACGGGATCGGGCGGTGCGGTTCGTTGATGGCATCGACATGGCGATCAAACCAGTCGTTGACCGCCTGCGAGGTGCCGCACACCAGCGGTCCGGCGAGCAATACGCCCCCCGCCACGAACCACCAGCGCCCGTCCAGCCCCGCGCCCGAAGACACAGCCCCGCACATGAAGGCCCACATCGGCGGGAACCAGGTGATGGGTTTGAGAAGTTCGAGCACCACCCGCGGTCGCGGGGCGCGGCCCGGGCGGGCGGCCGTGGCAGGTGCCGGATTGGGCACTGTGCGAGTCGAAGGTACCGAGTGCTCCATGAAGAAAGGCTATGCCTGACAGGGCAAAGCGTCAAATTCTTTTGACACTATATGTTGCCGAAACCCCGATTTTTGCGTTCAAAAATGGAAATCTGCGGATAACCATGTCCATTCGGGACATGTCCGTTTGCTTGACAGTTGGACGTTTGGACGGTTTCGGGCCGATTGATCCAGCCTGTGGCCAGGCCGGTCTTGACCCCGCTCAGGTGCCTTTAGCCCCGTGTCAGGGTGCGGTGACGCGCTGCTCGAAAGGGGGTGCGGCAGGCCCGGGCAGCGGAACACCCGATACCGCGTCCAATCCTACTCGCCGTCGCCCGTCAGATTGCCGAGACCATAGCGGTGAAGCTTGGAATAGAGGCTCTGGCGCGACAGGCCGAGGATTTCCGCAGCCGATGCGCGGTTGTCCGAGGTGTAGGACAAAGCCGCCTCGATGCACAAACGCTCAATCAAATCAGTGCTTTCGTGCACGATATCTTTCAGGGACATACGCCCCACCAGATCGGTCAACTGCTCGACCGAACGGGGCAGATCCTGCGCGCCGGGCGGAAGATCGCGCAGGCGGCGACCGATGGGCCGGATGACGAAGGCATAGTACCCATCTTCGCCCGAGGTGCGAACGGCTGACAATTCAACGGCTTCGCCTTCCATGTCATGCCCGACCCTGAGGATCGTCGTGACATTGCGGGCCGCGCCATGCTGGTCAATCTGGCCTTCGATAAGATCGAGGTCGATCCCCGGACGCCCGATCGATTCCGACAGGTGCCGCCCGCGCAGCTGATCGACACTAGCGGCTTGAAGAAGCTCGACAAATGCGGCGTTGGCGGTGACGATTTCGAGGTTGCTGTCCGCCACCACAAAGGCATCCGGCATCTGGTCGACCAGCGCCAGCACCGGCGAAGGATCGGACGCGGGCCGGTCTGTCGCCGGGACCAGCCGCACCAGCAGGAACTGGCCGCGATCCTGCGTAAAGCCGTTGACCGACGCCATGACCTCGCGCGCGCCCCGCGCAATGCGGATGCGGCCCGGGCTGACCGTGTCAGAAACCAGCGCCGCGCCGACCAGCGATTGCACCGCGTCGTGCGAGTTTTTATCAATGAAAGTCAGCAACTTCTTGCCGGGCAGCCCGCCGGGGCGTGCGCCCACCAGCATGTTCGCGGCAGGGTTCGCCTCGCGGATGCGGAGCGTGCCTGCCTCGACAATCATCACCGGCTCGGTCGACCGTTCGAACAGCATCCGATAGCGCGCTTCGAGCTGGCGCATCCTGAGATAATCGCGCTCCAGCGACTGCTGGACCTGCAACAGGCGCTGCTGGAGTTTGCCGGCCTCACGCAAGTCACGCCCGAAGGCGATGCGATGCTCGCCCCCGTTTACGCTGAGCACAGCGTAACGGATCGGCACATCGCCTTCACGCGAGGGGTGGTTGACCTGCCGCCAGTGCTGCACTTCGCCGCGCCGGGCAGCGGCCAGCATCTCCATGATTTTCGGGCGACTTTCATCGGTCACCGTCTCGATCCAATTGGTCCCGACCCAGCTGGAAAAGGCCGGAAATTCGCGCGGATCGAAGGCCGCATCAAGGATCGTTCCGGTATCATCGAGCACCAGGGTCACGTCACCCGCGACCATCGCCAGCTTCATTGCCGCATCAGCATCGAGCGTGTTGAACAGCTCGGCAGCCTTCCCAAACGGGTGCTTGCCTTCGATGCTGTGTTTGCGGGTGAGCATGGCTGGGCGAACCTACGACAGGCTCATATCGCGGGCAGCAGCGGTCTTGACGAGGGCATTGGCCAGTTCCAGCGCGGCAAGCGCGTCTGCTCCTGTTCCGTCAGCGCCCACTTCGATCGCAACTCCGGGATTTTCGTTGATCATTCGTCCGCCGACCAGCACGACAATGTGAGGATTGGCCGACACATTGCGCACGGCCTTGATCAGATTTCCGAGCGCGGCGCTAGGACAATCACGGGCGAGCGTCAATCCGATGAGGTCGAAGGGCTGCCGCGCCAGCCGGTCGAGCAGCTCGCGCCGCTCCGGCTTGACCAGCGCCTCGCTGCGCCAGCCACCGCGGGCAAAGACCTCCTCGATCATCAGCGTGCCGAAATTGTGGTGATCGCCCGGCATCGGTGAAAACAGCGCGGTGTGCGGCAGGCTCATCTCGCCCAGCGTTGCCGGCGAGCGTGCCGCGACTTCGCGCATGACTTCCTGCAAACGCCACAAACCCATTGTTACATCAAGGAAATCGCACTCGTCATTGTCCCACATCTCGCCCAGCTTGCGGGCTGCGGGCGCGAGCAGATCGAGGCAGATGGTTTCGACGCTGGCACCCTTGTTGATGAAGGCATCCACCTCTTCGAGCAGGCTGGCGGCTTCGAGCCGGAGCGGAAGCAGTGCAAAGCGCGAGGCTTCGTCCTGGGAGATGGTGCGCGACCGACGGCCCGGGGCGCGGCTTTCGCTGCTGGCGTGGGCCATGAGCAGGCGGGGGATGATCTCGGTTTCGATGATGGCGTTGACGGAATCAGGCTGATCGGGAGTGGGTGCCGCGCGACGTCTGACTGCATCAAGAGGGGCGGAAATCACCCCCCGAAGCACCGCCGATCCTGCGCCGAACATGCCAGAAGCCTTGGACTCTCCCATAGCGTGGACCCTCCCAGGTCATGCGGACGAACCTTCCGCCGGAGGTAGTGACCGCCCCATTGAACCGGCCGCGCCCCCGATCCCGAAGAGTCCGCGACTCTTGAATACGCCTTTTTCGGTGGTGGCGCAAACGACCTTAGGGCGGAATCCATAATCGTCAACAAAACTAAACGTCCAATCTAGTTGACACTCAAGTTGGAAAGGGTAATCTTCGAGTCTGAGAGAAAAGGCTAACGCATCAAATGACTCGGACGGATCCTACATCCCCGGTCGAACCTGGAACCACGGTGAAAGGGGCGGGCCAAGCGAGGGGCAAGACCTACGCACTTTACACTGCTGACGAGCGGAAGCGGCGCGACGAGTCGGTCTGGACGCTGGTGCAGGGCGTGCTCGCTCCGCTGCAATTCGTGGTGTTTCTTGTCAGCCTTGGTCTTGTGATCCGCACCTTGACGACTGGCGAAGGCGCATGGGCTGCCGATGCCTCGATCGTGGTCAAGACGCTGGTGCTTTACACCATCATGATCACCGGCTCGATCTGGGAGAAGGTCGTGTTCGGCAAGTGGCTGTTCGCCCCGGCCTTCTTCTGGGAAGATGTCTTCTCGATGCTCGTGCTGGCGCTGCACACGCTTTATCTGGTGATGCTGCTGGGCGGCATCGGCACGATGGAGGAGCGGCTGCTGGTCGCGCTTGCGGGCTATGCCGCTTATGTAATCAACGCCGGACAGTTCATCTGGAAGCTGCGCATGGCGCGGCTGCAAGGCGCCAATGCGCCCCAGGCGGTGATGGCATGAGCGTGGCTGATATCCTCGATGGCTGCGCGGCCGAACTCGCCCGTGACGATCGCCCCGCTGCAACGCCTGCGCGCCCGGTCCTGCGGGAACGCGGCCAGCGCGAAGTGTTCTGCGGCCTTACCGGCATTATCTGGCTGCACCGCAAGATGCAGGACGCCTTCTTCCTTGTGGTCGGTTCGCGCACCTGCGCCCACCTGCTGCAATCGGCAGCCGGCGTGATGATCTTTGCCGAGCCGCGCTTTGCCACTGCCATCATGGAAGAACGCGATCTGGCCGGCATGGTCGATGCGCAGGACGAGCTTGACCGGGTGGTGAACCGCCTGCTCGAACGCCGCCCTGACATCCGCACCCTGTTTCTCGTCGGCTCGTGCCCGTCCGAAGTGATCAAGCTTGATCTCGCCAAGGCCGCCCAGCGTCTTGGCGCGGTGCACATGCCGCGTGTGCGGATCCTCAACTATTCGGGCAGCGGGATCGAGACGACCTTCACGCAAGGCGAGGACGCCTGCCTGTCAGCGCTTGTGCCTGTGATGCCGGCCCTTCCTGCCGATGCGCCCAAAGAGCTGCTGATCGTCGGCAGCCTGCCTGACATCGTCGAAGACCAGTTCCTGCGGCTGTTTGCCGAAATGGGCATCGCCAAGGTCGGTTGTCTGCCTGCGCGCAATGCCCGCGACCTGCCAAGCGTTGGCCCCGGCACCCGCTATCTCCTGGCGCAACCCTTCCTCGGTGAAACCGCGATGGCGCTTGAAGGGCGCGGCGCACAGCGGATCGAGGCCTTGTTCCCGTTCGGCGTCAACGGCACATCCGACTGGCTGCGCGCTGCTGCCGAAGCCTTCGGCATAGACCGCGCACTGGCCGAGCAGGTTATCGCTCCCGGCCGCGCCCGCGCTGCCCGCGCGCTCGCCAATCTGCGTCCGCAGCTGGAAGGCAAGCGCATCACCTTCCTCCCCGACTCGCAGCTCGAAGTGCCGCTTGCGCGCTTCCTGCAGGACGAGCTCGGCATGGAGCTGGTCGAAGTCGGCACGCCCTATCTGCACCGTGCGCATCTGGCGCGGGAACTTGACCGCTTCGGCCCCAACGTGCGCGTCAGCGAAGGCCAGCACCTTGACCGCCAGCTTGACCGCGTCCGCGCTGACCGCCCCGATATCACGGTTTGCGGGCTTGGCCTTGCCAACCCGCTCGAAGGCGAGGGCCTGACGACCAAGTGGGCGATCGAGCTCGTCTTCTCGCCGATCCACGGTTTTGACCAGGCCGCCGATCTTGCCGAACTCTTTGCCCGGCCGCTGCGGCGCCGCGACATGCTGGAGATCTAGGCGATGCAACTGGCTGTCTGGACATATGAAGGCCCCCCACACGTCGGCGCGATGCGCGTGGCGACCGCGATGGAGAAGCTCCACTACGTGCTCCACGCACCGCAGGGCGATACCTATGCGGATCTGCTGTTCACGATGATCGAACGGCGCGGCAAACGTCCGCCGGTCACCTACACCACCTTTGAAGCACGCGATCTGGGCAAGGACACTGCCCAGATCTTCCAGGACGCCGCACGCGAAGCTGTCGCCCGGTTCAAGCCGCAGGCGATCATCGTCGGCGCGTCCTGCACCGCAGAGCTTATCCAAGATGATCCGGCAGGGCTGTCCGAGGCGATGGGGCTGCCCTGCCCGGTCATACCGTTGGAACTGCCCAGCTATCAGCGGAAAGAAAACTGGGGCGCGGCGGAAACCTTCTACCAGATCGTCCGCACCCTTGCCGACAAGTCGGTGGTGCGCGCGCCGCGGGGAGGCCGCGCCGCCCGCGCCAATATCCTCGGCCCTACGGCCCTGGGCTTCCGCCACCGCGATGATCTCGTCGAGATCCGCAAGATTCTTGCCCTGCTCGGTGTCGAGGTCAATCTCGTCGCCCCGCTGGGTGCCACCCCGGAGGACATTACCCGGATCGGCAACGCCGATTTCAACATCGTCCTCTATCCCGAAATCGCAGATGAGGCCGCCCGCTGGCTCGAAAAGACTTTCGATCAGCCCGCAGTGCGGACCATCCCTATCGGCGTGGGAGCTACACGCTCTTTCATTGCCGACGTCGCCGAGCTGGCAGGTGCAGATCCCACGCCTGCCCTCGGCGACACCTCTTCCCGCATGCCCTGGTGGTCGCGGTCGGTCGATTCGACCTACCTCACCTCCAAGCGCGTGTTCATCTTCGGCGATGCGACCCACGCTGTTGCCGCCGCCCGCATCGCGCGTGAGGAACTTGGCTTCGAGGTCTGCGGCCTCGGCTGCTATTCGCGTGAATTCGCCCGCGAAGTCCGCGCCGAAGCCGCCCGCTGCGGGGTAGAGCCGCTGATCACCGATGATCACCTCGCGGTGGAAGACGCCATCGCCGCCGCCGCACCCGAACTGGTGCTGGGCACGCAGATGGAACGCCACATTGCCAAGCGGCTGGGCATCCCCTGCGCCGTCATTTCGGCGCCGGTGCACGTGCAGGATTTCCCGGCGCGCCATTCGCCGCAGATGGGCTTTGAAGGCGCGAATGTGATCTTCGATACCTGGGTCCACCCGCTGGTGATGGGCCTCGAAGAACACCTGCTCACCATGTTCCGCGAGGATTTCGAATTCTCCGACGAAGCCGGCGCATCGCACCACGCGGCGCACAGCCCCCGCAAGGCCGCACCGGCACCCACGCCGCGCGAGCTGGAGACTGTCGGCGCTGTGCAGGCGGAGCCACTGGCCGAAGTCCCGGTGACTGACGCCGAACCGGTGCAGACGCTCTGGACCGAAGAGGCCGAGCGCGAGCTCAAGAAAATCCCGTTCTTCGTGCGCGGCAAGGCCCGCCGCAACACCGAAGCCTATGCGACCTCCGAGGGGCTTGCGCAGATCAGCCTCGAAACCCTCTATGACGCAAAGGCCCATTATGCACGGTAATGTCGCCTCAGCTTCCACACTGGACCCCCGCGCCCCCGTCCGCGTGGTGATCGTCACGCTCGACAATCACCTCAAAGGCGCAGTTGACCGGGCAGAGGAAGCACTGGCGGCAGAAGGCATCGATCTCAGCCTGCACGCAGCATCCGAATGGGGCAGCGACGCCAAGGAGCTCGATCAGGTCAAGGCGGCCATCGCCGAAGCCGATATCGTCATCGCGACGATGCTTTTCCTCGACGATCACATCCGCGCAGTCCTTCCCAGCCTCGAAGCGCGGCGCGAGGGTTGCGATGCAATGATCTGCCTGATGTCGGCAGGCGAAGTCGTCCGCCTGACCAAGATGGGCGCCTACCGGATGGACGCGCCGGCCAAGGGCCCGCTCGCGCTGCTGAAGAAGCTGCGCGGCAATGCGGGCAAACCCGGCGGCAATTCGGGCGCGGGGCAGATGAAGATGCTGCGCCGCCTGCCCAAGCTGCTGAGGTTCATCCCCGGCACCGCGCAGGACGTGCGCGCCTATTTTCTCACCCTGCAATATTGGCTGGCCGGTTCGGACGAGAACGTGGTCGCGATGGTGCGCTCGCTGATCGACCGTTATGCCGCGGGCGAACGGATGTATCGCCGCGGCAGCACCAAGGCTGACGCCCCGCTCGAATATCCCGAGACCGGCGTCTATCACCCGCGCACCCAGCAACGCATATCGGAAAGCCTGCGCCTGCTGCCCCCTGAAAAGGGCCCGCAAGGCACTGTCGGCCTGATCCTGCTGCGCTCTTACCTGCTGGGCCGGGACTGCGCGCATTATGACGGCGCGATTGCCGCTTTCGAAGCCGCAGGCCTCAAGGTCGTGCCGGTGTTCGCCAGCGGGCTTGATGCGCGCCCTGCGATCGAAGCCTTCTTCATCGGTCCGGACGGCAAGCCCACGGTGGATGCGGTGGTCAACCTCACCGGTTTCAGCCTCGTCGGCGGCCCGGCCTATTCCGATGCGCAGGCCGCGCGCGATGTGCTGGGCAAGCTGGACCTGCCCTACCTCGCCGCGCACGCGATCGAATTCCAGACCATTGAGGATTGGGCGCACCGGCCCCAGGGACTGCTGCCGCTGGAATCGACCATGATGGTCGCCATGCCCGAACTCGACGGTTCGACCGTGCCGAGCGTTTTCGGCGGGCGTGCAGGCAACTCCGATGCAGGTTGCACCGGCTGTGATCGCAATTGCGCCCGCCCCGCCTCGCACAAGGCGCGGCCCATGCAGGCCTGCCCGGAACGGGCCGAGGCGCTGGCTGCCCGCACCGTCAAGCTGATCCAGCTGCGCAAGAGCGAACGCGCGAGCCGCAAGCTTGCCATCGTGGTCTTCAACTTCCCGCCCAACGCCGGAGCCACCGGCACTGCCGCCTTCATGGCGGTGCACGAATCGCTTTATGCGACGCTCCAGCGCCTCAGCGCTGATGGCTATGCAGTCGATGTTCCCGACAGCGTCGATGCGATGCGGGACGCGCTGCTCAAGGGCAATACGGATCGGTATGGCACCGATGCCAATGTCGCACACCGCATCCCGGCCGATGACCACGTGCGGCGCGAAAAGCACCTCGCCGAAATCGAAGCCGCCTGGGGCCCCGCCCCTGGCAAGCAATTGTCCGATGGCGGCAACATCCTCATCCAGGGCGCGCATTTCGGCAATGTCTTCGTCGGCGTGCAGCCGGGCTTCGGCTACGAAGGCGATCCGATGCGCCTCCTGTTCGAAGGCACTTTCAGCCCCACCCACGCATTCAGCGCCTTCTACCGCTGGATCCGCGAGGATTTCGGCGCCCATGCGATCCTGCATTTCGGCACGCACGGCGCGCTGGAATTCATGCCGGGCAAGCAGGCGGGGATGTCAGGCAAGTGCTGGCCGGACCGGTTGATCGGCGACACGCCCAATTTCTATCTCTACGCCGCCAACAACCCTTCCGAAGGGATGCTGGCCAAGCGCCGCTCGGGCGCGACGCTGGTGAGCTATCTCACCCCGCCGCTCGCGCAGGCCGGGCTCTACAAGGGTCTCGCGGAACTCAAGGCGAGCGTTGATCGCTGGCGCGCCACGATCGACGATGCCGATCACGCCGCCGAACGCGCCGATCTCGCCATGCTGATCGCCGACCAGTGCGAAGCGCTCGACATCACCTATGCCGATATCGGCGAGCTGCCCGCGCGGCTTTACGAAATGGAAGCGGCGCTGATCCCGCATGGGCTGCACATCCTCGGCCGCAACCCGCAGGGTGCCGAGCGTGAAGACATGCTCGATGCGATGATGGAAGCGGGCAGCCTCGATGGCCCGACCCCGGAACGCGCGCTGCTGGCAGCAAAGCTTGATTCCTCGGATGAACTCGGCGCGCTGATCCACGCGCTCGATGGCGGCTATGTTCAGCCCGCCCCCGGCGGCGATGTGGTGGTGAACCCCGATGTGCTGCCCACGGGCCGCAACATCCACGGCTTCGATCCCTTCCTGATGCCCTCTGCCTATGCCTGCCGTTTGGGCAGCGAGCAGGCGGAGCAGCTGATCGCGCGCCACGTCAACGGCGGTGAGCCTTTCCCCGAAAGCATCGCGATGGTGCTGTGGGGCACGGACAACATGAAGTCCGAAGGCGTCCAGATCGCTCAGGCCATGACGCTGATGGGCGCACGCCCCCGGCGCGACTCCTATGGCCGTCTGGCCGGCGCGGAACTGATCCCGCTGACCGAACTCGGCCGCCCGCGGATCGATGTGGTCATGACGCTTTCCGGCATCTTCCGCGATCTTCTGCCGATGCAGACCCGGATGCTGGCCGAAGCAGCCCTGCTCGCCAGCCAGGCGGAGAACGAGACGGTCGAAGCCAACTTCATCCGCAAACACACACTGGCGCAGATGGAAAAGCATGGCTGCGATCTCGAAACCGCAGCCCTGCGCGTCTTCTCCAATGCCGAGGGCGCTTACGGTGCCAACGTCAACCAGATGATCGAAGGCGGCGTCTGGGCCGATCCGGATGAACTGGCCAATGCCTTCGAGATCAACAAGGGCTTTGCCTACGGTGTCTCGGGCAAGCCGGTGCAGCAGCGCGAATTGCTGCAAAGCGCGCTCGCCACGGTCGATTTCACCTACCAGAACCTCGAAAGCGTCGAGCTCGGCATCAATGATGTTGACCAGTATGTCGACGGGCTTGGCGGCGTTACCCGTTCGGTCGCCCGGGCCAAGGGCGCGGAAACGCCGGTCTATATCCTCGATGCGACCCGCGGCAGCACCAAGGTGCGTACGCTGGGCGAACAGATCGACCTCGAAACCCGCACCCGCACGCTGAACCCCAAGTGGTTCGAAGGCCTGCTCGAACATGGTTACGAAGGCGTTCGCCAGATCGAAGGCCATGTGACGAGCACGCTGGGCTGGTCCGCCACCACCGGACAGGTTGCGCCGTGGGTGTACCAGAAGATTTCCGAGACCTTCGTGCTTGATCCCGACATGCGCCGGCGCCTGTCGGAACTGAACCCCAAAAGCGCCGGCCGCGTTGCCGGGCGCCTGCTCGAAGCTTGCGACCGCAACCTGTGGTCACCCGACGAAGCAACTCTCGCCGCCTTGCGCGAAGCCAATGACGAGCTGGAGGACCGCCTCGAAGGCGTGTTCCCGGCGGAATGATATCAAGGGATAGATCATCATGAACCTGCACAGCCCCTCATCAAGTTTCAGCCCGCCCGATGGCGATGGCTCGGTTCAGGTCCAGCTCGACCCGGCCGACAAGATCAAGGGCGCCAAGGTGTTTGCCGTTTATGGCAAGGGCGGGATCGGCAAGTCGACCACGTCATCCAACCTTTCGGCAGCATTTTCCAAGCTCGGCCACCGCGTGCTTCAGATCGGCTGCGATCCCAAGCATGACAGCACCTTCACGCTGACCAAGAAGCTGATGCCGACCGTGATCGACGTGCTGGAAACGGTCGAATTCCACGCCGAGGAACTGCGGCCCGAAGACTATATGTTCGAAGGCTATAACGGCGTGATGTGTGTCGAGGCGGGCGGGCCTCCGGCAGGCACTGGCTGCGGCGGCTATGTCGTCGGACAGACGGTCAAGCTGCTGAAACAGCACCACCTGCTCGAAGAAACCGACGTGGTGATCTTCGATGTGCTGGGCGATGTGGTGTGCGGCGGCTTTGCAGCGCCGCTGCAACATGCCGAGCGTGCGCTGGTGGTGGCGGCGAACGACTTTGACTCGATCTTCGCAATGAACCGGATCGTGGCGGCGATCGCGGCGAAATCGAAGAACTACGACGTGCGCCTTGCCGGCGTGGTCGCCAACCGCAGCAAGGACACCGACGAGATCGACCGGTTCTGCGAAAAGGTCGGGATGCCCCGCCTTGCGCATTTCCGCGATGTCGACGCGATCCGGCGCTCGCGCCTCAAGAAGTGCACGCTGTTCGAAATGGGTGACGATCCCGAAGTGATCGCCGCGCAGGATGAATATCTGCGCCTTGCCGCGATGCTGTGGGCCGGTGTCGACCCGTCCAAGGCCCAGCCGATGAAGGACCGCGACATCTTCGACTTCCTGGGGTTTGAATGATGGCGACGCGGCTCCCTTCCGAATATGATACCCGCCGCGAGGCGCTGGCGACCTATTTCGACAGCACCGCGCGCCAGGCGTGGATCGATCTGACATCGGACGCCAAGGTTTCCGGCATCCGCGCCACGGTTCGCGCCGGGCGTGATGCGATGCGCACCACCCTGCTCGATTGGTTGCCGACCGATCTGCGCCGGACGAAGATCCTTGATGCCGGTTGCGGCACCGGATCGCTGGCCGTGGCGGCGGCCTGCCGGGGCGCGGAAGTCACCGGGATCGATGTGGCCGCCGGCCTCGTCGAAGTCGCGCGCGAGCGGACACCTTCGTTCATCGGCCATGGCCGCATCCACTGGCTGAGCGGCGACATGCTCGATCCGCAGCTGGGCACCTTTGCCCATGTGGTCGCGATGGACTCGCTGATCCATTACCAACCCGAAGATCTCGTCGATGCCCTTTCGCAGCTGGCAAGCCGCACGACAGGATCGATCATCTTCACCTTCGCCCCGCGCACCAGGCTGCTGAGCGCGATGCATGAAGTGGGCAAGTTCTTCCCCAAGTCCGACCGTTCTCCCGCGATCGTTCCCACCGCCGAGGGCGATCTGCGCGAACGGCTCGCCCGCCTTCAGGGCTGGAGCATCGGCCGCACACAGCGCATCCAGTCGGGGTTCTACACCTCGCAGGCGCTTGAGCTGGTGAGGCACGGATGACACGCCCGGTTCGCACGCCTGGACCGCATTGGACGGAGCTGGTTTTCCGGCTGCTTCCGTTTGCGGACGCGGCGAGCGTGGACCTTCCCTTGCCGCGGCTGCTGCGGCTCTCGCTGTTTCAGGTGAGCGTGGGCATGGCGATGGTGCTGCTTAACGGCACCTTGAACCGCGTGATGGTGGTCGAACTCGGCACGCCGACATGGCTGGTCGCCTTGCTGATCGCCGTGCCGCTGTTTGCCGCACCGTTCCGCGCGCTGATCGGGCACAAGTCCGACACGCACCGGTCGGTGCTGGGCTGGCGGCGGGTGCCCTATATCTGGTTTGGCACGCTGATGCAGTTCGGCGGCCTTGCGATCATGCCGTTTGCGCTGCTGCTGCTGGGCGTTCCAGAACGGTTTGAAATCGGCCTTGTTGCTGCAACCGCCGCCTTCCTGCTGACCGGAATCGGCTTCCACGTGACCCAGACCGCCGGTCTTGCGCTGGCAACCGACCTTGCACCCGAAGACAAGCGGCCGCGTGCCGTTGCGCTGCTGTATGTGATGCTGCTGGTCGGCATGATGTTTTCCGCCTTCGTGATCGGCGGCATTCTGGCCGATTATTCCGCGACCAAGCTGGTGCAGGTCATCCAGGGCTGCGCGCTGCTGACCATCATCCTCAACGTCACCGCACTGTGGAAGCAGGAAGCCCGCAACCCGGTCGCAACCGCGCCGGAACGCCAAACGGCAACCTTCAGCCAGATCTGGCAGGCGTTCGTGACTGACGGGCGCAACGCCCGTCTGCTGACCGCCATCGGCATCGGCGCGGCGGGCTTTGCCATGCAGGACGCTTTGCTTGAGCCTTATGGCGGCGAAATCCTCGGCCTTTCGGTCGGGGCGACGACAGGGCTGACGGGGGCATGGGCGCTGGGCTCGCTGTTTGGCTTCATGCTGTCAGGCCGGGCGCTGGCGCGCGGCTGGGATCCATTACGCCTCGCTGGCGCCGGGCTGGTGGTCGGGATCAACGCCTTCCTGCTGGTGCTGTTTTCCGGGCCGTTTGCCGCGCCGCTGATGCTGTATGCAGGCGCGCTGGGCATCGGGGTCGGGCTCGGGCTGTTTTCCGTCGGCACGCTGATGGAGGCGATGAGCCTTGCCAAGACCGAGACCGCTGGCCTCGCGCTGGGCGCCTGGGGCGCGGTGCAGGCCACCTGCGCGGGTATCGGCATCGCAGTCGGTGGCCTGATGCGCGATGGTGTCGCGGCATTGATGCAAAGCGGCGATGCCGCCGCCAGCATCGCAATGCGCGCCACCGGCTACGGCACTGTCTACATTCTTGAGATTGCTCTGCTGCTGGTCGGGCTTGCGGCCATTGGCCCGCTGGTTGGTCATCAGAGCCGTGTGCGGGCCGAGGACGAAGACCCGCTCAGCCAGCCCTTTGGCCTTACCGAGTTTCCGACATGATTACGCGTGCCCGCCTGTCCCGTCCCTTCCCCGGCTCCGCCTCAGCCGGATTGTTCCATGAGAGGAATATGAAATGAACGCTGCCTATATCGTCGGCACATTCGATGTCGCCGAACTCGCCTTCCTGCTGTTCTTCGGCTTTTTCATTGCTCTGGTGTTCTACCTCAACCGCGAAAGCCGCCGCGAGGGTTATCCGCTCGAGGATGAAGACACCGGCAAGATCCACCCGGGCAGCCTGTTCGATGGCGACAAGAAGGTGTTCCCGCTGCCCAACGGCCGCGGCACCTATGTGCCCGAAGACGTGGCCCGCGATGATATCAACGTGCCCGCCGTGTCGGCCTTCCGCTCCGCCGGCGCGCCGCTGGTGCCGACCGGCGATCCGATGATCGACGGCATGGGCCCTGCGGCCTGGGCCAACCGCGCCAAGTATCCCGACCTCACCTTCGATGGCCGCCCGCGCATCGTTCCGATCGCCGACAGCCACGAACTGATCGTCTCGCCGCAGGATCCGCAGCTGATCGGCTGGCCGGTGGTCGCCGCCGACGGCGTGACCGTGGGCAAGGTCAGCGACATCTGGGTTGATCAGGCCGAACACCTGATCCGCTACCTCGAAGTCGAAACCACCACCGGCAAGAAGGTGCTGGCACCGATGATGGTCTCGACCGTCCACGGCAACAGCCTGATCGACGCGCTGCTGCCGATCATCGAGGACAAGCCCAAGTTCGTCGAGATCGACGCGATCACCGCAGCGCAGTTCGAAACCGCGCCGATGCTCGAAACCCCCGGCATCATCACCCGCTACGAAGAAGACCGCGTGCAGGCCTACTTCGGCGGCGGCTACATGTATGCCACTCCTGAAAGGTCTGAAGCATGGATCTGACAACGGCCTCCGATGCGGCAGCGACGGCAACGTCGCTGACCGCCGGGATCGATCACGCCGAGCTCGAGAATGACGGGCCCAAGGCGTTCGGTGATCGCATCGGCACCCCTGCCGCTGATGAAAAGGTGCTGTGGAAAGGCCGACCCGCGATGGGCCTGCTGGCGCGCACCGCCTTCCATGCCCACAAGGCCGGGGCCTATATGGCCGCACTGTCGGTGATCGCGCTGATGACCGGCAACGCCACGGCAGCCGTGGTTGTGGCCGGGCTTGGCGTGGTGCTGGTCGCGCTGCTCTACGTGCTCGCCTGGGCGAATGCGCGCAGCACGCTGTACATCCTCACCGATGCGCGCCTCATCATGCGCATCGGCGTGGCGATCGAGACACGGATCAACATCCCGCTCAAGCAGATCACGGCAGCGCATTTCCGTCCGCGTGCGGACGGGCATGGCGATATTGCTGTCGAAGTGGCCGGTGAACGCCTGCTCAGCACGCTGCTGCTGTGGCCGCATGTGCGCCCGTTCCATTACAAGATGCCGCAGCCGATGCTGCGCGCCGTGCCCGAAGCCGCCACGCTCGCGCAGATGATCGCCGAAGCCCGCGCGCCCTTTGGTGCGATTGCGCGCAATTTGACCGAGATCAAGGAAGCTGCCCCGGCCAGCGCCCAACACGGATCGCAGGGCGCGGTCACTCCGGGCCGTCTCGCACCGGTCATGCACCGCAGCGAGCAGGGTTTTGAGGGAGCACCGGCATGATCGTTCGCGAATATGAGAAGGACGAAATCACGGTCCACAAAGCGCCGCTGGTGCTGATGGGCGGGATTGTCGCGATCTCGCTGGCGCTGACCGCAGGGGTGACCTTCGGTGTCTTCGAACGCCAGTCCGTGCCGTCAGAAGCCCGCGCCGCCGCCGGGATTAAGCCCGAAGTGGAACGCACCCTGCGTTTCTTTGACGAGGCCGATGGCACTGTCCGCGTCGAAGACGGCGCCACTGCCGAAGTGCTTGGCCGCTTTGCGCCCGGCGAAGGCGGTTTCATTCGCGCCACCGTGCGCAGCCTGGTTCACCAGCGCCGCATCCGCGATGAGGGACCGGCGGTGCCCTTCACTCTCACCCGCTGGGAAAACAACACGCTGACGCTCAGTGATCCGGTGACGGGCCGCAGTGTCGAAGTCAGCTCCTTCGGACCGGATAACCGCGCCGTTTACGCCAATCTGCTGCCCGCCCGGACGGAGACACGCTGATGGCTCTGGCCCTGCTCACCTCGCAATCCTTCGAAACCCCCTGCACGATTACGGTCGAGCAGAGTTCGGAGCATTTCCACGCCCATGTCGAACTGGACGGCGATATCGCGATGGAGCCGGGCGACAAGGTGCGCGTCCACGGTGCGCCGATCCAGATTCCGTTCGGCACCCGCCAGGTGTTCGAGCGCCGCGCGACTGTCACCCGCGCAAGCCCGCTGATGCGCGGGATGACCAAGATCGCCGCCTATTTCGATCTGGCCGAACTCTACGAAGTCAGTTTCAATGCCGGGAGGATCAAATGAACGCCTACAAGCCGATGACCAGCGAAGAGGCGATGGCGATCGCGACGCAGGACACGATGCTGACCCCGCGTTTCTACACCACCGATTACGACGCGCTTGATGCCATCGACGTCAGCCTCGTGCGGCGCGAATGGGACGTGCTTATCGCGGACATGGTGGGTGATCCCAACAAGCTGCATTTCAAGCATTCTGACCGTTTCAAGGGCGTGATCGAAGGGCTGGAGCCCGCTCTGCGCAAGGAATTCACCGATTTCCTCGTCAGTTCGATGACGAGCGAATTTTCCGGCTGCGTGCTCTATGCCGAAATCGCCCGGCGCACCAAGAACCCGGACGTGAAACAGCTGTTCCGCCTGCTCGCCCGCGATGAAAGCCGCCATGCCGGTTTCATCAACGAAAGCCTGAAGGATGCCGGTATCGGGGTCGATCTCGGCTATCTGACCAAGACCAAGAAATACACCTATTTCAAGCCGAAGTTCATCTTCTACGCGGTCTATCTGTCGGAGAAAATCGGCTACGCGCGCTACATCACGATCTTCCGCCATCTGGCCCAGAACCCGCAATACAAGTTCCACCCGATCTTCGACTGGTTCGAGGAATGGTGCAACGACGAGTTCCGCCACGGCGAAGCCTTCGCCATGCTGCTGCGCGCCGATCCCAAGCTGCTGGAAGGCGCCAACAAGCTGTGGGTGCGCTTCTTCCTGCTGTCGGTCTACGCCACCATGTATGTGCGCGATCACAACCGGCCGGTATTCCACGCCGCGCTCGGCGTCGATCCGACCGAGTATGATTACAAGGTGTTCGAGATCTGCAACCAGATCAGCCGCCAGGTCTTCCCGGTGGAACTGGACATTGATGCCCCCGCCTTCCGCCGCCAGATGGAAAAGCTCCGCCTCGCTGCTGAACGCATCGAGGAAGGCAAGGCGCGCGGCGGCATTGGCGGTCTGATGCAGCGCGCATCGGGCATGGCAGGCGCAGGCCTCGCCTTTGCGCGGATGTATCTGCAACGGCCCAAGTCCAACGCCCTGCCCGCCTCGATCCGGCTTCAGCCCGCGTGGTAAGCTGGAGCGGCCATATTGTACCGTTCATCGTGACGGTCGCGATCTGGTTTGTCGCAACCGGGCTGATTGCCTGGGCGGACAACCGTGATCGCGCGACCTTCTCGACGAGCCTGTTGATCGGCAGCGTTGCCGGGATCGCAGGGCTGGTGGTGATCCTTGTCGCATCACTTTCGGCCGAGGTGTGGGCGGTCTATCTCGCCTTCATCGGCGCGCTGATGGTGTGGGGCTGGCATGAATTGAGCTTCCTGACCGGCGCATCGGCCGGACCGCGCCGCGGGCTGGCCGATCCCGGACTGACCGGCGTCGCGCGGTTCCGGCAAGCCGCAGCCACTGTGATGCACCACGAGGTCGCCTTGGCGCTGACGGCGCTGCTGCTGATCTCGCTGTCGTGGAACGTGCCCAACCAGATCGGTGCGACTGTGTTCGTGCTGATGTTCGCGATGCGGCTGATCTCGAAGATCAACCTGTTCGTGGGCGTGCCCAATTCGACCTCGGAAATGCTTCCCGACCAGCTGGCCTACCTGAAGTCCTATTTCGGG
Organism: Porphyrobacter sp. IPPAS B-1204; assembly: GCA_003724185.1. GTDB lineage: Bacteria > Pseudomonadota > Alphaproteobacteria > Sphingomonadales > Sphingomonadaceae > Erythrobacter. Next base: position 1,046,453 of record RHGM01000001.1, read on the forward strand.
CCGAACCGGACGACGTTGCTGCTGGCCGTCTCGATCATCGGGCTGGCTGCGATGACCGCCTGGTTTGCCGCCCTGGCGCTCGCAGCGCCGGTGGGCAGCGCGGAAATGGTGGGCGCAAGCCTGCTGACGACACTGAGCCTGCTTGGCGTGCTCGAACACCTGTTTTTGGCCCTGCCATTCCGTGACGGAATGCTGTGGGGCTGGGCCTACCCGCAGCGGAAGGCTGCGGCGCAGATCAATCAAGATTGAAAGCAAGACAATGACGACAGAGGGAACCCCGATGAACTTCGAAGCCTTTTTCGCCGGCGAACTGGATGCCGTGCGCGCCGATGGCCGTTACCGGGTGTTCACCGATATCAAGCGCCACCGTGGCCGCTTCCCGCATGCCACGCGTTTTGTCGAAGGCGAAACCCAGGCGGTGACGGTGTGGTGTTCCAACGACTATCTCGGCATGGGCCAACACCCCGATGTGCTGGACGCGATGCATGAATGCCTCGACGAATGCGGCGCGGGCGCTGGCGGCACGCGCAACATTTCGGGCACCAACCACCACCACGTGCTGCTGGAAGCCGAACTGGCCGACCTCCACAACAAGGAAGCCGCCCTGCTGTTCACCAGCGGATATGTTTCAAACTGGGCGGGCCTCGGCACGCTGGCGTCGAAAATCCCGGGCTGCGTCGTGTTTTCCGACGCGCTCAACCACGCCTCGATGATCGAAGGCATCCGCCACAGCCGCGCGCCCTACAAGGTGTGGCGCCACAATGATGCCGAGCATCTCGACGAATTGCTGTCGATGTATGGCCCCGACGTGCCCAAGCTGGTCGCCTTCGAAAGCGTCTATTCGATGGACGGTGACATCGCCCCCATCGCCGACATCCTCGACGTCTGCGAAAAGCACGGCGCGATGAGCTATATCGACGAAGTCCACGCGGTTGGCCTCTACGGCCCGCGCGGCGGCGGGATTGCCGAACGCGAAGGGCTGATGGACCGCATCACCGTGATCGAAGGGACGCTGGGCAAGGCGTTCGGCGTGATGGGCGGTTATATCGCGGCATCCGCCAACCTCGTCGATTTCGTGCGCAGCTTCGCCAGCGGGTTCATCTTCTCGACCGCCCTGCCCCCCGCCATCGCGGCAGGCGCGGCGGCCAGCATCCGGCACCTCAAGACTTCAAGCGCCGAGCGCGAGCTTCAGCAGAAGCGCGTCAAGCAGGTGCGCCGTGCGCTCGACATCATGGGCATCCCGCATCTGGACAACCCCAGCCACATCATCCCGGTGATGGTTGGCGACGCCAAGAAGTGCAAGATGATCAGCGACTGGCTGATGGACAACCACGGCATCTATGTGCAGCCGATCAACTACCCGACCGTGCCGGTGGGGACAGAACGCCTGCGCGTGACGCCGTCACCCGTGCACACAGACGGCGACATCGACCGGCTGATCAAGGCGCTGTCCGAGATCTGGTCGCATTGCGAGCTCGCCCGGATGGAACAGGCCGCCTGAGCCTTCTCGACTGACGGAATACCGGCTCTCCCTTGGACGGGAGTGAGGGCGGACGCCATGGGGGTGGCGTTCGCCCTCTTTGCGTCAAGCACGCGCATCGCGCGCCGTGCCGGATCGGCAGCTTTAGAGACACGGCAATGCGCGCCGTTGTGTCCGATCATGGGTGGTTTCCTGCCGCGTGGATGCCCTAAGCTTGCCACCAATTTATCTCTTCAAGCACCACCCAACGGTCGCCCATCTTTGTCAGCTTAAGCTGGCCACCCCACCCGTGCACCGTCGAAGCGTTCTCGACATAAACGATTGCATCCGTTCCCTTGATATCAGGATTGCCGATGCGCAAAGTGCCGCTGGGACAAATAGAAGACGCGCTGTCCCATCGGAGATGCTTCGGCAACAATTCTGTTGGGATCGATTGTCGAGTTGCACTTCGCTCCCAGCGCGTCCGGTAAATACTAAAATCAGGTGGTGCGTCGTTGCTCTCGTGCTTATTGCGAACGAAATCGCCGCTTTGACCTGCGCTCTCCGGTGAGACGCAGAGCCGATAGTCGATGACCTTATCGAAAACGCTTCTTTCATCAGGATATTCATTGACGAAAGCGCGTCTTTGCGCAGCCATGTCGGGCTGCTTCAGCAGCACTGCTTGAATGATCCTACGGTAGTCCGCATTCGCCTCTCGGCTAGGGGCAGCGTCTGTGCAGGCAGACACGAGGGCGATTGCAAGCACAAGAGAAGGTCGGCTGAGCACAGCCACAGATTACTGTATGTGCTTTTGTCCGGAAAGGGGGTCGCTTCCTGAAATTCCGCTTTTGGCGGCAGGCCAGCAATTGCCGACGTTTCCTACAGGGGCCGCAGCGGCTACATGCCGAGCGGTTCTTTCCCATTGCTGTCAGGGTGGTCGCACGACCGCCACAGGCCAAACAACGCCTCCTTCCCCTGTCCGTCCGCTTTGCGGAAAGCAGAGCAAATCTCTGAAACTTAACGACAATCTCCACAGCTTCAAAGCGGACAGGGTGTCACCTTTGTCCGCTTCGGGGATCGCACCTGACGGTGACGGCGGTCACTTCACCGGAATAAAGCGCACCGCAAAGCCGCCGCCCGGCGCCAGCCGCACCGCGAAAGTCTCGCCTCCGGTGACGACCTTCTCCTCGATCACCATCGCATAGGGGTTGGTCTTCCAGTCGGCATCCGGCCCGTCGCGGTAGATCTGGGCGCGGTATCTTTTGCCCTTTTCGAGGAAGCTCAGCGGCAGCGACAGGTCGCGCGCCTCTTCGTCGCTCACCGCGCCGAGGAACCATTCCTTCGATTTCCTGCCCTGCCGCGCGATGGCGACATAATCGCCGATCTCGCCAGCCAGCGCGATCGACTCTTCCCAGTCGGCCTCGACATCCTTGATGAACTGGAACGCCTCGGGCCTGGCTTCGTAATTCTCGGGCAGATCGGCTGCCATCTGCACCGGGGAATAGAGCACCACATACAGCGCCAGCTGCTTTGCCAGCGTCGTTTCCGGCCGGTTCGAGGGATCGCCGCGCTGCATGTCGTCGCGCAAGGGCGGGCGCTCGTTGGGATGCAGGTCGAAGATGCCGGGGGTGAAGTCCATCGGCCCCGCCAGCATCCGGGTGAAGGCGAGCATCGCCTCGTGCTCGGGCGGGTTGGGCGGCGTGCCCCAGGCGTTGTATTCCATCCCGCGCGCGCCTTCGCGGGCGAGCCAGTTGGGATAGGTGCGGCGCAGGCCCGTGTCCTTGACCGGTTCATGCGCGTTGATCGAAATCTGCCGCTTGGCCGCTTCCGTCACGACCTTCAGGTGGTGGCGCACCATGAACTGGCTGTCATGCCATTCGTAGCGGCGGATTCCGTTCTCATCGATCCGCACCGCGTCGCCCGCATCCGCGACATAGCCGGTCTTGACCTGCCGCACGCCGACCTTCTGCATCAGGTCCATCGCCGCGCCGAGCTGGTTTTCGTAATTGGTGATATTGGCCGAGGTTTCATGGTGCCCGATGATCCGCACGCCCTTGGACAGGGCATAGCGGCCCAGCTCCTCGATGTCGTAATCGGGCATCGGTTTGGTGAAATCGAACAGGTCGCCGTTGTTGTACCAGTCCCCGTCCCAGCCGATGTTCCAGCCTTCCACCAGCACGCCGGCAAAGCCGTGCTTGGCGGCGAAGTCGATATAGCGCTTGGTTTCCTCCGTGGTCGCGCCGTGGATCTGGTCGCGGCCCCAGCTGCGGTCGCGGATATGCATCGCCCACCAGATGCCGACATATTTGCCCGGCTCTACCCATGACACGTCGCCCAGCTTGTTGGGTTCGTTGAGGTTGAGGATGATGTCCGAATTGATCAGGCCAACGGCATCGCGCGCCACCTGAATGGTGCGCCAGGGCGAGGTGAAGGGCGCCTTGGTCTTGACCTTCGTCCCGCCGGTCCAGCTGCGCAGTTTGGATTCGAAATTGCCGGGGCGCAGCTGGTCGAGCGACATGGCGGAATAGTCCACCAGCGCGGCTTCGTGGATCGCGAAGTGGATGCCCGCTTCGTTACGGAACGTCGCCGGCGTGTGCGCGTCATCGACCTTGCCGGCGGGCGCCACGCGGGTGATGTATTCGTAGCGGTTGAACTCGTCCGAGGGGGTGTACCACATCGTGGTTTTCTCGCCGACGCCGAACTGGGTCAGCTCTTCGGTGATGTTGACGTCCCCCGCCAGCGCCGCCTGTTCGGGCAACTCATACCGGAAGCCGATGCCGGTATCGAATGCGCGGAAACGGACGGTCATCTGCCGGTCGGGGCCGTCGGCGGGCTTGAAGGTCACGGCCAGTTCATTGTGCTGGTCGCGCACCAGACGGCGCTCGCCCCAGGGCTGTTCCCAGGTTGTATCCTTGGAAGCGCGCGCCGACCCGGCGATGGCAAGACCGCGTTCGAAGCCGTGGTGTTCGGCAAACAGCATCCCGAGCTTTGACGGGGCGATCACCTGCTCGCCTTCAAAGCTGACGGCGTAGGTCGCCTGCCCGCCATCATCTTTGACCGTGACAGTGATCTTGCCGTCGGGCGAGGTCAGTTCCAGCGTCTCGGCGTGCACAGGCGCGGCCGCCCCCGATGCTGCCCACGCCACCACAGCCGCCGCGATCATCGGGGTCCAATGCTTCGTCATCTATCCTCTCCCGCGCCTGATCCGGCGCCTCACTTGGTCTCTTTGAAAATCCGGTAGCCCCAGGGTGCCAATTCCATCGCTTCGCCGCCTGCAAAGGTCTTCGCCTCGCCGTTCAGCGCGTCGGTATAGCGGCCATGATGGCGTGCGTGCTCGAAGCGCACCTGCTGCGGGCGAGGGCTGAGGTTGAACACAGCAAACACCCGCTCACCCGCCTGCCCGCGCGTGAAGGCGAACACATCGGCGGTCGCATTGGTCGGCACCTCGACCAGCGGCGCGCCAAAGCGCCCGTTGTGGAGCGCAGGCGTTGTAGTCTTGAGCGCGATCAGCCTGGCGATCAGCGCAGCATGCTTGCCTTCGCGCCAGACAATCGGATCACGCTCGAAGAATTCGAGCTGCCGGTCATTGTCCGCTTCCTGCCCGTTGTAGATCAACGGCAGGCCGGGGCCGGTGAAGGACAGAGCCATCGCCGCCTCATAGGCCGGGCCGTAAATCTCCGCCGCAACACCGTCCCACGAATTCTGGTCGTGGTTCTCGGTATAGACCATGCGCATCGCGGCGCGGGGCCAGGTTTCGGACTGCCCGGCGTAATAACCGCGCATCGCCCCTGCCCCGCTGCCGTCCTTCACAAGGCGCTGCATCGCCTCCTTCCAGCCCCAGCCATAGGTGGCATCAAAGGCGCGGGCGTGAAGATCGCGCTGCTCCCATTCGGCGAGCATGAAAACGGGCTTCACCTTGTCCAGTTCAGCCCGCGCCGTCTCCCAGAAATCGGTGGGGACATACCCCGCCACATCGGCGCGGTAGCCGTCGACCCCGAATTCGCGCACCCAGTAAACGAGGCTTTCGGTCATGTAGCGGCGCAAGGCTGGCTGCGCGTAATCGAAGTCAGCCACGTCCGACCAGTCCGTGCCCGCAGGGGACATCAGCGCGCCTTCGGGGGTGCGGGTGTACCACTCGGGGTGGCTCACCGTCAGCGGGTTATCATAGGCCGAATGGTTGGCGACCCAGTCGAGGATCACCTTCAGCCCCAGCCGGTGCGCTTCGTCGACGAAGGCGCGGAAATCGGCCTCGGTGCCGAATTCGGGATTGACGCCGCGGTAATCGCGCACGGCATAGGGGCTGCCGAGGCTACCTTTCCGGTTCGCCTCGCCGATGGGGTGGATGGGCATCAGCCAGATGATGTCCACCCCCATCGCGGCCAGGCGCGGCAGCTGCTTCTGCGCGGCGGCAAAGGTGCCCTGTGGCGTGAACTGGCGGGTGTTGAGCTGATACAGCACCGCATCCGCTGTCCACGGCGCGTTCTCCACCTCGACGACCTCGCGCGGGGTGTAATCCGTCTGCGCCATTGCGGGCGAGGCGGCCAGCATCGCCGCCGACACGGCAATCGCCAGCCGCATCATGCGCCCTCCGCCCGCAAGGCAGGCATCCCTGCCGCCTCGCCATCGGTAACGAACAATGTCGCAATCGCCGCCAGAACGAAGCTGACCGCGGCAATTGCCATCGCGTAGATCGGCTCGCCTGCGAACAGATTGGTGAGCAGGAAGCCCAGCAAGGTCGCCGCCAGCAGCTGCGGCACGACGATGAAGATGTTGAACACCCCCATGTAAATGCCCATTTTTTCCGCCGGAACGCAGCCCGCGAGGATGGCGTAAGGCAGCGACACGATCGAGGCCCAGGCGATGCCGATGCCGATCATCGGCACCCACAGCAGCGCCGGATCGCGGATCAGCAGCATCGCGGCAAAGCCCGCCGCGCCCAGAAGAAGGTTGATCGCGTGCAGGCGGGTGCGGTCAAACCGCGCCGCGATCAGGATGAAGCCCAGCGCCGCCGCCGCGGCCAGCCCGTTGCGCACCGAACCCAGCAGGCTCCACCAGTCCGCCGCGTCCTGATAACCGCGCGTGGCAGGGTCAGGCGCGGCGAAGTGGTATTCGGCAATGGCCGGGGTGCCGTAAATCCACATCGCGAACATCGCGAACCAGCTGAAGAACTGCACCACCGCCAGCTGGCGCATGGTGCGGGGCATGGCGAACAGATCGCTTACCACCTCCATGAAGCCGCTGTCATTGCGCCCCTGCCCGCGCAAGCTGGCCGCCAGCAGCTGGATCACCCCGAACCCGGCGAGCAGCGCGGCCAGAACGTAAAGATCCTTGGCAATGTCGATCGTGCCGAGAAACGCAGGGCGCGGATCGCTGCGCGCGATGACAACGAAGGCGGCCAGCGCCAGCCCCGCGACAACCCACAAGGTCCCGCCGTTGCGAAACTGCGCGGCGCTGCGCAGCGCTGCGGCAGGCGCGTCCTGCCCGGTGCCGAGCGTTCCGCGGCGCGCGGACTCAAACGCGGCAAGCTCATCGGGCGAATATTCCTTCGTGCTGAACACCGTCCAAGCAACGGCTGCCAGCAGTGCCGCCCCGCCGAGATAAAAGGCCCACTGCACCGTCTCAGGAATTTGCCCTTCAGGCGCGACATTGCTGAGGCCCAGCCAATTGGTCATCACCCACGGCAAGGCCCCCGCCACCACCGCGCCTGCGCCGATGAAGAAACTCTGCATGGCATAGCCGACCGTGCGTTGGCGATCGGGCAGGTTGTCGCCGACGAAAGCGCGAAACGGCTCCATCGTGATGTTGAGCGAGGCATCCATCAGCCACAAAGTCCCCGCCGCAATCCACAGCGCGGGCGAATTGGGCATGATGAACAGCGCAAGGCTGGCCAAAATCGCACCAATCAGGAAATAGGGGCGGCGACGGCCGAAGCGGGTCCAGGTTTTATCGGACAGATGGCCGATGATCGGCTGCACGATCAGCCCGGTCATCGGCGCGGCGATCCACAGGATCGCCAGCTCGTCGACCTCGGCGCCCAGCGTCTGGAAGATGCGGCTGACATTGCCGTTCTGGAGATCGAAACCGATCTGGATTCCGAGGAATCCGAAGCTCATGTTCCAGATCTGCGCCGGGCCCAGACTTGGCTTGAGCGCAGGCGAATGGCCGGCTTGCGTCATGGTCGCTTTCATCCCTCTCCCAGCTGCGTTGTCCCTCCGGGCATGACGCAGCTACCGGTGTGGCGTAGTATCCCGAGTCTGGCGCCCGGTCATGCAATACGCTGCACCGCCCTTAGTCTGGACGCCCTGCAAAATTTTGCAAGAAACTTTCCAAAAAACGTCGCAGAAATTCTTGTCTGTCGGCCATTTTTGCGATCTTCTTCATAAACTCCAGTGATTTGGGTGAGGATTTCCGCACCGCGCCCGCCTCTCACAAAGATTTGCAAAACGCTTCCCGAGATGTCACAAACACCGTTGGAGGGAGTAGGGTCATGACGCGAATCTTCGTGAGGCTGGCGGCTGCATTATGCGCCGGAACTGTCTTGGCAGGGGGGGGCACTCGGCGCGAATCCGGCAACAGCGCCCGCGCCCGTTGCCGCGCCGCTGGAAGAACGCCAGCTTGAGGACGAGATCATCTATTTCGTCCTGCCCGACCGTTTCGAAAACGGCGACACCGCGAATGATCGCGGCGGGATCAAGGGCGGCCCGCTCCAGCACGGTTTCGATCCCACCCACAAGGGCTTTTACCACGGCGGCGACCTCAAGGGCCTGACCGCCAAGCTCGATTACATTCAGGGCATGGGTGTGACCGCGATCTGGTTCGCGCCGATCTTCAAGAACAAGCCGGTGCAAGGGCGTCCGGGCGAGGAAAGCGCGGGCTATCACGGTTACTGGGTCACCGATTTCACCAGCGTCGATCCGCATTTCGGCACCAATGCCGAGTTCAAGGCCTTCGTCGATGCCGCCCACGCGCGCGGGATGAAGGTCTATATGGACATCATCACCAACCACACCGCCGATGTCATCGACTATGCCGAGGGCGAGGCGACGGGCTATGCCTATCGCAGCAAGGGTGACTATCCCTACTCGCGGCGCGGCGGGCCGGACGGGGCGGCGATCAACGCCGGGTTCGAAGGCGACGACAACCCTGATCCCGCCAACTGGGCCAAGCTGACCGACCCGAACTTCGCCTATACCCCGATCGTGCGAGAGGCGGAGCGCAACGTGAAGGTGCCCGCATGGCTCAATGATGTGACGCTCTACCACAACCGCGGCAATTCGCACTGGGTGGGCGAAAGCAGCGTTTATGGCGATTTTTCGGGGCTGGACGATCTGGCGACCGAGCACCCGCGGGTCGTGCAGGGCATGATCGACATCTTTGGCCAGTGGATCGACGATTACGGGATCGACGGCTACCGCATCGACACCGCCAAGCACGTGAACCCGCAGTTCTGGCAGGCCTTCGTCCCCGCCATGCTGGAGCGCGCCAAGGCCAAGGGGATCGACCACTTCCACATCTTTGGCGAAATCGCTTACGAAGAACCCACCGCAACCCTTGCCGCGCAGGTGATGGCGGAAAGCGGGCTGCCCTATGCGCTCGACATGGGCTTCGCAAAGGCCGCGCAGATGGTCGCCAGTGGCAAGTCGCCGCCGCGCCTGATGGCCGAATTCCTTGCACAGGACGCGATCTACCCCGGCGGAGCCAAGACCGCGCTGGGCCTTCCGACCTTCCTCGGCAACCACGATTTCGGGCGCTTTTCCATGTTCGTGCGCCAGATGAGCGGTTCGGACGATCCGGAAACGCTGCTCGCCCGCGTCAAGCTCGGCCATGCGATGATGTTCCTGCTGCGCGGCGTGCCGACCGTTTATTACGGGGACGAACAGGGCTTTGTTTCCGACGGCAATGACCAGCTGGCTCGGGAGGACATGTTTCCCAGCCTGACCGCCGTCTACAACGACAACCGGTTGATCGGCACCTCCGCCACCACGGCACAGGCCAATTTCGACACCGCCCACCCGCTCTACCGCCTGATCGGCGCGCTTTCCGCCGCCCGCACCGCCAGCCCTGCCCTGCGGCGCGGGCTTTCGACCGTGCGCGCTTTCGAAGAAGCCAAGCCCGGTCTGCTCGCGGTCGAGCGGCACGATCCCGAAACCGGACAGCGGGTCATTCTGGCCTTCAACACCGGCGATATGCCACTTTCGCGGGCGGTCGAGGTCAGCTACCGGGCGACCGGCGTGACATCGCTGACAGGGCAATGCCCCTCCGCGCTGGCTGCGCCCGGCTCTGTCACCATCACGCTACCGGCGTTCGGCTTTGCCGCCTGCATTCTGGAGACTGACGACTAATGGCAACCGCCCTTGCCCAGGCCGCCCCTGCCGCCACCGCCCCGCTGGCGTGGTGGCGCGGCGCTGTCATCTACCAGATTTACCCGCGGTCGTTCCGCGATACCAATGGCGACGGGATCGGCGATCTTGCCGGTATTGCCGATGGGCTGGACTACATCGCCGATCTGGGCGTGGACGGCATCTGGATTTCGCCCTTCTTCACCTCGCCGATGAAGGATTTCGGCTATGATGTGGCCGATTACTGCGGGATCGACCCCAGTTTCGGCACCTTTGCCGATTTCGACCGGATCATCGAAAAGGCGCACCAGCTGGGCCTGAAGGTCATCATCGACCAGGTCTACTCGCACACGTCAGATGAGCACGCGTGGTTTCAGGAAAGCCGGCAGGATCGCACCAACCCCAAGGCCGATTGGTATGTCTGGGCCGATCCCAAGCCCGATGGCTCGCCCCCATCGAACTGGCAGTCGGTGTTCGGCGGCTCGGCATGGCAGTGGGACGGGCCGAGGAAGCAGTATTACCTGCACAATTTCCTCACCAGCCAGCCCGATCTCAACGTCCATAATGTGGACGTGCAGGACGCGCTGCTTGATGTGGCGCGGTTCTGGCTTGCGCGGGGCGTCGACGGGTTTCGTCTCGATGCGCTCAACTTCTCGATGCATGACCCGGACCTGCGCGACAATCCGCCGTCGGGAACACCGATGGAACTGGTGACGCGCCCGTTCGACATGCAGGTGAAGCAGTACAACCAGTCCCACCCCGACATCACCGGCTTCCTTGAACGGATCCGCGCCACGATTGATGAATTCCCCGGTCGCTTCACAGTCGCCGAAGTCGGCGGGCCGGAGCCGCTGGCCGAGATGAAGGCCTTTACCCAAGGCGGCAAGCGGCTGGATTCCGCCTACAATTTCGATTTCCTCTACGCCCCGCGCCTGACAGCGCCGCTGGTCCGCGCCAGCCTGTCACAGTGGAGCGGGGAGCCGGGTGAGGGCTGGCCTTCGTGGGCCTTCTCGAACCACGATGCCCCGCGTGCGGTGACCCGCTGGACGCTGGATGGCGACATGGCGCGGGCGGCGCGATTGAACCTGCTGCTGCTGCTGGCCCTTCGCGGCAACCCGATCATCTATCAGGGCGAGGAGCTGGGCCTGCCGCAGGGCGAGGTCGCCTTCGAGGATCTGCAAGACCCCGAAGCCATCGCCAACTGGCCGCACACTCTGGGCCGTGACGGTGCACGCACGCCGATGCCGTGGGCTGCAAATGCCCCACAGGCGGGCTTTTCCAGCGCCAACCGCACCTGGCTCAAGCTTGACCCGGCGCATACCGGCTTTGCCGTCGATAGCCAGGCATCAGACCCCGCCTCGACCCTCGGTTACGCCCGCCAGCTGCTGGGTCTGCGGCGCCAGCATCCGGTGCTGGTGCAAGGCGATATCGAACTGCTGGGCAGCCCGGAAGATATCCTTGCCTTCCTGCGCCACGACGAGGCGGGCAGCGTATTGTGCGTCTTCAACCTCGGTGAAGCGCCCGGCCATTGGAGCCCTCCTGCCAATCTTGGGCCGCTCCGTGTGATCGCAACTGAAAACACGGTCGACACAGGCCCCGCCATGCCGCACGATCTGGCTCCCGGCACCGGTTTTTGGGCGGTGGCGGCAGGCAACTGAGGACGAATGGCCGATCACCCCTCCCCCGCATCCGCATCCCGGCGCAGCGCGACGCTTGAGGATATCGCGCGCGAGGCGGGGGTATCGATCTCGACCGTCAGCCGTGCACTGAACGACAGCCCGTCGGTCAAGCGGCGGACCAAGCAGCAGATCTGGCAGATCGCCCGCGCCCATGATTACGAGTTCCGCGCCTCGATGCCGAGCGGGCCGATCGGCGCGGATGCAACCATCGCGGTGGTCGTCCCCGCCCCGCAGGCGCGTGACAGCCGGGTGTCCGACCCCTTCTTCCTCGAACTGCTGGCCGGGATTGCCGAGGCCGCGCGCGAGCGGAACGCCGATCTGCTGATCAGCCACCTCAGTCCGCGGGCCAGCGGCGATCTCGATTACGCGATGAGCACCAGCCGGGCGACCGGGGTGATCTTTATCGGGCAAAGCTCGCTCCACCGCGAATTCAACGCGCTGGCCGGACGTGACAACCGCTTTGTGGTGTGGGGGGCGGAGTTTCCCGACGCGCAATATTGCGTGATCGGATCGGACAACCTTGCCGGCGGCAGGCGGGCCACCGCGCACCTTGCCCGCCTTGGCCGCCGCCGCATCCTGTTCCTGGGTGACACCGAAGCGCCCGAAGCCGAACAGCGCTTTCGCGGCTACCGGCAGGCGCTGGAGCAGGCCGGCATCGCGCTTGATGACGAGCTGATCGTGCCCGCCCATTTCGAGGTCCATTCCGCCGAAGCCGCCGTGCGCAGCGCGATTGCACGTGGCCTCAGGTTCGACGCCGTGTTCGCCGCGAGCGATCTTATCGCCATCGGCGCGATCCGGGCGCTGACCCGTTCGGGGATGCGGGTGCCGGAGGATGTTTCCGTGGTCGGTTACGACAATATCCCCGCGGCGCGGCTCGTCACCCCGCAGCTTACCACCATCGATCAGGACGCCAATCTTGCCGGGCGGATGCTGGTGTCGAAGCTGATCGACAAGGGCGATGGCCCGGCGATTTCGCAGCGGCTGGAAACCAGTCTGCTGATCCGCGAAAGCTGCGGCGGATGACCCAGCCTGCGCCCCTGAAGTCGATCGTCATCGTTGGCGGCGGCAGCGCGGGCTGGATGACCGCGGCGGCGCTCGCCCATGCGGTCGGGCGATCCTGCGCCATCACCCTCATCGAAAGCGAGGCGATCGGCACGGTCGGCGTGGGCGAGGCGACCATCCCGCCGATCCGCCACTTTAACCACCGCCTCGGCATCGACGAAGCGACCTTCGTGCGCGAAACGCAGGGGTCTTACAAACTCGGGATCGAGTTCGTCGATTGGGGCAGGCTGGGGCACAGCTATTTCCACCCGTTCGGCCAGTATGGCGCCGAATTCGACAGCGTCCCCTTCTATCATCACTGGATGAGAGAAGCGCTGGAAGGCCGCATCGAAGGCCCGATTGACGAATTTTCGATGTGCTGGGCGATGGCCAAGGCAGGCCGGTTCACCCACCCCTCTCCCGACCGGCGGATGATCCAGTCGACCTTCGACTATGCCTACCATTTCGACGCCGGGCTTTACGCCGCCTACCTGCGGCGCTTTGCCGAAGACCGGGGTGTGACGCGCCTTGAGGGCCGCGTGGTCGATGTCACCCTGCGCGGTGAAGATGGCTTCATCGAGGCCGTCACGCTGGAAAACGGCGCCCGCATCGGGGGCGAATTGTTCATCGATTGCAGCGGATTCCGCGGGCTTCTGATCGAGGAGGCGCTGGAGGCTGGCTATGACAACTGGCAGCACTGGCTGCCGTGTGACCGCGCCGTGGCCGTTCCCTGCGAAAAGGGCGAGTTCACCCCATACACCCGTTCCACCGCACGCGAGGCTGGCTGGCAGTGGCGCATCCCGCTCCAGCATCGCACCGGCAATGGCTACGTGCATTGCAGCGAATTCATCTCCGAGGACGAGGCCAGCACCACCCTGCTGGCGAACCTCGATGGCAAGCCCCTCGCCGACCCGCGCACGCTGCGCTTTGTCACCGGCAAGCGGCGCGAATTCTGGAAGCACAACTGTGTCGCCATCGGGCTTTCGGCGGGCTTCATGGAGCCGCTGGAATCAACCAGCCTGCACCTCATCCAATACGGCATCCTGCGCCTGATCGCCCTGCTGCCCGACAGCGCCATGTCCCCGTTGCTGGCGCGCGAATACAACGCGCAGACCACCCTTGAGTACGAGCGCATCCGCGACTTCCTGATCCTGCATTACAAGGCCAGCGAAAGGGACGATTCCGCGCTGTGGCGCTACACCGCCGACATGCCGATCCCTGACAGTCTGCAATACAAGATCGACCATTTCCGCAGCCACGGAATGCTGGTGTCGGACGAACGCGAGCTGTTCGCCAATCCCAGCTGGATCGCGGTCTATCTCGGCCAGGGGATCACCCCGAACCGCGCTCCGGCGCTCGCCGCGATGCGTGAAGGCGTGCCGGTTGCCGAGCGGCTGGTGCAAATCCGCGCCGCGATGGCCGAGGCGGTTGCAGCCATGCCGACCCACGCCGAATTCGTCGCCCGCCACTGCGCCGCACCCCCACTCGCCGCCTGATTGTTTCCCGTGAAACATGAGGCAAGTCCAGCCTAGCCGGGGTCTAACTCCGGTCTGGGCGGGTCTGGCCGCGCGCAGCTCAGCTTTCCGCCGTCCTCTGAAAACGAAAGGGCCCGCCATTGCTGGCGAGCCCTTCCTGCAACCCTCAATGCGACCCGAGGGCCCGATCCGTCAGAAGCTCTTGCGGATCGTGAAGTTGAACGTCCGGCCGAAGTTTTCATGACGGCTCGGGAAGGTGCCGATCACTTCGGTGCCTGCGGCGTTCTGCAGGCTGTTCTGCGTCACGAAGGGTTCGTTGGTCAGGTTGAACACCTCGAACAGGATGCCGAGCTTGTCGAGCGGGCTGCCCGGCTTGTCGAACGTGTAACCGATCTGGGCGTCCATGATCGTTTCGGGCTGCGCGCTCTGGCCGGAGAGCGAGCCGTCGAAGTTCTGGATTTCCGACAGGAAGGCGCCGCGGTGACGGGCGTTCAGTCGGGCGCGGAAGCCGTTCTTTTCGTAGAAGATATCGCCCGACCAAGTCACATCCGAATAGCCGGGAATGGCCACCGGAATGCTGTTCTGGTTGAGCACTTCGGCATCGACATAGGTGACGCTGGCAAAGCCGCCGAAGCCGTCAAGCGCATCGGCAAAGTCGCCGAAGTTCAGACGCACGGTGCCTTCCACGCCGGTGATGTTCCCGTCGGAGAAGTTGACCGGACCGCTGAAGATGCCGGTGGCGACTTCGGGATTGGCCTGCAGGAAACCGCCTGCGCCGAAGTTCTCGATCGACTGCGACAGGTCAGTGACCTGGCGGAAATCGATGATCCAGTCGGACAGGTCCTTGTGGAAACCGGCGATGATGATCGCGGTGCCCGGCGTGAAGTAACGCTCGAACGAGATGTCGAAGGAATTCGAACGATAGGGCTGCAAGGCCGGGTTGCCGCCGCCAAGCGTGAAGCACACCTGCGTCGGCGGATTGAAGCCGGGCAGGACAGCGTCGGGGCGCTGGTCGTTGTTGGTGTCGGCACAGGCAATCGGGTTGAAGCCGATGTTCTGGTTCGCCGTCATCTGGTCAAGCCGCGCGCGGGTCACGGTTTTGGCCGCCGCGATGCGGATGAAGGTGTCGGGCATGATCTCGAAGGAGAGGTTCATGCTCGGCAGCCAGTTGCCATAGCTTGCGCCAACGGTGTTGAGCTGGCCTGCGCCGATCGTGCCGGTCGATTCCTGCTGCGTATCGGCATAACGCAGGCCGATGTTGCCGCGCACCGGCACCGGGCCGAGATCGCCGTCGAGATCGGCCTGGATGTAGAAGTTGTGGATCTGTTCACCCACCACCCACTGGGTGTCGAAATTCGCCTTCTCGACCAGATAGGTGCCATCGGTCAGGAAGGTCGAGGTGTCATAGGCCAGAATGTCGTTGTTCAGGCTCTTGGTGTTGGTCGAGCCGACAATCGAACCCGCCGGCAGCCGCAGCCCGTTGCCGAAGGCAGCGGTCGGACGCAGGAAGCTTTCGTTGGAATCGAAGCTCTTTTCGCGGTCGGTGTAGAGCCAGCCAGCGGTGATGCGGTCGATGAAGCCGCCGTCGAACTCCCAAAAGGTCTCAGCGCGCAGCTGGTGCAGTTCGTCGGTGATGATCGGCTGCTTGATGAAGCCGACCTGGCCCCAGCCGCCCGGATCGGTGAGCAGCACGTTGGCGGGATTGGTGTAATCCAGCAGGCCGTCGATCGAATACTGGCCATCGGGCGCGAAGTTGAAGGTCAGCGTGTCCTGCGCGCCGGAACGCGCCCGGCCGGTGCCGGCATAGCTTTCATAGTCGATGTCGTTGCGATCGAGCTGCGAGTAGCCGTAGTCGAGCACGAAGCCGAGATTGTCGGTCGCCTTCCATTCGGCATTGGCGCCGATGGCGAAGATTTCCGACTGGCTGCCTTCGTTGTCGGTGCGCAGGATCGGCACGACATTGGCGTAAGTCGCGCTGTCGGCGAAGGGACCGCTGCCGGTGACGTTCTGAAGCGTCGCGCCGCTCCAGTCGGCGATCGGGGTTTCGGTGCCGCGGAAGATGCCCGAATCCTTGGTGTCGGTGTAGAACCCGTCGACATTCAATGAGAAGCTGTCGGACGGTTCAAACTGAAGGGTGCCTGCGAGCGAAAGGCGCTCGAAATTGCGGCTGACAACGCCCTGGCGCGGGTTGTCGGCGGGGTAGAACACGCCCTGCGGGGTCTTGCGCACCTGGCCGACCAGCACCGAGCGGTCATTGCCATCGCGGTTGTCCTGCGTCTTCAGCTCGCGGCTGATGAACTGGGTCGGGATCGATTGCAGCGTCGCGCCGAACGACCAGCCGAGCGTGCCATCGGCGTTCTGATCGATATAGGACGCGAAGAAGCGATAGCCGTCAGCAGCGAAATCCGGGTTCAGGGAGCCGTTGTCGTTCAGCGTATAGGTCGCCTGCACGGTGAGCTGGCGATCCTTGTAATCGAGCGGCTTGATCGTGCGCAGGTCAACCGCACCAGCGATGCCGATGGCGGCCAGCTGGGCATCACCGGTCTTGTAGACCACGCCCGAACCGATCAGTTCCGACGGGAACTGGTCGAATTCAATCCCGCGGTTGTTGCCCGCCGACACGATCTCGCGGCCGTTGAGCAGCGAGAGCGAGAAGTCCGGGCCAAGACCGCGGATCGAGATCTGCTGCGAACGGCCGCGCACGCGCTGGGCGGTGACGCCGGGCAGGCGGGCAAGGGTGTCGGCGATCGACACGTCAGGCAGCAGACCAATGTCTTCTGCCGAAATCACTTCGACGATCGAGGTCGCGTTGCGCTTGGCAT
Organism: Porphyrobacter sp. IPPAS B-1204; assembly: GCA_003724185.1. GTDB lineage: Bacteria > Pseudomonadota > Alphaproteobacteria > Sphingomonadales > Sphingomonadaceae > Erythrobacter. Next base: position 1,063,268 of record RHGM01000001.1, read on the forward strand.
CGAGCGAGGACTGGATCGACTGGCGGATGCCGGTGACGACGATGGCGTCACCTTCTTCATTCTGGACGGTGGCCGGCTCTTCGGCGTCCTGCGCCATGACCGGAGCGCCCGTGACAGTCAGCGCCAGAAAGGTTGCGGCCCCGCACAGCAGGCGCGCGCTTGCATTGATCCCGTTCGTTTTCATCAGAAGTCCCCTCCCGCAAGCGCCCCTCAACGTGCGCTTTTGCAGTTTTTTTCATAGCCCAACATGAACCTCAGGTAAATCGCCAAATGCGAATGGCGATGCAAACCGGGGAAAATCGCACATTCGTTATTTATATCAACGTTTTGTTGGATTTTTGCGAACGTTCACATCACAATCCGGCAGCAAGGTGTCAGCCAATTGTTGCTTGATTGACACAGTTTCCGGCAATGCCGCAATGCAGCATGATTGCTCGCCGGGCCAGTCCCAGACGCGTGCGCTGCGCATCAGCCCCCGCGCCGTTTTTTCTTCATTGAAATAAGGGGATATCCATTCGCCTTGGACAGCGGGTGCGAGTTTGATAGGGTTTCGGCATGGCCATCCCCCCAGCCCCATCGGCGCAAGCCGCTCCCCATGCCTGGGGTCTTTCGCTGGCCGATAGGGAAGCGACACGGTTTTCTGCCGCTAATCATGCGCTTGTCAGCGTCACCGGCTTTCTCGACGCCCCTGAAGAGGTCATTTTGCAGGCCTCTTTGCAAAAATTTGCAAAAATCACGCCGCAATATCCCGGTGTGCGCGCCGCGCTCGATCCGGACGTGTGCCGGATCTGGCTGGGCAGCCTTTCCCCCCTGCTGGATCAATGGTTTGGCCCCTATGGCCGCCCTTGGGAGATGCAGGCGTGGTATTCGCTCGTGACGACCCCGCCGCACGAACTGGCCCCGATCCAGTGCTTGCCGCATGTCGATGGCACCGATCCGACCCAGATCGCGATGATGCTCTACCTCCACCGCACCGGGCATGGCGGCACGGCGTTCTTTCGGCACCGCGCAACAGGGCTCGATTCGCTCACCGCCGCAGATTACCCGCGCTATGCCGCCGCGGTGCAGGCCGATGTCGCCCGCACCGGCCTGCCGCCTGCCGCCTACACCACCGACGGCGCCCCACATTTCGAGCGCATCCACGCCGTGCCGGGCACCTTCAACAGCGCGGTATTCTATCGCGGCAACATCCTGCACAGCGGGATCATCGATAACAACGCAGCCCTCTCTCCCGATCCGCGAGAGGGACGGCTGACGATCAACGCCTTTTTCCGCCCGGCGGCGGGATAGGGCGCAAGAGGGGACGGACATGGACAGGCCAGAGGTGAAAAAGCTCGTGATCGTCGGCGGCGGCACCGCCGGGTGGATCACCGCAGCGGCCTTTGCCCGGCTGCTGGGCCAGCGCCTGACCATCGAACTGGTCGAGAGCGAGGCGATCAGCACAGTCGGCGTGGGCGAGGCGACGATCCCGCAGATCATCCGGCTGAACGCGATTCTGGGGATCGACGAGCACGAATTCCTGCGCGCGACATCGGGCACCTTCAAGCTGGGGATTGAGTTTGTCGATTGGGGGAAGCTGGGCAGCCGCTACCTCCACACCTTCGGCGATACGGGGATGAACCTCGGTAATGTTGCCTTCCACCACTATTGGCGGCGCCATGCCGGAAGCGCGCCCGAGGCGAAGGGGTTGTGGGACTATTCGCTGCACCAGATGGCGGCGGATCAGGCGCGGTTCGGCAAGCTGGAGCGGGTCGGCAACACGGCGATGACAGGGCTGGCCTATGCCTACCATTTTGACGCCAGCCGCTATGCCCTGTTCCTGCGCGCCTACAGCGAGGCGCGGGGGGGTGACGCGCACCGAGGGGATCGTGCAAAGCGTTGAACGGCATGGCGAAACCGGTGATATCGCGGCCATCACCCTCGCCAATGGTAGCCGCGTGGCGGGCGATTTCTTCATTGATTGCACGGGCTTCCGGTCGCTGCTGCTGGGCGGCGAACTGGGGGTTGGTTACGAGGACTGGTCGCGCTGGCTGCCATGTGACCGCGCTCTGGCTGTGCCGAGCGAGCGGTTGCCGACTCTGGTGCCCTACACCCGCGCCACCGCCAAGGCGGCGGGCTGGCAATGGCGCATCCCCTTGCAGCACCGCACCGGCAACGGCCATGTCTATTCCAGCGGCTTTTCCAGCGATGATGCAGCGGCAGAAACGCTGCTCAAGGGTCTGGAAACAAAGGCGCTTGGCGATCTCCGCCCGATCCGTTTCACCACTGGCAGGCGTGAGTCGTTCTGGGCGCACAATTGCGCGGCCATCGGCCTGTCGAGCGGGTTTCTCGAACCGCTCGAATCGACCAGCATCCATCTGATCCAGTCGCATGTCAGCCGCCTGATCCAGCTGTTCCCGCGCAGCGGAGATGCTTGCGCGATGCGCGACGAATACAACCGCCGCTGCACCGCAGAGTTCGCGCAGATCCGTGATTTCCTGATCCTGCATTACCACCGCACTGACCGGGAAGACACGGAATTCTGGCGTTATTGCAAGCACATGGCGGTGCCCGACAGCCTTACGCACAAGCTCGAACTGTTTGCCGCATCGGGCCGCGTCGGGCGCGATGCGGATGATCTGTTCCGCGATGCCAGCTGGGTGCAGGTGATGCTGGGTCAGGGAATCATGCCGGGCGATTATGACCCGATGGCCGACCAGATCGCGCCGGAGCAGCTTGCCGAATTTCTCGCCAACCTGCGCACATTGATGGGCCGTGCGGTGGCGGGGCTGCCGACCCACGAGGATTATCTGCGCCAGCATTGTCTGGCCAACGAAGGCCTGCTGGCGGCCTGACCGGCGCACCCCTGGCACCCCCCAAGCGGGGTCTAACCGGGGTCAAGCGCGGTCTAGCCCCACCCCAAGCGGGCACGAAAAAGGGCGGCGCGAAAGCCTCGCACCGCCCCTTCGTTCTTGCCCGAAGGCGCGAAAATTACTTCGACTGGGCTTCCAGATAGGCGACCAGGTCGGCGCGCTTCTGCGCGTCCTTGACGCCCGGGAAGGCCATCTTGGTGCCGGGCATGAAGCCCTTGGGATCTTCGAGGTATTCGAAGAGCACGTCCGGGGTCCAGGTCACGCCGCTGTTCTTGTTGGCGTCCGAGTACGAGAACCCGGCAACCGAACCCGACTTGCGGCCGACAACCTTGTGCAGCGACGGGCCGACGCGGTTCACACCTTCGTCAAACACGTGGCAGGTGCGGCAGGCCGCGAACACCTTCTCGCCCGAAGCGGCGTCGCCGGTGAAGCTGGCGTAGGTCATTCCGCCGCCGGCCGGAGCCGCAGCAGCGTCAGCCGGGGTTTCCGTCGCAGCCGGGGCTTCGACAGCCGGAGCCGCTTCGGTGGCCTGAGCAGCCGGAGCATTGGCATCGCTGCCCGCACCACCGCCGCAAGCCGAAAGAGTAGCGAGGCTCGCCAGCGCGGCCGCACCCATCAGGAAATTACGCTTCATAGTCGTTTGTCCTCTGAACAACTTGTTCCTCCCGCATCCGCGCGGGACATAAACCAGATTTTCGGGCATGGAAAGCGGGACTTCACGTCTCGCCAAGCTCCTCTCCCCATATGCCGTATGGGGGTAACGCGCAGGTCTGCAAAGGGTTTCCATGTTGCTATCCCCAAGCATTGCCATGTTGCGCCCGGACGCTATGGTTCACGCATGATGAACACCTTTCCCCGACACACCAAAATCGTCCTTGGCCTGCTGGCGTTCCTGCCGGTCTATTTCGCGGTTGCAGCGCTCGGCACCAAGCTGGGGCTGTGGAACTGGCAGTTCGGCCTGATGGCGCTGACCTTCACGGGCGGGATGATCGTGCTGGGGGTGGTTGCGCTGGCGGCGCTGGTTTCGCTGATCCTCGCCGTGCGCATGACACCGCGCCGCAACAGCCTGCTGGCGGTGGGCATTATCGGCCTGCTGGTGCCAGGCGCGGCGCTGGTGATGTTCATGGCGGCAGGCAGCAAGGCGGGTGACAACCCGATCCACGATATTGCCACCGACACCGGCAACCCGCCGGTTTTCTCCGCCGGGACGATGGAGGCACGAGCGAAGGCGAAGGCGAATCCGGTAAGCGATTATCAGGTGCCTCTCGGCCAACTTGAGCCCTATCAGACTGCATTTGCGAAAAACCCGGGTTCAAAGGCGTTGGCGGTCAAATCCCACGCCCAGATCATCACGGCGCGCAAGGATCGCCCTGCCCCGCTGCCGCTGGGCGGCGCAGGCAAGGCGGAAGGTCTGGCTGCCGTTGCCGCCGCGATGGGGGCAATGGGCCTGTCCGACATCCGCACCGATCAGGAAATCGGCATTGTTGAAGGCGTGGCGGAAAGCTTCTGGTTTGGCTTCAAGGATGATGTGGTGGCCCGCGTCGGTGACAGCCAGATCGATTTCCGCTCGGTCAGCCGGGTGGGAATCAGCGATCTTGGCGCGAACGCCGCACGGATTGCCGAGTTGCGCGAACGGACAGAAACGCTGCTCGGCTCGGCTAGTCGGTAAAGGCGCTGACCGCGATGGCGCTGCGCTGGAACACCGTCAACACGCACAGCGCCGCATAGGCATAGGCGATCGGCGCGAACCACGCCGGCCACAGGCACATGGCGATGAACACCGCGATGGTTTCGGTCCCTTCGGCAAGGCCGGTTGAATAGAAGAAGCTCTTGCGCCCGTGCGCGGATGTCTCGGCCCCGCGCTTGGCCGCGATCACGGCGAAGGCGAGGAAGCTCACCCCCGTCAGCACGAAGCTGGCGATCAGCACAGCGGCGGGCAGGGTGTTTTCGGCTGAGAGGATGCCGAAGCCGAGCGGCACGCTGACGTAGAACGCGAAGTCCGCGACAATGTCGAAATAGCCGCCAAGGTCCGAAGGCCCCCGCGCCCGCGCCACCGCGCCATCGAGCCCGTCAAGCAAGCGGTTCGCGATGATCAGGGCAAGGCCCCAGCCGACATGGCCCCAGGCAATGGCGGCGGCTCCACCCAGCCCCAGCGCAAGGCCGGTGAAGGTCAGCGCATTGGCGGTCACACCAAGGCCCGCAAGCAAAGCGCCTGCACGGTTCAGCGGCGGGTCGATCAGCGGGCGGAGTTTGGCGTCAAGCAAAAGTCACCAGCCCGATCCACGCCCCCGTCATCGCGCTGGCGAGGTTCCCTGCGATCCAGCTTTTCATCCCCAGCCCGGCGGCCTCGGCGCGGCGTTCGGGGCACAGGGTGCCGATGGTCGACACCAGCAGGCCCACGCTGGCGAGGTTCGCAACGCCGCACAGGGCATAGGTGACGATCAGCAGGCTGCGCGGCCCGAGCGTTCCAGCAGGCAGTGCGGCCAGTTCGAGATAGGCGACATATTCGTTGAGCACCGCCTTGGTGCCCATCAGCCCGCCCGCCGCCTGCGCCTCGGCCCAGGGTACGCCGATCAGCCACATGAAGGGGGCGAGGCACCAGCCCATCAGGCGCTTCAGGCTGAGCGGGTCGCCATCCACGAAAGGCAGCGCGGCCAGCATCCCGTCCACCAGCGCCACCAGCGCAAACACCACGATGATCACCGCGATCACGCTGAGGAACAGCTGCATCCCGTCCATCGTGCCCTTGACGATGGCATCGATGCTGGAGGCGTATTGAAGGCCCGGGTCTTCCTTGTCGGTTTCCGTCTCGACCTCGGTCGCGGTGTCACCGGCGGAGGCGGGCACCATCAGCCGTGCGATCAGCAGCGCGGCGGGGAGCGAGATCAGCGAGGCGGCGATCATGTGGCCCACCGCGTCCGGCACGGTGGCGCGCAGGGTGGTGGCATAGAGGATCAGGATTGCGCCGCTGATGGTCGACATGGTCAGCGCCATGATCTGGAACAGTTCGGTGCGGCTGACGCGGGCGAAATAGGCGCGGGTGACCAGCGGGGCTTCCACCACGCCCAGAAACACGCTCGCCCCGCCCGACAGGCCGACGACACCGCTCACGCCCAAGCTGCGGCGCAGCAGGAAGCTGAGGCCGTTGACAGCTGCGCGCAGCACCCCCCAGTGCCACAGCAAGGCGGCAAGGGCCGAAAACACGATCACCAGCGGCAGGATCTGGAAGGCGATCACCAGCGGCGGCTGCGCGCCGTCCTTCAGCGCAAACGGCAGCTCCGCCCCGCCAAGGTAGCCGAACATATAGGCCGATCCCTTGAGCGTCGCCGCCTCAACCGCGCTGACCGCATTGTTGACCAGCCCCACCGCGGCCCACACGGCAGGCACACGCAGGATCACGACGGCTAGCAGCCCCTGCACCGCCAGCGCGCCTAGGATCCACCGCCAGCCCGGATGCGCCTTGCGGTTCTCGCTGATGGCCCACGCAAGCGCGATCAGCACCGCAATGCCGATCACGCCCCGGAATTGGTCGAACAGTTCCAAAAATTCCCCCGCGCTTGCGCTTGCCTCAGCGCTTCTTGCCGATCACGCGGTCAAGCGCCAGCGTGTCCTGCCCGCGCAGGCCGATCAGCGCCAGCGCCGCGCCTGCCACGGTCAGCGAGGGGAGGAACAGGAGGTTCGCATCCTCCGGCGCGGCGAACAGCACCATTCCGAGTGGATCAACCAGGTGCCGCCAGATCGGCAGCGCCCCGCCCACCAGAATCACCGCCGCGGCGATCAGGGTGTATTTGCGGAACAACCCCAGCACGACCAGCAGGCCCAGCGCCACCTCGAACCCGGCAAAGGCCAGTTGCAGCGTCGAATCCGCCGCCACGCCGCCGTAGTATTTGTTGGCGAGGTTGGCCCCCATGCCATCCTTCAGCAGGCGCACCGCGCCCCACCACACCAGCAGCAGCCCGGTTCCGATCCGCATGAGGAGAAGGCCCAATTTGGTAAGCATTACAAAATCTCCTGATCAGCCGCGCATCCACGCGTGATAGCGCTCGACCCATTTCAGCAGGCCTTCGGGCTTGTTCGCCCGCTTCCAGTTGCCGGCTGCAAACTTGTTGGCTTCCACCATGGTGGGGTAGGCGTGGATCGTGCCGAGGATCTTGTTGAGGCCGATGCCGTGCTTCATCGCCAGCACATATTCGGCCAGCAGCTCGCCCGCGTGGGCGCCCACAATGGTCGCGCCCAGCACCTTGTCCTTGCCGGGGGCGGTCAGGACTTTCACGAAACCGCGTGTCTCGCTTTCGGCAATCGCGCGGTCCAGATCGTCGAGGTCGTAGCGGGTCACCTCCACCGCGATGCCCTGCTCCGCCGCTTCGCGTTCATTGATGCCAACGCGGGCGACTTCGGGATCGAGGAAGGTCACGGCCGGGATCACGCGGTAATCGGCCTTGAACTTGCGGAACATCCCGAACAGCGCGTTGACGCTGGCGTACCATGCCTGATGGCTGGCGGTGTGGGTGAACTGGTACGGGCCGGCAACATCGCCCGCTGCGAAGATGTTCGGGAATTTGGTGGCGAGGAATTCATCAGTGACCACGGTCTTGTCGGTGTCGACCCCGATGGCCTCGAGGCCGAACCCGGTCAGCCGCGCCTTGCGTCCCACGGCGACGATCAGCGCATCGAACGGCACGGCGAATTCCGCCCCGTCATGCTCTGCAATCAGGGTTTTGCCCTCGATCCGCACGGCGGCATGGCCCGTCAGCACCATCACGCCCGCCTCCTCCAGCGAAGCGCGGGCGAGGTCTGACACGTCGTCATCCTCGCGCCCCAGCACCCGGTCACTGCGTTCGATCTGGGTGACCTGCAATCCGAGCCGGGCAAAGGCCTGGCTCAATTCGCACCCGATCGGCCCGCCGCCCAGCACCGCGATCCGCTTTGGAGCTTCGTCCATAGCGGCGAAGGCTGTCCACAGGGTCTCGCTGGTCAGGTAGCCCGAATCCTCGATGCCGGGGATCGGCGGCACGACCGGCGCCGCGCCGCTGGCGATGATGATGCTGCGGGTGGTGAGCCGCTGGGTGCCGCCGTCATTGCGCGCAATCTCGACTGTCCACGGATCGATGATCGTGGCATAGCCCTTGACCACATCGACGCCGAGATCGGTGTAGCGTTCCACGCTGTCATGCGGCTCGATGGTCTTGATGGTGTCGAGCACGCGGGCCATCACCGCCTTGAACGGAACCTTGGGAGTGGTCGCCTCCAGCCCGTAACGGTCGGCGTGCCGCATCATCGCGGCGACCTTGGCGCTCTTGATGATCGCCTTGCTGGGCACGCAGCCGGTGTTGAGGCAATCGCCGCCCATTTCGTGGGCTTCGACCAGTGTCACCTTGGCCTTTACCTGTGCGGCGATATAGGCCGACACGAGCCCCGCCGACCCCGCCCCGATCACCACCAGATTGCGGTCGAAGCTCTTGGGCCGCGTGAACCCGGCATAGACCTTGCGGCGCTTGATGATGCCGATGATCCCCTTGGCGATCCAGGGCACGATGCCGAGCAGCACAAAGCTCCCAATCACCGCAGGCGAGGCGATGCCTGACAGGCTGTCGATCTGCGCCAGCTGCGTGCCAGCATTCACATAGACAATCGTGCCCAGCAGCATCCCCAGCTGGCTCACCCAGGCGTAAGTCCAAGTGCGGATGCGGGTCAGGCCCATCACCAGATTGACCACGAAGAACGGGAAAACCGGGATCATCCGCAGGCTGAAGAGGTAGAACGGCCCATCCCGCTCCAGCCCGGCGTTGATCGCCTTGAGGCGCTCGCCAAACCGCGCCTCAATGCTGTCGCGCAGCACGTAACGCGATGACAGGAAGGCCAGCGTCGCGCCGATGGTCGATGCGAAGGAGACGATCACCGTGCCCCACAGCACCCCGAACAACGCGCCCGCTGCCAGCGTGAGGAGCGCCGCGCCGGGAAAGGAAGCCGCCGTCACCACCACATAGGCGGCGAAGAACCCGGCGATCACCGCCACGGGATTATCCTGCTGGAACGCGGACAGGTCAGCGGCAACCGCCTTGATCCCGTCCAGCGTCAGATATTGGCCGATGTCGAACACGAAATAGGCGGCCACCAGTGCGGCCAGCACGGCAAGGATGACAATTTTCTTCACACGATCTCCTTGCACCGGCTTTCGCTCAGGGTGCCCCGGTGGTTACGCGCCGGCTGCCAGCGCGGCATATTTTGTGATCCAGCGCCGGTCGATCCAATGCTTGAGGGCCAGCACCCAGCGTGCCTCAGCCGCGAAGGGGCCATAGCTGGCAATCGCGCTGCCGTCGCCCGTGTTCATCAGGTAAAGGCTGTTCCAGCGCGGGTGATAGGTGGCACGCGGGGCCTCGCCCGCCAGCGCGCTGCGCAGATTGGCGGCCAGCACAGGCCCTGCAAACACGGCATGGACGCCCGAATGCGCCAGCGGACGATCGGTCCGGGCGGCGACGTCTCCGGCGGCGAAGACATGCGGATGCGAGGTCGATTGCTGGTGCGCGTTCACGGCGATGAAACCGCCTGCATCCGTGGCAAGGCTGCTCGCGCGCACCCATCCGGGCGCCGCGCTGCCGGTGGCAGCGATAATGCAGTCGGCGGGCTCCAATGACTGGTCACCCGCCATGATCGCGCCGCCTGCGAACCGCGCATCGGCATTGTGCACCGAAATCCCCTGCCGCGCCATTGCGCGGGCTGCGCGGGCCTGCACGGCGGGGGCAAATCCGGGGAGAATGCCTGCCGTCCCCGCCACCAGCGTGACCTGCGGCGGCACCTTGGCGCGGGCGAGATTGCGCAGGCCGAATGCCAGCTCGACGCCCCCCGCCCCGCCGCCCGCCACCACCACGCGGGCAGGCGCCGCAAGCGCGGCTACCCGGTCCACGAAGGCACTGATCGGGCGCACATCAATCAGGCGCGGGTCTTCGCCAAGCACAGCAGCGGCGCGGCCCACACCGCCTGTATCGAAGGACACGATGTCGAACGCGATGCGCGCCCCGCTGCCGGTCGTCACCACCCGCGCGGCAGGATCAAGCGCGGCGCAGCGATCCGCGACCCACTCCGCCCCCGCCCGCGAAGCCAGCGCGGCCAGATCGACCAGCCCATCGTCGCGGCTGTGCTGCCCCGCCAGCCAGCCGGGCACCATGCCGGAATAGCGCAGGTGCCGGTCAGGCGTCAGCAGCACGGCACGCGCCCCGTCAGGCAAACCGTGCCGGATCCAGTCGGCCAGCACCGCAACATGCGCGTGTCCGCCACCAACCAGCAAAAGCGTGGTCGCAGGCCCGGTTTCGGTATTGCTATTCTGTCCTGCCATCATCCCTGTCTCATCGGCCGTGGTTCAGCTAACCGCAAGCTTTGCGCGTTAACGGGGCTGCAACATGACATTGCCTCTCAATAGCCTCTCATAGCTTCATATATGCAGGAAGTTGCAGCACTTTTTTCGGTGCAGGAACCGTCCGCGTGCTGAATGATTGATCGCTTGCGGCGCGGTAATGTTGCAATAGATGCATTCAGGCTTCGGTCCAGGCCATCCGGTCGGGGCACGGATTGCCTGAACACTGGTTTCGAGATGAAAGGCTGCCATGGCAGGTGAAGGCCAACACTACGGCTCAAGGATTTCGCTGGTCAAATTCTTCAGGATTTTCTTTGATATCCTGAGGCCCGAAGCGAATTTCTACTGGCTCGCGGTTGTCTACGGGATCGGGATCAGCCTGCTTTCGCTGGCCACCCCGATCTCGGTGCAAATGCTGATCAACACCATCGCCAACACCGCGCTGACCGCGCCGCTGGTGATGCTTTCGCTCACCTTGTTCGGCCTGCTGCTGCTTTCCAGCATGCTTTACGCCTTGCGCGTCCACCTGATGGAGATTTTCGCCCGTCGCTTTTACGCGCGCATGGTGGCGGAAATCTCGCTGATTTCGGTCTATGCGCAGAACCCCTTCTTCAACGACGCCAAGAAAGGCGCACTGTTCAACCGCTATTTTGACGTGATCTACGTCCAGACAGCGATCCCGATCTTGTTCATCGGCGGCTTTACCACCCTGCTGCAGATTGCGGTCGGGTTTGTGCTGGTGTCGCTGTATCACCCCTATTTCCTCGGCTTCACGCTGGTGATGGTTGCGCTGATCTGGATCGTGTGGCTGTCGTGGGGCAGCCGTGCGCTGCGCACCGGGGTCGATCTCAGCCATGCCAAGCATGCCACCGCATCCTGGCTGGAAACGCTCGGCGGATCGAACGGCTTTTTCAAGTCGCAGCGCCGGATCGATTACGCGCTCGACAAGACAGACGATCACACCCGTGACTATATCGGCCACCGCAAACGCCACTTCCGCCACCTGTTTTCGCAGACCATCGCCTTTCTGGTGATGTATGCCGCCGCCAGCGCGGCGCTGCTGGGGCTGGGCGGCTGGCTGGTGATCCAGAACCAGCTGACCCTGGGCCAGCTGGTCGCGGCCGAACTGGTGCTGTCGGCCGCGTTCTTCGGCGTGGCGCAGCTGGGCAGCTATCTCGGCTATTTCTACGATCTGTTCGCCGCGGTCGAGGAAATCTCGCAGTTCTACGATGTCGAACAGGAACAGCCCAAGGGCGCCGATCCGTTTGATGGGCCGGATCACACCATCGTGATGAAGGGTGTGCGCGGCTCAGCCCGGCACGAAAACGCGCAGTTCGATCTGGAAATCCCGTCCGGTTCGATCATCATGGCGGCCGCCAGCCACCACGGGGTGCAGCGCCTGTTCACCAATCTGCTGAAGCTCCACGTGCTGCCCGAAAACGGCTATGCCACCTTGGGCGATATCGACATGAAGGCGCTTGAGGCGCACCACCTGCGCAAGAACGTCCACGTGCTCGACCGGCCGAGCATCGTTGAAATGACGATCCGCGAATATCTCGCCCTGTCCTGTCCCGACACCGCGCCGCAACGGATGATCGGCGCGCTGGAAACCGTGGGCCTCACTGACATGATTGCAACGCTGGACAAGGGGTTGGACACCCCGCTGGCGTCCACCGGCTACCCACTGTCAGCGGTCGAATTGCAGCAGCTGAAGCTCGCCAACGCGCTGCTGGAACGCCCGCGCATTCTGGTGCTGAGCCGCCTGTTCGACCTGCTCGACCCCGAACCCATCGCCCGCGCGGTCACCGAACTGCGCAGCCAAGCCTACACGACCGTGATCTACTTCTCCAACCGCCGCATCGATCTGGGCTTTGACCGCTTCCTCTATCTGGAGGCGCACCAGCAGCGGCTTTTCGACACCTTCGAGGAGTTTTCCGCCGCGATGAACCTTGCCCGCCCGGCCCCGGGCGCGCCGCTGACCAAGGGAGGCGCATAGTCATGGCAACGCTCAAGGAAGACATGGCGCACTTCACCACGCTGGCGTCGATCGATACGCCGCGCGTGATGCGGGCGGTGTTCCTGATACTGCTGGCGGCGATCATCATCACGATCGCCTTCCTGATCTATGTCCCGTGGGTGCAAACCACCTCGGGCCGGGGGGTCGTGACCACGCTCAGCCCCAATGAACGCAAGCAGGACATCAACGCGCTGGTGCCGGGCCGGATCGAGGAATGGTACGTGCGCGACGGCAGCACAGTGAAGAAGGGCGATCCCATCGTCCGCATCGCCGACATCGACCCCCAGCTGATCGAGCGCCTGCAGGCCGAACGCGTGCAGATCGAATTGCAGCTGCAAGCCGCCAAAAGCGCGCTCGCCACCGCCCGGATCGATGAACGCCGTGCGCGCGAACTGTTCGAGGCAGGGCTCGCTGCAAGGCGCGATTTCGAACAGGCACAGATCCGCATCAATGAACGCGAAGGCCAGGTCGCCGCGGCGCAGGCGGCGCTGAACCGGGCTGACGTGAATATCTCGCGCCAGTCGGTGCAGATCGTGCGCGCACCGCGTGACGGCTTCATCCAGAGCCTTAACGCCGGCGACGCCGCCACCTTCATCAACGCCGGCGATGTGCTCGCCACCTTCGTGCCCGACGGGGCCGAGCGGGTCATCGAAATCTTCATCGACGGGCGCGATGTGGCGCTGGTGAAGAAGGGCGACAAGACCCGCATCCAGTTCGAAGGCTGGCCGGCAGTGCAGTTTTCCGGCTGGCCCTCGGTCGCAGTCGGCACCTTTGGCGGGCGCGTGATCGCGGTCGACCAGTCGGCGCAGGCCAATGGCCGCTTCCGCGTGCTGATCGCCGAGGATCGCAGCGAGGAACATCGCTGGCCCGAAGAACGCTATGTCCGCTTCGGCGCCGTGGTTCAGGCCTGGGTGCTGCTGGAAACCGTGCCCGTGGGCTACGAAATCTGGCGTCAGCTCAACAACTTCCCGCCCGAACTCACGGCCCCTGAAAGCAGCGAGCCGGCGAACTGACCATGCCGCCACGTTTCGCCTTCCTGCGGCTGGGCGCGTTGCTCGGCTCCGGCCTTGTCGGCGCGGCGCTGACGTTCGCGCCGCTGCCGGCGGCGGCGCAGGATATCGCGCCGGTCGGGGAACCGATCGACGTGGCTCTCAAGACCGGGCCGCTGCTCCCCGAAGAGGTGCTGCGTTCATCGGCGCTGACGTTCCCCGCGATCCTCGAAGCCTTCGAGCGGGAGGCGGCTGCCCGCAGCGACCAACTGAGCGCGGACGGTGCCTTCGATCTGATGCTGAAGGGCGAATATTTCGACCGCCTGACCGGCTTTTATTCAGGCGGGTTCGGCAAGGTCGAAGCGCGCCAGCCGCTGCGTCCTTACGGCGCGGAGGTGTTCGGTTCCTACCGCGTGTCCAACGGCGATTTCCCGACTTATGAGAACTACAATTACACCAACCAGCTGGGCGAGATCAAAGTCGGCGCGCTGTTCTCGCTGCTGCGCAACCGCGATATCGACAGCCGCCGGTTCGCGATCGAGGACACCCGCCTTGCCGCCAGCCAGGCGCGGCTTGATGTGCTGCTGGCGCAGCTGAACGTCCAGCACGAAGCCCTGCGCGCCTATTGGCGCTGGGTCGGGGCGGGCGAGGAAATCCGCGTGTTCGAGGAACTGCTCGAAATCGCCGAAGCGCGCCAGATCGGCCTGACCCGCGAAGTGAACGAAGGTGCCAGGGCACGCATCGCCCTGACCGAGAACGAACAGAACCTGCTGGCCCGCCGTTCGTTGCTGGAAGAGGCAAAGCGCAATTTTCTGACCGCTGCCAACTCACTGGGTTTCTACCTGCGCGGCAGCGATGGGCAGATGTTCGTCCCGACCCGCGAGATGTTGCCCGATCTGTCCCGCATGAAGGCGATTGCCCCGGTGGAACAGCTGGTATCCACGCCGATGAACGCGGTGATCCAGAACCGGCCGGAACTCCAGACCTTCAGGCTCGCGCTGGAACGCGCCAACAACCGGGTCGAACTGCGCCGCAACGATCTGCTGCCCAAGCTGGACGGGACAGTCGAACTGTCACGCGATTTCGGCCAGATCGGGCCGGGCGGGCCGGGCTTCGATTCGACCGACACCGTGGTGGGCCTCACCTTCACCGTGCCGCTGCAACGCCGCGAGGCACGCGGACGGGTGCAGCGCGCCGAGGCCGAACTGCGCGAGACCGAACTGCGCCAGCGCCGCATCGCCGACCAGATCACCACCGAAGTCGGCAATATCCTCGTCAATCTCAACACGGCGCTGAAGCTGGCCGATCTGGCCGATGCCGAGGTGAAGCAGGCGATCCAGATGGTTCAGGCCGAACGCACCCGGTTCCGGCTGGGCGCGGGCGATTTCTTCTTCGTCAACCAGCGCGAGGAATCCGCCGCCAACGCCCAGATCAAGGCCATCCGCGCCGAGCTTGCCGGGCGGCTGGCCGAAGCAAGCTACAACGCGGCAACGATGAACCTTAGCGCTCTGGGGCTGGAATAGGCGTTTCGGCTGCGTCGGCTGCGGCGATATCATCCCCGCGCGCGTCGTCCTGCGCCCTCAGATCAATCACGCGGTCGCGGTCATAGGCGATCACTCCGTCGATCGGCGCGATCCGGGCGATCATCTGGCCATAGAAGTTGTTGATCTTGCCAACGGCGGAAAACTCCGGAACGACGGATGGATAGGCCGCAAGCGCAGACGGCATGGCAAGATCAACCGTGCCGGATTGCTGCGGCAGATCGATCACGAAGCCGTTGAGCCCGCTGTTCTCCTTGATCTGGGGGGTCGGCGCGCCCCGATCTTCCTCCCAGCGCGGCAGGGCGAACAGCATGTTGCCAAGATTGGTGATCACGCCGGGGGCAACGGCGAACTTGACCGTCCCCATGCAATAACACTGCCCGAGATAGCCCTGCTTGCCCAGGAAGGCCGGCCCGTACCAGATATAGGTGCCGGGCTTCAGCGCCTCGAGATAGGCATAGCCGCCGCCATCCTTGGAAAAGACGAAGGTCGGCCCGAAACTGGATGCGAAGAACTGTTCGATCGACGCGAAGGCGAAATTCGTCTCGACCGGTTTTACCGGTTCTTCGGGCAGTTGTTCGCCGGGACGCAGGCTGGCCTTCCGCCGCGTCCAGCGTGCGATATCCTTATCATATTCGGCCATAAGCCGGGCGAAAGCCTCGGACCTAGCCTTGCGATAATCTTCAAGATCAGTCGCATCAGGCACCCTGATGAAAGACCCGGCAAAGCGGCCCGGCGCAGTCAGATAGATATAGCCCATGTCGGGCGCGATCTGTTCCTTGCCCTTTTCAAGCTGAGCCTGCTCAATCGGGCGCGCCGCTGCTCCGGTCGCAACACCCAGCGCCAGCGCAGCAATCGCGGCGAAGCCCGTGGAAAGCCTGATCATCGTGCCAGCACCTCGGTCTGCGGCTTGGGGCCGGATGCCACCTTTGCCTGTTGCATCAGCTTGGCCGTGCGGATGTCTTCGTCCTTACGGCCATTGCCTTCCTCGAAGTTGAAGGCCTCCCACAGATCCTTGGCGAGGCCGTAGCGCTGGTAGCCCTTGTAGCCCATGCAATTGCGCATGTTCACGCGGCGCATCGCGCGCCTTGCGGCCGAACCGTGGATCATGTCCGCGAACATTTCGCCAAGCACACCGCCGATGACGCCGCCCACCCCGTATTGTGACGCGTAATAGCCGGGATAGGGTTCGCTGGCGCCAGAATAGGAAGCCAGCCCGCTCGACAGACGGTCACATTCCGACAGATCGGCAAAGGCCTCGTCGAAGCTCACCCCGTCGCGGTGGAAGTAGTAGTATTTGTCAAAATCGCCGGCGATTTGCGGCGTGACGGTGAAGGCGAGCGCAGGCACAGGCACGGCTTCGATCTCGGCGGGGGTGAAGGCCTTTGCCTCTGGCCCCGTGGTCAGCACCTGCGCCCCCGCACTCGTGCCAAAAGCCAGCAGCGCCAGCACGGGCGCCGCCATCCATCCTGTCAGTCTCAACTGCATTACCCCCTCAACGCCCCGTCAACGCACCGAAAAATCAAACACCCGCGCCCCTGCAACCCCGCCAGATAACCCCGGCCCTGCCCCGCCCACCAGCGCGAACAGAAAGCCATATTCCCCCGGCGGCAAATCGGAATCGGGCGTGATCTTGTACACGTAGGGCGCGACCTGTTCATAGGTAAAGGGGATCATGTCCTTGTCCATCACCCCGCTTTTGGACCCGGCGATGTTGAGGCTGCCGACCCGCGCCTCGCGCCGCCCCTTCTTCTCCATCAGGTTGACCAGCGACAATTCATTGGGCGTGATGACGGCATTGCCGAACCCTGTCGAAAACACGGCTGACTGGTCGCCGCCGGGAGGATCGAAGAAGACATAGAACGTCGGGCGGCGGTTCATCGTCTGGGCCGCAGCACTCGCACCGGGCAGCACGGCCTTGATGCTGGCCGACGCAATCCCGCCGGTGAAGGCATAGCCAAGGATGCCGCCGGTCTTGGTCTGGGTCGACGCGATCGGATCGATCTTCCTCATCCGCGCCGGCCCCGCGCCATCCTCGAGAAGGTAGAACCCCGGACTGTGGGCCACCTTGGGATCGGGCGAGGTGTCGTCGTAGCGGATCGTGCCGTTGGCGCTTTTCAGCATCGCCGCGATCACCGGGCTGGGCACACCCTTGGCCCGCAGGGCAAGCAGGGTCTTGGTGTCGGTGTCGAAATCGCCGGTGCTGGTCTCGATCTTGGCGATCACCGCCTCTTCCCCGAGGCCAGCTTCCAGAAGGGCGACGACATCTTCATTGCGCAGGGTTTCGGCCTGGGCGGCGCCCGCCAGAACCAGCGCACAAACGGCTGCAAAGCCGCGCAATGGCACGGAAAACTTCATGCGACCCTCCACACGCGGGGCCCCATTCCGTCAGCCCCTGCCAGCTTACTGCGACAAACCAGCTTCAGGCACAAGCGCCTTGATCGCGCATCACAATTTCCCGCGCAGCGCCTGATAAGCCGCCGCTGCGACGGTGTTGGCGAGGTTCAGCGAACGGATCACGTCCGAGCGCATCGGCAAGTGGAACAAGCGATCAGGGTGCCGGTCAATCACGCTGCGCGGGATGCCCTTCGTCTCCTGCCCGAACACGAGGAAGGCATCGTCCGGATAGTCAGGTTCATAGAAGCTGCGCGCACCGAACTCCTCGAACAGGAACATCTGATCGGGACGCGGGGTGCGCGCTGCGAGGAAGGCGTCCCAGCTGGCATATTCGGTCAGGTGTACGTGGGGCCAGTAATCGAGGCCGGAGCGTTTCACCCGCTTGTCCGAAATGTCGAAGCCGAGCGGGTGGATCAGGATCAGCTCCATCCCCAGCGCCACACAGGTGCGCCCCACCGCCCCGGTGTTGCCGGGGATTTCGGGCTGGATCAGGATGATGGCGGTCATGGCTGAATCGCCGTTTCAAGATAGCGTCGCAAAGTCGAGAAATGCGACAGGCCGGGCTGCATCCGCAGCTCAGCGGCAGCCGGCAGGGCAGCGGCCAGCGCCTGCGCCATGGCGGGCGGAGTCCAGTTGTCCTCGCTCCCCTGCCAGATCGTGACCGGCTGCTGCAGCTTGGCGAGGTCAGCCGACCAGTCGGCAACATAAAGACGGAGCTCTGCCTGATAGGCCGCGCGCTGGGTCAGCAGGCTGGCGCGCAGCGAGTGCGCCAGTTGCTCCAGGAACAGCGGATCGGCGGCCAAGCCAGCATCGCCCCCGCGCGCGCTGGCCATCAGCGCCGCCGCCATGCGCGGCATGGCAAAGCGCGCCGCCAGTGCCTGCAACTGCGTCAGCGCAGCAAACGTCGCCCGCCCTGCCCGCGCTGCACGAAACACCGGTGCGCCCGCCATGTCGTCCAGAAAATCGCCGAGGGAAAGCGGCGCGGCAGGGGCCACAAGGTCGATCTGCCGGGCCCGTGCGCCTAGCACAGGCGCAACCCGCAAGGCCGCCGCTGCCCCCAGCGAAAAGCCGACAAGGTGCAGCGGCTCATCGGGCCATTGCCGCTCGATCTGCGCTGCCAATCTGCCGAAATAGCCCGAAGGCTCACCACCCGCCAAGGCATCGCCGCGCGCGACGACATGGAAATGCCGGGCATTTGCCGCAATCGCCGCACCAAAGCTGGCAAGCTCCGCCGCCGAGCCCGGCAGCCCGTGGAAATAGAGCACCGTCTGGCCGGAGGTTTCGGACTGGTTCGGGATGCCTGCGGTCATCGGCCTAAGTCAGTTCGATGCGGGTGTCGCGGCCGATGCGGCGTGAGAATAGCGGGCGGACTTCATCGCCCACGGGTTCCGCGGCATCGGCGAGGATTTGGGTGAAGCGCCGCCACCAGTCCTCGGGACGGTCGCGCGCACCCATTTCGGCCAGCGCAGCGACATTCTCCTGTGCGATCGCGAGCGACAAGCTGCGCAGCGTTTCCCAAGGGCCGGTGAAGGTGCCCCGGTCAGACAGGAACAGGCACAGGCCGGCGATCGCGATGGCTCCGGCACCAAAGGCATCAACCCACCGCAACATCAGGAACACTGCGACCGGTGTTAGCAGAAGAGCGGCAAGCGACTTCATCCCCGGCGCGACCCGCGGCATCGCCAGTCCCGTCTGCCCCGCCAGAAAGGTGCGCAGTGCCTTCGGAGGGAGTTCGGAGATGTCTTTCAGCTGCGCCGTTGGCGTGATCCGCTTGCCCGGATTGACCGTCGCGAACAGCCGCCGGAGCAAGTAGAACACCATCGCGCTGTCGCACCGCTCCCCCGTACCGGAGGGCGGGCGCAGGCGGGTGATTTCGTCGAACAGGTCGCCCGCCGTGGCGATGTGCCGCAAGTCTTTCGGCAGGGTCACGCCGAAGCTGCGCTCGATCAGGTCGAGCGTGCTGAAGCAGAACTCATCATCGTCGATGCGGATCGCGTCGAGCGCCAAGCGCCTATCCCAGCTTGGCCTTCAGCAGCGCGTTCACCACGCCCGGATTGGCCTTGCCCTGCATCGCCTTCATCGTCTGGCCGACGAAGAAGCCGAACAGGGCCTCCTTGCCGCCGCGATACTGTTCAACCTTGTCGGCGTTGGCGGCGATGATCGCGTCCACGGCGGCTTCGATGGCGCCGGTGTCGGAGACCTGCTTCAGCCCTTCCGCATCAGCGATTTCAGCCGGATCACGGCCGGTCTTCAGCACGATCTCGAAGATTTCCTTCGCCTGCCCGCCGCTGATTTCGCCCTTGTCGGCCATCGCGAGGATGCTCGCCTGTGCGGCCGCCGTGGCATTGGCAGGGTCAGCTTCGTCGCCTAGCGCCTTTATCACGCCGGGCGCTACCGAGAGCGACCAGTTGGCGACCTGCGTTGCGACCTTGGCTTCATCCTTGGCCGTAACCTTGGCGGTTTCGGCCAGCAGGGTTTCGAAGCGGGCAAAGGTTTCCACCTCGGCGGTCAGTTCGCGGGCGTTGTAGGGGGTGAGGCCCAGCACCTCGACGTAACGCTTGCGCTTGGCATCCGGCAATTCCGGCAGGCTGGCGCGGCATTCGGCGAGGAAATCCTCCTCCAGCACCAGCGGCAGCAGATCGGGATCGGGGAAGTAGCGGTAATCATGCGCATCTTCCTTGCTGCGCATCGTCCGCGTGGTGCCGGTGCCGGGATCAAACAGGCGCGTTTCCTGCACGATCTTGCCCCCGGCCTCCAGCACATCGACCTGCCGCATCGCCTCATGCTCGATCGCCTGCATCACGAAGCGCACCGAGTTCACGTTCTTCGTCTCGGTGCGGGTGCCCAGTTCTTCGCCGGGCTTGCGGACGCTGACGTTCACATCGGCGCGCATCGAACCTTCTTCCATGTTGCCATCGCAGCTGCCGACGTAGCGCAGGATGGCCCGCAGCTTGCGCAGGTACGCCCCCGCTTCGGCAGGTGAGGCCATGTCGGGGCGGCTGACGATCTCCATCAGCGCCACGCCGGAACGGTTGAGGTCAACATAGGACATGGTCGGGTGCTGATCATGCATCAGCTTGCCCGCGTCCTGCTCCACGTGAATCCGCTCGATGCCGATGACCTTGTCGGCCTCGATCCCGGCCTTCTCGTCCGCCTCGATCAGCAGCGAGCCTTCGCCCACGATGGGGTGGTAAAGCTGGCTGATCTGGTAGCCCTGCGGCAGGTCGGCGTAGAAGTAGTTCTTGCGGTCAAACCGGCTCCACGCGTTGATCTGCGCCTCGATCGCCATGCCAGTGCGCACCGCCTGACGGATGCATTCGCGGTTGGGCACAGGCAGCATCCCCGGCATCGCTGCGTCCACAAGACTGACCTGCGAATTCGGCTCCGCACCGAAGGCTGTGGCCGAGCCTGAAAACAGCTTGGACGCGCTCGTGACCTGCGCATGGACTTCAAGGCCGATCACGACCTCCCATTCGCCCGTGGCACCCTGAATGCGGTAGTTGCTCATCGCTCTTTCGTCCTGATCAAACAATCTTCTTCATCCGTGTGCCGGACATATGCAAACCGATCTCGGTCAGGGCGCCGGTCGCCATCGGGCACCAGATTTTCCCAGACCTCTACCTTGTAGCCGA
The DNA here is from genome assembly GCA_003724185.1 of Porphyrobacter sp. IPPAS B-1204. GTDB lineage: Bacteria > Pseudomonadota > Alphaproteobacteria > Sphingomonadales > Sphingomonadaceae > Erythrobacter. The sequence continues at coordinate 1,084,047 of RHGM01000001.1, forward strand.
CCACCTCAAGCAGCTTCCCGGTTGGACGGTACTGCTCTTTTTTCAATTCCGACGCCATGCCTTCGTGCGTGGTGCAATTGTACCCGCCATCCTCGCGAGCATTTTCGAGCTGCGACACAGAGAGGGTTATCGCGACAAGACCTGCGAGCTTCAACATGGGCTCTTGCGATGTTTACTCATCACCCGCTTCCTGGTCCTCGATCACCTTGCCATCCGGCCCGAAGCGCATTTCGCCATGATCGACGTTTTTCCTGACCCAATTGGCGACCATGAAGGTCACCGGCACCGCGAGGGCGATGCCGATCCCGGCAAGCCACAGCGCGGTATCGGGGGTCACCACCACTTCTCCGGCTTGGCGGTGAAGCCTGCGCGCTGCTGGATCGCGAGGCCTGCGTTGAGCACGCCCTGCTCGTCAAACGGGCGGCCCACCAATTGCAACCCAAGCGGCAAGCCGTCGGCGTTGATCGTGGCAGGCACGCTCATTGCCGGAAGACCGGCGAGTGAGGCCGGCACCGCGAAGACATCGTTGAGATACATCGTCAGCGGGTCTTCGTTCATCGAGCCCAGCGGGAAGCTGGCGGTCGGCGTGGTCGGGGCGAGGATCACGTCGCACTGTTCGAACGCCCGCTCGAAATCGCGGGCGACCAGTGCGCGGACTTTCTGCGCCTGCGTGTAATAGGCGTCGTAGAAACCGGCCGAGAGCACATAGGTGCCAATCAAGATGCGGCGCTTGACCTCGTCCCCGAACCCGGCAGCGCGGGTGGCGGCGTACATGTCCTGCAAGCCCGAGCCGTCCGGCAGATCGCGAAGGCCGTAACGCACCCCGTCATAGCGGGCGAGGTTGCTCGACGCCTCGGCAGGGGCGACGATATAGTAGGCGGGCAGCGCATATTTGGTGTGCGGCAGCGAGACGTCGACGATCTCGGCGCCCGCGTCCTTAAGCCACGCCTTGCCCTGTTCCCACGAATCGAGGATCGCCTGATCGGTGCCCTCCATCCGGTATTCACGCGGGATGCCGACTTTCTTGCCGCGCAGGTCGGCGTTCAGCGCCGCTTCCCAATCGGGCACGGGCATGTCGAGGCTGGTCGAATCCTTGGGATCGAACCCGGCCATCGCGCCGAGCATGATCGCGCAATCTTCCACCGAGCGCGCCATCGGCCCGGCCTGATCCAGGCTGGAGGCGAAGGCGACGATGCCCCAGCGCGAGCAGCGGCCATAGGTCGGCTTGATCCCGCAGATGCCGGTGAAGGCGGCGGGCTGGCGGATCGATCCGCCGGTGTCGGTGCCGGTTGCGGCAGGCGCGATGCGCGCAGCCACGGCCGAGGAAGAACCGCCTGACGAACCACCGGGGCTCATCGGCTGGTTGCTGCCTTCCTTGCGCCACGGCGAGGCAACATTGCCGAAATAGGAGGTCTCGTTCGAAGAACCCATCGCGAACTGGTCGAGGTTGAGCTTGCCCAGCATCCCCGCGCCTGCGTCCCACAGCTTCTGGGAGACAGTCGATTCGTAGCGGGGGGTGAAGCCTTCGAGAATGTGGCTGGCCGCCGTGGTCTGCACGCCGTTGGTGGCGAACAGGTCTTTCATGCCAATCGGCACGCCCGCCATTGCGCCCAGCTGCCCGCCCGCAGCGCGCGCGGCGTCCACCGCGTCAGCGGAGGCGAGGGCGTGATCGGGGGTGGTGACGATGAAGGCGTTGAGCGCAGCGGCCTCGGCCACGGCGGTGTTGAACGCCTCCGCCACTTCACGCGCCGTGAAGCCGCCATCGCGCACACCGTCACGGATGTCTTTTACGCCGAGTTGAGTCAGATCAGTCATATTATTCGATCACCTTGGGCACACCGAAAAACCCGTGCTCGGCCGCAGGCGCATTGGCGAGGACATCGCCCTGCCTGCCGCCGCCGGTCAGCGGGTCGGCGTCGATCACATCGTCGCGCAGGCGCAGCGTGTTGGGGATCACCGCCGCCATCGGCTCGATTCCGGTCACGTCGACCTCGCCCAACTGTTCGACCCATTGCAGGATGCCGTTCAGTTCCGGCACCATCTGTTCGAGCGCCGCGTCATCCATGCGGATGCGCGCCAGCGAGGCGATCTTGGCAACGGTTGCCTTGTCCACCGACATGAGCCGCCTGCCCCTTACTGGCCCGGAGCCGCCTGAGGCGCCGCACCGCCCGCACCCGGAGCGCCGCCGCCCATCTGCTGCTGCATCGTCTGCTGCAGGATCTGCAGATTGCGGTCAAAGGTGGCGCGGCTCATGATCTCGATCACCTCGATCTCGAATTCGAGATCGGCGTTGGGCGGGATCGGCGAGCCCGGAGGCGGGGTTGCGCCGTAACCCTGATCGGCGGGGATGAAGAGCGTGTACTTGCCGCCCTTCTGCATCTGCTGGAGGCCTTCGTAGAAGCCGGGGATCGTCGCGCCTTCTTCAACCGGGAAGGGCGCGCCTTCGGGGAACAGGCCTTCCACCGGGAGCGGAATGTTCTGCGATTCGTCGAATACCGTGCCATCCTTGGCCAGCGAGCCCTTGTACTTCACGAACACCACATCGCCCTTGGCGACCATCGGCCCGCTGCCGGCAACTTCGGTATCGACGCTGAAGCTGCGCGGCACCGCCGCCCATGCCAGCCCCGCGCCGACTGCGATGGCGAGGAAAACCCCGATCCACAACTTGGTCAGCGAACCCTTGGCAACGGGCTGGATCGGAACGCGGGTAATCTCGGTCATGGATACGGTCCTGATGGGCGACGCATTGGCGCCGCGTTACGACGACAAAAGGGCGCGGGAATAAGCCGCGCCCTGATGGCTGATCGGAAAGGGGGATTCAAGCAGTTCTGCGCGATGCAGCCCGCCTGAGGACGGGATTATTTGCTCCCGTCACGCTCCATCCGCTTGCGCTCCATCTTGCGGGCGCGGCGCACGGCAGCAGCCTTTTCACGGGCGCGCTTTTCAGACGGCTTTTCGTAGTGGCGACGCAGCTTCATTTCGCGATAAACGCCTTCACGCTGCAGCTTCTTCTTGAGCGCGCGCAGGGCCTGATCGACATTGTTATCGCGAACCATGATTTGCATAAACGACGACTACCTCAATTTTTCAAAACGCCAGAGCCCGCCCGAATCATGCGGGGATACGCGGTGAATTGCCTGTGAAACACCAATGATACGCGGGCGATTCCCTTGCAGGACCGCCCACCAAACCGCGCCCCGATAGTCCAACAGCGCCGCAAAGGCAACCCGTAGCGGCGCAAGCCCCGGCGCATCATCGTTCTTTGGCGTTCTTCGGCTGCGCTAGGCAGAACGCCCTGCCCTCGCTATGGCGACGCCATGGCCGGTGAACCTTCCCCCATCTTTGCAAGCCTGACCGTTGCCGCAGGCGGCGCGGTCGGCTCTGTGCTGCGTTACCAGATCGGGCGTGCGGTATCGAGCCTCGCGGGCCCGGCCAATGCCTTTCCGTGGGGCACGCTGGCCATCAATATTGCAGGCAGCCTGTTGATGGGAATGCTGGTGGGGTGGCTGGCCCGCCCCGGCTTCAATCCCCAGTCTGCCGAACCGCTGCGCCTTCTGGTCGGTGTCGGCCTGCTGGGCGGCTTCACCACCTTCAGCGCCTTTTCTTCCGAACTTGTCACCATGCTCCACCGCGGGCAGGCGGGCATGGCGGCAGGCTATGCCGCGGCCTCGCTGATCGCGGGGATGGCGGCTGTCATCATCGGCCTTGTGGCCGCGCAGAGTATGCAATGAGTTCAGAACCCACCACCACCGACAACGTCCGCCAGTTCACTGTCTCGGAGGATGACGACGGCATCCGGCTGGACCGCTGGTTCAAACGCAATCTGCCGCAGATCGGCTTTGCAACAGTGTCCCGCTGGGCGCGCACCGGGCAGATCCGCGTGGATGGCAAGCGCGCCAAGCCCGAAGACCGGCTGGAACAAGGCCAGGTGCTGCGCGTCCCACCCGGCGGCGAGGACGCGCCCACCGCCAAGAAGGCCGCACCCCGCGTCCGCACCCTCACCCCCGAACAGATCGCCGAGGCCAAGGCGATGGTGATCCGCGAGACGGCGAGCGCGATTGTGCTCAACAAGCCCCCCGGCCTTGCCACGCAGGGCGGCAGCAAGACGACGAAGCACGTCGACGGGCTGCTCGATGCCTTTGTCGAAACCGAAAAGACCCCGCGCCCGCGGCTGGTGCACCGGCTCGACAAGGACACATCGGGCGTGCTGCTGATCGCCCGCACGCCGGGGTCTGCTGCAAGTTTCTCCAAGCGCTTCGCGGGCCGTTCGGCGCGCAAGGTCTATTGGGCGCTGGTGGTCGGCAAGCCGCAGCTGTCCGAAGGGGTGATCGATGCTCCGCTCGCCAAACAGCCGGGGACCGGCGGCGAGAAAATGCATATCGACGAGGAAAATGGCGCGGCGGCCAAGACCCGTTATCGCGTGGTCGACAGCGCCGGTCAGCGCGCTTCATGGGTGGAGCTGGAACCGCTCACCGGGCGCACGCACCAGCTGCGCGTCCACATGGCGGCGATCGGCCACCCGATCGTGGGTGACGGCAAGTATGGCGGGCCGGACAGCTTCCTGACCGGCGCGGTCAGCCGCAAGATGCACCTGCATGCGCGCCGCCTGATCATCTCCGAACCCAAGGTGGGCGAAGGGACCGGCGGAAAGCTGGATGTCACGGCAGAACTGCCGCCGCATTTCGCCATGAGCATGGAGGTGCTCGGCTTCGATCAGGGCCTGTCCGACGCTTCGCCGATGCGTGACGAGGCGCCGGAACGGACGGGCGAGGAGAAAAAGCAGGCCGCCCGCCGCCACTTCAAGCAGGCGCGCAAGGAAGCCCGCGCCCCGCGCCGGGCACGCGGCGATGCGGCCAAACCCAAGGCGAAGAAGCCTGCGGGCAAGGCTCCGGCCAAAGCCGCCAAGCCTGCCCCGAAAGCAGCAAAAGCGCCCGCCAACCGGGCGCGGCCTGCGCCCAAGGGGCCGGGCAGGAAGCCGGCGCGCTGATGCATCCCAATCCGCTTTTCCGTGAGCATGACCGTGCGGCTGACGCTGCGCTGGTGGACCGGATCGGTTTCGGCATGATCTTCGCCGCCACGCCTGATGGGCCACGGGTGGCGCATACGCCGCTGCTGATGGGCGACGGTGGGACGGTGCTGTTCCACCTTGCCCGCAGCAACGCCCTCGTCCGCCACCTTGATGGCGCCACCGCGCTGATCGTGGTCAACGGCCCGGATGCCTATGTCTCCCCGCGCTGGTATGACAATCGCGACACGGTGCCGACCTGGAACTATGTCGCGCTGGAGCTTGAAGGCCCGGTGCAGCGGATGGATGATGCGGGGCTGGAGGCCTTTCTCCACGCCGCCATCGCCAAGCATGAGGCCAGCCTTGGCGGCGAGCCTTGGCGGGCGGAGGAATCCTCGGAAAAAATGTGGGCCGGACTATTTCGCGGCATCGTCGGCTTTGAACTGACCGTCGCGGCGCGGCGGCCGACCTACAAGCTGTCGCAGAACAAGACCGCTGAAGAACGCGCCCGCATCGCGGATCGCCTTGGCGATGCCGGGAACAGCGCGCTCGCAGGCTGGATGCGGAGCGTTGCCGCATGAGGCTGGCCGTGTTCGATTGTGACGGGACCCTGGTCGACGGGCAGGCCGATGTCTGCTGGGCGATGGCCCGCGCCTTTGCCCGCGCCGGGCTGGAAGCGCCCGACAATCAGGCGGTGCGCCGGATCGTCGGCCTCAGCCTGCCGGCCGCCGTGCGCAGCCTTGCCCCTGCCCTGTCCGACGATCAGAACCGCGCTGTCACCGAATTCTACCGCTCCAGCTTCCGCGCGCGGCGCGAGGAAGGGCTGCTGGACGAGCCGCTGTATGACGGCATCGCCGATCTGCTGCACGCGCTGCACCACGCGGGCTGGAGCCTTGCGGTCGCCACCGGCAAGTCCGACCGGGGGCTGGCCGCCTGTCTTGCCACCCACGGCATTTCCGATCTGTTCGTCTCGCTCCAGACTGCTGATCGCCATCCGTCCAAGCCCCATCCCGCGATGCTGGAAGCCGCGCTGTCCGAAGCAGGCGCCTTGCCGAGCCAGGCTGTGATGATCGGCGACACCAGTTTCGACATGGTGATGGCGCGCAGCATCGGGGTCGCCGCCATCGGGGTCGGCTGGGGCTATCACGATCCGGAAGAACTGCTGGCGAGCGGTGCGCGCACGGTTGCCGAAACCGCCGCCGCGCTGGCCGCTGCCCTGGAGGAGACGCTGCCATGAGCAAGTCGAAACGTGACATCGCTGACGCGCGGGCGCGCACCGGCTTCATCATCATCAACGTGGTGCGCTTCGGCGGGGTCGCGATGGTGATGCTGGGCTTTGCCATCTTGCGCGGAGTGATCGACCTGCCCTACGCTGTGGGGGCGATCATCGCGGTCATGGGCTTTGTCGAGGTTTTCTTCCTGCCGCGCTTCATCGCCCGGGCGTGGAACGCCAGAGACGACGCCGGAGATCAGGGGCGCCGATGATCCGCCGGTTCTACAAGGATGTGACGCTTGGGCAGTGCCCCGGCGGTTGGCAGGTGCTGCTCGACGGGCGCGGGGTCAAGACCGTGGGAGGGGCGGCGCAGGTTGCCCCCACCATCGCGCTCGCCGAGGCGCTGGCGGCGGAATGGGCGCGGCAGGGCGACAAGATCGACCCCGCCAGCCTGCCGCTGCGCGATCTGGCCGATTACGCGATCGATATCGTCAGCGCCGATCCGGCAGCGACTGCGGCGGGCCTCGTCGCCTATGCCGAGACGGACACCCTGTGTTACCGCGCCGATCCGGACGAGCCGCTTTATGCGCGCCAGCAGGAGGTGTGGGAGCCTTTGCTTGGCACCTTCGAGGCCGCGCACGGCATTGCGCTGGTGCGGGTGAGCGGCGTCCTCCACCGTCCGCAGCCCTCCGCTGCGCTGGACGTGCTGCGCGCCAAGCTGCTGACGCTCGATCCCTTTACGCTGGCAGGCACGGAGGCGATGACCAAGCTTGCCGCATCGCTTGTCACCGCGCTGTCCGCGCTGGAGGCTGGCCACGAGGACGAACCGCGTGCCCTTTGGCAGGCGGTGTGTCTGGAAGAAGAATGGCAGGCCGATCTGTGGGGCCGCGACTGGGAGGCCGAAGAACGCCGCGCCCGGCGCGAGGCCGATTTCCTGCGCGCCTGCGCCTTTGCACGGCTGGCGCGGGCCTAGATCAGCCGCCCGCGATCCAGTCCGCGACCTCTGCCGCCACGCGGTTGGCCGCCACGTTCAGCGCCGCGCCCACTGCGCGGGCTTCGGCCGGAACGCCGATTTCGCGGGCTTCGAAACGGCGCGTGACAACCGCGCCATCGGCGCCCACCCGCACCGCATCGAACTGCACCACTGCGGCCGAATCCGCCGCGTCATAGCCCATCTCGGTCAGCGTCCCGCGCAAGTTCATGGTGGCTGGCATGGTGCCATCATCGCCATCGACCACCATTGCCTGCCCACGCGCGCGGATTGTCTCGCCCACCAGCCGCCGGAACAGTCGGGCGGGCTTTTCCACCCAGAACGCCTCTTGCAGATAGGCAAGCTCGGTATCGCTGACCGCCACCGGCACGCGCAGCACATCCAGCTTGGCAGGCGTGTCGATCGCCCGCACCGCGATCACGGGGCGGTTGTCCGACGGGGCAGCGCCCGGCCCGGCAGGGGCGCGGGCCTCGGCGTTCAACGTCAGCAGGCTTTCGGGCGGCTCCCCGCCGAAGCTGACGCAGCCCCCCAGGGCCAGCAGCAAAGGCACGGCGATCAGGGTGGCAGCGGGCCTGAGGCGGAAGGTCATGCTTTGCGTCCTTTATTCAGGCTTGTAATCGGGCAGCGACTTGCCGCCAACCAGCGCGCCTGCGCCTTCGCTTTCGAGCTTTTCGGTGATCGAGCGCAGCGCCCTGCTGGTGGCGCGCAGGTCCTGCAAGGTCGCCTCGGCTGCGGGCAGCGTGGTGGTGCGCAGCTGGCGTGCAGCGGGGCGCGTGTCCTCCAGCGTCGCCGACAGCGAGGCGAGCGCGGCATTGGCCGATTTCAGCGTCCCGCGCAGTTCCTCCGCCAGCGGCGAGCCTTCCTTGTTGATGAGATTGTCGGTGCTCATTGCCACCTTCTCGACCGCATCGAGCGTCTCGTTGAATTCCCGCATCGTTTCCTGGAATTGCTTGAGATTGGCGGTCAGTTCAGGCGTCGCATCGGCCAGCCCGCCGGTCAGGCGGTTGGAATTGCGCAAGATTCCGGCAATCTCCTCCTGGTTGTCCGGGCCGAGAATGGTGTTCATCTGCTCCGTCAGGGTCGCCAGCCGTTCCAGCAGCAGCGGCGCGTTGGCGACAATCTCGCCAAAGCCGCCGCGCCCCGGGGGGATCACCGGGCGCCCTTCGGGGCAGGCGGTGGTTTCGCAGGTGATCGCCGGGTTATCCTTGCGCGCGCCATCCAGCAGGATGGTGGAAACGCCCGTGAAACTCGCCTGAATGGTCGCCTGCGTGCCGACCAGGATCGGCACATCGCTTTTCACCTTGATCCGCACGCGCACGAATTCGGGATTGCCCTTGGCCAGCGCGATTTCGGTCACCTGACCGACCGGCACGCCGGCAAAGCTGACCTGGCTGCCATTGGCGAGGCCGGAAACCGACTGGTTGTAGAAGATGTCGAATTCGTCCTGCGCGCCCTGCCCCAGCCGGGCGATCCAGACGATGAACGCAGCCAGCGCCGCCAGCAACACCAGCGTCACCGCACCGACCCACAGATGATTGGCTCTGGTTTCCATGTGCGTTTCCTATGACGCGCCGCTTACGCGCTTGTCCAACATTATCCCGTTCATTCGCTCGCCCGCAGATGCGAAGCCTGCGCCGCACGCCCGCGCGGGCCGTTGAAATATTCCTCGATCCACGGGTGCCCTGTCGCGATCAGTTCGGGGATCGTGCCGACCGCAATGATCTTCTTGTCGGCAATCACCGCCACCCTGTCGCAGATCTCGTAAAGCGTATCGAGATCATGGGTTATGAGAAACACTGTCAGGCCCAGCGTTTCCTTCAGCTCGCGGGTCAGGCGGTCAAACTTGGCCGCGCCGATCGGGTCGAGTCCCGCGGTCGGTTCATCGAGGAACAGCAGTTCAGGATCCAGCGCCAGCGCGCGCGCCAGGCCTGCGCGCTTCTTCATCCCGCCCGAAAGTTCCGACGGATACTTGGCAACCGCATCTTCCGGCAGACCGGAAAGGATGACCTTGTAGCGCGCAATCTCGCCGCGCAGCTGCGGGCTGAGATCGGGGTAGTATTTCTTGAGCGGCACCTCGACATTTTCGCCCACGGTCAGCGTGGAAAACAGCGCGCCGCCCTGAAACAGCACGCCCCAGCGCCGCCGCACGCCGATGCCCTGATCCAGATCAAGTTCGGTAATCGTGCGCCCCAGAACGTCAATTCGCCCTTCGCTGGGCCGCTGGAGGCCGATGATCGAGCGCATCAGCACCGATTTGCCGGTGCCCGATCCGCCGACCACGCCCAGAATCTCGCCGCGCCGCACCGTCAGGTCGAGGCCTTCGTGCACGGCAAAATCACCAAAGCGGTTGACCAGCCCCTCGATCACGATCGGAGCGTCTTTGTCGTATTGGGGCGTGTTTGCCTGCATCACTCAGCCCCACCCGACTTCGGTGAAGAACACCGCGAAGAAGGCGTCGAGCACGATCACCGCAAAGATCGCCGACACCACCGCCATCGTCGTGCGGCGGCCCACTTCCTCGGAATCGCCGCGCACCTGCATGCCGTGATAGCAGCCCGCCAGCGCCACGATCAGCCCGAACACCGGCGCCTTGATCAACCCGACCCACAGATCATGCACCGGCACAACCTCCTGAATCCGCAGCAGGAAGGTGAAGAACGGGATGCCCAGTGTCAGATCGCCCACCACCGCGCCGCCGACAATCGCCACCACCGAGGCATAGAAGCCCAGCAGCAGCATCATGAAGGTCGCCGCCAGAATGCGCGGGATCACCAGCACCTCGATGGGGGAGACGCCGATGGTGCGCATCGCGTCGATTTCCTCGGTCAGCTTCATTGTCCCGATCTGCGCGGCAAAGGCGCTGCCCGATCGGCCTGCGACCATGATCGCGGTCATCAGCACGCCCAGTTCGCGCAAGGTGATGCGCCCGACCAGATTGACCGTCAGCGATTCCGCCCCGAACTGTTCAAGCTGCACCGAGCCTTGCTGGGCGATGACGATGCCGATCAGAAAGCTCATCAGCCCGATGATCGGCAAGGCGGTGACGCCGACCAGCTCCATCTGGTGCACCAGCGCCTTCAGCGGGAAGCGGGACGGGTGCCGGGCGAGGCTGGCGATGCCGAGCAGGATCTGCCCGAAAAAGCCGACCACGCCGTAGATACCACCGCGCGCATTGTAGATTTTCTCGCCCACGGCAACCGGCACGCGTTCCCACACCGGATCGCGCGGGGCGCGGATATCGCCGCTGGCGTCAATCCCGCGCATCGCGGCCAGCAGCCTTTCGGCGGCCTCGCTCGCGCCGGTGATGTCGCAATTGTGTTCCCGCGCCAGACGGCAGACCACCCAGGCGCCGACCGTGTCGATCTCCTCCACCGCCGCCAGATCGATGGCGGCCAGCGGGCCTGAAACACGCGAAAGATCGGCTTCAAGCGGCGCCATATTCGCCAGCGTCACATGCCCTGACAGCACCAGCCGGGCGGTGTCTGCGCCTGCCTCTTCCAGCGAATATTGCGCGGCATTCTGCATCGGTTTCAGGCTATGGGGTGATTTTTGCCCCCCCCGCAAGGCTCTCGCGTCAAGCTGCCGATACCTCCATCATTGCATCGCAACATAGGTGCTGGCATGGCGCGAGGCATCATGAACGACACGACGCACCCCGCTCTGGCCACCACTTTCGACCCCGCCGAAATCGAGGCGCGCTGGTATCAGCATTGGGAAGCCAATGGCTGCTTCCGCCCTGATCGCCCCGATGCCGAGGCTTTCACCATCGTCAACCCGCCGCCGAACGTGACGGGAAGCCTGCACATCGGCCACGCGCTCGACAACACGCTGCAGGACGTGGTGATCCGCTATGAACGGCTGCGGGGCAAGGACGCGCTGTGGGTGGTCGGCACCGATCACGCCGGGATCGCGACGCAGATGGTGGTCGAACGCCAGCTGGAGGCGCGGCAGGACAAGCGCACGAACTATTCGCGTGAGGATTTCGTCGACAAGGTGTGGGAATGGAAGGCCGAATCCGGCGGCACCATCACCCACCAGCTGCGCCGTCTGGGTTGCTCGATGGACTGGAGCCGCGAGCAGTTCACGATGGACCCGCACTTCACCAAGGCGGTGATCAAGACCTTCGTCGATCTGTACAATGATGGCCTCATCTACCGTGACAAGCGGCTGGTAAACTGGGACCCCAAGCTGAAGACCGCGATCAGCGATCTTGAGGTGGAAACCCAGACGATTGCGGGCAGCTTCTGGCACCTGCGCTATCCGCTGGCGGATGGCGCAACCCTGCCCGATGGCCGCGACTATCTGGAGGTCGCCACCACCCGCCCCGAAACGATGCTGGCCGATATGGCCGTGGCGGTGAACCCGGCGGACGAACGCTACGCCAGCGTGATCGGCAAGCACGTGATCCTTCCGCTGACCGGGCGGCGGATTCCTGTGATCGCCGATGAACACGCCGATCCCGAACTGGGCTCGGGCTGCGTCAAGATCACGCCGGGCCACGATTTCAACGACTTCGAAGTGGGTAAGCGCGCCGGGTTTGCACCCGCCGAGATGCTCAACATGCTCGATGCCGAGGCGAACGTGTGCCAGACGGCGGATGGCCTCGTGCCTGCGGAATTCCTCGGCCTGCACCGCTTCAGGCGCGGCGGTGTGGACGGCGCGCGCGAGCTGGTCGTGAAGCGGATGAAGGAACAGGGCTTCCTTATCCCCCACGTGACCAAGAACAAGGACGGGGAAGAGACCCTTCACGACGCCGAACCCCGCCAGATCGCGACCCCCTTCGGCGACCGCGGCGGCGTGGTGATCGAACCCTGGCTCACCGATCAATGGTATGTGAACGCCTCGGAATTGGCCAAGAAGCCGATCGCAGCCGTGAAGTCGGGCGACATCGGTATCGTGCCCAAGTCGTGGGAGAAGACCTTCTTCAACTGGATGGAGAACATCCAGCCGTGGTGCGTCAGCCGCCAATTGTGGTGGGGCCACCGCATTCCGGCTTGGTTTGCCGATGATGGCCGCGTGTTCGTGGCCGAAACTGCCGATGCCGCGCAGGCGCTTGCGGGTGAAGGCGCGGTGCTGACGCAGGATGAGGACGTGCTCGACACGTGGTTCTCCTCCGCCCTGTGGCCCTTCGCCACGCTGGGGTGGCCCGACAGCGATGCGCCGCTGCTCAAGAAGCACTTCCCCAACAGCCTGCTGATCTCCGGCTTCGACATCCTGTTCTTCTGGGATGCCCGCATGATGATGATGGGCTATTACAACATGGGCCAAAAGCCCTGGGACACGCTTTATCTCCACGGCCTCGTGCGCGCCGCTGATGGCGCGAAGATGTCGAAGTCCAAGGGCAATGTGGTCGATCCGCTGGGCCTCATCGACCAATATGGCGCGGACGCGCTGCGGTTCTTCATGGCGGCGATGGAAAGCCAGGGCCGCGACATCAAGATGGATGAAAAGCGGGTCGAAGGATACCGCAACTTCGCCACCAAGCTGTGGAACGCGGCGCGCTTCTGCCAGTCGAATGGCATCGGTGCCTCGGACACGATCAAGGCTCCGGCAGCGCGGCTTGCGGCCAACCAATGGATCATCGGCGAGGTCGCGGCCTGCGTCACCGAGATCGAGCGCGCCATGACCGACCTGCGCTTCGACGCGGCGGCCAACGCGATTTACCAGTTCACGTGGTCGAAGTTCTGCGACTGGTATCTGGAGCTGATCAAGCCGGTCTTCGCAGGGGACGCCGACAGCCCGCCCGCGGTGGAAACCCGCGCTGTCGCTGGCTGGGCGCTCGACCAAATCCTCGTCATGCTCCACCCCTTCATGCCCTTCATCACCGAAGAGCTGTGGCACAAGCTGGGTGAGCGGCCTTATGAGCTGATCGTGGCCCAGTGGCCCGAGCCGGAAGCGGAAGTTTCAAAAGAAGCGACCGACGCGATCGACTGGGTGATCGACCTCACCACCAGCACCCGCAGCGCCAAGAACGAGCTCGGCATCGCGCCGGGGGCCAAGCTGGCGGCCTATCTGGCCGCACCCTCGGACGTGGCGGCCCGCACGATCGAACGCAGCAGCGCCGCGATCGAACGCCTTGCGCGCCTGACCCCGGTGACCATCGGCGAAGCCCCAACTGGCCCGGCGATGCAGGTGACGGCCGGAAGCGATGTGTTCGTGATCCCGCTCGAAGGCATCATCGACATCGCGGCGGAAAAGGCGCGGCTGGAAAAGGCGCTGGCGGCTTCGGAGAAAGAGGCAAAGTCGCTCGGCGGCCGCCTGTCGAACCCCGCCTTCGCCGAAAAGGCCAAGCCCGAAGCCGTCGAAAAAGCCCGTGCCGATCTCGCGCACCACACGGGCGAGGTGGAGCGGTTGACGGCGGCGCTTGCGCGGCTGGGGTAGGCTGGCCTCACCGCCATTTGCGCAGCGTGCGCCAAGGGCCGCTTTCAGGTAGCGTCAGGCTGCGCGAAAATGGCCGGAAGTGGGTGGATTGGCGAATGGCGGCTTTGCCTGCCAAGTCCCGATGCTAGGGTTTGGCCGATTTAGGCTCCGCACCGGCAATCCTCGCTGCTGCGACTGCGGCCTCTGCGATCATGCGAACCCATTCGCGCTCTGCCTCGGGCGTGCCCCGTTCCGTGTGATTCACGCCTTTGAAATTCGCAATACCGAACACTTTATCACCTAAGGCTCGAGCCATGCGCTGCTGATAGTCTATGTCGACCTGCGTGTCAGATTCGGGAATTCCGAATAGGATGAGAGGAAAATTCGAGCTCTGGACCATGCGTTCCAGCGGCTCAAACTCATCCATGAATGGTCGATCATCCGGACTATACCAATTTCCATGGTCGTAATTGGCGGCGCAGTTCTGCCGCGCCTGCCATTCGATTGCCAGGCATGGCGCGCGCAGGGCCAGAGCAGCATATCGTTCCGGATTGCGAAGAATGGCGTTTGCAGCGACCGGTCCACCGCCGCTTTCAGTCATCACGGAGATTTTGCCATCCTGGACAACACCAGTGTCGACCAGATAGGCGCTCACCTCATCGAACATCTGCGCCACTTTGATCTTGTTTCGGATGCCAAATCCGCTGCTTGACCACTCGGCTCCGAAACCACCCCCGCCCGGCAAGTGAACGAAGGCAATCTTGCCGCCTTCCAATACCCATTCGGTAAGCCAAGGTCCAAGATAGCCTTCGGGAAGCCAGAGGCCAGCGTGGGCATAGGTGATCATCATCAAGTGTCCCTGCAACGCACCAGTGCCTGGTCCGCTCACAAGCGTTACGGGAACGTTGCCCGGGACATTTTCGCGAAGTCTTTCCAACTTGAATTTCGAATGATCTGTCGCCTCAGCGGCGTCTTCGCGAAAGAGCTGTGCGTTTGTCGCACAGATGTTGATCTTGCCCATCTCGACCGGCGCGAGCACGAAGCGTGTCGGTTTCAGCGGACTGACTATACGCATCAAGGCTGCGTTTTCTGACGCTGTCAGATCGAACACGTCGACGTGTTCATGGGATAGAATGCAGTCGTCTGGACGGATGAGTGCCGGGATTGCTTCGCTTGCGCCAATGCGTTGCAAAAAAGGCCGTGCCACGCCTGCCTGCATGCCACGCAGCAAGACCGAATCTCCCAGCGCTTGAAAGGCCGGGGACGAAAAAGCTCGAGTGATGTCCTCATCAACGCCTTCCGGCAAAGCCAGCTTCATCACCTTCGGATAAAAGGGATGTGCCGACTGAATTGCATGACCGCGCGAATTTTCCCCACATACAATTGTATCGTTAGTTGACCCCAGCACCTCGCAATTCGGCGGTATGGCGTAGGTCGAAAAATGGCCGCTTTTGTCCGAACCTATGATCTCGACGCCTTCGGCCGGCGTGATGTACCGCTCATTTTCTGGCGAAAGAACGACGAAAAGCCCCGAAAGTGTGACCCCATTGAATGAGGGGCGAGCCATCACAACCTGCGTTGAAGTCGACAACGCGTACGAGAAGAAAACACTGCCTGCGCCTGTGTTTTCGACCCAGACCTTGGCCGGAGTATTCTCATCAAGGGGTGGGGCGGCTAAAGAAAGAGGGCCGTTTCCGGCAAGCGAATAAGACGGTGATATCCAGAACAGTGGATTTACCGCCCTGGACGGTAACCGAGTGAATAATTGCGCCCGCTCTTCATTTTCCTTCCTAAAAAACCAAATCTCGCGCTGGCCATCGAACGTGGCATCGATCAAGCAGGTTGTACGACCGTTGGCAGGAGAGCAACCGATTCTACTGGTTTTTGCTTTCGCTCGATCTCCTTTCATCTCGGCCAACGGCAAGCGCTGGAAGACCTGAAACGGATCTGAACGTTCCAACTCAATCGATTGGAAAATCAATTCCCCATCGACGACTCGCGTCTCGACGAGACCCGGTGCGGTGTTAGCTGGGAGTGGTCGCGGCGATTCCTGAGCAACTAGATCGGTCGCCCAAAATGAACATCCAACCAGAAGGGACAAATAAAGAGCCGACACTTGCGTTTTCATCACGACCACTCTCAATCACAGCCTCTGGAAATACACTTTGCCGTAGCCGCCGTCGCCATTCGGACCATCCACAGGGCCGTAAACGCCTCCCGGAACCTTCCAACATTGCGGTCCTACGTCGCCAACATTGCCTCATTTATCCAGGAGTTTAGCGTATCACCGGGACGGCGGCTATGGGGTCGCTTCCCGAACGGCAGGTTTTTTCGAGAACCCTCCCGAAGCTGCCGCGCCTGCGGCTTGGTCTGGCAAATTTCCTACAGTCGGAAATCGTGCCATAGGCTGTGCACAATGTGCGCCCATGAACACCATAACAGCCCCCGTCCCCCTGTCCGTCCGCTTGTCCGGTTGGCCGGTATCTCTATAGTAAAAAACGGTTTTTCTGTGTTTCCCGAAGGTGACAGGGTGTCACCTTTGTCACCTTGTCGGGGCCTGTATCCATGAACCTCACCCTCGCCACCGACGATACCGGCGGGCCGGAGATTTTTGCCTCGCTGCAAGGCGAAGGGCCGAGCATGGGGATGCCGGTTGCCTTTTTGCGCCTGAGCCGCTGCAATCTTGCCTGCACGTGGTGCGACACGGCTTACACCTGGCGCTTTACCGGCGATAACCGGCCCCACCGCGACGGGATCGCGTTCGAGCGCAAGGCCAATCAGGTCACGCTCTCCCCCGCTGAAACCGCCGAACGGATCGCGGCATTGGGCCAGACGCGCCTCGTGATTACAGGGGGCGAGCCATTGTTGCAGGCGGGCGCGCTGGCCGAAATGCTGGCGCACCTGCCTGATATGTCGGTGGAGATTGAAACCAACGGCACCGTCGCTCCGCCGGCGCGGCTCGATGTGCGGGTCGATCAATACAATGTCAGCCCCAAGCTGGCGCATTCGGGCAACCCGGCTGATCTGGCGCTGCTGCCCGAACGGCTGGATGCCTGGGCAACCGAACCGCGTGCGTTTCTGAAATTCGTGATCGCCGCGCCGGAGGATGTGGACGAGGTGCTGGAATTGCAGCGCCGCTACAGGTTCCGTCCTGAACGGGTGTTCCTGATGGCAGAGGGCACCGACAGCGCCGCCCAGCGCACGCGGCAGGCGTGGCTGTCAGACCTGTGCCTCAAACACGGCTTCCGGATGAGCGACCGGATGCATATTCACCTTTATGGGGATACCCGGGGCACGTAGCTTGTTTGCGACCCCGCCTCCGCGGGGTCGTCCTCGGTGCGCTTCAAGCCTTGCAGGCTTGAGCACCTGCGGGCGGCCGGTCGGCCTTGCGAACCCTGCGGGTCCGGAACCCAAGTTAGAAGGAGGCCTAATTCCTTAACCTTGGCTTCTCCAGCGCATGACAACACGCTCGACCAGTTCTTCCTCGCCGCCGTCCTTGTTCCACAGATCGACGAAGCTCGGATCTTCCGATGCGGGGCGCTTGTGTTCTTCAAGGTTGTCGAAGCTGACGCGGATCGGGATCGACACGCCCTCGCCGCAGATGATGCATTCGCGGTTGCGCAGAGCCGGGATCGAATCGAGGAACCCGCGTGCGCCTTCGGGCATGGCGGATCGCACGAAGGCCTGGTCGCGGTCATTGTTGAGGCGCATCGCGATGATCGTGCCGCACTGCGACAGCACGCCTTCGGCAAGGTCGGAGGGGCGCTGGGTGATGAGGCCCAGCGAAATGCCGTATTTGCGGCCTTCCTTGGCGATGCGGCTCAGGATCTTGCCGACCGACGAACCATCGGCGTTCTTTTCATTGGGGACATACCGGTGGGCTTCTTCGCAGACCAGCAGCACGGGCCGGGTCTTTTCCTCGCGGCCCCAGATCGCAAAGTCGAAGACGAGGCGGCTGAGCACGGCCACCACAGTGGAGGTGATGTCCGACGGCACGCCCGACACGTCGATGATCGAGATTGGCTTGCCGTGGCCGGGCATGCGGAAAATCTTGCTGATGAACTCCACCATCGTGTCGCCCACCAGCATGCCGGAGAACATGAACTGATAGCGCGGGTCGGCCTTCATTTCGTCAAGCTTCTGCTTGATGCGCATGTAAGGTGCGGAGGATGTCGCCTTGTCGAGGCGGCCCATCTCGTCCTGCAGGATGTTGCTGAAATCGGACAGCAGATAGGGGATCGGCGAATCCACCGTGATCTTGCCCATCGTCTGCGCCAGCCGGTTCTTGGCCCGCGCGGCAAGCAGCACCTTGGCGAGAATGTCGCTGTCGGTCTGCCGGTCGTTGCCGCTGCTCGACAGGAGAACTTCGCAATGCTCCTCGAAGTTCATCAGCCAGTAGGGCATCTGCAGGTTCGACACGTCGAGGATCTGTCCCGTGGTGCGGAACGCGGCGGAATATTCGCCGTGCGGGTCGATCATGACGATGTGACCCTTGGGCGCGGCTTCGCAGATGCGGTGCAGGATCAGCGCGGCGCTGGTCGATTTGCCGGTACCGGTCGATCCGAGCAGCGCGAAGTGCTTGCCCAGCATCGCGTCGATATAGAGGCCGGCGCGGATGTCCTTGGTGGGGAACACCTTGCCGATGGTGATGCTGGCGCGGCCATCGCTGGCGTAGATCTGTTCCAGATCGCGGGTGGTGGCGGGATAGATCATCGCGCCGGGAATGGGATAACGGGTTACCCCGCGCTTGAACCCGTGGATGCGGCCCGTCAGCTTTTCCTCGCCGCCTTCGCCAAGGAAGTCGATATGGGCGATAATGCCGCCCTCGGTGCGGCGGTCCTTGCGCTGGTCGCGCACGTTGGCGAGCAGCCAGGAATCGCCGACGCGGATCTTGATCTGGCTGCCGACCTGCCCGGTCATGGCGATCGAGGGATCGGGATCAGCCATGCATTCATTGATGCGCTGCAGATCGAGCGCAATCTGCGAGCCGGAGCCCGAAATTTCGAGCACGACGCCAATCGGAAGCCGGGCATTGTTCTGGCCGCCGCTGGTTTGGGCGTGGGCTTGGGCCAGTTCTTCCTCGCCAGCCGGATTGGGGCCGGTGAAGCGTTCGAAATCCTGCCTCA
Organism: Porphyrobacter sp. IPPAS B-1204; assembly: GCA_003724185.1. Classification (GTDB taxonomy): domain Bacteria; phylum Pseudomonadota; class Alphaproteobacteria; order Sphingomonadales; family Sphingomonadaceae; genus Erythrobacter. The sequence continues at coordinate 1,102,742 of RHGM01000001.1, forward strand.
CGTGATCGGTCATCTGCGCCCTTCCCTTGCGCGCACTCAAGCGGCCCGCAGAAATAGGGCGAATGAGGTTAAGATCGTGTCAACACGGCCGATCAGGCGGGCGGGCTCAGGCGCGGGCGAACAATCGTCCGGCCAGCCACCCCATCCCCAGCGACAGGGCAATCGCGCCCAGACCATACACGAACGACCAGCGCTGGGCCGCAGTCACGACCCGCCCTTCCAGACCGGCCTTGACCACTTCGATCCGCGCAGTGGCGCTTGCCAGCACGCGCCCGCGGGCGATGGCGAAGGTTTCGGCGGTGTAACGCCCGGTGGTGACATTGGACGGCAGATCGATCCGCGCCTGATAGAGCACCTTTTCGGCGATGCTCACGCCGCCCGGGTTCTCCTGATACAGCCCCTGCCGCCGCCGCAGATCGACCAGCCCGCGCGCAAAGCGTTCCTGTTCTTCGGGGTCGATCTGGCCCGATGGAGACAGCTGGATGAACTCGGTGCCCAGTTCATAGATCGCCGCCGTGCGCTCGTCGACGATGTCCCGGATCGGGCGCGACGATGCCACCGCGAAGAACGCCGGGGCCGAACGGAAATCGCTCGATCCGGCGTTGGCCCAGATCCCGATGATGCGTTCCTTTTCCCGAATGCGCACCGGTTCGGTCGGGCCCTTGAGGACAACGACGATGTCGTAATCGCCGGTGCGGCCAGCGCCCTCCGGGTCGATCACCGCGCCGTAAAGCAGCAGCCGCGCACCGGTGAAGCCCTGCCGCACCTCGATCAGCGACTGGCTGACCGCGGGCACCAGCACCGGCTCGCGCTGGGCGGACAGCGCAAGCCAGATGCCGAGCAGCACGGTCAGCCGCGTTCCAAGGGTCACGGCGCGTCCTTCAAAGCGGCACCACGGTGTAGATCTCGTCAGGCTGCACGCCCAGGCCATACAGCATCCGCAAGGCGATGATCAGGACCAGGGCGGCAAGCGCAAGGCGCAGATATTCAGGCCGGGCCTTCAGCGCGATCTGCGTCCCGAACTGCGCGCCCAGCACCGATCCCAGCAGCAGCAGCGCGGCCAGCACCAGATCGACCGCCTTGGTCGTCAGCGCGTGGGTCATGGTGGTCACCATGGTCACGAACAGGATCTGGAACAGCGACGTGCCGACGACGACATTGCCGCTCATGCCGAGAATATACAGCATTGCAGGCACCAGCAGGAACCCGCCGCCCACGCCCATCAGCATGGTCAGGATGCCGACCAGCATCCCGAGGATCGCAGGCGCCAGCGGCGAAATGTAGAGACCCGACGCATAGAAGCGCCAGCGATAGGGCAGGCTCGCCACCAGCGGGTGATGGCGGCGCTTCTTGACCTGCGTCCCCGTTTTGCCAAGCAGCCCGGGGCGGAGCGTTCCAATCGCTTCGCGCATCATCAACGAGCCGATCGACCCCAGCATCAGGACGTAGAGAATGTTGATGACGATATCGATCTGGCCGAGGGTCTGGAGCACGCTGAACAGCGCGCCCCCGATCAGTGCGCCGATGACCCCGCCGCCAACCATGACCGCGCCCATGCGGTAATCCACCCCCTTGCGGCGCGAATGGGCAATCACGCCCGAAACGCTCGCACCGGTCACCTGCGTCGCCGCCGAGGCCGCCGCAACCGTGGGGGGGATACCGTAAAAGATCAGAAGCGGCGTCGTCAGGAATCCGCCGCCAACCCCGAACAGGCCCGACAGGATGCCGGTCAGCCCGCCCAAAAGGACGATAACGAACCCGTTGACCGAGAGATTCGCGATGGGCAGGTAAACGTCCATGCAAGCATGGTTAGACCAGCGCGCAAGGCGATGAAAGGCGCGGGACGCGGGTTCTTGTTTATGGTGGCGCGTCAGCCCGATCTAAAGTCAAAACTGCGTCGAAAGCGTGGCTGCCAGCCCAGAATCCGGCCCGGCATCGCCGCCCACCCGCTCGCGCCAGTCAACCGAAAGGCGGGCAGGCACCGCACCCACGCGCAGATCAAGCCGCAGGGTGGGGCCGACATCGATCCGTTGCGCATCCTTTTGCGCCCCGCCCCACGCCGCCGCGCCAAGGCTGAAGCGCAGAGCATTGTCGCTGAGGCTGGCGACCCGGCGCACTTCACCGGTCACGCTCGCCTGACCATCGGCAAAGCCGGTGGGGTCCGGCCCGCCGACCCAGCCCGCCTGACCATAGGCCTCAAGCTGCGTGCCCAAGGGCAGCCCCGCCGGGTTCAGTTCGGTGACGACATAGGCCGCAGGGCGCCAGGTGTTGCTGAAAGCGGCATCGGTGTAGCGCACCTCACCCGCGGCCCGCAGCGGCACCCGCCGTGCAAGCCGCGCGGAGGCGCCAACCGCCAGCTCGCTCTCCCCGCGCCGCACCAGTGCGCGGTAGGCGCGGGCATAGGCCCGGGGATCGTGGTCACTGCCGGGCGCGAGGCGGTATTGCAGAACCGCGCCCGTCTGGCTCGCGCCATAGATCGGCACGCGTCCCTGCGAAATCGGCGCGGCGTTGGAACCCTGTCGCCAGAATGCCCAGGCATCAACCGACCAGCGCCCGCGTGGTGCCGCCGCAACGGCTGTTGCAGGACGCGGGGCGGCCGGCAGGAACGGCGGCGTGACGGCCTGTCCATCCCCCCCCGGCCAATGCGCCAAAACCTGCTCCGGCTGTCAGTGGCGTGCGCACCAGCGGATCGCGCAAGGCCGCCACCCACAGCAGATGATGCGCTGCGGCCATGCGCGGGTCACGTCCCGTCCCCCTTTGGACGGCGCCGGGCCATAGGGGTGTGGTAAGGAACAGCGGCGCAGCCTGCGCCGGGGCGCCCGCAGGTGTAAGCGGCACAAGGGCTGGCGCCTCCGGCTCCAGCATCGCCAACCCACCCGCCGCTTCGGGCAGGGCGGGCAGCGCCAGCGGCAACTCCAGTGGTGCCAGATCAAGGCTGGAGACGAGCGCGGCGAAGGGGTTCTCCCACAAGACCGCACGCGCGCCGCCCCAACCTGTCAGCAACAGGGCCAGCATCAGCAACGGACCGCCCCGCCAGCGGGCGTCCGGGCGCGGCTGCGCGATCACGGCTGCACCGTCCGCAGCAGCCCGGGCTGGGCCGGGTGCGCATCATGCTCGGTCTTGTCCCACACCGCCGCGCGCCCGCCGAGCGTGCGGGCATAGGCGAACACGGCACGCCGCCCGGAAATGATCGCGATGACATTGGCCAGCGGCAGCCGTACCACCGCCCACAGCCCTTCGCGCACCCCGTATTCATGCGCGGTGAAGGCAAAACGCATGGCGATCCGCCACGCAAAGGCCGCAGCATTCGCGATCAACACCGCCTTCAGCAGCGGGGTCAGGGGCACGGGTTCGGCGAGGCCGGTCACGACCATCACTCCCATGATCCCGGTCAGCAGGACCAGCGCATAGCCGACCAGCAGCACCAGCGCGGTCAGCGGCCCGCGCCGATCACGTGCGCGCATCCAAATCTCGCTTGGCCCCCCGGCCCAGCCGACCCGGTCCCAACCCTGCAGCGCGATGCCCAGCACCCAGCGGCTTTTCTGGCGCACCACGGTGTCGAAGCTGTGGGGAAAGAAAGCGCGGGTGGCGATCAGCCGCCCGTCATGCCCGCGGCCCGGACAAAGCGGCAACGCCCGCCCGCAGCCGCAATCGCGAGGCCAAGCTCGTAATCCTCGGTCAGCGAATCGCTGGCGAAGGGCAAGCCGTCCCCACCCGCAAGGCCATGCCGTGCCACCAGCCCATCGAGCGCACGGCGCGAGGCGGCGCAGCCCACCCCTGCGCCCGGCACCCCTGCCCGCAGAGCATCGCGCACCACCAGCGCCTTGCCATGCGCCTCGGCGAATTCCTCGCAGTAATGGGCGCCGATATGCCGTGCGAGCCAGCCGCGATGATGGGGCACCAGCGGCTCCACCGGAAGCTGGACGAAATCCGCGCCATCAGCAATCGCCTCGTCCAGCAGGCCAAGCGCGCCCGGATCGACCATGTCTTCGGCGTCATGGAACACCACGGCGGCAAAGCGCTGACCGGCGCGTTCTTCATCCAGCGCCAGCGCGGCATAGAGGCGGTTGAGGCAATCGGCCTTGGTGGTCGGCCCCTCGCGGCCATGGATCACCAGTCTCAGCCGGGGATCGCCGCAGGCCGCGGCAATCCCCGCGCCGAGCGTCGCCGGATCATTGCGATAGCACCCGACATAAAGCCGCACCTGCGGCTGCGGCCAGGTGTCCAGCAGGTGGCGGATCGTCTGGCCGATCACGGCGGCTTCCTGCCACGCCGGAATCAGCACAGCGATCGGACCGGATAGGCTGCGGTTCTGGAGCGCCGGCCGGCTGCGCCGCTGGGTGACAGCCCGCCCGGTCGCCTTCAGCCACAGCCACAGGGCATCGACCGCCAGATCGTCCAGCGCCCCGATCAGAAAAAACACTCCGGCGAACAGCAAAAGTTCGTGTTGCAGCAGTGCGAGCCACTGCCACAGACCAGGCTCCGTAATGGACAAGGCGACCCCCTTCCCCAAGCAAGTGGGCAAGCTACATCGCCTCAGCCCCCTGCGCAACCGGGCTGGCTATTTTCATGGTTTCATTCGGGTTTATTGGTGCCCAGCGGCGAAAACGGGCGGCCTACCAGCTCCCGGTGTTGGGCATGCTGGCCCAGGGTTCGGCCGGTTCGAGATGGCCTTCCTGCAGCAATTCCACCGAGATCCCGTCGGGCGATTTGACAAAGGCCATGTGCCCGTCACGCGGGGGGCGGTGGATGATGTGCCCGGCATCGGCAAGGCGCTGGCAGGTCTCGTAGATGTTCTCGACGCGGTAGGCGAGGTGCCCGAAATTGCGCCCTCCATCGTAGGCTTCGGCCGCGCTGCCGTCTGCGGGCGGCCAGTTATAGGTCAGTTCGACCTCGGCCACACCCGCCTGCCCCGGTGCTGCGAGAAAGATCAGCGTAAAGCGTCCGGCTTCGACATCGAAGCGCCGCACTTCCTCCAGCCCGATCAGCTTGAAGAAGTCCACCGTGGCATCGGGATCGGTCACACGGATCATGCTGTGAAGGTACTTTACCATTCAAACTCCATTCATCGACGATGATGCACAACTCGTCGCACCAAGTCTTTCTGGGGGAACATGCGATGAGCGGCGATGATGTGCAACCGGCGATAGCGACGAGTGGTGGCTGGCGCGAGCCCGCAACCGCACGCTGGTTCGGAACGGCGGCGATTCTGGCGGTCGGCATGGTCGCGGGCGGATACCTGCTGGGCGACGGCTTGCTGCGCGCCAAGGATGCGGAACGCGCCGTCACCGTGCGCGGTCTTGCCGAACGCAATGTCACCGCTGACCTTGCGACATGGACGATCTCCTACTCTGCCGCCTCGACCAATCTTGCCGAGGCGCAAGCCAAGGTGCGCGCCGATACGCAGGCGATCGAGGCGTTCTTCAAGGATCTGGGATTCCCTGCCGATGCGCTCCAGCCGACCGGCGCCAATGTCACCAGCTACACCAACGACGGGATCACCACCTTCACCGTCCGCCAGCGCCTCGCGCTGCGCACCACCGACATCACCCGCGCCCAGAAGGCCGTGGCGCGGCAGTTTGATCTGGTCGGGCGCGGGGTGCTTCTGGAGGAAGGATCGGGCATGGCCTACACCTTCACCAAGCTGAACGACATCAAGCCCGAAATGGTGGCCGAGGCTACCAAGGACGCCCGCGCCGCAGCCCAGCAATTCGCGCAGGATTCCAATGCCGGTGTCGGGAAGATCAAGGATGCCACGCAAGGCTATTTCGAGATCGAGGCGCGCGATGGCGATGCCGGCGGCTGGGGATCGGCGGACAGCCCGTTCAAGAAGGTGCGGGTCGTCACCACGGTCAGCTTCACACTCGACTAAGCGCCACGCCGTCCGCCGTTCTGGCCGCGATTGGGCGATATTTTCGCACCATCCGTCGCGCAGGCAGGAGGGTTTGTTGCGCGGCCACGTTGAGGGGCGTATGCGCGCCCTCCTGCACGGGGACACGCCAGAACAATCCATCGTGCAGTCCCCGCTCGGGGTCGCTCATCGGGAACATTGCACCAGTCATGCTTCAGAGATTGCGCGACTTTTTCAGCCCACCTCCCCCGCCCAAGCTCCCGGCGGTTCCTGCGGGCAGGCGCTATTTCGCTATCGGCGACATTCACGGACGGCTTGATCTTTACGAGGCGATGATCACCGCGATCGAAGCCGAAATTGTCAGCGCTCCCGAACTGGATCACCGCATCATCGTGCTTGGCGATCTGGTTGACCGCGGCCCCGACAGCGCAGGCGTGGTCGAGCGCACCCGCAGCTGGCAACAGACCCGCAATGTGCGGGTGCTGGCCGGCAATCACGAAGAAATGTTCCTCGCCGCCTTCGAAAAGCCCGAAGGCTTGCGCCATTTCCTCAAGCATGGCGGGCGCGAGACGGTGCTGAGCTACGGCCTGTCGAGCAAGCAGCTTGCGACGCTGGAGCTTGAGGCAATCTTCGAACATTTGCCGCGCATCGTGCCGCAATCGACGCGCGATTACATCGCCGGGTTCGAAACCATGATCCGCGCCGGCGACTATGTCTTCGTCCACGCCGGGATCGACCCGACACGTCCCCTGGGCGAACAGAAGCGCAGCGATCTGCTGTGGATCCGGGAGCGGTTCCTGTCGCATGAAGGGCCGCTCGAAAAGGTGGTCGTGCACGGCCACACGATTTTCGACCACGTGATGGATTGCGGCAATCGCATCGGCATTGACACTGGCGCTTTTCGCTCCGGTGTGCTTACAGCACTCGTGCTCGAGGGCGACCAGCGGCGCATCCTTCAGGCCCGTGCCGACGAGCGCGGGTCGGTGACGGTGTTCCACGGCGATCAGCCCCGCTGACCCGCGGTTCGCAACGCGGGCGGTTTCAGGTTTTCGCACACTGGATTTTTTGGGGCTGCATTTCATGAAAATTGCGATGGTGGGTTCGGGCTATGTCGGGCTCGTGTCAGGCGCTTGCTTTGCCGATTTCGGCCATGATGTGGTCTGCATCGACAAGGATCAGGGCAAGATCGACCGGCTCCATGCCGGGGTGATGCCGATTTACGAACCGGGCCTGGACGCGCTGGTCGACAGCAATGTGAAGGCCGGACGGCTGACCTTTACCACCAGTCTGGCCGAAGGGATCAAGGACGCGAGTGCGATCTTCATCGCTGTCGGCACGCCCAGCCGCCGCGGCGATGGCCATGCCGATCTGACCTTCGTCTACGAAGTCGCCCGCGAAGTTGGCGAACATTTGGCCAATGACGCAGTGATCGTCACCAAGTCGACCGTGCCGGTCGGCACCGGGGACGAGGTCGAACGGATCATCCGCGAAACCGGCACCACCCACAAATTCGCCGTCGTCTCCAACCCCGAATTCCTTCGCGAAGGCGCTGCGATCGGCGATTTCAAGCGGCCCGACCGCATCGTGATCGGCGCAGAGGACGAATTCGGCCGTGAGGTTATGCGCGAGGTTTACCGCCCGCTGTTCCTCAACGAAAGCCCGATCCTGTTCACCTCGCGCCGCACCAGCGAGCTGATCAAATACGCCGCCAACGCCTTCCTCGCGACCAAGATCACCTTCATCAACGAAATGGCCGATCTGTGCGAAAAGGTCGGCGCGAATGTGCAGGACGTCAGCCGCGGGATCGGGATGGACAACCGCATCGGCGCCAAGTTCCTGCACGCAGGCCCCGGATACGGCGGCAGCTGCTTTCCCAAGGACACGCTCGCGCTGCTCAAGACCGCCGAGGATTACGACAGCCCGACCCGGATCGTCGAGGCGGTGGTCAAGGTCAACGACAGCCGCAAGCGGGCGATGGGCCGCAAGGTCGTCGATGCGCTGGGCGGGTTCGAGACGGCGCGCGGCAAGAAGGCGGCGTTGCTGGGCCTGACCTTCAAGCCCAACACCGATGACATGCGGGATTCCCCCGCTATCGCGGTCGCCCAGACACTGATGGACGCAGGCGTTGAAGTGGCCGCCTATGACCCCGAAGGCATGGAGCAGGCCCGCCCGCTGCTGCCCGGCGTCACCATGTGCGAAAATGCCTACGAGGCGATCGAGGGTGCCGACGTGGTGGTGATCGTGACCGAATGGGACGCCTTCCGCGCGCTCGATTTCAAGCGCGTGAAGGAACTCGCCAACGCCCCCGTGATGGTTGACCTCAGAAACATCTACAACCCTGATGACATGGCCGCAGCCGGGTTCACCTACGTCAGCGTGGGTCGCGCCTGACCTCCGAACCAATGGCGGCGGTTGTCCTTCTGGAACAGCTGCCAAAAGGTAACGGCGAGCACGAGCACGATACCGCCGATGGCGGCCCAGCCCACGGCGGGAAAACGCTGACCGCCCGCCGCGTTGATCGCGACAAACGCCCAAGCAAACACCAGCCCGTAAAGCGGCGCACCGCGTGACCGGCCTGCGGCAACAGCGGCAATGCCTGAGCCGATCACGATCATCACTGTCGCCACAACAGGCGCGGGATCGGCGCCGCCGATGCCGTGATACCGCAGGCTCGCTGCGATGTTGACGATGCTGGCCGCGGTCAGCCACGCCGCCAGAGCGCTGAACGCAGGCGCTGCAAACAGCCGCTCGCCCCGCGACAAGGCCGGAGCGGCCACCAATGCGCGCAAAACGACCAGCAGACCGGCGAGCGAGACGAGGATGATCAATACAGAAATCGCGGTGAGGTTCGCCAGCTGGGTGTAGGTCGACCACACCCCCTGCGCTGCCAGGGCAATCGCGGCCGGCCAACCGATGCGGGCGAGCAGGGCGTTGCTGCGCTGGGCCGGAAGCGCCTGCCACACGGCAAAGGCTACCGACAGGGCGAACAACGGGCCCCAGATCGCAAAGGCCCACCCCGCAGGCGTGATGAGCGTGCGCACCGCGTCCGAACGGTCGCCAATGAACTCGCCGATGCCCAGCCGCGGCAGGAAGCCCGCGCCGATCTGCACCACCACCGCAAGGATGATCGCGAGACGCTGGATGAGCGGCCGGTGTGCTGACACGCGCGGCGTGATGGCCGATCCGATCACCTGCATTGGGATGTGTTCCTTCGGAGGCGAGGCGGCTGAGCCTCAAGTTGGACGGAAAACCCCGTCCTAAAGTAGCGAAGCGGTAGGGCACCAAGAAGATCAGGGGGCCATCATAAGCCGGGTTCTGTCTCCTCAGGCGGTATCCTTGCGGACGGGCCTGCGGTGGCAGCCATTCATCTGCTCGCCGGATTGCTCCGGCGCTCTAGCAGCCAACCCGGGCCGCTCGGGGCGAAACTCCCCTACCCGACTTGCGACGGGCGCGCGGCCCCTATTCGGCCTTGCTCCGGGTGGGGTTTGCCATGCGGTTGCTGTTGCCAGCCCCCCGGTGCGCTCTTACCGCACCCTTTCACCCTTGCCTGTCCCCCGGATGGGGTCATCGGCGGTTTGCTCTCTGTGGCACTTTCCCTTGCGCCCCTTCCGGGACGCCGGCGGGCGTTACCCGCCACCCTTGTTTCGTGGAGCCCGGACTTTCCTCGCGCCCCCGCCCGCTTTCACGGACAAGCACACGCGGCTGCCTCAGGCCCCCTGACAGCGCTGCCAATAGGCCTGTTGTCGGCGAATTGCTAGCGCGTCCGCCCCTGATCGCGGTCGAGCAGCAATTGCCAGAGGATCGCGGCGATTTCGCCATCGGGGACACCGGTGATGTGTTCAGGCCGCCAGCGCCGTTCAAACGCCTCGACCGCCTTGGTCTGATCGGTGATGTCGTAACCGAAGCGCTCCAGCGCGAGGAAGAACGAGCCGAGGTTGTGGAACGGATTGCCCGCCGCAAGGCATTGCGGGCGCGGCAGGCACAGCTTGTATTGCGCCAGCCGGTCCCACGGGAACAGCTCGCCCGGATCGACTTTCCGCATCGGCGCGACGCAGGAATGGCCGACCACATTGGCACGCGGAATATCGTATTGCCTCACGATCCGCGCCAGCAGCGGGATCAGCGCGTCGATCTGCGCGCCGGCAAAACCGCGATAGCCCCCATTCTCGGGCGCATGGCCGGGATGATCAAGCTCGATCCCGATGCTCGCCGAGTTCACATCCGGTATCCCGCGCCAGTAGCTCGCACCTGCGTGCCATGCGCGGCGATCCTCGGGCACCAGGCGGATGACCTCGCCTTCTTCGGTGATGCAGTAATGCGCGCTGACCGAAGCAGCGGGATCGCACATCCGCGCAATCGCGGCTTCGACCGGCTTCATTTCGGTATAGTGGATCACTACCATGCTGATCGGCAGCGTCCGCTCGCCATGGTTGGGCGAGGGAACCTCGCGGTGAACCAGCTCTGCGTCGTCGCCCCCCCAGCATCAACGCAGGCCTATCCGATCATGCCATCAGGCTCGGGCAGCACCGCGCCCAGCACCAGCGCACCATCACCCAGCTTGTACTGGAGGCCGCCGTCCATTTCCTCGGCCAGCACGGCGATCATGTGCGCAGCCGCCGTGCGCGAGGTGATTTCGGTCTCGTCGAGGTCGCCTTGCAGCGCACGGCCAATCGTTTCGTCAAATGCGATCCGGTCACCGCGCGCGCGCGCCACGATTTCCACCGCGCCATCGCGCCGTTCCGCCCCGATATCGAGCGTTCCGCCGCGCACCAGCGCATCCAGCGCAATCTGCGCAAGGTTCAGCATCACCTTGACCGCCGGCTTGGGCAGGCTGGGTTCGGCAATCGCCCAATTTACCTCGACCCGCTTGGCATCCGAGGCCAGCGCGTCAATCACGCTCTTGGCCTCGTCCACCGGGATCGCCTCGCCAAAGCCGCCTGCGGCCCCGAAGGCGAGGCGGAAGAACTTCAGCTTGTCGGTGCTGATCTTCGCCGATTGTTCGAGCAATTCCATGCAGCGCGCGCGCATCTGGGGGTCCTGCTCGTCTGCGAGCAGTTCCAGCCCATTGGCGAGCGCACCCACAGGAGACAGCATGTCATGGCACAGGCGCGAGCACAGCATCGCGGCGAGATCGGTCTGGGAAATCATGCGCTCTACCTAACCATCGATCAGGCATAAGGGAAGTGCGACAAACCCTTGTTCCCCGTCCTGCCAGAAGGCGATGTCATCTCCGGCAAGAATCGCCCAGATGCGGCCATCCTTCGCGGCGCAGGCGCGGTCGGTAGCGGAGGGTTTCGCCTCGCCCTGCGGGTGCGAATGGAAATAGCCCACGACTTGCGGGCCGCCTGCGCGGGCAGCGCGGTGAGCGTCGATCAGGGCCTGGGGGTCGATCTCGAAATGGGTTTCCGGCGAGGGATGGACGTTGGCGGTTTCGTGGGCCTCGGTGATTTGCGCGCCCTCGCCCAGCAACAGCCCGCAGGCCTCACGCGGGTGCGCGGCGGCGGCAGCGGCGCGCATGGCGGCAAGGGCTTGGCTTGTCACTTCGACTTGCATCACGCATGGCCATAGCATGTCCGAACCCGAAATCATCACCGGCACCATTGCCTCCCCTTCCCGCCTCGACAAGGCGCTGGCCGAGGCCACCGGCCTGTCCCGCGCGCGGGTGCAGGGGTTGATCGAACAAGGCCGGGTCGATGTCGCGGGGAAGACCGTCACATCTGCCTCGATGAAGGTTGCCGCCGATGCGCCGTTCCGCATCATCATCGCTGCCGCCATGCCTGCCGAGGCCATGCCCGAGGATATCCCGCTCGTCATCGCCTACGAGGACGCGCACCTGATCGTGGTCGACAAACCGGCGGGCATGGTTGTCCACCCGGCGGTGGGCAACATCACCGGCACGCTGGTCAATGCGCTGCTGCATCACTGCCGAGGCAACCTGTCCGGCATCAACGGCATCGCGCGGCCGGGCATCGTCCACCGGATCGACAAGGACACATCGGGCCTGCTGGTCGTCGCCAAGTCGGACGCCGCGCATGAAGGCCTCGCCGTGCAGTTCGCCGCGCACACCGTGCACCGCCGCTATGTCGCGGTCTGCGCCGGCCATCCCTCGCCAGCGACAGGCACCATCGACGCGCGCGTGGGCCGGTCGGACGCGGACCGAAAGAAAATGACGGTGCTGCCCAACAATTCCTCGCGCGGGAAAACCGCGATCACCCATTATACGGTGCTGGAGCGGCTGGATGAGGCCGCGCTGATCGAGTGCCGGTTGGAAACGGGCAGAACCCACCAGGTCCGTGTTCACTGCGCGTCAATCGGCCATCCGTTATTGGGAGATCCTGCCTATGGCCGTACCCCCAAACACCTGCGCCCGGTCCTTGAGCGACTCGGCTTTGCCCGGCAGGCCCTGCACGCCGCCGAGCTGGGCTTTGTCCATCCGGTAACGGGCGAAAACATCCGTTTCAGCAGCAATCTGCCACAGGACATGTCGGAACTTATCGACCAACTGCAACGTAGTAATCGATGAAACCCGCATACATCCGAGGCGTTTTCGCGTATATATAGAACCCGTGGCCCAGTTCGCGGGATGCCCATCAGGGGTCCCGTGCAAGCGGTCGACGCTAGAAAGGTTAGGTAAAACGTGGCCAAGTCCAAGACTACCTCGGTCCCGGCGCTTAGCGGTGAGCAGAGCCTCAATCGCTACCTGTCGGAAATCCGCAAGTTCCCGATCCTTACCGCCGAGCAGGAATACATGCTCGCCAAGCGGTATCAGGAACACGAAGACCCCGAAGCTGCTGCCCAGCTCGTCTCCAGCCACCTGCGGCTCGTCGCGAAGATCGCGATGGGTTACCGCGGCTATGGCCTGCCCGTGTCCGATCTGATTTCGGAAGGCAACGTGGGCCTGATGCAGGGCGTCAAGAAGTTCGAGCCCGATCGCGGCTTCCGCCTCGCGACCTACGCGATGTGGTGGATCAAGGCGTCGATGCAGGAGTTCATCCTGCGCTCGTGGAGCCTCGTCAAGATGGGCACCACGGCGGCGCAGAAGAAGCTGTTCTTCAACCTTCGCCGGATGAAGAAGCAGCTCGAAGCCTACGAAGATTCCGACCTGTCGCCCGAGGACGTGACCAAGATCGCGACCGATCTGGGCGTGCCGGAGCAGGAAGTCATCAACATGAACCGGCGCATGATGATGGGCGGCGATGCCTCGCTCAACGTCAGCCTTCGCGGGGACGAGGAAGGCTCTGGCCAGTGGCAGGATTGGCTCGCGGATGATCGCCCGCTGCAGGACGAAACCGTGGCCGATGCCGAGGAATCGCAAATGCGCATGGCGATGCTGTCCGAAGCGATGGAAAGCCTCAACGAGCGTGAACGCCACATCCTGACCGAACGCCGGTTGACCGAAAAGCCGCAGACGCTCGAAGAGCTGAGCCAGGCCTACGACGTCAGCCGCGAACGCATCCGCCAGATCGAGGTGCGCGCGTTCGAAAAGCTGCAAAAGGCAATGCAGCGCATCGCGGGTGAGCGGTTGCTGCCTGGGGTCGCGTAACGCGTAGCCTAGACCGCGCCAGCCCTGCTTAGGGGTGGTTTAGACAGGGCGCCGCGAGTGATCGCGGCGCCCTAGTCATATCGTCATTTGGCCGGGGCCAGATCCAGCACCGCTGCCACCATCGCCCGCGTGCCCAGCACCACGCTTTCGCGCGGGGCGATCTGGAACAAGGGCGAATGGTGCCCGGCAATCGGCGGGCCGCCGGCCTTGGCCGCCGCGATGCGTTCGGGCGTGGTGCCACCCACCGCGAAGTAATAGCCCGGCACGCCGGTGTCAGGGCCGACGAAATAGGTGAAGTCCTCCGCGCCCATGCCCTTCTGCACGAAGGGTTCAAACGCACTCTCGCCCAGCTCGCGCTGCATCACCGCGTTGAGGCGGCGGGCGAGTTCGGTGTCGTTGATCGTCGTCGGCGTGCCCGACAGGCGCTTGACCTCGACCGGCATATTGTCAGGCAGGCCATGCGCCTTGCCGATATTGACCGCGATCCGTTCAACCGTGGCGATCACCTGTTCGCGGGTTTCCTCGTCATTGGCGCGCACGGTCACCTGCAACTTCGCCTCGTCCGAGATGATGTTGTGCTTAGACCCTGCATGGAACGAGCCGACGGTCACCACCACCGGCTTGGTCGGCGAGATTTCGCGGCTGTCGATGGATTGCAGCGCGGTCACCACCTGCGATGCGATGTAGACCGGATCGCGGCCCAGATGGGGCGAGGCGCCGTGGGTGCCGATGCCGGGCACACGGATGTCGAGCGAGTCCGAGGATGAATACTGGATGCCTTCGGACGCGGAAACCTTGCCCGTCTCCAGTTCAGCAGCGACGTGGAAGGCCAGCGCGTAATCGGGCTTGCCGAAGCGCTCATACAGCCCATCGGCGAGCATCGCCTTAGCCCCGCGCACGCCTTCTTCGGCTGGCTGGACGATGAACATCAGCGTGCCGCGCCACTGGTCCTTCATCGCCACCAGCCGCCGCGCCGTGCCCACCAGCGAGGTGATGTGCACATCATGCCCGCAGGCGTGCATCACCGGATATTCCTTGCCGTCCTCACCGACCTGCATCGCCTTGGAAGCATAGGCGAGGCCCGATTTCTCCTCCACCGGCAGGCCATCCATATCGGCGCGCAGCAGGATCAGCGGGCCATCGCCGTTCCTCAGCATCCCGACCACGCCGGTCTTGCCGACGCCGGTCGTCACCTCCAACCCTGCCGCCTTCAGTTCCGCCGCCATCTTCGCCGCCGTGCGGTTTTCGAGGAAGGACAGTTCCGGGTTCGCGTGGAAATCAAGGAACAGCGGGGCGAGGTAGTTGTCATACTCCGCCTCGATCGCAGCTTTCGTCTCGGGCGCTTCGGCCAGCGCAGGGCTGGCAGCAAAGCCAAGCGCAAGGACGCTGGCGGCGGTGTGGAACAGGCGCATGTCGAATTCTCCCCTATGTCTGCGCCTAGGTAGCCACGCGGCGGCCCTGCCTGCAAGCGCCGATGCTTCCCTCGCCCCCCACCCTGCGCTAGAGCCGCAGGCGTGTTCACGATCCTGCGCTTCATCGCCAAGGCCTTTGGCGCCTTTCTCGGCCTCACGCTGGTGCTGGTGGTGGCGTTCAAATGGCTCCCCATCCCTGTCACCGCGACCATGTTGATGGACGAAAACGGCATCACCAAGGACTGGGAAAGCCTCGACAATATTGACCGCAATCTGGTGAGCGCGGTGATCGCGGCGGAGGATTCGCGCTTCTGCGAGCATTTCGGCTTCGATGCCGAGGCCATCGAGCAGGCCTTGAAGGAAAACGCGGAAGGCGGGCGCATCCGCGGCGGATCGACCATAAGCCAGCAGACCGCCAAGAACGTGTTCCTGTGGCAGGGCGGCGGGTTCTTCCGCAAAGGGCTGGAGGCGTGGTTCACCTTCTGGATCGAAACGATCTGGGGCAAGCGGCGGATCATGGAGGTCTACCTCAACGTCGCAGAGACCGGGATCGGCACCTATGGCGCCGAAGCCGGATCGCAGCGCTATTTCGGCCATTCCGCCGCGCGCCTTTCCCCTGATGAGGCCAGCCGGATGGCTGCCGCCCTGCCCAGCCCCAAGAAACGCTCGGTGAAGAACCCCGGAGGGTGGCAGCTGCGCCACGGTAACCGGATCGAACGCCGGATCGGGATCGTCAGGCGTGACGGGCTCGATGCTTGTGTCTACAACTGACCCGCCATGCACGCGCACGCCCATCATCACCATTCCGGCAGTTCATCCGATTGCCACGGGCTGCATGATGCGCACGGGCATCATCACGGCCCCGCGGATTTCGGCAATGCCTTCCTGATCGGGATCGGGCTCAACGTCGTCTTCGTTGTGGTCGAGGCGGCTGCGGGCCTGATCTACGGGTCGATGGCGCTGGTGGCGGACGCGGGCCACAATCTGTCCGACGTGCTGGCACTGGCGCTGGCATGGGTCGCCAGCATTGCCGCACGCCGTCCGCCTTCCGGACGGTTCACCTACGGCTACAAAAGCTCGACCATCCTCGCCGCGCTTGCCAATGCGCTGCTGCTGGCGGTAGCGATTGGCGCAATCCTGTTCGAAACCGTGCATCGGATGATGACACCGCAACAGCCGGAAGGCATGGTCATGGCGGTGGTTGCCGGGATCGGGATCGCGATCAACGCGTTAACCGCCATGCTGTTTCTGAAGGGGCAAGACGACATCAATATCCGCGGAGCCTATCTCCACATGGCAGCCGATGCGCTGGTATCGCTCGGCGTGGTCGTGGCGGGACTGGCGATCATCGTCACCGGGCTGTGGTGGATCGATCCGCTGGTGAGCCTGGTGATTGTCGCCGTGATCGCGGTCGGCACCTGGGGTCTTGCGCGTGACAGTCTGACGATGGGCCTGCTGGCCGCGCCCGCCCGGATCGATCTGGCCGAAGTCAGGCAGCACCTTGCAAGCTTTGACGGGGTGGCTGCTGTCCACGATCTCCACGTCTGGCCGCTGTCCACCACCGAAGTCGCGTTGACCGCCCATCTGGTGATGCCGGACCGCGCAGCCCCTGACAGTTTCCTGCGCGATGTCGCCGCCTCGCTGGAGACGCGCTTTGGTGTCGGGCATTCCACCATTCAGGTGGAAAGCGGCGAAAATCCGTGCGGGCAGGGGTGCAGTTGATGGCCGCCCGTCCCCGCCCTTCCCAGGATGAAGCACGTGAGGCGCTGCGCGATGCGATGGCGCGGCTGGCCGCTGGCGATCAGGCAGCGCTCGAAGAAATCTATCGCGCGACACGGGTGAAGCTGTTCGGCATCTGCCTGCGTATCTTGGGCGATCGAAAGGAAGCCGAGGACGCCTTGCAAGACGTCTACGTCAATCTCTGGCAGCGGGCTGACCGCTATGACCCGTCCCGCGCGAGCCCGATCGCGTGGTTGGCGGCGTTCGCGCGCAACCGCGCGATTGACCGTTTGCGCACCGGCAAGGTGCGCGGCGGCGCGGTGCCGGTCGAGGAAGCCGCGCCGCTTGCCGATGAAACACCGCTGGCCGATGTGCTGATGGTCGATGCCGAACAGGCCGCCCAGATCCACAAATGCCTCGGCGCGCTCGACGCCCGCACGCAAGGCCACATCCGCGCAGCATTTTTTGATGGCAAGACCTATGCCCAACTGGCCGAAGCCGCCGATGTGCCGCTGGGAACGATGAAGAGCTGGATCCGGCGCGGCCTGCAACGCCTGCGCGCCTGTCTTGAAGCGAGCGAGGCGGCATGAGCGCTCCGGAAAACACCCCTGACGACGGCGTGCAGCGCGACGATCCGATGATCGCGGCCGAATGGGCATTGGGCCTGCTCGAAGGCGAGGAATTGCTCGCCGCGCGCGGGAAGGCTGTGACCGATCCCGATTTTGCATGGCGCAAGGACTGGTGGGACAACTGGTTCGCGCCGATGACCGATGCCATGCCCGCAGCCGAACCCGGCGCGCATGTGTGGGAAGGGATTGCCGCAAGGGTTACGGCGCAGCAAGGCGCTGCCGCTGCGGCAGATGCCTCGCCGGACGGGCTTGGCGTGAATGTCGTCGCGCTCGAAGCGCGTGTGCGGCGCTGGCAGTGGGTGGCGGGGCTAACCTCTGCGGCTGCCGCCGTGGCGCTGGCACTGTTCATGTTTGCGCCCGGCCGCTCGCCCGTCGAAGCGCCGCCCGCCCAGATCGCCGCAGCTGCACCGATGGTGGCGACCGTGCCGATTGGCGAGACCGGCCTCAGGCTCGATGTGACCTACATCCCCGAAAGCGAAAAGATGCTGGTCGCCGCCATCGGTCTGACCGCTGACGGGGTGCATGATCACGAATTGTGGCTGGTGCCCGCTGACGGCTCAGACCTGCAATCGCTGGGCGTGGTTGCGCCGGGCGAAGTGCGCGCCATGACGCTGCCCGCGGCCGTCACCGCCAAGCTTGGCGATGGGGCAAGCCTCGTGCTCACGCGTGAGCCGATCGGCGGCAAGCCCGAAGGCGTGGACGCTGGGCCGGTGGTGGCCAAGGGCGCCTTTGCCCCGGTGTCGTCCGCCGTCTGAAGCGGTTTCGCTTCGCCGCACCCTAGCGGCAACTCATCCGCATTATCGTTAACTGCGCATCCGGGTTTCCGGCACCTGCGTAGCTATGCATGCAAGCGGGAGGGGCTTGCAGACGTGACATTCCCTTTACGGAGATACCCCCTGTGACCCCCAAGAACCTGACCCCCAAGAACACCCTGACCGCCGTCATCGCCGCCGCTCTGGCCGCCACTACCGGCCTTGTCGCTCTTCCCGCCGTCGCCCATCAGCACGGCCACCACGCCAAGGCGACCCCGAACATCGTCGAAACTGCCGTCAGCACCGGCGTGCACACCACCCTCGTCGCCGCCGTCAAGGCCGCCGGTCTGGTCGACACGCTGAGCAGCCCCGGCCCCTTCACCGTCTTCGCCCCGACCGACACCGCCTTTGCAAAGCTGCCTGAGGGCACCGTAGCGACGCTGGTGAAGCCGGAGAACAAGGGCACGCTGACCACCATCCTCACCTACCACGCTGTCGCGGGCAAGGTGACCAGCACTGATCTGATCGCGTTGATCCAGAAGAGCGGCGGCACCGCCACGCTCACCACCGTGTCGGGCGGCAAGCTGACCGCGCGCCTGTCGGGCGACAAGATCGTGATCACCGACGCCAAGGGCGGCACCACCGCCGTCACCACGGCCGACGTCATGACCTCGAACGGCGTGATCCACGTGACCGATGGCGTGTTCCTGCCCGCCTGATTTGAAGAACAAGCTGGCGCTGCCTCTTGAACCCCCATCCCCCTCCACCCGAGGGGCAGCGCTTCTCCGGACCCCGTCCGGCCTTCCTCCAAGGCCGGGCGGGGTTTACTCTTTTTGTTCAGATACTGACTCAACAATCACAAGGCCTTGGGCAAGCGCGATCTTCGCCCACTCAGCAGTTGGATTCGATTCAAACAGATCTTTCAATATTTTGCGAAGAACAATCCTCTCATCCTTTCGCGGAAGCAGTCGGTACAACTGCCGCCCTGGCTCTGTAAGCAAAGCGATTGAATAAGAGAGCCTGTCCGGGCCATCTGGAATTCTCAGAACTCCGATCAAGTTTCCGTTTGGAATTCCGTAGAGATCATTCTCTCGCTTTAGTGCAAGGCGAGCACTTTGACCGGGCGAGTCCTGCAAAATGCCCCAATCTT
The DNA here is from genome assembly GCA_003724185.1 of Porphyrobacter sp. IPPAS B-1204. Lineage (GTDB taxonomy): Bacteria > Pseudomonadota > Alphaproteobacteria > Sphingomonadales > Sphingomonadaceae > Erythrobacter. The sequence goes on from RHGM01000001.1 coordinate 1,121,798, forward strand.
CAAGGGCCTTGGCAGCCATGAAGTTCTCGCCTTCGTTCCATTCCTCGCCGAGAGTGACCAAGGCATCTCCATTAATGATCTGGTCGCTAACCTTCTCGAATGTTGCTGCGATGCTGGGACTTAACTCAGATACGAGTCGCAATGTACGGTAGGAAAATGTACCCGGCTGCTTGAATTCTCCCGCTAGAATCCTAGCCCAAACACCTTGCATTTGCTCGTCGGAGACATCTTCGGCGAAGCTCGTGAATTTCCTTCGCCAATCGTCAGTGATTTTTTCGGAAGGCGGATGTTCCTCAGAAGAAACATCTTGAGCGATCTCACCAGCAGCAAGCTTAAGAATATCATTTAGATTCTGTTGCCGGTCGATCTGATCATCGATCGATCGAGCGATTGCGAGTGCAGCGAGTTCTGGGTCCGATTTTATGCGGTTTGCAAGGACTTCAGCACCTGCTGCCGCGATAGCGTCGCTCAAAATTGCGCGCCCACGTGCAGCATCTGCTTCTTCGGTGATTGCCCTGACAAGTTCGGGGGCCACCCGTCGGCCAGCAAACCTTAGGAGCGTCTCATACAGCTTATCTCGCCAAGGGTCCGGAAGCAACCCAACGCCAAACTCTACAATCGCGGGGAGTGCTTCACCGCCTTGTTCGTCCGCCATTGGTGCCCCCGGCCAGCCCCTTGCCCTAAGCCGCCTCTTCCTTCTTCTTCTCGGCTCCGATCACGCGGATGGGTTCCTTCTTGCCTGCGACCACATCGGCGTCGATCACGATTTCGGTGACGCCTTCCATGTCGGGCAGATCGAACATCGTGTCGAGCAGCAGCCCTTCCACGATCGAGCGCAGCCCGCGGGCACCGGTCTTGCGCTTGATCGCGCGTTCGGCAATCGCCTGCAGCGCGTCAGGCGTGAAGGTCAGCTCCACATCCTCAAGCTCGAACAGCTTGCGATACTGCTTGACCAGCGCGTTCTTCGGCTCGTTGAGGATCGTCACCAGCGCCGGCACATCGAGATCGTGCAGCGTGGCGATCACCGGCAGACGGCCGACGAATTCGGGGATCAGGCCGAACTTGAGGAGATCCTCAGGCTCGGACTTTTCGAGCAGTTCGCCCACACGGCGCTTGTCGGGATCGGCGACATGGGCGCCAAAGCCGATGCTGCGCTTCTGCAGGCGGTCAGCGATGATCTTGTCCAGACCGGCGAACGCGCCGCCGCAGATGAACAGGATGTTCGTGGTGTCCACCTGCAGGAATTCCTGCTGCGGATGCTTGCGCCCGCCCTGCGGCGGCACCGAAGCGGTGGTGCCTTCCATCAGCTTCAGCAGCGCCTGCTGCACGCCCTCACCCGAAACATCGCGGGTGATCGAGGGGTTTTCGGCCTTGCGGGTGATCTTGTCGATCTCGTCGATGTAGACGATCCCGTGCTGGGCCTTTTCGACATTGTAGTCGGACGATTGCAGCAGCTTGAGGATGATGTTCTCAACATCTTCGCCCACGTAACCGGCTTCGGTCAGCGTGGTGGCGTCAGCCATGGTGAAGGGCACATCGAAGGTGCGGGCCAGCGTCTGCGCCAGCAGCGTCTTGCCCGAACCGGTGGGGCCGACGAGCAGGATGTTCGACTTCGCCAGCTCGACATCGCCCGATTTGCCGGAGTGCTTCAGCCGCTTGTAATGGTTGTGCACCGCGACCGAGAGCACGCGCTTGGCGCGGTCCTGGCCGATGACGTAATCATTGAGCTGCGTGAAGATATCCATCGGCGTGGGGATCTCGCCGTCTTTCTTGCCGGCGATCCCTGCCTTGGTTTCCTCGCGGATGATGTCGTTGCACAGCTCGACGCATTCATCGCAGATGAACACGGTGGGGCCGGCGATAAGCTTGCGCACTTCGTGCTGCGACTTCCCGCAGAAGCTGCAGTAGAGGGTGCTCTTGCTGTCGGATCCGCTCAATTTGGTCATTCCTGTGTCCTCGAATCCGGCCCTGCACGCTGCGCAATGCGCATGGCGGATTCGTCAAGTGTATCCATGGCACCAGATGAATCAACACATGGCGCGCAATTTCGTGTTGTTACCATAGCGGCCCTGCTGCCGAATGAACGGGAAAAGCGGCCCCGCAAGGCCGCTGTCCCGCTGCGGTGCAGGTTGTGGGGCAAGCCTTATTCAGGCGCGCCGCCCGAACCGCTTTCGTCGCCGGTTTCTTCGTTTTCGGGACGGGTCTCGAACACCTTGTCGACCAGACCGAAGGCCCGCGCTTCTTCCGCTTCGAGGAAGGTGTCGCGGTCCATCGCCTTTTCGATTTCCTCAAGGCTGCGGCCGGTGAACTTCACATAGAGATCATTCATGCGGCTGCGGATGCGCAGGATCTCACGCGCCTGAATCTCGATGTCAGAGGCCATCCCGCGCGCGCCGCCCGAAGGCTGGTGCACCATGATCCGCGCATTGGGGAGCGCGATGCGCATACCCGGCTCACCCGCGGCGAGCAGAAAGCTGCCCATCGAAGCGGCCTGCCCCATGCACACCGTCGACACGCGCGGCTTGATGTATTGCATGGTGTCATAGATCTGCAGACCCGCTGTCACCACGCCGCCGGGCGAGTTGATGTACATGCTGATCGGCTTGGAGGGGTTCTCGCTTTCGAGGAACAGCAGCTGCGCGGTCACAAGGCTGGCCATGCCATCTTCGATCTGGCCGGTCACGAACACGATTCGTTCGCGCAGTAGGCGGCTGAAGATGTCGAAGCTGCGTTCGCCCCGGCTGGTCTGTTCCACCACCACCGGCACCAGCGCGCCCGTATAAGGATCGCGCGTGAACTGGCCCTGGGAGCCATAGGTTTCGCCGGAATTGCCGAACAGATCGATCATGTAAGTGCCCTTGCCCTTGCTGGTTGCGAAATGGCTATGTCGGACGCGGGGGGGCAATTTCAAGGGCGTTTACCTTGTCCGGTGTGAATTGCCGGGTGACAGCTTGGGGCATGGGGGACGTTTTCCCCCTTGCCGCGGCGCGCCCACGTGGCAAACCCCTATGCGATGATGATCAGCACACTTGCCCGCCCGGCGCTCGCCCTGCTCCTTGCCACCACCGCTGTCCCGGCGCTCGCCCAGACCGCCAGCCCGCCTGCGCCGGACACCGGGGAAGACCGCGCCGCCATGAGCGAGCTTTTGGCGGTGGACGAATATATCCTGCGCATTCAGGCGCTCGACGATAACGGCCCGAGGCTCAACGCCGTGATCGATTATGATCCGGCGGCGTCCGTCACGGCACGCCAGCGGTTCGCGGTCGGCCCGCTGCGCGGTCGCACGGTGCTGGTGAAGGACAATATCGAATCCGCCGGCTTTGCCACCACCGCCGGCAGCCTTGCCCTCAAGGACAACCGCACCGGTCGCAATGCGCCGCTGATCGACAATCTTGAGGCATCGGGCGGCGTGGTGCTGGGCAAGACCAACCTTTCCGAATGGGCCAACATCCGTTCCGACAATTCCACCAGCGGATGGAGCGCCGTGGGCGGGCTGACGCGCAACCCCTATGCCATTGATCGCAACACCTGCGGATCGTCATCGGGCAGCGGCGCGGCGGTTGCGGCGGGCTTTGCCTGGGGCGCCATCGGAACCGAGACGAACGGATCGATCACGTGCCCTGCCAGCATCAACGGCATTGTCGGCTTCAAGCCGAGCGTCGGGATCGTCAGCCGCACCCACGTGGTGCCGATTTCCAGCACGCAGGACACCGCCGGGCCGATGACGCGGACAGTCTACGACGCCGCGCTGCTGCTGACGGCGATTGCGGGCGAGGACAAGGCTGATCCGGCGACGCTGGAGGCGAAGCGGGTCACAGATTACACAGCAGGTCTGGATACCTACTCGCTGCAGGGCGTGCGGATCGGGGTGATGCGCGATTTCGTCGGCAACCGCGGCGATCTGACCGCCACCTTCGATACCGCGCTGGCGGATCTGCAGCGCGCGGGCGCGGTGCTGGTCGATATCGAGTTCAAGGCGAACAACCAGATGTACGGTGACAGCTTCACCGTGCTGATGTTCGAACTGCGCGAGGAGATGGGGAAATACCTTGAAAGCCTGCCCCGCGTGGCGGGCCGCGACACATTGCCGCGCAGCCTTGCCGATCTGATCGCCTTCAACGCGGCCAATGCGGGCAGCGAGATGCGCTGGTTCGGGCAGGAGCTGTTCGAACGCGCTGAAACCACAACAGACCGCGCTGCTTACGAATCCGCCCGCGCCAATGCGCTGCGAATCGCCGGGCCGGAAACGCTCGACACACTGCTGGCGGACAACAACGTGCAGTTCCTCGTCGTCCCCACACGCGGCCCGGCGTGGGTCAGCGATCTGGTCAATGGCGACAATTTCAACGGTTCGGTGGGCTTCGGCAGCCCTTCGGCCATCGCGGGCTACCCGCATCTGACCGTGCCGATGGGCGCAATCGAAGGCCTGCCCGTGGGCCTCAGCATCCTCGGGGCAAAGTGGGACGATCACGCGGTGCTGAAAGCGGGCGCGGCCTACGAAAAAGCGCGGACAGCCAAGCTGCCCGCGCCTTCGTTCCGTCCGTGGCGTGCTGCGGGGGAATAGTCCCCCGCCCGCGCCGTATTACTTCTTCGCCGCAGCCTTCTTGGCCGGGGCCTTCTTGGCGGCGGGCTTTTCCTCAGCCGCAGCTTCGGCCTTCTTGGCCGGAGCCTTCTTGGCAGCAGGCTTGGCTTCCGCCGTATCAGCCGGAGCATCCGCCTTCTTCTTGGGCGCAGCCTTCTTGGCGGGCTTTTCTTCTGCAGCCGGAGCTTCCTCGGCGGCTTCAGCCTTCTTTGCCGGAGCCTTCTTCTTGGCGGCAGCCTTCTTCGGAGCCGGAGCTGCTTCGGCGCCGTCTTCGGCTTCGATCGCGGCCTGAAGCTCTTCGACCGTCACTTCACGCTCGGTCACTTCGGCCTTGTCGAACAGGAAGTCGACGACCTTGTCTTCATAGAGCGGGGCACGCAGCTGGGCGGCGGCCATCGGCTCGGACTGGATGTACTGCACGAAACGCTCACGATCCTCGGCACGGTACTGCATCGCAGCCTGCTGGATCAGCATGGACATTTCCTGCTGGGACACTTCCACGCCGTTGGCCTGGCCGATTTCCGACAGCAGCAGGCCCAGACGCACGCGGCGTTCGGCGATGGACTTGTACTCGTCCTTCTCGTCCTCGATCTGCTTCAGCGCAGCGGCGGGATCGGCATCATTGGCCGCTTCCTGCTGGAGCTGCTGCCAGATCTGGGCGAATTCGGCTTCGACCATCGTGCCGGGAACTTCAAAGCTGTGGCCAGCGGCCAGCTGATCGAGCAGGGCGCGCTTCATCTGGGTGCGGGTCAGACCGGCGGTCTGCTGCTCCAGCTGCGCCTTCATGATCTCGCGCAGCTTGTCGAGGCTGTCGAGCCCGAGGCTCTTGGCGAATTCCTCGTCCAGCGTGGTTTCGGTTTCGACCTTCACCGCCTTCACGGTGACATCGAAAGTGGCTTCCTTGCCCGCGAGGTGCGCAGCCTGATATTCTTCCGGGAAGGTGACGGTGATGGTCTTTTCCTGACCGGTCTTCACGCCCACCAACTGGTCTTCAAAGCCGGGGATGAAGGTGCCCGAACCCAGCACCAGCGCAGCGTCTTCGGCCTTGCCGCCGTCGAATTCCACGCCGTCCAGCTTGCCGACGAAATCGATGATCAGCTGGTCGCCGTCGGCCGCCTTCTTGGTCTTGGCCGCGTCCTTGTAGCTCTTGTTCTGGCTGGCAATGTTGCCGAGCGCTTCATCGATCTGCGCGTCGGTGACGGGTACGACCAGCTTTTCCAGCTTCAGGCCATCAATGCTGGGCGCTTCGATCGTCGGCAGCACTTCGAGGCTGACGGTGATCGCGGCATCCTTGCCCTGCTCGTAATCGTCATTCAGGCCGATTTCGGGCTGCATGGCCGGGCGCAGCGCTTCGTCGCGCAGCAGCTTGTCGACCGATTCGCGGATCGTGTCGTTGACCACCTGACCGTGCAGGGCTTCGCCATGCATCTTCTTCACGAGGTTGGCGGGCACCTTGCCCGGACGGAAGCCGGGCATCCGCACCTGCGGCGCCACCTTCTTGATCTCGGCGTCGATCTTCGCGGTGAGATCGGCGGCGGGGATCGTGATCAGATAGGCGCGCTTGAGCCCTTCGTTGACGGTCTGCTTGGTTTGCATGGTGACTGGTTGAAGCCTTCTTGCCAAAAATCCGGTAGGCCGGGCTGGTTCGGGGCGAATTTGGTGCGGGCGAAGGGACTCGAACCCCCACATCTTGCGATACCAGAACCTAAATCTGGCGCGTCTACCAATTTCGCCACGCCCGCATGCCCGAACGAAGCCGCGCGGGAAGCTGGAGGCCTCCCGCGCGTATTAGCCGCCGCCATTATCGCCCCCGGACCAAAAGGGCAAGCGCAACCCGCTTGAACGCTTGCGGATTGCCGATTAAGGGCGCGGCCATGACCGAAGAAACTCCTGAAATCGCCCCGACGACTGCTGGCGCAGACGTGCCGCCGGATCACCTGTCGGTCAATCCGCGCAGCCCGTTCTTCGACGCGGAGAAGCTCCAGCGCGGGGTCGGCATCCGGTTCAAGGACCGCGTCCGCACCGATATCGAGGAATATTCGATCTCCGAAGGCTGGGTGCGGGTGCAGGCGGGCAAGGCGGTGGACCGCAAGGGCCAGCCGCTCACTCTGAAGCTGACCGGCCCGGTCGAAGCCTGGTACGAAGATCTGGGCGACAACCCGCCGGTCGCCAAAAAGGGCTGATCCGCTGTAGGTTTGGGGGCAACGCTTGCCAAAATGGGCGTTTGCGCCCACTTGGGCGGCATCATGTCCCTCCCCAAGAAGCCCGAAGTCGTCATCATCGGCCGCCCCAACGTGGGCAAGTCCACCCTGTTCAACCGACTGGTGGGCAAGAAACTCGCCCTCGTGGACGATCAACCCGGGGTCACGCGTGACCGCCGGATGGGCGACGCGGAAATCGCGGGCCTGAAATTCACCGTGGTCGATACCGCCGGGTGGGAGGACGAGGACGCCCACACCCTGCCGGGCCGGATGCGGATGCAGACCGAAGCCAGCCTTGAAGGCGCGGACGCGGCGATGTTCGTGGTCGATGCGCGCGCAGGTCTCACCCCGCTCGACGAGGAAATCGCCCGGTATCTGCGCGAACAATCCGTCCCCGTCGTCGTGGTCGCCAACAAGGCCGAAGGCAAGGGCGGCGAAAGCGGCGCGATGGAAGCCTATGCGCTGGGCCTTGGCGAACCGCTGGCGATGTCGGCCGAACACGGCGAAGGCATTGCCGATCTGTTCGGCGGGCTGTGGCCGATCATCGGCGCGGCTTCCGAAGAATGGGAAGAGGCCGAAGAAATCGCGAGGCTGGAAGCTGCGGCGATGGCCGAGGAAGACCGCCCCGCAGGCCCGCTCAAGCTGGCCATCGTGGGCCGCCCGAACGCGGGCAAGTCCACCCTCATCAACCGGCTGCTGGGCGAAGACCGGCTGCTGACCGGCCCCGAAGCCGGGATCACCCGCGATTCGATTGCGATCGACTGGAACTGGACCGATCCGAAAACGGGCGAGGTGCGCGAAATCCGGCTGATCGATACCGCCGGGATGCGCAAGAAGAAGAACGTGACCGAAAAGCTCGAAAAGCTTTCGGTCGCCGATGCGCGCCGGGCGGTGGATTTTGCCGAGGTGGTGGTGCTGCTGCTTGATGCGACCCAAGGCCTTGAACATCAGGATCTGAAGATCGCCAGCCACGTGCTGGAAGAAGGCCGCGCACTGATGATCGCGATCAACAAGTGGGACGTGGCCGAGGACGCGAGCAAGCTGTTCAACGGCATCCGCGGCGCGCTCGACGATGGGCTTGCGCAGGTGCGGGGCCTGCCGCTGTTCGCGGTGTCGGCGAAGACCGGCAAGGGGCTGGACCAGATGCTTGGCGGCGCGTTCGAGATCCGCGAGGCCTGGTCGAAGCGCGTCTCCACCGCCGCATTGAACCGCTGGTTCGACGATGCGCTGGAGGCCAACCCGCCGCCCGCGCCCGGCGGCAAGCGGATCAAGCTGCGTTACATCACCCAGGCCGGCACCCGCCCGCCGCGCTTCGTCATCTTCGGCAGCCGCCTGGATCTGCTGCCCACCAGTTACGAACGCTACCTCGTCAATGGCATCCGCGCCAAGCTGGGCTTTGACGCCGTGCCGGTGCGCGTGACGCTGAAGACCAACAAGAACCCCTACGCCAAGGACTAGCGGCCATGCTGCTCGACCTCATCGCCGCCGCTGCTGAAACGCGCCTGCCCTTCGCGCTGGAGATTTTCGAGCGCACCGCCTCCACCCCGCGGGTGCAGCAGGTGGTGCAGCTGAGCCTTGCGCCCGCATTCCTGCTGTCCGGGATCGGCGCGGTGATGAATGTCATCATGAGCCGGATGATCTGGATCGCCAAGCGGGTCGAGACTATCGAGGACAAGATGGAGGAAAGCCGCACACCCCGGCAGGTGCTGGAGCTGGGCTGGCTGATGCGGCGGCGCAAGCTGATGCAGGGGGCGATCATGTTCTCGACCGCGGCGGCGGTGATGATCAGCGCCGTGATCATGCTGCTGTTCATCTCTGCCTACATCACCGCCCAGATCGGCACGCTGATTGCCAGCCTGTGGGTGCTGACGATGGCGCTGCTGGTGACGGGGCTGGGGTTCTTTCTGCTGGAAACGCGGCTGGCAGCGATCGGGGCGCTGCCGCCGAAGGAGTGAGGGTCGCAATGGGAACGCACAAGGCTTGGTTGATCGCAGGGGCACTGGCACTGGCCGCTTCGGCTACGCCGCTATCGGCGCAGGAAGCAGACTCTTCCACGGGCGGGATTGCAGCTGAGGCGAGCGGGGATTCACGCCCGCTGGCCGGCTTCAACGAGGAACAGATCAGCGCGTTCTTCAGCCTCGTATCCGCCAGCGCGGAACTGGAGGCGGTAATCGCCCCGATAATCGAAAGCTTGCTGGAACCCGGCGAGTCTGTGTCGGACTGGCAAACAAGCGGAGTCGATATTTTTGCCGAGATCGGCGCGCGCGAAGGCGGCCTTGCGGGCAATCTGCTGCACGATCTGGACGGCGACGTTCCATCGGTCACCGATCTGTCTGGGTCAGCCGTGCCCGATTTACCGGGCTTTACAGGCCAGCGCGTGCGCGCGGCGCCGCCGGGCGGAGTGAACGAGAAATCTTTCGCCACTTTCGCGCCCGGCATCTGGCTAGCGACAGAATCGCAGCATATCCGGCGCGGCAATGCCCTGTGCTACAAGGGCCTCAACGGCATCTCGATTTACAGCCGGGAACCACTGACCGCGTGGGACGAGGAGTCGGTCTACCTCACGGCAATCATGGTTGCGACCTTCGACCGCATTGCTGCCCGCGAGTTTTGCCTGGTCTATGAGCGCGAAGGCGATGCCTATGCTGCGCGATCCTTCCTGCCCGATGGCCGTCGCCTGCCGCAGATGGATGCGCAGGCAGCACTTTCGCGCGTCATGCCCGCTGCCGAACTGTCGGCCTTTGTCCGCGACACAGTACCAGCCGCGCCCGCCGAATAGGCACCGAATGGCAAAAGGGGCAGCGCCGCTTCCGGCCCTGCCCCTTGTTTCGTGCAGCCTTGCGGCCGGCCCCTAGCTTTCGCCGGCGGGCTGGCTTTGCAGCTGGCAGTAATTGTGCAGGCCCATCCGCTCGATCATTTCGAACTGGGTTTCGAGGAAATCGACGTGCTCTTCCTCGTTCTTGAGGATGTCCTCGAACAGGCTGGCCGAGGTGTGATCCTTGACGCTGCGGGCATATTCCGCCGCGTCCTTGAGCAGCGGGATCGCCTCGTGTTCCAGCGCGAGATCGGCGCGCAGCACTTCCTCGACCGTCTCGCCGACCTTCAGTTTGTGGATCGCCTGGAAGTTGGGGAGCGCTTCGAGAAACAGGATGCGTTCGGCCAGCTTGTCGGCGTGCTCCATTTCCTCGATCGATTCGTGGCGTTCATAGGCCGCCAGCTTCTTCATGCCCCAGTTGTCGAGCACGCGGTAATGCAGCCAGTACTGGTTGATCGCCGTCAGCTCGTTGGTGAGGCACTGGTTGAGATAGTCGATGACCTTGGGGTCGCCCTTCATGGGAATGTCCTTTGCGATATATCAAAGCCGGGTTGCGGCATTGCCTACAATGTAGACCCTGCCGGGGCTTTTCCGCAAGGGGCGGGCGATAAAATTTCTTTGCGAATCAGTCGCTTGCGAGACGTTCGCAATCGCGGGTCAGGCGGCTTCTACTGCGAATACATTGCAGCTTGCGGCTGCGCGTTCAGCGTCGATGATTTCCTGCGCTTCTTCAAGGCACTGGCCGCAATTGGGGCGCTTGCCGAGGCAGGCATAGGTCGCTTCAGCGTCGCCTTCGCAAGAGAGCGCGGCTTTGCGCAAGTCAGTCTCACGGATGGCATTGCAGATGCAGATGTACATGAGCGTGCGAATCTTTCCTGCGAAGCGTTTGCAGGAAGCAATGTATGCGAACCATTCTTAATAACAAGGAGTTTTTTGCTTCGCCCTCAGGCGCCGGGCGGCGAACATCCGTCCGCCTCGGCTTACGCGCCATAAAGCGCGGCGGCCGTGCAGGTGTGCTTCGCACGTCTGCGCCTTCGGCTTCGACTCCGGCCTTGCGGTCGCTTTCAGCGACCGATTCACCGCCACACTCAATGGATGCTGGATGGGCGCTGAGCCGGCTCGCCGCGGGACGGGCCGCAAGCGCGACCGCGCGCCCGCAGCGACGCGGCCTTCAGGCCGCATGAGCGAGGATATCGCACGCCGGAGGGCGTGCGATCCTTAACGAGAAAGCGGAAACACCGTCCTGTAAGTCAGGCAGCGCCACAGCCATTCGAGCGGGCCGTAACGGTAGCGGTCGAGCCACGGCTTGGACCATGCCAGCATCAACACCCAGGTCAGCGCCACCACGATATAAAGCTGCGGGCGGTTCAATTGACCAAACAGCCCCAGCGCCCAGCCGTGGAAAACGAACATCATCACCACCGACGTGCCGAGGTAATTGGTGAAAGCCGCTCTGCCCGCCGCGCGCACCCGTTCGCCCAGCCATCCGGTCGCGCCCGGCGCATAGGCCACCAGCAGCGCGGCCATGCCCAGCACCATCCATAGGCGCGGCAGAGGGCTGAGGCCGATAAACCCGGCAAGCGTTCCGTAAAAGCTGAACCCGCCCGCCTTCACCGCCATCCCGATGCCGAGATGCACCAGACCTCCCGCGATCACGCCGATCCAGCCCCAGCGCAGCAGCTTGCCACGGTCGAACGCCCCGTTGAAGAACCCCATCCGGTACAAGGCCACGCCGATCAGCATCAGCGGCAGCGTCTCGAACCCGAACAGCAGCGCGTTCATCAGCGGCTCGTTCCATTGTTCGGTGATGCGATGCGCCACCAGCGCGGGGTAATCGCCCGATGCAATCGCCGCGTTGGGCACATCGCCCTTCGCCAGCGTGTTGTCGATCTCGGCGATCATGCCGGCGCGCTGTTCGAGCATTTCGGGCGAGCTTTCGCCGACCGGCGTGTCGACGATCAGCCAGGGCAGGATCAGCCCGGTGTAGAACAACACGCCAAGCATATATCCGCCCAGCCCCACCCACAGCTGGGTCTTCACGCCCCATCTCAGGCAGGCGAGCGCCACGAAGCCGAACAATGCGTAATAAAACAGGATGTCGCCGATCCAGATGAAGAAGAAATGGATCATCCCGAACACCATCAGGATCACCAGCCGCCACGCCTGCAGCCAGCGAGTCGCGCCGCGGGCCCAGGCTTTCTCCATGAACAGATACAGCCCCGCGCCGAACAGCAGCGTGAACAGCCCGCGCATCTTGCCGTCGATCACGATGAATTGCGCAATCCACATCCACCCGCCCGGATCGCCCGGATCAGTCTGGAAGGCGGCCGGATACATATAGGCGTCCATCGGCTGGCCAAAGGCGACGATGTTGGCAGCAAGGATGCCCATCACCGCAAGGCCGCGAATGAAATCGAGCGTGTCGATCCGTTCGCCTGCCGCGACGGGCGCGACGGTCCGGTCAGAATCGCCGAAGATGTCCTGTGCTGCGCGCGGTGTAAGCGTGTCGTCCATGGCTGATCCCCCGGCCTGAAAACGGGGGGATAGTATCACCTCGGCAGCGCTTGGGAAGTGCTGCTGGTCGGCGCGTGTTCGCCGACTGACGTTAAGACACAGGCCGAAAGATCAAACCCGGGGCCTCAGCCCTGTCCGGCAACGACGCAGGCCTTCCCGTCGCGCTTCAGGGCGGAGCAGGCGCGGGTGGCCTCGGCCTCGCTGGCGAAGCCGGTCGCCAGAAGGCGGGTGAGCTTGCCGCTTGGCACGAGGGTTTTTCTGGTGCCCGACAAGGCTGCGTGGCTGCCGAGCTGGCCCCACAACCGGTCGGCATTGGCCGCAACCCCGAAAGCGCCAAGCTGCACGCGCCAGCTGCCCTGCTTGCGCGGAGCGACAGTCGCAGCGGGCGCCGCCGGTTTCGGAGCGGCGGCGACCGTGATCGGCGCGGGCTGCGCCGCCACCGGCGCCGGCATCGGCGCGGGCTGCGCCGCAGCGGCGGTCACCACCGGAACGGGGGGGGCGGGCCGCCAGTTCGGCAGACGCGAGTTCAGCCGACCGTTGCGCCTTGGCCCCGGCCTCAAGCTCGCGGGCCAGCGACTGCGCCGCGCTGCGCTGGGCCTGCGGCACATAATTGTCCATCTGCGCCAGCGCATCGCGTGCCTGCGGCAGGCCCGAACCGCTCGCCAGCGTCATCAGCGCATAGGCGCGCACCCAATCGCGCGGGGCGTAATCGGCGTTGAAGTGCGACAGGCCCAGCACATATTGCGCGCGCGGATCGCCGCGTTCGGCCGCGGCGCGCACCATCGGCATGGCGCGTTCCTGTTCGCCTTCCTGAAACAGCATCAGCCCGTAATTGTCCGCAGCCTTCACATGGCCCAGCGCCGCCGCCTGTTCATAGAGCCTGCGCGCACGGGCATTGTCGACCTCGACCCCGCGCCCTAGCCGGTAGGCCTGCGCCAGATTGAACAGCGCATCAGGATCCCCCGCGGCCGCCGGGCCCTGCCATTCGACCACGGCGCGGGAAAAATCACCCGCCGTCCACGCATCGACCCCGGCCTTCACATCAGCCCACGCGGGCGCTGCCAGCAGCGCCAGTGCTGCGCCGCTTGCGATCCTTGCTGCGATCATCCTTGCCATTGCCATCTGCCTTGCCCTTCGCGGGGTGGAAACACGATTCCGCCTATAAGGGAAACAGGGTTAGCAAATGGTTGCCTGCGGCTTAGGCCCCCTCCGTCCCGCCCCAAGTGATTGGGAAAGACCGATTGCGTCTGCAACGAAGGTGCGCAGGTGTTAACTCTAAATTAGGGGTATCCTGCGATCCCGTGTCCATCCAGCCGTTATCAGGCGTCGCAATAGGGCGGCCCTGGACGGATCAATCCAGGGGGACCCAGGCGTTGCGTGTACTCGCTTTGGCATCGCAGAAAGGTGGATCGGGCAAGACCACCCTGTCCGGACATCTGGCCGTTCAGGCCCAGCGCGCAGGCGCTGGCCCGGTCGTGCTGATCGACATCGACCCGCAGGGCAGCCTCGCGGATTGGTGGAACGAGCGTGAGGCGGAATATCCCGCCTTCGCCCAGACCACCGTGGCGCGGCTCGCCAATGACCTGGCGGTGCTGCGGCAGCAGGGCTTCAAGCTGGCGGTGATCGACACCCCGCCCGCGATCACCATGGCGATCCAGTCGGTGATTTCGGTTGCCGAACTGATCGTCGTTCCGACCCGCCCCAGCCCGCACGATCTGCGCGCCGTGGGCGCGACGGTCGATCTGTGCGAGCGTGCGGGCAAGCCGCTGGTGTTCGTCGTCAATGCGGCAACCCCCAAGGCCAAGATTACCTCGGAAGCCGCGGTTGCGCTGTCGCAGCACGGCACCGTCGCCCCGATCACGCTCCACCACCGCACCGATTTTGCCGCATCGATGATCGACGGTCGCACGGTGATGGAAGTCGATCCGGAAAGCCGCTCGGCTGCCGAAATCGCCGCGCTGTGGCGTTATATCGCCGACCGGCTCGAAAAGAACTTCCGCCGCACCGTGTTTGCCCCTGCCCCCAATGGTCAGGCGCAGCAGTTGGGCGGCGTGCCGCGTCCCGCTGGCGGCTTCGGTCGCCGGGTTGCACAGTAAGCGCGCGGGGGCTGCACGCCATGTCAGATCCCGGTTTTGCCTCGCTCGGCCCGTCGCTGCTGGCCCGCAAGGGCGGCGCGAAGCCCGCGATGCGTCCGCAGGTCGCGCCGCTGGTTGCTGACGAGGCCGAACTTGCCGCGCTCGCCGAAGACCAGCTCGAAGACTTGGGCTGGAACGACATGGGCGATTCGGACAGCGAAGATGGCGCCGGCGCCGACATCGTGCCGATCAACGCCGGTGTTTCTGCCGATGATTTCGTTGCTGGCACCCTTTCCGAAGGTGGCCCGATCGTGCGCCGCCAGCAGCGCCGCCTTGAAGAACGCGTGCTTGCCGATGCCGTGATGACCGGCCCGGAAGACGCCGAACCGGAATATGACGACGAAGACGAGCCGGTTTACGGCGCAGCCTTCGACGAGGACGATTACGCCGAGGACGAGGAAGAGGAAGACAGCGCCGCTTATGCGCCGCTCGTCTCTGCTCCGGTGGCCGAGCCTGTGGTTGTCGCTCCGGCACCGCGTGCCGTCCGCCCGGCCAAGAGCGCCCGTCTGCCCGCCGCGCAGGCTGGCCGCCGCGCTGCTTTCACGCTCCGGCTCGATGCCGACCGCCACCTCAAGCTGCGCCTTGCCGCGACCATGCAGGGGGTGAGCGCGCAGGCCTTGGTGACCGAAGCGCTCGACCGGCTGCTCGCTGAATATGACGATCTCGACGTTATCGCCAACCACCTGAAACGCCACTGACCGGCGACTGACCGCCACGACCTGAATCAATAATGGGGAAATGATCATGGACCGCAGCATCAAGACCGGCAGCCGGACTGCGCCGCGCCTCGCGCTCGCCATCACCACGGCCATTGCGGGGCTTACCCTCGCCGGCATGGCCGCCAACGCCGCGCCGCGTGCGGAGGTGTCCTTTGCCAATGCCCAGACCGCGCTGAGCAAGGGCCAGGTCGCCAAGGCAATCAATTATGCCGAAGCCGCCGTGCTCGCCGATCCGCGCAATCCGGGATACCGCGCCCTGCTTGGGGCGGCGTATATGGAAGCAGGCCGGTTCGAATCCGCAGCCACCAGCTTTGGCGACGCCCTTGATCTGGGTGACGAAAACCCGCGCACCGTGCTGAGCTTCGCGCTCGCCAAGATCGCGCTGGGGGAAGCACGCTCGGCGGTTGGGGTGCTGGATGAATTTGCCAATGTCATTGACCCGGCTGACCTCGGCCTGGCGCTGGCGCTGGCCGGACAGCCGGAACGCGGCGTGCATGTGCTGATCAACGCTGTGCGCAGCAGTGACGCCACCACGCCCAAGCTGCGCCAGAACCTCGCCTACAGCTATGCGCTGGCAGGCAACTGGCGCGCAGCACGGGTGATGGCCGCCGAAGACGTGCCGGGTGACCAGCTTGAAACCCGCCTCAGCCAGTGGGGCGCAATGTCCGCGCCGGAACTCTACCAGCAGCGCATCGCCAGCCTGCTGGGCGTGACGCCGCGCTCCGATAGCGGCCAGCCCGCACAACTCGCGCTCGCCAATTTCCCCGCCGATGGCGTGATGATGGCCGAAGCCGCCGCCCCGGCCGTTGCCGAGGCTCCGGTTGAAATGGCCGCGGCTGCTCCGGCTCTGGCCCCGGCACCGGCTCCGGCGCCTGCGGCCCAGCCAGTGACCTTCGCGCAGGCCTTTGCCGCGCCGGAACCAGCGGTGCAGACCGCCGATGCGGGCAGCTCGGGCATCCGCTATGTCTCGAACCCGGTCATTCAGGAACTGCCGTCGCGTCCCGCCCCGGCGGCCCGTGTTGCCAGAGCCGCGCCGCAGCGCCGCATGGCGCCCGCCGCTACGCCCGCGCCCGTGCGCAGCGACAAGGCTGCCGCATCGCATCTGGTGCAACTGGGTTCCTACGACAGCAAGATCGAGGCCGAGCGCGGCTGGAACGTGCTCAAGGCCAAGTTCCCGCAATTGAAGGATCACAAGCCTGTCATCAGCGAAGCCGTGGTCAATGGCCGCACCTTCTGGCGCGTGGCAGCGGCGGGCTTCGGCCCGAACAGCGCGCGTTCGATGTGCGGCACGGTCAAATCCGCCGGTCGCGGCTGCTTTGCCTACGCCGCCACCACCCCGCCGGCTGGCGCGGTGAAGCGTGACGTGCAGATGGCTGCGCGCACCCGCTAAAAGGCGTTTTGCCGCGCTGACCAGGCGCATGAATATGAGCACCTGCTCCCGGACAGCCGCCGCGTTGTCCGGGAGTTTTTTTTTCGCCCGGTGCACTGGCTTTCCTACATCGGGGGCGCTGCGCTAGGCTGTGCGGATGCTGCAAGCTTGCTGCGCGCAGGAACACGGCGTGAAACATTGCCGCAGGCTTGCTGAATGGCGGAAATCTGCCGAAAAACGCGCTCTACTCCAACGGCGCTAGCCATTTCCAGGCCCGTCTAGACCCTCGCTAGGCCCCATCCAGACCCCTTTTGCCGGGATGTTGCACGCCGCCTGACCGGCCTTGTCCCGCGCCCGGCTTGTAGGAATGACGCCTCAGCCGACGAGCCGCACGCCGCCCTTCCACAGACCCAGCACCCGGCCCTGCGTGCCCTGACGGTCAAACGGGGTGTTATCGGCGGTCGCCTCCATCTTGCGGCGATCGATGATCCACGGTGCGTCCGGGTCAATCAGGGCAAGGTCAGCCTCAAGCCCGGGCGCGAGTTTACCGGCGGGCACACCCAGCAGGCTGGCGGGATTGCCAGCGGTGAGGTCAAAGGCGCGGGGTGTGTCGATCACGCCGTCGCGCACCAGCCCCAGCACCATCGCCAGCAGCGTTTCGGCCCCCGCCATTCCCGGCGCGGCGTCGGCAAAGGGCAGGCGCTTGTCCTCGGGCCCGCGCGGATCGTGGCCGCTGGCGATCACGTCCACCGTGCCATCGGCAATGGCGGCCAGCGCGGCCTGCCGGTCGGCCTCGGCGCGCAAGGGGGGCGAAAGGCGGGTGAAGGTGCGGAAATCGGCCGTGGCGAGGTCCGAAAGCAGGAAATGCGCCGGCGTTATCCCGCAGGTGACGGCGAGGCCGCGTGCCTTGGCGTCGCGCACCAACGCGAAGCCCCGGGCGGTCGTGACCTGCCGGATATGGAGCCGCGCCCCCGCCAGTTCGGCCAGCGCAATATCGCGGGCAATCGCCAGCGCCTCGGCCTCGGCAGGGGCGGCGGGCAGGCCCAGCCGGGTCGCGATCTCGCCTGCGGTGGCGGCGGCCTCTCCGGCAAGCCCGCCATCTTCGGCGTGGGTCACGACCACCAGATCCAGCATCGCGGCATATTGCAGCAGCCGCAGCATCACGCCCGAATCCGCAATCCAGCGCCGCCCGGTGGCGATTCCTTTCGCGCCCGCGTCCTGCATCAGCGCCAGTTCGGCCAGCTCCCGCCCCTCCAGCCCACGCGTGGCGGCGGCGAGCGGGTGGACCCACAGATCGGGCTTGCCGCTTTTGGCGATGAACCCGACCCGGCTCGGCAGATCGAGCGGCGGGGATTGATCGGGCATCAGCGCGGCGCGGGTGATCCCGCCGAAATGGAACGCAGGCTTGTCGACCGCGAACACGCCCAGATCGACCAGACCGGGGGCGATAAGCTTGCCCCGCGCATTGACGACCTCATCGCCGTCCTGCGCGGTGACATCCGCGCCCAGCGCGACAATGACGCCGTCAGCGCAGCGCAAACCGCCCTGCACCAGCCCGCCAAGGGTCACCAGCTGGGCGTTGGTGATGGCAAGAGGTTTCGCCTGCTTCATGCCGTCCACCCCTCCACGCCCCGCGCCTCGCGCGTCAGGATGTCGAGGCAGGCCATGCGGATCGCCACGCCCA
The DNA here is from genome assembly GCA_003724185.1 of Porphyrobacter sp. IPPAS B-1204. GTDB lineage: Bacteria > Pseudomonadota > Alphaproteobacteria > Sphingomonadales > Sphingomonadaceae > Erythrobacter. Next base: position 1,139,817 of record RHGM01000001.1, read on the forward strand.
TTTCCACCTGCCGGGTGATGAGCGACCGGCCTGCCAGATCGGCCACCTCGCTGTCGATCTCCACGCCCCGGTTCATCGGTCCGGGGTGCATCACCAGCGCGCCCGGCGCGGCGATGGCGAGGCGTTTGGCCGTCAGCCCGTAAAGGTGGCGGTATTCGCGGGCCGAGGGGACGAACTGGCCGCTCATCCGTTCGGACTGGAGCCGCAGCATCATCACCACCTCCGCGCCGTCCAGCGCATCGTCGAAGCGGTGGAACACCTCCACGCCCATCGCCTCAACCCCGGCGGGCATCAGCGCAGGCGGCGCGCAAACGCGGACATTGGCGCCCATCGCGGTCAGGCACAGGATGTTCGACCGCGCCACCCGGCTGTGCAGGATATCGCCGCAGATCACGATCTTGAGGCCGGTGAAATCCTCCGCGCCCTCGCCCCGCTCTGCCAGCGCATGGCGCAGGGTCAGGGCATCGAGCAGGCCCTGGGTCGGGTGTTCGTGGCTGCCATCGCCCGCGTTCAGCACCGGACAATCGACCTTGTCCGCAATCAGCCCGGTCGCGCCCGATGATCCGTGCCGGATGACAATCGCATCGGCGCGCATCGCATTGAGCGTGATCGCGGTATCGATCAGCGTCTCGCCCTTCTTCACGCTGGACGTGGCGGCGTGCATGTTGACCACATCCGCCCCCAGCCGCTTTCCCGCGATTTCAAAGGACAGCAGCGTGCGGGTGGAGTTTTCGAAGAAGGCGTTAATGATCGTCAGGCCGGCCAAAAGATCGGTATGCTTGGAGCGCTGACGGTTGAGCGCGACCCATTGCTCGGCCTGATCCAGCAGGTAGAGGATCTCGTGCCGTTGCAAATGGCCGATGCCGGTGAGGTCACGGTGCGGAAACGCCGCGCGTCCCGCAGGAAAGCGGCCCGATCCGGCAGAGGCGCTGTGCGATGTCATCAAGCCAAAGCCCCTAGTCGAGCGCAATGCGCCACTCAACCCATTCCGGCAGCGCTTTCCCGTGGAAGTTGGTACCCGCAGTCCCTAGATAACAGGCCAAGCGCGAACACAGGGGCAGGTGCATGAGTTTTGTCGGCAAGGTTTGGAAGATCCTCGTGGGGATCAAGGACGGCCTTGTGCTGCTGTTCATGCTGCTGTTCTTTGTTACCCTGTTTGCCATCCTCTCGGCCCGCCCCAACCCCGGTCAGGTCCGCGATGGGGCGCTGTTGATCGAACTTGACGGCGTGGTGGTCGAGGAGAAATCGGTGCTCGATCCGATCGAGGCGCTGCTGTCCGGTACCGCCCCGATGAGCGAATACCGCTCGCGCGATATTGTCCGCGCACTGGACGCCGCCGCAACCGACAAGCGCATCAAGGCGGTGGTGCTTGACCTGACGACTTTCCTCGGCGGCGGTCAGGTGCACCTCACCGAAATCGGCGAAGCGATGGAGCGGGTGCGCAAGGCGAAAAAGCCGGTGCTGACCTATGCGATGGGCTATGCCGACGACCACATGCTGCTGGCCGCCCATGCCAGCGAGGTATGGCTTGATCCGCAAGGGCTTGCGGTGATTTCCGGGCCGGGCGGCAGCAATCTCTATTTCGCCGGGCTGCTCGAAAAGCTGAGCATCAACGCCCGCGTCTACCGCGTCGGCGAGTTCAAATCGGCGGTCGAACCATATTCGCGCAGCAGCATGTCGGACGAAGCGCGCCAGAACATCGGCGGCCTCTACGGCGCGCTATGGGAGGAATACAAAGCGAAGATCATCAAGGCCCGCCCCAAGCTGGCGCTGGCGCGGATCACATCCGACCCGGTGGCATGGATCGAAGGCTCCGGCGGCGATCTGGCCAAGGCGGCGCTGGATGCCGGGATGGTCGACAAGCTGGGCGACCGCACCCAGTTCGGCGCCCGCGTGGCCGAACTCGCGGGCAAAGACCCGTGGAGCAAAAAGCCCGGCGCCTTTGCCGCAAGCGACATGGGCGCATTCCTCGCCGATATCGGCCAGAAAACGCCGGGCAAAAAAATCGGCGTCGTCACCATCGCGGGCGAAATCATCGATGGCGATGCCGGGCCGGGCGTTGCCGGTGGCAGGCGCATCGCCGATCTGCTTGATGAAGCGCTGGATGATGATCTGGCCGCGCTGGTGGTGCGAGTCGATTCGCCCGGCGGTTCAGCCACCGCTTCGGAAGAAATCCGCCGCGCGATCCAGCGTCACCGTGACCGCAAGGTGCCCGTGGCGGTGTCCTTCGCCAATGTCGCGGCAAGCGGCGGTTACTGGGTTGCCATGTCGAGCGACCGGATCTTCGCCGAACCTGAAACCATCACCGGATCAATCGGCGTGTTCGCCGTGGTGCCGACTTTCGAAGACGCCGCCGCGCGGGTCGGGGTGACGGCCGATGGCTATCGCACCACGCCGCTTTCGGGCCAGCCGGACATCATCGGCGGCTTCACGCCCGCGATCGAAAGCCTGCTCCAGAGCTCGATCAGCGGCACCTACACCGATTTCCTGAGCCTCGTGTCGAAGTCGCGGCGGATGCCGGTTGATCGGGTCGATGCCATCGCGCAAGGGCGGGTGTGGGATGGCGGCACGGCGCGGCAGAACGGGCTGGTCGATGAATTCGGCGGACTGGACGCGGCGCTCGGATGGGCGGCGGGGAAGGCCGGATTGAAGGATGGCGGCTGGCACGCGGTGTTCCTCGGCGACAGTCCTGAGAACTACGATTCGCTGATCCGCCAGCTGGTTTCCAGCCGCGCCCCGGCAGCAACAGCGCCCACCAGCGATCTGTTCGCCATGACCGCGCAGCAGCGTGAGCACCTCGGCACCAGAATCGCGCGCGATGCCCAGCGCCTGCTTGGTACACGCGGGATTCAAGCCTTCTGCGCGGAATGTCCTGTCAGTGCCGCCCTGCCGGCGCCCCGCAATGAGCGAACGGCGAACTCGCTCAGCCTGCTGGCGTGGCTGGCAGGCGGGTGACCGACAGGGAAATCGCACCGCCAACCGCCGCGAGCGCTTGCCAAGTGCGCAAGGCCCCATTAAAGGCGCGCCCCTGTCCGGGCCTAATGGCCCAAAGGACGGGCGCGTAGCTCAGCGGTAGAGCACACCCTTCACACGGGTGGGGTCACAGGTTCAATCCCTGTCGCGCCCACCATTTCCCCCTTGCTGATGGTGCGGAGGAAATGGATGGCCTTTGACCATCGACCCAGGCCTCGCGTCTTCCTTCGTCATTCGCCCCTCCCTGCTTGACCGGGCTGCCGTGTTCACGGCAAGGCTTGTCGTCTGCGCCGCGGGGCGATCAAGCGAGGTGTTTCATGGGCAAGAGTTTTGGGCGGCGGTGGCTTATTCTTTGGGCCGCGCTGATCGGCAGCGGGCATCCGGCTGCGGCGCAGTCCTTCGGCGATGGCCAGTTCGATCCCGCCATCCCGACCCTCACCGCCACCGCAGGCCATGCGCCGGGTGACCGGATCACCTCGCCCGATCAGACCTATGCCTATCTGAAGGCGCTGGCCGATGCCGCGCCGGACCGGGCGCGGCTCGTGCAATATGGCGCGACATGGGAAGGGCGGCCGCTGCACTACCTCGTCCTGACCGCGCCTGCCAACATGGCGAAGCTGGAGACGATCCGTGCCGATATGGCGAATGTCGCTGCCGGTCGTCCCGGCAACGGTTCCGCATTGCCGGTCACCTGGCTGGCTTACGGTGTCCACGGAAACGAGATTTCATCAACCGATGCGGCGCTGATGACCGCCTATCACCTGCTCGCCGCCAAGGATGATGCGCGCGCGGCGAAGATCATGGCGAACACCATCGTGGTGATCGACCCGATGCAGAACCCTGACGGGCGGGCGCGGTTTGTGAACAACTTCCTCGCCGCGACAGGCATCGTCCCTGCCGGTGACCGGCAGGCTGCCGAGCATGACGAGCCTTGGCCAAGCGGGCGCGTCAACCATTACATGTTCGATTTGAACCGCGACTGGTTCACGCTCAGCCAGCCGGAAACCCGCGGCAAGGTTGCGGCGATCCGCGAGTGGAACCCGGTTGTCGTCGTTGATCTGCACGAGATGAGCGGGGACGACACCTATTTCTTCAGCCCCGCAGCCCAGCCCTTCAGCCCCAATCTCACCCCGGCGCAGATCCGCGCCTATGAATTGATTGGGCGGTATAATGCGGCGGCGTTTGACGCGATGGGGGAGCCCTATTTCACCCGCGAGGTGTTCGACCTGTTCTACCCCGGTTACGGCGACACCTGGAACGCGCATCAGGGCGCGATCGGCAGCACCTATGAACAGGCGTCGGCACGAGGTCTGGTTTGGGAACGCCGCGACGGAACCAAGCTGACCTATGCCGACGGGGTGCGCAACCACTTCGCCGCCAGCATCGCCACCGCTGCCGCCGTGGCCGACAATCCGGCGCGGTTCATCAGCGATTTTGCCGCCTATCGCAGCGGCAATGCCAGCGGTGCGGCCGGGCGCGGCACCTATGTGATCGACCTTGGCAAGCGGCGCTGGAACGCCGAGCGTCTGGGCCGCCGCCTGGCCGAGCAGGGCATCACCGTGCTGCGGCGTGAGGGCAGTGCGAGCGTCTGCGGCAAGTCCTATCCCGCAGGCTATCTGGCCGTCCCGCAGGCCCAGCCCGCTGCGCGGCTGGTGCGCAGCCTGCTTGACCGCGACACCCCGTTGCCGCCCGATTTCCTCGCCGAGCAGGAACGCCGCCGCTCGGTCGATCTGCCGCATGAATTGTATGACGTTACCGCGTGGTCGGTCGGGCCGATGGCGGGGGTCGATGTGGCGCTGTGCAACGCAGCCGTGAGCGGTGATGCGATGCGCGCCGATGCGCCGATTGCGGCCAAGGCGGAAGGCGCAGGCGATTTTGCCATCGCCGTGCCGTGGACCGACAGCGGACAGGCGCGGCTGGTCACGCTGGCCTTGCGCGAAGGGATCGACGGGCGGGTGACCGACCGGGCTTTCACCACGGGCGGGCGCGAGTTTTCACGTGGCACGGTGGTGTTCCCGGCTGGGTCCAACTCGCCCGAGAAAATGGCACGCCTTGCCGAAATCGCCCGCGAGGTTGGTGCGCACACCGTGGCATTGGACAGCGGCTGGACCGATAGCGGGCCGAACCTCGGTAGCGAACGGTTTGTGCGGCTGACCCTGCCGCGCGTCGCCGTGGCGTGGGACGACGGTATCTCGCAACTGAGCGCGGGATCCTTGCGCTATGTCCTCGAACAGCGGCTTGGGCTTCCGGTGACGCCGATCCGCACGAGCCGTCTGGGCCGCGCCGATCTCAGCGATTATGACGTGCTTCTGGTGCCCGAGGGCAACCCGGCCGGCGTGCTGGGCGAAGGCGGTAGCCGCGCGATCCGCACCTTCGTCCAGCGCGGCGGAGTGCTGGTGGCTGTGGGCGAGAGCCTCGAAAGCTTCAGCGGCGGGGACAATCCGCTCCTCGCCGTGAAGCGCGAGGCGGCGCTGGGGCGCGAACCGTCGGAGGCGGAGGACGAAAAGGGCGAACTCGCCGAGGCAATCGCCATCACCAGCGATGCCGAATACCGCGAGGCGATCAAGGATCAGGCCGCCCTGCCCGACACCTTGCCGGGAGCGCTGCTGAATGTGGTGGGGGAGCCTGACCACTTCCTGTCCGCCGGCTATGACAATGGCGCGGTTGTGCTGGCGACGGGGACGCAGATCTTCACCCCGCTTGACCGGGCCAAGGGCATCAACGTGCTGCGCTTCGCCGCGCCGGGGAATCTCATCGCCAGCGGTTATGTGTGGGACGAAAACCGGCGGCAGCTGGCTTACAAGCCCTATCTGATGGCGCAGCCGCAGGGGCGCGGGTTGGTGATCGGCTTTGCACATGACCCTTCGACGCGGGCGTATCTCGAAGGACTCGACCTGCTGATCGCCAACGCCGTTCTGGTCGCACCGTCGCGGGTGCGGTGAGGCAGACCTAGGCGCGGCATCGCGCTTGTGGCATCCTGACTGGCATGGCGCTGTTCGAGGCTCTTGTTGTGGTCCATGTCATCACCGGTGCGGTGGGGCTGACAGCGTTCTGGGGACCGATTGTGACCCGCAAGGGCGCAGCCAATCACCGCAAGTGGGGACGGGCAGCGTGTTACGGGTTCCTCGGCGCAGGGACGCTGGCGATCGTCATGGCGCTGCTGTCGCTCTACGGGCCGGATTATCGCCACCCCGAAGTCACCGACCGCGCCTTGTATGAAGGCCTGTTCGGGTGGATGATGCTCTATCTCGGGGTGCTGACCATCGGCTTTGTCGACTATGGCCTTGCCGTGGTGCGCCACAGCCGCAACCGCCGGGCGCTGCGCAGTTTTCGCTATCAGGCGGTGATCGCTGCCGTGGTCATCTCGGGCGCGTGGTGCGGGTTTTACGGCTTGCAGGTCGGCCACCCGCTGATGGTGCTGGTGGCCTTCATTGGCATTGCCGCAATGGTGATCCAGCAGGTCTTTATCTGGCGGCCGAGTGATCCGCCGCGCAGCACCTACGTGGGCGAGCATTTCCGGGCGCTGATCGGCATGGGGATTTCCGCCTACACCGCCTTCCTGTCGGTCGGCCTGATCCGCTACGTTCCCGAACACGTCTTCAACCCCGCCGTCTGGGCCGGGCCGAGCGTGATCGGGGTGAGCCTGATCCTGTACTTCACGGTCAAGGGCAAGCGCGCCGCCGCCCCCAAACCGTCAGCTGCGCGCCCACATCCGCAATAGGTTGGCGATGGTCTTGTCCAGCGTCAGCAGCTCGGCAGACTGGCCGGGCAATTGCTGCCGCAATGCGGTGCGCAGGTTCTCCAGATCGAACAGCATCTCGCGCTGGGCGGCATCGGCAACCGTGCTTTCGATCCACCCGATGCACACGATCCGCGTGCCGCGCGTCACCGGCTTGACCTCGTGGATGCTGCCCGAAGGGTAGAGCACCAGATAACCGGCCTCGCCCTTCAATTCCTGCGTCATCCCGGCGGCGTGGATCACCAGCTCGCCGCCATCATATTCGCCGGGCGGGGTGAGGAACAGTGTGAAGGACAGATCGGTGCGCAGCCGCTGCGCGCCCCGCCCCATCAGAGCGTTGTCGACATGCGCGCCATACTTGCCGTCCACCCCCGTCCGGCTGATGATGACGGGCGAGAAGCGGCGCGGTTGGGCGGCGGCCTTGATCACGGTGTTGTCCGCAATCACCCGCGACAGCTCGTCCTGCAAGGCCCGGCCCGGCGGGCTGTCCATCACCCCCTGCTCGTTCCGCTTGACCTGCCGCGCCACCGATCCTGCGGTCTCGCGCCCGTCGCGCCATTTAAGCATCGCGATCCGCTCTGCAATGGCGGCGCGGTGGTCGGGTTCGGGGATGGCGTTGATAACAAGGATCATGGGCGCAGGGCTTAGCGCCGGGGCGTGTCCCCGGCAAGAAAGCCGGCGGGGGACGAGGACACAGCCCCCCGCCGGAAGGTGCAAGGCGCAGCTTAGCCGCCCTTGCGGGAAGTCCCTTCCTCGATCAGCGCGAGCGCCTTGGCGCTGGCGGCTTCGGGGGTTTCCTTGCCGTCCTTGATCTTGTCGGCGAGGATCATCAGTTCATTGGCGATGGTGGTGCCGGCGCTGGCTTCCTGCGCGATGCGGATACCGCCATTGGCCTCTGCCACCTCGTCCCACTTGCTGCGCACCGCGTCCCAATACCCCTTGGTCTTGTCCCAATAGGTTTCAGCTGCGGCGACGTTGTAGCCATTGAACCGCTCATAGGTGTTGAGGACATATTCCTGCACCACCGGCTTGGCCTCTCCGCCTTCCTTTGAGGCGATCATCTTGGTGTTGTCCTGCCAATGGATCCAGCCCGTCGGCGTCAGCTGGTGGCGGTTGATACCCATGTAGTGGTCATAGACCGGATTACGGATCGCATCGCGCCGCGCCAGCGGACGGGCCGTCCAGTTGGAACGCCAGCGGCGGATGCCCTGCGTCACCTCCCACTCGCCCCACCCGGCATAGCGCGGGCTGTCATCGACCTGATACACCGTCTGCGACCAGCGCCCGGCGCGCATCTTTTCAGGGACCGCCTTCCATTCCCAATTGTCCCCGCCTGTGAAGGCGAGGATCTTTTCGGGCTGGTACTCCCAATCCTGCCGCCAGTGCTTGACGACGTAGGGGTTGGCCTCGTCCCCCGTCACCAGCAGGTGCTGGAGCACGATGCGGGTGCCGGTATCCTCGATCACGCGGACGCTTTCATAACCGCCGGAAATCTTGCGCTCCAGCGGCTCGTAACCCTCCATCCAGGGGGTCGATTCCTGCATATCGAAGGTGACCTTGAAATCGCCCGCCATCGCCAGAATGGTTTTGCGGTCTTCCTCGAAGGCAGCCTTGGCGGCCTCTGCGGTCTGGACAATCGGGCCATCGGCCAGCGCCGGTGCAGGGACGGCAGCCAGCGCCAGAGCGGCGAGGGTGGATGAAAGCAGGGTCTTAGTCAGTCGGTTCATGGTGTCCTCCATGGTTCTCGTTTGGGGGGTTGGTCAGAAACGGTAGCTGGCCGAAACACTCAGATTGCGGCCGGGACGGGTGAAGGCGTCGAATATCCCTGCGTCATTGACGCTGAGCCCGCGCACATCGGACCACAGGGCGTAGGTCTCGTTCGTCAGGTTGAAGAGGCCCGCACGCAGCTTCAACGCGTCGGTCACAGCGTAGAAGGCAGTGAGATCAAGAATGGTCGAGGCTGGCGGGCGCACGAACAGATCGGCTCCGGACTGGGCGTCGCGTTCCAGCTCGCCCTTTTCCTTGCGGGCGTTGTGGGTCAGGATCAGCTCGCCGCCTAACCGGCCCGACGGCGCACGGTAGCCCAGCCCTGCGACCAGATTGAACGGGTCGATGGTGTCGAGCGGTGTGCGAACCCCTGCCGGATCAATGGTGTCACCATTGGCATAGGCCATCGCAAAGCGCGCGTTGAAGCCGCTGGAAAGCTTCATCTCGGCCCGCGCCTCGACACCTTCGATGCGGGCGCTGTCGAAATTGACGAACTGGAAGATCGCCGGGTTCTGAGGGGTAAAGCCGCCGCTCACCACCTGCTGGTTGATGAAGTTGTCGTAATCGCCCCGGAAGCCGGTGACTTGCAGCGAGAAAATGTCGCCGACATAGCGCGCACCGACCTCGAAGCTTTCGCTGGTTTCGGGCCGCAGATCGGGGTTGGGGATGGAGGTGTAACCGCCCGCGATGAATTCGAAGAAATTGTTCACCTGAGATGGCGTCGGGGCGAGGAAACCCTGCGCGTAATTGCCAAAGATGATGACATCGGGCGCAAGCTTCACTGTGGCGCCGAACTTGGGGCTTAACCGGTTGCCGCTTTGCCCGCTGGAATTGAAGGTCGGCAGCAGCGGATCATCGGTCGGGTTGAGATCGTAGAAATCGAAGCGCAGCGCCGGAAACAGGGTCAGCGCGCCGTCCAGCAAGGTGATCTCGTCAGCGATGAACACCCCGCCCAGCGTGAAATCGGTCACGGGGAAGGCGCGGGTCGGGAAAGTCTCGCCGCGTCCGGGGACAGTGCCGCTGCGCAGGCCTTCCTGCCGCGTCCAGCTGACATCGCCGCCCACGGCGATGCGGTGAGTCATGCCGCCAAGGTCGAAACTGCTGCGCACCTCGGCCACCGCGCCATAAACGCGGTTTTCGAAGGTGTTCAGCCGCTCGCGATCCGGCGCGGGTGTGGCGGTCAGCGTGGTGCGCTCTTCAAAGGCGAACTGGCGGTCTTCGGCGTCCTGCCAGAAGGCGGACAGGAAGGCGTATTCGATGACGTCATCGGGGCTGCCATCATAGGTCCAGTCGGCCGAGGCGCGCACGCGGCTGTTGGTGTCGCGGGCGTTCAGTGCATCGACATTCCAGACGGGGCGCGGGCCAAAGGTGAAGGCTGGCCCCAGGCCGGTCAGCACCTCGGTTTCGACGGCGCTATCGAGGTATTCTCCGGTCAGGCGCAGGCGGTGCGGGCCGTTGTCCCACACCAGCTTGGCCAGCACCGCATCGCTGCGCCCGTCCTGCGGGTTGGGTGCGGTGCGCAGCGGGCCGGTGCCTTCGACAGTGCCGCGGTTTGCCAGCTCGTTGAAGTCGCGGCGGGTGTAGGCCACCATCGCCGACCAGTTGCCGGTCTGCCCGGCGAGCGTCGCGGTCTGGGCGAATTCATTGTCGTCGCTCGAATATTGCGTGGTGACGAAACCGCCGACATCTGCGCCCGCGATGATGTCGACCGGGTCGGAGGTGACGAAGCTGATCGCGCCGGCCAGACCGTCAGACCCGTAAAGCGCGGAGGCCGGGCCGCGAAGGATCTCGACCTGTTTGACCAAGCTGACATCGGCAAACCCGCCGCGCCCCGCATCCTGCGGGCCGAAGCTGAAACCTTGCGGAGAACGGATGCCATCGACCTGGATCAGCACCCGGTTGCCGCCGATCCCGCGCACGGCGAAATCCTCGTTGCGGGCGCGCCCGGTGGCACCGATCGCCGCGCCGAAACGGGCAGGCGCGCGGCGGACCGAAACACCGGGTTCAAAGCGCACAAGATCCTTGATGTCGGTGGCGAGCTGGTCGGCGATCTCCTGGTCGGTGATGATCGTGACGGTCGCCGGGGCCTCCTCCTGCAACACCGGGGCGCGGGTGGCGGTTACGGTGATGCGGCCGGTCTGCTGCTGGCTTTCGCCATCCGCCTCCTCGGCGGTGGCGGCAGCAGCAGGGGCTGCGAGGATTGCGAGGGGGGCGGCGGAGAGGGCAAGTTTGTTGATCAAGTACACGCGGGGCGCTTCCTGCAAGGGGTAGGAGAGAACGCCGCACTTCTGACCTTATTGCGAATGAGAGTCAATAAGGTTGCGAATAAGAATCGTTCGCATATATTTCATGCAGAGATGCCGAGGCTCCGTGCGCCGCTGTGCAGCACCCGCACCAGTCAGGAATCGCAGAAAGATTGATCGCCGCGGGCGACTCAGCGCCGCAGCACACCCTCGGCCAGCAGGCGGTTGACGCCCGCAGCGACCTCGTCGGGCCCCATGTCTGCCCCGCCCCACACGATGTAGCGCAGGCCCACGAACACGTTCATGCCCATAATCGCCCAGGCTTCAAGTTCGCCCAACCCGTCACGAAATTCGCCCTTGTCCGCCCCCGCCCGGAGACGGTCAGCGATGCGCGCGGCGATGGTTTCATAGTGCTCGCGGTAGCTCGCCGGATCGACGAACTCCGCTTCGTCGATGATGCGGTAGATTTCCTTGTGCTCGGCAGCAAAGCGCAGGAACGCCGCCAGCGCCGCGCGCTCGATTTCCAGCGGCCCCATGCCATCCGACAAGGCCGACCGCGCGCTGGTGCGCACCTTTTCGCTCATGTCGCCGACCAGTGCGCGAAACAGGGCGTCCTTGCTGTCGAAATAGGTGTAGAAACTGCCCAGCGCGATCCCGGCGCGCCGGGTGATCGAGCTGACCGAAGCTTCGTGAAAGCCCTTCTCGCCAAATTCCTCGGCGGCCGCGTCCAGCAGCTTGCGCAAGGTGCGCCGCCCGCGATCCGTGCGCGGCACCTTGGTGTCGCTCACTCCCGCCTGTGCGACCCCCGATACGACTTTGGTCGCGGCTCCCTGAGTGTTGCTCATCAGCTACTCCCTCCACGCTTTCGGTAGGACGCGCAAGAGTCCTGCACAAGTCTAAACTTGAAAGGTGGTTCAACTTTCAATATTACCCAACGTCACAAGAGGGCCAGGAGAGGAAACACCCCATGACCAAGACGCTTTACATCCGCGCAGGCTTGCTCGCCGGAACCGCAGGACTTGCCGCCTTTGCCGCGCCGCTCGCCGCGCAGGACAGCGCCGCCGATGTCGCCGCCGAGGCGGCGGCAGCCGCTGCAGCAGAGGAAGAAGGCACGATCTACGTCACCGCCCGCCGCCGCGAAGAACGCCTGATTGATGTGCCCTTGTCCGTCACCTCGCTTTCGGGTGATGATCTGATCAAGCAGGGCGTGCAGGACCTGGTCGCGGTCGCCCAGCAGGTGCCCAACGTGACGCTGGAAGTCAGCCGCGGCACCAACACCACTCTCAGCGCCTTCATCCGCGGGGTCGGCCAGCAGGATCCGGTCGCCGGTTTTGAAGCGGGCGTTGGTCTGTATATCGACGATGTCTACCTCAACCGCCCGCAGGCCGCCGTGCTCGACATCTACGAGGTGGAGCGGATCGAAGTGCTGCGCGGGCCGCAGGGCACGCTGTACGGCCGCAACACCATCGGCGGCGCGATCAAGTATGTGACCGCCAGCCTGCCCGATGAAACCGCGGTCAAGATCCGCGGCACTTATGGCTCCTACGATCAGGCCGATCTGATCGTCAGCGCCTCCACCCCGATCAGCGACAATCTCAAGATCGGTGCCAGCGGCGCGCGCCTGTCACGCGGTGGGTTTGGCCAGAACCTCACGCTGGGCACGGAAAACTACAACAAGGATGTATGGGCCGCACGCGGCACGATCGAATTCGACAACGGGCCGGTGATGGTCCGCCTGTCGGGCGATTACATCAAGGACACCTCAGAAGCGCGTCAGGGCCACCGCTTCATTCCCAGTCTCGTGACGAACCAGCCGGTGCTGGACAATGTGTTCGACACCCGCGCAGGCCTCAACATCGTTGATCAGGAAGTCGAAGCCTATGGCGGCGCGCTGAATGTCGCGATCGAGCTCAGCGACACGCTGACCTTCAAATCGATCACCGGCTACCGCGAGGACAAGTCGACCACCCCGATCGACTTTGACAGCCTTGCCGCTGTCGATCTGGACGTGCCGGCGATCTACAACAACGACCAGCTCAGCCAGGAGCTGCAACTGCTGTACGAAGGCGACAAGCTGTCCGGTGTGCTCGGCTTTTACTACCTCGACGCCAACGCCTTCACCGCCTTCGATGTGGCGCTGTTCACCACCTTGAACGGCTTCACCGCACAGACGCTGGGCGATGTGAACACCAAGACCTGGTCGGTCTTCGGCGATTTCACCTATGATCTCAGCGACACGATCAGCGTGTCGGTCGGCGGGCGTTACACCAACGACAAGCGGAACAGCACGGTGCTCCGTCGCAGCTTCCTTGGCGGCTTCTCCGATCTGTTTGGCGGCAACGGCGCGGTCCTAGCCACCACCAGCAATTTCAACGGCAGCGCCACCTTCAAGGACTTCAACCCGCGCGCTTCGATCAGCTGGCAGCCCAACCGCGATCACAACCTCTATTTCACCTATTCGCAGGGCTTCAAGGGCGGCGGGTTTGACCCGCGCGGCCAGACCACGGCCTGCCGCAACGCCACCGGCGGCACCTGCACCGCGGACGAGGTGTTCGATTTCATGAGCTTCGACCCTGAAACGGTCGACAGCTTCGAACTCGGGTGGAAGGCCTCGCTGCTCGACAACCGGCTGAACATCAGCATCGCGGCGTTCCTTGGCCAGTACACCGATGTCCAGATCCCCGGATCGGTCGGCTTCGACAGCAACGGCGATGGGACCAACGACACCTTTATCGGTATCACCTCAAACGCCGCCGATGCGGATGTGAACGGGATCGAGTTCGAAGGCACCGCGCTGGTCGGCACCGATTTTGCGGGCGAAGGCAGCCGCTTCAGCGTCAACTGGTCGCTGGGTGTGCTCGATGCCAAGTTCAACACCTTCATCGACAATTTCGGCCGCGATGTGGCGGACCAGCGGGTGTTCCAGAACACGCCCGACATCACCGCGCACATGGGCTTCAACATGGGTCTGCCGGTGGGCGGCGGGATGATGGATTTCATCGGCCTCGCCTCGCTGCGGTCCGATGCGAGCCAGTTTGAAGTGCCCAACCCGTTCCTTGATCAGGATGGCTTCGTGCTGGTGGATGCGAGCATCGTCTACACCGCCGACAGCGGGCTTTATTCCATCGGCGTCCACGGCAAGAACCTGTTCGACAAGGAATACATCGTCGCCGGCTACAACTTCGTGGCGGGCGGGGTCGGCGGTGCGCCCTTCATTCCGACCTTGGGGCGTGAAGGCACGCTGACCGGCTTCTTCGGCGATCCGCGCCGGGTGTTCGTGACCGCGCAGCTCAATTTCTGACGCGGTTCTCCCCGAAGGGGCGGCGGCCTCTGCATTGCCACCGCCGCCCCTTTCTCCATTAATGCCTTACTGCTGGACGGGAGCAGGCGGCGGGGTGGGCTTGGTGGCCTGCTCCGCCGCATTCTTGTCCATGTAGCGCTTGGCGACATAGCCGCCCACGCCCAGCGCCACCATCGCGGGCAGGCTGACGCGCGAGATGACAAAGGGCACAGCGGTCGCAAGCATCGCCCCGGTCGCGCCGCCGAGTGCGGGATGGCCCTTGGCCACGCGGGCGCCGATGGCGGCGCCAATCATTCTACGGATCATGTTGTGTTCCTCCTGTCATAACAAACCCCGCCGCAGGCAGGGAAGTTCCATCCGATTGCGGCTTTTCTTGGGCCACTGGAGCGGGCATAGCGCGGCCCATGCACGACATTCGCCTGATCCGAGAGAACCCCGAAGCTTTTGACGCAGGCCTCGCCCGGCGCGGGTTGGCCCCGCTGGCGGGGACGCTGATCGCAATCGACGAGGAACGCCGCGCCGCGACCACCGCGGTGCAGGTCGCGCAAAGCCGCCGCAACGAAGCGTCAAAGCTGATCGGCGCAGCGATGGCCAAGGGCGACAAGGACGGGGCCGAGGCGATCAAGGCCGAAGTTGCCGCGCTGAAGGAAGAAATGCCGACGCTCGAAGCCCGCGCCGATCTGCTGGCGACGCGGCTGAAAGAGGCGCTGGAAATCATCCCCAACCTGCCCGGCGCTGATGTGCCCGATGGCGGCGGCGAGGAAGACAATGTCGAGGTATCGCGCTGGGGAACGCAGCGGGAATTCGACTTCACCCCCCGCGAACATGCCGACATCGCGCCCGCGCTGGGCATGGATTTCGAGACCGGCGCACGGCTGTCCGGTGCCCGCTTCACCTTCCTGCGTGGGCACATGGCGCGGCTGCACAGGGCGCTCGGCCAGTTCATGCTGGATGTGCAGACCGGCGAGCATGGCTACGCGGAATGCAACCCGCCGGTGCTGGTGGGCGATGATGCCATGTATGGCACCGACAAGCTGCCGAAGTTTGCCGAGGACAGCTTCAACACCACCAACGGCCGCTGGCTCATCCCCACCAGCGAAGTCAGTCTTACCGCCAGCGTCATGGGCGAATTGCTCGACGAAGCCGCGCTCCCCATGCGCCTCACCGCGCTCACCCTGTGCTTCCGTTCCGAAGCAGGCGCTGCCGGGCGGGATACGCGGGGATTCATCCGCCAGCACCAGTTCGAAAAGTGCGAGCTGGTCAGCATCGTGCGGCCCGAAGACTCCGAGGCAGAACACCAGCGCATGGTCCGCGCCGCCGAAACCATCCTCGAACGCCTCGCCCTGCCCTATCGCAAGCTGCTGCTGTGCACCGGCGACATGGGGTTCGGTGCGCGCAAAACCTATGATCTGGAGGTCTGGCTCCCCGGGCAGGGCGCTTACCGCGAGATCAGCTCGTGTTCGAACACCGGCGATTTTCAGGCCCGCCGCATGAACACACGCTACCGTGTGGCGGGCGAGCAGAAGACGACGCAGTTCGTCCACACCCTCAACGGCTCCGGCCTCGCGGTCGGGCGGACGCTGGTCGCCGTGATCGAGAATTACCAGAACAAGGATGGCAGCGTCACCGTGCCTGATGCTTTGCTGCCCTACATGGGCGGCGTGACCCGATTGGAACCCGCCCAGTAATGCGCATCCTCCTCACCAATGACGATGGCATCCACGCCCCCGGCCTCAAGGTGCTGGAGCAGATCGCCCGCCAGTTTTCCGACGATATCTGGATCTGCGCCCCGTCAGAGGAGCAATCGGGCGCGGGCCATTCGCTTACCCTGACGCGGCCCGTGCGGCTGCAAACGCTGGGCGAGCGGCGCTTTGCCGTCACCGGAACGCCGACAGACAGCGTGATGATGGCGCTGCGCACGGTCATGCCCGCGCCCCCCGACATCATCCTGTCCGGCGTCAACCGCGGGGCCAATCTGGGCGATGACATCACCTATTCGGGCACCGTCTCTGCCGCGATCGAAGGCGCGCTGGCCGGCATCCGCGCCATCGCCTTCAGCCAGGTCTATGCCCGCGAAGGCATGGGCGATGACGTCCCCTTCGGCGCGGCGCTGGAATGGGGGCCGAAGGTGCTGGCGAAACTGATCGACGCGCCGATGGCTGATCGCACGCTGATCAACGTCAACTTCCCAGCCCGCGCGACCGAGGACGTGAAGGGCATCCGCGTCGTCCGGCAGGGCTTCCACGATTACTCGCGTGGCACCATCGTCGAAGGACGTGATCCGCGCGGCTACCGCTATTTCTGGTTCGGCCTCGACCCGATAGAGCACACGCTTGACCACGGCACCGATCTGGAAGCGATCGACGATGGCTATGTCGCGGTGACGCCCCTGCAGCTTGATCTCACGCACTATTCGACCATCGGCATCCTTGCGGAGCGGTTCGGCGACTGATGGCGCAGCAGTCCGGCCGCATCCCGTTCAAGCGCAAGGGGCAACGCCCCGACCAGTTCCGTCCGCTCAGGCGGCAGGTGAAGATTCCGGTATGGGGTGATATCGGCATCCGGCTGGGCGTGGCGTTTGCCCTGCTTGGTCTCGTTATCATGATCCACTGGCTGGACCGTGACGGGCTGGTGGACAATGTCGACAAGCACATCAGCTTCCTTGACGTCGTCTATTTCACGATGATCTCGATCACCACCACCGGCTTCGGCGATATCGCCCCGGTCAGCGACCGCGCGCGCCTGATCGAGGCGATCATCGTCACCCCGGTGCGGATCGCGGTCCTGTTTATCTTCGTGGGCGCAGCCTATGATTTCGTTATCAAACGCAGCTGGGAGAAATGGCGTATGGCCCGCATTCAGGAACAGCTGACAGATCACGTGGTGGTGCTGGGCTTCGGTGTCTCCGGCTCGCAAAGCGTGGGCGAATTGATCGAGCGCGGGGTCGATCCGCGCTGCATCGTGGTGATCGATCCGTCAGAGGACCGCTTGGCCGAGGCCGAAAAGCTCGGCGTGAACGTCATGGCCGCCGATGCCACACGCGATGAAACGCTGAAATCGGTGCGGATTGACCGGGCGCAAAGCGTACTGGTCAGCGCTGGGCGGGACGATACCTCGATCCTGATCGTGCTGACCGTGCGCCACCTCGCGCCCGATGTGCCGATCAGCGTTGTGGTGCGCGCCGACGATAATGAGACGCTTGCAAGGCAGGCGGGGGCGAACAACGTCATCAACCCGGTGCGCTTTACCGGGCTGCTGCTGGCGGGCAGCGTCAAGGGCGCGCATATCGCCGATTACCTCGCCGATCTCGCCAGTGTCGGCGGGCGGGTGCAACTGGTCGAGCGGGAGGTGACGGCGGCGGAATGCGGCAAGTCGATCACCGATCTCACCAGCGGCGGTCAGGGCCTGCGCGTCTATCGCAATGGCCGCGCCATCGGTTTCTGGGAGGACGAATGCCAGAAGCTCCAGCCCGGCGACGTGGTGGTGGAAATCGTGCCGACCGCGGGGAGCGAGGCTGAATAAATCCCCGTAATGCGGCTTTGCCCATGTCAGGGCGGATAGCCGTTGGGGCGGCGCCCCCGAAACCGCCACGGTGCCTCGGCTACGGTCTATTCTTGCTGGCGTGACGCGATCTCAGGGGGTGCCTGCCATGCTCGGCCGCATCCGCTTTGGCGGGCTGGCTGGCCCGCATGGCGCTTTGGATCCAAGCTTCGTTTCCTGTGTTGAAGGTCTGTCTTGATGCTGTTTATAAAGACAAATTCGCAGGAGACCGGGCAAAGTGCAAACCTATCGCTTGCTGACGATGGATGGCGGCCTTCGGGCGGTGGCCATGTTCGCATTGGCGCTGGTGGAAGCGCCAGCGGCGCCCGATAGCGGCAGAATCTCCCGGCTTGAGCGCCAGGTTGAACAGATCGTCGAAGCAGAGGCGGACCTGCGCGCAGCGCGCAGTGATCTGCCGGAATGCGAGATCGGCTGCCTGACCCCCACCGAAGCTGTGGCGATTGCCTTTTCAACCGGCGCCGATCAGCGGGTCAAGGGCCGCTTTCTGCTCGACATCAGAGGCGGCGGGGCCAGCAGACGGGATGATCCCGAAAGATGGTATTTCCTGAACAGCGAGCAGGATTATCGGGTGTTCGGGTCATTGACACTGGCCTTTGAGCCCGAGACGATGAGGCAACTATTGAACCCACCTCGCGTCATACTGCGCGATCCGCTTGAGGAAGGCGATATCATCGTTGAACGCGAACGGCCGCGCAAGCGGGTGTCGCTCAACGTATCCAACATGATGGACAAGTTCAGGAACCGCCGCCTCATCATCGATGGCGAAGTGGGCCTGCGGTGGATCAGCTATATCGGCACAAGCGGGCGAGAGGGCGTGCGCGATGAGGGATATTATCAGGTCTGGGTGCGTATCGCGTCCCCTGACCAGGTAACGATTCTTGGCGATGATGAAGCTGCGTAAGGATCAGCGATTGCCAGCCCTGTTGCGGACCTTGCCCGGATGACAGGAGGCCGTCCCCGTGCCGCGTGTCGCATCACGACCGGAACCACACGAACACAGCGCCCATTGCCGCCATGCCGACAAGGAAATGCCCGGCATCGATCAGGAACAGCGCCAGCGGCTTCCTCTGGTGCAGATAATTGATGCCGATGGCCGGGATCATCACCCCGACCGCAAAGCCCACGGCCATCATCATCACCACATAAGCAGGCGGATCGGTGCGGGCCAGCAGGTGCCACAGCACCATCGCGATCAGCACTTCAAAAGCGAAGGTCAGCGCGAAGATCACGGCCATGTTGCCGCTGCGCAGCTGGGTGTTGCTGAG
Organism: Porphyrobacter sp. IPPAS B-1204; assembly: GCA_003724185.1. Taxonomy (GTDB): domain Bacteria; phylum Pseudomonadota; class Alphaproteobacteria; order Sphingomonadales; family Sphingomonadaceae; genus Erythrobacter. The sequence continues at coordinate 1,158,666 of RHGM01000001.1, forward strand.
CCCTGCCGCGCGCTGCCACGGCTTGGCGAAGATCACGCCATACCACAACGCGCCCACGGCAAAGAACGCCGCGCTTCCGGCCAGCACGGGCCACAGGGCAAAATCGTTCATCGGCGCGCTCTCCTTCTGCTTTTCGTCCTGCTAGCCTAATGCGTCGCGCTCGTGTAGGGGCGCGCCGCATATGACCACCGCCCCCACCATTCTCCCTGACCAGAAAAAGATCGGGATGGTCAGCCTCGGCTGTCCCAAGGCGCTCGTGGATTCCGAGCGGATCCTCACGCGCCTGCGCGCCGATGGCTATGCCTTTGCTCCGGATTACGCGGGCGCGGATGTGGTGCTGGTCAACACCTGCGGGTTCCTCGATTCGGCGAAGGAAGAAAGCCTCGCCGCGATCGGTGAAGCCATCGCCGAAAACGGGCGCGTGATCGTGACCGGTTGCATGGGCGAGGAGGCCGACGCGATCCGCGCCGCGCACCCGCAAGTGCTCGCGATCACCGGCGCGCATCAATACGAGCAGGTCGTGGAAGCGGTGCACATCCATGCCCCGCCAAGCCAAGGCCCGTTCATCGACCTGATCCCGCAGCCGGACGTGAAACTGACCCCGCGCCATTACAGCTACCTCAAGATTTCCGAGGGCTGCAACCATTCCTGCGCCTTCTGCATCATCCCCGATCTGCGCGGGAAGCTGGCGAGCCGCCGGATCGATGCTGTCCTGCGCGAAGCGGAAAAGCTGGTCGCGGCGGGGACGAAGGAACTGCTGATCATCTCGCAGGATACCAGCGCCTATGGCGTCGATATCAGGCACGAGAGCCGCCCGTGGAAGGGCCGTGACGTCCGCGCCCACATGACCGACATGGCGCGTGAACTCGGACAGCTCCGCACGCCCGAAGGCCACGCGCCGTGGGTGCGGCTGCACTATGTCTACCCCTACCCCCATGTCGATCAGGTCATCCCGCTGATGGCGGAGGGGCTGCTGACCCCCTATCTCGACATCCCGTTCCAGCACGCCAGCCCCAAGGTGCTGAAGCTGATGCGCCGCCCCGCGAACGAGGCCAAGGTGCTCGAACGGCTGAAGTCATGGCGCGAAATCTGCCCCGATATCGCGATCCGCAGCTCTTTCGTGGTCGGCTTTCCGGGCGAGACCGAAGAAGACTTCCAGTATCTGCTTGAATGGCTGGAGGAAGCCCAGCTCGACCGGGTCGGCGCCTTCCGGTTTGAACCCGTAGAAGGTGCAGCGGCCAATGCCCTGCCCGATCAGGTGCCCGAAGCGATCAAGGAAGAACGCTACGCCCGGATCATGGAAGTGACCGAGCGCATCAGCGCCGCCAAGCTCGCCGCCAAGGTCGGCCGCACGCTTCCCGTGATTATCGACGAAGTGGGCGAACCGGACGAGGATGGCGACATCGGCGCCACGGGCCGCAGCCAAGCCGACGCGCCGGAGATCGATGGCGCGGTCTATCTGCGCGATGTGCCCGACAGCCTTGCGCCCGGCGATATCGTGCAGGTGGCCATCGAAGATGCCGATGCGCATGATCTGTTCGGGGTGATTACCGGACGCTAACTTGGGTAATAAAATTCTGCAGGCTTGTAATAATGCAAGTCGTGATTACCTTTTAGCTACCAACCGGCTTCTCAATTTTCATCGGCGTTTTTCCTTTGTCCATTGACCGTCGTTCTTTCGGGCAGCCTGCCTGATGGGCACACGAGGAAAACACCATGAACAAGTTCACCGAAATTGCGACATTCGCCGTCATGACCATTGGCCTTGCCGCCTGTGCCGGATCGGCCAGTTCTTCGATGAACGCCGGTCAACGGATCAGCGAGCGCGGCGATGCGATCACGCAATATGGCGATGACTGGTCGGCTGGCAAAAAGTCGGTCCGCGACGGCGAGAAGCTGGCCGCAAAAAGCTCAGACCAGATCGCCGATGCCCGCAAGAAGCTGAACAAGGCCGAAGCCGATCAGGCCAAGGCGCAGCGGATGATCACCGATGGCAACATCGCGATGCAGCGTTCGGAAGCCGATTATGCCGCAGTGCGTGCCGGCCCGGCGGCGGTCAACCCCGCGCAGCCGGAATGACCGGTCGCGCAGCCGGCGCGCGTTAACCCCTGTCCCCTCGGCGTCCCCGCAAGGGACGCAGGGCGGTTAACCACTGGCAAACATGCGGCTAACGCGGCATAATCAGCGCCATGATCCGGACACTTGCTCTCCCCCTCGTCCTCGTTGCTCTCGCCATGCAGCCCGTTGCCGCGATTGCGCAGCCCAGCGCCGGTGACGCTGCCCGCGCAGCCGAGGCGGTTGCAGTGCGGGCGACCGGCGCATTCGAACGGGTCGACCCCGATAGCGAGATGCCCGCAGACGATGATGCCGCTGCCGTCTATGCCGGACTGCCGCCGCTGACGCGCCAGGAGGCTCCGGCACTGATGACCGCGCCGGTGCTGGACACCGAGGTTAGCGAAGACACCCTGACGGATGCCCCGCGTGGCCCTGCCGTGCGGATGATCGCCAATGAAGTGGTGCAACCGCTCCCGGCCCCCGCACCGACACCCGCGCCTGTCACCGCTGCCACCAGCAAGGATCCCTTCGTTATCAAGTCGATCCTGCCGATCGAAGGCAGCATCCGCTATGGCGACTGGTTCTGGGACGAAAGCGCCGCGCCCAAGGTCGGCAAGCTGGTCATCACCGTCGATCTTGAAGCCCGCGTCATCAGCGCATTCCGCGACGGGCACGAAATCGGCACGGCGGTCGCCCTGCTCGGCACACAGAAGCACCCCACCCCGCTCGGCACCTTCCCGATCCTGACCAAGGAAAAGGACAATGTCTCCGAGAAGTACAACAACGCCCCCATGCCGCACACGCTGCGCCTGACTTGGGACGGGATCGCGATCCACGGTTCGGTGGTGCTGAACGGCTATGCCAGCCATGGCTGCATCGCCGTGCCGGACGAATTCGCCGCCCTGCTGTTCGCCGCCGCCAAGCGCGGGGACAAGGTGATCATCACCCGCGGCAAAATGGTCGGGGTTGGCGACAAGGTGCTTTAGTTTTGCGGCCACCTTCGGTGGCGCAGACCCCCCGCCCTCTTAGTTTACGCTGCCTCTCACCGGCTCCGGCCTGAACCGCCATACGCGCATCCGGACGCCGACTTTCTCGACCCGCTCAACCCCCGGCACCGCCAGCACCCCGCCGAGCGATGCGTTCTCGCCCGCCCACAATCGGTCCCACGCCCGTGCCGCCTCGCTGCGGGTGGCATGCCCGCCAAGCTCGCGGATGATGCGGCAGATTGTCTCGATGGCGATGATCCGGGGGACATTGGCACAATAGGTGAAGCCCGGTGCGTCAGCGTCGCGCATCACCATCTCGTGCCAATCAAGCTCAGCATACCAATCCAACGCTTGCCATCCTTCGGCCAGATGGGCCGCGCTCGCAGCGATCCGGACGGGGTCAAGCCAGTCGGCCCCGGCCAAGGCGGCGCGAAGCCGGGCGCGGCCAAAGGCGGGGTTGGTGTTGGAAGGGTCCAGCGCAGGGGCGATACCGGCATCCGCGACCACGCCCGCCAGTTCCGCCTTGCGCCAGCCCAGCAGCGGGCGCAGCAACGTGATGTCGCTGCCATCGATCACCGATCTTGCGCGCACCCCGGCAAGCCCGGCCAGTCCGCTCCCCCGGTTGAGGCGCATCAGCAAGGTTTCGGCCTGATCATCGGCATGGTGCGCTGTCGCTACCGCCCCCAGCCCTGCCTCACCAGCCCAGCGGGCCAGCGCGGCATAGCGCGCCTCGCGCGCCTTGGCCTGTGTGTTGCCGGGGGCCAGCGTCACCGTGATCGGTGTGAAAGGAATGCCGCGTTCACCCGCGATCCGTTCAACCAGCGCTACCTCGCCCGCAGCCTCGGCGCGCAAGCCGTGGTCGATGCTGCAAACCGCGATCCGCCCCGGCAGGGCGGCATGGGCGAGCAACAGCAGCGCGAGACTGTCCGGCCCGCCCGAAACCGCCAGCCCCAACGGGCCGCTGCGATCATCCTCGGGCCACAGCGCCGCCAGATCGGCAGCAAAGCGCGCCTTTAGCTGCACTTCACCTGGGCAAGGCTGGTCCGGTATTCGTCAGCCAGCCGTCCGGTCGCGACCAGCGGATAGGTCTCGGCGAATTCTGCAAGGGCAATGCAGGCCTTGCGGGTGTCCTTCATCGCGATCATCGACTTGCCGAGGTAGAGCAGGCTGTCCGGCGCGCGGTCCCCGCCCTTGTTGGCCTGATAGTTCTTGAGGAACCAGCGGGCGGCATCTTCGGGCATCTTGTCGTCAAGGAAGGCGCGGCCCAGCAGGTTGCGGCCAAAGCTGATGCGCGGGTGGTTGGGGTATTGCTCAACGAACTTGGTGAGCTGCTGGCGCGCTTCAGGGAAGAACCCGGCGTTCCACAGGCGGAAGCCATAGGAATATTCGTCATCCCCGGCGTCGGCAGTCTGCGGCTTGGCGATAGCCTGCACGGCAGCGAGCCGGGCGGCGCTGGGTGCAGCGACTGCCGGAGCAGGCGCCGGAGCGGGGGTGAAGGCAGGCGCCGTCTGCACCGGCGGACGCGTGGCCGCCGCCGTGGTGACAGCGGGTGCGGGGGTGGTCGTCGCAGTCTGCGCGGCCGGAAGCACCGGCGCCGTCGTGATCGGCGCATTGCCCGCCGTTTCCAGCGCTGTCAGCCGCAGCTCCATCTGCGAAAGCGCATTGGCCTGTTCTTCCGACCGTGCGGTGAGCGCCTGCAACTGGCGTTCGAGGGTATCAAGCCGGACAAGGATATCGGTCACCGCCGTGGCCGAAGGCGCATTGGTCGATGCCGGGGCGCTGCCCTGCGGCGTGGTGCCCGGGGCGATTTCGGGTTCGAAGAAGCGCCCGTCACCGCCGGGAAAAACCTTGCGCTGAAGCGCGCGGATCTCTGCCTCGATCTTGCGGATGCGGGTTTCGGCAGGGGCGTCCTGAGCCAGCGCGGGCGCGGCCAGCGGCGTGGTCACCACGGTTGCCGCCACCATCAATGCACCAGCAAGGCGCAGCGGCAGGTTTCCGGTGGTGATCCGTGAAGTGGGGGTCATGGCGCGTCAGGCTCCCTCGCTATGGCCGCCCATTCGTGGCGCGGCGCACATGAATATCAATCGAATCCCTGCCCCGAGCGGCCCTTCAAGTCGAGAGCGGCAAAGCGCCTAATCAACCGGAAAAGCGTTAACGCCGGGCAACAGGCTCGGCCCCGGTGGCAGGCGGGTTGTCGCCCGCAGGCGCGGCCGGCACGGTTTCACGCGGCGCTGCCTCGGCAGCGGGCGGACGCGCTGGGGTGCGGCGAGGCTGCGGGGCAGGTGCCGCCGCGCTGGCAGCTGGCGTTGGCGCCGGAACAGGCGACGTCACCGCCGCCCGCGCCATCAGCGCTCTCGCCGACACGGGCACCCCCGAAATCGTGGTGGGCCGTTCCGACAACCGGGCGACCGCCTGCCCGCCTACCGTCAGCGCGAGCGCATCGGGCCGACCGGTGTTGATGCGCGGATCTGCCGCCGTGTCTGGCACAGTCACGGCCTCACCCTTGGCCAAGGTGCGTTCGAGCAGCCTTTCGCCGCCTTCTTCATACAGCCTCAGCCACACGCCTTCCTCCAGCGCGGTCAGCACCACTGGACCGCTGGCGGCGGGCGCAGGGGCAGGCGCGGAAGCGGCGGCGACCGGCGCGGTGCTGGCCGCAGGCTCGGGCGTGAGCAGGGAGCCCGGCTCGGTCCCGGCACCGAAATAGCTGCGATAGAATGCGAAGGCCCCGATCGCGAGCAGCAGCACTGCCGCCGCCGCCGCCCAGGCCAGACCGGCAGACGGCACGCGCGCCGGATCGCCGGGCTCCATACTCGATGATGGTGCAGCCCGCCGCATCGATCCGTCGGCCAGTTCGGCGCGCACGGCGTCAGTGATTTCGGCAGGGTCCAGCCCGACCGCCTTGGCGAAGGTGCGCGAAAAGCCGATCGCATAGGCGCGGCTGGGCAGGCTTTCGAAATCATCCGCCTCGATCGCTTCCAGATGGCGCAGCGGGATGCGCGTTTCCGCCGCGACATGCGCCAGATCGAGCCGCAGTTCCTCACGCGCGCGGCGCAGAGTTCCGCCCGGCCCGGAAAGGGGCAGTTGCGGCGCAGTGTCCGCACTGTTGATGTCTTCGCTGTCCATGACCCGGGTCCGCGCCTTCTTACGAGGCTTGCTTGAGATAATTTGCGTGAATTGTCCTTGAACGGGACTCAGCCGCTACGCAGCGTCCTGTCAAGCGTTGCCATAGCATGGCGCCGCAGACCGCGCACGTCTGTCGGCGAGCCGAGTATCAATCATATTCGATCTCGCGGGCGTCGGCCCATGCGGCAAGCTGTTCGCGCAGGTTAAGGCCGGGATCGGCGAGCCAGCCGGTCATCGCTGCGGTCAGTTCGGCCAGATCGACCTTGCGCACCAGTTCCTTGATCGGGCCGACCGCGGCGGGCGTGATCGAGAGGCGGCGGTAGCCAATCCCCATCAGCGCCAGCGCCTCAAGCCTGCGCCCGCCCATCTCGCCGCACACCCCGATTTCGACACCGCTGCCGACAGAGTTCTGGATCACGCGCCGCAGGAACCGGAGGATCGACGGGCTGAGCCAGTCGTAACGCTCCGCCAGCTTGGGGTTCGCGCGGTCCGCGGCGAACAGGAACTGGGTGAGATCATTGGTGCCGATCGACAGAAAGCTGAGTTTCGGCAGCAACAGATCAAGCACTTCGGCAAGCGCCGGCACTTCCAGCATCGCGCCAAAGTGGATGCGTTCAGGAAGCAACTTCTTCTGGGCGCGCAAATAGACGAGCTGTTCGTCGAACACGGCCTTGGCCGCATCGAACTCCCAAGGCTCGCTGACCATCGGGAACATCACGTATAGTGACCGCCCGCCCGCAGCTTCCATCAGCGAACGCGCCTGAATCTTCATCAGGCCTTCGCGTTCCAGCGCCAGCCGCAGCGCTCGCCAGCCCATTGCCGGGTTTTCATCCTGCGCGGCAATTTCGCTCGCGAGGTAGGGCACCGATTTGTCACCGCCGATATCGACCGTGCGGAAGATCACCGGCTTGTCCCCGGCCGCTTCGAGCACGTCGCGGTACAGCCTGATCTGCCGTTCGCGCTGCGGCAGGGTGGCGGAAACGAGGAACTGGAATTCGGTACGGAACAGGCCCACCCCGTCCGCGCCGGTCATCGCCAGCGCGCTCATGTCATCGCGCAGGCCCGCGTTCATCATCACCTGAATGCGCGTGCCGCAGCGGGTGAAGGGCTCGACATCTCTCAGCGAAGCATAGGCCGCCTGCTTCTCGCGGCTCTTGGCAAAGCGCGTCTGGAAGGCATCGGCGACCTGCGGCAGCGGACGGATGATGGCGTTGCCGAGGCTCGCATCGAGCAGGATTTCATCGCCCTCTCGGATCGTGGTGCGCACGCCCTTGGCGCGGCCGATCACCGGCACGTTCATGGCGCGGGCAACGATGACCACGTGCGCGGTCAATGACCCTTCCTCAAGAATCACGCCCTTTAGGCGGCGCTTGTCATATTCGAGCAGTTCAGCTGGGCCGAGATTGCGGGCAATCAGGATGGTATCACGCCGCAGCCCCTGCGATGCCGCCGTGCCGACCTGCCCCGCGACGATGCGCAGCAGGCGGTTCGCCAGATCCTCCAGATCGTGCATCCGGTCAGCCAGCAGCGGATCGTCGATCTCGCGCATCCGCATCCGCGTGTGCTGCTGGACGCGCTCGATCGCGGCTTCGGCGGTGAGGCCGGCGTCGATCGCTTCGTTGATGCGCCGCGACCAGCCTTCGTCGTAGGCGAACATCTTGTAGGTTTCGAGCACCTCCTCATGCTCGCCGCCCGCGCCGAATTCGGCCTGGCTGGCGAGCGTGTCGATCTGCTCGCGCATCTTGTCGAAGGCGCGGTAGACGCGCTGGCGTTCGGCCTCGGTGTCTTCGGCCATGACCTGCGTGATTTCGACCCGCGGCTGGTGATAGACAGCGTGGCCTGCGCCGAGCCCTTTCACCAGTGTCAGCCCGGTCAGCGTCTGCGGCCCGGTCTGCTCCTGCGTCAGCCCGCGTGCTTCTTCTTCATCAACCAGTTCGGCGTTGGCGATCAGTTCGGACAGCACCATCGCGGTGGTCTGGAGCGCCTCGATCTCGACCTCTTCGTAGCGGCGCGGCTCGACATGCTGGACGCACAGCACGCCCACCGCGCGGGCGCGGTAGACGATGGGGACACCGGCAAAGGAATGGAACTTTTCCTCACCCGTTTCGGGGCGGTACTGAAAATCGGGATGGGCCTTGGCCTCGGCCAGATTGAGCGTTTCAACCTTTTGCGCAATCGCGCCGGTCAGGCCTTCGCCGATTGCCATGCGGGTGACGTGCACCGCGCTTTGGTTCAGCCCGCGGGTGGCGAAGAGTTCAAGCATGCCTTCGCGCAGCAGGTAGATCGAGCAGACCTCGCTCGACAGGCATTCGCCGATGATCTCCACCACCTGATCAAGCTTGCCCTGCGCGTGCATGCGCGAGGCCATCACCTCGGTCAGGCGGGTCAGGATCTGGCGGGCGGCTGCGGCTGCGGTCATTGCCTAAGCGGTCTATTCAAACCGCGTGGCAAATGCAAAATTTCCTGAACGCAACGCACCGCCCGCCACAACCGGCTGGGCGGATGATCCGCGCCGCTCAGGAGGCGGCGATTTCCTCCTTCAGTCGCAGCTTCTGCTTCTTGAGAGACTGGATCATCGCTGTGTCAGGCACGGGCCGGGCCATTTCTTCGCGCAGGCGGGCTTCGAGGCCGGCGTGCTTGCTCTGAAGGGCGTGGAGGTGGGAAGACACTGCGATAGATGCCATTATGCGTTCTCCTGTCCTGCGGGGGGATGCCCCCGGAAAGGCGACTCGGCACATCGCGGCCGAGCCGCAGGTTTCAGTGAAACCACAGGCAGCCTAGCTTGCAAAGCCCTGATCATTCCTTAATCGGCGCATCCGCCCCCACGCACGACGAACCGCTTGCGCATAATGCGGCAGGCCCCGATGAAATCGGCGCAAGCCATCTACCCAAGCGATGCGGGAACGCGTAGCGGGGCAATGCATTGGCGGGGCAGTGCATCAGGCGCAGCGACAAGGCGTAAAGGATCAGGGGCCGACATGACCGAGCAGGAGCTCAGGAAAAATCTTGAGTTGCTCAAGACCGAGCATCGCGACCTCGACGCCGCGATTGCCGCGCTGACCGATGCGGCGCGTGGCACCGCGTCGGCCGACATGCTCCAGATCGCCCGTCTGAAAAAGCGCAAGCTGCGGCTGAAAGACCAGATCGCGATTATCGAGGACACGCTGCTGCCCGATATCATCGCGTGATCATCCGCCCCTCCGCGGTCGGGCGGAACGGGAGGGATCGGCTCCCGCATGGTTAACCCGGCGTAAATTCTGTGCCCCGCCGGGACGAAGCCAAAAATTGCTTGGAAAGTAACCATAGTCATATGGCGAAGCGGCGCACGCCGACGTAACCTGCGCCGCAATATGGCTCGCACCACCAATCTCTCGCGCCCGATTGTCGAGGCGCTCTACACCGAAGCCCTTGTTCTGGCGGACGAGGTGCGCGCGGTGTTTGCCGCCGGCACGCGTGAACCGGTGGCGGGAGAGGACGCCTATATGCGGCTCGCGCTCTCGACCGAGGGGCTGAAGACCACCACCCGGATGATGCATGTGCTTGCCTGGCTGCTGAACCAGCGGGCGCTGTTTCAGGGGGAGCTCAGCGAAAACCAGGTGCGCCTGCATGGCGCTCTGCCCCCCGATCGCGGTTCGGACGAGGCGCAGCTGGCGATGCTCGAACCGGAAACCCGCGAGCTGATCGCCGATACCGAAAAGCTGCACCAGCGCATCGCCCGGCTGGACGAAGCATGGCGCCAGCATTTCGAGATGGCCTCGCCCGTCCGCGCCTTTCAGGACCGGATCGGCCGCGAATTGGGGCGTTTGGGTTAGGCGGCGGCCAAAGCTTTCCGCCACGCCGCCAGCCGTGCGTCCCTGATCTCATCCGCCATCTGCGGTTCGAACCGCGCCAGCCGCCCGCGCATCGCCTGCGCTGCCGTGCCCAGATCGGGATACATCCCCACCCCGCACGCCGCCAGCATCGCCGCGCCCAGCGCGGTCGTCTCGACAAAGCCGGGCCGCTCGACCGGAATGCCGAGCATGTCGGCCAGATCCTGCGCCATCCAGTCATTTGCCGACATCCCGCCATCGATCCGCAAGGTCTGCCACGGCGCGCCATCCTTGGTGTAGGCGGCGCACAGGTCATGCGTCTGGTGCGCCATCGCCTCCAGCGCGGCACGGGCGAGTTGCGCCTTGCCGCTGGAAAAGCTCAGCCCCGCAATCACCCCGCGCGCTTCGGCCTGCCAGTGCGGCGCGCCAAGGCCTGACAGGGCAGGCACGATCACCACCCCGCCACTGTCGGGAATTGATCGGGCGAGTTCCTCGGTTTCCTCGGCCACCTGCACGATGCCGAGCGAATCCCGCAGCCATTGCACCAGACTGCCCGCGACAAACACCGACCCTTCGATGGCATAGGTGCGCTGCCCATCAAGCTGGGTCAGCACGGTGCCGAGCAGGCGGTTGGTGGAGCGCGGAATTTTGCGACCCTGACAGGTCAGCACGAAAGCCCCCGTGCCAAATGTCGCCTTGGTCTGCCCGGGCGCGAGGCACGCCTGCCCGATGGTCGCCGCCTGCTGGTCGCCCGCCAACCCTGTGATCGGGATCGCTTTGCCGAGCAGCGCCGGATCGGTCATGGCGAGCGGCCCGGCCATGTCGACCACGCCCGGCAGCGCCGCGAGCGGCACGCCCAGCAGATCGCACAAACCGTCATCGAACTGCGCGTCCTCAAGCCCCATCAGCAACGTGCGGCTGGCGTTGCTGGCATCTGTGATATGCGCGGCGCCGCCGGTCAGTTTGAAGGTCAGCCAGCTTTCCACCGTCCCGAAGGCCAGTGTGCCTGCGACCGCCGCGGCGCGCACAGCGGGCACATTGTCGAGCATCCAGCGCATCTTGGTGCCCGAGAAATAGGGATCGAGCAGCAGACCCGTTCGCTCCTGCACGCCCGCCTCGTGGCCAGCCTCCCGCAGCGCCGCACAGAAAGGCTCGGTGCGGCGATCCTGCCAGACGATGGCGTTGGTCAGCGGCTCGCCTGTGGCGCGGTCCCAAGCCACCACGGTTTCGCGCTGGTTGGTGATGCCGATCGCAGCAATGCTTGCCGCCCCGCCCGCCTTCGGGACGACCTCCAGCGCGCAGGCCAGGGTCTTGTCCCATATCTCGCGCGGATCATGCTCGACCCAGCCCGATTGCGGATAATGTTGCGTCAGCGGCTCCTGCGCGGAGGCAACCAGCACGCCGTCGCTGGCGAACAGCATCGCCCGGGTGGAGGTGGTGCCTTCATCGAGCACGAGAATGTAGTCAGCCATCGGTATTCCTCTCTCCGGCGTGACATCTGCCACGGCGCTCGCCATATGCAAGGCCATGGTGACGATCCCTCCCCAACCCTGGCCCACCGGGCTTGCCGAAGCCGTCGAGCCGCTGGTCCGCCGCGTGCTTGCGCCCAATCCTTCGCCCTATACCTTCACCGGTACGCAGACCTATGTGGTCGGCCCGGCCGACGGGCCGGATTGCGCGGTGATCGATCCCGGCCCGAACGAGGCTGAGCACATTGAAGCGATCATCGCTGCCATCGACGGGCGCAAGCTCGCCGCGATCATGTGCACCCACACCCACCGCGACCACTCGCCTGCCGCAGCGCCGCTGGCGGAGCGAACGGGGGCGCCCATCGTCGGCTGCGCGCCCTTGATGCTGCAAGTGGCCGGTCCGCGTTCAGACGAGGCGTTCGATCCGACCTATGCGCCTGACCGCGTTCTGCTGGATGGCGAGGCGATGCGCGGCACCGGCTGGACGCTGACAGCGGTCGCCACGCCGGGGCACACATCGAACCACCTGTGCTTCGCGCTCGAAGAAAGCGGCGCGTTGTTCACCGGCGATCACGTGATGGGCTGGTCAACCAGCGTGGTCATCCCGCCCGATGGCGACATGGGTGATTACATGGCGAGCCTTGAGAAACTGATGGCGCGTGACGATGTGCGCTATCACTCGGCCCACGGCGCGGCGATTGAAAAGCCCAAGCAGCTGGTGCGCGGCATGATCGGCCACCGCCGCCAGCGCGAGGCGCAGATCCTGCGCCTGCTGGGTGAGGCGGCGCGTCCCGCCAGCGGCTTCATTCCCGACATGTACAAGGGCCTGGACCCGCGCCTGATCGGAGCCGCCGAGATGAGCGTGACTGCGCATCTGCTCGATCTGGAGAAACGCGGGGCCGCAAGGCGCGAAGGGGAAGTGTGGCGGGTGGCGTAAAGCGCCCCTTGCACCCTCGGCCCATCCGTGTTCCAATCCGCGTCGGGGCGCGAAACGGGGGGCGGAATGGCCACTTTGGCACAACGCGGCGCTTCGGCGGAAGGCACGCGCTTCTATCTGATCATGTCCTGCGCCATGGCGCTGGTCATCATCGCGGGATTTTCGGTCAATCTGGCCATGGGGCGATCTAGCTTTGCGCTGCCGCCTGCCTTCCACCTGCACGGCGTCATCTTCATGGGCTGGCTGGGGCTGTATCTGGCACAAGTCGTGACGATCGTGACCGACAATCGCGCATTGCATCGCCAGCTGGGCAGGCTTGCCTATGTCTGGATCCCGGCAATGGTAGCGGCAGGGGTGATGATCATCCTTGTTTCGGTACGCGGGACAGGCGGACCGTTCTTCTTTGCCCAGAACGAATTTCTCATCAGCAACATGGCCGGGCTGCTGGTGTTTGGCGGGCTGGCGCTATGGGCGCTGAAAGCGCGGCGCTACACCGGCTGGCACCGGCGGCTGATGCTGGTTGCGATGAGCGTGCTGACCGGTCCCGGCATCGGGCGGCTGCTGCCGATGCCGCTGCTGATCCCCAATGCGTGGACGATTGCCGTGACCGCGAGCTTCGTGTTCCCGGTGATCGGGATGCTCGCTGATTGGCGCACGCGGGGCCGCGTTCATCCGGCCTATTGGTGGGGGATGGGGATCAACGCGGGAGGCTTCCTCGCCTCGATGGTGCTGGCTTGGTCGCCGCTCGGCCATGCCATGACCGCATGGGTGGTGGCCGGCACACCGGGGGCCGCGCGTCCGATGGCCGCCTTCCTGCCGCCGGGCTTCGCGATGTAGGTTTTCGCTCGATAATCGCAGGCCAAGCCCTATATCGGCGTCTCCTGAGACTATGGGGACACGACCAATGAGCCTGCTGACCCGCAACCCCACCGGCACCGATCTGCTCGCCGAGATCGACCGTTTGCGCAAGGAGCGCAACGCGGTGATCCTCGCGCATTATTACCAGACGCCGGACATTCAGGACATTGCCGACTTCGTGGGCGACAGCCTTGAATTGTCGCGCAAGGCAGCGGCGACGGACGCCGACGTGATCGCGTTCTGCGGGGTGAAGTTCATGGCCGACACCGCCAAGATCCTCAGCCCCCAGAAAACCGTGATCCTGCCCGACATGGACGCCGGATGCAGCCTTGAAGACAGCTGCCCGCCGGAGAAATTCCGCGCGTTTCGCGAAGCCCACCCTGATCACATCGCGCTGACCTACATCAACTGTTCGACCGAGGTGAAAGCCCTGTCGGACGTGATCGTGACCAGCTCCAGCGCCGAAACGATCCTTGCCCAGATCCCGCCCGAACAGAAGATCATCTTCGGCCCCGACCGGCATTTGGGCGGCTATCTCAGCCGCAAGTTCAACCGCGAAATGCTGCTGTGGCCGGGCGTGTGCATCGTCCACGAGGCGTTCAGCGAAACGGAACTGCTCAAGCTGAAAGAGCAATACCCCGGCGCGCCCATCGCCGCGCACCCGGAATGCCCGCCGACGATCATCGACCACGCCGATTACGTCGGCTCGACCAGCGGTATTCTCAGCTTCGCCAAGACTTTCCCCGGCGACACCCTGATCGTCGCGACCGAACCGCACATCATCCACCAGATGGAAAAGGCGCTGCCTGACAAAACCTTCATCGGCGCCCCCGGCGCGGACGGGAACTGTTCGTGCAACATCTGCCCCTACATGGCGCTCAACACGATGGAGAAGCTGTATGTCGCCCTGCGCGATTTGCAGCCGCAGATCGTGATCGAGGAAGGCATCCGCCTGAAAGCGAAGCGCAGCCTCGACCGGATGCTGGACATGGCAAGCGGGACTGTTGGGATGGGGGACTTGGGGAAGGTGCATTTCAGCGGGGATTGATTGATGAGCGAACCCTTGATCACCGACTGGCTAACAGCAGGGGCAGCACTGTGCACCTTGCTAACCGCCGTGGTGGCCGTGTATTTCGCTGCGAAGGCTCCAAAGAAGGCTGCCGAGTGGGCCGAGAAATATCGCCGACAGTCGGAGCAAGCATCAGAGCGCGAAAAGCTGCGGATGCAAGTGTTCGTGGCCTTGATGAAGTGTCGATCGCAGCTCCTGCATCAAGACGCGCTTGCGGCGTTGAATTTGGTCGATGTGGCATTTAGCGACGTGCCTGCCGTCCGAGAGGCCTACAGGTCATTTCATGACGCGACTGGCGAAGATCCGAGTAGTGCTGAGAAAATCATTGAGCGATATCATGCGTTGATCGACAAGGTGTCTCAAGCTGTTGGTATGGCTGACCAAATTAGTGTCAGCGATATTCGTGCTGGGTACTATCCATTGGCGTTAGGCCGGCTCGATGAAGCAGCACTTGCAGAGGCTGAAGCGAAAATCGCCAACGCCAAGACCAAGCCTAGCAAGCGCAAATAGGCCCCAGCTTTCGCTGGGGTGACGAAAGAGGCTAGGACGCCCGCGCCCTGCTCACCGCCAAAGCCGCGCCCACCAGCACCATCCCAACAATATCCATCCCCGACAGCACTTCGCCGAACGCCAGCCAGCCGTAGACTGAGGCGACCACTGGCTGGGTCAGCAGCGCCAACCCCACCACGAGCGGGGGGAAATACTTCAGGGAAAACACCATCAGCCCCTGCCCCACCAGCTGGCTGAGGATGAACAGCCCCACCACCGGCCCCCACGCCTGCGGCCACACCGGCTCGCCCAGCAGCAGCGCGATCCCCAGCAGCACCGGCGCGCCGAACAGGCTCACCCACACCAGCAGACTCCACGACCCGAACTGCCCCCGCGCCCCCTGCAACGTCAGCAGATAGACCGCGTAAAGCAGCCCCGCCGCGACCGAGAACAGGTCACCGATCAGGGTTTCGTCCGAAATCTCCAGACTGCGACCCATCAGGATCGCCGCGCCTGTCAGAGCAAAGACAATCGCCAGCCACTCCAGCCGCCCCGGCAACGTCCGGGCGACAAGGAACCCCCAGAACAGCAGCACGATCGACCCGGCATTACCGAACAACGTCGCATTGCCCAGCCGCGTCATGCCGATGCCGATGTGCCAGCTGGCGAGATCGAGCGCGAAGGTCACTGCCCCCAACGCCACCAAAGCGAGGGTCTTTGCCCCCATCCCGGTAAGCTTCTGACCGTTGGCCCTGGCCAGCAGCACCAGAAACGGCAGCGCCAGGAACAGCCGCCAGAACCCGGCGGACACCGGCCCCGTGTCAGCCTCACGCACGAACCACGGCCCCAAGGCCAGCGCGATATTGCCGCCGATCAGCGCGAACAGCAGCAGCCACGCCGCCGGGCGCGGTTCGCTGACAACTTCTTCTTGGGCCGCACCCTCATTTTCCATGCTTGCGCCCTAGCCTTGCGCCCCCCAATTGGATAGCCAATCGCAACTGACCACCGAGGATTACCCACATATGCACGACGCCCTGTTCCAGCCGCTCCAGATGGGCGCGCTTCACGCCAAGAACCGCATCCACATGGCCCCCCTCACCCGCGGGCGCGCGGCCGACCCGATGTTCACGCCCAACGAACTGATGGCGACCTATTACCGCCAGCGCGCGGGCGCGGGCATGATCCTGACCGAAGCGACCGGCATCAGCCGCGAAGGCCTCGGCTGGCCCTCGGCGCCGGGCATCTGGAGCGACGAACAGACCGAAGCGTGGAAGGCCACCACCAAGGCGGTGCACGAAGAAGGCGGCCTGATCGTGATGCAGCTGTGGCACATGGGGCGGATTGTCCATCCGGTGTTCCTGGATGGCCAGCCGCCGTTCTCGGCCAGCGCCACCACAGCACCCGGTGAGGCCCACACGCCGACCGGCAAGCAGCCCTATGCGCAGGCCCGCGAAATGACGCATGAAGATATCCAGCGCACCATCGGCGACTACCGCCGCGCCGCTGAGAACGCCAAAAAGGCGGGCTTTGACGGGGTGCAGCTGCACGGCGCCAATGGCTATCTGATCGACCAGTTCCTGCGCGACAAGACCAACCTTCGCACTGACGAATATGGCGGCAGCCCCGAAAACCGCACCCGCTTCATGCGCGAAGTGCTGGAAGCCCTGATCGACGTATGGGGCGCAGACCGCGTCGGCATCCGCCTGTCACCCAATGGCGATTCGCAAGGGACCGATGACAGCAACCCGGCAGCGACCTTCGGCGCGGCGGCCAAGGTGTGTGAAGAACTCGGCCTCGCCTTTGTCGAACTGCGCGAACCCGGCCCGGACGGCACCTTCGGCCAGACCGATGTGCCCAAGCAAAGCCCGCTGATCCGCCAGATCTACACCGGCGTGCTGATCCTCAATTCGGATTACACTGCCGAGGAAGCCGTCGCCGATGTGACCAGCGGCAAGTGCGATGCGGTCAGCTTTGGCCGCCCGTACATCTCCAACCCCGATCTGGACAAGCGGATCGCGGTGGGCGCGCACTGGAACCCGAACAAGGACGTGCCGAAAAGCTGGTACTTCCCGATTCCGCAGGGCTACACCGATTACCCGACGCTGGCAGAAGAACAGTCCGAAGCGGCAGAGTAAGCGGCTTTATTCCGTAGGTTCGGGGGCCGGGGCAGCAGGGGCTGTTCCGGCCCCTTCGCTTGTGGGCGCGCCGTCGATCCCCTCGGCGGGCGTCACTTCGGGCTGTTCGGAGTCGATGTCGCCCACCGGCATGGCCTGACGCGGGGCCAGCGGGGCTTGCGACTCAAGCTGGTCGAGCGGGATCATCGCATCGCTGATCGATCCGGCCAGCACCTCACCCGAAGCCGCGCCGCCCTGCTCTGCAGCGGGGGTGGAGGCCTGCTCATTGCAAGCGGCAAGGGCAAGGCACAGCAGCGGAAGGAGAGCAGCGCGTTTCATCGGCACGCTCTTTTCGCGGCTTGGTCCAATGCGTCAAGGAAATCGTCACTGGCCGCGATCAGCGCGGCGTCCCACTGCTGCGGCGAAACGCTGAGGCCCAGCCGCGCCAGACTGGTGACGCCGTATTCGGCAATCCCGCAAGGCACGATCCCGCCGAAATGCGTCAGGTCAGGATCAAGGTTCACCGAAAAGCCGTGCATCGTCACCCAGCGCCGCACCCGCACGCCGATCGCGCCGATCTTGGCTTCGGTGCCGTCGATGTCCTTGGTCCAGATGCCGACCCGGCCTTCCGCCCGCCAACTTTCGACGCCAAAGGTGGCCAGCGTGGCGATCACCCAGCCTTCGATGGCGTGGACAAAGCAGCGCACGTCCCGGCCCCGCTTGGCAAGGTCCAGAACCAGATAGCCCACCCTTTGACCCGGCCCATGATAGGTGTAGCGACCGCCCCGCCCGGCCTCGACCACCTCGAACCGAGGGTCGACCAGTTCGGCAGGGTCCGCGCTGGTGCCGGCGGTGTAGACTGGGGGGTGTTCGAGCAACCACACCAGTTCCGCCGCTTCGCCGGCGAAGACAGCGGCATTGCGCGCTTCCATCGCCGCCAGCGCGGCGGCGTAAGCCACAGGCGCGCTCTCACGCCGCCATTCGATCGGTAATGCAGCGCCGGGTGCAGGAGCAGTGCTTGCCATGGCGCACCGGTGGGGGCATTGAGCGGCGAGATCAAGAGGCGATTGCAGCTGCAGCACCTCGCGGCAAAGGGATCAATAATGGCAAACCGCAAGCTTGATATGGGGAAAGCCTGGGTTCAGGCGACCGGCCTGATCGGGGCCAACCGCGATCTGGTAAGCGTGCTTGCAGGCATTTTTCTGTTCATCCCGTTTTTCGTGGCAATTCTGGCGCTGATGAACAGTGACATCGATCTGGGCGGGGCGGGGAGCCAACCCGATCCCGAGCAGATTTACGCGCAGATCGTGGCGGTGATGGTGGACAATTGGTGGGCGTTGCTGCTCGCCAGCATCGGCCAGCTGTGCGGCGGGATTGCGATAATAACGCTGCTGGGCGACCGCAGCCGCCCGACGGTAAGCGAAGTGCTGAAGCGGGTGCCGGGGTTGATCCTGCCGATGTTCGGCCTTCAGCTGCTGGTGACGCTGGCCA
This sequence comes from Porphyrobacter sp. IPPAS B-1204, assembly GCA_003724185.1. Classification (GTDB taxonomy): domain Bacteria; phylum Pseudomonadota; class Alphaproteobacteria; order Sphingomonadales; family Sphingomonadaceae; genus Erythrobacter. The sequence continues at coordinate 1,177,066 of RHGM01000001.1, forward strand.
CGCAGGGGCCTTCGCTGCTTGCCGAACGCCTGCCCGAAATGGCAGCGGCGCTGGCCGGTTTCGTGCTGCTGCCGATCACGCTTTACCTCACGGTCAAGTTCTCCCTGGCGAACGCCGTGATCGTGCTCGAACGCCGCCGTAACCCGTTGGTCGCGATGCGGGAATCATGGCGCCTGACCAAGGGAAATTCGTTCTTCCTGTTCGCCTTCATGTTCATGCTGGGATTGCTCGCTGTGGTGATCGGGCTGATCCTGACAATGATCGTCGGGCTTGTGCTTGCGGCCCTCGGGGAACGCGGTGCGATGATCGGCAACGCTGCCTTCATTGCCGGTATCGTGGCCACGTTCTACACGCTGTTTTACGCCGTCACGGTCTCGATCTACCACCAGTTGGCAGGAACCGTGTCGCAGACCGAAATCGATCTGTTCGACTGACGCCGCGGGCGCAGCACGATGGCCGACACCGATCCCGATCTGACGCCCAAGACGCAGGGCCCGCCCGCCACCGGCGCCATCCCGCCGGGTCGCATGGCGCTGTTGTTCATGGTGATGCTGGTCACCGCGGCAGGCAACACCGCGATGCAATCGGTGATGCCGTCCATCGGCACCGCCTTGGCGGTCGACGATGTCTGGATCAGCCTAGCCTATAGCTGGTCGGCGCTCTTGTGGGTGGTGTGCGCGCCGTTCTGGGCGCGGCGGTCGGACCAGCGCGGGCGCAAGGCGATGATGGCGCTGGGGCTGGCGGGCTTCATTGTTTCGTTCGTGCTGTGCGGCGCGGTGCTGTGGGCCGGGCTTTCGGGCTGGCTTTCGGCGGTCTGGACTCTGATCGCCTTTGCCGCCGCGCGCAGCCTTTACGGCGGGTTCGGCAGCGCTGCGCCCCCGGCGGTGCAGGCCTATGTCGCCTCGCGCACACCCCGTGCGGAACGCACGCAGGCCCTGTCCCTGATCGCATCGAGCTTTGGCCTTGGCACCGTGATCGGCCCGGCGCTGGCGCCGCTGATGGTGGTGTCGTTCCTCGGCATCGGCCTGACCGGGCCGTTCATCGCCTTTGCCGCGATTGGCGTTGTCGCGCTGGTGCTGCTGCGGCTGCGCCTGCCCGATGACGAGCCGCAATATGCCGCACGTGGACAGGGGGTCGCCTATTCCAGCGGAACGGGCGCACCGGTCGATCCGCAGGAGGCGCCCGAAGCCGACGAAACCGCAGAGCCGCCGCGCCTCAGCTGGCGCGACCCGCGTTTGCGCCCGTGGGTGTTTGCGGGGTTCTTCGGCGGGCACGCGCAGGCGATGGTGCTGGGGATTGCGGGCTTTCTGGTTCTCGACCGGCTGGGTCTGCGCGATACGCCTGCCGAAGGCGCAGGGCCGGTGGGGCTGGTGCTGATGAGCGGGGCGATTGCCACGCTTCTGGCACAATGGGGCCTGATCCCGCGCTTCAACCTCGGCCCGCGCGCGGCGACCTTGTGGGGAATCGCGGCGGCGGCGTTCGGGACGGTGCTGCTGGGGATTGCGGGCGATCTGCACCTGATCGCGCTCGGCTATGCCATCGCATCGCTGGGCTTCGGCCTGTTTCGCCCCGGCACCACGGCGGGCACCTCGCTGGCGGTGACGCGGGCCGAACAAGGGCAGGCAAGCGGGATTGTCGCGTCACTGGCGGGGGCGAGCTACATCTATGCGCCAGCACTGGGCGTCTGGCTCTATGGCCATTCCGATTGGCTGGGCTTCGGCCTGATCGTGGCCCTGTGCGCCATCGTGCTGGTGCACGGCTGGTTCGCCTTGCAGCCGGATGGCGAACTGACCCGCGAACGGGGTTGACCGCGTTGAACCGGACTGTTCGGCGGCAAGGCCGCCGCAAGGCCGACCGGCCGCCCGCAGGTGCTCAAGCCCGCAGGGCTTGAACCGCGCCGAGGACGTGCCCGCGGAGGCGGGCACGCAGGATCAAAGTATTTCCAGAACCACGTCCTGAGGCCGGCACAGGCGCACGCCCTTGTCTGTTTCCACGAGGGGCCGTTCGATCAGGATCGGATCAGCCACCATCGCGGCGAGCACTGTGGCATTGTCCGCACCCGGCAGGCCCCGCTCCGCCGCATCGGTGCCGCGCAGGCGCAGGCCCTGCTGCGGCGTGATCCCGGCATCGCGATAAAGCTGGGCGAGCTTTTCAGCCGTGGGCGGGGCTTTCAGATATTCGACCACCGTCACCTCCACCCGGCTGAGGTTTTCCAGTATTGCCAGTGTCTTGCGCGATGTCCCGCAAGCCGGATTGTGCCAGATGGTCGCCTTCATCGCTGCTCTCCTTGCCGCCGGATGTCCTCTGGCAAATAGGCCCAGCGCGACCAAATTGCCACAGATTGAGGTTTATCAATTTCGGCCGCAGCAAAGTCTTGCAGTTGCGAGTAAGTTGCAATAGCTCGCCTGCCAGACGCTTTGAAAGGCCACCCATGATTCACCGCATTGCGCGCACCGCCCTGCTGCTCGGCTGCGCCACCGTCGCATTCCCCGCCTTTGCCGAAACCGCCGCCGAAACTGCCACGCAGCCTGCGACCGAGATCATCGTCGTCGGCACGGCCGAGGAAGCCGACGAAATCGCGGGCTCGTTCAGCAAGGTCAGCGAAGAAGACCTGCGCCGCACCCGCGTGCTCAACGTCAATGACGCGCTGCGGCAGGTTACTGGTGTGTTCGTGCGCGACGAGGAAGGCGCCGGGATGCGGCCGAACATCGGCATCCGCGGGCTTAATCCCATCCGGTCGACCAAGGTGCTGCTGCTCGAAGACGGCGTGCCGCTCGGCTATGCGCCCTATGGCGACAATGCTGCCTATTACCACCCGCCGATCCAGCGCTTCACCGGGGTCGAGGTGCTAAAGGGCGCCGGCCAGATCCGCTTCGGCCCGCAGACCATCGGCGGTGTGGTGAACTATATCACCCCGGACGCGCCGGAGGAATTCATCGCCAGCGGCACGGTCGCGGCGGGCAATCGTGACATGCTGATGCTGGACGGGCAGGTTGGCGGCAAGCTGCTGGGCGGCGGCGTGCTGGTGCACGTCAACCACAACCAGACCGACGGCAACCGCGACAATCAGGCGCTGCGCTTCACCGATATCTTCATCAAGGGCGCGTGGGAGCTTGGGCCGGATCACGGCCTCACCGTGAAGCTGTCGCGTTTCCGAGAGGATAGCCATGTCGGCTATTCGGGCCTGCGCCGCGACGAATTCGCTGCCGACCCGCGCGGCAACGTGTTCGTCAACGATGATTTCCAGACCGAGCGGATGAACGCCACGATCGCCCACCGCTGGGATCTGAGCGAAGACCTGCGCCTGCTGACCACCGGCTACTATCACTACTTCACGCGTGACTGGTGGCGGCAATCGTCCAATTCGGGCCAGCGCCCCAATGACGCCAGCGATCCGGCTTGCGGCGGTCTGGCCAATCTGCTGACGACCTGCGGCAACGAAGGCCGGTTGCGCGACTACGACACCTACGGGGTCGAAACCCGCCTCAGCGTCGATCACGCCCTGCTCGGCTTCGGCGGAGAAACGGAAATCGGCGTCCGCTATCACGAGGAACGCCAGCGCCGCCTGCAGCTGAACGGTGACACCCCCAACGCCCGCACCCCCGGCACCGGCGTGAACGCGGGCGTGCGCGAGAACAACGAGCGTGACACCACCGCCTTTGCCGCCTTCATCCAGTCGCGGTTCGATTTCGGCGCCCTGTCGGTAACCCCCGGTGTGCGGGCCGAATTCATCGACCTGACCCGCCGCAACCTGCCCATCGACGTGCTGGTGGGCGGACGCCCCTCGGGCGCGGTCACGGCGGCCAGCAGCGGCAGTGAAAGCCTCAACGAGGTGCTCCCCGGAATCGGCGCTACGTGGGAGGTCGCGGAAAACGTCACGCTGTATGGCGGCGTGCACCGCGGCTTCGCCCCGCCGCGGGTAGAGGACATCATCACCGCAGCGGGGGGATCGGTCGATCTCGATCCGGAACTGAGCTGGAACTACGAAATCGGCATCCGCGGCGACATCGTGCGCGGGATCAACGCCGATGCGACCTTCTTCGTGATGGATTTCGAAAACCAGATCATCGCGCAGTCGGTGGCCGGCGGGATCGGCACGCAGCTGACCTCGGCTGGCGAGACAATGCACCGTGGCGGCGAGTTCGCGCTCAATGCCTCGTCACGCGATGCGGGCTGGACCGAAAGCGATACTGATGTGTTCGCGCGTTTGGCGGTTACGTGGGTCGCCGATGCCAAGTTCAACAGCACCCGTATCGCCACCGCCCCCTGCTTTGACGGCGCGACCACCGGCACGCAGGTGGCCACAGGCTCCGGCCCGGCCCCCTGCGGCGTGGCGCGCAATGTCGAAGGCAACCGCCTGCCCTATTCGCCCGAATGGCTGGTGTCAGGCGCGATCGGGGTGGAACACAAGGGCTTTACCGGCCAGCTGGAAGTGATCAGCCAGTCTTCGATCTTTGCCGATGACGTGAACCTCATCCCGGTCACGCCCGATGGCCAGCGCGGGCTGATCGAAGGCTGGACGCAGGTCAACGCGGCGGTGTCCTATGGCCCCCCGCAGGGCAAGTGGGAGGTGTTCACCACGGTCCGCAACCTGTTCGACCGGCTCTATATCGTTGACCGGGCACGCGGCATCCTGCCGGGTCAGCCGTTCACGATCCAGGCCGGGGTAACGATCCGGTACTAATCAGGCACCCGCAGCGCGGGGACGGCCTTGGCGGCGTCCTCGGCGCTGATGCCGGGGGCAGGGGCGGCGCTGATGCGCTCCTGCCGCTGCGCCACCCGGCCCGCCTGCTCCACCGCCTTGATCAACCGGGGGTAGACCCCGCAGCGGCAGATATTGGGGATCGCGGCGTCGATTTCCTCGCGCGTTGGCGCGGGCGTGCGCTGGAGCAGCGCTGCCGCCGCGATCACGATGCCCGGCGTGCAATATCCGCACTGGATCGCACCTTGCGCCACCATTGCCTGCTGAACGGGGTGCGACCGGTCGCGGCTGAGGCCTTCGATGGTGGTTATCAGCCGCCCTTCTGCCTCGGCCAAGGTAATCGCGCAGGATCGCAGCGCCACGCCATCGACCAGCACCATGCACGCGCCGCCGCAATCGCCGCCGCCGCAGGCCTTGGTGCCGGTGAGGTTCATCGCCTCACGCAGCGCGTAAAGCAGCGGCATGCGGGGATCGAGGTCGAACTCGACCGGCCGCTCGTTGACGGTCATGCGGGACATTGTGGGCGCCTAAAGCTTACTGCCGCCAGCTGTCATCGATTTTATCGACCCGGCGCTTCCACGCCTCGAAATCGAACATCCCGGCGCCGCCCTGCCCGCTCATCACGGAAAGATCGCGCTGGTGCACATCGACCACTTCCTGCGGGACAATCACGGGGTTGCCCATGCTCAGCGTCGCCACCTGGATCTCGCAGGCGCGCTGCAAGGCCCACATCTTGACGAACATGCCCTGAATCGTGCGGTCCATCACCACCGGGCCGTGGTTGCGCAGCATCAGGATCGAATGATTGCCGAGGTTCTGCACCAGCCGCTCGCCCTCTTCAGCGCGCACGGTGACGCCCTCGAAATCGTGATAGCCGATCTGGCCCTGGAAGTTGCAGGCGTAGAAATTGGTCGGCAGCAGCCCGTCCTTGTGGCTCGCCACGGCCATGGTCGCGGTGGTGTGGACGTGGCAGATCGCATCCGCGCGGCCGCCCAAATGCTTGTGGAAATAGGCGTGCTGGGTGAAGCCCGCCTTGTTCACCATATAGGGCGATCCGCCGACATTGTTCCCCTCGACATCGATCTTGACGAGGTTGCTCGCGGTCACTTCCGAATAGAGCAGCCCGAAGGGATTGATCAGGAAGGTGTCGGTCTCGCCCGGCACCTTCAGCGAGATGTGGTTGTAGATCGATTCCGACCAGCCGAGGTGATCGAAGATGCGGTAGCAGGCCGCCAGGTCAAGCCGCGCCTGCCATTCTTCCTTGCTGCATTCGATAGTGGGCTTGAGCTGCGTTGCCATGGGCCAATCCTCTCCGTCTGTCCTTGGGCCAAGCTATCGCACGCTGAGGGAATGCTTTGCAAGCCACCCGCGGCGCGGCTAGGCCTAGGCGACGATGAACGCGCCCGCCCTATCCTCTGCGAAACTGGTGAGCGGCAGCATTCCCGGACATCTGGTTGCCCAAACGCTTCCCGCCGTGATCGGCGTGGCAGCGATCATGTCGATCGGGATCGTCGACGCCTATTTCATCGGCCAATTGGGCAGCGCGCCGCTGGCCGCAATCAGCTTTATCTTCCCCGTCGCCGTGGCCAGCACATCGCTGGGTGTGGGGGTGATGGTGGGGATCAATTCGGTCGTTGCCCGCGCGCTGGGCGAAGGCGCATTTGACCAGGCGGCGCGGCGGGCCAATTTCGGGATCGTGTTCGCGGCTGTGTGCGGGCTGTTGATGGGGCTGGCGCTTTACCTGCTGATCGATCCGATCTTCACCGCAATGAACGCGCCTGCGGACCTCATGCCGCTGATCCGCGACTACATGACGCCTTATGCGATGGGCTTTCCACTGAGCCTTGCGATCATGGGCTTCAACGGCGTGCTGCGCGGACAGGGTGAGGCCAAGCGGACGAGCACGGTCAGCATCACCTATGCCGCGGCCAACTGGGTGCTGAACCCGATCCTGATCACCGGAGCCTTTGGGTTTGAAGGCTTCGGCATCGCGGGATCGGCCTATGCCACGGTGATCGGCTGGGGCGTCGGCGTGGCGACGGCGCTGGTGCTGCTGCGCGGCACTTCGCTGCCGCTGAACCTTGGCCTGCTGCGCGAATGCAGCCTGATCGATCCGGCCAAGGCGATCATGCGCGTCGGGTTGCCGGCCGCCTTCTCCAACGCGATCAACCCGCTGGGCCTGTCGATCCTGACCGCGCTGGTCGCGCTGGAGGGAGAAGCGGCGGTGGCGGGTTTCGGCGCGGCAGGGCGGTTGCAGAGCTTCGTGATCGTCCCGCTGCTGGGGCTTTCGGGCGCAATCGGGGCGATTGTCGGGCAGAACTGGGGGGCAGGCCGGTTTGACCGCGCCCGCGAGGCGACGCTTTATGCTGCCGGCTTCTGCGTGGTGTGGGGGCTGCTGGTGGCGATCGGGATGGTCGCTGCGGGCGAAAGCTTCGCGGCCATCTTCACCGACAATCCCGCCGTGATCGCCGAATTTGCCGCCTATCTCGAAATTGCCGCCTGGGGCTATGCCGGGTTCGGGCTGCTGATTGTCGGCAACGGGATCATGAATGCGGTCGACAAGGCAGGCTTTGCGCTGGTGCAATCGGTGGCGCGGGTGTTTCTGGTGATGCTTCCGGTCGCGCTGGTCCTGCAACCCGGCATGGGCTCATCGGCGATCTACACCGCCGAACTCGCCGCCAACATGTTCGGCGCGGTGTCTGCGGTGCTGCTGGTGCGGCATATCTTTGCGAAACAGGCCCCTGCTTGGGGGCTGCGCTAGGCGCTTGTTAACCAACCTTGCCGCATAGCCCTGACTGATAGGGCTAAGAGGTTGCGCACCTGATGGACGATCTGCTGGCGGATTTCATCGCCGAGACCCGCGAGATGCTGGAGGCTTCCGGCGGCGAACTCGTCGCCTGGGAGGCCGATCCGGCTGACCGTGCGCGGCTCGATACGATCTTCCGCTTCGTCCACACGGTGAAGGGCAATTGCGGCTTTTTCGACTTTCCCCGCCTTGCCGGCCTCAGCCATGCTGCCGAGGACGCGCTGGCCGATTGCCGCGCCGGGCGGCGTGATCCTGACCAGCAACTGGTCAGCGCCGTGCTTGCGGTGATTGACCGCATCGCCCTGATGATCGACGCCATCGAAGCGGGCGAAGCCTTTCCCGAAGGCGGCGATGACAGCCTGATCGCCGCGCTTGATGTTTCACATGAAACAGTCTCCGGCGCGGGTCTGGCGGGGGTCAAGGAGGGGTCTAACCCGCCCCTGCACGCACCGGCCGAAACGCTGCTCGCCGCCAATGACGAGGCTGCCGCGCCCTATCGCCGCACCGAAACCGCCACCGCCCAGCGCACCATCCGCCTGCCTGTCGAACTGCTCGACCGGGTGATGAGCGGCGTCAGCGACATGGTGCTGGCCCGCAACGATCTCGCCCACCGGCTGCGGCAGGCAGGCAACCAGCCGACCATCGACGGCCCCTTCGAACGGCTCACCACCATTCTGTCCGACGTGCGCGATGCGATCACCCGGATGCGGATGCAGCGGATCGAGACGCTGTTCGGCGCCCTGCCCCGGCTTGTCCGTGACCTTTCCGCCGAGCTTGGCAAGCAGGTGATGGTCGATCTGGATGGCGGCGATGTGGAACTGGACCGCGAGATGATCGAGACGATCCGCGATCCGCTCACCCACATCATCAGGAACGCCATTGACCACGGGATCGAGGCGCCATCCGCCCGCCTTGCCAGCGGCAAGCGCGAGATCGGGCTGCTGGCCATCGCCGCGCGCCAATCGGGCAACACCATCAGCATCGTCATTTCCGATGACGGGCGCGGGCTGGACGAGGAACGCATCGCCGCCAAGGCCATCGCCACCGGGCTGATCACCGCCGCCGAACGCGCCGTGGCCTCGCGCGACAAGATCCTCAACCTGATCTTCGAACCCGGCTTCTCCACCGCGGAAACGGTCAGCAATGTCTCGGGCCGGGGCGTGGGGCTGGATGTGGTGCGCCAGAACCTCGAGAAAGTCGGCGGCAGCATCAAGGTGTCGAGCCAGCCTGGCGAAGGCACGCTGTTCAGCCTGCAAATCCCCCTGACGCTCAGCATCATTGCGGGGCTGACGGTCGAAGTCGGCGGACACCGCTTTGCCATCCCGCAATCCTATGTCGAGGAAATCGTGCAGGGCACGGCCCGCGCCTTGGAATTCACCCGCATGGGCGAAACCGCGCTGGTCACCTTCCGCGGCAACCGCGTGCCGTGTCTGATGCTGGGGGAAGTGCTGGGTGTGGCTTCCTGCGAAATCGCGGCGAGTGAACCCACTCTCGTCATGCTGCGTCTTGCCAGCGGCGATCTGTTCGCGCTGGCGGTGGAAGGCATCCACAATCACGGCGATCTGGTGGTCAAGCCGCTGGCCCCTGCGGTGATGCGGACCGGGCTTTATGCCGGATCGACCCTGCTTGATGATGGCCAGCCGGTGCTGCTGCTCGATGTCGCCAACATCGCCGCGCAGGCCAATCTGGTGTCCGATACCCGCGTGCGGGCGCTTGGGACGCTTGACGAGGAAACGGCCACCACTTCGGATATGCCGCGCGCCATGCTGTTCACCGATTTCGCCGGGCGGCGTTCGGCGGTCAGGCTGGAGCTGGTCCAGCGTATCGAAACCGCGCCCGCCGCCGCCATCGACCGTTCCGCCGCCCGTCCGCGGGTGGTGATCGACGGGCTGATCCTGCCGCTGATCGGCCTGCCGGAAGCCCCGCTTGCCCAGTCCCGCGTCCGGCTCCTGCGCCTCAGCGATGGCGCGTGCGAACTGCTCTATGCCGTGCGCGAGGTGGAGGATGCGGTCGAACTGACCGAAGCCCTGCACCCCGTGCCCGAAGACCCATTGGCCGAGGCGGTCACGTTGATCGGCGGCCAGCCGGTGACGCTGATCGACGCCCACGAATTGTTCGCCCGCCACGGCGAGCCGCCCATCGCTGCGGCGCGCCCGCGCTGCATGCTGCCACCGGGCGAATGGGCACGCACGATTCTGGCCCCGCTGGTTGCCAGCGCCGGTTACGACATCGTGTCCGAAGACGACGCTGACAATGCCGCCATCGGCATCGTGTTCGACGACATCTTCGAAGTCGCCGAAGCTTTGGGCCGGACCCTGCCGGGACGGGTGATTCGGCTGCGCGACCAGCCCGATGCGCCCGAAGGCTGCGAAACAATCTACCGCTATGACCGCGAAGGCCTGCTTGCCGCGCTTGCCGCTGCGAGCAGGGCCGGCATCCGCACCGGAGAGGCCGCATGACCGGAGATCTGCTCGTGATCGCCCGGATCGCCGGACGCCGCTGCGCGCTGGCCGCGCTGGATGTGAAATCGGTGATCGAGATCGGCACTGTCACCCCGATCCCGCGGGCCCCGGCATGGATCGCCGGCATTACCGCCCTGCGCAGCCAGGCGCTGACCGTGATCGATTGCCGCCGCGCGCTGGGATTGGGGGGCGTTCTTGCGGCTGACGAATGGGCGACCGATCACCGCGCTGTCGTGGTGGCTGAAGGCGGCCATTCCTATGCGCTGATGGTCGATTCGATCGAGGATATCACCACCGCTGCGGGCGAAGCGGGGCAGGTGCCCGGCGGTTTCGGCGCGGAATGGTCACGCGTGGCGACCGGCATGATCGAAACGCTGGCTGGCCCTGCCCTGATGCTCGATCTGGCGGCGCTGCTGGCCGGGCCAGAGGTTGCCCGGCACGAAATCGAAGCCGGAATTTAATCCAATGCTTACCATCTGCCTCTAGTTTCAGGGTTCAAACCCGCAGGAACACCCATGAAAACATGCCTCATCGTCGATGATTCCCGCGTGATCCGGAAGGTTTCGAGGCATATCCTCGAAACCCTCGGCTTTGCGGTGGAGGAAGCCGAAAACGGCAAGCTGGCCCTGGACGCCTGTGATGTGTCGATGCCCGATGTGGTGCTGCTGGACTGGAACATGCCAGTGATGACGGGGATCGAATTCCTCGTCCATCTGCGCCAGCGGCCCGGCGGAGACCGGCCCAAGGTGGTGTTCTGCACCACCGAAAACGACGTTGCGCACATCCGCGAGGCGATTCAGGCGGGTGCTGACGAATATGTGATGAAGCCCTTCGATCACGAGACGCTCCAGATCAAGCTGCAGCTCGTCGGGTTTGCGTGAACCGCGCCCCGTCCATTCCGCGCACTCCCCCGTCGGTTGGCGCCGCCGGGAGCGACCGCCGCCCCTTCGCGCAATCCGGCGCAAGCGCGGCAATCCGGGTGATGATCGTCGATGACTCGCTGACCGTCCGCACGATCTTCAAGCGAATGGTGGAAAGCGATCCGGCGCTGGTGATCGTCGGCACGGCCAGCAGCGCCGAACGGGCCATCGCCCAGTTGGCAGCGGAACCTGCCGATGTGGTGCTGCTCGATTTGGAAATGCCCGGTATCGGCGGTCTGGATGCCCTGCCCGCGATCCTTGCCACACCGGGCAAGCCGCAAGTACTGGTGGTGTCGTCGCTGACGATGGACGGGGCCGAACACACCATGTCTGCGCTGCAGATGGGGGCAGCCGACACGCTGCTGAAACCGCGTCCGGGCGGCTTTACCGAAGATTACCGCGCCCAGCTGCTCGGCAAGATCCGGGCGCTCGGCAGCCGGTTTGCCGAACGCGACGCCGCGCCTCAGCAGACCGCCGAACCCAGTTTTGTGCGCCCCGGACCCGGTCATGGCCTTTCCCGGCGCAGCTGGCGGCCAGAGGTGGTCGCGATCGGCGCGTCGACGGGCGGGATTCATGCCCTCGGCCTGATGCTCCGGCGGCTTGGTCCCGGCTTTGATCTGCCGATTCTCATCACCCAGCACCTGCCTGCATCCTTCATGCCGGTGTTTGCGCGCCAGGTCGAAACGGCCTGCGGGCGCCCGGCGGAAATCGCTGCCGACGGGCTGACGCTGTCCCCGGGGCGGATCCTGATCGCGCCGGGCCACGGCCATATCGTGGTGCAGCGCAAGGGCGCGATGCTCGCGGTGCGAATCAGCACCGAACCTGCGGTAAGCGGCTGCCTGCCCTCGGTCGATCCGATGCTCGAAAGCCTTGCCGCAGCCTGTGAAGGCCGCGCTCTGGGCGTTATCCTGTCAGGCATGGGGCGCGACGGTGTGGTGGGCGCCAAATCCCTGATCGACGCAGGCGGCACGATCTATGCCCAGAATGCCGATACCAGCGCGGTGTGGGGGATGCCCGGCGCTGTTGCGCGTGCAGGGTTGGCCAGCCTGATCGCTCCGCCCGAACTGATCGGCGATGCGGTGATGGCACAAGCCGCCGCACCCGCTGCGCCGACGCATCGATAGGCGCGGGCGCATGGATGTCAGCGAAGCCTCCTTCCAGATCATCGCCGATCTGCTCGAAGCGCGCACCGGTCAGCACCTGACCGAAAGCCGCCGCTGGCGGGTCAATTCGGCGCTCGCGGGGATTTTCCGCCAGCACGGCATCAGCAATATCGACCAGCTCGTGTGCCTGCTCGCCGCGCCGCCGGGCGGCCCGGAAAGCCCTGATCTGTCGCAGGAAGTGGTCGAGGCACTGCTCAACAACGAAACCTATTTCTTCCGCGACAAACCGACTTTCGATCAGCTGCCGGGCGAAATCCTGCCCGAACTCGCCCAGCGCCGCCGCGATGCGCGCCGCCTGTCGATCTGGTCGGCTGGCTGTTCGACCGGGCAAGAGGTCTATTCGCTGGCGATGCTGTTTACCGAACAGGCCGAACGCTGGCAGGGGTGGACGATCGACATCCTCGGCACCGATGTCTCGCACCGCGCGATCAACGCGGCGCGCAGCGGATGCTACAGCCAGTTCGAAGTGCAGCGCGGGCTTGGCGTCACCCAGATGCTGCGCCATTTCGACGAAACGCCGCGCGGCTGGCAGGTGCGCGATGATGTGCGCCGGATGGTGCGGTTCAACCAGCACAACATGCTCGCTGCTTTCCCCGGGCGCATTCCCTTCGATCTGGTGCTGTGCCGCAATGTGCTGCTCTATTTCGACCGATCCACCCGCGGCGAGGCCTTCGGCCGGCTGGCGGGCGCGGTGATGCCCGATGGGTTCCTGATGCTTGGCGCGGGCGAAACCGTGGTCGGCCAGACCGATCGCTTCGTGCCCACGGCCCGCCGCGCGAGCTTTTTCGAGCCCGCCGCCCCCGGCGCCGCGGCCTTGCGAAAAATCGCCTGATCCCAATGCTTCCACGGGTGCTTCGGGCCCGGGGCTTTACCCTTCCTTAGCCGCTTCTCTTTAGGAAGATCAGGCAACCGCGCGCCCCTTTCGGGCCTGTGGATCGGGAAACCTGGGCCTTGTTCACGAAGAAGCGACCCGTGCATCTGAGCGCAACCGGGCTGGTGATCATTCCGATCGCGGTGGCCAGCGCGATGACCTGCGGGCTGATGTTTGCGGTGGGTTTCCATGGCGATGTGACAATCGGCTCGCACAGCGCGCTGATTATCTGCGCGATCCTGATTTACGCTGCCACACTCTTCTTCCTCGGCCGCAGCGGCATTGCGAGCATTCGCGGGCTGGAAGCGCGGGTCAACACTGATCCGCTGACCAGCCTGCCCAACCGCCACACCCTTCACGAAGATATCCTGCGCCTGTCGAAGGGCGATGATGAAGTCGCGCTGGCGATGATCGATCTCGACAGCTTCAAGCAGGTCAACGACCATTATGGCCACGCCGTGGGCGACCAGTTGATCGAAATGTGCGCGGACATGATCCGCGACGTGTGCGGTGACGAGGCCCGCTGCTACCGGCTTGGCGGTGACGAATTTGCCGCGGTGATGGCCGGCAAGGTTGCGGGCACGATCCTTGAAGGCATCTGCCGCACGCTGCTGGAACGGCTCGGCACGCCCGTCACCCTCGGCCACCGCCACATTGCTGTCGGGGCGAGCATCGGCCTGACCCGCTCGACCGCCGATCTGCGCATTCCGTCTTCGGAAATGCTGCGCCGTTCCGATGTGGCGATGGACATGTCCAAGCGCGGCGGGAAGATGCGCTGCACCTGGTTCAACGAAAGCTTCGATCGCCGCCGCGAACGTGTGCGCGAAATCGAGGATGAAATCCGCGTCGCGATCGCCTCCGGCGAATTCAAGCTCGCCTATCAGCCGCTGGTGGCCGCCGATGACAAGCGCATCGTGGCGGTCGAGGCGCTGCTGCGCTGGGATCGTGGCAATCGCCCGCCGCTCGGCCCCAATGTGTTTGTGCCGGTTGCCGAGGAATCCGGCCTCATCAACCCGCTCGGCCTGTGGGTGCTGCGCCAGGCGGTGTGTGACGCGGGCCGCTGGGGCGACATCACCCTGTCGGTCAACATTTCGGCTGCCCAGCTGCGTAACGCGGAATTTCCGATCAAACTGGGCGAAGTGCTGGAGGAAACCGGCTTTCCCCCGCACCGGCTGGAACTCGAAGTGACCGAGACCTGTCTGGTGCTCGATCCCATCGTCGCCGAACGTACGCTGGATGTGATTCGCAGTTTTGGCGTGCGCATCGCGCTGGATGATTTCGGCACCGGCTATGCCTCGATCGGGTTCCTGCGGCGTTTCCGCTTTGAAAAGCTCAAGCTTGATCGCTCTCTGGTGGAGCTGGCCGGCGTCGATGACGGCAGCCGGGCGATGATGCTTTCCAGCATTGCGCTTGCCCGTGCGCTCAACATGGGGGTCACCGCCGAAGGGGTCGAAACCGAAGAGCAGGCCGAACTGGTGCGCCTTGCCGGGTGCGACCAGATTCAGGGCTGGCTCTATTACCGCGCCCTGCCCGCTGCCGATATCGACAAGCTGATCGCCGCCCAAAACCTCACATTGGCCAAGGCCCAAGGGCCGGACACAAAGGACGAACAGGCGGCATGAGCGCGCTTTCCGACATTGCCCTCAATCTTGAGGCCGAAGCTGCTGCAACCAGCCCCGCCGTCCCCGCGACCCGGCTGGCGCGCGCGCGCCACTGGTTTGCCACGCTGCCTGTCGGCGGCAAGATCACACTGTTCTTCAGCTGCAATCTGGCCTTCGCCCTGCTGGCAGGGCTGTTCGTAGTGGGCGGCTATCTCGAACTTGGCCAGCGCGGTGAGCGGATCCGTTCCACCCATGAAGCCGCGCTCAAGGCCGAACGGCTGCTGGTGCAACTGACCGAAGGTCAGCGCCATGCCGAAATGCTGGTCATCGATGGCGATGCCGCCCGTGCCCGTGCCGCGCAAGAAGCGCTGGATCGCGCAGCGGCCAGTGCACTCATGCTGGCAGACAGCGCCGTTTCCAGCGAGATCGAAACCAACGCCCGCCTTGCCCTGATCAACGAAGGCATCGCCGATCTCTCCCGGCAGGTCAGCGCCTTTGATCCGGCCGCCGCCGACGCAGCCAGCCGCCGTGCTCAGGCGAGCGCCATTGCTGCCACCAGCGGCACCGTGCTTGAGGCTGCGCAAGGCATGACCACCATGCTCGGTCAGCAGGCCGACACCATGGCTGACGCCGGTGCAGCGCTGATTTCCCGGTTGTTGGTAATGTGGATCGTGCTCGCCACCATCCTGACGCTTATCACTTTGTTCGCCCAACGCTATTTCAGCCGCACTGTCGGTGCCACGTTGACCGCGATTTCCCAGCAGATGACCCGCATCGCCGCAGGCGAGCGCGATGTCGCTGTCAGCGGCAAGGAACGGCAGGACGAAATAGGCGAAATGGCCCGCGCCACCGAAGTGTTCCACCGTGCCGGGCTGCGGCTCGAAAAGCTCAGCCGCGAACGCGCCGAACGCGCCAAGGCCGAGCTTGACGAACAGGCCCGCCAGCAAGTGCTGCGCGAGGAAGCCCGGATCGAACGCGACCGGGTGCTGCGGGACATTGCCGACCAGTTCGAACGCACCGTGGGCGAAGTCGTGACCGGCGTTGTCGCTGCCTCCAGCCAGCTGCAATCGACCGCATCGCTGATGGCCAACACCGCCGAAGACGCCAGCGCCCGCACAGGCGAGGCTGCGGCGGCGATGCAGGAAGCCAATCTCGGCGCCACTGCCGCAGCGGCCGCCAGCGACGAATTCGCCATGTCGATCGGCGAAATCAGCCGTCAGGCGGCCTCCTCTGCGGAACTGGCCCGCGAAGCCAGCCTCACCGCCCGACAGGCGGACAGCACCATCGGCGCGCTGTCATCATCGGCGATGGAAGTGGGCGAGATTGTCGAGCTGATCCGGACTATCGCCCAGCGCACCAACCTGCTTGCGCTCAACGCCAGCATTGAAGCTGCGCGCGGCGGCGAGGCGGGACGCGGGTTCGCGGTTGTCGCCAGCGAGGTCAAGGAACTCGCCAACCAGACCAGCCGCGCCACCGAAAAGGTCGCCGACCAGATCCGTGCGATGCAATCCACCACCGGCGCCAGCGTCAGCGCGCTGCGCTCGATCGCGGCCCAGATCGAACAGCTGGAAACCACCGCCGTTTCCATCGCCAGCGCGGTCGATCAACAATCGGTCGCGGGCCACGATCTGGCGCGCAGCATCGATCTGGCGGCACGCGGCACCGAAAAGGTCGCCGGCCATGTCGATACCGTGCGGGCGCTGTCGCTTTCGACCGGCGCCGCCGCCAGCCAGGTGTTGTCGAGCGCGACGAGCCTCGAATCCCAGGCCGCCACCTTGCGCGTGCAGGTGCAGGGTTTCCTTTCCCGAGTGCGCGCCGGCTGACCGTCGCTTCACCCCGGAATCAAGCATTTGGAAAGGATTTTCCTTCATAAATGCTTGCAACCATACCCCGGGGAATTGCGGCATGAACATGATGAGCTTGCAGGATCGTCGCGAGGAACAGGCCGTTCCCGACTTCGTGCGCCAGATCAGGTTGGAAGACAGCTACGAACAGTATGACCCGGCTGACGCTGCCCCCGCCGCACCGGGGCGCGTGACCTTGCTCGAACGCATGGGCTGGTTCCGCAACCTGTCGCTCTCCGGCAAGATCAACGCGATTTTCGGCACCTTCCTCAGCGTTGGTCTGCTGATGGTGCTGGTGATGGGTCTTGGCCTTGGCGAGCTGTGGAACCGTTACAATTCAACCGCCCGGGTGCAGGAAGCGCTGATTGCGGCGGGACAGTTGCAATCGAGCGCGGGCGAGCTGCGTTACCATTCCGTCCGCGTGCTGTATGATCGCAGCACCGATCTGCGCGCCGCCCAGCGCGACGGGGAAAGCACCGTGACAACGCAGGTCGCTGCGATCGAGGCGGCAATCACCAAGGACGCCCCCGAATTCGCGCCGCGCGTGACTGCGGTGCGCGAGGAGCTTGCCACCTTCAAGTCGACCTTCGATCGCGCCGGCGAAACCGTGCGCGGCGGCGGTGATGCCAATGCGGCCGCCGAAGCGGTCTCTGCCAAAGGCAGCGCGCTGATGGCAGCCAGCGGCAGGCTCGCCGCTGACCTCGCCGCCCGCGGCGAAGCGCAGGAGGCCACCGGTATCGATTATTTCTTCGACATGATCCTGATCCTCGCCGTGCTTGCGGTTGTCGGCGGGGCCGTGCTGCTGCTGGGGCTGGCCTATCTGTCGCGCGATTTCTCACGCAAGATCATGGAGATCACCGACGCCATGACCCGGCTGGCCGACGGCGACCGCAACTTTGCCATCGACGGCGAGGACCGCAAGGACGAGATCGGCGCGATGGTGCGCGCACTCGATCTGTTCAAGCGGGCGAGCAAGCGGCTGGAAACCTGGGCGCGCGAGCGCTCGGAAAAGGCCGAACAGGAACTGCAATTGCAGCAGGAACGCGAGCGCGAGCGGCTTGAAGCCGAAGCCAAGCGTGCTGCCCTGCTCGACGATGTGGCGCGTCAGTTCGAACGGACCGTTGGCGATGTGGTGAGCGGCGTGGCCGCGGCATCCAGCCAGCTTCACACAACCGCCAGCCGAATGGCGACCAGCGCCGAAGAAGCCAGCCGCCGGACCGGCGAAGTGGCCGCCTCAATGGAAGAGGCCAACGCCGGCGCCACGGCAGCAGCCGCCGCCAGCGACGAATTCGCGCTGTCGATCAGCGAAATCAGCCGTCAGGCCGCATCCTCCAGCGAACTCGCCCGGCTGGCGACAGTCGCCACCGGAGAGGCGGACGAGACGATCTCTGCCCTTGCGGCATCGGCTGAGGAAGTTGGCCAGATCGTGGAACTGATCCAGACCATCGCCCAGCGCACCAACCTGCTTGCGCTCAACGCCAGCATCGAAGCGGCCCGCGGCGGCGAAGCGGGCCGCGGCTTTGCGGTGGTCGCCAGCGAGGTCAAGGAATTGGCGATGCAGACGAG
>RHGM01000001.1:1200000-1769222 GCA_003724185.1 Porphyrobacter sp. IPPAS B-1204
GGACATGAGGACGACGGCAATGTTCTTTGGAAGCCACGAAGCTCTTCCCGAGGCTAGCCCAGGCGCTTTCGTGAATATCCTTAGAAAGGAGGTGATCCAGCCGCAGGTTCCCCTACGGCTACCTTGTTACGACTTCACCCCAGTCGCTGAACCCACCGTGGTCAGCTGCCTCCTTGCGGTTAGCGCACTGCCTTCGGGTGAATCCAACTCCCATGGTGTGACGGGCGGTGTGTACAAGGCCTGGGAACGTATTCACCGCGGCATGCTGATCCGCGATTACTAGCGATTCCGCCTTCATGCCCTCGAGTTGCAGAGGACAATCCGAACTGAGACATCTTTTGGAGATTAGCGCATCCTTGCGGAATAGCTGCCCACTGTAGATGCCATTGTAGCACGTGTGTAGCCCAGCCTGTAAGGGCCATGAGGACTTGACGTCATCCCCACCTTCCTCCGGCTTATCACCGGCAGTTTCCTTAAAGTGCCCAACTTAATGATGGCAACTAAGGACGAGGGTTGCGCTCGTTGCGGGACTTAACCCAACATCTCACGACACGAGCTGACGACAGCCATGCAGCACCTGTCACTAGGTCCCCGAAGGGAAGAAATCTGTCTCCAGAAGTCGTCCTAGGATGTCAAAGGCTGGTAAGGTTCTGCGCGTTGCTTCGAATTAAACCACATGCTCCACCGCTTGTGCAGGCCCCCGTCAATTCCTTTGAGTTTTAATCTTGCGACCGTACTCCCCAGGCGGATAACTTAATGCGTTAGCTGCGCCACCCAAGCTCTATGAGCCCGGACAGCTAGTTATCATCGTTTACGGCGTGGACTACCAGGGTATCTAATCCTGTTTGCTCCCCACGCTTTCGCACCTCAGCGTCAATACTTGTCCAGCGAGTCGCCTTCGCCACTGGTGTTCTTCCGAATATCTACGAATTTCACCTCTACACTCGGAATTCCACTCGCCTCTCCAAGATTCTAGCTTCCCAGTTTCAAGGGCAGTTCCGGGGTTGAGCCCCGGGATTTCACCCCTGACTTAAAAAGCCGCCTACGTGCGCTTTACGCCCAGTAATTCCGAACAACGCTAGCTCCCTCCGTATTACCGCGGCTGCTGGCACGGAGTTAGCCGGAGCTTATTCTCCCGATACTGTCATTATCATCTCGGGTAAAAGAGCTTTACAACCCTAAGGCCTTCATCACTCACGCGGCATTGCTGGATCAGGCTTTCGCCCATTGTCCAATATTCCCCACTGCTGCCTCCCGTAGGAGTCTGGGCCGCGTCTCAGTCCCAGTGTGGCTGATCATCCTCTCAGACCAGCTATGGATCGTCGCCTTGGTAGGCCTTTACCCCACCAACTAGCTAATCCAACGCGGGCCCATCTAAAGGCGATAAATCTTTGGTCCGAAGACATTATCCGGTATTAGCAGTAATTTCTCACTGTTATTCCGAACCTAAAGGCAGGTTCCCACGCGTTACGCACCCGTGCGCCACTAGACCCGAAGGTCTCGTTCGACTTGCATGTGTTAGGCATGCCGCCAGCGTTCGTTCTGAGCCAGGATCAAACTCTCAAGTTGTGTCACACACCAAACTAGCATGGGGAAAACCCCACCCTCCAGTCTGGCATGAGCTGCAAGGAGCCAATACCTGCTGTCAAACGTAATGGATACGAATGAACATGCTTGTCATCCGTACAGGCGTGGAGCCTGTGTCGGATGTGGCATCGGCTTAAATTAACCGGTTACCGGAGCCTTGAGGTCCCCGGACCGGGCGCCGTCGCCCACATGTCCCTTCATCAAAAACCAACAATGTCAAAGAGCCACCAGACAGTAATAGCGGACAGCGATTGGTTCCCCGATTTACACCGGGGGACCGGCTATCCGAATTTGTTGGCGACCGGTCGTTGCGGTGGCGGTGGAAGCCGTCAGCGCCGCGTCGGTGGAGCCCATCTATGAGGGGTTCGTGATTCGGTCAACGGCTTTTTGCAATTTTATTTCAGAGACGCGCAAGAACCGCAGATTTCCGCCATTTTTTCCCTACATTCGGCCCCTTTTGAGGCCACAGGCCTGGGGTAAATGACCCCCTCGGCATCCCGAATCCGGGTGAATCAGGGGTTGAATCGGGCCTCTGCCCCCCTTTTCGTGCCTCCGATCAGGGTGTCTGCCCTCTACCGGTTCGATTCACCCCTGCCTTTTCCCGCTACGCTTCCTGCGCGTTGATTCGTCCTTGTGTTGGGAAGCATCGCGCGCAGTGTTAGGATCGTTTGCGGACGGGGCCCCAGCGCTCTGCCGTTTGGGAGTCATCATTATGCGCGCGCGTTCCATTCTCGCTGCCGGCGTCATTGGCATTGCCATTCCCGTCGCCGCCAACACGCCGGCCACCGAAGCGGTGCCCCCCGTATCCGCTTCCGGCCTGGTCGATCCGGCCGCCGAGGTGCTCGCGCTCGAACAGGAACGTCACAGCCGCCTTACCCTTCCTGTGCTGGTGGAAGGGGCTGGTCCCTTTGCCTTCATGATCGACACCGGCAGCCAGGCAACCGCCATCACCCATGAAATCCGCACCGCTGCGAATCTCTCTCCCGCCGGCAAGGCCGTGCTGGTCGGCATGGCCAGCCGCCGCGAGGTCGAGCTGGCCAGCGTTGGCCGCATTGATTTCGGATCGAACAGCTTCACCAACTTTGCCGCCCCCGTGCTTGCACGCGAGCATGTGGGCGCAGACGGGATCATCGGGCTGGACGCGTTGCAGGACTTCCGCGTGCTGATCGATTTCCGCCGCCAGACCATCGCCGTCGAAGATGCCAGCATCAAGGAGAAGCGCAGCGGCTATGACATCGTGGTGCGCGCCAAGAGCCGGCTCGGCCAGCTGCTTATCACCGATGCCGTGGTGGAAGGTGTGCGCGCGACTGTCATCATCGACACCGGCGCGCAGGCGAGCCTTGGCAACACGGCCCTGCGCGAGAAAATCAAGGCGAGGCGCGCCGAGGACGTCATCACCACCGATGTGAACGGCGTCGACATCGTCGGTGAACTCGCATTCGTCCGGTCGCTTTCCATAGAGGGCCTGTCACTCACCAATGTGCCGCTGACCTTTGCCGACACCCCGGCGTTTGCGGCGTTGGGGCTGAAGGATAAGCCGGTGCTGTCATTGGGGATGCAGCATCTGGCGCTGTTCGACCGTGTGGCGATCGATTTCAGCCGCCAGCGTATCCTGTTCGATGTGCCCGCCGACATTGCCCGGGCGATGCGCGATGCGAAGCGCGATGGATCCTATTCCCCGCGCTTCTAACCCGCGCCTTGCGGGACGGCCCTGCCGCGCCCACATCAAGGCCCATGCCGCCTGAAACCCCCACCCCCGCCGATTCCGCCGCCGCTGATAAGAAGACTCGCGCGCGCGACGCTGAAAGCTGGGGGACGCTGAGGCGCTTCCTCCCCTATCTCTGGCCGAAGGATAATCCCGGCCTCAGGATGCGGATTGCGGTGGCGATGACGCTGGTGCTGGCGGCCAAGGGCGTCACGCTGGCGCTGCCCTTCGCCTACAAGGGCGCGGTTGATGCCATGTCCGGTTCGGGCGGCGCAGGCGATGCGGCCACGGTCGCACTGGCGCTGGTCGCAGCCTATGCGCTGGGCCGCTTCACATCAGTTGCCTTCGACAATCTGCGCAACATCGCCTTCGAGCGGGTTGGTCAGGTCGCTACCCTGCATCTGGCCGAGGATGTGTTCCACCGCCTCCACCGCCTGTCCCTGCGCTTCCACCTAGCGCGGCGCACCGGCGAGGTCACCAAGATCATCGAGCGCGGCACCAAGAGCATCGACCAGATGCTCTACTTCCTGCTGTTCAACATCGCCCCCACCATCATCGAGCTGATCGCGGTCGGGATCATCTTCTACATCAATTTCGGGATCGAGCTGGTTGCCGCCACGGCGGTGACGGTGGTGCTCTATGTCTGGGTGACGCGTGCGATCACCGAATGGCGCACCAAGCTGCGGCGCGAGATGAACGATCTTGATGGCAAGGCGCTGCACCGCGCGGTGGATTCGCTGCTGAATTACGAGACGGTGAAGTATTTCGGCGCGGAGAAGCGCGAGGAAGCCCGCTATTCGCAGGCCGCCCGCGCCTATGCCGAAGCGGCGGTGAAGTCCGAAAACTCGGTCGGCCTGCTCAACATGGCGCAATCGGTCATCACCAATGCGCTGGTGGGGGCCGCGATGGCCTATACCGTGTGGGGCTGGAGCACCGGCGCCCTGACCGTGGGCGATCTGGTGCTGGTCAATTCGCTCCTGATCCAGCTGTTCCGCCCGCTGGACGTGCTGGGCTGGGTTTACCGCACCATCCGGCAAGGGCTGATCGACATGGGCGAGATGTTCCGCCTGATCGACACAGATATCGAAGTGAAGGACAAGCCGGGCGCGCCTGCGCTCATCATCCGCAAACCCACTGTCGTCTTCGACAATGTCACCTTCGGCTATGATCCGGGGCGCACGATCCTCAACGGCCTTTCTTTCGAAGTGCCGGCCGGAAGCACCACCGCGATTGTCGGCCCCTCGGGTGCGGGCAAAAGCACCATCGGGCGGTTGCTGTTCCGCTTCTATGATCCGTTGCAGGGCCGGGTGCTGGTGGGGGGGCGAGGATATTGCCGCCGTCACGCAGGATTCTGTGCGCGCCGCCATCGGCATCGTTCCGCAGGACACGGTGCTGTTCAATGAAAGCCTTGCCTATAATATCGGCTACGGCGCGGAAGGCGCGGATCAGGCGATGATCGAGCAGGCCGCCCGCGATGCCGCGCTCACCCCGCTGATCGAGCGCCTGCCCGACCACTATGAAACGATGGTGGGCGAACGCGGGCTGAAGCTTTCGGGCGGAGAGAAACAGCGCGTCGCCATCGCCCGCACGCTGGTAAAGAACCCGCCGATCCTGCTGCTGGACGAAGCGACCAGCGCATTGGACACCCGCACCGAACAGGAGATCCTCGGCACGCTGAAGCGAATCGCCGAGGGCCGCACCACGATTGCGATTGCGCACCGCCTGTCGACCATCGCGGACGCTGACAACATTCTGGTGCTGGATCAGGGGCGGCTGGTTGAAAGCGGCGATCATGCTGCCTTGATCAAGCGCGGCGGGCTCTATGCCGAAATGTGGGCACGGCAGGCGATTGAGCGGCGCGATGATGATGTGGTGATTGATGCCGAAGCCGCGGAATAACGCGCAGCATTGCTAGGCTGCATGGCTCCCGTTACCTCTGTCCGCATCGCCCCCGCCCAGTGCGGGGCGCTCATGGAGAGAGACCCACGAACATGCGCCATGCCCGTCTGATTGCCCTGCTGCTCGCCGCCCCCCTGCCTTTTGGCGCCGCCGCGCCGCTTGCCGCGCAGGATGCGCCCGCTGCGCCGACTGTGCCCATTCCCGCAGCCCTCACTGCCGAGGAAATGCCCCCCATCCCGCTGGAGCTGACCGAACGTGCGCGCCCCTATCTCGAAGCGCGGGGGGCAGGCTTTGCCGGGTGGGATCCCAACACCCGCGCCGTGCTGATTTCGACCCGCTTTGCCAACACCAACCAGCTACACCGGGTCGAGGCGCCGATGGGGGCGCGCACCCAGATCAGTTTCGAAGCCGAGCCGGTGCGCGGCTCCTATGCGCCTTCCAGGGGCGACATCATCGTTGTCAGCAAGGACCGCGGCGGGGACGAGTATTTCCAGCTCCACACGCTGAAGGACGGCCGCCTCACCCTGTTGACCGATGGCAAAAGCCGCAACCAGATCAACGCCTGGAGCAAGGACGGCGCGCTGATCGGCTACAGCTCGACGGGGCGCAACGGGGTGGATTCCGACCTTTTCGTGATGGACCCGCGCGATCCGGCGACGGCGCGGATGGTGCATGAAAGCAAGGGCGGAGGCTGGGCCATTGCCGCGTTCTCGCCCGACAAGAAGACCGCCTATGCCGTCGATTACAAATCGGTGCAGGATGTTGACCTCTACCGGATCGACCTTGCCACCGGGGCGATGACCCCGATCGGAGATTCTGCGGCCGAAATCGCCTACAGCGGGATCGAAGTTGCGCCTGATGGCACATTGTGGGTGACCAGCGATCAAGGGTCCGATTTCCAGCGCCTGGGCCGGCTAGACCCTGTCTCGGGTGCCTTTAGCCCTGTCTCGACCGAGGCTTGGGACGTCGACGGTTTCGACATTTCGGATGATGGCAACACCATCGTGTATGAAGTGAACGAGGCCGGATCGGACCGGATGCGCATCCTCGATGTCAAGACGGGCAAGGTGACCAAGGTCGATGCCCTGCCCGCCGGCCAGATTGGCGGCATCGCAATCGCGCCGTGGGGCGAGATCGGCTTCAGCTTCTCCAGCGCCAAAAGCGCGGCGGATGTGTGGTCGCTCGATCCCAAGACGATGCAGCTGACCCGCTGGACCCGCAGCGAAACGGGCGGGCTGGATACCGAGGTGAACGTCGAACCGCGGATCGTGACCACCAAGAGCTTTGACGGGCTGGAGGTTTCCGGCCTGCTCTACCTGCCGGATCCGGCGAAGTTCCCGGGCAAGCGCCCGCTGATCGTTTCTGTCCACGGCGGGCCGGAAGGGCAATCGACCGCAGGCTTCATGGGGCGCAACAATTACCACCTCAACGAACTGGGCATCGGCATCTTCTACCCCAATGTTCGCGGATCGACCGGGTATGGCAAGACCTTCGTCAGCCTCGACAACGGCCCGTTCAAGCGCGAGGATTCGGTGCGTGACATGGAGGCGCTGATTGACGCGGTGCGGGCCGATCCGGCGGTCGATCCTGACAAGGTCGGACTGACCGGCGGATCATATGGCGGTTACATGTGCTATGCCGCCGCCGTGCAATTGAAGGCCAAGCTGACCGCGACCCAGTGCACGGTGGCGATCAGCAACTTCGTCAGCTTCCTCGAAAACACCAACCCCTACCGGCAGGATCTGCGGCGGGTGGAGTATGGCGACGAGCGTGATCCGGTGCAGCGCGCCAAGCTCACCGAAATCAGCCCGCTGACCCGGGTGAGCGAGATCACCAAGCCGATGTTCGTCATCACCGGCGCCAATGATCCGCGCGTGCCCAAGTCCGAGGCCGATCAGATGGTCGCCGCCATCCGCGCCAATGGCGGGGAGGCGTGGCATCTGGTGGCAGCCGACGAAGGCCACGGCTTCGCCAAGAAGGCCAATTCGGATTACGCCTTCCTTGCGCAGCTGGTGTTCTGGAAGAAGCACCTTTTGGGGGAATGATCAGCCTGATTGCGAGAGGCGCTGGAGAACCTCCAGCGCCTCATCGCGCCGTTCCCACGGCACGAACAGGTGATCGTGGTGGAAGCCGGCCACCACATTGCAGGCGATCCCGACCTCCGCCAGCGCAGTCGCGACCGCCGCTGTAAGCCCCACACCATCCAGCGCGGAGTGCACCATCAGCGTGATGCGGGCGAAGGCGCCTTCGGGTTGCGGGACGATTGCCGTTACCCCCTCATCCTCGCGGATAAGCGCAAAGGCATCGGTGGGGGCTACGCCTTCGATGAGCACGAACCCCCAAGCCTGCGCATCCAGCACCGGGGCCATGCCCGCCAGCATCCCGCCAAGGTCGCTGACCGGCGTGTGCGCCATTACAGGATGTACTTGCTGAGGTCGGTGTTGCCCGCCAGCCCCGCCAGCCGTTCGTTCACATAGGCGGCGTCGATGGTGATCGTCTCGCCCGCGTGATCCTCGGCCTCGAAGCTGATTTCTTCCAGCAGCCGCTCCATCACGGTCTGCAAGCGCCGCGCACCGATGTTCTCGACCGTTGCGTTCACCTGCGCCGCGATATGGGCGATGGCGGGAATCGCATCATCGGCAAATTCGAGCGTGACCTGCTCGGTCCCCAGCAGCGCCTTGTATTGCGCGACGAGATTGGCGCGGGTTTCACTGAGGATGCGCACGAAATCCGCCTCGGTCAGCGCGCGCAGTTCGACCCGGATCGGCAAGCGGCCCTGCAGTTCGGGCAGCATGTCGCTGGGTTTGGCGACATGGAACGCACCGCTGGCGATGAACAGCACGTGGTCAGTCTTCATCGGGCCATACTTGGTCGCAACCGTGGTGCCTTCGATCAGCGGCAGCAGATCACGCTGCACGCCTTCGCGGGACACCGAACCGCCGCGCACGTCGGACACGGCAATCTTGTCGATCTCGTCAAGGAAGACGATCCCGTTGGTCTCTGCATTCTGGAGCGCTGCGCGGGCAACATCATCCTGATCGAGGCGCTTGTCGGCCTCCTCGTCCACCAGCCGGTCCCACGCGTCAGGCACGCGCAGCTTCTGGCGGCGGGTGTTCTTGCGCCCCAGCGCCTTGCCCATCATGTCGCTGAGGTCGATCATCCCCATCTGACCGCCCATATTGCCCATGTCGAACGGCGCGGCGGGGGTGTCGCGCACCTCGATCTCGACCTCGACATCGTTCATCGCGTTCTGGACGATGCGCTGGCGGAAGCTTTCGCGGGTCGCTTCGGAAGCGTTGTCGCCCACCAGCGCATTGAGCAGCCGGTCCATTGCCGCCGTGCTGGCAGCCTCGCGCACGGCTTCGCGCCGGCGTTCCTTTTCCAGCCGGATCGCCTCTTCCACCAGATCACGGGCGATCTGTTCGACATCGCGCCCGACATAGCCGACCTCGGTGAACTTGGTCGCTTCCACCTTGATGAACGGCGCTTCGGCCAGCTTCGCCAGCCGGCGGCTGATCTCGGTCTTGCCGCAGCCCGTGGGGCCGATCATCAGGATGTTCTTGGGCGTCACCTCATCGCGCAGATCCGCGCCAAGCCTTTGCCTTCTCCAGCGGTTGCGCAGCGCCACAGCGACGGCGCGCTTGGCATCCTGCTGACCGATGATGTGTTCGTCGAGCGCGGCAACGATGGCTTTGGGGGTGAGCGCCTGCAAAGGAGGAGGAGTTGTCATGGGGTCTTTCTGTGCATTTCCTCAGGCCTATGTGGCGCGGCCAGCCGCCGGTTCAAGCCCAGCGTCATGGGCCGCTCCACCCAACGGTGGAACCCCCAACTGATCACGATCGTCGCCAGCACGGCGCTGACGAAGTAATCCCACGGCCCCGGATCGAACAAGGGCAAGCGCCGCCAGAACAACAGCCAGAACCATGCCACCGGAACATGCAGCAAATAGAGCGCATAGCTGAAATCTCCCGCGCGTTGATCAGGCCCGAAGCAGGCAAGGCCAGCGGCCCGCCAAGAACCGCAAAGGCGACCAGCAAGGTCGGCATCCCCGCCCACGCCAGATAATCCCAGCCCATCGCTGACGGCACAGCAGGGTCCGGGATGAAGAGCATCGCCGGAACAATGCCGAGCAACGCCACCCATCGCAGACCGGGATGGGCCTGTGCGCCCCCGCTCCGCCACAGCGCCAGCCCCATGCCCGCCACAAACATCGCCAAAACCGGCCTCGTCAGCATGAACAGCAGCGGATTGACCGGCGGCACCCACGTGCCCGCGATGATCATCACAGCCAGCACACCCACCACCGAGAGGACCGCCTGCGCACGTGGCAGCGGCAAGAACAGGCCGAAGATGAAATAGAAGCCCATCTCGAAGATCAGCGTCCAGCCGACCCACAGGAACACCAGTGGTCGCAGCTCGCCCGAGGGGGGCCAGGACGGCACTAGCACCAGCGATGCTATGAAGGAGGCGGCATCGATTTCCTGCGCGTAAAGGACAGTCAAAACGCCCGCCAGCAGCGCGCTCGCCAGCCAGTAGGGCGGCATGATGCGGATGAACCTTCGCAGCCAGAACCGCCCGCGACCGCCCGGCTTCCCGAAGCTGTCACGGCTCGCGGTGACCATGACATAGCCCGAAACGATGAAAAACAGCAGCACCGCCACCTGGCCTTCGCGCCCGGCCTGCCAGCCGCCACCGAGCCCAAGTCCAGCGCCGACATGATCCGCAAAGCCAAAGGCAATGTGTGCCGCCGCCACAATGAACGCGGCAAGCGCACGCAAAAGCTGGATTGCGGCGATCTTGCCGTCCGGTGCTAGGCTTTGGTCCGCGAAGATGAAGGCCCCCTCGTCCCCGATTGCCCCGTGGAGATGCGGATAGGGTTAAACCGTCTCGACCGTCAAATTGCCGTTGGTGAAGACGCAGATTTCAGCGGCAACTGCCATGGCCTTGCGGGCGATGGTTTCAGCGTCGCTTTCATAATCCGCGATCGCCCGCGCCGCAGCCAAGGCGAAATTGCCGCCCGATCCGATCGCCGCAATCTCTCCGATAGGCTCCAGCACATCGCCATTGCCGGTCAGCACCAGCAGCGTGTCATGGTCAGCCACGATCATCAGCGCTTCCAGATTGCGCAGATATTTATCGGTGCGCCAATCCTTGGCGAGTTCCACGCTCGCCCGCATCAGCTGGCCGGAGTATTGCTCCAGCTTCTTTTCCAGGCGTTCGAACAAGGTGAAGGCGTCCGCCGTCGCGCCTGCGAATCCGGCAATCACACTGCCATCGCCAAGCCTGCGCACCTTGCGGGCGTTGGGCTTCATCACGGTGTTGCCCATCGACACCTGCCCGTCCCCGGCGATGACCGTGGTCCCGCCGCGCCGGACGCCGATGATGGTGGTGCCGTGCCACTGGATGAGGCCGTGGCTCGCCTGTTCGCTGTTCATGCCGCCGAATATGGCGCACCTGACCGCAGGATCAAGCCACCGGCTTAAGGGCCGCCCGGCCCGCCGCCGCCCGGAAGCCCGCCGCCGCCGACCTGGCCGATATTGCCGAACAGGTCTTCAAGGAAGCCGCGCTCGCGGCCCAGCGTCGGGGTCTTGTTGCCGTTAGGATCAAGGAACACGACTTCTTCGACCCCGCTGCGCTTGACCTCAGCCACGCGGCCGGCGTCATCGAAGGTCACGGCCAGCACGCTGTGCGTCTGGATACGCGGGCGGCTGAAGGGCCGCTGGCCGGTGATGCTGGAGACATAATACCAGGTCGGTGTGCCATACTGGCTGGTGAAGGTGGGCCGCCCGAGCGTGCCTTCTACCGATTGCTGGTTGTCGATTTTCGGCTGGATCGTGTCGGTCAGCAGCGGATCGACGATATAGCCGCGCGACTCCCGGATCGCCGAGCACGCCGGCAATGTCGCCGCCACGCCCGCCAGCAGCAGCGCCACGCGCAGCCTGCGCCAGCCTGAATACATCGCGCCTGCTTGTGTCATCTGCGCCAAACCGTCTCAATCCCGTCCTGTATTCGCGCACACGCGCACACTTGTCCCTTGGGCGAGGTGCTTTAAGGGGCTAGGCGCAAGCTTGCAACGCACCATATGGAATTGCGGTGGCGGCAGCGCGTTGAACGGCGGTTGAACGCATCCGCGTCTCGTGCGTTGCCGTAGGCATAGGGTGGCTGCGCACACCGCAACCCGCTTTGTATTTTCGCGCGAAAGGCCTTTGAGCTCATGTCCTTCCTGTCCCGCCTGCTCGGCACCGCCCCTGACCCGCGTGAAAGCGTGCGGCCCTTGTGGCACCGCGTGATCGAGCTTGCGCGCGATTCTGCCTATTACACCGAATGCGGCGTGGCGGATTCGATTGCAGGGCGGTTCGACATGATCACCGCCGTGCTGAGCGCGGTGATGGTGCGGGTGGAGGCGTCGGACATGCGCTCCGAAAGCGCCCTGCTGGCCGAACTCTTTGTCGAGGACATGGATGGCCAATTGCGCGAATTCGGGGTCAACGACGTGGTCGTGGGCAAGCGTATCGGCAAGCTGATGAGCGTGCTGGGCGGGCGCCTAGGCGCCTATCGCAGCGCGCTGAATGCGGGCGACATGGACAAGCTGACGGCTGCGATCCAGCGCAATGTGACCTTTGCCCAAGACGCGGACGAGGCTGCCAGCGCGCGCGCCGTAGCGGAACGGGTCATGAAGCTGTTCGAGCGGCTCGGACGTTTTTCCGAAGCGGAAATGCTGAAAGCGAGCGCGATCTGGTGAGCCTGCCACCGTCCGAACTCACCCGCATGATCAAGGCGCGGCCCTTGCCGGGCGAACCGGTGGTGATCGAAGCCAGTGCCGAAGAACGCGCCGCACTGGCTGCGCGCTTCGGGCTGGGCGCGGTGGAAAGCCTGCGGGCCGAAGTGGCGCTTGAACAAAAACCGCGGGCCATCCGTGCGACCGGGCGGCTGCGGGCGGCGATCATGCAGCCCTGCGCGATTTCGGCAGAAGACTTTCCCGTGACCATCGATGAACCGCTCGATCTCAGGTTTGTCGAAGACAACGCCCGCCCCGCGGCGGAAGGGGACGAAATCGAGCTCGAAGCCGATGATTGCGACGAGATCGGGTATTCCGGCGAAATGTTCGATCTGGGTGAAGCCGTGGCACAGACGCTGGGCCTCGCCATCGATCCCTATGCCGAGGGGCCGAACGCCGATGCAGCGCGCAAGGCTGCAGGGATTGTGGCCGAAGGCGAACAGGATGGCCCGATGGCGGCCATGCTGGCGGCGCTCAGGAAAGATTGAACGGCGGGATTCGCTTGATGACCGCGCTGCATCGCCCATGCATGCCGGAAACAGAATAGATCTGCGCAAGGCGGAACCGGGGCTGTAAGGCAAACCTAGCCTATTGCGGGCCTGACCACCCCCTACTAGGGGTCTGGATATGACCGAAAAAGACCTGACAGACCGCAAGTTCTACCGTGCGGGCGAGGAAACCCGCTTCGCCGAAGGCGGCCCCGAACGCACCCCGCAAACCGCCCATCCGGCCTATAAACTCGCTTTCCGCGACACCGACTTCCTGCTGCGGGATGAACTGCGCCCGGTTCGGTTTCAGCTGGAATTGCTGAAGCCCGAAATGCTGCTCGACGAGGCGCGGGTTGGATCGACGCTGGTGATGTACGGTTCGGCCCGCATCCCCTCGCCCGCTCAGGCCGAAGCACGCATCGAAGCCGCGAAGAACGGCGACGAATATGACCAGAAGGTCGCCGGCCGCCTCGCCGAAAAGGCGAAATATTATGACGAGGCCTACAAGCTGGCCCGGCTGGTCAGCGAAAAGGGCATCATCGAGAACGGCCTTCGCCAGTTCGTCGTCACCACCGGGGGCGGGCCTTCGATCATGGAGGCGGGCAATCGCGGGGCGTCGGACGCGGGGAGCGAATCGATCGGGCTCAACATCGTGCTGCCCCACGAACAGGCGCCCAACCCCTATGTGACGCCCTATCTGAGCTTCCAGTTCCACTACTTCGCGCTGCGCAAGATGCACTTCCTGCTGCGCGCCCGCGCGGTTGCGGTGTTCCCCGGCGGCTTTGGCACATTCGATGAATTCTTCGAGCTCGTCACCCTGATCCAGACCGGCAAGATGAAGCCGATGCCGATCATCCTGTTCGGCAAGGAGTTCTGGAACCGCGTCGTCAATTTCGAGGCGCTGGCCGAGGAAGGCGTGATTTCGAAGGCCGATCTCGACCTGTTCACCTGGGTGGAGACCGCCGAAGAAGCCTGGGCGTGTATCGCCGACTTCTACGAAATCCGGGACTAGGCGAGACTGCGCACCGCGTGATGACCCAGCGGGCCGTGGCCGGCGCCAAATCCGGGGGCGTGCTCGATGGCGCGGATCACGAATTGCCGCCCCAGCCTGACCGCGTGTTCCAGCGGCTGGCCGTGGCCGAGCAGGGTCGCGATCGCTGACGACAGCGTGCAGCCGGTGCCGTGGGTGTGCACCGTGATGATGCGCGCATGATCGAAGGCGACAGCGCGGGCATTGGCGACATAGAGCACATCGGTAATCCGGTCGCTGCCTGCGCCATTTGTCATGTGCCCGCCCTTGGCCAGCACCGCTGCGCCGGTCGCTTCGGCCAGTTCGCCTGCCGCCTCCACCATATCCTGGGTGCCCGATAGGGTGCGTCCTGCCAGCGCGGAAAGTTCGGGCAGGTTCGGGGTGATGAGCGCGGCGCGGGGGAACAGCAGGCTCTGCATCGCCGCCACGGCATCGGGCGCAATCAGCGCCGCCCCTGATGTGGCGATCATCACCGGATCAAGCACGATGGGCGCCGTCACCCCCTCCAGCGCCGCCGCCACGGCAGCGATCACCTCGGCATCGTGCAACATCCCGATCTTGATCGCATCCACCCCGATATCATCGATGCAGGACGCGATCTGCTGCGCCACCATCCCGGGGGCGAGCGCGGCAATCCCCTGCACGCCGACGCTGTTCTGCGCCGTGATCGCGGTGATCGCGGTCATGGCATAGCCGCCGAGCATGGTGATGGTCTTGATATCGGCCTGAATTCCCGCACCGCCCGAGGAATCGGAGCCGGCGATGCTGAGGATGCGGGGAGGTGTGGAACGTGTCATGCGAAGCGCCATAGCAAGACTGCGCGAGGGGCGGGACGCAATTTGTGATGCTCCTAACCGTGCGGCAGCTTTTGGCCCCAGTGGGCGAAAGGCGCGATACCGCAATCCGGTCAGAACGGGATGTCGTCATCCAGATCGTCATAGCCGCCGCCACTGCCGCCCGAGGGAGCACCGCCCCCAAAGCCGCCGCCGCCCGCAGCGCCGCCGCCATAGTTGCCGCCGCCGGAGCCGCCGCCACCACCGCCAAAGCCGCCCGAACGACCACCGCCGCCGCCGCCCATGCCGCCGCCGCCGCCAGCCGCACCATCAAGCATGGTCAGCGTGCCGCCGAGGCCCTGGATCACGATTTCGGTGCTGTAACGATCCTGACCGTTCTGGTCCTGCCACTTGCGGGTTTGCAGCTTGCCTTCGACGAAGACCTTGCTGCCTTTCTTGAGGTAGCGTTCCACGACGCTGACGAGGCCTTCGGAAAAGATCGCGACCGTGTGCCATTCGGTCTTTTCCTTGCGTTCCCCAGTGGCCTTGTCCTTCCACTGTTCGGACGTGGCGATCCGCAGGTTGGCGACCTTGCCGCCGTTCTGGAAGCTGCGGATTTCCGGGTCAGCGCCCAGATTGCCGATCAGCATGACCTTGTTGAGCGAACCCGCCATCGAAATACCCTTCCCGTCAATGTCTTGATCCTGCCGCCGCAAGATGCGCCGCGAATCCGAGTCAGGCAATAGGCAAGGTTCGCCCCCAGCGCGAGGCGGGGCTGAGGGTAATCCACCAGTTCGGATGCGGATTGCTCTGCCTACCGCTCCGCTGCTTGAGGGGGGTTACCTTGCGGGGTAGCGCAAGCGGCCGAGGAACCGCGTCAGGCTTGGCAGTTCGCGGTCCTTGCCCAGAAACTGCGCCTTGACCTTCTCGAACTTCATGACGCCATCAATCCGGCGTTCGAGGAAGGCGTGGGTATCGGCCTTGCCTTCGCTGTCGTCGTTGACGAACACCGCCAGCGTGGCCGAGTAAATCCCCGCGAGGATCGCCCGCTTGGTGTAGTGGTTGTAATCGGTCGCCGTATCGCCGGCGAGCCGCCACATGATGTCCGCCGAATGCCATCCCAGCTTCAGCGACCGGCGAGCGTTCTGCGGCTGCGCCATCACGGCCAGCGCGCGGCGCACGGCTTCATCGATGTGCGCGACTGCTTCCAGCCGGAAAGCGACCAGTGTGCGGATGCGTTCACGAATCTTGAGAGTGGCCAGCCGTTCGGCGGGCCATTCTGCCTCCATCGCCTGATCGACGGATGTGATCCACGCTTCGATCATGTCCATCGGCCTTGCGCCGGGAAAGGCAAGCCGCGCCACATCGATATCGCATCCCGCCATTTCAGCCGCAGCGACCAGCGCGGTTTCGTTCCAGCCATCAAAGATCGCCGAAGCGGCAATATCGGGCGCGAGGGCGACGCGCAGTTCGTCGAGCGTCAGGTCTGAAAAATCGGTCATGTCAGAAAGAAGGCCCATAGTCTTTCTTGGTTCCCGCTTCGGCCTTCTTGGCATCGGCGTTTTCGAATTCCTGCTTCATCAGCGTGTTGCCGTTCTGCAGTTCCATGTAATCGCGGGCCGAGCGGCCGGAATTGTCGTTGCGATCGGGATCAGCGCCCTTGGACAGCAGCAACCGCACCAGCTGCACATTGCGCGAATGAACGGCCGCGATCAGCGGGGTTTCACCGGTCTGGTCGGAGACATTGACGCTTGCGCCCTTCTTGATCAGCTCCTCGACCCCGTCGGTGAAGCCCATCGCGGTCGCCAGCTGCAACGGGGTCATGCCCTTCTTGTTGCGGATGTTCGGATCGGCGCCGCGCTGGAGCAGGAACCGCACCCACAGCGTATCACTGCGCGCCACCGCGATATGCAGGCCGGTATCGCCGCTGGTGATGTCGCGGGAATTGACCAGCTGGCTGCCGGGCTTGCTCAGCATCTCGGTCGCCTCGTCCCCCTTGCGATCCTTGACCGCTTCGAGGAACTTGTAACCATCGGATTGGAACTGGGCCGCCGCCGGTATCGCCATCACCAGCGCAATCGCACTGGCAATCGCGCCGAGAGGCCCAAATTTGCGCAAAACATCCAGAGCCAAGGTTTGATCCTTTCGCATTACCTGTCACACATCGGGTGTGATGGGGCGCAGGGCAAGCCCCGCACCATTCGCAAGCGACCAGTTAGCAGAGCATGAACCGTATCAACAAGCCTTCCGCCGTCCTTGCCTCGCTGATTGCGGGGGCTCTGTCTCTGTCCGGCTGCGGCGCGTCCGTGCCAGCCGAGGAACCGCCGCTGGCGGGCGCTTCCATCGGCGGCGACTTTGCGCTCACTGACAGCAAGGGCCAGACCGTGCGCTGGGGCGATTTTGCGGGCAAGTACCGCGTGGTCTATTTCGGCTATGCCTTCTGCCCCGATGTCTGCCCGACCGACATGCAGCGCGTGGCGCAGGGGCTGAAGGTGCTGAAGGGGCAAGACCCGGCCAAGGCGGCGAAGATCACGCCGATCTTCATCACCATTGATCCTGAACGCGACACGCAGGCCGTGGTGGGCGAATTTGCCGCGGCGTTTTCGCCCGACATCATCGGGTTGACCGGCACGCCCGAACAGATCGCTTCCGCTGCCAAGGCCTTCAAGGTGTACTACGCCAAGGGCGAAACCACGCCGGGCGGCGGCTATCTGGTCGATCATTCCAACATCACCTACCTGTTCGGCCCCGATGGCGCGCCGATTGCCACCCTGCCGACCGACAAGGGCGGCGAAGCGGTGGCGGCGGAGCTGGCGAAATGGGTGAATTGAGGGACCGCTTCTGG
The DNA here is from genome assembly GCA_003724185.1 of Porphyrobacter sp. IPPAS B-1204. Taxonomy (GTDB): domain Bacteria; phylum Pseudomonadota; class Alphaproteobacteria; order Sphingomonadales; family Sphingomonadaceae; genus Erythrobacter. The sequence goes on from RHGM01000001.1 coordinate 1,217,106, forward strand.
GAGCTGCCGCTGGGCAATCTCACGCGTCCCGAATGGGAGGCACTGTGCGACGGCTGCGGTCGATGCTGCCTGCACAAGCTGGAGGATGAGGACACAGGCGAGGTGGTGGATACCAACATTGCCTGCCGGTTGCTCGACACCCAGACCGCCAAGTGTTCCGATTACCGCAACCGCAAGGCCTTTGTCCCCGATTGCCTGCGCCTGACGCTGCGGATCGTCGAACAGGTGAGCTGGTTGCCATCCACTTGCGCCTATCGCCTCCGCAATGAGGGGCGGCCCCTTCCGGGGTGGCACTATCTGATCTCGGGCGATCCTGAAGCGGTGCGCCGCGCCGGGGTGTCAGTGGTGGGCCGGGTGGTGAGCGAGGTCGACGCCGGACCGATCGAGCATCACATCACGCAGTGGCCCACGCCCCGCCGTGATTGGGAGCAAGGCGCATGATCGACTGGCTGCGCGGCGCCTCTGCTATCCGGACGATCGATCCCGATATCGATCTTGGCGGCAAACGGGTGCCGATTGTGCTCAAGCGGCTGCGCCATGCGCGGCGGCTGACGCTGCGGCTGGCACCCGATGGCAGCGAGGTGCGCGTCACCCTGCCCGCCTGGGCCGAGGGACGCGAGGCGATTGCCTTTGCCCATTCGCGCAAGGGCTGGCTGGCTGACCAGCTGGCCAAGCTGCCCGCCCGCACTGCGCCCGCGCCGGGCGGCGAGGTGCGCTATCGCGGCACGGCGCTGACAGTGGAGTGGGACGCGCGCAGCCCGCGCAGCCCGGTGGTTGACGGCGCGGCCCTGCGCATCGGCGGGCCGCAAGCGGGGATCGAGCCGCGCATCCGCCGCTGGCTTGAAGCCGAAGCGCTCCGCCTCGCCGAGGCGGACATGCACGAATATTGCAAGGCAGCTGGACTCGATCCGGTGCCGATGGGCCTCACCCGCGCCCAGCGCCGCTGGGGATCGTGTTCGGACAAGGCGCGCATCCGCATCAATTGGCGGCTGGTGCAGGCCCCCGATTTCGTGCGTCGCTCCGTCGTGGCGCACGAGGTCGCGCATCTGGTGCACTTCGATCATTCGCCAGCCTTTCATGCGCTGCTCGCCCGCCTGTTCGAAGGCGAGATCGCCGCAGCGGACCGCTGGCTGAAGGATTACGGGCGGGGGCTTTACGCCGCCTTCGGGTAGCAGGCTTTGCGAACGGGCCCGTGCGCCCTATATTGCCCCCATGTTCTCCAAATCGCGCTTCAACCCTGCCTCCGGCCTCGCCGATTTCTGGAACGAGATCCGGCGCCCGCAGCCCTACCGCTTGCCGATCCTGATCGTGTCGAGCCTTCCGGTTGCAGGGATGCTGTACTGGGGGATGAACAGCACCTCTTATGGCGAGCCGGAGCGGCCCAAGGTCCAGTGGATCACCACGCTCGATGAAGCCCGTACTGACGCCCAGATCGTGGCAGAGAACATCTCCAATCAGGAGCTGAAAGACCTGCGTGCCGCCGAGGAAGCCCGCATCGCGGAGGCGAAGCGCAATATGTACAAGGCGCTGGGCGCGGCGGCAGGGATGGATGTCGACGCCATCGAGCGCAAGGCAGCAGCCGAACGCGCCGCCGAAGAAGCCGCTGCGGCCAAGCGTACGGCACAAGCGGCACCGCCTCAGGAAAGCGCCGGACAATAGCCGCAAGCCTTGCCCCGACCGATCACGAATGGATGTCCGCTGCTGCGCGGCTGGCGCAGCGCGTGCGCCCGCTGGCCCGGCCCAATCCCGGTGTCGCCGCGCTGGTGGTGCATCAGGACAGGGTGATCGCACGCGGCTGGACGCAAGCCGGTGGCCGCCCCCATGCCGAAGCCATTGCGCTAGCGGGCCTTGCCCCGCACGTGCTAGCCGAAGCCACGCTTTATGTGACGCTGGAGCCTTGTGCTCATATGTCGGAGCGCGGACCGGCCTGCGCCGACCTGATCCTAGCCGCCCATCCCGCCCGCGTCGTGATCGGCCAGCTCGATCCCGATCCGCGCACCGCCGGACAGGGCATCGCCCGCTTGCAGGCGGCCGGGATCGCCGTGACCTTGCTCGGTGACCCTGCCTCTGCCGCCAGCCTCGCCGGGTTCCTGACCCGCCAACGCGAAGGCCGCCCGTGGGTGACGTTGAAGCTGGCCGCTTCGCTCGACGGCTGCATCGCCATGGCTGACGGAACGAGCCAGTGGATCACCGGAGAGCCTGCCCGCAAGCATGTCCACGCCCAGCGCGCGCGCAATGATGCAATTCTGGTCGGCGGCGGCACATGGCGCGCCGACGCCCCCCGGCTCGATGTCCGGCTGCCGGGCCTTGAGACCCGCTCGCCGCGGCGGGTTGTGCTGACACGCGGCGCGGCGCCCGAGGGGGTCACGGCCATTGCCTCCCCCGATGCCATCGCCGCGCTTGAGGGCGTCTTGCACCTGTATGTGGAGGGCGGCGCCGCAACCGCTGCCGCTTTCCTCGCTGCCGATCTGGTCGATGAATTGCACCTCTACACCGCGCCGATCCTGATCGGTGACGGCAAGCGGGCGCTGGGCGCGATCGGCCTTGGCAGCCTGTCTGACGCCCACGAGCGATGGCATCGGCAAGATCAGCGCCAGCTTGGCAGCGACCAATTCAGCGCCTATCTGCGCCAGCGCAACCGGTAAGGACACCAGCATGTTCACAGGCATCGTCACCGCCATCGGCACCATCGCCGCAGCCGACCAGCGCGGCGACCTGCGCCTGCGGATCAACGCCCCGCTCGATCCGGCGCGTATCGACATCGGCGCCTCGATCGCCTGCTCGGGCGTGTGCCTGACCGTGGTGGAGCGCGGCGGCACGGCTGGCGATGCGTGGTTCGATGTCGATCTGTCGGGCGAGAGCGTCAGCCGCACTGTCCCCGGCATGTGGAACACCGGCGCGCAGCTCAACATCGAACCCAGCTTGCGGCTTGGTGACGAACTGGGCGGTCATATCGTCACCGGCCATGTCGATTCGGTCGGCGAGGTGGTGAAGGTTTCGCGTGATGGCGACAGCTGGCAGGTCGCGATCCGCGCGCGGGCCGAAATGGCACCTTTCATCGCCGAAAAAGGCTCGATCACCGTCAACGGCGTGTCACTGACCGTCAACGACGTGCGCGACCGGGCCGACCGCACCTGCGACTTCCTGCTCAACATCATCCCCCACACCGCCGCCGTGACGACGCTGGGGCAACTGGCCGAGGGCGATCAGGTCAACCTCGAGATCGACGTGCTGGCGCGTTATCTGAAGCGCATGCAGAGCCTCGCCGCGGCGGGGTGATCAGCCCGGATGGGCCGCGCTCAACCGGATAAACGGTGCGCGCAATTCCTCAGGGCTGGCCGCTTCCAGCGCGCCTGCCGCGACATCACCGGCCGACCAGAACAGTGACGGCGCGGTATCATCCAGCATCGACCAGGCCGGAAACAGCCGCTCGCCCACAGCTTCGGACAGCAGCAGCCGCACATCGAAGTGGCGATCATCCCCCTCAATCACCGCATAAAGCGCGTCGATGGACTCTGCCGGCCCTTCGATCAGCTGAAGATAGACATCATGGCGGCAGATCAGCGCTCCGGTGATGCCGTAACGCGGATTGTTCCGCCGCGCCGCCGACAGGATCCCAGCAAGCACGGCCGTGTCGAAGCCGAAAGGCTGCGAGCGATAGATTATACGCTTTTCGATTGTCGGCTCCCCAGGCAATGTCATGTCGGGGAGACTACGCCAAACCCGGCGGCGGGGATAGCTGCGTGTTTCAAGGCATTGGCGCAAGCGGCCCCTGGGCGAAATCATTGCGCGTGATCACGTAAGTCAGGTGCGGGATGATTGTGCCACCTGCCATGATCCGCTCCTCCCGCCGGTCGGTCAGGCGCGCCCCGATCCGTTCCAACGCACAGCGCGAGCGGATGTTGGTTTCGCCAACCAGAAACCGCACCTCGGCCACGCTCGCCAGCGCATGGGCAAGCATCAGGCGCTTCATGTCGTGATTATACTGTCCGCCCCAGTGCGAGCGGGCCAGAAACGTCCAGCCGATCTCGACCGAGCCGCCGCCCGTTTCATCGAGCCCCTCGAACCGCGAGGAACCGATCACCGCGCCGCTGGCAGCATCGATAGCGACCAGCGCGCCCTGGTTCGCCAGTGCATCGTCGAAAAACGCCCGGAACACCGGTTCCTGCCAGCGATCATGGGCAGGATGCTGCGCCCAGATCAGCGGGTCAGACGCGGCGGCAAACAGCGCGTCCCAATCGCTGGCGCACAAAGGACGCAGGCGGACATGCTCGCTCTCCAGCACAGGCTGGCGGTCGAGCATCCGTATGACCTCAGACCGCCACCGACGCCAGAGCAGCGATGAATTTGGACAAATTGCCGCTGGTCAATCCGGCGATGTTGATCCGGCCCGATGCGGCCATGTAGATGCCGTGATCTTCGCGCAGGCTGGCTACCTCGTCCTTGGTGACGGGGAGCATTGCGAACAGGCCGTTCTGGGTGCCCAGCGGGGTGAGGTCGATCCGCCCCGCCGTGCCTGCCTTGGCCAGCGCATCGCGGACGCCGCGCATCCGGGCACGCATATCGTCAAGCTCGGCCAGCCAGGCCTTGGTCATGTCGGGATCGCGCAGGATGATCCGCACTGCCGCGCCGCCGTGATCGGGCGGCATCGACCATGCCGCACGGGCCAGCGCATTGGCGTTGCTGAATGCGGTGTCGAGCCCGCCTGCCTCCTTGGCCATGATGTAGAACGCGCCCACGCGGTCTCGGTACTGGCCGAAGTTCTTGTCGCAGGAATAGGCGATGAAGGCTTCCGGCACCGCGGCCAGAACCGCGCGCATTCCAGCGGCGTCTTCGTCCATGCCCTGCCCAAGGCCCTGATAGGCGGAATCGATGATCGGGAAGGTGCCGCTGGCGGCGAAAGCTGCGGCAATCGCTGCCCAGTCGTCGGCGGTGTAATCGATGCCGGTCGGGTTGTGGCAGCAGGCGTGGAGCAGCACGGCCTCATCATCGCCCGCGCCGTTGATCGCGGCGAGCACGGCATCGACATTGGCCGTGCCATCGGCATTGGCATGATCGAACGGGGCCAGCTCCATGCCGAGGTCAGCAAGGATCTGCGCGTGGTTCGGCCAGCTCGGAACGCCCATATGGACCCGCTTCACGCCCGCCTTCTGCGCCAGCGCCAGCGCGAGGCGCACTGCGCCGGTGCCGCCCGGTGTCTGCATCCCCTGGATGCGCCCGCCCATCGTCGGGTCTGCGCCGAAGATATAGGGCATCAGCGCGTTGACAAAGCCCATGTCCCCTTCCGGGCCGAGATAGGATTTGCTGTCCTGCTTATCGACCAGCACCTGTTCAGCCGCCTTGATCGCGGCGAACACGGGCGTGGCGCCGTCTTCTGTGCGGTAAACGCCAACGCCAAGGTCAATCTTGTCCTCACGCGGGTCGGCAGCGTGGAGACGGATCAGGGCGAGAAGCGCGTCGGGCGCCTGGGGGCTGAGTCGGTCAAGCATCATGTTGCGCGCAATGGCGCGCAACCCGCCCAATCGCAATCAGAAAGGCGACCACTTCTGTTTCTTGGAGAACTTCATGTAGCCTGCATTCACCCCGAGCCGCAGTCCCGCGCCGACCCGGATCGGGATCAGCACCACATCACCGCGCCGCAGATAGCTGGCGTGCAGGCCGCCGACAAAATAGGCCTGCCCTTCGCCAGCAGGGAAGCGCTTGTAGAGGTCTTCGGTGTCATACAGGTTGTAGACCAGCACAAAGGTGTTGGCGGCGTTGGCACCGACATCAAAGCCCACCGAAGGCCCGGTCCAATACACCGGCTGGGTGCCTTCGACCTTGTGGTGCAGCGTGCCCGAGCCATAGCGTGCGCCGACGATGAACGCCCCGCCCGCTTCGCGCCCGACGATGTAGCCGTTGGGTTCGCCCTGCTTCTTCAGCAGATCCTCGATCAGCTTGGCGAGACCTTCCGCACCTTTGCCGAACACGCCTTCGGCAGCGCCGATAAGGTCGTCCTCACCGTAAGTCTGGCCAGCGTTCTGCGCGGCGGTGGTGACGGGGGCCACGCCCTGATCGGGCAGCGGCGCCGTTGTGGTGGTGGCAGGCGGCTGGGTGACGGGGGGCAGGGGCTGCGTCTGGGGCGAGGCAAGATCGCCATCGATCCCGCCGTTCTGCTGCTGATTATAGGCAGCATCGGGATCGAAGCTCTCAAGTTCCTGCGCCGCCGTGGGCGCAGTCAGAGCGAGTGCGGCGAGGCCGGCCAGCACCATCCCTGCAAACCGGCGGCCAAGATCGGAGGGTCGGGCGTTCATCAAGCTCATCATGCAGCCTTTCGCAGTGACGTGTCAGCCCCGCAGTTATCCGTATCGCAGCAGAATCGCTTCCCCTGCGTCCCGCAACCGCTCGTCGCCGGAGCGAATCGAATTTGCGACGAGCCGTTGACCCCTGCCGCGCCCAAGCTGAACGCACCGCGAACCGGCTGTTAGCCGCAGGGCAATCGTGGCCGCACGGGCAGGCTGTGACCGGGGGCGGCTTTTTTCTCCAAGCCACCTTGCCGCTGGCCAACAGGCCGACTATACGCCCGCCCCTACAGCCAACGCTGGTGCCCGGAGACGTGGGTGAGTGGCTGAAACCAGTTCCCTGCTAAGGAACCGTACTCTATCAGGGTACCGAGGGTTCGAATCCCTCCGTCTCCGCCACCACCTTCTGAAAAATCCGGATCATCCCCTCAAAGGGACAGCGGCTTCCCTTGTGGCCGGTTTGCGTGCGCCCAGACATTTTGGGCTGATGTGTTCGCACAGGCGCGGCAGGCGCAATTGTGACCCGATCACGGCATTCGTCCGACAATTCGGCAAGAATTCCGTCCCGGTTCTGACATCGTACCATCACGAGCGTTTCACCAGACTTCCTCACTAGGGGCCGATTGTGGGTGCCTTCGGGGGCCGCGTCGACACGGTCTGCGCGGTCTTTGGTGCCTGTCTGGGCCATGGGAAGTGCTGCGTGTCCGAAAACCTGCTGATCTGCGATCTTACCCAAAGCTGGTCCCCCACGGGGGGGCGGCGGCATTTCCACCTACCTCAAGGAAAAGCGGCGTTACATTCAGGAGCACACCGAACACCGGCTGCTGCAAATCGTGCCGGGGCCTAGCGACCGGGTGACGATTGAGGGGCGCACGATCCTGGCCGAAATCGGATCGGGCCAGGTCTGGGGCAGCCCCAATTATCGCTGGATCAGCCGCAATGACGCCGTCTTCGCAGTGCTGCGCGAATACCGGCCGGACATCATCGAAAGCCTGTGCCCGTGGGTGCTGCCGTGGATTGCGATCCGGCATCGCTGGCGCTTTCCCGATACGGCGCTGGTGGCAGGCTATCGCACCGATTTTCCCAACGCCCATGTCTACCGGGTGATGCGCGATCTGGCGGGCCACGCCCCGGCCAGTTTCTTCCGGAACCTCGCCTATGGCTATGCCGCGCTGACCTATAACCGCTTCGACCGGGTCTACACCCTCAACCGCGAGGCCGAGCGGATGCTGCATGGTCTGGGGCAGACCAACACGGGGCTGCTGGGGCTGGGGGTCGATATCGACCAGTTCTCCCCCGATCACCGCGATCCGGGCTTCCGCGCCGCGCTGGGCTTGCCCGAGACAGGTGGACCGCTGCTGATCTATGCCGGGCGGATCGACAACGAAAAGCGTGCAGATATGCTGGTGGCGATGTTCAAGGCGCTGCCGGCCGATCTGGGCGCGGCCATGGTGCTGGTGGGCGATGGCAAGCTGCGCCCGCAATTGCAGGAGGAGGCGCGGGGCCTGCCAATCGCCTTCCCCGGTTTCGAGGCTGATCGCAAGGCGCTGGCCCGCGCACTGGCCTCAAGCGACATCTATGTGTCGGGCATGGCCGATGAAACTTTCGGCATTTCGGTGCTGGAGGCGCAGGCTTCGGGCCTGCCGGTGGTCGGCGTTGCCAGCGGCGCGATGGTGGAACGCGTTCCCCCGGATGCAGGCCTGCTGGGGCCAGCGGGCGACACCGCGGCGATGGCCGCAAATGTCGTGCGCTTGTGGCGCGGCGATTACGCCGGCGCGCGCCAGCGCAGCCTCACGCTCGCCAATGCCCACAACCGCTGGCAGCACACCTTCGAGCAGCTGATCAAGGAGGAATACACCGCCGCCCTGCAAGCGCGCGATGCGCGGCGGGCGCGGGGTTTCGGCCTGCCGACCAGACGGGCCCTGGACGTTTCTTGATCCGCGCCCCCTCCCCCGCACCCTTGCCTGACGCCCCCCAAGGGGGCGATGCGCTGGGCCGTCATCTGGCCGGTCTGCCGCGCCGGACGCTGGCCCTCGCGCTCTGGCTGCTGCCGGTGGTCGCGCTTGGCAATGTTGCCGTGCTGGTGTGGTCGCTGGGCACGATCAATCTGGCGGAACGGCTGGTCGCCCCGCATTTGCTGGGGCTGGCGGCGCTGCTGGTGTTCGTGCCGATGCTGGCCAACGCGCTGCGGATGGCCCTGTGGAGCCGGTTTCTCGGCCTTGACCTCGGCATTGGCGGAGCGATCCGGGTCACGACCGGAACGATGGTGGCCAATTCGGTCACGCCTTCGGCAACGGGCGGGATGCCGATCCGGGTGCTGTTCCTGCTGAGCGAGGGGATCGCGGCCCGGCGTGCGGTGTCGCTGGTGTCGTTTCAGGCGACCGAGGATGCCGTGGCCCTGTTCGGGCTCGCGGCGCTGGCGGCCACACTCAGCGGGTTCGCCCTGCTGGATTTCCTCGCATCCGACCCGGGTTTTGCCGCCAGCCTTGAACGAATGGGACGGATCGCCGCCATGATTGCCGCCGGTGTGGTGCTGGTGCTGGCCTTGCTGGGCGGGATGATCGCGGCGGGGATCTTCGGGCAGAGGGTGCAGACGTGGACGGGCCAGCGGCTGGCGCGGTTGCGAGTGTCCGGCGAAATAGTGGCCAGCGATTGGCGAGCGGTGTTGCGCAGGGGCAAGGCGCTCGCCCTGCTCAATCTCGGCATTGCGGTGGTGCAATGGAGCGTGCGCTTTTCGATTGCCGGGCTGGTGCTGTCCGCGTTCGGCACCGCGTGGCAGCCGGCGCTGTTCTGGCTGCTCCAGTATCTTGTCCAGCTGGCGAGTTCGACCGTCCCCTCCCCCGGCGGCGTTGGCGGGGCCGAAGCGGGCTTCCTGCTGCTGTTTTCGCCTTTCGTGGAGCGCGCAGTGCTGCTGCCGGCGATGAGCGCGTGGCGATTGCTGTTCTTCTATGTTCCGCTGATCGCGGCTGCGGTGATCTTCTACCTGCTGCGTCGCCGCCAGGCTGCCAGCGCAACGCGCCGGCCCGACAAGGCGCCGCCACTGAACGCGCAAGTCCCTGCCGAGTAGCCGCCGGAACGCTGCGCGATAATGTCCGGGAGAACCTGATTGGACGCGATCACCACTGGCATCACGCCGCCGCTTGTCCGCGCGCCCTTGTGGCCCGAACATGATGCGGGCCGCATGGCGCGCGATTTCCTGTTCTGGCGCCATCTGCGGGTGCTGCGCGCAAGGGTGATGCGGCATATCCACCGGATCGCTGGCCATGCCGGCGTCAGGCAGACCGCCTACGGGGTGCCGATGCACACCAACTGGGAGGATCGCACCTACGCCTACTGCCATTTCGGCACCTATGGCACCTATCTGGCCGATCTGATCGGGGCGATCGACACGCCGTTCCTGTTTCTGGATATCGGCGCCAATCAGGGCCTGTTTTCGCTGATCGCGGCGCGCAATCCGGCGTGCGAGGCGATCATCGCGCTGGAACCGGTGCCGGGCACCCATGCGCGTCTGGCGCGCAACTTCGCGTGCAACGGCCTGTCAGGGCGCGGTCAGGCGCTGAACTTCGGCCTGTCCGACCGCGCCGGCACGCATCACATCGCCACCAGCACCCGGCACAGCGGTGTCGCCACGCTGGAACGGCATCTGGCTCTGCGCGATCCCACCGCAGTCAGTGTGGCGGTGGAGATGCGGACGATGGACGGGCTTGCACCTTATCTCCGCGATGACCTGCCGATCTTCATCAAGATCGATGTCGAGGGTCACGAAGCGCAGGTGATCGCGCAGCTTCTCGGTTCGCCCCTTGCCGAGCGGGTCATGGCGATCTTCTACGAACATGATTGCCAGTGGAGCGATGGCGATGCCATCGCGGGAACGCTGGAGAGGGCAGGGTTTGCCGTGACGCGCCGCTATGGCCGCGGGGGGCATTTCGATGCGCTGGCCCTGCCGGTCAGGGGTTAAGCAGCGGCAAGGCGCATCAGGTTCTGCACCGCAGCCGGCCCGGTCTGGCGCAGCTCCTGCAACACCGCGATCCGCGCCGCATCGCTGCGATCGACGCCCGCGGCAATCTTGCCGAACCCGTCGAGCCTGCTGCTGCGGATCCACGCGCCCAGCCGTTCATCCCCGAACCACGCGCCCTGGTTCATGATGTTGATGATGTTGGTGGTGCAATAGCTCTTGAGATCATGCGGGAAGGGGACGGTGCGGCACAGCGCGTTCTTGGCGGCATCATCGGGGTAATGGGCCTCGACAAAGGCGATCAATGCCGCCGAAAAGCACGGCTGCGGCACGCGCACCAGTTGCGGCACGATCATGTCACCCTGGAAGATCGGCACGGCGGCGCGCGGTTCAACCGCTGATGCGGTGCAATCGATATAGAGCGCGCCCGCCACCGCCGGTTCGGTGCCATCATCAAGAGCGATGGCCCCGGCGCTGATCGCCTGCACCCGCCCTTTGCGCACGACATTGGTGATGCGGCGCAACTGGTCGACCTCGCCCTGCGATATCGTGGCGTAGTGGAACATGGTGGGAGCCGCCGCCGGATCGATCCGCAGCATCATCCCCGCCGCTTCCAGCCGGGTGAAGATGTCTTCGGGCGAGGTGCCTTGCGCAAAGGCACGCATCTGGGCGAGCTGGCCGCCGAACACTGCGTCGAAGAACTCCGCGCCGGGCTGGGTGCAGGTGCGGTTGATCAGCCAGCTTTCACGCGGTTTCACCCACTGGATCGCCTTTGGCGGGGTGCCCATCGCCAGCAGCCATCCCGCCGCATCCATCGCAGTCTTGCCAGCGCCCAGCACCACGAACCGGGCTGGCCGTTCGCGCTCCAGCCACAGGCGGGGCAGCGCGCCGGGCGGCACCACGCGCACGCCCTCTGCCACGGCAAAGCGCGGGGTGTGGTTAGCGGGAATGACGGGGCTGTTGTGGGTGGAGTCCACCGTCTTGCGGCGCACCGTCACCTGCACCTCGTCGCCCGACATCAGCGAGACGACACGCCCCCCGCCCCGGTGATCGGACATCGGCAGATAGGTCACCCGGCCGGTGGGCAGCAGCCGCTGGCGCATCACCTTGTCGTAGTAACCGCTGATCTCCGGCCCGGAGGCGAGTTCATACAGACCTTCGTTGACCCCGTGGGTGTCCTTGCGGTTCTCTCCAAGGGGGAGCGAGTTGACGCCATAGAACGCCGACGGCTGGTGCAGCGCGACAAAGCCATAGGCATCGTTCCAGTGCCCGCCGGGCCGTGCCTGCCGGTCGACGATGGTGATGTGGGCATCGGTCTCCGCAACGATGGTGTCGGCAAAGGCCATCCCGACAGCGCCGCCGCCGATGATCAGGTAGTCGGTTGTGATGGTCCGCATGACGGGCGCCCTTGTTGATGAAGCACATCTTGGAGGCAGAACGAAAGCCCTGCACCGTCAGCGATTCGCTTGACATTTTACATTGTAAATTTACGCTGTAAGATGAATCTGTCAAGCCAGTCCCGCGCCAAGCACCGGAGCCCGATCGTGTCCCGCACCCTTTCCGCCGAAGACCTCGCCCGGTTCCAGTCGCGCCTGTGCGATGTGGCCGAGGCGCTGTTTGCCAAGCGCGGGGCGGAAAACGTCTCGATGCGCCAGCTGGCCGATGCGCTGGGGGTCAGCCCGATGACGCCCTATCGCTACTTCGCCAACCGCGAGGAGATCATGGCCGCCGTGCGCATCCGCGGGTTCGACCGCTTTGCCGCCGCGCTGGAGGATGCCTATGCCGCCGCTCCGGCCAAAGGCGCTGACAGGGCCATGGCAGCGGGCCGCGCCTATATCGCTTTCGCGCTCGGCAACCCGCACACCTACCGCCTGATGTTCGAACACCGCCAGCAGGGCGACAACAGCGCCAACCCGCTGGGACAGGCGGTGGCGCGGGCGCGGGCCACGCTGTCGGTTTATGGAGACGGGTTGATCGCAAGCGGCATGGCCGAGGGCGAAGCGCGGCGGATGGAACTGCTAATCTGGTCGACCCTGCACGGCGCGGTCGCACTGGAGCTGGCTGGAACACTGCCGCCGGGATCGGCGCTCCAGACCCTCGACCTGCTGGGCCGTGCCGCCTTGCGAGGAGCGTAGAACCCGCGCGGCGGGCCGTTCAGAAGGTCATGAACAAATTGACGTTGGCTGTGTGATCGGACCGGTCACGCCCGTCGCGGAACACGTGCTGGTTCAGATAGCCCGGCACGACCTCCACCCCCTTGCCCACCGGGATCGAGACGCCGACGAAATTGCGCCAGATCGACAGCCCCCCGCGCTGCACCGGGCCTTCATCCAGATCCACGAAGGGTTCGGTATAGGCGACCATTCTGGTGTCGCCGCCCACCGGCACGCGTAGCTGCACGAACTGGCGCAGCCGCCAGGCTGTGTCCTCGTTCTCTTCGAAGGTGCGCTGTTCCAGCCGGGTGCGGCTGTCCAGCGTCACGCCGCCTTCGGTCGACAACAGGCGGAGGTTCACCTCCTGATAGAAGCGGTGTTCGTTCAGCTGGGCCGGCCCCGGCGGATCGGTCAGCACATAGGCATAACCCGCCCCGATGCTGGCATCCTTGCTGATGCGGTAGCCGACCAGCGACCGCAGCAGCAGCTGACCCAGACGCCCGGCATCATTGGTGAAACGCTCCTGCGCCTCCAGCCGGACATAGACGGATTCGCTGGCATTGATGGTGGCGAACTGGCCCAGCCAGATATTGCCATCATCCTCGGCAGCGGCGGCAGGCACGCCGGTCAGGGCGGCAGCGGCAGGGGCGGCAATAACAGCAAACGGACGCATGACGCGGGGGGCCTTTCGCGGATCAGGCGGGCCCGACCATCGCAAGGCATTGCTTAACGGCACTTTACTGGCGCCTTGGGGAAGCAGCCAAAGGCGCGTTGCCAAAGCCGGATCGGCAGGCCAATGTCGCCGCCATGCCCACTCCCACCCTCCCCGCCGCGCTGGCTTTCGATGTGTTCGGCACGGTGGTCGACTGGCGCACCAGCGTCGCGCGCGAATCCGCCGGGTTTCTGGCGCAGATCGGGCAACCGGGGGCCGATGCCGCCGCCTTCGCCGATGCGTGGCGCGGGCAATACATCGCGGCGATGATCGGGATGAAAAAATCCGGCCGCGCCTTCGTGCCGCTTGACGTGCTGCACCGCGAGATGCTGGAGACGACCTTGCGGGAATGGGGCACCGATCCGGCGGACGTGGACGAAGGCTTGCTGGCGGACTGGAACCGGGCGTGGCACCGGCTCGACCCTTGGCCCGATGCGGTGGCGGGGCTGACCCGGCTGAAAGCCCGGTTCCCGATTGTGACCCTGTCGAACGGCAATGTCGCTCTGCTGCTGGCGATGGCGCGGCATGGCGGCCTGCCGTGGGATGCGATCCTCGGCGCAGAGGTCAGCGGTGCCTACAAGCCCGATCCCACAGCCTATCTGCGGACCGCCGAACTGCTGGCCATCGCGCCCGAGCAGCTCTGCCTTGTCGCCGCGCACCATGGCGATCTGGCGGCGGCGCGGGCCTGCGGGTTGATGGGCGCCTATATTGATCGCCCCGATGAATATGGCGGCGCGCCCGCGCCCGATGCGCATTACATTCAGGCGTGGGAATGGTCGGCAACCAGCCTTACCGATCTGGCCGATCAGTTGGGCTGCTGAGGCTCGCCCCGCGCCTGCACGGCGACCATGTAATCGGCGATGGCAGGGATCGCGGCTTCATCGACCGGGGCCTTGTAGACCTCGATCATCTTGTTGGCGATGCTCTCCCACTTTTCGCGGCTGACACGCGGCTGTTGCAGCATGGTCGAAGGCGAATGGCAGGCGGTGCAGTTTTCCAGCACGGCATCGCGCCCCGGACCTTCGGGCAGTTCGATGGGATCGTCAGGCGGCGTGATCGACGCGTCGGCAAAGGTCACCTGCGGCTGGCTTTCGCAGCCTGCCAGCAGCAGGGCGAGGAGCATGGCGGCGGCTCTCATTGTGCCACCAGCGTGATGCGTTCGATCACGTTGCGGGCATAGCCCGAGGGGTTCCAATTGAGCGCATCAGGCTGCACCGCGCCTGTGACATTGGCTGCCCTGACGCCGATCTTTTCAAGATTGCCCGCCACCTGCGGCAGCGTGACCTGCCAACGGCGAAAGGCATAGGGGCCTTCATCAGGGCCAAGCTCGCAGGGGATCGCCCAGCCGTCGCCGACCAGATCGACCCGTTCCAGCGCCGCGTCCCCGCCCATCCCAATCCCTTCCAGAACCAGCGGCTTGCCCAGCGCCACCGCCGCGCCATCGGCATGGCTGGTGATGAAGGCACGCGGCGGCATGGTGGTGATTTCCACCGTCGGGAAATCCTTGTCATCAGGCGTGATCGGCGCTGCAGGGATGCGATAGGACTTGGCGACGTAATAGCTGTCATCTGCGCCGGTCAGCACTTCGATGGTGCTAAGCATCTTGACCCAATAGGTCGAAAACCAGCCCGGCACCACGATCCGCAAGGGGAAGCCATGCATCAGCGGCAGCGCCTCACCGTTCATTGCCCAGGCAACCAGCACATCATCACGCATCGCGATGTCCAGCGGGATCGACTTGATGAACTGCGGGGCCCCATCTGTCAGCGGCACGTCCAACCCGGCAAAGCGCACGCGGGTCGCGCCGCCCGCCACGCCCGCCTTGGCGAGCACGTCCTTCAACCGCACGCCGGTCCACTTCGCGCAGCCCATGGCACCATTGCCCCACTGCGTGCCGGTGACACGCGGGTTCGACAGCCCGCGCCCGTTGCCCGCGCACTGGTTGATGGCGACAACCTCCACATGCTCGCCCGCCGCCGCAATATCGTCGAGCGTCAGCGACACCGGCTGCTTCACCGCCCCGCCCACCGCCACGCGGTGTTCTGCGGCATTCACCGCGGTGGGCATGTCCCAGTTCCAGCGCACGAACATCCGGTCATTGGGGGTGATCGTGCCCTGGCTGAACACCTCCATCGGCGTTTCGAGCAAGGGCGGACGGATGCGCTGGACGATCATTTCGCCCTTGCCGGGAAAGGCGGGCGTCAGCGGCCGCAGGCTTGGCCCGCCGGGCAGGCCGAGGTCGATCATCCGCCCCAGCTCCTGCGCCAGAACCGGCGCGGCCAGGGCCGCCCCGCCCGCACCTGCAATCAGGGCACGGCGGGTGAGGCGTGTGCCTGTGTGTTGTTCCAGCTTGCTCACGGCCATTCCCTCAAGCCCGTTCGTATCGGGGCCGGGTTAAGGGCAAACGCCGCCAGCGTCCAGCACCACCCGCCGCGCTATCCGCCGCGCTTCAGCACAACGCCCGTTCGCGGGCGATCATGGCCGCATGGGTGCGGTTTCTCGCGCCGAGCTTGCGGCAGATCAGCTTGACGTGCAGCTTGATGGTCGGTTCGCGCAGGCCCAGATCGCGGGCGATTTCCTTGTTCGCATGGCCTTCGCACAGCCCCGCCAGCACCTGCTTTTCGCGGGGGGACAAGCCCGAGGCCACCTCCACCGGCGCCTGCGAGGGGCGATGCAGATCAATCGGCATGTACGTCTCGCCCGCCGCCATGAAGCGGATCGCGTTGACCAGCGAGCGCGCCGGAAGCGTCTTGGGCAGGTATCCCGCCGCGCCCGATGCCAGCACCTGATCGGCCACGCCCGGCGGGGCGAGCCCGCTCATCAGCGCCACCGGACGCCCGAAGCTGGCCGCCAGCGCCTTGTCGAGCCCGGCATAGCCATCCATCCCCGGCATCCCGTAATCGAGAACCACGAGGTCATAGGGCGGCGCGGCCTCGGCAATATGCGTCAGCGCTGCGGGCAGATCGGCGACGGTGTCGACCGCAAAGCTGCCCTCCGCCTCAAGAAATGATCGCAGCACGTCGCGCAGCAATTCGTGGTCATCGGCAATCAGGATACGCATCACGAGCTCCGTTCGCGGGCCGCCGCCATCGCCGATGCGGCGGCGGTTGCCAGCCGTGCGGCGCTTGAGGGCTTGCCCAGCACTTCGTCGAAAATGCCGTCCGGCCCCTGGTGCAGCTGGTGCACCCGCGGCAGGGCGGTCAAAAGCAGGATCGGCAGATCCTTGCGATGCTTGCGCAAGGTCTTGGCCAGCTGCGCGCCGTTCATGGCGGGCATGTCGTAATCGGTGATGACCAGATCCCAGCCCTGCGGATCATCGCGCACAGCCGTAACCGCATCCGCCGGATCAAGGCATGGGCCGACCTCCACACCCATGCGCTCAAGCATGGCAGCAAGCGTATCGACCACGGCGGGGTTATCATCCACCACCAGAACCGCCTTGCCGGAAAGTCCGGGGCCAGCACCCGCAGGGGCATTGTCGCCCGCCTCCCGATTGCCGGAACCGCCCGGTTCAAGCGGCCACCACACTTCGAACACCGTGCCGCAATCGGGCCAGGACTGGATCGCCAGTGCGCCGTTGTTGTGGGCGATGATCCCGGCCACCACCGCCAGGCCAAGGCCGGTCCCGGCCTCGCCCTTGTGGGTGAAGAAGGGTTCGAACACCTGCTCCAGTTCCTCAGGCTGGATGCCGATGCCGGTATCGCTCACGCGGATCAGCGCGGCGGGCACCTGCGGCACCGTGCCCAGCACCAGCTTGCCGGAAGGCTGGGTGCCCTCGGCGTTCAGCACCTCCAGCTTGATCCGCGCCGTCTCCCCCGGACGCAGCGCGTCACGGGCGTTGAGGGCAAGGTTGAGCACCACCTGATTGAGTTCGGTATCGTCCGTCAGCGCCATCAGCGGGGCGGAAGGCAGTTCCAGTTCGATCCGGTGGAGCGGATCGGTGAGGCTGGGCGCGACCAGATCGCGCACGTTCCAGACGGTGCGGCGCAGATCGACCAGCTTGGGATGCGGCACCCGGCGGCCCAGCGTCAGCAGCTTTTCCACGAGCCCCGCCGCGGTGGCCGCCGCCGACTGGATGCGCAGCGCATGGTGGCGCACGCGGTTGTCATCGATATGGCGCAGCAATTCCGCCGTGCCGGAGATCGCCGCGATCAGATTGTTGAAATCATGCGCGATCCCGCTCGCCAGCTGACCGACCACTTCCTGCCGCTGGGCCAGCATCAGCTGTTCGCGCAGCCGCGCCTTTTCGCGCTCCATCCCGCGCCGATCGCCCACATCGCGGGTCACGCAGACGATCCCGCCTTCGGGCGCGAGCGACAGGGCGATTTCCTGTTCGATCAGGGTGCCATCGGCCTTCAGCCCCTGCGTCTCGCCGCGCCATTGGCCTTGTGCGAACAGGACGGGCATCGCCTCGTCATTGATGCGCCGGGCTTCGTCGGGGGCGTAGAGCACGCTCCACGCACGGCCGATCAGAGCCGCCGGATCGGGAAAGCCGAACATCGCTGCATGGGCGCGGTTCATGAAGATGAAGTCGCCCTCCGCGTTGGTCAGGGCGATGCCATCATCAGAAGCCTCAATCGCGGCAACCTGCCGCGCCAGCCGGGCTTCGGTCGCAACCCGCTCTGCGTCGGCGGCCTTGCGGGCGGAGATATCGCGGATGATCGCGGCAAAGCCCGCAGGCGCTGTGCTGTCGCCATCCTCGGGCCACATCGCCAGCGACAATTCGACCGGCAGTTCGTGCCCCGCCTTGGTGAGCGCAGGCACCTCCACCGTCTGGCCGACCAGCTTTGACGGTTGCCGCGCCCGCATCCGCTTGACCCCGGCGTGATGGCCCTTGCGGTGCACCTTCGGGATGATGAGATCGAGGCTCTGCCCCAAGGCTTCGGCCGCAGACCAGCCGAACATCACCTCGGCAGCGCGGTTCCAGAGCGTGATCCGGCTGTGCGCATCGGCGCAGACAAAGGCATCGGTGGTGGTCTGGGCAATCAGCTGGGCGATGCGCCGTTCCTGCCGCAGCTGCCGCCCTTCGAGCAGGGTGACAACCTGCCGCGCCATCAGTTGCAGCGCCTCGGCCTCGCGGGGTGAGAAGGCGTCACGCGGAGCCGGATCAATGATGCACAGCGTCCCGATCTGATGCCCGTCCGCCAGCACCAGCGGAGCGCCGGCATAGAACCGGATATGCGGCGCGCCGGTGACCAGCGGGTTCTGGGCAAAGCGCGGGTCGGCAATGGCATCGGGCACCACCATCACGCCGGGTTCCATGATCGTGTGCCCGCAGAAGCTGTCGCGGCGGCACGTTTCGCTCGCCTCCAATCCGTGGCGCGACTTGAACCACTGGCGATCCGCGTCGACCAGGCTGACCAGCGCCGTCTGCGTATCGAAGCGGTCGGCGGCAAGGCGGGTGATGATGTCGAGCTCGTCCTCGGGCGCGGTGTCGAGCACGTCGAGGCGATAGAGCGCGGCGAGCCGTTCGGGCTCGTCATGAGGAATTGGGGGAAGGGTGAAATCAGGCTCAAGCATGGCGGTGTCAGTCCGGTTCAATGGGTCGCGTCAAACATGAGCCTTGGGTGATGCGCGCACGGGCCGCGTGCAATCCCGCCACATAGCGGAAATTCCTTATCCTTTCGTATAGGTGACCCCCTCCCTCCGGTGATGGCGCTATCCCTTGGGCGCGTGCGGTTAACCCTTCCGCGCCGCCGACTACCCTTGCGCGACCGAGACGGGGCGGGCCGGTTTGGGCATTTGGGGTTCAGCCACGGCACGACGCCGCTGGACTTGACCACGACCAAAAAGGACCAATGAAATGAACAAGATGTTTGCAGTTGCCACCGTTCTCGCATCGCTCGCCGCCGCCACTTCGGCGCAGGCCCAGTCGGCTGACGCCGGCGCCGGTGCGAAGATCATCGCTCCGCTGGAAATCAGCAACGTGACCGATCTCTACTTCGGCACCATCGCCCCTTCGACGAGCGTCGCTGACACCGTCGTCGTGCTGGCCGACGGCAGCCGCAAGTGCGGCCCGGCGCTGACCTGCCTGACCGCCGACCACACCGCCGCCGCTTTCGCTGTGACCGGTGAAGCCGACGCGTTCTACACGATCTCGCTCCCCAAGCAGATCAACATCGTCAACGACAAGGGCACCGCGATGCGCGTGTCTGACTTCAACGGCTCGAAGAGCGGCGGCCAGCTGCTGAGCGGCGAAGACGCCTTCACCGTTGGCGGCACCCTCGCCGTCGGCGTGCGTCAGGAAGCCGGCAAGTACACCGGTAGCTTCACCGTCGCGGTGGAATACCAGTAAGCCCTCCGTGGCAGGGGGTGAAGGGAGCCGCGCGTCCCCCCGCGCGGCTCCCCGAACCCTTGAGCCACACAAGACCATCCCTGCCCACGTAAGGTCTTCCTCCCATGATCCGTTTTCCCCTCGCCGCTGCGCTGTTCGCGGCGCTTGCCGCGCCTGTGCCTGCCGCCGCCGAACTGCTGGTCGCCCCCACCCGCGTGGTGCTGACCCCGGATGCGCGCTCCACCGAACTCGTGCTCGTCAACAAGGGCACAGAAACCGCCGCTTTCCGCATCAACATCGAAAACCGCCGGATGCGCGAGGATGGCAGCCTTGAAGACGCACCCGAGGCCCAGCCCGGCGAGCAATTCGCCGATGACAAGCTGCGCTATTCCCCGCGCCAGCTGGTGCTGGAACCCGGCGCGCGTCAGGTCGTGCGCGTCATGGCGACGGCTCCCGGCGAACTGGAGGCAGGCGAATACCGCTCGCACCTGCGCCTGATGTCCGCGCCGGTCAGCGCCGGAACCACCCAGATCGCAGGCGAGGCGAACACCGACAACAGCCTGTCGATCGAACTCGTAGCGATCCGTTCGATCACCATCCCCGTGATCCTGCGTGTCGGCGCGCTTGATGCCGAGGTGACGATGGATAGCGCCGCAATGGGCACAGAGGCGCCTGATCAGCTTGTCGTGCGCCTCACCCGTTCCGGCACGCGTTCGACCTATGGCGATGTCAGCTTCACCGTCGATGGCGAGAAAGCCCCCGCCTGGCTGGTGCGCGGCGTGGCGATCTATACCCCCAACACGACCCGCGATGTGATCGTGCCGCTGCCGCCTGAAGTGCGCGCAAGGCTGGCGGGCAAGCGGGTGCGGATCGACTACACGTCAACCGACGCGGGCGATCCGGCCAATGCGGGCAAGCTGCTCGCCAGCCTGACTGCGGCGCTCTGAGCCGACCTTGACCTGTCAGGCCTGCCGCCATGCCCCGTTCCTTGCTCCGGGCCCTGCTCGGCATGGCCAGCATTGCGCCATTCATGGCAGGCGGGGCCGCCCCGGCGCAGGCGCAGGATGACGCGATGTTCGACCGCCTGTTCGGCTCCGCTCCGGCCTCGGAGCGTGCCGGACAGGCGGCGGATGGCCTCGCGCTGCCCGCACTGTTCGCCGATGGCAAGCTGATCGCCGATGCGATTGCGCTGCACGATCTGGGAGCGCAAGGCGGTGCCTGTGTGGCGGTGCTCCCGCTGCTCGAAGCGCTGGAAGTGGCGCATGAACAGGCGAGCGCGGGCGCGCATATCGCCCTGACCCTGCCCGAGCCGCGCCGCACGGTCACAATCCCCGCCGCCGCGCTGCTGCCCAGCCCCAGCGGCGATTGCCTGACGCTGGCCGACGCCCCCGCCCACCTCCCCCTCAGCATCACCCATGACGCGGTGAGCCAGCGCCTGCTGATCGCCCCCACCGCCGCCCTGCCGGTCCTTATGCGCCTCGCCCGCGAAGAGCGGCATTCGCGGCTGCGGCCCGAAACGACACGCCCTGCCTTCGCTCTGCTCGCCCGCCCCGAGGCCGCGGTGCAGCTGTGGAGCGCCGATCTGGGCGCAGCCATCGCCACCACCCCGCAGGGCCGCCAGGTCTCGGCCAATCTGCTGGCAAGCGGCGCGCTGCTGGGCATGGCCGGGCGGGTCAGCCTGGGACTGACGAACGAAGGGCGCATCACCCCCGGCTTCACCCTCTCCGAAGCGCGTGACACGCCCGACCTGCTCGGGCCGCTGGGTGCACGCAGTATTGCGCTGGGAGACATTGCGACGCCGGCCCAGCCGCTGATCGCCGATGCGCTTTCGGGGCGAGGTCTGGTGATTTCGTCGCGCGCGCCGTGGCGGGCCGATCTGGTCGACACCATCACCCTCACCGGCCCGTTGCCGCAAGGCTGGGAGGCCGAGCTGTGGCACGAGGAACGCCTGATCGCCGTCACCCGCCAGCCCGACGCCGCCGGGCAATGGCAGTTCGGCGATATCCCCGTCCGCATCGGCGAGAACCGATGGCTGGTGCGCCTTTACGGCCCCAATGGCGAAGTCAGCGAGGAGGTGTTCACACGGCTGGTCGGCACCGAGATGAACGCCGAGAACGAGGTGGGCTACAGCTTCGGCGTGGTCGATGGCGGCACCCCGCTGCTTGGGCAGACGCTGGCGGGCGAACCGGCCGGGCCGACCGCTTTCGCCAGCATCGACTGGGGGATGGCGAGCGAGGTCACCGCTAGGCTCGATCTGCGGGCAGGCAAGCAGGGGCAGCCTGCCGTTGCGCTTGGCCTCAACGGCGCGCTGGGCGGGGGGCTGTGGGCGCTGACCGGCGCACGCGACCGCGCAGGCGGGTTTGGCGGCGCGGTGCGGCTGGCGCGGCGGATCGGGGCGCAGGATGTCACCATCGATCTCGCCAGGCACGGCCGCGACGATGGCCCCGGCCTCGCCCCGCTGGTGCGGGAGTTCGCGCAGGTGATGAGCCTTGCCGGACAGGGCCGCATCGGGCTTGGCCGCCTCAGCCTGCCGTGGCAGGCGCGGGTGCAGAGCGGGAGCTTGCGGCGCGGGGGCGATCGCCATGTCGCCGCCGCCCGGCTGGTGGTGCCGATGCCCAACTGGCAGGCGAATTTCGCGCTTGGCGCGGTGCAGGAAGGCAGCGCCCCGTGGCAGGGCACCGCCGCGATGGGCCTCACCGCAAGGCGCGGCGAGTGGCGGCTGCGCAGCGGCGTCACCGCGTCCGACCGGGGCGGCTGGCGGATTGACGGCGCGAACCTCAGCGCTGCACGGCGGGTGGCGGGCGGCAATCTCGCGCTCGATCTCGATTGGCAGGCTGACAGCGGGAAACTCGGCGGCGGTGTGACTTATGCGAAGACTTTCGGCCCGCTCGGCCTCAGCGCCTCGGCGGGGCGCGAAGGGGCGGGCTGGCGCGCAGGCGTGGGCCTCACCCTCGGCCTGTGGCGCGGGCCACAGCGCTGGCGCACCGCGCCCGCCGGGATTGCCCGGAGCGGCGCGATCATGGCCGAAATGTTCGTCGACGAAGACGGTGACGGGGTGCGCGGCGCGGATGAAGCGGGAGTCGAAGGCGGGCGCTTCATCGTCGGCGCGGCGCTGCGGCGCGAAGAAACCGCGGCGGACGGCACGGTGCTGATCGGCGGCATCGCGCCGGGGCCGGACGTCGACATCGAAACCCAGATGTCCAGCCTCACCGATTTCACCCTGCGCCCCGAGCGCGCCGGTGACCGCCTCGCGCTGCGCCCGGGCGAGATCCGCCATGTCCCCGTCGCCCTGCGCCCCACCAGCAGCATCGAGGTGCAGGTGCTGCTGGTGGCAGGCGATCGGCGCACCCCGCGTTCGGGCGTCACGGTGGTGCTGCACGACACCCAAGGGCGCGAGGCGGCGCGGGCGCGGACGGATTTCGATGGCTATGCGCTGTTCGATGGCCTCAGCTTCGGCACGTACCAGGCAGAGGCGGCAGGGCAATCGACGGCAGCGCTGGCGGTATCGCGGGACAATCCCGATGCGCAGACCCGGCTGCTGATCCCTGCCGCAACGGGCAGTTGAACCACCGCCTGTTTCACGTGAAACATGGGGCAAGCGGGGTCTAAGGGGGGTCTAGGCCAGCCTAGCGCCGCTTGAGAATGAGGTAGAGCGCGCCCTCCCCGCCGTGGCGGATATGGGCGCGGCGCACCGCTGAGATCGCATCGGCATGGCGGCTGGCGGCCAGCCAATCGAGCAGCTTGGCACGGATCGCCCCGCGTTTCGCCATGCGGTCCGCCGGATCGACGGGCCGTTCGCGCCCCGCCACCACCAGCACCACCCGCGCCTGCATCATCCGCGCCTGATCGAGCGCGGTCATCACCCGGTCATAGGCGGTGTCAAGCGTGTGACCGTGCAGATCAAGCGTCAGGTCAGGTTCCAGCCGCCCCGCCTTCATCCGCCGGTCCCAGTGCGAATCAAGACCGGGGGCGGGCGGCGGCGCGGGCGGAGTCCGAATGGCGGGCGGACGCGGTTTGGGTGCCGGTTTGGGCAGCTTGGCAAGCGGGGCCGGCTTGGATGGCACGGGCGCGGTTGCCTTGGTTACTGCAGGCGCCTCGGGCCGCTTTTTCCCCGGCAGCGGCTTCACGCTGGAAGCCAGATGCGCCCACGCCGCCTGTTCGCCGGTCGACAGGCCGCGCGGCGCTCTCATCGTGCGCCGAGCCGCGCGGCGGCGGCTTTCGGCAGGAGCACATAGGCGCGCCCGCGCCCGCTCATTCCGCCCGCGATGCGGCGCGCATCCTCGCCCGCGCCCCAGAAGGTGTCGAACCGGTTGGCGCCCTTGATCGCGCCGCCGGTGTCCTGCGCGATCCACAGCCCGTTCGCCTCTGCACGGTCGAGATCGAGCCACACCGGCGCGCCCAGCGGGACATAGGCCGGGTCCGCCGCGACCGAGCTTTCGCGCCGCACCGGCACACCCAGCGCGCCCAAAGGCCCGTCACCGCGCAATTCGCTGAAGAAAATCCAGCTCTTGTTGAGCCGCATCAGATCGCGGCCCTCCTGCGGGTTTTCGCGGATATAGGCCATGATCCCCTGCATCGAGCCGGAGTATTTCCCTGGCCCGCTGCCCAGCAACCCGCGTTCGCGCATGACCCCGCCGATGCCGACATATTCGCGCCCGTTCTGCCCGGCATAGCCGATGCGGATCACCTCGCCTTCGGGCGTGATGAGGCGGCCTGAGCCTTGGATCTGGAGGAAGAAGAATTCGACCGGATCGGCCGCCCAGGCGATGATCGGGGCCTTGCCTGCAAGCGCCCCGTCCTCGATCGCGGCGCGATCATGATACAGCACGAAGCGGCCACGCTCGTCATAACGGCCCAGCGGCGGGCGGCCGGTGCGCTCGGACGCGGGCACATCGTCCGGCCAGCCGCGCACCAGATCGGGCGGCATGGCATAGACCGGCACCATGAAACCGGGACGGCGCGTGCGGCTTCCGGCGATTTCGGGTTCGAAATAGCCGGTGGCAAAGGCCTTGCCATCGCCGACCTGCACCGGGGTGAACTCTTGGGCAAAGAACGCCTTTGCCCGGCCCGGCTGCCAGCTGCGGGCAGCGTCGCAGGCGCCGCGCCAGTCGTCAGGGCGGGTCAGGCCGCTGGCATCTTCGCGGGCAAGCAGGCGGGGGCAGGATTCAATGAAGCTCGCCAGCGCGCCGCGTGCGTCATTGTCGCTGACGGACAGGGCGGCCAGCGAAGGGCCAAGCGCCACGCCCGCCAGCACAGCATTCGCGGCGACCGGCGCGGCGGGAACGGTCACGGCTGGCGGCGGAACGCTGCCCTGCGGGATCACGCGTCCGCAGGCCACCAGCATCGGCACCAGTAACGCAAGGGCAAGCAGCCGACGCATCTCGGTGTTCCTCTGGTGATCGGAGCGCAGCGCGCCCCCGGCCATTAGCCTTCGTCGGTTTCGTCGAGCAGCCAGTTCGGATCGCGCGAGGCCGTGTTGCGCGAGAAGGTCCAGACATCGCGGCTTTCGATCGCATCGTCGAGCGATCCGGCGATGACATTGCCATCCTTGTCGCGGGTGACAGCAGCGATATCGGCGACAAACAGCAGCGCGATGCGCGCGGTCTTGCCGTCCAGCACCGCCGAATGGATGCGCACTTCCTCGATCCGGATCAGGCTGTTGGCCAGTGTTTCTCCCGCCGCTTCGCGCGCGTCGATCGCGCCGACGAACCCGGCGTAAACATCATCGTCGCACAATTCGCGCAGCGTCTCGCGGTCTGCGGACCAATAGGCTTCGAGGATCATGCGGTAGGCACCGCGCGCGCCTTCGACGAACTGGGCAAGGTTGAACGTGCTGTCGGCAGCCGCGATGTCGCGCAGGGCGCGTTCGACTGCGGGCATCACGCCCTCAAGCTCGACCGGACGAGGCTGGGCGACCGGCGCAGGCATGGCGGCCGGGCGGATGCCGGCCACCTTGTCATCCGAATCAAACCGCTGCGGCACGGGCTCTTCTTCCTGTTCCGCCCGGCGCCCGAGCACCGAATAGAGCCGCAGGCCGAGAAACGCGGCGACCATGGCGAGGAGTACGATTTCGAGCACAGTGACAATCCGATCTTCAAACAGGGCGAGGGCCTAGCTACGGCACAGCCTAACCCAAGGACGCTTACACTGCCTTAAATGGGTATCGATTACAATTCGCCAACGGCCAATAGGTTGCTGCCCGCGTCGAAACCTTCGCCTGCGCGCCTGCGGTTGCGGGCAGCCTGCACCCCTGCTAGGCGCGGGCACGAGCGGATTGCGCGCCTGAAACGTGCGCCGCATGCACTTCCTGTTACCCTAATTGAAAGACAGATCACACCATGGCCGACGAAGAAGGCGTCCTCACCAACCTCGACACCAACGGCGCCGCGGGGCCGCAGCCCAACGGCGAAGACACCTTGCCGGCGGTGGGGATCATCACCCAGTATGTGAAGGATCTCTCGGTCGAAAACCCGAGCTCGCCCGATGTCTTCCAGTGGCCCGAGCCGCCGCAGATCGACGTGCAGTTCAACATCGCGGCCGAGCCCAAGGGCACCGACGTTCACGAAGTGACCTTGAAGCTGACCCTGACCGCCAATTCGGAACGCGGCATCATGTATATCGTCGATCTGGCCTATTGCGGGCTGGTGGGTATGCGCAACGTGCCCGAAGAACAGGGCCACGCCTTCCTTTATGCCGAAGCCCCGCGCCTGCTGTTCCCCTTCGCCCGCAGCGTGGTGGCAAGCGCCGTGCGCGATGCCGGTTTCCCGCCGCTGATGGTCGATCCGGTCGATTTCAACGGCATCTACGCCCAGCAGCTTGCTGCGCGCCGCGCCGAGGAAGCCGCTGGCGGCAAGCCGATCGCGCCGGTGACGGGCAACGCCTGATCCGCGCCTCGCGCTCAGGGCCTGAAACATGAGCCTGCTCAGAAACGTCGGCACCATCGGCGGATTGACGCTGGTGAGCCGGATCGGCGGGTTTGCCCGCGACATCCTGCTTGCCCGCGTTCTGGGCGCTGGCGGCGTGGCGGATGCGTGGCAGTTGGCGTTCCAGCTGCCCAACCTGTTCCGCCGCCTGTTTGCCGAAGGCGCCTTCGCATCGGCCTTCGTCCCGCTGTTCAACCGCCACATGGCGGAGGACGAAAGCGAGGCGAAGCGGTTCGCGGGCGAGGTGCTGGCTGTGCTGCTGCCGATCCTTGTCGTCTTCGGCGCGGTGATGATGCTGGCGATGCCGTGGGTCTTGTGGGCCTTTGCCAACGAAGACCTGCGCGGCAACGGGGCGACCTTCGATCTGGCGGTCACGATGGGCCGGATCGCCTTTCCCTACCTCATGTTCATGAGCCTTGCGACGCTGGTGGCGGCGATCCTCAATTCGCTGTCGCGCTTTGCCGCTGCTGCCGCCGCGCCGATCCTGCTCAACATCTGCCTGCTCACCGCGCTGGTATGGGGCGCGCTGCAAGCCCCCGGTGAAGCGACGCGGGCCGCGACGGGCGTCGGCCTTGCGATTGCCGTTTCGGTCAGCGGGCTGCTGCAACTGGCGTGGCTGTACTGGTTCATGCGCCGCGCAGGCTTCCGTATCCCGCGCCTGACCCCGCGTGTGACCCAGCGCGTCAAGGAAATGGGTGTGCTGATCGTGCCGGCCGTGTTCGGCGCGGGCGTCTATCAGATCAGCCGCTTCATCGACCTCGCCTTCATCCGGGTGCTGCCCGACGGCAGTCTCACCTACATGGCGATGGCCGACCGCTGGAACCAGCTTCCGCTCGGTATCATCGGCATCGCGCTGGGAACCGCGATCCTGCCGGCGCTGTCGCGCTACATCTCGAAGTCCGAGGACGAGGAGGCGGTGCGGCTGCAGGCCAACGCGATCGAACTCGCCATGCTGCTGACCCTGCCCTGCGCGGTGGCGCTGTTCATCACCGGCTTTGCTTTCGTGAAGGCGTTCATGCAGGGTCAGGCCTTCACCGCCGAGGACGCGCGGGTGACAGGCATGGTCACATCGGCGCTAGTGGTGGGCCTGCCCGCCTATGTGCTGGTCAAGGTGCTGACCCCCAATTTCTTCGCCCGCAAGGACACCCGCACCCCGGTCTACACCGCAGGCGCCTCGCTGGTGGTGACGGTGGGCCTCAACTTCGCGCTGGTGCCGACCCTTGGCGTGGTCGGCCTCGCGATGGCGGGAGCCGTCGGCGCGTGGGTCAATATCGCGCTGCTCGGCGGCATTCTGGCGCGGCGCGGTTTCTTCCGCCTGCCCGCCCGCGTACTGGGCCGGATCGGGCGGATCGCGCTGGCATCGGCGCTGATGGGGGCCGCGCTGGTGGCGCTGATGCAGGTGGTGACGCCGTGGCTCGACGGGCCGCTCACCATGCGTCTGGCTGCGATCGGTGCGATCATGCTGGTCAGCCTTGTCACCTATGGCGCAGGCACCGTGCTGCTGGGAGTCCTCGACAAGGCCACCGTGCAGCGCCTAATGCGCCGCCAGAGCTAAACCACAGGACATATCATGCGCGTCGTCTCCGGCATCCAGCCCACCGGCAAGCCCCACCTCGGCAACTATCTCGGCGCGATCCGCAATTACGTCGCCCTGCAGGACGATGCCCATGCGGCCGGCGGCGAGTGCCTAATCTTCATCGCCGATCTCCACGCCCTGTCGATGGCGCACAACCCGGCGGAGCTGACGTCATCGACGCTGGAGCTGGTGGCAACGCTGGTCGCCTGCGGGCTCGATCCCGACAAGGCGATCCTGTTCAATCAGGCCCAGGTGCCGCAGCATCCTGAACTGCAATGGCTGCTGAACGGCACCGCCCGCATGGGCTGGCTGAACCGCATGACCCAGTGGAAGGACAAGGCGGGCAAGAACCGCGAGGGGCAGTCGGTCGCGCTGTTCACCTACCCCGTGCTGCAGGCCGCCGACGTGCTGCTGTATCAGGCCACCCACGTGCCGGTGGGCGAGGATCAGAAGCAGCATCTGGAGCTGGCCCGCGACATCGCGCAGAAATTCAACAATGATTTCGGCACCGAAGACGCACCGATCTTCACCCTGCCCGATCCGATCATCCCGGCCGAAGCCGCCCGCATCATGTCCCTGCGCGATGGCAGCGCCAAGATGTCGAAGTCTGACCCTTCGGACATGAGCCGCATCAACCTGTCGGACGATGCCGACACGATGGCGCAGAAGATCAAGAAGGCGAAGACCGATCCCGAGCCCCTGCCATCAGAAGAAGCAGGGCTGGCAGACCGTCCCGAGGCGCGCAATCTGGTGGGCATCTATGGCGCCCTGTCCGGGCAATCGGCGGCGGAGGTGCTGCGCGAATATGGCGGGCAGGGCTTCGGCGCCTTCAAGCCCGCGCTGGCCGATCTGCTGGTCGCCAAACTCGGCCCGATTCGCGACCGCTTCGTGGCGCTGAAGGACGACAGCGAGGCCCTGGATGCGATCCTTGCCCGCGGGGCGGCCAAGGCGCGTGAACGGGGCAAGCCGACGCTCGACGCCGCCTACCGCGCACTGGGGCTGGTGCGGCATTAAGCCCGCCCCTGCGACGGACCGAGGCTAAGCCACGACAAATATTCAATTGCCGTTCATTCGCGGGCGATATCATGGCGCGCGTAAGCACCGTTGCTTTGATTGCAATGGAAACCAGACAAGGGTTGTGTCATGTTGTCTCCTATGTCGCCCATCAAGTCCCTCGCCCGCATCGCCCTGCCCTTGGCCCTCGCCATCGGTCTGTCGGCCTGTGCCACCCCGTTCAAGGCCGACGTGTCGCGCTTTGCCGTTCCGCTGCCTGCGCCGCAGGGCCAGACCTTCGCGGTGGTGCCCGAAGATCCGAAGCTGGCGGGCGGGCTGGAATTTGCCGCCTATGCCAATTCGGTCGCGGCCGAGATGACGGAACTCGGCTATGTCCGCGCCGCATCGCCGGAAAACGCCGATCTGCTGGTGCGGTTCGATTACCGCGTCGATGGCGGGCGTGAACGCGTGCGCACCGATTTCAACGGTGCGGGCTTCGGCAATGCCTGGGGCCCGTGGGGCGGCTGGGGCGGTCGCGGGTTCGGCGCTTGGGGCTTCGGCTTCAACGATCCCTTCTTCGGCGGGCCGGACGTGCGCAGCTACACCATCTACACCAGCGGCATTGATCTGAAGATTGACCGCGCCGCCGATGGCCAGCGCCTGTTCGAAGGCAAGGCCGAAGCGGTGTCACGCTCCAACCGCCTGCCGCGTCTGGTTCCGAACCTCGTGGACGCGATGTTCACCGGCTTCCCCGGCAATTCGGGCGAGACCTTGCGCATCACCATCCGCGACGATGGCGAAAATACCGTGCGCGCCACCGATTGATGGTGTAGAGCAGCGCTCAACAGACCCTTGGACGGGAAAAGAGAAGGCGGCGCAGGGGATCGCGCCGCCTTTTTTTGTGTCTGCGGCTGGCAGATCAGTCCCGTGGGCCTCTGCTCCGCTCAAGCAGCGCCAGCGTTTCGGGATGGGTAGAGCGCGCGGCGCTGGTCCAGTCGATCACCGTCGCGTCCGATAGCTTGCCGCCTTGGGCGAACAGCAACAGCCTGCCCTCTGTCGGGTAGATCGGCCCTTGAGGCCCAAAGCAGGCGTCACCGCCATCGTAGCTGCGCAGCCTGACCCGCCGCGGGGCGCCAAGCCCGCGTTCTGTCACGAGAATACGCAATGTCACAAAGCGGTATTGCGCACCCCGCCGGTCCTCGCGCCAACCTGAGAGGCCCGCCACCTCAGCCGCGACAATCTGCTCTGCCGTGCGCCACAACGCCTCCTCGCGCTCGCGCTGGGCCAGCTCCCGTTGCATCTCCGCAGCCTCCGCATCGCGCCGGGCCTGCGCGACAATACGCGCGCGATAGGCTTCCTCGGTTTCGTCAGGGAGCATGGGCGCGGGCTGATGCAGTGGCGGCGAGCACGCGGCGGCGGGCGCGGCCAGCACAGCCAGACCGGCCGTGGCGGCCAGCCAGAGCCTAAAGCTTGGCATGACCCCCGGTCGAGCCGAAACCGCCCTCACCGCGTTCGGTCGCGTCCAGTTCCTCGACCTCGGCCCACGCCGCCTGCACCACCGGGGCCAGCACCAGCTGGGCCACGCGGTCGCCGCGCGCGATGGCGAAGGGTTCATTGCCGAGGTTGATGAGGATCACCTTCAGCTCGCCGCGATAATCGCTGTCGATCGTGCCGGGGGTGTTGGGCACGGTGATGCCGTGCTTCAGCGCAAGACCCGAACGCGGGCGCACCTGGATTTCGTAGCCCTGCGGGATCGCCAGTGCGAGGCCGGTCGCCACCGCGTGGCGCGCACCGGGAGCAATCGTCAGCTCCTCGGCGCTGACCACATCCATCCCCGCCGCGCCGGATGTCGCATAGGCGGGCAGCGGCAGGCCTGCGCCGTGGGGCAGGCGCTTGACCTCGACATTCACAGATGACGTCACTCTGCCACCTCCGCCCGGAACGCTGCCGCGATCCGTTCGGCCAGCGCCATCGCCACCGCGCTCTTGGGCATTTCGTCGAGCGTCTCGACCCCCTCGGCAGTGACGATGGTGACGCGGTTCATATCGCCACCCATCACGTCGCCAGAAACATCATTGGCCACGATCCAGTCCGCCCCCTTGCGCTTGCGCTTGGCCTTGGCGTTGTCGATGACCTTGTCGGTCTCGGCCGCGAAGCCGATCACCAGTTCGGGGCGATTGCCGGCGGCGGACAGGTTGATCAGGATATCCGGGTTTTCGGTCAGCATCATCATCGGCGGGGCCGATTCGCGCTTCTTGATCTTGCGGGCGCGGTATTCCCGGGGCCGCCAATCGGCCACGGCGGCGACCATCACCGCGACATCGGCGGGCAGCGCACGCCTGACCGCCAAGGCCATGTCGTTCGCGCTTTCGACATCGATGCGGTCAACGCCTGCCGGGGTCTTCAGGAACACCGGGCCTGCCACCAGAGTCACCCGCGCACCCAGCGCGGCGGCGGCGGCGGCGATGGCAAAGCCCTGCTTCCCGCTAGACCGGTTGGCGATGTAGCGCACCGGATCGATCGCTTCCCAGGTCGGCCCGGCGGTGACCAGCACGTGGCGTCCGGCCAGCGGGCGATATTCGGCATCGACCCCGAAATCCGCGCCTTCGGGCACTTCGCCCAGCACGGTTTCGACCTCTTCCGGCGTGGCTGGCGCGAAGAATTCGGGCCGGGCCTTGCGCGGATCGACCTCGTGATTGATCGCGCTCACGTCCATCGGCGGCGCGGCGCCCGCCATGCCTTTCTTCGCCAGCAACGGCCCGCCCAAGTCCGGCGCAAATTCAGGGTCGGGCTCTTCCTCGAAGGGGTAATCCTCGGCGCCGGGTTCGGGCAGGTCTTCGTATTCGGCCTCGATTTCCTCGTGGCTGCGTTTCGCGGTGGAACGCGGGATGATCTTGGAGAAAAACCCGCTGAGACCGCCCGCAGGCATGGCGGCGCTGCCGTCATCCTCTTCTTCGGGCTCCAGCGCTTCGACCTCGATCACCGGCGGCGCGAGGCGCGGCGCAGGCGCGGCAAGGCGCGGGGGTTCGGGAACATCGAGGCCCAGATGGTCGGCAATCGCGGCCCAGATCGCCTCAGGCTCGGGCAGGCGTCCGTATCCGAACTCGCCGCAAGCCATCGGGCCTTCATCGGGCTGGAGCACGGTGACGCCCGCGGCCTTCAGCACGCCGATATTGCGCTGTGTCGCGTCATGCTCCCACATCCGCACGTTCATCGCGGGCACGGCCATCACCGGCTTGTCGGTCGCAAGAATCAGCGTGGTGGCAAGATCATCGGCAATGCCGGTCGCCATCTTGGCGAGCAGATCGGCAGTGGCCGGGCACACCACCACCAGATCGGCCTCGCGGCTGAGCTGGATGTGTCCCATCTCGGCCTCATTCTTGAGGTCGAACAGGCTGGTGTAGACCTGATTCTCGCTCAATGCGGCGAGCGACAGGGGCGTGACGAATTGCTGGCCGCCCTTGGTGACGACGCAGGTCACATCGGCCCCACCCTTGCGGATCAGGCGCACCAGTTCGCAGGCCTTGTAGGCCGCAATTCCGCCGCCCACGACCAGCAGGATGCGTGGGTTTCTGCCCGCGGCCTCCTCCTGTGTGCTCATATTGCCTCGCCTCTCGCGCCTCGGTTCCGGGTGTCAGCCATAGTGCAAGGATCATCCATCGCAAAGTTTGGTTAAGTTTGCCTTGAAGTGGGCGCGATTGCGCCGCGGACAAGTTCGAAAAGCGCACGCGGGGCAAAGGCGAGGCCGATGGCATAGGCCGGCAGCGCCAGTTCGGCCCAATAGTAATTCTCGGGGCGGGCGAACAGGGCCATGATTGTGGCGAGGCCAGTGAACCACAGGACGGCGAACAGGCCGAACCGTCCCCCCAGCCCTGCCCAGCCGATCAGCGGCAGCACGGCCAGCGGCGCAGCGATGCTGGCGGGCAGGAAGCGCAGGCCGGTCAATTGCCCCAGCGCGGTGATCGGCAAGCCATATCCCGCCTGCGCGCTCCACCCTTGCGAGGCAAGGTCGCCGGGCAGGCGCAGGGCCTCAACCGCTTGGAAATGCAGCGCCATGGCAATCGCCAACAGCACAAGCAGCCCGGTCGCCGCCGCCGCCTCACGCCAGCGCTTGTCTGTCAGAGCAAACGCCAGCCACAGCAACACGAAAGGCGCGGCCAGTTCGCGCACAGCCAGCCCCGCGCCCGCCGCCAGCAGCGCGGGCCACCAGCGGCCGGGGCGATAGGAAAGCAGCGCGAGTGTCAGCAGCAGGCCGGCGATGAAGTCATGGTCATACCCCGCGACCGGCGACAGCGCCGCCCCACCGCCCAGTGCCAGAAGAGCGCTGGCGCCCAGCCGTTCGGGGACCGAAGCCAGCGGCGCAGACCCCGCATTGAGCGCCCACAGGCAAGCCAGCACCAGCGCCAGCGCAAGCACGCGCACCCCGTCCGCGCCCACCGCCGCCTGCAGCCACGCCAGTGTCGGCAGGCGCACAGCAACGACAGGCCGGGTCGGGTAATTGCTGGCGTGCTGCTCGGCGATGGCAGCGGTGTAGTACCCCTCCCCCGCCGCCATGCGCGCGTGGATGCGGGCGTAAAGCGCCATGTCACCCTTGGCGCGGGCGGGCGAGCCGGGTGCGGAGGTAGCGGGCGACGCGGCGGGCGCAGGGGGTGCCTCAGGCTGCGGCGCAAAGGCCGCTGCGCCTAAAGCCATCGTGGCAGCCAGCAGCCCCAGCGCCAGCACGGCGGCCCAGCGTGGCAAATGCAAAAACGGACGGCCCAACGATTCCCACCGGCCCAGCCAGCCGGAAAGCAGGATCATCCGATCCAGCCGAGCGCCATTGCCCCCCACACCGCGCCCGCCCCTGCCAGCGCAGCGGCGAAATATCCCGGCCAGCGGCGATCCGTGCGGCGGTCGGTGATGAGCGGGATATGCGGGAGCGGCGGCGTTTCGGGCGCGCCGCCCTTGGGCGGGTATTTCTCCTCCAGCCGCCGGATCAGGCCGGGCAGGCGCAGCAGCGTTTCCGCATCGGTCTTCAGCCGGTCGGCCAGCGCCGCCTCCGGCCCGAGTTCATCGCGGATCCACGAGCGCACATAGGGCGCGGCGGTGTCCCACATGTTGATATCGGGGTTCAACTGCGTGGCGATGCCTTCGACCATCACCATCGTCTTTTGCAGCAGCAGCAGGTGCGGCTGGGTTTGCATGTCGAAATCGCGGGTGATCGCGAACAGCCCGTCGAGCATCTGGCCCACGGACAGCTCCTTCACCGGCTTGCCGCGCATCGGCTCACCCACGGCGCGCAGCGCGGTGGCGAATTCGCCGACCGAATGGTAGCTGGGCACATATTGCGCCTCGAAATGGATTTCGGCGACGCGCTGGTAATTGCCGGTGGTCAGCCCGTAGAGAATCTCCGCCAGCCATTGCCGCGCGCGGCGGTCGATCCGGCCCATGATCCCGAAATCGATGGCGACGATGGTGCCATCGTCCTCCACGAACAGGTTGCCCTGGTGCATGTCGGCATGGAAGAATCCGGCGCTGATCGCCTGCGTCAAGAAGCTGATCACCAGCTTTTCCGACAGCGCGGCAAAATCGTGGCCCCGCGCGCGCAGTTCGTCCACGCGGCTGATCTTGATCCCGTCGATCCACTCGATCGTCAGCACCCGGCCATTGGTGCGGTCCCAGTCAATGCCGGGGATGCGGTAGCCGGGAACGCCTGCCATCTGCTCGGCGAGTTCGGATGCAGAGGCGGCCTCGCGCCGCAGGTCGAGTTCTGAATTGGTCCAGCGCTTGAAATTGGCGATGGTCAGGCGCGGGCGCAACCGGCTTGCCTCCCCGCCCATCGCCTCGACATGGGCGGCGGCCCATTCATAGGTGGTGATGTCGCGGGCGAATTTCTCGCGGATGCCGGGGCGCAGCACCTTGATGGCGACCTTGCGGCCTTCGATGGTGACGCCCTTG
This sequence comes from Porphyrobacter sp. IPPAS B-1204, assembly GCA_003724185.1. Lineage (GTDB taxonomy): Bacteria > Pseudomonadota > Alphaproteobacteria > Sphingomonadales > Sphingomonadaceae > Erythrobacter. The sequence continues at coordinate 1,251,910 of RHGM01000001.1, forward strand.
TGCACCTGCGCGATGCTCGCCGCGCCGACCGGCACGGGATCGATTTCGCTGAACAGCTTGTCGATCGGCTGGCCGAAGCTCGATTCGATTGCCGCCTTGATCTCGGCAAAGGGCACCGGCGGCAGGCTGTCCTGCAAGGACAGGAGATTGTTCGCCGCTTCCTCGCCCACCAGATCGGGGCGGGTGGCAAGCGATTGCCCCAGCTTGATCGCAGCAGGGCCAATGGCACGAAACGCTCCGGCATAATCACGCGGGCCGTTCTTGCCCGTCAGCGTGGCAAGCCGCGCAAGCCGGACGAACTGGCGCACCGCGAGCGGCGCATTGGGATCATTCTCGATCCCCACCAGCGCACGGCGGCGCGCCAGCGTGACGCCCCAGCGCGCAAGGCGGATCAGGTGGACGACAGAAGATGTCACAGGGTCAGATCTTCCACCCCGAATGGATCGCGACGAGCCCGCCCATGATCGGTTCGACCTTGGTGTTGGCAAAGCCGGCGCTGCGGATCATCTGCTCGAAGGCGGGCATCGGCGGGAATTTGCGGATCGATTCGGCCAGATAGCGGTAGGAATCCGCATCCCCCGCAATCGCCTGCCCCATGCGCGGCAGCAGGTGTTCGGAATAGATGTCGTACGCCTCTTTCAGCCCCGACCACTCGACGGTCGAAAACTCAAGGCAGAAGAACCGCCCGCCCGGACGCAGCACGCGCATGGCCTCGGCCAGGGCGCGGTCGATGTGGGTGACGTTACGGATGCCGAAAGCGATGGTGTAGGCATCGAAGGTGTTCGACGCGAAACTGACCTTTTCCGCGTTCTGGCAGGTGAAGACGAGACTGCCATCCTCCTCGCCCAAGCCCCGTTCCAGCGCGCGTTCGGCGCCCACGTCCAGCATGTCCTGATTGATGTCAGCCACCGTGATATGCGCGCCGCGGGCCGCCATGCGGAAGGCGATGTCACCCGTGCCGCCCGCCATGTCGAGAATCTGCTCGCCCGGCTGCGGCTTCACGCGCTTGACGAAACGATCCTTCCACAGGCGGTGCATCCCGCCCGACATCGCATCGTTCATGATGTCGTATTTGCGGGCGACGCTGGAGAAGACCTCGCCAACCTTGCGGGTCTTTTCTTCCGGGGTCACCTGCGTGTAGCCGAAGGAAACGGTGTCGTCAGTGCTCTGTGTCATGCCCGGCTCCCTAGAGACAATTGCCGCCCGCGCAAAGGGTGTTAGGGGGGAAAGACCATGCCCGAATTGCCCGAAGTAGAAACAACCGTTCGCGGCCTTGCAAAGTTCCTTGAGGGCGAACGGATCACACGCGTCCAGCTCAACCGCGCCGATCTGCGCCGCCCCTTCCCCGCCGATCTGGTGCAGGTGATGACAGGCGCCACGGTCAGCGCCCTGTCGCGCCGCGCCAAATACGGGCTGATGCATCTGGATCGCGGGGCGACGATGATCTTCCATCTGGGGATGAGCGGGCGCTGGCGGATCGACCCGGAGGTACCCGACACCCACGATCACCTGCTGCTGGAAACCGCCAACCACCGCTTTGCCCTGTGCGATCCGCGCCGCTTCGGTTCGGTCGATCTGGTGGGGACGGATGTGCTGGAAGGCTGGCCGCAATTTGCCGCGCTCGGGCCGGAGCCGCTGGGGCCGGGTTTGAGTGTTGCGCACCTGAAGGCGGCGCTGGCGGGCAAAACGCAATCGATCAAGCTGTGCCTGCTCGATCAGCGGATCGTGGCGGGGCTGGGCAATATCTATGTGTGCGAGGCGCTGTGGCGGTCCGGGATCAGGCCCACCAAGCAGGCGGGCAAGGTCACAGGGCCGCAACTCAAGCGCCTTGTGCCGGCGATCCGCGATGTGCTCGAAGCCTCGATCCGCGATGGCGGCTCGACCCTGCGTGATTATGCGCGGCCCGATGGGGAGCTGGGCTATTTTGCCAGCAGCTTCGATGTCTATGGCCGCGATGGGCAGCCGTGCCGCCGCAATGATGGCGGCATGATCCAGCGCATCGCACAGGGCGGACGCAGCACGTGGTATTGCCCGGTGTGCCAGAAGTAGCGCGGCGACTGACGTGCCCGCCAAGGGAATCGTTGACCTTGAGGGCAGTTCTGACTATGCGCGCTGCTTTCCGGCGGTTGGACCATGCGTCCGCTCGCCCGTTTTCGAGCAAACCGTCACCAATTTCCCGGCTGCCTCAAGCGGCCTGAACAAAACGCGAGACAGACACGAATTATGGCCAACACGCCGCAAGCCAAGAAGCGCATCCGCCGCAACGCCAACCGCGCCGAAATCAACGGTGCGCGCATCAGCCGCATCCGCAGCTTCATCAAGAAGGTCGAATCGGCCTGTGAAGCCGGCGACAAGGAAGCCGCTGCTGCAGCGCTCAAGGCGGCCCAGCCGGAAATGGCCCGCGGTGTTGCGCGCGGCGTGCTGCACAAGAACACCGTGGCCCGCAAGCTCTCGCGCCTGACGCGCCGAGTCGCCACGCTCTGATTCGATTCGCCCTGCTTTCCTGATCATGTCTTAGGCATGATTACGGGTCGCCGGGACTTCGCAAAGTGAAACGGGCCGCGCTCCATGAGCGCGGCCCGTTTCGTTTGCGACAATTGCAACCGTGGTTAGCCGCATAAATGTCAGGATTCACCACGATTCGCGCGTCTCAGACGAGGAATCCTCAGCCAAATCATACACTTCAACGCAAGTCTGCGGGACAGAGGCGAGTCAACAGGAATATTTCACTTTTTTTTAAAAGTCCGCGCTTGCGCAAATGTCCCCAGAGTTCTTTAGATCACTTCTACCCGGCGCGGGACAGCCCGGGTGCTTTTACAACTTGGCCGACAGGGGGGGAACCTCGGAATCTGCGATTCCGGGGCTTGGGAAGGCGAAGCCTGTCGCAACGGGGTTAAAAAAGATCTGCGAGCCACGCGCGCTCGGCAGGCAAGGTAGAATTGGGGAAAAGCTTGTGCACAGGACTGACAAGGCACGGACGGGTAGCCGCCAGGCTGACGAACATCTGATGGAAGATTCCGAAGCTGTGAATCTCGCTGCCGATTGGTCCGATATCAGTCAGGGGCTGCGCAAGGATCTGGGCCACCAGCTGCACAGCCAGTGGATCAAGCCGATCCAGCTTGGCGCGCTGAACCGCGACACCGGCACGCTCGATCTGTACCTCCCCACCGAATTTTCGGCGAACTGGGTGCGCGATCGCTTCCATGACCGCCTTCAGCTCGCATGGAGCATTGCGCGCAGCGAAGTGCGCAAGGTCAACATCGTGGTCCACCCCGGCCGCCGCCAGCTGCCCGATCTGCGCCTCGACGATGGCCGCCGCCCCGCCAATGACGGCGCAAGCGCGATTGCGCTGGCCGCAGGCGCGCTGGGCGATGCAAACTTCACATCGTCGGTCGGACTTGATGCGTCGCTGACCTTCGCCGCCTTCGTCACGGGTGAAGCCAACGTGCTGGCCTGCAATGCAGCGCAGCGCATGGCCGCGCTGGAACAGCCGCAATTCTCGCCGCTCTATCTCAAGGCCGCGACGGGTCAGGGCAAGACCCACCTGCTGCACGCGATCGGCCACGGCTATCTGCAGACGCACCCCCGCGCGCGGATCTTCTACTGTTCGGCCGAACGCTTCATGGTCGAATTCGTGCAGGCCCTGAAATCGAGCCAGACGATCGAATTCAAGGCACGGCTGCGCAGCTTTGATCTGCTGCTGGTGGACGATATCCAGTTCATCATCGGCAAGGCGAGCGCGCAGGAAGAACTGCTCTACACGATCGATGCGCTGCTGGCTGAAGGCAAGCGTCTGGTCTTCGCTGCCGACCGCGCCCCGCAGGCGCTGGACGGGGTCGAACCGCGGCTGCTCAGCCGGTTGTCGATGGGCCTTGTCGCCGATATCCAGCCGGCCGACATCGAACTCAGGAAGAAGATCCTCGTCTCCAAGCTGGTGCGCTTTGCGCCGCTGGCTGTGCCGGAAGACGTGGTCGAATTTCTCGCCCGCACCATCACCCGCAACGTGCGCGAACTCGTCGGCGGCCTCAACAAGCTGATCGCCTATGCCCAGTTGACCGGGCAGGAAGTGTCCCTGCAACTGGCCGAAGAACAGCTGACCGACATCCTCAGCGCCAACCGCCGCCGGATCACCATTGATGAAATCCAGCGCACCGTCTGCCAGTTCTACCGCATCGACCGCGCGGAAATGAGCAGCAAGCGCCGCGCCCGCGCCGTGGTGCGTCCGCGGCAGGTGGCGATGTATCTGTCCAAGGTGCTCACGCCCCGCAGCTACCCCGAAATCGGACGCAAGTTCGGCGGGCGCGACCATTCGACCGTGATCCACGCGGTGCGCCTGATCGAAGACCTGCGCCAGCGCGATGCCGACATGGATGGCGACGTGCGCAGCCTGCTGAGGCAGCTGGAAAGCTGACCCGCACAACGGTTAATTCGCACACAATCTGCCCAGACTTTGCACCGCACTTTCGACAGGCCTATCCACAGGCCTGTCGACAGGCGGTGCACAGGTTGTAAACAGCCTGTCCATGCCTTCCCAGCGCCTTTCTCCCGAGCTTGTCGACCTGCCTGCGGGCTGGCTGGCCGCCGTGGGGCGAGGGCTGCGCGGCCTATGCCCGCGCTGCGGCGCGGCGGCGCTGTTTCGCGCATGGCTCAAGCCGGTCGAACGCTGCGGTCATTGCAAGCAGGACTGGTCGGTGCAGCAGGCCGATGACTTTCCGGCCTATATCGGCATCTTTGTGGTCGGCCATCTGCTCGCGCCAGTGGTGATCGCGATGATCTCTGGCGGCGTCTCGGCGTGGCTGACCCTCGCCATCCTCCTGCCGGTGTCGGTCATCATGCTGCTGGCGACGCTACAGCCGGTCAAAGGCGCGGTGATCGCCTTCCTGTGGTGGCACGGTATCGGTGCCTTCCAGCAGGAGCGGCGCGCGCCAACCCCGCCGGGGGATGCGCCATGAGCCTCTCTCCCGCCCGCCTCGATCGCTTCGCCCGCCATATTGTCCTGCCCGAAATCGGCGGCGCGGGGCAGGTGCGGCTGGCGGCGTCACAGGTTGCTGTGATCGGCCTGGGCGGGATCGGCAGCCCAGCCCTCCAATATCTCGCAGCGAGCGGGATCGGGCATCTGGCGCTGGTTGATAATGATGTGGTCGATGTCAGCAATCTTCAGCGCCAGACGATCTTCACCACCCGCGATGTGGGCTACGGCAAGGCGGTGTCAGCCCGCCGCTGGCTCGCCAATTTCGACGATTCGCTGAGCGTCGATGTCTCGGATGCGCGGATCACGCCCGACAACGCCGCCAGCCTTATTGCAGGCGCGGATGTGGTGCTGGACGGCACCGACAACTTCGCCACCCGCCTTGCCGTATCGGACGCCTGTGTGGCGGCGGGGATCCCCCTGCTGTCAGCCGCGGTCGGCCGGTTTCAGGGCCAGGTCGCGGCCTTTGCAGGGCATCTGCCGGGAGAGGCCTGCTATCGCTGCTTTGTCGGCGATGCCTTTGATGCCGAAGACTGTGACACCTGCGCGGACGATGGCATGCTGGGCGCAATGGCCGGCTGGGCGGGCACCTTTGCCGCGCTGCAGGCGGTCAAGGTGCTGCTGGCCGGAGTAAGCGGGTTGGGCGACCCGGGCTGGGGCAGGCTGCACATCCTCGATGGTCTCGCCCCCGGGATGCGCACCATCCGCATCGCCAAGGATCCGACCTGCAAGACCTGCGCCTGAGGCTCACCCCCGCGCTCACCCTGCCGCGCCCGTGCCACGGCGCGGCACGATAATCGTGAACTGACGGAACATCCGGGCCGCAACTCCGGTCGCCCCCCTTTGCACGTGCATCAAAGGAGGCTTCAACATGAACTTCGATTTCGACATCGTCATGGTCCTCGCCAGCTTCACCCTTGGCGCGGTTCTGCTGTGGGGGATCCTGTCATGGCTGCGCGCCAAGCAGGCCAAAGATCACCACGAAGACGCCGCCGTTGCCGATCGCCAGCGCCACGAGGATGCCGAAGCGACCCCCGGCACGCTGGACAAAGTGGACGAATCCGGTCGCAACTGGACCAAGGAGCGCGGCGCAAACCCGCCGACGCCGCCGCGCAATTGAGGGCGCGGCTCAGTCTTTCTCGAACCAGCGCTGACGCTTGCGGGCAGCGTTGATCCTGTCGAGTTCAGAGGGGCGATCCGCGTCAGGATCGGGACGGCAGGTGGTGCTGTTGGCGTCCGAAGTGCAGATCCGTCCCAGACTGTCGCGGCCTTCTTTGGGCGTGGCGAAGATGAGCGACCCCAGCGCGATGCAGGCCGGCAGAGCCGCCGTCAGCAGCGACAGGCCGACCCAGAACCGCAGCCCGCCCCGCGCACCCGCCAGCACCGTGCGCGATGGTGTCCGATGCGGCGCGCCTGCCGCCACCACCTGCCGCGCACCGCCGAGGGTCAGCACCCAGCCGATGATCGCCAGCAGGAACGGCAGCGCCAGCAGCGCGACGAAGCTGTAAAACAGCATATGCCCGTCAAACCGGCACCCGCCGATCAGGCAGCCGCTCCAATAGAACGCCAGCCAGACATAGGGCAGGCTTGGCACGGCCAGCAGAAGGATGGTGCGCAGCGACATTCGGCCATGCTGGCACAATAGGGTTAAAGCCGGGTTTGCAGCACCTCGTCCACCCATTCCGGCACGACAATGCTGGCCGGCCCAAGGCGGCTTTCGTGGAACAGCCGTGAACCCTCGCTTGGTTCAAGATTGAGTTCGAGCGTGCGCGCCCCTGCCGCCCGTGCCTCCTGCACAAAGCCCGCCGCCGGATAGACCGCGCCCGAGGTGCCGATGCTGACGAACAGATCGCAGGTTTCAATCGCCTGATAGATGCGGCCCATCTGGTAGGGCATCTCGCCGAACCACACGACATCCGGGCGCAAGGTCGGCGCACGACACACCGGGCAGGGCGGGCGGTCGATCATTGTGCCGAGCCAGGGGGAACGCGTCTCGCATGATGTGCACAGCGCCGATTTCAGTTCACCATGCATGTGCAGCACGCGGGCCGATCCGCCGCGTTCGTGCAGATCATCGACGTTCTGTGTGACCAGCAGCAATTCGCCCCTGAACGCCCTCTCCAGCCGCGCCAGCGCCATGTGCGCAGGGTTGGGCGCAACATCGGCGAGCGCGGCGCGGCGCATGTCGTAAAAGTTCAGCACAAGGTTCGGGTTGCGGGCAAAGCCTTCGGGCGTAGCGACATCCTCCACCCGGTGCTGTTCCCAAAGCCCGCCCGCCGAACGGAAGGTGTCGATCCCGCTTTCGGCGGAAATGCCTGCGCCGGTGAGGATGACGATGCGTTCAATCTCTGCCATGACACCTTCAAGCATGGGGCATAGAGGCAAGGCAATGGCACAGCTCAAATTCGGGGTGATCGGACACAAGGGCCGGATGGGACAGGCGCTGGAGACAGCAATTGCCGACGCGGGCCATGAATTGTGCATCGGTGTGGATGCCGGGGGCAATATCGGGCCATTGGCTGGCCATTGCGATGTGCTGGTGGATTTCTCCGCACCGGACGCGCTCGGCGCAAATCTTGGCGCGGCGCGGGTGGCGGGCAAGCCAATCGTGGTCGGCACCACCGGGCTGGAAGAACCCCACTTCGTGATGCTGGCCGAAGCCGCGCGCGCTGTGCCGGTGCTGCAATCGGGCAATTTCTCGCTGGGCGTGACGCTGATGGCGCATCTGGTGCGCGAGGCGGCCGCAAGGCTGGGGCCGGAGTGGGACATCGAAGTGCTGGAGATGCACCACCGCATGAAGGTCGACGCGCCATCGGGCACGGCCAAGCTGCTGGGCGAGGCCGTAGCCGCGGGACGCGGGATCGCGCTCAGCGACAACATGGAGAGCGGCCGCCACGGGATGACAGGTGCGCGGGCGCAAGGCGCGATCGGCTTTGCCACCCTGCGCGGCGGCACGGTGGCGGGCGAACACAGCGTGATCTTTGCCGGCAGCGAGGAGCGCCTGACCCTGTCGCATTCGGCCGAAAACCGCATGATCTTCGCCCGCGGCGCGGTGCGCGCAGCGGCATGGCTGACCGGCAAGGGCGCCGGGCGTTACACCATGAATGACGTGCTGGGGCTGTAAGGCGCGATGGAAGACGATTTCGACGATCTGGCCTACCTGCGCGAACAGGTCAGCATCCTGATCGCGGGCGGGTTCTTCAATGAAGACGACCTCGAAACCTATCTCGCCGAACTGGCCTTCGACCCGCACAGCGCCCCGCACGCCGCCGCCGTCCGCGACCATGCCCGCGCCGCCTTCGCCGCCAAGCGCACAGCGGAGGCGGGTTGGCCGGCGGTGACGGACTGGGACCGCCTCGACACAGCGTTCACCGCGCTGGAGGCAGACGGCATAATGGCGCTGCACAACGCCGGGATGACGACCAGCGATGCCCATTCCGATGCGTGGGACATGATCAGCAGGGACGCACCCGGCACCTGGCGCGGCTTTGCGTTTTATCACGGGCAAGACGTGGAACGCGCCATCAGCGGCGGCGCGCTCTATATCGGCTTTGATGCCGTGGCACAGGGCAGCGCCGCCAAGCAGGCGGTGGGCGAAGCGATCATCGCCGCCCTGCGCAGCGCAGGCTTTGCCCCTGAATGGAACGGTGATCCGGAAACGCGGCTCAATGTCCCCGGCATCGTCTGGCAAAAGCGCACCGAGTGGGTGCGGCCCGCCACTGCGACCCGCACCGGCTTGTGGCAAAGGCTTTTCGGCTGACATGAACAAGGCCCAGATTTTCGAATTCTTCCGCCGTCTGGCAGAGGACAACCCTGCGCCCCAGACCGAGCTGGAATATGGCAATGCCTACCAGCTGCTCGTCGCCGTGGCGCTGTCCGCACAGGCGACCGATGTGGGCGTGAACAAGGCGACCCGCGCCCTGTTCCGCGCCGTCGAAACGCCGCAAGCGATGCTCGATCTGGGAGAGGACGGGCTGAAGGAGCACATCAAGACCATCGGGTTGTTCAATTCCAAGGCCAAGAACGTCATCGCGTTGTCCCGCATTCTGGTCGAGGAACACGGCGGCGAGGTGCCTGACACCCGCGAGGCGCTGGTGAAGCTGCCGGGCGTGGGCCGCAAGACCGCGAACGTGGTGCTCAATTGCTGGTTCGGGCAGGAAACCTTCGCGGTCGATACCCACATTTTCCGCCTTGGGAACCGTACCGGCATGGCCAAGGGCAAGACGCCCGATCATGTCGAGGCCAAGCTGGAAAAGCGCGTCCCCCAGCCCTTCCGCCGGGATTCGCACCATTGGATGATCCTCCACGGCCGCTATGTGTGCAAGGCGCGCACGCCCGAATGCTGGCGCTGCAAGGTCGCGGACCTGTGCAGTTTCAGGAAGAAGGTGCTGGAGCCGCCCAAGGGGCGCACCCCGCTCGAAACCGACGCAGATTAAGGCGCGGTTCAATCGCGCGGGCGATGATGCCAGCGCCCCTGTGGAGAGATATGCCATGACCGCGCGCCTGCTTGCATTAGCCCCCCTCCCCCTGATCCTTGCCGCCTGCGCGCCGAACGATCCGGCTGCCGATGCCGCCCGCGCCGCCGAAGCCATTGCCGCCGGGCCCGCAGCGACGGTGACGGGGCCGGGGCAGAACTGTATCAACAGGTCGCAAGTGCGCAGCACAATCGTGCGGTCAAACCGGGTGATCGATTTCGAGATGAACGGCGGCGCAGTCTATCGCAACACGCTGCGATCCAGCTGTCCGGGCCTGAGCTTCGACCGCGCGATCACCTATGAGACCTCGATCGACCAGCTGTGCACCCAGCAGATCGTCTACAGCCTGCAGAACATCGGCGGCGTCCCGCAGCGCGGCGCGGGGTGCGCGCTGGGTGAGTTCGTGCCGGTCGAATATGTGAAGAAAACGAAGGGCTGAACCCGGCCTAGATATCGTCCGCGCTGGCAAGCTCGGCCTTGTCGAGTTCGCCCGTCAGGCTCGCCACCGTCACCGCCACCGCCGCATCGCCGGTGATGTTGGTGGTGGTGCGCATCATGTCCATGATCCGGTCAACCCCGGCGACAAAGGCGATGGTTTCCAGCGGCACGTTCACCGCGCTGAACACCAGCGCCATCATGATCAGGCCCGCACCGGGAATCCCCGCCGCACCCACCGCGCCGAGCGTGCCCAGCAAGGCAATCATGCCGTAATCGCCCCAGCTCAGATCGACACCGAAGATCTGCGCGCCGAACAATGTGGCAAGGCCGAGATACATCGCCGTGCCGTTCATGTTCACCGTCGCGCCAAGGCTGATGATAAAGCTCGCGACCGAGTTAGACACGCCAAGGTTGCGTTCCGCACAGCGCAGCGTGACAGGCAGCGTCGCGTTGGAACTGGCGGTGGAATAGCTGACCGCAATCGCGTCGATCATGCCGCGGAAGAAGCCGATCACCGGCACCTTGGCGATGAACTTGATCATCCCGCCATAGATCAGGCCGATGATCAGGAAGCAGCCAAGGTAATTGAGGAACACCAGTTTCCCCAGCGCCGCCAGTGCATCAAACCCCAGCGTGCCCGCCACCCACGCCATAAGCGCAAACACGCCGAACGGGGTCAGCTCCATCACGATCATCGTGACCTTCTGCATCACCACGCTGCCGCTTTCGAAGATCTTGAGCGCAGGCTCGCCTTCTTCCTGGGCCATCAGGATGCCGATGCCGATCAGCAGCGAGAACACGATCAGTGGCAGCACGTTGACGTCCGCCATCACCTGCACCGGGCTTTGCGGGATCATGCCGAGCAGCATCTCGCGCCAGCTGGTTTCGGTTGGTTCGGGCGCGACGCCAAGGGTCAGCGCCGAGGTGTCCACGCCAAGGCCGGGGGCCACCAGCGTGCCGAGCGCGAGGCCCAGCCACACCGCCATCTGCCCCGTCACCACAAACAGCAGCATCGCCCGCCAACCGACGCTCCCCAGCTTGCGCAGATCGCCGATGCTGGCGACCCCTGCGACAAGGCTGAAGAAGATCAGCGGCACCACCAGCATCTTGATGAAGGCGACGAAGACATCGCCGATGATCTTGATGCTCTCCGCCTCAGGCCCCCACAGGCGGCCGACGATGATACCGAGGATCAGCGCGGCAATGACGCGCTGCCAGAGGGGGATACGCAGCCAGAAGCCCAATTTACTGTCCTTCGTTATGCGCCAAGAAGGCGCGGGCCTTCTTCCAACGCCAGCGCCGATGAGGCGATGCGGGTGTATATCCGGGCGAGCGCCGCCAGATCGGGGATCGCCACCGCTTCGTCACGCTTGTGCATCGTCGCGTTGCACAGGCCGAATTCGATCACCGGGCACACCGCGCGCAGGAACCGCGCGTCGGATGTGCCGCCGGTGGTGCTGAGTTCGGGCGCGATGCCGGTTTCGGCTTCCACTGCCGCGCTGACCAGCTTGGAGAACGCCCCTGGCTCGGTCAGGAACGGCTCGCCCGAGATCACGGGGCGCGCCTTGCCGCCGTGCTTTTCGGCGATGGCGCAGACGCGGTCGGACAGGCTTTTACCGGTGTGCAGATCGTTGAACCGGATCGAGATGCGCGCTGCGCCTGCAGCCGGGATCACGTTATGCGCGCGGTTTGGGGCGGTGATTTCGGTGATTTCGAGGTTTGACGGCTGGAACCACCGGGTGCCGGTATCCAGCTGGAGCGCGTCCAGTTCACTCAGGATCGCAACCAGCTTGGGCAGCGGATTGTCGGCCAGATGGGGATAGGCGACGTGGCCCTGCGTGCCCTCCACATCGATGAAGATATTGACCGATCCGCGCCGCCCGATCTTCACCATGTCGCCAAGTCGGTTGACGCTGGTCGGCTCACCCACAAGGCACAGATCGGGCTGGATGCCCTGCGCCTCCATATGGTCGATCAAGGCGCGGGTGCCGTGGAGCGCGGGGCCTTCTTCATCGCCGGTGATGATGAAGCTGATGGTGCCCGAATCCTGCGGAACATCGGCCACGGCGGCAACCATCGCGGCAATTGCGCCCTTCATGTCGACAGCGCCGCGCCCGTGGAGCAGCTCGCCATGTTCCTGCGGGGTGAAGGGATCAGAGGCCCAGCCATCGCCCGGCGGCACGACATCAAGGTGTCCGGCAAAGGCGAAGTGGCGGCTGCCCGCAGGCCCGGCCCGCAGCGCGAACAGGTTTTCGACCGGCGCCTCGTCGCTCCCCTCGGGCCCGTCACCGCGGGTGAAGCGATGCACGGCAAAGCCGAGCGGCGTCAGCATCGCTTCGAGTTCATCGAAGACGGCGCCAGTGGCCGGTGTCACGGATGGCGCGGCAATCAGGCGCTTGGCAAGGTCGAGCGGATCGAGCATTCCTGCTTGCCTAGCAGGAGTTCCCGGCAATGCCCAAGTGCGATTATGACGCCATCCACGGCGCCCGTTACCCCGCGCAGCAATTGCCGTGATCGACCTTGCGGGATTCGCGCTGGCGGTGCTGCTGATCGAATTGACGCCCGGCCCCAACATGGGCTGGCTTGTCACACTGACCCTTGCCGAAGGGCGGCGCGCAGGGTTGGGGGCGATTACCGGGATCGCGCTGGGGCTTGCCGCCAATGCCGCGCTCAGTGTGCTCGCGGCCAGTTTCATCCTCGGGCAGGGCCCGGCGTTGGCGCAAGGTGTGTCGTTACTGGCGGCCGCGATGATGGCGTGGCTGGCGTGGGAGGCATGGAACGGCGCGGGCGAAAGTTCGCCCACCGCGACCCCGCGCAAGGTCACTCAGCGCCATGCATTAGCCGGGTTCGTGATCAACCTGCTTAACCCCAAGGCGGCGCTGTTTTTCATCACGGTGATGCCGCAATTCATCCCCGGCGGGCAGCCGAGCTTTGCCCAAGGCCTGACGATGGCGGCGATCAGTGTCACCATCGCCACCGCCATCCACCTCGCGCTGGTTCTGGGCGCCGGGCGGGCGCGGGGAGTGTTGATGGCGGAATCCCGCGCGCAGGCCGTGCGGCGAGTGCTGGCGGTCGCCATGCTGGCGGTCGCTGTGTGGTTCGCGGCCAAGGCCCTTGCCTAGCGGCGCGGCTCTTCCACCACCAGCGGTCCCGGCGCAAAGGCGCTTTCCAAGAGATCGGCGATGCGCACCCCGGCCTGCTGCACCCGCCGCTTGGCAATCGGCACGCCGCGGATGATGTCGTCCTGGCTCAGCGCCGCCTTGTCCGGCAGCGGTGCGGCGCACACGTCGTCAGTGTCGAAGGCGGTGGGATAGACAAAGCTGCGCGCAATCTCCCAGCTTTCGCGGCCCCAGTCGTCAGGCGTGCCGCCACCCAGATCGGCGCGTTCGGCGGGCGAGTAGCGCCGCACCACCGGATCGGCGGGGTCGCTGATCGCCCGTTCGGCGAGCGGGCCGTCCCAGATGGAGTGCAGGTTGTAGCCCGGCCTGATCCCGTAATCGGCCTCGCGGTCATTGCCGCCGCGATCCTCGTTATCGCCCGAATGCAGCGGCATATGCACATCGCCCGCGAAATGCACCATGAAGGCCAGCGCTTCGAGCCGGATCGGCGCGGGCAGGTTTTCATCGGCGAGGATGCGGTGTGCGCGGGTGATCTGCGCGGTGACGCAGTTGCCGCCCGAACAATTGGCCCGCGGATTGAACGCCTGACAGATCGGCGCGGTGCGGTAATGCCACGCGGCGGTGTAGCCCCAGCGCCAGCCTTCCCCGCGCACGCAATCGGCCCAGACGGCGGCATCCTGCAAGGTTTTGAGCGGGCAATCGGGCGTGCCCAGATCCTTTTCGCGGGCCAGTAAGGCGCGGATCTTGGCGCGCACCTCGGGCGAGACATTGGCCTCGGCGATGCTGGCGGTCTGGCGGTGGGCGTAAAAGCCCCAGGCCTGCGCCGGGGCAGGCACCAGTGCCAGCAGCGCCAACAGGCCTGCGAGCAGTCCTCTCATACCGCCGCTTCCCACTGCTCGATCACCCATTCCTCCTGCTCGGCCGCGCCGATCCATTCGCGCATCCAGTCATGTTCAAGGATCGCCTGCATATAGGCCTGCGCAAAGCCGGGCACGCCGATGCCATAGGTGACAAAACGGGTGACGACCGGCGCGTAGAAGATGTCCGCCGCGCCGAAGGTGCCGAACAGATACGGCCCGCTGCCACCATGGCGCGCGCGCGCTTCGGCCCACAGGGTCAGGATGCGCACGATATCGTGCTTCGCCGCGTCCGATACGCCGGGCAGTTCCACCCGGCGACGGATGTTCATCGGCAGTTCGCGCCGCAGCCCCAGATAGCCCGAGTGCATCTCCGCCACCATGGCCCGCGCCATCGCCCGGGCCGCATCGTCCTTGGGCCAGAACCGTTCGCGCCCGACCTTGTCAGCAAGGTATTCCATGATCGCGAGGCTGTCCCACACCACCGCATCATCATCCCACAGGATCGGCACCTTGCCGCTGGAGGGCTGCACTTCGCCCATGTCCTGCTTCATCCGGTCCCATTCCTCGCCGAGCAGCGGCACGGTGAGTTCTTCAAAGTGCAGGCCCGATTGCTTGACCGCCAGCCAGCCGCGCAGGGACCAGCTGGAATAATTCTTGTTGCCGATGATGAGTTTCATGGGTCTGCGCTCCACCTTGCGAGACGGGTTGAGCGGTTCCCGTAGATATTCAGGGTAGCGCTGTCGAGGCTGAACGGATTAGGAGAGCGGGCAACAAGGAGCCGCCGCCATGACCATGCCCCCGTTCCACCTCGCCTTCCCGGTCGACGATCTTGCCGCTGCGCGCGCCTTCTATGGCGAGGTGATGGGCTGCGCCGAAGGGCGTTCATCCGACGAGTGGGTCGATTTCGATTTCCACGGCCACCAGATCGTCGCCCACCTAGCGCCGGGGCAGGCCGGTGACCGCGCATCCAACCATGTGGACGGCCACGGCGTGCCGGTGCCGCATTTCGGGCTGGTGCTGGGGATGGACGCATGGGAAGCGCTGGCCGATCGCCTGCGCGCCGGCGGGGCCGACTTCGTGATCGAACCCACCATCCGCTTCAAGGGCCTGCCGGGGGAGCAGGCGACGATGTTCCTGCGCGATCCATCGGGCAATGCGCTCGAGTTCAAGGCGTTTGCGGACGTGGGTCAGCTGTTTGCGACATAAACGCAAAGCCATCAGCCTTTCTCGCGCAACTCCTGGGCGTCTGGGCAATCCGGCCTGTTGATTGCCGCCGCAATCCTCTACAGCCGGGGCTCGGATACCGGGGCAGTCCTTTTGATGGCCCCAGTTCATTTCCCCGTTCCGTGAAAGCCCCGCCGGGGCAGGACTTGCGGGCATCACCCGATTACACCGTGCTGCCATTGGCACCACGGCAGGAGTAAATACGCATGAAAGGCTACAAGGCGCCAAGCTTCCAGGACAGGGCTGCGGCCTCATCCAGCGCGAAGGAGAGTGCTCTGGCAAAGCTGAAGGCTGCGCCAAAACCCGATGCAGCGGCCTTGGCCGAGGGCGCGGCGCGGCGCGCAGCGCGCGAGGCAGCGGCTGAAGCCAAGTCCCTCAAGGCCCGCGAAGCCCGCGAGGAAAAGCAGCGTCTGGCCGAGGAAAAGAAGGCCGAGGCCAAGCGCGCCACTGAAAAGGCCAACCCGCCCAAGGCCACCGAAGCGGAGCTGAAGGCGGCCCGCGACGCGCGTTATGCCGCTCGCAAAAGCCGCAAGTGACAGCGCCGCGGATGAAGCTGCACGATTTCGATGTTGCGGGTTTCCTCAAGGACCACTGGCAGCGCAAGCCCCTGCTGATCCGGTCCCCGTGGGATAGCTGGGTGAACCCGGTCGAACCGGACGATATCGCGGGCCTTGCCTGCGAACCGCTGGTCGAATCCCGCATCATCACCCGCCGCGACCATGCCTGGGAACTGGAGCATGGCCCGGTGGCCGAAAGCCGCTTTGCCGCAGCCGGGCGCGATCCGTGGACATTGCTGGTGCAATCGGTGGATCACTATTTCGCCAGCGTTGCCGGCCTGCTCGACCAGTTTCGTTTCGTGCCCAATTGGCGGGTCGATGATGTGATGGTCAGCTATGCTGTCGATGGCGGCGGGGTGGGCGCGCATTTCGATCACTATGACGTGTTTCTGGTGCAGGGTCTGGGGCGGAGGCGCTGGGAAATCGGGCCGCTGTGCGATGACGATACGCCCCTGCTCCCGCATGACGGCCTGCGCCTGCTGGCGGATTTTCAGGCCACCGAGGAATGGATCCTCGAACCCGGCGATATCCTCTACGTCCCCCCACGCTTTGCCCATCGCGGCACGGCGGTCGGCGATGATTGCATGACCTATTCGATCGGTTTTCGTGCGCCATCACGCGGTGAACTGATCGAGGCCTGGGCCGATGACATGGTGCCCGATCTGGCGGACAGCGACCGTTACACCGATGCAGGGCTCGCCCAGCAGGACAATCCCGGTGAAATCGGTGCAGCGGCGATTGCCCGGCTGCAAGCCATGATTGCCGAAACGCTGCACGATCAGGACCGCTTTGCCCGCTGGTTCGGGCAATACAGCACCGCGCCCAAAAACCCCGAGATCGACTGGCAGCCCGAACATCCGGCTGACATCGACGATGTCCGGCAGCATATCGCGGCAGGCCAGCGGATCATCCGCAACCCCGCCAGCCGCTTTGCCTTTGTTCGCCAGACATCATCATCGGTCATGCTGTTTGCAGATGGGCATGGCTTTGCCTGCGCCGATGATGCAGCCGCCTTCGCGCAAGCGATCTGCGCCACCGCCGAACTGGCCGTATCACCCGACATCGCAGCCCCGGTGCTGGAACTGATCGTCTGGCTTTACAATGTCGGATGCATCGCCTTCGACGGGGATGAATAAGGCCCGCCCGGCGGGTTAGACCTCCATCTCCCGAAACGCGCCCGGCGCGATTCCCGCCACGGTCCAGTCACCGACCCGCCAGCGCACCAGCCGCAAGGTTGGCAGGCCGATGGCGGCGGTCATGCGCCGGACCTGCCGGTTGCGCCCTTCGCGGATGGTGATGGCGAGCCAGCAGTCCGGCACCGACTTGCGCACGCGGATCGGGGGATCACGCAGCCAAAGATCGGGCGAATCGATGCGGGCGGCTTCGGCCGGAAGGGTCATCCCGTCATTCAGCCGGACACCCTTGCGCAGGGGTTCCAGATCATCGTCCTGCGGGTCGCCCTCGACCTGCACGAGGTAAGTTTTGGACAGCTTGAACCGCGGATCGGCAATCCGCGCCTGCAACCGCCCGTCATCGGTCAGCAGCAACAGGCCTTCGCTGTCCCGGTCCAGCCGACCGGCTGGATAGACGCCCTTGATCGCGATGTAATCCGACAGTGTCGCGCGCGCTGTGGGCGATCCGCGGTCGGTGAACTGCGACAGCACGCCGTAAGGCTTGTTGAACAGGATCAGCCGGGCCATGCGGCCCTAACCCTCCCAGCCTTCGCCCAGAGCATCGGAGACGACAGCGGCGCGCAGGGCGGCAATCCCCATGCCCTTTTCACTGCTGGTGAGGTGGAGTTCGGGATAGGCGGCGACATGCTTGCGGATTTCGGCGGCGGTCGCTTCGGCTACCTTGTCGAGCTCGCTCGCCTTGATCTTGTCGGTCTTGGTGAGGACCACACGATACCCGACGGCGGCCTCGTCGAGCATCTTCATCATCACCCGGTCGACCTCCTTGATCCCGTGGCGGCTATCGACCAGCACCAGCGTGCGGGCCAGCACCTGCCGCCCGCGCAGGTAGCTGTTCACCAGCGCCTTCCACTTGTCGACCACCTTCACCGGCGCCTTGGCAAAGCCGTAGCCGGGCATGTCAACCAGCCGGAACAGCGGCAGCGCGCCCTCTTCCTCGGGCCTGCCGACATCGAAGAAATTGAGCTCCTGCGTGCGCCCCGGCGTCACCGAAGCGCGGGCAATAGACCGGCGGCCCGTCAGCGCATTGAGCAGCGAGGACTTGCCCACGTTCGACCGACCGCAGAACGCGATTTCCGGCACCTCCGGATCGGGCAGGAATTGCAGCTGCGGCGCGGAACGCAGGAAATC
The DNA here is from genome assembly GCA_003724185.1 of Porphyrobacter sp. IPPAS B-1204. Taxonomy (GTDB): domain Bacteria; phylum Pseudomonadota; class Alphaproteobacteria; order Sphingomonadales; family Sphingomonadaceae; genus Erythrobacter. Next base: position 1,269,873 of record RHGM01000001.1, read on the forward strand.
GACCGGCCCCGAAAAGAGCTTCGATGCAGCATCCTCGCGGGCCTGCCAGTCGTCTGGATCGATCACGGGGCTATCCCTTCCCCGCCTGCTTCTCCGCCGCCACGCTCGCCGCTTTCAGCTGCGGGTGCTTGGAATAGAGATAGCTCTGCTGCGCCAGCGTCAGCACGTTGGACGTGACCCAGTACAGCAACAGGCCAGCTGCAAACGGCGCCATCACGAACATCAGGATCCACGGCATGATCGCGAACATCTGCTGCTGGATCGGGTCCATCGCCGCCGGATTGAGCTTGAAGGTCAGCCACATGGTGATCCCCAGCAAGACCGCCAGCGGGCCGATGGCGAGGAAGCCAACCACTTCGTACGGCAGCAAGCCGAACAGGTTGAGGATGTGCGCAGGATCGGGCGCGCTGAGATCGGTGATCCACAGGAAGAACGGCTCGTGCCGCATCTCGATGGCGAGGACGAGCACCTTGTAGAGCGCGAAGAAAATCGGGATCTGGATCAGGAGCGGCAGGCACCCGGCGAGCGGGTTTACCTTTTCGTCCTTGTAAAGCTTCATGATTTCCTGCTGCTGACGCTGCTTGTCATCCTTGAAGCGTTCCTGGATCTCCTTCATCCGGGGCTGCACGGCCTTCATCTGCGCCATCGAGGCAAACTGCTTCTGCGCCACCGGGAACATCAGCCCCCGGATAACGACGGTAAGCAGGATGATCGCGATGCCAAAATTGCCGACCAGCCCGTTGAGGGTGCGCAGCAGCCACAGGATCGGCTTTTCGACGATTTCGAACCAGCCCCAGCTGATCGCCTTGCCGAAATAGGTGATGCCGCCATCTTCGTAGGCGTCAAGAATCTGGCTGTCCTTGGCGCCCGCATAAAGCCGCGTCGCCTGCGTCACGCTGCCGCCTGCCGGAACCGTGGTCGCCCCATAGAGCAGATCGGCGCGGAACAGCGTGTTGCCGAGCGAACGGAAACCCGCATTGTCGGTCGTCACAGTGCCCTTGCCGTCACCCGGAACCAGCGCGCCCAGCCAGTACTGATCGGTAAAGCCCAGCCAGCTTGCCGCCCCTTCGGGGGTTTCTCCGCCCAGTTCGGCCAGCTCGTCATAGGAGTGCGGATCCCACAGCGTTCCGCCGAACACGCCGACAGGGCCGGCATGGGCCACGAACTGATCGATGGTGGCGTTGGTGCTGGTGCGCTTGATCAGCGCAAACGGCTGCACCACCGCCGGTGCCGTGCCTGCGTTGGTCACGGTCTGGGTGGCGGTGATCATGTAATTGGCATCGACCGCGAAGCGGATCGCATAGGTCACGCCGTTCGCGTCAGTGCGGGTGAGAGTGACTGGCGTGGTCGGCGTCAGCCTGGCGCCATCGGCCTGCCACAGCAGGTTCGACGGCTGACGCGCCCCGCCGCTGACAAAGCCGAACTCCGCGAAATACTGGCCCGTGGTGCCTTCGGGCGCAAAAAGGCGCACAGGGCCGGAGTCCTTGTCGATCGTCTCGCGGTAATCCTTGAGCACGATGTCATCGATCCGCGCGCCGACGAGGTTGATTGACCCTGCCACGCGCGGGGTGTCGATCACCACGCGGTTGGGGCTGGCCAGCGCAGCCTTCAGATCGACCTTGCGCGCCGCGGCCGCATCCGCGCCAAGGCTGCCCGCGCCCGCCACAGGCTTCGCGCCGGGGATGGTGCCATCGGCAGCGGGCTCGGTCGGGATGGCCTGCGATGAAATCGCGGCCTCAGGGTAGAAATAGCGCATCCCCACGTCCCACCCCAGAATGAGCAGGCCCGAAAGCACGACAGCGAGCAGAAGATTGCGATTGTCCAAGATGAAGCCCTGAGTATGCGTGACGTGGTGTATTATGGGGTTAAGGCAGTGCGATTTCCAGCCCTAAGGAACCGGATCATGCCCATGCCCGCCCCACGGATGGCAGCGCATTAGCCGCTTCGCCGCCATCCATCCACCCTTCAGCGCACCATATTTGCCGATCGCTTCAATCGCATATTGGCTGCACGAGGGGGAATAGCGGCAGGATGGCGGCAGAATGCGTGAAGGGCCGATCTGCCAGCCGCGCGCGATGAGGATGAGGAGCTGCTTCATTTGCGGCGATTCCCCTTTCGCGGACGCCGCCCGCCCGAAGGATCGCCCCGGCCTTCCCGCGCCCGTTCAAGCGCTTTGGCCAGTTCTTCCGCCATCAGGTGGAAGTCCCGCTCCACCCCGCCCGAACGGCCGATCAGCACGTGATCGTGATCGGGCAGGCCCTGCGTGGGCAGTGCAGCGCGCAGCAATTCGCGGAAGCGCCGCTTCATGCGGTTGCGCACCACGGCGTTGCCGATCTTCTTGGTGACGGTGATCCCGAAACGGATGCCCTGCCCTTCGTTCGGGCGGGTCAGCAGCACGAATCCGGCACGGGCATTGCGCGTGCCGCTGTTGGCGCGGAGAAAATCGGCGCGTTTGGTGAGGACGGCAATCATGTTCGGTTTGGTAACGAAAACGGGCTCCCGGAGGGAGCCCGCAAGCGCGACCGCGCGCCCGCAGCGACGGGGCCTTCAGGCCCCGTGAGCGAGGATGCCGCAGCCCGGAGGGGCTGCGAAAAACAAGTTACGCGCAGAGCTTCTTGCGGCCGCGGTTGCGGCGGGCGCGAAGCACCTTGCGGCCACCCGGGGTCGCCTTGCGCGCGAAGAAACCGTGGCGACGGGCGCGCACGAGATTGCTGGGTTGGAAGGTCCGCTTCATAAAATCCTCGAAAAAGTGACCGGCCGGATCGTATCGGGTTCACCAACACACCTGCCGGGGCCGCAAAGCTGCGACCGCGATCAGACCGGCGCCGTTATGGGAAAGCCGGGGTTGAGTCAAGCAAACCCGCGCCAAGTTCCGCATATGCAAGGCGCGGTGCAGGCGAAATCGCGGTGCGCAGGCCAGCGGGCGCACGCAGCGCTTCCAGCAACGCCCCGCCCGAACGGGCCAGCGCCAGCCGCAATCCGCTTTCCAGACCTTCATCCAGCACGCGGGTCGCAGGGGTGCGGGCCGCGGGGGCGATCCAGCGGGCCATATCCTCGCCCTGCAACCACAGCGCGCCTGCATGCGGCACCGAATTGGTCATGGCGTAAAAGGCGCGGGCGTCATCGGCGGTCATGCCCATTTCGGCATAGTAATCGAGGTAAAGCCGGTTTTCGGGCGCATCGGGAGCAAAGTCGGCAGGCTCGCGACCACGTTCGTCGCGCCAGGAATGCACCGCGAACAGCGCGCCGGGATCAAGCGTGCGGCGGGTTCCCGCCAGAAACAGCTCCACCGCGCCCGACCGCGCCGATCCGCCAGCAGGGACATGGGTGGCAAGGCCAGCAGCGCGAATCGCCCGGCCCAGCGCAAGGTTGGCCAGATCGTGGCTGGTGCCCGGCGCATCGGCGAATTCGATCACCTCCAGCCCCGGAAAGGCGGCCAACATCGCGGCAAAGGCCTGCGGGCTGGCGGCATCGGTGGAGGCGACCAGTGCAGCGCGCTTGCCATCGATCACGCGGAACGGACCAAACCGCGCAATCCCGGCTACCTGAGCGGCGGCGGGGGCGGACTGGCGCGGCGCCTGCGCGATAAAGCGCACCGGCTGTTCGATGATGGTTTCGGTGATGATCACGCCGCCCGTGCGGGCCACGGTGGTTGTCGCAGGGCTATCCTCGACCCGCACCCAACGCTGGCTGGCGGGATCCCATTCCTCGACCCAGCTGATCCGCTCGACCACGCGTGCGCCCTGCTGCGCATGGAGCGCCGCGCCGGGCAGCAGCAGCGCAAAAGCAGCAAGCAGAAGGGCAAGGGCGCGGTTCATGACCGCCTTGTCGCCCCGCACCGCCTGCCAATTCGCCAAGATTTATGCTTTAAAAAAGCCTTAGTATTGGTGCGGAGGGGGCGGCGGAATGGCTTGCTCAGGCTGAACTGCCCGGCAATGGAACCGCTCGACAACCCTCTCACAAATCTGCACAATCACGCTCTTGGGGCGGTTGAGGGTCAAGCAGATGGTCGCGCTGGTGAAGACGGTTGCCTACCTCGGGCTGGAGGCGCGCGCCGTGGAGGTGCAGTGCCAGGTCGGGCCGGGGATGCCGCGCTTCACCGTGGTCGGCCTGCCCGACAAGGCGGTGAGCGAAAGCCGCGAACGGGTGCAATCGGCGCTGGCCGCGATGGGTCTGGCGCTTCCGCCCAAGCGGATCACGGTGAACCTTTCACCCGCCGATCTGCCCAAAGACGGATCGCATTATGACCTGCCGATCGCGCTTGCCCTGCTGGCCGCAATGGGCGTGACCGATGCCGAACAATTGGGGGACTGGATCGCGGTGGGAGAACTCGCGCTGGATGGCCGCGTGGTTGCCAGCCCCGGCGTGCTGATCGCCGCGCTCCATGCTAGCGAGGCCGGGACGGGCCTGATCTGCCCCGCCGAACAAGGCCCCGAAGCGCGCTGGGCCAGCGGGGTGCCGGTGCTCGCCCCGCGTGATCTGATGAGCCTGCTGGGACATCTCAAAGGCAGCCTTGTCCTCGACGAACCGGCGCGGGGCGAGGTCGCCGAAATGACCGGCGGCAATGATCTTCGCCAAGTGAAGGGACAGGAAACCGCCAAACGCGCCTTGGAAATCGCGGCCGCCGGGGGGCACAACCTGATGATGGTCGGCCCGCCCGGATCGGGCAAAAGCCTGCTGGCGAGCTGCCTGCCCGGCATCCTTCCCGACCTGACACCGGGGGAGGCGCTGGAAGTGTCGATGGTACAATCGGTCGCCGGAACGCTGGAGGCGGGCCGCATCAGCCGCGCCCGCCCGTTCCGCGCGCCGCATCATTCAGCCAGCATGGCGGCGCTGACAGGCGGGGGGCTGAAGGTGCGCCCCGGAGAGGTCAGCCTCGCGCATCTGGGCGTGCTGTTCCTCGATGAACTGCCCGAATTCCAGCGCCCGGTGCTCGATTCGCTGCGCCAGCCGCTGGAAACAGGCAAGGTCGATGTTGCCCGCGCCAATGCCCATGTGACCTTCCCTGCCCGCGTCCAGCTGGTGGCAGCGATGAACCCGTGCCGCTGCGGATACGCGGGCGATCCGGCGAGGAACTGCAACAAGTATCCCCGCTGCGTCGGCGATTATCAGGCGCGGCTCTCCGGCCCCTTGCTCGACCGGATCGACCTGCATGTGCATGTCGGCGCGGTCAGCGCGATCGACATGGCCCTGCCCCCGCCCGCCGAAGGCAGCGCCGAAGTCGCCCGCCGGGTGGCCGCCGCCCGCGCCGTGCAGGTGGCGCGGGGGGTGCGATCGAACGCCGAGCTTGAGGGCGAACGGCTCGATCAATATGCCACGCCTGACGAGGCCGGGCGCAAGCTGCTGCTGCAGGCCGCCGAAAAGCTGCGCCTGTCCGCACGCGGGTATACAAGGATGCTGCGGGTGGCGCGCACGATTGCCGATCTTGCCGGAGCCGACACGGTTGGCCGCACCCACATCGCCGAGGCGCTATCCTATCGGCTGATGACGGGTTAAGAGGCCCGCCGAGGCCGGTTCCCCCTCCCGGCCCGATCAAGGGCGCATTGGCGATTTCGGACGATTCTTCAGCAATGGCGGCGTCAGAGCCGCGCGGGCTTGCGAGCCTGTGGCAAGCGGTGCGCGACACGCCGCAGCGGCGCAAGGCAGCCAGCCTTGCGATCGCGCTGACGCTGGAGGCGCTGATCCTGCTGCTGCTGCTGACCCTCGGCACGCAAATTGCGGGGGACGGCAAGCGCGAGGTGGTGACCTCCATGACCGCCATCGAATTCGCCGCACCGCCCGAGCCGGAACAGGCCGAAGAGCCCGCGAGCGACAGCGCCGCCGCGCCCGACACGCCGACGCCGCCCGTGACCGATCAGCCGCTTGATCCCGAACCGCTGCGCCCCTCACCGCTGGCATTGAAACCCAGCCCCGCGCCGGAACCCGAACAGCCCCGGCAACAACCCCCGCAGGAGCCCAAGCCACAGGCCAGCCCTTCGCCCAAGATCGGCGCACGCATCCGGCCTGGAGGCACGATGGGGCCTGCCGACACCGGCAATCCGCGCACCGCGGGCGACAGCGAAAGGGTCGGCACCGCCCCCAATGGCGAGCCGCTCTATGCAGCTCGCTGGTACCGCGAACCCACCGATCAGGAGCTTTCCGGCTACCTCTCCACCGCCAATGGCCCGGGCTATGCGCTGATCGCGTGCAGAACCGTTCGCGATTACTATGTCGAGGATTGCGTGCTCGAAAGCGAAGGGCCGCAAGGTTCCATGATGGGCCGCGCGGTGCTGGCTGCCGCCTGGCAGTTCCGGGTGCGCCCCGCGCGGATCGGCGGGCGCGAACAGTTCGGCACATGGGTTCGCATCCGCATCACCTATTCGGTGCGCAAGGGCCAGCGTTAGGCCCGCAGGTGATCGCGGACCACCGCGATGAAATCCGCCCCCCACGTCTCCAGCTTCTTCGCGCCGACGCCGGGAATCGTGCCGAGTTCGGCGAGCGTTTCCGGGCATTGGTGCGCCATGTCGCGCAGCACTGAATCGTGGAAGATGACATAGGCCGGAACGCCGTGTTCGCTCGCCAGCGCCTTGCGGCGGTTGCGGAGCGCCTCGAACAGCGGGTTGCCGACAGGATTGGGCGCGTTGCCTTCGCCGCGTGCACGCCGATTGCGGCGTTGGCGCACGGGGGGTTCTGCAATGGCAACCCCTGCCTCACCCTTCAGCACCGGGCGCGCTTCGGGGCCGAGCATCAACCCGCCATGCTCGGTCGCCGCCAGCATCCCCTGCGCCACCAGCGTCCGGGCCAAGGGGCGCAGCAGCCGCGCTTCGTGGGCGTCCACGATCCCGAACACCGACAGGGCTTCATGCCCGCGTGCGGTGATGCGGTCATCGCTCGTGCCGGTCAGCACCTTTTCGATGTGGCCGATCCCGAAGCTCTGCCCGGTGCGATAGACAGCCGACAACAGCTTGCGCGCGAGTTCACTGGCGTCGATGACTTCGGGCGGGTTTTCGCAATTGTCGCACTTGCCGCATTGCGCAGGCGGGTGCTCGCCAAAGTGCTTCAGCAACACGGCCCGCCGGCATTCATGGGTGTAGACCAGCCCGGACAGCGTCTGCAGCTTGGCCTTTTCAACCCCCAACCGCTCCGGCTCCACTTCGTTCAGCCATTGCTGGGCGCGGGCGAAATCGCTGACACCCCACAGCATATGCGCCTCGGCCGGATCACCATCGCGGCCCGCACGGCCGGTTTCCTGGTAATAGGCCTCGATCGATTTGGGCAGCCCGGCATGGATGACGAAGCGCACGTCGGGCTTGTCGATCCCCATGCCAAAGGCGATGGTGGCGACCATTACCATGCTTTCCGACGCCACAAACTGCGCCTGCACCGCAGCGCGGCGTTCGGGCTCCAGCCCGGCGTGATAGAACGCTGCTTCGCGGCCGGACCGGACGATCTGGGCGGCGATGTCCTCGGTGGCCTTGCGGCTCGGCGCGTAGACGATGCCGGCGCCTTCCATCCGCTGGAGCAGGTCGATGATCTGGCGCGGGCCGTTATCGCGGGGCGTGATGGCGTAGCGGATGTTGGGCCGGTCAAACCCGGCAACGATCATGCCCTCTTCGGGGATTCCCAGTTGGCGCAGGATGTCGACGCGGGTCGCTGGGTCCGCCGTGGCGGTCAGCGCGAGGCGCGGCACATGTGGAAAGCGATCGAGCACCGGGCGCAGCATCCGGTAATCGGGGCGGAAATCATGGCCCCATTCGGACACACAATGCGCCTCGTCGATGGCGAACAGCGACACCGGCGCGCGCTCGATCAGGTTCTGGAAACCGGCAGTCGCAGCGCGTTCGGGGGCGACATAGAGCAGATCGAGATCGCCGTTACGAAATGCCTCGGCGGTGGCGGCGTTGTCGGTGTCGGCAGATGTCATCGAAGCGGCGCGGATGCCCGCCGCGCTGGCGGAACGGATCTGGTCGTGCATCAGCGCGATCAGCGGCGATATGACGATGGCAGTGCCGTGCCGGGCGAGAGCGGGCACCTGATAGCACAGGCTCTTGCCGGCCCCCGTCGGCATCAGCGCCAGGGTGTGCGCGCCTGCCATGACCCTGCCGATGACAGCTTCCTGCTGCCCGCGGAAGGCGGGAAAGCCGAAGGTGCGGCGCAGGATATCATGGCATTCTGGAGGGGCGACCGGATTCATGGCCGCAGCCCTAACCGATTGCGCCAGCGCAGGGCACCCGCCCCCGCGCCGCTATCGACCGATTATCGCGCCGCTGCTGCCTTGGCCGCGGCGATATCGACCACATCGCCCTTACCCAGCGAAGCGCCGGGCGTGGCGATGGTGCCATCGGCGCGCTTGCCGAGGTCAGCGGGGCGGGTCAGCCACAAGTCCTGATGGCCGAGAATCCGCCCGTCATGGGCAAGGATCGAGACCGGACCGATCGGCAAACGGTCCCGCTCGTCAACCAGCACCGGGTCTTCGACCACGGTTTCGCTACCGTATTTCTGCCCCCACTGGCGCAGCGCCAGCATCGCGGGCAGCAGGTCGAAGCCCTTTTCGGTCAGGCGGTATTCGATCTTGCGGCGGTCATCGGCGCAGGGTTCCCGCTTGAGAATGCCGTGTTCGACCAGCTTGGCGAGGCGGTTGGAGAGGATGTTGCGGGCGATCCCGAGCTCGCTCAGGAATTCCTCGAAGTGTTTGAGTCCATTGAAACTGGCGCGCAGGATCATGAACGACCAGCGTTCCCCCATCACCTCCAACGCCTGCGGCAGCCCGCATTCGATGAGTTCGCGCAGCGGTTCTCTCAAATCACCCATATTGCGTGTCCCTTCCCCTTCCGGGGTGATGTGTAGCCGATTTTCCGGCCGTCACAAAAAAATTTCAGTTTTCAGTTGCAACTCACAACCTAGTTAGATAGGTAGTGAATAGCAACTGGTTTCGAATCGAAATGTTGCATTGCAAAATACGGTGAGTGAGACCACAGGGGCACCCGCCCCCTAAGGCAACAGGTAAAGGATACCCCGATGATCAACACCCTCTCGATTCCCCGCACCGGCAAGCTGGCCATCCTCGCATCGGCGCTGGTCTACACCGGCCTCAGCTTCGGCGTCGCCACCGGCGCTGCCCCGGCCCATGCGGCTGGCGCGCCCTATTACACCGCGACCCTTTCGGCCCCGGCGAGCGACACCAGGGCTGTCGCCGATGGCGTGGCCTGGGCCTGCAAGGATGCGACCTGCGTCGCCAACAAGACCACCGCCCGCCCGCTGCGCGTGTGCCGCGCCCTGAACCGCAAGTTCGGTGAAGTCGCGAGCTTCAAGGTTGCCGGCGAAGACATCACCGCTGAAGAACTGGCCAAGTGCAACGGCTGATCGCAGCCTGACACGAAGTCCCGGTCCGCAACTGGGCGCCTCTCCACTGCCCGCGCGGACCATCTCGCCCCCGGCACGCTTTCCCCAGAGCGTGACCGGGGGTTTGTTTTGGAATGGTGTTTATTTTTCGCACCCGCCTGTGCGGGTCCGGGGTCAGCGCAACTTATCGACCTGCCCGAAGAAGTCCTGCTTCGAACAGCGCCGCCTCAAGGCTCGCTGCGTCGGTGAACAGGTGCGCGTCCCACCCGCGCGCGCGGGCCGCTTCGATGTTGGCAGGGTTGTCATCGGTGAAGAACAGCGCGTCGCCCTGCCGCCCGCTGCGCTGCTCGACGATTTCGTAGATTCGCGGCTCGGGCTTGGCGACCTTCTCGACGCCTGACACGATGATGTCTTCGAAGTGATCGAAGATCGGCTGGGTCGGGCGGAATATTTGCCAGAACTCGTCACCGAAATTGGTCAGGCAGAACAGAGGCACACCAGCCGCCGCCAAACGCTCGACAATGGCGTGCGCCCCCTCAACCGGCCCGGGCACGGTTTCGTTGAAGCGCGTGGCATAGGCGCGGATGTGCGATTCATATTGCGGGTAGAGCGCGATTCGTTCTGGCACCATGTCAGCCAGCGCCCGGCCGCGGTCATGTTCGTAATGCCATTCCTCGGTCACGACATTGCTGAGAAACCAGTCCAGTTCCTCGGCATCTTCGATCAGCTTTTCGAACAACGCGCCCAGCTGCCACTGGAACAGCACCCGCCCGACATCGAACACCACAGCCTTTTGCACGCTTCAAGCTCCCCAAACGCCTGCGGCCCGCGCTCCGGTCAGGAGGCGGGCCGCAAATTCTGTTGGCCGCCCATGCCGGGCAGCCGCGCCGATCAGCCCTGGCGGGCCTTGAAGCGGCGGTCGGTCTTGTTGATCACATAGGTGCGGCCGCGACGACGGATCACGCGGTTGTCGCGGTGACGGCCCTTGAGCGACTTCAGGCTGTTGACGATCTTCATGACGCTTTTTCCAAAAGAGAAGCGCGCCAGACAGGGCCGACGCGCGTTAAATCGAAGGCTGCCGTTAGCGACACCGGCCTGCGGCGTCAATGCGAGTCTACCCCGGTCAGGGCCGCAAATCGCCCAATTTGCGCTCCCACGCCAGCGCATGGGCGATGATCGTGTCGAGATCGGCGTGCAGCGGCTCCCATCCGAGCGTCTGCTTCAGCCGCGCCGGGTTGGAAATCAGCGAATCGGGGTCCCCTGCCCGGCGCCCTTCGATGCGGCGATCAAGCTTGCGATTCGTCACCCGGTCGACCGCGTCGAGCACCTCGTTGACCGAGAATCCCCGGCCATAGCCGCAGTTCATCGTCAGCGAGCGCGCCGGATCGGCGATCAGCGCCTCCAGCGTCAGCACGTGCGCTGCGGCCAGATCGCTGACATGGATATAGTCGCGCACGCCGGTGCCATCGGGCGTGTCGTAATCGGTGCCGAACACCGCCACTGATTCGCGCTTGCCCAGGGCCGCCTCGATCGCGACCTTGATCAGGTGCGTCGCGCCTGCGGTCGATTGCCCGCTGCGCGCCTGCGGATCGGCGCCCGCGACATTGAAGTAACGCAGCACGCCGTAATTCAGCGGATGGGCGGCAGCGACATCGGCGAGCATCTGCTCGGTCATCAGCTTGGACCAGCCATAGGGATTGATCGGGCGCTGCGGCGTATCCTCATCCACCGCAGCAACATCGGGGATGCCATAGGTCGCCGCGGTCGAGGAGAAGATCACGTGCGGCACACCCGCCGCCACCGCCGCTGCGATCAGCGCGCGGCTTTTGGCGGTGTTGTTGTGGTAATACTTCAGCGGATCGGCGACGCTTTCAGGCACCACGATAGAGCCTGCAAAATGCATGATCGCAGCCGTGTTCTGCTCGGCGAAGATCCGTGCCAGCAGCGCGGCGTCCTCGATATCGCCTTCATACAGGGGCACGTCAGCGGGGATTGCGAAACGGAACCCCGTCGTCAGGTTGTCGATCACCGCCACCGGCCAGCCCGCATCGCGCAACGCGAGCACCGCATGGCTGCCGATATAGCCCGCGCCGCCGGTGACGAGCACGGAAGGTTTGCTCTGCAATGTCATGGCGATGCCCTATCACACAATCCGTTTGGAAATTCTCAACCTGAAGCAGACACATCGAGGTCTGTGCACGTTCATGTGCGCGCTCTATAAGCGGCAGGCTACGAAAGGAACCCCGCCATGCTTCGAGTGTCCCTGCTTCTGCCTGTCGCCGCCGCACTGGCGCTGTCGGCCTGTGCAACCACGCCCTTCACCGGCCCGGTCGAAGTCACGCGCTTTGTCGCGCCCGATCCGGCGGGCCTCGGAAAGGGGACCATCGCGCTCACCTTCCCCGACGAGGTCAGCAATGAAAGCGCCCGCGGGGCTTTTGCCTCCGCCGTCGCAAGCGAATTGACGCGGCTCGGCTACACCGTCGTGGCCGAAGGTGCGCCTGCGGCACAGACCGCCGCGATCCGCACCAGCCGCACGCCGATTGCCGCCGCCCCGGCACAACGGCGCGGGCCGGTAAATGTCGGCATTGGCGGAGGCACGGGCGGTTTTGGTTCCGGGATTGGCGTGGGCGCCGGCATCAACCTTGGCGGTGGACGCGAAGGACCGGCAGCGAACACCCTGCTCGAAGTCCGGATCGGCACGGCCGACGGCACCACCCTGTGGGAAGGCCGTGCGCAGATGGCGACGGGCGTGAAGTCACCCTTCTCGCAGGTCGATACCAGCGCCCGGACGCTGGCTGCAGGGTTGTTCCGCAACTTCCCCGGTGGCAATGGCGAAAGCGTGACCATCGACGCCAAGAAGCTTCAAGGACAGTAATGACACTTTTCATCGACGCCGGGTTCGACAGCGGCAACATCGACGTCCTCGGGATCGAGGGCGCCACCGCGCGTCTGGCGATCCGGCGCGACAATGCCTCGGAATTCTTCCAGTGGTTCCACTTCCGCGTCTCTGCCCGCGCAGGCGAGGAAGTGGTGCTGAAGCTGACCGGCCTTAACGCCAGCGCCTATCCGGGCGGCTGGCCGGATTACAACGCCTGCGTCAGCGAAGACCGCGCCTACTGGACGCGCGCCACCTCAAGCTTCGACAAGGACGAGGATGGCGGCACGCTGACGGTCCGCTACCTGCCCGCAACCGATGTGTTCTGGTGCGCCTATTTCGCGCCCTTCTCGATGGAGCGGCACCACGATCTGGTTGCAGAAACGGCGGCGTGTGAAGGCGTGGATTATGTCCGGCTGGGCACCACATTGGATGGCCAGCCGATTGACTGCCTGGAAATGGGCGAAGGCGACACACAAGTGTGGCTCTACGCCCGCCAGCATCCGGGCGAAACGCAGGCGGAATGGTGGATCGAGGGCGCCTTGGAATGCCTGACCGACCCTGCTGATCCGGTGGCGCGGGCGCTGCGCAAGCAATGCCGCATCCACGTCGTGCCGAATTGCAATCCTGATGGCTCACGCCGCGGGCACCTCCGCACCAATGCGGTGGGCACCAACCTCAACCGCGAATGGGCCGAACCGACGCCCGAACGTTCTCCCGAAGTGCTGGCGATCCGTAACCGGATGGACCAGACCGGCGTCGACTTCGCGATGGATGTCCACGCGGACGAGGCGATCCCGGCCGTGTTCCTCGCCGGGTTTGAGGGCATTCCTTCGTGGCAGGACGAACAGGGCGAAGGCTACTACCGATACGAGCGGATCCTCGACCGGCGCACGCCCGATTTCCAGACCAAGCTGGGCTATCCCAAGGCCCCTGCGGGCCGTGCCAACCTCTCCATGAGCACCAACCAGCTAGCCGAGCGCTTCGGCGCAGTCGCGATGACGCTGGAGATGCCCTACAAGGATCTGGCCGACTTCCCCGAGCCGGAACAGGGCTGGTCACCGGAACGCTGCAAGCTTTTGGGCCGCGAATGCATGGCCGCGCTGGTGGAATGGCTTGAGGGGCGGGACGCCTAGGCCTGCACTTCGCGCGCCAGCCGGGCGAGCATGTTGCGCACGATCACCCGGTGCGCGATTCCGACTGGCACCATATAGGCGCGGCCGAACAGGTTATGCGTGATCACTGACGAGGTGATCGTCAGCACCTGGCCCTCGCACGATACGCAGGTCATCACATCGAGGTGTCGGTCACGTTCGGTCAGCACCAGATGTTCGGGCGTCGCTTCCTCGACCAGAAAGAAATCGAGATACTCCCCCGCCGCCGCCTGCGTCACGCGTGCGCCGCTAAATCCGCCGATGCGCTTCACCCCGAACCGCGCCGAGATCGCATCGCGAACCGCAAAGGCAGCGCGCAGCAGTGGCTGCGGACTGGCCATGATGATGTTCCACGCTTCCAGCGGGGAAACCGGGCGGGCCAGCGAAACTGACTGGCTGTCGTGGTAATCGAGCGATTCCGGGGGCCCAAGGGTGACGATCATCGCGCGCGTCTCAGGCCAGATGCCCCGGCCCAAACGCGTACGGCAGCAGCGCTGACAGCGTCACCCGCCGCACGTCATCCTTGCTGACGCATAGCACCAGCGGATCGGTCCCGCCCAGCGCGGCGACCTCGTTCAAGACCTGACGGCAGCGCCCGCACGGGGTGATCGGCTCGGCATCGGCCTTCAGCCCCACCACCGCCACGGCCACCAAACCGCCGCGCCGCCCCTCGCCCATCGCCTTGGCGACGGCGACCGTCTCGGCGCACAGGGCCAGGCCGTAGCTCGCGTTTTCGATATTGCAGCCGGTGATCACCGCGCCATCGTCAAACAGCAGCGCCGCGCCGACGGGGTAATCGGAATAGGGGGCATAGGCGTTCTCGGCCGCGGCAAAGGCGGCGGTGATGAGGGCCTGTTCCTGTGCGCTATCGACGATCATTTCTGCACCACCACCCATTCGACCGGCTCCTCGCTCGCTTCCGTCACAAGCGCGCTGTTCGCGCTCCATAGCAGCCAGGGGCGGCCCGCATAGTCCGGCCGCGCCCGGTCACGCGCCAGCCACAGATCGCGGGTCAGCGTGGTGGCGGTGTTGTGGCGGTCCTGAAAGTCGGGGCTGAGTTTGAGGATCACCCGCTTGCCCGCGTGGGTTTCGATCTGGTTGATCAGGGTCATCAGCTCGCTTTCTACCGCGGCATCGCTGACCGCAGGCGAGCAGCCATCGGCCAGCCGGCCAAGCCCGATCGCCGGCGGCAGCAGATCGCCATCGCGGGGTACCATCTGCGCGAAGGCCCCGCTTTGCGCGTCGGCCCGCGTGCAGGGGTCGAAATCGAGCATCACCCCCACCTGCAAGCCCGCTTCGCGCGCACGGGCGAAACGGTCGGCAAATCCTCCGGGCGCCCCTGCCGCAGGGCCGGCCACCAGTGGCAGATAGACAAACTGCGCGCCCACCGCCTTCAGCGTGGCAAAGCGAACCTCGCCCCCGCTTGCGGGAACCAGCGCGCCCTGTTCGGGATAGAGCCCTTCGTCAGGCCGCCATTCGCGCATGTCCCACCACAGCCAACCGGCAAAGGCGACGCCGAACAGCGCCGCCAGCGCCGCCAAGCGCCACAACCAGCGCCGGGGCGCCTTTCGCGCCCGGGTTTTGCCCCCTTTGCCCATACCTTTTGTCTGGCCCCTCAGCCCTTGATATGCAGCACGCAGATCAGCGTGAACAACCGCCTTGCGGTGGCGAAATCGGTCTCGACCTTGCCTTCGAGCCGTTCGAGCAGCAGCTCGGCGGCGTTGTTGTGGATGCCGCGCCGGGCCATGTCGATCGTCTCGATTTCAGCGGGCGTGGCCTTGCGGATCGCCTGATAATAGCTGTCGCAGATCGCGAAATATTCGCGGATCGGGCGGCGGAACCGAGCCATGCCGATCAGCAGGGTTTCGAGAAGCTGGTCTGCGGTGTCGCGGATATCCATCGCCAGCCGCCCGTCGGTGACTGAAAGGTGGAGATGATACGGCCCCGAAGCCCCGCGTTCGACCGAACGGACGGGCTTGAAGCTGTTCTCTTCGATCAGGTCATAGATCGCCACGCGGCGTTCCTGCTCGACATCGGCGTTGCGCCACAAGATCGTCGCTTCGTCCAGCGTCACCTGCGCAATGCGCTGCGCCCCCGCGGCGCCGGGCGCGGGAGACAGGGGCAGGGAATCGGACGGCGAGCCAGCCATAATGCTGCCTTCGCAGATGCAGGGCACGCACTTCAAGCACTTCGGGAGGCGCGGGCCCAAACTCTCCCCGCTATCCACAGCGTACGAAATAAATATTGGCGCGTTTCGCCCTTGCGCGAGAGGGGCGCTGCGGCGCATCAGGCCCGCATGGCCGAACCCGAAAAAGTCACCCCGATCAAGCCACCAGCCGGCGATGCCGACGCGGTATCACGCAAGCTGCCCTATAATCTTGAGGCGGAAGCGGCGTTTCTGGGTGCGGTATTGATCGACAACCGAGTGCTGGAAGAATTGCAGGTGCCGATTCGCGCCGATCACTTCTTCGAAGGCCTGCACCAGCGCATCTACACCCGCGTACTGGCGCTGCTGGAACGCAACGCCACCGCCTCGCCCGTCACGCTGCGCCCCTATTTCGAAGCGGACGAGGCGCTGAAGGAACTGGGCGGCACCAGCTACCTCGCGCAGTTGACCGCCAGCGGCGCAGGCCTGCTCGCCCCGCGTGAACTCGCCCAGCAGATTTACGATCTGGCGCTGCTGCGCGAGCTTGTCAGCGTCGGGCGCGGGCTGGTCGAAGGCGCGCTGGATACCTCGGAAGACACGTCCCCGCTGGACCGCATCGCCCAGGCCGAGGCCGATCTGTTCCGCGTGGCCGAAGGCGCGGCGACGGGGCGTGAGGCATCGACCTTCCGCGAAGCCGCGATGCACGCGATCAAGCTGGCCGAAGCCGCGATGAATTCGGGCGGCGGCCTGTCCGGCAAGACCACCGGGCTTTCCAGCATCGACCAGAAGACGTCAGGCCTGCACAGCTCCGACCTTATCATCCTTGCCGGGCGTCCCGGCATGGGCAAAACCTCGCTCGCCACCAACATCGCTTTCAATTGCGCGGAAAAGCATCTGGAATGGCAGCGCGACGGGGGCGAATTCAATTACGGCGCGCCGGTCGCCTTCTTCAGCCTTGAAATGAGCGCGGACCAGCTCGCCACGCGTATTCTGGCCGAACAGGCCGAGATTTCATCCGAAGCCCTGCGCAGCGGTAAGCTGAGCCGCGAGGATTTCCAGAAGCTGTCCTATGCCAGCCAGCGGCTTGCCGAATTGCCGCTCTATATCGACGATACGCCCGCGCTCACCATCGGCTCCTTGCGCACCCGCGCGCGGCGGATGAAGCGGCGGCATGACATCGGCCTCATCATCGTCGACTACCTGCAACTGCTGCAAGGATCGGGCCGCGCCAATGACAACCGGGTGAACGAAATCTCGGAAATCAGCCGCGGGCTGAAGACGCTGGCCAAGGAATTGCAGGTGCCGGTGATCGCGCTGTCACAGCTCAGCCGCGCGGTCGAAAGCCGCGAGGACAAGCGCCCGATGCTGTCCGACCTCAGAGAATCCGGCTCGATCGAGCAGGACGCCGACATGGTGTGGTTCATCTTCCGCGGAGATTACTACCACCTGCTGGTCAAGCCCGACACGCCCGACGCCAGCAGCGCGCCCGACGTGCAGGAAAAATACCGCCAGTGGGAGGAAAAGTTCGAAGCAATGGTCGGCCGCGCCACCCTGATCGTGGCGAAACAGCGCCACGGTTCAACCGGTAACGTCCCCCTCCACTTCCAGAGCGACATCACCAAGTTCACCTCGCCCAATTACAAGGACTATTCGGACTACGGTTACGAATAGGGCTCAGGCATTGGCCGCGAGGCTGCGCGTTTGCTGCGCGTCGTCGCGGCGCAGTTCGGCCTTGACCTGATAGAGCGCACGGTCGGCATGTTCGAACAGGGCGTCGGCATCGGCGCCGTCATCAGGCCAATGCGCCACGCCGATACTTGCGCCGACCTGCAGGGGCACGCCGTCGATGTCATGCGGACGGGCCAGCGTGATCAGGATGCGTTCTGCCAGCGGGGCATCGTGCAGCGCCGAGTGCGGCGGGATCAGCACCGCGAATTCATCGCCCCCCTGCCGCGCCACCAGCCCGCCATCGCCGATGGCCTCGCGCAGCCGATCGGCAATCGCGCACAGCAGCTTGTCGCCAATGGCATGGCCGTGGGCATCATTGACCGGCTTGAACCCGTCGAGATCGAGCAGTGCCAGCTTGAAGCCGGGCGCGTCGCCCGCCTTGGCGAGTAGCGCCGCGATCCGTGCGTCGAGCGTGCGGCGGTTGGCAAGCCCGGTCAGCGGATCGGTATGCGCCAGATCGCGGGTCTGGTGCTGAAGCTGCAGCAAATCGACCAGCATCGCATGGCCCTGAAGGATAAAGCGCACGAGGATTGCGGTGGCCAGCAGCAGCGACATCGCCGCGCCTATCTCCGCCGGGCGGCCGGATGAAAGCATCAGCGCCGAAATCGGCACCACCCCAATCACCAGATTAAGGATCGCGGCAAAGCGGATCGCCGAGAGGCAATAGGCCGTCGCCAGCGAGCCCATGGCAATGATCATGGCAAAGCTGGAATGGTTTTCGACCGGCGAAGCAAACCAGTTGAGCACCGCCCAGCTGCTGCACATCACCCCGACCCAGCCCGACACGCTGGCGGTCTTCTTCACGATCAACTGCGCCCGGCGCAGGCTCAAATGGCGGCTGCGAGAGACCTTGTTTTCAATCAGGCCGAGCACGCACAGCACCGCCAGCAGCGCGGGCATGCCGTATTTGATCCCCCAGTGCAGATCGGCCGCACCCGCCCAGGCCGCCGTCGGCGTGGTGGCGAGCAGCATCAGATACATCATCGGGGTCTGGGTCTCGACCCGGCGCGCACGCAGCAGGGTAAAGTCATCGCGGATCGCCGCCGGAATCGGCGGCACGACACGCCTGCGTAAAGTTTGAAAGCCCCACCCCATCACGGGGCTTCTACGGGCAGAGAATGAAATGCGCGTTAATCACGTAAACCGGCGGATCAGCGCGCGCTGATCTTGCTCACCCGGTAATCGGCAAGGCTCATCCAGTAGGCCAACTGCCAGCGCATCCGGTTGAACCACGTCGCCTCACGCGCATAGCGTTCGCGCGTCATCGGCGTGCTGGAGGCTTCCATGTGGTCAATCAGCTCGCGCAGCTTGGCCGCAAGCCCGGCGTCCTCCACCCGCACCATCAGTTCGACATTGATGCGGAAGCTGCGCTTGTCGAGGTTAGCGCTGCCGATATAGCTCGCATCGTCGACCACCAGCAGCTTCATGTGCAGCTTGCACGGCTCGAATTCGAAGATCTTCACGCCCGACGCCAGCAGCTTCTTGTAGAGCAGCCGCGCCATGTCGATCGCGGCGCCGATGTCGGACTTGCCCGCCATGATCATCCGCGCCTCCCCGCGGCGCGCAATCCGCGCCATCAGCCGGCGATAGCTGCGTGGCGGAGAGAAATAGGCAGACACCGTATCCAGCCGCTTGGCCCCCACCAGATCCTGCCGCAGCACCCAGGCCCAATGCCCGCGCCTGACCAGCGGGCCGCCGACCAGCAGCCGCACCGGGCCATCGCCGCCTTCCCATTCCTTCACGATGTCCCGAAGGCGCCGCAGCTGCTGCCTGCGCCCTTGCGCTTCGTTGGCGATCCATTTCTGCAGCAGATCGAACCAGCGCAGGAATTGCTCCACCACCGCGCCCTCGATCGTCACGGACAGATCGCACCAGCCATTGTCTGCCGGGGTCGCGAAGTAGTGGTCGGAAACGTTGGCCCCGCCGGTCATCACCCGCGTTTCATCGACAATGACGAACTTCTGGTGGTTGCGCACCAGATAGCGTGTCCCGAGCCGCGGCGAGAAGATCGCAAAGCTGCCGCCCGCCTCCTCCAGCGGCGCAAAGAACTCCTCGCCCGCGTCATTACCGAAATCATCGACGATCAGCGCCACATCGACCCCGCGCTGCGCTGCCGCCACCAGCGCATCGCGCACCATCGTGCCTGAAGTGTCGCTGTCGAACAGGTAGTAGAACACCTTGAGCGAGGCCTGCGCCCCATTGATCAGGTCGATCAGCGCTGTCAGCCGGTCCTGTCCGTGGGGATAGAAGGTGAAGGCGTGGCCCGCTGCATCCACGCTGAAAGGGTCAAGATCGCGGTAGTCGGCTGCGCCGTCGCCGGAAGCGGGTTCGGTGCCGGCGGGATCTGGGGCAGAGGACATGTGACACCATAGCGCGAAGACGCGGCTGCGCGATAGGTCCGAGCGACGAACCGCGCACGAAGCGCGGCTTGCGCCTTGGCGGGCAGCATCACCGTGCGATCTTGTAGAGGGTGACGGGGCAGCCGGGGACTTCGACCACGGCAAGGTTTGCCCTTGCCCACTGAGCGCGTGCCGGGTCTCTGGGAAGCACGTAATCGACCTGCCACTCGGCCACAAAGGCGCGGCTGCCGTCAGGGCCAAGCCGCCCTCGCGCCATGTTGCGCGGCTCCATCATGGTCGCAAACCCGCCGAGCGCGCCGGCACGGGCGGCAAAATTGTCATCCCCCAGAACCAGAATGCGTGGCCGGGGGGTGCCCTTCACGCAGGCGTGCAGCGCGGCCAGATCATCGGGAGCATCGAACCGGGCCCATTCGGCGCGGCTGATCCGGTCGGCTCTTATGGCCTCGCTGGCCTGCCCGATCGTCAGGACTGCCATTGACGCCGCTACCGCTGCAAATGCCAGCTTCGCGGCAAGCGCGCGCTGATGAAGGGTGTGTGCCCGGGCAAGGCCCCAGCACGCCGCCGCCAGCAGCCCGGCCCAGATGAAGGCTGCGAAATAGCGGTGCTCAAGATAGCCCGTCAGCACCTGCGGCGACAGCAGCAGCGCGGTGATCGCTGCAAAACCGGCCAGCACCTTCGGGCCTGCACCCCGCCCCGTCCGCGCACCTGACAGGGCAGCACACGCCATCGGCGGCAGGAGAAACGCGGCCGCCACCAGTGCCATGCCCGTCGGCAACAATGAAAGACCGGTGACGACGTAGCCCAGCCCATTGCCCAGCACCCGCGCAGCCCATGCCCCCGGATCGTCGGCCAGCCCCGGCTGCGGCACAGGCCACCAATCGGTAACGTAGGCCGCCGGATCAAGCGTGGTGGCAGTCCCGCTGTTGTCGGTCGCAAACACGGTCCCGAATGTGGTGAGGGAATAGATCACCCATGGCGCTATCGCGACAGCCGCCGCTGTCAGGGCCGCAAGGGCGTGCGTGGGCTTGCGCGTCAACCAACCAATCATCGCAGCGGCCAGCACCGGCAGCAGCACCGCATCAAAGCGGTTAAGCACCGCCAGACCTGCGAGGAACCCGATCCCCGCAGCGTGCGCCAGACCGATTCCCGCTCCCCGCAGCAGGCCGTTCAGGATCAGCGCAAACAGCAGCAATTGCAGCGGTATCGTGCGGCCCGCACCCAGTTCTGCGAGCAGCATATTGGGGCCGAGCAGCCCGATCAGCGCCGCACCCAGCCCGATCCACGCCGCGCCGGTGACCTTTCGCCCGATCTGTTCCGACACCATCGCAAATCCGGCGAAACAGGCGAAGGCCAGATACAGCCCGGTGCGCGGGCCGGTGCCCAGCAGCCCATCAATCAGGGCCAGCAGGGTGGGATATAACAGGGGGAAGCTGGCGGAATACTCCGACGCGCTGGCATAGCTGCGCCAGTGGTTGAAACGGTAGAAATCGCCGAACACCGTCTGCGATAATTCGTACAGCGCCCAGGAATCGGGCGAAAATGGCGGGAAAGCGATCACGCTCGCCAGCAGCGGGGGCAGCACCAGCAACAGCGCCAACAGCGGCCACGCCATCGACGTCTGCCCACGCGCCGCATCATCGGGCGTGTAGCCACCGGTCGCGGCGATCACGGTTTCCTTCAGCAGCGCCAGCTTGGACGCCAAGCCGCCGATCTTGGTCGGCACCTTGCCATCATCCGGGTAGCGCCGCACCACCGGCACATGCGCCACCTTCAGCCCCAGTTGGCCGGCCCGCACGGTGAGGTAGAACAGCAGGTTATAGACCTGAAATTCGTCCCGGAACGGGCGGACATCGGGGTGGGTGAGGTAGGCCGCGGAATAGGCACGAAACCCGTTTGTGGTGTCGGTGAACCAGTGCCGACCGGAAAGGCTCAGCAGCGGGGCGTGGATCAGCCGGTTGGCGATGGTGCGTTCGAGCGGCGTGTTCTCCGCCGCGCCGCCGGGCAGATAGCGCGATCCCTGCACATAATCGCAGCCATCCTCCAGCTTGGCGACCATGGCGGCGACCGCCTCGACCCCGTCCTTGCCATTGCCGTCGATGGTGACGATCCCGGCGTAACCTTGGCGCAGGCACCAGGCATAGGCCATGCGCAGCTGCGCGGAGAGCTTGCCCGGCCCGGTCTTGGTCAGCACCGCGCGCACGCCTGCTTCAGCCACGAAACCGGCATCGAGCGAACCATCGGTCGATCCGCCATCGGCAATAATCACATCGACCGGCAGGCCCGCCGCCTGAATGCGCAGCAATTGCCCGCGAATGCGTGCCCCTTCGTTGATCACCGGAATCACCAGCGCATGGCGGTGGCGCCGCTCGGCATAAAGCGCGGTTTCGTGGGCGGGCACGTCCCAATCGCTATCGTCGAGGATCGGCGGGGGGATGCATGGTCATGGTCTATCCGGTTCGGCAGCAAAGACGACGAATTTGCTCAAGGCGAAGTTCACGAAAAAGGATCCACCCGCCCCGGCAATCAGGATTGGCAGCGGGTATGTTCCGGCCAAGGCGCGGTCGAGCAGGGCGACAATCGCCACCCGCACCGCCAGCGTGGCAAGCGCGACAGCTGCGTAAAGCCCCGCGCGCCGGGCCGAAAGGCTGCGCGGGCCGCTCTGGAAGCTCCAGGTCTGGTGGATGACGTAATTCACGCTCGCCGCCAGCGTGAAGCCGATCGCGGCGGCCAGCCACAGCGGCACGCCAAGGCCGGTGTGCAAGGCAAAAGCGATGGCGAGATCGATGATCACCCCCAGCACCGTCACCACGAAGAATCGGATGAGTTCGCTCACAACCGATCCTCCTGCGCCAACCAATTGTCGACGCCTTCAGGCAGGGGCGGAAGCCCGTCGATGGAGTGCGTCGCCAAGATCACCGCCCAGCAATCCGCCGTGCCAATTGCCGATCCGTCCAGCACCTCCAAGTTCAGCACCGTGTCGCTTCCCGGTTCTACCGGCGCCGGCAACAGGACCAGACGTTCATTGGCGATGCCGTAGCGCGGAAAATCGCTCCACGGCGGGCTGGTGGCGGCGCGGGTGAAGGGGGAATCTTCCGTTACGGTCAGCATCGCCCCTCGCCTGGTCGCAAACGGCCCGCTCCGGCGAAGCTGGACCGAGACCAAGCCTTCTTGCGCCGCCGTAATCGTCACACGCAGGCTGCTGGCGGAGGTCTGCTCGACCTCGCAGCGCACCTCTTCCCCCGGCCCTTGCCCGCGCGAGCGCACCCACAGGATGTTCTGCCCGGTTCGCGCAATCGGGCGGTAATAGGTCTGCAGGCTTTCAA
Source organism: Porphyrobacter sp. IPPAS B-1204 (assembly GCA_003724185.1). Taxonomy (GTDB): domain Bacteria; phylum Pseudomonadota; class Alphaproteobacteria; order Sphingomonadales; family Sphingomonadaceae; genus Erythrobacter. Next base: position 1,292,780 of record RHGM01000001.1, read on the forward strand.
AGAACGGCCATTGCGCGCGTGTCAGCCACCCCTCCCACCCGCTGTAATCGGGGGCGATGGTGGTAACTGCGGCGACCGAGCGATTGGCGACTTTCGCCGCGACCATCGTGCGGTAACGCGGCCCCAGCGCGTGGATCAGCGATCCCACCGGGGTCGGGCTTTGCACCCCCGCGGCGATATCGAGCGGTGAGGTATAGGCCGAGAACAGGCGGCGCTCCGACGGCACCCCACGCGCGTCCCAGTCAGCAGCGAGACGGCGCATGGCAGCAAGGTCCGCAGCATATTCAGGCATGACGTAAAAGCCGAGGGCTGCGTCATAAACGCTACGGTCAGTGTTCGCCCGGACAGTGGCAAAGCGCCAGCCCTCGATCCCCACCATAGCCAACGCAGCCACTCCAACCGCCGCGACCACTGTAGCAGGAGCGGCGCTGCGCAGCACCGGCTTGGCCAGTCGCAGCAACACCCGCTGGCCGACGATCAAGGGCGCGCAAAGACCCAGCACAAAGGTGATCGCGTTGTATTCCGCCCCCACATGCCCGCCGATCTGCGGGATCAACGCGGTGCCGATCACGCTTGCGCCGACGACAATGAAGGCGCTGGATCGCACTGGCGCACCCCGCCCGCGCAGGCGCTGGAGCGCCGCGATAGCCACACACACGGTCAGCAGGATCAGGCTGGCAGTGGAAAGCGGCTCGCCGTGGCGCAGGATGTTGGGCAGGTCTCCCACGCCAAGGATGCGGGTGCTGCGTTCCCACGGGGCAAAGAACCAGAACTGGTCGCCGGCGACATCGCGGAAATTGTACTGGAGCCACGGCCCCGGCGTGCCATGCGTCACCGCCAGCAGGATTGCGCCCGCCGACGCCGCGACGCCAAGCCCGAAAGCCGCCAGCGTCCGCGCCAGCAGGCCGATGCGGCGATGCAGCGCGAACCCCAGCCCCAGCACCAGCGCGATGACAAGCGGAATCCCCGCGTCATTCGACCACAGCAGCCCCGCCCCCGCGACCAGCCCCAGCGCCAAACCGCCCGTCAGCGCGCGGCCTTGCAGCAGCACCCGGCGCACCAGCACCACGAAGAACGGCAGCACGATGAACGGCAGAAACCCGCGCAAGGGCCGCAGCGAAACGCCGGGATCGAAGGTCGCAGGCCAGCGCAGGCCAATGCCCTCGGCCACCAGCGGCGCGGCGTAGTAAAGCCCGAAAACCAGCACCATCGCCGCCTGCCACCGCACCCGCGGCGGCACCGCCCGGATCAGCCATGCGGTCGCATAAGCGGCGCCAAAGGCTCCCACCACCACCGCGACATTCGCCGCCACAGTCGAGGCAAACAGCGTCTGCCCGAAGGCGACAAACACCGGCACCAAGGCCAGCACCATGGTGATCCCGAGATAGGACTGGAACGCCGTCCCAAGCTGATCGCCATCAGCGAAGTGATCGAGCGCGAACCACGTCTGCAGCGCCCCGTCGATCGAATTGAGGCTGTGGTCATACAACAGCACACCGCCGCGCAAGGCACAGATCAGCGCCGCCAGCCCCGCCAGCGCCCACCATCCGCGTCCATCCGCCCTTGCCCGCACCCGATCAGGCATAGGCGTGCCCGAAAACGAAACCCGAATTGAGGGGTGCGAATTCGGGCGCTGTATCCTTCACCGCTTCAAACAGGTCGTAGATATTGTCGATCTTGCCGCCGAGGATCGATATCACCCGGCTATCCTCCGGCTTCTGGTGATATAGGATCGGGCGGCCATCATCGGCCTCGTTCTTGATCAGGATGGTCTTCACATCATAGATCGACCGGCGATAGGTCGCCCCGGCAAGGCACGGCAGATAACGCTGGGCATCGCGCTGCATGAAGGCAAAGCACGTTTCGGGTTCAAGGTTGGCAAGATGGCGATAGGGATCGCGCGCCTGCGGATTGTCGGCCCAGCTTTCGTGCGGGGTGTAACGCACATGGGTCAGCGAATAGAGACCTTCCGACGGGTAAGGCATGGTCGAGAAAAACGGCCCGTCCATCACCGTCACGCCAATCCTGTCCAGCTCGCGCGGGGGTTCGATCAGCGCCAGTTCGGCGACTTCATGCTTCAGCCGTGCGCCCGGCAGGCCAGCCTTGGCCAGCACCGCATTGATCTGGGCATAGGTGATGTTGAAGGCATAGCGTGCGGTGACTTCGCTGCCGTCCGACAGGCTGGCCACAACGCCGCTGCGGTGGTCAGCCAGACCGACCAGCGCGGTATCCAGCCGCACTTCGATTCCGGCATCGGCCATGCGCGCGGCGACCTGCCTGCCGAGGATCTTGTGATCGAAGGCGACTTCGAAACAGGCGAAAACGTCCTCCACCATGTCCGGGTCGAACAGCGCCCGGTGGCTCGGGGTGGCCAGTTCGATCGGCGCGCCCATGTCGCGGAACATGCGGTGGAATTTCTTGGCCGTGACCTTCGACCGGCGCGCGGCGATGGCGTAGAGCATCTGGAAATCGCCCACCACGGCATCCGGGAAATCGGCGAGGAACCGCCGGTGCAGCAGCATGGATTTGACTGCTGTGGCGGCGGATCGGGGATAGTGAAACCCGGTGTGCACCCGCGCCTGATTGACCCGCGATGCGCGGTCCATCAGCCGCGGCCCCGCCTCCACCACCAGCACCCGCGCCGAGATCGAGCGCAGATACAGCGCAAGGCAGCAGCCGTAAAAGCCGCCGCCGATCACGACGTAATCATACTCGGTCGCAGCGGCGCGCGGCATCAGTCCGGTCCTGCGGGGCCGGTGCGGACATCGCTTTCCAGCTCGACATTGAGATCGAAGGCGACCTGCTGGAACAGATCGATGCGGTTGACTTCCTCGGGCACGATCCCGCCCTTCAGCCGCCGCTGCTGTTTCAGCAGGTGTTGCAGGCCAAGGCTGAGGCCCAGCGTCGACAGCCCCATGAACACCGCGCTGACCGCCAGCATCGCATTGGTGGTCAGCCAGCCCGGCGCCAGTGTGTCGACCAGCACGACCGCGCCGACGATCCAGGCGGCGTAGGCCATGCCGAGCAGCGTCAGAATGGTCGAGGAAATCGCCACCACCGACAGGATCGTGGGTGTCAGATAGACCAGCAGCGTCTGGAGCAGCTGGGCGCGGCGCGCCAGCCCCATGAAGGCGGTGCGCGCCGCCACATTGCGGTCAGTGCGGAACCAGTCCAGCGGCAGGCGCGGATCACGCGGGGGAAAGCGCAGGGCAAGGCGCGGCTCGTCATGCGCGAGCAGCTGGTTGAGCATCGTGCGCGGCACGGCGATGGATTGGAAGTCGCTCGGATCGACATTGAACCCGGCCAGCTTGCCCAGCGCGATGAAGGGCCAGGCCAGCAGCCGCTTCACCGGCCGGCGGACTGCGCGGAAGGCCATCGTCACGGTGTTCTCGCGCTCGGCATGGGCAAGGAACGCGATCAGATCGATCTGCGCGATTTCATCGAGATTGCCGATCACCACCAGGTCGCCGATCGCTTCCTCGGCGGCGATCACCCGGCGGTCGTAATATTCGGTCCCGCGCCGCACCACGAACAGCCGGCAGTTGGGCACCTCGGCAATCAGGGGGAGGAACGCCTCGCGCTGGGTATCATCGACCACGAGAATGATCTCGCGGAACCGGAATGCGCGGTCGAGCGTCGCGGCGACATCGCGCAAGGCGGCGAAGGTGGAAGGGTTAGCAGCAAGGTCGGAAAAGCACACCGACACGACAATATCTTCGCGCGGCTTCCTGAACTGGCTGGCGTCAGGTTCACGCAAGGATCGCCCCCTCAGTCTGATACGTTGCCTGATGGACTGCCACAAGCCGGGCGACGGCCTGCCTCACATCGGCGAGGCCCTGCGCAGGGCGCTTCATCTCGATCGATACGGCCTTGGCATAGCCTGCCGCACGCAGGCCCCTCATCACCGGGACCAACGCCGCAGCATCCGCCGGGGCCGGGGCCAGATCAGGCTCGCTGACGTGGACATGATTGAGGCGCGGGGCAAGGTCGGGCAGGCGGGCAGGCACGCTGGCAAAGCTGGCGTTCATGTGCATCGCGCCCAGATCAAGGATCAGGGCAATCGCGGGGTGATCGACAAGGGCGACAAACGCCTCTGCCTCATCCAGCGTGTTGAGGAAATTGGTGCCATAGGCAGCCGGATTGGCTTCAATGGTGATGCGCGTTCCTGCGGCAGATGCAGCGTCGCCAAGGCGGCGGAACACTGCGGCGGCCTCTGCCAGCGCGGCTTCCATCGCAAGCCCCTCAGGCGCGCGGCGCTGCGCGGGCGAGCCGAACACCAGATTGGGAATGCCGAACCGTCCGGCCAGCGTGATCGCACGGTGCATCCCGCGTTCGAACACAGTGCGCGCCTCTGGCCCTTCGAACAGGGCCGCGCCGCTCACGCCGAACAATAGCGATTGCATCGAAACCAGCGAAAGCCCCGCATCCGTCGCTTCGCGCAAGGCCTCATGGGCGCTTGCCTCGTCAGGCACAAAGGGATCGGCAGCCGCGTGGAAGAAAATGCCCGGCGCGATTTCGAGCCCCGTGATGCCCGCTTCGGCGAGGATCGCATAGGCCTCCAGCCGTTCGTCAGCCGACCAGGCGATGTTGGACATGGCGAGCCTCATGCCGCGGCCCTTTCGCTGGCGTAGAACGCGGCGAGCTGGTCGAGCGTGGCGGCGGCGCTGAATTGATACGGCCCCTCAGCCCCCCACAAACCGGCATGGCGGGTGCGCATATCCTCGCGGTGCAGGCGCGCCGGCGTTTCGGGCATGGCGCGCCCGATCAGCCGCGCATGGATCGCGGCGGCGGTCAGCGGCTCTGCTGCGAGATGCAGGTGCGACAGCCCGGCATCCAGCGCGATGCCGATATCCTGCCACAGCCGGTCGATGGGGTAATACTGGTAAGTCGTATCCGGATGATGGAACTGGGTGGCCGAAGCGACCAGCGCCGTCACCGCATCCTCCAGCGCCGCACGCCGCCTGTCAGCATTGAGCGCCGCCCGGTCAAGCTTCAGCAACCCGGTAACCTCATCGGGCGCGTACAGCGCCGCTACCCACGCAGCGAGCGCGGAATCGAGCGCCCCCGTCAGCGTATCCCGCTTGGCCTCGTTCAGCAGCGATGGCACGGGGTTCATCAGATCGAACAGGAAATTCTTGCGCAAGCCGTGCCCGAACAAGGCGGGCAGGCGGATGATCAGGCTGTTGGCGAAATGGCTTTCGACAAAGGCCTCAAGCGCGCGGCGATGGCGGCCATAGGCGAGCTCCTGCTGGAACGCGCCGGAGCCCTCGTCATCGCCGCCGGCAAAATCCGCCAGCACCGCGATGGACGAAATCAGCACGAAGCGTTCGGCCCGGGCCGTGGCCAGCCGCGCAATCAGGGCATCGATCTGGGCTGCGTCACGGTCTGGCGCGCGGTTGGCTTCGAGCATTGAGCCGGGCGCGGCGGCGCAGACCAGGGTTCCGAACGCCTGCCCTTCGATGGAGGCGATGTTCGCGCTGTTGTAGCAGGCATCAAAGCGCGTTTGCCGCAGCAGCGCGCCACCGACAAAGCCGGTGTGGCCGATCAGGCCAGTCTCGTGGTGGGCACTTCCGAAACTTTCCATCGCGTCCAAGACCCGTCGCTGCTTGCGTGCTGGGGAGTTTGTTCTTTTAGGTCACACAGAGGCAGGGCGGCTGCGATCCGCATGACAGGGTGAGCTTGCTGATAATTCAGAATGATATCTATTAGGTTAACCACACTCTCTTGCGGTCCGGGTGCAGTATTCGGGACGGTGTGCCCGGTTGTCGCAGGGCTGGCCGCCCGCAACGAACGGGGCGCCGCCGCCCCTTTTCCTTGACTTCGCGGCCCCGCCTGCCTAGCTCCCGCGCTTCCCCTTTCCTGCGAATCCGAAAAGGCCATCTATGGCACGCGTTACCGTTGAAGATTGCGTCGACAAGGTTCCGAACCGCTTCGACCTCGTTTTGCTCGCCGCCCAGCGCGCGCGCGAAATTTCGGGCGGCAGCGAACTGACCATTGACCGCGACCGTGACAAGAACCCGGTCGTCGCCCTGCGCGAAATCGCCGAAGAAACTGTCGGCCCGCGCGCGCTGCATGAATCGCTGGTCACCAGCCTGCAGAAGATCCTCCCCGATGACGAGGACGAAGCGGACGAGATCGGCTCGCTCAGCCAGTCGGCCGAAGCGCTGCGGATCACCGCATCCGCGCCGGCCCGTACGTCTTCGCTGGGTGGCGATTACGACGGGTAAGCGTTTCGCTTCAATCTGTTAGCCTGATCCAAGGGGCAGTCCAGACCGGCGTTTGCCAGGTCCAGACCGCCCCTTGATCGTTCCAGCCGAGCCTTGACCGGTTCTTGACCCCGCCCTGCCCATGCTTGCCAAGAGCCGGTGCGGCGCTATCCCTGCTGCCTGTCACAAAGACGTAACATCGAGGGAATGGTCAGGCGGATGGCATCGATTGCGGTCTACAGCGTCAAGGGCGGGGTCGGGAAGACAACGCTGGCGGTCAACCTCGCATGGTGTTCGGCGAGCATATCGCGCCGCAAGACGTTGTTGTGGGATCTGGACGCAGCCAATGGTTCGGGCTTTCTGCTGGGGGTCGATCCCAAGAAGAAACACAGCGCAAACAGTATGTTCGCTGATGGGGGAGACCCGTCCAAGCTGATCCGGCCGACGGCCTATCCCGGCCTCGATCTGCTGCCCGCCGATGAAAGCATCCGCGCGATCGACCGCACGCTTGACCGATTGGGCAAAAAGAAGCGGCTGGCCAAGCTGTCTGCGGCGATGGCGAAGGATTATGACCGGATCATCTTTGATTGTCCGCCCGTTCTCAATGAGTTGAGCGCGCAGATCATGCGCGCCGCCGACCTCGTGATCGTCCCGCTGCCGCCCTCCCCCCTGTCCGCCCGCGCCTTCGAGGTGGTGGTTGAGGAAGTGCGCGGAACAGGCAAGGGGCATCCGCCGATTTTGCCCGTCTTATCAATGCTCGACCTGCGCCGGACGCTCCACAAGGAGGCCCGTGAGGCGAACCCTGCATGGCCTGCCATCCCGCTCGCCAGCGCGGTCGAACAATGCGCGGTGGAGCGAAAGCCCGTAGGCGCCTTTGCCCCGCGATCCCCTGCGGCGCGGGCCATTGCCCAACTCTGGACCGCGATCGAACGCAAACTCGCGGAAAAATAGCGCCTTTCGCAGTTGCGGCAAAAGCGCTTATACCAGAGCCGTTTGAAAACAACGGGGCGCGCGGCATGAGCGGATTGGGCGAAGGGATCGGCGCAGCCATCGAAGGCGGATTGCTGGCCCGTGCGGTGGAGCCGAACACGGGCGAGGCTGCCGGTCAATCTCACGCAGATTCGGTGACTTGCGCCAATTGCGGCACGATCTACCACGGCCACTATTGCCCCGAATGCGGCCAGAAAGCGCACATCCACCGCAGTCTTGCCGCGATCGGCCATGACATCATGCACGGGGTTCTCCACCTCGATGGCAAGCTGTGGGAGACGCTGCCGCTGCTGGCGTTCAAACCGGGCCAGCTTACCCGCCGCTATGTCGAGGGGGAACGCGCCAAATTCGTCAGCCCGATGGCAATGTTCCTGTTCACTGTCTTTGCAATGTTCGCGGTGTTCCAGATGGTTGGCATCTCCGCACCGACCGATTTGCCGGCAGAACTGAGCGGCAGCGGAGCAACCGATACCTTCCAGTCCAATATCCAGCAGCAGATCACCACACTGGAAAAGGAACGCGACGATTTGCCGAAAGCAGATCCGCGCCGCGAGTCCATTGACGCGGAACTGGCGATCATCCGCAAGATGATTGGCGAAAGTGCCAGCACCGGAAGGTCCGGCATCACGCTGACGGGTATCGGTTTCCTGGACGACGGGATCATCGCCAAGTGGAAGAAAAATCCCAGCTTGATGCTCTACAAGCTGCAGGCAAACGGTTACAAATTCAGCTGGTTGCTGATCCCGCTGTCGGTGCCGTTCCTGTGGCTGATGTTTGCATGGCGGCGGCAGTACAAGGCCTATGACCACGCGGTGTTCGTCACCTATTCGCTCAGCTTTATGTCGTTGCTGTTCATTATCATGTCGATCCTCAGCACGATCCCGTCAGGCGGAGGATGGGCGGCGCTGCTGTTCTTTGTCGCCGCGCCGCTGCACCTCTACAAGCAGCTGCGCCATGCCTATGGCCTCACCCGCTTCTCCGCCTTCTGGCGGTTCTGCGTGTTGCTGTTCGCGATGCAGTTCGTGCTGACGGCCTTCCTGCTGATCCTTGGCGTGCTGGGCGCTTTCTGACCGCGCAGGAATAAGCGGGGCAGCCCAAACGTTAGTTCAACGTTATGGCAGTCGTTGCAATCTACAGTTCAAAGGGCGGGGTCGGGAAGACCACCATCGCCGCCAATCTCGGCTGGTGTTCGGCGCAGCTGTCATCGCGCCGCACCCTGCTGTGGGATCTCGATCAGACCGACGGTGCAGGGTTCATGTTCGCCCTCGAGGCGCAGCGCAAACGTCAGGCCCGCAGCCTGTTCGCGGGCGATGTTGCGGCCCAGACCCTGATCCAGCCAAGCACCTATGCCGGGCTCGACATGCTGCCTGCAGATGGCAGTCTGCGCGAGCTCGATTCCATGCTGTTGCGGATGGGACAGCGGCACCGGATTGCCGTGTTGGCGAGGCAGTTGGGGCGCAGCTACGAGCGGATCATCATCGATTGCCCGCCGATGCTCAACGAGTTGAGCGCGCAAGTCATGCGTGCGGCCACGTTGGTGATCGTGCCACTGCCACCCTCGCCGCTGTCGGTGCGTGCACTGGATCACGTGGTCGAGGAAATCCGCCGCCATACCCGGCGACCCCCGCCGATCCTGCCGGTCTATTCGATGATCGACCGGCGGCGCTCGCTGCATCTTGAAGCGCTGGCGGCAAACCCGGCCTGGCCGACGATACCGATGGTCAGCAGCCTTGAACAATGCGCGGTGCAGCGCCGTCCGATCGGTACCTTTGCGCCCCGCACGCCAGCGGCGCTTGCCTTGATGCGATTGTGGGACGGGATCGAGCGCAAGCTTGCCCAGATCGCAGCCGCGCCGGTGCAGGCGTGATCAGGGACAGGGGTAAGTTCTCGCCATCAGGTCGGCAAAGGCTTCGGCAAGGGTCATGTTCTGGCGCTGATCGGGCGCGTAGCTGCGCAGATGCGGGATCACAACGTCGCTCTCGAGGTTGACCTCGCTTTCGGGCAGACAACTATGCGGCGTGATCCCGGCGGCTCGTTCAGCCTTGATCCGCTCGCGATAGGCCTGGCCCGTTGATCGGGTCAGTCCAATGGCGCGTGCAAATGCGGGGTGTTTTGCCGGGTCGAAGGTGCCAGTCTCCTCGATCTCCTTATTGATCGCCAGCCCGTCGATGCTGTTCCAAATTTCCAGAAATTCGGCGACGCTGATGTCCTTGTCTGCAGCGTTTGATGGCACGGCGGCAGTCAACGAGAGCGCAACAAGCAAGGCAAGGTACCGGATCACGAAAAAGCCTCCCGATGATGTCCTCGCAAGGAGCCATCGGGAGGCTGAATTCGGCCTGAATATACGGCGTTACCGAAAGATCAGGCGCCTTGCGGTGCCTCGTCGCTCTTTCCGCCGAAGCGCTTGCCCGCCTTGGGGATCGCCGAACCGCGGACCGGCACCACCGTCGATGGGCCGCGCGGGGCATCCGGACGGTCAATCTTGCCGTTTTCGAGCAGGGAGTTGATCTCCTCACCCGTCAACGTCTCGTATTCGAGCAGCGCCTGCGCAAGCAGGTGGAGCTGGTCCTCATTGGTCTTGAGGATATCAGTGGCTCGCTCGTGCGCACCTTCGACCAGGCTCTTGATCTCGTTATCGATGAGCTCGTTGGTCGAACCCGAGCGGAAGGTCCGCTGCGCCGCGCCCATGCCGAGGTAGCCTTCCGACTGTTCCTCGTACTGGAGCGGGCCGAGCTTTTCCGACATGCCCCACTGGGTGACCATGTTACGGGCCAGACTGGTGGCATACTGGATGTCCGACGATGCGCCCGAGCTGACCTTGTCATGGCCGAAGATGATCTCTTCCGCCACGCGCCCACCCATCGCGACCGAGAGGTTCGCGTGCATCTTGTCACGGTGGTAGGAGTAGCTGTCACGCTCCGGCAGGCGCATCACCATGCCCAGCGCGCGGCCGCGCGGGATGATGGTGGCCTTGTGGATCGGATCGGAGGCCTTTTCGTGAACCGAGACGATCGCGTGGCCGGCTTCGTGATAGGCGGTCATCTTCTTTTCGTCGCCGGTCATCACCATGCTGCGACGTTCCGCGCCCATCATGACCTTGTCCTTGGCGTCCTCGAACTCCTGCATCGCAACCAACCGCTTGTTACGGCGGGCGGCCAGCAGAGCAGCTTCGTTGACGAGGTTGGCAAGGTCCGCGCCGGAGAAACCGGGCGTGCCGCGGGCGATCACGCGCGGGTTCACGTCGGGAGCCAGCGGCACCTTCTTCATGTGCACGCTGAGAATCTTCTCGCGCCCGTCGATATCGGGGATCGGAACGACCACCTGACGGTCAAACCGGCCCGGACGCAGCAGCGCGGGGTCAAGCACGTCGGGGCGGTTGGTCGCGGCGATGATGATGATGCCTTCGTTGGCTTCAAAACCGTCCATCTCGACCAGCAGCTGGTTCAGCGTCTGCTCGCGTTCGTCATTCGAATTGCCGAGGCCGTGGCCACGCGAACGGCCGACCGCGTCGATTTCGTCGATGAAGACGATGCAGGGCGCGTTCTTCTTGGCCTGTTCGAACATGTCGCGCACGCGGCTGGCGCCGACGCCGACGAACATCTCGACAAAGTCCGAGCCCGAGATGGTGAAGAACGGCACGCCCGCCTCACCCGCGATGGCGCGGGCGAGCAGGGTCTTGCCGGTACCGGGCGAGCCGACCAGCAGCGCGCCCTTGGGGATCTGGCCGCCAAGCTTTGAGAAGCGCTGCGGATCGCGCAGGAATTCGACGATTTCCTGCAGTTCCTCGCGCGCTTCGTCGATGCCGGCGACATCATCGAAGGTCACCTTGCCCGAACGTTCCGTCAGCAGCTTGGCCTTGGACTTGCCAAAGCCCATCGCGCCGCCGCCGCCGCCCTTCTGCACCTGGCGCAGCGCGAAGAACGCGATGCCGAGGATCAGGATGAACGGCAGGGACTGCAGCAGGATGTAGAGCAGCATGTTGGGCTGTTCGCGCAGCTTGCCGGTGAAGCGCACGCCGTTGTCTTCCATCAGCTTGGTGACTTCGACATCGTTGGGCACAGGCACGGTGCTGAACGATTCGCCGTTCTTGAGCGTGCCGGTGATGAGCTCTTCGCTCATCTGCACGTCCTGAACTTCGCCTTCAGCGACAGCAGCGCGGAAGTCGGAATAGCGGATCGCGGCGCCGTTGGTCTGACCTGCGTTGCTGAACATGGTCACGACCAGCAGCAGAGCGAGAAAGATCCCGCCCCAGATCATCAGCTGCTTGACCCAGGGGTTGGGGCCTTCGCCTTGCGGCTGGGGATCGTTTTGCTGACTCATTGCAGGATGTTCCTTTCGTCAGCCCACAATGTAGGACACTGCGGCTGAATGACAAGATAATGCGCAAGCCCGGCGATGGTGCTAATTTTCGAACAGCGTGATGCGAATTATCGATGGCCGGGAGCGGCATAGGCGGCAAGGAACACCTCAACCGCACCATGGATGCGGCGACGGCTTGCCTCGGGATCGCAATTTGCGCCGAACCGGCGCTCGAGATCACCCATGCCCTTGCACATGGAAACGAACTGTTCGGCGGCGAGTTCGGCGTCATCGATCACCAGATCGCCGGTTGCCACGGCGTAGCGCAGCCAGGCGGCAAAACCGGCTTTCATGCGCCGCGGCCCCGCTTCAAGGAACGCTGCGCCGATCGCGGGATCATGCTCTGTTTCGGCGGCGATACGGCGTTCGAACTGGATCATCTCGGGGCGGAACAGGAAGGCGAAAATCGCCTCTCCCAGCGCGGTCAGCCGTTCGCGGATGGTGCCCTGCGGCATCGCCTCCATGCTGAAGCTGCCACGCATCTTTTCGCACTCGCATTCGACCGCAGCGGCAAACAGCGCGCGCTTGTCGCCGAACTGGTTGTAGATCGTGACCTTGGAGACACCCGCATCCGCCGCGACCTGTTCGATTGCGGTCGCTGCATAGCCGTGGTGGAAGAAATGGTGAGCCGCCGTTTCCACGATCACAGCCCGCTTGGCCGCGTCGAGCGGGCGGCCAGCCTTGCGCCGACCGGAATTTTTTTCAGGTTCGGATGAACCGCAGATTGACAAAATGAACGGCTCCGTTCAATTAAACGCTGGCGTTCACTAATCATGAACCGGATCGCCACCCCGCGCAACCCTCTCTGCTCGTAAAGGTGCCCGCCGTTGCTCTGGATCGCCATCAGGATGCTCACCGGAGACGCCCAGAAGTTTTACGGGCTGCTGTTCGGAATCGGCTTCTCCACCCTGCTCATCACCCAGCAGATGACGATCTTCGTCAATCTGGTCGAACGCGGGGCGAGCGGCGTCTACAACGCGCCCGAGGCCGAGGTCTGGGTGATGGACCCTGTCAGCCGCACCACCGATGTCAGCTACGCAATGCCCGGCACGGCGCTTGACCGGGTGCGTTCGGTCAAGGGCGTCGAATGGGCGGTGCCCCATCTGCGCGCCCAGGCCAATGTCCGCACCAAGGACGGCGATCTTGAAGGCGTCGGGATTGTGGGGGTCGACGATGCCACCCTGATCGGCCTGCCCGAACGTATGGCGTCCGGCGACAAATCGGTGCTGTTCGCGCCCGATACCGTGGTGATCGACGATGTCGGCACCACACGCCTGTTCCCCGATGGCGAAAGCGCGCTCGGCTCCAGGCTCGAACTCAACGACCAGCGCGCGGTGATTCGCGGCATCGCGGATGCGATCCCGAGCTTCACCAGCACTGTGGTGCTCTACACCCGCTATTCCAGTGCACTGAATTTCGTCCCCGGCACCCGCAACCGCCTGTCCTTTGTGCTCGTCGGGGTGAGCGAGGGCGAAACGCCCGAAAGCGTCGCCGCACGGATCGAGGCCGAGACAGGTCTGAAGGCCGAGACCCGCAAGGAATTCGCCCGCGCCGGGATCAACTTCATTATCGAGAACACCGGCATCCCGACCAATTTCGGGATCACCGTGTTCCTCGGCTTCGTGGTCGGGATCGCAATTGTCGGCCTGACCTTCAGCCTGTTCCTGCGCGACAACATCAAGCAGTTCGGCGCCTTGAAGGCGATCGGCGTCACCAACGCCAAGATCGTGCAGATGGTCGGCGTTCAGGCCGGGATGGTGGGCGCGATCGGCTATGCATTGGGCGTGATCGGAACGGTCGCCTTCATCAAAGCCTTCGGCTCCAACCCCTTCTTCAAGGGCTTCTACATCCCCTGGCAGATTCCGCTGATCAGTCTTGTCGCGGTCGTCATCATCCTTGCCATCACAGGCCTGATCGCGATCCGCAGCGTGCTCAACACAGAACCGGCTTCGGTGTTCAGGTGAGCGGGGAAGCGATCATGGACACCAAAGCCATAGGCGGCTGCGCGCCCGAAGCGGCGATCTGCGCACGCGGAATCTCGCGCGATTTCGAGGCCGGCCAGACCACCATCCGCGTGTTGCACGGCATCGATACCGACATCCGTTCGGGCGAGATGACCTATGTCGTGGGCGAAAGCGGATCGGGCAAGACGACGCTGATCTCCATCATGTGCGGCATCCTGTGGCCGACCGAGGGCGAGGTGAAGGTGTTCGGCACCGACATCTACAAACTGTCGGACACGGAGCTGGTCAAGTTCCGCCTCAACAATATCGGTTTCATCTTCCAGCAGTATAACCTGATCCCCTCGATCGATGTCGCCAGCAACGCCGCCGTGCCGCTGATTGCGCAGGGCGTGCCCCGCGAAGAAGCGCGCGAGCGGGCCAAGGTGCTGCTCGAAAAGCTCAATATCGGCAATCAGGCGGACAAGCTGCCGCGTCAGCTTTCCGGCGGGCAGCAGCAGCGCGTCGCCATCGCCCGCGCTCTGGTGCACGAGCCCCGCCTGGTGGTGTGTGACGAGCCGACCGCAGCGCTTGATGCGTCATCGGGTCGCCGCGTTATGGATCTGCTGCGCGAAGTCGCGGTTGCGCCGGACCGCGCCTGCATCATCGTGACCCACGATAACCGCATCTTCGATCTGGCTGACCGCATTATCGTCCTGGAAGACGGGCGCGTGACCCATGACGGCAAGGAAATGCCCGATGATCACTGATGCCGCCGCCCACACCCTCTCTGCATCCCCCTCCCCCTCGAACAGCCTGAGGCCATCATGCTTCGCAATGTAAGCTTTGCCCGCCAGATCCTACCCCTTATCGCGCTGATCGGCGTGGCCATTGCCGTCTGGATGATTGTCTTCGGCCTGCCGGACCGGTCGGTTGCAGAACCCGGCGAACAGCCGCCCAAGGCGGTGGGCGATCTGGCCAATGCGCCGCGCGTTGCGGGGGCCGGGATCGTCGAACCGGCGAGCGAGATTATCGACATCGGTTCGGCCTTGTCCGGTCTTGTCACCGATGTCCGGGTGCGTCCGGGCGACCGTGTGGCCAAGGGTGATGTGCTGTTCACGGTTGATGCCCGCGCTGCCCGTGCGCAGCTGGATCAATCCGCCGCCGCTATTGCCGAGGCACGCGCTTCCATCGCCGAAGCCAGCGCCGCGCAGAAGACAGCGCGCCAGCAGCTCGACCTGTACCGCAGCCTTGCCGATCCCGCCGCCGTCAGCCGCGCCGAAGTGATCCGTGCCGAGGGCGAGGATGCCGCCGCGACGAGCCGCCTTGGCTTGGCCCGTGCGCGCCTTGCCTCGGCCCAGGCCGCCGCAGCGGCTGCGCGCACAGAGATCGAACGCCTCGTGATCCGCGCCCCGATTGCGGGCGAGATCCTTGCGGTCAACATCCGTTCGGGCGAATTCGTCGCCACGCAGGGCGGCGGCAACACCGCCTTCATCCAGATGGGCGAGACCAACCCGCTGCACGTGCGCGTCGACATCGACGAGAACGAGGTGGCACGGGTCAAGCTGGGCGCTCCGGCGGTGATTTCCCCGCGCGGCGCGGCCGAACTCCACGTCAACGCCACTTTCGTCCGCGCCGAACCGCAGGTGGTGCCTAAGCGATCACTCACCAACAGCGCCGCCGAACGGGTTGATGTGCGGGTGCTGCAGCTGATCTACGCCTTGCCGCCTTCCGATGCCTTCCGCGTCGGCCAGCAGATTGACGCATTTATTCCGGCCAAGGCGGCCGCCGCGAAGAAGGGGGGCTGAGGCGATGCGCCGCCCTTCGGTTCTGGTCGCAGCCCTGCTGCCGCTGACACTGGCCGCTTGCATGGCCAATCCCGCCCCCGAGATCGCCACTCCGACCCCGGAGCTGCCACAAGCGTTCTTCTTCCAGCCCGAAGCCGGAACTGGGGCGGCGCTGGCCGCTCTGTTGCCGCAGGGCGACCCGGCATGGCGCACGCTGTCCGAAGCAGCCATCACCGACGGGCCGAGCCTTGCCGAAGCCCTCGCCCGGATCGAGACCGCGCGCGCAGGGGCCCGCCGTGCCGGGGCCGAGCAGTTGCCCAACGTCACCGCCGATGGGGGCGTAACCCGCAACCGCATCAACCCCGCGCAGTTCGGCCAGGCCGGCCAGCAGGGTTTCATCCCGCGTGAACAGACCTCCTATGGCAGCAACATCAACGCCAGCTGGGATCTGGACATTTTCGGGCGCCTGAAGGCGGAGGAGCGTGCCGCGCTGGCCCGGATCGACGCTGCGACTGCGCAGGCGCAAGGCGTGCGCCTTGCGCTGCTGGCTGAAATCGCCGCCAGCATCACCGACTGGCGCGTACTTGACGCGCGCGCCGCTGCAATCGAGGCCGATGCCGCCGCCGCGCGCCAGCTCGCGGGCCTTGCTAAAGTGCGCGAGGATGCGGGCATCGCTCCCGGTTTTGACCGCGTGCGCGCCGATGCGACCGCAAGCTCGTCCGCCGTGCGGCTGGCCGCGCTGGATAGCGAGCGGGCGCGGCTGATCGGGCGGCTGGTGACGCTGAGCGGGCAGGATGGGGCAAGCGTGCGCGCCGCGCTGGCAGCGCCTGCCCCGGCGCTGGCCCCCGCGCCTGCGCCTGCCGCGCTGCCGTCAGACCTGCTCGCCAACCGGCCCGATGTCGCCGCCGCCGCAGCCAATCTTGCCGCCAGCGACGCAGACCTTGCCGCCGCCGCCCGTGCCCGCTTTCCGCGCATCACGCTGTCGGGAGTGATCGGGTTGCTCGCCTTCGATCCGGAGGATTTCTTCAATGATTCCATCGTCGGCACGCTGACCGCGGGGATCGCCGGCCCGCTGCTCGATTTCGGGCGAGTGGGTGCCGGGATCGATGCCGCCGCGGGTGACAAGCGCGCCGCCTTTGCCGCCTATCGCGGGGCGGTGTTCACGGCGCTGGGCGATGCCGAGGCGGCTTATGGCGTGGTCGCCGCTGCCGATACCGAAGCACGCCTGTCGGTCGAGGAGCGCGATCAGCTCTCCCGCGCCGCCAGCTTGGCCGAAAGCCGCTACCGTGCAGGGCTGGCCAGCTTCCTCGAAGTGCTCGAAGCGCGCCGCGCTGCCGATGCCAGCGGGGAACGCGCCGCCGCCGCGCTGGGCCGCGCCGCCAGGGCGCGGATCGTGCTGTGGCAGGCCTTGGGCGGCGACGCGATGGCCTCAGCCGCGCCGCTGAATCAAGGCTGAACGCTCACACCGGCACACCACTTCGCCGCGCTGGTTGCGCATTTCGTGGGTGAAGGTGACGATTCCGGCATCAGGACGCGACTTGCTCTCGCGCAAGCCAGTGACTTCGGTGACGGCATGGAGCGTGTCGCCGATGAACACCGGATTGGGGGTCACCACCGTGTCGAACCCGAGATTGGCGACCAGCGTGCCCAGCGTCGTCTCGCCCACCGACAGCCCGACCAGCAGGCTGAAGGTGAAGGTGGAATTCACCAGAATCTGCCCGAACCCGCTGGCCTTGGCCGCCTCGACATCAATGTGCAGCGGCTGCGGGTTGTGCGTCATGGTCGAAAACAGCAGATTGTCGGTCTCGGTCACGGTGCGGCGGATCGGGTGTTCGATCCGCTCGCCCAGCACCCACTCGTCAAAGAACTTCCCCGCCATCAGCCTTGCTCCGCCCAGCAAGCAACCACGTCCGCGCCATCATCCGCGCTGGAACGAACCGCACCCGGCGTGCGGCTGAAACGCGGGGCGGGGGCGGTGTGCCAGATGCCGTCGTGTTCCACATAGGCGCCGCGCGCTTTCATATGCGGATGTTCACGCGCTTCCTCGATGCCCAGCACCGGAGCAAAGCAGGCATCGGTGCCTTCGAGAAGCGCGCACCATTCGGCCTGTGTCCTGGTGAGAAACAGCGCCGCAAGCTTTTCGGCGTAATCGTCCCAGTTCGACGGGATCATCTGTCCTTGCCCCAGTTCAGCCGGTGCGCCCGTGCGGGCCAGCAGCTCGGCATAGAACTGCGGCTCGATCGACCCCAGCGAGATTTCCTTGCCGTCGGCGCACATGAAGCAGCGGTAGAAATGCGCTGCCCCGCCCAGCATCCCTTTGCCACGTTCGGTCGAAAGGTGCGGCATGTGGCGCACCCCGAAAAAGAAGCTCATCAGGCTGGTCGCCCCGTCGACGATGGCAGCATCGACCACCTGGCCCTTGCCCGATTTTTCGCGCTCATAGAGCGCGGCCATGATCCCGAAAGCGCAATACATCGACCCGCCGCCGAAATCGCCGACCAGGTTCTGCGGCGGGGTCGCCGGCTCTCCCGCCTTGCCGACCGCCGCCAGCGCACCGGTGATGGCGATATAGTTGATGTCATGCCCGGCGGCCTGCGCCAGCGGCCCATCCTGCCCCCAGCCGGTCATCCGCGCGTAGACAAGGCGCGGGTTGGCTTCGAGCAGCACGTCGGGCCCCAGCCCCAGCCGCTCCATCACGCCGGGACGGAAGCCTTCGATCAGAACATCGGCGCTGGCAGCGGCGGCGAGCACCTGCGCGCGGCCATCGTCGCTTTTCAGATCCGCCGCCAGCCGGTGACGGGCGCGTTCGACCACCGGGTTGCTGACGCCGCCGCCCGGCCGGTCAATCCGCACCACCTCTGCGCCCAGATCGGCGAGCAGCATCGCAACGTGCGGCCCCGGCCCGATGCCGGCAAATTCGATGACCTTGAGGCCGGCAAGCGGCCCGGATGGCTGGTTCATTATGTTCTCTCCCGCACGGTACGGCCCCCAGGGCCCTATGCGCTGCGGGTCATTGCAAAGCCGCCGCTCTCTGGCAAGCCAGCGGGCGCGTGTCATCCGGAGGGAATATTGCGGGAAGATTGTGCGTTAATGGATGAGATTCGCAACCTTCTGCGTGGCGCAAGGTCCGAAGGTCATGTAGCGATTTGAGCATTGTCGAAAGCGAGAGACGTGATGCACATCCATCCGGTAATTTTGTGCGGCGGCAGCGGCACGCGACTGTGGCCGGTCAGCCGGAAGGCCAAACCCAAGCCGTTTCTGCCCCTTGTGAGTGACGAGACTCTGTTCGAACAGGCTGTGCGCCGCGTGGCAGGGGATGATCGCTTTGCCCCGCCGATGGTGGTGGCAGGCAAGGCCCATGCCGATCTGATCATGGCGCAGCTTGGCGATACGCCGGGTGCGCGGCTGGTGATCGAACCGGCGGCAAAGAACACGGCGCCTGCCATAGCCCTTGCCGCAGCACTGCTGCCCGAAGATGCAGTGATGCTCGTCTGCCCGAGCGACCATCACATCGCTGACAGCGCGGCCTTTCGCGCGGCCGCGCTCGCCGCAGCGGCACTGGCGCGCGAGGATTACCTCGTCAGCTTCGGCATCGCGGCCGACCGGCCCGAAACCGGCTATGGCTATCTTCAGCGCGGCGAGCCGCTGGCCGGTGGCTTCGCGATCCGGCGCTTTGTTGAAAAGCCCGATCTGGCCCGTGCGCAGGACTATCTCGCCAGCGGGGATTACAGTTGGAACGGCGGAATCTTCGCCTTCCGCGCCGGGCACCTGCTGGCCGAACTGGCCGCCTATCGCCCCGACATGGCGCGGCTTGTGGCCGAGGCGGTTGCAGGCGGCTCGGCAGAGGGCGCGCGCTTCCACCCGGCGGCCGAACCCTTCGCTGCCATTGATGGCGATTCCATCGATTATGCCGTGATGGAAAACACCGCCCGCGCCGCAATGGTCCCGGCCCACATGGGCTGGTCCGACATCGGCAACTGGGCAGCGCTTGCCGATGCGCTGGCCCACGACGCGGATGCAAGCGGCAATGTCGCGCGCGGCGGGCCGGTCGATTTCGCGCAATGCAGCGGCGTCTTTGCCATGTCCGATGGCCCGCGCATCTCGGCGGTGGGCCTCAATGACGTGTGCATCATCGTCTCCGGCGGAGAGGTGCTTGTCACCACCCGTGACGGGGCGCAAATCGTGGGCAAGCTGCCCGGCGCGGTGAACCAGTGATGGCCCGCCAGCTCCCCACCCGCATGGTCGCAAAGGTCTGGGGTCGCGACGTGTTGCCCGCCCCCTTTGCCGCGCCCGCTGGCGAGCGCATCGGCGAAATCTGGTTCGAGCCCCCGCCCGAAGTGCCGCAGGTGCTGGTCAAATACCTGTTCACTTCGGAAAAGCTGTCGGTGCAGGTCCACCCGTCGGATGACACTGCGATTGCGGGAGAGGCGGGCAAGGAGGAGTGCTGGCTGGTGCTCGACGCCGAGCCTGATGCGCGGCTTGCGATCGGTTTCGAACGTGAGGTGACCTCGGAAGAGATTGCCGCCGCCGCGCAGGACGGCACGATCGAGGCATTGCTGACCTGGCATCCGGCACGCCCCGGTGACCTGTTCTATCTCCCCGCGGGCACGGTCCACGCCATCGGCCCCGGCCTGTCGCTGGTCGAGGTGCAGCAGACCAGTGAGACCACCTTTCGCCTCTATGATTATGGCCGGCCGCGCGAGCTGCATCTTGAACGGGCACTGGCGGTGGCGGAAGGCGCGCCCTACGCCGCGACGCATCGCCGCTCGATTGCCAACGGGCAGGTGCTTGTCGATGGGCCGCACTTCCGGCTCGACCGGATCGAGGGCGCGCCCGATGCCGCCACGCTGGCCGCCTATCCGGAGGCGTTGCTGGTGCTGCCGCTGGCGGGCGAGGTTACCGCGCGCGATGGTTCCGCGCAGGCGGGCGCGGGGGAATGTCTCGTGGCGCACGGGCTCTCCAGCCTCGATTTCAGCGCCGCAGGCGTAACCTTGCTGACCCGTGCGGCCTGAGGCGCCCTCTGCGCGCCCTCTGCTTGGGACGCTGAAATCCTGCCATCCCCGCGCAAAGGCAAACTTGCTTGTCTTGCGCCGCTTCAGGTGTAGCACCCGGCACCATGCGCAGTCTGACCCATCTCGAACGGCTTGAGGCCGAGAGCATCCACATCTTCCGCGAAGTCGTGGCCGAGGCGGAAAACCCGGTGATGCTCTATTCGGTGGGCAAGGATTCGTCCGTGATGCTGCACCTGGCGCGCAAGGCCTTCTATCCTGCCCCGCCGCCCTTCCCGATGCTGCATGTCGCCAGCGGATGGGATTTCGCCGACCTGCTCGCCCACCGCGACAAGACCGTGCGCGAATACGGACTGAAGCTGATTGTTGCCCAGAATGACGAGGCCGAGGCGCAGGGCATCAACCCTTTCGACACCGGCAGCGCGCTCTATAGCCAGGCCCAGCTGACTGATCCGCTGAAGCGTGCCTTGACCGCGCACGGGTTTGACGCAGCCTTCGGCGGCGGACGGCGAGACGAGGAAAAGGCGCGCGCGAAAGAACGCATCTTCAGCTTCCGCACCGCAGCGCACCGCTGGGACCCGAAGAACCAGCGCCCCGAACTCTGGAACCTCTACAACGCCAAGAAGGCCAAGGGCGAAAGCATCCGCGTCTTCCCGATCTCGAACTGGACCGAGCTCGACATCTGGCAGTACATCGCGGTGGAACAGATCGACATCGTCCCGCTCTATTTCAGCAAGCCTCGCCCGACTGTGGAGCGCGACGGGATGCTGCTGGTCGTCGATGATGACCGCTTCCGGCTCGAACCGGGCGAAGAGCCGGTCACCCGCCCGGTCCGCTTCCGCACGCTGGGCTGTTACCCCTTGACCGGTGCGACAGTGAGCGACGCGACCGAAATGAACGACATCATCCAGGAAATGCTGCTCGCCACGGGATCGGAACGGCAAGGCCGCGCCATCGACAAGGGGCAGTCCGCAAGCATGGAAGACAAGAAGGCGGAGGGGTACTTCTGATGGACACCCCCTCCAGCTTCCAGACCGACGCTCTCATCGCCGAGGATATCGACGCCTATCTGGAACAGCACCAGCACAAGAGCCCAGTCAATCACGGATTATCCATTGCGCAACCAGACCATGCTGGCCTTCGCCGCATTCGCGCTCCTGCTGCTGGTCCGCAATGCCGCAGACCGGACGAGGGGGAACCGATGATCGGCCGGATTGTCTGGTTTACCGCCCTGATCGGCATCGCATTGGTGACCGCCGCATTGCAGTTCGACATGCAATCGCGGCGAAGCCCGCAGCTTGCGGCAATGGTGCCTGCACCGTTGCGCGGCCATTCCCAGGTTCAGGTCGTGCGCAGCGCGCTGGCCGGGAAGGATGCCGCACTGGCCCTTGGCGAGGCGGAGCGTCTGTTGCAGCGCCGTCCCTTGCCCGCCGAAAATCTCGTGTTGCTTGCCACCGGACAGGCCAAGGCGGGCAAGCCCGATGACGCCATGCTGACCATCCAGATCGCCGGCCAGCGCGGCTGGCGTGACCCGGTGGCGCAGCAAGCGGTGCTGCGCCTTGCGCTGGCCGCCGGAGACAAGCCTGAAGCCGCGCGCCGCTATGCCGCCCTGTTTCTGCAACGCCAGACCCCGGACGCTCTGCTGGAAGAGCTGGGGCAGGCCGTGCTCGACGAAGCACGCGGCCCCGGACAGCAGACGATGCTGGCGATCATCATCGGCGGTGAACGCTGGCATTCGATTTTCCTGCGGCGCGGGGCGCGGGTGATGCCGCCTGCCGCCTTCAGCGCGATCGTGGCCGATAGCATTGCGCGCGGCGTCCGTTTCGATTGCAACCTGCTGGGGCAGAGTGCCGGTATGCTGGCACAGCGCGATGCGGCCGCGGCCGCAGAGCTGCGTCAGGCCATCGCAGGTGATTGCCCGGCGACTGCCAGCTGAACGGCGGGCCGCCCGCGATCAGAGCGTGCGAATGATCCCCGAGAAATCCGTCCCGGCGTTGTCTTTGGCAAAGGCCTGATAAATCGCGCGCGCGTGTTCGCCGAGTTCGATCTTCGCCCCCGCTGAGCCTGCCGCCTCCATCGCCAGATTGAGGTCTTTCAGCATCAGCCCGGCGGCGAAACCGCCCTGATATCCGTTGTCCGCAGGCGTGACCGGGCCGACCCCGGGGACCGGGCAATAGGACGTCATCGACCAGTTTTGCCCCGATGAGACGCTGGAGATGTCATAGAAGGTCTGTGCGTCCAGCCCGAGCTTTTCGGCCATGGCAAAGGCTTCGCACGTGCCGATCATGTGGATCGCCAGCAGCATGTTGTTGCAGATCTTGGCTGCCTGCCCGTTGCCCGCAGCGCCCGCATGGATCACCGCCTTGCCCATCGCGGCGAGGATCGGCTGGGCACGGGCGAAGGCTTCGTCGGTCCCGCCGACCATGAAGGTCAGCGTGCCGCCATTGGCGGCGGCGATTCCGCCCGACACCGGCGCATCGACCATCTGGTAGCCGTGCGCCTTGGTCACTTCGATCACCTCGCGCGCAGTGGCGACATCGATGGTCGAACAATCGAGCAGGATCGCGCCTTCAGGGGCGTGGCCGATCACATCGTCCCAATAGACCTGTTTGACGATCTGGCCGTTGGGCAGCATCGAGACGACCGCCTCGGCGGTGGCGCAGGCTTCCTTGGCGGTGGCGAAGGTGGCGCACCCCGCCTCCCGTGCAGCGGCCAGCGCGGGTTCGGAAAGGTCGAAGGCGCGGACTTCGTGGCCAGCTTTCACAAGGTTCGCGGCCATCCCGCCGCCCATGTTGCCAAGGCCGATAAAGGCGATTTTCATAATGTTCCCCTCCCCTTGTGGCAGGCTTATCGCCCCTTCCACTGACCCTCACGCTTCTCGATAAACGCCGCCATGCCCTCGGCCTTGTCCTCGGAGGCGGTGAGGATCTGGAAGATCCGGCGCTCGACAATCAGGCCCTGGTCGAGCGTCATTTCGAAGGCCGAGTTCACCATTTCCTTGTTGGCGATCACCGCCATCGGCGGCATCCCGGCGATGGTCGCTGCGGTTTTCAGCGTCTCGGCGATCAGTTCCTCATGCGGCACCACGCGGGCTACCAGATTGCTGCGTTCGGCTTCTTCGGCGTTCATCATGCGGCCGGTGAGGCACATTTCCATCGACTTCGACTTGCCAATGGCCCGGGTCAGCCGCTGGCTGCCTCCCATGCCCGGCGCAACGCCCAGCTTGATTTCGGGCTGACCGAACTTCGCCTTGTCGGAGCAGATGATGAAATCCGCCATCATCGCAAGCTCGCACCCGCCGCCCAGCGCAAAGCCGTTGACTGCGGCGATCCACGGCTTGCGGGTCTTCTTGACGATTTCGGCCGTCCAAGGGCTGAAGAAATCGTCGAGGAAGAAATCGGCGGCCGCTTTCTCGCTCATTTCCTTGATGTCAGCGCCGGCCGCAAAGGCCTTGTCGCCGCTGCCGGTGAGGATCGCGCAAAGCTGGGTCGCGTCCGCCTGATAGGCGGCGAAGGCATGGATCAACTCTTCCAGCACCTTGGAATTCAGCGCATTCAGCGCCTGCGGACGGTTGATCGTCAGCAGCGTGACGCCTTTGTGCCCCTGCGCATTGGCTTCAGCGGTGATGGTTTCATAAGTCATAGGGGCTTCCATTCCTCATCGGCGGGCAGGGGCGCGAAGATCGCGTCGAGCAGATCGTCGGTCACCTCCTCCGGGGTTGGCGGGTTCCATTTGGGATCATTGGTCTTGTCGACGATCACCGCACGCACCCCTTCGGCAAAATCCGGACGGGTCAGCACGCGGCTGGCGATGCGGTATTCCATGCGCATGTTGTCGGCGAAATCGGTGAGCGCGGCGCTTTCCGACAGCTGCCGCAATGCAACCTTGCAGGTCTGCGGGCTCTTGGTGCCGAGCGTGTCGCGCTCCTTCATCGCCCAGTCGTCACCGCTGTCTGCCGCAGCTTCGAGGCTAGCGAGGATATCCTCGTATCGGTCCGACTGGAAGTGCTTGATGATCTTGTCCGCGTTCGCCTCAATCCGCGCCTTGGGCGGCGTGCCGACGGGTTCGCTGAGGATGCCCGCGATCCGGTCCGGATGATCGTGGATCCGGGCCTTGATGTCCGCCAGCATGTCGTGCGGCACGTAATGGGTGGCAAGGCCGGTCCACAGGCATTCCGACCCATCGAGCCGCGCACCGGTCAGCGCCAGAAACTGCCCGAGCCGCCCGCCAAGCCGCGACAGATACCAGCCGCCGCCCACGTCCGGGAACAGGCCGATCCCGGTTTCGGGCATGGCGAAACGGGTATTCTCGGTCGCCACCCGGAACCTGGCGGGCTGGCTGATACCGACACCGCCACCCATCGTGATGCCGTCCATGAAGGCGACAATCGGCTTTGGGTAACTGAACATCTGGTGGTTGAGCTGGTATTCGTCATGGAAGAACCGGCGCCCGCTCGCGCCGCCATCGTTCAGCGCCGAGTTGCGCAGGAAGGCGATATCACCCCCCGCGCAGAAGCCCCGGCCCTCGTCATGGTCAAGGATCACCGCCTTGATGCTGTCGTCAGCCGCCCACTCGGTCAGCGCCGCGCTCATCGCGTGGCACATGTCCAGGGTCAGCGCGTGCAGCGCCTTGGGCCGGTTGAGGCTGATATGGCCGATAGGGCCATTGCTGCGGATAAGAACGTCGTCGGTCATTGCCCCGTATCTTTCGGTTCGATCAGATCCCAGCGATTGCCGAAGGGGTCGCTGAAGACGGCCACTGTGCCATATGTTTCGTGGCGCGGTTCTTCTTCAAATTTCGCCCCTGCATCGACAAGCCGTGCATGGGCGCCTGTGAAATCGTCAGTATGGGCAAAAAAACCGACGCGCCCGCCGGTCTGGTTGCCGATGGCGGCGGTCTGCGCATCGTTGGCGGCGCGGGCCAGCAGCAATCGCCCCCCGTCCCCGCCGCCGACCACGACCCAGCGCTTGCCCCCGCCCATGTCGCTGTCCTCGATAAGATCGAAGCCGAGGCCGCGCACGCAGAAGGCGATCCCGGCATCGTAATCGGGGACCACCAGCGTTGTCAGGGCAAGCCGCGTACCGGTCATGTCACGGGTTCGGCGCGGCGCGAGGGTGGCAACAATTTCCACGCCACAAGCCAGTAGGTCATCACGCAGGCGACCACCATCAGGGGCACGACAAAAACAATGTCACGGTCAATACTGTCCCACGAAAAGGGGGAGGGCAGAAAGAGGGTGGCGATAAAGCCCCCCAGCACCACGCCGGACACTGCGAAGATCCGCCAGTCGCCGATACCGTACCACTCGGTGGCGGCGATCACCGGCACGGCGACCGGCAACGCATAGA
Source organism: Porphyrobacter sp. IPPAS B-1204 (assembly GCA_003724185.1). Taxonomy (GTDB): domain Bacteria; phylum Pseudomonadota; class Alphaproteobacteria; order Sphingomonadales; family Sphingomonadaceae; genus Erythrobacter. The sequence continues at coordinate 1,318,419 of RHGM01000001.1, forward strand.
TCGCTGCCATCGACGCGAAAAGACCCAGGACCGTCACGGTGACGCCAACGGCAAAATCGCCTGAGAAGCCTTCCCGCACCGCGCCATGGGCGATGAGCAGCAGCGGCGCTATCAGCGCAGCGCAGGCATAGGCCAGCAGGACGACCAAAATCCTCACTGGCGCAGCAAGTCCCGGCCCACGACCATGCGCATGATCTGGTTGGTGCCCTCAAGGATCGAATGCACCCTGAGGTCGCGCCAGAAGCGTTCGATCGGGTAATCCTGAAGGTAGCCATATCCGCCGAACAATTGCAGCGCGCGGTCGACCACGGACGATCCATTGTCGGTCGCCAACCGCTTCGCCATTGCGGAAAAGCGCGTCTTGTCGGGGGCGTTGTCGGTCACCTTGGCCGCCGCCAGATAAAGCAGCGCACGCGCCGCCTCCAGATCGGTGGCCATGTCGGCGAGCATGAACTGGGTGTTCTGGAACTCGGCGACCGGCTGGCCGAACTGGGTGCGCTCCTTGGTGTATTTGATCGCTTCGTCGAGGCAGCGCTGCGCCCCGCCCAATGAACAGGCGCCGATATTGAGCCGCCCGCCATCCAGCCCCATCATCGCGATGCGGAAACCTTCGCCTTCGCCGCCAACGAGATTCTCCACCGGCACGCGCACATCCTCCAGGATCAGCTGCGCGGTCGGCTGCGAATGCCAGCCGAGCTTCTTCTCGTTCGCGCCGAAGCTGACGCCGGGCATGTCCTTTTCGATCACCACACAGGAAATGCCCTTGGGCCCGTCCTCACCGGTGCGGACCATCACCGTGTAAATCTCGTTCGCGCCCGCGCCGGAGATGAACTGCTTGGTGCCGTTGAGGACGTAATGATCCCCGTCCCTTCGCGCCGTGGTGCGCAGCGCCGAGGCGTCCGACCCGCTGGAAGGTTCCGTCAGGCAGTAGCTGGCGATTTTGTCCATCGTGATGAGGTCAGGCAGATACTTGGCTTTGACCGCCTCCCCGCCAAAGCGGTCGATCATCCACGCCGCCATGTTGTGGATCGAAATGAAAGCGCTGGTCGAAGGGCAGCCATAGGCCATCGCCTCCATGATCAGCGCCGCCTCCAGCCGGCCCAGCCCGATGCCGCCCGATTGTTCCGAGACATAGATCGCGCCAAAGCCCAATTCGGCGCTGCGCTGGATCGTGTCCTTCGGGAAGATGTGTTTTTCGTCCCATTCGGCGGCGTGGGGCGTGATCTGGTCGGCGGTGAAGCGCTGGGCGACCTCGCGGATCGCAAGCTGGTCTTCGGTGAGTTGAAACTGTCCGTGCATGGCGGGTGCTCTAGCCGCCTTGCGGGGCTTGGAAAAGAGCGCGGCGCGGATCACGCTGGCGGAAATTTGCTAGGCGGGCCGTTTTGCGCCAAATCCGGCGGTGAAAATCATCCGTATTCCTTACAATGAGCGCCGCCATGCCGACCCTGATTTGCGTCTACAACGCCAAGGGCGGCCTGATATCCGCGCTGGGCGACATGGTGCACAAGATCGTCTCGCCTGCGACCTATCCGTGTTCGCTGTGCGCGCTGACCTATGGCGCGGTGTCGATGCGGGGCGAATGGAGGCGCTTTCTGGGTGGCACGGGCCTGCCGACCCTGTTCCTTTACCGCGATGAATTCCGCAGCGATCTGGACAAGCGCGATCTGCCCCTACCCGCGATCCTGCTGGGCGGCGAGGCTGGCCCGCCGCAGGTGCTGGTGAGCGCGGCGGAACTGGATGCCCTGCCCGATCTGCCCGCGCTGATCGCGCTGGTGCAGGCGCGGTTGGCGGGCGTCAGCCGCTGACCGGGGACAGGCGGCAGGCATCGCCCTTCCCCGCCTCCGCAGCAGCCGCAAAGCGCGCAGCGTCGGGGGCGAGGCGGCGGATCAGGATCACGCCTTTGGTTGTCGGACTGACAATGGCGCCGTCCTGCGGTGCGCTGCCCGGCGGCAGCAGACGGATGCTGGTTGTCTCCCCGGTGCCGCGCAGAGTTGCAAAGTTATCGGTCTGCGCGTCGAAGAATGACAGCGACTGGTAATCGGGCCAGGCACCCATCGTCAGGTCAAGCCGCATCGCCGGATCGCCGAGGTCGTATCGGCACAGCGCATAATAGAGATCGGGCGAGGAACGCACCACGGTCTGCGCCTGCGGGGTGACGCGCTGGGGCGAGGTGAAGGCGTGTAGTTCCACTCCCCGCTGCGCCAAAGCCGCCATCGCCCGATCCATGATGACAGCAGGGGCAAAATGCAGCGTGGCCGCGTGGGTGCCAGCCGCACAGGCCAGCATCGCGGCAAATGGTCCGAGCCAGCGCCTCATAGACTGTCCTTGCATGTGACCAGCTCGACCTTGGGGGGGCTTAGAGCGGTCTTGGGGGTGGCCAGCAACGCCGGATCGGGCGTGTAGAGCCGCAAGGTGAGGTCAAAGGTTCCGGCACCCCGGCTCGAAATCCAGCGCGCCGCGCCGTCAGGCCTTGTCGGCGCAATGACCGCCTCCCAGGCTCCCTCGCCCGCGCCGCTGGCATCGATGCTGAGAGCATTGTCGGTGTTGGCAGGCAACATGCTTGCCCCATCATATAGGGTCACCGACCACCAGCCCGCAGGCATCGCCCCGCCGGTCAGGCGATAGGTGCAGGCCTCTCGCAGGGGCGCTCCGGTGTCGTCCACGAGGCGGGTGAAATACACCGCCTCGCTTTTCGCCAGCGCCAGCAAGCCGTGGCGCGCGACGCGGGCGCGGGTGTAGGGGTCAGCGGCCTGCGATCCGATCGCGAAATCGCTGCGCCATCCGCCGACATCGACATCGCCAAAGGCGAGGCTGCGCCCTTCAGGCCACAGCCCCGCCAGCCACAGCGCGCTGCCCAAACCGAGCGCGCAGCCAGCGACCATCGCGGCAAGATAGGCAAAAATGCGCCGCATCAGCCGGAAATGACCGCTTCAGCCTCGATCTCGATCCGCCATTCCGGGCGGCACAACCATGCCACCCCGGCCATCGTTGCCGCTGGCCGCGCCGCGCCAAAGAACCGCGCATGCACCGCGCCGACAGCGTCCTGATCGGCGGGATCGGTCAGCAGCATCCGGGTGCGCACCACATCGCCTGCGCTGCCGCCCAATTGCTCGATGGCGGCAAGAATAATCGTGCAGCAGCGCTCCGCCTGCTCGGCCGCGCCACCGGGCGTGGTGGAGCCATCGGGCTCGACCGGCCCCGTGCCTGCGACGATGATCCGATTGCCCTCCCGCACCGCACGGGCAAAACCAAAGGTCGCTTCATAGGGAGAGCCCGACGTCACCCGGGGCCGCGGGCTCATCCGCAGGTGATCTCGACGATTTTCATCTGCGAATCGTAACGCACATTCACCCGGTCCTCGCGGTAATCCATCGTCCAGGCGGCGTTCGGCGGGCCCCAGCGCAGGCTGCGCGCACCGCTGTCCTTGACGATCGCCTCACCCATCGATTGGGTCGCATCATGGCCGATGTGATACTGCGCCGGCGCGGCGTTGCACACCATCGGCACGGGCGGCGGCGGCACGGCTTCGGCACGGTCCGAGCCACTATCATTGATGCTCACGATACAGCCCGATAGGCCGACCATCGCCGCTCCGGCCATCACCATACGCTGCGCTGTCTGGATCATCCGCATGACATCTCCCTCTCCGCGGACCGGCCAAAAACCGGCCCGTCAGGGGCAAGCTATCAGGCCTGCGCGGCGATGCAAAGCGGGTGCGAAAAGCGGATCAGGCTGCGCGCGCGGTCATCGCCGTGGCCACCGAAGCGGCGGCCTTCTCTGCCAGATCATCTGCCTTGAGCGGACGCCCGACAAAGTAGCCTTGGGCATAATCGCAGCCGATCTGCCGGAGGAAGGCAAGGCAGGCGGCCTCCTCGATCCCCTCGGCCACGACCTTCAGACCCAGCTCATGCGCCAGCTGCACGGTCGATCGCACCAGCATGGCATCACCGCGGTCGACATGGGCGTTTGCCACGAACATGCGATCAATCTTGAGTTCCGACAGCGGCAGCAGCTTCAGATAGTTGAGCGCCGATTGCCCGGTGCCGTAATCGTCCATCGAAATGCGGATGCCGGTCGCGCGGAAGCGTTCAAGCGTGGCGATGGCGCGGTCGGTGTCTTCGAACTGCGCGCTCTCGGTCACTTCGAAGGTGACGTATCGCGCCGGAATCCCGGACTGTTCGATCAGCGCCAGCGCGCGCTCGGCAAAGCTTTCCGATGTCAGCAGCGCTGCCGAGATATTGACCGCGGCGCCGATCTCCAGCCCGCGGCTGCGCCAGATGCGCATATCGGCAAGCGTCTGTGACAGCACCGCAAGCGTCAGATCGTCGATCCGCCCGGCTTCCTCGAACAGCGGGATGAAGCAATCGGGCGGAAGCAGCCCGCGCTCGGGGTGGTTCCAGCGCACCAAAGCTTCAACCGCATCGATCACCTGCGACCTGAGGTTGAGCTTTGGCTGATAGAGCACTGTGATGTTGCCGCTGCGGATCGCTTCCTCAAGCTCGCCAAGGAGCGAGAATTGCTGCGATGCTGTCTCGCCCGCGTCGGCTTCGTGCAGGCGCCAGAATTTGCCGGCGCGCTTGGCAAGGCTGGCGGCGTGGGCAGCGTGGACCGCCGGATCGAGCCCGCCGCGATCTGCCACCCCGAAGGTCAACGACACGCCGAGCCGGCGCCCGGCAATGTCGAACGGGCTGCGCATCAGCGCGCGGATACCGGATAGCTGCGCCTCGATCTCGTCGATAGGCAGCGGCGCGACCCAGACCAGTGTGCGGTCTTCGGTGCGGTAGACTGCATTGCCTCCGCTGGCGACCTTCAGCCGCTCGGCAATACGGTTCAGCAGAACGCCCAGATTGCCGCCTTCGACCGCCAGTTTGAGCCCATCGAAATCATCGATCTGCGCCGCAACGAAGTAGCGGTCAGCCGGATCGGAAGGACGCACATCGAGCGCGAAGCGGTTGGGCAGGCCACTTTCGGCGTCAATCCGGCGGCCCAGCGCCGCGAGCCGCTGGGTGAGGACGATATAGCGCACTGTGCCCGCTGCGGCGACCAGCGCCAGCGCGGGGGTAATCTCGAACCAGTGATTGGTCGCCAACCGCAGCGCGATCCACGCCGTGAGCAACCCAAGCGCCGCCGCGCCAGTCCGCAGCAGCAGCGTGCGCCGCCGGGGCGCGGCAAGCAGTGCGAGCGCCGCAATGGCTGTCGCCAGCAGCGGTACGAACCACGAGACAACGACGGGCACGCCGCCTTTGAGCGTTTCAGCCGCGAGCGCCTGTACGGTCACACCGGGGGTCACGCCATAACGCGGCACTGCATAGCGATCGAACAGTTCAATGGCCGACGCGCCAATGATCACGTCCTTGCCCTTGAGGCTACCGGGCGGGATGCGGCCCTGTTCGATTGCGATGAAGCTGTGGCGGGGGATGCTGGCCGCATCGATTGCGAAATCGATCGGGAATTCCTCGCCCACTGTTCCCGCACTGCCGGCGACGAAGGTCGAAAGCGAAGGCCTCGGGGTGTCATCGGTCACAGTGCCGATTGGCAATTGCCGCAACAGGCCGTCAGCATCGGGCCTGACCGAGACCGAAACGAGGTGGGCGTGTTCACGCAGCACCGGGATCGGCAGCGAATCGAGCTTGCGTCCGTCATTGGCGCCGGCGGCCTGATCGAAGGTCGCCAATGCCACTGGAGCACGCGCCTCGGCAATGGCTGCGGCGAAGGCAAGGTCGCCCGCGGCATCGCCGTTACTGGAGAAATCGACGTCAAAGCTGATCGAGCGCACCCCTGCCGCATCGAGCTGCTGCACGACCCGCGCATAATGGTCCCGGGACCAGGGCCAGCGACGAACCGCCGCCATGCTGGCTGCATCCATCTCGACCAGGTGCACCTGTCCGCTGGCGGGACGGCTGAAGAAGGAAAAGGTGAGCGCTTCGAGCTGGTGTTCGGCCGCACGGAACACGCCTGACACCGCCGCAAACGCCACCACAAGCGTCAGCGCAGCTGCCATCATCGCGATCTTGAAACGCGTGTCGGGCCGTGAGGAAAAAGCGCGTTTGCGGATCATGCGGGCGGTCGGCCGAAGCTCAAAGACGGTTGCTGGCCGCGTCGATGATCAGACGCAGATTCAAGCTGTCTCGGCCGCCATTGCTTGGGTTGCCGCCACCCTTGCCGCCACCGCCATTACCGTTGCCGCCGCCACCGTTACCACCACCGCCGCCGTTGCCGTCGCCGCCGTCGTCGTCACGGCCGTTGCCGTTGCCGTTGCCATTGCCGGGGCCGCCATCGTCATCATCATCGTCATCGCGGCCATTGCCGTTGCCGGGGCCGCCATCATCGTCATCATCGTCATCGCGGCCATTGCCGTTGCCGGGGCCGCCATCATCGTCATCATCGTCGTCGCGGCCATTGCCGTTGCCGGGGCCGCCATCATCGTCATCATCGTCGTCGCGGCCATTGCCGTTGCCGGGGCCGCCATCATCGTCATCATCGTCGTCGCGGCCATTGCCGTTGCCGGGGCCGCCGTCGTCATCATCGTCGCGGCCATTGCCGCCACCGTTGCCGTTGCCATTCCCGTTGCCGGGGCCGTCATCGTCATCGTCGCCGTTGCCGCCACCGTTTCCGTTGCCGCCGCCGTTGCCGTTGCCGTTGCCATTCGAGCCACAGGTGCCGTTGGCGCAGACCACGCCATCATCGCTCCGGCCGCCGGCATTGCTGAAAGCGGGCGCATTGCCGCGGGCGGAGTTGTCCGCCACCACCACGGCCGCCTGAACTGCAACCTCACCCGAGACAAAGCCGCTCGAATAGTCACCGAGATCCCGCGGCGTGCTGACGATCGCTCTTTCGATCCGTGCCTGCCCGCGCTCTGCCTGAGCCGAAGATTGCGCTGCCGGCTGGAGCGCGGCGGGTGCCGGGCTCGTGGCGGCAGGGCTCGTGGCCGCAGGGCTGCTGGCAGGACGCGCAGGCGAATCGAGGACGCGCCGGCCCTCACCTTCGATCACCATCCGCAGCGGATCGCCAGCCGCGATCATCGCCACGGCGCCGGGCCGGATCAGTTCGCGCACACCGCCATCATTGGTCGCCGCCTCGACCGCGCCTTCGGTCACTTGCAGGCTGGCGCCCTCGCCATTGACGGTGATGACAAAGGTCGTGCCCTTGACCACCGCCGCGAGATAAGGCGTCTCTACGCCAAAATGCGGATTGGGCTGCTTGCCGATGTTAAACAGCGCGCTGCCATAGTCCTGAATGATCTGGATGATCCCGCGCTCTTTCTGCTGGGCGGGGACAGGGATGCGCAGCTGGGCGTTCTGGCGCATGGTCACAAACTCGCGCCCCCGCACCAGTACAGCCGTGGACCGCGCCTCTGTCCGAAGGATCGCGCCGGGGACAAGATCGGCTCCGACCTTGGCTGCCCGCTGTCCGCGGTCATCGATCACGAGGACCGTTCCCTTGGCTTCGCTGATGATCCAGCCGCTCTTCTGGGCGAACGCGGGCGCCCCGCTGAACAGCGTTAGAAGGACCGGCAGTACAAGGCGTAATAGCAGGCGCATAACTTTCTCCGTACCTGCCTAATAGCGATGAACTGAGGACATCGTCTTTAAGCACAAGGTTAATAAATCATTACGATGATTATTGATTAACCTTTCAAAGCTAGGCTTCGTGCCGACATTGGGGTTCAGGGAAAGTTCCTATTTTGCGTCCGGTTAACATCTATCTCGGCACGACCTTGTTGCTGGCGGCAGGCCCGCTGGCGGCACAGGATGCGCTCGACCGGACCAATCCTGCGGGTCAGGTTACCCGCGACGATTTTACTTTACCGACCGAGACCGCGATTCGGATCGAGGTGCAACCGGTGCTCGACATGCCGCTCGCGGGGGAAAGCAGCGCCGTGCTTGATGTGGGCGCAATCGTGATTGACGGGCTGGTGGCGATGGGCCGCCCGGCCTTTGCCGCCACGATCGAGCCATTTGCCGGACGCCCGCTGAACCGCGCCGAGCTGACCATGCTGACCGACGCCATCGCTGCGCGCGCGCGGGCGGAAGGCTATATCCTCGCCACGGCGTGGATCCCCGAACAGACGCTGGTTGCCGGGATGCTGCGGGTGCAGGTTGACGAAGGCACGATTGACGCGGTGCGGATCGACGGGTCCGACGATCCGGCCATCCGCCGCCAACTTGAACGGCTGGTGGATGGCCAGCCCCTGACGCTGGCCGCCTTGCAGCGCGAAGTGTTGCTGGCCGATGATCTGCCGGGGGTCTGGATCCGCGGCAGCCGGTTCGAACGCGATGGCGACCGGCGCGTGCTGGTGATCGATGCCGGGCGCGATGATGCCGGTGGCAGCGTGCTGGTCGCCACCGATGGCACAAAGCCGCTGGGTCCGGTGCGCGCCCGGATCGATTTCGACGCCAATGGTCTGATCTCCCCGCGCGACCGGATCGATCTGAGCTTTTCGGCCACCCCGCTCGATCTTGGTGAGCTCGCCTTCTTCAGCGCCCGTTACTCCGTGATCGTCAACGATTCCGGCACAAGCGTCGGCGCGTTTGGTTCCCTTTCACGCACCGAGCCCGGGGCATACCTTGCCGACCGCGAACTGCTGGGCAAGGCGTGGCAGGGCGGCATCCGCCTGCGCCATCCGCTGATGCGCAGCCAGCAGCGCAGCCTGTGGCTCGAAGCCAGCGGCGAGCTGCAGGACTTGCGGCAGGACAGCTTCGGCAACCTGGCCCGACATGACCGGATCGCCCTCGCCCGGCTTGGTTTCTACGGTTACGGCCCGCTTGCGGGCGGCACGTTGCAAGGCCGGGCGACGGTGAGCCAGGGCATCCCGATCCTCGGGGCGACAGGAACAGCCGATCCGCTCGCCTCGCGCTTCGATGCGGAGCCCGATTTCACCACGCTGATATGGTGGCTCAGGTGGCGGCGCGGCATTGTCCCGCGTGTCAGCCTGTCTCTGGAAAGCACCGGACAGCTTTCCACCAGCCCGCTGCTGGTCGGCGAGAGCTTTGCGCTGGGCGGAAACGCCTTCCTGCGGGGCTATGATTTCGCGCAACGTGTCGGTGATGAAGGGGCCGCCGGTCTGGCCGAATTGCGTTACGATTGGCCCAAGGCTCTGGGCGCCGTGCGGCGCGTGCAGCTTTATGCCTTTGCCGATGGCGGGACGGTGTCAAACCTCGCCGAAGGGCGGGGCAGCGGCACCCTAGCGTCAGGCGGCGCAGGCCTGCGGACCGATATCACCCGCGATCTTGATCTCGATTTCGAAGTCGCCGTGCCGCTGACCGAAGACCGTTACGACACGGGCGACAATTCCCCGCGCCTCAACCTCAGGGTCAGCCAGTCGTTCTGATGCAGGGCCGGTCAGGCCCCGGCGTCAAGACTTGTGCTTTTCCAGCTCGTCGCCGGTCACGCTGACCACGTGGAGCAGGTTGGTCGAGCCCGGTGTCCCGAACGGCACCCCGGCAAGCACGATCAGCCTGGTCCCCGCTTCGCTGAAGCCGTGGCGCAGCGCCATGCGCTTGCCCTTGCCGATCATCTCTTCGAAGCTGCCGATATCCTTGGTCGCCACCGCGTGCGCGCCCCACAGCAGCGCCATGCGGCGGGCGGTGCGCATTGACGGGGTGAGCACCAGCACCGGGGTCGCGGGCCGTTCCCGCGCCACCCGCCGCGCGGTCGATCCACTGGTGGTGAACACCGTGATCGCGCTGATCGGCACGGTATCGGCGATGGTCATGCAGGCATGGGCCAGCGCATCCGACGTGGTCGCATCGGGCGGCGTATCAAGGAAGCGCACCCGCTCCTTGTAGCCTTCGTCACGTTCGACCTGGATGGCGATCCGGTCCATCATTGCGACCGATTCTTCCGGCCACGCACCCGCCGCGCTTTCGGCAGACAGCATCACCGCATCCGCCCCGTCATAGACCGCGTTGGCCACGTCGGAGACTTCGGCGCGGGTCGGAGTCGGCGCTTCGATCATCGATTCGAGCATCTGGGTCGCCACGATCACCGGCTTGCCCGCCCGGCGCGCAGCGTTGACGATGCGCTTTTGCAGCGGCGGCACCTCGTAAGGCTCCAGCTCCACGCCCAGATCGCCGCGCGCGACCATGATCCCGTCGGCCAGTTCGATGATCGAATCGAGCCGGTGGACAGCCTGGGGCTTTTCGATTTTGGCGCAGATGGCGGTGCCGTGGGTGCCGATCAGCTTGCGCGCCTCGGCGATATCCTCGGGCCGCTGGACAAAGCTGAGGCCGATCCAGTCCGCCCCGTGTTCGGTTGCGAAGGCAAGATCGCGGCGGTCTTTCTCGGTCAACGCCGGGATCGGCACTTCGGCGTCGGGGACGTTGACGCCCTTGCGATCGGAGATCACCCCGCCAACTTCGGCGCTGCACAGGATGCGGCTGTCATCGGCCTCCAGCACCTTCAGCCGGATCTTGCCATCATTGATCAGCAACCGCTGCCCGCGCTCCATGATGCCGAACAGTTCGGGGTGCGGCAGGCAAACGCGGTTTTCGTCACCCGGCGTTTCGTCCCGGTCGAGCACGAAGTGGCCCGAGTGGCGGATCACCGCCTGGCCCTGGGCGAAGGTGCCGACCCGCAGCTTCGGCCCCTGAAGGTCGGCAAGGATCGCGATGGGCCGCGCAAACTGCTTTTCCAGCGCGCGGATTGCATGCACCGCCGCCTCGTGATCGGCATGGGCGCCGTGGCTCATGTTGAGGCGGAAGGCATCCGCTCCGGCGCGCACAAGCCGCTCCAGCATCTCTGGCGAGCGGCTGGCGGGGCCGATGGTGGCGAGAATCTTGACCTTGCGGCCGCGCGGGTCGATCCGTGACTGATCGCGTCGTGACATTTGTGGTGATCCCTCTTGGAGGCTGCCTATGGCACAGACGCATTTCAACTCAAGGAAAAGCCGCGATGAATAGCAATGCCGATCCGCTCGACAGCCTCGATGATGCACAGGCCGCCGCCGCCTTTCGCCGGCTGGTGCGGCATCTGCGGCACCGCCACGATGCGCAGAACATTGATCTGATGGGCCTTGCCGGGTTCTGCCGCAACTGTCTGGCCGACTGGATTCGCGATGCGGGCTTTGAAGGCGACAAGGAAGCGGCGCGTTTGCTTATCCACGGGATGCCGTCAGCCGAATGGAAGGCGACCCGCCAGACCCCCGCAACCGAGGAGCAGCTGGCGCGCATGGAAGCCAGTGTCGCGAAGAACGCACAGGAATAATTCGCAAGGGCGGTTCAATCGGGGCGGCGGGCTGGCTATCGCCCCTGCCAACCGATTCTGATTCCAATGGAGATACCCATGGCCGAAACCACCGATGACCGTCTGCGCCTGCTGATCGAGCGGATCGAACGCCTCGAAGAAGAAAAGAAGGGCATCGCCGACGACATCCGCGATGTTTACATGGAGGCCAAGGCGGTCGGCTACGATCCCAAGATCATGCGCCAGATCGTGCGGCTGCGGAAGATGAAGCCCGATGACCGCAGCGAACAGGACATGCTGCTGGAGACGTACAAGAACGCGCTCGGGATGGCATGATCCGGCCCGTTGCATTCAGCAGGCATATCCACGCGGGATGTCATTGAATTTTCGCCAAGCTGTGTTATCAGCATAACACAGCACTGCAAGGAGACACGGCAATGGCATCCCCCTGGAAAGACGCGCGCGGCGTCATCGTCAGCACCACCCCGACCCTGGAAGGCAAGCCGATCCAGGAATACATGGGCATCGTCACCGGCGAGGTGATTGTCGGCGCCAATATCTTCCGCGATCTGTTTGCCAGCGTGCGCGATATCGTCGGCGGGCGTTCGGGCTCCTACGAGCGCATTCTGTCCGATGCCCGCAATCAGGCGATCGAGGAGCTGCAATCCGAAGCCGCCGCACGCGGAGCCAATGCGGTGGTGGGGATCGACCTCGATTACGAGGTGATCGGCGACACCGGATCGATGCTGATGGTCAGCGCCAGCGGTACAGCGGTTAAGGTTTGATCAGACCGGCCGCCATCCGCCGCCTTGGCCCCGGCGACATTGCGGGCTTTCGGGCGATGAACCGGGTGTTCGCGCAAGGCTTTGACGACGCGGAGAGTTACGGCTGCGCCCCGCCCGATTCCGTCTATGCGGAGGACTGGCTGATCAATCCGAACCATATCGCACTGGTCGCAGAAGCAGGCGGCGAGCCGGTTGGCGCGCTCGCTGCCTATGTTCTGCCCAAGTTCGAACAAGCCCGCAGCGAGATCTACATCTACGATCTCGCCGTACTGGAACGCGCCCGGCGTCAGGGCGTGGCGACCGCGCTGATCGATGCCCTGCGCGCCATTGCCCGCGCAGTCGGCGCGTGGACCATCTTCGTGCAGGCCGACATCGTGCCCGAGGACGAACCCGCCCGCGCGCTCTATCGCAAGCTCGCCTGCGAGGAGATTACCGCGCTACACTTCGACATAGCGCCCTAAGACAGCGTGAGGGCCAGCCCGACAAGAACCGCATTATAGGCGGCGTGGTGCAGCATCGCTGCACGCAGCCCCAGCCGGGTGCGGGTGTAGGCGAGCAACATGCCGCCGATCATCAGCGGCATCACCACCAGCACGCCGAGCGGGTGCGTCAAGGCTTCGTAATTGCCTAGGTGCAGAAGCGCGAACACCAGTGACGATCCCCACACCAGCCAACGGAAATGGCGGATGAACCAGCCGGGCACAGCACTGTCACGGTGGCGGGTCAGGCTCCAGTGGATCAACCCGGCAAACACCACCGCCGCCGCAGCAAGTGCGAGGATTCTCCGGAAGTCCGGCGAGACAATCAGGCCCGCCAGCAGCAGAGCCAGCGCGATCACGCCATAAGCCGCAAAGCGCAGCGCGGCCACGCGTCCACTCAGCCAGCCTCGCGACAAGGCCTCCTCCAGCAGCGGTGCCAGCACCACCGCGCTCAAGACAGCGCGCGGCCCAAGGCTGTCATCGACCGTTGAATCGGGCACAACCCCGATTGATCCCAGCACTGCCTCGATCAGCACACGCGCCAGCAGCACAGCCAGCAGGGTGAGCATGACCAGCAACCCCCAGACAGCGCCAAAGCCGGGCCGCCATGACGCTGGTTGCAGGATATGGCTTGGCCGCACCATAAACCGCGCGACGTCGACCAGCCGTTCGCGCCAGCCCATGTCCTCTGTCACACGCGCCCTTGCATCGCCCGCTTGCCTCGGAGTAAGGCCCGCCCCTGTATTTCCAACATTCCGGTGAAGTTCGTCCAATGGCAGGCCATTCCAAGTTCAAGAACATCATGCACCGCAAGGGTGCGCAGGACAAGAAACGCTCGGCGATGTTCTCCAAGCTGAGCCGCGAGATCACGGTGGCGGCCAAAATGGGCCTGCCCGATCCCGACATGAACCCGCGCCTGCGCCTCGCGGTCAACGCCGCCAAGGCGCAGTCCATGCCCAAGGACAATATCCAGCGCGCCATCGACAAGGCGAGCATGGCGGGCGGCGAGGATTACGTCGAAATCCGCTATGAAGGCTATGGCCCCGGCGGCGTGGCGCTGATTGTCGAGGCGCTGACCGACAACCGCAACCGCACCGCCACCAATGTCCGCACCGCGTTCAGCAAGAATGGCGGCAATCTCGGCTCGGAAGGCAGCGTCAGCCACGGCTTCGAACGGCGCGGGCTGATCGAATATGCCGCTTCGGCGGGTGACGAGGAGCAGATGCTCGAAGCCGCGATCGAAGCGGGCGCGGATGATGTGGAATCCTCCGAAGACGGCCACACCATCTGGACCGCCGCCGATGCGCTGCACGGGGTGGCGGGCGCGCTGGAAAAGGTGCTCGGCCCGGCGGACAATGTGAAGCTGGCGTGGAAGCCGGTGCTCAGCGTCGATGTGGACGAGGCGACCGCGGGCACGCTGATGAAGCTGATCGACACGCTCGACGATGACGACGACGTGCAGACCGTGTGGGGCAATTACGAAATCTCCGACGAGGTTATGGAGAAGCTCGGCTGAAACGCTGGGAGTGGCTGCTGGCGATTGCCCTCGGTAGTGCCTTTCTGCTGGCCGCTGCATGGCGCATTGGTCTGACCATAGGGCTGTGAGAGCGTGATCATCCTCGGCCTCGATCCCTCGCTGTCCTGCACGGGCTGGGGCGTGATCCGCAGCGAAGGTGCGCGCATCAGCCATGTGGCGAATGGCCAGATCAAGACCGACGCTGCCGCACCGATGGCCCAACGGCTGGCGGCTTTGCAGGCGGGTCTGGCGGCAGTGATCGCCGAGCACTCGCCTGACCGCGCCGCGGCCGAGGAAATCTTCGTCAACGCCAACCCACAATCCACGCTGAAACTAGCCCAGGCGCGCGGCGCGGTGCTGGCGGCGTGCGGAGCGGCGGGTCTCAGCGTCAACGAACACGCGGCGCGGCTGGTCAAGAAAGCGGTCACCGGCACAGGCGGAGCAGAAAAGGCTCAGGTCGCCGCGATGGTGAAGGTGCTGCTGCCCGGCGTGGCGCTGGCCGGAAGCGATGCCGCCGACGCCCTCGCCGTGGCGATTGCCGACGCGCATCTCGCCCCCCGGACCTGAACACATCCGGCCGGATTGGCCGCCAGAGCCACCCCGGCGCGGTTAGGCTCTAGTCCTTGACCTCGGCAGTGCAGGGCAGGCCGTCAGGGCCCAGACGGCCTTCCGGCATGGGCTGGTCGATCATCTGCGCCGGGCCTGAGCAGCGCCGCACTGTCGGCAGTTCCTCCGGCAGATCCTCCAGCCGGTTGCCCGCATCGGTCTTCACCAGATCGAACCCGTCATACAGCACGCCGGTGTTGAGATAGGCGCGCAATGCGAGCCGGTCTGGCGCGATGTCGATCACCTGAAACAGGCTGGTATCCTCGGCCACGCGGTCAGGCTGGGTATCGGCACGGTCATTCAACCCGTACATCTTCGCCCCCGCGACCGAGACCATGTAGACCGGCCCCTGCATCGCCCCGCCCGCACGCGCCTCGATCCCGGCGTCGCGCCCGGCTTCTGACGTCAGCCTGCCATAACAGTGGTCATGGCCTTGCAGCACGAGATCGACCTTGTGCTTTTCGAACACAGGCTTCCACGCCGCCTTCAGCGCGGGCGTGTCGCCGGGCCGAGCGCAGGTGAAGATCGGCTGATGGAACAGCACGATCTTCCACGGCCCCGGCGCTTCGGCCAGCCGCGCATCGAGCCATTGGGTCTGGCTGTCCAGACTGCCCAGATCGAGCGCCGAGGTGCCGTCCATCACGATGAAGCGCACGCCCTGATAATCGGTGTAATAGGTCGTTCGCGGCGCAGCATCCGCGCCATTGCCCGGCAGATTGAACATCACCGGCCAATGACCGCCAAGCTTGCGAAGCTCGCTGCCGTCAGGCTGGATCCAATCGACATATTCGTGATTGCCCGCGGCTGGCACCTGCGGCACCGTCGCCAGCGCCCAGCCGCCGGTCGCGGTCCATTCTCCCCATTCGTCATCATGGGTCAGATCATCGCGGCTCGCGACCAGATCGCCCGCGTGCAGCATCAGCGCCGGATTGCCCGCCTGCAGCAGCGCACGCCGCCACCCGATCGAGCCGATGTCAAGAATGCGGTTCTGGGTATCGCCCATGTAGATGAAGCGGAACGGCGCGGCATCGGTGCGGGCGGTGCGGAACTGGTGCCATTCGGAAAAGCCCGCCGAACCTTTGACGCGGTAGGCATAGGCCGTTCCCGGCTTCAACCCGGCAAAGCGAACCTTGTGATAGCGGGCCTCGCCATTTTCGCTGACGGCCGCGAGATTCTGGCCGGTCACCTGCGCGGCGCGCAGGCCGAAATTGGGCGCGGGGACAAGCTCGGCCAGCTCGGCGGTGGTTTCGCCAGCCGCCATGTCGGTGCGCCAGGATACCCGCATCTCGGTCGCCGGGTCGCCGCCGGGGGACAGAACGATCCGGTCGGGCAGGTTGCGCGCGGCATAAGGCTGGCCGGGCGCGGCGGGCGCGGCCTCTCCCCGCAGATCGACCGGCTGATCCTGCGCGCCGGCCACTGCCAGCGGCATGGCCAGAACCGATGAGGCCGCCAGTATCGCGAGGCGACGGAAAGAGCGGACGCGCATGTTCGGCATTGTTACGATATCCTTTTGACCGCCCTCCGCGGCCAATGCAGCCTGCTAGGCCAAGGTTGCAGCCGTGTGACGACCTCGGGCGCCCTGCGGCTTGCAATCCGGCATTGGCCAGCGTCTTATCATGTGACCGGCACACCATAAGCGGGTTGACGACTGAACGGCAGGCCTTTTTGCCAAGACAGGGTGAAACAGCCGCGATGCTATGCCATACGCCGCCCGGCACATGATCCAGCGAGTGAAGCACCAGAGACAGACAATGGCTGATATCGACCTTTACGGAATTCCCAACTGCGACACGGTCAAGAAGGCCCGGGTGTGGCTCGACAAGCAGGGCCTCGGCGTCACGTTCCACGATTACAAGAAGGAAGGCGCTGATCCTGAAAAGGTCGCCGCGTGGATCGCCGCCGCCGGGCTCGACACCGTGGTGAACCGCAAGGGCACCACCTACCGTGCGCTGCCTGACGCAGACAAGGCGCGGCTGGCTGACAGTCACACGGCTGTCGCTTTGCTGGTTCAGCAGCCCAGCATCATCAAGCGGCCAATCGTCGAACACGCAAACGGCATTCTGGTCGGTTTCAAGGAAGACGAATGGTCCGCAGCCTTGCTCTGATCGCGGTTCTGGCGCTGACGACCCTTCCGGCAGTGGCGCAGGACAAACCGATGCTCATCATTGCCCACCGCGGCGCCAGCGCAGAGCGGCCCGAACACACGCTGGCCGCCTATGAACTGGCGATCGAGCAGGGCGCGGATTACATCGAGCCCGATCTGGTCGCGACCAAGGATCTGGTGCTGGTGTCGCGCCACGAAAACGAATTGTCGGGCACCACCGATGTGGCGAGCCGCGAGGAGTTCGAGGACCGCCGCCGCGACAAGACCATCGACGGGCAGAAGATCGCGGGCTGGTTTGCCGAGGACTTCACGCTGGCCGAACTGCGCACCCTGCGGGCCAAGGAACGCATCCCCTCGCTGCGTCCCGCCAATGCGCGGTTTGACGGGCTGTATCAGGTGCCGACCCTGGCCGAGATCGTGAAGCTGGTGCGCGCCAAGGAAGCGGCGACGGGGCGGCGCATCGGCATCTATCCAGAGCTCAAGCATCCCGAGTTCCTGTTGCAGAACGCCGGCATCGACATGGTCGATCTGCTGCTGCGCGAATTCCGCACGCTGGGCATCACGCCCGCCGATCCGGTGTTCGTCCAGAGCTTCGAGATCGCGCCCTTGCAGCGGTTGAAGCAGCGCAGCGACTTCAAACTGGTCCAGCTGGTCGCGCCGATCGGCGGACCGGCGGATGAACCGGCGATGCGTTATGCCGAGATGGTGACGCCCATCGGCCTCGCCGAAGTGGCAAAATACGCCGACGCGGTGGGAGCGCATATCGCGTTGGTGCTCACGCCGGAAGGCGGGCCAACGACGCTGGTGGCGGATGCGAAAGCAGCCGGGCTGGCGGTTCATGCATGGACGGTGCGTCCGGAGAACGACTTTCTGCCCACAAGCTTGCGGACCGGCGATGATCCAAAGGGTCGGGGCTGCGGTGATGTGAAGCTGGCGCAGATGCTGATGGCCGCGGGTGTGGCCGGGGTGTTTACCGATGGGCCGCTGAAGGGGCGGAGCTGTCTCTAGGTCCGCCGCGCGCTGAGGATGTAATTCAGCGACATATCGTCCGAAAGGTGCAGCCCCTTGCCCGGACGCCACGCGATCCCGCGCTTCGCTGTCACCATCAGCCCGGCATCGGCCAGCAGCGCCTCGAACTCGTCAGGCGTGATGAAGTCCTCCCAATGGTGCGTGCCCTTGGGGACATAGCCCACCGCCTCTGCCGCGCCGACCAGCAGCACCCGCGACGCGGCCGTGCGGTTGGGGGTGGACATCACCAGCAACCCGCCGGGCGTCAGCCGCGCCGCGACATCGCGCAAGAAAGCGGATTTATCAGCGACATGCTCGATCACTTCGACACTGGTGACGAAGTCGAACTGGCCGATATCGAGCCCAGCTACCTCCCCCGCCATGTAGCGGATGTCGAGCCCCATGCCGTCCGCATGGGCCGCCGCCGCAGCGACATTTTCCGCCGCCGCATCCACGCCCGTCACAGCCGCGCCCAACCGTGCCAGAGGCTCGCACACCAGCCCCGCCCCGCAGCCGATATCAAGCGCGGCCTTGCCCGCCAGCGGCTTTGCCGAGGTCCGCGCACCGGGCCAATGCGCGTCAATCGCCTCCCGGATGAATGCCATGCGGACCGGGTTTACCTGATGGAGCGACGCCATCGGCCCCTTGGGGTTCCACCAGTCACGAGCCAGCTTGCTGAAGAAATCGGCTTCCTCGGGGCGGATAGTTACATTCGATACGTTTGCGTTTCCCATAAACGCCCCTTAACAGCCGCCGCGAACACTCACCAGCAGGAGCTGCAACTTGGCCCGCATCGTGATGAAATTCGGCGGCACATCAATGGCCGGGACGGAGCGTATCCGCCGGGTGGCCAATATCGTGCGTGCACAGGCCGCCAGAGGCGATCAGGTCGCGGTGGTGGTCAGCGCCATGGCGGGCGAGACGGACCGGCTCGTGAACTTCTGCCGCGAGGCGAACCCGCTGTATGATCCGGCCGAATATGACGTCGTGGTGGCCAGCGGCGAACAGGTGACCAGCGGCTTGCTGGCGCTGACACTTCAGGCGCTGGGCTGCAAGGCGCGCAGCTGGCTCGGCTGGCAGCTCCCGATCAAGACGATCGAAGCCCACGCCAAGGCGCGCATCGACGAGATTGACGCACCGGCGTTGATCGCCGCCATGGAAGCGGGCGAGATCGCGGTGATCCCCGGCTTTCAGGGCGTGTCCGATGATGGCCGCATCACCACGCTGGGGCGCGGCGGATCGGACACCTCGGCGGTGGCGGTCGCCGCCGCGATCAAGGCGGATCGCTGCGACATCTACACCGATGTCGACGGCGTCTACACCACCGACCCGCGCATCGTCGCCAAGGCGAAGAAGCAGAAGGCGGTGACGTATGAGGAAATGCTCGAACTCGCCAGCGTCGGGGCCAAGGTGCTCCAGACCCGCTCGGTCGGCCTCGCCATGAAGGAAAAGGTGCGGGTGCAGGTGCTTTCAAGCTTTATCGGCGAAGGCGCCCCGCCCGCCGATGATCTGCCCGGAACGATGATCGTTTCGGAACAGGAAATGGACGAATTGGTGGAGAACGGCCTGATGGAACGCCAGCTTGTGACCGGCATCGCGCATGACAAGAACGAGGCAAAGGTGATCCTCACCCGCGTGCCCGACCGGCCCGGCGCGGTGGCGAACATCTTCGAACCGCTCGCGGCGGCCAGCATCAATGTCGACATGATCATCCAGAATGTGGGCCGCGACAAGGGCGAGACTGACGTGACCTTCACCGTCCCGCAGTCCGACCTCGCCCGCGCACAGGCGCTGCTGGAGGACCGGCGTGATGCCATCGGCTTCAACCGTATCATCACCGACAGCAAGATCGCCAAGATCTCTGTCGTCGGCGTCGGCATGAAAAGCCACGCGGGCGTCGCCAGCTCGATGTTCCGGGCGCTGTCCGATCGCGGGATCAACATCCAGGCGATCAGCACCTCGGAAATCAAGATCAGCGTGATGATCGACGAAGACGAGACGGAGTTGGCGGTGCGTGTGCTCCACACGGCTTACGGTCTGGATGCGGTTAGCTGACAGGTAGCCCGCTTCATCGAAATTAACCATTTATGGTGACCGCGCCTTAAGTTTTTCGGCCAGACTGTGCGGGCTCTCACGCAGAGAGAGCGAAAGGGCGCACATATGGCCATCAAGGCCCATCTCGAACAGGCGGCAGCAGGCGATGGCCAGCGTGCCGCAACCCGCCGTGCCTTGCGACTGGAGGCAAGCGGACTTGCCCCCGATGGCGAGGAAGCCAACGTTACGATTCACAATATCTCGGCCGCAGGACTGCTGATCGAAACCGCGCTTGATCTGGCGGCGGGCGAGCAGCTGGCGCTCGATCTGCCCGAAGCCGGTATCGTGACAGCGGCGGTGGTGTGGCGCAGCGAGCGGCTTTACGGCTGCGCGTTCGAACAGGCGCTTGGCCCGGCGGCGCTGGCAGCGGTGCAGTTGCAAGGCTTTTCCCCCGGCACGGATGCCCCCGCCCAGCCTGCCGCAGCTGCCACAATCAACCCCAGCGAGGGCCTTGGCGCGCGGCTCAACCGGCTGCGGCGTGAGGCAGGGCTGACACTGGCCGATGTCGCGGCGGCGCTCAGCGTCAGCAAGCCGACGGTGTGGGCGTGGGAAAAGGGCAAGGCCCGCCCCCTTCCCGAACGGCTGGACGCGATAGCTGCCGCGCTGGGCGTGTCCCCCGAACTGCTTGCCCCCGGCCCGATCACCGGCGAGCTCGACACGGTAATCGCCGAATGCCGCCAGCGCATTGCCGAGGCCAGCGGTGCGGCCCCGCAGGCGGTGCGGATCATGATCGAATTGTGATCCATACGGGTTTGCCGAAAGTAGAATAGCTACCTAATCGGCCCAATACGTATTGGATAGACTGACCCAATTGAAAAATATGGTAAACGAAACCCGGAGGTGATTCGTTTTTTAGTCTAGTATGTTTACTTATCTAACAAATTGACGAGTCTTATTCGAGAAAACAGGGGATAGTTTTCTCTAAGTCACTACAAAGTTAGTTACCAAGTAAATCTGACTAAGAGCGAGTTGGCGAATCTTTCGTTGGACCGCTGGGGCACTGTCGGTATGAAAATTGGTTTAAGTGATGTCGAAGGTCATGTGCTGCATGGGCTTCTGGAAGAAACTTCAGGCGACATTGTGATCCGGCTCGACCGGCACGGGTTCATCATTCACGCGTCTGCGAACATTGCCGAACTGGGGCTGGATTTTTCGGGCGCGCTGCTGCTGCCGCACATCACCGATCTGGCCGAGCGTGATCATGCCGCCTTCGTGGGCGAGCATGTCAAGGCGGCGCTGGCGGGGCGCACGCAGGCCGGTTGGGCCGAGTTCCCGGTCATCGCCTGCGCCGATCGCGAGACCTGCCGTGAAGACCGCTGCCAGCGCTGGTATGCGCTGAGCCTCAGGCCGATGTGCGACAGCGCAGGCACCCTTGATGGTGCGCTGTGCCTGATGCGATCGGTACAGCAGGTGCGCAGCCTGGAAGGCGAATTGCACAACCGCGCTGTCACCGATCCGCTGACCGGCCTTGCCAACCGCCAAGCCTTCTGCGCCGGCTTGCGCCGCCATCTGGCGAGGGGCGGCGGGCAGATGATTGCGGTGTTCGCGGTGGACTCCATGCGGGCGCTGCTGATGCGCTACGGCCAGCGCACCGCTGACGAGGTGCTGTGGGGCTTTGCCAAGTTCCTCGAAACGATGGCGCTGCCGGGGCACGAACTGGCGCAACTGGATGGCGAGCGGTTCGCCGTGCTCCTGCCGGACATGACATCGCGTGCCGCACGCGAATGGGCCGAGGATGTGGTGACGACTTTCGCAGGCCTCGCCGCGCCCGTGTCGGCCAAGGCGCCGCAACTCACCGCGAGCGCGGGGCTGGCGCGGGTGGAGTGCACGGTCGACTGGACCCTGCGCGAAGCGGAGCTGGGGCTCGTGCTGGCCCGCGCCGGCGGCGGGCGTCAGGTGGCCGTGGCGGGGCATCGCCGGGCCGCATAATCCCGATTGGTTTCATCGCATCGGGCAGCTAAACCGCCCGCATGAGCCACATTGCCACCATCCTGCTGCTCGGTTCGGGCGAGCTGGGCCGCGAATTCGTCATTTCCGCCAAGCGCCTCGGGGCGCGGGTGATCGCCTGTGACAGCTATGACAACGCCCCTGCGATGCAGTTGGCCGATGGGCGCGAGGTGTTCTCCATGCTTGATGGCGCAGCGCTCCGGGCAGCGGCGGAAAAGCATCGGCCCGATCTGATCGTCCCTGAAATCGAGGCGATCCGCACCGAAGTCCTCGGCGAACTGGAGGCAGAGGGCTTTACCATCGTCCCCTCTGCCCGCGCCGCGCAATTGACCATGAACCGCGATGCGATCCGCGATCTGGCGGCGGGCGAGCTGAGCCTTGTGACCTCGCAATACGGCTACGCGGAAAGCTTTGCCGAAGCCCGCGAGGTCGCAGACCGCATTGGCTATCCGCTGGTGATGAAGCCGGTCATGTCCTCATCGGGCAAGGGCCAGAGCAAGATCGACACGCCCGAGGCGCTGGAGGCCGCATGGGAATATGCCGTCGCCAATATGCGCGGCGACCGGGCGCGGGTGATCGCTGAGCAATTCATCGCCTTCGACTATGAAATCACCCTGCTGACCGTGCGCCATGCCGGCGGCATCAGCTTCTGTCCGCCCATCGGCCACCGGCAGGAACGCGGCGATTACCGCGAAAGCTGGCAACCTGCCGCGATGTCGCCCGCTGCGCTGAAGCAGGCACAGGAGATGGCCGCCAAGGTCGTGATGGCGCTGCAAGGCGGCGGGCGCGGCTGGGGGCTCTATGGCGTCGAGTTTTTCGTAAAGGGGGACGAGGTTATCTTCTCCGAACTGTCCCCCCGTCCGCATGATACGGGCATGGTGACGCTGGCTTCGCAAAACCTGACCGAATTCGATCTCCACGCCCGCGCCATCCTTGGCCTGCCGGTGCCGGAAGATATTCCTGCGCGGCCTGCCGCTTCCGCCGTCATCCTTGCCGACCGGGACTGCAATGACTTCGCTTTCGAGGGTCTGTCCGATGCGCTTGCGCTTTCGCCGGACGTCGATGTGCGGCTTTTCGGCAAGCCCGTGACCCGCCCCTACCGCCGCATGGGCGTCGCACTTGCCCGCGCCGAGGATGCGTCCGCTGCGGTCACCCTTGCCAAACAGGCTGCAGATAGCGTGCGGATTGTCTATTCCCCCGGTTCAGACTAAGCGCCGCCGCCATGACAACCTATCCCCACACCGCTGCCCTGATGCAGCGCGGCACCGACTTCCTTGGCTGTGACACCGCGATCCTGTGCGGCGCGATGAGCTGGGTGAGCGAGCGCAACCTTGTCGCCGCGATCTCCAACGCGGGCGGGTTCGGCGTGATTGCCTGCGGGGCGATGACCCCCGACATCCTCGACCGTGAGATTGCGGCGACCAAGGCGCTGACGTCGAAGCCCTTCGGCGTGAACCTGATCACCATGCACCCGGCGCTGTTCGATCTGATCGCCGTTTGCCGCAAGCATGGCGTAACCCATGTGGTGTTGGCGGGCGGCATCCCGCCCAAGGGCAGTGTGGAAGCCATCAAGGCCGACGACAGCGGCATCAAGGTGATCTGCTTTGCACCGACGCTGGCGCTCGCCAAGAAGCTGCTGCGCTCGGGCGCGGATGCGATGGTGATCGAAGGGATGGAGGCAGGCGGCCATATCGGCCCGGTGTCCACCAGCGTGCTGGCGCAGGAAATCCTCCCCGAACTCGCCGCAGACCACCTGATCTTCGTCGCGGGCGGGATTGGCCGGGGCGAGGCGATTGCGAGCTACCTCGAAATGGGCGCAGCGGGCGTGCAATTGGGCACCCGCTTCGCCTGCGCGACCGAGAGCATCGCCCACCCCGATTTCAAGAAGGCGTTCTTCCGCGCCAACGCCCGCGATGCGACGGCCAGCGTGCAGGTTGACCCGCGCCTCCCGGTGATCCCCGTCCGCGCCCTGAAGAACAAGGGCACCGAGGAATTCACCGCCAAGCAGCGCGAAGTCGCGGCCTTGCTGGACGCGGGCGAAGTCGACATGCTTGAGGCCCAGCTCCAGATCGAACATTTCTGGGCCGGTGCCCTGCGCCGCGCGGTGATTGATGGCGACGTTGAAAACGGCAGCGTGATGGCCGGGCAATCGGTCGGCATGGTCACCAAGGAAGAGCCCGCCGCCGACATCATCGCCGAGCTGATGAGCCAGTGCGAGGCGGCGCTCGCCAAGTAAGATGGCTGCACCGCTGATCCTCACCCTCGCCTGCGCTGACCGGCCCGGCATCACGGCGCGGGTCACCGGATTCCTGTTCGCGCGCAATTGCAACATCCTCGACGCGCAGCAGTTCAACGACCGGGCGGGAAATGGCGGGAGCGACCGTTTCTTCATGCGCGTGGTGTTCGATCCCGATGGTTCGAGCGCCGACAGCCTGCGTGCCGATTTCGCCGCGCTGGCGGATGAATATGCGTTCGAATGGAGCATGGTGGCCGAAGACCGCCCGCGCCGCACGATCATCCTTGTCAGCAAGTTCGATCACTGTCTGGTCGATCTGATCTACCGCTGGCGCACGGGCGAATTGCCGATCGATCCCGTGGCGATCGTCTCCAACCACCCACGCGAGGCCGCGATCCGGGTGGATATCGGCGACATTCCCTTCCACCACATCCCCGTGACGCCCGACACCAAACCGCAGGCCGAAGCCGCCTTCCGCGCTCTGGCGGATGAGACCGACGCCGAGTTGATCGTGCTGGCGCGTTACATGCAGGTGTTCTCGGATGAGCAATCGGCGCATTTCACCGGGCGCTGCATCAACATCCACCACAGCTTCCTGCCCGGCTTCAAGGGCGCGCGGCCTTACCATCAGGCGCATGAGCGCGGGGTCAAGATCATCGGCGCGACCGCGCATTTTGTCACCGCCGACCTCGATGAAGGCCCGATCATCCATCAGGATGTCGAACGCATCACCCATGCCGACAGCCCCGAAGACCTCGTCCGCAAGGGCCGCGACATCGAACGCCGGGTCCTGGCCGAAGCGGTGCGCCTGTTCGCGCAGGAGCGGGTGTTGATGAACGGCGGCCGGACTGTCGTCTTTAGGGGTTAAGGCACGCCCCTCAGCCTGATGTTGGGCTCGGGCATGCAGGGCCGTCCGTCGCGAACCGCATCAAAGGCAGCGGCAATCGGCGGTGCGGCGCCATTGCTGTAAACCGTATAGCTGAACCCGCGTCCACCATTGGCCCAGGTCGGGCAGGGCGTGCTCCCGTAGTTGTAGGGCGCGGGCGCGCTGGTGAAGCGCTGCTGGTTCTGCAACCGGGCAAGCTGGGCCCGCTTTCTTTCGAGGCACACGCTGTCCAGCCCGCGGTTGCGTCCGTCGCGGTCATAGACGGTGCACTGGGCATAATCCCCGCTCGACAGCGCCTGCGCGCTCGCAGGTGCGGCGGGTGCGGTCGCGGCGAAGGCTGCGGTCAGAACGGCGGCTGATGTGATGGCAATTCGCATGATGTGTTCCCCCGAAGTGGTGAAACACAGGTTGCCTCAAAGGCTTTAGCCCCATTCTGAACGGATCTGTAGCCTGCCAGCAAGGTTGGCGCAGACTACCGCCGCGCCACCCTTGCCGCCCCCTCCAGCACCTTGTCCTCATTGGCGCGCTTGATGACATAGGCGCGGATGGCCTCGATTTCGTCCTTGGACAAAGAGCCCTTGAAGCTCGCCATACCATTGGCCTTCAGCGCCCCGTCATGCACGACCGCGCTCCACGTGGCCGCGCTTTCCAGCGATCCGGCGCGGCGCAGGTCGGGCAGCACGGTCGATCCCACTGCGCCGGGCGCATGGCACACCGCGCAGTAACGGCCATACTTGGCCTGCCCCACAGCGATCACCTCTGCGGAGGCGGTGCTGGGCGGCGGATCGAGCGGCAGGTCGGCCAGTTCCGGCTCGGGCGGCAGTTTTGCCGTGCCGCCGATCTTGAACACCAACAGGCGCGATATATTGCGCACTGGCGCCTTGCGGTTGATCAGATCGCCATCGACAGACAGGGCATAGGCCCCGCCCCACCCGGCCAGCACGGCGACATATTGTTCGCCATTGACCGTATAGGTCACCGGCGGCGCGACCACGCCGGTCTGCGCTGCAAAGCTCCAGAGTTTCTTGCCGTTGGCCGCATCATAGGCGTTGAACTCGCTGCCCGTGGTGCCCTGGAACACAAGGCCGCCGCCCGTCGCCAGCAAGCCGCCGTTCCACGGGCCGGGATGCTCGACCGTCCAGCGCGGCTTCTGCGCGACCGGATCCCATGCCACCAACATGCCTTTCAGCGTGCCCGCGACCTGCTTGCGGAAACCCTCGTCAGCCGGGACATCGCCTGCGCCAAGGTTGAAGCCGACATTGAAGCCGCGCGCGGTGTCGGGCTTCCAGTCAGCCTCGGGCGCGTACATCATCCCTGCCTCGAAGGCCGGGATGTAGACGAGGTTTTCGGTCGGGCTGTAGGCCATCGGGTGCCAGTTGTGCCCGCCCAGCGCGCCGGGGGTCACCAGCGCGGGCTTGCCGGTCTTGTCCACCCGCGTTTCGGGATTCTCGATCGGGCGGCCCGTCTTGGGATCGATCCCGGTCGCCCAGTTCACGCTGACATAGGGCTTGGCGCTGATGAACTGCCCCGTCTCGCGGTCAATGACATAGAAGAACCCGTTCTTGGGCGCCTGCATCAGCACTTTGCGCAGCTTGCCCTCGATTTCCATGTCGGCGAGCATGATGTGCTGCGTGGCGGTGTAATCCCACGTCTCCCCGGGGGTGGTCTGGTAGTGCCAGACATATTCGCCGGTCGAGGGCCGCACCGCGACGATGCTGGACAGGTAGAGGTTGTCCCCCTCCCCCGTCCCGTCCTTGCCCGGGCTGCGATAGGCGCGGTTCCACGGGCTGCCATTGCCGACCCCGATGTAGAGCAGGTCAAGATCGGGATCATAGGCCATCGAATCCCACACCGTCCCGCCGCCGCCAATCGCGTCGGACGCGCCGAGCACGTCCATGTTCCACGTTTCGGCAGCCTTCTGGAGATAGGCGGGCGCATCCTTGGGATCGCCGCCCTCCGGCACGGTGTAGAACTTCCACAGCTGCTCGCCGCTGTTCGCGTCATAGGCCGCGACAAACCCGCGCACGCCGAATTCTGCGCCGCCGTTGCCGATGATCACCTTGCCATCGATCACGCGCGGGGCGCCGGTGATGGTGTAGCTTTTGGACTGGTCGACCGTGACCTTTTCCCAAGCGACCGTCCCGCTGTCGCGGTTGAGAGCGATCAGGCGGCCGTCCAGCGTCCCGAAGAACAGCTTGTCACCATAGGTCGCAAGACCCCGGTTCACCACATCGCAGCAGGCCTTCACCGCGGTTTCGCCCGGCACCTGCGGATCATATTCCCACAGCTTGGCCCCGGTGGTGGCATCAAACGCCTTCACCTTGCTCCAAGCGGTGGTGAGATACAGCCGCCCGTCGATCACCAGCGGGGTCGCCTCCTGCCCGCGCCCGGTATCCATGTCGGCATACCAGGCAAGGCCCAGCTGGCCGACATTGTCACGGTTCACCCCGTCCAGCGGCGAGAATCGCTGTTCGGAATAGGTGCGCCCGTGGCTGATCCAGTTGGCCGAATCGCCATCCGCACCCACCAGCATTGCCGTGGTGATACCCTCGCCGCCCTCAGCGCCACCGAAAATCTGGCTGCAATTCGCCAGCGTCCCCGCCGACAGCAAAAGGGCCGCGCCCAGCGCCCACCGCTTGAATTCCATGGATCCCGCTCTCCCCGAGTTTTCTGACGCTTTTGCGTTTGGATCATCGTGCCCCGACAATCGCGGCTTGTCCATGCCTGCCCTGCACGCCTATCTGTATTGCGGCGGAGGGGCTGGCAGGAGAGTATCAATGTGCGATGAGAGCAAACTGGCCGATTGGGCCAAGCAGGCCGTCAGCCGCCGCCAATTCGGCGCGCTGAGCGGCGCGGCGGCGCTGGCCGCCTGCGCTTCGGGAACCAGCGAGAGCGTCGCCCAGCCGGTGCCCGGCCTCAAGGAACGCGGGGTCAACTTCGCCACGCCTGACGGCACGCTGGACGGGTTCTTCGTCCAGCCGGACAGCGGCAAGCACGCCGCCGTGATCCTGTGGCCCGATATTGCCAGCATCCGCGAAGCCAAGCGCGGCATCGCCCGCAAACTGGCCTCGGCCGGTTTTGCCGTGCTGGTGGTCAACCCCTATTACCGCGACGTGACCGGCGAACAATTCGCCGATTTCGCCGCCTTCATCGCCGATGGGGGCTTCCAGAAAGTCGGCCCGTGGCGCGGCAAGCTGACGCCTGAAGCGATCATGCGCGATGCCACCGCGATCGTTGACTGGCTCGACCGGCAGGAAGGCGTCGATCAGGCGCACGGGATCGGCACGCAGGGGTATTGCATGGGCGGGCCGTTCACGGTCTGGAGCGCAGCGGCGGTGCCGGGGCGGATCAAGGCAGCGGCCAGCTTCCACGGCGGCGGACTGGTGCGCCCGGACAATCCGATGAGCCCGCACGCATTGCTCGGCAAGGTCGATGCCGATCTGCTGATTGCGGTCGCGCAGGATGATGATGCCAAGGCACCCACCGACAAGACAGTGTTTGCCGAAAGCGCTGCAGCGGCCAATGTCGACGCCGTCGTGACGGTCTATCCCGGGAATCACGGCTGGATGGTGTCGGACAGCCCGGCCTATGATGCCACCGCCGCAGCGCGGGGTGAGGCTGACCTGAAGGCGCTCTACGCCAAGGCGCTGGCATAGCCCACAACGCCGCCGCGCCAGCCGTATTGCCGAAGATCGCGAAGGTCCGCTTTTGGGCAGTTGCAGCTATGTGCTGAATGGCTGGAAGTGGGTGGAATTCGGAATGGCGCCTTTTCGTCCTCGAGTATTGCCACGAGACGCGAGGCTTCGAAAATCGAAGTGTGATTCAGGTTTGATCCGTAGAGAATTCAGACGGACGCTTCACATAGCCCGGCTCTCCATGGCCACATAGCCCGACAAATCTTGGCGAACGACTTCATCAAATATCTCGTCGGAAAACACATACTTTCCTGCCATGCGACGGTCACACCAAACATGGAGACCGCTGACGGCCCTTGAGTCCCACATCAAGCGCGGGGTCATTCCGATCGGATGGATAAGACTGGGGAAGCGGGTCGCTCTGGCGTCGGATTGTTCAACAATCAGGCCTTCGACAAAGTTGCCCGGCCGGAAAGCATACAAGTCTGTTTCCATAGCCTCCCCACTGCACCCTCGAACCTCAACCCGCCAGAAGTGATGCCGCTGCGGTTCAAACTGTTCGATAAGCTTCTTGAACCGACCACTGATCACTAGGGCACCGGGGCCGTATGGCGACTGCATATAATCTGCAAAGTGATCTCGGTCTTCTTCAAGTCGAACAATAAATAGATCATACGGGTGGCTTTTTTTCGATACCTCGAAATCAGGTTTCCAGTATTCAATTGACAACTGGTTATCGCGATCTTGAATCCACTCCGGATTTGCCTCGTCGATCAATGGGAGCAGTAGCTTTGGCATTTTTGGATTCATCCCACACAATACATGAAGGCCAGTCTAATAAGCCGAGATTATTCAGCACCTGGGAACTAACGGGTTCCCGACTAGCAAATGCGACATCTCCAAACTCGATTGGCATTTCAATGAAGAATACCGCAGCCCTGCCGGTCGGTGTGCACGAACTGACGGCCAATTTTATGAGTATGATCGGCACTCAGATCTTCTTGCTCCCCGTGCCGAATTGCAATGGCGCATTTCCAATATGGGGTCGCTTCCTGAATGGCAGGATTTTTCAGAAGCGTGGCAAAGCCGCAAGCCCGCTTTCAGGATCGCACATCAGCCCTGCTTATGGCCGGTCGTGGGTGGGGAGCTGAAGATCTGCTTTCCTAGCTGGGCATGAAGGTTTGGCGGTTCAGGCGATGCCGGGGCCTCTCGGGCTTGTTCAGACGACCCGCGCCTTTGCCAACCGAAACGCTCGTGCGAGGCCTGCAGATTTGAGGGTACTGCCCAATGCCGCGCTTACAAACACAGACTGGAACAGGTTTTTCTCGACCCATACGTCAGCCCCATCCAGCGCCTTGCGGGATACAGCCAAGTCACCGTCCGCGGGCTTGAACGGCAACTTGCGCCAAGGGTCGTCCGGCATTGGAGAAAACTCTCTCAGACCGGTGCTAGCCTCGAAATTCGCCGTTTCCTTATGGTTACCGAAGATCCAGGTGTACCACTCGCCCTCGAACGGCGTGATCGCATCGCTCTTGCGGACCTCGACTGGATAAAGCGCGCCTGCGCCAAGGTCGAACTGCCGCAAAACGTCAGCAGCGGCCGTGTTCACAATCCAGTAGCCGCGCGCGACGAACAGCGGAGGCGGAAGGCTGCTATCCTTCACCTTGGAAGAACCTTTTCGCGCCCAGACATAGCGGGGGCATTGGTCCGCCGTCACCGGCTCTCCGCGCGGGATAGCGTCGGTTGCCGCAACCGCGACGGGTCGGTTCTCCTCGACGATATCGGCGTCGAACAGCTTGATCAGAGCCGAATCCAGCATCATCGTGCTGACCCACACGTACTCATTCATCGCAAAAGCCCTCTACTGATAACGGGGCCACGTCAGGGCTGCTGCCAGCGCCCCGAGAGCCATCACCAAACCAATTGCACCGAGCAGCCCGAGCGGCTCAACCAGCAACCAGCGAAGAAACTGCTGAGCAACCGCGAGCCCTCGCCCGCGCGATCCCGCCGCATCGCCCGGCCACTCCACGGAAATGAAGGCCGCGAACATCGCCGCGAGGATCAGCCAGAATACGGGTGCGCGGTATTGTTCCATGGTGACTCTGCCGTTTCCGGCCTCGAATAGGCTAAGAGGTGCAAAGAAACTGCTAAGAATCAGATGCCTATGTCCGCCGGGTGACGAATGATATGCACCACTCGTAAATTTGCCTCGGGGGGAACCTTGGTCGAGCAGCTATTCTCGACCAAAGGCAGCTATGGGGTCGGTTTGCGAATTTCCGCTTCCGGCGAGAAACTTGTTGAAGCTGCCCAGCAGGTGTCAGGATCGCGCGTCGGCCCGGCTCATGGCCGGGAATGGGTGGAATTCGGAATGGCAGTTCCTGTTGCCACGCGTGGGCCCTGCTGCGGCGCAATCTGATCAAAAAGTGAACAAACTGCTCTTATTTCTCCACGATTGGTGATGCGATAAGCCTTCGTTCGAATCGGAGCGACCGACCCTATGGCAAAACGAAAGACCGCGCTGGAACACCTGAACAACGGGCGCGAACCGCACATCGTTCATATGATTCCGCCCGGTGCGCCCGGCTATCGTGAGGCTGATGGCGGGGCGATGGTTGTTTCCTCCCCAGCGGAGGTGAACGCCATTGTGCGCACGCTAATGGCGGGAGAGGTCGTTACGCTCGATGACCTTCGCGCCGCAATCGCCCGCCGCCATCAGGTCGCGGTGGCCTGTCCGGTTTCGACCGCCATATTCCTCAATATGTGCGCCCGTGCAGCGGAGGAGCAGCGCGCAACTGGTTTGCTTGAAAGTAGGCTTACCCCTTGGTGGCGCGTGCTGAGGAAAGGCGGCTTTCTCAACCCTAAATACCCCGGCGGCACCGAAGCGCAGCAGGCGCTGCTGGAAGCCGAGGGCGTGCGCGTTTCGCCGCTCCGCAAAAAGCCTGCCGTTTTCGACTTTGCCGAGCGGACGCCGACCGACCCACTGGAACAGCGCGCATGATCCGGAAGGTCTTACTGGCGCTTGTCGCGCTTGCAGTGCTTGCCCTCGGCGGACTTTACGCCTGGGGTCTTTCAATCCCCGCAACCACCAGAACCGAGCGTGAGCTGCAATTCGCAGTATCGCCCGAGCAGGTCCACGCTCGTATCAGCGACGTTCGCGGTCAAAAGGCGTGGCGTAGCGATATCGGCAGGGTTGAGGTCAGCGGCGACGGCAAGCAATGGACCGAATTCCCCGACGACGGAAGCACGCTTGCCTTTCGGTTGATCGAGAGCCGTCCCGCAAGCACCTTCGTCATCGCCTACAAGTCGTCGCTTGGTTTCGAGGGACTTTGGCGTGCCGAGCTTGAACCCGATGGCAACGGCACACGCGGCGTGTTTGCCGAAGAGGTCACGATCCCAGATCCCTTCCTTCGAGCAATAGGTCGTATGACCAGTCCACCGGGCCACCATCTTGACCTTTACCTACAGGATCTCCGGCTCGTAACTGAACCCCAATGATGAAGCGCGGCTGATCGCGGCAGGAACGGGGTCGCTTTCGGAATGGCGGTTGCTGGCGAGAAACCGGTTGAAGCTGCCGGGCAGCTTTCGGGATCGCGCATCGGTCGTGCGCATGACCAGTCATGGGTGGATTATCGCCATCCTCTCAATCGTCGCCCCGTGCCTGACACGGGGCTTGGCTTTTCTTTCTTCTGCCTTGGCGCGATACCTGACGCATGGAGAGGGGTGGCTGGGTCTATATCATGGCGAACCGCTATCGCGGCGGGATGTATGTCGGCGTGACCGCGGATGCGCTCGCTCGCGTTTATCGGCACCGAGAGGGCACGGGTTCGCGTCATGTCGCTGATTTCGCAAAGACGCGGCTTGTTTATGTTGAACGCCACGACGCCATCGAAGGCGCTATCGCCCGCGAGAAGCTCGTCAAGAAATGGCGGCGCGAATGGAAGTTCGCGCTGATCGAGGCGAGCAATCCCGATTGGGACGACCTATGGGAGCAATGGTTCGCACCCGAGGCTGAACAGAAGCAGCCAAGCCCCGTGTCAAGCACGGGGCGACGAGGTTGGTAATGTCTGTAACGGGGTCGCTTGCCGAACGGCAGCTATGCGGTTCAGCGGCGCGGATAGCGGACCTTGGCGGCGGTTTTCCTACGCGGCGCGGCGCTGCTACACTGATCTCCCGGCTCTTTCCCATTGTTCTGCCCGGCCTGCGAGGCCGTCTGATCCGCGAGGCGTGACAAAGCCCTCGCTCCCCTGTCCGTCCGCTTGGCGGATTCGGTAACAGGTAACTGGAATTGCTGCGTAAATTGAAGGTCAGCAAAGTGGACAGGGTGTCACCTTTGTCCGCTGCGGAGGCCTTTCCCGAAAGGCAGCTTTCCGGCGCATCACCCACGAAAGCAGCCGTGCAGCCGCCCCTCACTCGTGCCGCAGCGCGTCTATCGGATCGAGCTTGGACGCCCGGCTCGCCGGATAATATCCGAACACAATCCCCATCGCGGCGGCGAACAGGAAGCTGACGAGGTTGATCATCGGATCGAACACGAAGGGCACATCAATCGCCGCCGCCAGTCCGAGCGAGGCGCCGAAGCCCAGTGCGATCCCGACCAGCCCGCCCAGCGCGCACAGCACCACGGCCTCGGTCAGAAACTGCAGGCGCACCTCTCGCGCCAAGGCGCCGATGGCGAGGCGGATGCCGATTTCGCGGGTGCGTTCGGTCACGCTGACCAGCATGATGTTCATGATCCCGATCCCGCCCACCAGCAGGCTGATCGAGGCAATCACCGCCACCATCGCCGTCAAGGCGCCGGTCGCCGCGCCCAGTGCCTGATTGACCTGCGCTGTGTCGATCACGTTAAAATCATTGGGTTCGGCCCCCTGCAGCAGGCGGCGTTCGCGCAGCAGATCGACCAGTGAATCCTGGATCGCGGACGGGGCATAGCTCGCGTCATATTTCAGCACGAAATAATCGAGCCTGTCGTTGCCCTTGAAGCGCCGCTGCACGGTCTTCAACGGCATGTAGACCGCATCATCATCATCCGCGCCGCCGCCGCCCTGCCCGCGTTCCGCGATCACGCCGATCACCTGACAGGAGACATCGCCCAGCCGCATCCGTGCGCCGACCGGGCTGGTGCCGGGCAGGAACAGCGCCTCTTGCACCTTGGTGCCGAGCAGGCAGACATTCTTGCCCGCCTGTTCCTCGTCCGTGCTGAACGGGCGGCCTTCCTCGATTGTGATCGACTGCGCTTCTAGGAAGGCGTTGTTCACCCCCTGAATCCGCGTGTCCCAGTCCTGCCCGTTGTAAAACGCCGTGCCGGTGGAGCCGACATTGCCCGCGGCAATCTGCACCCCGGCAATCTGCTGTTCCACGGCACGCACATCTGCTTCGTCAAAGGCGCGGATGGTGCCGCGGGTGGTGCGGACCGGAAAGACGATGAAATTGCTGGCGCCGAGCGAGGAAATCTCCTCCTGCACCGACGCGGTGACCCCGTTGCCGACCGTCACCATCGTCACCACCGCAGCCACGCCGATAATGATGCCCAGCGTCGTCAGGATCGACCGCAGGATGTGCCGCCGGATTTCGCGCAGGGCGAGCAGGATCGACGTGCCCAGCATCAGACCGCGCTTTCCGTGGCCGCGCGCGCGCCGCGGTCGATCCGTTCCACCAGCCCATCACGAAAGCGCACGATGGTCCTGGCAAAAGCGGCCATTTCCTCCTCGTGCGTGACCATCAGCACAGTGATGCCTTCGCCGTTGAGCCGGGTCAGCAGCTCCATGATCTCGACCGAGCGTTCGCTATCAAGGTTGCCGGTCGGCTCATCCGCCAGCAGCACGTCGGGCTGGGTGACCAGAGCGCGGGCGATGGCGACGCGCTGCTGCTGGCCGCCCGAAAGTTCTGCCGGGGTGTGATCGGCCCAGGGCACCAGCCCCACCTGATCGAGCGCCCGCATCGCCGCCTCGCGCCGCTGGCCCTTGCTCTCCCCGCGATAGAGCAGCGGCAGTTCCACATTCTCCAGCGCGGTGGTGCGCGCCAGCAGGTTGAAGCCCTGAAACACGAAGCCGAGGTACCGCCGCCGCAGCAGGCTGCGCTGGTCGCGGTCCAGCTTCTGCACTTCCACTCCGCGAAACCGGAACACGCCGCCCGTGGGCACATCAAGACAGCCGAGAATGTTCATCGTCGTCGATTTGCCCGACCCCGATGGCCCCATGATCGCCACGAACTCGCCGCGGTCGATTGCAAGGTCGACGCCTTTCAGCGCCTGAAACGCTGCTGGCCCGGTGCCGAAGGTCTTGGTGATACCCTTCAACTGGATCAGCGGTTCTCCCGTCACTGCTCTGCCGCCTTGATGCCGGTGACAACCTTCATGCCGGGTTTCAGTGCCTTGGATGTCACCACGGTGCGCCGCCCGTCGCTGCGGCCGGTGACAACCTCGACCGCCTTGAGCGTGCCATCGGCCTGCAACACCTGCACCTGCTGGCGGCTGCCTTCGCCGATGGTGGCCTGCTGCTTCTGGTCTTCCAGCCCGATCTGCGGCTGGAAGACACCGCCGCCGCTTTCCTCCTCGGTATCAGCGCGGAACCGCAGCGCGGCGTTGGGCACCAGCATCGCGCTGCCGGTGTTCTGGGTGGCGATGGTGGCGGTGGCGGTCATGCCGGGGCGCAGCAGGCCATCGGGGTTCTTCACCACCAACCGCGCTTCGTAGCTGACCACCGATCCGCTCGCCGCCGACGCCGCGCCTGCCGCCGCCTGCGTGGTGCTGCTCGACGCCAGATCGATCCGTTCAAGCGTCGCGGGGAAACGGCGGCCGGGATAGGCATCGACCGTGAAGGTCGCCTGCTGGCCCGCCTTGATCTGGCCCACGTCCGCCTCGTCCACCGAAACGCGCAGCTGCATCTGCGACAGATCCTCGGCGATCACGAACAGGGTGACGGTGTTGAAGGCGGCAACCACGGTCTGGCCCGGCTCGATCCGCCGGGCGAGCACGACGCCGGTAACCGGCGCGCGGATCACCGCGCGGGTGCGGGTGGTGAGAACACCATTCAGCGACGCCTGCGCCGCCTGGATGTTGGCCCGCGCCGATGCCACGGCGGCACGATCCCGCGCCACGGCGGCCTCTGCGCGTTCAACCTCGATCTGCGAAGGCACCCGCCCGCCCGAAAGGCGGCGCACCTCCTCAAGCCGGGCGAGCTGCACCTGATCGATTTCGATGGTCGCCTGCGCCTGCGCCAGCGCGGCGCGGGCCGCGTTGAGATTGGCGCGCGACTGGGCGATCTGCTGGTCGATGATCTCGGTGTTGATCACCGCGATCACCTGCCCCTTGGTCACGCGGTCGTTCACATCGACCAGCACCGAATCGACCGGACCGGTGACTTCCGCGCCGACCTCGACCTGATTGGTCGGGCGCAGGTTGCCGGTGGCCGTCACCGACAGGGACAGCGATTCCTGGACAACCGCCTCGGTAATGTAATCGGGCGGCGGCGGCTCGGCTGTGCATCGGGCGATGGCGAGGATCAGCAGCACCACCCCGATACCGGGCAGCCAGAATTTCATCGTGCGCCGCCAGCGCGGCACCGGCTTGGTGCCGAGGAATTCGTCGACGCTGGGCCCATCGGCAGGGTTGGTTGTATCGTTCACTTGGGTAGCCCCTCTGCCGCCAGTTCATTCAGCCCTGCGCCTTCCGGCACAGACCATCCCCCGCCCAGCGCACGCGCCAGACTGATATAGGCCAGCGCCCGCGCCGCCTCGGCACTGACGAGCGCGTTGCGCGCGCCCAGCAGCTGGCTTTCGGTCACCAGCAAGGTCTGGAAATCGATCAGCCCGGCCTGATACTGGCTGCGGGCGAGGATGGCGGCGTTCTGCGCCCCGTCGCTCGCTTCGGTAAGGGCCGTGACCCGCGCACCGCTGGTTTCGAGATCGACTGCGGAACTTTCGACCTCTTCAAGCGCGGTCAGGATGCTCTGCCGCCAATCGGCGAGCGAGCCATCGGCGATGGCCTCGGCCCCCTCGATCTGGCCGCGTGCGCGGCCGCCATCGAAGATCAGCTGGGTGAGGCTGGCAAAAACATTGCCGCTGATGATGTCGAACAGGCTGCCGACATTGGTGGCGCTGGAGCCGATGGTGCCGCTGAGGCGCGCCAGCGGGTAAAGCTGGGCGCGGGCCACGCCGACGCGGTCCAGATCGGCGGCCAGCCGTGCTTCGGCGGCGCTCACATCAGGGCGGCGGCGCAGCATGTCGGCAGGGGCGGACAGCGCCACGTTCTCCGGCGGCGCGGGGACAGCGCGGGGAGCCTCGGTCAGGGCGAGATAAACCCGGCCCGGCGGCTCACCGATCAGGGTCGAAATCGCGTTGGCGACCGCCACCAGATTGCTTTCGAGCTGCGGGATCGAAGCTGCCGTCTGTGCGCGCTGGGTGCGGGCCTGCTCGACATCGAGGCTGTCAACCAGCCCCGCCTGATTGCGCCAGCGTGCAATCTGGAGATTGTCGTCCTGGTTGGTGAGGGTATCCCGCGCAATCGCCAGCTGGGCGGCCAGCGACCGGGCGGTTACCGTCTGGCTCGCCACCTGCGCCACGATCACCCGCTCCAGATCGCCCAGTGAATACCCCGCAGCGCGCAGATCGCCGCGTGCGGCATCGACCGACGCATCGATCCGGCCGAACAGATCGGCCTCCCACGCGATATCCGCGCCGACCGAGAGCAGCACGTCATCGCTGGCGAAATCGCCGACATCGCGGCTGGCCCCGCCGCTGCCATTGATGGTCGGCACCCGTGCGGCGCGGGCCTGCCTGAGACCCGCACGGGCGGCGCGCAGCCGGGCGGCGGCCTGCGCCAGATCAAGGTTGCCGGTTTGCGCCCGGGCGACGAATTCCTCGACCAGCGGGTCGTTCAGCATCACCCAGTAGCGATCGAGCGCGATGTCGGCGCCCTCCGGCTCGGCCAGCACCCAGGACGCGGGAATGGCCTGCGCGCTCGCCATAGCGGGCGGATTGTCACGTGGAACAGCGCATCCTGACAGCGCCAGCGCGGCAAGGCAGGCGGCGATGCCCGCGGGCCGGCTGCGACAGCCGGTTGCCACTAACGGTTGTCCTGCTGGTGAACGTGAAACAAGATGTGCGCCCCCTTGTTATATCTGAATTGTCAGCCTCGCCCAGACCGGGCGCAGCTGCAACAAAATGTCGCAAAACCCGACATTAAGCTTATCGCATTGCTATCAGGCGCCCCTTGCGGGCACAACGCCGTTTCGTCGGACAGGCGGCATCGCTCATCGAACGGGATCGCAGGGCGAGCAACATTCGTCGATGGGGCAAACGGGCGCCCTCACCCGATGCGGTGTTCACCCTTGATCCACCGCATGTCCTTGTCGTCAGGGTGCGGAGGACCGCTGCGCATGGGGCGGCGGCAGTTTTGCTCAACGCCTCACCCGATGCGGTGTTCGCCCTTGATCCACCGCACCGTTCCGGAACTGGCCCGCATCACCACGCTTTCGGTGGTGAGGATCACCTCGCCCGTGGGCTTGCGGCGGCGCTTGACCCCGCCCAGCAGCGAACCGTCGGTCACGCCGGTCGCGGCAAAGATGCAGTCACCCTTGGCGAGGTCTTCCAGCTTGTAGATGCGGTTCAAATCCTCGATCCCCCACTTGCGTGCGCGGGATTTCTCGTCCTCGTTGCGGAACACCAGCCGGCCGTTGAACTGCCCGCCGACGCAGCGCAGCGCGGCTGCCGCCAGCACGCCTTCAGGCGCGCCGCCCTGGCCCATGTACATGTCGATCGTGGTTTCCTCGTCGGTCACCGCGATCACGCCGGCCACGTCGCCATCGCCGATCAGCACAACGCCGCAGCCCAGCTCGCGCAGTTCGGCGATCAGCTCGGCATGGCGCGGGCGATCAAGCACGCAAACGTTGATGTCGGACGGCTTCACGCCCTTGGCATTCGCCACGGCGCGGACATTGTCGGAAGGGCTTTTGGCAAGGTCGATGATCCCTTCGGGGTATCCGGGGCCGACCGCCAGCTTGTCCATGTAAACATCGGGCGCATTGAGCAGGCAGCCCTCTTCCGCCGCCGCCAGCACGGCGAGCGCGTTGGGCCCGGCCTTGGCGGTGATGGTGGTGCCTTCCAGCGGATCCAGCGCGATGTCGATCTTGGGGCCTTTGCCCATGCCGACCTTTTCGCCGATGAACAGCATCGGGGCTTCGTCCCGCTCGCCTTCGCCGATCACCACGGTGCCGTCCATGTACAGCGTGTCGAAGGCCTTGCGCATGGCGGCAACCGCGGCCGCATCAGCGGCCTTTTCATCCCCGCGCCCGACCAGCTGCGCCGCGGCAATCGCGGCGGCTTCGGTGACGCGCACCATTTCCAGCACCAGCACGCGCTGGATGGCGTTGTCACCGGCGGCTTGCGAGCTTGCGGCGAGGTCGGTATCGGTCGGGGAGTTCATGTGCAATTCAGCCCTTCTTCGCTTTGGTTGCGGCCCAGCCATGGATCACGCGTGCGCTTAAGCGGATGGAGACGGGTTTGTCGAGCAATGCAACGTCTGCCACATCACCTTTCCGCCTCGGCCTGCCGGCTTTGGTGTCCGCTTTGGCCGTGATGGCTGCGCCTCTGGCCGCGCAGGATGACACCGCCGCGACTCCCCCGCCTGCCGCAGAGCCGACCGCAGCGCCCGCCCCGCCGACAGACGTCCCCCCTCGCCCGCGCATCAACCTGATGGTCACCGTGCCCACGGGCGAGGTCAATCAGGCGCAATTGCAGGAATGCCGCGATGATGCCGATGCAGGCACGATCAGCGGCGAAATCGTGGTGTGCCGCGAAGTGGGCAGTGACGGCACCGGCCTGACCGGCAACCGCGAAGAAACGCAGAAACGTTACGCGCAGGAGACGATGCTGAAAGGTGCCCCGCGCGCGCCTGAGGCTTTCGGCATCCCCGATAATGGCAAGGGCATCGGCTTTGGCGGTGTACCGCCCCCGGCGCTGATGATCGACGTGGGCGCGCTGCCGCAGGCGCCTGCGGGCTCCGACGCGGACCGCATCGCCCGCGGCCTGCCGCCGCTGAGCGAGGACCGCGAACTGACCGAGGAAGAGGAAAAGGCCCGCCGCGAAGCCGCCGGGATAAAGACAAAGGTGCCGCCGCGCCCGAAGAAGAAGGGCGGCTGACGCGCAGCATCGTGCCCGGGTCGCTCCTCACCATTGGTTCCGCTGCCCTGCTGCTGATGGCGGCCGGCCAGCCTCAGCCCCGGTTACGGCCTCCGTTCGATCCGCCGCCTTCGCCCCCGCAATCCGCCACCCGGCTTCCCGAGCGACCGCCTGTCGTCGTTCAGCCCTTGCCGGAGCGAGTGCCGATCGACCTTGGCCCTGATGCGCCCGGCAGCAGCCCGCCCCAGAAGATCGATCTTCTGGTGGAACAGGAGCAGGCCGCCGCGCGCCGGGCGGAACAGTTCAGGGAATGCGAGGAGGCGCGCCAAGCCGGGATGATCGCGGGCGAGATCCTTGTCTGCCGCGAGCTCGAACTCGACGAAAGCCAGCTCTACAGCGGCAGCCGTGCGGCATGGCTGAAGGACTATGCGGAGCGCACCAAGGGGCCGAGCACGCCTGATGTCGATAACAGCGGCCTGCCGCCCGGCATGTTCGGGGCGACGATCACCATCGTCGGCTGCTTCATCCCGCCTTGCCCCAAAGACCCTGCACTGATGATCGACCTCGAAGCCATCGAGACCCCGCCCGCAGGTTCGGACGCGGACCGGGTGGCCAAGGGCCTTGCTCCGCTGGAAGGGGACAATGCGCCCCTGTCAGACGAATCCCGCCGCCGGGTCGAAGCGGAGATGGGGCTGGGGTTGCCGCCCGCAGAGCAGCCTGCGCCGGAAACGCCCGAAGACTAAAGCGGCAGGATCGGCAGCACCAGCGGATCGCCCGAAAGGCTGTCCGATCCTTCGAGCAGCGCGAGCGCCTTGGCGACGCACTTCTCCGGGCCTTCATGCGTGACCATCGCCACCATCACCTCGCCCCCGCTCTGCGAACGGCCCTGCTGGATCAGGCTTTCGATGGAAACGTCCCCGTCGCGCAGCGCAGCCGTGAGTTCGGCGAGCACGCCGGGACGGTCCTTGACCATGAAGCGGATATAGGTGCGTTCGGTGCGGTGACCGGGTTCGGCAGGCGGCAGCGCGACCAGCTGGCTGCTGGGGATCGAGAAGGGCGCACCCACCTCGTCGCGGGCAATGTCGATGAGATCGGCGGCCACCGCGCTGGCCGTGGGCCCGTCGCCCGCGCCCGCGCCCTGAAACAGCAGGCGGCCGGAAAAATTGCCCTCTGCGACCACGGCGTTGGTTGCACCATCGACCGCGCTCAGCGGGTGGCCCTTGGCGACGAGGCAGGGGCGCACGCGCTGGAGCAGGCGCGGGCCATCGGGGGTGTCCTCAACATCGGCCTCACCGATCAGGCGGATCACGAAGCCCAGCGCATCGGCCTGCGCAATATCGGCGGCGCGGACCTGGGTGATGCCATTGACCCTGACGCCCGCGAAATCGACCCGCGTGCCGAACCCGATCGCGGCAAGGATCGCCAGCTTGTGCGCGGCGTCCACGCCCTCGATATCGAAGGCGGGGTCAGCCTCGGCAAAGCCCAGCCGCTGCGCCTCGGCCAGCACCACGGCGAAATCCGCCCCGGTCGCTTCCATTTCCGAGAGGATGTAATTGCAGGTGCCGTTGAGGATGCCGTAAACCTTGGTCAACGCGTTGGCCGACGTGCCTTCGCGCAGGCCCTTGATCACCGGGATACCGCCGCCGACGGCTGCTTCGAACTTCAGCGCGGCGTTGTGCCCTTCGGCGAGCTCGGCCAGCTCCAGCCCGTGATGCGCCACCATCGCCTTGTTGGCGGTGACGAGGCCCTTGCCTGCGGACAGCGCAGCGCGGGACAGGGCCAGCGCCGGGCCGTCCGATCCGCCGACCAGTTCGACCACCACATCCACATCATCGCGCCGGGCCAGCGCGGTCATGTCATCTTCCCATGCAAAGCGGGCGATATCGACGCCGCGATCCTTGCCGCGGTCCCGCGCAGACACGGCGACCACCTCGATCGGGCGGCCTGCACGGGCGGCGATCAGCTTGGCATTGGTATCGAGCAGCCGGATCACGCCCGCCCCGACGGTGCCGAGCCCGGCGATAGCGATACGCAGCGGTTGCGGTGCAGTGTCGGTCAAACGGGCCTCCATGAACAATCGGAGACGCCGCTTAACCGTGCTGGGCGCGGGGTCAAGCGCGGGCTTCAGCCAGTGGTGATACGCCGCTCGCACGGGCCGAGCGCCTCGCGCACGAAGGCATAGTCGCTCGCAGCCAGCCGCCGTGCCTCGGGCTCGCGCGCCAGATTGGCGCTGCTTGGCAGCTGGGCGGGCAGCGAACAGGCGAGGCGATACCAGCGCAGGGTTTCAGGCGCAGGCGGCCGGGCCGCCGAATCGATGATCTCGCCCCACGAAACGCCCCACTGCGGACGCTGGCCGGGGCGGCGCAGGACGGTGAGCGACACGGGCGAACGGTTTTCGGTTGCGAGGAAAACCTGCGTCTCCGATTCGCCCGTCAAGGCGCCCTGCACCGCCAGCGCGTCGGAGATGCCGGTGATGCGCGGCGGAACTGTGCCGGGCGCGGCGTAAAGTTCTGTCAGGATCGGGCGCAGGCGGGTTTCGATGTCGGGTGAGTAAGCCAGATGCGCGCCCGGTGCGATCAACTGCACCTCACCCGCGCGGCCCGGCACGGTGCGGGCAAACAACAGGAATTCGCGGTTCTTGAGCTTGGGCACCTTGCCCCTCGCGTCCAGCGGCACGTCCACCAGATAGGCTAGAGTTCCGCCCACCGTGCCGCGCCCGGCGATCAGCGCC
This sequence comes from Porphyrobacter sp. IPPAS B-1204, assembly GCA_003724185.1. Classification (GTDB taxonomy): domain Bacteria; phylum Pseudomonadota; class Alphaproteobacteria; order Sphingomonadales; family Sphingomonadaceae; genus Erythrobacter. The sequence continues at coordinate 1,360,745 of RHGM01000001.1, forward strand.
ACCGTGTTCGCCTGGATATAAAGTCTCGCGAATCCCGGTGCGAGGCCCGGTGCGCGATCGGGCTTGATGGTCGTCTGGCGGCGAATCTGTGCCCGGATCACCAGCTCTGCTGCGTCCGAAAGGGTGGCAAGATCGGCATAGGTCGGCCCGTCGTTGGCAACGATTGCAGCAGGCATAGGAGCCTGCGCAAGGCCTGCAACCGGCACCAGCGCCAGCCCGCCCAGCGCCATGATCGAAACCTTCAGGGGATTGAAAAACGGCATTAATTCACCTTTAACTTATCGCTTCCCGGCACGCCCGGATGCGAGCGTTACCTTGCGATAATAGCAAGGCTTATTGCACATGGCTCGCAGTGAATTGCCGCTGAACCGCAAAAGGGTTTGATCGGCTAGGGGTTGCCCGTTAAAGCCCGACAGGCTGATTGCGCGGGACTGGGGACATTACCGCGGGAACAGTTCAGGTTGCAGGCTGGGTTGTTTTGCTCAGAATGTACCAGCCGGGGAAGGTTTCGGGCCATGCGTATTGCGCTGGCCCGTATTTCTTGTCCCGGCGTGGGAGGACCGAAATGACCGGGATCCGCCAACCTGCCGTAATGGCCGGGGGGTGGGGAGTTTGCCGATCCTCGTGATCGGCTAGTATTTGGAGAGAAAGCGCTGGATGTCCTACGCTAGCCAACAACAAGGATTGACCGGCCCCAAGCTTGTCGCATTGATCATCGCGCTTGCGATCGTCGGTAGCGTCGGGGCGGGTATGGTCATCTTTCTTGCCGTCGACGCCGTCAAGGAGGCGATCGAACGGGTCACCACCGTAGAAGTCAAGGAAGAGGAGCCGCCGCCAGAGGAGGAAGAGCCGCCGCCACCGCCGGAAGATAGCCCTGAGCCGGTCTCGCCTCCGCCGCCCAACGCGCCGGAATCGCTGATCGAAATGCCGCGGGAATCGCCGATCCAGACCTCGCAGCGCGAAACGCCTCAGGAGGTGATCCGCAAGCCCGACGTGGTGCAGGAACCGGTCAAGGTTGGTGAGCCCGTCAAGGCAGAGCCGTCCAAGGCACGCGGAGTTCAGCCGAAGAACCAGCGTCGCTGGGCCGCCCGGATCCAGGATAACTACCCGCGCCGTGCTGCGCAGGAAGAAATCGAAGGCACCGTGGGCGTGCGTGTGACTGTTACGGCTGACGGCAAGGCCACCGGCTGTTCGGTGACCAAGTCGAGCGGTTCGAACATCCTCGACGACGCAGCGTGCAAGGATCTGGAACGCTATGGCCAGTTCGAACCCGCTTTGAACGACGCAGGCAACCCGATCAGCGCCAGCTGGTCCACCCGCATTACCTACAAGCTGAACTGATCAATCCGGCAGGCGGCCGTGCCGCCTTCCACGGGACAACTTTTCAAAAGGACTTTCGCAATGAACCTCTACCTTCTCGCAGCCGGTGCCGCTGACGCAGCGCCCGAAAACAAGTTCGGCTTCGTCGAAGCCATGAAGGAAGGCGGCCCCGTCGCCTGGTCGATCCTCGCGATCATGGTCATCATGTCGGTTGGCTCGTTCTACATCATGTTCACCAAGCTGTTCGAACAGAACAAGGTGATGAAGCAGTACAACAACGTGACCAACCAGTTCTGGCGTGCGGGCAGCCTCAAGGAAGGCGCGACCAAGCTCGACAAGGACAGCCCGTGGCGCCAGCTTGCTGACGACGCTGTCAAGGCCCAGGAAGATCACGGCAAGATGACCGACAGCCTCGAATCGCATGATTACATGCACGGCACGCTGCAGCGTTCGGAAGATTCGATCAACGCGGTGCTCTCGGGCGGCCTGTCGTTCCTCGCCACCGTTGGTGCGACCGCGCCGTTCGTTGGTCTGCTCGGCACCGTGATCGGGATCTACCGCGCGCTGATCAACATCGGCATCGCCGGTTCGGCTTCGATCGACAAGGTCGCCGGCCCCGTCGGTGAGGCGCTGATCATGACCGCCATCGGTCTGCTCGTCGCTGTGCCTGCGGTGTTCGCGTTCAACTGGCTGCAGGCGCGCAACCGCAAGATCGCCGCGATGCTCAATGGCTTCTCGACCGATCTGCTCGCCTACATGAACTCGAACGGCGCGGTGAAGCCGGCGGTAACTGCGGCTTCGGCTGCGGCCAAGCCCGCTGCCAAGCCGGCTGCTGCTCCGGCCCCGAAGGCCTGATCGTCATTGCCGCATGATGGCGGGATCGGGTCTGCCCGGTCCCGCCGCTGCCCGGCCAGCCACCTCAGCGGCGGCGAAACCGGGCAGGCAGTTCAAGTCAAAGTTTTGACAGGCTAGGAATTCACAATGGCGATTTCTACGGGAGGCGGGGCCGATACCCCCATGTCCGACATCAACACCACGCCGCTGGTGGACGTGATGCTGGTGCTCCTGATCATCTTCCTCATCGCGGTTCCGGTGGCGATCCAGACGATCGAAAAGCTGGAGATTCCGGTATTCGAATCGCTCGAATCGAAGGACAAGGTCGAAAACCTGCTCGTCACCGTCAGCGCGACCGACGATAACGGCATCAGTGCCGGTCAGCCGGGCTTTGCCGGTGCCTCGCGCAACGGCCAGTGCCGGGTGTACATCAACAACATCACCCCGGTGACGTCGGATGAACTGCAGGAACAGGCGTTCAAGAAGCTCGATGCCATCGTCAAGCGTGCCGGCGGTGCCGAAGCGCTGATGGCGAACCCCGAGGATATCCCGCAGGTCCACATCCGCGGCGACGTCAACGCCCCGTGGCAGTGCGTCGCAGGCACGATCTACAACATCCAGCGCGCCGGCTATCCGGTCGTCGGGTTCATCTCGAACCCCGTCGATCCGAACGGCTGACCTGCGAGCGAACTTAAGGAGTAACTGACATGGGTATGTCTGGAGGCAAGCTCGACGGCCAGCCGATGATGGACATGAACATGACGCCGCTGATCGACGTTTTGCTCGTTCTGCTGATCATGTTCATCATTACCATCCCGGTGGCGACCCACTCGGTCGACATCGATCTGCCGACACCGCAGCCGCCGACCAATCCGCCGCCGATTGATCCGATCAAGAACAAGGTGGTTCTGACCGCCGATGACCAGATCCTTTGGAACGGCACTCCGCTGACCGAAGCGGAACTGGTCTCGACGTTGAAGACGAGCCTGGCCCTGCCGGTTGAGCCCGAACTTCAGTTCGAGCCCGAACCGCTGGCCAGCTATGACCTCTCGGTCCACGTTCTGAACGACATCAAGGCATCGGGCGTGACCAAGTTCGGCTTCGTCGGCAACGACAAGTATCGCAACTTCGGCAAGTAGGCCTTGCCCGGCGCTAGCCCGGCCCAGACCGCGGTTAGGTTCGGCCAGACAAACATCAGAAGGGGCGCTGCGACTGGTTCGCGGCGCCCCTTTTGCTTGGGCGGCGAATGTTTCACGTGGAACATTTCAGGAACACGCGACAAAGCGTTGCAAGGCCCATACCGGTACGCGTTAGGCAACCTGCTCTTTTCGCGATATTCTCCGGTGCAGGACCGGGTGCAATCCGCAGGCCCGTTCCGCATCAGGAGAGCGACCATGCCCCACGCCGTGACCCGCCCCAACATCTACGCCCCGCGCCCTCGCCCCATCGGCGAAATGAATGTCACCCCCTTCATTGACGTGCTGCTGGTGCTGCTGATCATGCTGATCCTGGCCATGCAGGTGCCGGTCAACGTCACCCCCGTCGACCTGCCAAGCGACCGCGTCACGCCAAAGCTGCCAGTGCTGGAGCAGAACACCATCGCGATAAGCGCGGACGACCGCCTGTCATGGAACGGCGCTGCGGTAACGACCGCCGAGCTGCGCGCGCAGGTTGCCGCTGCCAGCGTCGCAGCGAAGCAGCCGCTGCTGAGGTTCGAGCCCGATGCCCTCGCCAGCTACGACATGGCCGCCCGCACCATCGCGCTGATCAAGGACGAAGGCGCCGATGGTTTCGCCTTCATCGGCAATGATCGTTACCGCAGCTTCTGACTGAAAGCCGCTGGGGGGAGGGCTCAGTCCCCCTCCGGCGGCTCGTCCGGCCGCATCGCTGCGGCAATCAGCCCTTCGGCCTCCAGCAGCAATTCATCATCCACCGCACCCTGCGGCACAGCCTCGCGCCCGATCATCGTCATCACCGGCACCGCCAGCGGGGAGACGCGGTCGAGCGTCACGTGCACCAGTTCCCGCTCCGATCGTTCCAGCAGGTCCGCAAGCCGCCCCACATCCGTCATCCGCGCCCTTGCATCGGCCCACGCGGCTTCGATCAGCACGTGATCGGGCTCGTATTTCCGCAGCACATCGTAGATCAGATCGGTCGAGAAGGTGACCTGCTTGCCGGTCTTCTTCTGCCCGGGGTGCTGGCGTTCGACGAGCCCGCTGATCACCGCCACCTCGCGGAACGCCCGGCGCAGAAGGTGGCTTTCGGTGACCCACTCCACAAATTCACCGGTCAGAATATCGGGCGACAGCAGCGGAACAGGATCGGTGACGGGCTTCAGGCCCCACACCGCGAGGCAATAGTCATTGGCGACAAACCCGCCAGGCAGCAGCCCCCGATCCTCCATCCGCCGGGTGATCAGCATGCCAAGGCTCTGGTTCGCGTTCCAGCCTTCGAAGGTGTAATAGGCGGTGTAATGCTTGCCTCCGTGGGGGAAGCTCTCGACCAGCAGCTCGCCGGGCGCAGGCAGACGGCTGCGGTAGTCCTGCATCTCCAGCCATTCGCGCACATCATCGGGGAACAGCCCCCACCCCGCCCGGTCGGCCAGCAGCGCCTGAACGCGGGTGGAAAGGTGCGTGGTGAGCGGCAGGCGCAGCCCGCCATAGCTGGGAATAGTGGCGGATTTCTTCGCGGCACGCACCGTCACGTCCATGTCCTTCACGCCCTCGACCTCAAGGCTCATGCCCGCAAAGAAGAAGGTGTCGCCGGGGGAAAGCTGCGCGGCGAACCGCTCCTCGACCTTGCCGAGGCTGCGGCCATTCTTGAACCGCACGTTGAGCATTTCGGAATCAACGATGATCCCGGCATTCATCCGGTGGCGCTGCGCCTGCTGGGGATGCGACAGGCGCCACACGCCGTCCTTGGCCCGAACGATCCGCTGGAACCGGTCATAGGCCTTGAGCGCATAGCCGCCGTTCGACACGAAGCTCAGCACCCGGCTGAAGGTTGCTTGGTCGACCCAGCTATAGGCCAGCCCGCTCCTGACCTCGGCCAGCAGGGCATCCTCGTGGAACGGCCCGGCGCAGGCGCAGGCCATGACATGTTGGGCGAGCACATCCAGACTGCCGGGACGAAACGCCTCGCCATCGCGCTGGCCTTCGTCGACCGCCTGCTTGGCGGCGATGGCTTCGAGGAATTCGAACCGGTTGCCCGGCACCAGCACCGCCCGGCTCGGCACATCAAGCCGGTGTCCTGCGCGCCCGATCCGCTGGAGCAGGCGCGAGGAGCCTTTGGGTGCGCCCATCTGCACCACCAGATCAATGTCCCCCCAGTCGATCCCGAGATCGAGGCTGGCGGTGCACACCAGCGCACGCAATTCGCCGCGCGCCATCGCCTCTTCAACCTTGCGGCGGGCTTCGACCGACAGGCTGCCGTGGTGGATGCCGATAGGGAGGTGATCCTCGTTTTCCTCCCACAGGCACTGGAAGATGAACTCGGCGAGGAAGCGCGTGTTGGTGAAGACCAGCGTGGTGCGGTTGGCCTTGATCGCCTGCATCAGCTGCGGCACCGCCCAGCGCCCGGCGTGCCCGCCCCACGGCACGCGTTCTTCGATGGGCAGCAGGATCTCGACCTCGGGATCGGCGCCCTCCTCGCCCCACACCAGATCGGCGGCGGCAATTTCGCCAGTCCCGGCAGCGCCCTGCGGGGCGAGCCATTCCTGAAAATCGCGGGGATTGGCGAGCGTTGCCGACAGCGCCACCCGCTGCGCCGCAGGGGCAAGCGCGTTGATACGCGCCAGCGAAAGCGCCAGCAGGTCGCCGCGCTTGTCAGTGGCAAAGGCGTGAACCTCGTCGATCACGATCCGTTTCAGCCCCGCGAACAGATCGGCGCTTTCGGGATAGGACAGCAGCAGCGACAGGCTTTCCGGCGTGGTGAGCAGGATATGCGGAGGCCGCTCCCGCTGACGCTTCTTGCGGTCCGAAGGCGTGTCTCCGCTGCGGGTCTCAACCCGGATCGGCAGGCCGATCTCTTCAATCGGCGTGAGCAGGTTGCGCTTCACATCCTGCGCCAGCGCCTTCAGCGGCGAGACGTAGAGCGTGTGCAGCCCATCTGGCGGGGGAGCGCCGGACGACGGCGCAAAATCGCACAAGGTCGGCAGGAACCCCGCCAGCGTCTTGCCCGCCCCGGTATCGGCGACCAGCAGCGCATGGTGGCCCTGCCGCGCCTTCGCCAGCATGTCCCACTGGTGCCGCCGCACCCGCCAACCGCGCGCGGCAAACCACGCGGCGATTTCGGGCGGCAGCGGCGGCGAAAGGTCGGCGAGGTCGGCGGCGGTCACATCACTCGGCAGGCGGCGCGGGCGGCACCATGATGGTCTGAGCCTCAAGATTGCTCTCGATCTCCTCGACCGACAGGCCGGTGAGTTCGGCCACCCGGCCGCGCTCCTTGTTGCTGAGTGCGGCGAAGCTGCGCGGTTCGCCCAGATCGGCCATGCGCTCCTTCATGCGCTGCTCCATATCGCCCATCATTCCGAACAATGCGGGCATCATCTCCATGCTGGCAGCAATAAGGCGCGGATCGCTGGTCATGGAAAAGCTTTCTCGGGCGTATTTCGCACCGGTATCGGTCGCGAAAAATCCTGAGATATCGGTGAGTTCGCCGCTGGTGAAGCGGATCGCGTAAAGCTCCGACATGGCCTTGCGCATGGTCGGTTCCATCAGGCCCATCACTTCGGTCAGCATCTCGGGGACCAGGCTCTTGACCCGCGATTCGCGTTCCTTCCAATCGGGATCAAGCAGGCTGGCGACTTCGACCGCCTGTTCTTCGGAGAGGCTTTCCGCCACCACCGGCCCCAGACGCTCCGCCACCACCGGCTTTGCGCCTGTTGGCATCAGGCTTTCAAGCGGGCCAAGGATATTGCCGAACATCGCCTGCGACATTTCGGCCATTGCGCCTTCGGGGATCAGCTGGGCGATCAGTGCCTCGGCCTGCGGCAGGCGGGCCTGCTGCTCGGCGGTGAGGGGTTCGGCCTTGAACATGCCGCCCATCATCCCGGCCAGCGCCGCCATCTCGGAAGCATCATCCGACGGAGCATCGCCCTCATCATCGGGCAGCCCTTCGCCGACAGTCATCGGCGGCGGCGCATCCTGTGCGGCCAGACTGGCGGGAGCACCCAGACCCGCGGTGGCGGCCAACAAAACAGCAATCTTTCGCATCGAATCTCTCCCTCGCTTCAATCCATTACTGCCCCACCCGCGCAGGACACGCCAGCCCCGTTACAGGCCTTTCAGCACATCCAGCGGGGTCTTCCCGGGCGCTGCGCGCACGGCCTCGATCAGCGCCGCTTTGGCTTTGCAGCGATCGGGATGATCGGGATCGGTCAGCGCAGCGACCAGCTTTTCTTCACCCAGCCCGCTGCGCTTGATCGTTTCGCCCACCAGCCAGCCGGGGATGGCGTAGCGGAATTCGCCGCCCTCGACCTCAGCGCCGAGCAGCTTGGTCGCCAGCAACTGCTTCATGAGCGCGCGTTCGCGGTCACGCTGCTTGTCGGTGAGGGCAAGGTCGAGGGCGGCAAAATCGCCGGTCATCACCTTGCGGCACGCAGCGTCCGATTGCGCCTGCGCAGCTTGCATCCACAGCCCCATGAGATCGGCACGCACCAGCAGATCGTCCCGGTCAGCGCCACTGATGGAAGCCAGCGCCTTGAGCCGGGCGAGCGCGAGCATCGCCGGCCCGGCATTGCCGCCGCGCAAACCCGCAAGGGGGGCGAACTGATCGGCCAGCACCGGGTCAGCGGCGCGCACAGCGGCCATGTTGGTTCCCTCACCGAAAATGTCAGCCATCGCGATGTCGCCCTGCGCCACGCGCAGCGCTTGGGCGACCACATCATCCGACGGCGCGCCCCGGCGGTCATCGCTGCCAGAGATGCTCGAACCCAGATGGGCGAGCGCGACCCCGATCAGCACCACGACCAACGCCCAGCGCACCGCCGCCGGGCCAAACCCGCCCGGTTTGTCCTCTGCCGCGCTGCCCTTGTCCCACGACGCGACCCGCTCGGGATCGAGATAGCTTTCCAGTTCGGGATAGCGTTCGCGGATGCCGGTCAGCAGCTTGTGCACCTCCAGCCGCTTGACCCGCAGCCGGTCGAACATACTGGCCCGCCCCGGGCGCGACAGCTCCGCCCAGGCCTTGTTGAGCGGATGAGCGGGCTGCTGCACCTTCTCGTGAAAGCGCATCCCCTTCAGCCGCTGGTTGAGGAACATCAGCGCGGGGCGTTCGTCCAGCACGCCCGCCTCGTCCAGCCAGCCGAAGGCGGCGCTGGCCTGTTCCACGAACGGCGCGCAGCGCGGCCAGGTGCGGGCGAACAATTCGGCCAGCCCGTCATCCAGCGCATCATGCTCGACCAGATCGGCCTCCTCCGCCCGCGCGATCAGCACGCTGAGGGCAGCGCTGGCCTCGTCCAGTTCTTCCAGCGTCACCGCCTCATCGCTGTCGGCGCCATCGGGGTAGAGCACGCCGAGCAGCACTTTCCACGCCGCCTGTGCGCGCAGCTGGCCTTCTGTCAGTTCGGGCGCCAATTCCGCCGGGCGCGTTGGCCCTGCCGGATCGGGGTGATGCGCTGCGATGCTGGCCTGCCACTCGGCCTCATCTTGCCCATCCCAATGCAGGTCGAGATCGCCCAGGCCGAGATCGTCTTCGTCCTCGCCATCGTCTTCCAGCGCCCGCTGGCTCTGCGCTGCCAGCCACAGCGCATGATCGCGGGCGCGGCGCAGTTCGGCGTAACCGGCGATATCCTCATCGACATTGGTCGCCCGCAGCACATCGGCATAGGCCTTGCGGATGGCGGCGGTATCGCTGGTGGCGTCGATCCCGAGGCGGTTCCACGGAAAGCCCCGGCTCATAGCGGCGGGTTGGCCTCGATCGCGTCGAGCAGCCGGCCCAGCCCTTCACGCGCATCGGCGATGATGCGCGGGTCCTGCTTGTCGAGCGCGCCCTGAAACTCGGTCAGCCCCTGGCCGATCACATCGCGGACTTGGCCGGTGAAGCCTTCGTAGGCCCGTTCCGCCCGCGCCAGCATGGCGACATTCTCGGCCTCGTCTCGCGGGTGGACCTTCAGCTTTTCCAGCGCCTTGCGGCGGGCCTCCACGTCCTTCTGGCTGCGGCGGTCGTCCTCGTCCACGATCACCAGATTGCGGGTCATGCCAGTGGACGGCACGGCGACATCCACCTCCAGCAGCCCGCTGGTGTCATAGGTGAAGCGTACATCCACCCCGACCTCACCCGCCGGACGCGGCGGCACGGGCACGGTCAGCTCGCCCAGCTTGACGTTCTTCTTCACGTCACGCGCCTCGCCCTGATAGATCGCGAAGACCACCTGCCGCTGGTTATCGGAAAGGGTGCGGAACCCTTCCATCCGGCTGACGGGAACGGGCGTGTTGCGTTCGATGATGGGTGCGAAAATGTCGTCGTGATAGCGACCGTGCTGGTCGCGTGTGGCCGTGCCGACACCAAGGGTGAAGGGGGCGACATCGGTGATGCGGATTTCCTCCAGCCCGTCCCCGCCCGATAGCAATCCAGCCTGGATCGCCGCACCGAGCGCCACCGCGTGATCGGGATGGACAGTAGTGTTGGGAAATCGCCCGAACATCCGGGTCAGCGCCTTCCTCACCACCGGCATCCGCGTCGCTCCGCCCACCAGCACGATATCGGACAGGGTCTTCACGTCGATATGGCAGTCCCGCAAGGCCCGGATCACCGGATCGCGCAACCGCTTGACCAGCGGCGCGGCGGCTTCTTCGAAGGCCTCGGTGGTGACACGCGCCGTGAGCGAAGTGCCGTCTGCCACAAGGGTGAAATCGGCCTCGTCAGCCGTGGTCAGCGCGCGGCGGGTGCGTTCGGCAGCCAGGGTCAGCAGCGCATGGCGGCGGTCGGCGGGCAGGCGGGCCAGCGCGTCCGGATCGGTCAGCAACGGCTCGACCAGCCTGACCAGCGCCTCGTCGAAATCGTCCCCGCCCAGCCGGTTGTCGCCCGCCGAGGCGCGCACTTCGACGATGCCTTCGAACATCTCGACGATGGACACATCGAAGGTGCCCCCGCCCAGATCGAACACCAGAAACGGCTCGCGGTCCCCTCGGTCAGCAAGGCCAAAAGCCAGCGCGGCGGCGGTGGGTTCGTTGATGAGGCGTTTGACTTCAAGCCCCGCGATTTCGCCAGCCCGCCGCGTGGCGCGGCGCTGGCGTTCGTTGAAATAGGCGGGAACGGTGATGACGGCGCCGCTGGGCCGCTCGCCCGTGGCTGCCTCGACATCATCGGCAAGGCTGCGCAGCACCATCGCCGAAAGGTCTTCAGGGGTCAGTGTGGTGCCCGCCAGCGTCACGGTGCCGGCGGTGCCGATCATCCGCTTGAAGCTGGTGACGGTGTCGGCCGGATGGGTCGCCATGCGGTCAAGCGCGGCCTGCCCCACCCACGCTTGCCCGCCCTTGGCCAGACTGACGGCAGACGGCGTGAGGTCCTTGCCGAGTGCATTGGGCACCAGCTGCGGCGCACCGTCCTTCCACAGCGCAACCGCGCTGTTGGTGGTGCCAAGATCGATCCCGACGAGCATTGTCGAAGTCATAACGCGGCAGGCCCGTCAGGCAATTGGAATTGCAGGGGACTAGTGCCCGACGCTTTCGCCACGCTCGAGACCTGACGCCTCCAGCTGTGCGTCGATCTGGGCGAGCAGGCGTTCGAGGCCTTCCTCGGTGTCACTTTCCGCCCGCGCCACCAGCACATCCTGCGTGTTCGATGCACGCAGCAGCCACCAGCCATCCGCCGTGTTCACCCGCACGCCATCGGTGGCGTTGACGCTCTCCACATCGGGGCCCGGCGCGGTGGTCAGCCGCTGGGTGATTTCGGCCATCGCGGCGAACTTGCGCACCTCATCGACCTGAAAGCGCAGTTCGGGGGTGTTGAGCATCGGCGGGATCGCAGAGCGCAGCTCGGTCACCGACTTGCCCAACCGCGCAGCCGCCGCCAGCAGCCGCACGCCTGCATAAAGCGCGTCGTCATAACCGTAGTATTCGTCCGCAAAGAACACGTGCCCGCTCATCTCGCCCGCCAGCGGCGCGCCAGTTTCCTTCATTTTGGACTTGATCAGCGAGTGCCCGGTTTTCCACATCAGCGGCTGCCCGCCCAGCTCCGCCACCCGGTCAAACAAGGCACGGCTGGCCTTCACATCGGCGATAATCGTGGATCCCGGCCGGTTCCGGAGCAGATCCTCGGCGTAGATCATCAGCAATTGATCGCCCCAGATCACCCGGCCCGTGCCGTCAATCGCGCCGATCCGGTCACCATCGCCGTCAAAAGCCACTCCGAAATCGAGCTGCTTGTCCGCGACGAGGGCGCGCAAGTCGGCCAGATTGGCCTCCACAGTCGGATCAGGATGGTGGTTGGGAAAATGTCCGTCAACTTCGGTAAACAGCAGATGGTGTTCCCCCGGCAGCCGGGCAGCCAAGGCTTCCAGCGCGGGGCCAGCGGCACCGTTTCCGGCGTCCCAGCCGACGCGGAGATTTGCCAGCGCCTCGGGATTGATCCCGGCCAGTCCCTGGAGCAGACGCTCGACATACTCGCCCATGATGTCGCGCGTGGTGACCTGTCCCACGCCGGTGGCGAACGCCCCGTCTGCTGCCAGTTTCCCGAGCTTCTGGATATCGGCGCCGAAGAACGGCCGGCCAAGAAATACCATCTTGAAGCCGTTGTAATTGGGGGGATTGTGGCTGCCAGTTATCTGAATGCCGCCATCCACCTGTTCGGCTGAAGCCTCGGCATAATACAGCATCGGCGTCGCCGAGAGGCCGATCCGCACCACATCGCAGCCGCTGGCGGTCAGGCCTTCGACCAGCGCGTGCTCGAGCATGGGCGAGCTGACCCGCCCGTCATACCCCACCGCCACCGTTGTGCCGCCCGCTTCGCGCAGCAGCGTGCCGAACGCCCGGCCAATCGCCCGCGCGTCATCCGCGCCCAGCGTCTCGCCGATGATCCCGCGAATGTCGTATTCGCGCAGCACGGTGGGGTGAAACTGATGTTGCATCGCGAGAGGTACTCCGTTGTCGCTGTGTCAGAGCCGCTTTGCCGGGCGGCGGTCGATGGCGAAAGCCGTGATCTTCCAGTAGTGTCGCGGTTCCATCCCGATCAACGGATCAGAACCCGCAAACATTCCCCGGCTGCTCCCCGCGGGGCCGCAAAAGCCCTTGGCGCGGGTTTGTGTCAATCCCGCGATTGCGGCGGCTGGTCATCATCGGCCGGGATCGTTGGCCCGGTCGGCAGTTCGGCAAGCAGCAGATCGCGCGCCGCATTGGCTTCCTGCATCGACGCCGTGGTGCCGCCCCTGTCGGGGTGAACCATGGCGGTCAGGCGGCGATGCGCGATGATGATGTCTTCGCGCCCGGCCCCTTCCCCGACGCCGAGCAGCGTGCGCGCCTGCCGCAGCGCCTGATGGCGGGCCGATGGGCCGCGCAGGTAATCCCACGGCCACCGGCCAAGCGCCCAGCGGCAGAAAGCGCTCAGCACGATGATGGCGATGAAGACCTTCAGCATCAGGCCATCTCCAGCTCGCCCTGCTCGCGCCCGAAGGCGGGCAGGCTCAACGCCTTGACCAGTGCCCGCAATTCCTGCCGGGCGACAAGGTGGCTGGTCCCCAGTTCGCCCAGATGGCCCTTGTCGAGCAGGGTGAGGCCGGACGGGAACAACTCGCGGTAGATCACGCGTTCGGAAAGCCCCTGCGTCACGCGGAAGCCGACCCGTTTCGCCATTTCGTTCAGCGCCTTGTGCAGGCGGGCCTGGTTGCGGGCCTCAACGTGCCCGGTGCGGTTCCTGACCACGATCCAGTCCATTTCCGGACGCTGCTGTTCAATCGTCATCCGGCTGCGCTTCATCCGCGCCTCCCAGATCAGTTCGGCAAAGAAGGACAGCTTCTTCACCTTGAACGTCTCGGAATCCACCTGTCCGATCAGGTCGAAATCGACAAAGCTGTCGTTCATCGGCGTGACGAGCGTATCGGCATGTTCGACCGCGATCCGGGCGAAGGGATCATCGCGCCCCGGATTGTCGATGATCAGGAAATCGCACGCCGCCTCAAGCCGCCGGATCATGCCCATCAGATCGCCGGTGCTGTTGCCGCGAAATACCTCGCAATCCGGGGTCGGCAGTGTCAGCCCGCGTTTCTCCAGCGTTCCCAGCCGGTTCTCGATATAGCGGTGCATGGTGCGCTGGCGCGGATCGAGGTCGATCGAGGCGACCCGCGCCCCCAGATAGGACAGCGCGACCGCTATATGCACGGCGGTGGTCGATTTGCCGGTGCCGCCCTTCTCGTTGGCGAAGACGATCCGGTGCGCCTGCCCCTTGCGCAAACGGCGTCCCGCGAGCACGGGTTGGGAGGGTTGAGCGCTCGGCGCGGGCGACATGACAGGTCTCTTGAAATGGGACAGTTTGCGCCGCAAGGGCACGTCCGAGCGGTGTATCCTTGGAGACGTAGCGGTGCAAACGGTCAAGACGTTGCAAATGTTGAGAACCACACTGGGACAATTGCGGAGCGCCGCCGGGCACGGGCGCGCACGCATCGCTCTGGTTCCGACAATGGGCGCCCTGCACGAAGGGCATCTCACTCTGGTCCGCCGCGCGCGGGAGGCAGCGGATCACGTGGTCGCCTCGATCTTCGTCAATCCCAGGCAGTTCGGCCCGAACGAGGATCTGGACGCCTATCCGCGCCAACTCGCTGAAGATGCAGCGATGCTTGAGGCGGAGGGCGTGGCCGTGCTGTGGGCGCCGACGCCGGAAGCGATGTATCCCGCAGGCTTTGCCACCAACATCAGCGTTGCCGGGGTCAGCGACGGGCTGTGCGGCGCGGCCCGTCCCGGCCATTTCGACGGGGTGGCCACGGTGGTGTGCAAGCTGTTCAACCAGGTCCAGCCCGACATGGCGTTCTTCGGCGAGAAGGATTTCCAGCAGCTCGCCGTGATCCGGACGATGGCGCGCGATCTCGATCTTACCCATCCCCATGTCGATGCGATCATCGGCGTGCCGACCATGCGCGAGGCCGATGGCTTGGCGATGAGCAGCCGCAACCGCTATCTGACGCCCGAGCAACGCACAGCGGCAGCGGTTCTGCCCGAAGCGCTGGCGATGGCCGCACAGACCATCGCCGCGGGCGATCAGCCCATTTGGCTCGCGAAGTCCGTGGTGGAGGACGAGCTCCAGCTTGCAGGCTTCCGGCTCGACTACATCGCGGTGGTCGACGCCGAGACGCTCGCGCCGATCGAGGAACTGGCCGGGAGACCAGCACGCATTCTTGTGGCAGCACGGATCGGGACAACCCGCCTGATCGACAACATGGCCATTGTGCCGCGCGACTGAACGCGCAGCTTATTGACGCAGCGCCGCCAAAAGTGGCATGGGCGCCCGCAGGCACCACGCGGGTATAGCTTAGTGGTAAAGCTCCAGCCTTCCAAGCTGGCTATGCGGGTTCGATTCCCGCTACCCGCTCCAGCCCGCAGCAAAATCCTGATAATCAGCAGAATAGCGCTTCTGGCACATCGGTTCCTGCACCCGTGGCGCTAAGGCAAAACGCGCGACCGGCGCCGATTTGTTTGCCCGCCAGGCACAGGATGCCAGCCTGGGTTAGGGTCGGCAGAGCACGGTGCATGACATTGGGCGCATGCCGCACGCGAACCCTGATCCTGTCGGAATCGCCGATGCCTGGCGCTGGCACCCCGGGCACATGCGACCGACACTTCCCGCAAAGGACCACCCATGCGCTTCACCCTGCTATCTGCCGCCCTTCCGTTCTGCCTCATAACGCTTGGTGCCTGCGCCTCCGAAAAAGCCGAGGACAACGGCACTGTGCGCGCCGAGCCGGCGGACGAAAGCGGCATCGATGGCTTGGCCGCGCGCGATCCGGCGCCGGGGCAGTCAGCCGAGGTCGACATCCCAGACGCAGAACAACGCCCGCTGATGCAGGCACAGGTGGTGCTGGAACGCCTTGGCTTCGGCCCCGGCGTGATTGACGGAAAGCAGGGGCTGTCCTTCGCCAACGCCCTCAAAGGCTTTCAGGAATCGCGCGATCTTCCCATCACAGGCGAGCTTGACGATGCAACCCGCGACGCGCTTTCGCAGTGGGACAACATTCCGGCAACGCGCGTGGTGACGATCCCATCCGCTTGGGGGCAAGTGCCGTTCTCCGCCGTGCCAGACGGGATGGCCGAAAAGGCCAAGGTGACGCAGCTCGGCTATGAAAGCATGGCCGAAAAGCTGGCCGAACGCTTCCACACAACGCCGGCCGTGCTCGCGCAGCTCAATCCCGGCGGCAAGCCGGCCAGCGCCGACGGCGCGGCGGGGGCATCGGCAGCCGCGTCACCCGATGGGTCTGTCCCGCAATTCGCCGCCGGGCAAAAGCTGCGCGTGCCCAATGTCGGGGCCGATGCCATTGATGCGGCCAGTGTCCAGAACAAGGAATGGCTGGCAACGCTGCAATCCCTTGGTGTCGGGACAGACCAGCCCGAGGTGGCGCGAATTCTCGTCGACGAATCCGAAGGCTGGCTCAAGGCCTTTGATGGCGAAGACCGGTTGGTGGCGATGTTCACTGTCACCACCGGATCAAAGCAGGATCCGCTGCCCATCGGCGACTGGAAGGTGAAGGGTGTTGCCTACAACCCGCCCTATGCCTTCGATCCTGAACTGTTCTGGGACGTTCCCGACACCGCGGAAAAGCAGCAGCTTCCTCCGGGGCCGAACGGTCCGGTCGGGGTGGTGTGGATCGATCTCACCAAGGATCATTACGGCATCCACGGCACGCCCTCGCCAGAGACAATTGGCCGCACCGAAAGCCACGGCTGCGTCAGGCTCACCAACTGGGACGCGGCCCGCCTGGCGGAGATGGTCAGCGGCAGCACGGCGGTGGAATTCCGCCGGTAGCGCCTCAATCCCCGACGAAATCGCCCGGAGTGCCCTCGTGCGGGGCCTCGTGGGTGGCCCATTGCACGTTTCCGGGTGGCGGCGGGACGGGGCCAGCGGGAGTAATGCCTTCGCCGGCCTCACCATTGTGCAGCCGGTGCAGATGCACCTTGGCGATCATGTTGGCGCTGATCGGGGCGGTGACGAACAGGAACACCGACACCAGCAGTTCGTGGGTCGTCCACACACCCTCGGCCAGCTGGAACCACGCCACCGACGCAACCAGCAGCGCCCCCAGACCCAGCGTGGTCGCCTTGGTCGGGCCGTGGAGCCGCTCCATCAGCGAGGGCAGGCGCACCAGCCCCCAGCTGCCCACGAGCGCAAACACCCCGCCAAGCACCAGCAGCGCGCTGACCAGCAAATCGACAAATGCGGGGGCAGAGCCGTTCATTCGATGATGTCCCCCCGCAGCAGGAACTTGGCATAGGCCACCGTCCCGACAAAGCCGACCATCGCCAGCAACAGCGCTGCCTCGAACGCGGTGCCGCTGCCGCTGGCGATCCCGGTCAGCACGATGAGGCCGATCACGTTGATGACCATGGTATCCAGCGCAAGGATGCGGTCAGCCACGCCCGGCCCCTTGAACAGCCGCCACAGGTTCATCGCCAGCGCGACGCCCAGCGCCGCAAAGCCGAAGGCGAGCGCGTATGCGATCATCGGAAAATCTCCTTCAGCCGTGTCTCGTAACGCGCCTTGATCTTGGCAACCTCTGCCGCCGGATCGGGTGCATCAAGGGCATGGACCAGCAGATACTTCCCGCAGGCCGACACGTCCGAAGACACCGTGCCCGGGGTCAGACTGATGGTGCCTGCGAACACCGTGATCGCCTCGGGCGAGGTGAGTTCGAGCGGCACGATCAGCCAAGCCGGTCGCAGATTGCGGTTCGGCTTGAACAGGATGATCGCGGCAACTTCGAAATTGGCGACGATGATATCCCACAGCACGATCCCGGCATAGCCAAGCGCGGGGACAAAGCGCACATCGGGCCGCCCCGGCCACCACGGCGCGGTGAAGATCGGGACCAGCACACCGAACACCACCCCCAGAAACAGCGCGCCAAAGCTGACCTCGTTGACCATCACGATCCACATCACCACCAGCAGCGCCGACAGGCCCGGGTGCGGCAGAATTCGGTTCATCATGGCGTGCGCTCCGTCAGAACGGCGGCTGCGCTCTGCGCCGGGTCGAGCACCTGCGCTGCGGCGGCATCGGCATAGGCGCTCGCCCAGCCCGCGCCCGCCGACAACGCGGCAAGCAGCGCCAGCGCCAGCACGGGGGCGGCAAGATCGCGGCGGGAGGTTGACGCGGCAGGGGCAGAACTATCGGGCGCGGATTTCCAGAACACCGCGCTGCCCACACGGGCAAAGCCGACCACACCGATGAAGGTCGTCACCAGAATCACGCCCCACGCCCAGCCCCAATCGGGCAGGCCCGCAACCGACTTGAGGATAAGCAGCTTGCCAATAAAGCCCGACAGGGGCGGCAGGCCTGTCGCAGCGATGGCGGCGGCCATGAACAGCAGCGCGATCCCGCCGCGCCCGGCAAAGGCCGGACCGGGGCTGGCGCTGTCGGCAAAGGCACCGCGCCGCCGGGCGGTGACATCGGCGACCATGAACAGGGCCGCAGCCGCCAGTGTCGAATGGGCGAGGTAATACAGCGCCGCTCCCAGGCTTTCAGGCGTCCAGCCCGCCACTGCGATCAGCAGCGTGCCGGTCGATCCGATCACCGCATAGGCGGCCTGTTCCGACAGGCTGCGCGCCACGAACACACCGGCAAAGCCCACGCCCGCGCTCACCATCGCGGCGGGCAGCAGGTATGGCGCGGGCACCCACGCCGCCGCGCCTGCGCTTTCACCGAACACCTGCGGCACCACCCGGATGATCGAATAGACGCCGACCTTGGTCATGATCGCAAACAGCGCGGCAACCGCCGGGGTCGAGACCGCATAGGTGCGCGGCAGCCACAGGTGCAGCGGGGCGACAGCCGCCTTCAGCGCAAAGACGCTGACCAGCAGCAGTCCGGCAATCCGCAGCAACCCCTGATCCTCGGGCGCTACCGCGGCCACGCGCAGCCCCATGTCGGCCATGTTGAGCGTGCCGGTGAGCGCGTAGAGCATCCCCAGCGCGATCAGGAACAGCGATGATCCGACAAGGTTCACCACCACATATTGCACGCCCGCCTTCAGCCGCGCCGGGCCCTGGCCGTGGAGCATCAGCCCGTAGGACGCGATCAGCAGCACCTCGAAGAAGACGAACAGGTTGAACAGGTCGCCGGTCAGGAACGCGCCGTTCAGGCCCATCAACTGGAACTGGAACAGCGGGTGGAAATGCCACCCCTTGCGATCCGCGCGGGTGACCAGCGCATGGAGCAGCGCCAGCAGCGCCAGCGTTGCTGTCAGCACCAGCATCATCGCGGCGAGCCGGTCGGCCACCAGCACGATCCCGAAGGGCGCAGGCCAATCGCCTAACGCATAGGCCATGATCGTGCCGTCACTCACACCCGCCATCAGGGTCAGCGCCGCCGCCAGCATGGCGAGGCACGACACCAGCGAAATCACAATGCCCAGCGCCCGCCGCCGCCGCATCACCAGCAGCGCAATCGGCGCGGCCAGCGCGGGAATGATGATCGGCAGGATCGGCAGATGATCGGCGAGGGTCACAGCCTTGTGTCCTCCCCGTCGGCCGAACCGTCCTGCGCGTCGCATGGCACGGTATCCCCATCGACATGGTCGCTGCCGGTTTCAAGGAAGCTGCGCAGGGCAAGGATGACGACAAAGGCGGTCATGCCAAACGTGATGACGATGGCAGTCAGCACCAGTGCCTGCGGCAGGGGATCGGTGTATTCTGTCACCGCCTTGTCCCAGATCGGCGGGCGGCCGATCACCAGCCTGCCGCTCGCAAACAGGAACAGGTTCACCGCGTAGGAGAACAGGGTCAGGCCCAGCACGACCTGAAAGGTGCGGGCGCGCAGGGCAAGAAAGATGCCGCCTGCCACCAGCACACCGATGGCGCTCGCCACGAGGAATTCGTAGCTCATGCCGCGTCCTCCGCGTCATTCCTGGCGGAATAGGCGCGGGCGGCACGCTGGGCGATGTGGCTCAGCTGCGCCAGCGCCAGCGTCACCGCGCCAAACACAGTCAGGAACACGCCGGTGTCGAAGGCCATCGCGCTGGCGAGTTCAAACTTGCCGATCAGCGGCAGGCTGAAATAGTCGAAGGTCGATGTCAGGAACGGCGCGCCGAAGATGAACGATCCCAGCCCGGTCGCCATCGCCGCCAGTATGCCCCACCCGATCAGCTGATGCTCACCAAAGCGCTTGCGGGCGTCGGACCAGTCGAACCCGGCGGCGAGGTATTGCACCAGAAACGCAATCGCCACCACCAGCGCGGCGATGAACCCGCCGCCCGGCTGGTTGTGGCCGCGCAGGAACAGGAAAATGCCCACGGTCAGCGTCAACGGCAGGATGATGCGGCTGGCGGCGACCAGCATCATCGGATGGCGTTCTGGCGAATGGGGCATGTCCTCGCGCCAGCCGCGCAGCCGCGCGCCCGCTGCGCCGCGCGCTGTCGTATCGAGCAGCGCGAAAATGCCGAGGCCCGCAATGCCCAGCACGATGATCTCTCCGAAGGTATCGAAGGCGCGGAAATCGACGAGGATGACATTGACGACATTGGTGCCGCCACCGCCCGATTTGGAATTGGCAAGGTGATAGGCCGCGATGCTCGGCCCAGGATCGCGGGTCAGCATCGCCCAGGCAATGCCCCCGATCAGCACCCCGCCCGTGATCGCGAGCGCGCCATCCCTCCACTTGCGCGAAGCCGATGACAGCAGCGGCGGCTCCTTGGGCAGCAGGTTGAGCGCCAGCAGCAGCAGCAGGATCGTCACCACCTCGACCGAAATCTGCGTCAGCGCCAGATCAGGGGCGGAGAACTGCACGAAGGCAAGGCTGATGACGAGGCCGATCACGCTGACATAAATCAGCACCCGCAGGCGGTTGCGGCTGTCGTTCACCACCGCTGCGGTGGCCGCGATCAGCAGCGCCCAGGCGATGATCGCAGGGGCCGAAGCGGGCAGCAACGCCCGCGTGCCGGTAAAGGCCCCGCCCGCTTGCATACCATCGACAATCAGCAGAATGATGACGGCAAAGCTCGCCAGCAGCATCCGTTGCAGCGAGGGGGTGTGGGTGGCGACGATGGCCTTCCTCACCCAGGTGTCGGCAAAGGCAAAGGTCGCCTCGAACATCCGTTTGGCATCGGGCAGTGCCGCGCTCTCCCACAGGCCGAGCAGCCGCTTATGCTGCCACAGCAGCAACACGCCGGCCGCGACTGCGACCATGCTGAGGATCAGGGCGAGGTTGACCCCGTGCCACAGCGCGAGATCGAATTCAGGCGCGGGCGCTCCGGTCACAGCGGCGGTGACCGCGCCCACCAGCGGGCCTGCCAGCAGCATCGGGATCAGGCCCAGCAACACCGCCAGCACAGTCAGGAAGGCGGGCGCGGCCCACATCCCGATGCCGGGATCATGCGCGCGGGCGAAAGGCTCTGCTTCACGCGGGCTGCCAAAGAACAGGTGCACCGCAAGCCGCAGTGAATAGCCGACCGAGAACGCCGCACCCAGCGTCGCCAGCACGGGCAACAGCCACGGCACGCCCAGCAGCGCCAGCTTGGGCGTCTCGTAAAGCATCAGTTCCTTGGAGATAAACCCGCCCAGCGGCGGCAGCCCTGCCATCGACGCGGCGGCCAGCGTGGCGACGGCGGCGGTGATCGGCATCGCCTTGGCCAGCCCGCCAAGCCGGCGGATATCGCGCGTGCCGGTCTCATGCTCGACGATCCCGGCGCTCATGAACAGCGCGGCCTTGAACGCGGCGTGGTTGAGGATGTGCAGCACCGCCGCCAGCGCCGCCGCCTCCAGCGAAAAGCCGAGCAGCATCACCAGCATGCCAAGCTGCGAGATGGTGGAATAGGCAAGGATGCTCTTCAGATCATGCCGGAACAGGGCCACCGCCGCCCCCACGATCATCGTGGTCAGGCCCACCGACGTGACGATCAGCGTATAGGCATCCGTCCCCGCCAGCACCGGCCACAGCCGCGCCAGCAGGAACACGCCCGCCTTCACCATCGTCGCCGAATGGAGATAGGCGCTGACCGGCGTGGGCGCGGCCATCGCGTGGGGAAGCCAGAAATGGAACGGGAACTGCGCGGACTTGGTAAAGCACCCCAGCAGGATCAGCCCCAGCAGCACGGGGTAAAGCGGAGAGGCCTTCACCACATCCCCGCGCTCAAGAATCGTCGCCAGATCGAATGATCCCGCCGCAATGCCCAGCAGCACCATGCCCCCGATCAGCGCAAGACCGCCGCCGCCTGTCACAGCCAGCGCCATGCGCGCGCCCTGCCGCGCCTCGGGCTTGTGCTGCCAGAACCCGATCAGCAGGAACGAGGCGAGGCTGGTCATCTCCCAGAACACCAGCAGCAACAGCACATTGCCCGCGATCACGATGCCCAGCATCGCGCCCTGAAACAGCATCAGGCTGGCAAAGAACCGCCCTGTCGCCTCACCCGCGTAGAGGTAGAAATGTGCAAATATCACCACCAGCAGCCCGATGCCGAGGATCAGCCCTGCAAACATCAGCCCCAGCGGATCGACCATCAGCGTCAGATCGAGACCGAGCGAGGGCACCCAGCTCCACGAGGCGGAAGGCACATCTCCGGCGATCACCGACGCGGTGAGGCTGGCGAGCAGCAACAGCCCCCCTGCGCTTGCCCCGGCAGCAATGGCCGAATGCACCGCACGCGGCGCATCCTGCAGCAGCGCGATGGCCAGCGCGGCAACAAAGGGAAGCGCGACCAGCGTCAAAAGCGTCATGGCGATAGCCATTGGCGGCCCCGGTTGGTCCCTTCATGAATGGATCGGCTTTGCGACAAGGGCACGCCTTGCGCCCCCTGAAGGGCATAGACGAGCGCTTTACATTATTACAACCCCGCCCAGGCCGGCGAGGTTCCCTGGCAAAGCGCAGAACGTTCTATTCGCCTTCGAATTCCATCAGTGCGTTGACGGTGATCCCCGCACTGCGCAGCCGCGCCGCGCCGCCAAGATCGGGCAGGTCGATGACGAACAGCGCGGCTTCGACCACCGCACCCGCCTTGCGCAGCAACTCGGCCGAAGCCAGCGCCGTACCGCCGGTGGCGATCAGATCGTCAACCATCACCACCTTCTGCCCCGGCTCGATCGCGCCCGGGTCCATCTCCAGCCGGTCGGTGCCATATTCCAGCGCGTAGTCGATGCCGATGGTGTCGATCGGTAGCTTGCCGGGCTTGCGCACCGGCACGAACCCGACCCCCAGCTGCACCGCCACGGCCGCGCCGAAGATGAAGCCGCGCGCCTCCATGCCGGCGATCTTGTGCGCCCCGGCAGCATCCGCGAGCGCGGCAAGGTGATGAACACTCGCCGCCATGCCCTGATGATGGCCGATCAGCGTGGTGATGTCGCGGAACTGGATGCCGGGATGCGGAAAGTCGGGAACCGTGCGCACCAGCGCCTTCAGCTCATCGGGAGAGAGATGCGGTGCAGTCATAGCGAAGGGCCCCTGTTTCTGCCCCGTAAAAGCAGAGCGCCCCGCCATCCGCAAGGGATGACGGGGCGCGTCTGCAATTAGGGGGTTAGGCTCAGCCCTTCTTCGGCTTCAGCCCGGCCCAGATCTGCTTGTAGCTGAGGAACGCCAGAACGGTGGCGAACAGCAGGAAGCCGATCACCCACCAGCCGGTCTGCTTGCGCTGCACCAGCGAGGGTTCCGCCGTCCAAGTCAGGAAGGCCGCCACGTCAGCGGACATCTGCGGGATGGTTGCCTCGGTCCCGTCAGCATAGGTCACCTGACCATCCACCGCGAGCGGCGGGGCCATGGCGATGTTGACGTTGGGGAAGTGCTTGTTGAAGTACAGGCCCAGCGGCGTTTCGAAACCGACCTTGGCGGCCTTTTCGGCATCGGGCTCGGTGTAGCCGGTCAGCAGCGCATAGACGTAGTTCGAACCGTCATGCCGCGCCTTGGTCATCAACGAAAGATCCGGCGGGATTGCGTTGTTGTTGGCTGCCGCTGCGGCAATATTGTTGGCGAACGGCATCGGGAAGTAATCGGTTGGCATGCCCGGACGGGTGGTCGTCTCACCGGTGTTCGGATCGATGCCCGGGACCGTCCAGCTCTTGGCTTCGGCGTCAACCTCGGCCTCGGTGTAGCCGAGTTCCTGCAGGTTGCGGAACGCGACGAACTTCAGGCTGTGGCAGGCCGAGCAGACCTCCTTGTAGACCTGATAGCCGCGCTGCAGCTGGGCGTAATCCCACTTGCCGAACGCACCGTCGAACGAGAAGCCGCCCGCCGGGCCTTCGCCATGCTCGTAGAAGGCATAGGAGGGCTGCTTTTCCGGCGCCGGGCCGAAGGCATAATTGTAGGCACCGGGCACGAGCGACCAGAGCACCAGCACTGCGGTGATGGCGAGGCCTGCGATGATGCCGCCTAGACGAATAGACATGACTGAACTCTTTCTCGTTATCGGTTCAGATTACTTGGGGACTGCCCCGGCCGATCACTCGGCCGGTTGCAGCGAACCATCGGGCAGGCTGCCGGCGTCGCCGCCTTGGGCCGTACCAGCACGCGGCGCTTCCGCAGCCTTGTCCTTGCCGAGCACCGCTTCGGTGATCGAGAAAGGCAGCGGCTTGGGCACTTCGATCTGGCTGACGATCGGCAGGATCACCAGGAAGTGCAGGAAGTAATAGGCCGTCGCGATCTGGCTGATGATCACGAAGGGTTCTTCCGCCGGGGCGCCGCCGCAATAGGTCAGCACCGCCATGTCGATCACCAGCACCCAGAAGAACTTCCGGAACAGCGGGCGATAGTGGCCCGAGCGCACCGGGCTCTTGTCCAGCCAGGGCAGGATGAACCACACCAGGATCGATGCGAACATCGCGATCACGCCGAGCAGCTTGGCGGGGATGAGCACGACGTCCGTGAACGGAATGCCGAAGTCACCGGTGAAGGCACGCAGGATCGCGTAGAACGGCAGGAAGTACCATTCGGGCACGATGTGCGCCGGGGTCGAGAGCGGGTTCGCCTCGATGTAGTTGTCCGGGTGGCCCAGCGCGTTCGGCAGGAAGAACACCATGAAGGTGAACAGGATCAGGAACACGCCGAGGCCGAAGCCGTCCTTGGCGGTGTAATAGGGGTGGAACGGCACCGTGTCCGATTCCTGCTTCACTTCCACGCCCGTCGGGTTCGACGAGCCGGGAATGTGCAGCGCCCAGATGTGCAGGATCACAACACCGGCAATCACGAAGGGCAGCAGGAAGTGCAGCGAGAAGAAGCGGTTCAGTGCGGCGTTGTCCGGCGCAAAGCCGCCCAGCAGCCACACCTGCAGCGGTTCACCCACCAGCGGGATCGCGCTGAACAGGCCGGTGATGACCTGCGCGCCCCAGAAGCTCATCTGGCCCCACGGCAGCACGTAGCCCATGAAGGCGGTGGCCATCATCAGCAGGAAGATCACCACGCCCAGCAGCCAGATCATCTCGCGCGGGGCCTTGTAGGACGAATAGAAGAACCCGCGGAAGATGTGCAGGTAGATCACGATGAAGAAGAAGCTCGCCCCGTTGGCGTGGGCGTAACGCAGCATCCAGCCGTAATTGACGTTGCGCATGATGTGCTCGACCGTCCCGAACGCGACCTGCGCGTTGGCGGCGTAGTGCATGGCTAGCACGACGCCGGTGACGATCTGGATCATCAGGCAGAAGCCGGCCAGAACGCCGAAGTTCCACATGTAATTGAGGTTGCGCGGCACCGGATAACCGGCGCCCACCGCGTTGTAGACGAGCCGCGGAAACGGCAATTTCTCGTCCAGCCACTTGGTCAAAGCGGTCTGCGGTTCATATTGCTTGGCCCAGGCGAAACTCATGGCGTTCTCTCGGCTTTTTCTGAGTTAAAGAAACGGACGATTATCGTTGTGCTTCAGATACGAAGGATTAACCGACGCGGACGACCGTGTCGGACGAAAAACTGTATTCGGGCACCATCAGGTTGAGCGGCGCAGGGCCCTTGCGGATGCGGCCTGCGACATCATAGTGCGAACCGTGGCAGGGGCAGAAATACCCGCCGAACTCACCCTTGTTCTCGCCTTCGGCCGCGCCCAGCGGCACGCAGCCGAGGTGGGTGCAGACGCCCATGGTGATCAGGATATCCTCGTGACCTTCCTTGGTGCGCGAGGCCAGCGTGGCCGGATCGCGCATGTCCACGGCGTCATCAGCCTTGGCAGCGGCGATTTCTTCGGGGGTGAGGCGCTTCACGAACAGCGGCTGCTTGCGGAACGTGGTCTTGATGCTCTGACCCGGCTGGATAGCGCCGACATCGACATCGGTGCTGCTCGCCGCGAGCACGTCCTTGGAGGGCGCCATCTGGCTCACCAGCGGGAACAGCAGCGATGCGCCGCCAACACCCGCCGTGCTCAGCGCGGCAATATGGATCCAGTCACGACGGCGCACGCCGTCCTGGGTGCTGAGTTCGCTGCTAGCGGCTGTATCAATAGCCATTTCGTCTTACCCTGCTCGTTTTGCCGCGGCGGAGAAACGGCCCGCGCGGCGTGATGTTCCAGAGGCGAGGCTTTCGCCCCTACGCAAATTCCGTCGATTGATCCCTGCCTCGGAGGAGCGGGCGTTTCGTAACGCAACTCACCCTAGGCTTGCGCGGGGCAATTAACGGCAATCCAACGAGATTCCAACCGTGTTTTAAACAAGCCGCGTTCGCTTGGCTGCAAGCCCGCCTTATGGCAGTGCGATCATACTGATCTGCCTGCCATAATTCGCCTCACCCGCTTGGCTAGCGCGTCTGTGCGAATGGTAACGCGCGACATGGGAGAATGTATCCCGGCCCATATCCGCAATTTTGCTGAGCCCTGCGGCGCCCAGCCGGGCCATGATGAAACCGGGCAGGTCAAAATGCCAGCGCGGGGTGCCTTCCCGCTCCGGAGCGGGGCTGAAGAACGGCTCGGCATCCGCGCCGAAACGCGCGCGGAACGGCGCGTCGACCTCGTAGCTTGGCTGTGCAATCGTCGGCCCGAGGACGGCGGCGATGCTTCCCCGCCGCGCGCCAAGCGCCTCCATCGCGGCGATGGTGTTTTCCAGCACCCCGTCCACCGCCCCGCGCCAACCGGCATGGGCCGCGCCGATCACGCCCGCCGCAGCATCAGCGAACAGGATAGGGCCGCAGTCAGCGGTGACGATGCCGAGCACCACGCCCGGCGTCGCGGTCACCACCGCATCGGCGACAGGGCGGCCTTCGGCCGCATCGTCCCAGCTGTCCGTCACGGTCACCACATCGGGCGAGTGCACCTGATGCGGCGCGGCAAGCTTGCCGCCTGCAAGAATCGCATCGGCCGCCGCGGCGCGCAGGGCTTGCACATCGGCCCCGTCACCCGGCCCGCCAAAGCCGAACTGGTGAACGCCCCCCGCACTGCCGAAAAAGCCGTGCGGCACGCCTGCCAGCACGGGATGCGTCTCGATCTGGAAACCCGTCACCTCAGCCTTCCAGACTGCGGCTGACCTGTTCGAAGGTATCGCGTGACAGATTGCCCGCCGCCATGATCCGTTCGAGCTCGCCCTTCATCAGCGCCGCCCGGCCCGGCTCGATCCGCCGCCAGCGGCCCAAGGCGGGCACGAAGCGCGCAGCGGTCTGCGGGTTGATCGGATCGAGGGCGAGGATCACGTCGGCGACCATCCTGTAACCTTCGCCTGTCGCCGCGTGGAAGCCCTTGGGGTTGCCCGCGAAGGCCATGTGCAATGATCGCACGCGATTGGGGTTCTTCATCGTGAAGTCGGGATGATCGGCCAGCGCGCGGACGTGCTGGATGACATCGCGGTGGAGCGACAAGGCCTGCAAGGTGAACCACTTGTCCACCACCAGCGCATTGCCCTTGTAGCGATCATAGAACGCCGCCAGCTTTTCGGCCCGCGCCGGATGATCGAGCCCGCACAGCACCATCAACGCGCCCTGCCGGTCGGTCATGTTGTCGGCGGCGTCATATTGCGCCGCCGCCAGAGTGGCCGCGCGCGCCGGATCGGCGGCAGCAATCAGGCCCAGCGCGATGGTCTTGACCTTGCGCGCCCCGCGCCCTGCCGGATCATCGAGCGTGACGGCCGATGCCCGCGCATGGAGCGCCGTGAGCTCTCCTGCCAGCGCCGTGCCGATGGCCGCTTTCAGCCCTTCGCGTGCGGCGTGAATGGCGCCGGGATCGGCCTTGCGCATCCCCGTAGCCATCACCTCGAACAGGTATGTTTCGGACGGCAGCACCATCAACTCGCCGCGCATCGCATCGTCAAGCCGATCGTCGGCGAGGCTGGAGCGGAACGCGCCGATGATCGCCGCCTCGCCCGCCGCCTGATCCTGCGCGGACAATTCGCCGCTGGCCGTGCCGACCAGATGGCTGACAGCGAGTTCCTGCAACGCCTCCGACCGGGCGAAGGGATCATCGTCATGCGCGGCGAGGAACACGAGGTCTTCGCGTTGCAGGGCCCGCTCGATCACCACCGGGGCAGTGAAGCCGCGGTTGATCGACACCACCGGGTCAGGCCCGGCAAGCGGGAGGGTGAAGCTCTGCTCCGCCTCGGCCAGTACGATCAGCTGTTCTGCGCCCAAGGCGCCGCTGTGCGAATGCACCGCCACGCGCAGCGGGACCGGCATCGGCAGCTTGTCGGGCTGGCCGGGGGTGGCGGGAACCGTCTGCTTGAGCGTCAGGGTCAGGCTGTCACCCTCGACCGTCTGCGACACGGTGACACGCGGGGTGCCCGCTTGGCGATACCACAGCCGGAACTGGGCAAGGTCGATCCCCGCCCCATCCTCGATCGCCTTGACGAAATCCTCGCAGGTCGCGGCCTCGCCATCGTGGCGGTCGAAATAGAGATCGGTGCCCGCCCGGAACCGTTCGATGCCCACCATGCTGCGCATCATGCGGATCACTTCCGCGCCCTTGTTATAGACGGTGGCGGTGTAGAAGTTGCTGATTTCGCGGTAGCTGTCAGGCCGGATCGGGTGGGCGAGCGGCCCGCCATCCTCCGGGAACTGCGCGGCGCGCAGGATGCGCACATCCTCGATCCGCTTGACCGCCTCGCCGCGCATATCCTGGCTGAACAGCTGGTCGCGCAGCACGGTGAAGCCTTCCTTCAGGCTCAGCTGGAACCAGTCGCGGCAGGTCACGCGGTTGCCCGACCAGTTGTGGAAATATTCATGCGCGATCACGCCTTCGACCGCGTCGAAATCGGCATCGGTCGCGGTGTCGGGGTCAGCCAGCACATATTTCGTGTTGAAGACGTTGAGCCCCTTGTTCTCCATCGCCCCCATGTTGAAATCGGACACAGCAACGATGTTGTAGAGATCAAGGTCATATTCGCGCCCGAACACCTCCTCGTCCCACTTCATCGAGCGGTGGAGCGATTCGACCGCGTGATCGGTGCGCGCAAGATCTTCGGCGCGGACCCAGACATTGCATTCGACCACGCGGCCCGAGGCTGTGGTGAAGAAGGGCTTGGAATTGGCGACCAGATCGCCCGCCACAAGCGCGAACAGGTAGGACGGCTTGGGCCAGGGATCGTGCCAATCAGCCCAATGGGTGCCGTTGTCGCCCTCGCCCGCGGCGGTGCGATTGCCGTTGCACAGCAGGATCGGGAAGAGCACTTTGTCGCCTTCCATCCGCACGGTGTAGACCGACAGCACATCAGGCCGGTCGGGGAAAAAGGTGATGCGACGAAATCCCTCTGCCTCGCACTGGGTGCAGAGCATCCCGTTCGAGGCGTAAAGCCCCATCAGCTGGGTGTTGGCGCTGGGGTCGATCTGCGTGACGATTTCGACCGTGTGCGCCGTGCCGGGCAGGGTCACGATCAGGTCCGGTCCGTCCATCCGCCAATCTGCCGCTGCGCCATCAATGGTGACGCTCTGCGCGGTGAGGCTGTCGCCGTTGAGGCGCAGTTCGGGGCTGGGATCGGCCGCAGGGTTCCGCTCGACGGCGAGCGTGGCGGTGACGGTGGTCGCTTCCAGACCCAGTTTGAAATCGAGATGCGTGGTCGGCACCAGCCACGGATAAGGCGCATAATCCTCACGCCGGATCACGGGCGGCTCGTGCGGGGTGGGGGCGGCGTCGGCGAGTTCGGGGTTGCCGTCGGGTGTGGTGGGGGTGGTTGCAATGTCCATGACCGCCGATTTAGGTTGATTCGGGCTCAGGTCCAATGGTTAGGTTGCCGCCATGGCGCATCTTGTGATCTTTGGCCTCGGCTACACCGCTGCCCGCATCGCTGCAGCAATGCAGGCGCATGGCTGGCAGGTCAGCGCCACCGGCAGCGCGGGCGACATCGCCTTTGCAGACCGCGACGCTGTCATGGCGGCACTGGGCGGCGCCACACACATCCTCTCCTCCGTCCCGCCTGACCGGGCGAGCGGCGGCGATCCGGTGCTGGATGCCTATGGCGAGGCACTGAGGGGGCGGGAACTGTTCTACCTCTCGTCCACCGGCGTCTACGGTGACCGCGCTGGCGCCTGGGTCGACGAGGCGACACCGACCATTGCGCAATCGGGCGCTGAAGCCGTTGGGGGCCGCCGCAACGCCCGCGCCGAGGCTGACCTTGCGTGGCTCAACATGGGCGCGCGGGTGTTCCGCCTGCCGGGCATTTATGGGCCGGGCCGCAGTGCATTGGACCGGGTGCGCGAGGGCAAGGCGCGGCGGATCGACTTGCCCGATCAGGTGTTCAGCCGCGTCCATGTCGATGACATCGTGACCGCCGTAGTCGCGGCGCTCACGCAGGACGCTCCGCCGGGGGCTTACAACGTCGGCGATGATTTGCCCGCCAGCGGCAACGCCGTCACCGAACACGCCTGCCGCTTGCTGGGCATGGAACCGCCGCCGCTGGAGACGCTGGAGGACGCCAATCTGTCGGAGATGGCGCGGGGCTTCTATATGGAGAACCGCCGCGTCGCCAACGGCAAGGCCAAGCGGGTGCTGGGGTGGACGCCGCGATACACCACCTATGTCGAAGGTCTCGCGGCGCTCCTGTAATCAGCGCCGCAGGGTGCCGCTCTGCTGCACCTGCACCGCCTTCACGCGCCGCGCCCTGAGAGCCATCCCCATGCCGATCAGCGCAAGCGCCATGCCGCCCGCCGACAGCGCGTCCCACTTGAACCCTTCGAACAGGGTCGACAGCAGCATCGCCACGCAGACCGTCACGATCCCGTTGTAAGCAGTCTTCCCCGCGCCGATTTCACGCACCAGATTGTAATGCAGCGGAAAGGTGACGACCGAGCCGATTATCGCAAGGTAGGCTGTGCCCGCCCAGAACTGCCACGCGGTCGGCAGCTGCGGCGGGCCTGCGGTCATGAAGGCATAGGCCAGATCGAAGGCGGTGCCGTACAGCATCGCCCACGCCAGCAGGCTCACCATCGGCACCCCGCGCCCGGTGGGATTGGCCTGCACCACATTGGCAATCGAAGCGGCCAGCATCCCGCCGATCGCCAGCATGATGCCAAGGCCCACGTTGCCGCCCAGCGGCGCGGCGTTCCATTCATGCACCAGCAGCATGGACACGCCCGCAATCGCGACCAGACTGCCGCCGATGAACCCGCCCTGCACCTTCTCGCCAATGAAAATCTTGGCGAAGATCGCATTGGGCACCATCAGCAGCGCGAACATCACCGCGACGATGCCTGAGGTGATGTGTTCCTCGGAATGATAGACGAACAGGAAATTGCCGCTGAACTGCGCGATCCCGACGCCCAGCGCCAGCAGGTGCTCCGCCCGGTTCAGCCGCAGCCGGTTGCCCATCACCACCGCCAGCACGAACAGCGCCGGGGTCGCCAGCATGAAGCGGTAGAACACGCCCCACGCGGCGGGCACGTCAGCAATCTGGCCGGTGATGACGAACCAGGTCGATCCCCAGATCGTGCCGGTCAGCATGAAGGGGATCAGCACCTTGGGGCTGAGCATAGACGGGGCGGAAGCGTCACTCACAGCGCGGCGATGGCCTTGCCCAGCGCAGCTGCGTCCTCGGGGCGGGTGTTCCAGGCGGTGACGAAGCGGGCGGATGTCTCGCCCCAATCGTAGAAGGCAAAATCCTGCGCCCGCAGCGCAGCGCGCTCGGCCTCGGTCAGGTGCACGAACAACTCGTTCGCCTCGACCGGGTGGAGCAGCCGATCCCCGCAGCCCGCCGCCACTTCCAGCGCCGCGGCGTTGGCGTGGGTGGCGTTGGCGAGCCACAGGCCATCATCCAGCATGGCGAGGATCTGCGCCGCGAGATAGCGCCCCTTGCATTGCAGATGGCCTGCACGCTTGCGGCGATAGCGGACCTGCATCGCGGCGTCGGGATCGAACAGCACCACAGCCTCGGCGCCCATCCCGCCGTTCTTGATGAACCCGAAGGCGAGGCTGTCCACCGGACCGCTCGCGGCACGTGCAGCGGCTTCGGGCGAGCCGCCCAGAAAGGCTGCCGCATTGGCGAAGCGTGCGCCGTCCATATGCAGGCCAAGGCGGCGTTCCCTGGCAAAGGCCCCAAGCACGGCCAGTTCTTCTGGCGAGTAGGCGCGGCCATATTCGCTCGCCTGCGTGATCGCCACCGCATGGGGCTGAACCTGATGCACGTCATTGCGGATCGGGTCGATCAACGCGGCAATATCGGCAGGCGTCAGCTTCGCGCCCGCGCCTTCCGCCAGCATCAGCTTTGCGCCGTGGAGGAAGAACCCCGGCGCGCCGCCTTCGTCGACCTCGATATGCGCCTCGCGGTGGCACACCACCCCGCCGTGGGGGGCGCACATCGTGGCGAGCGCCAGACAGTTCGCCGCCGTCCCCGTCGCCACCCACAGCGCAGCGCATTCGCGGCCGAACAGCGCGGTGAAACGCGCGTTCAGCTCGGCCGAGAGCGCATCCCCGTCGTATGGGTTGTCCGCTTCGTCGGCCTTGCGCATCGCCTCCCACAGGCGGGGGTGGACGGGCGCGGCGTTGTCGGACAGGAAGGGCTTGGCTAGGGTCATCGGCATTCGCCTCTAATCGCCAACGCAGCCAATACAAGCAGGAGTAACGCGAGTGAGCGAGGAACCCACAAAGCTGACCATCACCCACCACGTGGCCGGGCAGGGCGGACGCTATGTCGCGGTGGTCGAGGGTGCTTCGGATGAAGGCTACCTCGAATGGGAGCCGGGCGGGGAGCAGGATGGCACGGAAGTGCGCATCGCCGCCCACACGATCGTTCCGCGCACCATCGGCGGGCGCGGTGTGGCGGGCGCGCTGGTGGCGCGGCTGGTGGAGGATGCAGAGCGGCAGGGTTTTCTGATCCGCCCCGATTGTTCCTATGTCGCCAAGCGGTTTGCCGAGAATCCCGGCTGGGCATCGCTGAAGGCCTGATCAAGCCGCGAATAATCGGTTGCGGCGATGGTTTCCATGATGCGCGCCCTGAGGCTGCGGGCTTCGGCCAGCGGCACGCCGGGGATGGCGAAATCCCCGCCCGCCAGCCCCAGATGCACCGTCGCATAGCCGCGCAGCCGCGCCAGCGGGCCTTGCGCGATTTCGACCGAATGGAGCTTCAGCCGGGTCGCAATCCGGCTGGTGGGTGACATCAGGCCGGTGGTGGCGAAGATCTGCGTGTCGCTCAGCGCATGGCGGCGGAATTCCCATGCGTAAAGGTTAGCCGCTACCGCCAGCACCGCCAGCCCGAGCGGGATCAGGAACAGACCAAAGGGCGCAAAGATCGCCATCGGGATCGCGGCCAGCACGAACACCGCCGCATCAAGCGCCGCCTTGTCGTTGCGCTGCTGCTTGCTCGCCCGCTGCCACCGTATCGTATCGTCCGGCAGAGCAAAACCTGCCGCCGCAACGATGGGCGCGATCTCGTCCATCTGCGCAAAGGGCGCGACAACGTGGCTTTCCCCTTCCGCATCCTGCGCGAGGCTGACGAAGCTGAGGCCGTGCCAGCCGAAGCGGTAGCGCACCAGCCCGGTGCCAATCACCAGCCCCTGCACCCGGTGGGCGGGCATCACCACATCGGTGCGGGTCAGCAAGCCCCTTTGCCGCCGGAACCCGCGGGCCGAGCGGGTCAGGGTAAAGCCCCAGTCCCGCAGCACCGTGCGCACAATACCGGTCATCATCCCGATCACGATGAGGCCGAACAGCCCCGCAATCGCGCCCGCCGCCTGCGCATAGGGGCCAAGGCTGGCGACAACGCTGCCCTGTTCCTCCAGCCAGCCGCGCCACAGATCGACATTCCACACATCGATATCGGTGACGGTCTCGACATATTGCAAGCCGCCGCCCAGCACCGCGAAGACCGCAAGCGAGAATTCGAACAGGCCGAAGGTGAGAAGCTTTCCGGGGGTGAGAGTGTAAAGCACCTCGCCCTCATCCGAAGGTGCAACAATAGCGGTGTCAGGATCGGCGCTGGCGGCCGCTTCATCCTCGCGCCGTTCGCGCACCAGCTGGCGCAGACGTTCGCCCTCGGTGTTGGTGAGGTATTCGAGCGCGAGATCGTCGCCCCCGCCCGCGCCGGTTTCGAACTTGACCGCGACCAGCCCCAGCATCCGCGGCAGCGGCTTGGCCTCAAGGCTCACGTCCTGGATGCGTTCATAGGGCACCGAACGGGCCGAACGGCTGAACAGCCCGCTTTCCACGCGAATATCCGTCTCGCCGATGGTGTAGGTCAGCCGCCGCCAGCCTGCATAGGCAAAGGCGGTGCCGATCACCACAGACGCGAGGCCGACACCGATGGCGATCAGGAACCGTCCGTCGCCGCCGATCCCGGAAAAGGCGATGGCGATGGCCGGAAGAATCGCGCTGCGAATACTGCCGAGCGCGCCGAGGATGACGCTGACCGGCGCGGTGCGCTGTGGCTGCGTCATAGCGTCTCGCGGCGGATATGGGCGCGGATCTCCTCGCGCATCTCACGCGCGAGCGGCTCGCCAAGGCCGGGCAGAGACACGCTGGCATTGTGATTGCCCGCCGTGTGCAGCGTCAGCGTGGCGATGCCGAAGAACCGGTCAATGGGGCCCTGTTGCACATCGATATGCTGCACCCGCCCGAACGGCACCACCGTGTCAGAACGGAACAGCAGGCCCCGCACCACCCGCAGCCTGTCCGCGCTGATCTGGTAACCGCGGGCGTTGTAGCGGGTCATGGGGATGCGGATGATCAGCGCCAGCGCAATCACCAGCACCGGCCCGGCAATAATCCCGCTGGGAAAACCGGTCTCACCCAGAAACGCCGTTTCCAGCACCAGCGCGCCGATCAGAAACGGGATCGCGGTGAGCGTGGTCCTCACCCGCAGCGCGTGGGCGTAATTGGGGTGGAGTTTGGTCAGCACCCCGTCATCGGCTTCGGGAAGGGCAGGTTCGGCGGTGAGAGCGGGAGCGTGATCCATGGTGCCTTACTGGCGCAATACAGCGCGTTTGCCTAGCGCATTTATGAGGGCGACGGAGCGTGTTTGCGCTCTTACAAACGCTGGCAAACACATACCGGGAGAGACACGCATGACCACGCTCCATTCCAGCCTCGGCCCCAATCCTCGCCTTGTGCGGATGTTCATGATCGAAAAGGGGCTGGAGGAGGGGCGCGATTTCGCCCGCGTCCATTATGACATCATCACCGGCCAGAACCGGCAGGATGCGGGATACATGGCGAAGAACCCGCAAGGCACCACGCCCACGCTGGAACTGGATGACGGCACCTGCCTGACCGAAAGCTGGCCGATCTGCGAATATATCGAGGAACTGCACCCCGCGCCCAACCTGTTCGGCGAAACCCCGGTCGAACGCGCCACGGTGCGCAAGTGGGCGCGGCTGTTCGATCAGGAAGTGGTCGTGCCGATGACGATGGGCTTTCGCGCCACCACCGGCCGCCCGATGTTCGAACCGCGCATGACCGTCGTCTCGCCCGAGGCGGGGGCAGAGCTGTTTGCGCTGGCAGACGAAAAGTGGCGGATGTTCGATGCCTGTCTGGGCGCAAGCAACCACATTGCGCTGGGCCGTTTCACCTTTGCCGATCTGATCATGTTCGCCTTCGCCAATTTCGGCTTCACCGTGGGCTGGAAACTGCCGGAGGGGACAGACAACCTTGCGCGCTTTGTCGCGGCGCATAACCAGCGACCCTGCGCCGTGATCTGGACGATGGCAGAGTAATGCCTGACCTGTCGGGCAAGGTCGCCATCGTCACCGGCTGCGCGAGCGGGATCGGCGCGGCGACTGTGCGGCGGCTGCGGGCCGACGGGGCGGAGGTGCTCGGCACCGATCTCCATGCCGCCGCCGGGCAGGCCCTGTGCGACGAAGTCGGGGCGCGGTTTGCCGTGCAGGACGTGTCTGACCGCGCCTTGTGGCCGCAGATTGTCGGACGCGCGGTGGAGGCCTTCGGGCGGCTCGATATCCTCGTCAACAATGCCGGGATGGTGTCGGGCGCGGGCATCGGCGATCTTGAAGATGACGCGATGTTCGCCGCGTGGGACAAGGTGCTGGCCGTGAACCTTACCGGTACAATGGCGGGCTGCCGCGCCGCGATTGCCGCGATGCGCGCCAATCCGGGTGGTTCCACGGGCGCAATCGTCAACATCGCCTCGACCACGGCGATGGCCCCGCTGCCCACCGATGCCGGCTATTCGGCGAGCAAGGCGGCGGTGCGGGTGCTGTCCAAATCGGTCGCCACGTGGTGCGCACAACGCGGGCTGAATATCCGCTGCAACACCGTCATCCCCGGCGCGACAATGACAGGCATCCTCGAAGCCGCAGAACAGCAGACCCCCGGCCTGATCGCGGCGGTGGCGAAAACCTCGCCGCTCAACCGCCTCGCCGATCCGGCGGAGACAGCCGCCGCGATTGCCTTTCTCGCCAGTGACGAATGCCCGTTCATGACCGGGGCGGAAATGCTGGTCGATGGCGGCGCGCTATCGATCCATCCGGGCTTCTAACTGTCCCGCATCTTGGCCAGATAGCCGCTCGGACCCATCTGCGCCGCGGTCCACACAAAGATCGCAAGGCTCACCGCACCAGCGGCAAGGCACACGCCGAACACCGCCACCGCCAGCGCGCTTGCCCCTTGGGTCGGCCCCAGCGCATCGCTCACCGCGCCGATCACGCCGAGGCCCAGCGTCTGGCCGATGAGGTTGTTGAAGAACAGCGCGATGGCGACCGCGAACCCACGGCTGGCAGGCTCCACCGCGGTCTGGATGCCGGACAGGATGCCCGCCTGACTGGCGACATAGATCGCATAAGCCACCCCGAACCAGCCGAGGAACCCGGCAAAGCTGTCCGATGTCAGGCTCATCGCCAGCGGGGCAACGCAGCCCAGACTCACCAGCCCGGGGAGCCACGCGCGCCAGCGTTCGTCGCGCAGAGTCAGCCAATGGGTAATGTAACCGCCCAGAATCGGCCCCGGTATCCCGCCCAGAAAGAAGGTGAAGCCGAGATACAGGCCCACATCCCCGGTCGAGATCGGGAACTGGCGCAGCATCACCGCCGCCATCCAGAACGCAAGGCCATAACCGATCATGATCTGCACCGCCCAGCCCAGCGCCAGCCCCATGAAGACGCGGTTGCTCACAAGACTGCGGATCGTCTGGCCGAGCGGCAATTGCGCCATGTCGGTGCCGGCCGGGGCATAGCGCCCGCGGGTCGGCTCACGCACGGTGAAATAGATCACGCCGCCCAGCAGCAGCCCCGGCAGGCCCATCAGGATGAAGGCCCAGCGCCAATCGAACATCTCGGCCAGTTGCCCGCCGATGATGAGGCCGCCCGCTGTCCCCATGCTTGCGCCAATGGTCAGGAACCCCATCGCCTTGGCGAGTTCGCTGCGGGTGAAGTAATCGGCGACAAGGCTTTGTGATGAAGGGCCGGAACACCCCTCCCCCACGCCCACCCCGGTGCGCGCAGCGAACAGCGTCCAGAACCCCGTGGCGGTGCCGCAGACCGCGGTCATCAGGCTCCAGAAGCCGATGGCGGCGGCGACGATGTTCTTGCGGGTCGACCGGTCGGCCAGCCGCGCTGCGGGAAAGCCTGCCAGCACATATACAAGGCTGAAGGCCAGACCACCGAGCAACCCCAGCTCGAAATCGGACAGGGCGAATTCTGCCTTGATGTCCTCGACCAGAATGCCGAACACCAGCCGGTCAGCAACGCTGAACGCGCTGGTCAGCGTCAGCAGGCCCAGCACGTACCAGCGGTATGCGCCGGGGCGTTCCTCAGTGGTGGGGGCGGGCGTAGAGGCCATTGTCCACCGGGATCGTCAGGCCATTGAGGAAGCGCGCCTCGTCAGAAGCGAGGAACAGCACGCAGCCCGCCACATCGCTCGGATGGCCGAGCGCATCGGCGGCGAGCGGGCCTGAGGGAATATCCATCGGCGCCTGCCCGCCCCGGCCTGAAACGCCCATCACCATCGGCGTCTCGATCCCGCCGGGGGCGAGCGCATTCACGCGGATGCCGTAACCCCGGTCCTGAAAATCCATCGCAAGGCTGCGGGTCATGCCCGCAATCCCGGCCTTGCACGCGGCATAGGCGGGGATGTTGCCATATCCCATCAGCGCTGCGGTGGAGGCCATGTTGATGATCGACGACCCGCCGCCGCCGACTTTCTCGTGGCGGTGCTTCATCAGCGGCACGGCGTATTTGCACCCCAGAAAGGTGCCGACCACGTGGATATCCAGATGCAGCTTGAAATGCACGAGGCTGCATTCCTCGATGCTTTCGAAGATCACATTGCCCGCGTTGTTGACCAGAATATCCAGCCCGCCGTGCCGTTCCTCGACCGCGCGCATCACCTCGATCCACTGGTCTTCGCTGGTCACGTCCAGCGCCAACGCATCGCCGCCGATCTCGGCCGCGACCTTGTGGGCGAGCTCCACCTCGCGATCGGTGACGATCACCTTGGCGCCTTCACGCGCCAACGCCTCGCAATCGGCCTTGCCCAGCCCCATCGCCCCGCCCGTCACGAGCGCCACCTTGCCCGCTACCCTGCCCGCCATCTGCTCTCTCCCAAAAGCGCCTGTTATTCCCGGCCAGCCTATCGGGCGGGGGCAGGCAAACCACTGTCGAAAGCGCGAGGGCGCAGGCGCGGCGCGCGGCTGTATGGTCCGCGGCGGAGGACCGGCATACCATGATGGACGCGGACGAGATCGCGCGGCTGAAAGCGCTGATGGAATGGGAGGGCGCACGCACCGCCCCGCCCGAAGGCTTCCCCACGCTGCCCGACATGCCCGCCGGACGCTACACCAGCGCGGAATACTTCGCGCTCGAACAGGCGCACGTGTTCCGCAAATCGTGGCTGTTTGCCGGGCACATGGACGAAATTCCCGACCCCGGATGCTGGGTGCGCTGGCACAATGCGGGCGATCCGATCGTGATCGTCCACGGCATGGACGGGCAGGTGCGCGCCTTTCACAACACCTGCCGCCACCGCGGCGCGCCGGTGGTGACCGAGGATCGCGGCAAGTCCTCGCGCCTGATGTGCGGCTATCACAACTGGACCTACAAGACCGACGGGAGCCTGGTGGGTGTGCCCGAACGGCGCGACTTCCCGGCCGATTTCGACATGAGCTGCCGCGGGCTGCTGCCGGTGCGGTGCGAGCTGTTCGGCAAGGTGATCTTCGTCAATTTCGACGAGGGCGCCATGCCGCTCATCGACTGGCTCGGCCCGCTGGCGCGCGAGTGGGAGGAGTTCGCCTTCGACCGCATCCGGCTGGCAGCACGGCACAGTTTCGATCTCAACTGCAACTGGAAGGTCGCGATGGAGGCCAACATGGAAGTCTACCATGTGCCCTTCATCCACCCCAACACGGTCGCGCCGCTGGTGGATTCCACGCGCAACCTCAACACGCTCTATCCCAACGGCCACGCCCGGATGCTGGCCCCGCCGCCGCGCCGCACCAACCGCGAACACGTGCGCGCCATCGATTCGCCGCCGGGCTGGCGGCCCATCGACAGCGTGGGCGAGCTGGGGCGCACCTGCACCCAAAGCTACACGCTGTTCCCCAACTGGGTGTCCCCGCTGAGCAATTACTTCGTCCCGCCGCTGGTGTTCTGGCCGACCTCGCTCACCACCTGCCGGCTTGAACTGGTGACCATGGCGCTGGACTGGGGGGACGCCCCCGCGCCCGACCTGTGGACCGTGCCAGATGCGTCGCAGCCCAATGGCCGGCAGATGAGCCCGATCATCCTTGAAGACACCCAGTTCGGCGAGGCGATCCAGCAATCGATGCAAGGGTCTGCCTTCCGGTCCGTGCCGCTGTCCTATCAGGAGGCGCGCATCTATGCCTTCCACCAGAGCCTCGATGCGATGATCGGGATCGGCAACGTTCCCGAACACTTGCGTGTCGCGCATGTGATCGGGCCGGAGTGGGTCTGGCCGCACGACCCGCGCACCGCGCAGATGGAGCGCGCAGCCGCCAAATGACGTTACGGCATCCTGCTTTGCCGGGCCATGTGATGTTTTTGTCGCAGTTTCG
Organism: Porphyrobacter sp. IPPAS B-1204; assembly: GCA_003724185.1. GTDB lineage: Bacteria > Pseudomonadota > Alphaproteobacteria > Sphingomonadales > Sphingomonadaceae > Erythrobacter. The sequence continues at coordinate 1,400,359 of RHGM01000001.1, forward strand.
CCGGCTCACTATCGCTTTTGCGAATGGCGCACACGCCCCCGCACCATACACCGTCTAACCATACCGGAAGGCGTGAGGAGACACGCTGGCGGGTTGGGGAAAACAGGGTGCGTGGGCAAGCCGCGACCCGATGGGGAGAGAGAGCCATGAACACACTTCGCGCCCGAATTGCATCCGGCATGGGCTCAGGCGCATTGCGCCGTACGCTGCTGTGCGGCGCAGCGCTGAGCGGGCTTGCCGCGATGCCCGGCACAGCCTTCGCGCAGGACGCGCAGGAAAGCGTCGACGATGTGCCGGAAGACCGCGTGATCGTGGTTCAGGCCCGCCGCCAGAACGAAACCCTGCAGGAAGTGCCCGTCACCGTCACCGCGATCGGCGGCGAGACCCTGCAACGCTTCAACATCGACCAGGTTGCCGATGTCGTCAGCCGCGTGCCGACACTGAATGTGCAGGTCGGCGGTTCGGGGTCGGGCGGGCAGCTCAGCTTGCGCGGTGTCGGTTCCTCCAACATCTCCGCCGCCTTCGATTCCGCCGTGGCCTTCGAATATGACGGCGTGGTGGTGTCCACCATGCGCATGGTGCAGGCGGGCTTCTTCGATGTCGAACAGATCGACGTGCTGCGCGGCCCGCAATCGCTGTTCTTCGGCAAATCGGCCACCGCGGGCGTGCTGTCGCTGCGGTCGGCCAACCCCACCTCGACATGGGAAGTGGGGATGCGCGGAAGCTACGAATTCGAAGAAAAGGGCTACCTGCTCTCAAGCTACATTTCCGGCCCGCTGACCGATACGCTGGGCATCCGCATTGCCGCGCAGTTCAACGACATCGACGAATTCCAGCTGCTGCAGGACAACACCCCGGCGGTGAACCAGAAGCGCGGGCTGACCGATTTCATCGGCCGCGTGACGCTCGACTGGCAGCCGTCCGACATGTTCCGCGCCAACGTGAAGCTGCAATACACCAAGAACGAAAATGACGGCGCGATCGGCACCGGCGAGGTGTTCTGCGGCGCCAACGGCGTGGCGGATTCGATCTTCCTGCTGCAAGGCGCGGTCAACCTTCCCGCCGGCTATGATTGCAACGCCTTTGACCAGCGCTACTACCTGACCGATCCCGCCGGGCCGCTGGCCGGGCCGGTGCCGGGCAATTCGCCCGCCGATGGCCGCAACGGCGTGCCTTTCGGGGAGACCGAAATCTGGTTCGGCCGCTTGCAGTTCGAACTCGACCTGTCCGACCAGCTCACCCTCACCTCGGTCACCGGCATTCTCAACATGAATGCGATCGATTTCGACAGCTATTCCTATGGCGGCTTCATCCCCGGCCCCAATGGCACCCGCCTGCCGGGCGGCGCGGGCGCGTCCGATCCGATCAACAAGCTGGAGCAATACAGCCAGGAACTGCGGCTTGCGTCAGACTTTGACGGCGCGTTCAACTTCATGCTCGGCGCGTTCTACGAAGACCGCACCTTCATCTTCGACACCTCGCAGCAGGGCGTGAACATCTCGTTCCTCGGCCCTGATCCGGTGACGGGCTTCACCTATGACTGGGACAAAACCCACACCACCAAGACCGAAGCGCTTTCGTTCTTCGGTTCGGTGATGATCGACCTGACCGAACAGCTGGAACTGTCGGGCGGGATCCGCTGGACCGACGAAACCAAGGTCCAGACGATCGCGGTGCCTTACGTCCACACCTTCCTGCAAGGGCCGGGCTTTGTGCGGCCGGGCTTCTTCTCGGGGCCCATCCCCTTCAAGGACGACAACTTCTCGCCCGAAGTGACTTTGCGTTATCAGGCGACCGATGACATCAACCTCTTCGCTTCGTTCAAGACGGGCTTCAAATCGGGCGGGATCGACAATTCGGCGCTGCCGTCCAACAGCCTGAGCCAGGCGGCGGCCAGCGGTGATTTCAGCTCGCTCGTCTTCCAGTCGGAAGAGGCGATCGGCGGCGAAGTCGGGATCAAGTCGCAGTGGGCGAACCGTGATTTCACCTTCAACGCAACCATTTACCAATATGTGTTCAAGGATCTGCAGGTCCAGAACTTCAACGCATCGACCATCCAGTTCGTCACCAGCAACGCGGGCGAGCTGACCACAAAGGGGGTCGATATCGAAACCAGCTGGCGGACCCCGGTGGACGGGCTGCGGCTGTCGGCCAACCTGTCCTACCTCGATGCGCAATACACCGATGTGTTCCTGCAGCCGGGCGGCGCGGGCGGCACGATCGACCTTAATGGTCGGCGCGGCAGCCAGGCGCCGGAATGGTCGGGCAATTTCGCGGCCGACTGGACGATCCCGCTCAGCGACAATCTGGAACTGTTCCTGTCGGGCAACGCTGCCTACAATGATGGCTACATCACCGACGAAGCAACGCTGAACGATTATGTCCAGCCGAGCTTCTGGACGCTGGATACCAATGTCGCGATCGGGCACCCCGATGGCAATTGGCGGCTTGCGCTGGTGGCGACCAACCTGACCGACGAAATCTTCGCGATCACCAGCGGCGGGCGTCCGTTCCTGCCGCCGGGCGGGGATGACATCATCCTCACCCAGAACCGCGGCCGTCAGGTGTTTGCGGAAATCAGCTTCCGCTTCTGACAGTTCCAGCAGGGGGAACACGCGGGGGGGGCGGGCCAGCGATGGCCTGCCCCCTTTGCTTTGGAACAGCCCCCCTCTGCCAAAAGTGAGCATTGCCGCGCCCGCCCGCAGCGGGAATGATCGCAGACCTTGGGAGGATGCCAATGTCACGCGAAACTCTGGTCGAAATGACCCGCAATCTGGTCGCCCACGGGGTTGCCGATACGATGGAATATGCCGACGATGTCGTGCGCGTGCCGGCCAGCGCCTACACCGATCCGGCGCTGTTCGAGCTGGAAAAGCAGCGCATCTTCCGCCGGTTGCCGCTGATGGTCGCGCCCTCGTGCGAGTTGCCCAAGCCCGGTGATTTCAAGGCGATGGACATTTGCGGCGTGCCGCTGCTGCTCAGCCGCCAAAAGGACGGCAGCATGGGCGCCTTCCTCAACATGTGCACCCACCGGGGCAATCCGCTCGCGGCAGGCTGTGGCAATGCCAGCCGCTTTACCTGCGGCTATCACGGCTGGACCTTCAAGGCAGATGGCGACCTGATCGGGGTGGCCGATTCCAAGGATTTCGGCAGCATCGACAAGAGCCAGCACTGCCTGACCAAATTCCCGGTCTACGAGAACGCCGGGCTGATCTGGGTGACGCTCGATCCGCAGTCGAAGCTTTCGATTGCCGATTACCTGTGCGGCTATGACGACCTGCTCAAAGCCTTCGAATTCGATGGCTGGACGCTGTTTGCCAGCCGCGTGCTGGAAGGGCCGAACTGGAAGACGGCCTATGACGGCTACCTCGATTTCTACCACCTGCCGGTGCTGCACAAGGACACCTTCGGCGCAGATTTCTACAACCGCGCCAATTACTTCGCGTTCGGTCCGCACCAGCGCCTGTCCACCCCGTCGCAATTCGCGATCAAGGTTTCGGGGGAGGATGACCAGCAGATGGATCTGGCCGCGATGAGCGACGACGATCTGCCGCAGGAAGTGCTGGTGCAGGGCGTGTGGACGATCTTCCCGCATATCTCGATCGCCAGCTTCTATGGCGGCGGGCAGCGCGGGGCGCTGATCAGCCAGCTGTTTCCCGGCGCTGATGTCGGCACCAGCTACACCACGCAGTTCTATGTCATGGAGAACCAGCCCGAAACGCCCGAACAGGTGCAGGCGGCGCATGACCAGTTCAACTTCCTCGAAATCGTCGTCCGCGACGAGGATTACGCCACCGGCAAGCGCCAGCATCAGGCGCTGCAATCGGAGCTGATGAAAGAGGTATTGTTCGGCCGCAATGAAAAGGGCGGACAAGTGTTCCACGGCTGGGCGCAGCGGCTGACGCAGGCGAGCGACGAGGAGCTGGTGGCCATTTTCGCAGGCGAACAGCGTCAGGCGGCGGAATAGGCCTTTGCCCCCCGCATCCGGAACGACTGCTTTCGGGACTGCCGGGGTGTAGTCTTGATGTCTGGAGATGGGTGGAAACGCGAATGGCGGCTTTTTCGGTGAAGCCATCCACGTCCCTCCCATCGATTGTATAAATCCATCGCCCTTAAATCGAAGGTAGGCCGTCCAGTCACAATTTACAGTATTAGGCTAACGTTAAGACATATACCTATCACCTGCATTTTATTGCCGTCAAATATTCTTCGCCGAGCATTTCGGCTAATACGGCTGGGCTGGTGGGATGGCTCCAATAATAACCTTGACCAAAATCAAACCCGATATCACGCACTATTGCGAAAGCTTCTCGGCTTTCTACCCCCTCTACGACTGATAGGATCCCCAATCCTTTAGTCATGTGCCGAATAGCTTTCAGGACTTCGATTCGAGGGTCGTGTCGCTGCAATCCGATGACGAAGCCTTTGTCGATTTTCAGGGTCTGCACATCCAATTCGATCAAGCTATTGAGGCTCGCAAACCCAGTGCCAAAATCGTCAAGAGAGACGGCAACCGACAACTCGGACAGTTCCTTAAGAACTGTGAGATGGTGTGATCCTTCTTGCCACGCGATATTCTCGGTGATTTCGATTTCGAGACAATGATGTGGAAGCCCGCTGCGCTGCAATATGTTTTTCAATTCATGAACATAATCGGACGTAACTATCTGAAGCGGGAAAGCATTGACGCAAACAATCAAGTCTAACGAATAACGCCGATTCCACTCGGCGACCTGCCGGCAGGCTGTTTCCAGAACCCAGCGGCCGACCTTGCGGGAATGTTCCAGACCACACAAAACATCCATGAATTGTGAAGGCTCAAGCAATCCCCGCGTAGGGTTTTGCCACCGCAGCAACACTTCAACCTTGACGATAGCCCCGGTGCGAAGATCAACGATTGGTTGGTATAGCAGCACAAAGTCACGATCTGGCCTTGCTGCCAGCAATTCCTGCGCTGTTTCATGACGCTGAAGCGCCTTTCTGCGCAGGTCGGGGCTATACTGACGCGCTTCCTCTCTCTCGGCCTTGGAGGTGAGAAGCGCAAGATCGGCATTGGCTGCGAGCACATCGGCAGTGACGCCATCATGAGGGGCAAACGTCGTGCCTACACGCATATCAACCCGCGCGCCTTGGCCCTGAAGGGTGAACGGCTCGCCCAGGGTAAGGCGCATCTTGGCAATCAATGTTTTGATGGCTTGCTCAGCGTGAGGGTCAACCAGCACTACGGCGAATTCATCGCCGCCGATCCGAAAAAATTCGGCACCATTCATTTCAATCCCACGCCAGCGCTGCACAATTTGACGCAGCAACCGGTCGCCCTCCACGTGCCCATATTTTTCATTGATGCTCTTGAACCGGACAAGATCGATCATCGCCACACAGGTTTCAGCACCAAACTGTTGGCCGCGCCTAAGAGCATCCTCGATTGCCAAGTGGAAGGCGCGCCGATTGGGTGCACCAGTCAGATCATCATGCATGACCTGATGGCTCAATTGATGAACCGCTTTTTCCAATTCAGTTCGTGTGTAGATGATCTCACGGTTGGCTGCTGCGCGCGCAAGGATTGTGCCCACCGCTCCTGCCGTCGCGATAAGGATACGGATTACTTCAGGGGGAAACGGGCTGGCGAACTTTACCCTGTCAAATCCGACGAAACCTACGATTGAGCCATCCCATTGCAAGGGCACCAGCAAAAGTCCCAGAATGCCCTGCATCGCCATGAGTTCGCGCAAGTCGGGGTCAAGATCGAAGTCGTCCATTGAGGGTACGTGCAGTATTTCGCCACGTTCAAACCCGTCACGCCAAGGCGCGATGATATCCATCGGCATATCTTGCAGAACATCCATCATGGGAGCGACGCCATCGCCGCACCATTCGTGGGTATTGTCCAGCCGATCTCCGGGCCTGCGTTCGAACACATAGGCACGGTCCACGCCGCTCAGCGCACCCATTCCAGCCAGTATGTTATCAATTGCGGTCTGCGCAACAGATACATGCGCTGAAAGCGCATCGGCCAGAATCTCCACAGCATTAGCTTGTTGCTCAAGACTTCGCGCTGACACGGCACATCCCTTCAGGCCTCCGGCGATGAAGGGTTTTGCCCTAAAGTCTCGTAAATCGTCAGGTAGGGATCAATGTCCCTGCCGTTTCAATGGCCGCAAAGGGGTCGGTTTGTGAATTTCGGCTCTTGGCGAGAAACCGGCCGAAGCTGCCAGGCAGGTTCCGGGTCTGCGCTTTTCCCCGGCTCATGACTGGGAATGGGTGGTGAGTTGCCCCTTCGTCATCCCAGCGAAAGCTGGGACCTAGGGCCTCATCATGCAGCGCTCGCCGCCCTGGGCCCCAGCTGCTGGGGTGAGAAGATGGCACAAACGGGGTCGCTTCCTCATCGGCAGGTTTTGACGGGCCGCGAGCGATTGCCGGCATTTCCTACCCGAATTGCTGCGGTTACCGTCGCCGTCCGGTTCTTTCCCATTGTTCTGCCAGGCCTGCGAGGCCGTTTGACGCGCGAGGCGCAATAAAGGCCTCCGTTCCCCTGTCCGTCCGCTTGCCAAAATGGGCATCAGGTCGCTGGAATCGCTTCGTAATTTGAAATGCGGCAAAGCGGACAGGGTGTCACCTTTGTCCGCTTCGGGGCCAAACAGGAAAGGCGGCGTTCGCCAGCAAGTGCGGCGGGGCGGGCCCGCCCTGGCTAAGCCTTGCGCGCCTTGGCCCGCTCGTTCGCTGCGCCGAAGCGGCCATGCTTGCGGTAACGCAGCATCCACTTGTCAAGGAACAGGCCCAGCGGCTTGGGCTCGATCCCCAGTTCGGCAAAGCCGCGTGCGCCGGGTGCCACCGTGCTGCCGGGCTTGAGCAGCGTCCACTGGTCGCGGCTCATCGGGGTGCCGGGCAGCGCGGCAAAGGTCGCGCTGAGGCCATCGGAAACCGCGATAAAGCGCCGCTTGCGCCCCTGAGCCTCGGCGATCCGTTCGTGAATTGCCATCATGGTCAGCTGCTCCGGCCCGCCCAGTTCATAGATGTGGCCGCCGTGCAGTTCCGGATGCTCCAGCGCCGCCGCCACCGCCTCGGCCACATCATCGACATAGACCAGTTGCAGCTTCGCCTCCGGCCCGAACACCGGGAGCACCGGGAGCATCTCGATCATCCCGCCAAACAGGTTGAGGAAATTGTCGTCCTTGCCGAACACGATGGAGGGGCGGAGCACGGTGGCCTTGGGGAAGCCTTCGAACACCCGCGTCTCGCCCAGCGCCTTGCCGCGCGCATAGGCGGTGGGCGAAGCGGCATCCGCGCCGATCGCGCTGATGTGGACCAAGGATTTGACCCCATTGGCCTGCGCCAGCCGCGCCATGGTGCCAGGCGCCTCGCCCATCAGCTTTTCCAGATCACCGGCGAAGGCACCGACCAGATTGACCACATGGCTCGCCCCGTCCAGCGCGGCGGCGACATGATCCTCGCGGGTGATGTCGCACGGCATCATCTGCAGCTGGCCCAGATTGGCGAGCGGTTTCAGATCCTGCGCCTTGAAAGGCGAGCGGCTGGCCAGCCGGAGCCGGGCCCCCCGCGCCAGCAGGGTCTGCGCGACATAATTGCCGATATAGCCGGTGCCGCCGAAAATCGTGATCAGCTGGCCGGAAAGCGGGGAGGATGTGGGCATGGTGTGCTTGCTCTTGCTGGCTGGGTGCGTTGCCGTGCGTTGTGCTGGCGGCGCTTTGCGTCAACGCGGGCGGAGAGGCAAGGGTTCCGATGCTCCGATGCTCAGCTTTGCAGGGTGAGCCGTGCGGGCATGGCATAGCGGGCTGGCGCGGACCGCCCCTAGCCCCTGCCAGACCCCATGCCGGCGCGCAGCGGAGTGAGCGCTTCAGGCCGCTGCCTGGCGCACCCGGTTTGCTGACGAAGCGCGTCGCAATCCAAAGCGATGTTTGCATTGACAGCCTATCCACCCCCGGCTAATGGCCCGCCCCTACCCAGCCTCCGGCGACGACGACCGGAAGCATCCGTGCCCAGATGGCGGAATTGGTAGACGCACCGTCTTCAGGTGGCGGCGCTCGCAAGGGCGTGGAGGTTCGAGTCCTCTTCTGGGCACCAAAACTCCTGCGGGAGTGGCATCAAAAACCTTGAAAAAACCCCAGAATTCTGCCATTTTTGGCTGGATTTTGATGCCGCGTGTTTCACGCTGTTTCAGGCCGTGCCCCCACAATCAGGGGCATGGAGCGGGGCATATGCCCCCACATGCCCCTTTCTTGCGAAAGGTCATGCCCCCAAATGTCACTGACAGCCTTGCAAATCCGAGCTTTTTCGCCCGGTGCTACCGCCTACAAGCGCGCCGATGAGCGCGGCCTCTACCTCGAAATCTTCCCCAACGGCTCGAAGCTCTGGCGGCTGAAGTATTATGTAGGCGGCAAAGAAAAGAGGATCGCTCTTGGAGCCTGGCCGGAAGTTAGTCTTCAGGCGGCCCGCCTCGAGCGGGACGAACTCAGGCTGCGTATTGCCAAGGGCGAAGACCCAGCTTTGACGCGAAAGAAGAACAAGGCGACGGCCAAAATCAGCGCCGCCAACACCTTCGAGTCGGTCGCGCGCGAGTATATCGAAATCAAGATGGTCGGCGAAGGCCGCGCCGAGGCCACCCTGCTCAAGGCTCGCTGGTTCCTAGACCTGCTCAAGCCAGCGATCGGGCACATGCCGATTTCGGATGTCGACCCGCAGATGATGCTGGCACCGCTCAAGAAGCTGGAGGCGCGAGGCAACCGCGAGACCGCCAAGAAGTGCCGCTCCTTCGCAAGCCGGGTGTTCCGCTATGGCGCCGCCACTGGCCGGTGCACCACGGATCCGACGGCAATCCTCAAGGGCGCACTGCTAACGCCGCAGGCGCGCCACTACGCAGCGATCCTCGAACCGGAGAAGCTGGGCGAACTGCTTCGCGCCATTGACGCGTTCGAATGCTACCCGATCACCAAGCTGGCGCTGAAGGTTGCCCCGCACATTTTCGTGCGCCCGGGCGAGATGCGGCATGGCGAATGGCAGGAAATCGACTTCGAGAAGGCCATTTGGACCATCCCTGCGGGCAAGATGAAGGCGCGGCGCACCCACGCCGTGCCTCTGTCACGCCAGGTGCTTGAACTGCTCACAGAGCTGAAGGCGATTACCGGGGGGCAAGGCTACATCTTCCCAGCCTTCCACACCCGGCTGCGCCCGATGAGCGAGAACACGATCAACTCGTCGTTTCGCCGCATGGGCTACAGCAAGGACGAGATGACCGCGCACGGGTTCCGGTCAACGGCTTCGACCCTGCTCAACGAAAGCGGGCTATGGCATCCCGATGCCATCGAACGCGCGTTGGCCCACGGCGACAGCAACGCCATTCGCGGAACCTACAATCGGGGCCAGTACTGGGATGAGCGAGTCAAAATGGCGCAGTGGTGGAGCGACTATCTGAATGATCTTCGACGCGCGAAGGCCCCAGGTTAGTGCATCCCCGGCGAATGCTCGCCGGTGTGACCATTTAGGACGATGATTCTAGTGTCTACACCCGAGCTATCCGTTCATCGAGCCAATGCAGGGCTCGTCGATGCATGGCGACGTCGCTAGGCTCCAAGTGTTTTGCGTGCGCGTCAGGCCGGTCGTTCACAATCCCGGCGTACTCGTTGAACGCCGTTTTGTCGCCGAAGATGCGTTCGAACATCTGCCAGTGCTTGTTGATAATGGCCACGAGCTCTAACCAAAACAGCTTATCCGCGATCGCCTCCAGGTTAAACGGCTCCAATTCTACTCGACGCTTCTGGGAGAGAGCAAGAAGAAGTGAGGTTTTGGCAGATGGACCATCTTTTGTTGAGAGCGCCGACATACGAAGAAAATTGATGACCAAAGAGCGCAGAGCGCGCTCCATTGTGTTGCGGCGATACGAAATGCCCGCCAACTCTTCGGCCCATTCGCTAACGAGGGGCCTGCTCTCCTCTCGCGGTTCGGTGCCTGCTTCGAGCAGAGGGACATCTTCGGCCACCATCGTTAATGCCATGCGCATCATAGTCCCAGATATCTCTCCTCGGCTGTTGGTGACACCGTAGCGACACAGCGTGCGCTGCACGCCGCTGGGAAGGTCGGAGTTGTTTGTGAGAATTGAAAGAGACGCTGCGCGAAGCTCTGGATAGACACGAAAGAGATGTTGCAACGCAACCTTAGCGAGTGCCGCGCCCTCATCTCGGCCGTAATCTTCGAGCATTGGCGAAACCACCGCCTGTTGAAGCAAAACCGGCCTCGCCGCAGTCTCAATTTTTCCATGGATGGAGGAGCAAGCTTTTCTGATCCAAAAGGGCATGTCCGAGCAAAAAGAAGAGATTGCCTCCAGTGCTCCATCGTCGAACCTCAACCCGGCCATCGCGCCAATGTTCTTTATCATTGCGTTGGCAGCACCCCGGGGGAGCGGACTCAAGTATTCCTCAGGTATGAAGGCGAGCGCAGCATTCTCGGCGCCGTCGATGGACTCGACCGAGAACCATCGGCTGGATACGCCACTAACTAGAAGTGACACTTTGCGTTCGTCGCGGGCTGCAGCATGGTAAGCCGCGCGCACGTTGCGCCAGAACTCCACGAAGCCGGATCTCCACTGATTTGCTCCCCCGTTACTGGGTGTGATGTAGTCGATCTCGTCGAACACTAGGACAACTGGTCGGTCGAAATGGCCTAGGATTTCTTGAAAACTTCGCGCCGCGTCTGCCAGAGATAGGACTGATGGGCCGGCGTCAACTTCAGCATAAGCGCGCCCGCTATCCTTTAGGATGGATAACGATCTGGTAATGGCCTCCAATAGTCCGGCGGCAGTGAGGCCAAATACGTCGTCACGTTGGCAGTCTATAAAGACGGTCACCGCATCATAGTTGTCTTTCAACTCTGCCAGCACTCTGTGTAGGATCGAAGTTTTGCCGATCTTACGAATTCCGAAGCACGAGCGAATGTGACCAGATTGGAGTTTGCGCGCGAGTTCCTGAGCTTCTGAACGCCGTCCGAAAAATTGGGCATCGTTCGCAACGGGACCGGTAACGTCAAACGGATCTTGGGTGAAGAACTCGAACGACAATAATCGCTCAAGCGCTTGCTCGCGAGGAAGCACGCCTGTCGAGGTATAGACAGGGATTACAGCAAGCCCGTTTTCCCGGCCCCACCTCTTGAGTTTGGCGTTGCCACGTGGATCTTGGTGAACAAATACACATAGGGTAGTTTCCAGGCGCCCATCTGACTCGTCAATGACACGCCGCGCAAACTGCACAGACCTCACTTGCTGATCAGAATAAATATTACCAATTACCAATATCTCTCGCTCTACTCCAAGTATGCTTTGAAGTCTTTTCGATCCACGCGCGTACATGACGAAATATTCGCCAGTCTCAAATTGGCGCACGGCTTCTGAATTAATCACAAATAAGCCCGTGAAGGCGGAACTAGTTTCTGCCTTGAGTTTCTGCAATTGGTAACTCATCCAGTCCCTCGTCTTCTTGATCTTCAATTACGCTTTGATCCGGCTAGGTTGCGGTGTGCATCTGAGCAACGCCTGGGTCAAGCGGGAGCTCAACTTGTACGTGAGAAAAATCGAAGGATGGCAAATGCCTACGTAGAGCTGTTTGGCAGCAACTTGCGATCAAAACGTCATGTAAGCTGGATGGCTGGTATGAGCGCAACACCTTATGGCAGCGGTAGACCTTTCCAGTGAAGGCATTCGCCTTCAGTCGTTCGTTCGAGACCCTGATTAATGGGGCGCTAAGCGCCCGGCGGCCCTTCCTTCGCCTCGTCATCGATCGGCGTGCGCAGCACGATCCGGCCATTGATCGGCACGACCTCGAGCTGCAGCGACAGGCCCTTGCGGTCGCGGTGGAACCAGGCGGCTCCGACTTTGGTCCAGAAGGTTTTGTCGCCGCGATTGCTGACATGCCAGGCGATGAAATCCGGAGCCTTGGGCTCGGGCGCGGTAGTGTGTGCGGGTGCTTGGGACGTGCGGGCCATGAGATGTTCCTTTCGTGTTGGTGGCTCGTTGCACCAAACAGAAGGGCAGCGCGGCAAAGGGCGCGGGGTCATGTCAAACACGGGTGACTGCAAGGAACCGGCGCGGGCCGGACATTGACCCTCGCCCGCGCGCGGCCAGTGCGGGTGCTCAAAACGAAGCGGCCAGACCGATGGACACCTAGGCTGCCCCCATCCCCCGATCCCATCAGAACAGCGACAACTGCGCCTCCTCGCCAGCGACGAAAAGGACAGCCGGACCGGCCATCACAAGTTCCCGCCCGGCATGGCGCACGGTAATGCCGTCATAAAACCCCGCCTGATCATTGCGCGCATGATCTCCATCCCGACACCGATCATGATAGCTGCGGGCTATGCCGCCATAGATGGAAGGGTGCACAAGCCGGTAGGCCTCGGCACCCGAAGGGCCGGTGCCGACACAGACCCAAAGCTCTCCGGCATATCGAAATGGCTTGCGGATGGGCTGACCCATGCCGATGCGGTCGGCGCTGTAGCTGGCCCGAATATCGCCTTCGCCAATCTGCTTCTCGCTGGCGTGGCACCACGCACCGAAAGCAAGGCGCGACGGTTGCACGGTGTGGGACAGGCGAGCCATCTCAATACTCGCTCGCCAACATGATGGTCAGCACCCGGCGCGTCACGGAAGGATCGGCAGGGTCCTCGCTGCCAAACCGCAACGCGCGGTCATAGTGATCGATCTTCCAGAACACGGTCACGGCAACATCAACAGGCCGCAAGGTCGACCAGACACCGTCCAGCCCCTGATAGATCGCCCCGAAGTCGCGTTCGCCATAGGGATCATTGTCGGGCGTGAAGGCATCAAAGGTCTCGACCAGCTCGCGCAGCCGCGACTGGTCAGCCTCGGGCAAGGCCCGAATGCCCTCGGTCGCAACGACCACATTGGCAATGCCCATGGCCCGCCGCGCCAGATCATTGAGCCGCGCAATCCGCTCAGCCCGCGACAACATTGCGCCACTCACGAAGCAATGCTCCCGCCGCATTCGCACAGACGAACCAGCTCGCCAAAATCCTCGCGCTCGCCAAGTTCGTCCGCCAGCTGCTGCACAGCTACCAGCGGCAAGCCATTGTCATGCGCCAGCATGCGCAGCCAGTCCTCGCGGCACTCGGCCCCGCATGCGCGATAATTCAAGATCAGGTCACCCATGGTCCAAACTCCATCCGGCAAAGCCGCATCCGTCACGCGGCATGCGGCTCTGCCTTCCGGCGAGGATGGGAGGGGGAGGGAAAACCCCAATCGATGCCCTGGCGCGGGCCAGCGGGCGAAGCCTGCCACACGGGGGTGTCGATTGGGGTTTGGGAACGAGAGGGCAAAGCCCTTGGCGTTACCCCCAAGGATCGCCGCAGCGATCCGCACAGGAACGGCGCCCTTGCACGGCGCGAAGCCACCGGACGCCCTGCGCGCGGGCCAAGTGGGCCAGCGGGCGTCCGGCAATGAGCGAGGCAAGAGCGCCTGCGGGTTAGCTCAAAAACGCCGCGCCCTCAGGAGCATGGCCACCGGCCATGCGGGACAGAGCGCGTCCTCCAGAAACTCCCGCTCCGCTTGCACCCGCTCCTGATCGTCACCCGGATGGGACGGGATTACAGGCCCGGTCCGCGCCAGCGGATAGAGCAGGTTGCCCGGCAGGGTAGCGCTCTGAACTCCTTGAAGTTATTGACCGTTAAGCGCCTTTGACGTGCGAACAGCAATGGTGCACATGGGCAGGTACCAAGACCAAATCCGGACGATCTGGGGAGCCATGAGTTTCGCGCCTTTGCCGACACCCAACGAAGAACATACCGCGTAAAAAATGAGAAAACCGACTCGAACTTGCATGGCCCGGCTTATTGCCTGATGCAGTGTCGCCTCTGCGGAATATCTTGAGGAAATCGCGAAGCGAGAGCAGGATTGGAGCAAAGAGTTTTGTAATGCAGTCAGGAATCAAGGCGCCCGTGAAAGCATATACTTTCGTTGATTTGTTTGCAGGATGCGGCGGTTTGTCGCTTGGCCTTTCTTATGCTGGCTTAACAGGTCGCTTTGCAATTGAGCGTGATGCCATGGCATTTGAAACGTTCCGAATGAATTTTTTGGACAACCCACCGTCTTCCATCGGCTTCAAATGGCCGAACTGGCTAGCGGCGAAAGCCTGGGACATCGAAATTCTGCTAGATCAGCACAAGGACGACCTATTGAGTTTGCAAGGTCAGGTCGATGTTTTGGCTGGCGGCCCACCCTGCCAAGGCTTTAGCTTTGCAGGGCGACGTGTCGAGGCTGACCCCAGAAACTCGCTTTTCGAAAGATATGTCGAAGTAGTCAGTGTGCTGCAGCCCCAAGCGCTAATTCTAGAAAACGTTCCAGGAATGCGTGTCGCACATTCGAAAAAAAAATTCAGTGGGACTGGAAGAGGCCAGTAAAAATAACTCCAGACCTCTCTCCTACTACGATAAACTTGTCGCAAGTCTAGATGCCCACGGCTATCAGCTCGACGCGATATTGGTCGATTGTTCGAGGTTCGGCGTACCTCAGCGACGATCGCGATTGATTGCCATTGGTATTCGGAAAGACCTATCCCCATGGGTTGAGGGCGGCATATCACGTGTTTTCGAACTTCTGGAACAAGCTCGTGTAACGCAGCTGGCAGAACTCGGACTTTCCGATTCAGTGAGCGCTAAGTTCGCTATTTCTGATCTCGAAATTGCTGGTCATGAGCTTATCGCAAGCATCGACCCCGACTTGTCGAGGCCTTTTCAAGAAGTGAGTTATCGTCGCCCCAAAACGGCTTATCAAAAATTGATGCATGCAGGTCATGTCGGACGGATGGATAGCATGCGACTCGCTCGACATCGCGACGATGTGCGCGATCGATTTGCGCGCATATTGGTTGAGTGCCGCAAGGGTGTTCGGATGGATGACGAGAGCCGAAAGACTTATGGGCTCAAAAAGCATCGGATCTACCCCATGGCTAGTGATGAGCCTGCTCCAACGGTAACGACCTTGCCTGACGACATCTTGCACTACTCCGAGCCACGAATCCTGACGGTGCGAGAAACCGCTCGTCTCCAGTCATTTCCCGATTGGTTTAAGTTTAAAGGGAAGTTTACGACTGGAGGAGAGCGCCGAACAAAAGAGTGTCCCCGATACACACAGGTTGGAAATGCCGTACCCCCCTTTCTCGCACGTGCAATCGGCATGGCAATTCGTCAACTTTTGGATGAGGTCGCTGTAGCGCGATCTTTTTTCGATGAGGACATAAGAAAACAGGCATCAGCGAGAAAGCGTTAGGGGAACGTAGTGACGGAGGAAGCCATCGCAGCGCCATACCCGGCGCAGCTGT
Source organism: Porphyrobacter sp. IPPAS B-1204 (assembly GCA_003724185.1). Lineage (GTDB taxonomy): Bacteria > Pseudomonadota > Alphaproteobacteria > Sphingomonadales > Sphingomonadaceae > Erythrobacter. The sequence continues at coordinate 1,415,697 of RHGM01000001.1, forward strand.
TGAATTGGGCGGGCAACCGTGCTGGCGGGGTCCGCCGTCTCTTTGATAGTACAAGCGGGCGCCCAGGTGGGGCGGTGTTTCAGACGAACCTGCTACACCGCCTTAGATCTTGGGCTGGATCCATCGCTGCAGGAGGGGGCGACGTTCCGCGCATACTTCTGCTGGTAGGAGGTCCTGGAAACGGAAAGACTGAAGCGATTGAGTCAACCGTCGGCTGGATCGATGAGGCCCTTAGCGCTCAAGGCGCGCTAAACGATGCGTTGCGAAAGTCATTTTTGCCGAGCGACGGCGCACCTGTGCCAAGACTGGTTCGTGTCGATGCCCATGCCGAAGGGCTGTCATCAAGACCGCTAATACTGTCCCTTGTTCAGGATGCGTCAGCAGTAGTTGGCTCAAGCGGAAAACTGGCGTCACAGCAATTGCTGGACGAGCTAGACGCAATTCAGAGTAAGGGAGCGGAAGAGGCATACCTGTGCTGTGTGAACCGCGGCATACTTGACGACGCCTTGATCGAGGCGATCGACACTGATCGAACCAGCACCCGGCGTTTGCTTGAGGCTGTCACACGAGCGGTCAGCCTAGCTCCCGATGCGCCGTCCTGCTGGCCGTTGGCAGGTCATCCCGAAGTTGCTGTTTGGCCAATGGATTCGGAATCGCTACTGCGCGCTCCGGCAGCGGGCGGAGAGGTGCCTGCGAGGGCAGTATTGCAAACGGCACTGGATGAGCAGCAATGGCCGGAGGCAGGCTCATGCGCAGCAGGCACCGCTTGCCCCTTCTGCGGGAGCCGGGAACGCCTTTCGCGCGACCGCGAGCAGACATCATTCCTTCAAATATTGCGGTGGTTCGAGGTGGCTAGTGGCAAACGCTGGAGCTTCCGCGATCTTTTCTCACTAATGTCCTACCTTTTGGCGGGACACAGAGTCTCCTCACGAGAGCCGACCCTAGATCCATGCGAATGGGCCGCAAAGCTTGTCCAAAGTGACGCGATTGCCCAGCGCGGCGGCAAACCTTCAAAGGACCATTCAACAGCGATATTTGACTTGGTTGCTTCACAATATCAGCATGCGCTTTTCCACAAGTGGGATCGAGATGCGGGCCCTTCACTGCTTCGCGAGATCAAGGAGCTTGGGTTAGATGACGACAACACCGCAATGGGATTGCAGTGGTTTCTTTCATCGCGGAGAACTTCTTACTTGCCGGCGATGATAAGCAGTTCGCTCGAAGGTATGGCGGAAATTCTGGACCCAGCCCTCACAGACCCAAACATCGAGGTTCAAGCCACTAATAACAACAGCTTCGCGCTACGCGAGCTCGATGTTCGTTTCAGCCGGTCGGTTACTGAGGGCCTTGAGTATATTCGAAAATATCGAATTCTCTCGAAGATAGAAGTCGAATTGATCGAGAGGTTGGCCAAACTTGACGCAGACCTGTCTATTGGCGCGATACGCCGGAGACGGCCTGCATCCGCTTCAAATGTCCAACGCTTCATACGAGACTTTGCGGGTCGCCTGACCAGACGCGCGCTCGGTACCAAGACGGCTGCAGTGCTTGATGCAGTGATCCTTGCAGACTTCCAGCGGGTCATCGAGGATGCTGCGGGGGACGACCTGTACGACGTTGCCCAGGAAGTACGGCAGTTGCTCAATCACAACCAAGACTTCGAGATTTCGCTCACCACGACATTCGGCCAACCACTGCCTCCTTCAATCCGTCGTGCGACACTTGTCGTGCCCTCTCGCCCCGTGCAGCCGCTAGAAGGGGATAAGGACGGCCGACCTGCTTCGCCGATTTGCTTCCTGCGAGTGGGTGACAGCAAATCGAGCCAGCCAATTGCGCTAACCTATGACCTCTTCAAGGCTGTGAAGGAACTCGAAAAGGGAATGTCCGTGGCATCCCTACCTCGGTCTGTGCTCGCGCTGCTCGATACGACACGAGCACGTTTGTCAGGTCCAATAGTTAGGGACCGGCTCGTCCTCGATCAGGCAAGGATCCGGATCGGGACAAGCGGGCAAGAAGTTGTTCAGCGACGTGCGGGATTTGCTTCTCGCAAGGAAGGCACTGGCCGATGACACTCGAAAAATTCCGAGACGATCCTTGGCGAAATTCGCAACGCGCGTATCAAGTCTCGGCTCTCGCGATGTCTCCTGCTCCTGAATATGCGAGCTCGGAGGTCATTCTTTCGTCGCTTTACCGGCATATTGGACTTGAAGGAGCGTCCGAGCGAACAGTGCCGCAAAATGGACGCGAGCTCGACAGAACGGTGCAGAAAAGTCGCGACCGCTCAAAGAAACCCGACGCTGCTGCCTTGGATGCCGACACATTTCATATGATGCTGCATGCAGTGCTAGAGAGTCCCAAACTCCCGAACCAGTCATCAAAGCGCTTCTTGCAAGTGACGCCCTTGGTACCACAAGCCGCAACCTTCTCGGGTTCGGCCCGGCTAAGCAGCAATTCTTGGCCAGCAGGGTCATTGATCAGACGCATGGTTTGGTTGGGATCGCCAGACGGCCAGTCGGCGGTCGCAATGTGGCAAAGGCTGTTCGATGCCCTGACCGTCACCGAAACCGATGATGTTTTTGCTCGTTTTCTCCAATCCGAAATCGAAGCGTGGTCTCCCACCACCAAATGGGCACCTGTCGATCCTGAAGACCAACCACTACTCGATCCATTGGACGCGAGAGGGCTGAATTATCCGGCAAGGCGCTTCGTTCGCGATCTAGATGCCATTATCGCTGCCAAGGGATCAATGACGCGGCGACAGTGGACGAGCCTGCTTGAAGCCATAATCAGGCTTGCCTCCGTGGCACACGTCGCATGGCTGTGCGATGTCCACGCCAAATCGTGGGAATGCATCCGCGCAGCAATGAAAGGGGCCGGGCCTGCGGACGAAGACGAGGTCAGGGCAACAATCTTCCCAAGGTCATTCGACTTTCTCTCCTATGGAGATCGAGCCTTGCCTGGGATCAAGGACCGCGCTTCGGCTTTCCTCCAAGCACGCCTTGGCATTAATGCAGCCTTATGGGCGCTAGAGGAGATTGGCGTTGAACCCAATTCGATCTCATCGTCTACAGCCATCGCCGAAGTTTGCGATCAATTGAGAGAGAATTCTGACGCGCTCGCTTCCCTGAAAATTAGCCACATCATGAGTGAAGTGGACGAGCGAGAAACCCGAGCCCTGCTTTGCAAGAAGGGCATCGGGTCAAACATCATGGAATTTGCACGACATGTATTAGGGCAACGGCAGGCTGCGAACCCTGTGCTGCGTGGCTACGATCAAGGCTTTGTGCTCCGTAAGCGTGGCACGCACAATTCAAGCCCCTGGGTGGTGGGCCTCGGCCCGGTCAGCGTTCTCGCACTTGTTCATTGCGCGCTTGCAGGAACCACGGGACCGAGGTCGGTCCGGCGGCTTACCCAGCATCTTGGTGGCTATGGGGTAATTGTGGATTATCAGGACATCCCAACAAACGATCTCGGTCACCAGCTGAGGATGTTGGGCCTAGTGCTAGATAGCCCCGACGCTGAAAGCGGAATGCTACTCGTGCCACCCTTTCCTAACCCTCAGGAGGAAGCGGCATGAGCCGGTTGGCGACAACCATTGCCGAAATCGTTCGAGAAAAACTCGCGCAGGCACATGGCGAGGCACGCGGCGAAATCCGACTGATCTTCCATGGTCCTCAGCGAGAAATCTTGGATCAGGTCTTTCTCGAACTGACTACGACCTCCACTGATCATCTTGGCGTGCCGGTTTTGTTGCAGCTGCCGAGCTTGCCAGCTGGCCAAGAAAATCCGGCGATTGGTGTCTCCGGCCTTTGCGACGATACACACCTGCTCACCCTTAGAAATTCACCAGCACAGCCGACATTCTTGGCGCTAGTCCCTCCGGGCCAGCACAGCATGCGCTCCGTTACGTCTACCACCGACGAATTTGGAGTCTCCGCCGTGAACAATGGCGGCAACGTACCCTTCGAGGATTGGTGGGCAGATGAGTTCGTCCAACATTTGGTTAGCCTTGCCATCCGCCAAGCAGGTATTTCTCTCCAACAGCAAGACGAGGCTCGCTCCCTGATAGGCAAGGCGACGGCAGCCGCGGATCAGATGGACCAGCGAAAGCATGAGCGTTCGGCCGGCTGGCGACTGCTCGCACGCTTGTTCTCGATCGAACCAGGGCTGCACGGCCTTGGTTTTGGAAGCTTGGTTAGTCTGGCTTGCGGGGTGCCACCTACGCGCGATGGCTCGATTTCATCGCGCGAGCAGATGGCCGTTCTGGAGAAAATTGCTGACGCAATGTCCGATGGCTTTGGTCCCGGCATCCGTCGTGCCCAAGACAATGCCGACGAGGAAGACATTCGCCACCTCGAAGCGTTTCTGGCGCATCTGAAGGAAGCATGTGATCTTCCGACCGCGTTCGAAAGAGCGACCAGTGCGTTTTATGCGCCCGAAAATGGATCGACTATGCCGCCTCCACCTGATTGGTGGCGCGGACTGACCACCGAGAAGTGGGCCGAGCTTCTTACCGAGGATACCGTCGCCCAAGGCGACATTCGTATGAGTTGCACCAACGCCCTCATTCCTCCTGGGAAGGGAATGCCGGTGCTTGTCGAAAGCAAAGTCGCTCTTTCATTCGAAACAGTAGGACCAGACGCCACAGGCACAGTGGTCTGCATCGATCGCGGCAAGAACAATAGGCTCGGCGAAGTAACTGTCGGCGAAGAAGAGGCCATATTCCTAGATGGTACTCCACCCACCCACAAAGCACCGATTCGCTATTGCGCTACGGCGGACGGATTCAAGCCGGGAGCGATCAAGGTCATTTCGCTAGCTAGCTGGCACGCTGGAATCTATGTCACCTGCAGACTGGCTAAGAAACTCACGCCGCCCAAGAAGCCGACTGGTCGCGCTAGAGGTGGACCAGACCTCGTTACGACATTGAACGTGCCGGGGAGTGGCCGATACGAGCTGCTGATCTTCACTTCTCCAGGAGTCGAACTGGACGAAACGGCCATAGGTACCTTGGAAGACGGGCAAGACCGCGCAGATGCTCGTCAAATGCTCCCGGTCCGACCCGTACGGGATGGCTTCCATCAACTTGAGATCGAAGCCGAGACAAACTATCAAGCCGATATCAGTTTCAGGCGAATTGCCCCGGACGGTTCTGAAACACACGGGACATGCCGAGTCCTTGTCACTGTTGAAGACGTGGTGGAGCAGGGCTGCCGAAGCGAATTCGAGCGCCTCATTCGGGCAAATCGCCGTGTGATTGAGCCCTCGGAAGCCAAGCCTGTCGTGCAGCTCAACCGTAGTGCCCGATCCTCTAGCCTTCAGGATTGGATGCTATCGGAGGAGTCCGTTGGCCAATCCTATCTTCCGATCGTGCTGGCTGACGATTATGTCGATGCGTGGGTGCAGCCGAATTGGGGTCAGGACAACGGCCCTATCTTTTCCCGAGGACGGTTTCTACAGGATCCCCGTCCGCTTGCTTCTGAGTTTATCCCGCCAGCAGGGTTTGTTGAGGCGCGTCAGAAATTGGCAGCCCGTGTCCGGGGTAGCGGCGATCAAAACGGCCTCGTCGAGTCCGCTGAGCTCGGGAAATGGCTAGCGACCGACCAAGATTTTCGCGGCCTCGTCGAGCAATATCTGGATTCCTATCAGGCATGGCTCGCCGCCGAGCCAGATGTTGCGTGCTGGGTTGACGTAGCGGTTGTGACGTCACTTGAGGACGATCGCAGAACCATATCGCGTGTTCCTGACGCCATACTACTTTCACCGCTACATCCTGCCCGGATTGCCTGGCACGCGGTTGCGCAAGAGGTTCTTGTCGACGCTGAGGCGGGCGGCAATCCCTGTCCCGCAGTTAGCGTCCTAGACCCGGATTGTGTGCCAGATCTTATAACCCTTTCGTTGCGTTCGCCGGGAGGAATCGAGAAGGTCGACTTCCTCGCGGTCGAGAATGGCACGGACTATTGGTCAGTGTTGTGGAACGGCGACCGGCTTGGTCGACTTCCCAGTCGTTCCAGGCTTGCGCCGTTTGGTGACGGGTTCGGCATCTCGGTCGGTGGTATTTCCGTCGGTTTTAGCGCGGCCCAAGTGGGCAGGGCCCTTGAGGACGTCTCGGGACTTTTGGCCGCTAAGCCCGTGGTGGGCGTTGTTGTAGCCAGTGCAGGCGGGACAACGGATGCCTGCAACGAAGGCCTCATTGAATGGTGTTCTAGCAAGTATCGCGATGAAGACATCCGTACGCTGCGTCAGGCTGCAGGTCCTCGGTTCATTGAAATTTATGACCACCGCGACGTCGAAGCGAAGCCAGACGACGCTACCATCGCCAATTTGGCAGAAGATACGCGCAACGGCGTGCGCTGGTTTGTCGGTCAGCCAGCCAGCGCACAGCCAGATCTAGGCATCATAGCCCAACTTGACATGTCTGAACCGAGCGCTGCGCAGGTGGAGGGCCGCTCGCCCTTGGGACGAGGCGGACTGCTCCGGCATCGTATCCGCCGCCAGCTTCCGGGGGCTTTCCTAAGCGAGACCAGGCAAGCATTGCCTTCAGCTGCAACGGGAGATGTTCTGGCCGACAAGGTAGCGAATTGTATCGGTACGTTGGAAAGCCTTGGCGAGCGCCGCACCGGGCTGCGCTTTGCTCCGAATGTGAATGCTGTTCGCGACATGCTCGAGACTCGCCGGACCGATTTTGTCGCGGCATCATCGTCTGCGATTGATCCCGCTTGCTTTCTTGGTGGTTGGCTTGAGGAAGCATACCTCTGGGATTACGACATGCCGTCCTATTCGCACCGGGCGGGTGATACGAATGGCTACTACCTGCTGTCTCGCGTCAAGCAGGCGGATCGAGAGGCGCTTTCGAAAGCGCTAGCGCGGTTGCCTGGCTGTGCATCGATCGACCCCAACCAAGTTCAGGATGTGCTGCTTGAAATCGCTCGTCGAGGAATTCCCACGATCCGAGGCCTAGCAGGCGACAATGCCGGAGCTACCGGCGATCTTGGGCTCTTTGTAGCAGTCCGGATGTTGCAGGATCGGTTTCGGCTCTCGAACATTGGGGAAAGTCTGGTCCCAGTAATCGAGGGAAACGGTGACGAACTTTCTGTTTGCATCATCGTGCCTGTGGATCCTTTTCGAGGCTATTTTTCCGATCTCGCAAAATCACTTGGAAGGGATCGAAAGGACACCTCCCTGTCGCGCCCTGACCTGTTGGTTGTAGGCGCGAAGGTGGGGCAGAACGGCGTCCGGATCCATTTGACACCCGTTGAAGTGAAGTGCCGACCGGGATCAATTTTCCCGGCCTCTGAAGTTGACGATGCGCTAGAGCAGGCCAGAACCTTCTCAAGGCTCCTGACAAGCATGCTACCCCACGATAAGCAGCCAGTCGCCTGGTCGCTCGGTTTCCAGCACCTGTTGCTTTCAATTATTGGCTTCGGAATGAGAGTCTACAGCCAACATCCCGACGTAAAGGGACGTGAGGGACAATGGTCCTCACTGCACGAACGCCTTGCATCAGCGATCCTTGGTCCTGATCCCTGTGTCTCGATTGACCAACGCGGTCGACTCATTATCGTCGACGACAGTCCACGCAGCGGGGTTCGGGACCGCGATGAGGATGGCTTCGACGAAACCATTACGATCGGCAGCGCCGATGCCGGTGGTGTCGTGGCTGGCGATCCTCTTACATTTTACGATAGCGTTCGAGCTAAAGTTGGCTCGTGGGGCTTTTTCCCGGATGGAGCGGCCCACCTAATCAGCGAAGCTTTACCTCAGGCAACCAAGTCAGCTGAGAACGTTTCTGGAGATGCATTGTGCCTAAACGACGGTGCCGAACAGCCTGCACCGCCCTCCGGTGATGTGGCTGGTCCCGCCGGCCCGGAGCGCCATGTTGAGGCAGACGCTTCGTCAGGCATCGCTCTTTCTATTGGCTCCACCGTAGACAGCTTCAAACCGAGTGAAATCGTATTGAACATATCGGACACACGGTTGAACCAACTGAACATGGGCGTCGTTGGTGATTTGGGAACTGGCAAGACGCAGTTGCTTAAGTCTTTAATCCTTCAGATTTCCGATGCTGCTGCTGCCAACCGGGGCATTCGACCTAGATTCCTGATCTTCGATTACAAGCGAGATTACAGCAGCCCGGATTTTGTCGAGGCGACTGGCGCGCGCGTCGTCAAACCCTATCGCCTTCCACTAAATCTCTTTGATACCAGTACGCTTGGCGACGCTTCAGCTCCGTGGCTTGATAGATTCCGGTTCTTTGCCGACGTTTTGGACAAGATATACAGCGGGATCGGTCCCGTGCAGCGAGACAAGCTTAAGAAGGCTGTGCGCGCTGCCTACGAATCCTGTCTGTCTGGCGAGCAGCCAACATTGTATGATGTGCATTCGGCCTACGCCGAGCTGCTCGATGGCAAGTCGGATTCGCCAATGGCGATCATAGACGATCTGGTAGACATGGAGGTATTTGCTGCGAAGACGAGCGATACCCAGCCGTTCGACGAGTTTCTTGACGGAGTGGTCGTAATCTCCTTGGATGCTCTCGGTCAGGACGACCGCAGCAAAAACATGCTCGTCGCCGTGATGTTGAACATGTTCTATGAAAATATGCTCCGCACCCCCAAGCGGCCATTCATCGGCTCGGATCCGCAGCTTCGCGCAGTTGATTCCTACCTACTGGTCGATGAAGCAGACAACATCATGCGATATGAATTCGACGTGCTGAGAAAGTTGCTGCTGCAGGGTCGCGAGTTCGGGGTCGGCGTCATCCTTGCCTCACAATACCTGCGCCACTTCAAGGTGAACGCAACCGATTATCGCGAGCCGCTCTTGAGCTGGTTCTTACACAAGGTGCCTAACGTTACCCCGGCAGAACTCTCCGCCCTTGGCCTGACGGGAAGCGCAGCTGAGTTGGCCGAACGTGTAAAATCGCTACAGGTGCACCAGTGCCTATACAAGTCGTTTGACGTTCCAGGGGAGGTCGTTCGAGGGCTGCCATTTTTCGAACTGATGGCACAGCAGAAGCGCGGTTCAAATTAAACGTGTCCGCGCCAAATCCAACGTGGGCATCATCCGCACAGTTTGGTTCGGGAAAGTTCTTTCTTCGTATGATTTTAAAGGGCTGTCAGAGATCCCCCAACCACTCCGCTGCCTTCGCTGCCGCACTTGCGGCGGTGAAGATCGCCCGGTTGTCGCCCTTGAGCACCTTGAGCCAGCTGGCGAGGTAGCAGGCATGATCCGGACGCGGCGTCACTGAGAGCGCCAGGTCGCCGCACAGGAAGGCTGAGCCAAGTTCGGCGACCAGCTCTTCCATGGCATAGGCCTCGTCACCGAAGCGCTTGCCGAAGGTACGGGCGAGACGGTGATCGGCCCCGGTCCAGTGGACCAGCTCGTGGAGCAGGATGGCGTACCAGTTTTGCTCGGCACTGGCGGTGGTGGTGGCGAAGAAGCGCTCGCGGTCGGGCATGGTGATCGTGTCGATGGACGGGGTGTAGTGCGCGCTGTCACCGTGGATGCGGATCGTAGCACCCGTGGCGGCAATGAAGGCCTCGACATCCGGAACGGGATTGAACGCCTCGGCCTCCGGCGCCTCGGGCAAAGAGTAGCCCTCGACCTGCGCAATGTTGAACACATGCGAGCCCTGCGCGAAGATCCGGCCCGCGCCCTCGCGCGCCTCGTCTTCAATGGCTTCGGGCTTGTCCAGAACCTTGTAGAACACGATCGGCGAGGCCTTTTCGCCCTTGCGAACTTGCGCACCCAATGACTGCCACTGGCGATAGGTTGCCCAGAGACCATGCCCGAAGTCCTGCGCCTCGGCGCTGGCCCAGAGGGCGAGGACATTGACGCCGCGATAGGCCTTGCGGGTGACCGCATTGATGGGGCGCGTGAGCGGGGCGCTGCTGCGGTGCCAGGGGAGCGTGTAGTCGCCGGTGCCGCGCTCCAGCGCGGCGATGATCTGGTTGGTGATGGTGTCGTAGATGCTGGCGGTTGCGGTGCTGGCCATGGTGGTAATCCTTCGTCCTGTCGTTGGGAACGCGGATGAAGGGACGGGCCGGATGGCCGGGCGGGTCAGCGGTACGCGGAACAGTCAACACGGGAGGGCGTAGCCCGAATGGAGCGGGCAGGCTGTTGATCCCGCGCGGCAGGGCCTGTCACTCAGGGAGCAGTTCATTCCAATGGCAGGGCGAAGGATGCCATGGCCCTACGCTCGCGCATCACACGTTCAGCCGAGACCAGCCCCCAGAGATTTCGTCTTCGCGGCCTCGGGCGCACTGACCTCCATGGCGGTCTGCTTTTCGCCCGCGCGCTCATGAATCGCGCGGATCAGCCGCGCCTTGTCGTCGGTAACGACAATGGCCTCGGACCTGGCGCGCGACAGCGCGACATAAAGCATCTTCTGATCGACAAGATTGGCGGAGCGGCTGTCGGCGTGGATCAGCACGCGCTCGGCGGTCTGGCCCTGCGCAGCGTGGGCGGTCTGGACATAGGCATGGCGCAGATGGGCATCGCGGGGGTCGGCAAGATCGAGCCGCTGCTCGCGGCCATTGGCCAGCGCGATGGTGGCCTGCTGCCGTTCCGGATCGATGCCGGTGATGATGCCGCGCAACCCGTTGATGCGACCGGCCTCGCGGTCGTTGCGGGTAAACTGCACGCGGTCGCCCGCCTGCAACTCCATCGCCTTGGGCTCGAACACCTCGACCTTTCCTGCACCCCACTGGCGCAGCCGCCAGTCGACGGCTGATCCGTCGGCGGATTTGAGCGATATCGCCGCCTTGTCCGGATCAATGCGCTCCACCCGGTAGGCAGCGCCGCGCGTCACACCCTTGTCGGCATAATCGCGGGCGAAGCGCACAACATCGCCAATGGCATAGCTTGCCGCCTGCCGGGTTTCAGCGCGGGTCAGGCCTTTGGCTTCCAGAGCCTCGAACCGGACGGCCGCGGAGGAGAGCTCCCCGCGCTGCGCCAGCTGCTGCCTGATCATGGTGGTGAGGGTATCGCGCCCGTCGCGCGACGGCTCGATCACCAGAGTGCCTGCGCGCTCGGCAGGTATGAGGGCAACATAACGCTGGGCCATCGCCGCAAGACGCGCATCACGGTCTGCACCTTCAACCACCTCCCCGCCGCCGCGCTCCAGCGCGGCAAGCGCCTTGCCGGCATGGCCTTCGATTGACGCCATGACGGCCTCGCGAGTGTCGGCATTGGTCTGTCGCACCACGTTGGCGAGCTTCGCAGTCGCCATACCCGCCTGCTGCAGCTGGGCAAAAGCTGCGCCTGCACCGACTGAGCCGAGCTGCCTGACATCGCCGACCAGCACAAGCCGCGCACCGGCCCTGTCGGCGCTGGCCATGAGCGCTGCCATGTCGCGCGCGGACAGCATCGAGGCCTCATCGACAATCCAGACCGCGCCTTTGCCGAGCCCTTTGGCCTCGGGCGAGACAAGATGCCGCGCGACTGTATCGCCGCGCATGCCGAGCGCTTCACCCAGGATCGTGGCTGCCGATGCGGTCGGTGCGAGCGCGGTGACCGTCAGACCACTCTTCGCCGCTTCGCGGGCATAGGTCGCGAGCACGGTCGTCGTTTTGGCAGTCCCGGCATAACCCTGAACGGTGGTCACGCGGTCGCGCGATGTCAGCAGCGAAGCGGTCGCGCGCTTCTGGTCATCGGTCCATGCAAACCCCGCGCGCGCGGATTGGCGGGCGGCGCGTTCAACCGTGCGCGCAGCGGCGAGCGGCGATGCCAGCGGCACGGCCACGCCGCGCCCGGCGGCTTCAAGGCGCAGCATGGTCTGCTCGGTCGCAATGGCGTCGGGCGTGGTGAACCCTGCAAACTTGGCCCCGCGCCGGTCGAGAAAGGTGCCCGGAACCAACGCGCCGCGCTCGCCCGCATCAGCAATGGCAGCGGTGATGGTGCTGTGGCTGAGCCTCCCAAAAGCATAGTCGCCCGCCTCCCGGGCCAGCGTGCTGGCCGGGAAGACGGCCTGCCGCTCGGACAGCTTGGCGGCAGCCCAGGCGACCGCCCGGGCGGCGAGGATGTCGCTGCCTGCACCAAGTTCACCCGCCCTCGCTCGTTCCTCCGCTTCAGCGATGACATGCGCCTGCGCGGCCTCTCCAAAGCCTGTCGCTTCTGCCGTCGCGCGCCATTCGGCCCGCAGGGTCTTGTGATCGGCGTGGCTCTTGGCCTCGCGGGTATCGAGCGCGGCGATCTGCTTTTCGGCGGCGCTGGCCTCCTCCCGGCTCGTCCCGCGCTGGGCAAGCCGCGCATCGATGGCTGCGGTACGCTGGCTGAGCGCCTCGATCACCCTCTCAGGCACGCCTGCGATCTCGAACATCGCATCTTTGCCCACTTCGATCCGGTAACCCAACTGCGCCGCGCCATGCGCCAGCTCCTGACGGTAGATCGCCCCGATCTCCTTTTGCAGCTGATAGAAGGCGCGCGGTTCAAGGCTGCGCCAGTTGCCATCTGTGTCCTGCGTCGCGTTGAGGATCACCGCATGAGTGTGGAGCTGCGGGTCCTGCGCGCGGCTCGTCGCATGGCGGAAGGTGGCGATGGCAAGATTGCCCGTTTCCTCGCGCCGCACCTCCCCGCCCTCGCGCACCCGGGTTGCTGCCATATGCTGCTCGACATGGCCAAGCGCGGCTTTGACCGCTGCGGCATGCGCGGCGATCAGCCGCTTGTCGCCGGCAACCTCAGCCATGATCGAAACCGACTTGGGCGCAGAGAAGGTGATGTCCCAGCCCGGCCGGTGCTCGATCTTGCCGTCCCGGGTGGTGCCGAGCTGCTGCCCTGCAACGCGGCCTTCGAGCAGCTCGGCAAACTCACTTCGATCCACTTCGCCAGAGAGGCTGAGCGCTTCAGCAGCCTCACCAAACCACTCCGAGGGAGCAAATCCCCCTTCGGCATAGTAGTCATCGACCTCATAGTAGCTGGCCGCCTGCCCGGCGCTGGTCAGGGCTGAAACCGAGGCCACCATCAGACCGGTCCCGCCTCTGGTCCTGCCTTGGTGCCTGACTCCGGTTCGGAGGGAGAAGGGACGGCAATCACGCTGACCCTGCTCCACAGGGTGCTCGCCGGATCGCCCGCGACAAAGGCAGGCTGGCGCGGCGACCCGCGCCGGGCGATGTGCTCGGCGGTGAGGCCGATCCGTGCAACCGGCAGGCCGTCGGGCAGCAGCAGAAAGCCCTGATGCGGGGGAAGACGCAGTTCGCTTTCAAGCACAGCCGCGCGGAACTGGCGCTCGGTGGCAATGGCGGTGCGGGGCACCTCCTTGCCGACCATCAAGGTGTCGGTGGCCATCCGCATTTCGACCTCGCACTGGCCGATGGTCTCGCTCGCCCACTGACGGGTTTCACGGTCTACGGTCTGCAGGAACAGCTTGGTGTTGCAGCAGGCAAGCATGGCTTCAGCGATGTTGTCACCATAGCGATGGCGCATCTGCCCCAGCGCCTGAAAGGTGAGCACAATCGCTGCCCCGAACTTGCGACCTTCGGGCAGAAGACGGGCAAGGTTTTCGACGCGCGGCAGGTCGGCAAGCTCGTCGAGCACGAACCAGATACGGCGCTGCGGCGATGGCGATAGCCCCAGCACGGCGCTCGCTGCGCACTCCAGCCAGCAGGCCATGAGTGGCTTCGCCGCCTCGAAATAGTCCTCCTTGCGCGGCACGAAGATCCAGGGCTTTGTTCCCTCGATCCGGTCCAGCCCCACAATGAAATCGCGGAAGGCAAAGCGCGACGCGCCTTCCTGCTCGACCTTCAAGAACTGGATCAGGTTGGCGGCCTTGGCGAGCATGAAGAGCACGCTGCCGGTGGCGCGGTCGGCGTCATCGGCAAAGGTCCGGGCCGAGGATGTATGCCCGAGCCAGGCCTTCAGCTGCTCCTTGCTCTTGACCTGCAGGGCATCGAGCAGGGCCTCGAGACTGCCGTTCTTTTCGGCCCACAAGGACCGCATCATATTGGCAACCAGAATGCGGCTTGTCTCGAGCCAGACATCGTCATCCTGACTGCCGGTTTCGGAGACCAGCTGGCGCGCGATGCGGTCGGCATCGGCGGGGTGCGATATCTCGTCGAAGGGTGACCAGAAGGCGCAGCGCGCATCGAAGGGATTGAGGATGATGTCGCCGCGCGCAGGGTTGTAATAGTGCGCGATGAACTCTCCGCTCGTGTCGTAGACCAGCGCCGCTTCCCCGCGCGCTTCGATGCCGTCGAGCATCTGTCGCAGCACGGTGGTCTTGCCGCTGCCGGTGGTGCCGAGAAAGGCAAAATGCCGGGTCTCGATCCGCTGCGGAATGGGGACCGGCCCGATCTGCAAGGCACGGCTTTCAGCGCTTAAGTGCATCAGCGCCGCGACCTCATCCTGGCGCGCCACCCGGGTCCCGCCGATCACCCTATCGGCCAGCGTATCCTGCCCCTGCGCGGACATGGTTCGCTGGATAAACCAGGCCGCCAGCAGCCCCAAGGCGCAGCCCAGAACTGCCCCGATGATGAGCACCACAAGGGCCTTGGAAAGGGTCCCGGCGATCAGCGGGTCGCTGGCCACAAAGGACGCAGGCACGGTCCAGCGGCGGCCCTCAAGGGCGACATTCATCATCAGCTCCTTGCCCGCCATCTCGCCCAGAATGACGAGTGCCTTCGCCCCCAGACATTGCGCCGCGACCTTGAGCTCGGCAGCGCTCATGACGAATTGCGGGGCGATGATCGCGCCCGCCCCGCCGGACAGCAGAACGAGCCGGGCAAAGAACCCGAAACGCTGCTGCCACTGTGCCATGCGCACGCGCCACAGCGCGTGGGCACGGGTGATGAAGTCGTTGCCTGCGGTCATCGCTCGCTCTCCTCTGCCAGCTTGCGCTGGCGCTCGAATGCGGCCCGCGCTTCGGCGGCAATGACCTCGTCGGATGCGCGCCCACCGAGCGCTGACGAGCGCGCATAGGCATAGGCTGCGCAGGCCGTGAACAGGGTGCGGTCAAGCACCCGTTCGGCATCGGCAAGGCGTTCCGATATCGACCCGATCACGCTGGCCATTTCGGCAAGATCGGTCTCCCGGTCAGCGCCGTGGATCAGGGCCAGAAGCCCCTCTTCAACGACGCGGCCAAGCATGGCGTACTGGCTGAGTCCGCGCCGCTGCGCGAACTCGGCGAGCACCCGGTATTGCGACGGATTGAGGCGCACCGTCTGCGTCCACGCGCTCATCGCACCGTCTCCTGACCGATGCGATCCGCCATCGCGAAAAATGGCGGAATTGCGTGGGTGCCGGGAGAGCGGCGGAGACGAGATGCTATCCGCATCCCGTCAAACCCGCAGAAATCCTCGCTGCACGCGTGCGTGGGGTGTGTATCCCTTTTCCGGGCCCGATGCATCGCATCGTGGCCCTTCATTGATTCCGGTGAATAGTCCTGTCTGTGGCTCACTAGATATCCCCCAGGTCCCGAGGTACTCGCGCGAATGCGCGGATCTGACGCTCGGCTTCAGCGTCAGCGGCAGCGCGGTCGGGGAACCGCTTTTCAGGAAGCGCGTGGACGAATGTGAGGTCCTTGTCCTGCATCCATTTGCCCACTGTCCGATCGACCACAGCGCGCAGTGTCTCGCGCAGATCGAAAGCATCTTCAGGGGACAATCGGGCCCATTCAAGATGGTGGAGAATGAACCCGCCGAGCGGGTATGTTTTGTCGCCAATAGCGACCAGGGGACCTTCAAATTGGGCCGAGAATTCCTCGCCCTTGAAGCGATCGATCATGGGTCGTTCGAAGTAGAGCCAGTCGGCGATGAAGTTGCGGTAGCAGCTGCCATCGAGGCCCGGGCGGCTGAGCCGCCTGACGTAATCGTCGATCAGCAGTTCTGTCAGAGACTTGTATCGGTCATTGACCGGGACACGAACGAGCGCCCAGCCTTCCGCGCGCAAGGCTGCTTCCAACATGGAGAAAATGGACATTGTGGGGATGCTTTCTGCGGGCCACTGCCCGCCAATTGAGGGGGTCAGTAGCGGCGCAGCGGAAGGGCGTTGATCCATTCCGAGATGTCGGCGGCGCGCCAGCGGATGCGGCCGCCTCCGATGTCGACAGGGTGGGGAAAGCCCCCTTTGCGCATCTTCCTCCAGATAGTGGAGCGGCTGCGAATGCCGGTGAGGCGCAGCACCTCCTGGCAAGTGATCAGTTCGGTATTCGACATGACAGATTCCTCATGATTCAAGGTTCTGTCACTGGCGCCGTTGTCCCCTTCCGGAGTGTCGGTTTGACCGTCGCACGGCGCGCCGCACGGCGATCCTGCATTCGACCCGACACCCCTGCCTGAGCTTCAGTGACCATCAGAAGCTATGTGCGACGCTTGGATGTTGGAAAGAACAAAACAGGATCAAATGCCGTTCCATTTGACGCGTGGACGGCTGTGGACGCACCGGGACGCATTGCGTCCAGCAAGAATTGTGTGAGCGACAAGCTCACGCTCGAGCTTGGCGGTGATCAACGGCAAACGCAGCGCATTGTGTCGGCGTTTGTTGCCGGAATCTGAGCGACTCGGTCTCTCGCGCACTTAACGGAGCTTTGAGGGTTGGATTGTAATTCAATCCAATGCCTCGTTCCCAACCCCAGTGGCGGTCCGGCAGACGTCCTCAAAGGCGTCCCTCGCCCGCGTCCGAAACGACCCTTCAGACCGCAGGGCGCTACGGTCTGATCGCCGTCGCTTCAGGGCTTGGCCTGGCATTTGGAGCGAATGCGCTGGAGGCTGCACAGGAACGGCAAGCGATCCTCGATGCGCTGCCCGCCGGGTACACGTACTCGGGTTGCAATGAGGTCCGCGCTGCAGGTGTTGCGCCGCTGTACAGCTACGAGCCAGGCTTTTCGGAGCGGCTTGATGGTGACGGTGATGGGATCGGCTGCGAGCCCTATCGCGGACAATAATTGGACCTGCGAGCTGGCACGCGTTCTTGTTGGATTACGCGTTCAGCCGCATCTCAAGCGCCGCGATCATGTCGATCAGTTCCTCAAAGGATGGCGGCGCTGCCATGAACATTTCGCCCATTGCTGCGTAGTCTGCGCGAAGACGTTCGCGCAGATCAGCGTGGGGTACAAGGTGGAGCGAGCCTAGAACGGCCGTCTGGTAGGATGCCTTGTTGTCGGCAAACATCAGGCTCTTGTTCAGCACGACTCTCGCGAGCAACTCAGGCGCCGCCAAAGCGATCGCATCCACCCCTTTCTTCGCCAGCATGGCCGTATCATAGTAGTGGCGAGACATCTCCGGCAGTAGCTTGGTGCCATGGTAGAGGGCGTGCAGGATCGTCACCTTTTCCCAAAATGTTCTGGCGACGGACAAGGTCTCAACTTCAACCTCTGCGCTGGAAAACTCGGTCGGGAATTCCTGCGCGATGTACGGGACGATGGTTTTCGTTTCGGACGGCTCGGTTTCCCCGCGCGCGCCGAATTCAAGCTTGATGCGCGGCTTTATGTAGCCATACGGCCCAGTGTCGAAGACCTCAGGTTCAAAGAGCCTTTCGGCGAAAAGTCCGCGGAAGGCCTGCACGACTGGGTATTGGAACAGGATGGTTTGCGCATCCTGATCATCCGGATCGAGCGCAATGTCCCAGCCATCCTGTGTGCCCAGCGCTTGCGCAATCGCGTCGCGTAGCGAGGGCAGGATGACATCTCCCACATAGCTTTGTGCCGCCGCCTTGAGCGCCTTCGTGCGCCGCACACGTTCCTTGCCGCTGATTCCGTCGTCCATCGGGGACAGGGTATCGGCGAGGAATGGGGCTGTGCGCGAAATGGTAAGATCGATGTCTTCGGAGAAGCGCTCGATGATGCCGTAAGCTTTCGAAAGCGAGGTCCCGCCCTTGAAGGTCAGAGTGTCTGCCATGCCGGGGATCGACAGCAAGCGGCGCAAGGTCCAGCAGACCCAGAAATCCTTCTCGATGATGATCGGCGCTACGTCGCGGCGTGCAGCAGCCTCGCTTATGAATGCGAAACGATCATCGTCAGGCCGCAGGACAAATTCATCCATGCCGCACTTCGCTCATCTTGAAAACGGCATCACTCATCCAGCTTGGCATCTGTGCCTGCGCCTTTCTGAGCGCCTGCAAATCGCGGTCATCGATGCCCGCTGCGAGACGCTGAATGAGATCATCATCGACGTTCGCCTTGCCGGCATGGGCCAGCATTTGCAGCACAGCATTGGCGCGGGGAAAGGCGCTGTCGAGGATGGGCGCGCGCGATCGCTTGAGCGCAATCGTGCGACCTGCGACCTTCTTGACGCGCGTTGGCCCGCTTGTCGCATAGCTTGCCTTTGCCGGGACCTGGGTGGAGAGTCCGAGGCGATTGGCCGCTTGCGCTCCTGATCGAACGAGCTTGTCGCCACCTTGAGTGGCCACTGCCTGCGCGATTGCATCGGCCTCGGGCGTTAGCGCGCCCAAACGGTCATGAAGCTTCGGATAGTCGTAAAGGCCTCGCCCGATCCGGCGGATGTGGCCGGATTGCGTCAGACGGGTCAGCGCCATATCAACAGATGCGCGTGTACCGAGGTCGAGGAAATCCTTGGGCGTAAAGGCCCAACCTCGCCCCTTCCCTCGTACGCGCTTGATGATGCTGTCGGCAACGGCGGCCATCTGCCCAATCCTTTCTGTTAGAAAATAGCATCATTTTTTCTAACAAGCAAGATCGGCTATATCGACCCTACCTACCTATATATAAACATGAAAGCTGATCAAAACACTCAAAGCTCCCTATCGCTTTCAGTCGAGGCAAATCCAAAGCCATGGCGAAATGCGATCAAGTCCACTCACCTGTGAGCCCAAAAATGGCCAGGTTGGCCATTCTGCGCTAGGGCCTCGAGATAGGGACGCATGATCTTCCATGCTCCGCAGTCCTTTGCTGCCTGTGCAATCTCTGCAGGCGTTGCCTTGCGCTGCTCGATTGCGCTGCGCAGGCTTTCAATGGCCACGGAGCGATCAACAAGCCGTGCGTTTCGAAACGCGTCTGCCAGCGATTTGGCGACAGAGTAGATCGCTACCTCGACCCCGGCGATGGTGTGGCGCTCAATTCCATAGCCGAGATAGGGCTCGCGGAGGCGGACGATGCGCACCTTCGGATAATCGACCCTCGGGGCCCAGTCCTTGGCACCGATGGCCACCCAGACCTGGCGTGGCATCTGATCCGTGAGGTCGTGATAGGTCAGTGCCGACACCAGACAGATAACACCGTCAGGGATACGCTTGCTCACTTCGG
This sequence comes from Porphyrobacter sp. IPPAS B-1204, assembly GCA_003724185.1. GTDB lineage: Bacteria > Pseudomonadota > Alphaproteobacteria > Sphingomonadales > Sphingomonadaceae > Erythrobacter. The sequence continues at coordinate 1,434,892 of RHGM01000001.1, forward strand.
CAAGGGCCATGTGCGCGCTGTCGCCGCCATCGGGGAGCTGATAAAGGCCCCGGCCTGCCCTGATGATTTCACCATCGCTTACCGCTCTGGCTAGCGTCGCTGCGGTCACCCCTTCCGCTTTGAGTTCGTAGGCGCGCATCATGGTTCGCTGCGTGAGCAGCGCTACGGCCTTGTCCCTTTGGGTCTGCAGTTCGATCATTCTGATACTTTACATCGGACAAGATGAAATATTGTCCGAGGAAAAATATCATATGCATGCGGCCTGACGCAATGGGGCATCAAGGACGCAAGAGCTATATGGATTGGCCTTAGAAGACGTCCTCGATGGAAGGGCCACGCTCTCGCGGTCCGATCTTGATATCGAGATCGAGGCTCGCGATCACGCGGAGCAGCGTGCCGAGCTTTACTCCGACGCTGCCGTTCTCGATGCCTGATATGGTTTTCTGCTGTGTGCCGGAGATACCGGCCAGGTCTGACTGGGTCATTCCCTGCCGCACACGCGCGCTCTGGATGATTGCACCTAGCTGCCTCGGCAGTCTTACAAGCTGATCCATCACTGCCTCCTTTGGTCATCCTATACCCTAGAAGGTATAACTCTGCAATATACCCTGCAGGGGATCGCCTTGCCCATTTCGACAGATCTTCGACTGGGGGAGCATGGTCAGCGGCTCATGGCCGAAGGCGCCATGCCATGGCGCGATCGAACTGCGAGGACACAAAACCGGTACGTATTGCAACAAGTAAGCACAAATAAATCGAACCAAAAAACTTGCATTGGAACGATACACCGTGCTACATGATGAATGTGCCTGAAACAGTGCTTAGAGACCCAAATCTTGTAAGCAATTCAGACTTGGGGGCATGACAAGTGGCATTTCAATCTTCGAAATGTGTATATAGCAAGTATATCAAATACTTACTTTTTACTTGTTTGTCCTCTTCTGACACCATTTCCAAGAAAGCTGGGCACCTGGCCCCTCGACCTTGCTAGGGCAGCTAACCCTTGGGCAAGGGCATGAGGTTCGCCCATGATTTTTCATCTCGCCGACCCGGACTACCTTCACGAAGGCGTCGACGATTTTCTGGCGCGCTTTCGGATCACCTTCGATCGATTGCTGACCACCTATCTCCCCAAACCTCGTGACAGCTTAGGGCGCATTACCTGTGGGGCCAAGATCAAGCTGTTGGCGCCAAGACGCCCCTGTCGCTTTAAGCGCATCGGTTTCTGCTCTGCGGTTCCTGAGAGACTGTCGAACATCACCATCCCGCGCCGGCATTCTTCCACGTTCGAATGCGCGATGCTCGTCTTGCCCTGGCTTCGCCGCACATCGTGCCGTCGCTCAAAGAGATCGGCTGAAAACTTGCAGTGAGACCGGCCAGCAGCGCGGGATCAGTCAGCCGGTGGATTAATCGACCAGCCTGCCCGCTGAAAGCGGTTGAAGCACTTGATCGGTTTGGTCAGTCGGTTGGTGACCTTGGGGCATTCGCGCTTGCGGCGTTCCCACTTGCACTCCTGCGTTGGCCCTCTTCCAGGAATCGGGATTTGCGGCGATTTGACCCTGTCACCGCCAAGGGGTGATTTGATCCGAAGCTCACGACATTGTGTCGAGTACCACGGGCCCCAGACATTGTCAGCCTGAGCGGCCGCTTGCGGCACAATAACACCCTGCGCAACCAGACAAATTGACACTGCGCAGGCCATGAGACTTCGGGATTGAGTACGGCCGGGCAGTGTATCACTTGTCCTCTGTGCTTGAGGTTGCGCATTACCGCTGACAAACCGGATGGCAGTGCCAACGCCAGTTAGTGCCCTGAATTTCAATGGGTTTCGCATCGCCCGTTCCTTTCCGATGATTGCGCTCGATTTTATGTCCGTCGCCGCGGCGCCCAGTTCCCTTCGGCGTCGCGGCACCATTCCTGACCGCCTCCGCCGCCATCGCCGCTGACCAGACGGCATTCCATCCCGCCGCCGGCGCGGTAGGCGGTCGCCTGGATCCTCACTTTGGGTTTACGTCCGCCATCCCGCCAACGCATCACCAGCATCCCGGGCTCGGGCGTGATGACGACCTGTTGACGGATAGGGCACGGATCCTTGCCCCCACGGTGGTTTAGCGATTCGGCGAACACAAGATCCGCCCCTTCGACACCGATCAGAGTGAGCTGGCTGCGGCAGATCGTCGAAGGCCGCTGTGCATTGCCGGCGAAATAGCTGACCACGGCTTCGGGCATTCCGGGCCGAAAGCCGCCAATCTTGACCTCTACGTTGTAATTGGTCCTGAGCTTGTGGGTCGGGCCGTCCAGCACAACCTGCCATGATCCTGTCGCGGTCTCCGGGATCTGGAGGGCTGCTACGGCCGGGCTCCGGAATCCTGGCGCCGAGGTCACACCGGGCAAGGGTGCGCTCTGTGCAAACAGCGGCGCTGCCAAGGCGCTGATCCCGGCACCAAGCGCCAGCCCGCACGTGGCCAGCCACATCCTGCCGTTCCCGGGAAGCGTGCCGCCCATGTCAGCGCCTCGACTTGGCGTTATGCGAAGCGATCTGCCGCTCTGCGTGACGGCGGCGGTTCAGCCGGTCGATAGCCTCGTTCGCATAGCGCTCGCTCCGGTTGAGTTCGAAGACACGCCGGTAGAGCGTCTCGGCAGCATCGTAGTCGCGCAGGGATTCCGCGCACAGCCCGAGGTTGAACAGGGTAGGGCCATGATCCGGCACAAGCTGATCCACCTCTTGCCAGACGGTGCAGGCCGAGGTCACGTTCCGCTTGGTCAGCCGGATGCCTTCCTTGAACTTCTTCTTGGCATCGTTCTGGAGGCCGTCGGTGCCTTCCTTGACACGGATCTCGTCACGGACTTCGATCGGTGCGAATTGCAGTCGCAGCTCGGAGGCGACCTTCAATACAAGCTGCCCGACCGTCGCCTCGATGGTCGGCGCGTTCCCCGCATTTGGACAGATCAGCTGCGAGTCTTCGGCATTGGAAGCCACGCCATGAACGCGTTCACGGCGGCGGCCTTCGACCTTGAGGGTATAGCTCAGGGTGACAATCTGCCGCTCGCAGGTGATGATCACATTGCGCCACTCCTTGCACCTGCCCTTGTTGTCCTCATAGGCGCACTCGCGGGAGCGCACATCTTCGGGCCGCGATTCGACACTGCTGCTGGCGCTGCCGGTCACGGTTCCGTCAGCCCCGGCTTTTGTACGGTATGGGACCATGCTGAAATAGGACGCGCCGCGCACCCGGACCTCGGCCAGCGCCTGTTCAAGCTGGATCGCGAGGGTCGGTCCGTCCTCGCCCGTGAACGGGCCGATCGCCAGGGAGTTAAGAGCGGCCAGCTGGTCACTTCCCGCAGGATAGACGCCCTCGATCGGAAGGGTTTCAGCCTTCAGGGGCGCATGGGCCGCGCCGATGAACGCTCCCAAGGCGATCAACATCCCGAACCCGCGGCAATAGTGCACCCGGCGGTTAAGGGACTGCTTTTTGTTCCGATGAATCGATGCTCTGTTCATGGGGCGTCCTTTCTGCTGGTCAGCGTTCGGTCGCGGTAATGGCGATGGCGCTCTTTGCGTCGTCATTCCCGATCTGGACCATCGGATCGGATGCCTCGCCCTTCAGGTCCTTGCCCTGGATTGCGAAGCTGAAGTTTCGCATCCCGCCAAACGGTAGATCATTGGCAAACTCGGGCTCGCCGCCCGGCTGCGGTGACCACGCCTGGGCAAACCCCTTGTCGTCCGATGAGATCGTGCAGATTGTCGGGCTGGAACAGGAAATCTGCCCGGTGAGCGGGATTGGCTTGTTGATCCCGCCAAGCATCGTCAGCCACGAGGAGGTGAGGTTGCCCCTCCCATCTTCGGCAATCCGCAATGTCACGCGCTCGCTGCGCCCCGGATAGGCGGCCTCGCCTTCGAAATAGCGGACCGTGCTGGGCGCACGCCCTCCGGCCGCGGCCTTGCCCGACGAATAGGAAACCAGCCGCCCACCCTGCGCGAGGAAGAAGCCTTCGAGGAACTCCTTCCCCTTGGGTGGCGTCCCTTCAGGCTGGACGATCATGACGTCGGACAGACCGAAATCGCCGCCCGCCTTGAACCCGGCATCGCGCCCCTGCGTGTGCGGGGTGTCGGTCGATTCCGGATCCTCGAAGCTGGCCGCGCTCAGATTGGTGACGATCACATAACGGGCGAGCGTGCCCTTGGGCGGTTCCAGCACCCCGCGCGAGGCGCGGATGGCGCTGAACAGGCTTGATGCCGCGATCGGACCGGTCTGCGGTTCGGGCGTTTCGACACCGGACTTGGCCGCATTGGCGAGCCCGCCTACGACCGCGAGCTGGAACTGATCGGCATCCTTGGCCATGGCGGACAGGGCATCCCCGGTGAAGTATTCGGCAAACCCGGAATTGCCGGCGCGGGCGGCGGCCTCTTCATCGGCGGACAGCCCCGGAATGCAGCCAGTGAACACCGTCTGCGCGGGTGACCCATCAGCGGGCACCAGCAGGACCGTGATGCGTTCGCGCGGATCGCTGAGGCCGCTTGCCAGCGCCAGCGCCGGATTGGTGAAGGCCAGCCCCAGATCGCGCATGAAGGTGTTGCGCTCGGCAAACTCCGGCCCCAGCTCGGCCTTCTTCACGACCTTGGCATCGATCAGGATATAGGTCTGGCGCAGCGGCGCGGTCAGGCCGGGCTTGTCACAGTAGGCTTCGGCGCGGATCGTTTCGGTGCTCATTCCAATCGGCGGATTGGTGTCATCACAGCCAGTCAGACCAAGCGCCATGACCGCAACCGCCGAAGCAGAGAGGATGTGTTTCGCGTTCATGGTCAGTGCCTGTAGAGATCGATGGGGAGAGCGGCGAAGCCGGCGGGACGGACAGTCTGTCCGTCTTCCAGCTTGATCGGCATGTCGGGCAGCATCTTGCGGACGAGACGCGAACGGTATTCCTGAAGCACGCCGAGAACGGCATTATCCTTGTCGGCGATCAGGCCGACGCTTCTTGCAACCTCGTCATAGCCCGGCTTGGTCTTGAGCAATTGCGCCTGACCCTGGGTCCGCTCGAGGTTCTGGGTATAGGCCGCATCGATCTGTTCCAGCCGGTCATCCAGCTCGCGCTTGCGCAGCTGTGCGACCTTCTTGGACAGCTTTTCGTTCTCTTCGGCCTTTTCGGCGAAGAGCGGATTGCGGTCGTGCAGCCAGTAGGTGATCGCCATGCCGAGGCCGAAGACCACAAGGTTGCCGAACAGCAGCATGCCGGTTTGCGAAAAGGGCTCAAGCGGGGGCTGCGCCAGCATCACCCGGGCGACATTGTCGCGGACGATGCCCATGTAGCGGACAGCCCCCACGGCCACCAGCGCGACTGTCAGCAGGCCCAGCGCAATCGTGATCATCCGCAGGCCTTCGGCCCGCATCCGGTCGTTGTTGGGGCCCATGTAAAAATTGTAGGCTTTGAGAAACCGGCCCGCGAGGAAAGCCGCCCAGCCGATAGCCAGACCCACCACGACGGTCGAGCCCAGCGCCACGATCCCCACGCCGACATATTCGAGGAAGAACTTGTAGTTCATGAACCCTTCCGGGATCATGATCGCCAACGGGATCAGCAGGTCGATCAGCCGCCCGGGATTGCGCGCATTGCGCCCCCCTTCGTGGAACCGCATGGCCTCATACTGCTGCTCGACATCACGCTGTTTGTCGAGTTCGGCGCCGAAGCGTTCGTAGAAGCGGGTCTGCGCCTCGGCCTTTCCGGTGTTGCGTTCCCGGCGCAGGCGGTCGCGCTCGAATTCGAAGACAAAGCCCTGAACGCCGCCAGGCATGGTGATCTGGCTGGCGGCGTTCTTGACCGCCGTAATCGCGCTGCCGCGTGCCGGGCCGACTTCAGTGTTGAGCCAGGCGCTCATCGCCGGGGTGAGGTTGGCGCTCATCGCGCCGGCATCGCCGTCGCCGGTCAGATGGAGGTTGGCCGCCGCCGCCTCCTCATCGATCCGCGACATAAGTGCGGCGGTGGCGGGGCTGTTCATGCCCACGTCCAGTGCCCGGTAAGCTTCAATTGGCATGGGTTCCCTTCCCCAAAATGACCTTGTTCAAAGAATGACGGTCACCGGCTTGCTGTCTGGATTGACCGGATCGATCCGGATCTTGCGCGTGTTGCTCGGAATGACCTGCGAGCGGGCCTGCGGCGCCAGTTCGACCGGTTTCGACCTGGCCTGCCCGAGACCGAGACGGCTGGCGCGCTGGCCCGTCGGCCGGACCCGCGCCCGCGGCACAGCGACAACAGGCTGGAGACCCTTGATCTTTGGCCCGACAGGATTGACCACTTCCGCATCATAGCCCGACCGAAACGCGAGGTTCCGGCGGCAACTTTCGAGCTGGTCGGTGTCGGATGACTGGCACAGTTCCTCGGATTGCTGGTCGGCCAGCCAGATGCCAACAGCCTCCGGTCTGGCCGCGAAGAGGAATTCGACGCGCCGGTTCATGGCAAGATCGTAATCGGACGTGCCGCCGTAAAGCGGCATGTCCTCACCAAAGCCGATCCGCCAGATCTGAAACGTGGTCACGCCCGATGCGAGGATCTGCCGGGCCACAGCCGTCGCGCGGCGTTCCGACAACACGTCATTGGCTGCACTCTCGCCTCGGAAGTCGGCATGCCCTGCGACAAAGACAGCCACATCGGGCGCCGTCTTTCGAAGCAAGCCGGTAATGATGCGCGCGATCTGGTCAGCCTCGGGCCGAAGTGCAGCACTGCCGGTGTTGAAGAAGGTGCGCTCCGGAAAGACCACCCGCAAGACAGGGAGATCGATGCCGAATTCGCTTGGCAGCCGCGAGGCCGGGACGACGCCTTCGTAGAATCTTGGCCGCTGGTCCGGCGGCAGCATCGCCGACAGATTGCTCAGGTGCTTCATCCGGTCGCAGTGTTCGAGCCGGACATAGACCTGCCAGGGCTGCAAAGTGCCGCGGATATGAGGGGGCAGCGTGTCCGCACAATCGGTCGGAAGTTCGACCACTTCGCGCATCACCTCCGCGTTAGCGGGCATGACTGATAGGTAAGCCAAAGCAAGGCCGAGAAATCCCATCCATCCATGGCGTATGACCCGCAAAGGCAACTGCACCCCAGCCATTACGTAGCCTGTTCCCCCCGGACGGATTAGCGCCGTTATTCAAGGCAGGCATATTGCTGGGACTGGTCGCTTCACAGAAATTCACACATTGCAGTTCGCTGCGGTGACAGTCACAATCAAATATATGAAATGTTAGGCTGGAGGGGGCGAGCCAGTGCCGTGCAGCGGGAATGTCAGCTCGGCGAAATTGGAGGTTGATCCCCACACGTCAGGCAACACGATTTACCTCACTAGCACGGGCCAGCGGATCATTCTTCGCGGCAAGGCAGTCGCGTTTGTTCTGGCGCTAATCACGACCGACAGAGGAAATTTCCTGACCCGGGACGAACTGCACCGGTTGCAGGCCTGGAAGATGATGTCCTCGGGCTCGGTCGGCAAACAGGCGGCGCGCATCACCGACAAGATCAATGGCAGCCTTGGTCCGATCATCGAGTGGGGTCTGAAGACCGGCAACTGGCGCTTCACACCGGCCATGCATGCATCCATTCCGGAGCCGACACGTCAGCAATGCCGGTCGATCCTGTCGCGCAACGACTGGCAGGCGATCTTGCGGTTCGACACAGTCCCGGCGCAGTCCGCAGCGCGATGGATGCAATTGTGCGGCAGTGCGCTGGCCGACATGACCGAAGGCAAGGCAGCGGAAGGTTACCGGAAACTGCGCGAGGCCATTGAATTGTCGGACCACGAGGGCATTGCCACAATCAGCGATGTGCTGGCGACGCGACTCGGGCAGGCATTGCCCCGCGCGCACCTTCCTGTCCCTTCGGTCTCGGCCACATCGGCTTTCATTGAGGCGGCAGAGGCACGGCGCATGGCGGCCTATGCCCGGCTTTCCCCGTCGAAAGACTGGTCACACCAGTTAGACCTTCTGCATCGGCGCTTGCTGCGGATGATCCAGTCGGGCGATACGGCGACGCAGTCGATCCTGCTGAACGCCATGGCGGTGCTGGCCCGGCGCCTTGGCAGGATGGATCATGCTCTCGATTGCATCCGCGAGGCGGCCGCGTTGGCGATTTTCTCCGGCGACATCGTCCTCATCCAGAACATCAGCTTCAATTTCGGCAATATCATAACCGGGATTGCCAGGGACGATCCGGGGGCGTTCCCGCCCGAGACATATCTGGGACTGCTGCAGCTCGACATCGAACTGCGCGAGCGATTGCAGATCGGCAAGGACAGTGCGCAGGCCGAACTGCTCTATGCCTACCTGTCCTATGAGCAGGGCAATTTCGATGATGCCCGGACCTATCTCGCCAAGGCCGACGCGATCATCGCGCAAAGCAGGCAGGCCCTTGACCTCGCTCTGCGGAGCCGGTTGTTCGGCCTGTTGGCCTGCGACACCCATGCCCCCTGCAGCCAGCAATTTGCTGATGGCCTTGCCGCCCTGCGAAAGGCTGCCGAGACCTACGAGCAGCACGGGAATCTGGTTGCGGCCGAGGAAGTACGCAGGGATCTCGCCAGCAGGGCGGGTTTGTGATCGCCAGCCGCGGGTCACATACCAAGACGACCGCGGCAAGTATCCAAGGCTTTGCCTTTGCCCTGCCGTCTGTCTTTCTTACTGACATGCTCGCCGCGTGGGTTTCGGGACTGGGAATGCAATGACCATAATCGGCCTGCTCTCGTCAATCTTGGTTGCGGCTGGCGATTCAAGAACCATCGGTCAATTCAGACCTAGCCAATCAAAATTTCCCAGCAATCTGAGTGCCCGTCTTTGTCCTCCGAAGGGCACAATTTCTCCTGCGGGAGTGACATCAAAGTCCTGAAAAACAACAGAAATCCGCCATTTTGGCTGAATTTTGATGCCGCGTGTTTCACGCTGTTTCAGGCGGTGCCCTGACATGCAGAGGCATCAAGCAGCGCATGGTCTCGCCTGCGCTGCTATCGCCGTTTGCCCCCGTCACTGTCACCCGTCCTTCGCGTGAGACCTCGCGCAGAAGGGCTTTGAAGCCTTGCGGCCAATTCTATAAGGGCGCCGGACTGGTTGCCTCAGTCGTCTCGCGGTCGGCTTGCGCGCCCGCACGCTCGTACACAGGCAGATCGCCGGGGTTCTGAATCACGATGAATTATCGCCATTCCTTCCATGCGGGCAACAGCGCCGATGTGGTGAAGCACAGCCTGCTGATCGCTCTTGTGCGGGCCTTGCAGCTTAAAGAGGGCGCGCTGACCTTGATTGACACCCATGCCGGCTGCGGGCTCTACGACCTTGCCGGCGAGGACGCCCAGCGCACCGGCGAGGCGACGCAGGGCGTGCTTCGGGCCTTTGCCGACCAGAACCCCTTGCTGCATGACTACCGCGCCGCCGTGCGGGCGGTGAATGCCGGGGCCGAGCCGCAGCTTTACCCCGGCTCGCCGAAGATCCTCGCGCAGCTTCTGCGCCCGCAGGATTTCCTGATCCTCAACGAAAAGCATCCCGAGGATGCCTATGCCCTGCGCGGGGCGATGCGCGGCACACCGGCGGCCGTGCATGAGCGCGATGCTTACGAGCTTTGGCTGGCCATGCTGCCGACCCGCACGCGCGCGGCGTGGTGGTGGTCGACCCGCCTTACGAGCAGACGGACGAACGCGCCCGCGTCACCGCCACCCTTGCCGCTGCGCATCGCAAGTGGGCGCACGGCGTGACAGTGATCTGGTATCCGCTGAAAGACCGCGCCGCGCATCAGCGGTGGAAGGACAAGCTCCGCAGGCTCGGTATCCCGAAATTCCTCACCGTGGAGCATTGGCTGTACGATGGTGATCAGCACGGGATCTATAACGGCGCGGGCCTTTTCATCGTGAACCCGCCCTACGCCTTCACGGAAGGACTGCCGCCTCTGCTGGAAGCGCTACGCGCCGCGCTGGCACCGGAAGGGCACAGGGGCGAGATCACCGCCGATTGGTTGGGCGGCTAGGCCAGACCCACTAGGGCGGCCTTGGCGGGTCGGACTTCCGGGGGTAGGCACCCAGCCGCGCCAATGCCTTCAACTGGCGGGCGAGACTGTTTCACCCTGGGCCGGTCCCAGAGAATACCGGGCGGCGCGCAGACCGGTCCTGCCGCGCGCCGCCCGGTGGTGCTCAGAACGCGAAGCTCAGCCTGGCGTAGAGGAACCGTCCGTTGAACCCGAAGGGCGAGAACGACGAGAACGGCAGGAAGTAGTTGTTGACCGACAGGTTGCCCTGCGCGCCCGTCACCGGATCGGTGCCGCGCCCGGTCGGGTTGACGGTGGGATACTGGTCGAACAGGTTGTTCGCCCCGACCGCCAGCTCAATCCCTTCCGCGACACCTTCGGGACGCAGGCGGAATTCCAGATCGGTGATCCAGCGCGGTTCAAGCAGCACATCGTTGATCGGGGTTGCCCCGGCCGAGAACACCTCTCCGAACCGGTTGGCGCGCACCGTGGCGCTCAGCCACTTCCATTCCAGATCCGTGCCCAGATTGATGCGGTCCTTGGGCTGGCCCCGCTCGATCCGTTCGGATTCGAGCCGGCCGAACAGGTCGATCCCCGGCACCTGCGCCAGATCACCCGGCGTGCTGCGCCGCCCGGTGATGTCGATATCGTTCCGGTTATAGCCCGCCGTGAACGACAGCGATGCGCTGTCGCCAATGGTGGTGCGATAGGTGCCGATCACATCGAAGCCGCGCGTGCGGGTGTCGATGCCGTTGAAGAAGAACCGCGCTGCCGAAATGCTGGTGAAGCCGGCATCGTTGAGAATTTCGGCAATCCCGCGGCCGGGGTTGCCGCCGCTCGGGTTACCCGCCGCATCGCGGTTGGCGGTGAGGTTGTCGGTCAGCACGATGCGATCATCGATGTCGATCTGGTAGAAATCGACAGTGATATTGAGCCCGTCGACCTTGTCGAACACCGCGCCCGCCGACCACGAGAACGACTTTTCCGCCTGCAGCGGGGTCGCGCCCAGCGCCACGGCCACCGGGTTGTTGACCGGCAGAGTCACCGCATCGACCAGCACGCCGCCAATATTGTTGGTGGCGGCAGCCGCGAAGAACTGCTGCTGAAGCGAAGGCGCACGGAAGCCGGTCGACACCGCGCCGCGCAGGGCAAAGCCGTCGATCAGTTCAAGACGGGTCGCCAGCTTGCCGTTGAGGGTCGAACCGAAGTCGCTGTAATCCTCGAACCGGCCGGCCAGCTGCACGTTGAAGCCGTCCGAGATATCAGTATCGAGTTCGGCGTAGAGCGATACGTTCTCGCGGCTGTTGGGACGGGTCACATCGACACCGCCGATCACCGGCTGGAAGCCCGGGAACACCTGGCTGCCCGGGGCGGCGAAGGCGGTCGCGCCTGCACCGGTGATGAAGGAGTTGTTCGCTCCAACCCGCACTGGCCCGGCGATGTAGCTGTTCAGTTCGCCCGCACCCAGCTGATATTCCTCACGCCGCCATTCCGCGCCGAAGGACAGGGTCATCTGCTCGATGCCCGAAATCTCCAGCTCGCGGCTTACCCCGAGGTTGGCCATCAGCTGGCTGTAAGCGATGGTCCCGGCATCGAACTCGGTCTGGCTGGCCGCGCCGAGCGATGCGTTGAGCGAATTGGTGACACGGAATTCGGTCTCGTTCTCGCCATAGGACATCGACAGATCCCACAGCCAGCCGCCGAAATCGCCCTCAAGCCCGCCGACAATGGCGAAGTCGGTGGTGTCGGTGTTGATCAGCGGCAGGAAGCCATCGGGATAGATCGCAAGCACGTTGCGGTTGTCGGCTGCGCGGCGATAGAAACCTGCGGACTCCGCCTCGCGGGTGCCGTAGCTGCCGAAAGCGTAAAACTCGACATTGTCATCGAGCGGCACGCCCATGTTGACGACGATGTTGAGATCCTCGGTCCTGGGATCGCCATAGCGGTGATAGCGCCGATCGAGCGTCAGCTCGCGCGCGTCGAGGGGGCCGCTCTGCGAATAGTTGCGACGCGGGTCATAACCGGTGCGGTTGGTGTCGTTGCGGTCACGATATTCGGCCGTGATGTTGAGGAAACCCTCAGGCCCCAGTGGCAGGCCGATATTGCCCGACACGGTCAGAACCTCCCCGTCGGTGACCTTGAGATCGCGTCCGGTGGTGTTGAGCTGGAGCACGCCATCGGGCGTCAGGGTCGGGGTTTGGCCCGCTGCACCGTTGACCCCGGTCACTTCCTGCACCCCGGCGATGCGGGTGTTGAAGCCGCCGTAGTTGACGAAGAAGCGGCCGCCTTCGCGCGCATCGTTGAGCTGGAAGTTGATCACCCCGGCAATGGCATCAGAGCCATATTGCGCCGCTGCACCGTCGCGCAGCACTTCGACACGTCCAATCGAGGAGGCCGGGATCTGGTTGATGTCGACCGCGGTGCTGCCACGCCCGACCGACCCGTTGATGTTTAGCAGCGCGGCAACATGGCGGCGCTTGCCGTTGATCAGCACCAGCGTCTGGTCAGGCCCCAGACCGCGCAGGGTGGCAGGGCGGATCGCATCGGTGCCGTCAGTGATGGAAGGCTGCGGGAAGTTCAGCGAGGGCACCAGATCGCGCAGCACGCGCGCGGTTTCGGTAAGGCCCGACTGGCGCAGCTGTTCGGCCGGGATCACATCGATCGGCACGGGGCTTTCGGACACAGTGCGATTGGAACGCCGGGTGCCGGTGACGATCAGCACGTCGCCGCTGTCGACGGTGTCATCAACCATTTCTGTCGCGGCCTGCTGGGCGATGGCGAGGCCCGCGACCGAGGTGACGGACACATCGATCGGGGCATCATCGGCGCCGGCCTCGGCAGCCTGTGCCGCTGTTCCGGCCGTGACGGCAAGCAAGGCCGAAGCGATGGCGATCGGCGAACCGGACTGAAGCACTTTCCTGATATTGCGCATGGCTAACCCTTTTTTGTTCAGCAGCGTGCCGTCCAGATGCGCGCACCCCGCCGCTCAAGGAGCAGCAGCGAGCCACATGGCGGCTTTGCTTTCATGTCATTTGCGGGCGGCTACGACCGACACAGGTCGCCCAACCTCGCGCTTGGCGTGCAGCTAGACGCGACCCCCGAGGCGCCTTGGCAGCAGACCAAATGTTGCGCCTGCGAAGGCAGGGGTCAACGAAAAACGCGCCAAGTGTCGCATTTGGCGCACACATCGTTCGTCGTGTAATGATTTTGCCACAGTGTTGCAGGCGCGGGCCGAGGGGGCCCCGGCCTTATCGCGCCGCCGTTTCCAGCCGCGCCCGCGCCTCATTTTCGCCGATCAGGGGCAGCAATTCGCCCATATCGGGGCCGTGGTCCATGCCGGTGAGCGCCTGGCGCAGCGGCAGGAACAGCGCGCGGCCCTTGCGCCCGGTGGCCTCCTTGAGCGCGGCAGTGAGCGCGCCCCACGGATCGTCACCCCAGACCAGCGTCTCGGCTGCCGTAGCGAGGAACGCCTTGTCATCGTCGGTGAACGCGGGCGGGGCAATCGGCCCGGTGACAAGCCGCCACCAGTCCGCCGCCTCACCGATATGCGCAAGGTTGGGGCGGATCGCGTGCCACCCGGCCTCGTCCATCCCCTCGGGCAAGCGTGCCGCGACAGCATCGAACGGCAATTGGTGGACGATCCCGGCGTTGAGCCGTTCGAGATCTTCCTCGTCAAACTTGGCCGGCGCGCGCCCAAAGGTGGCAAGGTCAAAGCTGGCCACCAGCGCAGCCCGGTCGGCAATCGGTTCCACCGGCTGCGACGTGCCGAGCCGCGCGAGCAGCGCAATGATCGCTTCCGGCTCGATCCCTCGGTCGCGGAAAGTATCGCAGCCCAATGAGCCAAGCCGCTTCGACAGCTTGCCCTCACGCCCCACCAGCAGCGCTTCATGGGCGAAGGCGGGAAGCGATTTTGCTGCACCTTCGTGCGCAGCGAATGCTGCAGCATAAAGTGCGGTAAAGATCTGAATTTGCACGGCAGTGTTGGACACGTGATCCTCTCCGCGCAGCACTTGGGATACGCCCATGTCAATATCATCGACCGCGCTCGGCATCATGTAGAGCCACGATCCATCGGCGCGGCGGATCACCGGATCGGAAAGCTGGGCCGGATCGAATTTCTGGGTGCCGCGGATGCCGTCCTCCCACTGGATCGGTTCGGCATGATCGAGCAGGAAGCGCCAGTGCGCAGGGGTGCCCTCGGCCTCCCTTGCGGCCCGTTCGGCATCGGTCAGCTTCAGCGCTGCCCGGTCATAGATCGGCGGCAGACCCCGCCCGAGCGCGATCTTGCGCTTGACCTCAAGTTCCTGCGCGGTCTCGTAACAGGGGTAAATCCGGCCCGCCGCCTTCAGCGCATCAAAGGCGGCTTCGTATCGCTCCAGCCGGGCCGACTGCCGCTCCTCGCGGTCCCAATCGAGGCCCAGCCAGCGCAGGTCGGCACGAATGGCATCGGCATATTCCTCGCTGCTGCGCGCCGCGTCGGTATCGTCAATGCGCAGGATGAAGGCGCCGCCCGCCTGCCGCGCCAGCATCCAGTTGTGGAGCGCGGTGCGGATATTGCCGACATGCAGACGGCCGGTGGGCGACGGGGCGAAGCGGGTGGTGGTGGTCATGGCTCGCCCGTTAGCGCGGCTAGATGATTATTGCGAGTAGAGCGTGACCTGATGCTCGCCGCCAGCGAGGATCAGCGCGTTCGAGGGCTCGCGCCCGGCGCTGGTGGCGGCATCGACGGCGGTTGCCAGATCGAACACCAGATGATGGATCCGCGCGCTGGCAAGGCAGGCAGGATCGGGCGAAGCACTACGCCGCAGTGTAAGCGCCCGCCCTTTCATGCGGTAATCCCAGGCATAGCCATTGCACGGGCCATCAAACTCGATGCGATCAGGCGCAATCGACAGGGTGAGGCCGAAAGGCCCGTCAATCGCCTTGCCGTCAATCGCCGCGACCCGGTATTCGCCGACCAGACTGGCAACCGGCTGTGTGTCGCTGATGGCATCGGGGAGGGGGACGGGAACACAGGCACCCAGCATGGCAAGGGCGATGAGGGGGAGAGCACGGTTCATCTCCGCTCTCTAGCACGGCAGTGCCAGCGCTGCGACCCTGTCACAAGGCGCGCAGCTCCGCCGCCGCCAGAGCAAGGGCGCCTTCCCACAGGCGGTGCATCCGTTCCGGCCTGATCAGGCCAGTCAGCGCGGCTTCAAAGTCCCTCCGGTCACCTACAGCGGCAGCATCGACGAAAGCGCCAATGGTGGCCTCGTCATGGCTCATCAGGCGGCAGCAGAAACGCGAGACATTGATGTTTTCCGGCCAGCTGGCGGCAATGGCATGGGCGAGGATCAGCGCCTTGGCGGCAACCTCGACGCTGCCGAGCCTTACTGCCAGCTCCGGCACGGGATCCCGCCCCATCCGCTCATGCAGCGCAATCAACCGCAGCGCGTGGAGAAAGCGGCCAGCCACTGGCCCCAGACGTTCGACCCGCGGCGGCGTCGCCAGGGCTGCAATGATGTTCTGGGCCGTGGCGGATGGGGGATGGTGCCGGGACATGAAACCTCGAATCTGAGCGTCTTGAAGAACAGCTTCAGATCTAGATTTATTGCGAGTGACTTGCAATAGCGAATTGTGATGCGTCAGGCGGGAAAAGAAAAGCCCCGCCGAAGCACTAGGCTCCGGCGGGGCAAATCTTGCGTGCCGCGATGGCGGCGGGGAGCTTACTCCTCGCCGGTATCGTCGTCGACGTCGGTAGCAGGCGCGGCAGCCGCCATGGCTGCCATCGCTGCCTTCATCTTCTCTTCCGAGCCGATGGCGTCAGCGGCAGGCTCTGCCTCGCGCTGGCCAGTGGCGGCCAGAGCGTCCTGCTGCTTCTTCCACGCGGCCTTCAGTGCAGCGTCGCGGCTGTTGGCGGTGACGCGCAGACGGTTCATGCCCGCGCCGGTACCGGCGGGGATGAGACGCCCGACGATCACGTTTTCCTTCAGACCGATCAGCGTGTCCTTCTTCCCTTCGACCGCCGCCTGCGTCAGCACGCGGGTGGTTTCCTGGAACGAGGCTGCCGAGATGAACGAACGCGTCTGGAGCGACGCCTTGGTGATCCCGAGCAGCACCGGATTGCCGGATGCGCCCTGCTTGCCCTTGGCCAGCTTGCCGTTGATCTCCAGCATTTCCGCCAGATCGACCTGCTCGCCCGGAAGCAGGGTGGTGTCCCCGCCATCGGTGATTTCAACCTTCTGCAGCATCTGGCGAACGATCACCTCGATGTGCTTGTCGTTGATCTTCACGCCCTGCAAGCGATAGACTTCCTGAATCTCGTCAACGAGATATTCGGCCAGCGCTTCGACGCCCATGACTTCGAGGATGTCGTGCGGGTTGGGCGAACCGGAAACAAGGGTGTCACCCTTCTTCACGTAATCGCCTTCCTGCACGTCAATCACCTTGGTCTTGGCGATCAGGTATTCGACAGGTTCGACATTCCCGTGCTCGTTCGCCTCGGGGATGATCGCGATCTTGCGCTTCGCCTTGTATTCGCGGACGAATTCGATCCGGCCGGAAATCTTGGCGATAACCGAAACGTCCTTGGGCATGCGCGCCTCGAACAGTTCGGCCACACGAGGCAGACCCCCGGTGATGTCGCGGGTCTTGGCGGCTTCGCGGCTGGCACGGGCGAGAATGTCGCCCGCCTGCACCGTGTCACCATCCGCGACCGAAAGCGTCGTACCCGGAGCGAGCATGTAACGCGCCGCTTCGGTTTCGCCGCCGCCTTCGCCAAGCAGGGTCATGCGCGGACGCAGATCCTCCTTCTTTTTGCGGCCCGTGGCACGGTTCTCGGTCACCACGCGCTGGGCGATGCCAGTGGCATCATCGAACTGTTCTTCGAGCGTGATGCCCTCGATCAGATCCTGATACGTAACCACACCCGATTGTTCGGTGATGATCGGCAGAGTGAACGGATCCCACTCGGCCAGACGATCGCCGATCTTGACGTGATCGCCATCCTTGAACTTGAGCATGGTCCCGTAAGGCACCTTGTGCATCTCGCGTTCACGCCCTTCGGCATCGATCACCGCGATCTCGCCGTTGCGCGCAAGGCTGAGGATACGGCCCTGCTTGTCGGTGATGGTCGGCATGTCGCGCAGTTCGATGCGGCCTTCCGAAATCGCCTCAAGGTGGCTGGTTTCGTTGAGCTGCGCCGCACCGCCGATGTGGAAGGTCCGCATCGTCAGCTGGGTGCCGGGTTCACCGATCGACTGCGCCGCGATGACGCCCACGGCTTCACCGATGTTCACCGGAGTCCCGCGAGCAAGATCACGGCCGTAGCAGGTCGCGCAAACGCCCTGTTCGGCTTCACAGATCAGCGGCGAGCGGATCCGGGCCGACTGCACTTCAGCCGCCTCGATCGCCTTGACCATCGCTTCGTCGAGCAGAGTGCCAGAAGGAACGATGACTTCGCCGGTCGCAGCGTTGAGGATGTCCTCGGCAACGGTGCGGCCCAGAATACGCTCACCCAGCGACGCGATCACCGAACCGCCCTGCACGATGGCGCGCATTTCCAGCGCGTTCTGCGTGCCGCAATCTTCCTCGACGATGACGCAATCCTGCGAAACGTCGACCAGACGGCGGGTCAGGTAACCCGAGTTGGCGGTCTTCAACGCGGTATCCGCGAGGCCCTTACGGGCGCCGTGGGTCGAGTTGAAGTATTCAAGAACGGTCAGACCTTCCTTGAAGTTCGAGATGATCGGCGTCTCGATGATTTCGCCCGAAGGCTTGGCCATCAAACCGCGCATCCCGCCAAGCTGCTTCATCTGCGCTGGCGAACCACGCGCACCGGAGTGGCTCATCATGTAGATCGAGTTGATCTGGGCTTCCTTGCCCGTCTCGGGATCGATCGGGGTCGCCTTGATGCGCTCCATCATGGCGTCAGCGACAAGGTCACCGCACTTCGACCAGGCATCGACCACGCGGTTGTACTTTTCCTGCTGCGTGATCAGGCCTTCCTGATACTGCTGCTCGTACTCGGCAACCAGCGACTTGGTGCTTTCGACCAGTTCGATCTTGGCATCGGGGATGATCATGTCATCCTTGCCGAAGCTGATCCCCGCCTTGAACGCATGGCGGAAGCCAAGGCTCATGATCGCGTCGGCGAACAGCACCGTGTCCTTCTGGCCGGTGTGGCGGTAGACCTGATCGATCACGTCACCGATCTCACGCTTGGTGAGCAGGCGGTTCACGATGTCGAACGGCACCTTGTAGTTCTTGGGCAGGCATTCGCCGATCAGCATCCGGCCCGGCGTGGTGACGAAGCGGGTCATCGCCACATTGCCAGCCTCATCGGCCTGCGGAACGCGGGCGATGATCTTGGTGTGCAGCGTGACGGCCTTGGCTTCCAGCGCCTGGTGCACTTCGGCCATGTCCGAAAAGCGCGGGAGCCTTTCGACCTTGGTGCCATCGGCGTTGTCGATGAATTCGGGGAACTTTTCCTGCCGCTCCATCGAGAGGTAGTAGATCCCCAGAACCATGTCCTGCGAAGGCACGATGATCGGCTTGCCGTTGGCGGGCGAGAGGATGTTGTTGGTGGACATCATCAGCACGCGCGCTTCAAGCTGGGCTTCCAGCGACAGCGGCACGTGGACCGCCATCTGGTCACCGTCGAAGTCGGCGTTGAAGGCCGAGCAGACCAGCGGGTGCAGCTGGATCGCCTTGCCTTCGATAAGCACGGGCTCGAACGCCTGGATGCCCAGACGGTGGAGCGTCGGCGCGCGGTTCAGGAGAACCGGGTGCTCGCGGATCACTTCGTCAAGGATGTCCCAGACTTCCTTGCGCTCCTTCTCGACCCACTTCTTGGCCTGCTTCAGGGTCATGGAAAGACCCTTGGCATCCAGACGGGCGTAGATGAACGGCTTGAACAGCTCGAGCGCCATCTTCTTGGGCAGGCCGCACTGGTGCAGCTTGAGCTCAGGCCCGGTCACGATCACCGAACGGCCCGAATAGTCGACGCGCTTGCCGAGCAGGTTCTGACGGAAGCGGCCCTGCTTGCCCTTCAGCATGTCGGACAGCGACTTCAGCGGACGCTTGTTGGCGCCGGTGATGACGCGGCCACGGCGGCCATTGTCGAACAGCGCGTCAACGGCTTCCTGCAACATGCGCTTTTCGTTGCGCACGATGATGTCCGGCGCGCGAAGTTCAATCAGGCGCTTCAGACGGTTGTTGCGGTTGATCACGCGGCGGTAGAGATCGTTGAGATCCGACGTCGCGAAGCGGCCGCCGTCGAGCGGCACCAGCGGGCGCAGCTCGGGCGGGATCACGGGGATCACTTCGAGGATCATCCATTCCGGGCGGTTGCCGGAATCGATGAAGCTTTCCACGACCTTCAGGCGCTTGATGATCTTCTTGGGCTTCAGGGCCGACTTGGTGGTGGCCAATTCGTCCATCAGCGCGTCACGCTCGGCTTCAAGGTCGAGCTGCATCAGCATGGTGCGCACGGCTTCCGCGCCGATATCGGCGGTGAAGGCGTCCTCGCCATATTCGTCCTGCGCTTCGAGGAGTTCATCCTCGGTCAGCAGCTGGTACTTTTCCAGCGGAGTCAGGCCCGGCTCGGTGACGATGTAGCTTTCGAAGTAGAGCACGCGCTCCAGCTGCTTGAGCTGCATGTCCAGCAGCAGGCCGATGCGCGAAGGCAGCGACTTCAGGAACCAGATGTGCGCGACAGGCGCGGCCAGTTCGATGTGGCCCATGCGCTCGCGGCGGACCTTGGTCACCGTGACTTCAACGCCGCACTTTTCGCAGACGACGCCCTTGTACTTCATGCGCTTGTACTTGCCGCACAGGCACTCGTAATCCTTCACAGGGCCGAAGATGCGCGCGCAGAACAACCCGTCACGCTCGGGCTTGAACGTGCGGTAGTTGATGGTTTCCGGCTTCTTGATCTCGCCATAGGACCACGAGCGGATGCGCTCCGGGCTGGCGATGCCGATCTGGATCTGGTCGAAGGTTTCGGGCTTCGCCAGCTGGTTGGTGAATTTGGTCAGGTCGTTCATGACTGTGTTCCCTTAGGGGGATGAAATTCGAAGGCGCAGGTGGTGGAGGGGACGCCCGCGCGCCCCCTCACGCCCTATTCCGCTGCAATCGCGCTGTAGTCGGTCTGGTCGGCGTCCTCGTCATCGAGGATCGACTTCAGTTCGACGTTCAGGCCCAGCGAGCGCATTTCCTTGACGAGCACGTTGAAGCTCTCGGGGATGCCGGCCTCGAAGGTGTCGTCACCCTTGACGATCGCTTCGTAGACCTTGGTGCGGCCGACCACGTCATCGGACTTCACCGTGAGCATTTCCTGCAAGGTGTAGGCCGCGCCGTAGGCCTGCAGCGCCCAGACTTCCATTTCGCCGAAGCGCTGGCCGCCGAACTGCGCCTTACCGCCCAGCGGCTGCTGGGTGACGAGGCTGTACGGCCCGATCGAACGTGCGTGGATCTTGTCGTCGACCAAGTGGTGCAGCTTGAGCATGTAGATGATGCCCACGGTCACCTTGCGGTCAAACGCTTCGCCGGTGCGGCCATCATACAGCGTGGACTGACCTGAAGAATCGATCCCTGCCTTGACCAGCATGTCCGAAACGTCCGCTTCACGCGCACCGTCGAACACCGGGGTCCCCATCGGCACACCAGCCGAAAGGTTGCCCGCCAGTTCGACGATATCGGCCGTGGTGCGGCTGTCGAGATCCTCGAAGTACTGCTCGCCATAGACGTCCTTCAGACGCTCCAGGACGGCCGCTGGCGGCGCGACACCGGCGTAATCTTCGGCAGCGTTCGGATTGGCAGCGCGCCATTCGTCCAGCTTGTCCTTGATTTCGTGGCCCAGCGCACGGGCGGCAAAGCCGAGGTGCGTTTCGAAGATCTGCCCGACGTTCATGCGCGAGGGCACGCCCAGCGGGTTGAGCACGAGGTCGACCGGCGTCCCGTCTTCGAGGAACGGCATGTCCTCGATCGGCAGGATGCGGCTGATCACGCCCTTGTTCCCGTGGCGACCGGCCATCTTGTCGCCCGGCTGCAGCTTGCGCTTCACCGCGACGAACACCTTGACCATCTTGAGCACGCCCGGAGCGAGTTCATCACCGCGTTCCAGCTTTTCCTTGCGGTCTTGGAACTTGGCATCGATCAGCGCGACGGCTTCATCGTACTGGGTCTTCACCGCTTCGATCTGGGCCTGACGGCTGTCATCGGCGACGGCGAACTTGAACCACTCGAACCGGTCAAGCTCGTCGAGCATCTCGGCGGTGATTTCGACGCCCTTCTTCGCGCCCTTGGGAGCAGCCGATGCGGTCTGGCCGATCAGCATGTCACGCAGGCGGTTGTAGGTCGCACGGTTGAGGATGTTGCGTTCGTCGGCCGCGTCCTTGCGGAGACGTTCGATTTCCTCGTTCTGGATCGCACGGGTACGGTCATCGATCTCGATCCCGTGGCGGTTGAACACCCGGACTTCGACGATGGTGCCGGCAACGCCCGGGGGCAGACGCAGCGAGGTGTCACGCACATCGCTCGCCTTTTCGCCGAAGATCGCGCGCAGCAGCTTTTCTTCCGGGGTCATCGGGCTTTCGCCCTTGGGCGTGATCTTGCCCACCAGAATGTCACCGGGGTGCACTTCGGCGCCGATGTAGACGATGCCCGCTTCGTCGAGGTTGCGCAGGGCTTCCTCACCGACGTTCGGGATATCGCGGGTGATGTCTTCCGGCCCGAGCTTCGTGTCACGCGCCATGACTTCGAACTCCTCGATGTGGATCGAGGTGAAGACGTCATCCTTCACGATGCGTTCGCTGATCAGGATCGAGTCTTCGTAGTTGTAGCCATTCCACGGCATGAACGCGACGAGGCTGTTCTTGCCCAGCGCCAGCTCGCCCAGATCGGTCGAGGGACCATCGGCGATGATGTCGCCCTGTTCGATCACGTCGCCCACCTTCACCAGCGGACGCTGGTTGATGCAGGTGTTCTGGTTCGAACGCTGGAACTTCTGCAGCGTGTAGATGTCCACGCCCGACTGGCCGGGTTCGACATCACCGATCGCACGGATCACGATACGGGTGGCGTCGACCTGATCGACGATCCCGCCGCGCTTGGCCGCAATCGCCGCGCCGCTATCACGCGCCACGGTTTCTTCCATGCCGGTGCCGACCCACGGGGCTTCGGCCTTCACAAGCGGCACCGCCTGGCGCTGCATGTTCGAACCCATCAGCGCGCGGTTGGCGTCATCGTTTTCAAGGAAGGGGATCAGCGAGGCTGCAACCGAGACCAGCTGCTTGGGGCTGACGTCCATCAGCGTCACGTTTTCACGCAGCGCCATCAGGTTGTCACCATTGTGACGCGCCGAGACCAGCTCTTCCACGAAGGAGCCGTCTTCGTTCAGCTCGGCCGAGGCCTGCGCCACGGTGTGCTTCTGCTCTTCCATCGCGGAAAGGTAGATCACGTCCGCAGTCACCTTGCCGTCCACCACCTTGCGGTAGGGGGTTTCGATGAAGCCGTACTTGTTGACCCGGCTGAACGAAGCCAGCGAGTTGATCAGACCGATGTTCGGGCCTTCCGGCGTTTCAATCGGGCAGATGCGGCCATAGTGGGTCGGGTGAACGTCGCGGACTTCGAAGCCCGCACGCTCACGCGTCAGACCACCCGGGCCCAAGGCCGAAACGCGGCGCTTGTGGGTCACTTCCGACAGCGGGTTGGTCTGGTCCATGAATTGCGACAGCTGCGACGAGCCGAAGAATTCACGCACGGCCGCCACAGCCGGCTTGGCGTTGATGAGGTCGTTCGGCATCACGGTCGAGACATCGACCGACGACATGCGCTCCTTCACGGCGCGCTCCATGCGCAGCAGGCCGACGCGGTACTGGTTTTCCAGCAGCTCGCCCACCGAACGCACGCGGCGGTTGCCGAGGTTGTCGATGTCGTCGACTTCGCCCTTGCCGTCCTTCAGGCCGACAAGCTCCTTCACCACCGCAAGGATGTCTTCCTTGCGCAGCGTGGTGACAGTGTCCTCGCATTCGAGGCCCAGACGCATGTTGAGCTTCACGCGGCCCACAGCCGACAGGTCATAGCGTTCGGCATCGAAGAACAGGCCTTCGAACAGCGCCTCGGCGGTTTCCTTCGTCGGCGGTTCGCCCGGACGCATGACCTTGTAAATCGCTTCCAGACCCTCGTCACGGTTCTCGGCCTTGTCGGCCTTCAGCGTGTTGCGGATCCACGGACCGGTGTTGATTTCGTCGATGTCGAGCAGCGGGAAGACGTCGATCCCGGCCTTGTCGAGGATGTCGACATGCTCCAGCGTCACTTCGTCACCGGCTTCGATGTAGATGCGGCCGGTGCTTTCGTCGATCATGTCACGCGCGGCATAGCGGCTGACGACTTCCTCGGTGGGAAGCAGCAGTTCGGTAAGGCCGTCCTTGGCCGCCTTGTTGGCAGCACGCGGGCTGATCTTGGTGCCGGCGGGGAACACTTCCTCGCCGGTGTTGGCGTCCACCAGACCGAAGGTCGGCTTGGCGTTGCGCCATTGTTCGGCCACGAAGGGGATCTTCCACCCGTCCTTGGCGCGTTCCCAGGTCACGGTGTTGTAGAACTGGCCGAGAATATCCTCGGCATCCAGACCCAGCGAGTACAGCAGCGCGGTGACCGGCAGCTTGCGCTTGCGGTCGATGCGGACGTTGACGATGTCCTTGGCGTCGAATTCGAAATCGAGCCACGAGCCGCGGTAAGGGATCACGCGGGCAGCAAACAGCAGCTTGCCCGAGGAGTGCGTCTTGCCGCGATCATGATCGAACAGCACGCCCGGCGAACGGTGCATCTGCGACACGATCACACGCTCGGTGCCGTTGATGATGAAGGTGCCGTTGTCCGTCATCAGGGGCATGTCGCCCATGTAGACGTCCTGCTCCTTGATATCGAGGACGCTGCGGGTTTCGGTTTCGCTGTCCACCTCGAACACGATCAGGCGCAGGGTCACCTTCATCGGGGCGGCATAGGTGATGCCGCGCTGGCGGCACTCGGTGGTGTCGTACTTGGGCTCTTCGAGTTCGTAATGCACGAAATCAAGCTCGGCGCTGCCGGCGAAATCGCGGATCGGGAACACCGAACGCAGGGTCTTTTCGAGGCCCGAGACATAGCCGGTGGCCTTGTCGGACCGCAGGAACTGTTCGTAGCTTTCGCGCTGAACCTCGATCAGGTTCGGCATCTGCACCACTTCGTGGATGTCACCGAAGATCTTGCGGATGCGCTTCTTGGCGGTCCCTTGGGCCTTGCGGCTGCGGGTGACGGGCGGCTTCGCCTTGGTTGCCATGGAGGAGTGGGCCTCTTTGATTGGGCCGCGCGAGGGTGCCGCGCGGACGGGATAAATCGCTGTCGTTCCACACGGAAAAGGTGCCAATTCCGACGCAAAAACGCCGCATTGCCATCACCCCCTGTCCGGCGGGCGTTGGCAGCAGCATTCTGTTTGCATCGCGAGAGAGGCTATCCGCCGCTTCCATTTCGGGACCGATCCCCGCGTTTGAATCGGTCTTGCTCGAAGCTGGCGTGAGGGGCGCATGTAGGATTGCCTTCCGGTGATGTCAATGCAGGGGCGAGCGAGGGAAGGCAGGCGCGTCCCGCAGAGGGTGGATGAGGGGCCCTTGCCGAAAAACGACGCGAGCCATATTGTTTTTCAATATTATTGATTGACGATAAGCTGCAAATCAGATTATACGCCTTTATCGAATAACAATGTGCCCGATAAAGGAGAACGATATGCCCCGCTTTGCCAATCCCGCATTCGCTGTGCTCGTCGCCTTTGCTCTCACGCTCAGCTCCATCGGCGCGATCGTCGCGGTTCCCCCGGCGCAGGCAGCAGCGCCCGCCGCAATTGCAACTGTCGAGCTCGCTTGAGAGCGCAACCGGAGACATGATCATGACCCTCGCTAAAGACGACTTGCTGCTCAAACTCGGCAAAGTCATCGCCCTTGTGCTTCAGGCTCTTTGCGTGCTGGGAGGAGGCGTTTTTTTTCCTTGTCATCGTGGTTGTCACACTGATGGGCCAAGGTATGCTGTCCGGGCTGGGCGACGGAAACTCCATCCCGGACGTAGCAAGGTATCCGCTTTTGACGGCCGGTATCGGCCTCACAGTCATGGCAAACTTTGCTGCAATGTTCTTCTTCTTCGGCAAGATGCGCGCGCTTATCGAGAGCGCCAGCAAGGGCGACCCCTTCATCCCTGACAACGCGCGGCGCCTCAACGCAATGGCGTGGCTGCTTCTCAGCTCGCAGGTTCTAACCGTGATCGTCGGTGAACTTCGCGTTTTTGCATTCAGCCTTATCGACCCCCAAAGTAAAAACACATTCGACATCAGCCCCAACGATCTGGCTGGCTTCCTGATCGTTCTGGTGCTCTTCATCCTCGCCCGCGTGTTCCGCCACGGCGCCGCGATGCGCGAAGACCTCGAAGGGACCGTGTGATGCCCCCCATCAACGACGACATTGAAGGAACCCGGATCATGGTCAGGCTTGACGACCTGCTCCACGCCCGCCGCATGACGCTGACCGAACTGGCGGAGCGGGTCGGCCTCACCCTCGCCAACCTTTCGATCCTCAAGACCGGCAAGGCCAAGGCGATCCGTTTCTCCACCCTCGCCGCGATTTGCCGCGAGCTGGAGTGCCAGCCGGGCGATCTGCTCGCCTACGAAACCGATTAAAGGATGCACGGGCCGGGGATCATCGCCGGCCCGCTGGCGTCTTCAATCGGATCGGACCTTGCCCATCACCAACGCGGCCACCGCCAGCAACAGGATCGCCCCCGCCTCGTAGACGACATTCTGGGCGTCCATATCTTTGCCCTGCAGCACGATCAGCCGGGCAATTGCGGTGATGGCGATGAAGATCGGAAATACGAAGGACAAGGCCTTGCCGGTGTAGAACACCGCGATCATCGCGATCACTTCGGTGTAAAGGAACATCAGCAGGATATCGGCCAGCACGATCGAACCGCGCTGGAAGACCGACCACACCTCGACCGCGGCAGCGCCCAGCGTCATCAGCGCGGCCACGATCAGCAGGGCCTGCTCGATCAGCTTGAACGCCTTGCCCGCCGGATTGTCCGGCAGCACCGGCTCTGGCCGGGAATCGGTGGGCGGGGGTGTTTCCATCGCGGGCCAGCATAGGGCAAAGCCTTGCGCTTTACCAAAGCTTTGCCGAAGGCGGACGCGCCTCCGGACAGGCACGTGACCGGACAAACGGCTTGACTCGTCACCGCGCATGGCTAAGGGGCCAGCCCGACCGGCCAAGCCTTTGGCTGATCCGGTCAGCCGTCCGAGACCGTTGGTGGGGGCAATCAGGCTCCCTTAATTTCCAGCCTAGACGGGGAAACGAGATTTCGGCGGGTTCGCGCAAGCGTCCGCCCGCGTGTCTGCCCTGATGGCGGCACTCACCCTCCTTCCCTTTCGACGGACTCGCCCGTGTTCGGAGCCTCGGCCCCGCGCATGGACAAACGTAGCCGACCGTGCGGGAGCCATCCTGCCCGGTCATTTGTGAAGGAGTATGGCATGGATCGTTCGCAGAAAGCCGACGCGGTTGCCCAGCTCAATGCAGTCTTCTCGGAAGTTGCTGTGGTGGTTGTCACCCGCAACGCCGGCATGACGGTGGCTCAGACCACCGCCCTGCGCGGGAAGATGCGTGAAGTTGGTGCGACCTACAAGGTTGCGAAGAACCGTCTCGCCAAGCTCGCTGTTGAGAACACCGACTATGTCGGGCTTGGTGACATGCTCACCGGCCCGGTCGGGCTGGCCTGGTCGACTGACCCGGTCGCGGCTGCCAAGGCCGCTGTCGAATTCGCCAAGACGAATGACAAGCTTGAAATCGTCGGCGGTTCGATGGGTTCGGTCGTTCTCGACGAAGCCGGGATCCGGGCGCTTGCCTCGATGCCCAGCCTCGACGAACTGCGCGCCAAGCTCATCGGTCTGGTCAACGCCCCGGCGACGAAAATCGCCCAGGTCGTTACCGCACCCGCAGCCAAGGTCGCCCGTGTGTTCGCCGCTTACGCGGACAAGGCAGCCTAAGAGACGTTTTTCGCCAGACGAAACAATCTGGGGCACCTTTGCCCCGCCACAATTTGGAGTGAACCATCATGGCCGATATTGCCAAGCTTGTTGAAGAACTTTCGAAGCTGACCGTGCTCGAAGCCGCCGACCTCGCCAAGGCCCTCGAAGAAGCATGGGGCGTCAGCGCCGCTGCTGCTGTCGCGGTTGCCGCTGGCCCGGCCGCTGCTGCCGAAGCTGTCGAAGAGCAGACCGAATTCGACGTCATCCTGACCGGCGACGGCGGGAAGAAGATCCAGGTCATCAAGGAAGTCCGCGCCATCACCGGCCTCGGCCTGACCGAAGCCAAGACCCTCGTGGAATCGGCTCCGAAGGCTGTCAAGGAAGGCGTGTCGAAGGCTGAAGCCGAAGACATCAAGAAGAAGATCGAAGAAGCCGGCGGCACCGTCGAGCTCAAGTAATCTTCATCGCAAGTTTTGCGGGCGTCTTGAAGCGTCCGCAGATGGGAGGGCGACGCCAGCAATGGTGTCGCCCTTTTTTTGTTTTCCTGACAGCGTCTTGCCGTTAACTAACGCCAGTGATTCCGAGGGGGATCACCAAACAGGGAACGCTATCCAATGAAACTGAAACTCCTTGTGCTCGCCGCAGTGGCGGGCACGGCGCTGTCGGGCTGCGCCACCGTGATGAACGGCACCAACATCGACTACCTGACGGAAACCGATCCGTCGGGCGCGGATATCGTGTTCCTCAACGGCCTGAAGTGCACCTCGCCTTGCACGCTTGAACTGAAGCGCGGCGCGGACACCCGGGTCGACATCAGCAAGCCGGGTTACGAGCCGGTCTATGTCCTGATCCAGTCGCGCCTTGCCGGTTCGACCTTCGGCAACATTCTGGCTGGCGGGATCATCGGCGGCGTTGTGGATGGCGGCAACGGCGCCAGCAACACCCTCGCCCCGCGTCCGCTCAGCGTCCGCCTTGCGCCGACCGGCTCGGGCAAGTCGGCGATGCTGCTCGACAAGGACGGCAAGGACATGATGACCGTGGACGAGCACAACGACAAGGTGCGCGCCGACGTCGCCAAGACCATCGGCAGCCAGTCTGCGGGTATGGGCGGCACGCAGTAACCTGCGCCATCTGGACAGAAAAAGGGGCGGTGCCAGCGATGGCACCGCCCCTTTTTTCATCTGCGGATCAGAGCGCCGCGTCAGGGCGCGATCTCAGTTCTCGAATTCCTCCGGGATGAGGTTGTATCGTGCCTCGCACGCGTCGAGGGCCTCGAACAGAACGGTCTCGCGCTCGGAGGCGCTCTCGAGTTCGTCAAGCACCCCGTTCAGGGCCGCAGTCACTTCCTGGATCTCTGCTATGCTCGGCAACTCGCCTGCACCCTTCCGGGCAGCGGCTACCATCAGCCACTGCGCCGCAAGGTCAATCAGCTGCTCTTCGTCCGCTTCATTCTCGGCAGAACCTGCGAGCACCGAAAACAGCCCGCTGCAGGACATTGCTTCGTCATAGGACACACCCTTGACGGCGGTATTTTGCGTCTGCCCCTGGGCGCGGGCAGCATCCGTGGCAAGCGGGGTGAGCGCAAGGCCGATGCCAGCCGCCATCACGGCTCCAAACCTGCCCAATCTTGCCGAAACCGTAGATGTCATGTTGTGCCTTTCCCCTGTGCGACCGGCGGTTGTCCGGTGAGCAAGACATCGGCATATCGCTGCGCCTGGGCCGACGCCAGAACTATCGCAGCACGCCGCCAGATGGCCCATGGGGGCGCGCCGCGAGGCTTCCGGAGCATGGTCAACCTCGGCAATGGCCTGATCGATTTCGGGTTTGCGGCAAGGGGGTAAGTCGCAATACCTCCGAAATGGAGGCAACACATTCTGCCCCTATAGGCCCGCGACAAAGTGCAGGGTTTGCAACCGTGTAGGAACTGGACGATTCATCTGTGTTAAGCTGAAGTTACTTTACAGCCTGTTAATAACCCCTAACATGACCCTACCGAGTCGCCGAGTCGAAAGGCTTCGAACGCTACAATGGGGAGAATACCCCAGAACATCGTTCCTTGGTAAGTTTGGGGGGATTCATGCATATCTGCAAGACAGGCCTGTTGGCGTGCGCCGCGTTTTTCGCAGTGCCGGTCGCGGCACAGGATCTGGTGCACGAGCCGATCAGCCCCACCTTTGGCGGCAACCCGTTCAATTCGCAGCATGTGCTGGGCGTGGCCAACGCCAACAATGATTTCCGTGATCCGCGCGCTGCCTCCAGCAATTCGCAGGCCGATATCTTCGCCCGCCAGCTGCAATCGCGCCTGCTTTCGGCCCTGTCTTCGCAGATCGTCGATGCGATCTTCGGCGACAATCCGCAGGAGTCCGGAACCATCAGCTTCGGCGGTCAGACCATCGAATTCTTCCGCACGCTGGAAGAGGTAACCCTCATCATCAGGAACGACACCACCGGGGAAGAAACCCGCATCGTGGTGCCGCTGTTCATCGAAGTGAACTGAGGCAGGTCATGCGCAAACTCGCTTCCCTTGCTCTGGTCTCCCTGACAGCCCTGACACTGGGCGGCTGCATGAGCATGCCGCAGGACGGCCGCAACGCGCTGCCGACCACCACCAGCCTCGCCTATTTCCCGAAGAAGACCCAGACCCAGACCCTGCTGAACCAGCTTCCCGCGCCGCAGCGCCCGGTGGCCATCGCGGTCTATGGCTTCACCGATCAAACCGGCCAGTTCAAGCCGAGCGAGCAGGGCCAGACCCTGTCACGCGCGGTGACGCAGGGCGCCAGCTCCATGCTGGTCAAGGCGCTCCAGGACGCGGGCAACCGCGGCTGGTTCACCGTGGTCGAACGTGAGCGGCTGGATAACCTGCTGAAAGAACGCCAGATCATTGGCGAAATGCGCAAGCGCTATCTTGGCGAACAGGAAGTCGATCCCAACGCCCTGCCCGCGCTGCTGTTTGCCGGCGTGCTGCTGGAAGGCGGAATTGTCGGCTATGACACCAACACCGTCACCGGCGGCGCTGGCGCGGCGTTCCTCGGCATTGGCGCGCGGACCGAATACCGGCAGGACACGGTGACCGTTTATCTGCGCGCGGTTTCCGTGCGCACCGGCGAAGTGCTCGCCAATGTTACCGCATCCAAGACCATCGCCAGCCAGGCGCTGGGTGCCAGCGCCTTCAAGTTCGTCGGCTTCCGCGAGCTGCTTGAGGCCGAAGTGGGTATCACCTCGAACGAGCCTGATCAGGTCGCGCTTCAGCAGGCGATCGAAAAGGCCGTCTACGGCATGGTGCTCGAAGGTGTGGAACTTGATCTGTGGCGCTTCAACGACATGGCCGCCGCCATGCCGCTGCTGGCCGCGTACCGCGCCGAGCGCGATGGACATTATGACGCTAGCGACATCCAGAAGGCGGTCAAGCGGGCGGGCTCGCTCACCGCGCTGACTGTGGTCGATGGCGAAAAACTAGATGATCGGCGCGACGGATCGTAGCGCTGCACATGAATTCCCGGGGGGTCTTGGAGGTCTGACGGGATAGACTGGGAGAGCGCGAAAAGCGCCAACCGGGCCGCACAAAATAAAGCACGCAAAGGAGCGGCAACTCCGATGCGCGCGAGGATAGGTATGCGATCACCTGATAAAGCCCGGCGTCTCATCGCGCCGTGGCCGATGCTCGGTATCGCCTATCGTCAAGGCGGATGCAACCATGAATGCCGAGCGGTTCTTTACGGATCAGTTCCCCAGCACGTTCCCGGCCCCTGAGGCCGGAGCGTCCGGTGCTGCCCCCATACCCCCGCTCCCACACCGCATCCGAAACCCACTTCGGACACCCGCGACGCATGAACGTCTGCGGGGCCGACGCCTGTCGCACTTTTTGAATCACGCAAAAGGAACCGAGAAATGAAGAAAACGATCAAGACCGGCGTATCGCTGTTGGCGTTGTCGCTGGCAGGCGCCGCCTTGGCGCAAGGCGTGCCCAACACTTCTAATGTCGAGCAGACCGGCACCGGCGAAGTCGCCGAAGTGATGCAAGGCGGCAGCGGCACCAACACCTCGGACATCGATCAGGACGGCACCGGCAACACCGCCACTGTCACTCAGGCGAGCACCGCGGGCGATGCCAACAGCTCGACCGTTCTGCAGACCGGCACGGCCAGCGGCAACACCGCAACCGTCGACCAGAGCGGCGAAGGCAACTCCAGCGGTGTCACGCAGGAAGGCGAAGACAGCGACGTGGAAGTGCTGCAGGACGGGACCGACAACACCTCGACCGTCGAGCAGAACGCGTTTGAAGCCCTCACCACTGTGGTGCAGACCGGCAACGCCAACACCAGCGATGTCACCCAGACCGGCGACGGCGCCACGATCTTCGTCGATCAGAACAATGGCGATGGCATGCTGGCCGGCAACAGCTCGATCGTGACCCAAAGCGGCGATGATGCGATCACCAACGTGTCGCAGGACGGCCAGTCCAACAGCTCGACAGTGAACCAGACCGGTACGGATGCCTTCACCGCCGTCGGGCAGAGCGGCGACGGCAATATCTCGCTGGTCAACCAGAGCGGTACGGGCTCGGATGCACTGGTTGATCAGACCGGCACCGGCAACAATTCGACCATCGGCCAGACCGGTGTGGGTTCGGTTACCGACGTGATCCAGAACGGCAACGGCAACAACTCGACAGTGACCCAGTCGGGCTCGCTGTCGCAGACCATCGTCGATCAGGACGGCACCAGCCTGTCGTCCACCGTGACCCAGAGCGGCTCGGGCGCGATCACCGATGTCGTGCAGACCGGCTTCGGCAGCCAGTCCTTCGTGAACCAGAGCGGCCTTGGTTCGGACACCACGGTCAACCAGAGCGGGCAGGCCAACTCTTCCGGCATCACCCAGTCGGGCATCGGCGCGGTTGCAGTGATCACGCAGGACGGCACCGCCAACAGCTCGTCGGCGTTCGAAACCGGCGCGGCTTCCGATCTGGCTGTAACCCAGCTGGGCACCTCCAACGTTTCGGTGGTGACGCAGAACGGCATCGGTTCGGTAGTCGACATCTTCCAGGACGGCACCAGCAACAATTCGCTGGTCACCGGCACCGCGCTCGGCTCGACGGCTGATGTGAGTCAGACCGGGACCGGCAACAGCAGCACCGTCTTCCAGAGCAACGCGCTGCTCACCAACGCGACGGCGGCCAATGTCGACGTGATCCAGAACGGCACCACCAACGTGTCGACCGTGAGCCAGCTGGCTGGCGGTGCGGACGTGCTGGTGAACCAGAGCGGCACCGACAACTTCTCCGATGTGGTCGGCATTGCCAACAACTCGGATGCGACGGTCTTCCAGACCGGTGTCGGCAACCGTTCCGAGATCGATCAGAATGCGGTCACCTTCCCGATCGCTGCCGCGCTCAACGAGAACCAGAACGCAAGCGTGACGCAGACCGGCGATGGCAACACCCAGCGCCTGAACCAGTTCGGTCGCAATCAGGTCGCCAACATCACCCAGATCGGTGACGGCAACATCTCGGGCGCGCCCGGCAGTGCGGCCGGCATCATGCAGGTGGGTGAAAACAACGAAGCCAACCTGCGTCAGGAAGGCGACGGCAACACCTCGACGATCCGTCAGGGCAACAACGGCAACCAGACGATCATCACCGGTGCGTCGAGCAACGAGAACCTCGCCAACGTTACCCAGTCGGGCGATCAGGGCACCTCGAGCCTGACCCAGAATGGCGACTTCAACGAAGCCACCCTCAATCAGGATGGCCTGCTGAATGAATCGACCATCAGCCAACTCGGCAACGGCAATATCGCCAATGTGACCCAGGGCGCGACGGACAACTCGTCGATCGTGTCCCAGACCGGCAACGGCCACAACGCCACAGTCTTCCAGAACCAGCCTTAATCAAACTCCGCCGGAGAGTGCAGATGCGCTCTCCGGTTAGACACAAGGAACACAGCCATGAAGAACATTCTCATTACCAGCGCCTCGCTGCTGGCTCTCGCCATCGCTGCACCTGCCCTTGCGCAGGACAACGATTCCACCATCACCCAGACCGGCACCGCCCAGACCGCCACGGTCACCCAGTCGGCTATGGATGCCGAAGCCATCGTCACCCAGAGCAATGCGAACAACACCGCGACCGTGACCCAGGGCGACGATGCCGGTGCCTTCACCAGAGTGACCCAGTCGGGCACCGACAACGATGCCGAAGTCACCCAATCTGCGGTGAACGGCGAGGCCGAGATCCAGCAGAGCGGCAACTTCAACGAAGCCACGCTTTCGCAGGGCCGTGCCTTCGGCGCTACTCCCCAGACTGACTCCCAGGAAGCGCTGATCGTCCAGTCGGGCAGCGACAACATGGTCGATGCTGACCAGAGTGGTTCGCGCGTCGATCTCAACATTCTGCAAAGCGGCAGCAACAATGATGCGACCGTGATCCAGAGCGGCGCCCACAACGGATCGGGCAACAGCGACGATGCCATGCAGGTCGGCATCCTGCAGAGCGGCAGCGACAACGAAGCCTTCGTCACCCAGTCCGGACAATATTCCGACGCCTTCATCAATCAGGGCGGTAACGATAACTCCGCCACGATCCTGCAAACGGTCGACAACCTCCCGAACCCCCCGGGCTTCAATGACCCGCGCGTGGCGACGGCGACCATCAATCAGGCTGGCAGCGACAACGAAAGCACCATCAACCAGACGGGGCTGCCCTTCCCGGGCCAGCTCACGACCTCGTCGCGCCTGATGACCGCCACCAACACCCAGGATGGTGACGACAACACAAGCACCATCAACCAGACCAACACCGCGCTCGCAGCCACGGCGGCCTTGAACACCGCCACCGTCACCCAGAACGGCAACGGAAACGATTCCGGCGTCAGCCAGAACGGTGTCTCGCTGACGGCCACTGTCCTTCAGAACGGTGACACCAGCGATTCCACGGTCCTCCAGAGCGGTACCGGTAGCCAGGCTACCGTGACCCAGAGCGGCGCGGGCCAGTTCGCCAGCACCAGCCAGTCGGGCGACAACAACGAGAGCGACATCCTGCAAACGGGCAACAACGCCTCGGCCACGGTGACCCAGGGCGGCGACGACAACATGTCGGACATCGTCCAGGCTGATGATGCCGGCGGCACGGCCATCGTTTCCCAGGGCGGTAACGGCAACACCTCCGAAATCACCCAGACCGGCCTTGGTTCGGAAGCTTCGGTGGATCAGTCGGGCAACAACAACGTGGTCGAACTGACTCAGGGTCGTCCGGACGGCGACGCCTTCCAGAGCAATGGTCAGGAAGCCCTGATTGTTCAGAGCGGTTCCGACAACCGGACTACGGCCACCCAGACTGCGTCGAGCGGTGACATCAATGTACTGCAGAGCGGCAACAACAACGAGGCCGACATTCTTCAGTCGGGCTTCAACAACAGCGCAGGCGACAGTGATGTCCCGGCTGAAGTCGGTGTTGCGCAACGCGGTGACAACAATGATGCGTTCATCAATCAGCGCGGTCAGAATTCGAGCGCGATGATCGATCAGATCGGTGACAACAACACCAGCACGATCAACCAGAACATTCTTCCCGGCGGGCAGATCGCCAGCCGCGGGATGGATGCGACCTCGATCCAGGGTGGCGATAACAACATGAGCATGATCACGCAGGTCAACGATCAGCTCACTGCGCCGCAGTCGCCCTCCAACAACGTGGCATTGGCCAACCAGGGCGGGGACTCCAACGAGTCGGTGATCAGCCAGAACGGCGCAACCAATGACGCGTCGCTGTTCCAGTCCGGCGATCTGAATGAATCGACCATCACCCAGGTCGGCAATGGCAACATGGCCGACGTGACCCAGATGAGCGACAGCAACCAGTCGTTCGTGACCCAGACGGGCAATGGCAACAGCGCCACCGTTACGCAGGGCATGTAAGCCGATCCACTCCACTCCGGGCGGGGCTGCTGCCTCGCCCGGACAATAACCGCTGGGGCGCATCGATCCCAGGTCGCAACCACCGCAACTTAGTCACAAGTCACTCTTTTCATGAAGGACCTTGAGATGAAGAATACGATCCTTGCCGGCGCTTCGATGCTGGCCCTCGCTTTTGCTGCTCCTGCTTTGGCGCAGAACAATGAAACCACCATCACCCAGACCGGCAGCGCCCAGACCGCCACCGTCACCCAGTCAGGCGAAGAAGCCTCGGCGACTGTGATCCAGAGCGAGTCCGACAACACCGCCACCATCGTCCAGCAAGCGAATGCCGGCGGCGGCGCCCTGATCGATCAGTCGGGAATCGACAACACCGCCTCGGTCGGCCAGACCTCGGCAGGTTCGGAAGCCGAAGTCCTTCAGTCCGGTGATCGCAACGAAGCCACACTCAATCAGGGCCGCGCGGCCTCCAATCCCAGCCAGACCAATGGTCAAACCGCCCTGCTGGTGCAGACGGGTGACGACAACGGCATTCTGGCTTCGCAGTCGGGCTCCGGCGGCGATCTCAACGTGCTGCAGAGCGGCAACAACAATGATGCCACCGTCGATCAGAGCGGCTTTGCCAATGCCTCGGGCGACCCTGCCGACCCTGCGCTGGTCGGGATCGACCAGTCAGGCAATGACAATGATGCCTTCGTGACGCAGAGCGGCCAGCTATCGGATGCCTTCATCTCGCAGAGCGGCGATTTCAACACGGCAAGCATCAACCAGTCGATCGGCAATATCCCCAACCCGTCTGGCGGCCCCGATCCGCGTGTGGCCACGGGCACGATCATTCAGGTCGGTGATGGTAACGAAAGCACCATCAACCAGAACGGCCCCGGCACTGCTGACATCTCGGCTCGCCTGATGACCGCGACCAGCACCCAGAATGGTGACAACAACGAAAGCACGATCAGCCAGACCAACACCGCGGTGCTTGCGTCGGCTGCTTCGAACACCGCCACCGTGACCCAGAACGGCGACGACAACGCTTCGACCGTCAGCCAGGACGGCATCAATCTGACCGCCACCGTTCTGCAGGACGGCACCGACGGCACCGCCTCGATCATCCAGTCGGGCGATGGCAACACCTCGACGTCGACGCAGAGCGGCACCTTCAACACCGTGAACGTGAACCAGAGCGGCAGCGACAACAGCTCGATCACGGATCAGTCGGGCACGCGCGGCACCGCCAACGTGACCCAGAATGCCACGGACAGCCGTTCGACGATTAACCAGTCGGGTGTGGTCGATGCCTTGGCTTCGGTGAACCAGACCGGCGACAACCAGCAATCGACGATCAATCAGGTGTCGCAGGCCAACGCTTCCAGCCAGTTCCCGGGCGCATTCGTCCAGCAGAGTGGCGCTGACAACGTTTCCAACATCAACCAGACCGGAAACTTCGACAGATGGCTGCTCGGGACAAGTCCGCTTACGTCGCCCAGCGGCTTCGTCATTCAGGACGGCGTCGAAAACAACGTCGACCTGCAACAGCTTGGCGACTCGACGCTGGCCTATTCCGAACAGCGGGGCAACGAGAACAGCATGACCACCATGCAAACCGGCCAGAACAATTATTCGGTCTCGCGGCAGTTCGGAAACAACAACGTCAACAATGTGAACCTTGGCGCAGCCACCCCGTCGGACACGCTGTCGATCGTGGACACGTTCAAGACCGGCAATCGCAACAGCTCGACGGTGACCCAGGACGGGACGCAGGATCGCGGCGTGGTGTCGTTCATATCTGCCGGCATCGTGCAGACCGGGGATGACAACACCTCGACCCTCACCCAGTCGGGCCTCAACGATGTCGCCTTCATCGACCAGATCGGGAACGACAACCGCTCGACCGTCAGCCAGCTCGCTGGCGGCGTTGGCAACAGCGCCGACATCAACCAGACCGGAGACGAAGGTTTCTCCGAACTGACCCAGAGCGGCACCTCCAACAGCGCCACGCTGAACCAGGGTGGGCTGGATAACGACTCGTTCATCACCCAGTCCGGCACCGGTAACAGCGCCACGGTGAACCAGTCGAGCACCGGCAACATGTCGACCATCAACCAGACTGGCATGGGCCACACCGCCACCGTCACCCAGGGCGGCATGTAAGCCGATCCGTTCCGGGCGGGGCCTGATGGTCCCGCCCGGACCTTATTGAACCAGACCGTCAGGCGGATGATCGCAAGATACCGTCTGACGACCGTCACTCGATCAATAGAGCACTTGTAATGAAAAAGACGATACTGGGCGGGGCCTCGATGCTCGCACTGGCCATGACTGCACCGGCCTTCGGCCAAAGCGTTTCCACAGTCGATCAAGTCGGCAATGGCACCGCGGCCACGGTCACGCAAAGCGGCAACAACACCTCCGACATCGTCCAGACCGGCAACTTCAACACCGCGACAGCCGAACAGGACAATGATGCCCCCGGCAGCATCGCCAACCAGGCGACCATCACCCAGAACGGGGATGGCACCTCGGCATCCGAAGCGAACACCGCACGCGCCCGCCAATCGGGCAGCGCAAACACCACGACGATCGATCAGGGTGTAGCGGGTCTCGGCACCGGCAACAGCAATGTCGCCGATACGCGCCAGAACGGTTCGGCCAATGTGATCGACCTGGCGCAGATCAACGATGGCGCCGCCGCCACAGTCCGCCAGAATGGTGAGAGCAACACTTCGATCTCCTCGCAGGGCCGCCCCAACGCTGCAAACACCACCTCTGGCCAAGAGCTGGTGGTGTTCCAGACCGGCGAGGACAACATGTCCGACATCGACCAGCGCGGATCGGGCAATTATGCGTCCGTGTTCCAGAACGGCGATCGCAACACTTCGACCATCCGTCAGCCGGGCGCCGACAACAATATCGGCGTCGAACTGGCCAGCATCGGGGTCAACCAGGTTGGTGACGACAACATCTCGACCGTGACGCAGGGTGCCAATGGCGGCCTCGTCAATGTCAACCAGACGGGCGACGTGCTGACCAGCACCGTGACCCAGACGGGCCGGGCGAATAATGCAGTCGCCAGCGTCAACCAGAGCGGATCGCTCCACACCAGCACGATCCTTCAGGATGCGCCGCCTCCGGCCTCGGGCGGGCCTGCCCGCAACATGACGGCCAACGTGACGCAGTCGGGCACCGACAATGACAGCACCGTGACCCAGACCAACACGCTGGGCGGCGATCCGGTCTCGAACAACCTTGCCAATGTCACGCAGTCGGGCACGTTCCAGTGGTCGCGGGTCGAGCAGAACGGGCACGACAACAGTGCGACCGTGGGTCAGAGCGGGGACGACAATGACAGCGCCCTCGCACAGGTCGGCAACGACAACACCGCGCTTGTGGCACAGAGTGGCAGCGATTCGCTGTCCAATCTGTTCCAGATCGGCAACGGCAACTTTGCCGATGTGAACCAGTCGGGTTCGGACAGCCGCAGCAATATCCTGCAGCAGGCCTCGAACAGCTGGGCGCGGGTCAATCAGGCGGCGAGCAACAGCTCTTCGAGAATCACGCAGACGGCCGACGGCCAGAACGCGCTGGTGCTGCAGGGCGGCAGTGACCAGACCGCGGTGATCCGCCAGTCGGCAGGCGCGGGTAGCGGTTCGATTTCGGGTGGGGACTTGCCGAGCAGCGATGTCTCGCAGGCGCGTATCGAACAGACCGCCGCCGGGTCGGGCAACAGCTCGACCATCGATCAGGAGGGCCTGTCAAACTTTGCCTACACGCGTCAGGTCGGCAACGGCAACACCTCGACCGTGCTGCAGAACGGCGACGCCAACCTCCTTGGGATCTTCCAGTCCGGCGATGACAACCAGTCGAGCGTTACCCAGTCAGGCGAAACCACCAACTTCACCGGCCTGTCGTTTGTGGCGGTCGTGGGTGTGAGCCAGACCGGCAACCGCAACACCTCGTCTGTCGACCAGGATGGCGACTACAATGGTGGCGATCTCAATGTCGAAAACACCGTCCGGGTGCTGCAATCCGGCGACGACAACACCTCGGCCATCAATCAGGCGGGCCTGAACCCCGAGGCCCGGATTTGGCAAGATGGTGACTTCAACGAGTCCGAAATCGATCAGGCCGGCTCGGAAAACCGCGCATTTGTCGATCAGATCGGCAATATGAACCGCTCGTTTGTGGACCAGCTCGACATGGCCGGCCTCAACAACTTTGCCGATGTCGATCAGGGCGGTGACGACAACCTGTCGCGGATCACGCAAAGCGGCGCGAACAGCCAGGCGCTGGTCGATCAGAGCGGCAGCGACAATGAATCGTTCATCACCCAGGCTGGCAGCGGCAACATCGCTGACGTGACCCAGTCCAGCAACGGCAACATGTCGACCATCAACCAGAACGGCATCGGCAACAGCGCCACCGTCACGCAGGGCATGTAAGCCTCACCGACCGCGCTCCGGGCGGGACAAGTTCTCGCCCGGAGCACATTTTTCAGCTAACAAGGACAGATGATGGCGAAAAGTCCCCTTGATCTGGTCCGGTGCGGCCTTCTTGCCGCAGCCCTGATCGCCGCACCCGCCCTCGCCCAGAGCGCGCCCGAACGCGGCGTCTTTGTCGCCCAGATCGGTGACGGCAGCCGCGCGACCGTCGCGCAGACCAATTCCGACAGCTTTGCCCGCGTGGTGCAGGACGGGAACGATAACGAGGTCGATCTCACCCAGGACGGCAGCGCCCCGCACCGCGCCCAGATCGCGCAAAAGGGTGATGGCAACGCGGTTGACGCACAGCAGACCGGCAACGGATCGACCGAACTGACACTGGTGCAGGACGGCAACAGCAATTCCGCCACGGTGCTCCAGCGCGAAGTCTCCGCCGCCGAACAATCGAGCGCATCCATCCTCCAGCGCGGCATCGGCAACAGCGTGATCCTTGTCCAGGACGGCAGCGACAATGACGCGACGCTCGAACAGCTGGGCGATGGCAACAGCATGGCCGTAACACAGCTCGACAGCGGCAACCGCATCCTGTGGAGCCAGAGCGGGGACGGCCTTTCCAGCCCGACGATCACACAGACCGGCGGCGCCAATGTCCAGATCACGCAGACCACCGAGGGCGGCGCGCAGTTCATGCCGCCGCCTGGCTCAGGCGGATAGGGCGCGGACATGATCCGGTCGCTCCGCCTTCGTGTCATCGGGCTTGCAACGCTTGCTGCAGGAGCAGCCTCTGCGGCGGCCGCGCAGGATGAGGGTGAGGCTTCGCCTGCCAGCCGCACCGAAGCGACCCAGATCGAAATGCCGGCAAATCAGGCCCAAACCGGGCCGGGCCGGGCCTATCTCGATAACGCCGCCCGCCCGGCCACGCCCGCCGCCCCGCGCCCCAGCCTGATGCAGGCCGGCAATGAGCAGATTTCGCGCCCGGACAGCCATGCCCCCGCCAGCCAGATCAGCGCCCGCGGCCAAGGCGGGCCGGGCATGGCGCAGCTGTCCAAGGCCGATCTTGACGCGACCCTTGCCCAGCTCACCCCGGCGGAGCGCCGGGTGTTGCTGCAAGCCATCGAAGGCACCGACATCTGCGACAATCCGCCGAATGTCCCGGCGATTGTGGCGCTGTGCCAGACCCGGCTTGAAACGCGCTCATCCGATTTCGCCCGCCGTGCCGATCAGCCGCTGAGCGCCGAAGACCAACTATTGCGCGGCGATCTGGAAAGCAGCGTGTTGCCGAGCGTCGATCAGGTGATCGAACGGTTGGCGCGCGGCGGCGCATCGAGCGGGGATTTCAGCAACCAGGCCATCGCCTCGATCGCGCTTGGCAACAGTGCCCCCGCCCCGTCCCGGCCGCGTAACGAGGAACAGCCCGATACGGCCAGCTTCGGCGAAGAAACGCAGGCGCTGATCAATGCTCTCATCAACCAGCTCGGAGGCCGTGCGCCATGATCCTGTCAGCCCTGCCTGTGGGCGCGATCTCGCTTGCCCTGCTCTCTCATCCCACGGTGCCTGACATGACCGATGATGCCCCTGCCCTCACCCTCGATGTGCGCGAGCATGACGGGATGATCGAAATCGAGCTGATCGGCCTGTCGCCGCGCGCGCAGGGTGTGAGTTATGCGCTGGAGGTGACCGGCAATTCGACCTCGCGGCATCGCGGATCGACCACGCTGGCAGCGGGCACGCGCGCGGTGCTTTCGACCATGCGGACGACGGCAGGCGAAAACTGGTGCGTGAAACTCACCGCCGAGGAAGAGGGCCGTGCACCCTATGAAATCACGCAGGGGCCCTGCGGGGCGGGATAGCGCCTAACGCGGGCGCGGAACCTGCGCCATGCCGGTCGCGCCCAGCCCGCGTTCGGGCGTGCTGATCTGGTCCATGTGCACCTTGCGCGCCGCCTTGGGCCGGGTGTCTGTCAGGCCGACGTTGAATTCATCATAGACCGGATCATAACTGATCGGCACGCCCTGCGCCTGCAATTCGGCGAGGGAAAGATACTGGTTGCCCGCCGCCGAACCGCGAATGCGGGCGAGCTGGGCGGGATCGTAACGGTCGGCCAGCACCTCGACAATCGAGCCGACGCGCACCTTGAGGCCCGCCGGCGTCTGCTGGAAATCGACCGCGCCTGCGGTCTTGCCGTCAACCCGGGTGATGAGCTGTGCCGTAACCTCGGGGATGGCGGGTTTGCTGGCGGGCGGCGCGGCAAGCGCGGGGCTGGTCGGCCGGGGAACGGCAATCGCAGCGGTTTTCGCCGGGGTCGGTGCCGAGGACGCGGCTGGCGTGGCAGGCGGCGGCGCTGCCGGAACAGCGGCGGGCCGTGCCGCGGGAACGGGAGCGCTCACCGGAGCGCGGGCCGCAGGCGCAGCAACCGCAGCGCTGGCTGCGACGGGCGCTGCAGCGGCGGCGGCCATCGGTGGCCGGGCGGCAGGGGCGCCCATCGTGGGGGGAACGGCGGACGGCTTGGGCGTCTGCGCGGCAGCGATGCGGGCAGGCGTCACCTGTTCGATCATCCCGCGCGCGGCAGGCATGGCCGGTATGCCCTGACCGACCGCAGGCGAAGCAGCGACAAGCGCCGTCGGCGCAGCCGGGGCTGAGGTAACCGGAGCCAGCGGCACGGGCGCCGGCAGTGCTGCTGCCCGGGCGGTTTCGGCGCGGGGGAGCGAAGGCGCCTCGTCAATGGCGGGCAAGGCGGCAGGCGCGATCACCGGCATCGCCTCGGCAACCACCGCAGCAGCCGCGACCGGAGCGTCGGGCATCGATGCCGGGGCAAGCACCTCCGCCAAATCCTCGGCCCCGCCTGTCACGGGTGTCACCATCGGCGAGGTCGTCGGCGGGGTCGGCACGAAAGCCGGTGCCTCAGCCTCGCCCAGCGGCGCGCTTTCGGCCGCAACGGTGTCCCATTCGGGGCGATTGCCGGCGGGCATGGATGCCCTGACGGCGGGCAATGCCAGCGGTGCAGGTTCGGTCAGATCCAGATCGAGGATCGGGGCGTAGCGGACCCCTGCCAGCTGCGGCTTGACCGGGGCCAGGCCGGTCTTGACCAGCCCCAGACCCGGCTTGCCTGCAGGCTCCGGCGGGTCGTCAAAGCCGCCGTTTTCCACCCGATCACCAGCGCCCACCGACAGTTCGGGCATGGTGAAGGCCGCTAGCAGCGCCACACTTCCGGGCAGGAACCGCGTCAGTACCCGCCGACGCATCCGCTTCGGCCGCACGAACGGCGCCGCACCATCGGTGCGGCCTTCGCCCTCGCCTGCGGAATTGTGTCGGTCTTGTGTCACAGTCGCCCCCAAGCCGCGGGTTATGTGCCGCTGTCGCGATTCGGCAAAGAAGAATCATCCAAAATGGAGCGCGGCGCCCTGATGTTTCGTTAATGTTCCGTTACCACAGCCAACCCGCGCCCGCATCGGCAGGTCACGCCGCACCATGAGGCGGCTTTTGCCCTTCCCCCGAATCGCCCCTGCGCCTATCCGGGCCGGCTCGCCTGTCGGCGGGCAGGCAGGCGACCATGCAACAGCTGACCACTCCTCAAACGCCCGGCTGGGGGCAGGAACTGCGCGCGACCCTCGGGATCGCGGGGCCGCTGGCGGCTGCCAATCTGCTGCAGATGCTGACCTATGCGGTCGACGTGATCTTCATCGCCCGGTTGGGCGAACAGCAATTGGCCGGATCGGCGCTGGCGGTATCGCTGTTCGGACTGGTGCTGTGGGCGCTGACCGGCCTGACCGGAGCGGTCGCGCCGCTGATCGCCGAGGCAATCGGCGCGCGCGGTCCCGCATTGCGACCGGTCAGACGGTCAGTGCGGATGGCGCTGTGGCTGGCGCTGATCGCCGGGATCGGCGGCATGGGCCTGTGCCTGATGCTGGATCCGATCATGGCGATTTCGGGCCAGCAGCCGGGCATCCGCACGCTGGCGAATGAATACAACAATGTGATCGTCTTCTCGATGGTGCCGATGCTGCTGGCAGGGGTGCTGCGCAATTTCGTCTCGGCGCTGGGACGCCCGATCTTTGCCACGGCGATCACGGGGCTTGGCATCTTCGTCAATGCGGCGGCCAATTATGTGTTCATCTTCGGCAAGTTCGGCGCGCCCGAAATGGGGCTGGCGGGCGCAGCCGTGGCGACGATCATCACCGCGTTTTTCACGCTGGGTGCCTATGTGCTGGCGATCCGGATGGACCGGCGGCTGCACCGCTATCACGTGTTGGGCCGCTTATGGGCGCCAGACTGGGCGCGGTTCAGACAGATCGTCGTGATCGGGACGCCGATTGCACTGACCATCACCGCCGAGGCCGGAATCTTCGGCGCGGCGGCGTTCCTGATGGGGCGGTTCGGCGCGGCGGAACTGGCCGGGCATACGGTCGCGCTGCAACTGGCGGCGCTCGCCTTTCAGGTGCCCTTCGGTGTCGGGCAGGCTGCGGCGATCCGGGTCGGTTACCACTATGGCGCACGCGATCCGGTGGGCGCGGGGCGGGCCGGGTGGGTGGCGCTGGCGATCGGCACCGGCTTCATGAGCCTGACCGCAGGCGCGATGGTGCTGTTCCCCGAACTGCTGCTGCGCATCTATGTCGATCCCGACGCCGCCGCCAATGCCGCGCTGGTGGCGTTCGCGCTGCAATACCTCGTGCTCGCCGCTATCTTCCAGCTGGCCGACGGGGTGCAGGCGGTCGCCGCCGGCGCGCTGCGGGGCTTGCAGGACACCCGCGTGCCGATGTGGATCGCGATCTTCAGCTATTGGGTGCCGGGGATCGGCATGTCGGTGGGGCTGGGGTTCTTCACCCCGCTTGAAGGCACCGGCGTGTGGATCGGGCTGGCGACCGGCCTGTTCTTTGCCGCCGCTGGCCTTATCTGGCGCTGGCACCGCCGCGAGGCCTTGGGGCTGACCCGGGGGCCGCAAGCGCTTTGGTCTTCTTCTTCGCCGGCTCCGTGATGTGATGCACTTCCTGCTGCGGGAAGGGGATCGAGATGCCCTTGTCGTCGAACCGGCGCTTCGACGCCTCGGTCAGCGCCCAAGTGAGGCCGAGATAATCCTCGGTTTTGCACCACACCCGCATGCCCACCGTCACCGCGCTGTCAGCCAGAGCCGCCACAAACACCACCGGCGCAGGCTCGTCCAGCACCCGGATATCGGCATCCGCCAGCGCCAGCAGTTCGCGGCGCGCCTCGTCGATGTCGTCGTCATAGCTGATCCCGATCAGCAGTTCGAAGCGCCGCGTCGGCATCCGCGAGAAATTGATGATCGGCTTGTTCCAAAGCTCGTTGTTCGGGACCATCACATATAGGCCGTCATATTGCAGCAGCTC
Source organism: Porphyrobacter sp. IPPAS B-1204 (assembly GCA_003724185.1). Classification (GTDB taxonomy): domain Bacteria; phylum Pseudomonadota; class Alphaproteobacteria; order Sphingomonadales; family Sphingomonadaceae; genus Erythrobacter. Next base: position 1,479,585 of record RHGM01000001.1, read on the forward strand.
GGTGGTGAACAGGCCGATGGCCTGCACCGTGCCGGTGACGGTGCCCGCCGTGACCGCCTCGCCAACGCGGAATGGCCGCTGGATCAGGATCATCACACCAGCCGCCACATTGGACAGAGTGCCTTGCAGCGCCAGACCCACCGCCAGCGCCAGACCGCCCAGCGCCGCGATGATGCTGGTGGTCTGCACCCCGAACTGGGTCAGCACGGTGACGGCCACCACCACCCACAGCGCATATTTGATGATGTTGCTGAGGAACTTCGCCACAGTCGGCTCGATCCGGCCTGAACGGGTCAGGGCGCGGTCGGCCCCTTTCGACAGCAGGCGGGCAAGGATCACCCCGATAACCAGCACCGCCACGGCACCGATAAGGTGGGGGATGCTCTCGCGCAGCCACAACCAGGCCTGCGTCGCCATGTCGATTTCCTCGCTGAAACCAGCGGCAATACGGGGCGGCAGTTTGGGGGCGGTCATCGGGGGAAGTGCTCCTTTGGCGTCGGGCGGCGCTCGATAACCCAGCATCGCGCCGCTGGCCACCCCGAGCCCGAAAACTTGCGCGGGGCGAAAATTTTTTGGGTGCGCAGGGGTTGATTCATTCCGCCCCCGCGACCAAATGCCGCTGCGTTGGCACTCTCGGACGGAGAGTGCCAAGCAAACTCATTCATCCAAGGAAAGGTCATTACCATGGCATTTCGTCCGCTGCACGACCGCGTTGTGGTCCGTCGCATCGAAGCCGACCAGAAGACCGCTGGCGGCATCATCATCCCCGATAGCGCCCAGGAAAAGCCGAGCGAAGGCGAAGTCATCGCCGTTGGCGAAGGCAACCGTGACGACGACGGCGACCGTATCCCGCTCGACGTCAAGCCGGGCGACCGCGTGTTGTTCGGCAAGTGGTCGGGCACCGAAGTCAAGATCAACGGCGAAGACCTGCTGATCATGAAGGAAAGCGACATCATGGGGATCGTCGGCTGAAGCCGCTGAACCCACCTATCTCTTTCTAACCACAAACAATCTCAGGAGAAACAATCATGGCTGCCAAGGACGTGAAGTTCGGCCGCGATGCCCGTGAAGGCATTCTGCGCGGTGTCGATATCCTCGCCAACGCTGTCAAGGTGACATTGGGCCCCAAGGGCCGCAACGTCGTCATCGACAAGAGCTTCGGTGCCCCGCGCATCACCAAGGACGGCGTCACCGTCGCCAAGGAAATCGAGCTCAAGGACAAGTACGAAAACATGGGCGCGCAGATGCTGCGCGAAGTCGCCAGCAAGGCGAATGACAGCGCGGGCGATGGCACCACCACCGCCACCGTTCTGGCCCAGGCGATCGTCACCGAAGGCATGAAGTCGGTTGCTGCCGGCATGAACCCGATGGACCTGAAGCGCGGCATCGATCAGGCCGTGCTGGCCGTGGTCGAAAACCTCAAGAGCCGTTCCAAGGCCGTTTCGGATTCGTCGGAAATCGCCCAGGTCGGGATCATCTCGGCCAATGGCGACCGTGAAGTCGGCGAGAAGATCGCCGAAGCCATGGACAAGGTCGGCAAGGAAGGCGTGATCACCGTCGAGGAAGCCAAGGGCCTCGAATTCGAGCTCGATGTCGTCGAAGGCATGCAGTTCGACCGCGGCTATCTCAGCCCCTACTTCATCACCAACCCCGACAAGATGACCGTGGAACTGGATAACCCCTATATCCTGATCCACGAAAAGAAGCTGTCGAACCTGCAGTCGATGCTGCCGATCCTCGAAGCTGTGGTGCAGTCGGGCCGTCCGCTGCTGATCATCGCTGAAGACATCGAAGGCGAAGCGCTGGCGACCCTCGTGGTCAACAAGCTGCGCGGCGGCCTCAAGGTTGCTGCGGTCAAGGCTCCGGGCTTCGGCGATCGTCGCAAGGCGATGCTGCAGGACATCGCGATCCTGACCAAGGGCGAGATGATTTCCGAAGACCTCGGCATCAAGCTTGAAAACGTCACCGTGGGCATGCTCGGTCAGGCCAAGAAGGTCTCGATCGACAAGGACAACACCACCATCGTCGATGGCGCCGGCGCTGCCGACGACATCAAGGCGCGCGTGGCGGAAATCCGCACCCAGATCGACAACACCTCCAGCGATTACGATCGTGAAAAGCTGCAGGAACGTCTGGCGAAGCTTGCTGGCGGCGTGGCCGTGATCAAGGTTGGCGGCGCGACCGAAGTCGAAGTGAAGGAGCGCAAGGACCGCGTCGACGACGCTCTCCATGCAACCCGCGCTGCGGTTGAAGAAGGCATCGTCCCCGGCGGCGGTACGGCTCTGCTGTATGCCACCAAGGCTCTCGAAGGCCTCAAGGGCGCGAACGAAGACCAGACCCGCGGCATCGACATCATCCGCAAGGCGATCACCGCCCCGATCAAGCAGATCGCCCAGAACGCCGGCCATGATGGCGCGGTCGTTGCAGGCAACCTGCTGCGCGAGAATGACGAAACGCAGGGCTTCAACGCGGCGACCGACGTGTACGAAAACCTGGTGAAGGCCGGCGTGATCGACCCGACCAAGGTCGTCCGCACCGCGCTGCAGGACGCAGCCTCGGTTGCTGGTCTGCTGATCACCACCGAAGCGGCCATCGTGGAACGCGCCGACGACAAGCCGGCCGCGCCTGCGATGCCCGACATGGGCGGCATGGGGTTCTGACCGGATAGCGGCCCGGCCAGCCATGCTGGCCGTGCTCGCGCCGGTCCGGCCAGCGGAGCGAAGCTCCGACTGACGACTCTGGCTTTGCCCGAGTCCGCCCCAAGCACCAAAACACAGAAAACCCAGGCGGAGCGATCCGCCGGGGTTTTTCATTGGCTTACGCGCCTGTCAGATGTCCGCTTTCGGGCGTTCGCGTGATGACCCCTAATGGCCGCATTTGGGTGGGAAGGCGAATGGCGGCTTTGCAGCCGTCACGATCAGATCACCTTGCACTTCTTGAAACTGAACGGCCGCGCGACACCGGCAGCTTTCAAGGCATCGCGCAATTCGCCATGGACGAAAATCACGTCGATAATAGCAGGATCGATCCACATGGCTGGGCCTTCGAGTGCCGCCGCTTCCACAACCAAGTCACCATCATTCGGCTGTTGGGGTACCCAGACATCGTCATAACCGCTTGCGAGACGATAGACCTTTTTAGAACCCTGCCAAACGAACGCTTTCTTTTGATTGCCGAAATTGATGCAAAACCATTTATCGCCGATCGGAGTCTTGCGATCTTTGCGATGGACCACGGTCGGGTAAAAGCCGGCGCTGCCCATGTCGAACCTGCGCATCACCTCGACCATGCCGCCGGAAGCGACCCAATACGTCCCTGCAAAGAATAAATCCGGCAAAGATGTGTAGCTCCTATCGGACTCCGGGCTGACGTAGATCTCAGGCGGGAAATGATCGGCTGGCAGAGCTTCGCCATGATCGTTTGCCCGCCCCGCCTTCAGCGCAAACTGCAGCTTTGGACCTGATAGGCCGTCATCGAAGCTGTGTGTAATGAACCTCAGCATCCGCGGGTCTCTCATCACAGCGCTTGCCCAGATCGTGCGACTGCCCACGCTTTTCCCCCCACTTCCGCTTCTGCTTTGCCCCTGAGCGGGCCGACCTCCAATTTACAAAGTGATAAGGCGCGAGCGCGAGCCAATCCAGTCGAACTTGGTTGAGAGAGGTGTTTGAAGCAATGACCGAAACGGGGTCGCTTCCCGAACGGCAGCTTTGCGGTTGAGCGGCGCAGATCGCGGGCTTTGGCGGCGGTTTTCCTACGCGGCGCGGCGCTGCTACACTGAGCTCCCGGCTCTTTCCCATTGTTCTGCCCGGCCTGCGAGGCCGTCTGACCCGCGAGGCGCAATAAAGGCCCCCGTTCCCCTGTCCGTCCGCCTCGCGGATTCAGGAACAGGTCACTGTAATTGCTGAACATCTTCAACTAGAGCAAAGGTGACAGGGTGTCACCTTTGTCACCTTCGGGGCTGTTCGCAAGGGCAGTGTTTGCCTGGGCCGGCGCGGCAATCCATGGTATGACACAGCGACGGGGCGCAGGTTCGGTCCATGGATTGCTTCGCCTTCGTCTCGCAATGACGAATTTTGGTTACCCGAACGCGGGGCGGTAATTGCTCTCGCCCCATTCCTGCCGCTTGGTCCAAGCGCCCAGCGGTTCCAGCTTGCCTTCCAGTTCGGGGAAGCGTTCGTAGACATGGTCCATGTCGACTGCGAAGGGCTTGGTCGGGGCTTCGTTGTTGTATTCGTAGAACGCCTGAATCCCCTTGGCGAAATCGGCGCGCATTTCGGGCGGCATGGTGTCGCCCGCCGCTTCGACCAGATAGCGGCCGAATTCTTCCGGCGTGCAGGGATCGTATTTGATGTCCTTGCCCAAGGCTTCGCTCAGGCACTGCGTCACCTGCTTGCCGACCAGCCGCTCCGGCCCGCCGATGTTCAGCCAGGCGCCTTCCATATCGGGCCGTTCAAGGCTCGCCAGCATGAACTTCGCCACGTCATCAAGGCTGATCCAGTTGGCCTCAAGATTGGGGTTGTGCGGGTACACATAGCGGCCTTCGTTGACGATGAAGGGCCGCGCCCAGTTGGTCAGCAGGTTGTCCATGAACAGCACGCTGCCAAACACCGTCCCCGGTGCGCCGGAACGCCATAGGGCGTTGATGCCCTTGGTGTTCTCGCCATAGGTGAAGGGATCGCCCGGCTTGTCGGGAATCCAGCTCGATGTGTTCCACACCACGCGCTTGACCCCGATATGCGCGGCGACCTTGCCGACCTCGCCGATCAGGTAGGCGCGGTCTGCGCGGGCCTGCAGCGGGTGGGTGTAGAAGATGTAGTCGCTGCCCTCCAGCGCGGCCTCAAAGGTCGATGTGTCATAGAGGTCCATCGGCCGCACCTCGACCCGCTCCACCCCCTCGACAGGCGCCCCTTCGAGCGCGTCCGGCCGGCGCGAAATGGCGCGCACATCATATCCTGCGGCCAGCGCCTGGCGCACCTGCGCCAACCCCTGCCGCCCGCTCGCGCCGATCACTGTGATAAGTGCCATTGGTGTCTCTCCCTCGTCCTTTTGCGGGGCAAGACTAGGAAGCCCCCCGCCCCCACGCACCGCGCCAAAGTGATAGCCGGGGGGCTTTCACCCCTAGCGAAAAGGCGGGGTTGCCGTAGCGGCGGGCGCGGCGAAAAGTGCGCGGATGCAGAACCGCTTCTGGCGCATCGCCCGCCGCCCCGAAGGCACCGATTTCGCCGCCGCGCTGGAGCTGGAGGACGCCGCGCTGGCGCCGCTGGCTGAGGGCGAGATCCGCATCCGCAATTCCCACCTGTCGATGGACGCCGGCACCCGCCTGTGGCTGACCGACCGCGAGGACGGGTATCAGCCGCCCCTGCCGATCGGCATCCCGATGACGGGTCTGGTGCTGGGCGAAGTGATCGAGAGCCGCGCCGAGGGTTTCGCGCCGGGCGATCTGGTCAGGGCCTTCGGGCAGTGGGCCGATATCAGCACGGTCGATGCGGTGATGGCAGGCGCAATTGTGCTCGATCCTGCCGTGGCAGACCGGCGCGCATGGTTCGGGCCGCTGGGGATGAACGGCTGGACCGCGCTGTGGGGCGTGGAACAGACCGGCGCCGCCAAGCCGGGGGAACGCGTGCTGGTTTCGGCGGCGGCGGGGGCGACCGGGATACTGGCGGTGCAGATAGCCAAACTGCTCGGCTGCGAGGCGTGGGGGATCGCGGGCGGTGCGGCCAAATGCGCCTATCTGACGGGCGAATTGGGCATCGCAGGGGCGGTGGATTACAAGTCCGCCGACGTGGCCGCGCAGCTTGATGCAGCCGGCGGGTTCGACGTCTATTTCGACAATGTCGGCGGGCCGCTGCTCGACACGGTGCTGACCCGCATGAACCACTATGGCCGGATCGCGGTGTGCGGGTTGCTGGCCGATTACACCGCAGGCACCCGCACCGCGCCCAGGGAGTTCGATCAGGTGCTGATGCGGCGCTTGCGGATTGAAGGCTTCTTCTCGCCCGATTTCATGCACCACGGACCCGCCCTGACGGCACGGCTGCGCGAATTGCACGAGGCGGGGGCGCTCACGATGCCCTATGACGTGACCCAAGGCCTTGAAAACACCCTGACCGCCTATGCCAAGCTGTTCACCGGCGGCAATATCGGCAAGGTGATTGTGGAGCTGGACGCATGACCGGAACGCTCGAAGACCGCGAAGCCATCCGCGACATCCTCGCCGCCTATGCCCATGCGATCGACCGGCGGCGCTGGGGGATGATGGAGCGCCTGTTCCACGCCGACGCCATCTTCCGCTTCGGGGTGATCGAAGGTGATTGGCGCGGGTTTGTGGAACAGGCCCGCGCGGTGATCGACCCGTGCCTTGCGACCCAGCACCAGCTTGGCCAGACGATCTTCGGGTTCGAAAGCGGCGATATCTGCCACACCGAAACCTACATGACCGCGATGCACACCATCCCGCCCGGCTACCCGCTGGCGGCGGTGTTTCCGGACAAGGGCGTGATCTATTCCGCCATCGTCGCCGGGCGCTATGTCGACCGATTCGAAAAGCGGGGCCGGGAATGGCGCATCGCCCAGCGCACCGGCCTGTATGACTGGCGCGAATTCCGGGTGGTGGAAGGCGTCGACCTATCCGACACACCCGAAGGCGCGGCGGGATACCATGATGACCGCGATCCCTCGACGGCCGCGGTCAGGCAGTGGCTCGGCTAGGGCCGCCGATAGGCGAACACCCCGCTCATGGTCGCCACCTGCTCCTCCCCGCGCCAGATGCCGCCCGAGGTGTAGGCCGTCCGTCCGCCCAGCCGGTCAATCCGCACCCGCGCCTCCAGCCAATCGCCCAGCTTGGCGGCGGCAAGGTAATTGACCGTCAGCGTGACGGTCGAAGGCGTCAGCCGGGGCGGCTCGGCATCGTAGACCGCATGGCTCAGGGCGACATCGGCGAAGGTCGAGATCACCCCGCCATGCGCAGCATCCTGATAATTGATGTGGTGCGGGCAGACAGCCAAGCCCACCACCCGCACGCCCTCAACCGCGGCGCCCAGATAATACGGCCCGCCATGGTCGAGGAAACCGGGGGTGAAGGCGGCCGGTTCAAAGCCTTTAGGAATCTCCATTCCCCCACCCTAATGCTCTCACCCATGCGCGCCGCTATGAATTGTGCCAATGACAGGCGCGGGCGCAGCAGGTATCCCTCGCCGCATGGGAGAGAACACAGCATTGGCCGCAGAGTCCTTTTGCGACGTCGTGCGCGAACACGCGCAGGCACAGGGCGATGTGATCGCCTTCACTTACGGGCAAGAGGACATCAGCTTCGCCGAGCTTGACGAAGGCGCGGACCGGGTGGCGAACGGCCTTGCCGCGCTGGGCGTGCAGCCGGGCGAACGGGTCGCCTTCCTCGGCAAGAACCACCCGCTCTATTTCGAGGCGTTTCTCGGCGCGGCCCGCATCGGCGCGGTGATGACCCCCGTCAACTGGCGGCTGGCCGCGCCGGAAGTCGCCTACATCCTCGACAATTGTCAGGCCCGCGTGGTGTTCATCGGCGAAGGCTTTGCCGAGGTGCTGGCGGGCATCCGTGCAGCCTGCCCCCATGTCGAACAGGTGATCGGCATCGATGCGCCGGATTATCCCGGCACAGATTACCGCATCTGGCGCGATGGCTTCTCCGCCACGCCGCCGGCCCACCGCGTCCGGGCGGAAGACGACGCGTTGCAGCTTTACACATCGGGCACCACCGGCAAGCCCAAGGGCGCGGTGATGACCCACGGATCGATCCTTTCCAGCCGCGATGCCACCGCGAGCGGAAATGAGATGCGCACATGGCAGGAGCCGATCCCCGGCGATGTCACGCTGCTCGCCATGCCGTGCTTCCACATCAGCGGCACCGGCACCGGGATCGGGACAATGGTCGCGGGGAGCAATTCCATTGTCCTGCCCGAATATGATCCGACCAAGGCATTGGACCTGATCCAGAATTACAACATCTCCAAGATCTTCCTCGTCCCCGCCGCAATCCAGATCCTGCTGAACCATCCACGTGTGGGCGAGACCGATTTCAGCCGGTTGAAATATGTCACCTACGGCGCGTCGCCCATCCCGCTCGAACTGATGCGCGAGGCGATGCGGGTGATGGGCTGCGGGTTTGTGCAGATGTACGGCATGACCGAAACCAGCGGCACGATCGTTGCCCTCGACCCGGAAGATCACGTGCCCGAAGGCAGCCCCCGGATGCGGAGCGTCGGCAAGCCGCTGGCCGGGGTCGAACTGAAGATCATCGACGAGGCGGGCAACCCCGTGCCCACCGGCACCGTGGGCGAAATCGCCACCCGCTCGAACAAGAACATGCGCGGATACTGGAACAACCCGGATGCCACCGCCGCCACCATCGACGCGGACGGCTGGCTGCGCACCGGAGACGCGGGCTATCTGGACGAGGACGGATACCTCTATATCCACGACCGGGTGAAGGACATGATCATTTCCGGCGGGGAGAACGTCTATCCCGCCGAGGTGGAAAACGCGCTCTATTCGCACCCCAAGGTGGCCGATGTCGCGGTGATCGGCGTGCCGGACGCCAAATGGGGCGAGGCGGTGAAGGCCTGCGTGGTGGTGAAGCCGGGCGAGGCGCTGACCGAGGCCGAACTGATCCAGCATGCGCGCACGCTGATCGCAGGCTACAAGTGCCCCAAGTCGGTCGATTTCATCCCCGCCCTGCCGCGCAACCCGTCAGGCAAGATCCTGCGGCGGGAACTGCGCGCGCCCTATTGGGCGGGGCGCGACAGGGCGGTGAACTAGGCCGCCGCCAGCCCCGGTAGGTCCACCAGCGCCGCGCGGCATTCGGCATCGGCCAGCGCCGTGACGACCGAAAATGCCACAAAGCCCGGCTCCCCCAGATGCGCGGCAACCGCCGCTGCTTCGGCGTCGGTGATCGCGGTGTGTTCGAACGGCATCCGCCGCGCATAGGCCAGCGCGGTGCGGGTGGCTTCATCCAGATCGCTTTCATCCGGCGCGCTGCCCATCCCGTGCACCGCCGCGACCGTCTCGCCGATCAGTGCCACCAATGCCGGATCGAGCGCGCCTGTCGCCTTGGCGCGGAAATCGGCATAGTGCGCGGCCAGCACCGGATCGCCTGCCAGTGCAGCGAGCACCGGCCCTGCCCCTGCCGGGGCGCTCATTCTGCCGCCTCCAGCACTGCGGGCGTGGGCAGCACGGTGCGGTCCATCACCTCCGGCTCCAGCCCCATCGTGATCAGCGCCTTGGCCAACGCGAGGAACAGCGTCAGCCCCAGCCCCAGCTCGGCAATCTGTGCAGGCGACAGGTGCCGTTGCAGCGCCGCCTTCGCTTCAACGGTCAGCAGGTCGGGATCGTGGATCAGCGCATCGGTGAATTTCAGCACCGCCTTTTCGGCATCGGTGAGCCGCTCAGACGTTTCATAGCCATCGGTGATGTCGTCCACCTCCGCTTCGCCCAGGCCCTGGGCCACCGCCTTGTCAAAGCGGACATTGCGGCAAAACCCGCATTCGGTGACGCGGGCATTGCGCATCCGGGCGACCTCCTTGATCCGGGCAGCGAGCACATCGGACCCCCAGAAGCGGCCATAGAGCGCGGAAAAGCTTGCCGCGATGGCGGGCTGGTGGGCCAGCACCGATCCGAAATGCGCCGGCTCTCCCGGCACGGCGGAGGATACGCGGGGGGTGGTCGACATGACGGCTTTCTCCTTACATCGCCCGGTAGGCAGGGTGCCCGCTGGCGATGATCTGGAGCACCGGCAGCGGAAAATCGGGGTCGGGTTCATCGGGGGGCTGGTTGTCGAGCGGGGTTCGCCAGTCCATCACATATTGCCGCTGCGCGATCCGCCAGACGCCCTCGCGCCGCTCGAATTCGTCGAGGTAGCGCCCGCCATAAAGCCCGCCCGACCAGATGCCCTCCGCATCGCAACGGATGCCCGTGGCAAAGCCGTAGCATTCCACGCTTGCCCGGTCGGCAGAATGGAACGCGATCGACGGCGCGGACAGGAAATGCCAGCGCCGCTGGCTGGCCCGCTCGATGGCCATCACCACCGGCACGAATTCGGCAGCGCTACCCGTGAAGAAGCCGTAATCGATCGGCGCATCGGGCCAGAAACACGCCGCCTGGCCCGCATCATCCAGCCAATCGAGCGTGCGCGAATAGCGTTGCAGCACCTCGGCAATGGCCTGCTTGTCGAGCAATCGCTGCAACTCCGCTTCCATGCCCATCGCCGCACGCGCTCCGCCCTGATCCGGCGCATCGCTTAGCGATTGCGCCAATTGCTGTGGCAGCCTTTGTCCCCCAGCCTTGCACGCAGGGAAACGGGCTAATTTGGTAAGGCCCGGTCATGTGGGGAGGCCGCGCGTGCCGATGATCAACCTGTTCGATCCGGCGCTCCAGCAGTGCCCTTACGACGCTTACAAGCAGTTGCGGGACGAGGCTCCGGTCTACAACATCCCCGGCACCCAGATCTATGTCGTCAGCCGTTATGACCATGTGCGCGAGGTGCTGATGGACCCGGCGCGCTTTCCCTCCACGGCGGCGAACGAATTGCTGCGCGCCAGCCCCACCGACATGGAGCGCGGGCGCAAGGTTGCGCAGCGCTTCCGCGAGAAGGGCTGGCTTCCCGCGCCGACGCTGGCGGGGCGCGATGATCCGAACCACAAGCAGATGCGCGCAATGTTCAACGAGGCGTTCAAGCCCAGCCGCATCAAGGACATCGACCCGCGGGTGGAAACCCTCGCCTACGAGCTGATCGACGCCTTCGTGGATGACGGCAAATGCGACTGGGTGCGCCAGTTCTGCGTCCCCCTGCCGCTGTTCATCATCGGCGAGCAAATGGGCGCGCACCGGGAGGATATGTGGCGGATCAAGGGCTGGACCGATGCCTTCTTCCACCGCATTTCGATGATGCTCCCCGAAGACCAGCATCTGGAGATGGTCGACCGCGAGATCGAGGCGCAGCATTACTTCCAGCCGATCTTCGAACGCCTGCGCGAACATCCCGATGGCAGCCTTATCTCTGTGCTGGTCAACACCGTGATTGACGGCTGGGGCCGCCCGCTGAATGACGAGGAACTCCATGCCGAGATGATGGCCGATACCTTTGTCGGCGGCAGCGAGACGACCACCAATGCGCTGGCGGCGGGCATGAAGCTGCTGATCGAGAACAAGGATGTGTGGCACTCGCTCAAATCCGATCCCGGCAAGTACATGCGCAACTTCGTCGAGGAGGTGCTGCGGCTCGAAAGCCCGGTGCAAAGCCTGATGCGCTTTACCCACGCGGATGTAGAGCTCGACGGGGTGACGATCCCCGCCGGATCGGTGGTCAACGTCCGTTATGGCGCGGCCAACCGCGATGAACGGTTTTTTGACTGCCCTGAAAAGCTCGATCTCGACCGGCCCAAGGCGGGCGCACACATGGCCTTCGGGTCAGGCACGCACCACTGCCTTGGCGCACCCTTGGCGCGGCGGGAATTGACCTGGGGCTTTCAGGCGGTGGTCGACCGGTTCGAGGATATGTGGTTTGCGGAAGGGCAAAACGACTTCAGCTACCACCCGCATTTCCTGCTGCGGTCATTGAAGCAGCTGAATATCGAGTTTGTGGCCAAGCGGCGGTAAGTCCGATTCTCGTCATTGCGAGGAGCCGAAGGCGACGCGGCAATCCATGGATTGCGTCGCTACGCTCGCAATGACGAATTAGAGGTTGGCGAGCGCCGCCGTCCGCCCGGCAATATACCCAAACGTCAGCGCCGGCCCCAGCGTCCCGCCTGCACCCGCATAGATCCCCCCTGTGGGGCAGGCGATGGCATTGCCCGCACCGAGCAGGCCGGGGATCGGCGCGCCATCATGGCCCAGAATGCGCGCCTGCCCATCGGTCCGCGGTCCGCCATTGGTGCCGAGCAGGCCTGAGGCAATCTCCACCGCATAAAACGGCGCCTCGCGGATCGCGCCCAGTGTCACGGCCGTGCCGGAACGCGAACGGTCGCCGTAGAAGTGATCATAGGCACTCGTCCCCCGCCCGAAATCGGGATCATGGCCCGCATCAGCATGGACGTTGAACCGCGCCACGGTGGCCGTCAGCGCGGCGGGATCGAGCCCGATTTGCACCGCTAGCCCCTCCAGCGTCTCGGCACGCAGCACCCAATCGGGGATCGGCTGGCCCGGCTGGCGCGTGCCCAAGGGATAACGCGCCGCATATTGCGCATCGAAGATCAGCCAAGCGGGCAAGTTGCGGTAGTCGTAACTGGCCGGATCAAATTGGTGGAACACGCCGCCCAGTGCCGAATAATTCGCCGCCTCGTTGCAGAACCGTTCCCCTGCGCGGTTGACCATGATCCCGTGCGGCACGGTGCGTTCGATCAGGATGATCTGAGCGCGCGGTTCGCCGCTGGCCCAGGGCGCGTCGGGCGTCACCAGCGTCGGCGCCCACCATGCGCTGGTCATATTGCCGAGCTTCGCACCCGCCGCCATCGCCAGCTTCAGCCCCTCGCCCTTGCCGGTCGGCGGGCTGGCGGGGGCCGTAACGGGGCCGCGCAGGAAGGTCTGGCGCAGGTCTTCGTCCCATTCGAACCCACCGGTGGTAAGGATCACCCCGCGCCGTGCCGCCATGGCAAAAGGCTGGCCATCGCGGGTGCCTTCGATCCCGGTGATGCGCGCACCATCGCGCAGCAGCCGATGCGTTTCGACGCCCAGCAGCGGCTCGATCCCGCGGTCGAGACAGGCCTTGAGCAACCGCGCCACCATCGCCTGCCCGAACCCGCATTGCCGCAACCCCATGCGCTGCCCCAGCACTTCCATCGGCGGCATGGCGCTCGCCCCGCCCAATGGCGTTTCGCGCAGCATCAGCGGCTTGGGTTCTTCGATCGCGTAGATTCGCTCCGCCCAGTCGCCCAGCTCCCCCAGCGCGAACAGGTCATGGTCGAGCGCGCGGCTCCCCTCGGGTTTCGCACCGGGACGGTCGAGATAGTAATCGGGATAGCCCGGCAGCACCGCCACCTTCAGCGCATCAATGTTTTCGAGGAACGCCAGCGCCTCCGGCCCGCGATCAACAAAGGCCTCCAGCGTTTCATCCACCAGATCGCCGTGATCAAGGCTGCGGAAATAGGCCAGCGCGTCCTCGCGGCTATCCGCCATCCCGGCGGCGCGCATCCGGGGGTTGTCAGCCACCCAGATCACCCCGCCCGATATGGCCGAGGTGCCGCCGATGCGGCTCCCCCGCTCGACCAGCGCGACCGATGCACCCGCTTCGTGTGCGGCCAAAGCGGCCGTCATGCCGGCCGCGCCGGTGCCAAGGATGATGACGTCTGTTTCGTTCATGCCGCCATAGACGCCTCGCCAGGCCCCGGCGGCAACCCGTCATTTTGGCAAGGTGCGTTCCTTCAGGGCCTCCCCTAATCGTCATTGCGAGGAGCCGCAGGCGACGCGGCAATCCATGGCCCTCCCGCTGCGATTGCGCGCTTCGGTCCATGGATTGCTTCGCTTCGCTCGCAATGACGAAAGAGGACAGACAATGAAACTACAGGGCAAAATCGCCGCGATCACCGGGGGCACGGCGGGCATGGGGCGGGGCATCGCCGAGGCGTTTCTGGAAGAAGGCGCCAAGGTCGCGCTGTTCGCCCGCAATGCCGAGAAAGGCGCGAGGGTGCTGGAGGAACTGGACGCGGGCAAAAACGCGATCTTCATCGCGGGCGACGTGATGAGCCAGTCCGACCTCGAAGGCTTCGTCGATCAGACCATCGCGCATTTCGGCACGCTCGACATTCTGGTCAACAATGCGGGCGGCGCCGGCGATTTGCAGCCGCTGGTGAACCTCTCCGATCACGCCTTTGACGAGGCGATGAAGTGGAACGTCTATTCCACCTTCTGGGCCACGCGGCGGGCCTTGCCGGTGATGCTGGCAAAAGGCGATGGCCGGATCATCAACATCTCGTCGATGGAGGGCAAGCACGGCAAGCCGGTGCTGACCGCCTATTCGGCTGCCAAGCACGCGGTGAACGGCATGACCAAAAGCCTCGCCCGCGAAGTCGGCGCGCAGGGGGTGACGGTCAACGCGATCTGCCCCGGCCTCGTCATCACCGACATCATCCGCAACAACGGCCCTGCCACGGCGAAGGCGATGGGCATGGAGTTCGAGGAGATGATCGCGCTGTTCGCAGGCGAAGCGGCGATCAAACGCCCGAACGAGGTCGAGGAAATCGCGGCCGTCGCGGTTCTGCTCGCCAGCAGGGCGGGCGCGGGGATCACCGGCGCGCAGATCAGCGTTGACGGCGGGACGGCGCAGTATTGAGCCCCCGCGCGAAGAGCCGCAAGCATCCCCCGTCATCCCGGGCTTGGCCCGGGACCGCTTTCGGCAGGCGCCAGGCTGCGAGCGATCCCGGCTTTCGCCGGGATGACGGCGTCAGGCTCTACCCCTGCAGCTTTGCCATCGCCGCACCAACCGCTGCTGCCACGTCCCCGGCCTGCGGGTTGCCGCGCATGATCAGGCCCCCGTTAGGCTGGATGTTGGCCCCGGTGACATAGGCGTTGTCGGTGCTCAGCCACAGACAGGCGTGCGCCACATCGTCCACGGTGTTGAGCCGCCCCAGCGGATAGCGCGGCAGGAAGGCATCGGTCAGGCCCGGCACCTGAAAGCTGTCATGCGTCATCGGGCTGTCGGTGAAGGCGGGGGAGACGGTGTTGGCCTTGATCCCCAGATGCCCATAATCATTGGCCACACACTCGATCAGCGCCTCGCTGCCGCGCTTGGTGCCAATGTATGCCGCGTGGTTGGTGATGATCGCCTTGGTGGTGGCAGACGACAGGCTGATCAGCGATCCGCCGGTCGGCTGCTGCTGGCTCATCACCCGGACGAAGGCCTGCAGGAAGTGGTGCACCCCTTTGAATTGCAGGGCCACAATCTGGTCGAGCTGTTCCTCGGTGATCTCCTCCATGCTGGCGAGCAGACCCCAGCCGGTGGTGTTGATCGCGATATCGACCCGGCCGAATGTGGCGGCGGCTTGGTCGACCATCGCGTTGACCTCGGCCCGGCTGGTGATGTCGCACAGGGTGTAGGCCCCGCCGATATCCTCGGCCAGCGCGGCGAGCGGCGCCTCCTTGCGGCCAGCCACCATCACCCGCGCCCCTTCCTTGGCGAACAGCCGGGCGATGGTCTGCCCCATGTTCCCCTCCGACGCCGCCCCGAGCACCACTGCTGTCTTGCCCTCTAACTGTCCCATCACAAATCTCCTCTCGGCCAAGCGAGTAACACGGGGAGCAATGCGCCGACCCTTCCCAAAAGTGTCCATTGTTCCGCCGCCCCCAGCGGCGGATAGCGGCGCGACAATCGTGGGAGAGCGCGTGAATGTTTACAGGGCCACTGGAGGATCGCGTCGCGATCGCCGAATTGAACGGCACCTATGCCGATGGCGTGGTGCGCTGCGATGCCGCCACCTGGGGGAGCGTGTGGGCGGATGATGCCGACTGGGATCTGATGGGCCACCAGACCAAAGGCAAGGATGCCATCGTCGGTTTCTGGAACGGCGCGATGGGCGGACTGGAGGCGGTGAGCTTTCACTGCGTGCCCTGCATGATCGAGGTCACCGGCAACACGGCCAGATCCCGCGTGCAGACGCAGGAAATTCTGAAGCCGAAAGACGGCAAGGCGCGCCATGTCGGCGGGCTTTACGAAGACACTCTGGCAAAGGTTGACGGGCGCTGGGTGTTCACCAGCCGCGTGTTCAGGATCATCGCCGAATTCGGCGTGGAGGGGTAATCATCATGGCAAAAATCCTGATCTCCGCGCAGATCGACCTCGATCCCGCCCAGCGCGACGAGGCGCTGCGCACCGCCCGCCCGCATATCGAGGCCGCGCTCGCGGAAAAGGGCTGCATCCATTACGACTGGAGCGCCTGTTCGATGAACCCCGCCCGCGTCAACGTGTTCGAGGAGTGGGAGAGCGAAGAGGCCCTCGCCGCGCATTTCCGCGATCCGGCCTATACCGGGATGCGCGATCACATCGGGCAATTCGGGATCATCGGGGCGGTCAGTGCCAAGTACCGCGTCGATGCCGAAGGCCCGGTCTACAACGCCGAAGGGCAGGCGACAGAAGCGTTTGACTGAACGCCTCGGAGCGATCCTCGCCGGGGGACAGGCCCGGCGGTTCGGCAGCGACAAGGCGCAGGCGCTGTTCGAAGGTGCACGGCTGATTGATCGGGTGGCCGCTGCGCTCGCCGTGCAATGCAATGGGCTGGTGGTCTGCGGGCGGGCGGAGCCGGGGTTCACCTGCATTCCCGATTGGCCCGAAGCAGGCCTCGGCCCACTCGGCGGGCTGGCAGCGGCGCTGCGCCATGCCGAGGCGCAAGGGTTCGGCCAGGTGCTATCCGCCGGGGTCGATGCGCCCGATCTGCCGCATGATCTGGCCGCTGGCCTCGCAGGAGAAGGCGCGGCAATTGTCGAAAGCCAGCCGGTGGTCGGGCTGTGGCCGGTCGGCATCCTCCCCCCGCTCGAAGCGTTTCTCAGCGGCGGGGGGGCGTTCGCTTTACCGTTTTGCCGATGCGATCAGCGCGCGGCGGGTGGAGCTTCCCCGCCAGCTGATGAACGTCAACCGGCCGGAGGATTTGCCCCCGGCCTGAAGCGTCACAGCTTCAGCAACTGCTTGCCGCGATTGAGCCCGCCGAACAGGCGCTGCAAGGTCTGCGGCGCGTTTTCGAAGCCGTGCTGGATGTCTTCCTGATACTTCAGGCTCCCGTCCTTGACGAAGCCTTCCAGCCGCTTGCGGATGCCGGGAAACTCGCTCGCCCAGTCCAATACGATGAAGCCCGCCATCGTGCCGCGCCGGAACACGAGGTTGAAGTAGTTCTCCGGCCCGGCAGGCAGGCTCCCGGTCTCGTACCGGCTGATCCCGCCGCAGATCACCACGCGGGCATCGGTGGCGATGCAGGCGAGCATGTCGTTGAGGATCTTGCCTCCCACGTTGTCGTAGATCACGTCCACCCCGCGCGGGCAATGTTCGCGGATCTGCTCCTTCACGCCGCCCGCCTTGTAATCGATCGCGGCGTCATAACCCGCCTCGCGCACCAGCCAGTCGCACTTGTCCTGACCGCCCGCAATGCCGACCACGCGGCAGCCGGCGATCTTCGCCAACTGGCCGACGATGCTACCCGTCGCGCCTGCCGCGCCCGACACCAGCACGGTATCGCCCGCCACAGGCCTGCCCACCTTGAACAGCCCGCAATAGGCCGTCAGCCCGGTCGTCCCCAGCACCGACAGGACAGCGGTGGCGGGCAGATCGGTTTCCACTTTCGTCAGTTCCTTGCCATCGGTGACGAGATATTCGGTCCACCCGGTGGTGCCGAACACCATATCGCCGACCGCGAACCGGCCGCCATTGCTGGCGATAACCTCGGCAATCCCGCTGCCGCGCATCACATCGCCAATCGCCATCGGGGCGACATAGTCCGCAATGTTCTCCATCCAGCCCTTCTGCGCCGGATCGAACCCGAGGTAGTGCAGCTTCAGCAGCATCTCGCCGGGGGCGGGATCGGGCAGATCGGTGGTGGCGAGTTTGAAATCATTGTCGATTTCAATCCCGCGACCGCGCGGGTGTCCGTTCAGCAGCCATTGGCGGGTGGTGGTGGGCATCGGGGCATCTCCTCGTTTCGCCTGCCCTATTGCGGGGGCAGAGCGCCAGTCTCCACGGACAAAAGTGTCAGTCGAGTGGTTCGGCCCCTGTGGTAGTTTGCGCGCCAAAGGGAGAACCACGATGGGCATTCAGACTCACAAGACCTTCTGCCGCTTCTGCCACGCCAATTGCGCGATGGAAGTGGATGTCGAGGATGGAAAGGTGATCGAAGTGCGCGGCGATCCCGATGATCCGGCCTATGGCGGCTACACCTGCATGAAGGGGCGCGAGCTGCCGGATTCGCACAATTCGGAAAACCGCCTGCATCATTCGCTGGTGCGCAATGCGGCGGGCGAATTCGTCGAAACCCCGATGCCCGAAGCGCTCGCCCATGTCGCAAGCGAGCTGCGCCGGATCATCGACACCCACGGCCCGCATTCGGTGGCGGTGTTCATGGGATCGGGGGGCTTCCAGAACAGCGCCGCAATGACCGCATCGCTATCATTTGCCAACGCCGTGGGCAGCCGCAATTTCTACACCTCGGTGACGCTGGATCAGCCCGCCAAGGTGTTCACCACCGCCCGGTATGGCAAGTGGATGGCGGGGCCGAACACCTTCAGCGAAAGCGACGTGGCGCTGTTCATCGGCAACAACCCGATTGTCTCGCACTATGCCCCCGTCGGCGGGGTGCCGCCCTTCAGCCCGTCGCGCCGCATCCGTGACCAGAAGGCCAAGGGGTTGAAGCTGATCGTCGCCGACCCGCGCGAGAGCGATGTGGCGCGGCTGGCTGACATCTACCTGCCGGTGAAGCCGGGCGAAGACCCGGCGATGCTGGCGGGGATGCTCAATGTGATCATTGCCGAAGGGCTGTATGATCGCAACTTCGTTGCCGCCCATGTCGATGGGTTTGATGAACTGGCCGAGGCGGTTAAGGCCTTCCCGCCTGACGTCGCCGCCGAGCGTGCGGGGCTGGACAAGGATCAGCTTGTCGCCGCGGCGCGGATGTTCGCCAGCGGGTCGAAGGGCTGCGCCACCACCGGCACCGGGCCGGAAATGGCGGGCAACGGCACGCTGACAGAATACCTCGTCACCTGCCTCAACACCATCTGCGCCCGCTTCAAGCAAGAGGGCGAGAAGGCCGCGATCCCGGGCGTGTTCAGCCCCTACCAGACCGCACGCCGTGCACAGGTCGCTCCGCCCGTGCCGATGTTCGGCGCGGAAGGGATGCCGAAATCGCGCTTCCGCGGGTTGGGCCATCTGGGCTGGGAAATGCCCTGCAACGTGCTGGCGGATGAAATTCTCACCCCCGGCGAAGGCCAGGTGCGCGCCTTGATCTCGGTCGGCGGGAACCCCGTTGTCGGCTTCCCCGATCAGGCCAAGATGGTGCGCGCCCTCGATGATCTCGAACTCTTCGTCCAGATCGACCCGTGGATGAGCGCTTCCGCGAAGCGGGCCAGCGTGGTCCTCGCGCCCTCGCAATGCCTTGAGCGCGAGGACATCACCAACCTCAGCGAATGGTGGCATGAAGAACCCTATGCCCGCTACACCGAGGCGGTGGTCGAAGCGCCGGGTGACTGCATCGACGAATACGAGATGTTCTGGACGCTGGCCCACCATCTCGGGATCACGATGGTGCTGAACGGCGGCCCGCTGCCGATGGACCGCAAGCCGACCAAGCAGGAATTCCTCGATCTTGCGGTCGCGGGCAGCCTGATGAAACCGTCCGACGTGCGGCGCGATTGCCAGGCCAATGGCGGCGCGGCGGTGATCTATCCCGAGGTTCACCCCAAGGTCGAACCGCTCGACGAAGGCGAATTCCACCGCTTCGATCTGGCGGTGGGGGCGATGCCGTCCGAAATCCTGAAATACGCCGAAAACCGCAGTGCACGTGAAGGCTTCGACTTCCGCCTTATCAGCCGCCGTTCCAAGACGCGGTTCAATTCCATCGGCCACCCGCTGAAGAAATTGCAGGAAAAGACCACCACCAACCCGGCTTTCATCCACCCCGACGACATTGCGGCGCTGGGGTTGGAAGAGGGCGGGCTGGTGGCGATCACCAGCCCCCACGCCACGATCCACGGGGTGGTCAAGGCGAGCGACAAGGTGCGGCGCGGGATCGTGTCGATGGCCCATGCCTATGGCGATGCCGATGCGACCAAGGAGGATGTGCGCGAACGCGGATCATCAACGAACCGGCTGGTGAGCGAGGTGGTCGATTACGATCCGATCACCGGGCAATCTTTGCAAAGCGCCATTCCGGTGAAGCTCGAACCGGCCTGACATTCTCATTCGAAGGACAATTATGCCCACCAACCGCCGCTTCCTGCTGCAACGTCGCCCTGATGGGACGCCTGTGCCTGATGACTTCGCGCTCGTCACCCAGCCCACCCCGGCGCTGGAAGACGGCCAGTTCCTGATCCGCAACCACTACGCCTCGCTCGATCCGGCGATGCGCGGGTGGATGGATGCGGAGGGCAATTACATGCCGCCGATCCCCTTGGGCGAACCGGTGCGCGCCAGCACCATCGGTGTGGTGGAGGAAAGCCGTGCGGCGGGCTTCGCACCCGGCCAATGGGTGATGGGGCTGAATGCGTTGGAGGACTACTCGATCGGCACCGTCGGCGGCTTCACCCAGCCGATCGACCCGAGCCTCGTGCCCAGCGTCACCAACTACCTTTCGATCTTCGGCGCGGTCGGGATGACGGCCTATTTCGGCTTCCTTGAGGTGTGCCAGCCCCGGCCAGGCGAAACCGTGCTGGTCAGCGGCGCTGCGGGCGCGGTCGGCAGCCTTGTCGGCCAGCTCGCAAAAATCCACGGGTGCCGCGCTGTCGGCATTGCCGGCGGCCCGGCGAAATGCGCGCGCCTCACCGAGAAATACGGCTTCGACGCCGCCATCGACTATCGCGGCAAGGATGAAGCCGCATTGACCGCCGCCATCGCCGAGGCCTGCCCCGACGGCGTCGATGTGATCTTCGAGAATGTCGGCGGGATCATCCTTGATGCGGGGCTGATGAACCTCAATCTCCATTCACGCGTGGGCCTGTGCGGGTTGATCAGCGAATACAACACCGAGCCACGCGGCATCCGCAACCTGTGGCAGTTGATCGTCAAGCGCGCCCACATTCGCGGGCTGCTGGTGGCCGATTACGTCCCCCGTTTCGGCGAAGGCGCGGCGCAAATGGGCGTGTGGGCGGCGCAAGGCAAACTCACCATCGACGAGCATATCGACGAAGGGCTGGAGCACGCCTTCGACAGCTTCATGCGCCTGTTCGCGGGCACCAATGACGGCAAGATGATCCTCAAGATCGCCTAGGAGATTGGCGTTGGCCCGCTCGCTGCTCGTGTTGTCGGGGGGCCATCCTTACGAGGAAGGCCCCTTCGCCGAACTGCTGGCCGCGCTGGGCGATTGGCAAGTCACGCACCTTGTCCATCCCGAAGGGGGCGAGGCTGACGCAGCCGATGCCATCACCC
Organism: Porphyrobacter sp. IPPAS B-1204; assembly: GCA_003724185.1. Lineage (GTDB taxonomy): Bacteria > Pseudomonadota > Alphaproteobacteria > Sphingomonadales > Sphingomonadaceae > Erythrobacter. The sequence continues at coordinate 1,500,661 of RHGM01000001.1, forward strand.
GGGCGGACGCCCTGCTGTTCTATGACATGGCGGGCTACACCTTTGCCGAAGGGGCCGTGGCAACCCGCCCGCCCTCGCCCGCCTTCCGCGCCGCGATTGCCGCCCGCTTCGCTTCCGGGAAAGGCGCGGTTGCCATGCACCATGCGCTGGCCGGGTGGGCAGAATGGCCGGAATGGCACAACTGGCTGGGCGGGCAGTTCCACTACCAGCCCGGGCAGCACGGACCAGACTCGGGCTATCGCCACGATGTCGCCTATGAAGCGCGCGTCACCGCCGATCACCCGGTGACGCGCGGGCTGCCCCAAAGCTTCCCCGTCACGGACGAGCTTTACCTCTGCCCGGTCGACGAAGCCGCCATCGCCCCCCTCGTCCGGGCCGAGGGTTTCGCCTTCACGGCAGACAATTTCTACTCCGCCGCCAATGCCGTGGCGGGCGCGATGTTCAGCCGCGAAGGCTGGGACCACCCAAAGGGCAGCGATTGCATCGCCTGGGAAAGCCGCAAGTGCCCCGCACCGCTCATCTACCTGCAATGCGGCGATGGCCCTGCCACCTACAGCAATCCACACGTGCAACGGATGATCGCCAATGCGCTCGATTACACATCAGGAGGAATGCCATGACACCGCAGCAAACCGTTGAAGCCTTCATCGGCCACTGGAACAGCGGCGATATGGACGCGATGTACGCCCTGTGTGCCGACACAATCGTGTGGCACAACATCCCGATGGAGCCGGTGGAAGGCATGGCAGCCTTCCGCGCCGCCATCGAAGGCTTCAACGGCAATGTCGCGGGCTGCGACTGGCAGATCCACGCGATTGCGGCCAACGGCAACAGCGTGCTGACCGAACGCACCGACGGCTTCACCTTCACCGACGGCCGCCGCGCCGCGATCCGGGTGATGGGCACCTTCGAACTGGATGCCGAGGGCCGCATTGCCGCCTGGCGCGACTATTTCGACATGCTTGAATTCCAGCGCGAATTTGCCGGCGGCTGACGCGGCCCGCGCAACCCTAACACAAACGCGCATCGCGTCAGGGGCGCAGGGTTCGCTAGGCTTGTTCCATACTATCCAAGGGTCTGGAGCCGTCTCACATGAACAAGCCCGCAGGCAATGTGTTTGCGCCCGAAACGCTGATCGATCCGTTCGATTATTACCGCGCCATGCACGAGGCCGGGATCGCGATCGAACATCTTGAGGGCATGAACACCTGGGTCGTCTACAGCTACGATCTGTGCAGCGAGGCAGCGGCCAAGCCGGAGATTTTCTCCAACGACTTCACCGCCCTGATGGGGCGCGAGGCGGACGAGGATATTCAGGCTATCCTTGCCGAAGGCTGGCCTGACCTGCCCACCCTGCTGACTGCCGATCACCCCGTCCACACCCGCAACCGCAAGCTGGTGAACCTTGCCTTCTCGGCCCCGCGCGTGAACGCGATCGAGGCGGATATGCGGCAGAAGTCGATCGACCTGATCGAGGCTTTCGCCGACCGTGGCCATTGCGAGTTCGTGGAGGAATTCGGCGTGCCGCTGCCGGTCGCGATGATCGCCGGGCAGATCGGGCTGGATGACGATCCGGCGCGGGTGAAGCGCTGGTCGGATGCGGCGGTGGACCGTTTCAGCCAGATGGTCGATCACGACCGCAAGCTGGAATGTGCGCGCAGCCTTGTGGAATTCCAGCACTATATCAAAGGCCTGATCGATGACCGCCGGGCCAATGGCGGCAATGATCTGCTGACCGATCTGGTCGAGGCACGGATCGAGGGCGAAACCCCGCTGATCGATCCTGAAATCATGTCGCTGATGCAGCAGTTCATGGTGGCGGGGAACGAGACGACCACCTCGACGCTGGCGGGCGGATTGCTCCAGCTGATCCGCAACCCCGATCAGATGGCCAAGGCCAAGGCGGCCGCCGGCGGGCGCGATCCCAAGGTGATCGGCAATCTGGTCGAGGAGGCTTTGCGCTATGAAACGCCGACCGCGGGGATGTGGCGCATCGTCAAGGCGGATACCGAGCTTGGCGGCGTCAGCATCCCGGCGGGCGCGGTGGTGCAGCTGCGCTATGCCGCCGCCAACCGCGACCCTTCGAAATTCCCCGATCCCGACCGGTTCGACATCGACCGCACCAACGCCCGTACGCACCTCAGCTTCGGCAAGGGGCCGCATATGTGCGTGGGCAACATGCTCAGCCGCAAGGAAATGCTGGTCGCCTTCGACGAGCTGCTCGAACGGCTCGATAACTTCGCGGTGGCTGACGAGAACGAAATCCGCATCCTGCCCAACATCCTGCTGCGCGGCGTGACCCATCTGCCGATCACTTTCACCCGTAAGGCCTGACATGAATTTCGACCTTTCCGAAGAACAGCAGATGTTCGTGGACTCGGCCCTGCGCTTTGCCGCACCGGTCGATGTCGAGGCGCGGCGGCGGCTGCGGTTGTCGCCGACCGGCTATGATCGTGCACGCTGGCAGAGCCTTGCCGAGCTGGGCCTGATCGCGCTGGCCGCGGGCGAGGAAGCGGGCGGCATGGGCGGATCGGTGGTCGATGTGGCGCTGGTGGCAGAGGCCATCGGCAAGGCCAATGCACCCGATCCGCTGCTGGAACACGGCATCCTGCCCGCGCTGCTGCTGGAACGCGGCGGCGCGCACGGGGCGCTCGAAGGGGTGCTGGCGGGCACCACCATCGCCACCCTGGCGTGGACGGAACGCGGGCAGCGCTACAGCCTGAAACCGAAGGGGGTGAAGGCGGAAAGCGCGGGCGATGGTTTCGTGCTCTCGGGCGAAAAGACCATGGTGCTGGGGGCGCTGATCGCCGATCTGTTCATCGTCACCGCCGATCTGGGGGGCGAGACAGCCTGTTTCCTTGTGCCAAAAGACACAAGCGGTCTGGACGTGCGCGCCTATCGCCTCGCCGATGGCAGCATTGCAGGCGAGATCAAGCTGACCCGCGCGCCCGCCGCCGCCAGGCTGTCGCTGGATGCAGCCAGCCTTGCCGCGATTGCCGCCGATATGCGCCTTTATGCGGCGGCCGAGATGGTCGGGCTGGGCCAGCGCCTGCTTGATGACACGCTGGCTTACGTGAAGGAGCGCGAGCAGTTCGGCGTTGCCATCGGATCGTTTCAGGCGCTCCAGCACCGGCTGGTCGATTGCTATGCGCGGGCCGAACAATCGCGCTCGATGCTCTACCGCGCCGCGCTGACTGACCGCACTGACCCCGCCAAATGGCAGCGCGCCGCCGCCGGGGCCAAGGCCTTCATTGGCGAAAACGTAGACGCCGTCGCCCGCGAAGCGGTGCAGATGCACGGCGGCATGGGGATCACCGATGAACTCGCCATCGGCCACGCGCTGAAGCGTGTGCTGGTGCTCGCCCGCCTGTTCGGCGATGTCGACACCGCGCTCGCCGAATATGCAATAGCTGCCTGAGGGGGCGCCGAAAGGAAGTTTGGGGGATGGGACAGAAAATCGATCCGGACCTGTGGAGCGACGATCCGCAGCCGCACCTGATGGGTGGGCGGCTGCCGTCTGGCGAGGTCGTCTTCCCGATGCCGGTCGGCGATGCGGCCAAGGGCGTAGAGCCCTACAAGCTGTCGCGCCGGGGCAAGCTGTGGTCGTGGACGAGCCAGGGGTTCCTCCCCAAGGAGCCCTATGAAGGCCCCGGCAGCGGCCCGGGTGAAGGCCCGCCCGATTTCCAGCCTTTCCTGCTCGGCTATGTCGAACTGCCGGGCGAGGTGATCGTCGAAAGCCGGATCGTCGATGCGCGACTGGAAGACCTGCATCTCGGCATGGAGCTCGAATTCTGCATCGTGCCGTTCAACATGACGCATGACACCTTCGCCTTCCGTCCGGTCGCCGCAACAGAAAGCAAAGCCGCATGAGCGATAACGTCTATATCATCGGCGCCGGGATCCACCCCTTCGGGCGCACAGACGGCCGGTCAGGCCGCGAACAGGGGGTCCATGCCGTGCGCGAGGCGCTGTCCGATGCGGGGCTGGAATGGCCCGATATCGAATGCGCCTATGGCGGCAGCGCGGCGGCGGGCAATGCCGATATCATGGTGAACGAGCTGGGGCTCACCAGCCTTCCCTTCACCAATGTCGCCAATGGCTGCGCGACCGGCGGCAGCGCGCTCGCCGCCTCGCAGCAGGCGATTGCCAGCGGGATGTATGACCTCGCGCTGGCGGTCGGGTTCGACAAGCACCCGCGCGGCGCGTTCAACGCCAAGCCATCCGATTACGGCCTGCCCGAATGGTACGGCCAGACCGGCATGATGCTGACCACGCAGTTCTTCGCGCTGAAAATCCAGCGCTACATGCAGCTGCACGGCATCAGCCGCACCACGCTGGGCCGGGTCGCGGAAAAGGCGTTTCGCAACGGCACGCTGACCCCCCACGCTTGGCGGCGCAGCCCGGTCGATCTGGAAACGATCCTCAATTCGCCGATGATCAATGATCCGCTGACAAAGTACATGTTCTGCTCCCCGGCAGAGGGCGCGGTGGCGCTGATCCTCGCTTCGGAAAAGAAGATGCGCGAACTGGGCGCGGACGGGGTGAAAATCCGTGCGGTCTCGGTGAAAACGCGCCCGCCCAATTCCTTCGAGGTGTTCCAGGCCGGCATCAGCATCGAAGAAGGCGGCAAGCCCACGGTCCTCGCCAGCAAGGCCGCGTTTGAAAAGGCCGGGATCGGGCCGGAGGATATCAGCGTCGCCCAGCTTCAGGACACCGAAAGCGGCGCGGAAATCATGCACATGGCCGAAAACGGCTTCTGCAAGGATGGCGATCAGGAAGAATGGCTGGCCAATGGCTGGACCGAAATCGGCGGGAGGCTGCCGGTCAACACCGATGGCGGCTGCCTTGCCTGCGGGGAGCCGATCGGGGCTTCGGGGCTGCGACAGGTCTATGAAAACGTGACCCAGCTGCGCGGCCGCGCAGGTGATCGGCAAGTGCCCGGAACACCGCGCTTCGGTTATTCCCATGTCTACGGCGCGCCGGGCCTTTCGGGCGTCGCGATTCTGGAACGCGAATGAGCAAGATGCAAGGCAAGGTCGCGCTGGTTTCGGGCGGCGCGGAGGGGATCGGGGCTGCGGTCGCAAGGCTGATCGTGGCCGAGGGCGGCAGCGTCATGCTGGGCGATGTGCAACTGGACAAGGCGCAGGCCCTCGCCGCCGAACTGGGAGAGCGGGCGGCTGCCACCCATCTCGATGTGCGTGATCTGACGCAGTGGGAAGCCGCCGTTGCCGTCACGCAGGCGCGCTTCGGCAAGCTGACCGTGCTGTGCAACATCGCAGGCATCAGCGAACCGGGCACCATCACCGACGGCACGCTCGACGTGTGGCAACGCACCATCGACATCAACCTGCACGGCCCGTTCTACGGGATGCGCACCGCCATTCCGGCGATGGTGGCGAGCGGGGAGAAATGTGCCATCGTCAACATCGGCTCGATGATCGCGCTGCGCCCGGCGTCCTTCGTCGCCGCCTACTCCGCATCAAAGACAGGCCTGCGCGGGCTGACCCAGAGCGCGGCTTTGGACTGCGCGGAAAAGGGGCTGCCCATCCGCGTCAACATGGTGCACCCCGGCGCGATCCGCACGCCGATGTATGAACGCTACCAGTTCTCCGGCGCCGACACGCCCGAGAACATCGAGGCCAATTTCGCCGCCACCCACCCGATGAACCGCATCGGCGAACCGGACGAAGTGGCCCGTGCGGTGGTGTTCCTCGCCAGCGACGACGCCAGCTTTACCACGGGCTGCGATTTGACCGTCGATGGCGGCGGAAGCATCAGGAGCTGATATGTCAGAACAACCCGCCACCCGTATCGACGCGCATTTCATCGCTGCGGGGAAGTATCACGATATTGATTACCCCCGCCTAGAAATCCTCAAGCTGCTGGCCGAGCACCCGCATATTCGCACCACCGTGGCATCGGATTATTCGGGGCTGGAGCGGCTTGACCAGTGCCGCTTCCTCATCACCTACACCTGCGATCTGATGCCCACGCGCGAGCAGGCCGCGCAGTTGAAGGCGTGGCTGGACAAGGGCGGCAAGTGGATGGCGCTCCACGGCACCAACTCGATCCTTGTCTTCACCGCCGATGGTCTGGTCGATGCGCCGGATGACCGGCCCGACGTGATGGAGATGCTCGGCACGCAGTTCGTTGCCCACCCGCCGATCGGCAAGTTCCCGGTCGAGGTGGTGAACACGGATCACGAGCTGACGCGGGGCATCGCCGATTTCGAGGTGGTGGACGAACTTTACCTGTCCAAGACCACCGCCCCCATCGAAACCCTGATGCAGACCACCTTCGAAGGCGAGGCGACCGGGTTCACCCACAGCCAATGGGAAAAGACCACGGTTCCTATCGTTTATACGAGGGATATCGGCGCGGGTCAGATCGTATACAACGCATTGGGCCATTGCCGCGGGCATTATGATCTGCCCGGCATGGCCGATTTCTACCCGCACAAGGAAATGTGCGCCTGGAATTACGATGTCTATTATGACCTGCTGCGGCGCACGATCCGCTGGGCCATGCGAGACGGGGACTGAAGACGACGAACGGGATCAACTGCAATGGACATGGACTTCTCCCCTGAAGACATCGCCTTCCGCGAAGAAGTGCGCAGCTTCCTCAAGGACAACCTGCCCGACCGCCTGCGTGATGGCGCGCGGCGCACGCCGGGGGTGTTTGTCGAGCCTGACATCGGGATGGAATGGCACCGCATCCTCTACCGGCAGGGCTGGGTTGCCCCGCATTGGCCCAAGGAAGATGGCGGCACCGGCTGGAGCCCGACGCAGAAGTTCATCTTTGAAAAGGAATGCGCCTTGGCCGGCGCCCCGGCGCTGGCGATCCTCGGCCTCAGGCTGGTCGGCCCGGTGATCTGCGCCTTTGGCACACCCGAGCAAAAGGCGCGGTTTCTGCCGCGGATCCTGGCGGGCGAGGATTACTGGTGCCAGGGCTATTCCGAACCCGGCAGCGGATCGGACCTTGCGTCGCTGAAGACGTCAGCCCGCCTCGATGGCGACGAGTACATCATCAACGGCTCCAAGATCTGGACCACCCACGCCCACCACGCCGACTGGATCTTCGCGCTGGTGCGCACCGATGCGACCGTGAAGAAGCAGGCCGGGATTAGCTTCCTGTTGGTGCCGATGGATCAGCCCGGCATCAGCGTGACCCCGATCCATTCGATGTCGGGCGATCACGAGGTCAACGCGGTGTTCTTCACCGATGCGCGCACCAAGGCGGAAAACCGCGTGGGCGAGGAAGGTCAGGGCTGGAGCATCGCCAAATTCCTGCTGGAAAACGAACGCGGCGGATCATGCTATGCCCCGCGTCTGCTCCAGAGCATTGATCGGCTGGAAGCGCTGGCCCAGACCCAGCCTTCGGGCGTCAATGGCGCCATCGCCCATGATCCGCGCTTCCGCGACCGGCTTGCCCGCGTGCGGCTGGAGGCCGAGGCGCTGGAGGTGACCGAACTGCGCATCCTCGCCGAACTGGCCAAGGGCCGCGCCCCGGGGCCGCAGACCTCGCTGGTGAAGCTGCTGGGATCGAATATCGGGCAGCAGGTTGACGTGCTGCGGCTGGAATTGCTCGGCCCCGATGCGCTGCAATTGCCGCTGGAACGCCCGCTTTACGGCAACGAAGCGCCCGAACCCGTCGGCAGCGAATATGCCCAGACCGCGATGGGCCGCTACTTGAACAACCGCGCTGCGACGATCTTCGGCGGATCGGACGAGGTGCAGAAGAACATCATCGCCAAGACCGTGCTGGGTCTGTGAGAGGATAATCAATGGACGTATCGAAGCTGATGTTCCGCGAAGGCCTGATGGCGGGTGAGCGGATTCTCGTCACCGGCGGCGGCACAGGGCTGGGGCGCGAGATGGCCGAGGCGTTCCTGAAACTGGGCGCCACCGTCTACATCTGCGGACGGCGGCAGAACAAGCTGGACGAGACGGCAGCCGAACTGACGGCGCTTCACGGCGGCAAGATCGTCGGCATGGCCTGCGACATCCGCGATGCTGACGCGATCCACGCGATGGTCGATGCGATCTGGGCCGATGGCGGCGCGCTGACGGGCGTGGTCAACAATGCCGCCGGCAACTTCATCAGCCGCACCGAGGATCTGTCCGTCAACGGCTTCAACGCGATTGCCGACATCGTGATGCGCGGCACATTCTATGTCACGCTCGACATCGGCAAGCGTCTGATTGCCGAGAAGAAGACAGCGAACTTCCTGTCGATCCTCACCACCTGGGTGTGGTCGGGCAGCGCCTTTGTGGTGCCGAGCGCCATGTCCAAGACCGCGATCAACGCCATGACCCAAAGCCTGGCGACAGAATGGGGCCGCTATGGCCTGCGCTTCAACGCCATCGCCCCCGGCCTTTTCCCGACCAAGGGCATGAGCGCACGCCTCAGCCCCGGCGGATCGGGCGGCAATTCGAACAATTCCATGAACCCGATGGGCCGCGCAGGCGAGATGCACGAACTCGCCAATCTTGCCGTGTTCCTGATGGGGCCGGGCGCGGAGTACGTGAACGGCCAGACCATCGCCATCGACGGCGCAGGATTCCAGGCGACCGGCGGCACCTTCTACCCGATGCTCCACGCGCTGGGCGATGCCGAATGGGACCAGATGCGCGCGATGATCAAGGGCACCAACGAGAAAGACAAGTCAGAGCGAACGGTCGGCTAAACGACCGTCACACTGGCCCAATCTAGCCCGAATTTCGCCAGATATTTGCGCAGCCGGTCGCCATCATTGGTCGACGTTCGCTGCTGGCGTGAAGCGGCGAACAGCTGCCGGCCGGCTTCCGACAGGCTCGGGCTGCGACGGCACACGCTGACCACGTAATCAAGCTGCACCCGGTCGAAGGGGTCGATCTGCGCCAGCCGCTCCGCGCCCAGCAGCGCAGGCAACGCATCCGCCCCGCCCGGCTCGCCCGACCACAGCCGCGCCAGCCGCGCTGTCTCGCTGGCGACCGCATCGGTATCGATCCGCCCCGTGGGGCTGAGCGTCGCCATGCGGGTGACACTGGCGGCCAGATCGCGGAAATTGCCCGCCCAGCGCGCCTCTGGCCCGGTGGCAAAGGCAAGATAACGCGCGCGGGCCTCCTTGTTGAAGGTCACGCGGGTGCCTTCGCGCATGGCAAAGCGGTCCAGTTCGAAATCGAGGTTGGGTTCGATATCCTCGCGCCGCTCGGCAAGGCCCGGCAGGGTGAAGGTCCACAGGTTGAGGCGGGCGAACAGATCGTCGCGGAACCGCCCTGCGGCGACCTCCTCCATCAGATTGCGGTTGGTGCCGGCGATCAGCTGAAATTCGCTTTTCGTCTCGGTATCCGCGCCGACAGGCAGGAACCGCCCTTCCTCGATGGCGCGCAGGATCATCGCCTGTTCGTCCAGCCCCAGCTCGCCGATCTCGTCGAGAAACAGGACGCCGGAATGCGCCGCTTTCAGCAGGCCGGGACGATCCTGCACCGCGCCGGTGAAGGCGCCTTTCTTGTGGCCGAACAGCGCCGACATCGCGCTGTCGCCCTTCAGCGTCGCGCAATTGACCTCGACGAACGGCCCCGAAACCTGATGGCGCAGCTTCTTCAGTTCATAGACCTTGCGCGCCAGCTGGCTCTTGCCTGCGCCGGTGGGGCCCATCAGCAGGATGGCGGCGCGGCTGCGTGCGGCGACCTGTTCGATCTCCTCGATCATGGTGTTGAAGGCGGCGTTGCGCGTGTCGATCCCGCTTTTGAGGACGCTGGCGCTCTCGGCGCTGGCCTCGGCAAAGCGGCTGGCGATGCTGTCATAGCGCGACAGATCGAGCTCGATCGCGTTCCAGGTGCCCACCGGCTGCGGCACCCCGCGCACGGGCTGGGTCTGGAGCAGCCGGCCGGGCAGGTAACGCGCCTCGGTCAGCAGGAAGAGGCAGATCTGCGCCACGTGGGTGCCGGTGGTGATGTGGACGAGGTAATCCTGCACCTCGGGATCGAATGGGAACCCGCGCGCGAAATCGAGCAGCTTGCCGTAAACCTCCTCGAAATCCCACGGATCGCGGAAGTCCATCGCGTGCGGCACAACCTCCGTTTCCGGAGAGACGCTGCGAATATCCTCTGCGACCATATCGGCGAGGCGATTGTGCTGGGTGCCGTGGAGCAGCACGAAGCGGTCCACGCGCAGGTCTTCCTGCATGCAGATGCTCACCGAAGGCCGCCACTTGTTCCATCGCGCCGGGGTGAAGGGGCCAGCGTCGAGGGTGGAGCCGAGAAAGCCGATGAGGGTGGTGGGTCGCATGGCAAGACGATATATTTTTATCGTGTGCGATACAATGCTATCTGAATACAGCCCTCATCGATAATGGCCGCCAATCCGCCTGTTCTGAATAGTTCTATATTTTTCATGACTTTATAACATACGGCGACACTGCCGCACGCATTTGGCACGCCCCATGCTCTACACTTTGCGCCGGGCGGTCGAACACCCGGCATGCGGCAGGATATGGGCGGCCGGAATGGGCCGGCCGCCCAAAGCCTGCTAGAGGAATTGACAATGACCGACACGACTTACGAATTTCAGGACGTGGCAGGCGGCGTGCCGATCAAGTCGTGGACCCGCGGCGTGCCGGTCGATGACAAGGCGCGCGAGCAGCTTGCCCGCGCGGCCAAGATGCCGTTCATCTTCAAGCATGTCGCGGCGATGCCCGATGTCCACGTGGGGATCGGCGCGACCGTTGGCTCGGTGATCCCGACCAAGGGCGCGGTGATCCCGGCGGCGGTGGGTGTCGATATCGGCTGCGGGATGATGGCGGCGCGCACCTCGCTTGTCGCCAGCGACCTGCCGGACAACCTTGCCGGCATCCGTTCCGCGATCGAGGCGGCGGTGCCGCACGGGCGCACGGCGGGACGCGGCAAGCGTGACAAGGGATCGTGGGGCGAACCGCCGCGCGTGGTGGTCGACGCCTGGGCGAAGCTTGCCGAACGGTTCGGCCGGATCGTCGCCAAGCACCCGCGTCTGCGCAACACCAACAACCTCATGCACCTCGGCACGCTGGGGACGGGGAACCACTTCATCGAACTGTGCCTCGACGAGGAACAGCGCGTGTGGGTGATGCTCCATTCCGGCAGCCGCGGCGTGGGCAACGCGATTGGCACGTTCTTCATCGAACTGGCCAAGCAGGACATGCGCAAGTGGCATATCAACCTGCCTGATCAGGACCTCGCCTACTTCGCGGAAGGGACCGACCATTTCGATGACTATGTAGAAGCGGTCGAATGGGCGCAGGACTTTGCCAAGCTCAACCGGCAGGTGATGATGGCGCACGTGCTGGATGCGGTGCGCAGCCAGATTGCCAAGCCGTTTGATGCTGAATGCGAGGCCGTGAACTGCCACCACAACTACGTCACCCGCGAACATCACTTCGGCGAAAACGTGCTCGTCACCCGCAAGGGGGCAGTGCGTGCGGCGAAGGGCGTGATGGGGATCATTCCGGGTTCGATGGGCGCCAAAAGCTTCATCGTGCGCGGGCTGGGCAACCCCGAAAGCTTCGACAGCTGCTCGCACGGCGCAGGCCGGGTGATGAGCCGGACCGAGGCAAAGAAGCTGGTGACGCTTGACGAACACCTCGCCGATACGGCGGGGGTCGAATGCCGCAAGGACGCGGGCGTGATCGACGAAACGCCCAAGGCCTACAAGCCGATCGAAGCCGTGATGGCCGCACAGGCCGATCTGGTGGAGATCGTCCATACACTGAAGCAGGTGGTGTGCGTGAAGGGTTGATTGCACCGCCTTTCGGCCGAGGCTGGCCTGCAAATCGCGGGACGGCGCGCTTCCGGTGCTCACGACCAATAAGGTCGCTGCGCTCCGGGTCACGCCGTCCCACAATTTTCGACTCACCCTGAACCGAAATTCGGCGCAATCACGCCGCCTGCTCCTGAAAATTCTGTTCTATAGAGACGACCAATGATCACCATCGACGGTTCCGAAGGCGAAGGCGGGGGGCAGGTGCTGCGCTATGCGGCGGCGCTCTCGCTGCTGACTGGGGAGCCTTTCAACATCGCCAACATCCGCGGCGGGCGGGCCAAGCCCGGCCTGATGCGACAGCATGTCACCGCCATCGAGGCAGCGGCAGCGATTGGGTCAGCAGAGTGCTCGGGCCTCGCGGTCGGCTCGACCGAATTGACCTTCCGGCCCGGCGCATTGGTGCCGGGCGAATACCACTTCGCTATCGGCACGGCGGGCAGCACTGCGCTGGTAGTGCAGACCGTGCTGGTGCCGCTGATGCTGGCCGACGCGCCTTCACGCATCGTGATTGAGGGCGGCACCCATGCGTCGTCCGCCCCGCCGTTCGAATTCCTCAGCGCTACCCTGCTGCCGGTGCTTGCCCGCATGGGTCCGCGCCTGTCGGTGACGCTGGAGCGCCACGGCTTCTTCCCGCGCGGCGGGGGCCGGATCGTGCTGGAGATTGCGCCTGCGCCGCTTGCGCCCATCGCCTGCATCGAACGCGGCGCGCTGCGCTCTGGCACAGTCGAGGCGCTGATTGCAGGCATCCCCTTCGACATCGCCGACCGCGAATTGAAGGCGGCGCGCAAGGTTCTGGCCGATTGGCCGGACGATGCCTTCGCAACCGTCAATCTGCCCGCCGAACAGGGGCCAGGCAACGCGCTGCTGATCACTGCAGAGTGCGAACACGTCACCGAGGTCATGTCCGCCTTTGGCCAGATCGGCATCCCCGCCGAACGCCTCGCCAAAACGGCGGCCAAGCGGATGGCGGGATACCTTGCTTCGGGCGCGTTTGCCGGGCCTTACCTGCAGGACCAGTTGCTGCTGCCCTTCGCCTTTGCGGGCGGCGGCGCGTTCACCACGGTCAAGCTGTCCGAACACACCCGCACCGCCGCAGCCCTGATCACGCGCTTCACCGGGCGCGAATTCACCTTCCGCGAGCGGGCCGAGGGCGCGTGGCTGGCAGAACTGCCCGCCTGACGCACGCTCGCCCGCACAATCATTTGCGGCTGGGACAAACTTCTCGTTATAGAACGGCAGGCTAGACGCTGGGCAACGCGTTTTGGCGACGCAGGGGGGCGCAAGTGGCCGGTTCGTTTTTCGATCGCCTGATCGGCAGTCTGCGCGGCGCGGGCGGGGGCACTGTGGGCGGGGCAAACATGCCCGCACCCAACCTGCCGGGCTATTTCGCGTCTCTCGCCAAGGAACAGGCCGGGCTGCCGGGGGCCGTCGTGCGCTATATCGTGCAAGGCGACAACAGCTCGGTCATCCTGACCTTGCAGAAGGGCACCACCCGGATCGGCTGGCGCAACCGCCGCCGCAACTGGCCCGACAAGGATGCCGAGGCGCTGCTGGCCCATCCTGACCGCTGGCAGATCGATCAGCTCCGGCGGCTGGGCGAGGTTCTGGCCGCGCTCGCCCCGCTGAACAGCAACGTCGAATGGGGCCATTTCGGTAACCGCAAGTCGCCTGACTGGCTGCGGCACGTGCTCAGCCTGTGGCTCGGGTCGAACCGCAAGGGCCAGTCGCTCGCGCTGCTGGCCGATCTCGCCGCGCTGGACGGCGATCCGGTTGGCCCCGTGCTTGATGTGGTCTTCACCCGCGATCCGCATGACTATCAGGCCACCAACAGCCTCGCCCGTTTTGCCGGACTGGACGTGTGGCTGCGCGAATCGCAGGCGCTGATCGAGCCCGCTATCCCCGGGCTTGCCGCCGATGTCCGCGCCGAACTGGCCGCATCGCTGGGCAGGCTGGGCTTGCAGGATCTCTACCGCGAGGTGCTGATTGATTGCGCCTGCGGTTCGGCCAAGGGTGTGCGGACGAGCGCAAGACAAGCGCTGACCGCCTGCGACAAGCCCGCACTGGCCGCCGCGCTGGAGGCGCGCTTTGCCAAGGCCGCGAGCGGCGCCAAGGTCGAACTGATCGCGATTGCCACCGGCAGCCTTGGCGCGGAAGCCCCGGCGCTGCTGGCCCGGTGGCGGGAGAGCGAGACTGCCGCCAAGGTGATCGCCGCGCTCGATCAGGCGGGCGGCGCCATGTCCCTGCCTCCGGTCGCCCGGCCTGCCGCTGCGCCCGGCACGCCTGCCGCGCTGTATGAACTTCCCGCCCGCCCCGATGGCCCGGAAGGCTACACCGCGGTCGATGGCAGCTGGGTTGATGCAGGCGGGCCGCTCGTCCTGCCCACGCCCACCCCGGTGCCGCCCGAAGTGCTGGCAATCCTCGAACCAGCGATGGGCGCGTTCAACCTGATGCTGTCCAAGGGCAAGGCCGAGGCGGGGTGGATCCGCTGGCACTGGAGCAAGCAGTTCCAGCCCAAGGATTCCGGCACGCTGAAAGCCATCGGGCGGCTGGCCGAAGGCACCACGCCGCTGATTGCGGGCTCCTATGGCCCGGCGATCGACTGGCTGAGCTTCTACCAGTTCAAGCATCCGGGGGTGGACGCCTTCTTTGCCGACCCGCGCCTGACCCTGCGCCATCTGGTGCGGCTGGGCGTGGCGATCTGCAACGGACAGGTCTACCCGCTGTTCGGCAACTGGGCCGGGCCGTTGGGCCGCGCGGTGCAGATGCGGCTGACCGATGAACAGGCGGTGCGCCGCTTCACCGCCATGTGGGCCGAGGCGGGGGGGCAACGACTTCATCGGCGGCACGCTCAAGAACCGCTGGAACTGGAGCTGGGGAATGCCCGATTTCGGCGTCCCGGTCTGGCCCGCGCTGTGCGGCCGCTTCCATGATCTCGATCAGGCAATGGGATTGGTGCCGCAAGCGGAAGCAGAGCCCAGGCTGGCGGCACGCGGGCTGGAACTGCTAGCCGAATTCCCGATCCTGCCCGCCCGCTATCGCGCCGGCATCATGGCGCTGGCGGGCGACAGCGCCGCCAAGACGCGGGAGAAAGCGCGCGATCTGCTCAAGGACACGCCGGGGATCGACGCCGCGATTGCCGTGCAATTGGCCGATGGCAAGCAGGATACCCGCGCCTTTGCCGCAGACTGGCTTGCCGCGCGCGGGGCCGCCGATCAGCTCCCCGCAATCCGCGCTGCCCTCAACCGGGAAAAGAGCGACGTTGCCCGCGCCGCGATGATCACCGCGCTCGAAGCCCTGGGCGACGATGTATCGCACCTGTTCGACCCGCAAGTGCTGGTGAAGGAGGCCAAGGCCGGTCTCGCCAAGGCGAAGCCCAAGGGCCTCGACTGGTTCCCCTTCGACATGCTGCCGCAGCTTCACTGGGCCGATGGCACCCCCGTCGATCCGGTGCTGCCGCGCTGGTGGGTGACGCTTGCGGCCAAGCTGAAACAGCCGGGCGGCAATGCGCTGATCAACCTGTGGCTGAACCGGCTCGCGCCCGGCGATGCGCACCGGCTCGGCTGGATGGTGCTGACCGGCTGGATCGACGCAGACACCCTGCGTCCCAGCGACGCCGAAGCCAACGCCCATGCCGCGCAGCACGTGGACGCGGTGCTTCAGCAGAACATCGCCTATGCCAAGCGCTGGCCGCAACATGCCGAATACTATTCGACGGACCGCAGCGTGGTGTTCGCCCGGCTGAAGCGGGAGAAGGCGAACGTCTATCTCGGCAGCGCCGCCGACAGCAAAGGCGTCCTTGCGCTGGCAGCGCGGGTCAATGGCGCCGATGCTGTACAGCGGATCAGACCGTTCCTGAAGGATCACGGATCGCGCACCTCGCAGGCCAAGGCACTGCTGGAAGTGCTTGCCGCGATTGGCACCAGCGCTGCCTTGCAGGCCCTGCTGGGCGCGGCCAACCGGATGAAGCAGCGTTCAGTGCAGGATTTCGCCGCCGCGCTGGTGGACGACATCGCCGCACGCAACGGCTGGACTGCGGCGCAGCTGGCCGATCGCACCGTGCCCACCGGCGGCTTTGATGCCGGCGGGACGCAGGATCTCGACCTCGGGCTTGATCGCACCTACCGCCTGCAGCTGGACGCGCAGGATCAGATCGTGATCCTCAACCCGGATGGACGCGAGGTGAAGGCGCTTCCCGCTGCGCGGGTGGATGACGAAAAACCGCTGGTCGTTGCGGCGAAGAAGCTGCTCACCAATGCCCGCAAAGAGGTGAAGCAGGTGATGGCCGCGCAGACGGCCCGCTTGCAGGAGGCGATGTTCCTCCAGCGCCAGTGGGACGCGGGCGAGTGGGAAAGCTTCATCGCCGGACACCCGCTGGTCGGGCGGCTGGCAACGCGGCTGGTGTGGCAGGGTCTGGATGATAGCGGCGCAGCGCTGGCCGCGTTCCGGCCGCTGGGCGATGGCAGCTACACCGATCCCGAAGATGGCGACATCAGCCTTGGCGATTTCGCCTCTGTCCGGCTGGTGCATTCATCGCTGATGACCGCCGACGCTATCGCCCGCTGGCGCCAGCATCTTGCCGATTACGCGGTCGAAGCCCCGTTTGATCAGCTGGGCCGCGATCTGCCCACGCTGGGCGCCGGACAGGCCAAGGCGACCGAGATCAAGGACCGCGAAGGCTGGATGATCGAAAGCTTCAAACTGCGCGGCATGGCGACAAAGCTCGGCTACCAGCGCGGGCAGGCGCAGGATGGCGGCTGGTTCATCGCCTATGAAAAGCTGTTCCGCGATGCAGGCGTGGTGGTGGAGATCGGGTTCACCGGCAGCCCTCTGCCCGAAGAAAACCAGCCCGTGGCGCTGACCGCGCTCGCCTTCCGCAAGGTGCGCGGCAACAGCTATGCCGGGATGATGACGCTCGCCGATGTGCCGCCGGTGCTGCTGGCGGAAAGCTGGCGCGACCTCCACGATATTGCCGACAAGGGCACCGGGCTTGATCCCGAATGGAAGAAGAAAACCGGATATGGATGACCTGACACTCGCGATCCGTCCCCCTGCCGAGGCGCGCTATGCCGCCGAACTGGCCCGGCTGGCGGCGGATGATGCCGCGCCCAAGCCCGCCGGATGGCACCTCTCACCACGCGCAGTGCGGCGGTTTCTGCTGGGCGATCCCAAGGTTGGCGTCACCCGCAAGTTCTATGGCGATGACCCGCTGGTCGACCGCGCCATTGTCAGCCTGATGAGCCAGCAGGGGCTGATGCTGGTGGGCGAGCCGGGGACCGCCAAATCGCTGCTGTCCGAACTGCTGGCGGCGGCGATCAGCGGGACATCGGGGCTGGTGGTGCAGGGTTCGGCGGGCACGACCGAGGATCACATCCGCTACGGCTGGAACTACGCCCTGCTGCTCGCCGAAGGGCCGAGCGAGCGGGCGCTGGTGCCCTCGCCGGTTCTGAACGCCATGCGATCGGGGCGGATCGTGCGGTTCGAGGAAATCACCCGCTGCCCGCCCGAAGTGCAGGACGCGCTGATTTCCGTGCTGTCGGAAAAATCGCTGGCCCTGCCGGAACTCGGCCCCGATGCCGTGGCCAGCGCCGCCCCCGGCTTCAACGTCATCGCCACCGCCAACCTGCGCGACAGGGGCGTGCACGAAATGTCGAGCGCGCTGAAACGCCGCTTCAACTTTGAAACCGTCCACCCCATCAACGATCCCGAGTTCGAGCGTGAGCTGGTGCTGAAGCAGCTCGCCGAACGGCTCGGCACGGCAGGCGTGTCCGTGACCGGAGAGCGCGACGTCGCCGAAGTGCTCGTTCGCACCTTTCAGGATTTGCGCACCGGGCGCACGGCAGAGGGCACGAGCCTCAACCGCCCTGACGCGGTCATGTCCACCGCCGAAGCGGTCAATGTGCTGCACGCCGCCGCGCTGGAGGCGGTCTATCTCGACAATGGCAAGCTGTCCGCAGCGCACGTGGCGCGGCAGTTGCAGGGCGTGGTGCTGAAGGATTCGCCCGAGGACGGGAAGCGCCTGCGCGCCTATGTCGATCACATCGTCAAGGAACGCGCCGGACGGTCGGGCGCATGGAAGGACTTCTATCAGGCGGCGCGGGCGCTGAAGCTGGGCTGACCCTCAAGTGGACGCTCCGACCCTCCACGATGCGAGCCGCGATTTGTGGGTGGTGCCGGTGCGCCACCACAGCCCCGCCTGCGCCGCGCATCTGGAGCGGCTGATCGCCCACGTGCAGCCCGCCGCCGTGCTGGTCGAAGGGCCGTGCGATTTCGACCCGCTGATCGCCGCCCTGTGCGATGCCCGCACCCGCCCCCCGGTCGCCATCGTGTCCCTGCGCGAGGCCAGCGAAGCGAAGGGCACGCGGCGGGTGGCAAGCTATTTCCCCTTCTGCACCCACTCGCCCGAATTCGTCGCCCTGCACGCCGCCCACGCATCGGGCGTTCCAGCGCGCTTCATCGACCTGCCCTCCACCGCCCGGGCCATGTCCGGCGATGGCGAACAACAGCCTGACCGCTCGCTGCTGGGGAGCGAGCATGGCTTCACTGTCGGCGATTACGTCACCGCCTTGGCGCGTGAACTCGGCTGCCGGGATGGCAACGAGGTGTGGGACCAGTTGTTCGAAACCCGGCTGGCCGATGCCGGGTGGGAGGGGTTCTTCCTCGATGTCGCCCGCTATTGCGCCTGCATCCGGGGGGCGACCGATCCGGCCGACATGGCGCAGGACGGCACGCTGGAACGCGAAACGCAGATGCGGCGCATCATCACGGAGGTGCGGGCCGCAGTCACAGGGCCGATCATCGCGGTCGTCGGCGGGTTCCATGCCGAGGCCGTCTTCGCCGCCGATCCCGCCAAGGCCAAAGCCGCCAAGGCGGGCGCGGGGCGCAGCTACCTGATCCGCTACGGGATGCGCCAGCTCGATGCCCTGCGCGGCTATGGCGCGGGGCTGCCGCTGCCGGGCTATTACGAGCGGCTGTGGCGCTTGCGCGAAAGCGGCGCGGCGGGCCTTGCGACCGATCTCGTCACCGGATTCGCCGCGCACCTGCGCTCCGGCAAGGGGGAGACGCCGTCCTTCCCCGTTATCGCCAACGCCATCGAGCAGGCGCAGCGCCTCGCAACCCTGCGCGGCCGCCCTTTCCCCACCCGTGACGACGTGATTGACGCGATCCGGTCCAGCTTCATCAAGGACGAAATCCCGGTCGAACAGGTGCCGCTGCTCAATGAATTGCGCAGCTGGCTGACCGGCACAGCCATGGGCGAAGTGCCCCCCGGCACAGGTTCCCCCCCCGCTGGTGGAGGCTGTCCGCGCCGAGGCCCGCACGCATGGCTATTCCACCGAGGATGGCGAACGCCGCACCCGCGAGCTCGACATTTACCGTAAGCCCCGCCACCGCGCCGCCAGCCGCTTTGCCCATGCCATGGCGCTGATCGGCACGCCGTTTGCCGATCGCACCGGCGGGCCGGATTTCCGCAACGAAATCGCCCTGGACCGCCTGCACGAGGTGTGGGCGGTGTGCTGGTCCCCGCTGGTCGAGGCGCGGCTGATCGAACTGTCCGAAGCCGCCGACACCCTGCCCGAAGCGCTCGCCTACGTCCTCGCCGAAAAGATCACCGCGCTGATCGAACAGGGCAAGGGGCGCAGCGCGCTCGCCGCCATCGACCTGTTCGCCGCCGCCTGCCGCGCCGGGCTGGGGGCGGAGGCCGAGGCGATTCTGGGCCTTGTCGAGGAACAGGTGATCGAAGACCCGGAACTGGCCTCGGTCATCGCTGCGCTCGCCGATCTGTTGCTGCTGCGGCGCGGGCGTGAAACGCTGGGGCTGACCGACACCGCCGCGCTCGATCGGCTGGCGCAGACCGCCTGGCGGCGGCTGGTGCTGCTGCTGCCCGAACTGGCCGATCTGGGCGAGGATCAGGTGCCCGGTGCGGTCCACGCCCTCGCCGATTTGCGCGGGGTGGTGGAACTGGCGCGGTCATCACAGGCCCCGGTCGATTTCGCGCTGGTGGACGAAGCAATGGCACTGCTGCGCCAGCGCGAACTTGATCCGATGCTGGATGGCGCGGTGACGGCCTTTGCCCTGATGGGCGGGCAGATCGCCCCAGCCGACCTTGAGTCCCGCCTGCGCGGCGAACTTGCCAGCGGCTATGTCGACCCGCGCGCACGGCTTGCCTTCATTGGCGGGGTGATTGCGATTGCCCGCGAATTGCTGTGGACGCTGCCCGCGATCCTTGATGCGATGGACGATGTTATCGCCGGGCTGACCGAGGATGAATTCACCGCCCTGCTCCCCTATCTGCGCCTCGCCCTGATGCCGCTCGACCCGCGTGAGGTGGACAGGCTGGCCGAGGATATCGCCGCCCGGCTGGGCGCTGGGCCGGGGACGCTGAGGGGCGATGTCGGCATTTCGGAAAGTGAGCTGGCGGAAAACCTCCGGCTTGACCGCGCATTGGCGGACGTGCTGGCGCGGGACGGGGTGGCATGAGCGATCCTGTCCACCTGCGGCGCTGGCGGATGGTGCTCGGCCGCTATGCCGAACGCTCGCTGCCGTCAGCAGGCATGACCCGGCAGGAACAGCGCGCCGACCGGGCGATGGACTATCTCTACGCCCGCGAGATGGAGCGCCGGGGCCTGCGCCGTGACACGCGCGGCAAGGGAGGCATGGGTGGCCGGTTCGGTTCGATGGACCCCAGCCAATTGACCGCATTGGGCTGGCTCGGCGAATTGCGGGCGCTGTTCCCGCAATCGGTTTATGAAACCGTGCAGGCCCATGCGATCGACAACCTTGGCATGGACGACCTGCTGTCCGATCCCGATGTCCTCGATGCGCTCGAACCTAACAAGGATCTGCTCAAAGCCCTGATCGCGTTCAAGGGCGGGGCCGATCCGGCGATGCGCGAGAAAATCCGCGAGGTCACCCGCAAGGTGGTCGAGGAGATCGTGCGCAAGCTGAAGCCCAAGGTCGAGGCCGCGCTGGCGGGCCGCCCCAACCGCTTCCGCCGCAGTCAGGTCAAGTCGATGCAGACCTTCGACTGGCAGGCGACCATCCGCGACAACCTGAAGAACTGGGATGCGGAACGGCAGGTGATCATCGCCGACCGGCTGCGCTTCCACGGCCGCAGCCGCCGCCGCCTGCCGTGGACGATCATCCTGTGCGTCGACCAGTCGGGATCGATGCTGTCATCGACCATCTATGCCGCTGTCATGGCCTCGATCCTGACGGCGCTGCCTGCGGTGGAGGTCAAGCTGATCGTGTTCGACACCGCGATTGTCGACCTCTCCAGCGAGGCGCATGATCCGGTCGAGGTGCTGATGGCGGTGCAACTGGGCGGCGGCACCGATATCGCTTCGGCGATGGAATATTGTGAAGGGCTGGTCACCCAGCCCAGCCGCACGATTTTCGTCCTCATCAGCGATTTCGAGGAGGGCGGATCGGTCCCCCGGATGCTGGCGGCGGCGCGGCGCATGGCCTCGGCGCGGGTGACGATGCTGGGGCTGGGCGCACTGTCCGATGATGCCGCTCCCGCCTATGACCGCCGCATGGCCGAACGGCTGACGGGGTGCGGGATGCAGGTTGCCGCGCTGACACCCGAACATTTCGCCGAGTGGATCGGCGGGGTGATCACGTGATCGACGAGGGGCTGCGCGCCGCGCTGGCGGCGTTTGACGATGCGGCGCTGGCTACGCTCGCCAACCCCGGCCTGGTGCGCCGTGCGCATCGCGATGTCGAGGAAGGCAAGGTCCGGCTGGTGAGCGCTTCACCGGGCAGCGCCGAAATCGAGGCCGACGGGCATCTGGTGGTGCTTGATGCACGCGGGGCCAAAGCCGCGCCCTGTGCTTGCAAATCGGTCGCCGTGTGCCGCCACCGGCTGGCGGCAGTGGTGTTCGTGCGTGACGGGGCTGCGGGAGCGGCGGAGGCCTCGCTAGATGAAACCCCGGCCGATCCGGCCAGCATTCTTGCCGATTTCGATCCGGACCGGCTGGCGAAATGGGCCGGCAAGGCGGGCTGGCGCGCTGCGCTGGAACTGGCGCCAACCGCAAGCGCGGTCGAACCTTCGGCCAACGCCATCGCGGTGACCTTCCCCGATGTCGAAGGCCCGGTGCTGATCCTGCGCGGGCAGGGTTTCGACGGGATCGTGTCCAAAGCCTCAAAGGCGCGGGCCAAGGCCTATCACGCCGCCGCTGTCCTCGCTGCGCGGGCGCATTTTGGTGAGGGCCTGCCGCTGGCCGAGGCGGAGGTGGAGGTGGAGGACGCTGGCCCAGCCCCGGTCGATCCCGCCTTCCTCGCCCGGATTGCTGGCGCGCTGGAGGAGGTGGCAATGCTGGGAATGAACCTCGCGCCCCTGCCGCTGGAAGAATCGCTGTTCGAACTGTCGGTCTCATCACGCGCCGATGCCCTCCCGCGGCTGGCGTCGATCCTGCGGGCGATTGCCGCGCAGATGCGGCTGCGGCGCGGAAGGGCGCTCGATTTCGATCCCGACCGGATGCTGGAGCTTGCCGCCACCGCCTTCGCGCTGGTGCGGGCGCTCGAACGCGGCGAGCCTGAACGGCGCGGCGCGCTGGCCGGGAAGGTCTGGCGTGCCTATTCCGGGTCAGAGCCGCTGGAACTGGTCGGCTGCGGGGCCGAACGCTGGAGCACGCCGGCAGGCGCACGCGGGGTGACGGCGTGGTTCTACGAGAAAACCTCGGACCAGTGGCTCTCCACGTCGCTGGCCCGCGGTCCGGGGCAGGATCCCGGCTTCAGCCCGCGCGAGGCATGGCAGCACCAACCCTATTGGAGCGCCGAGTCCCTGGCGGCGCTGAGCCATGCGGCATTCACGCTGACCGGCGCGAACCGTTCCGCCGACAACCGCCTTTCCGCTCCGGCAGCGGCGGTGGCCGCGATTGGCGCGCGCAAGGTGGCTCCAGACCCGGCTTGGCCCGGTTTGGTCCGGCATTGGCCGGACTTGCGCGAACGTTGGCTGGCGCAGGTCGGACTGGGGATCGACACGGGCGAACAGGCCGCTGTCGCCCTGATTGCCCCCAGCGCCATTGCCCCCGCTTTCTTCGATGATCTTGCCCAGCAGCTGGTCTGGCCGGTGCGCGATATCGCCGGGCAGTGGCTGGCACTGACGCTCGATCACGAGGAGCCGGTATCGACCGCGATCGAGGCGCTGGAGGCCAATGTCCGCACCGGCTGGCAGGGCATGGTGCTGGTCCGGATCGAGCGGCAGGGCGAGCGGCTGGCGGCACGGCCGATCACGCTGTTCGGGGCGGAAGAGCCGGTCGATCTGACGCTGTGGAAACGGCCCTGGTGGCCCTCCGCCAAGGACGGTGGCGCGATGCGCGGTTGGCTTGACCGATTGCGGCAGGTCGGCGCGCGGCGGTTCGAGGTTCAGCCGCGCAGCACCACTGACGCGGCGCTGGCAAAGGCGTGGCGGCACGTGATCGATCTGGCCGAAATCGGCCGATCGCTGGCCCGCACGCTCGATCACCAGCGCGCCGCCCATGCCGAGCGGCTCGAACGGCTGGGGATGGTGCGGCTGGCGGACCTTCTGCGCGCCGCCGATGACAATGCCGGGCTGCTGGCCGCCGCCTATGGCCTGATGCTCGCCCGCCAGCAGCGCTGCGGGCCGACCTTGCTCGCCTGACCGCTTACCAGGGCGAGATTTTCTCCCAGTCCGGATCAAATGCCCCGCGCGCTGCCACCGCGTGGTAATCGGCCCAGCATTCGGCCAGCATCACCGGCGGCACGTCCTTCAGGCGATAAGACCCGCGATGACCTGCCTTGGCAAAGGTCAGCTCCTTCAACGCAACCCGGTTGTTGTCATCGACCGCATAGGAGCCGGTGTGCCAGATCGTCGCCGTGATCCCGTGCGACCGGAACTCCTTGACGTATTCGTGGCACCCGCCGCCGTCGCCCATGACGCGCTGATAGCCGCGCTTTTCCGCCTCTGCCCGCAGCCTCCGGCTCTCGGCCGCCCAGCCCTGCCGATCGGTGATCGCATCGGCCTCGGCCTGTTCGGCGGTGAGCGGGCTGCGCAGCGTATCGAACTGGGCGATGAAGGGCGTGATCTCGTAGTCCTTGAGGTGCTGGGTCCACGCCTTGCAGGTATCCGCATCGACCAGCGTGCCGTGAGCGAGGCGAACGGCGGCGAAATCGTCAATCACCACGTCATTGTCACCCGCATCGGTGAAATCGCCCTCCTGCGTGGGCCGGAACAGGCCCATCGGCTGACCTTCCGCGTCCAGCCCCTGCCAAACCAGCCGCTCGATCAGGCGGCGCATCACCGGATGCTGGTGGAAGGCCAGCCGCCAGTCGGCCACCGGCCATTGCCGCTCGACACACATGGCTTCGAACAGGCGCTCGCCTTGCAGCGTGACGATCTGGCCAAGCTCCTTCTTCGCGGCGCTGAAGGCTTTCTTGGAATCCTTCGTGTTCTCGTCATCACCCGCAGGCAGGGCCTTCACCGGCTTGCCATCGGGGTTGAACAGATGGATCGCCAGCGCCGCATCCAGCCGCGCCACGTAAGGCTTGGCGTCCTCACCGCAGGGCAGATCAAGCTCGCCATCATCATCGAACCCGGCAGCAGGCACGGTGCGATCCGCCAGCTCGTCGACACTCCAGCCGCGATCCTCGGCATAACGCTGGGCGATTTCGGCGGCGCGGGCCTGCGTGGTCTTCTGCTTCAACCGGGCCGAGGCAGCAATCACCACTTGCAGCGCTGCAGGTGCGCCCGTGCCTGCGAGCGCCTCCAGCAACGCCATCGCCTGATGGGAACGCCGCCCATGCTTTTTGAGGAACCACCGCACACGCGCCGCCGCCCAGACCGGATCGGCGCGGCAGGCCAGCGCCAGCAGGCCCTTGGTGTCCGAGCCGGAATTGACCATCTCGCCCATCTTCTCGCGGGCGATCATGGCGATCAGCGCGGCCTGCCCGTCGGGCGGCATGTCGGCGCCTCGCAGATAGCGGCCCTGATACATCGCATAATGGCCCATGAAGGTCGCCTTGGCATAGGCGGTCGCGTCGTCCAGCGTCGCCGAAGCGGTGTCATAGGCGATCCAGCTTTCCAGCACCCAGCCCGACAGCGTGCGGGCATCGCCCGGCTCCAACTGGTCGAGATAGATGCCGAACTGCCCGTGCGCGCTAGGGTCTTTGAGGCGGATGGCCAGCGCCAGCCAGTATTCGACCACCGCCTGCGGCACGCTTGCCCCGTCCTTGAAGCGCACCGGCGGGATACCGGTTCTCATCAGCCATTCGGGCAGTTTGGGCGGGGCTTTGGCATTGGCCTTTTCGGCCTCGGCAATCAGCGAGGCCGGGCCAATCACATCGGCAAGGTCCGCGCCAAGGCGTTGCAACGCGATGATCAGGGCGGCGCGGACGGGATCGGACTTTTCCTTCTTCAGCCGCTTGCGCAGCACCTTTTCGCTCGAAGTGGAGCGAATGTCGGCGAGCCATCCGGCAGCGTTGATCCGCACCGGCTGACGCTTGTCATCCAGCAAGGCCTCGATGCGCGTCGGCAGATCCTTCATGTCGCGCAGCAGCTCCATCGCCAGCAGCCGCAGATGGCGCTTCTCGGCCACTGCGATCTCGGTAAGGCGGGGCAGGTAGCGTTGCGGCACAGCCGGGAACAGCGCCAGCACGCGCATCGCCCGTTCGAGCGGGATGGCGGTCTTGGCGGGCGCCAGTCCGAACGCCTCGTCGAGCACTTCCATGCTCTCGGCCAACCACGGCCAAACCGCATCGTGCGGAAGAGCCTCGATCGCGTCGAGCGTGCTGTCCCGGCCGCCATAGCGGTGGTTCTGCTGCCCCCTCGCGATCAGGTTGCGCAGATAATCAGCACTGCAAGTGTTGCGTAGGTCGAAGAGGCCGTCACCCAGCCATTCACGCAGCAGATCGCCTCCGAATACCTCGTGCGGGTATCCCGAACAGGTGGCACCGATCAGACCCATGAATTCGCCGGGCCGCGAGGCGCAAAGGATGCGCAGACGCGCGGCGACGGGCAGCGGATCGAGCACCGAACGCAGCCATACCTGCCCCTCGGGCGTGGCGCGCACCTCGTTGACCAGCAGCCGGACGTGATCGACTTTGGAGGAATCATAGGGCGGCAGCGGCGCGCCCTGCGTGAGCGTGGCGAAGGCACCTTCGATCACCTCGCGTTCGGGAGGCCGGGGCATGGGCTGAACGTTGCTGCCCTGACGATTGTAGCGCTTGTTGAAATCATCTCTCCGCTTGCAGCGGATGGCCTGAATCACCGGCAGGAGCTCGAAGAAATCGATGCAGACCTGGTCGGATGGAGGCGGAACTTCTGGGATGCCGGTGTCGATGCGCGGAGGGCAGGTGATCGTCTCCCCCGTCACCGCAAGGTAGATGAGCGTGCCGTCCTCGCCCGCACTGACGGGAGCCAGCGCCTCGCCGGCCGCTTCGACTTCAAGCACGGCGGCAATCGCGGCCTGCACCCGGGCGGTCTTTTCGACCGCAGCGCGGGCTTTGAGCAAAGCGACGATTTCGGGGGTCGCAGCGCGTCCGGCCACTTCAACCAGGGCGTGGCGGACATCGGCGTCGCCGGTCACGAGATGGCGTTCCAGAATGCCCTTGACCTGCGCGGGATCGAGCCGGGCAATGGACGAGACAGCCTTGGCGCGGTCATCCTTGGTGAAGGGCTTGGTGAGCATCGCCACCACCAGCGCCTCGACCTCGGGCACGTCGATCACCTTGTGATGCTCTATCAGCGGGAACAGATTGGCGCGCGGATTGGGATGGGCTTTGCCGACCGCCTCGGCCAGCGCCGCCGGGTAGGCGCGCAGCCATTGCGCGCAGGTCTCGCTGGCAGACCAGCTGCCGGGATTGCTTGCGACGAATTGCGTATCATCGCGCGGCAGCAGCATCGCGAAAAGATCGGCCATTGTCCCGCCGACCGCCTTGAGATGGGCAAAGGCGGTCTCGAGCGTGATCGCGCGCGTCCAGTCGATCTTGTGGTCGACCCTGAGCCTGTAGATCCCGCCGCCCAGCATCGCCTTCATGCCCATCACCGCCACTTCGCGGGCATCAGGCTTCTGGCCCCATGGCAGCGAGATCTGATCGGCGGCCGCGCGGATTTCCATCAGGCGCGCAACCGGCGGGCCGGGCGCGATTTCACCGGTCGCGACGGCAAGATCGGTCGCGCCCGACAATTCGTTGAGCGGCGGCTTGGCCTGCTGGTATGTGGTGTTGTGCACCTTGTTCTGCCGCGCCAGCGGCACCATCGCAGCGAGCAGATCGCGTCCCTCGCCGGTTGCAACATAATGCAGGGCCCGCTTGCCGAAGGCGGGGCCATAGTAGTCAAGGCGGCGCAATTCTGCGGCCAGCGCGGGATGCAATGTCGTCGGCTCTACCGGGCGTGGCGCGGACGTCTCCCCCAGCCCCTTGCGCCCGAACACCTTGCGGAACACGCCTTCAGATCCCACTGCATCACCTCTGCGTTAGCAATGCGGTGGGAAATAGCTGGAAAACCGTAAAAAACGGTAAGCGTCAGGTGACGGCGGCACGCTCGCGGAATTCGGCGCGCTGCCATTCGCCACTGCTAAGCACCTCGGCCAGATGGCGGGCGGCGGCGGCCATGTCGGCAAAGCTGAGGTAAGCGGGCGCGAAGCCCAGCCGCAGCACATCGGGTGCACGGAAATCGCCGATCACACCGCGTGCGATCAGCGCCTGACAAATGGCGTAGGCCTCCGCGTGACGGAACGACAGCTGGTTCCCCCGCTCGGCGCTGCGCGGCGGGCTGACCAGTTCCAGTGCGACGCCATGCGCCATCAGGCTTTCGAGGAAGAACTCCGAAAGCGCCTGCGATTTGCCGTAGAGCCGCTCCACCCCGATTTCCGCAATGAGTTCAACACCAACCTCCAGCGCCGCCAGCCCCAGCACCGGCGGGGTGCCGCATTGCAGCCGGTCGATCCCCGGTGCACCCGCGTAGTCGTCGGTGAAGGCGAAGGGCGCGGCGTGACCGAACCAGCCGGTCAGAGGTTGCTGCAATTCCGCCTGATGCCGTTCGGCAACGAAGGCGAAAGCCGGTGCCCCCGGCCCGCCGCACAGGTATTTGTAGCCGCAACCCACGGCGAAATCCGCGCCGATGCCATTGAGGTCAACCGGCACTGCTCCGGTCGAGTGCGACAAGTCCCACAGCACCAATGCACCCGCTTCATGCGCGGCGCGGGTCAGGGCCGCCATGTCGTGCATCGCACCGGTCTTGTAATGGACATGGGTGAGCATCAGCAGCGCCACATCCGCGTCCAGCGCCTGCGCCAACCGGTCCCGCTCGGCCAGCCGCCGTGTCGCCAACCCCTGCGCCTCCAGACCTGCGATCATGTAGAGGTCAGTCGGGAAGTTGCCCGGTTCGGACAATACCACTTTGCGGCCCGGTAGCATCTGGAGCGCGGCAGCGATCAGCTTGAACAGGTTCACGCTGGTTGAATCGCAGGCGATCACTTCGTGTGGCGCAGCGCCGATCAGGGGCGCAATCTTGGCCCCGACCCGGCCTGCCGCCTCGAACCAGCCTGCATCATTCCAGGACCGGATCAGACCCTCGCCCCACTCCTGCTCGACCACCCTTTGCACCGCCGCAGGGGTGGCCTTGGGCAGCGCTCCCAATGAGTTGCCGTCAAGGTAGATCACGCCGTCGGGCAGCATGAACCGTTCACGATAATTCGCCAGCGGATCGGCGGCGTCAAACTCGGCAGCGCGGGCTTCCGGGGTCATATCGCGGTCCTGACGCTGAGCAATTCGGGGAAGAAGGCCTGTTTCAGCACGCCTTCCAGATAGGGCACGCCGGGGGTGCCCCCGGTGCCACGCTTGAACCCGATGATGCGTTCGACCGTCTTGAGGTGCCCGAAACGCCAGCGTTGGAAATGGTATTCCAGATCGACCAGCTTTTCGGCCAGTTCATACAGATCCCAATGCTTCTGCGGATCACGGTAGATCGCCGCCCACGCTGCCTCGACACTGGCGTTATGGACATAGGCGCTGGCCGGATCGCGCCCTGCCACGGCCGCATCAATCGCAAAGCCGCGTCGGGCCAGCAGGCGGATCGCGGCGTCATACAGGCTCGCCCGCCCGCACTCCGCTTCCAGCCGTTCGGCCCAGTCGGCGTTCGATTTGTGCAGCCGCACATGCTTGCTATCGCGCCCGCCGAGCATGAATTCCATCATCCGGTACTGCGCCGACTGGAACCCGCTCGACGCGCCCAGATGCGGGCGGATCGCGGAATAATCATGCGGGGTCATGGTGCTGAGCACATCCCAGCTCTGGATCAATTGCGCCTGCGCCCGCGCCACCCGCGCCAGCATCTTGAAGGCGGGTCGCAAATCGTCCGCCTCGATACATTCGCGCGCAGCGGTCAGTTCATGCAGGCACAGCTTGAGCCACAGCTCGCTCGCCTGATGAACGATGATGAACAATAGCTCGTCATGCGCATCGGATGACGGGTGCTGGGCGGCAAGGATGCGGTCCAGATCGAGATAGCTCGCATAGGTGACATGGGCGGTCATGCCGCGGTTCCTAGCCCGCTGCGGCGCGCAAGGAAACTACCCCTTGATCCGGCCTTCGATGACCCGCGTTTCGGGATGGTGCTTGTCGATGTGTTTGAGGATGATCTTGAGGTTCCGGGTGTTCGACCGGAACACAAGATCAGCCGCATCCCCCACCAGTGGGATGGCGCCAATCGCGGTGTCGAACAGCACGTTCAGCCCCATCCGCGCCAGCTTCCATTTGGGCAGGCCAAGATTGCGCGCCTCCCACACGATATAGGCACCCATCGCGCCGGTCACGATCTCGCCCAGCACCGGCACCAGACCGACAATCGCATCGAGCCCGACGGGAAAGTTGATGCCGGGAATGGTGAAGCTGCGCTCCAGCAGCTTTTCCATCGCGATCACCCGTGCCCGCACAGATGCGGCATCGGTGCCGGTTGGCAGGACGAACACAAGCGGTTCGGGGCGGGGCGGGATCGGCGTGTCCATTCCCGTTATGTGGTGGGCTGCGACAGCGCGAACAAGGGGTGCATCCCCCAGACGTTGGGCAGGTAATTGCGGATCGTCCCGCGCACCAGCGACCAGCGCACCGGCGCACCGAGAGGGATGTAGACTTCGCGTTCGACGAGGGCCGCATGGGCCTCGACCAGCAACCGTTCGCGCACCGCCGCATCACGTTCGGTAAGAGACTCGCGGACCAGCGCATCGGCCTCGGGCGCGCACAGCCCCGCATTGAGGCTGCAATGAAACTGATTGAGATACCACGCGGACGCGGGATAGCGCGCCAACGTGTCGCGCAGTTCCAGATCGGCGGCATCGCCGGGCGCAACCCGGCGCACCGCCACGCCGATGCTGCCCCACGCTGACGCCAGCTCGCGCAGCAGGATATCGCCGCCCGGTCCGGGTGGCAAAGCCAGCCGCACCACCGCCTCGCGTCCCGCGCCTGACCACGCGGCGACGCGGGCCGCAGCAACCCGGCGGCGTTCATCGAGCGAGGCGCCGTTCCAGCGGTCTGCCGGATAGGGCGGCGCGGTGAAGATATCGGTGGGCACGATCCAGCTGCTCTCCCGCCAACCGGCAAGCCCAAAACTGCGGATCAGCGCGGTGCGGTCAATCGCCATCGACAGCGCCTCGCGCCGTGCGGGATCGGCAAGGAAATCGGTCTCGCGCCGCACCATCAGCCCCAGCAGGCCAATGGCAGGATCGACCTGGATCGTCCCGCGCGACAGCGGGCCGACCTCGGCCTGCGGAAAGTCGATAAGCGTGCCGCCGAGCACCAGATCCACATCCCCGCCGGCAAAGGCCGCAACCGCGCCCTGCGCCGACAGCGCCCGCACCGCGATCGGGCGGGCCACGTCCTCCCAATCCTCCAGTGCCGGAAGACCGCGCGATTCGGGCGGAAGGGCCGACAGGCGCGCGCGCGCTTCGTCGTCATTGCGCGACATCGCCATCGGCCCGGCCCCGCTGCCGTTCTTGACGAAGCCAAGCTCGGGCTGGGCCAGCAGCCGCAACAGATCGGGCATCGGCGATGTCAGGCGCACCTCCACCACCCGGCCGGTCATCGCCCGGATATCGCGCACCTTGGCCAGATCGAGCCCGAGCGATGTGCCGCGCAGGCGCGTGATGGCTCGGCGAAGCTGCTCGCGGGTGTCGGTGGCGGTGATCTCCTCGCCGTCGGGCCAGGCGCTGTCACGCAGACGGAAGATGTAGCTGAGGCCATCGTCGGTGACGATCCAGCGCTCGGCAATCGCCGGGATCACCTGTCCGGCCGGATCAAGCGCGACCAGCCCTTCATGGGTTGCTGCGCGGATGTGCTGGGCTGCCGGGGACAGGCGCACGCCCTGTTCGAAGGGATCATCGGGCGCGCCGATCACCGCCACCTCAACCGGCCCCCGGCCGCCCGAAGGGCCGCAGGAGCACGTCGCCAAGGCAGCGAGCAGAGGCATCCAGAATCGCATCACGGCCTGCCTAGCAGGTCGAAAGGCAGCGGTCAGCTTGCAGGCACGATACAGTCGTGGAACCCTGCCCGGCGCGGCAAGTCAGATCTTGCGCAGGCGGCCGGGTTCGGGCGGAGGGGGCGCACGGTGGGCCCACGATGGCTTGACGATGGCCGCTTCGGGAAGGTCATCGGTCTGCAACGGACGA
Source organism: Porphyrobacter sp. IPPAS B-1204 (assembly GCA_003724185.1). Classification (GTDB taxonomy): domain Bacteria; phylum Pseudomonadota; class Alphaproteobacteria; order Sphingomonadales; family Sphingomonadaceae; genus Erythrobacter. Next base: position 1,532,061 of record RHGM01000001.1, read on the forward strand.
CGCGCCTTCTGCGAATCGATTTCCTCGTCAAACGCGATGCCAAAGCGGTTGTCTTGCACCCAGGCGACAGTGCCGCCCACCACACCGATATTGCGCAGCTCGATGGTGAGGCGGTGCCCGCGCTGCACGCGCATCTGGCCTTCCCCCATCATGCCGCCATCGGAGAGATTGCGAACCCGCACGCGATAAACGTCGGCGCTCTGTTCAACGCAGATGTCAGCCAGCAGGAACAGGCTGTCGCGCGCGACACTGCGTGTCTCAACCCCTGTCATTTCCGGACGCCTCCATAGCGGAAAACCAATCGAACATGCTCCGCAGATTGGCATAAGCCGCCCTGCCTCGATGTATCATCACTGGTGCGGCACTTGCGGTTAACGCCAAGTAAAGGACAAGCTGCGGATGTTGGTCTTGTCTCGGAGCGTCCCAAGGCGGCACAGGATCGCCGCCACGGGTTCATGCTCAATCGTCGCGGGAGACCTTTTCGCGCCGTTCGTGGGCTTCCTGCGCCTCGACGGTCATGGTGGCGACAGGGCGGGCGATCAGGCGGCGCAGGCCGATCGGATCGCCGGTGACTTCGCAATAGCCATAATCGCCCGAGTCAATGCGGCGCAGCGCGGAATCGATCTTGGAGACCAGCTTGCGCTGGCGATCACGGGTGCGCAGTTCGATGCCCCAGTCGGTCTCGCTCGACGCGCGATCAGTGAGGTCGGCTTCGCGGATCGGCCCATCCTGCAAGGATTGCAGCGTCTGCCCGGCGGCCGAGTGGATCGATCGTTTCCATTCCAGCAGCAGCATCCGGAAATAGGCCTGCTGGCGTTCGTTCATGTATTCCTCGTCTTCGCTCGGGACATAATCCGGAGCCAGAAGGCGCTTGGCCTTTTCGAGGACATCGATGTCGTCAGACGCGGTGGTTGGCATCAAGCTCTCTCATCCCGTGAGCCGCTGGGAAGACCATCGCGTCCTGACGCCCTGAATTTTTTCATTGGCTCACTTGGTCCCAGCAAGCTGAAGCAATGCGCGCCCTATAGGCAAGGCCCCCCGAGCGCACAAGCGGGTTTGGGCAGGAAGTGGGGGTCAAACAGAAAGTCGCAGCGCCGTTAACTAATTTTTGACCATAAACCCCGCAACTCTGGGTCACGGAAGGTCGCCGGGGGGCGATCTGGTGACTGACGGGGACTCAATATGAACATCATTGCCATCGATGCGAATGCTTCACGTGGAACATCGGCCGAAAGCCTGCTTGGTGCATGGCTGGCGGCGGCGAGCCAGGGTCAGGTGGGGGCCTGCTTCGACCTCGGGGTTGCCTTTTCGACCGGCAGCAACGGCGCGGACTGCGATCTGATCGAAGCGCACAAGTGGTTCAACCTTGCAGCAGCACGCGGACACGAGGAAGCCGCCCATTGCCGCGCTGATATCTCCGACGAGATGACCGCCCGTGAAATCGCCGAAGCCCAGCGCCGTGCGCGCCAGTGGCTCGCCGAAGGTCGCCAGCGCGCAGCGTGAGGGGCGTTAATCGCCTTTCCTGAACGGGGTGCGGCTGCCGAGGTAGAGCTGGTCGCTCGCCACCCCGGCCCGTTCACGTTTCAGGAAGTCGGCCACCGCGCTGCGGAAACCGGGATCGGCGATCCAGTGGGCGGACAAGGTCTGCACAGGCTCATATCCCCGCGCCAGCTTGTGCCCGCCTTGCGCGCCCGCCTCGACACGGCTCAGACCGCGCGCAATCGCGATATCGATCGCCTGATAGTAACACAGCTCGAAATGCAGGAAGCGCACCTCGCGGGTGCAGCCCCAATACCGGCCATAAAGCGCATCGCGCCCGGCGAAATTGAGCGCGCCGGCAATCGGCTGCGTCCCATCATAGGCAAGGATCAGGATGATCCTTTCCCCCATCCTTTCCCCCAGCAGACTGAAAGCCTCTCGCGTGAGGTAGGGCTGACCCCATTTCCGCGCCCCGGTGTCCTGATAGAACACCCAGAAAGCGTCCCAATGCGCCTCGGTGATGTCGGCGCCGGTGAAATGCTGGATGGTCAGACCTTCTACCGCGCTGCTGCGCTCCTTGCGCAAATCCTTGCGCTTGCGCGATGACAGCGCGGCGAGGAAGTCGTCGAAGCTGGCGTAGTCACGGTTGAACCAGTGGAACTGGATGTCGGCGCGTGGCAGCCAGCCGGCCTCTTCGAACAGCGGCAATTGCGCAGGTTCAACGAAAGTCGCGTGGGCGCTCGACATTGTGTTCTGGAGACAGACCGCCTCGGCACCCTTCAGCAGATGCGGAGCCAATGCCGGGTCGGACAGCAGCAAGCGCGGGCCGGTCGCCGGGGTGAATGGCGCCGCGATCTGGAGCTTGGGGTAGTACCGCCCGCCTGCCCGGTGCCAGGCATCGGCCCAGGCATGATCGAACACATATTCGCCCTGAGAATGCCCCTTGGCGTAGGATGGCATGGCAGCAAGCAGCTTGCCCGCATCATCGGTGATGACAATCGGCGCAGGCTCCCAGCCGGTGCCGGGGCCGACGCTGCCGGAATCCTCCATCGCTGTGAGGAATTCGTGGGAAACGAACGGGTTGTCGTTCCCGCCCAGCGCGTTCCATTCTGCGCGGTCGAAGCTTCCGACCGACGGAGCGATACGCACGGTGAGCCCCTGATCGCTCATGCCAGCCCTTCACCCTCGGCGATCAGCGCATCAACGCAGTCCAAGGCCCGTTCGCGCAGGTGCGGCGAACGGATCGTCCAGCTCAGCAAGGGGCACCGATCCGCGCGCCACAGATCGGTGATGGCGTTGGGCAGGTCGCGGATATCGACAGCCAGAAAATCGGGTTGGGCCTGCTCCAGCGCACCGGGTGCGCGCCATGCGCTGCGAAAGCCGTGATCGAGGGTGTCGGTGCCAACCAGACCGCGAACAAGCCCCGGATCATGCTTGAAGAACCATCCGCCAACCCGCGGATCGAAGCTCATCACCGCAAGCGCGCCCGTATAGCCAGCCAATTCCTGCGCGACCGCTGCGCAGGCGAGCGTCACATCATAGCCCGGCATCGACTTGACTTCGATCAGCAACGGCACCCGCCCTGCGACAAGATCGAGCAACGCCGCCAGCCGGAACGGTCCCTGATCGGTGCCAAGCAGGTGCAGCTGTTCAAGTTCGGCAGCGCTGCGGCCGACGACCAGCCCCTGCGCCTCGGTGAGCCGCGCAAGATCCCAGTCATGGAACACCATCGGTACCCCGTCGGCGCTCATCTGGATATCGCACTCGATACCCATGCCGGCCGCAATCGCGCCTTGCGCTGCCGCCAGCGAATTCTCCGGCACGCCTGCTCCGTGCAAGCCGCGATGGGCATATTCCCACCCCGTCAGCCAGTCCGGAGCGCGCCTTGCGGTCATGCCTTCAGGGCGACGATCGCATCAACCTCGACCGCCGCGCCGCGCGGAAGCGCAGGCACGCCGACAGCTGCGCGCGCGTGCTGCCCGGCACCGCCGAAGATCTGTTCCATCAGGTCCGACGCGCCGTTGGCGACTTCCGGCTGCTCGGTGAAATCGGCGGTGCAGTTGATGAACGCGCCCAGCTTCACCACCCGCTCGACCTGATCCAGCAGCCCTGCCGCCTGAAGCTGGGCCACGATCATCAACCCGCAGGCGCGCGCGGCGGCCTTACCGGCTTCGACATCGACATCGTCACCCAAGCGGCCCTTGACCACCACACCGTCAACGAAGGGGAGCTGGCCCGAAACGTAGGCCATGCCGCTATGCACCACGACCGGGACATAGCTGGCGACAGGCGCTGCGGCCTTGGGCAGGGTGATGCCGAGTTCGGCGAGGCGTGCGGTGTAGTTCATGGTCAGTCCTCCAGTCGTTCCAGCAGCCACGGCAGGGCTTCATCCCAGCGGTCAATCCTCGAATGGGCGTGGCCTGCCTTGTGGGCGCAATCAATGGCGTGGGCGATCATCGGCTCGCCGCACAAGTGCAGCCGCGTGACATGCGGCGTGATCTCGGCGACCGAGGCGTGGTGCTGGGCCAGATCATCGATGAACAGCGCGCGCGTGGGCGTGTATTCGTCGATGATCGCCTTGAGCGCCGGGCCTTTGGGGCCCTGGTTGGTGAATACGCGGGCGTTGATCCCCACCGCAGCCAGCTGCGCCGCGCGGGCATCGCGGTGGCCGTCCACCAAGTTGGTCAGGATCACCACATCGGCTTTTTCGGCGAGAGTGTTGATCCCCTCCACCGCGCCGGCAATCGGCATCTGCGAGTCCATTTCGTTGTCGAAGAACTTGCCAAGCATCCGCCAGATATCAGCCGGGGCCAGCAGCTCGCCGCTCTCCTTCCAGCGCAGCGCCTCGGCAAAATTGTGCCCTTCGAGGTGGAAGTTTATCCCCTCGCTCGCCTCCAGCCAGTCCTTGAAGGGGGCGACCATGTGCAGCAGCACTTCGTCGCAATCGGAGATGATCAGGGGTCGGTTCATGCTTGCAAAGCGTCCTTGGCGGCAACCAGTTCCTCAGGCGTGACGGCCAGTGCCTCGGCGGCGCGGATTAGGTCGGGTTCGTGATTGGCGAGAAATTCGAGCGCGGAGGCAAGGATCATCGGGTCGCCCAGCCCGGTCCGCAGAGAATCGGGATCGAGGCCGGTCAATTCAAGGTAGCGCGCGGCGCGATCCTCGCATTCCAGCACCCAGCCAAGCGCCGCCAGCGCCAGCGCCTGGGGGTTTAATGGCTCGGATGGGGGGCGAAGCGGGATTGTCCTGTCCTTTAACCGAGGTTAATCGTAGAGCGGGCGGTATGCGGGGCGTTCAGTGACAAAGCGGATCATGGTTGTCGAGGATAATGACCTCAACCGGAAGCTGTTCTGCGATGTCCTGCGCGCCAACGGCTTCGAGGTCGAACCGGTGGCCGATGGCAATGTGGTGCTGCAAACCGCACGCGACACATCGCCCGATCTCATCATCATGGATATCCAGCTGGGCGGCATATCCGGCGTCGATCTGATCGAAGCAGCCAAGCGTGACCGCAGGCTGGCAGGCATTCCGGTGCTGGCGGTGACGGCTTTCGCGGCCAAGGGCGACGAAGAACGCATCCGCGCCGCCGGGGCAGAAGGCTATCTGTCGAAGCCGGTCTCGATCGGGCCGTTCATGTCGGCGGTCAACGCGCTGGTGTGATGGCGGCGCGGCTTCAGCCCGCTTTGGCCGCATATTCGATCCCCGCTGTCACAGCCGTCAGGCACAATCCCGCCATGAAGCTTTTATAGGCATAGGCGAGGTACTTGTATTTCTTGCGCTGAAGCACCTGCCCGTTCTGGTAAATGTCGTGCAGCATCGTGCGGAACACCGTCTCGTCGGCGCGCAGTTCGGCGAGGATGCCATCGGTCCACGCGTCTTCGTCCATGTGGGCGAAGTATCCGAAGAACAGCGGATTGGGCTTGCCATCGGTGAGCCGCGCCGATCCCGGGCTGCTGACCGCAGGCAGAACGGCGAACACCGCACACATGGCCGAAACAAAGGCGAACACCGCCATGACGCCGAGTGACCACGGCAAGGTGCCATTGCTCGCCTGCCCCACTGCGACTGTGAAGACCAGAAAGGTAGCCCCCATCAGGATCGAAGCCTTGGTATCGGCCATCTGGCTCAGCGCCAGATTGATCTGCTGCGTGGTGCGCACGAGATGGATCGCATGATTGGAATAGCCGGACGGCGAAGGCAGCGAAGGCGCCGCTCCCGATGGTTCAGCCTGGGTCGATTTTTCAGCCATTATTCCCCCCGGACAGGCCGGACCGCACCCCACTGGCACGGCGAAAACTTGACAAGCTGCATCATCCGCCGCTTTGCAGGCGTAATATAGGGCAAGAGCCCGCCCGACAACCGACGTAAAGAAAGCACAGCCGCCCATGACCCCCGCAGATGTCGACGCTTCGATCCGCACTCTGGTCGAACCCTTCAACAAGAAGGGCATCGCCATCGAGGACGCGACCACCTTTGCCGGCGATTTCGAATTCGACAGCCTGACGGTGATGGATTTCGTCGCCGCGATCGAGGATGAATTCGACATCATCATCTCGATGAACCAGCAGGCCGAGATCGAAAACTGGGGCCAGCTTGTCGCGGCAGTCCACAAGTTGCAGGATAGCTGATAATGGCGACCGCTATGACCGAAACTCTCACCGCTGCAGAACCTGTCGACCTGCTGTCGAAGTTTGATCCCATTATCCAGACGCGCGAGACCTTGCTCGCCGCGGGGGTGGAAGATCCGTTCAATCTGGTGATGGAAGAGGTGCTCTCGCCAACCCGTGCGATCTGCAACGGGCGCGACACCATCCTGCTTGGCACCTATAACTACATGGGCATGACCTTCGATCCGGACGTGATCGAAGCGGGCAAGCGCGCGATGGAGGATTTCGGCGCGGGGACCACCGGCAGCCGCGTGCTCAACGGCACCTTCCGCGATCACCGCGATGTCGAAGCCGCCTTGCGCGAATTCTACGACATGGACCACGCGATGGTCTTCTCGACCGGATATCAGGCGAACCTCGGCATCATCTCGACGCTGGCGGGCAAGGGTGATTACATCATCCTCGACATCGATAGCCATGCGTCGATCTATGACGGCTGCGCGATGGGCAAGGCCGAAGTCGTGCCGTTCAAGCACAACGACGTCGAGGCGCTCGAAAAGCGGTTGAAGCGCATTCCCGAAGGCGCGGGCAAGCTGGTTGTGCTCGAAGGCGTCTATTCGATGATGGGCGACGTTGCCCCGCTCAAGGAGATGGTGCGCGTCTCCAAGGAAAACGGCGCGATGGTGCTGGTCGATGAAGCGCACTCGATGGGCTTCATCGGCGAACACGGCCGCGGCGTCGCCGAAGAGCAGGGCGTGCTGGATGATGTCGATTTCATCATCGGCACCTTCTCCAAGAGCGTCGGCACGGTCGGCGGCTTCTGCGTGTCGAACCACCCCAAGTTTGAAGTGCTGCGGCTGGTGTGCCGCCCCTATGTTTTCACCGCTGCCCTGCCGCCTGCGGTGATGGCGAGCAGCGCCACCTCGATCCGCAAGCTGATGCACGGCGGGAACAAGCGCGCGCATCTGTGGGAGAACAGCCGCACGCTTCACGGCGGGCTGAAGGCTCTCGGCTTCCAGCTCGGCACCGACACCCCGCAAAGCGCGATTATCGCGGTGATCATGCCCGATCTCGAAAAGGGCGCGATGATGTGGGAGGCGCTGTTGAAGGAAGGCCTCTACGTCAACCTCGCCCGGCCCCCTGCAACGCCCGCCGGCATGACTTTGCTGCGTTGTTCGCTGTGTGCAGAGCACACCGCCGATCAGGTGCAAACCATCCTCGGCATGTTCGAGCGCGCTGGCAAAGCCATCGGGATTATTTGAAACGATCCGTCGCGAAAGGCGGTTGCCTTTTGCGCCCGGCGCGATAGCTTACCCCTGATTTTTCAAGGGGTCGCTTTTCATGAACTTGCTTTCGTCCGCTCGGCGGGTAGCTCTAGCTGCGTCTGCCAGCGTCGCCGCGCTCGCTCTGTCCGGCTGCGGCGGGGGCGGCAGCAGCAGTAGCGGAAGCTCGCAGCCGGTTGCCGTGCCCTGCGCGTCCGCGTCACCAATGATGTCGAAGGCGTGCAGGTTACCCGCGTGGCAACCGGCATGGTCGATCCGGTCAGCATTGCCAGAGTGCCGGGCGAAGACACGCTGCTGATCGCCGAAAGAGGCGGACGCGTGCTGCGCTACAACGGCGCCACCCGCGCTCTCAGCGAAGACACTTACGTGCGCGACAACCGGCGCCCCGGCGAAGTGCTGGCGGTCAGCTACGGTTTTGAAGGAAGCGTTTACCAGGAGGGGATCTATCTGGTCACGCACAGCGCCGCCGATGGTCTGACGGTGCAGGCTTTCAACCCCAAACGGAGTGTTACGGGCTTTGTCACGCTGGGTGGAGCCTGGAGCGCGCCGACCACCGTATCGATGATCCCTACCGGCAGCATTTTCATCGCAGTCGGCTCTCCGGCTGAGAGTGATGCGCAGGACGCATCGAAACCCTATGGCAAGCTGATCGAACTTCCCTTCATCGACCCCTTCGCCGGAACGAGCGTCCCGCCGTCGGATCGCATCAACTTCCGACCCCAGACCGTCGGCGATGGCATCCGCCGCCCGGGCGGCTTTTCCTACGGCAATGCCAGCATTTTCCTCTCGGACCGCGGCGGAAGTCGCGAGCACGAGATGACGATTTTCCAGCCCAATTGGCGCCCACTCGATTTCGGCTGGCCTTTCTACGAAGGCTCGCTGGAAACCCGCGCCAATCCGCCTGCGGCGGTCAACGGGCCGACGCTGGTCTATCCCTTCGGCAGCGGGACCCGGCAGGGCGAAGGGATCGTCGCAGGCGTGCTCAACGATTACCGCTTCCTGCCCGCATTGGGCGACACCTATATCTTCGCCGATATCAACGGCACGATTTTCTCCGTTCACCAGCTTCGCCTGAATGACGGCTTCCGTCACACGACCAATGTGTTCGAGACCAAGACCGAAGACTTTGTGCCGGATGCAGGGCGGATAGACGGGCCGGTTGGGTTCGCGCTCGGCTACGGCACCGATCACTTCTTCATCCTCGACCGCGACGGCGAGCTCTTCAGGGTATCCCAGCGGCCCGGTTGAAGCATCGCGGCGCCGCAATAACCAGATTGGTTATTTATCTTGACATCGTGACGCTCTTTGGTTAGTACAGGGCGATTGTGTACTTTACAAACCCAACGGCCTGCCCTATAAGAATGGGGCAAGGAGCGTTGAACCATGTCGGTACTTTCTTCCCCCCACTTTCACGACGAAGCCAAGGCTTTCGAGTACCTTGAAAGCATCGTGTGGGCGGATGGAATTGTCTGCCCGCATTGCGGCGTGATCGGTGGCCGCGTGTACGACCTGTCAGGCGTTCGCTCCAAGGCGAGCGGCAAGAGCCCCGAAGGCAAGGTTCGTCACGGCCTCAAGAAGTGTGGCGAGTGCCGCAAGCAGTTCACGGCCAAGGTTGGCACCGTGTTTGAACACGCTCGCCTTCCCCTCACCAAGATGTTGCAGGCTGTCCACCTGATCGTTTCCAGCAAGAAGGGCATCAGCGCCCACCAGCTTAGCCGCGTACTCGAAGTGCAGTACAAGAGCGCATGGTTCCTTGCCCACCGCATCCGCGAAGCCATGCGCTCCGGTGATCTGGCAACCCCGTTCGGTTCCGGTGGTGGCGCGGTCGAAGTTGATGAAACCTACATCGGCAAGAAGGCCGACTATAACGGCAATCGTCGCGGCTACGGTCACAAGCACGCCGTTCTTGCGCTGGTTGACCGTGACAGCGGCCAGAGCCGTTGGTTCCACATCGACAACAGCCGCGCCAAGGACATTCACCCGATTGTGCGCGCCAACATCAGCCGCGAAGCCCGCTTCATGACGGACGAGGCCAAGATGTACAGCCGCATCGGCAAAGAGTTTGCCGAGCATGGTACCACCACCCATGCCGCATTTCAGTACGTCGATCTGAACGACCGCACCATCCACACCAACACCGTTGAAGGCGCGTTCTCGATCTTCAAGCGCGGCATGCGCGGCGTGTACCAGCATTGCGCTGAGCATCACCTGCACCGCTACCTTGCCGAGTTCGAGTTCCGGTACAACAACCGCATCGCCAACGGCGTTGACGACCGCCAGCGCGCTGTGAATGCGGTGCAGGGCATCGTCGGCAAGCGGCTTACGTATCAACAACCTGACGCGGGCTGATCGCCCGCCGGAGCAGCTTTGGCTTCCGGGCTTCAAGCCGAAGCGGCGAAGTCGATGGCGCTAAGGCATTGATGTTGAATCATTTTAATTTCTTGTATTTTCAGGATAAAACTGCCATATTCTCAGCGCCCGCTAGCGCTTGTGAACTACGTGTGAGCATGAATGCGTGGGACTTCCAAGCCGCCCCGGAGTAATCTGGGGCGGCTCTATATTATGGCCACAATTCCATCGCTGCGCTTGCCTGTGGCAGCAGTGTTTCTCACATTCTTGGCGAACTGGTCGTAGAGCAGGTGGTGGCCCTGCCGGACGCGCTTAGCCCTGAGTTCATTACGCTCCTGATGCAGCTTTAGGCGAGCGGTGACGACTGCGAGGTCAGCGATCTGCACAAAAAGCGACTTATCGGAAGCCTTTAGGTTCGCATCCTTTGGGAACATGTCGAGGGGCATGTTTCTTGTCGCTCCGTCGCCCCATCCGCCCATGCTAGAGCCTGTGGGCATATACCTCGTCGCTTGACGGTAGTGATGGATGTATTCCGGATGACCATCATCGAAAAACATTATCCCATTGGTATGATTGCCGCATTGTTTCCTGATGCGCTGGAACAGTGCGAAGAGAGCCGCCTTCACTCCCTTGTGGCCCATAAGCTGCGCATCGCCCGCCGCATAAGCCGTTGTGACGCTGTAAGGCGGGAGAAAGTCGAGCGTCCCGACCGCATCCGCAACAAAAGCGCAGCCTTCCTGCCAGGTGAGGTTTGTCCTGTTCTTCTTAAATAGGCCACGCCGTGCTAATATCTCACTGGTGTGTATCTCAGCTCGCGCCCTAATGCCGTGTTCACGGGAAAGCCGTTTCCGCCAGTCGGTTGCCTTGTCCAAATAGTCTTGCCACACAAAGTCCCAGCTAGTTGGGTTGGGGCGTAAAAATGGGACTCTTACTGCACTCACAACCGACAAGGGGTGATACACGGACTCATCGATGTAGTAGATATCGATACCGTTTCTGCGTAGCTCCATGGGAAGGAAGTCTGATGGATAACGAGAAGAGTCAACTGGATAAGTTCAAGAATGCCGCGCGCGAGCTTGAGTGCGACGACGACGAGCAGCGCTTTAAAGAGCGGCTTGGCAAGCTGGTGAAGCCTGAGACTAAGAAGGAACCCAAAACCCGCTAGGCTCGTTTTCCAACTGTTCAACATTATGTTGATACGGTATGGCTCATAGCCAAGGAGGCCAGCATGACCGAGTTTATCAAAAAGCTCTTTCCCGCAGAAACCGGCGGCGAGGCTCAGGCACGCCGCCCTGAAGGTAAGTTCGGCGTGATCGGCAAGGTAGCCATCCCGCACAGCAAGGGATTTACCGTTGTCCGTAAGGACATCATGCAGAAAGCACTTGCCGCCAAGCGCACTAACGAAGCAGCATAAGCTTTGTTGAGGGGCAAGGGGGCAAAGCCGGAACCTACCGAGTACAGCAGAGCATTCGACAACATCGTCCAAGACGATGATGATGTTGTCGGGCTGCTTGCATACGCCCTCTTTAAGCGCGCTGTGCGAGAGGACGCACAAGACGGGCGCAAGAGCGACGGTAACAGCCGAAACCCATCCAGAACAGTTGTCGAGACTTATCGGGCCGCTTCCGAGCGGCTACTCGGGCAGGTAATCGAGGCCAGTTTGAGAGAGGCAAAGCCGGAACTGCAAATTTCCGCTGCACTTGACGCGATAGAGACGGCTAGTTCTAGCATACGAGAGCACGTGACTGCGAAAACAGGCATTATCCCAGCTCTCCTTACGAACGTCTTGGCGTGGGCCTTCACCCTCGTGGTCACTGTTTTGATTTTTCTCGCCCTTGACCGCCCTTCGCCCGTCGAAGTGATTGTTGATCGGACGAAAGACGCGATAACAGATCAGAGAGACACAGAGCCTCAAGGGTAGGCTCACCAATCCGGTTACCCCGCCCTATGCGTCGCCCATCTGCAACAGAACTAGAAGGCCTCATGGTCGCGGCATTCTTGCTGACAGCATTTGCCCTTGCCGCCAGTGCCTTATGGTGACCCCACCTAAAACTTGACAAATTGCACGTTTTCAAGGCGTTGGCATTGGGTTTGTAAAGTGCATAATCGCCTAGTACAGGGCATAGTCGAAAAATAGCGATTCGCCAGCAGGCGGCCTTCCCGGTGGAAGTGCCGCCTTTTTGTTGTTCGCGCAGGGAGACTGCCCATGGCCCACCCCGAACCGCTGCGGGTCAGCGCCGATGACGATGCCGGGCCGCTGGCGGCCGACCGGCATTGGCGCGCGCGCTTCATGGAGCATCTGGCGGCGACGTCCAACATCAGCCGCTCCGCCGAACTGGCGGGGATCACCCCCGCCCGCGCCTACAAGCTGCGCCGCACCGACACAGACTTCGCGCGGCAATGGGCCGCAGCGCTCGCCGAAGGTTACCTCCACCTCGAAATGGAGGTCGTCCGGCGACTCCGCGAGGGCGACCTGAAGTCAGGCGAGGGTGACAAGTTCGATTTTGCCAATGCCATCCGCGTGCTTGCCGCCCACCGGGAGTCCGCCGCGCGCGGTCAAAATCAGGTGCGCGATGTCAGCGCCGCCGAAGTGCGCGCCTCGATCGACCGCAAGATCGAGGAGATCCGCCGCCGCATGGAGCGGGACAAGGCGCGCAAAGAGGCGGCTGAATGAGCAAGCCTTACGACAGAATGATCGCCGACGAAACCGATGACGGCGCCCAGCTTCGCCTCGAACTCAGCAAGAGGCTCGACCAGGGCGAACGCAACGATTTCGGCTACATCTGGGACTATATCGCCCGCCCCGAACAGCTCCCGCCGCCGGGTGACTGGCGCATCTGGATGATCATGGCCGGGCGCGGCTTCGGCAAGACCCGCTCGGGCGCGGAATGGGTGCGAATGATCGCGGACACCAATCCCGAAGCCCGCATCGCGCTGGTCTCCTCTTCTCTCGCGGAGGCGCGCGCGGTGATGGTCGAAGGCGAAAGCGGGTTGATGGCGATTTGCTGGCCCGGTCATCGGCCGCATTACGAACCTTCGCTCCACCGCATCCGCTTCCGCAGCGGAGCGCAGGCGCAGCTGTTCTCGGCGGCTGAACCCGAAGGCCTGCGCGGTCCGCAGCACAGCCACGCCTGCGGGTCAGGCGCAGAAGGAGTTCTTCGTCAATCAGGCGTTATGTCTGCTAGATGCTCTGCACGCGCGTTGCGTGTCGGCGTCTCAGCCCTCTCCGCCATCTACGCCTTCGGAAGGCGCATGTTTTCGCATCACCGCTCCGGCCAGTGCGGCTTGGGCCGGGAAGGAAGACCACCTTGCGGTGCGCATCAGCGGCGGATGGCACTTCATTACACCGCAGGAGGGAATGGTGGTTTTCGACCAATCTGCAAGCCAGCAGTTGGTGTTCCGGTCAACATGGGCCCGCGCATTGGCCCCCTCCACGCCAACCGGCGGCACCACTATCGACACGCAAGCTCGCGAGGCCATCGCGGCGCTTATTCAAGCGTTAGTGGTGCTTGGCTTGCTCGGTACGAGCGGCAACTGAACGTCGGAAATGGCTGATTCGCGCACGTTGGGCCGTTGCATTTTTTTTCCACAGGCATAGCAACGCGACATTCTTGCAACACCAACAAGGCATTGACCGCTTGCCTCATGGGAGGGGAAAAGATAGAGACAGCCAGTGCCTCAAGTCCAATACAAAGGGGAATTTTAGAATGCGCAAACTCGTCATTGGGATGGCGATGGCTTCGACCGCGCTGACCACACCCGCCATGGCCCGTGAAGGTCAGTGGTACATTCAGGGTGATGGCGGCGTCATGATCGTTGAAGACCAGAGCTTAGATGTGAACGGCGCGGAGAACAACGCCGTCGCCAACTACGGCACCGGCTATGACTTCGGTGGAATGGTAGGTTACGACTTCGGCGCTTTCCGCCTTGAGGCGGAGGCCAGCTATCGTTCAGCAAGAGTTGATGATGTGCAGGCGGGAACCCAAGGGTTGCAGATTGATCCAGTCGGCCAGCCAGGCGGTCGAAATGGTCGTTTGACTAATGATACCGCGCCGGCACTCGGTGGAATCAACGCCCTCAGCTTCATGCTCAATGGTCTGTTCGACTTCGGCGCGGATGATGGCTTTCAGGCCTTCGCGGGCGGTGGTGTCGGTGTGGCCCGAGTGGACATGGATGCCAATTTTGACCGTAACGGGCCTGGTGCCTACAACGATTCTGACACTGGCTTCGCATGGCAGTTGCTTGCGGGTGTTCGCGCTCCGTTGAGCGATTCATGGGATGTCGGCCTGAAGTATCGCTACTTCAACGTGCCGAACGTCAGCTTGGTTGACACGATCGGCCGTCCTCTGGACACCAAGTTCAGCAGCCACTCGCTGCTCGGCTCGATCACCTACAACTTCGGTGGCGCCGAGCCGATGGCCGAGCCGGTGGCTGTGCCCCCGCCGCCCCCGCCCCCGCCGCCCCCGCCACCGGCCCCTGTGGCTCCGCCGCCGCCGCCCAAGGTTGCGTGCAACACTGGCCCCTACGTCGTGTTCTTCGACTTCGACAAGTCGGACATCACCCCGCAGGCTGCGAGCATCCTCAACAGCGCCGTCACCGCTTATGCGAACTGCGGCACGGCGAGCGTCATGCTGGCTGGTCACACCGACCGTGCGGGCACGCCGAAGTACAACATCGGTCTGGCCGAGCGTCGTAACGCTGCTGTGAGCGCCTATCTTTCGGGCCGCGGTATCCCCGCTGCGCGGATCACTGGCGAAGCCTTCGGCGAAACCAAGCCGCGCGTTCCGACCGCCGACGGTGTGCGTGAAGCGCAGAACCGCCGCGTGGAAGTGACCTACGGTCCGGGTTCGGGCATGTAAGTTACCCCACCAAGGGTATTGAAGAGGGGCCGGAGCAATCCGGCCCCTTTTTCGTTGGGCATTGCCCAAACCCGTTCCGTGTCGGCTCCGCGATGCATCGAGAACGCAAGACAAGCTTCAATGGAGATCGCGGTGGCAGGTAAGCCCATTCGCCGCCTGCAGACAACTCGGCCAGCAGCGACGAGTTGTTCTCCATATCGTGAGACACGCGCCAGAGGTGCACCCGGCCAAAGACTGGCGCTACGTCACAAACCTGATCACGGGCACCGGCCGAACAGGACGACGGCCAGCCCCGGAAGACAGCTTGCTACAGCCCGGTGGCAGCCCTCGCCCGCTCCGCGATTGTCGCTTCTGCCTTCGGCAAGGCGCGATAGGCATAAATCAGCAGTGCGAGTGAAATCGGCGCAACGCCGATGAGCGACAGCACGCCGATCCTCAGGCTTCCTGTTAGCGCCGAAATCTGCCCCACCATGTACGGGCCGATTGCCAAGCCAACCAGAGTGGTCGCCAGAAAGAACGATGCAGTCGCGGTTCCCCGCATGCGCGGAAGCACCAGATCCTGCGTAGTCGCTGCCGCAGCCCCCAATGCGGTTGCTGCAAACAGTCCTGCGAGGAAGTTCATCACATAGAACAATGTCGCATCTTCGGTCGTGAAGCCGATCCAGATCGGAACCACTGGACCTAGTATGCCGAACATGATGACCAGAATGCGTCCCGAAGGGTTGCGCACCCGCAACCAGTCCGACATCCGTCCTCCAAGGATCACTCCGAGAAACCCTGACGCAGCGCCGCTGCCGCCGAGGATGAAGGCAAGCTCTGCTTTGGGCAGGCCCAGTACAGTCTCAGCATAAAAGGCTGACCAGAACGCCAACGCATAGGCTCCCAACGAGACAAGGCCGTATCCCAGCGCCGTGCAGACAAAGGCAGGCGTACCCCAGATAAGGGCGAAGGTCGCAGGGTCATGTCGCCGCAGAGTCGATGCCCATGAAAAAACCGCATAATAGCCAAATGTCATCGCTGACCATTGGGGGAGATTATCAGTCATCCTGATCATCACTACGGCGAGTATGAACATAGCCGCGGCCATCGCCAGATTGATTGCCAGAGCCTGAGGCCCACGGCGCATTGCGTGGAACAATGTGAAGGGCGGCAGCAGCATCGACAGATCGATGAAGAAATCGCGCAGAGGGGTATTTCCGCTCGCATTTTCCTCAGGCGGGCGCGTGGGCTCACGCAGCGAAGCCACCCAGAGCGCGAGCAACAGACCCGGTAAGCCAACAGCCATAAAAGCGGCCTGCCAGCCAACCAGCCCGCCGATCCCGCCTCCCGGATAGGCCGCGTCCCAGACCTGCGAAATCTTGGCGCCGATCAGCAGGGAAACCCCGCCGCCCAGATACAGCCCGGACGAGTAGATCGCCAAGGCTGTCGCACGCTGGCGTGAGGGGAAATAGTCCGAGATCAACGAATATGCCGTCGGGCTTGCGGTCGCCTCACCCACTCCCACGCCCATACGGGCAAGCGACAACATGGCGTAGTTTCGCGCAAGACCCGACACCGCAGTCATGGTCGACCACAGAACCAGCCCGATAGTCAGCAGCCGCACCCTGTGCCAGCGATCCGCCAACCGCCCGAGCGGCACCCCGAACAGAGCATAGAACACCGCGAAGGCAGCCCCGCCCAGAAACCCCAGCTGGTCATCGGTGAGTTCAAGGTCGCGCTTGATATCAACGGCAAGGATCGCAAGAATTTGTCGATCAATGAAGTTGAGGATGTAGACCACAACCAGCACCCCGAGCACATACCAGCTATAGGCCGACGCGGGCTCTTCGCCGCGGCTTGGTGCCGCCGTGGTGGTGTCGCTCAATGGTGATCCCCTCTCCAGGATATATTCCGATGATCCGCCCGGCGCCTTGCCGCTCAGACGTGATAGTGCGTGCTATCGACAATCCCGGCTTCGGCAAAACCCTTTTTCCTGAGACGGCAGGAATCGCACAATCCGCAGGCCAGTCCATCCGGGGTTGGATCGTAACATGACCAGCTCCACGCCGGATCCAGCCCCAGCCGCGCGCATTCACGCGCGATGTCGGCCTTGGTCATGGCTTGCAAGGGAGCGTGGATGGTGAAGGGTGCGCCCTCGACCCCTGCCTTGGTGCCGAGCCGCGCCGTTTCCGCGAAGCTGGCGATGAATTCGGGGCGACAATCGGGATAGCCAGAGTAATCGAGCGCGTTGACACCGATGAACACATCGCGCGCGCCGGCAGCCTCGGCACAAGCGGTGGTCAGCGCAAGGAACACCAGATTGCGCGCCGGCACGTAAGTCACCGGGATGTCGTCTCCCACCCCGCCTTTGGGCACGTCAATCGCAGCGGTCAGCGCCGAGCCGCCAAACGCCCGCAGATCAAGCGCGATCTGGGTGTGCCGCACCAGCCCAAGCCGCTCAGCGATACGGGTGGCGGATTCCAGCTCCAACCGGTGACGCTGTCCGTAATCGACCGTCAGCGCATGGACAGCAAAGCCGGCTTCCTGCGCCAGCGCGGCTGTCACCATCGAATCCAGCCCGCCCGATAGCAGCACCACCGCCAGAGGCTGCGCGCGCGTGTGATCAGAACCGCTCATGCAGCGCGCCCTATCATGCAGCGCGGCAAACGCAATCCGGCGCGCTCAGCACGTTCCGGTGCGGCGCGCCTCGGCGGTGAGCTGGAATGGCATGCCTTCGTGGATGCCCTGGCTTTCAAGCTGCACAAGGCCAGCGGTTTCCCGGCGGATGCTGGTACGGCCATAGCCATTGCCGGGGCAGGTATACTGCACCGTGACCCGCGCCGCCCCATCCTCGACCACGAACTGGCTGCACCCGCTCTCGCGGTGCATCAGCTGCACCAGCTCGACACCGGATTTCACGCAGATCTTGCGATCCGGCGCCGTGCCGCGCTGTTTGATGGTCCATTCGCCCTTGGTCAGCGTGCCAAGCATGGCGAGACCATTGCCCTGCGCCACGACCGGTGCGGCGAACCACAGCGCGGCCCCGGCGGCCAGCACCCCCAAAGCAAGCGCGCGTGTTCTGCTGTCGGTTCGATCAATCATGCTTGTCCTCATGCCAGCAACAAGCCGGTGTGAATTGCATATATTGGTCTGATCGCGCCAAATGCCCGTGATTTTTCGACGAACGGTCAGATTGCGAGCGCGAACGTCCGCGAACAGAAGGCGCAATCAACCGAAATGACGCCATCGGGGCCGCGCATTTCTGCCTGCTCATCAGGGGGAAAGCGGGCGATGATCGTCTCGTAATGCGCAGCGGAGCAGCGGCACCCGCGCGACAGCGCTGCGCCGCCTTGCACGCGCACCTCGTCTTCCTCGTGGAACAGCCGCCAGACGATGGCTTCGAGCGAGAGGCCGGGGTCGAGAAGTTCGTCATGGCTTATCGTCGCCGACATCACCGCGACATGCTCCCAATCGGGATGGTCCATCCGGACGTGAAGCCGCTCGCGACCTTCCTCCCCATCGGCGAGATGCTGGATCAGCATTCCCGCCGCCATGCGCCCGCTCGCACCGGCGCGGCTGGCGACACGGATCAGTGTAGGGATCTGTTCGGACTGGCTGAAATAGCTCTCGCACGCCTCGGACAGGGTATCGCCTTCAAGCGGAACGATTCCCTGATAGCGCTGCCGCCCCTCGGTCTCGAAGGTGATCGCCAGGTGCCCTTCGCCGAACAGCGCAGCCAGACCGGGATTAGCACCCAGTCCCGCGAGCCGCTCTCCATCGAAATCGGCATAGCCGCGCACGGCCCCGGCGCGGTAATCGCAGACCAGCAGCTTGACGATGCCGCCCTGCGTCTGCGCCTGCATGGTCATCTGCGCGGCCTCGCCCTTGAGCAATCCGCCCATCAGCGCGCCCAGCACCAGCGCTTCGCCCAGCAGATGCGTGATCGGCGCAGGGTAATCATGCGCCGAGAGCACCTGCTCCAGCACGCCCTCCATCCGCACGATACGCCCGCGCGCGCTGCGGCCCGGCAGGGTGAAGCCCATCAGGGTGTCGGAGAAGGTCTCGGTCATATCAGTCGTGTCAGCCATGCGCCGCCATATGGGGATGGATGGCCCTGCGCGAAAGCCCCCCAGCGCTGCAGCCTAGTTTCCGAGCAGCCCGAAGCTCCACAGCAGCACGGATTTCTGCGCGTGGATGCGGTTTTCGGCCTCGTCGAACACCACCGATTGCGGGCCTTCGAACACATCCTCGCTGACTTCCTCGCCCACGTGGGCGGGGAGGCAGTGGAGGAACACCGCATCGGGCTTGGCCTGCGCCATCAGCGCGGCGTTGACCTGAAAGGGCGCCATCGCTGCGAGCTTTTCCTCGGCATGGGCCTGCCCCATTGAAACCCAGGTGTCGGTGACGATCACATCCGCGCCCCGCGCCGCAGCGGCGGCATCCTGTGTCAGCGTGACATTCGCCCCGCCCGCACGCGCCAGTTCCACGAATGCCGGATCGGGCTCGTACCCCGCCGGCACCGCGACGCGGACGTTGAACTTCATCAGGCCTGCCGCCTCAAGGATCGAGTGCAGCACATTGTTGCCATCCCCGAACCACGCGACCTCCAGCCCCGGAAGCGCCTTGCCGTGTTCGATCACGGTCAGCAGGTCGGCCACGATCTGGCACGGGTGCGACATATCGGTGAGGCCATTGATCACCGGCACCGTGGCATGGGCGGCCATTTCCTCGATCTTGGCGTGATCGTCGGTGCGCAGCATGATGCCATCGACCATCCGGCTGAGCACGCGGGCCGTGTCAGCGATGCTCTCGCCCCGCCCAAGCTGGCTTGAGGCCGAATCGAGCAATAGCACCGTGCCACCCAGCTGGCGCATCGCGATGTCGAAGCTGACGCGGGTGCGGGTCGAGTTCTTCTCGAACACCAGCGCCAGCACGCGGCCCTTGAGCGGCGCATCGGCATCGGGCGCACCCTTGGGCAGGCCCGCACGCGCCGCCTTGCGATCGATCGCGTCATTGATCATCGCCGCGATATCGTCGCCGCCCGCATCCCCGAGATCGAGGAAATGGCGCCAAGACGCTGCGCCGCCCCTGCCCATGGTCATGCCGGTTCCGGCACTTTGAAGCTCGCCGCGCCCGCCGACAGCTTGTCGAAGAACTCCTCGATCTCCGCATCGCCGATGACCAGCGGCGGGATGATGCGGATGGTGTTGTCGCCCGCCGCCACCGTCAGCAGCTGATGATGATCGCGCAGGTGGACGTAGAAGGGGCGGCTTTCCATCTTCATCTTGAGGCCGAGCATCAGGCCCTTGCCGCGCACCAATTCGAACAGCTCGGGGTAATTGCCGATGAACTGTTCGAGGCGTGAGCGCAGGCGCTCGCCCTTTTCGGTGACGCTAGCGAGGAATTCCTCGTTCGCCACGGCATCCATCACGGCCATACCCGCCGCCATCGCCAGCGGATTGCCGCCATAGGTCGATCCGTGGGTGCCGAAGGTCATCCCGCGCGCGGCCTTTTCGGTGGCGATGCAGGCGCCCAGCGGGAAGCCGCCGCCGATGCCCTTGGCGGTCGCCATGATATCAGGCGTAATCCCGTAATGCTCGTAGGCGTAAAGCTTGCCGGTGCGCGCAACGCCGCACTGCACTTCGTCAAGGATCAGCATCAGCCCGTGCTCGTCACACAGCGCGCGCAGGCCCTCCATGAACTCCTGCGACGCGGGGCGAATGCCGCCTTCGCCCTGAATCGGCTCGACCAGAATGCCCGCCGTGTGCGGCCCGATCAGAGCCTTGGCCGCTTCCAGATCGTCAAACGGCGCGTACTTGAACCCTTCGAGCAGCGGCGCAAAACCGTGGTGCATCTTGGTCTGGTTCGATGCGCTGATGGTCGCCATCGTGCGGCCGTGGAAGGCGTTGTGGAAGGTGATGATCTCGAACCGGCTGGCGTCCCCTGCGTCGCCCGCATTCTGGTGATAGGCGCGCGCGGTCTTGATCGCGCATTCGCAGGCTTCCGCGCCCGAATTGGTGAAGAACACCGTGTCGCCGAAGGTGGTGTCGACCAGCGTCTGCGCCAGCCGTTCACCCTGCGGGCTGCCGTAAAGATTCGAGACGTGCATCAGGGTTGCCGCCTGCTGCTGGATCGCACCGATCAGCCCTTCATGCGAATGGCCGAGCAGGTTGACCGCGATGCCGCTGGCAAAATCGAGATAGCGCGTGCCGTCCTCGTCAATCAGATGGCAGTGCTCGCCGCGCACCGGCCGGACTCCGCTGCGCGGATAGACGGGCATGAGCGGGGTAATCGACATGGGCTGTGTCCTGAATTGTGAGATCGGGGGCAAAATCGGGGGTGTTGAAACGCAAATGGCGGCCCTGAACCAGAGCCGCCATCTGCAATCCGTTATATTTTCGCCGGTCCCGCGTCAAACCGCGGTGGTGCGAAAAGCAGGCTGGGGTCAGCCTTCGATCGGGGCCAGATTGACGGCGGAATACTTTCCGCGTCGATCGACTTCGAGATCGAATTCGTAGCGCTCGCCTTCGTTCAGGGCCGACAGGCCCGAACGCTCGACCGCGCTGATGTGCACGAAGGCATCGGGCTGGCCGTCATCACGGACGAGGAAGCCGAAGCCCTTCATCGCGTTGAAAAACTTGACCGTGCCCTTGGCGCGTTCACCCGTCAGCTCACGGGTCGGGGCAGCGGGCTTGGCCGCCACCGCAATCACGTCACCAACGACCTGCAGATCCTGCGCCGACACCTTGCCGCCGCGATCCACGAGGTTGTACTGAAGCTCCTGCCCTTCGGCGAGGCCTTCGAGACCGGCACGCTCGACTGCGCTGATGTGCACAAACACATCTTCGCCGCCGCCTTCTTGCTGGATGAAGCCAAAGCCCTTCTGGGTGTTGAAGAACTTCACCGTGCCCTTGCCGGTGCCGACGATCTGCGCAGGCATCCGCGGCGCACCGCCGCCAAATCCGCCACCGCCGCCCGGGCCACCGGGACCACGCGGGCCGCCGCCGAAGCCGCCGCCACTGCGCGGGGCACCGCCGCCACCGCCGCCGCCGTAGCGATCACCACCGCCACCGCCGCCAAACCGGTCGCCGCCACCGCCGAAGCGATCGCCGCCGCCACCGAAATCGCGCGGGGGCGCGTAACCGTCATTCCCGCCGCCAAACGGATCGAAGCCATCTTCGCCGAAACCGTCGCGCTTGTCGCGTCCGCGCCGGCGTCCCCTATCGTAACCCATAGATCAGTACGTACCTTGCCACACTGCCCGACCTCAAATGCGCCGATGGCGGGGACAGCGAGCCGCACCGGACACAGACGCTCCGAGCTTGGTATCCGGAGCGCACGTTATCGAGGCGTATAGCGCACAAAAGCTTGCTTTGCGAACGATTTTACCGACCCGCTCCGGCATGGCGGCAGGCGGGCTTGTGCGGCGCCGCGCTCTTGGGCATGACGAGGGGCCGCAAGGAATGGGAGTGCACACCAAGCCATGAGCGATTTTCGCCCACTGACCGAAAATATTCTGGTCAGTCCGCAGCTTGCGCTGGAGGACGTAGCGGGTGCTGCCGCTGCCGGCGTGGCGCTGATCGTCAACAACCGCCCCGATGGCGAGGAGCCGTCCGCGCCGCAGGGTGATGAAATCGCGGGCGCAGCGGCGGCGGCGGGGCTCAACTATGTGGCGATTCCGATCGGCCATTCGGGCTTCAGCGAGCCGCAGGTGGACGCGATGATCGCTGCGATGGAGCAAGCCGAGGGGCCGATTCTCGCCTATTGCCGGTCGGGCACGCGGTCGACCTTTCTGTGGGCGCTCGCCGCGGCCAAGCAGGGCGAAGCGCCGGAGACCATCGTCCGCG
Organism: Porphyrobacter sp. IPPAS B-1204; assembly: GCA_003724185.1. GTDB lineage: Bacteria > Pseudomonadota > Alphaproteobacteria > Sphingomonadales > Sphingomonadaceae > Erythrobacter. Next base: position 1,554,464 of record RHGM01000001.1, read on the forward strand.
CGGCAGCGCAGGCTGGCTATGATGTCAGCCCGATTCGCGCGATGATCGACATGCTTGCCGCGCGCTGAGGCGCAGCTGCAATGTCGCTGCCCCCATTGATCGTCCAGACAGCGGGATCGCTGGCCGCAATTCTTGCGCTGGCAGGACTGGCGTGGTGGCTGAAGCTTGGCGGCGCACCGATGCTCGGTGACGATGACCGTGTGCGTCAGGCGGCAGGCGAGGCCGAGGACGGCTTTGCCCCAGTTGCCATTGCCCGCGATTCGGCGGGGCGAGCAGCGCTGGCCCGCGACGCGGCGGGGCGAATCATGGTGATCAAGGCCCACGGCAACCGCTTTGCCGGACGCATGCTTGGCCCCGCTGCCTGCGCCCGTCTTGACGCCGGCAGGCTGGTCGTCGATTCCGGTGAAAGCCGGTTCGGCATGGTGTTGATCGACACGCCCGAAGCCGACGCTTGGGCCGCAGCGATCAATCGGCTAGACGTTCCCCGTGATGCCTGACCTCAACCCCACCCAATATGCCGTGCCGCTGTTCGTGGTGGCGGTGCTGGCCGAAATGGTCTGGGCCAAGTTGCGCGCGCCCGAAACCTATGAGCCCAAAGACACGCTGGTAAGCCTGTCCTTCGGCCTCGGCTCGACCATCGCAGGGGCGCTCCTGGGCGGCTTTGCCCTCACCTTGATGCTGCTTGCCTATGACTGGCGGGTGGTGGATTTCGGGCCGGAATGGTGGACGGTGTGGTGGGCATGGCCGCTGTGCTTCGTGCTCGACGACCTCAAATATTACTGGGTGCACCGCGCCGGGCACCGCATCCGCTGGATGTGGGCGGCGCATGTGAACCACCATTCGAGCCAGCATTACAACCTCTCTACCGCGCTCAGGCAGACATGGACCGGGCCGTTCACTTTTGGCGTTCTATTCGCCATCCCGCTGGTATTGCTGGGTTTTCACCCGATAATGATCGCAATCTGCGGCGGGTTCAACCTCATCTACCAGTTCTGGATCCACACCGAAGCGATCAAGCGGATGCCGCGCTGGTTCGAGGCGGTGATGAACACGCCCAGCCACCACCGCGTCCACCACGCCACCAATCCGCGCTATCTCGACAAGAATTACGCAGGCGTCTTCATTGTCTGGGACAAGCTGTTCGGCACCTTTGAACCCGAAGTCGATGACGAACAGATCCGCTATGGCATCGTCAAGCAATTGGGCAGTTTCAATCTGTTGTGGTCGGTGTTCCACGAGTGGATCGGAATGCTGACCGACATCTGGCGGGCGCCCTGGAAGCACAAGCTGTCCTACCTCTTGCGCGAACCTGGCTGGAGCCATGACGGCAGCCGCGAAACCAGCGACATGATCCGCGCCCGGTGGCAAGCCCGGCAGCAGGCCAGCCTGACCACCGCCGACGTTGCGCCGCAAGCAACATCAGTGGCGGATCGAAACCGGATTGCAGGCGCGCAAGAAGCTGCCTAGTCTCCCCTGCAACAAGGGAGAGATCATGGAGAGTTTCGACTACATCGTCATCGGCGGTGGCAGTGCGGGCAGCGCCGTTGCCGGGCGGCTCGCGGTGGACGGCACGCGCCGGGTGTGCCTGCTGGAAGCAGGCGGGCACAACAACAACGTCTGGATCAAGACGCCGGGCTTCATGCCCTTCATCCCCGAAAAATCGAACTATCGCTATGAAACCGTTCCGCAAAAGGGCCTGAACGGACGCACCGGGTACCAACCGCGCGGCCGGGGGCTTGGCGGGTCATCGGCGATCAACGCGATGGTCTATATCCGCGGCAACCGCTGGGATTACGACAACTGGGCCGCACAGGGCTGCGATGGCTGGGCCTATGACGACGTGCTGCCCTATTTCAAACGCGCCGAAGCCAACGAGCGCGGCGGGGACGATTTCCACGGTGACGGTGGCCCGCTGTTCGTCGAGGACCAGAAGCACGCCAACCCGTCCAGCACCGCCTTTGTCGAAGCCGCAGCAGCCTTGCAGCTGCGCACCAACCCCGATTTCAACAGCGGGCGGCAAGAAGGTTTCGGGCTCTATCAGGTCACCCAGCACAAAGGCGAACGCTGGTCGGCGGCGCGGGCATACGTGGAGTCGATCCGCGATTCGGGGAACTTCACTGTCCGCACCGATACGCTGGTGGAAAAGCTGGTGATCGAGGCCGGACGCGTGACCGGGGTGCAAGTCCGGCGCGGGGGGCAATCCGACATTCTGCTGGCCCGGCGCGGTGTGGTGCTGAGCGCGGGGGCGTTCAATTCGCCCCAAATTCTGATGCTGTCCGGCATCGGCCCGGCGGATCACCTCAAGGCCAACGGGATCGACGTGGTGCTGGATCGCCCCGCCGTTGGCAGCAATCTGCAAGACCACATCGACTATGTTTCCGGCTGGGAGACAGACAGCGACATCCCGATTGGCAGCACGCTGAAAGGCACGCTCAAGATGGCGGCGGCGATTGTCGAACACCGCCGCAAGCGCACCGGGGTGATGACCACGCCCTATGCCGAGGCCGGCGGGTTCTGGACCGTCATGCCCGATAGCCCTGCGCCCGACGTGCAATGGCACTTCGTGCCCGCCGTGCTGGAGGATCATGGGCGCGAGAAGGTGAAGGCGCATGGCTTTTCGCTGCACGCCTGCGTGCTGCGGCCTGAAAGCCGCGGGACGGTGCGGCTGGGCAGCGGCGATGCGGCAGCGGCTCCGGTGATCGATCCCAATTTCCTCGATGATGATCGCGACATGGCGATCTTGCGGGCAGGCGTTCGCCTGTCACACCGCATCGCCGATGCGCCGCCCTTGCAGGCCTTCGGCCCGAAGGATCGCCACCCGGTCGATCTGCATGACGACGCCGCCCTGGACGAGCTGATCCGCAACCGTTCGGATTCGGTCTATCACCCCGTCGGCACCTGCCGGATGGGCGCGGATGCGGATGCGGTGGTCGATCCGACGCTGAAGCTGAACGGGCTGGAAGGCCTGTGGGTGGCGGATGCCAGCATCATGCCCAAGCTCGTCAGCGGCAACACCAACGCGCCGAGCATCATGATCGGTGAAAGGTGTGCCGATTTCGTGATGGCAGCGGAAAGAGCCTGATCACAAACTCGGATATGTAGCCCGAACGGCCCAAAGGGCCGCAAGCGCGACCGCGCGCCCGCAGGCGATCAGGCCCGCAGGGCCTGAAGCTCGCCGAGGACGACCCTGCGGAGGCGGGGTCGCAAACCAAAAAAAAAGGCCGGAGTGCTTGCGCAACTCCGGCCGTGTTCAGTTTGTTCGTTCGCAGGAGGAACGTGGTGAGGCGGGGGGAGGGGAGAGGGAGAGAGAGGCCTCCCCCCGCCAAGCTTGGTGGGTGCGCGCTTAGTTGTAGGCGCGCTCCCCGTGTTCAGAGATGTCGAGGCCGTTGACTTCGCTTTCCTCGTCAACGCGCAGACCGCTAATGGCCTTGGCGATATACATGGCGATGATGGTCCCAACCGTGGCGACGCCGATGGTCACGATGACCGCGAAGGCCTGCGTCACCAGCTGTGCGCCCATGTCGAAATCTTCGCCGCCGGGACCGCCGAGTGCGGGCGAGTAGACAATGCCGGTGCCGATCGCGCCGACGATGCCGCCCACGCCGTGGATGCCGAAAGCATCGAGCGCGTCGTCATAGCCGAGCTTGGCCTTCACCTTGGCGACGAAGAAGTAGCAGACCACCGAAGCAATCGCGCCGAGCAGGATCGCGCCGAAGGGCCCCGAGTTGCCCGCTGCCGGCGTGACAGCCACCAGACCGGCGATCACACCCGAGCAGAAGCCCAGCGCCGAACCCTTGTGGCCCATCGCCCGCTCGGTCAGCATCCAGAACAGCCCGCCCGCTGCCGTGGCAACGAAGGTGTTGATCATGGCCAGCGCTGCCGAGCCGTTGGCTTCGAGCGCCGAGCCGGCGTTGAAGCCGAACCAGCCCACCCACAGCAGGCCCGTGCCAACCATCGTCAGAGTCAGGCTGTGCGGGGGCATCGGCTCGGTCGGGTAACCCTTGCGCTTGCCGAGGATATAGGCGGCAACCAGCGCCGAGACACCGGCATTGATGTGCACCACCGTGCCGCCAGCAAAGTCCAGCGCGCCCATCACGAAGAACACGCCGCGCGCTTCCCACACCATGTGGGCAATCGGGAAGTACACAATCGTCAGCCAGACGAGGGTGAACACCATCGTGGCGGCAAACTTCATGCGCTCCACAACCGATCCCAGCACCAGTGCGACAGTGATAGCGGCAAAGGTCATCTGGAAGCTGATGAAGATGTACTCGCTGATCACCTCGTCGCTGAAGGTCGCTGCGGTCGAGTCCGGCGTCACGCCAGCCAGGAAGAACTTGCCCCAGCTGATGTATTCGTTGCCTTCAGGGCCGAAGGCGAGGCCATAGCCCCACATCACCCACACCAGCATCGCCAAGGAGGCGGCAGCGCCGATCTGGGTCATGGTCGAAAGCATGTTCTTGGAACGGGTCAGGCCGCCGTAGAACAGCGCGAGCCCGGGCAGGATCATCAGCAGCACAAGGACGGTTGCCGTCATCATGAAACCGTTGTTGCCCGGATTGGGCACAGCCGGCGCGGCTTCAGCCGCCGCTGCGGCCGCATCGGCCACCGGCGCGGCAAAAGCGGGTGCAGCGAGCATCATCGCCCCTGTCGCCAGCGCCGCAGTTGTCGAGAGAATACGCTTCATTGATTTGCCCCCTTACAGCGCGGTTTCGCCGGACTCGCCGGTGCGGATGCGGGTGGCGGACGCAAGATCGAGCACGAAGATCTTGCCGTCGCCGATGGCTCCGGTGTTGGCGGTCTGCTGGATGGTTTCGACCACCTGCGCGGCGATTTCGTCGCTGGCAGCGATCTCGAGCTTCACCTTGGGAAGCATGTTGGTGGAGTATTCGGCACCGCGGTAGATTTCGGTCTGACCCTTCTGGCGACCGAAGCCCTTGACCTCGGTAACGGTCATTCCGGCGATGCCGATCCCGCTCAACGCCTCACGAACGGTGTCGAGCTTGAACGGTTTAATTATGGCGATGATGAACTTCATCTGTGGCCCCTGTTGCACCGGATGTTTCCGGCCAACACAGACACAGCAACAAGCGTGCCACATTAGTGTAATGGGTTTGACGCAACGGAATCAGTGCGTTTCTTCGCACCTGCGGAAAGGTACTTGCCTAACTTTTGTGCAGATGATTAACGATTAGGCAATTTTCGCGGCGAGCCGTGGCTAATCCCGACCTAATCGCCAGCGATATAGCGGTCGGTCGCACGGGTCGGCAGGCCATCGATGCTGCGGATGCGAGCCGCCGTCTTGGCTTCCCACTGCGCGGGGTCCGCCTGGCGGTGCGCCTTCTTCAACGTCTCGCGCTCACCCTCCAGCGTCATGAAGGGCACGCCCCAACCGCAGGAGGACTGCACGCTCTCCACCGCGATGTCGAAGATCTGGCGGGTGCCGGGCAGCAGGGTGAAATGCGCTGCCAGCGTCCCCCACTCCGCGTCCTGCGGCAGCACCGCCTGCCCGCGCCCGTAGATGCGCAGGATCAGCGCAGGCTGCTGGAAATTGCAGAACATCACCGTGATCCGGCCGTCTGCGGCCAGATGGGCATGAGTCTCGTTGCCCGACCCGCCGAGGTCGAGATAGGCGACCCGCGTCGGCGAAAGCACGCGGAAGGCGTCATAGCCCTTGGGGCTGAGATTGATCCGCCCTTCCGTGGCAGCGGTTGCGACGAAGAACACCGGCTGGGCCGCGATCATCGCGATGTGCTTTTCGGTCAGCGCATCGGTGAAATCTGCCATGCCCGGTTCCTTCGGCTCAGAGAAAATCGCGCAAGGTGGCGATGAAGCGGTCGAACTGGTCGTGGTGGAGCCAGTGGCCCGCCTTTTCGAACTCGATCACGCGCGCGGTCTTGAAGTGCGCGATGCGCCCATCCTTCTCCGGGTTCGAGGCCCAGCTGTCCGCGCCATAGAGCAGCAGGGTCGGGCAGGTGATCGCACCCCACAGCGCCTCGATGAATTCGTCGCCGATGTCTTCCACCGGCCAGACATTGAGGTGCGGGTCGAACTTCCAGCTATAGGTGCCGTCCTCGTTGCGGGTGACCCCGTGGACGGTCAGATGGCGCGCCTGCTCCTCGGTGAGGTAGGCGTTTTCCTCGATCATCCGGGCGAATGCGGCTTCGATGCTTTCGTATTTGCGCGGGGTGCGACCGGCGGCCTTGCGCTTCTTCTCGATAAACTCGGCGAGACGTTCAGGGTAAGGCACCGCGCGCTGTTTCTCACGCCACTCGGGCGATGGCCCCAGCCCCTCGATCGCCACCAGCTTTGTTACCATGTCAGGAAACGCGCCCGCATAGCGCAGCGCGACATTCCCGCCCATCGAATGCGAGACCATCCTGACCGGGCCGACGCCGAGCTGATGGATCAGCTGCGCCAGATCATAGACCATGTCGCCCGCGGAATAGACCCCGTCCGACACCCAGTCGCTGTCGCCGTGGCCGCGGTGGTCCATTGCGATGACGTGGTAATCCGCCCTCAGCGCCTCGGCGGTCCAGTCCCACGACCGCGCATGATCGCGCCCGCCATGCACCAGCACCAGCGGCGGTTTGCCCCTGCCACCCCAATCGAGATAGTTCAGGCGAAGGCGCTGCGAGATGAAGGTCTGCGATGTCGGGCCGGTGTCGTGCATGGGCCATGCCATGCCGCGAACCCGGCTCTCCCGCAAGACTAGCGTTCCTTGGTGGCCGAGAAGGTCAGCTGCGGGTTCTTTTCGACCTGATAGCTAACGTCCCACGGGCTCTTGGCCATGAAGACGTAATCGCCATCGCGGTCACGCGCGAGGTTGGCGCGGTTGAACCCGGCGAATTCCTCCAGCGCCTTCTCGTCCCCCTTGATCCAGCGCGCGGTGGCGAAGGGGGAGGGTTCGAGCACGGCTTCGACCTTGTATTCCGCCTCCAGCCGCGAAATCAGCACTTCGAGCTGAAGCTGTCCGACGACGCCGACGATGTGCGCCGAGCCGATGTCGGGGTAGAACACCTGAATGACGCCCTCTTCCGAAAGGTCGTCGAGCGCTTTACGCAATTGCTTGGTCTTGGTCGGATCGCGCAATTGCACCCGGCGCAGAATTTCCGGCGCGAAGTTGGGCAGGCCGGTGAAGCGCACCTGGTTGCGTTCGGACAGGGTATCGCCCACCCGCAGCGTGCCGTGGTTGGGAATGCCGATGATGTCGCCCGCCTCCGCCGTGTCAGCCAACTCGCGGTCCTGCGCGAAGAACAGGATCGGAGAATGCACCGCGATCGGCTTACCGAGGCCGCTGGGGGTCAGCTTCATGCCGCGTTTGAAGGTGCCCGAAACCTGACGCATGAAGGCGATGCGGTCGCGGTGGTTGGGGTCCATGTTGGCCTGCACCTTGAAGATGAAGCCGGTGACCTCGTCCCGTTCAGGGCTGATCTGCTCCTCGCCCGCAGGCTGGGGGCGCGGCGGCGGGGCGTAGCGGGCGATGGCGTCGATCAGCTCGGTAACGCCGAAGTTCTTCAAGGCCGATCCGAAATAGACCGGGGTCAGGTCACCGTGGCGGAAGGCCTCAAGGTCGAATTCCGGGTACCCGCCACGCGCCAGCTCGATCTCGTCGGCGAAACGCTGGGGGATGGCGGCGGTGTCGCGGGTGCCGAGGAACTCGCGGCTCGGGCCTTCGGGGCGGGCGATGGTTTCGGTCACGAAGTCCAGCAGGCCTTCAAACTCGCCGCCCATCCCGATCGGCCACATCTGTGGGGACACGTCGAGCGCCAGCATATCGGCCACCTCGTCCAGCGTCTCGAAGGGATCGCGGCCTTCGCGGTCGACCTTGTTGACGAAGGTGATGATCGGCACGGAGCGCAACCGGCAGACCTCGAACAGCTTGCGCGTTTGCGGCTCGATGCCCTTGGCGGCGTCAATCACCATGACCGCGGAATCCACCGCCGTCAGGGTGCGGTAGGTGTCTTCCGAGAAATCCTCGTGCCCCGGCGTGTCGAGCAGGTTGAACACGATCCCGTCCTTCTGGAAGGTCATGACCGATGACGTGACCGAGATCCCGCGCTGCTGCTCGATCTTCATCCAGTCCGACCGCGCCCGCCGCGCTTGGCCACGCGCCTTGACCTCGCCCGCCAAGTGGATTGCGCCGCCTTGCAGCAGCAGCTTTTCGGTGAGCGTGGTTTTCCCGGCGTCAGGGTGCGAGATGATCGCGAAGGTGCGGCGATTGGAGGTCATTTAGGTGTCGCGCGCGACGCGGAAGCCCGCGAAGTCCTGGTTGACCGGCATCAGCTCGATCCGGTTGATGTTGAGATGCGGCGGCAGGCTGGCGATCCAGCCGATGGTGTCGGCGATATCCTCGCCCGTCATCGGGTTCACGCCGCGATAGAGGCTGTCGGACGCCTCCTGGCTGCCGGTGCGGACCACGGTAAACTCGGTCTCGACCATCCCCGGTTCGATGCTGGTGACGCGCACACCCGTGCCGTGAAGATCAGCGCGCAGGGCGAGCGTGAAGTGGTTGGCGAAGGCCTTGGACCCGGCATAGACATTACCGCCGGGATAGACGTAACTCCCCGCAACCGAACCAATCGCGATGATCGCGCCCTTGCGTTCGATCAGCCCCGGCAGCAGCTTGCGGGTCAGCACCACCATGGCGGTGATGTTGGTGTCGATCATGGTGTGCCAGTCGGTGAGGTCCGCGTTCTGCGCAGGGCTGAGGCCTTGGGCGAGGCCTGCATTGTTCAGCAGCAGATCAATGTCGCAGAAGCCTTCGGGCAACGCGGCAAGCGCGGCATCCAGCGCGGCGGTGTCGCGCACATCGAAGCAGGCGGGGTGGACGCGGTCCGCGCCCAGTTCCGCGACCAGCGCATCCAACCGCTCCTGCCGCCGTCCGGTGGCGACGCAGCGCCAGCCGTCCTTGACGAGGCGGCGGACGGTGGCAAGACCGATCCCTGCGGTGGCGCCGGTGACGAAAGCGGTTTTCATCCGCGCAGCTCCCCGCCCAGCTTGGCCGCAGCAGCGACGACCTTTTCGGCAATCGCCTTGAGGTCGGCGTCCTTGAAGCTGGCCTCACCCGGCTGGAGCGTGACTTCGACCGCGATGGACTTGTGGCCCTCGGGCACGCCCTGCCCGGCGAAGACGTCGAACACGCGCACGCCGGTGATGTTCGCCTTGTCCGCGCCCTGAACGGCGCGCACCAGATCGCCTGCCGCAAGGCTTGCGGGGACGAGGAAAGCGAAATCGCGGGTCACGGCCTGAAGCGCAGGCGGGGTGAAGCCGGGGCGGGCGAAAGCCGCGCCCTTCTTCGCAGGGATCGCGTCAAGGAACAGCTCGACCGCCGCAATCGGCCCGTCGACATCGAAGGCCTTGAGGGTCGCGGGATGCACCATGCCAAAGCGCGCCAGCACCACCTTGGGGCCGAGGCGCAAGGTGGCCGATTGACCAGGGTGGAACTGCGCGCCCGCCTCACCCATCACCATCAGGTTGGCGACCGGAGCGCCTGCCGCTTCGAGCAATTGGAGCGCCAGCGCCTTGGCGTCATAGGCGTCGAACGGCTTGGCCTTGCCCGCCTGCCACCCGCGCGGGGTCTTTTCGCCCGCCAGCACGATGCCGAGGGTCGGCTTTTCATCGCTGAGGCCATCGGCGGCGCGAAAGTAGCGCCGCCCGATCTCGAACAGGCGTGATGACACCGCGCCGCGATCGGCATTGCGCTTGGCCGCCATCAGCAGGCCGGGGAGCAGCGCCGGACGCATCGCCTTCATGTCCTCGCTGATCGGATTGGCGAGCACCCACGGGGGTTCATTGCCGGCGGCGAAATGCTCGGCGGCCCATTCGGGGAGGAAGCTCCAGGTGATGGCCTCGTTGAGCCCGCTCGCGGCAGCGGCGCGGCGCAAGGACCGTTCGAGCTTCTGTTGCGGGGTCGCGGTCGGCCTTGCCACCCCTTCGGCCCGTGGCAGGGCCACGCTCGCCACTGTGTCGAGGCCGTGGATGCGCACCACTTCCTCGACCAGATCGGCCGGGCCTTCGATGTCGCGGCGGCGCAGCGGGCAGGTGACGTCAGGGTTCTTCGGCCAATCGCTGCCAACGCTGAAGCCGAGGCTTTCGAGGATGCGCTTCTGTTCGCCCTCGGCCACATCCACCCCGCCGAGGCGCAACGTGAGGCCGGGATCGAACGCGATCACCTTGGGCGCGGCTGGCGGCGAACCGGCGCGCACCACTTCGCTGGGCGTGCCGCCCGCCAGTTCCACGATCAGCCCGGTCAGCAGATCGAGGCCATCGTCCAGAAACGCGGGGTCCACCCCGCGCTCGAACCGCGTGCGGGCGTCGGAAGACAGGCCCAGCTTGCGGCCCGTCGCGCCGATGCGGGCCGGGTCGAAATAGGCGATTTCGAGCAAGACATCGGTGGTGCCATCGCTGACGCCCGAATGCTCGCCGCCCATGATCCCGGCGATGTCGTGCACTTGGCTGTCGTCGGCGATCACCGTCATTTCTGGATCGAGCGTATAGGTCTTCTCGTTCAGAGCCAGCACCTGTTCCCCGTCCCTGGCCCGCCGCGCCACGACCGCGCCTTGCAGCTTGGCAAGGTCATAGGCGTGGGCCGGACGCCCGTAGCCGAGCATCAGGTAGTTGGTCAGATCGACCAGCAGCGAAATCGGCCGCTGGCCTGCGCTTTTCAGCCGCGCCTGAAGCCAGTCGGGCGATGGACCGTTGGTCACGCCCTGCACCACACGGCCATAAAAGGCCGGACAGCCTTGCGCGTCGTCCGTGCGCATTTCGACCGGGCAGGCACCTGCAGCCGCGAAGGCGGGCATGGCAATCGGCTTCAGCGTCCCCAGCCCCTTGGCCGCCAGATCGCGGGCAATGCCGTATACGCCCATGCAATCGGGGCGGTTGGGGGTCACGGCGACCTCGATCACCGGATCGGCGCCGTGGTAATCGGCGAAGCTCGTCCCCACTGGCGCGTCATCGGGCAGTTCGATGATGCCGTCGTGATCCTCGCCCAGTTCGAGCTCACGCACCGAGCACATCATGCCGTTGCTCTCGACACCCCGGATTGCGCTCTTCTTCAGCACCATGCCGTTTGCCGGAACGACCGCGCCGGGCAGGCCCAGCACGCCCTTCATCCCGGCCCGCGCATTGGGCGCACCGCAGACGACCTGCAGCGGATTGCCGTCTCCGGTGTCGACCGTGAGCACCTGCAGCTTGTCGGCATCCGGGTGGCGCGCAGCGGTCAGCACGTGGGCGACGCGGAAACCGGCCAGCTTCTCCGCCGGGTCTTCAACGCCTTCCACTTCAAGCCCGATGGCATTGAGCGCGTCGCAAATTTCCGCAACGGTGGCGGTCGTTTCAAGGTAATCCTTGAGCCAGGTCAGCGAGAACTTCATGCGCGTGCTCCCACACCGGCAGACAGCGTCGGTTGGTCGAAGGGCGAGAAGCCGTAATGCGCCAGCCAGCGCGGATCGCCATCGAAGAAGGCGCGCAGGTCGTTCATCCCGTATTTGAGCATCGCGATGCGGTCGATCCCGAGGCCGAAAGCAAAGCCCTGATATTCGGCCGGATCAACCCCTGCGAATTCGAGCACGCGGGCGTTCACCATCCCGCTGCCGCCGATTTCCATCCACGCATGGCCCGGCGCATCGCCGTGCCCGCCGACCACGCGGCGGCCGCCTTCGTTCGAGTAGCCGACATCGACTTCAACGCTGGGCTCGGTGAAGGGGAAGTAGCTCGGGCGCAGGCGCAACACGATGTCTTCCCGTTCGAAGAAGGCCTTGAAGAAGGTCTCCAGCGTCCACTTGAGGTGGCCGAGGTGGATATCCTTGTCGATCACCAGCCCTTCGACCTGATGGAACATCGGCGTGTGGGTGGCGTCGCTGTCAGAGCGATAAACGCGGCCCGGCGCGATGATGCGGATCGGCGCGCCCTGGGCAAGCATCGAACGGATCTGGACAGGCGAGGTATGGGTGCGAAGCAAAACGTCTTTGCTGTCGGATGTCTTATCCGGGAAATAGAACGTATCGTGCATCGCCCGCGCCGGGTGGGTTTCGTCCATGTTGAGCGCGGTGAAATTGTGCCAGTCGTCCTCGATCTCCGGGCCGGTGGCGACGGCGAAGCCGAGGTCCGCGAAGATTTCCGCGAGTTCGTCCATCACCTGCGATACCGGGTGAACCGAACCCTTGGGCGTGGCCGCTGCGGGCAGCGTCAGGTCGATCGTCTCGCGCGCAAGCTGGGCCTCCAGCTCCGCCGATTCCAGCGCTGCCTTCTTGGCCTCCAGCGCTTCTGCAATCGCGGCGCGGGCCGACTGGATGGCGGGCGCGGCGGCGGTGCGCTCTTCGGGGGTCATGCCGCCCAGCGTCTTGAGGGCAAGACTGACCCAGCCCTTCTTGCCGAGCGTTTCGAGCCGCTGCGCTTCAAGCGTATCGAGGCTGTCAGCCGCCGCAATTGCGGCGAGCGCGGCCTCAGTCTGGGATGTGATGTCGGTCATGGCCTCGGGTGATCTGCAGACAGGAAACTTGCCGCCGCCCGCTAGCGGCAAATCACGCCTTTTGCAAAGCGCCTGTCAGGTCAGGCGGCCGGCACCGGAGCAGGCAGGCCATCCGGCGCGTGCAACCCCTGCATCGCCGCCCCCGCCGCCGCCATGCGCGCCCGCGCCGCCGCAGAGAGCAGCGGCTTGTCCGCCCGCGCATATTCGGTCGGACACATGCCCATGAACCGCCGGAAGTCGCGCACGAAATGGGACTGGTCATGGTAATGGCAATCGAGCGAGCCCAGCCACTTGCGCGACGGATCGAGCATGAACCGCGCAAGGCTGCGCAGGAAACGCTGGCGGCGCAGCAGCAGCTTCGGGGGAAAGCCGAAAGCGCGGCGCGACAGACGCTCGACCGTGCGCACCGTCATGCCCAGCCGAGTGGCAAGATCGGCCACGGTCAGCATGTCGGGATCGAACAGCGCGGTGTGGAGGGCGAGGATCGCCGGATCGGCGGGTGCAGCTGCGGCCAGCAACCGTTCCATGTGCGCTTCGATCAGCGCCAGTTCGGTGGCGTAGTCCCCGCCATTTGCCGCCAGCGCCTCGGCCAGCGGGGCAAAGGCCGCGAACAGCGGGTCGGCCGCGCCATCGACAAAGCGGTCGGCGTAATCGCTCGCCGCGCCGGCCACCAACCGCGCCCAGCCCAGTGGCAGCAGCCCGATCCCCCAGCTGTTCCCGGACTCGATCCGGAAGCGCATCGCCCGGCTGGTCGGGCCGGTGACGGTGAAAGGCGGACAAGGCTGCAACTCCCCGGGACCGATCACGGAATGTGCGCGCCCCCCGGCCATGAACCGCAGGTTGGCCCATTCGGGATGGAGCCAATCCTCCAGCCACGGCGCACGCGGCGAACAGACCACTTCGGTGCGGTAATAGGTCGTGACCATTGGCCGCAGCTCCTCGCTCGGCAAGGCAAAGCGAATCTGGACCGAATTGCCGACTAAAGCATGCATGTGTGACCACCCCCTGACCACGTCGTATCCTTACAACGTGGCATTAGTCACGCAGCTTACAATCCCCCGCTTCAGGGGTCGGGGGGAGAATACTGATGAAAAATGCTTTTGGAGCCGCATTTGCGGCAAGTCTGGTGATGGTGGCGGGGCCACTTGCAGCCAAGGACAAGGACGAAACGCCCGAACTGGTGCGCTGTGACGAGAGCATCGGTTCGATCGCGCTGGTCGAAGGCGATCAGGCCGGATGGACCGATTGGGGCCTCGGTTCGCCCCGTGCACTGATCAATGCGCTGGCGACCGAAAGCGGCTGCTTCACGATCGACAATCCCAACGACAGTGCACCCGCACGGTTTCTGGTGACCGCCATCGCGGGCACGGCTGAAGAGGTCGACAAGGGCATGGAACTGGCGAAGGGCGCCGCGACCGAGGCGCTGGTGCGATCCGGCGCGGCAAGCTCGCTCCTGCGCGGGGTGCCCGGCGCGGGCGCGATGCTGGGGATGTTCGGCGGTCTGGGCGGCAAGAAGAAGACCGTCGCCGCAGGCCTGCGCGTCGTCAGCCCGGCCAACGGCCTGACGGTCGCCGCCGGACAGGGCATCGTCAAGAAATCAAGCATCGACTTCGGCGGCGGCGCGGCCGGCTGGGCAGGCACGGCGGCCAACGCCTCGGGCTACCAGGGCAGCAAGAACGGCGAGATGCTGACCGAGGCTTTCGTGATCGCCTTCAACCAGCTGGTCGCCCAGCGCGAACTGATGTCTGCCGCGCCCGAGGCGGCTGGCGGCGGCGGTGCCGACGACGAAGCCGTGGTCGCCGTCGACACTGTGATGCGCGCCGCGGCCAGCACGGATGCAGCGGCTGTCCGTTCGCTGCGGGCCGGGACCGAACTGGATCCGACCGGCAAGCGCGAGGGCCTGTTCATCGAGGTGAAGGACAATTTCGGCACCACCGGCTGGGTCTCGGTCGAAGACCTCAAATAGCGCAGGTGCCTGTCACCGCGGCGGCGCGGGCGGATCGAGCGTCTGCGCCGCGCTGCCCCATGCCCTGGCCCGCGCCTCCATGAACGAGGTCAGGATCGGGTGTTCGCGCGCGGCATATTCAGTGGGGTTCATGGTCATGAATTCGTGGAACTCTCGCGTGAACTGCGCCTGATCGTGGTAATGCGCGTCCATCGCCTCGGTCCACGGACGGCCGCGGTGGAGCATGAAGGCGGCAAGGCTGCGCATGAAGCGCTGGCGGCGCATCAGCAATTTGGGCGAAAAGCCGAAATAGCGCATGCACACCCGCTCCAGCGTGCGGATGCTCATGGCGCAGGCGTCGGCCAGATCATGGACCGATGCGTGCTCGCCGCTGACCAGCGCGGCGTGGACGCGGGCGATGCGCGGTTCATCCCGGCTCGGCCGCATGGCGCGGGTCAGGCCGACCACCAGCGCATCGAACTGTTCGTCAAGCGTGGCTTCGGGATCGCACAGCGTGTCGGTCAGGCCCGCGAAATGGGAGAAGGCCGGGTGCGCCGCGCCGTCACAGATGAGGTTGGCGCAGCTGCTGGCGCCGGCATCGAAAAACCGCGCCCAGCCCAGCGGCAGAAACCCGACGCCCCACATCCTGACCGGCCCGAGCGAGAACCGGCACGGCAGAGTGCTCGGCCCGGTGCCGACGAACCGCGTCCCGCTGACCCGGTGCGATGCAATTTCCGCATCAGGCGTGGTGCCGCAGAAAAAGCGGATATTGCCCCATTCCGGCTGGAGCCAGTCCGTCACCCGCGTCTCACTGTCATCAAGTTCGAGCGTGAGGTGATACAGGCTCGTGAAGCAACCCGCGAACTGCGCCGGCGGTTCACGAAACGCGGCCGTGAGCCGCTGACCCTGCGGCGGCAAGTCCCCGCGCGCGGCCTGTGTGTTACCTCCATCCCCCATAGATACAGATAGGCGCAGATGACGCGGTTTTACAAGGCCGATGGCGGATTCTTACAAACCGGCGATGCACAGCGCGCAACAGAAAGGGGCGGGCTCCCCGATAAGGAACCCGCCCCTGATCTGTTATCCGGGCCGAAGCCGCGAAATGCTTATGCCGGCAGAGCTGCCCCCGCCTGCTTTATGCAGGCAGAGCTGCCTTCGCCTGTGCGATCACAGCCTTGAAGGCGCCGCCTTCGTTCATGGCGAGATCGGCCATCGCCTTGCGGTCGAGTTCGATACCAGCCAGCTTGATGCCGTGCATGAACTGCGAATAGGTCAGGCCTTCCATGCGGACGGCAGCGTTGATGCGCTGGATCCAGAGAGCACGGAAGGTGCGCTTCTTAACCTTGCGGTCACGGTAGGCATATTGCCCGGCCTTTTCGACCGCCTGACGGGCGATCCGGATGGTGTTCTTGCGGCGACCGCGATAGCCCTTGGCCTGGTCCAGAATCCGCTTGTGCTTGGCGCGGGTGGTAACACCCCTTTTGACGCGTGCCATATCAGTATATCCTTATTTGTGAGATGCTTGAGGGCCGATGGCCGCTCGCATCAATCCAGCCCGTAGGGCGCCCACTTCTTGATCGTCGGCGTATCATTGGCCGACAGGACCGAGGTGCCGCGGTTGGTGCGGATATACTTGGCGTTGTGGCTGATCAGCCGGTGGCGCTTGCCAGCGACGCCGTGCTTGACCTTGCCGGTGGCGGTGATCTTGAAGCGTTTCTTCACACCGCTCTTGGTCTTCAGCTTGGGCATTTTCATCTCCTGATTGAGACACGTCGGAACCGGCCATGGCAGCCCTTGTCGCCAGGCTGGCTGATTGATTCGTGTCAGTGAAGTGCGCGCGCTTAGGCGGAAGGTGGCCGAAAGGCAAGAGGCTGGGGCCGCACCCCCTGCCCGGATCGGCTCGACGATCTGCGCAGAATGGCGTATTCTCCCCGTCCGGGACGCCGCCATAGAGCGCTTTGCCATGTATCAGGGGCCGAACCGGTGAAACAGTCGCTTGTCAATCTGCTGCCGCCCGCAACCGTTGCGGCGATCCTCACGTTCTGGGCCTTTGCGCCGACCGCGTGGGTCGAAGGCGGCTGGGCGATCATGGCCGTGGGCCTTGGCACGCTGGCCTTTGTGCAGGTGATGGAACTGGTGTTCGAACGCCACGAAGGCTGGCGCATCAACCGGCGCGAACTGGCGACCGACGTGTTCTATGTCGCGTTCGGTTACGGCGTGATCGGGTTTTTGAGCGAGACTCTGGTCAACGGGCCGCTGAGCGATCTGAAAGAGGCCTGGGGCATCGCCACCCCGTGGCTCGCGGCGAGCCCCTTCCTTGTGCAGGTGCTGGTGGTGATGTTCACCTTCGAATTCGGCCAGTACTGGATGCACCGCGCGATGCACAACTGGACGCCGCTGTGGCTGACCCACGCACCGCACCATCACATCACGCAATTGAACGCGATGAAGGGCTTCATCGGCAATCCGATCGAGCTGTTCCTGATCAGCCTTGGCGTGATTGCGCTGCTGGATGTGGATTTGAACGCCCTCTTCGGCGCGATCACCGCGTCAGGCGCGATTGCCGCCTATGCCCATGCCAACGTGCGCGCCAATCCGCCGATCTGGTTCGGCTTCTTCTTCACCACCATCCGCCACCACAGCCTGCACCACACCGCGCTGAGTTATGAGGACACGCGCTGCAACTACGGCAACTCCGTGATTTTCTGGGACCGCGTGTTCGGCACCTACAAGGATGGCGAGAGCGAGGTGGTCGGGCAGGATGATCGCAAGCGCCTGTCGATCAAGGAACAATGGCTGTTCCCGCTGCGCCCGTGGCTGGAAAAGCACAAGGCGGCCGAGGGGTAAGCCAGGCGCGGCCGGTTTCGGGTGATTGGCGGTTGTGGCTGAATGGCGGGAAGTGGGTGGGTTTCTGCCATTCGCGACCGTTAACGAGCAGATATGCGGTCAAACAGTCGAGGGCCGTCGTCCCTTCGGCTGGCACTGATCGAACCGTCTAATTTTCGGGTTTTGGCCGTCAGCTCCCGACGTTGCGGGATTGGCAGCGTATTCAACGCTGTCGAGAATACAGGCGGTGCGCGCGTCCGAGTTGGCTAGATCGCATGTGATTCTAACCCGATCAGGATAAGATGGGCCATACCATTGCACACCTCCCAGAAGATTGCTTTCCGAGCCCGTCGCCCAACCCCCGCTTTTTTGCAGCTGAATGCTCTGCTGCCTCAAGCCTTCAAGGCGCGTTTCGTATCGCGCCCGTGAGCTGATGCAGCGCCCATCTTTGATGTTACAACCGGAACTACGACTAGCCTTGCTAAAGGTTTCGTGGCTGAACGGAGCGCTTCCGGCCTCGTCGTATCCCACGAACAGTTGGTAGCCAGCACGTAGCTCGCCTTGGTTCAAAAGCTTGACCATGACTTGCGGAACCACCGGCTTGCAGGCTCGCTCTACCTCCAAACTTGTGTCAGCGCCCACTGGTGTCCCGAAGGCGATCGCCATCGCAAAAAACGCCCATCTGGACTTTCTGCGCGCGACTTCAGACTGCTTCTGCAATGTCCGCTCCCGTCATCTGTCAGTGGTCTGCTGCAAGTGGATAAAGCGGAGAGCATTGGATTTCCAATGGAAATCTTTAAATGATGAAAAAAGGCTAGTATGCGGCAACTCCAAATCCGATTGACCACTTTGGGGTCGATTGCCGAACGGCAGCTTTGCGGTTGAGCGGCGCAGATCGCGGACCTTCTCGGCGGTTTTCCTACGCGGCGCGGCGCTGCTACACTGATCGCCCGGTTCTTTCCCATTGTTCTGCCCGGCCTGCGAGGCCGTTTGACCAGCGAGGCGAAACAAAGCCCTCGCTCCCCTGTCCGTCCGCTTGGCGGATTCGATAACAGGTCACTGGAATTGCTGCGTAAATTGAAGGTCGGCAAAGCGGACAGGGTGTCACCTTTGTCCGCTTATGCCTCCAGCTCGACATCCCAATACAGCCAGTCGCGCCAGGTTTCGTGCAGATAGCCCGGCGGGAAGAGCTTGCCGGCCTGTTGCAACTGCCAGCTGGTCGGGCGGATTGGGGCCTGGTGCAGCGCCATCGCGGCCTGCTTGGGCGTGCGCCCGCCCTTTTTCATGTTGCAGGGCGCGCAGGCGGTGATGATGTTCTCCCACGTGGTGCGCCCGCCCAACCGGCGCGGGACCACGTGGTCGAAAGTCAGGTGTTCGTGGCTGCCGCAATACTGGCACTGGAAGCGGTCACGCAGGAACACGTTGAAGCGGGTGAAGGCGGGAAATTCGCTCTGCTTCACATATTGCCTGAGCGCGATAACGCTCGGGATTTTCATGTCAAAGCTGGGCGAATGCACGCTGCGGTCATAGCTGGCGACAATGTCCACCCGGTCGAGGAACACCGCCTTGATCGCGGTCTGCCACGGCCACAGGCTGAGCGGGTAATAGGACAAAGGGGTGTAATCGGCGTTGAGCACCAGCGCCGGGCAGGCCGACAGGTTCCGGGTCGGGTCTTCATCGACCCCGCGGAACCGGGCGGCTCTTTCGATCAGTTCGGCATTGAACACCTTGCGCGTTCCTCCCTGATTGACGTGCATCCTGACGTGGCATGGCAAAGAGTCAAACCCGTTACAGGGTGGGTATCCACAGGGACGGGCTGTGGAGAGCCTGTGGATAGCGCAAGATTATGTCCTGTGGCATGGCGCAGCGATGCCTGACCGCGCGCCCCAAGTGACCCGTTTCGCGCCCAGCCCCAACGGGCGGCTGCATCTGGGCCATGCGCTGTCGGCGATCGTCGCGCATGATCTGGCGCGCGACAGTGGCGGGCGGTTTCTGCTCAGGATCGAGGATATTGACGGGCCGCGTTCCCGCCCCGAACTGGCGGATGAATTCCGCCGCGATCTCGAATGGCTCGGGCTGGCATGGGACGAAGTGCCCGCGCAATCCACCCGGCTGGCCAGCTATGCCGCCGCTGCCGAGACGCTGAAGGCGCGGGGTTTGCTCTATCCCTGCACCTGCACCCGCAAAGAGATCGAAGAGGCGGGGGCGCGGCCGGGCCTTGAGGGCCTGATCTACCCTAGCACCTGCAAACGAACGCAGCCCGACCCATCGCGCTCGGCGGCATGGCGGCTCGATGCAGCCAAGGCGCTGGCGACCACCGGACCGCTGGTGTGGGACGATGCGCTGGCGGGGCCGCAGGCGGTGGACCTCTCCGGCCTTGGCGATGTCGTGCTGGTGAGGAAGGACTTGCCCGCCAGTTACCACCTTGCCGTGACGCTGGACGATGCGGCGGACGGCGTGACGCTGGTCACCCGCGGCGCCGATCTGTTTGCCGCCAGCAACGTGCACCGCACCCTGCAAGCCCTGCTCGGCCTGCCGGTGCCGCGCTGGCATCACCACCCACTGCTGGTCGACGCGGACGGCGCAAAGCTTGCCAAGCGGCGCGGCTCTCCCGCACTGGCCGAACGGCGGGCGGCGGGCGAGGACGGACGGATGCTTGCCGATCAACTCAGGTTGCAACATTTGTCACTTGGAACCTGAGCGCCAAGCGTCCATTTAGGCACCATGAACTACGTCCTCGTGCCCGTACTGCTTGTCCTGATGGGATTGGTGGCCTTTTCGCTGATCAAGGGGATCATCGCCTTCCTGAAGACGACCAAGATCGACCTTGAAACCGGCGAGGGCGAAACCGCGACCGATATGCAGCTCGCCCAGAACAAGGCGATGTTTGCGCGCATCAAGTATCAGGCGCTGGCGATCGTGGTGGTGGCGATCATCATGGCGGCTTCGCGCTAAAGCACGTCGGCGATGGTCAAGCTGAACAAGATCTACACCCGCACCGGGGATGACGGGACCACGGGTCTCGTCGATGGCTCGCGCTGCCCCAAGTTCTCGGCCCGCATCAACGCGATGGGTCTGGTGGACGAGGCGAACAGCGCCATCGGCCTCGCCATCTGCGCGCTGTCTGACGAAAGCCAGCGCGCCCTGCTGACGCGGGTGCAGAACGATCTGTTCGATCTGGGTGCAGACCTTGCGACGCCCGCTGCCGACGGGGATTTCGCCCCGTCGGAGATGGTCCTGCGGATCGTCGCCTCCCAGCCCGATTGGATAGAGGCGCAGATCGATGCGCTGAACGAACGGCTCGAACCGCTCACCAGCTTCGTCCTGCCCGGCGGGAGCGAGGCGGCAGCCCGCGTCCATGTCGCCCGCGCCACGACCCGTGCGGCGGAACGGGCGATGGTCGCTCTGGCCGCGCAAGACCCGGTCAATCCGGCAGCGCTCGCCTATATCAACCGCCTGTCCGACCTGCTGTTCGTGCTGGCCCGCGTGGCGAATGACGATGGCCGCGCGGATGTGAAGTGGGTTCCCGGGAAAAACAGGTAACGCGCTAATCGCTGGCTTTTGGCGAAGGCCATCGCTAACAGCGCGGGCAATTGCTGCACTTGCGAAGGACACACAATGCGCACCATCGCCGTCATCGGGGCCGGACAAATGGGCACCGGCATCGCCCAGACCGTCGCCGCCAATGGCATGAATGTGATGCTGTCCGATGTCGATCTCGCCCGCGCAGAAGCGGGCAAGGCCAATGTCGAAAAGGCGCTCGCCAAGCTGATGGGCCGCGGCAAGATCGAAGCGCATGAGGCCGAAAGCCTGCTCGCCCGCATCACGCCGGTCGCCGATTACGCCCCCTTTGCCGATGCCGACCTCATCATCGAGGCCGCGACCGAGCGGGAGGAGATCAAGAACGCGATCTTCGAAAACGCGGGCAAGATGCTGAATGCAGGCGCGATCATGGCGTCGAACACCTCGTCGATCCCGATCACGCGGATGGCCAACCACTCGCCGGACCCTGCACGCTTTATCGGGCTGCACTTCTTCAATCCGGTCCCCGTGATGGGCCTGATCGAAGTCATCCCCGGCCTTGCCACCGCGCAGGCGACCACTGACCGGGTGACCGAATTTGCCAAGGGTCTGGGCAAGGAAGTGGTACTGAGCCAGGACGAGCCCGGTTTCGTCGTCAACCGCATCCTGCTGCCGATGATCAACGAGGCGGTGTTCGTGCTCGGGCAGAGCACGGCGGGTATCGAGGATATCGACAAGGGCTGCCGCCTCGGCCTCAACCACCCGATGGGGCCGCTGCAACTGGCTGATTTCGTCGGGCTGGATACCTGCCTCGACATCATCAACGTACTCTACACCACCACCCGTGACAGCAAGTATCGCCCAGCCCCGCTGCTGGTGAAATATGTCGAGGCCGGCTGGCTGGGCCGCAAGACCGGGCGCGGCTTCTATGATTACACGGGCGAGGCACCCGTCCCCACGCGATGAGGCGCAGCGGCGGCTCGCTTCGTCGCAAGCCTCGGCAACAATACGGGTCTGGACAAGGTTAGGCATGGGGAAGGAGAATTCCCATGTCCAAGCCCACAACCACCCCCGGCCACCCCGAAGGCCTGCCGCCCGAAGCCCACAACAGTGAACAGGACGCCCGCGGCGAACAGGCGCAGGACGTGGCCCGGGATGCGCGGGCAGAGGGCAGCCACACCGCCAGCCCGCTCGATAGCACCAAGCCCGCTTCCACCGGCCTCGACCCCGCGCCCGCCAGCAAGGGCGATCTGATTGACGAGATGCGCCGCATGGAAGGCGATGGCCGGATCGACATGTCGGCCTTTGCGGGCGAGCCCAACCATGACGATGAAGCCGGCGCTTACGGCGGCGAGACCACCGACGATGATGACGAGGACTGGCTCACCGCCGATGGCGAAACCATCCCCGGCGACGAGGAGGAATGACAGCCCTATTCGGGTTCCAGCGTCATTTCGCGCTCGGAGATGTAAGGCTCGCCCGTAACAGTTGGGCCGCTGCGGTTTGAAACGATGGCCGTGGGGGACAAGGGCGCGTTCATCGGCCCGCTGCCTGCCTTCGGCTTGACGGCATTTCCGGACGCGGAGGGGCCGCCACCAAATTCGCCGAAAACGGGCTTTTCGGCAGGCGGAGCATCGCCTTCACTGCGGCCTTCGGCAAAGGCTGCGGCGTTGCTGGCAAAGGCGCTGCGCTGGGCACCGAAGCGGTCAACCGCCTCGGTCAGCGCGCCCTTGTCTTCCGAGGTGCCGACCATCGAGACGGCGCTGAACAGCGTCATGCCGGCAAACAGGAGCGCCACCTTGCTGTTCTGGAATACGGCCTTGTACATGGTCGCATGATAGCGCGCCCACGGTTAAGCCTTGGTTGAAGGCAGCGCCCAAAACCGGCGTCATGCTTTGGGCAGATTGCGCTTCCATTCGTAGAGCAGATCGAGCGCCTCACGCGGGGTCAACGCGTCGAGATCGGCGGTGCGCAGGGCGTCTGCCAGTTGCTGTTCGGGCGAGGCTTGCGGCGGCTGGGCTGCCAGCATCGCGAACAGCGGCAGGTCGCCGAGGCCAGCGGCGATCCCTCCCGTGGCCTCGCGGGTCGCCTCCAGCTTTTCAAGCACCGCCTTGGCCCGTGCCACCACCGGAGCGGGCACCCCGGCGAGCCGCGCAACGGCGAGACCGTAAGACCGGTCCGCCGGACCATCGGCGAGTTCATGCAGCAGCACCAGATCGCCCTGCCATTCCCGCGCGCGGACATGGTGGAGGCTCAGCGCCTCGCAGGTTTCGGCCAGCCGGGCGAGTTCGTGGTAATGCGTGGCGAACAGGCAGCGGCAGCGGATCTGGGTGTGCACCGCCTCGGCCACAGCCCATGCCAGCGCGAGCCCGTCATAGGTCGATGTCCCGCGCCCGACTTCGTCCAGAATGACGAAGCTGCGATGGGTCGCCTGCGCGAGGATCGCGGCGGTTTCGACCATCTCGACCATGAAGGTGGAGCGCCCCCGCGCCAGATTGTCCGCCGCGCCGACACGGCTGAACAACCGGTCCACCAGCCCGATCCGCGCTGCGCTGGCAGGGACGAAGCAGCCCGCCTGCGCCAGCAGCACGATCAGCGCGTTCTGCCGCAGGAAGGTCGATTTACCGCCCATGTTCGGCCCGCCGATCAGCCACAGGCGGTTGGTATCGGCAAGCTGGCAGTCATTCGCCACAAACCGATCGCCCGCCTTGGCCAGCGCGGCTTCGACCACCGGATGGCGCCCGGCGGTGATGGCAAGGCCCGCATCCTCGGCAATGTCCGGTCGGCACCAGTCGGCCTCGCTGGCACGCTCGGCATTGCCCGCGCCGACATCCAGCCGGGCGAGCGCGGCAGCGGTCGCCGCGATGGCCTCTCGCGCTGTGACGATAGTCTCGACCAGCTCCTCGAAATGCGCCTCCTCCGCCGCCAGCGCATGGCCGCCGGCTTCGGCGATGCGGGCGGCTTCCTCGTGCAGTTTCAGCGAGTTGAACCGCACCGCGTCCTTCATTGTCTGGCGGTGGGTGAAGCCACTGTCAGGCGCCATCAACCGGTCTGCGTGGCGGGCTGAAACCTCGATGAAATAGCCAAGCACGCCGTTGTGGCGGATCTTGAGCGTGGCGATGCCGGTTTCGTCACGATAGCGCGCTTCCATCGCCGCAATGGCGCGGCGCGCATCGCCGGATGTGGCGCGCAGTTCATCAAGCGCGGCGTCATAGCCATCGGCGATATAGCCGCCGCTGCCGCGCTCGGTCGGGGGGTTGGGCACCAGAGCCCGGCCCAGCCAGTCGGTCAGCGCGCCGTGGCCGGTGAGTTTCGCGAGCACCTGGTCAAGCAGCGAGGGCCGATCCGGCGCGCCCGACAGCCAGTGATGCAGCCGCATTGCTTCGGACAGCCCGTCGCGCAGCTGGCCGAGATCACGCGGTGAACCGCGCCCCGCCACCACGCGCCCCAGCGCACGCCCAAGGTCAGGTATCCCGCGCAAGGCATCGCGCAACTGCGCACGTTCGATCGGGCGGGTGAGCCAGAACTGCACCAGCGCCAGCCGCGCCTCGATGGCGGCGGCATCCAGCAGCGGCGCCGACAGGTCTTCGGCCAAGAGCCGCGATCCCGCGCCGGTGACGCAGCGATCAACCGCGCCGATCAGGCTGCCGCTGCGCCCGCCGGTGGTGCTTTCGAGGATTTCGAGACTCGCCCGCGTCGCCGCGTCCATCGCCATGCCCGCCTCGCCCGCCCGCGCCACGGGAGGCAGCAGCAGCGGCAGACGCCCGCGCCCGACATGGTCGAGATAGGCGATAAGGCCCCCGGCAGCGCCCAGCATCGCACGGCTGAAATCACCAAAGGCATCCAGCGTCGCGACCCCGTGCACCGCCTTGAGCCGCTCCGCTCCGGCATCGCTGGCAAAGGTGCTGCGGGGACGGTGGATGGCCTCATCCGGGCCGTGCTGCCAGTCCTCTGGCACCACGACCTCGCTCGGAGACAGCCGCGCCAGCGCCGCGCCGAGTTGATCGGCCGCACATTCCTCCAGCACCATCGCGCCGGTGGACACATCCACAGCCGCAATCCCCACCGCCCCGCGCAATTCCGCCAGCGCCGCCAGCACATTGGCGCGGCGCGGTTCGAGCAGGGCTTCCTCGGTCAGGGTGCCCGCGGTGACCAGCCGTACGATGGCACGGCCCACCAGCGTCTTGGACGAAGGCGTGCCTTCGCGCTTGGCCCGCGCCTTTGCCTCGTCAGGGGTTTCCACCTGTTCGGCAATCGCCACCCGGCAGCCCGCCTTGATGAGCCGCGCAAGGTATCCTTCCGCCGAGTGCACCGGTACCCCGCACATCGGGATCGGCGCCCCGCCATGCTCGCCCCGCGTGGTCAGCGCGATGTCGAGGATCTGGGCGGCTGTGCGAGCATCCTCGAAGAACAGTTCGAAGAAATCGCCCATCCGGTAGAACAGCAGCGCATCGCCCGCTTCCTCGCGCAGCGCGAGGTATTGCGCCATCATCGGGGTGGGTTTGGGAGTATCGAGCGCGGCCATCATCCGGGCCTTGCCTTATCGGCTGCGATTCGGAAATGTCCGCCGCTACGGCTTTCCCCCGTGCCGGGCCATTTCCGGCCTATCGCATCGCGGCGCACGGCGCTAAGCGGAACGCGATTTTCCATTCGGACAAGCAGAGGGATCAGGCACCATGGCCGATGAGAACGCCACACAGAACAAGGGCGGCTTCACCGCGCGCGAGGCGCTGTTTTATCATGAGACAATCCGCCCCGGTAAGCTGGAGATCGTCGCCACCAAGCCGATGACTTCGCAGCGCGATCTCAGCCTTGCCTATTCGCCGGGCGTGGCTGTGCCGGTGGAAGCCATCGCCGCCGATCCCTCGCTCGCCGCACGCTACACCGCCAAGGCGAACCTTGTGGCGGTGATCAGCAACGGCACCGCGATCCTCGGCCTGGGCAACCTTGGCGCGCTGGCATCCAAGCCGGTGATGGAAGGCAAGGCGGTGCTGTTCAAGCGCTTCGCCGATGTGGATTCGATCGATATCGAACTCGACACCGAAGACCCGGAAGCCTTCATCAACGCGGTCGCTCTGATGGAGCCGACCTTCGGCGGCATCAACCTTGAGGACATCAAGGCGCCCGAATGCTTCATCATCGAAGCCGCCCTGCGCGAGCGGATGAAGATTCCGGTGATGCATGATGACCAGCACGGCACCGCGATCATCACCGCCGCCGGCCTGCTCAACGCCTGTCACATCACGGGCCGCGATTTCAAGGACGTGAAGGTGGTGGTCAACGGCGCTGGCGCTGCCGCTATCGCCTGCACCGCACTGATCAAGGCGATGGGCGTGCGCCACGAAAACGTCATCCTGTGTGACCGTTCCGGCCCGATCACTCCTGGCCGCGACGGGGTGGACCAGTGGAAAAGCGCCCATGCGGTGCAGACCTCGGCCACCAGTCTTGAAGAGGCGCTGGTGGGCGCGGACATCTTCCTCGGCCTGTCGGCAGCGGGAGCATTGAAGCCGGAATGGGTGCGCAAGATGGCGGACAAGCCGATCATCTTCGCGATGGCCAACCCCGTGCCCGAAATCATGCCCGACGAAGCCAAGGCCGTGCGCCCCGATGCGATCATCGCCACCGGGCGCTCGGACTTCCCCAATCAGGTCAACAATGTGCTGGGCTTCCCCTTCATCTTCCGCGGCGCGCTGGATGTGCAGGCGACCACGATCAACGAAGAAATGAAGGTCGCCGCCGCCCAAGCGATTGCCGAGCTCGCCCGCCAGCAGGTGCCGGAAGAAGTGGCGAGCGCCTATGGCCAGAACCACAAGTTCGGCACCAATTACATCATCCCCGCCCCCTTCGACCCGCGCCTGATCGAGGTTGTCTCGTCAGCGGTGGCGAAGGCAGCGATGGATTCGGGCGTCGCCCGCGCCCGGATCGAGGATTTTGACGCCTACCGGATGCAGCTGCGCAGCCGCCTCAACCCGACCACCTCGGTGCTGTCAGGCGTGTACGAAGTCGCGCGCGCCAACCCCAAGCGCATGGTGTTTGCCGAGGCGGAAGAGGAAGTGGTGCTGCGCGCCGCGATCCAGTTCCGCGATTTCGGTTACGGCACGCCGATCCTGGTGGGCCGCACCAAGGCGGTGATCGACAAGCTGCACCAGCTGTCGGTCAGCGACCCCGGCAGCTTTGAAATCCAGAACTCGGCTGACAGCGAACACGTGCCGGCGATGGTCGACTTCCTCTACAAGCGGCTCCAGCGGCGCGGCTATACTGAACGTGACGTGCGGCGCATGGTCAATCAGGAACGCAACGTGTTCGCAGCCCTGTTGGTGGCGCTGGGGCATGGTGACGGGATGATCACCGGCATGACCCGCACCTTTGCCCAGACCGTGCGCGAGGTGAACCTGGTGCTCGATCCCAAGGAAGGCGCGCTGCCTTTCGGCATCCACATGATGATCGGCAAGAACCACACGACATTCCTTGCCGATACCACCATCAACGAACGCCCCAACGCGGCCGAACTGGCCCACATCGCCAAGGAAACGGCAGCGGTGGCGCGCCGCATGGGCCACGAACCACGCGTCGCTTTCCTCAGCTATTCGACCTTCGGCAACCCTTCGGGCCAATGGCTGAACTCGATCCGCGAGGCCGTCGCGATCCTCGACAAGGAGGATCCGGGCTTCGAATATGAAGGCGAAATGGCGCCGGATGCCGCGCTCAACCCCAGAGTGATGGCGCTCTATCCGTTCAGCCGCCTGTCCGGCCCCGCCAATGTACTGATCATGCCGGGGCTGCAATCGGCGAACCTGTCGGCCAAGCTGCTGCGCGAACTTGGCAGCAATGCCACGATCGGGCCGATGATGATCGGGGTGGGCAAGCCCGTGCAGATCGTGCCGATGACAGCGAGCGTGCCCGATGTGCTGACGCTGGCGGTGCTGGCAACCGCAGGCGTGGTGGGGTGATGTGTGCGAGAGGCCCGGCACGTAACGCCGGGCCTCTCGCACACATCAGGCTTCGGCAGCCGCCGGATTGACCTCGCCCGAGGCGATCCGGGTCATGTGCTCATCGCCCCCGCGGGTGTTCTCAAGGCATTCGTGCAGCACGCTGGCGTCGTCTTCCAGCCCCAGCCGCTTGGCGAAGGCGCAGACCGTGCCATAGCCCGAAATGCCGTAGTGGCTCATCCGCTGGTATTGCGCGATGATCGAGGCATCGCGCACATCCTCGTCAGAAAAATCGGCTTCGACCCCGTGGGCGCGGGCTTCGGCGACGAGGCCTTCCATGCCCTTGCAATGTTCGCCGCGGGGGTTGGCATCGTGGCCTTCGATCAGGGTCTTGATCTGCCCCATGCCCTCTTCGATCCCGTCGCACCCGGCAGCCAGCGCCTTGCGCAGCTGGTCCGAACTGGCCGCGTCCTTCAGTTCCTTCGTCACCTGCAAGGCCTGACGGTTAGCGCTGTAAAGGTCCTGAAGCTGATCGATGTAGAGATCCTTGAGCGTAGAGATGGTCATAGTGGTCGTCTCCGGTAACTGGGTTGCGCCCCCACGCGCACAGGTGTGCAACGCATCCGCGTGCGATGTTCTGTCATGGGTGTGGTATCCTCGCCGGACCGGACGAGGCGCAGGCCTGCTGCGGCAGGACGACACGGGAGGCGCGGTGATGCGGGTGGGAACAGCAGCGGCGGCCTATTGGGGGATCGTGTTCGCGCTCGGCTTCGTGCTTGGCACGGTGCGGGTGCTTTGGGTGATCCCGCGGGTGGGGCTGATCCCGGCGACCTTGCTGGAACTGCCGGTCATTCTGGCGGCGAGCTGGTTTGCCGCCGGGTGGATTTTGCGACGGTTCGCGATTGCCGACGGGCGCGAGGCGCTGACCCTTGGTGTGCTGGCCTTCGTGCTGCTGATGGCGGCCGAGTGCGCGCTGGCGGCGGTGCTGTTGGGCCAGACCCCGGCGCAGTGGCTCGCCGACCTTGTCCGGCCCCGCGCGTTGCTCGGGCTGGCAGGGCAGATGGTCTTCGCGCTGATGCCGTGGTGGCGGGCGCGGAGCATGAGTGACCGCCGATAGGCATTGGCATGGCGCACCCGCCGTGGCATCCTTGACGAACAACACAGCAGCCGGGGAACCAGACATGACAATGACTTACCTGCGCAGGGCGCTTGCCGCCGTGACCGCGTTCGTGTTGGCGTCCGCTGCGCCGCTGGCCGCGCAGGACACCCCTGCGCCTGAGGTGGTGTTCACCAATGTCCGGGTGTTCGATGGCACCGCCGATACCCTTTCGGCCCCCACCACCGTGGTGGTGCGCGGCAATCTGATCGCCGCGATCGGCTCTGACGCCGCGCCGACCTCCCCCGAGGCGACCGTGATCGACGGGACGGGCCACACGCTGATGCCCGGTATGATCGACAACCACGTGCACATGATGTTCAACAGCCTTTCGCCCGCGCAGATGGCCGCGCCGGACATGGGTCTTGAAAAGGTGATGGCGCTGTCCGCCGAACAGTCGCGCGCGATGCTGCTGCGCGGCTTTACCGCGGTGCGCGATGTCGGCGGGCCCTCGTTTCAGCTCAAGCGCCTGATCGACAGCAGCAGGGTGATGGGCCCGCGCATCTGGCCGTCGGGGCCGATGATCTCCCAGACCTCGGGCCACGCCGATCTGCGCGGCCCGGACGAGCCATCGCGCCGCTTTTCGGGAAAGATGTCCAAGGCCGAGGAAATCTGGGCCAGCGTCGTCGCCGACGGGCGTGACGAGGTGCTGACCGCGGTGCGCGAGAACCTCAGGCTGGGCGCCAGCCAGATCAAGATCGCAGCCGGCGGCGGCACTAGTTCGGAATATGATCCGCTCGACGTGACCCAGTACACGCTCGACGAGATGAAGGCGGCGGTCGATGCGGCGTCCGACTGGAACACCTATGTCACTGTCCACGCCTACCACCCCAAATCGGTGCGCCGTGCGATCGAGGCCGGGGTGAAGGTGATCGAGCACGGCAACCTGCTGGATGAGGACACACTCAGGCTGATGGCGGAAAAGGGGATCTGGCTGTCGGGCCAGATGCTGGTCGATTCGACCGAGGCGATGGACCCCAAGCGGCGCGAGAAGCGCAAACCCGTGATCGAGGGTCAGAAGATCGTCTGGCCGATGGCCAAGCGGCTCGGCGTGAAGCTGGCGTGGGGGACGGACTTCCTGTTCGAACCTGACCTCAACGCCCAGCAGAACGCCTATATCCTGCGGCTGAAGCCGTACTTCACCTCCTCCGAACTGCTCAAGCTGGTGACGTCCGGCAATGCCGAACTGCTCGCCCTGTCCGGCCCGCGCACGCCCTATGAAGGGCGGCTGGGCGTGGTGGAACAGGGCGCGCTGGCGGACCTCATTCTGGTGCGCGGCGATCCGCTGGCGGATATTGACCTGATCGGCGATCCGGCGGGCAACTTCACCGTCATCATGAAGGACGGGAAGCTTGTGAAGGGCCCGTAAGCCTCAGCGCCGCCGGAACCGGAAATACCAGACTTCGTGCCCGTAAACCGTGCGGGCCTTGTGTTCGTATCGGGTTTCGGGCCAGCCGGAGGGGCGCACCTGCCAGTCGGCGGGCTTTTCGACCACCCATTCGAACAGGTCCTTGTGGCGCTGCATCACCATCAGCGCGTGGCGCAGATAGACCGCGTGATCGGTGCCGAACCGGAATTCGCCGCCGGGCTTCATCTTGCTGGCGAGCAGCTTGATCGGGCCGTCGTTCACCATCCGCCGCTTGGCGTGGCGGGCCTTGGGCCAGGGATCGGGGTGGAGCAGGTACGCCATCGTCAGCGCGCCATCGGGAATGCGCGCCAGCACCTCCAGCGCGTCACCGTGATGCAAACGGATATTGGCAAGCCGCTGGTCGGCGATGTGGGTGAGCGCCTGCGCGACGCCGTTGACGAAGGGTTCCGCGCCAATGAAGCCGTGATCGGGCAGCAGGTCGGCACGGTAGGCGAGATGCTCGCCGCCGCCGAAACCGATCTCGAAATGCAGCGAGCGCTGATCGCCGAACAGCACTTCGCTCGTCACCGGCCCTTCCTGGGGCACGCTGATTTGCGGCAGGAGATTGTCGACCAACCCCTGCTGCTTCGTGCGCAATTTCTTCCCGACAGAGCGGCCATAAAGCCGCGCAATGGTGGTCGGATCGCCTTCCTTGAACGCTGTCATGGGCGCAGCCGTTGGCACGCAGCCCGTCGCGGCACAAGAAAATCGTGCTGGACGCGGGCGCGGGCTGTGGTGATCAGAGGCCATGTCCACATTGACACCTGTTCCCCCTGAGACATTGACCGACAAGGAGCTGGAAATCCTGCGCCTGCTCGCAGGCGGGCACACGGTGAAGTCAATCGCGACGCGGCTGGAGCGGTCGGAGGCTTCGATCAATGAACGGCTGCGCGAAGCGCGGCGCAAGACAGGGGTGGGCAGCAGCCGCGAACTGGCGCGGCTGCTTGATGCCCAGAAAATCTGGGACAAGAATATCGATCTGTCCGCCGACGCATCCTCGGCCGAGACCGACGCCGGGCCGCCGCCTGGGCGCGGCCGCTGGTCGAAAGGACAGATGATGATGCTGATCGCAATTCCGCTCGCAGCCGCAGGGCTGCTGCTCACTGCAACCATTCCGCTTGAGCGCGGCGAGACCTCCCGCCCTGCCGCGGCGGCCGCTGCCGCAACTTCGCCTCTGGCCGGGCGATGGTCGCTTGATGTCGCAAAAATTCCCGCGAACGAGCGCCCGCGTGCCGTCACGATTGCCTTCGCCCCCGCAGCGGGCGGTCGCTGGCATACGGTGGTGACGGTGGAGACCCCGGGCGGGGCAATCCAGACGGCGGAATCGACCGCGTCGCTCGACGGGGTGGCTGTGCCGGTCACGGGTTCGATGGCGGGGATCGATTCGGTTTCGCTGCGCCAGCCCGACGCGAACACGCTGGTGATGACGCTCGGCAAAGGCGGCCAGCGGGTGTCGACGCGGGTCTACACCGTCGCCGCCCACGGGCTGACCATGACCGAGACGATCGTCTGGGCCGCGGAAGGGATGCCGCCAATGGTGACCACCACGTTCAACCGTGTGGGCTGAAACGCGAACACCCGGGGCCAAGACCCCGGGCGCTTCGTTACAAAAAGCGAGTTCTGGTTCGGCCCGCAAGGGCCGCAAGGCCGACCGGCCGCCGCGCCTTATGGCGCGAAAGCCAAGGCGGACGGATGTCCGCGCCCGGCGCCTGAGGCGAAGCAAATTACGCCGCTTCGACCACCGTTTCGTCGTCGCGCAGCACATAGCCACGGCCCCACACGGTTTCGATGTAGTTTTCACCCCCGCAAGCCAGCGACAGCTTCTTGCGCAGCTTGCAGATGAACACGTCGATGATCTTGAGTTCCGGCTCGTCCATGCCGCCATAAAGGTGGTTGAGGAACATTTCCTTGGTCAGCGTGGTGCCCTTGCGGAGCGAAAGCAGCTCCAGCATCGCATATTCCTTGCCAGTGAGGTGCACGCGGGCGCCATCGACTTCGACCGTCTTGGCGTCGAGGTTCACGGCGAGCTTGCCGGTGCGGATGACCGACTGCGAGTGGCCCTTCGAACGGCGCACCACGGCATAGATGCGGGCGACCAGTTCTTCGCGGTGGAACGGCTTGGTCACGTAATCATCAGCGCCAAAGCCGAAGCTGCGGATCTTCGAATCCATTTCCGAGATGCCCGAAAGGATCAGCACCGGGGTCTGCACCTTGGCAACGCGCAGCTTCTTGAGCACGTCATAGCCATGCATATCGGGCAGGTTCAAATCGAGCAGGATGATGTCGTAATCATACAGCTTGCCGAGATCCAAACCTTCCTCGCCGAGGTCGGTCGAATAGACATTGAAGCCTTCGGTGGTGAGCATAAGCTCAATCGCCTTGGCGGTGGTCGGCTCGTCTTCGATCAGCAGAACGCGCATTTTAGTCCCCCAGTGAATCTGGTTTCTTACCCCTGGTAACCCCTCCTTAGGAGAGATTGTCGTCTGTTAACCACGCCACTTCTCACCAAAAAAGGTTAATAAGAAGTTTAAGACGTTAACGTTTTGCAGTGAGTCTTTCGAGTCACACCCCCGTGTGGCGCAATTCTGCCACCGGGATAGGCGTTTACGCGCGCCGCGCCCACTGCGGGAAAGTCCTAAGATGCGCCCGCCAGTTGCATGACATCAGCGGAGGCACGACGGTTGGATTGACCCTACAAACGCCGCCCCGGATGATGCTGCACGGACCTACCGATCAGGCATCCTTCACTTCAATCAGCAGATCGTTCGGAACCGCGCCTTGGTTGATGACTTCCAGAA
Organism: Porphyrobacter sp. IPPAS B-1204; assembly: GCA_003724185.1. Classification (GTDB taxonomy): domain Bacteria; phylum Pseudomonadota; class Alphaproteobacteria; order Sphingomonadales; family Sphingomonadaceae; genus Erythrobacter. Next base: position 1,587,523 of record RHGM01000001.1, read on the forward strand.
CGAAGATAAGGCATGATGTGCCCGCGACCGGATTCTCCAGTTTCTGGAACACTATGTCGGTGTCATCCAGATCGGAGTGGACCCATTCTCCCTCAGGGTCGTAGATAATGAAATCGAGATCGCTTTTCCCATTACCTCGCGCCTCGAGATACACTGCGGGCGCGCACACCTCGATATCGACCTTTATGGTGGCCCGCGGTTCGACGCGAAGGGTTTGCGTCGTTGCGCTAGGCGGGCTTGCTGCAATCATTGCGGCGGCCAGTAGGCCGGGCACCTTCCAGATCATTGCGAAACTCCCCCCATGATATGACATCGCCGCTGCACCCTATTGCCGGCGCTACCTTGCCCCTTCAAGCTTCTTCGCCCGCCGCCGTTCGGCGCTGGAGCCGAGCCCGATGGCCTCGCGGTATTTGGCGACGGTGCGCCGGGCGAGATCGAAGCCTTCCTTCTGGAGCATTTCGGCGAGCTGCTGATCGGACAGGATGTTTTTCGCTGTCTCGGCGTCAATCAGGGCCTTGATCCGCGCCTTGATCGCGGCGCTGGACGCGCCCTCGCCATCGGCTGAGGCGACCCCGCTGGTGAAGAAGTATTTCAGTTCAAACGTCCCGCGCGCGCAGGCGAGGTATTTGTTGCTGGTCACCCGGCTGACGGTGCTTTCGTGCATTTCGATCTTCTCGGCGACTTCGCGCAAGGTCAGCGGGCGCAATTCGGCCACCCCGCGGCGGAAGAAGCCATCCTGCTGGCGCACGATTTCGGCGGCGGTTTTCAGGATCGTCTTTTGCCGCTGGTCCAATGCGCGAATCAGCCAGTGCGCATCGGCCAGCTTCTCCTTCAGCCAGCCCTGCGATTCGCGGCTGGTCGCCCCGGCGTTCAGTTCCACGAAATAGCCGCGGTTGACGATCAGCTTGGGCAGGGTGTCCTCGTTCAGGGCAATGTCCCACCCGCCCGCCGCGTTGGCGGTGATGATGATGTCGGGCACCACGGTGCTGCTGTCGGACGGCGCAAAGGCGAGGCCGGGGCGCGGGTTGTAGCTGCGCAGTTCGCGCAGCATGTCGGCGAAATCCTCGTCATCCACCCGGCACAGGCGCTTCAAGCGTTCCACTTCGCCGCGTGCGACCAGATCGAGGTTGCTGATAAGCGCAGCCATGCAGGGATCATAACGATCCGCCTCGCGCGCCTGGATGGCGATGCATTCGGCCAGATTGCGCGCCCCCACGCCCGAAGGATCGAGCGATTGCACCAGCGCCAGCCCAGCCTCGGCCTCGAACAGTTCGACGCCCAGATCCTCGGCCACCTCGTCAATCGGTGTCGTCAGATAGCCCGCATCGTCCAGCATCCCGATGATGTGGCGGGCGATGAACCCGGTGCGCGGGTCATTGGTGAGCGCACCGATCTGCCCTTCGAGGTGTTCGGCCAGCGTGACCTCGGCGGCGCGCAGCTGCTCCCAATCGGGCGCTTCGTCGAACTCGCCCCCGCCCGCACCTGCCGCCGCGCCCCATTCGGCATCGCGCATCGAAGGCGCCGCGCCGTCGCCGGTGTCCCAGTCACGATCCACCGACGCAAGATCGAGCGGCGCGTCACCCTCCCCGCCCCCTGCCAGCATCAGCTGGTCAGCCGGCGCGTCCTCGCCCGGCGGGGCGGCGATTTCGACCCGCTCCGGCTCGCCAACATCGGCCGGTCCGCCGGTGTCGAGCAGCGGATTGGCTTCCAGCGCCTCGGCAATGAAGGTCTCGATTTCAAGGTTGGAGGCCGCCAGCAGCTTGATCGCCTGCTGCAATTGCGGCGTCATCACCAGCGATTGCGTCTGCCGGATATCGAGGCGGGGGCCTAATGCCATGCCTGTCAGCCCTAGAACCTATCCTGAGGGGGTGGAGGCGTTGTCATCGCGTCAGGAAACCCGCTGGACAGGAGCAGCGTGCAGCAGGGGCTGGTTGCCCCTGCAAAAGCTGCGACGAAGCCAGCGGGTTTCCTGACACGACCCCGAAGGTGCGGGCCGCTTTTGGCCCGGCGCGGCGTCGCTCGTCGGTCACTATGCGTTAGCATGGCTCCCTCCTCGCTTCTTGCGCTGGGCCAAAATCGGCTCCGTGCCAATGCCTCCACCCCCTCAGGATAGGTTCACAGCGTGAAGCTCTCGCCAAGATAGAGCCGCCGCACGTTCTCGTCGGCGACCAGTTCCTGCGGGCTGCCGGCGAACAGCACCTGCCCGCCATAGATGATGCAGGCGCGGTCCACGATGTCGAGTGTTTCGCGCACGTTGTGATCGGTGATCAGCACCCCGATGCCGCGCTGCTTCAGGTCTTTCACCAGATCGCGGATATCGCTGATCGACAGTGGGTCGATCCCCGCAAACGGCTCGTCCAGCAGCATGATCGAAGGCTTGGCCGCCAGCGCGCGGGCGATTTCGCAGCGCCGCCGCTCCCCGCCCGACAGCGCCATCGCCGGGCTTTCGCGCAGGCGGGTGAGGCCGAATTCATCAAGCAGGCGTTCCAGTTCGCTGGCGCGGGTGGCCTTATCAGGCTCCACCAGTTCCAGCACGCAGGCGATGTTCTGTTCCACGGTCATGCCGCGAAAGATGCTGGTTTCCTGCGGCAGATAGCCCAGCCCCAGCACCGCGCGGCGATACATCGGCAGCTTGGTCACATCTTCGCCGTCCATCAGGATGCGGCCCGAATCCGGCTTCACCAGACCCATGATCGAATAGAAGCAGGTGGTCTTGCCCGCGCCGTTGGGGCCAAGCAGGCCAAACACCTCGCCCTTGGCCACGGTGAAGGAAATATCGGTCAGCACCGCCCGCTTGTCATAGCTTTTGGCGATCGAGATCACCTCCAGCCCGCTGCCTGTCGGCTGGATCGGGGCGGCATCACCGGGCGGGCCTGAAAGCGTGGTCGTGCTCATGTGCCTGCAGGCTTTAGCAGGCTTCCGGCAGCAGAAAAGGGGCGCGCAGCGTTTGGCAGGATTTTTGCTTAGCCGTGTCGCAACCGGCGCAGCGCTGCCCGCCTTCCGGCAAAGGCCCCGCGTTTAGAGCAGCTTGGCAAGCGTCCCGTGCGCCAGACGCAACAAAATGGCGGATTTCCGCGCCTTCTTGCAAGCTTGGGGAAGCTTTGCGATAGTGCGTGACACACACAAGACCGTTGGGGAGCGGCGCATATGGTGAATTCAAACGCAAACAAGAAGGGGCACGCCTTGCCCGCGGTCCGGGTCCGCGACTGGCGCAAGGCGATGAGCGACCATGTCGCCTATGGCCTGCTGGTCTACACCGGCTTGCAGATTTTCGTGACGGTGAAGGCGCTGGCCGAAGGGTCATCGACCTTGCTGCCCTATCTGGCGCTGATCGTGCTGGTGGCCGGGATCATCCCGGTGTGCCGCTGGTTCGAAAAACGCTGGGCCGGCCTCAGCGATGCCGATGCCGTCGACCCGGCCTTCGCCTCCGCCTTCAAGCGCGATGCGATGACGCTGTGGGCGCTGGCCATCGGGCTGCCGTTCGGCCTGACGCTGATGTTCAAGGCGGTGTTGAGCGTGTTCTGATTTGCGCGCCCGCATCCACGGGCGCGTCCTCGGCGAGCTTCAGTCCCTACGGGCCTGATCGCCTGCGGGCGGCCGGTCGGCCTTGCGGTTGCTGCGCAACCGAAATCAGCGCCTACCTGACCGCCCGTTGGTTTTGTCTTACTTCCCCGCGCCGTAGCGCTCGATGGCTTCGATGGTGATCTGGCGCGCTTCGGCAGCGTTGCCCCACTTACCCACCCGCACCCACTTTTCGGCTTCCAGATCCTTGTAGTGGGTGAAGAAGTGCTCGATCTGCTGGAAGATGATGCTGGGCAGATCGCTCGTTTCGATCACGTCGGCATAGTACGGGAACGTCTCGTTCACCGGCACGCAGATCAGCTTTTCATCGCCGCCCTGCTCGTCCTCAAGGTTCAGCACGCCGATCGGGCGAGCGCGCACCACGCAGCCGGGGATGAAGGGCGAACGCGAAATCACCAGCGCATCCAGCGGGTCGCCATCGGGTGACAGGGTGTGCGGCACGAAGCCGTAATTGGCCGGATAGCGCATCGGCGTGTGAAGGATGCGGTCAACGAACAGCGCGCCGCTTTCCTTGTCGAATTCATATTTCACCGGCTCGCCGCCGGTCGGCACTTCGATGATGACGTTGAGATCGTCGGGCGGATTGACGCCGGTGGGGATCTTGTCGATGCGCATTGTGGTTCCCGTGATGCTGGCCGTGCGTGTTCGCGTGCGGCGTGAGAGGCAGGAGAGCGACTTGCGCGTGCCCTTAATGCGTGTCGCAGGATTGCGAAAGACCCTGTGTGAGCCTAATCGCGGCCTCCATGAGCACAAAAACCCCGCAAGCGATCAGAGGCACCCAGGACATTTTCGGCAAGGATGCCGAGGCTTTCGCCTTCGTGGTCGAAACCTTCGAGCGTGTGCGCCGGTTGTACCGGTTCCGCCGGGTGGAAATGCCGGTGTTCGAGAAGACCGAGGTGTTTGCGCGGTCCTTGGGCGAGACCACCGATGTCGTGTCGAAGGAGATGTATTCCTTCGACGACCGCGGCGGGGAGAGCCTGACCCTGCGCCCCGAATTCACCGCCGGGATCGCCCGCGCCTTCCTCACCAATGGCTGGCAGCAATATGCGCCGCTGAAGGTCGCCACCCACGGCCCGCTGTTCCGCTACGAGCGCCCGCAGAAGGGCCGCTACCGCCAGTTCCACCAGATCGACGCCGAAGTGATTGGCGCGGGCGAGCCGCAGGCGGATGTCGAGCTGCTGGCGATGGCGGATCAGCTCTTGAAGGAGCTGGGCATCCATGATGTGACGTTGCACCTCAACACTTTGGGCGATGCTGAGAGCCGTGAGGCGTGGCGGGCGGCCTTGATCGACTACTTCCGGGCGGTGAAGGATCAGCTTTCGGAGGAATCGCAAGAGCGGCTGGAGAAGAACCCGCTGCGGATTCTGGATTCCAAAGATGCGCGGGACAAGCCGTTTCTGGCCGATGCGCCGAAGATTGATGCGTTCCTGTCGGAGGAGGCGAGCGCCTTCTTCGCCGCCGTCACCAGCGGGTTGGATGCGGCGGGCGTGAAGTGGGTGCGGGCGGAGAGCCTCGTGCGCGGCCTCGACTATTATCGACACACGGCGTTCGAATTCATCCCCGATGAGGGCAGCGCCTCGGCTGCGGCTTTGGGGAGCCAGAGCACGGTGCTCGGCGGCGGGCGTTATGACGGGCTGATGGAGTCGCTCGGCGGCGCGCCGACGCCTGCGGTGGGCTGGGCTGCGGGGATCGAGCGGCTGGCGATGCTGGTGGGGGCGCGGGAGGAAGCCAAGGCTGACGTTATCATCGTCGTCGAGGATGATCGCCAACTTTCTTATGCCATCGGATTGATCGGTATGGTCCGCAATTCTGGGTACACAGCTGATCTCGCCGCAACTGGCTCGCCCAGAAAGCGTTACGACAAGGCTGTGAAAAGCGGTGCTGAGACAATTCTCGCCTTGGGTTGTGACGATAAAGGCTCGCTAGCTGCCCGCATCCGTGGTTCCGACGAATGGAAACAGCGATTGCACAAGATGATGGATCAATCTGGCGGTCATTCCTAGCCACTCTCGTCACTCTGAACTTGTTTCAGGGTCCATCGCGCCGCACAAGCCGCGGCCTGCAACGGCAAAATGGATGCTGAAACAAGTTCAGCATGACGTGTAAGAGTAAAATCCCATGCAAATCCCCCCCCGAACGCCTTGACCAGATCGCGCACCGCTTTGCGGAGCTGGAAGCGCGCATGGCGTCGGGCACGCTGGAAGGCGAGGCTTTCGTGCGCGCCTCCCGCGACTATGCCGAACTCGAACCCGTCGCCAAGATCGCCGCCGAGGTGAAATCGGCGCGGGAGGAAATGGCGGGGCTCTCAGACATGCTCGCTGACCCCGAAATGAAGGCGATGGCGGAGGAGGAACTCGCCCAGATCAAGGCGACCCTTCCCGATCTCGAACGCCGGCTCGCCATTGCGCTGCTGCCGCGCGATTCGGCCGATGCCAAGCCCGCGATGCTCGAAATCCGCGCCGGCACCGGGGGCGATGAGGCCGCGCTGTTCGCCGCTGACCTCTACCGCATGTACGAACGCTACGCCGCCGAGCAGGGGTGGAAGGTCGAAGCGGTCAGTATCGCCGCCAGCGACATCGGCGGGTTCAAGGAAGTGATCGCCAACGTCACCGGCACCGGGGTGTTCGCCAAGCTGAAGTTCGAAAGCGGCGTCCACCGCGTGCAGCGCGTCCCCGTGACCGAAAGCGGGGGGCGCATCCATACCTCGGCGGCGACGGTCGCGGTGCTGCCCGAACCCGATGAGGTGGATGTCAGCGTCGAGGAAAAAGACCTTAAGATCGACGTCTACCGCGCCTCAGGCGCAGGCGGGCAGCACGTCAACACCACCGATTCGGCGGTGCGCATCACCCACCTGCCGACCGGCACCGTGGTGACCTGTCAGGACGGACGCAGCCAGCACAAGAACAAGGAAAAGGCGATGCAGGTGCTGCGCACGCGCCTGTATGACGCCCAGCGCGAGGCAACCCAGGGCGCCGAGGCCGAAGCGCGCAAGGCGATGGTCGGCAGCGGGGACCGTTCCGAACGCATCCGCACCTACAATTTCCCGCAAGGCCGCGTGACCGATCACCGCATCGGGCTGACCCTGCACAAGCTTGAGGAAGTGCTCGCCGGGCCGGGCCTTGGCGAGTTGGTCGACGCCCTGATTGCTGAGGACGAGGGCAAGCGGCTGGCGGCGCTCGCGGAGTGACCGTAGGGGACACCCTGCGCGCCGCTGCTGAAAGGCTCGCCGCCGTCAGCGATACGGCGCGATTGGATGCCGAAATGCTGATGGCCCACGCGCTGGGCCTCACCCGCTCGGACATGCTGCTGCGGGCGATGCGCGAGCCTGTGCCCTCTGGGTTTGCCGCGCTGATCGAACGCCGCATGGGCCACGAGCCGGTCGCCTATATCACCGGCATGGCCGAGTTCTGGGGCCTGACGCTGGCCGTTACCCCTGCCACGCTGATCCCGCGCGGCGATAGCGAGACGCTGGTCGAGGCCGCGCTGGAGCGGGCCGGTGCGGCGGGGCGCGCCCTTGACCTTGGCACCGGGACAGGCGCGCTGCTGCTGGCACTGCTGGCGGAGCGGCCGGGCTGGCAAGGCATCGGCATCGATTCTTCGGCAGGGGCGCTCGCGGTTGCCTCGGGCAATGCCGAAACACTCGGGCTGGCGGCGCGCAGCGCGTGGCACCTGCGCGATTGGCGCACATCGGACTGGGCTGCCAATCTGGGCACTTTCGATCTGATCCTGTGCAACCCGCCCTATGTCGAGACGGACGCAGTGCTCGACCCTCAGGTGCGCGACCATGAACCCGCCACCGCGCTGTTCGCCGGGCCTGAGGGGCTGGACGATTATCGGGTGTTGATCCCGCAGATGCGCGCCCTGATGAACCCGCAAGCCCACGCGATTCTCGAAATCGGCGCGAATCAGGCGGGCGCGGTCAGCGCGCTGGCGGCAGCATCGGGCTTTGCTGCCGAACTGCGCCATGATCTGGCCGGCCGCCCCCGCGCACTGATCCTTGGCTAAGGAAAAGTTTGGCAGGGCTTGGCAAACCGCTTTGGCATCGCTACGTCAGGGTTAGGCCAGATGACCTGCGAAGGGCGCAAGTCGCTGGGCCAAGCTCCTAAACTCAGCTGAGACGGCCGTCAGGGCAAGCCCCCGGCTGCGGAAGCGCGGAGCGCGCGGCACGCTTTGGCAAGGCCATCGCCTTGGCCATGCGTGACGAATGGGCAAGGGGTCTGTTGACCGCGTGTGCAGTGATGATTTCGCGCCAGGTCGCTGATAAGGAACATCTTCCTTGAATAATAACAATAACCGGAACAACCGTCGTCGTGGGCGCGGTAACCGCAATCAGGGCGGCAACGGCGCCCAGCTTAACCGGATCGACAGCCGCGCGCGGGGCAATGCGCCCCAGATGCTGGACAAGTACAAGAAGCTTGCCCAGGACGCCCACCACAACGGCGACCGGGTGCAGATGGAATATTATCTGCAATTTGCGGACCACTATTTCCGGGTGATCGCCGATAACAAGGCGCGGCAGGACGAACAGCGCGGCGGTGCCGGTAACGCCCGCCGCAATGACGAGCGTGAACAGACCGAAGATTACGGCGACGACGATATCGACTTCGGCTCGGTCCGTCGCAACGACCAGTCGACCCGCTCGCGCTACGAACAGCAGGACAACGCCCCTCGCGCCGACATGGACGAAGGCGAACAGGGTCAGGAAGGCGAAAGCTTCCTCGACGATGATCGCGGGTCGGATCGTGGTTCGGATCGCGGTGACGACCAGCCCCGCCAGCAGCAATCCGCCCGTCGCCAGCAGCGCAAGCCGCGTGACAACGGGCCGCGTGACAATGCTCAGGGCGGCGAACGCGCCGATCGCGGCGAGCGGCCGGAGCGGGCCGAACGCAGCGAAAAGCGCGCCGAACGCCCCGAACGCAGCAGCGCCGATGCCAAGCCCCCCCGCGCCCGCAAGCCCCGCAAACCGGCGGATGATGGTGAACAGCGTGGCATCGACAGCTCGATCCTCCCGCCCTCAATCCGCGGAGATGACACGGGCGGCGAAAGCGGCGGCGCGCTCGAAACGGTTGACTGATCTGCGATGAATGAGCGGCTGGCCGCTGTTGCGGCGCTGGTGCAGCGCCGTCCGGCGCTGGCCGCCATCGTGCTGGGGCTGCTTGCCGCCTGCGCTTACCCGCCGCTGCATCTGTGGCCGCTGGGCCTTGCCGCGCTGGCAGGCTTCGTGTGGCTGGCCTATCAGGCGCCGACCAGGCGCGCAGCGCTTTGGATCGGCTGGTGTTTCGGCTGGGCCCATCTGACGCTCGCCAACAACTGGATCGCCACCGCCTTCACCCATCAGGCCAAGATGCCCGAGTTTCTCGGGTGGCTGGCTGTGCCGCTGCTGTGCATTTATCTGGCTTGGTATCCCGCCCTGGCCGCGCTTGCCGCACATATGCTGGCGAAGAAGCGCCCATTGTGGACCTTCGCGCTGGTGCTTGCGGGGGCGTGGATCGTCACCGAATGGCTGCGCGGCTGGGTGTTCACCGGCTATCCCTGGCCGCCGCTGGGGCTGATGCTGCTGGGGACGTGGGACACGCCCGGGATGGCGCGGCTGCTGCCTTGGCTGGGAACCTATGCTCTGTCCGGCCTTGCGCTGGTGATCGCGGGACTGCTGCTGGCCGCAGCAAGCGCCCGGCGGTGGAAAACAGCAGCAGCCGCGCTGGCGGTGGTTGCCACCGTGATGATCGCCCCCGCCTTGATGGCTGACATCAAACGGCAAGGCGTCGCCTACACCCTCGTTCAGCCCTATCTCCCCCAAGCCGAAATCAACGACCCCGCCAAGTTCGATGAGCAGTTCGCCCGCATCGCCCGCCTCACCGCGCCGGGGCGTGACCGGTCGCGGCTGGTGCTATGGCCCGAAAGCGCGGTGCCGGACTATCTCGAGGAAGGCTATCCTGACCGCTACTATTTCGAGATGACCGCTGGCGGCGACCCGAAGCTGGCGCGCCGGCGGATCGGCACCGTCATCGGCCCGCAATCAACGCTTCTGACCGGTGTGGTCAACCTCAATATCGGCCCGCGCCCCGGTAGGGTTCCCGGCGCTGTCAGCGCGCGCAATTCGGTGATGGCGATCAACGGCGAAGGCGCGATTGTCGGCGGTTATGACAAGGCGCATCTGGTGCCTTACGGCGAATACCTGCCGATGCGCCCGATCCTCGAACCGCTCGGCCTGTCGCGGCTGGTGGCGGGCAGCATCGACTACCTGCCCGGCCCCGGCCCGCGCACGATCGATCTGGGCGTCCACGGCAAGGCGGGGGTGATGATCTGTTACGAGATCGTGTTTTCGGGCCATGTCGCCGACCGTGCCAACCGCCCGGATTACATCTTCAACCCATCCAATGATGGCTGGTTCGGCACCTGGGGCCCGCCGCAGCATCTGGCACAGGCGCGGATGCGGGCGCTGGAGGAAGGGTTGCCGGTGCTGCGCTCCACCACCACCGGGATCAGCGCGGTGATTGCCCCCAACGGCATGGTCGAACAATCCATCGGCATGGGCAAGGCCGCCGCACTGGAAGGCATCGTCCCCTATGCGCACCCCCCGACCCTGTTTGCGCAGTGGGGTCACGCCCTCACCCTCGCCTGGGCGGCGCTGTTGATCGCGCTGGGCCTCAGCCTGCCGAGAGTGCTTGCGCTCATCCGCGCGCGCCGCTAGGGCGGACAGCAAGAATACGGGACATAAAGGTTTCCTTATATCTCTATAAGGTAACAATTCCCGACAGAACCGCCACTTTCAGCCCCCGGGGGACATCATGCGCAACGACTATCTCTTCACCTCCGAAAGCGTCTCCGAAGGCCATCCGGACAAGGTGTCGGACCAGATCTCGGACGCGATCGTTGACCTGTTCCTGTCGAAAGACCCCGAAGCGCGCATCGCCTGCGAAACCCTGACCACCACCCAGCTGGTGGTGCTGGCGGGCGAAATCCGCTGCAAGGGCGTGTTCGAAAACGGCGAATGGGCACCGGGCGCACAGGAAGAAATTGAAAAGACCGTGCGCGCCACCGTGAAGCGCATCGGTTACGAACAGGACGGCTTCCACTGGGAGAAGTTCGAATTCATCAACCGCCTGCACGGCCAGTCCGCCCACATCGCGCAGGGCGTCGATGCCAAGGAAAACAAGGACGAAGGCGCAGGCGATCAGGGCATCATGTTCGGTTACGCCACCGATGAAACCCCCGGCCTGATGCCCGCGACCCTGTATTACAGCCACAAGATCCTCGAACGCATGGCGGCAGACCGCCACTCCGGCGCGGCGCCCTTCCTTGAGCCCGACGCCAAGAGCCAGGTCACGCTGCGTTACGAAGGCTCGCTGCCGGTCGCCGCGACCGCGGTGGTCGTTTCGACCCAGCACAAGAAGGGCTATGACGAAAGCGACCCGGCCAAGCAGGCCGCGCTTGAAGCCTATGTGAAGAAGGTCATCGCCGACGTGATCCCGCCGGTGCTGCTGCGCGAGACCGAATATTTCATCAACCCCACCGGCAGCTTCGAAATCGGCGGGCCGGATGGCGACGCTGGTCTGACGGGCCGCAAGATCATCGTCGACACCTATGGCGGCGCGGCCCCGCACGGCGGCGGCGCGTTCAGCGGCAAGGATCCCACCAAGGTTGACCGTTCGGCAGCCTACATCACCCGCTACCTCGCCAAGAACGTGGTCGCCGCGGGCCTTGCCACGCGCTGCACGATCCAGATCGCATATGCCATCGGCGTGTCGAAGCCGCTGTCGCTGTATGTCGACACGCATGACACCGGCACCGTGGGCGACGACAAGATCGAGGCGGCGATCCTCGGCATTGCCAAGCTCGGCGGTCTGACCCCGCGTTCGATCCGCACGCATCTGGGCCTCAACAAGCCGATCTATCAGCCAACCGCCGCCTATGGCCACTTCGGCCGCGCGGCAGAGGGCGATTTCTTCCCGTGGGAAAGGCTCGATCTGGTCGACGATCTGAAGGCTGCACTCGCCTGATTTTGCGGTAAGGGTGGCGCCGATGACGCCGCCCTCGCCTGCTCCGGAACGCATCCTCGCGCTTGATGCGCTGCGGGGGATTGCGGTGATCGGGATCGTGGGCATGAATGTCCACGCCTTCGCCCTGCCGGGGCCGGCCTATTACAACCCCCTGTCCTACGGCGCAGTCTCCCCGGTCGATTACTGGGTGTGGCTGGCGAGCTTCGTGTTCATCGAGGACAAGTTCCGCACCCTGTTCGCGATGCTGTTCGGCGCGGGGTGCCTGATCCTGATCGAGCGCGCCGGTGCCGCGCCCTGGCGGGCGCATTATGCGCGGATGGCGGTGCTGCTGGTGATCGGCCTCGCCCACGCGACTTTGCTTGCCAGCAACGATGTGCTGCGTGCCTATGCGCTGGCCGGGATGGCCATGCCGCTGCTCGCGGGCCTTTCGGCGCGCGCGCTGGTGGCGGTCGCGCTTGGCCTGCTGGTGGTCCATGTTGCCCTGGGCCTGGTCGCTTTAGGCCAGCCCCTGGTGGCGCTTTACGCAGGGGTCGGCGGCGCCGACGCGCTGCTGTGGGCGGAGCGGCAGTTCGGGCATGATACGCCGACGATCCTCAAACTGCTGGAACAGGGTCGCGAGGGGCTGGGCGAACGGGCGGTGCGCCGCAGCCTTGCGATCCCGGCGCAGCTCGCCACGGTCATGGCGTCACTGCCGCTCAACCTGTCAGCGGTCGTGCTGGGCATGGGGCTGTGGCGCGGAGGGATGCTGCGCGGGGAATGGCGCACCTTCCGGCTGCAACGGGTCGCGGGCCTCGCGGCGCTGGCGGCGTTGCCGGGGCTGCTGCTGCTGGCTGTGTGGCTGGTGCAGACAGGCTTTCCCGCCGCGCTGGTCGGGCCGGTGGCGCTGGTGCTGTCCGCGCCGTTCGATATGCTGCTGGCGCTGAGCTATGCCGCGCTGGCGATGGCTTTCCTCAACAGCGACAATGGCCTGACCCGGCGGCTGGCGATGGTGGGCAGGCTGTCGCTGACCAATTACCTGATGACCAGTGTGATCCTGTCCGCGATCTTCGCCAGCTGGGGGCTGGGGCTGTTCGGCGAGGTGAGCCGGTGGCAAGCGCTCGCTCTGGGGCTGGTGCCGGTGGCAGCGATGCTGGTCTGGTCGCCGCCGTGGGTGGAGCGGTTGGGTCAGGGCCCGTTTGAACGCCTGTGGCGCAGCGGAGCCAGGGCGCTGTCCTAACCGTGTTCCCCGTGGATTGGCGAGGGCCGATCGAAGGCCAGTTCGCCTTCCGAGAAGGTGAACGGACTGCGCACCCCCGCCATCCCGCCAAGATCGACGCGCAGGCCCCGCGCGACGACCTGCGGATCGGCGAAAACCTCGTCCAGCCGGTTGATCGGCCCCGCCGGAACGCCCGCCGCGTGGCAGGCATCGAGCAACCCCTGCTTGGTCCAGCCTGCCGTGGCAGCCGCAATTTCCGCGTCCAGAGCCTTGGCATTCGCGGTCCGGTCACCATTGGCAAAGAAGCGCGGATCGTCACACAATTCGCTCCGTCCCAGCACCGCCATCAGCTTGTGAAACAGCCCGTCATTGGCGGGGGCAAGGATCACGTGTCCGTCACTCACCGCAAAGACGCCATAGGGCGCAACCTGCGCGTGGGCATTGCCCATGCGCGGCGGGTTTTCGCCCGTGGTGAAGAAATAGCCGGCCTGATTGGCGAGCAGGCCGACCGAACAATCCATCAGGCTCATATCGACCTGCTGGCCCCGCCCTGTGCGCGCCCGCATCAGCAGCGCCGCCTGAATGCCGTTGGCGGCCCAGACCCCGGTGGCAAGATCGCTGATCGAGATGCCCATCTTGACCGGATGCCCCTCAGGCTCGCCGGTCAGCGACATGAAGCCGCTCATGCCCTGCACCACGAAGTCATAACCCGCCTCATGCGCGCGCGGGCCGGTCTGGCCGAAGCCGGTGATCGAACAATAGACGAGGCCGGGGTTCGCGGCGGAAAGGCTGGCGTAATCGAGGCCGAATTTGGCAAGGCTGCCGGTCTTGAAGTTTTCGATCACCACGTCGGCTTCCGCGCACAGGCCGCGCACCCGGGCCAGATCATCGGCGTCCCCGAAATCGGCAATGATCGAGCGTTTGCCGCGGTTGCAGGCGTGGTAATAGGCGGCCTCGCGGTGGACCTTGCCCTGCGCGTCGGTGCGTTCCACCCAAGGCGGCCCCCACAGCCGGGTTCCGTCACCTTCGGGGCTTTCGACCTTGATGACATCGGCGCCGAGGTCCGCCAGAATCTGCCCGCAGAACGGCCCCGCCAGCACCCGCGCCAGTTCCACCACCTTCAGCCCGGCGAGCGGTGCGTTCGGGTTGCGAGGCTCGGCCAGCCACATCGCCTATTCGCCCATCCGTGCCTTGAGGAAGGCGACGCTGTCCGCCAGCACCGGCCCCTTGTCTCTGAACGGCACCGAAAGCGCCATCACCACCTCTTCATGATCGAGCGGGCCATAATTTGTCACCTCCACCGGAGCGCCCAGAGCGCGCAGCTTCGCGCCGAGGTTGTTGGCGTTTCTCGGGCGCACGGTCTCGTCCCCATCCGATGTGACCAGCAGCAGCGGCGGGGCATCCTTGCGGGCGAAGGTGATCGGCTGCGTTGCCTCGGGCTGCGGCCACTGGCTGAAGGCCGCGATCGAGCGCGGACTGTCAAAAGGGTAGAAATCATAGGGGCCGGACAGGCCCACCACCGCCTTCACGTTCGAAGGATCAGCCCCCGCCGCTGTCAGCCGCTGGCTATCCAGTGCCAGCATCACCGCCTGATAGGCGCCTGCCGAATGGCCCATGAAAGCCACCCTTGCAGGGTCACCCCCGTGCCGGGCAACATTTGCCTCCACCCATGCAACCGCCTCGGCCCCGTCATCAAGGAAGGCGGGGAAGAGCACATCGGGCACCTTGCGGTAATCGGGGATCACCACAAGAAAGCCCTCTCGCGCCAGCGCCCGCCCGGCAAAGGCATAGGAGGTGCGATCGCCCTTGGCCCAGCCGCCGCCGTACCAGAAGACCACCACGGGAAGCCTGTCCCCGCTGGCGGCTTCGGGCGCCCAGATGTCGAGCGTCTGCCCGTGGTTGCCAAAGGCCACGCCTTCCGCCACCAGCCGCGCGCCTGAGGCCCCGCCTGTCACCCGGTCATAGAGCGAAAGCAACCGCGGCGGCGACGTGAAGGCGAGCATGCTGCCGATCACGAGAACCAACCCGAAAAGCGCGATCCCGATGCCACGCCGCATCAGTCGACGTAATGCGCGGTGGTGGTTGCGGCGATGTCGGCCTCGGTCACGCCGGGGGCCATCTCGATCAGGCGGAAGGGCGAGGCGTGGTCGGCCCGCTGGAACACCGCAAGGTTGGTGATCACCATGTCCACCACCCCGGCGCCGGTCAGCGGCAGAGTGCAGGCGGGGATGAACTTCGGCGAACCGTCCTTCGCCGTGTGGTCCATCACGACGATGATCTTCTTGACGCCTGCGACCAGATCCATCGCGCCGCCCATGCCCTTGATCATCTTGCCCGGGATCATCCAGTTGGCGATGTCGCCGTTTTCGGCCACTTCCATCGCGCCCAGCACGGTCAGATCAATATGCCCGCCGCGGATCATGGCGAAGCTGGTCGCGCTGTCGAAATAGGCGCTGTGCGGCAGTTCGCTGATGGTCTGCTTGCCGGCATTGATCAGATCGGGATCGACCTCGTCATCATAGGGGAACGGCCCGATGCCCAGCATCCCGTTCTCGCTCTGCAAGGTCACCATCATCCCTTCGGGGATGTGGTTAGCCACCAGCGTCGGGATGCCGATGCCGAGGTTGACGTAATAGCCGTCCTGCAATTCGCGCGCGGCGCGGGCGGCCATCTGGTCGCGGGTCCAGCCGGTGGGGAGCGTGGTCATGGGTGCTTGTGCCTTTACTTGCCCAGCAGCGGTTCGATCAGGAACCAGCCGTCGCCGATCAGCGGTTCGATCCCCGCGCCGGCTTCCGGGTTGCGCAGATATTTGTAGCGCTCGTCAAAATCGGGGCGCTCGTCCCCGGCGATGGCGATGATGCAGGTGATCCCTGCCAGATTATCGCGGCGGCGGGCCTTGTGGTCGCTCTCGTCCCGGCGCAGCGAGATGATATCCTGCCCGCGCGGATCGAGGCCCGCCTGCTCAAGCGCGGTGCGCAGCGCGCCGGATTGGCTGACGGGAAGATCGGTCAGCCAGGCGATCTCCACCCCCGCATCGCGCAGCAGCGCCAGACCGAGCGCCAGACCGGGCTGCGGCGCGGGGTTGGCGGGCGGCGCGAACAGGCCACCCACAGGATCAAGGTCAATCACGGCGACCAGTTGTTCTCCCACGGCGCAGCGGCGGCGCTTGCCGTCCAGCGCAACCGGATCGCTCAGCATCGCTGACGCCAGATCGGCCCCGCCCTTGGCCCCTCGCGCCGAGGCTTCGGCGTAGCGCACGAAGCGGGCGAAGTTTGCCTGTCCGGAAGACAGCGGACGGTTCGGGTCAGGATAGGCGGCAGCGGACGGGGGAATCGCGATGGGGGCGGCCGCGACGCTGACCGGAGGTGCGACAGGCGGCGGCGCGGAGACGGGCGGCGCGGCGCGGGGCAGAGGTTGGGGTTGGGGCGCAACGGCGATGGTCGGGGCAGGAGCAGGCGCAGGAGCAGGCGCCGCTACCCTGACCGGAGGCGGCGGCGCAACAGCGGGCGGTGCGGCCACCGGTGCGGGCGCCGGTGCGGGCGTTGGCGCGGCGATTGTCGTCCCGGACGCAACGCTCACGGTGGGAACCGGCACCGGCTTGATCACAGGCGCGGGTGCCACGACGGGCGCGGATGCAGGTGCGGGCGCCGGTGCAGTCGCCACTGCAGCCTCCGGCGTGTCATCGTTGTCGAGCACGCGCGAGCCGATCATCGTCGACCCGGCCAGCGCCGGAATTGCCACGGCGACACAGCCCGACAGCGAGGTTCCCGCCAGCAGAACCAGCGGCAGCAGTACAAGTTTCTTGTCCATCATGCGCTCTCCCTTTCGCGGACGGTACGGAACTCGATTTTCTTGTCATAGGGCGCGCCGCAAACAATGCGGTTCACGAAGACGCCCGCCAGATGGATCTGGTCAGGGTCAAGCGCGCCTGCTGGCACCACTTCCTCCACCTCGGCAACGCAGATCTTGCCGCAGGTCGCGGCGGGCAGATTGAAATTGCGCGCGGTCTTGCGGAAGATCAGGTTGCCGGTCGTGTCCGCCTTCCACGCCTTGACGATGGAAAGGTCGGCAAAGATCCCGTGTTCGAGGATATAGGTCTGCATCACGCCGTCGCGGTCGGGGAAGTCCTTGTGTTCCTTGCCCTTGGCGACTTCGGTGCCGACGCCGGTGCGGGTGTAGAAGCCCGGGATACCCGCGCCCCCTGCCCGCATCCGTTCGGCCAGCGTGCCTTGCGGACAGAACTCCACCTCCAGTTCGCCCGCCAGGTATTGCCGTTCGAACTCCTTGTTCTCGCCGACATAGGAGCTGATCATCTTTTTCACCTGCCGCGTGCGCAGCAGCTTGCCGATGCCTTCATTGTCGATTCCGGCATTGTTGCTGGCAAAGGTGAGATTCTTCGCCCCCGAATCGCGGATCGCATCGAGCAGCCGTTCGGGCAGGCCGCACAGGCCAAAGCCCCCGGCAGCGATCAGCATGTCATCACGCAGCACGCCGGCAAGCGCGCTGGCGGCATCGGGATAGAGCTTGGTCATCGATGGGTGCCTGCCTGTTGTGGTGTCGTGCAAGGTCGATCCCCGTGCGGGGCCGACCGCGTGATTAGTGCGTTCGGGCGGCGCTGTCACGCCTCCCTCGCGCCCGAGTCGAATCAACTTTCATGTTGCGACGCAAAACGGTCACAAAGCCAAAATCTGCCCAATCTTTAGGCGACTGCCCGCCGTTTGGGCAGAAATTTGCAAGTTTGCGCACGAAACTGCACATAATCCGGCTTTAATTGCGTTCTTTGCAACCAAATATGCCTGTTTCGCACTTGCACAATGGCTTGAGTTGCGCCATTTAGAACGTGCCTTTCAGGCATCCTCTCCCAAACTTTTCAAGCCCGGCACCAGTTGCCGGGCTTTTTTCTTGCCCGCCGTGCGCGCGGCCCCTTCCGTCCAAGTGCGATTGCATTCGATTGCGCCGGTTCCTAGCTATCGTTCCGACAACAGAACGCCAGCTTGGACAGGAACGCCTCATGGCAGATGCCGAAACCGCTACCCCGTCGCGCACCGTGCGCTTGCAGGTCGCACCCGCGCGCCAGGAAGAATCCGGGGCCGGGATCGCCCGGATGCCGCGCTCGGCCTTTCAGAAGCTCGGGATCACCGAAGGCGATGTGGTGGAGATTCGCGGCAAGCGCACCACCGCCGCGATTGCGATGGCCGCCTATCCTGAGGATGACGCGCTCGATGTGGTGCGGCTTGACGGGCTTCAGCGCGGCAATGCGCAGGGCGGATCGGGCGAGCATGTCGAAATCGCCCGCGGCGAATCGCGCCCCGCCACCCGCGTGGTTTTCGCCCCTGCCCAGCGCGAGATGCGGCTGCAGGGGCCGACCCAGGCCTTGAAGCGCAACTTCTTCCGCCGCCCGCTGGTGGCAGGCGATCTGGTCGCCACCGCCGGCCAGCAGCCGGTGCAGAACATGCCCGCCGATGTGCGGCAATTGCTGCGCGTGCCCGCCTACGCGCTGACCCAGATCCGCCTGACCGTCGCCTCGACCAGCCCCAAGGGCATCGTCCATATCGACGAGAACACCGAGGTGGAACTGCGCGCCGAATTCGAAGACCCCAGCCACGGCCGCGCTGTCGTCAACTATGACGATGTCGGCGGCATGGAAGAGACGATCCGCGCCTTGCGCGAGATGGTCGAACTGCCGCTGCGCTATCCCGAACTGTTCATCCGCCTTGGCGTCGAGCCACCCAAGGGCGTGCTGCTCCACGGCCCGCCGGGCACCGGCAAGACCCGGCTGGCGCAGGCCGTGGCGAATGAAAGCGACGCCGAATTCTTCATCATCAACGGCCCGGAAATCATGGGTTCCGGCTATGGCGAATCAGAAAAGCGCCTGCGCGAAGTGTTCGAGGAAGCGACCCGCGCCAGCCCTGCGATCATCTTCATCGACGAGATCGATTCCATCGCCCCCAAGCGCACGCAGGTGCCGGGCGAGGCGGAGAAGCGCCTTGTCGCGCAGCTGCTGACCCTGATGGACGGGCTGGAAAAGCGCGCCAACCTCGTGGTGATCGCCGCCACCAACCGCCCCGACGCCATCGACGAGGCGCTGCGCCGTCCCGGCCGGTTCGACCGCGAGATCGTTATCGGCGTGCCCGACCAGCGCGGTCGGCGCGAGATTATCGGCATTCATACCCGCGGGATGCCGCTGGAGTCGGCGGTCGACCTCGATGAACTCGCCCGCGTCACCCACGGCTTTGTCGGCGCGGATATTGCCGCGCTGGCGCGGGAAGCCGCGATCGAAGCGGTGCGCCGGATCATGCCGCGGCTTGACCTTGATGAACGCACCGTTCCGCCCGAAGTGCTCGAAGACTTGTGCGTGTCGCGGGACGATTTCCTCTCTGCGCTGAAGCGCGTCCAGCCGTCCGCCATGCGTGAGGTGATGGTGCAGGTGCCCAATGTCGGCTGGGACGACATCGGCGGCGCTGGCGAGGCGGTGGACAAGCTCAAGGAGGGTATCGAACTTCCCCTGAAGAACCCGGATGCGTTCCGGCGGCTCGGCATCCGCCCGGCCAAGGGGTTCCTGCTTTATGGCCCGCCCGGCACCGGCAAGACCCTGCTGGCAAAGGCCGTGGCCAAGGAGGCCGAGGCGAACTTCATCTCGATGAAATCCAGCGACCTCCTGTCGAAGTGGTACGGCGAAAGCGAGCAGCAGATCGCCCGCCTGTTCGCCCGCGCCCGCGCCGTGGCGCCGTGTGTGCTGTTCATTGACGAGATCGATTCGCTGGTGCCCGCCCGCGGCTCAGGCCAGGGCGAACCGCAGGTCACGGGCCGCGTGGTCAACACCATCCTCGCCGAAATGGACGGGCTGGAGGAATTGCAATCGGTGGTGGTGATCGGCGCGACCAACCGGCCGACGCTGGTTGATCCGGCGCTGCTGCGTCCGGGTCGGTTCGATGAACTGGTTTACGTCGGCACGCCGGACAAGGCGGGGCGCGAGCATATCCTCGGCATTCACACCGCCAAGATGCCGCTTGCCGAGGGCGTCGATCTGAAGGCGCTGGCGGCACAGACCGAGCGCTTTACCGGCGCTGACCTCGAAGACCTCGTGCGCCGCGCCGGGCTTGCCGCGCTGCGCCGGTTGGGCGGCGATGTGACCTCGGTGGCTGCGCAGGACTTCGACGCCGCGCTCAAGGACTCGCGGGCGACCGTGACGGTTGAGATGGAGAACGAATATCTCAAGATGCGCGGCGAGTTGAAAAAGCGCGCCGCCGCCGTGCAGCCGATCGGGTTCCTGTCGCCGGACATGCTGACCCCGACGCGGGAGAAGAAGCACGATTGAGGCTAATGCGCCGCGTCCCAGCTTAGCCCGGTGCCGATGTCCACGCCCAGCGGCACGGAAAGCGTCACCGCCGGAAGCGCTGCTTCGGCCATCACCTGCCGGATGATCGGGGTGGCGGCGTCCACTCGGCCCTCGGGCAGTTCGAACACCAACTCGTCGTGCACCTGCAGCAGCATCCGCACATCGTGCAGCCCCGCATCGGCGAGCGCGGGGAGCATCCGCGCCATCGCCCGCTTGATGATGTCGGCGCTGGTGCCCTGGATCGGCGCGTTGATCGCGGCGCGCTCGCTGCCCTGCCGTTCGGCCTGGTTCTTGGAATTGATCCGCGGAAACCACGTCTTGCGGCCGAACAGCGTCTCCGAATAGCCCTTGGCCCGGACGCTTTCGAGCGTTTCGTGGATATAGCGCTGGATGCCGGGGAAGCGCTGGAAATAGGTGTCGATCATGGCCTGCGCCTCTTCGGGCGTGACCTCCAGCCGGCCCGCCAGACCCCAGCGGCTGATGCCGTAGAGGATTGCGAAGTTGATGGTCTTGGCCCGTGCGCGGGTATCGCGGGTCACCTCGCCGAACATTTCGCGCGCGGTGCGGGCGTGGATGTCCTCGCCGTGCGCAAAGGCTTCCTTGAGGCTGGCGACATCGGCCATGTGCGCGGCCAGCCGCAGCTCGATCTGTGAATAGTCCGCCGCCAGCAGCACGTTGCCGGGTTCCGGAACGAACGCCTCGCGGATCTGGCGACCGATGGCAGTGCGGATCGGGATATTCTGCAAGTTCGGATCGGTCGATGACAAACGCCCGGTCTGCGCGCCGACAAGACTGTAACTGGTGTGGACGCGGCCTGTCTTGGGGTTGATCGCCTCCTGCAAGGCGTCGGTATAGGTCGATTTCAGCTTCGCCAGCTGGCGCCATTCCAGCACCAGCCGCGCAATCGGAGCGCCCTCAAGGCTGAGCTTTTCCAGCACCGAAACATCGGTCGAATACTGCCCGCTCTTGCCCTTCTTGCCGCCCTTGTAACCCAGCTTGTCGAACAGGATATCGCCCAGCTGCTTGGGACTGCCGACGGTGAATTCCTGCCCTGCCACCGCGTGGATTTCGCCCTCCAACCGGCCGATTTCGATGGCGAATTCCTCGGACAGCTTGGCCAGCCGCGCACGATCGACGCGGATGCCTTCGCGCTCCATCGCAGCGACAACGGGAATGAGGGGACGATCAACCCGTTCATAGACCCGGCTCCCGCCCTCCACCGCAAGACGCGGCTTCAAATGCGCGTGGAGCCGCCAGGTGATGTCGGCATCTTCAGCGGCATAGGCCGTGGCGCGGTCCAATGGCACCTCGGCAAAACCGATTGCCTTCTTGCCGGTGCCGCACAGGTCCTTGAACGGGATCGGGGTGTGGCCGAGATGGCGCTGCGATAGCTCGTCCATCCCGTGGCCGCCGCCCATGCCCTCCTCGCCCCGCCCGGCATCAAGCGCGAAGCTGATCACCATCGTATCGTCGATGGGGCTAACGTTGATGCCGGCGCGGGCCAGCACGTTCATGTCATACTTGCCGTTCTGGAAGATCTTGAGGACCGCGTCATCCTCCAGCAGCGGCTTGAGCGCCGCAATCGCCTGCGCCATCGGCACCTGCTGCGGCTTCTGCGCGAACATGTCGGTGCCGCCGTGCGCCAGCGGAATGTAGCACGCGTCATTCGGCCCCAGCGCAAGGCTGACGCCGACCAGATCGGCGCGGATTGAATCGAGCGAGGTCGTCTCGGTATCCACCGCCACGGCCTGTGCGGCGCGGGCGCGGGCGACCCAAGCCTCCAGCCGTTCGAGCGTCTGCACCGTTTCGTAAGCGGCGTGATCGACGGCAGGGAAATCGGGCAAGGGCTGGCGGTTCGCCTCAGCCGCTCCATTCGCACCCGCCGTGCTCGGCTTGGGCGGGTTCAGATCGGTGGGGCGCGAGGGGCTGCCCGTCCCGCCCTCAAGCCGCCGCAGCAGCGAGGTGAAGCCGTGGGTCTGGAGGAACGCCGCCAGCGGTTCGGGCGGCACGGGGCCAAGCTTCATCTCGTCGAGCGGCTGCGGCAGGTCACAATCCTCCCGCAGCGTCACCAGAATCTTGCTGAGCTCCGCATCCTTGCGCCCTTCGATCAGGCGCTCCTTGAGCTTTGACGCCTTCATCTCCGGCGCGGCATCGAGCGCGGCGGTAAGCGAACCATGTTCGGCGATCAGCTTCGACGCGGTTTTCGGGCCGATCCCGTAAATCCCCGGCACATTGTCGACCGCGTCGCCCATCAGCGCCAGCACATCGCCCACCAGTTCGGGGCCGACGCCGAATTTCTCCTCGACCTCTTCCAGCCAGATGCGTTGGTTCTTCATGGTGTCGAGCATGTCGATGCGGGAGCCGTTCACCTCGCCGATCAGCTGCATCAGATCCTTGTCGGAGCTGACAATCGTGACATCCCAGCCGCGCTCCTGCGCGCGGCGGGCATAGGTGGCGATCAGGTCATCCGCTTCCAGCCCCGGCACTTCGATACAGGGCAGGCTGAAGGCGCGGGTGGCATCGCGGATCAGCGGGAATTGCGGGACGAGATCCTCGGGCGGTTCCGGGCGGTTGGCCTTGTAATGTTCGTAGATGTCGTTGCGGAAGCTGACCCCGCTGGCATCGAGGATCACCGCAAGGTGCGTCGGACCGTCCGCCGCGTCGAGATCCGCCGCCAGCTTCCACAGCATCGTGGTGTAGCCATAGACCGCGCCGACCGGCGTGCCTTCAGGGTTCGTCAGCGGCGGCAGGCGGTGGTACGCCCGGAAGATATAGGACGAACCATCGACGAGGTAGAGGTGGTTGCCAGATTGCTTTGTCATGTCGGCCATGCCGTCTGCTAGCAGGCGCGGCGGGCTGCGGGTAGAGGTTTGGCATCCGCCCCGTCGCGCCCCGGTCCGCCGCAGTGATTGTGGCGAAAATACGGCAGAAATGCGGCGCCGCGCCTTGATTGGCCTTGCTCCGCCCCCCGCCAGCCCCTATCTTCCTTGATGAACCGGACGAGAGAGACCGGTCTCGGCGCGACGCCCTTGAGGGGGAGCGCGTCCCATTCGCAGTCACAAGGAATGCACACCATGCGCAAGATCATTCTCGCTGCCGCCATCGCCACTTCGGCGCTCGGCCTTGCCGCTTGCAGCGAAAACGCTGAAACCGAAACCGAAGAAGCTGTCGATGCGATGGCCGCCGATGCCGATGAAGCAGGCGACGATCTCGAAGCCACTGCCAACGAAACCTCGGACAACGTCGAAGCGGCTGCCGATGAAGCCGCTGATGACGCCGTGAAGACCGCCGACGAAATCGGCGACGATGCGCTCGACGTCGTTGGCGCAGCCGAAGAGGCTGGCGCCGAGTAATCGCGTCAGACCGCGCCGCTCAGGCGGCAAGGGCTGAAAAAATTCAAAGGGCGGTACCTTGCGGTGCCGCCCTTTTTGCTGTGCCTCGTCAGGCGCCGCCTGTCCGGGGGGGGGCGATCAGCCGCCGGTGGCGTAAGGCGCGTTCGCCCAGTTCTGGGTCGGGCTTTGCTGGGCGCGAACGGCAAAGCCATCATACAGCGCGCGGGCGATGGCGGCGATGCGCTGTTCGCGGGCGAGCTTGGTGCCCTGCCCGGTGACATAGATGGCCACGGCAATCACCCGGCCATCGGGGCATTCGATGATGCCGATGTCGCTGGAGGTGTTGTTGAGCGATCCGGTCTTGTGGCTGACCCGGGCTTCCAGCGGGATATGCGCGGGGATGCGGCGCTTGCCGGTCACCGTGCGGCTCATCGCGGCAAGCAGAACCTGACGGCTCTGATCGGACAGGAACTCGCCGCGGTACAGGCCCGAAAGCAGCCGCACCATCGCGCGCGGGGTGGCAGCATCGCGGGTGTCGATGTGGACGGCGGGGTTATACTCGCCATCGTCGCGCACCAGCGTGGCGATGTCGCGGTTGATCGAGAACTCGGCAATCCCGTGGCGCCGCATCCAGTCATTGACCTTCGCGGGACCGCCCACCGCTGCCAGCAGCGCGTCGGTTGCCGGGTTGGACGAACGGGTGATCATGATCTCGATCAGGTCGATCGCGGGCATGTACTGGCCGGGGCGCACCGGCGCCTTGGTCGAGGAATACTTGGCCGAGGCCACCGGCATCATCAGCGGAAATTCGGACGTGAGCGAATAGCGCCCCTGTTCCACCATTTCGAGGAAAGTCGCCGCCACGGCGATCTTGCTGGTGGAGGCCATCGGGAACAGCTGGTCACCCAGCACCATCACTTCCTCGCCCGTGGCAAGGTCGATCGCGGCCACCCCAATGCGGCCCTGCGCCGGATCGGCGAGTTCGGCGATGCGCTGCTGCCAGTTGCCGGCATAGAGCGCATCGAAGCTGGGCGGCTGGCGCGCTTCGGTGCCGAAGGTGCTGTCAAAGGTGGCCTGAAGATCATCGGCATTGGCCGCAGCCGGGGTCGCCATCGCAGCGAAGGAGGCCGCAAGGCCGGTGAGTGCAGCGAGAAAGCGGGGGCGCGTCATGGTGACAAGCTACTCCATCAGGGTTGCGGCGTGCTTAACGATGGACTTATCCACGCCCGATTCGTCGCGGCAAGACCTCATGTGACCGCATGCGATGAAAGGTGCGCGGGGCACGACCGACCTGGTTAACGGGGCGCTCATGCCGTTGGCGGGCCGCAAATGCTGTTCGTCGAATCCCGTCTTGCGGGCCGAAGCGCGGACTTGACTGCTTCGCGACAAGCGGCAGTCTGACAGTCAAGCACTTTGCCAAGGGGACTATCCATGACCGACACCGCCCACCGTCCGGGCAGCCGCAGCGCTGCGCGCGTTGCCTTTGCCGCCCTGCTGCTTTCCACATCGGGGATCGTGCAGGCGCAGAACGCCCAGATCGTCCAGCCGGGCGCGCCGGGGCAGGCGAGCAAGACGCTGACCGCCGAACAGGCGGTGAAGCTGGCGCAGGCGAGCTACACGGCGTCGGACGCCACGTTCCTGCAGCACATGATCGTCCATCACCAGCAGGCGCTCGACATGGCGCTGCTGGTCAAGGACCGCACCAACACCAAGGAGCTGGTCGATATCGCAGGCCGGATCGAATCCAGCCAGGCGGATGAAATCGCCTTCATGAAAGGCTGGCTGACCGAGCGGGGCGAGCCGGTGGAAGACCCGAAGATGGCGGGCCACGGCGCCCATATGCATCACATGATGGCGGGCATGGCGAGCCCCGAACAGATGGCCGCGCTGGCCGCAGCCAAGGGTGTGGAGTTCGACCGCCTGTTCCTCACCCTGATGATCGCCCACCACGAAGGCGCGGTCGACATGGTCGAAAAGCTGCTGGATGAGGACGGCACCGCCGCCGATCCGGTGCTTTACCAGTTCGTTGGCGATATCGACAGCGAACAGACCGGCGAGATCGAGCGGATGGACAAGCTGCTCGCCGGCCTTTCGGAAGACCCGCGCACGGGCCTTGCTGCCGGGTTCGACAATGCGGGTGAGGCGATCCTGAACCTCGTCAAGGTGGCAAGCCTGCCCAAGCCCGCCGGGTTCTTCAACCCCGCCAACCCCGCTGACCTGCGCCCGCCGGTGCCGCCCAAGAAGGCCAAGGACGAGGCCAAGCCCGAAGCCAAGAAGAAGAGCAAAAAGGTCGCCAAGACCAAGCCCGCTCCGGCCGCAGCCGCCGCCACCCCGCCCGCGCGCGAGGAGGAGGACGATCTCACCAAATTCGCCGAACGTTCACCGCTGCTGGATTTCGCCAACACCGATATCGCCTTCTTCGGCGATGTGATGGTGGCGGGCTCCTATCACGGGTTCAACCTCTACAAGCTTGGCGGCGACGGCGTGCCCAGCCTGATGAGCAGCGTGGTCTGCCCCGGCGGGCAGGGCGATGTCTCGGTGGTCGGCAACATCCTCGTGATGAGTGTCGAACAGACCCGCGGGCGGATCGATTGCGGGCTGGAAGGCGCGCCGGGCAAGGTTTCGGAAGAACGCTTCCGGGGCCTGCGCATCTTCGACATCTCCGATCTGGCCGCCCCGCGTCAGGTCGGCGGGGTGCAGACCTGCCGCGGCAGCCACACGCATTCGATCGTCAGCGCCGATGACACGCGCCTGATCGTCTACAATTCGGGCACCGCCGGCATCCGCGAGGAAGAGGAACTCGCAGGCTGCATTGGTGCGCGCACCGGTGACACCCGCACCGCGCTGTTCTCGGTCGACGTGATCGAGATTCCGCTGGCCGACCCCTCCCAGTCGCGCATCGTCAAGAGCCCGCGGGTCTTCGCCGACACCGAAACCGGCGAGATCGCCGGCCTGTGGCGCGGCGGCGACCACGGCGACAACACCCAGCGCACTGCGCCGACCGATCACTGCCATGACATCACCGTGTTCCCGGCGCTGAAGATGGCAGCGGGGGCGTGCTCGGGCAACGGCATCCTGTTCGACATTTCCGATCCCCTCAACCCTAAGCGGATCGACGCTGTCACCGACACCACCTTTGCCTATTGGCATTCGGCCACCTTCAACAATGACGGCACCAAGGTGATCTTCACCGACGAATGGGGCGGCGGCGGACGTCCGCGCTGCAAGGCCTCGGACCCCAAGACCTGGGGCGCCAACGCGGTCTATGACATTGTCGATGGCAAGCTGGTGTTCCGCGCCCATTACAAGATGCCCGCGCCGCAATCCGACAAGGAAAACTGTGTCGCGCACAACGGCTCGATCATCCCGGTCCCGGGCCGTGATCTGTTTGTGCAGGCGTGGTATCAGGGCGGCCTTTCGGTGATGGACTTCACCGACAGCGCCAACCCCAAGGAAATCGCCTATTTCGATCGCGGCCCGATCGACAAGAAGCAGATGGTGCTGGGCGGTTACTGGTCGGTCTATTGGTACAACGGCTTCATCTACGGCACCGAAATCAGCCGCGGGATCGACGTTTTCGCTCTCACGCCGAGCGAACACCTCACCGAAGCCGAAATCGCCGCCGCCAAGGCCGCGAAGTACGAAGACAACCGCTTCAACCCCCAGACCCAGACCCGCGTGACGTGGGACGAAAGCGTGATCGAAGCGGTGGAGGCGAGCCGCAAGGGCGGATAGGCTGCGCCCCGGCAAGGGGCTGGCTGGCGGTGGCGGCATAAGGCCCGCACACCGCCAGCCCCCTCGCCTGCCCATTGATACTCGCATCCACCCGGCTATTCAGAGTGTTATGGCGCAAAAGCGAAATCTTTTCGGATGGCTGGCGCTCGTGGTCACGGCGGTGGCGGTCGAATTCTTCCAGCGAGGCAATCTTGGCGACCATATCCCTCTCGCGCTCACACTGGCCGGGGCCGCAGGCGGCGCAAGTCTGGGATGTTTCGCAGCAGCTGAAACCATACGCGCGAAAGCGAAGGTCAATGCCTTTGGAAAGTTCTCGCTGATTCTGCTGTGTCCGCTGGCCGGTCTGTTTTCCGGCACGCTGCTGATGCGGTCGCTGGTCTTGCAGGCCGCCTTTGTGGGGCTTCCCACCACCCCGCAGATCACCTCCCTTGAGGTCGAGGAGGCCGACCGGCAGCGCAAGCGGCGCTCCTCGGGCACGAATTACCGCTACGTCATTTCCCTGCCCGACGGGCAGCGCAGCTTTCGCGTGCTGGTGGACAAGGCGCTTTACGAGAAAGTCGGGCCGAAAGAGCCTTGGCCGAAGGTGCATTGCGTTCGCTTGCCAGTCGAGACCGGGCGCTGGGGCATCAGGCGGGTGATGGGGCCGAACTACTTTGACCCACCGCTTGGTGTGCAGCACTATCGCCGTTGCGGCGAGGAACCCTAGGCGGCGCGCCGGAACCAATGGATCGTTGCCGTTCAGGCACCGCCCGCCCCTATACCTGACGAGAACCCCCCGCGCTGCGTTGCAATTCCATGACGCGGCGCTAGGCGGGCTATGTCACGCAGCCTTGGGGATTCGCAGCGATGAAGATCATGTCCGGCAATTCGAACCTGCCGCTGGCCCGCGCCATTGCGGCCTATCTCGAAATCCCGCTGACCGATGCCAGCGTGCGGCGTTTCTCGGACGAGGAAGTGTTCGTCGAAATCCACGAGAACGTGCGCGGCGAAGACGTGTTCGTTGTCCAGCCGACCAACTTCCCGGCGAACGACAACCTGATGGAACTGCTGATCTGCATTGACGCGCTGCGCCGCGCCTCGGCCAAGCGGATCACGGCGGTGGTGCCCTATTTCGGTTACGCCCGGCAGGACCGCAAGCCGGGGCCGCGCACGCCGATCTCGGCCAAGCTGGTAGCGAACCTGATCACCGAGGCCGGCGCTGACCGGATGCTGGCGGTGGACCTCCACGCCGGCCAGATCCAAGGCTTCTTCGATATTCCGACCGATAATCTGTATGCCGCGCCGGTGATGGCGGCGGATATACAGGCGCGGTATGGCGATCAGTCGCTGATGGTGGTCTCCCCCGACGTCGGCGGCGTGGTTCGCGCCCGCGCTCTCGCCAAGCGGCTCGACAATGCCCCGCTCGCCATCGTCGACAAGCGCCGTGACCGTCCGGGCGAGAGCGAGGTGATGAACATCATCGGCGATGTCGAAGGGCGGCACTGCATCCTGATCGATGACATCGTCGATTCGGGCGGCACCCTGTGCAACGCGGCCGAGGCGCTGCTGGAGGGCGGCGCGAAGTCGGTCGCGGCCTATATCACCCACGGCGTGCTGTCGGGCGGCGCGGTGGCGCGGATCAACGGGTCGAGCCTGAAAGAGCTGGTCATCACCGATTCGATCCGCCCGACCGAAGCCGCCGAAGCATCGGACCGCATCCGCATCCTGCCCATCGCCCCGCTGGTGGGCGAGGCGATTCGGCGGATTGCCGATGAGAGTTCGGTCAGTTCATTGTTCGATTAACATCGTCATTGCGAGCTGCAGGCGAAGCAATCCATGGCCCAACCTCTCGGCAAGCGCCCGCGGCAGACAATGGATTGCCGCGTCGCTGCGCTCCTCGCAATGACGAAGGGGTGAAGCAATGTTCGACCCCGTCGAAGTGCGAGGCCTGCTGATTGAAGCTGCCCGCACGCGGCAGGTGTTCACCTACGGCGCGCTTCTGAACATACTCGGCCACGCCTTCACCCGCCCGCTTATGCGCCAGCTGTGCAAGGTGCTCGACCGCATCGACGAGGATGGCCGCGTGGCGGGCGAGCCCGGCCTCGCCGTGCTGGTGGTGCGCCAGTCCGATGGCCTTCCCGGCCAAGGCTGGTTCGTCAGCCGCACCGGCGTTTACGATGATTTGCCGCTGGAATGGGAGGGGCTGGAGGCCCGCCGCTACACCGAGGCTCGACAGGCCGAAGCCTTCGATTATTGGGGAGCGCCATGACCGCTCCTGAAGACCGCAACCGGGGCACGCGCCGCCTGCATCTGGCGAGCGGTGCGCTGATCGGTGCCTTTGCGGCGCTGCATATCGGCAACCACGTCGCGATGTTCGCCGGGCAGCAGGCGCATATCGCCATAATGGAGGCGCTGCGCCCGTTTTACCGCAACCCGGTGGCTGAAACGCTGTTGATGCTGGCGCTCGCTTTCCAACTGGGTTCCGGCTTGGCGATGATCTGGCGCACCCGGGCCGAACCGCGCAAGGGGCTTGCCCGCTGGCAGGCGATTTCGGGCGGGGTGCTCGCGCTGTTCATCGTCAACCATGTCGGTGCGGTGTGGGCCGGGCGGTTGGTGATGGGGCTCGACACCAATTACCACTTCGCCGCCGCCGGTTTCCATGCGGGGCTGGCGGCATTCTTCGTTCCGTACTATTTTCTGGGCGTCGCCGCGCTGTTCGTTCATGCCGCTTGCGCCTTGGCGTGGCGGACGCGCAGCAGGTTGCTGCCGCTGCTTGTCGCCGGGTCTGGCATCGGCCTTGCCGCCGGGTTCGTCACTGTCATGGCGAGCGATCCGGCGATCCCCGACCGCTATCTGGAAAGTTTCCCATGACCGATAAAGACATCGCCCTCGCCTTGCGCCTTGCCGATGTGGCAGGTGCGGCCATCCGCCCCCTGTTCCGCGGACAGTGGAGCGAGGAGAAAAAGGCCGACCGCAGCTTCGTCACCGAAGCGGATCGCGCTGCCGAAGCCGCGATGCGGCGCCTGATCGAAGCCGAATTCTCCGCCGACGGAATCATCGGCGAGGAATATGGCACCCGCAACGAAGGCGCGGGCCGCCAGTGGGTGCTCGATCCGATTGACGGCACCACGAGCTTCATCGCTGGCCGCCCGATCTTCGGCACGCTGATCGCGCTGCTTCAGGATGGCTGGCCGGTGCTGGGCATCATCGACCAGCCGATTGCGGGCGAACGCTGGGTGGGCCGCATCGGCCAGCCGACTTTGTTCAACGGCAAGCCCGCCACGGCGCGGCCCCTCAAGGAGCTGGGTGACGCGGTGCTCGCCACCACCAGCCCGCACCTGTTCACCAATGAAGAGGCCGACGCCTTCATGTCGGTGGCGAAGCAGGTGGCGGAAAAGAAGATCGTCTTCGGCGGGGACTGCTACAATTACGGCCTGGTCGCCAGCGGGCACGTGGACGTGGTGATCGAGGCGGGGCTGAAGCTCTATGACTATGCCGCGCTCGTCCCCGTGGTCGAGGGCGCAGGCGGGATCATGGCCGACTGGCAGGGCAACCCTCTCGACGCGGCAAGCGACGGGACAGTGATCGCGCTGGGCGATCCGGCGCGGCTGGAAGATGTGCTTGATGCGATGGGTTAGGCCCATCCTCCTCGCCTGCCTGCTGGCATGCGCGACCCTGTTCGCGATACCGTCGGTGCAAGCTGAAACCGTGCCCACCTACGAATTCGTGCTTCAGGTCGACAGCGCCAAGCTGACCGAGGGGGCCGGGGGGGTCGGATGACATCGATGCCGCCATGCCAGCGGCCATCGCGGTTGCCACACGGCGGCTCGAAGGGCTCGATCCGCCAGCCGCGCTGACCCATGAAGGCAAGGGCCGCCTTGTTGTGCGCATCACGCACGCCGATGCGCCGCGCATCGTCCGCGATGTGTTCGGCATCGTGGGTGACCTCGATTTCCTGCTGGTGGACATGGACGCGGCACCAAAGGATGTGGCGGAGGGCATCGCCCGGCCCGGAAGCGCGATCTACCCGATGGAGAACGGAGGCCCGCCGATAGCCGTGCGGCTTGACGGCGGCGTGTCGGGAGAGCGGTTGGTGCATGTGGTGGCAAGCATTGACGCCGACACCGGCCAATCTGTCATCCGGTTGCAGTTCGACCAAAAGGGGACGGAGGCTTTCGCTGACTTTACCGGCGCCAATGTGGGGCTGCGTATCGCTATCGTTCTGGACGGCGAAGTGCTGACGGCGCCCACCATTCAGGAGGCGATCCGCAGCGGGGACGTGCAGATTTCCGGCAATTTTACCCATGACGACGCCAACCAGCTCGCCATCGCGCTGCGCTCCGGCGCGCTGCCCACGCCGTTCTCACTGGTCGCCGAACGGATCATCGCCCCCTCCCCCTGACAGGCCGCGCTGGCGTTGCAGCCGCGCAACATCCCCTAACCTAAACAACAGCCTAGTCCGATAGGCCATAGCCACAGCATTTTCTTCGATTAAGGCCCCGCCGTCCAAATCCGGACAGGTTCGCAACCCAAAGGTACTTATGAAGAAGATGATCCTTGCCGCCGCGCTTGGCGCTGGCCTGGCAACCCCTGCTTTCGCGCAGGACGCAGACACCTCGACCGCCCGCGACGGTTTCCGCATCGAAGCCCGCGCCACCTATGAAACGCCGACTGTCAGCAGCATCGAAGAAGACGATGATGTGTTCAAGATCGGCAGCGCCTTCGCCTTCGGCGCCGAAGCCGGGTTCGACATTGCGGTGAGCAACTCGGTCGTTGTCGGCCCTTACGCGCAGTACGAAGTTTCGACCGTTGAATCCTGCGAAGCTGGCTTCTGCCTGAGCGCGGGCGGCTATCTTGAAGCCGGCCTGCATGTCGGCCTCGCAACCGGCGCCGATGGTCAGGTCTATGGCAAGGTCGGCTATGCCGATCAGAGCTTCGACTTCTCGGGTCCGGGTCTCAACGTGTCCGAAAGCGGTTCGGGCTTTGCCTTTGCGCTCGGCTACGAGCACAGCTTTGGCGCAAACTTCTACGGCCGCGTCGAAGGCGGATATGCCGATCTTGGCGAAGTCTTCACCATCAACACCCAGCGCCGCCACTTCGGCGTCGCGCTTGGCGCACGCTTTTAAGCAATGGCAGGGGTGGTTCCGGGCGACCGGAGCCGCCCCGCCTCACGCCCGCGCAGCGACTTCGGCGGCGTCGAAATAGTGGATGCGCAGGGTTTTGAGCAGGCCGTCCTCGAAGGTTCCGGCCTCGCACACGGTCTGGCTGAAGGGCGCTGAACCGTCCTTGGGGTGCATGGTGAGCGTGAGGACGACAACCGCGTGGGTATCCCCGCCGGTGATGTCGTGGATATCGACCTTGGCCTCGGCCCAGGTGCCATACATCGCGGCGGCGCAGCGTTGCAGCGCTTCCTTGCCCCGCCACTCGCCCGCAAAGGGTAGGCTGCCAGCTTCGTACAGCACGAAATCGGGGTGGAGCAGGCTTTCGACCGTGTCCCAGTCCCGCGCCCCGGCAGCGGCATAGACCGCAGCGAGCATGTCACGAGGATTGCCCACCCGATCAGCCTTCGGCAATCGTGCCGATCAGATCGCCAACCTTGTAGACCGCGCCTTCCTCGCCGGTGGGATGGATGATCCCGCTGGCCTGGGCTTCGATCTCGGTGGTGCTCTTGTCGGTTTCGACGGTGTAGATGATGTCGCCCTTTTCCACGCGCTCGCCCTCGCCGAACATCCATTCAACGAGGGTCATTTCGACCGCGCTCATGCCGAGCTTGGGGATGCGGATTTCGGATGCCATCTTAGACCTTACCTACCGATGCCTTGATCTGGGCGACGATGTCCGACTTCTGCGGAATCCATGCCTGTTCGAGGTGCGAGGCGAAAGGCACGGCGGAGAACGTTCCGCCAATGCGCCGCACCGGGCCTTTCAGGCTGTCCCAGCACTTTTCCTGAATGTTGGCGGCGATTTCCGCGCCGGTCCCGAAGGGCCGGACCGCTTCGTGCAGGGTGATGGCGCGGCCGGTCTTGCGCACCGACGCCAGTACGGTCGCTTCATCGTACGGAGCGATGGTGCGCAGGTCGATCACCTCGACGCTGATGCCTTCCTTGGCCAGATCATCCGCCACCGCCAGCGCATCGAGCACGGTGCGGCCATAGGTGATGAGGCTGATATCGGTGCCTTCCCGCGCAATCGCCGCCTTGCCGAGCGGGACGCGGTAACCCGGGCCGGGATCTTCCGCCTTGAGGCCGTAGCACAGGATGTTCTCGATGAAGATCACCGGGTCATTGGCGTCAATCGAGGCGCGCATCAGTCCGCGTGCATCGGCGGGGTTGCTCGGCGTCACCACATGAATGCCCGCGACGTGGGCGAACCACGCCTCCAACATGTCCGAGTGCTGCCCGCCAAAGCCGACGCCGACGCCGGTGGTGGTGCGGATCACCATCGGGCACGGGGTCTGCCCGCCCGACATGAAGCGCAGCTTGGCGGCGTGGTTCACAATCTGGTCCATGCACACGCCGACGAAGTTCATTAGCATGATCTCGGCAATCGGGCGCTGGCCCGCGAGCGCCGCGCCCACCGCCGCGCCGATGATCGCGGTTTCGGAGATCGGCGTGGCGCGGATGCGGTGTTCGCCATACTTCTCGGTCAGGCCCGAGGTGACCTTGAACACCCCGCCGCCCTGCTTGGCGGACACATCCTCACCAAGGCAGAACACGCCCGGATCGTCGGCCATCGCCTCGTCAATTGCGAGGTTCAGCGCCTGGGTCATGGTGATCTGGGCCATCAGGCGGTCTCCTCCAGCACGTCTTTGTAGATTTCGTCGGTATCGGGCAGCGGCGCTGCCAGCGCGTGCTCGACCGCCGCGTTGATCTGCGCGTCGATGTCAGCAACGATCGCGTCCAGTTCTTCCTCGGTGAACTGGTAATCGAGCATCACCTGCCGCAGCTTGGGCAGCGGGTCTTCCGCCTTCATCTCGGCGATGTGTTCGGGCGGCATGTAGCTGAAGTCCGAGCCGAAGAAGTGACCCATCATGCGGTAGCACATGGCCTCGACCAGCGTCGGCCCTTCACCGGCGCGGGCGCGGGCCACGGCTTCCTGCATCGCGGGGTAGATCTGGTGGACGTCATTGCCGTCAACCGTCACGCCCTTCATCCCGTAACCCGCCGCGCGGGTGGCGATGTTGGGGCTGTCGGTGTGGTCGGCATAGGCCGTGTGTTCGCCATAGCGGTTGTTCTGGCACAGGAAGATGACCGGCAACTTGTACAGCTGGGCCATGTTCATCGCTTCGTGGAAGCCGCCGATATTGGCCGCGCCGTCGCCGAAGCTGACCAGCGTCACGCGGCCATCGCCATTGTTCTGGCTCGCCATCGCAAGGCCGTTGGCGATGGGGAGGCCCGACCCGACCACCCCCGTCGTCACCATGATCCCCGTCTCGGGATCGGTGATGTGCATGGTGCCGCCCTTGCCCTTGCAGGTGCCGGTCGCCTTGCCGAGGCATTCGCCCCACCACTTTTCCATCGGGATGCCCTTGGCGGTCTGCTCGCCCTGCCCGCGATAGGTGCAGACGACGTAGTCTTCCTTCTCCAGCGCCGCCATCGCCGCGGCAGAGACCAGCTCCTGACCGCGCACGCAGTAATACATCACCGCCACCTTGCCGCCCATCAAGAGCTCGCGGAACTTCTCGTCGGTGCGGTTCACCTTCATCGTGCGGGTGTAGATGTCGAGCAGCTTGTCGCGGTCGATCTGGGCCATGTCTGTCACCTTCGTAGGGTAAGCGGAGATTAGAACTGCACGCGCTGGGTGAACCCGCCGTCCACCACGATATTCGCGCCGGTCATGTAGGGCACCGCCGGGCTGGCGACGAAGACGATCGCCTTGGCGACCTCGACCGGCTCACCAAAGCGGCCCGTGGGCATCTTGGCGAGAGTCGCATCATAGAGCGGCTTCATGTGCTCCTCGATGATCTCCCAGTTGCCGCCCTTGTAATAGACCGCGCCGGGGCTGACGGTGTTCACGCGGATGCCCTTCGGCGCGAGCGCCTGCGACAATTGCGAGGCATAGGTGATCAGCGCCGCCTTCAAGGCGTTGAACGGATTGGGCGCGATGAAGGTTTCGAGCGCGGCGGTGCTCGACAGCATCACGATGGAACCCGTGTCCGAGGCCTCAAGATAAGGCGTCAAAGTCTCGACCGCATAGGCTGCGCCCTTGATGTCCATGTCGAGGCAGGCCTGCCAGTCCCCCGCCCCGCCGGTGCCGGACGCACTGGCGGTATGCACGAAGATATCGCAGCCGCCGAGTTCCTGCGCCGCCTTTTCCAGCCATGCCTGATAGGCTTCCGTGCCGGTCGCCATGTCGAAGACTTCGGCGAAGACCTTGCCCGGTCCGGCTGCGTCAATCTCCGCCACGGCGGCAGCGATCTTGTCTTCCTTGCGGCTGAAGAAGGCCACATCCGCGCCTTCAGCCGCGAACAGCTTCAGCGATTGCAGGCCAAGGCCATGCGCCCCGCCGTTCATGATGACCTTCTTGCCCTTCAATCCCAGATCCATAGCGCCTCTCCCCGGCTTGCCGTTATGGCATGAGGGGATAGCCGAGTGGGGGGACGGGGCGTATCGTCAAATTTGGGGGGTGGCGCTTTTCAGCGAACATCGCTCCACGGCTTCGACAGCAGGCCAGCGCAGTTGATCACCCCCACCAGCGAATAGGTCTGCGGGAAATTGCCCCACAATTCGCCGGTGATGTAATCGAGATCCTCGCTCAGCAGGCCCGATGCGGTGGTGTGGCTGAGCATGGTGGCGAACAGCCCGCGCGCCTCATCACTGCGGCCGGCCAGATGCAGCGCCTCGATCAGCCAGAAGGTGCAGACGTTGAAGGCGGTTTCCGGCGCACCGAAATCATCCTCGGCGGCGTAGCGCAGCATGAAGTCGCCGCGCCGCAGCTGGTCCTCGACCGCCGCGAAGGTTGACAGGAAGCGCGGGTTGTCCGGCGCCAGAAACCGCAGTTCGACCATCTGCAGCAGGCTGGCGTCCAGGTAATCGCTTTCGAAACTGGCGCCGTAATGGCCGCCCGGATCGCCGTTTTCCACCCACGCCTCGGCCTCGATTGTCGCACGAATCGCGTCGGCCCGCTCGCGCCACAGGGCGGCGCGGTCATCCTTGCCAAGCCAGTCCGCCGCCATCGCCAGCCGGTCACACGCGGCCCAGCTCATGACCGCGGAATAGGTGTGGACCTCCTGCCGGGTGCGGAATTCCCACAGGCCGGCATCGGGCTGGTCGTGCATGGCGAAGGCCATTTCGCCGACCTGTTC
The DNA here is from genome assembly GCA_003724185.1 of Porphyrobacter sp. IPPAS B-1204. Classification (GTDB taxonomy): domain Bacteria; phylum Pseudomonadota; class Alphaproteobacteria; order Sphingomonadales; family Sphingomonadaceae; genus Erythrobacter. The sequence goes on from RHGM01000001.1 coordinate 1,623,989, forward strand.
CAGGCTTTCGAAATCCCGCTCGTCCGACATCCGCAGCAGGCGCTGGTCGATGAAGCCCTGCACCGTGGGCAACACGATCTGGCCGTAGCAATCGTGCTGAACCTGCTGGTAGGCCGCATTGCCGACCCGAACCGGCCCCATCCCGCGATAGCCCGCCAGCGATATGGCGGTGGCCTCGTTCAATTCGGCAACGCCCATCACCGAATAAAGCGGCTGGATCTGCCCGCCCTTGGCCCCGTCAACAATGTTGCGCAGATAGGCGAGATACTTCTCCAGCACATCCAGCGCACCCAGCCGGTTCAGCGCCTGCACCGTGTAATAGGAATCGCGGATCCAGCAGTAACGGTAGTCCCAGTTGCGCTGCGAATCCGGCGCTTCCGGGATCGAGGTGGTGAGCGCTGCGACAATCGCGCCGGTTTCTTCATGCTGGCACAGTTTCAGCGTGATGGCGCAGCGGATCACTTCGGACTGCCACTGGAACGGCGTGGCCAGCCCGCGCACCCAGCGTTGCCAGTAATTGCGGGTGGCCTGCTCCATCCGGCGGATTTCCTCGCGCAGGTTCCCGGCAAAGGGTTCATCCGGGCCGAGGAAGAAATGCGTGTCCTGCTCCACCCGGAAGGTGCGCCCTTCAAGGATATAGCCGACCGGCGCATCGGTGCTGAGCCGCAGCGCCTGCCCGCCGACAAGATAGCGGATGTGGTTGGTGCCGTGCGTCGTCTCGGCCAGCGCCGCGCCGTAATCGCGCATCGGGCGCAGCACCACGCGCAGGCGCGGGTTGCCCGCCACGGGCCGCACGATCCGGCTGATCGCGACCGGGCGATACATCCGCCCCTTGCCCTCGTGCCGAGGACAGAAATCGAGGATCTCGACCACGCTGCCATCCTCGGCCTCGAGCCGGGTGACGAGGATCGGTGTGTTGCGGATGTATTCCTGCGTGGCGCTGACCTGCCCGACCAGTTCGAACCGCCAGATGCCGGCTTCCCGGTTGGATCCGTTCATCAGCGCGCAGAACACCGGATCGCCGTCCACCCGCGGAACGCAGGCCCATACGATGGCCCCCTCCCGGTCAACCAGCGCGCTGACCTGGCAATTGCCGATGGGCCACAGTTCGAGATCGGGGGTCGGGGGGCTCGCCATGCCCGGGGGCATAGGGGCTGGGGCCGGGGGGTCAAAAGCGGGGGCGCGTGTCTGCCACGAGCGGTGGCTGCGGCGGGGTGGGTTGCGGTTCAGTCCAGCCGTTACGGCTTCCGCACCGCCAGCCGCTGCAACAACGTGCCGGTTCGGGTTGCAGGCGGGGTGATGCTCGACTCGCCGGTGCAGCTTCCGTAGATTTGCGACCTGATCACCGGGATATATTCATCCGCGTTCAGACCAAGCAGCACGCAGATCGTCCGGGTAAACCCGAAAACGAAGGGCTTGCCCGGAAGGCTGACGAAATCGCCCGCTTCGACACATTGCACGTAACGTTCGGGTATTCGCGTTTTCTGCGACACCTCAAGCGTTGTCATGCTGCGGCTCTTGCGGGCTTTCCCAATCTCCTCACCAATGAGGACCAGCGGCGGCAACTCGATTTTCCCTTGTCTTGTCGTCATTATTTTTGCGTCCCGAAGGGGAGTCGAGCATCTGGACGCTGTTTATCCAATCGTTTGCACGCACGGAACGCGCCATGCCCATTTTGGGCAAATTAATCGGCGGCTGGCCTCAATCCGGCATCTTGCTGCGATAGGCGCTGATGACATCCAGCTTGCGGACAAGGAAGCTGCGGATTTCCTTGGTGTAGTCATCCTCGCCCGTCTGCGCGGGGAGAATGACGCCGCCCTTGACCCTTTTCAGAAAGCCGCGCTCGACCAGATCGGCGACCTTGCGGCGGGTCGTCTCGCGGCTCAGGCCGAGACGTGTGTGGATGAACTTGATGCTGACGGCGGGCCGTTCGGTGTCGGGAAAGGCAAAATCCTCGCCGCCGAAGTGCCTTGCGGCGAAGGCATCCTTGCGGATTTCGCGGGTGGATTCTGTGGCGACCACGCAGATGATGGCCACCTCATCCGGCGTGAGGCCGTCCTGCTGGATCGCAAAGCACATGAAATCGCTGAACAGTTCAACGATGAACGAGGCAATGTACCGTGTGGAAGCGCCCGGCATTTCACCCTCCCGGCAGGCGGCAACCCCACCGGGGCCGTCTTGCGCCTGATTTTTGAGAGGGTTGCACCGCACAGGGCCGGTGCGTCAAGAAATGGTGCTGCTGGGGAGGATTGAACTCCCGACCTCACCCTTACCAAGGGTGCGCTCTACCACTGAGCTACAGCAGCGCCGGACAAGGCGCGCCCTATTGTCGCGCTCCCCTGCAATGTCAAGCGGGGGTTGTAGACCCGGCCTCTAATCTGCAAGGCGTTTCGCATGAGTGAAGACGCCCGCAAGAATATGTCGCGTGAAGAACGACTCGCGGCCAAGCTGCGCGAGAACCTTCGGCGCCGGAAGGCTCAGGGGAAGGCGCAAAACCGTGCGCTGGGTGATTCGGGTGCGACGGAAAAGCTTCCCAATCGCGCTGACGATAGCTAATTCCCCGCCCTCACCCGCACAGACGGAACACCGCAATGCCCAAGCTCATCCTCGTCCGCCACGGCCAGAGCCAGTGGAACCTCGAAAACCGCTTCACCGGCTGGTGGGATGTCGACCTGACCCCGCAGGGCGTGGCCGAGGCGACAGCGGCGGGCGCGCTGATGAAGGCCAAGGGCGTGCTGCCGACGGTGGGCTTCACCTCGCTCCAGACCCGCGCGATCAAGACGCTCAATCTCGCGCTGGAGGACGCCGGGCGGCTGTGGATCCCGGTCACGAAGGACTGGCGGCTGAACGAGCGGCACTATGGCGGGCTGACCGGCCTCGACAAGCAGGAAACCCGCGACAAGCACGGCGACGAGCAGGTGCTGATCTGGCGCCGCAGCTTCGACGTGCCGCCGCCGGTGCTGGAAGCGGGGAGCGCCTATGATCTCGCCAGCGATCCGCGCTATGCCGGGATTGCGATTCCGAACACCGAAAGCCTCAAGCTGACGATCGAACGCGTGCTGCCCTATTGGGAAAGCGACATCCTGCCGGTCCTCGCCAGCGGGGAGACGGTGATCATCTCGGCCCACGGCAATTCCCTGCGCGCGCTGGTGAAGCACCTGTCGGGCATCTCGGACGAGGCCATCACCGATCTGGAAATTCCCACCGGGCAGCCGATCATCTATGACTTCGACGACAATATGGTGCCGGGTGAGCGGTACTACCTGAAGGACGCATGATGGAAGCTGGCGGGGGCAAGGTCGCAATCGTGATGGGCAGCCAGTCGGACTGGCCGACCATGCAACACGCCGCCACGGTGCTGGACGAGCTGGAGGTGGCTTACGAAGCGCGCATCACCTCGGCCCACCGCACGCCGGACCGGATGGTGGCCTTCGCCAAGGGGGCGGAAGGCGAAGGCTTCAGCGTGATCATCGCAGGGGCAGGCGGGGCGGCGCATTTGCCCGGCATGATCGCCAGCATGACGCATCTGCCGGTGCTGGGCGTGCCGGTGCAGTCCAAGGCGCTGTCGGGCATGGATAGCCTGCTGTCGATCGTGCAGATGCCGGGCGGCGTTCCCGTCGGCACGCTGGCGATTGGCGAGGCGGGGGCGAAGAACGCCGGGCTGCTGGCCGCCGCGATCCTCGCGCTGGGAGACGAAGCCCTGTCCGAACGCCTGCAGGACTGGCGCGCCGCCAAAAGCGCCGCCGTGGCAGAGGTTCCCGAAGACTGATGCTGCCCGCAGGTTTCACCATCGGCATTCTGGGCGGCGGACAGCTGGGCCGGATGATGGCCATCGCCGCACTGCAGCTGGGCTACAAGGTCATAGGCTTTGCGCCCGCTGGCGACAATGTTGCAGCCGATGCCTGTTCGGATTTCATCACCGCCGATTGGGACGATGGGGCCGCGTTGAAGGATTTCGCGGCGGCCTGCGATGTGGTCACCTGGGAGTTCGAGAACGTGCCTGTCAGCACGGTCGCAGCCCTGCCCCAGACCCTGCTTGCCTGCCCCTTGCGCGCTTTAGAGGTGGCGCAGGACCGGCTCGCCGAGAAGGCCTTTGCCGCCAGCCTTGGCGGGGCGCCTGCGCCCTACATGGCGGTCGAAAGCGAGAGCGATCTGGCCGCTGCCATCGCCGCCATCGGCACACCCGGCATCCTCAAGACCGCACGCGATGGCTATGACGGCAAGGGCCAGTGGCGCGTGCGATCCTTGCTGGAAGCGGGCGGGGTGGGCTTTCCGGGCGTCACCTGCATCTACGAAGGCTTCGTGATGTACGAGACCGAGTTTTCGGTGATCCTCGTTCGCGGGCAGGACGGGTCGGTGAAATTCTGGGATTCGACCGCCAACCTGCACGAAGGCGGGATGCTCGCGCAGTCGATCCTTCCGGCGGGCGCGCTGGTCGAGGCGCAGGTCGGCAAGGCCCGCGAACTGGCGGCAAAGGTGGCGGACGCGCTGGGCTATGTCGGGGTGCTGACACTGGAATTCTTCGCCACGCGGGAAGGGCCGGTGTTCAACGAGATGGCCCCCCGGGTGCACAATTCCGGCCACTGGACCATCGAAGGCGCGGCCACCAGCCAGTTCGAAAACCACATCCGCGCCATCTGCGGCTTGCCCTTGGGCGGGACGAAAACGCGCTTTGGCAGCATCGAAATGCGCAACATCGTCGGCGAGGATGCCCTGCGCGCCCACGCCATTCTGGCCGAACCGGGGGAGCCGCACCTGCACCTCTATGGCAAGGCCGAAGCGCGCGAAGGGCGCAAGATGGGCCACGTCACCCGCGTCGGGCACGCGCTGAAGTGAGCATGGGGCGATGAAGCCGGAAATTGCGTTGATCTACGCCCGCGCCGCCAATGGCGCGATCGGCAACGAGGGCGATCTGCCGTGGCGGCTGCCTGCCGACCTGAAGCGGTTCAAGGCGCTGACCATGCACAAGCCCATGATTATGGGCCGCAAGACCTTCGAAAGCCTGCCCGGCCTACTCCCCGGTCGCCGCCATATCGTGTTGTCCCGCCGCGACGATCTCAAAGCTGAAGGCGTCGAGATGGCCGGATCGGTCAAGGAGGCCCTGGCGCTCGCGGCAGAAGGCAATGACAGCGGCGAAATCGCGGTGATCGGCGGGGCGGCGATCTATGACGTGTTCATGCCGCTCGCTCACCGGATCGAACTGACCCAGATCCATGCCGATTACCCCGGCGACACCTTCATGGCCGAGCCGGGCCGCGATTGGGTGTTGACCGCACGCGAGGATCACGCCGCGGAAGGGGTGCATCCGGCGTTCTCGTTCCTCACCTTCCGACGTGCAGGGCAAGACTGATGCGCTGGCTCGATCACCGTGACCCTGTGCCGGACGCGCTGCGGGGCGCGATCATCGCGCTCGGCAATTTCGACGGGTTTCACCTGGGCCATCAGGCGGTGGCGGGGGAAGCGATCCGCTGGGCGCAAGGCGAAGGGCGCCCCTCGATCATCGCAACCTTCGATCCCCATCCGGTGCGCTTTTTCAAGCCCGATGTGCCCCCCTTCCGGCTGACGACGCTCGAACAGCGGCAGGAATTGTATCTGGCAGCGGGCGCGACCGCGATGCTGGTGTTCCACTTCGACGCTGAACTCGCTGGCACCAGCGCCGAGGATTTCATCCAGAGCATCCTGATCGAGCGTTTCGGCGCGCACGGGGTGGTGACGGGCGGCGATTTCACCTTCGGCAAGGGCGCGAAGGGCAATGTCGATCTGCTGCGCACCCTTGGCGGCGAACTCGGCCTGCAATCGCGGGTGGTCGAGGCGGTCAGCACAGACGACGAGGTCGTGTCCTCCAGCCGCATCCGCCAAGCCTTGCGCGACGGCAATCCGCAGCTGGCAGCGCAATGGCTCACCCGGCCTTTCGCGATCCGGGGAATCGTCGAACACGGCGACAAGCGCGGGCGCACCATCGGCTATCCCACCGCCAATGTCGCGATCGACAGCTACCTGCGCCCCAAATACGGCATCTACGCCGTGACGGGGCGCATTCTGGCGACAGGGCAAGTGCTGCAAGGCGCGGCCAATATCGGCATCCGCCCGCAGTTCGAACCGCCCAAGGAGCTGCTGGAACCGTTCTTCTTCGATTTCTCCGGTGACCTGTACGGGCAGGAGATCGAAGTCGCCTTCAACCACTTCCTGCGCGGCGAGGCGAAGTTTGACAGCCTCGACGCGCTGATCGCACAGATGGACAAGGATTGCGCCGAGGCCCGCCGCCTTCTAAGCGCGCAGCCGCTATGACCGACGAAACCAAGCGCGCCAAAGAAGCAAAAGACTATCGGGACACCGTCTTCCTCCCGAAGACCGATTTCCCCATGAAGGCCGGCCTCCCCCAGAAGGAGCCGGGCATTGCCGCGCGCTGGGAGCAGATCGGGCTGTATAACGCTCTGCGCGATGCCCGCCGGGGCCGCGAGAAGTTCATCCTCCACGATGGCCCGCCCTACGCCAATGGCGATATGCATATCGGCCATGCGCTGAACCATATCCTGAAAGACATGGTCTGCCGCACCCAGAACCTCTTGGGCCGCGATGCGCCTTACGTGCCGGGCTGGGATTGCCACGGCCTGCCGATCGAATGGAAGGTCGAGGAAGCCTACCGCAAGGCCAAGAAGAACAAGGACGAGGTTCCGCCAAAGGAATTCCGCGCCGAATGCCGCGCTTATGCCCAAAACTGGGTGAATGTGCAGCGCGAGCAGCTGAAGCGGCTCGGCATCATGGGCGATTGGGACAATCCCTATCTCACCATGGATTTTCAGGCCGAAGCGACGATTGTCGCCGAGCTGATGAAGTTTGCCGAGGCGGGCAATGTCTATCGCGGGGCCAAGCCGGTGATGTGGTCCCCGGTCGAAAAAACCGCGCTGGCCGAGGCCGAGGTTGAGTACGAGGACATCACCTCGACCCAGATCGACGTTGCGTTCGAGATTGTTGAGTCGCCGATTGCGGAACTGGTCGGCGAGCGGGTTGTGATCTGGACGACGACGCCATGGACGATCCCGGTCAATCAGGCTTTGGCCTATGGACCGGACATCGAATATGGCCTCTTCGAAGTCTACTATTCAGACATCGACAACGTAAACGAGCCTGACTTTCTCGTTTTTGCTTGCGACCTCGTCGCTGAAGTTGAGAAGCGGCTTTCGAGCGCCGCGACCAGCGGCGTCATGATATTTAAAGAGCCGAAGCTTCGATTCAAAGGCGCAGACCTCGCCGGCACCCTCGCCCGCCACCCGATGCACCATCTCGGCGGGTTCTACGCCGCCCCGCGCCCGCTGCTCCCCGGCGACTTCGTCACCACCGACTCTGGCACCGGCCTCGTCCACATGGCGCCCGATCACGGCGAGGACGACTTCGACCTCTGCAAAGCGAATGGCATCGCCCCCGTCTTCGCGGTAATGGATGACGGGCGTTATCGCGAAGACTGGGGCTGGCTCGGCGGAGCGGACGAACGACGCATGAGCGTCATCAACCCCAAGTTCAACGCGCCTGACGGCCCGATCTGTTCGGACCTGCGCGAAGCGGGCGCGTTGCTCGCGGCGAGCGCCGACTACGCGCATTCCTACCCGCACTCATGGCGCTCCAAGGCCAAGGTCATCTTCCGCTGCACCCCGCAATGGTTCGTGCCGATGGACCGCGTGATGGAGTGGATCGAGCCCAAAACCCGCGCGGAAAAGGGCTGGGAGAACGAAGGCGGCGCAATCGATCCGTCAGAGGAAACGCTCTGCGCCTCCCCCACCCTGCGCGAACGCGCGGTGGAGGAAATCGCCCGCGTTGAATTCATCCCCGAAAAGGGCCGCAACCGCATCGGCGCGATGGTCGAAGGACGGCCCGATTGGGTGCTCTCCCGCCAGCGCGCATGGGGCGTGCCGATCACGCTGTTCGTGCGGCCGGACGGTTCGTACCTGCAAGACCCCGAGGTAAACGCCCGCATCGTCGCGGCGGTGATGCAGGAAGGCGTCGATGCCTGGGACGAGGCGCGCAAGGCGGAATATCTTGGGCCCGATCACAACCCCGACGATTACGAGATGGTCACCGACATTCTCGACGTGTGGTTCGATAGCGGCTGCACCCATGCCTTCGTGCTCGAATCCGGGCGCTGGCCTGACCTGCAATGGCCCGCCAACCTCTATCTCGAAGGCAGCGACCAGCATCGCGGCTGGTTCCAGTCCTCGCTGCTGCAATCCTGCGCCACACGGGGCCGCGCGCCCTATGATCAGGTGCTGACCCACGGCTTCACGATGGATGCCAAGGGCAAGAAGATGTCCAAGAGCCTCGGCAACACCATCAGCCCGATCACGGTGATGGAGCAGACCGGCGCGGACATCATCCGGCTGTGGGCGCTGAGCGTCGATTTCACCGAGGATCACCGCATCGGCGATGAAATCCTGAAGGGCGTGGGCGACCAGTATCGCAAGCTGCGCAACACCTTCCGCTACCTGCTCGGCGCGCTCGATGGCTTCGTGGGGGACATGAGCGATGGCGGCGAATTGCCGGAGCTTGAGGTCTATATCCTCGCGCTGCTTTCGGAACTCGACGGCAAGCTGAAAGCGGCGGCGGAGGCTTACGACTTCAACCTCTACACCCGCCTGCTGGTCGATTTCTGCAACGAAGACCTCAGCGCCTTCTACTTCGATATCCGCAAGGACTCGCTCTATTGCGACGGGCCGGACAGCGTCACGCGCAACGCCTATCGCACCGTGCTCGACCTGCTGTTCCACGCGCTGGTGCGCTATGCCGCGCCGGTGCTGGTGTTCACCACCGAGGAAGTGTGGCTCAGCCGCTACCCCGAAGACGGCGAGGAGGACGACAACGGCCAGCGCGGTTCTGTCCACCTGCTCGAATGGCCGAGCGTGCCGCGTGTGCCGGCCGATGGCGCCAAGTGGGGGCAGCTGCGGGCGCTGCGGGATCAGGTCAACGAAGCGATCGAGCCGCTGCGGCGCGACAAGACCATCCGATCGAGCCTCGAAGCCGAGGTGGTGGTGCCCGCCAGCGCTGTGCCTGAAGGCGTGACCGATGCACAGCTCGCCGAACTGTTCATCACCGCGACAGTCACGCGCGGGCAGGTGGACGGTGTGACCGTATCCAAGACCCAGCACCACAAGTGCGGCCGCTGCTGGCGGCTGCTGCCCGATGTGGCGGAAGACGGCGCGCTGTGCGGGCGCTGCGATGAGGTCGTCAGCCACATGGATACCGCGGCATGAGCGGCCTGTTCACCCGCAACCGGCTGATCGGCCTTGCGATTGCGGCCTTTGTCGCGGTCGTGGATCAGGCCGTGAAGATGTATGTCATCGGCCCGCTCGATCTGCGCCGGGTCGGGCACATCGATCTGCTGCCGTTCTTCGATCTCACCTATACCGAGAACAAGGGTATCTCGCTCGGGATGCTCCAGGCCAATGACATGGAAACCCGCTGGCTGCTGGTGCTGCTGACGGCGGTCATCGCGCTGGTGGTGCTGGTGTGGATGATGCGCGAAAAGCTGCTGGGCGAGATTGTCGGGCTGGCGCTGATCCTTGGCGGGGCGATCGGCAATATCCGCGATCGCTTTGAACTGGGCTATGTGATCGACTATGCCGATTTCCATATCGGGGGTTTTCGCCCCTTCCTGATCTTCAACATCGCCGATGCCGCGATCACCATCGGCGTCGTCATTATCCTTGCCCGCAGCCTGCTGGTGCGCGACAAGGACGAAACCGATACCGGGGACACACCCCGTGGAGAGACTCAAGATGCGTAAACTTGCGAGCCTGACCGTGCTGACCGGCGTTGCGGCGATGCTGGCGGCCTGTGGCGGCGGCAGCGGCGTGTTCAACCGTGAACGCCCGGACGAATTCGCGGTGCAGCGTCAGGCGCCTCTGGTGGTGCCGCCCGATTTCACGCTGACCCCGCCCGCCCCCGGCGCCCCGCGCCCTGCGGAAGGTACGGCTTCGGAACAGGCACTCGAAGCCCTGTTTGGCGGCCCTGCGCCGCGCAGCCGGGTCGAAGCCAGCGTGATCGACCGCGCTGGCGCCGCCGCGCCGAGCATCCGCAGCCAGGTGGGCGACAATGCCACCAACACCGTTGCCAAGGGCCGCGTCACCCGCGACATCATCGCCGCGCCCGAAGGTGACGGACAGGCCGCCACGACGGTCATTCCGAGCGCCTGAGGCCAAAATCTCAGCGGTCTAGTCCCGCTCGATCACTTTGCTCACCAGCAGCTTGTCGATCCGGCGGCCGTCCATGTCGACGACTTCGAAACGCCAGCCCTGATCGATGAAATGCTCGCCCTCGCTCGGCAGCTTCTTCATCACCGACAGGACATAGCCCGCCGCTGTGCCGAACTCGCGGTCCTCACCGTAATCCAGCCCCAGCCGGTCGGCCAGCGCGTCAGCTGACAGCGAGCCCGACACCAGCAGCGATCCGTCCTCACGCTCCACCACCGACGGCAGATCACCGTCATCGGAATCGCTGGCGAAGTTGCCGACAATCGCCGTCAGCAAGTCGACCGGCGTGACGATCCCTTCAAAATGCCCGTATTCGTCATGCACCACCGCTATCGCCACTTCGGCCGATTGCAGCACGCGCAGGGCGTCCATCGCATCAAGCTGATCAGGCACCACCTCGACCTTGCGGGTCATCGCCCGGATCGAGACCGGCCCGCCCGCGACCATCGCCGCCAGCACATCGCGCACCTTGACCACGCCGAGGATCGTGTCGGGCGAATTTTCGGCCACGGGGAGCAGCGAGTGCGAGCTCTCCTCGATCGTCTCGCGAATTTCCTCGAGGTCGGCATCAGCCTCGATCCAGTCGATATCCGTGCGCGGGGTCATCATTTCGCGCACCGGACGCTCCGCGAGCCGCACCACGCCGGCCAGGATCTGGCTCTGTTCGGCCTCGATCACGCCCGAACGGGTCGCCTCGGCGAAGATCATGCGCAGTTCTTCTGCGGTGACCGGGGCCTCGTCGGTGCGGCGCAGGCCCAGCAGGCGCAAGATCGCCGCCGAGCTCGAATCGAGCAGCCACACCAGCGGCGCACCGATCCGCGACAGAAACGCCATCGGCCGCGCCATGATCAACGACAGCGGCACCGCCGCGCGCAGGGCCAACTGCTTGGGCACCAGCTCGCCCACCACAACGCTGAGATAGGTGGTAAGCGCGATCACCACCGCAAATCCGGCCTCGTCGACATATTTTTCCGGCAGGCCCATCATCGCCAGCCGTTCACCCACCGGACCGCCCAGACTTGCGCCGGAATAGGCCCCGGCGAGAATGCCGATCAGCGTGATGCCGATCTGCACGGTCGACAGGAACTTGCCGGGATCCGCCGCCAGACCCAGCGCCACGCGCGCGCTGGTCGATCCCCCTTCGGCCCGCGCTTCGAGCGCGCTGGTCTTGGCTGAAACAATGGCGAGTTCGGACATGGCAAACACGCCGTTGAGAACAACGAGCGCGAGGATAATGACAAGATCGGTCCAGGGAAATGGTGTCACGCCCTGCCCGCTAGCACAAACGCAGCGTGTTGCCAGCAGTGCAACAGCATTGGCCTGCGCCAATCTGTTCAACATGGGTCAATGAAACAACGATCAAGGCACGCCTATCTCAGTTGGCTGATGCCTTGCGGCCGTTCCGGTTGCATGGCACGTTTGGCGCCACACATGAGGGAGGAACTATTTATGACGATTTCTCGTATTCTGCTGTCGAGCACCGCGGCCCTCGCGCTGCTTGGTACCACCACCGCCTGCGTTACCGATCCCAACACCGGCGAAAAGAAGATTTCGCGCACCGCCATCGGCACCGGCCTCGGCGGCACGCTCGGCTATTTGCTGGGCGGCGCGATCGGCGGCGACACCGGGCGCATCATCGGCGCGGGCATCGGCGGTTCGGCAGGGGCCGTGCTGGGCAAGCAATATGATGACCAGATCAAGGAACTGAAGGAACAGACCGCCGGCAGCGGCGTCGATGTCGAGGAAGTCGGCAATCAGGAAGCGATCCTCGTGCGTCTGCCCGACGGTGTGACCTTTGCGACCGGCTCGGCCGCGATCAATCCGGGCTTCCTCGACACGCTCAACAATGTCGCCGAAAGCCTGATCAAGTATCCCAACAGCCTGATCGACGTCTACGGCTTCACCGATACCACCGGCTCGCCCGCCACCAACCAGCGCCTGTCCGAACAGCGCGCTCAGGCAGTCGCCGATTACCTTGCAGCGCGCGGCGTGGCGCGTTCGCGGATGGCGACCCAGGGCTTTGGCGAGCAGTATGACTATCTGCGCGTGAAGACCGGCGACAACATCAACGAGCCGCTCAACCGCCGGGTCGAGATCAAGATCATCCCGGTCAGCCAGGACGATGTGAACGCGGCGCGCGGGAACTGATCGCCTGACACAGGCATAGCGACGGGCCGTCCCTTGGGGCGGCCCGTTTGCGTTCTGATTATCGGGTTTGGAAAGGGTTTGGAGCTTAACGCAGCGCCAGGGCCCGCTCTGCCAACCGCTCCACCGCCGCCGCGTGGATCGCGGGCGAGCACACCAGCACACCGAAATCGCGCGGATCGTGCTTGTTGTAGGCCAGCGGCCCGCCGAACGCGTCGGTCACCTCGGCCCCGGCCTCACGCGCGATCAGGGTTGCGGCGGCGATGTCCCATTCGTAGCCCCAGCGCAGAGTTGCGACCAGATCGGCCCTGTCGGCGGCCACCATCGCGATCCGCAACGCAATCGAATTGGGCTGATCGACCGCGACCAGATCGCTGTCTTCTCTCGGAAGGCTGTGTGTCGGCACCCGGGCCCCTGCAAATTCGCTGCGCTGGCTCGCCCGGATCGGCGCACCGTTCAATGTCGCGCCCTGCCCTGCCACCGCCACCCATTCCTCGCCCCTTGCAGGCGCGGCGAGCATCCCGATCAGCGGACGCCCCGAACTCACCAGCGCCACCGACACCGCCCAGCCCGGCCGTCCGCGCACGAAATCGCGGGTGCCGTCGATCGGATCGACCAGCCAGATGAGGCCGCTCTGGGTGCGTACCTTGTCGTCAGCGGTTTCCTCGGACAGCCACGCGGCAGACGGCAGCAGCCGCCCCAGCTCGCGCTTGAGAAAGCGGTCAACCTCCAGATCGGCTTCGCTCACCGGATTGTCGGGGGTCTTGTCCCAACTGTGCAAGGCATAGCCGGTCCCCGGCCAGCGCGAATGGGCGATCCTGCCCGCCTCGCGGACGATTGCTTCAAGGTGCGACCTGTCAATCATGAGAGGCATCCGTGTTGGCCGTGCCGCAAGCACTTTTCAAGAGGGTCGATCCGTGCTTAGGCCCCCCGCGAGACGACCTCTCCCCAGGATACGAATTGAAGGGATCGATACGCCATGAACGTCCATGAATATCAGGCCAAGGAACTGCTCGCCCAGCACGGGCTCGCCATCCCGGCCGGCCACGCCGCGCTGACCGTTGAAGAAGCGGTGGAAGCCGCCAAGAAGCTGCCGGGGCCGCTGTATGTCGTGAAGGCGCAGATCCATGCGGGCGGCCGCGGCAAGGGCAAGTTCAAGGAACTGCCGGCTGATGCCAAGGGCGGCGTGCGCCTCGCCAAGAGCCTCGAGGAAGTGGAAGCCCACGCCAAGGAAATGCTCGGCAACACGCTTGTCACCATCCAGACGGGGGATGCGGGCAAGCAGGTGAACCGCCTCTACATCACCGACGGTGTGGACATCGCCAAGGAATACTACCTCTCGCTGCTGGTCGACCGTGCCACCGGGCGCGTTGCCTTCGTGGTTTCGACCGAGGGCGGCATGGACATCGAGACTGTGGCGCATGACACGCCCGAACTGATCACCACCTTCAGCATCGATCCCGCGCAGGGCTTCCAGCCGCACCACGGCCGCGCCGTGGCCTTCGCGCTCAAGCTGACCGGCGATCTCAACAAGCAGGCCCAGAAGCTGGCCAAGCAGCTCTATGACGCCTTCCTCGCCACCGATTGCGAGATGCTGGAAATCAACCCGCTGGTCGAAAGCGAAGACGGCAAGCTCTTGGTGCTCGACGCCAAGATGAGCTTTGACGGCAACGCCCTCTACCGCCACCCCGACATCGAAGCCCTGCGCGACGAGACCGAGGAAGACCCGGCGGAAGTCGAAGCATCGGAATATGACCTCGCCTACATCAAGCTTGATGGCAACATCGGCTGCATGGTGAACGGCGCGGGCCTTGCCATGGCGACGATGGACATCATCAAGCTGAACGGCGCCTTCCCGGCCAACTTCCTCGACGTGGGCGGCGGCGCCACCACCGAGAAGGTGACTGCGGCCTTCAAGATCATCCTCAAGGATCCGGCGGTGGAAGGCATCCTCGTCAACATCTTCGGCGGGATCATGAAGTGCGACGTGATTGCCAACGGGATCGTGCAGGCCGCCAAGGACGTGAACCTGCAGGTTCCGCTGGTTGTGCGTCTGGAAGGCACCAACGTGGCCGAAGGCAAGGCAATCCTGAACAATTCGGGCCTCGCCATCGTCAGCGCCGACAATCTGGGCGATGCCGCGCAGAAGATCGTGGCCGAGGTGAAGAAGGCCGCCTGACACATCCCGGGCGGGGTTGATCGCGTATCATCCTCGCCCGGTCCTATACGCCGCCGCCTTGCTTGACGTTTACGTAAACGCAAGCTAGGCGGGCTGCCAAGGCACAGGACCAGTGATTCTGGTGCCATGATGATTCTTTGAGAGGAAGGAACGCCCCATGAAGATCCTCGTCCCCGTCAAGCGGGTGATCGATTACAACGTCAAGCCGCGGGTCAAGGCCGATGGCACGGGCGTTGACCTTGCCAATGTCAAGATGAGCATGAACCCGTTCGACGAGATCGCGGTCGAAGAGGCCATCCGCCTCAAGGAAAAGGGCGCGGCCACGGAAATCGTTGCTGTCTCTGTCGGCCCGGCCAAGGCGCAGGAAACGCTCCGCACCGCGCTGGCGATGGGCGCTGACCGCGCGATCCTGATCGAGACCGACGAGGACGTGGAACCGCTGGCGGTCGCCAAGATCCTCAAGGCTATCGCCGATGAAGAAGCCCCCGGCCTCGTCATCCTCGGCAAGCAGTCGATCTCGGATGATTCGAACCAGACCGGCCAGATGCTCGCCGCTCTGATGGGCCGTCCGCAGGGCACCTTCGCCAACACCGTCGAAGTCGATGGCGATTCGGTGATCGTGAAGCGCGAAGTCGATGGCGGCCTGCAGACCGTCAAGCTCGCCATGCCTGCGATCGTCACCACCGACCTTCGCCTGAACGAGCCGCGCTATGCCTCGCTTCCGAACATCATGAAGGCAAAGCAGAAGCCGCTCGCAGTCAAGACCGCTGCCGATTACGGCGTCGATCTGACCCCGCGCCTCAAGACCCTGAAGGTCGCCGAGCCGCCGGTGCGTCAGGCGGGCGAGAAGGTCGCTGACGTCACCGCGCTGGTCGAAAAGGTCAAGGCGCTCGGCATCGCTTGAAGCTGCGCCAGCCCTCAGAATAAGGACACTTAGAGATGAAGACTCTGGTTCTCGTCGAACATGACAACACCAAGGTGCACGACGCGACTCTCGCGGTCGTCACCGCTGCATCGAAGCTGGGCGAAGTGCACCTGCTGGTCGCTGGCCACAATTGCGGTTCGGTGGCCGAAGCTGCTGCCAAGATCGCTGGCGTGGGCAAGGTCCACGTGGCGGACGACGCCGCCTATGCCAACGGCCTCGCCGAAAACGTCGCCCCGCTCGCGGCTGACCTGATGGGCCACCACGACGCCTTCCTCGCCGCTGCCACAACGCAAGGCAAGAACGTCGCCCCGCGCGTTGCTGCGCACCTCGACGTGATGCAGGTGTCGGAAATCCTTTCGATCGAAGGCCCCAAGACCTTCACCCGCCCGATCTACGCCGGCAACGCCATCGCCACGGTCGAATCGACCGATGCCAAGCTGGTGATCACCGTGCGCGGCACGGCCTTTGAAAAGGCTGCGACCGAGGGTGGCTCCGGCGTGATCGAAGCCGTCGGCGGCGCGGGCGATGCGGGCATTTCGACCTTCGTCAGCTCGGAAATCGCCAAGAGCGAGCGTCCGGAACTAACCAGCGCCAAGATCATCGTGTCGGGTGGCCGCGCGCTGAAGGATGCGGAAACCTTCGAAGCGACCATCACCCCGCTCGCCGACAAGCTCGGCGCTGCCATCGGTGCGAGCCGTGCGGCGGTCGATGCGGGCTATGTCCCCAACGATTACCAGGTCGGCCAGACCGGCAAGATCGTCGCCCCCGAATTCTACTTCGCCATCGGCATTTCGGGTGCGATCCAGCACTTGGCCGGCATGAAGGATTCCAAGGTCATCATCGCCATCAACAAGGACGAAGACGCCCCGATCTTCCAGGTCGCGGACATCGGTCTCGTTGCGGATCTGTACACCGCCGTGCCGGAGCTGACGGGCGCGCTGTAAGGCGCCCATCGCACAAAGACTTGAGATTGCAAGAAACCTCCGGCAGGCTGCGCGCTTGCCGGGGGTTTTTTCATGGTCGCTCACCGTTACATCGTCGCTGTTCTGGGCTTGGCTGCCGCCTGCCTGCCATCCGCCCCGGCCCACGCTGCCGAACTCGTCCTGTCACCGTCGTCCGAATGGACGCTCAAGGAATATGACGACAAGTGCCGCATGATCCGCACCTTCGGCGAGGGTGAGGATGCCGTTACGCTGTGGCTCGATCAGGGCAGCCCCACACCGACCTTCAACGTAACCCTGCTCGGAAAGCCGCTGCGCAATCCCTACGGCCCCAACATCTCGGTCCGCTTCACGCCCGAGCCGGAATATTCGCGCAACTACCTCTACTCCGAATCGAGCAAGGGCCGCCCAGTGGTGACGCTGTTCGGCGTTTTGCTGACCCCCAACGCGGCCGAGCGCGCACTGCTCGGGCTCCCGCCTGAAACGCAGCCTGCGGCCAGCCCCAGCGCGCCGCGGAGCGATCCGGGTGCGCTCACCACCACGCGAGCCGCGGGGATTACCGATATCCAGATCGGGCGGGCTCTTGCGCGGCCGCTGCGCTTGGCGAGCGGCGCGCTTGATGCACCGCTGGCGCAGTTGCAGGCCTGCGCCGAGCGATTGGAACGCCAGATTGGCGTCAATTCGGCTCTCGCAGCCACACCGCCCCGCCCGGTGAACCAGTCGGCCTGGGTGGCGCGGGTGCAGCAGGGCTACCCCCTATATCTCGCCAAGGCAGGCGAGGAAGCGGTGCTCGACATCCGGCTGACCATCGCAACCTCCGGCAAGCCGAGTTTCTGTGAGGTGCAAAGTGTCGAGGGGCTGACCTCGTTCAACGATACCGCCTGCCTGCTCCTGCTGAGGTATGCGACTTTCGAACCCGCCCGCAATACCGCGGGCGAGCCGCTGGTGGCGCGTTACCGGACGCGGATGACCTTCAAGCTGCCTGATTGAATGGGAGGCGCAAGACCAACCCCGGTTCGTTCGACAAGGACTTGAATTTGCAAAGATCAACCGGCAGTCTGCCGACATTGCAGAAAGGATCGCCCGTGCGCCCGACCATTCTTGTCCTTTCCGCCCTGTCTGTGGTGCTGGCGGCAGCACCGGCCGCCGCCGAGCCTGTCGTGCTCAAGCCGAGCAGCCAGTGGAATGTCGATTTCGCTGTGGATTCCTGCCGCCTTGTCCGTCTGTTTGGAGAGGGAGAGAACCGGCACTTTCTGTCCTTTCAGCAATATTCGCCGGGCAAGGGCTTCGGCCTCACCATTGCCGGGCCGGGGTTCAAGAAGTTCCGCAGCCTCGCTAAGACCATGATCAGCTTCCACGACGCACAAGCCCCGCGTGAAACCACGCCCTTCACCGGGACGGTTGACGAATTCGGCACCGGGCTGATCTACGCGAACCTCGGGATCGAAGAAGAGCCGCCGCAGGACGATGCTGATCCGGCACCGCCCCCGCGCCCCGGCGTGCCCATGCTGGATCTTGCCCAGGGCAAGCAGGTGCAGTTTATCGCGCTGCGGCAGGGCAAGCAGGAAGTCCGGCTTGAAACCGGGTCGCTCGACAAGGCCTTTGCCGTCCTCAACCAATGCACGCTTGATCTGGTGCGCGATTGGGGTCTCGATCCCGATCGCCACGTCACGGCGCAAACCCGGCCGCGCTGGACGAATCAGGAAGTTGTCGTCCGCCGGATCAGCAGGGAATACCCCTCTGAAGCTGCGCGGATTGGCGAGCAAGGGATCATGCGGATGCGGGTGATCGTATCGGCCGAGGGCATGGTGGAAAGCTGCAAGATCCTGAAGTCGACCCAGACCGAAGAGCTTGAATCGCCAGCCTGCAAGATGATGAAGCACGCCCGGTTCGATCCTGCGCTGGATGCGGCAGGCG
This sequence comes from Porphyrobacter sp. IPPAS B-1204, assembly GCA_003724185.1. Taxonomy (GTDB): domain Bacteria; phylum Pseudomonadota; class Alphaproteobacteria; order Sphingomonadales; family Sphingomonadaceae; genus Erythrobacter. The sequence goes on from RHGM01000001.1 coordinate 1,642,337, forward strand.
TGCCATTCCGGTCCTATTTCGTGACCTCGATCACCTACCAGCTGGGCTGATAGCGCCCGCCTGTCACAGCACCGATGTGATAAAGTGCAGCGTCATCCCCACCAGACCGCCCACCAGCGTGCCGTTGATGCGGATGAACTGAAGGTCGCGGCCCACGGCGCCCTCGACCCGGTCAGTGATGGTGCGGGCGTCCCAGCGCTTCACCGTCTCTGACACCAGCCGCACGATCTGGTCGCCGTAACGGGTAGCGACGCCGACAGCGGTGCGGCGGGCAAAGCGGTTGATCTGGAGTTGCAGCCGCTCGTCCGCCTGCAACGCCTGACCGAGCTCGGCCAGCATGTTGCGCATATCCTCGCCCATGCTGCTTTCGGGATCGCGCGCGCGGGTGATGAGCGATCGGCGGATGCGCTCCCACACGCCGGTCCACCACACGGCGACGGCCGGGTTGGCGATCAGGTCGCGCTTCATGTCCTCGACCTTGGCGCGGGTTTCGGGATCGTGCTGCAGATCCTGCCCGAGCTTCGACAGGCCTTCCTCGATCTTGCCGCGCAAGGGGTGATCGGGGTTCACCAGCACCTCGGCGAGCAGCTTGTAGAGGCCATCCAGCACGCTGGAGGAAATGGTCTTGTCGATCCCCGCCCAGCGCAGCACGCCGGCCACACGCTGGTGGATGATATCACGCAGGGTATCCTCGTTATCCTCGATGGTGAGGCCCGCCCAGCGCACGAACCCGTCGATCAGCGGCTGGTGACGCTTGTCGGCCATCGTCGTCTCGATCATCCGGCCCGCCAGCGGGGCGATGTCGAGCTTGGCAAGCTGGCCCGCAAGGCCGCTGCGCACCTGGTTTCCGAGCCGGTCGGGATCGAGGCTTTCCAGCACCTCGGCCAGAAGTTCCGCTGCCCCGCTGGTGATACGCGACCGGGCGTCGATCTGCCCGCGTTCGGGGGAGGCGGCGAGAAATTCGCCCGCCGCCTTGGCGACATTCATCCCCGACATGCGCCGTGCCACCACCGCAGGGGTGAGGAAATTCTCACGCAGAAAGGCGGCCATCGTCTCGGCGATGCGGTCCTTGTTTTCCGGGATGATCGCGGTGTGCGGGATCGGCAGGCCGAGCGGGTGGCGGAACAGCGCGGTGACCGCGAACCAGTCGGCAAGACCGCCCACCATCGCGGCTTCGGCAAAGGCGTTGACGTAGCCCCAGGCCGGATGAACCGCGACAAGGCCGTGGGTGGCGATGAACACCACCGCCATCGCCGCCAGCATGCCCGTCGCCGTCCAGCGCATCCGCTTGGCGCGGTCAACCGTGAGCGGCTGGCCGCCGAGTGTCAGGGGCCGGATGGAGCGGGTTGCCATAGCATAATGGCCTTAGCGCGGATCGGGCGTGGCAGTCACGCCTTAACCCGTCACGCTCTGGCCCGTCACTCGGCCGGTTCGCCGCCCGGCGGCTGCCGGTTGGCGTAACCCGGGAAGGGACGATCCGGCACGGTCGGGGCCGCAGCGTTCTCGTCGCCCGGCTTGTAGGTCAGCATCCGCGCACGCAGCCACGGGCCGACGCGCTTTTCGAACCCGTCCGCCAGACTGAACCCGGCAGGCACGATCAGCAGGGTCAGCAGGGTGGACAGGATCAGCCCGCCGATCACCACGATGCCCATCGGCTGGCGCCAAGCCCCGTCGCCCGACAGCGACAGCGCCACCGGCACCATCCCCGCGGTCATCGCGACGGTGGTCATCACGATCGGCTGGGCGCGCTTGTGCCCCGCATCCAGGATCGCATCGAGCTTGCCCACGCCCTTGTTCATCTCCTCGATGGCGAAGTCGATCAGCAGGATCGAGTTCTTCGACACGATGCCGAGCAACAGGAGAATCCCGATATAGACCGGCATGGAATTGGGCTGCCCCAGCAGCCAGATCAGCAGCACCCCGCCCAGCGGCGCCAGCGCCAGCGAGGTCATGTTGACCAGCGGGCTCATGAGCCGCTTGTACAGCAGCACCAGCACCGCAAACACCAGCAGCACGCCTGCGATCACGGCGATGATGAGGTTGGTGACGAGTTCTGCCTGCCATTCCTCTTCGCCCACCACGTCGCGGATCACGCCCACTGGCAGGTCCTGAAGCACCGGCAGCGCGTCAATCTGCGCCTGCGCCTCGCCCTTGAGCACGCCCGCGGCAAGATCAGCCCCCACCAGAACGCGGCGGTTCTGGTTGTAACGCTGGATCGCGGTCGGGCCGGAACCGAAGGTGATGTCGGCAACCCGGCTCAGCGGCACCGATCCGCCATTGGGGAGCGGAACGGGCAGGTTCTCGATCGTGCGGTAATCGGTCCGGGCAGCCTCTGACAGTCGCACCACGATCGGGATCTGGCGATCCGACAGCGAGAATCGCGCCGCGTTTTGCTCAATCTCGCCAAGGGTGGCGATACGGATCGTCTGCGACAGGGCAACGGTGGTGATGCCCAGTTCGGCGGCGATCTTGTCACGCGGGGTGATGATGATTTCCGGACGGTTGAGATCGGCGCTGATGCGCGGGGCGACCAGCGATTTGAGGCCCTTCATCTCCTCCACCAGCCGCGCCGCGGTCTGATCGAGCAGCACCGGATCGCTACCCGCCAGCATCACGGTCATGTCGCGGCCCGAACCGAACCCGCCGGACTGCGACTGGAACCGGACGCGGGCATCGGGGAAGCGCGCCAGTTCGGGCGCAAGCGCACGCTCGAACTCGATCGAGGTGCGGGCGCGGTCTTCCTTCAGCTTGACGAAGATCGACGAGGTTTCGCCCAGCCGGATGCGTTCGAGCAGGCGTTCGACTTCAGGCTCGTCGCGAAGGATATCGCCGACAGCGTTCACCACCCGCTTGGTTTCAGCGAGCGTGGTGCCGGGCACCATCTCGATTTCGACGCGGCTGTTTTCATCATCGATGGTGGGCTGGAACTGGCCGGGAATCTGGCCGAACAGCAGGATCGTCACCAGCAGCGACAACCAGCCCGCGCCGAGCATCCACACGCGGTGGTCATAGAAACGTGCGGTCATCCAGCGGGTGCCGCGCGCGAAGGTGCTGTCTCCGCCCGCCGGGGCCTCGATCGCCTTGAACACGGCGAGCCCGGCAAGGAAGGACATGACCGAAACGAACAGCACGATCACCACTTCGAACAGCTTGGCGACCAGCATGTTGGCCGTGGTGTTGGTGTCAGAATTGACCGCGGCGGCAATCGCCTTGTGGACATCCAGCCCCAGCAAGCCCTTCCACGGCGGGGCCACGCCCGCGCCTTCGGCAATCATCGCCGAGACTGTACCGCTTGCCAGTTCGAACATCGCCAACGCCGGCACGGCCAGCAACACGATCACCGCCAGCAGCAGCGACGGGACATAGAGCGCGCGGTGACGCGGGCCTTCGATTCCGGCGCGGCGCGCGGCCATTTTGCCGGTGTCGAGGGTCCAGGCCAGCACCCGCATATAGCGATCGATCATCGGCCCTTCGCCATGTTCGGCTTGGCCGTGGGCCTTGAGGAAATAGGCCGCCATCAACGGCGTCACCATGCGCGCCACCGCGAGGCTCATGAGCACCGCGATCACCACGGTGATCCCGAAGTTCTGGAAGAACTGGCCCGAAACGCCCGGCATCAGGCCCACCGGCAGGAACACCGCAACAATGCAGAAGCTGGTGGCGACCACCGGCAGGCCGATCTCGTCCGCTGCCTCGATGCTCGCCTGATAGGCCGATTTGCCCATGCGCATGTGGCGCACGATGTTCTCGATCTCCACGATGGCGTCATCGACCAGCACCCCTGCCACCAGCGCCAGCGCTAAGAGCGACAGGAAGTTGAGATTGAAGCCGAGCAAGTCCATGAAGAAGAAGGTCGGGATCGCCGACAGCGGGATCGCCACCGCGCTGATGAAGGTCGCGCGCCAATCGCGCAGGAACAGGAACACCACAACCACGGCCAGCACCGCGCCTTCGACCAGCGCCCACATCGAGGAATTGTACTGCCCGCGGGTGTAGGTGGTGGTGGTCGACAGCTTGATGAATTGGACGCCTTCGTTCTCGGCCTCGATCGCGTCCATCTCGGCCAGCGCGGCGTCATAGACCGCAAGATCCGATGACCCGCGCGCACGGTTCATCAGGAAGTTGACGACCTCCTTGCCGTTCACTTCGGAAATCGACGTGCGTTCCGAATAGCCGTCACGCACCTTGGCGATATCCGCAAGACGCACGCTGCGCCCGCCGCCGAGCTGGATCTGGGTCTGCGACAGGGCAAAGGCCGTATCCGAATTGCCGAGCACCCGGAGCGACTGCCGGGTGCCGCCGATTTCGGCCAGACCGCCCGCCGCATCAAGATTGCCCTGGCGCAGCGCGGCGTTGATCTGCGAGGCAGTGACGCCGAAAGATTGCATCCGCGCCGGATCAAGGATCACCTCGATCTGCCGGTCGACCCCGCCGAAGCGCTGGACTTCGGCCATGCCCTCGATCTTCAAAAGCCGCTTGGCCACAGTATCGTCAATGAACCAGCTGAGCTGCTCCAGCGTCATGTCGTCGGCTTCGACCGCGACATAGCCAATCGGCTCGCCCACCACGTTGACCTTGCTCACCTGCGGTTCGAGAATGCCGTCGGGCAAGCTGCCGCGCACCGAATCGATCGCGGTTTCGACTTCGTTCACCGCTTCGATCAGGTTGGTGCCGATTTCGAATTCGACAAAGGTATTGGAACTGCCTTCGCGCGCGGTCGACTGGATCGAATTGACCCCGTTGATCGACCGCAGCGCGCTTTCGACGCGCTGGGTGATCTGGTTCTCGATTTCGGTGGGGGAAGCGCCCGGCTGCGAGATGTTGACGACCACCGCCGGGAAATCGACATCCGGGTTGTTGGTCACGTCCATCCGCAGGAAGCTGACGATCCCGGCAAACAGCAGGCCGGTGAACAGCACCAGCGGGATCACCGGGTTGCGGATCGACCAGGCCGAGATGTCGCGGAGTGCCATGCTGTTCCTGCCTGTGTTGCGCCGGTCTTGCGACCTTGTCTGCCAGTTACGCGGCCAGATGCCGCGGGGACGAACGCGAGATTACTTCTTCTGGGGCTGCGGGTTGACGGTTTCGCCGGGGTTGAGGAACCCGCCGGCTTTCAGGACGATACGCTCCTTGCCGGTGAGCCCTTCAGTGATGGCGAGGCCCTGCGCTGTCACCGCGCCGGTCTTGACCGCGCGGCGCGTTACCTTGTTGTCATCGCCGACGATATAGACATAGCTGCCATCGCTATCGGCCAGCACCGCGCTTTCAGGGAGCACGGTTGCGGTGAAATTGCCGCTGAGGATGCGCGCCGTGGCAAAGCCGCCGGGGCGCAGCTCGGGTGCGAAGCTCAGGGCGATGCGCGCCGTGCCCTGACGGGTGGTGGCATCAATGACCGGAGCGATCTGCCAGATCTGGCCGGAAAACTGCTTGTCGGAACCGGTCGGGATGATCGTCGCCATCGTGCCGACCGAAAGCTTCGCAAGCTGTTCTTCGGAAAGCTGGGCCAGCATTTCCATCTCGCCGCCGCTGGCAATGGTGAACAGCGCCGCCGCGCCTGCGCCCACGGTCTGGCCGGGCTCGACATTGCGGGCGAGGACATAGCCGGTGGCGGGCGCGTAGATGTTCAGCCGTTCATTACGGGCACGCTGTTCGGCCAGCTGCGCCTGCGCGACCTTGACCCGCGCAGCGGCGGCATCGCGGGTTGCGGTCAGACGGTCGACATCGGCCTTGGACACGAACCCGCGCGCGACCAGCTGCAAGGCGCGGTCGAGGTTGGCCTGGGCCAGATTGGCATCGGCGCGGGCGACCTCGATCTGCGCGGACTGGGCTTCGGCCTGCTGGACCTGCACCGAACGGTCGATCACAGCCAGCACCTGACCCCGCTGCACCCAATCGCCCGCATCGACGGTGACCCGCAGCACCTGCCCGCCTTCACCCACGACGCCAACCGGCATCGGACGGCGCGCGGCAAGTGTGCCGGGGGCTTCAATCTCGCCGCCGACCGTGGTGGTGCCGGGGGTGACAACCGTGACGGAAGGGGCCTGCGAATTGTCGTCATCAACGGCCACAGGCTCTCCGCCTGCCAGCGCGAACCACGCGGCCACCGCCAGCAACAGGCCGAACACGCCGAGCCCGCCGACAATCAGCCAGCGCGGAATCGCAGGCGCGGAAAGAGTGCGGGCACCGGTATACTCGGTGCTCACCCCGTCGGCAGCCTCGGCCCTGATCGTCGTTTCGTAGTTCATCGCCATTCCCTCACCGGGCCCGGACCTGCCTTGCGGCCAGCCCGACCCGGAGTGTATTACTCGCATAAGTCACTAACTGCAACGCCTGATAGATTGTCAGGTGCTTGGCCGCAATGCGTGCATCGACCGGTGACTTTCAGCCTAGACCAACGGCGCGGGTCTCCGGTTCCCGGCGAGGAAACAGATTGCGCGCCTTATCGCACCCGGCCGCGCTGGATCAGATTGACGATACCCAGCAGCACCACGGCCCCGATCACGGCCACAACCAGCCCGGTGATCGAGAATTCCTGCACACTTCCGCTGATCCCCAGCAAGGGACCGGCGATCCAGTTGCCGACCACTGAACCGATGCAGCCAACCACGATGTTCAGAAAAATGCCCATCGAGGCATCGCGATTCATCAACAGGCTGGCCAGCCAGCCCGCCACGCCGCCAACAATCAGTGCGATAATCCATCCCATATGCGATCTCCCCGTCTGGGCGGACCGTGCTCCGGTTCGGCACGCCGCCCTGAAACAGGGCGTGACGCCAAACAGCAAAAGCCCGCAACGTCTTACGGGCAGAGCGGGCTTCGTGCGGGATGAGCCGAGGGCTGCGTCAGTATTTCAGCTGGCGCTCGTAAAGGTCGCGGTAGTGCTGGATCTTGGTGACGCGCAGGCCATGCATGCCTGACCGGTCGACCGCGCGCTGCCACGAGGCGAATTCCTCCAGCGTCAGACCATACCGCGCCAGCGCTTCATCAAGCGTCAGCAGCCCGCCGTTCACCGCAGCCACAACCTCGGCCTTGCGCCGCACCACCCAACGCTTGGTGGCGGGAGAAGGCAGGTCAGCAAGGGTCAGCGGCTCGCCGAGCGGGCCAATCACCTGTGCGGGGCGGATGTCCTGGTTTTCAATCATTGCATTTCTCTCGCATCGCCAAGGGCTGCGTTGTCGCAGGATAATCCTGCCGCATCCCCCGGGCGCTTCGCTTCGCCGGACCCGACCTTTGCACCCAAGGCTTTAGATTGCCCTAAAGCATCAGGGTTAACGCCCGGTTCGCTATCGTCGAGAAGCGCAAAGTAACTGGCCGCCGCGTCACCGAAGCTGGCTGCCGCAGGCTCGATCGGGGCGTGCGATTCGGTCCGCAGCAACAGCCGCAGATCGCGCGCCGCATTGAGCCGGGCGGTAAGCTCGCTCCATTCCAGCGCACGCAGGGCATCGCCGGCGCGGCGCGTCGTGCGCCCGGCGAATCGCTCCTCACCGGGGTCGATCCCGCTGCGGGCGCCCGACGGGGACGGGGCATTAAAAGGCTTCGCTTTCTCGAACATCATCGCCCCTCCTAACCCGATTGCGTCAAAATCCGGTAAAACCCGCATTTACTCCGGCTTAGGAATAGTGCTGGCGCCCCCTTCAACATGGCCTGCACATCCCGGGGCAGGATTGGCGCCACTGGCGAAGGGGGCAAAGCCTCGCTATATCGCGCACCGATCATGGACATTCCCGCCCTTCTCGACGCCAGCCCGATGACAGGGCCAGAGGCTGCCGCGCTGTTCGATCTGCCGCGCCCTGCGGCAGATTGCCGAATCGTGGTGGCGATGAGCGGCGGGGTCGATTCCTCGGTCGTCGCCGCCCTCGCCCATGCCAGCGGCGCGGAAGTGATCGGCATCACGCTCCAGCTTTATGATTATGGCGCCGCCACGGGACGCAAGGGCGCCTGCTGCGCGGGCGACGACATCCGCGACGCGCGCGCCGTGGCCGACCGGCTTGGTATTGCGCACTACGTCTTCGACCATGAAAGCGCCTTCCGCGAGGAGGTGGTCGAACAGTTCGCTGACGAATATCTCGCCGGGCGCACGCCGGTGCCCTGCATCCGCTGCAACATGGGGCCCAAGTTCACCGACCTGTTCCGCATGGCGCGCGAGCTGGGTGCGGATTGCCTCGCCACCGGGCATTATGTCCGCCGCGTCATGGGCGCGGACGGGGTGGAGCTGCACCGCGCCTTCGATCCGGCACGCGACCAGTCGTATTTTCTCTATGGCACCACCGAAGCGCAGCTCGATTACCTGCGCTTTCCGCTGGGCGGGATGCCCAAGCCGCAGGTGCGTGACCTCGCCGAGGCCGCGGGCCTGCGCAACGCCGCCAAGCCGGATTCGCAGGACATCTGCTTCGTGCCCGATGGAAATTACGCCAAGATCGTCACCAAGGTGCGCCCCGAGGGCGCGGCCCCGGGCGCCATCGTCCACGCCGCGACCGGCGAAACACTCGGGACACACAAGGGCATTGTCCACTTCACCGTAGGCCAGCGCAAGGGTCTGGAAATCGGCGGCCAGCCCGAACCGCTTTACGTGATCGGTCTCGACGCCGCATCGCGCGAGGTGCGCGTCGGGCCGAAGCGGATGCTCGCCGTCAGCGCGGCGCGCCTGACCGAAACCAACCGCATCGGGCCTGTGCCGGATATGCCGCTGACCGCCAAGGTCCGCTCCATGGCCAAGCCGGTGGCGGTAACGCTCGACGGGTCTTTGGGAGAAGGTGCAGCGGTGACAATCCGCTTTGCCGAGCCGGAATTCGGCGTCGCTCCCGGGCAGGCGGCGGTGATCTATGCCGGTGAGCGCGTGATCGGCGGCGGGTGGATCGATTCGACCGAAAAGGTGGAAGCCTAGCTTTCGTAAGGCTCCAGCACGCAGCCGTATCCTTCGCGGTAGGTTGCGGTCGCTTCGGCCACCAGCGGGAAGCGGGCGGTCACGCTCTTGGCCTCGGGGTTATCGCGCAGGGTGACAGCCTCCATCCCGGCCAGCTTGTCCTTGGCACAATCGTCCAGACTGCGGCCCGCGACAAAGCGGCACGAACACGCCACCCGCGCCGAATAGGCCGCAGCGGTGCTGCCGTAACCATTGATCGGCTCGCGGAACGCCCACGCCGCCCCGCCCACTGCCAGCGCGATGATCGCCAGCAGCCACAGGCCCCAGCGCCTGCCGGTTGCGGGGTTGCGGCGAGAGGTTGCGGAGGAGGGCGATTTCGCCATTGCCAAGCCTTCATGCATCGGGAATTGAGGATGCGATGACCCTCAGATCCGCTGTCCTTAACCGCGCGCTCCTGCTCGCGCCAGCCCTGCTCGCGCTCTCCGCCTGCGGTGCCGCTCCGCCTGTCGAAGCGCCCCTGTCGGCTGAGGCATTGGCCGCTGTCACGGACAAGGCAGGCGCACCCAAGGATCAGTTGGCGCGGGCGGTGGACGATCTGTTTACCCTGCCCGGCCTTGGCGAAACCCGCGCCGTGGTGGTGATGGCGGACGGGGAGATCGCCGCCGAACGCTATGGCCCGGGCTATGACAAGGACACGCGCTTCATCAGCTGGTCGATGGCCAAGACGGTGACCGCGGTGCTGATCGGGATGCTGGTTGCCGATGGCAAGCTGGCGCTCGACGAGCCCGCCCCTGTTCCCCTGTGGCAACGCCCCGGCGATCCTCGCGCAGAGATCACCCTGCGCCATCTGCTCCAGATGCGCAGCGGACTGCGCCACACCGAAAGCGGCGACCCGCCCTACGAATCCTCCGAGGTCAGGATGCTGTTCCTCGACGGACGCGACAACATGGCGAAGTGGGCCGAGGAACAGCCTTTGGAGGCAGAGCCGGGCAAGCAGTTCGAATATTCCTCCAACACCAGCGTCATCCTCGCCGATATCGCCGCCCGCGCACTGACGGCGAGCGACAAGCCCGAAACGCGGCGCAAGGCGGTGGCGGATTATCTGCAGGTGCGCCTGTTCGGCCCGCTCGGGATGACCAGCATGGTGCCCGAATTCGACGCGTCCGGCACGCTGATCGGCGGCAGCCTGATGCACGCGACCGCGCGCGACTGGGCGAAGCTGGGAGAGATGCTGCGCCGCAAGGGCCGTGCGCCCGGCGGCGAACAATTGGTGCCGCAGCGCTGGGTCGAAGCGATGGTGACGCCCTCGCCCGCCAGCCCGCATTACGGGTTCCAGACCTGGCTCAACCGCCCGATCCCCGGCACACCCGCCAGCGACCACCCGCTGCTGCCCGACCGTGCGCCCGAAAGCCTGTTCAGCCTGATCGGGCATATGGGGCAATATGTGCTCGTCTCGCCTCGCCAGCGGGTGACGCTGGTGCGGCTCGGCCATTCGGACTCGGCGGAGCGTCCGCCGATGCTGCAGCAGGCGGCGGACGTGCTGGATTTATACCCGGAGTCTTAGTGTTCCGCACGCCATCCGGCGCGCGGTCCTCGCTAGACGCGCAGCAAGCTGCGCCCGCTGCGGGCGGGCAGTCGCCCTTGCGGACCTAACGGGTCCGGTTCCTCAGAGGTAGAACGCGCCCTCGACCACGGTGATGCAGGGTCCGCCGAGCCACGCCTTGTCGCCATCGAGCCGCAGGGTGAGATCGCCGCCACGCTGGCTCGCCTGATGCGCGGTGAAGCTGTCCCGCCCCAGCCGCTTGGCCCAATAGGGCGTCAGCACCGCGTGGGCCGATCCGGTCACGCTGTCCTCGTCCACCCCGCCGCCGGGCACGAAGACGCGGCTGACGATGTCGGTGCGGGCGCCGGGCGCGGTGACGATGAACTGGTCGGTGCCGAGCCTCTCCAGCCCGCGAATATCGGGCGAAAGGCCACGCACCACCGCTTCGTTTTCGTAAAGGTAGATGTTGTAGCCCAGCTCCGACCGCGCAATGTCCAGCGGATCGGCACCGAGCAGGCGGATTGCTTCGGCCTGATTGTCGGCCGTGTCCCGCACGGTCGCAATCGCGGGGAGCGCCAGTTCATAGCCCTCGCCCAGCCTCACCACTTCCAGCACGCCCGATTTGCGCGTGCGGAAGGTGACCCTTTCAAGCGCCTGCCCCTTGGCATCGCGGGTCAGCAGGATGTGCCCGCTCGCCAGCGTGGCGTGGCCGCACAGGGCGATTTCATAGGTCGGGGTGCACCAGCGTAGCTCCCAATCCGCCGCGCCGGTGGCATCGCGCACCACGAAGGCGGTTTCGGCGAAGAGGTTTTCCGCCCCGATGGCGACCAGCACATCATCGGCCAGCCATTCGTCCAGCACCATCACAGCCGCCTGATTCCCACCAAAGGGCTGCGCGCTGAAGGCATCGACGTGCCAATAGGGGATTTTCTGCGGCATCGGGGCAATCCTCAAGGGTAGAGTAGCGTGTCCGACCAAGCCGCATCAGCGGCATCGCGGATGAATTCGCGGCGGTCATGCAGGCGGTTGTCGCGGTCGATCCAGAATTCGATCCGGCGCGGAGAAAGGGTGAAGCCGGTCCAGTGCGGCGGGCGTGGCACCTTTCCTTCCGCCTCGTGCGCGGCCCACAATTCCTGCACCCGGTCGAGATAGGTCTGGCGTTCCGGCAGCGGGCGCGACTGGTCAGAGGCGGCGCTGCCGACCTGGCTTTTATAGGGGCGCGAGTGGAAATAGGCATCGGCGCGTTCGGGGCTGACTTCGGTCAGCGGGCCCTCGATCCGGATCTGGCGGCGCAGGCTTTTCCAGTGGAACAGCAGCGCGGCCTGCATATTGGCGCGGATCTGGCCGCCCTTGCGGCTGTCGGCATTGGTGAAGAAGGTGAAGCCGCCGCCGGCGATCTCGCCCGTGCCGTGGCCCTTCAGCAGCACCATCCGCACGGACGGCGCCGCATCTGCCGTCGCGGTGGCCAGCGCCATCGCATTGGGATCGTTGATCTCCCCCACCTGCGCGGCGGCGAACCATTCTTCGAACAGATCGAACGGATCGCCGCCTGCGGGCAACACAGAATCGGCCAGCTGGGCATCGTCGAGGGGGGCGGCGTCGGACATGGGCGAAGATTCCTTGATAGCTACAAGCGCCCATAGCTACGCCCGTTCCGCGGGGAAAGCCGCAAGCAGGCCATCCGGCGACCGGGATGGCCACCTTGTCGATGGGATCGCAAGCGGTTAGGCTTGGCGGAATGGAAATATGGTTCGCCGTCCTTGGCCTTGTCCTCATGCTGGCAGGTCTCGCCTATGCCGGATGGAGGGTCTGGAAGATGGGGGAGCGCGGGTGGAAGGATCACCTGTGGATCTGGGACGATGCCAACCGCGCGGCGCGCTTCATCGTCATTTTAATGGGCGTACAAGCCGTCGTTCGGTGGGCATGGGAGGGAATGAGCGACTTCGTCGTCGTTTATCTGGTGGTCGGCGCGATCCTCATTCCGATCCCCTATATCGCCTACATCATCGGCCGCCTGCTCGGCATCCGCGATCGCGCCCGCCACGGCAGCCGCCTGTCCTGAAACAGCGCGCCCCGGCAGGTTGCAGCCAGCATCAGCTTGCGCAGCCGCGCTGTCTCACCTAGCTAACTCACCATGCGCGATCCTTACAGCATTCTGGGCGTCCCCCGCACCGCGTCGGAAGCGGACATCAAGAGCGCCTATCGCAAGCTCGCCAAGGAGCTGCACCCCGATCGCAACACCGACAATCCCAAGGCGGCGGAAAAGTTTTCCGAAGCCACCCGCGCCTATGATCTGCTGTCCGACAAGGGCAAACGCGCCCAGTTCGACCGGGGCGAGATCGATGGCGAGGGCAACCCCGCCAACCCGTTTGCCGGGATGGCCGGGCGGCCAGGCTATGGCCGGGGCGGCACCTATGGGGCCGGCGGCGGCAATGGCGGGCCCGGGCCGGGCGATTTCGGCGGGTTCGGTGCGGATGATGTCGATCTGGGCGATCTGTTCGAAGGCCTGTTCGGCGGGCGCAAGAACCAGCAGCAGCCCCGCCGCGGGTTTGGTCGTCAGCCGCCGCCGCCTCCGCCCAAGCGCGGCGCTGACATCCAGTACCGGCTCGCCGTGCCCTTCGTCGAAGCCGCTGCGGGCCGCGACCAGCGCATCACGCTGGCGGATGGCAAGGCGATCAACCTGAAACTGCCCGCCGGCGTCGAAGACGGCACGATGATGCGCCTTAAGGACAAGGGCCACCCCGGCACCGGCGGCAATGGCGACGGGATCGTGATGGTCGAGGTCGGCCCCCACCCCTTCTTCCGGCGCGAAGGCGATCATATCCGCATGGACCTGCCCATCACCCTCGACGAAGCGGTGCGCGGCGCCAAGGTCAAATGCCCCACTGTCGATGGCGCGGTGATGCTGACGATCAAGCCCGGCAGTTCCAGCGGAACAGTGCTGCGGCTGGCGGGCAAGGGCTGGACCAAGAAGAGCGGCAAGACCGAAGCCGGCAAGACTGAACGCGGCGATCAGCTGGTGACAATCGAAATCCAGCTCCCCGCCGATCTGGCAGCCTTGGAACAACGGCTCGACGGCTGGGTAGACACGGCACGCCCGCGCGAGAAGTTCGGCCTGTAACGGCGGGGCGGGTGGCGGAAAGGTTGCGACGTTGAACACCACCACCTCTTTGCCGCTCGCCCGCACCCGGGCAGTGGTCTGGCGCGTGGTTGTCGACACTTTCAACGACGGCTTCATCCATGCCGGCAACCTTGCCTATCTGGCGATGCTGGCGATTTTCCCGTTCTTCATCCTCGGCGCGGCCCTGTTCGATCTGATCGGCGGGCGGGACAATGCCCAGACGATGATCTTCTCGGTCGCGCAGGCGATGCCGGAATCGGTGGCGGCGGTGATCGTGCCGGTGGCTGAAGACGTGATCTATGCGCGATCGGGCTGGCTGCTGTGGGCGGGCGGGGCAGTGGGTCTGTGGACCGTGTCGAGCCTGATCGAGACGATCCGCGACATCCTGCGCCGCGCCTATGGTGCCAGCAACCAGCGGGCGTTCTGGAAGACGCGGCTGCTGTCGGCCGGGCTTATTCTGGCGGCGGTGGTGGTGCTGATGCTGTCGCTGTTTGCGCAGGTGATGATCGGCGGCGCGCAGGAGGTGATCGCGGCCGCTTTCCCGCAGCTGGGCGAATGGATCGGCATGTTGCGACTGTCGCGGATCATACCCGCGCTCGGGCTGGCCCTTTCGCTGTTCGTGCTGTTCGTGACCCTGACCCCGCCCGCCTTTCGCGGGCGCCAGTGCCCGAAGTGGCCCGGGGCGCTGTTCACGTCGCTGTGGTGGCTGGCGGTCGCCGCTGCACTGCCGGTGGTGCTGGGGCAGTTCTTTTCCTATGATGTGACCTATGGCAGCCTTGCCGGGATCATGGTGACGTTGTTCTTTTTCTGGCTCGTCGGGCTTGGGCTCGTTATCGGCGCGGAACTGAATGCAGCGCTGGCGCTTGAAGCGCGGGAAAACGCTTCGGGCGCAGCAAGCGAGGAGAAGGCTTAGATGAACGGATTGATGGCAGGCAAACGCGGCCTGATCATGGGCCTCGCCAACGACAAGTCGTTGGCTTGGGGCATTGCGAAGAAGCTCGCCGAACACGGTGCCGAACTGGCGTTCTCCTATCAGGGTGAAGCGCTGGCCAAGCGGGTGAAGCCGCTTGCCGCCGAACTGGGCAGCGATTTCACCTTCGAATGCGACGTGTCGAAGATGGAATCGCTCGATGCCGCCTTCGCCGCCTTGAAGGAGCGCTGGGACAGCCTCGACTTCGTGGTTCACGCCATCGGCTATTCCGACAAGAACGAGCTGCGCGGCCACTATGTCGACACCAGCCTCGACAACTTCCTGATGACCATGAACATTTCGGCCTATTCGCTGGTGGCGATCACCCAGCGCGCCGCCGCGATGATGCCCGAAACCGGCGGGGCGATCCTGACGCTCAGCTATTACGGGGCGGAAAAGGTCGTGCCGCATTACAACGTCATGGGCGTGGCCAAGGCGGCGCTGGAAACCAGCGTGAAGTATCTCGCCAATGACCTCGGGCCCCGCAACATCCGCGTCAACGCGATCAGCGCAGGGCCGATCAAGACGCTGGCGGCGAGCGGGATCGGCGATTTCCGCTATATCCTCAAATGGAACGAGCTGAACGCGCCGCTGCGCCGCAATGTCTCGATCGAGGATGTCGGCGGCGCGGGGCTTTACCTGCTGTCCGATCTGTCATCGGGCGTGACGGGCGAAACGCACCATGTCGACGCAGGCTATCATGTGGTCGGCATGAAGCAGGAAGACGCGCCGGATATTGCCCTTTCTTAAGGCCTCTGGCTTAGGGACCGCGCCCATGCGCACCGTTCTTGTCACCGGGTCTGCCGGGTTCATCGGCTTCCACCTCTCGCAATTGCTGCTGGAGGAGGGTTTCCGCGTCGTCGGTTTTGACGGCATGACCGATTACTATGACGTGCGGATCAAGCAGCGGCGGCACCAGATGCTGCTCCAGCACCCGCATTTCAGCTGCGCCGAAGGAATGCTGGAGGATTTCGAGACGCTCCACGCGCTCGCCCTGGCGGAAAAGCCCGATGTGATCGTGCACCTCGCGGCGCAGGCGGGGGTGCGTTACAGCCTCGAAAACCCCCGCGCCTACATCGACGCCAATCTCATCGGCACCTTCAACGTGATGGAATGCGCCCGCGAGTTGGGCGTGGATCATCTGCTGATGGCCTCGACCTCATCGGTCTATGGCGCGAATACCCAGATGCCCTTTGATGAAGGCCAGAAGGTTGACACCCCCCTCACCCTCTACGCCGCGACCAAGAAGGCGAACGAGGCGATGGCGCATTCCTATGCCCATCTGTGGACCCTGCCGACCACCATGTTCCGCTTCTTCACGGTCTACGGCCCGTGGGGGCGGCCCGACATGGCGCTGTTCAAGTTCACCCGCGGGATCCTCGATGGCACCCCGATCGACATCTACAATGACGGCGAGATGTACCGCGATTTCACTTACGTCGCCGATCTGGTGCGCGGCATCCGCCTGCTGATCGACGCTGCCCCGGTGCGGCCGGAAACGCCTGAGGACATCCCGGCAGGCGACAGCCTATCCCCGGTGGCGCCGTTCCGCGTGGTCAATATCGGCAATGGCGACAAGGTACGGCTGATGGACTTCATTGAGGCGATCGAAGCCGAATGCGGGCGTGAAGCCGTGAAGAACTTCATGCCGATGCAGCAGGGCGATGTGCCCGCGACCTGGGCCGATGCGTCGCTGCTCAAATCGCTGACCGGCTACGCCCCGCAGACCCCGTTCCGCGAAGGCGTGGCGCGGTTTGTGGCGTGGTACCGGGATTACTACCGGGTCTGATCCTTACTTCGGCGGAGGCGGCAGCGCGCCTTCTTCCGGCAATTCGCCCGCCCGTTCGCGTTCGAGCCGCTGCATATATTCGCGTTCGATCATCTCGACCCGCTCCTGTTCGGCAGCGGCATCGGCGTCGATGGTGGACAGACGATCCGCCCGCGCCTTCTCGATCAGCTGGCCAAAGCGGACGCCATCTTCCTCGGCCTTGTCCTTGTAGGCGGCTTCGATGAACTTCTGCGTGCAGCCGGTGAACCCGCCCGCGCCCGCCGGATTGCAGCTCATCGCGCCGAAATCGCCGACATATTTGATCTGGTCGACCTGCCGCGCCAGCGACTGGTTGGCGGGATTGTCGGAGTAACGCAGGTTCGACGGGATGCGATACCGCTCCTCCTCGACCAGAATCTCGCACACCACCACTTCGCCGGGCTGGGCGACGGGGCATTCGGATTCGTTGTAGGCGATGACCATGTTGACCTTCTCGTTCGCGCTCTGCGCGGCAGCAGGGCTGGCGGCGGCGGCGACAAGCAGGACAACGACGGCGCCGAAGGCGGCAGGGGGGGGCAAGCAGGTGCTTCATGGCGCTTGAGTCCTTTATGGTCGCGCGGGGTCTTGCGACAAGCAATGCCCACGACCGGCCTGCTTTGTCTAGTGTGCGAGGGCTGAACCGAGGGTGAAGCCGCAACGAGGCGCCGACTTAGCGAAATCTTGAAAGGTTTGCAGATAAGCGCTCGGCCTATGGACGGGAACATCGCAGTCGTGGGTCTGGGCTATGTCGGCCTGCCGGTCGCCGTGGCACTGGCCGAACGGCTGGCACCGCAGGGCGTGACCGTCACTGGCTTCGACATCGCCGCCCCGCGTATCGCAGAACTGCGCGCCGGGCACGATGCCACGCGCGAGATTGACGATGCCCGGCTGGCGTCATGCGGCCTTGCCGTCAGCGATGATCCGGCGGTGCTGGACGGCGCGAGCCTGATCATCGTCACCGTGCCCACCCCGATCACGCAGGAACGCCGTCCCGATCTAACCCCCCTTGAACGGGCCTGCGAAACCATCGGCCCGCGCCTGCGCAAAGGCACGCTGGTGGTGTTCGAATCCACCGTCTTTCCCGGCGTGACCGAGGATATCTGCGGCCCCTGGCTCGCCGCAGCATCGGGTCTGACCCAGGGCACGGACTTTGCGCTTGGCTACAGCCCGGAACGCATCAACCCCGGCGACACCGTCCACCGGCTGGAGACCATCACCAAGATCATCGCCGCCGACAGCCCTGATGCTCTTGCCCGGATGCGCAGTGTCTATGGCGCGGTGGTCGATGCGGGCCTGCACGAAGCCCCCTCGATCAAGGTCGCGGAAGCCGCCAAGGTAATCGAGAACACGCAGCGCGATCTGAACATTGCGCTGATGAACGAAATCGCGCTGATCTTTGACCGCATGGGCCTTGCCACGCGTGACGTGCTGGCGGCGGCGGGGACGAAGTGGAACTTCCTGCCCTTCACCCCCGGCCTCGTCGGCGGGCACTGTATCGGGGTCGATCCCTTCTACCTGACGGCTGCGGCGGAAAAGCTCGGCTACCGGCCCGAGGTGATCCTCGCCGGGCGGCGGATCAATGATTCGATGGGGCAGGCGATCGCGCAGAAAGTGGTGAAGCTGCTGATTGCAAACGGCGTGTCCCCCTGCCGCGCACGGGTTGGCGTCATGGGGCTGACCTTCAAGCAGGACGTGCCCGATATCCGCAATTCCAAGGTGCCTGATATCCTCGCCGAACTGCGCGAATATGCGATTGATGCGCTGGTCAGCGATCCGCTCGCCGATCCCGCTGCGGCTGCGCATGAATATGGCATCACGCTCAGCCCGGCTGACGAAATGGTGCAACTCGATGCGCTGGTGCTGGCGGTGAACCACGCGGAGTACATCGCCAACCCCGCCGACCTGATCGCCCGGGTGCGCGAAGGCGGCGTGCTGGTGGATGTGAAAAGCGCGCTGGATCGCGAAGGGCTGCCGGAAGAACTGGTGTACTGGAGCCTTTGATCGCGAACGCGCCTCCGCGCGTTCGTCCTCGGTGCGTTTCCTTCGCTCCGCTACGGAGCACCTGCGGGCGGCCGGTCGTCCTTGCGGTCGCTTTGCGACCGTTTCAGCGCATTCCCGACAGGGTGTTATTCAAATCCTCTCGCTCACCTTGATCGCAATCCGGCAGCCCAGCCGGATCGCGCCCGCCAGCAAGGGGTAGGCGGGGGCGCGTTCTGCGCCGTTGGCCAAGGCCGATTCGAGATGCTCGCGTTCCTCGGCGCGGAAGGCTTCGATCATTTCGGCAAGTTCGGGGTCCGCACCGGTCGCTTCAAGCTGATCGAGCTGTTCGCTGTAATGCTTGTCGATCTCGGTCTCGACCGCAGCCGTGCAGGCCATCGCCGCCTCAGGGCCAAGCAGGGCGGTAAATGCGCCCAGACCGTAACCCGCCGCCGACCAGATCGGGTGCAGCGCCGTCGGCCGCACGCCGCGCCGCGCCAGCAGGGCATCGAACTTGGCGCGGTGCTCGGCCTCCTGCGCGGCCATGTGGCGGATTTCGGCGGAATGCGGCCCGCGGTCGCCCATCACGGCCAGTTGGCCTTCATAGATGCGGGTCGCGCCGAATTCGCCGGCCTGATCAACCCGGATCATGCGGTGGAGGTCTTCGCGCTGCATCATCGGTTCCTTTGAGTGAGCCTTACCTTCTATACGCGGCGAGCGCCACAATGGCCGCACCCAGCGTGCTGGAAATCAGGAAATTGAACCCGGCGAGCGAGATCCCGAGCAGCGTCCACGGTGCAACATCGCAGCGAATCAGCGGGGCGGCCAAGGGGTCCATCACGTCGATGTTCGTGGGCAAGGTCGAACAGCCGGTGATTCCCTCCCACCAGCCATATTCGACGCCCGCGTGAAAGCCGCCGATCAGCCCTGAGGTGATGATCGCAAAGCCCGCGAGCGCCGCCCACACCTGCGACGGCTTCATCACATAGGCAGCCATGCCAAAGCCGAGCGCGGCGAAATGCGGGTAGCGTTGCCACCAGCACATCTCGCACGGCGGCAGGCCAAAGCCATATTGCGCCACATAGGCCCCGCCCAGCAATGCCGCAGGGACCAGCACGGCAAGCGCGCGGGCTTTAGCCAGATTGTCCATCACGTGCAGCCCTTACGGTTTGGCCGGCCGTTTGGCGGGCCGCAGCGCCACGGTGCTTTTCGTGGTGCGGCGCAGGGTTTCCGTCGCGTAATTGAGCTGGAAGTCCTTGATGCCCTGTTCCTCAAGCTGTGCCGCGGTCAACTGGAAGCGGGGATCGGCGATCTTGTCCGCCTCCATTTCCTCGTCCTTGATGGCAAGCTCGTTGATCAGATGCCCGCGCAGATCGCTTTCGCGGGTCTGGTACTTCTGGCGCAGCGCGTAATCGGGATCGGAAATCTGCGGCACGGTGATATCGGGGCGGATCCCGCCTTCCTGCACCGACTTGCCCGCCGGGGTGAAGTACCGCGCCGTGGTCAGCTTCAGCGCGGCATCCTTGCCCAGCGGCAGGAGCGACTGCACAGAACCCTTGCCGAAGCTGCGTTCGCCCATGACCAGCGCGCGGCGGTGATCCTGCAGGGCGCCTGCAACGATTTCCGACGCGGAGGCGGAGCCTGCATTGATCAGCACGATCATCGGCACGCCTTCGGCCATGTCGCCGCGATAGACGGTCTCGGCATCATACAGCATCGTCTCGCCCCGCGCGCGGCCGCGCTGGCTGACGATCCGGCCCGAGGTCAGGAACAGATCGGACAGGGCCACGGATTCGTCGAGGCTGCCGCCCGGATTGTTGCGCAGGTCGAGCACCAGCCCGCTCACCCGCCCGCCGGGGGCCTGCTTCTTGATCGCCTGCCAGGCGGCATAGACATCCGCGCCGACATTGGCCGAGAATTCGTTGACCGTGATGACACCGATATTGCCGCTCGCGATTTCATGCGTCACCGGCTCAAGCTCGATCACGCCGCGGGTCACGTTCACTTCAAGCGGCTCGGTCCGGCCGGGGCGGAAAATCGTCAGCTGGATCGAGGTGCCCTTGGGCCCGCGCATCTGCGCCACGGCGTCATCCAGTTTCTGGTCAACGATCAGCTTGCCATCAAGATGCGTGATGAAATCACCCGCCTTGATCCCGGCGGTTTCCGCCGGGCTGCCGCGGAACGGGGAGACGACCTTGACCGCGCCATCCTCCATCACGACCGACAGGCCGAGACCCGAATATTGCCCGTCGATCATCGTCTCCAGCCGCTGGAGATCGCCGCCGTCGAGATAGGCCGAGTGCGGATCAAGCGCAGCCAGCATCCCGTCAATCGCGCCGCGGATCAGCACGTCATCCTCGACCGGCTCGACATAGCTGGCCTTCACCCGTTGGAACACCGCGAAAAGCTTGGCAAATTCAGGCCCGGCGCGGCCATCGACCTGCGCCATGGTGGCGGTGGTGGCGGGGATCAGCGCGACGGCTGTGACAAGCGCGGCGCTGCGCAGGAGAGCGGCGATTTTCATGGACGGTGCAAGGCTCCTTTGAACGGCAAGGTTATAGGATTGCCGGGCTTAACGCCAGATGAGAGCGTGTTCGGCCCTGTGCGAGCATTGGCGCGGGGCGGAGCGGCGCAGCGCGCAGCCTGTCGGCGGCGCATTTATCGCAGATATTGCAGAGGGTTGACCGGCTTTCCATCGCCGCGCAATTCGATCGTCACCGGCGCAGCGCCGCCGCTGGCACGCCCAACGGGGCTTCCGCCGATCACCATATCGCCCACCGCCACATCGACCTGTTCCAGCCCGGTGACGAGGCTGGTCCAGCCGCCCGCGTGTTCGATGATGATGATTCGCCCGAAGCCGCGGTAGGTGCCGGCAAAGGCGACTCTCCCGCGCGCCGGGGCGACGACCTGCGCGCCCTTGGCAGGGGCAAGGGTGAGGCCGGTGCTGGCAAGGCCACTGTCGCGCTTCGCTCCGAAGCCGATCAGCGTGCGGCCCTGAACCGGCAACTGGAAATCGCGGGGCGGAGGGGCGCTGGCGCTTGGGGCAGGGGCTGGAGCGGCAGGCAGGGCGGCAGAGAGATCGTCAGGGCGCAGCACCGGACCCGGCAGCGCGGCGAGTTCCTGACGCAGCGCCGCCACCTCGCCCAGCTTGTCCACCAACCCATCGAGATCGCGGGCTTCCTCGGCCAGCGCCAGTGCACGCTCGCCTTCGCGCAGCGCAGCCCCTTGCGCGGTGCGCGAGGCGATCCGCTGCCGGTTTTCCAATGCGGAAAGTTGCACGCGGCGCTGGCGCAGTGCCGTTTCGCTGGCGCGCAATTCATCCAGCGCCTTGGCCGCCTGCGCCTCCAGCGCCCGGCCCTGTGCCAGCTCGCTGCGCAGGCTGGCGGTGCGGGCGCGGATTTGCGGCACGGCGCTGTCCAGCACGGCGCGCACGTAAACCACCTCCTTCAGCGAACCCGGCTGCAAGGCTGACAGCGCCAGCGGACGGCGGGCAGCGGTCTGGAGCGCGGCGGCAAGGCGGGCGGTCGGCTCCTGCTTGCGCGCCAGCCGGGCGGTGAGCGCAGCACGGGCATCCCGCGCAATCGAAAGGCGCGCGCGGGCCACTTCCCCTTCGGCTTCGGCCTGCTGGATGCGGGCGGCAAGCGCGGCGGCCTCGCTCGCGGTGCGGGTGGCGGCCTCGGTCGCGGCTTCGGCTTCAGCGGTCAGGCGCGCGGCGCGGGCTTCGGCAGCGCGGCTTTCACGGGTGGCGCGGCTGAGCGCGGCTGCGGCATCGTCCGCCTCCAGCAAAGCGATGGCCGGTGCCGCCAATGTGTCAGGCAGGGCCAGCGCAAGGCCAGCGCTGACGCCAAGCATGGCAAGCAGGGTCAGGGCGAAAGCGCGGCGCATGGCAGCGTCATGCCCGATGATAGGGATGGCCTGCAAGGATCGTGGTGGCACGATACAGCTGCTCCATCAGCATGGCGCGGGCCAGCATATGCGGCCAGGTGGCCGGGCCAAAGGCGAGCAGCAGATCGGCGGAGGCGCGTTCGGCGTCAGAATGCCCATCCGCCGCGCCGAGCATGAAGCGCGTTTCGCGCACGCCCTCATCCCGCCAGCGCCCGAGCAGATGGGCAAAATCCTCCGACGTCATGGCCTTCCCGCGCTCATCGAGCAGCACGGTGCGGCAGGGGGTCAGCGGATCACCCACCTTGCCAGCGCCGGTATCGGGCCATTCGGTAAGCTTCACCGGCCAGGTCATGCGCTTGGCATAGCGATCCACCAGATCGCCCTCAGGCGACCTGCCGATTTTCCCGCGCGCGATGATGTGGAGGAGTATTGCTCTAGCCTCGATCAGATGTGCCAAACGGGCCACAACGTGGCCCGCGAGGCCACGCGGCCGAGCCGCAGGCGCTCGAGCCCACAGGGCTTGAAACGCGCCGAGGACGCGCCCGCGGAGGCGGGCGCGCAAAAAGCTACGCCCTGCCCTGCGTCGCCTCGCCACCCTCGAACGACCACATGCGTTCAAGGTTGTAGAAGGTGCGCACTTCGGGGCGGAACAGGTGGACAACCACATCGCCCGCGTCGATCAGCACCCAGTCGGCAGCCGGCAGGCCTTCGATCCGGGCGTGGCCGAAACCGGCCTTCTTGATCTCCTCGGCCAGCTTCTGCGCCATCGACGCGACCTGACGGGTCGAACGGCCGCTGGCGATCACCATGTGATCGGCAATCGAGCTCTTGCCCTCAAGCGGGATCGAGACGATGTCCTGCGCCTGATCGTCGTCAAGCTGGGTCATCACCAATTGGTGCAGCGCGGCGGTGCCCATATCAGGCTTGCCCAGCGATTGGGCGGTTGTGGCAGCAGCCTGCACCGCTCCGAGCGGCAGGGACATGGCGAGGGCTTCGGTCATCGGCAATCACGTATCTCCAGAGTTTGGGCTGAAGGCGGCGCACATTACGCAAACGGGCAAGGCACCGGGCCGAAACGCTTGCACAGCGCGTCATGCCTGGCCCTCTTGCCGAAGTGTGCGGAATGTCAGCCGATCGCGCAGCTTTGCCCCTCGTCCCTCGCCATCCGGGCTTTTCAACAAAGCCTCGGCCCACCCGGCATGATCACGGCGGATCGCCGTGGCCGAGCGGTGGTCTGGATCGAAACGCAATAACACCAGGGCTGGTGCGCTCCATCG
Organism: Porphyrobacter sp. IPPAS B-1204; assembly: GCA_003724185.1. GTDB lineage: Bacteria > Pseudomonadota > Alphaproteobacteria > Sphingomonadales > Sphingomonadaceae > Erythrobacter. The sequence goes on from RHGM01000001.1 coordinate 1,665,780, forward strand.
CCCCCGTTTCCGAATGCTGGCAATAGGCACACGATAGCGCCTGAGCCAGGCCATGGCGGGGCTCGTCATGGCGCCTGCATCATAGCCCGGGCGGGCGATCACCGCAATCGGCATTGTCCGCGCCAACCTCCGCCAGTCTTTCCAGCGGTGCAACTGGGCGAGATTGTCGCTTCCCATCAGCCAGATGAAGCGCCGTTTGGGATAACGGCGGGTGAGCGCGGCGAGGGTGTCGACCGTGTAACGGGTGCCCAACCGTTGTTCGATGGCAGTGGGGGTGATTCTGGCGCGGCGGGCCTGCTGGCGGGCGGACTTGAGCCGTGCTGACAGGGGCGCCATGCCTTTCTGCGGCTTCAGGGGGTTGCCGGGGGAAACCAGCCACCACGTCTCGTTCAGGCCCAGCGCGGCGGCCGCAAACAGCGTGATGCGGCGGTGTCCGCCATGCGCGGGATTGAAGCTGCCGCCCAGCAGCCCGGTCAGATGGGCGCGTGCCATGCTTAAGGGCGCGTCTGCCCGCTCCCGCGCACCTGCCACTTGTAAGTGGTCAGCCCCTCCAGCGCGACCGGCCCGCGCGCGTGCAGGCGTCCGGTGGCGATGCCGATTTCCGCGCCGAGGCCGAACTCGCCCCCGTCGGCAAATTGCGAGGAGGCGTTGTGCATCACGATGGCGCTGTCGACCTCATTGAGGAAGCGTTCGGCGGCGGCAGCATCGGCCGTCACGATCACATCGGTGTGAGCGGAGGAATGGCGGGCGATATGGGCCAGCGCGTCGTCCAGCCCGTCCACCACCGCGACCGACAGGATCGCATCGAGATATTCGGTGTCCCAGTCATTGGCGCTGGCCGGAATCACGCGGGGGTCAAGCGCCTGCGTGCGCCCGTCACCGCGCACTTCGCAGCCCGCGTCGATCAGCGCCGTGACCAGCGCAGCGCCTTCGGGAAAGGCGGTGTCGATCAGCAGCGTCTCCATCGCTCCGCAGATGCCGGTGCGGCGCAGCTTGGCGTTCAATGCGATGGTGCGCGCCATGTCGGGATCGGCGGCGGCGTGAACATAGGTGTGGCAGATGCCATCAAGGTGCGCGAGCACCGGCACCCGCGCATCCGCCTGCACGCGGGCGACCAGGCTCTTGCCCCCGCGCGGCACGATCATGTCGATCAGGCCGCTCGCGGTCAGCATCGCGCCGACACAGGCGCGGTCCTGCGAGGGGATAAGCTGCACCGCCTCTGCCGGAACACCGCCTGCGACAAGACCCTCCACCAGCGCAGCGTGGATGGCGCGGTTGGAATGCACCGCCTCGCTCCCCCCGCGCAGCAGCGCCGCATTGCCAGCGCGCACGCACAGCGCGGCGGCATCGGCGGTGACGTTGGGCCGGCTTTCGTAAATGATCCCGATGGTGCCGATCGGCACGCGGATGCGCTGGAATTTGAGGCCGTTGGGCTGCTGCGACTGGTCGATCACCTGCCCCACCGGATCGGGCAAATCGGCCACCGCCGCCACCGCATCGGCGATCCCGGCGAGTCGCTTCTCGTCCAGCGCCAGCCGGTCAAGCATGGCGCCTGACAACCCGTTCGCCTTGCCCGCAGCAAGATCGAGGGCATTGGCCTCCAGCACGGCCGGTGTCGCCGCCCGCAAGGCATCGGCGGCGCGGTGCAGCGCAGCGGCGCGCGCGGCGCTCGGCATCGCGGCGAGTGCGCGCTGGGCCAGCCGTGCTGCAGCGGCAAGGCTGTTGACCAGAGCCACGGGATCGGCGGCGAGCGGTTGGGACGAGACCTGATTCATGCGCCCGCCTTAGCAGCCCCGCACGCGCCTGTCAGGCCCGCTGCCGCAGCGGCGAAGCGCCGAGTCGTCCGGCGATTCGCGCTGCCCGCGCAGCCCCTGTGACACCGCAGGACTTGGAAGCGTTCACTTCATCCCGAATCCATTTCGACTCATCTGCGAGAGGCACATAGGATTCGACCATAGGTGAGCGCCCTGATAGCGGCCGGATGTGGGGCATAGATAACAAAATCGGGGCCGCAGTTTGTCAGACAGAATAGCCGCGAAATCGTGGGGAGAACGGCTGCGCCAGTGGTTCCCCGACCGCGAATTCTTCATGCGTGCCGACGGGCAGGTGCGCTTCATCAAGCTATCCTCAAAGCTTCAGATCCGCGTTGCTGCGGGCGTTGTCGCGATGGCAGTGTTGTGGCTGGTCGCGCTCGCCGTGATGGCCTGGGGCCAGTACCGCGCCGAAGCCGATCTGGCCTCCTTTGCCGAACGCAAGGCGCGGGTCGAAAGCTCGGAAGAGCGGATCAAGGCTTACAGCGGCGACCTCGACAAGCGGGTTGCCGAGATGAAGCAGCGGCAGGACTTCCTTGAAGACATGGCCCGCATGCTGCCCGAAGACATCGTTGCCGAAGGCGCGGCCAGCGGCACAGTCACCGATTCCACCGCCGAAGCCGCCGAAACGATCAAGAAGGTCAGCGCCCTGATCCCCGAAGCGCGCGGCCTTGCCGAAATCGAAGCCCGCCAGCTCGCCTTTGCCGAACGCCTGACCCGCTTCGCCGATGCCCGCGCCCGCCGCGCCGAGGCCGCGATGCGCAAACTGAACCTCGATCCCACCGCGATGAGCCGCCAGACGCAGGCCGCGATGGGCGGCCCGTTCGAAGCGATCATGGGCGGCGGTGACGATATTGACCCACGCTTTGAACGCCTCGGCCTCAGCCTTGCGCGCATGGCCGTGCTTGAACGCGCGCTGGACGGCATCCCGCAGGTGGTGCCCGCCAGCGTGGAGAACATCACCTCGGGCTTCGGCTACCGCCGCGATCCCTTCAATGGTCACGCCGCGATGCATGCGGGGCTGGATTTCAAGGGCGCGATGGGCTCCCCGATCTTCGCCGCTGCCGATGGCCGCGTGACCTTTGCCGGATGGAAATCGGGCTATGGCCAGACGATCGAGATCACGCATGGTAACGGGATGTTGACCCGCTACGCCCACTTGTCGCGGATCGGTGTGAAAATCGGCCAGCCTGTCGAGGCCGGGGCCACCATCGGCGGGCTCGGCAACACCGGCCGTTCGACCGGGCCGCACCTGCATTTCGAAGTTCGCATCAATGATCGCGCGGTCAATCCGCGCCCCTTTCTGGAGGCTGCCCCCGATGTTCTCAAGGAAGCCCGCAGCGCCCGAGCAGACCGTCTCAGCGCCAACACGACCCGCTAACAGGAGCAGCAGCATGGCCTCTGGTTCGACCTTTTCGGTGATCGGCGCGGATGTGACGATCAAGGGTGACATCAGCGCCTCGGCCGATCTGCATATCGACGGCACGATCGAAGGCGACATCGCCTGTGCTTCGCTGGTGCAGGGCGAGAAGAGCAGCATTCACGGCGCGGTCACCGCGGAAAGCGCGCGGCTGGCGGGCAAGGTCTCCGGATCGATCACCGCCCGCGAACTGGTGATCCTCAAGACCGCCCATATCGATGGCGATGTGCATTACGACGCACTGACCATCGAACAGGGCGCGCAGGTGGACGGGCGGTTCGCGCCCAATGCGCGCACGGCTGTGAAGGCGGTGCCGACCAGCGCTGAGGCCGCAGAGTAGGGCTTACAGCACCTCGGCCCGCAGCGTCTTGCGGTCCAGCTTGCCGATCATTGTCTTGGGCAGGCTTTCGCGGATCACAACCTGATCGACGCGTTCATGCTTGCCGATGCGGGCGTTGAGCCAGTTAGCCAGCTCTTCGGCGGTCGCAGACCCGCCTTCGGCCAGTGTCACATAGGCACGCGGCACCTCGCCGCGGTATTCTTCGGGCACGCCGATCACCAGCGCTTCCTTCACCGCCGGATGCTCGAGAATCACATCCTCGACCACGCTGGGGAAGACCTTGAACCCGCCCACCGCGATCATGTCCTTGATGCGGTCGACGATTTCCAGAAAGCCGTCCTCGTCCACCCGCGCCACATCGCCGGTGCGCAGATAACGCTTGCCGTCCCGCTCCACAAAGCAATCGGCGTCCGCTTCGGGCCGGTTCCAGTAGCCGCGCATGACCTGCGGACCGTGCACGGCAAGTTCGCCCGGTTCGCCCTCGGGGGCGAGTTGTTCGGGGTGTTCCTTGTCGAGCAGGATCACTTCGGTCCCCGGCACCAATTGCCCGATAGTGCCGCGCTTGCGGGTACCGTCATAAGGGTTGGCCGAGACCACGCCCGCGCTTTCGGTGAGGCCGTAGCCTTCGACCAGCCGCACGCCGGTTGTCTCCTCGAACCGCACATGCACCGGCCCCGGCATCGGCGCCCCACCGGAAATGCAGACTTTCAGGCTGGAAAGGTCGGTCTTGGCGAGATCCGGGTGATCCAGCATCGCCTGAAACATCGTCGGCACGCCGGGAAAGCCGGTGCAGCGGTATTTCTGGATCGTCTGCAAGACCTGCTTGGTCTCGAACCGCGGCACCATTGCGATGGAGGCTCCGGTGACGCAGGCATGATTAAGCAGCGCGGTGTTGGCGAAGACATGGAAGAACGGCAGCGCCCCCATGAACACTTCGCCCGCAGGATTGCCGAAGGGGTTCAAGGCCGCGACCTGCTGGGCGTTCACCGACAGCTGGTCATGCCCCAGCATCGCCCCCTTGGGCCGCCCGGTGGTGCCGCCGGTATATTGCAGCAGGGCAAGGTCTTGCGGGGTGACTTCGACCGGTGCGGGGGTTCCGGCGGGCGTCATATCGGCCCAGCTACGCACGCCGGAGCCATAGGCAACATCGGCGATCTGGCTGCGCTTCAACAGCTTAAGCGCGATACCCTTGTACCACGGCAGCATGTCCGCAAGGCTGCCGACCACCAGCGTTTCCAGCGCCGATCCGTCTAGCACCTTCTTGGCGGTCTTGTAGAGTTCCGGCACATCCAGCGTCACCAGCACCCGCGTGCCACTGTCACCCACCTGCCAGCTCAATTCCTCGACCGAATAGAGCGGCGAGAAGTTCACCACCACCGCGCCCGCCATCATCGCCCCGTAATAGGCGGCGGCGTAGATCGGGACGTTGGGCAGGAACAGGCCCACGCGGTCACCCTTGACGATACCGGACTGCGTGAGGCCAAGCGCAAAGGCCTGTGCCTGCGCGAAGATTTGCTTGTAGCTGTAAGTCCGACCGAGGAAGTGCAGGAACGGCGCGTCCGGATTGGCGCGGGTGCTGCGTTCCAGCATCGCCGGCAAGCTCATCGGCTCGAACCGGGTGTCCAGCGGAACGGGGTGATGATAGGCCATGTTACTAACAATCATGTCAGTAATCTTGGCTCACAATCGCGCTGCGCACAAGCGAAAGTCGCGGGCAGGATGGCGCTTTTTTACAAGCGGCCAGAGGCGGTTGCCGGGGCGGCTCACGCTCACCCCGGCACGCATCATCAGTTGGAGATGAACCCGCTTTCGGGGTCGATCTTTTCTTCGGCAGCCTCGGCAGCGCGGCGCGCGGCGAGCCACGCTTCGGCTTCGGCTTCCTGCGCGGCGGCGCCTGCGGCCTTGATGTTGGCATCACGTTCGGCGCGCAGTTCCGCGATCAGGTTTTCGCGGTCGTTGCGCTCGGGCTTGGCGGGCGCATCGACATCCTCGGTGATCCCGGCGCGCTTGGCCGCCTTGGCGACCATCGCATCGAGTTCGCGCTGCGAACACAGGCCCAGCGTCACCGGGTCTTTCGGCGTGATGTTCTGGATGTTCCAGTGCGTGCGGTCACGCAGCGCGCCGATGGTGTTGCGGGTGGTGCCGATCAGCTTGCCGATCTGCGCGTCCGACACTTCGGGGTGGTTGCGCAGGATCCAGGCGATGCCATCGGGCTTGTCCTGCCGCTTCGACACGGGGGTATAACGCGGGCCCTTGGTACGGGTCACCTCGACCGGAGCCTTGTGCATCTTGAGCGAATAGGTGGGATCGGCCTGACCCAGCTCGATCTCGGCCTGGGTCAGTTCGCCTGCGTGGACCGGATCGCGGCCGGTGTACTTGCTGCCCGCCAGGTCATCCGCCATCGCCTGCACTTCAAGGATGTGGAGGCCGCAGAACTCGGCAATCTGTTCGAACGCCAATGCGGTGTTGTCCACCAGCCAGGTCGCGGTGGCATGCGGCATCAGCGGCTTGGGCTGATCCTTGGTCGCCATGGGGAAATCTCCGTTGAAAATAGAAGGGCCGCCCCTTTCGGAGCGGCCGCATTGGGAGCCTAGATAGGGGAAAGGCTGCGAAACGGCAAGAAATGGATTCAGAACGCAGGCATTGCCGCGAGGGATTCCGCCTGTTCTTCCTCCAGCGCCACCAGTCCGGACAGGAACTGGCGCGTTGCCGCCTCCCAGCTGAAGCTTGCGCCATATGCAGCGCAGGCGGCGCGGTCGCAATAGCGTGCGGCATCGATGGCGCGGGTGAGATCCTCGGACAGCGCGCCGACGGCATCAGTGACGATATCGAGCGGCCCTGCCACCGGAAAGGCGGCGACCGGCGTCCCGCAGGCCAACGCCTCGATCATCACCAGCCCGAAGGTGTCGGTGCGGCTGGGGAAGACGAACACATCCGCGCCCGCATAACAGCCCGCCAGCGCCTCACCTGATTTCTTGCCGAGGAACAGAGCGTCGGGAAACCGCGCCGCCAGCGCCGGCCGCGCCGGGCCATCACCCACCACCACCTTGGTGCCGGGATAGGGGCAGGCAAGAAAGGCCTCGATGTTCTTCTCCACCGCGACCCGCCCGACATAAAGCAGGATCGGCCCCTGCAACTGTGCATATTCGGCAGGCGGCGGGGCGCTGGGCGAAAAGCAGGCGAGATCGACCCCGCGGCTCCAGTGGGTGAGCCGGGTCAGGCCCTGTTCGCGCAACTGGGCGCGGATCGTCTCGGTCGCCACCATGATCGTTTCCGCAGGGCGGTGGAACCAGCGGATATAGGGCCAGAACACCCGCGCCGGCAGGCCGGTGCGGCGCGCGAGATAATCGGGAAACTGGGTGTGATAGGCGGTGGTGAAAGGCACCTTGCGGCGCAGGCAATAGGCCCGCGCTGCCAGCCCCAATGGCCCTTCGGTGGCGATGTGCACGGCATCGGGCGCGATTCGCGCCAATTGCCGCCCGACGGCGCCCGGTGCGGTCAGCGCGAGACGGATCTCGGGATAGGTCGGCGCGGGGATCGAGGGATAGCCCTCGGGCGAGATGACCGTGACCTGATGCCCCCAGCCGCGCAGCACCTCGCAGGTGGTCGAAAGCGTGCGCACCACCCCGTTGGTCTGCGGGTGCCAGGCATCGGTGACGATGGCGATGGAAGCCGGGAGAGGCGCGGCGCTATCAGGGGGAAAGGTGGTGAACCGGTTCACGCCGCCTCACGTTCAGGGCGAAGCGTGGCGGGCAGATCATCCCCGGCGCGGCGCTTGATCTCGTCCGGCCAGTGGAGGATTTCCATGCGCCCGTCGTGGTGTTCGACCAGCGCGTTGCAGCCTTCCACCCAATCGCCATCGTTCCAGTATTCGACCGGCTTGCCATTATGTTCGAACATGCGGAATTCGGCGGTGTGGATGTGGCCGCACACCACCCCGTCGACCCCGCGTTCGCCAGCGGCGCGGGCGACGACCTCTTCATACTTGCCGATGAATTCGACCGCGTTCTTGACCTTGTGCTTGGCCGCCTTGGACAGCGACCAATAGGGCTTGCCCAACCAGCGGCGCACGGCGTTGACCGTGACGTTCAGTTTCATCATCAGGTGGTAGGCATGATCGCCCACGAAGGCGAGCCAGCGGTGCGACAGCATCACGGCGTCAAACTCGTCCCCGTGCAGCACCATCAAGCGGCGGCCATCGGCGGTGTCGTGGAAAGCGGCGCGGCGGATTTCGATCCCGCCGAAGTTGAGGCCCGTGAACTGGCGGAACATCTCGTCATGGTTGCCGGGGATATAGACCACCCGCGTGCCGCGCCGGGCGCGCTTCATGATGCGCCAGACGATATCGTTGTGGGCGGCGGGCCAGTAGAACTTCTTTTTCAGGCGCCAGCCATCAATGATGTCGCCGACCAGGTACATCGTCTCGCTGTCGGTGTTGTCGAGGAAATCGATCAGCAGATCGGCGTTGCAGCCCTTGGTGCCCAGATGCACGTCGCTGATCCAGATCGTGCGGAACGACCGCCGTTCCCCGCCTTCAGGCTCGGGAATGCGCGGGGGCGTGAGCGGAAAGCTCGCGATGTTGTCGCTGATGATGTCGGTGAGGTCGGCAGCCGTCATGGGAAATCCCCGGATATCATGTCGCTGGCGCACGCTGTGGCAGCGAAATGTTACAGGGGACTCACAGACGGGTGACGGTTTGGAGTCAGTTTCCGGTCAGGCCTGCGTCAATCCATCGCCACAAAGCCGGGCAACGCCTGCACGCGGGCGATCCACGCCAGGATGTGCGGGTAATCGCCGAGGCCGAAACCGCCTTCTTCCGCGACATGGGTGTAAGCAAACAGCGCAATATCGGCGAGCGTCACGGCGTCACCGGCAAAGAAGCTGTGCTCTGCCAGATGCCTGTCCATCAGATCGAGCGCCGCGCAGCCCGCAATCCGCTTGGCCATCATCTGCCCGCGCTGTTCCGCCGAAAGGCGCGCCTCGCCCACGAACCGCAACCAGAAGCGCAGCGTGGCGACATTGGGTTCGTGGTTGTATTGTTCAAAGAACATCCAGCGCAGCATATCGGCCTGCGCAAAGCGCTCCTGCGGGATCAGCGCCGACCCGTGGGCGAGATACCAGCAGGCGGCGTTGCTTTCGGGCAGGAACCGCGCGCCCGAGGCATCATTGATCTGCAGCACCGGGATGCGCCCGTTGGGGTTCACCTTGGACAGAAACTCGGTCGTCCGCGTCTCGCCCTGCATGATGTCATAGGATCGTGTCGCCAGCGGCAGGCCCAGCAGCGCCGCGGTGAGCCTGATCTTGTAGCAATTGCCGCTGCGGGGGTCTTCGTGGAGGGTGAGCGCCTCAACCACCCGCTACCTCCAGCACAATCTTGCCAACATGCTCGCCCGCCTCCATCCGCGCATGGGCGGCGGCGGCTTCGGCCAGGGGGAAGGTCATGTCCATCACCGGGGACAGCTCGCCATCGGCAAACAGCGGCCAGGCATTGTCGGCGATCTCGTCCGCCAGCGCGGATTTAAAGCTGTCGGAGCGCGGGCGCAGGGTCGATCCGGTCAGGGTCAGGCGGCGCATCATCACCACGGCCATATTGATGTCAGCCTTGGCCCCGCCCAGCACCGCGATGGTAACATGGCGGCCATCTTCGGCGAGGCACTTGAGATTGCGGGCCACATAATCGCCCGACACCATGTCGAGCACGATGTTCACGCCCTTGCCTTCGGTGTGCGCCATCACCGCCTCGACAAAATCCTGCTCGCGGTAATTGATCGCAAGGTCGGCGCCGATCCGGGTGGCGGCGGCGCATTTGGCGGTGTCGCCGCAGGTGACGATCACCTGCAGCCCGAACGCCTTGCCGAGCATGATCGCCATCGTGCCGATGCCGCTGGTGCCGCCATGGATCAGCACGGTCTCGCCATCACGCGCCAGCCCGCGCTCGAACAGGTTGTGCCACACGGTGAACAGGGTTTCGGGCAGAGCCGCCGCCTCGGACAGCATCATGCCTTCGGGCACGGGCAGGCAGTGCTGCCAATGGGCGGCGCAATATTCGGCATAGCCACCGCCGGGGGTAAGGGCTGCGACATATTGCCCGATCATCTCCCGCGGGACTTCATTGCCGACGGCGACCACCTCACCCGCGACCTCCAGCCCCAGCAAGGGCGAGGCCCCCGGCGGCGGCGGATAGGCGCCGGCGCGTTGCAGGCAGTCGGGGCGGTTGACCCCGGCATAGGCGACGCGGATCAGCACATCGTCCGGGCGCAGGCGCGGCATGGGGCTCGTCTGGAGCCGCAGGACATCCGGCCCGCCGGGCGCATCGCAGCCAATCGATTGCATCGTTTCAGGCAGTTTCGCCCCATTGCCAGCGATCATTACCCGTATTCCCCCCTGAAACAGTCCTGTTAACCAACAGTCCAGCGCGAATAACCGTCTCGCCGATTGACAGCAAGCCGCTTCCCCCTGATGCTGCAAGGCAATGGAAGAACCCGATCGCCCACGGCCCAGCGGAGACGCGGCGAGTCGCCTAGCAGGCGAAGACCTCGGCCCCTATTCGCAGGCCGAGCTGATGGAACGGATCGCCCTGCTCGAAGCCGAGATTGCCCGGATCAAGGCGCATCACAGCAAGGTCGCCGCGCACCGCGCCGCCGCCGATGCGCTGTTTTCGAAAGGGGGCGGATGACCCGATTACGCGTCTCAAGCGTATGGGCTTTAGAGGATTCGCAATCCGCGCAGGTCACCCCATATAGTCGGCAAATGGCTCCCCCCGCTCGCTCGCCACGAGCATCCTCCCGCTGAAAAGGCCTCTCCCATGCCCAGCTTCGCCCAGAACCTCGAACGCACGCTGCACAATGCGCTTGGCAATGCGTCCGAGCGGCGGCACGAATATGCCACGCTCGAACACCTGCTGCTGGCGCTGATCGATGATGAGGACGCAGCGGCCGTGATGGCGGCCTGCGGGGTCGATCTGGCCGAGTTGGGCGAGGTGGTGAAGCAGTATCTCGATCAGGAATATCAATCACTTAAGACAGAGGACGGCGCCGATCCGCAGCCCACAGCGGGCTTCCAGCGAGTGATCCAGCGCGCCATCCTGCACGTCCAGTCAAGCGGCAAGGACACCGTCACCGGCGCCAACGTGCTGGTCGCGCTGTTTTCCGAGCGGGACAGCTACGCGGTCTATTTCCTCCAGCAGCAGGACATGAGCCGTCTGGATGCGGTGAGCTATATCAGCCACGGCATCGGCAAGGGCGGCCGCCAGATCGAACCCAAGACCCCGCAGGGCACCGACAAGGCGGAAGAACCCGCGCAGACGAAGGAGAGCAGCGGCAACAAGAAGGAAACCGCGCTCGATCAGTTCACCGTCAACCTCAACACCAAGGCGGAAAACGGCAAGATCGATCCGCTGATCGGTCGCGGGCCGGAGGTGGACCGCACGATCCAGATCCTGTGCCGCCGTTCGAAGAACAACCCGCTTTATGTGGGTGATCCGGGCGTGGGCAAGACCGCGATTGCCGAAGGTCTGGCGCGCAAGATCGTCGAAGGCGATGTTCCCGAAGTTCTGGCCGAAGCGGTGATCTATTCGCTCGACATGGGCGCGCTGCTCGCTGGCACGCGCTATCGCGGCGACTTTGAAGAACGGCTGAAGCAGGTCGTCACCGAGCTTGAGGCCATGCCCAACGCGGTGCTGTTCATCGACGAGATCCACACCGTGATCGGCGCAGGCGCAACCAGCGGCGGGGCGATGGATGCCTCGAACCTCTTGAAGCCCGCCCTGTCGAGCGGCGCGATCCGTTGCATCGGCTCGACCACCTACAAGGAATTCCGCAACCACTTCGAAAAGGACCGCGCCCTGCTGCGCCGGTTCCAGAAGATCGACGTGAACGAGCCGACCATCGAGGACACGATCAAGATCCTGAAGGGACTGCGTTCGGCATTCGAAGATCACCACAAGGTGAAATACACCCCCGACGCGATCAAGACCGCGGTGGAACTGTCGGCGCGCTACATCAATGACCGCAAGCTGCCCGACAAGGCGATCGACGTGATCGACGAAGTCGGCGCGATGCAGATGCTGGTGCCCCCCAGCCGCCGCAAGAAGACCATCACCGCGCGCGAGATCGAAATGGTCATCGCGACGATGGCGCGCATCCCGCCCAAGTCGGTCAGCAAGGACGACAAGAAAGCGCTCGAAAACCTCGAACGCGATCTGAAGCATGTCGTCTTCGGTCAGGACGAGGCGATTACGCGCCTGTCCACCGCGATGAAGCTGTCCCGTGCGGGCCTGCGCGATCCGGACAAGCCGATCGGCTCGTTCCTGTTCAGCGGCCCCACCGGCGTCGGCAAGACCGAGGTCGCCCGCCAGCTCGCCAACATCATGGGGATCGAGCTCAAGCGCTTCGACATGTCGGAATATATGGAGCGCCACTCGGTCAGCCGCCTGATCGGTGCGCCTCCGGGCTATGTCGGTTATGATCAGGGCGGTCTGCTCACCGATGCCATCGACCAGAACCCGCATTGCGTGCTGCTGCTCGACGAGATCGAAAAGGCCCACCCCGACCTGTTCAACATCCTGTTGCAGGTGATGGATAATGGCCGCCTGACCGATCACCACGGCAAGACGGTCGATTTCCGCAATGTCGTGCTGATCATGACCACCAATGCCGGCGCGTCGGACATGGCGCGCAGCGGGATCGGCTTTGGCGATGTCAGCAAGGCCGATGCCGGGACCGAGGCGGTGAACAAGATGTTCACCCCCGAATTCCGCAACCGCCTGGATGCGATCGTGCCCTTCGCCTATCTCGGCAAGAGCATCGTGGCCCGCGTGGTCGACAAGTTCATCCTCCAGCTGGAATTGCAGCTGGCCGAACAGAACGTCCACATCCAGTTCGACAGCGACGCCCGCGCGTGGCTGGGGGACAAGGGCTACGACAAGCTCTACGGCGCCCGCCCGATGAGCCGCCTGATCCAGGACAAGATCAAGCAGCCGCTCGCCGAAGAACTGTTGTTCGGCAAGCTGGCCGATGGCGGCGAGGTGCATGTCACGGTGAAGGACAACAAGCCGAGCTTCGAAATGACCCCGGCCCCGCCCAAGGTGAAGCCGGCGAAGAAGGCCTCGGCCAAGAAAAAGGCGCCGGTCAAGAAAACCGCACCCGAAGCCGACGAGGGCTGAGGCCAAGCGAAACACAAACGGGGCGCGGGAGAGGAACCTCTCTCGCGCCCTTGTTGTTTATGCCACAATGACCGCGCCATTCTCCTGGATCCGGCCCGAGCCGTGGGGCATCCATATTGTCCCGGCCGATATCTGGGTCGACCCCTCGCGCGCCGTCCCGCGGGCGCTGGTCACCCACGGCCATGCCGATCACGCCCGCGGCGGGCATGGGACGACCATCGCCACCCCTGCGACACTGGCGATCATGGAACTGCGCTACAACACCCGCGAAGGCGCGGTGGCGGCGGCGTATGGGGAGAGCGTGGCGCTGGGCGGCGGGGTCAGCGCGACCTTTATCCCCGCAGGCCACGTTCTGGGATCATCGCAGATCCTGCTCGAACACGCGGGAGAGCGGGTCATCATCACCGGCGATTACAAGCGCGCGCCCGATCCCACCTGCGCGCCCTTCGCAGTCACCCCCTGCGACATCTTCATCACCGAGGCGACCTTCGGCCTCCCCGTCTTCACCCACCCGCCCATCGGCGAGGAAATCGGCAAGCTGCTGACCGCCCGCGATGAAAACCCTGACGCCTGCATCCTCGTGGGCGCCTATGCGCTGGGCAAGGCGCAGCGCGTGATCGCGGAACTGCGCGCAGCCGGGCACAGCGACACGATCTGGCTCCATGGCGCGATGGAGGCGATGTGCCGATTGTATGAGGAACACGGCGTGGCGCTGGGCGATCTCAGGCTGGTCAGCGATGCGCCGTCGAAGGACGCGATGCGCGGCGCCATCGTCATTGCGCCCCCGTCAGCCCTCAACGATCGCTGGAGCCGCCGCCTGCCCGATCCCGTCACCGCCATGGCAAGCGGGTGGATGCGGGTGCGCGCCCGTGCCCGCCAGCGGGGCGTCGAACTGCCGCTGATCATCTCCGACCATGCGGACTGGAACGAACTCACCCAGACCATTGCGCGAGTGAACCCGCAGGAAACCTGGATCACCCACGGCCGCGAGGAGGCGCTGCTGCGCTGGTGCGAGCTCAGCCAGCGCCGCGCCCGCGCGCTGGCGCTGGTGGGATACGAGGACGAGGATGACTAGCATCCCCGCCCCCATCCATCAGGGCTTACTTGATCGTGGCGAGATCGGCGGCGATCTTGTCCAGCATCTCGTCAGTGATCAGCCCTTGCGAGAAGGGCGCGACCGTCTTGAGGCTCAGCGACTTGATCTGTTCGTAGGCCGGGTGCAGCGCCAGATCCTGCCCGCCGAAATGCTTGGTGACCACGGCCTTGGCGCGCTCGTCCGCCATCAGCACCTCGATCGGGGTGTCGATGGTGAAGGCCGCCGCCTCGGCTTCGGCAGGCGCTTCATCCTGCGCGGCGAAAGCGGGCGCGGTCACGGCGGCCAGTGCAAGGCCGAGGGCAGCGAGAGGCGAGAATTTCATGCAAGCGGTTCCTTGTTGGTGAGGCGCACGGATATGGCGATGCGCTCTAGCCGATTCGCATGGCGCTGCAATGAACAGATGCGGCCTGCCTGATGGAGGAATTCGCCGCCCTGCTCGATGCGCTGGTCTACACCACCAGCCGCAACCGCAAGCTGGCGCTGATCGCCGCCTACTTGCGCAGCCAGCCCGATCCCGATCGCGGCTGGGCGCTGGCGGCTCTGACCGACGGGCTGGATTTTCCGGCGGTGAAGTCCTCGACCATCCGCAACCTGATGATGGAGCGGGTCGATCCGCTGCTGTGGGCGCTCTCCCGCGATTTCGTCGGCGACACGGCTGAAACCGCGAGCCTGCTGTGGCCGGAACCGGCGGACGCAGCGCCGCAGGGCGATCTTTCGGTGGCCGAGGTGGTGGAGCGCCTGTCCGCCCTCACCCGCACCACGGCGCCCAAGGAGCTGCCGGGGCTGCTCGACCGGATGGATGCCAATGGCCGCTATGCCCTGATCAAGCTCGCCACCGGCGGAATGCGGGTCGGCGTCTCGGCGCGGCTCGCCAAGACCGCTTTTGCGCAGGCCTTCGATGTGGCGGTGGAGGAGGTCGAGGAATATTGGCACGCCCTTGCCCCGCCCTATGCCGAACTGTTCGCATGGGCCGCCAACGGCGCGCCGCCGCCCGATCTGGCGGGCGTGCCGCGCTTCCGCCCCTTCATGCTGGCCCATCCGCTGGAGGATGGGGAGGTCGACCTGAAAGACTATGCCGCCGAATGGAAGTGGGACGGCATCCGCGTGCAATTGGTCAGGGCGGGCGGCGAAACGCGGGTCTATTCCCGGTCAGGCGACGATATCTCGGCGAGCTTCCCCGAATTGCTGACGGTGCTGCCGATGGACGCGGTGCTGGATGGGGAACTGCTGGTGCGCGGCACAGCCCAAGGGGGTGAAGCGGGCGGCGCGGCCAGTTTCAACGCGCTCCAGCAGCGGCTCGGTCGCAAGACCGTGTCGGGCAAGATGCTGAAAGAGGCCCCCGCCTTCGTGCGGCTGTACGATGTGCTGCTGCTGGACGGCACCGACTGGCGCGACCACCCGTGGAAGTCGCGCCGCGCAACTCTTGAAGCCCTGATGCCGCGCCTGCCCGCTAGCCATTTCGATCTGTCCGCGCTGGTCGAGGCCGAGGATTTCGCGGCGCTGGCCGCGATCCGCGACACCGCGCGGGACGAGGCGATCGAAGGCCTGATGCTCAAGCACCGTGACAGCCCCTATGTCGCGGGCCGCAAGGTCGCCTTGTGGTACAAGTGGAAGCGCGATCCGCTGCTGATCGACTGTGTGGTGATGTATGCCCAGCGCGGCAGCGGCAAGCGGTCGAGCTTCCATTCGGATTTCACCTTCGGCTGCTGGGACGGCGATCCAGATAGCGGCGCGGAACTGCTCCCCGTGGGCAAGGCCTATACCGGCTTCACCGATGCCGAGCTGAAGCAGCTCGACAAGTTCGTGCGCCAGAACACGCTCAATCGCTTCGGCCCGGTGCGCGAGGTGAAGCGCGAACTGGTGTTCGAGGTGGCGTTCGACAGCGTGCACACCTCCAAACGCCACAAGAGCGGCCTCGCCATGCGCTTCCCCCGCATACACCGCATCCGCTGGGACAAGCCCGCGCACGAGGCGGACCGGATCGAAGCGCTGCGGGCGTTGATTAAGGACTGAGCGCGGCCTACGTCCCCCCATCGCAACGGGAGAGATAAGCCAATGTCCTACGCCACCGCCGCTCTGGCGACTTACGCCAACACGCTCGGCACGCTGGATCACCTCGTCACCAAAGCCAGCGCGCACGAACAGGGCGACGCGCTGCTGCAGGCGCGGCTGGCGGAGGACATGTTCCCGCTCCACACCCAGATCCGCTTTACGATTGATCAGATAGTGACTGCGCTGAAGCGGCTTGGAGGGCTGGAGCTTGCTACGGATGACAGCGACATCACCAGCTTCGCCGATGCCCGCGCCCGCATCGCCGCCACGCAGGCGCTGATCGCCGCCACCGATCCCGCCACCTGGCCCGCGAGCGATGACACCGTGGAATTCACGCTCCCCAACGGCATGACCTTCGCGATGCAGGCGCATGAATATTGCCGCGACTGGGCAACGCCGCAGGTCTATTTCCACCTGATGGCGGCCTATTCGATCCTGCGCGCCGAAGGCCTCGCCATCGGCAAGATCGATTACCTCGGCTACATGATGAAATATCTGAAACAGCCCGCCGCCTGATGCATCGCTACGATCCCGCCCGCCAACGCCTTGCATTGGGCCTCGCGGGGCTGGCGGGGCTGGTGGATGCGACCGGCTTTGTGGTGGCGGGAGGGTATTTCACCTCCTTCATGTCGGGCAACACCACGCGGATGGGGGTGGAGCTGGTGGAGCGGCCCGCCCTGGCGCTCGCACCGCTGGGGCTGATTGCGTGCTTTCTGGCGGGCGTGATCGCGGGCGCGATGACGGGTAAGCGCGTGCGTGGGCGGCACAAGCGGGTGCTGCTGGGGCTGGTGGCGGCGGTTCTCGGTGCTGGTGGCGGGTTGCTGGCGGCGGGGCTGCCGATCCCCTTTCTCGCGCTTTCAGCGATGGCGATGGGTCTCGCGAACAATGTCTTCGCCCGCGATGGCGAGGTCACGGTGGGCGTCACCTACATGACCGGCGCGCTGGTGCGCTTTGGACAAGGGGTCGCGGCGCGGCTGGCGGGGGCGCCGCTGCCTTCGACCCGCGGTTACGGGCTGTTGTGGAGCGCGCTCGCGCTGGGCGCAGCGACGGGCGGCGGGTTGTGCCTGATTGCGCCCGTGTGGGCGGCCGGGACCGCCACAATCGCCGCGCTGGCCTTGTGGCTGTTCGCCCTCAGGGTCGAGCGTTAGCCCAGCGCTGCCCTGACCGCCTCGGCATGATGCTTGGCGTTCTCGGCGTAGTGCGCCACCCCGATCCGCATTCCGGCAATGGCAGGTTCGGGCAGGTCGCGCAGCTTGGTTGCCGGACGGCCCGCCCACAGCTCGCGCTCGCCCATAACCTTGCGTTCGGTCAGCATCGCGCCTGCCGCCAGCATCGCGTCACTGCCGATAACCGCCTTGTTCATCACGATCGCGCCGAGGCCGACGAAGCCGCGATCATGGATCGTGCAGCCGTGGACCATCGCCATATGGCCGATCAGCACATCATCGCCGATCACCAGCGGGCAGCCATCGGGATCGCCCGGGCGCGGCGGATCGCAGTGGAGCACGCTGCCGTCCTGCACATTGGTGCGTTCCCCGATGCGGATGCTGAACACGTCGGCGCGCAGCACGCAATTGTACCAGATCGAAGAACCCGCGCCGATCTCCACATCGCCGATGATCGTGCAGCCGGGCGCGATGAAGGCGGTGTCGTGAATGCGCGGCGTCTTGCCGTGGATGGGGATGATATTGGCGCCCGGATGTGCGGGGTGTGAGGTCATGGTCAGGCCTTGTGCTGCATGTCAGTCACCCACTGCATTCCACCGGAAATGCGGCAAAGTCGATGCATATTGATCGCTCCACACGGTTTGCGCAGGGGCGGCAGGCTTGCGCCATGTCTTCGCCGGGCTGGCCTTGGTGATGGAATTCAGGGTCGCCTCGCGCGGGGTGATCACCACCCAGACCGACGGCGTAAGTCCCGTGGTCATGTCCGGCGAATCGGCCCGCACGGCAGCAAACATCCCCGCATCACGCACCAGCGCAGCCAGCACGGGCTCAAGATCGATGAAGCGGTTGGAAATGTGGATCGCAATCGCCCCGTTGTCCCGGATCGAGCGGCGGTAGGTCTGCAACGCCTCGCGCGTCAGCAGGTGCAGCGGGATTGAATCCGACGAGAACGCATCCACCACCAGCACATCGTACTGGCCCCCGGCTTCCTGCTCCAGCGCGATGCGGGCGTCACCGATCACGGTCTCGCTGTCCGGCGCACAATCGGACAGGAAGGTGAACTTGCCGACGGTGGAAAATTCGAGGATCGCCGGATCGATCTCGTAGAAGCGATAGGTCTGGTCCGGCTCGCGGTAGCAGGCGAGCGTCCCTGTCCCCAGCCCGACAATGCCGATCTCGGCGCCCTTGCCCATCAGCCCGGATGCGCCGCCCAGCAGCAGGCCCACGCCGGCGTTCGGCCCGTAATAGGCGGTCGGCTGGCGCCGCTTTTCCGGCTTCAGGAACTGGCGGCCATGATCGGTGGTGCCATGCGCCAGCATCCGGAAACCCGCCTCGTCATTGTCGCTGACGGTGTAGACACCGAAATAGCTGCGCACACGCTCGCCATGGGCATAGGCGCTGCCGTGGCCTTCCAGACTGGTGCCGATCATCATGCAGGCAAACACCGCCAGCAGCGCCGCACGGTTGAAGGCCAGCACCAGCGCGAGGCCCGCCAGTGCAATGTAAATCGCGATGGCCAGCCCCTCGGCATCGCGCAGCGTCGCATTGACCAGCAACGACGCCAGCCCGAAGGCGAGCAACAGCCCGCCGCCCAGCACGACGATGCGCCGCATCTCGCCATCAACCCAGCGCGCCTGCCAGGTCGCGAACCAGCCGAGCGGGATCAGCGCGGCAGCCGCCAGCACCAGCAGCGGGTGCTCCCACACCCAATCGAACAGCAGCGGGGCGAACAGCGCGGTGAACAGCCCGCCCAGCACGCCGCCCGCCGACATCACCAGATAGAACAGCGTCAGGCGCGCAGGTTCGGGGCGCAATTCGTACATCCGGCTGTGCAGCGCGACCGCGATCACGAACAGCAGCGCCACCGATGCCAGCAGCAAGAAGATCCCGCCGTGCGACTGCGACACCATCGCCATCCCGCCTGCCAGCAGCACCACCACCGGCGCGGCGCGGGTGATCCACTGCGCCAGCATACGGTTTTCGGCAAAGGCGACGCTGAAGCTCAACAGGTACAGGCCCAGCGGGATCACCCACAGCAGCGGCATGGCAAAAATATCGGTGGTGAGGTGCGTGGTGGTCGACAGCATCAGGCCCGAAGGCACCGCCGACAGCGCCAGCCACAGGGCAATCCGCTGCCAGCCGATCGGGGCGAGCGGAGCGGCAGGCGCATCCTCGCCGGTTTGCGCGGGGGCCGCACTGTTCCAGCGCGACGCCGCGACCAGCATCAGCAGCAGCACCACCGCCCCATAACCAAGGCTCCACACCATGCTCTGCTCGCCCAGCGGCAGCAGCGGCTCGATCAGCAGCGGATAGCTCAGCAGCCCGGCAAAACTGCCGAGGTTGGACGCGGCATAAAGCGGATAGGGATCGCCGGCGTCAGGGTCGGCCGAATACCAGCGCTGGATCAGCGGGGCCTGCGCGGAAATCAGGAAAAACACCGGCCCGACCGATGCGAACAGCAGCGCGGGCACCCAGAAAACCTCCATCCCCGCACCGAAATTGGGCAGATCGGCCAGCGCCAGCGGCAAGGTCAGCGCGGCCAGCGCCAGCAGACCAATATGCAGCATCAGCTGACGCCGCAGCGCCAGTCTGCCAATCACATGGGCATAGGCATATCCGCCCAGCAGCAGCGCCTGATAGACCAGCATCGCGCTGTTCCAGACATTCGGCGTCCCGCCCAGACGCGGCAAGGCCAGCCGCGCCATCAGCGGCTGCACCAGGAACAGCAGGAAGCTCCCTGCCAGAATGGCCGCAACAAACAGCGATCGGCGTGTGGATGTCATGTTTTATCGGTCCAGTGCTTACGGGTGATGCCGTATACGATGTTATGGTTAACATCCGGTCTCCCGGTGTCTTTTACCGCCGCATTTTCGGGAAAGTCGCAATCAACGCGGCGCTCCATCCCCAATTTCTGCATCAACCGCCAGCTGCCGACATTCTCCGCGACGGTGATCGCGACGATCTGCGGCGCAGCGTGGACGGCAAAACCCCAGTCCAGCACAGCGCGCATGGCTTCATGGGCATAGCCCATCCGCCAGCGATCCTCGCGCACCAGCCAGCCGATTTCGTGGTCGCCGGGGTGGGGGTAAAGCGGGTGGGCCACCCGGCGCAGCCCGCAATGGGCGACGATTTCGCCGCTGGAACGCTCCTCGGCCAGCATGAAGCCGAAGCCTTCGTCCGCAAAGCTGGCGCGGGACGCGGCGTGTTTGGCGGCAATCACGTCGCGGGGCTGCACCCCGCCCAGATGCCGCATCACCGCCGGCGTGTTGAGCAGCGCCATATGCGCATCAAGGTCACCCTCACCGATCTGACGCAAGATCAGCCTTTTGGTGGTCAGCACCGTTGCCGTCACGCCGCCGCCTGCCAGCCTTCACGGGAAATCGCATAAGCGATGATGCGCGGGTTTTCGGGGTCGAAATCGGCGCTGTCGAAATCGAGGTCTTCGCGCCGCTCCATCCCCAGCCGCCGCATCAGGCCCCAGCTGCCGGTGTTGCCCTGCACCGTCAGCGCGATCACCTCGTCCGCGCCGAACCGCCCGAACGCCAGATCAAGCGCGGCGGTGGCGGCCTCTTTCGCATAGCCCTGCCCCCACGCATCCTCACGCAGGCGCCAGCCCACCTCCATCATGTCTTGCGGCCCGCCCGGCTGGTTGGAGCGTTTCAGCCCGCAAAAGCCGAGCAGCGCGGCGTCGTCCTTGCGCTCCAGCACCCAGAAGGTGTGGCCGTGATCGCGCCGGTAGCCTTCGACCCGTTCCTCCGCCGCCATGCGCCCGGCTGCGTCCTGCACCCCGCCCAGCCAGCGCATGACGGCAGGCGTGTTGGTGAGGCGCCAGAACTCCGGCCAATCTGACTTGCGCCAATCACGCAGAACCAGACGGGCGGTTTCGTGCCGGAACTCCGTCTCGCCCTCACCCATTCAGCAGGCGGGCGACATGGGCGGCATGATAGGTGAGGATGCCGCTGCACCCGGCGCGCTTGAAGGCGATCAGCTTTTCCATCACGAGCGCATCGCGGTCACCGATCCCGGCGGCTTCGGCAGCCTCGATCATCGCGTATTCGCCGCTCACCTGATAGGCGAACACCGGCACATCGAAACGCTGCTTCACGCGGTAGATGATGTCGAGATAGGCGAGGCCCGGCTTGACCATCACGCTGTCGGCCCCTTCCGCGATGTCGAGCGCGACTTCGCGCATCGCCTCGTCGGCATTGGCCGGGTCCATCTGGTAGGCTTTCTTGTCGCCCTTCAGCAGCCCGCCGCTGCCCACCGCATCGCGGAACGGGCCGTAGAAGGCGCTCGCATATTTGGCGGCGTAGGACATGATCTGCACATTGGGATGACCGTTCATCTCCAATGCGCGCCGGATCGCGCCGATGCGGCCGTCCATCATATCCGACGGGGCGATGATATCCGCGCCCGCGTTCGCCTGATTCACCGCCTGATCGACCAGCATCGCAACCGTCTCGTCATTCACAACATAGCCCGCGTCATTCACCAGCCCGTCCTGCCCGTGCGAGGTGTAGGGGTCGAGCGCCACGTCGGTCAGCACGCCGATGCTGTCCCCGCAGGCGTCCTTGATCGCCTTGATCGCCTGGCACATCAGGTTGTCGGGATTGTGCGCTTCGGCCCCGTCATCGGTGCGCAGTTCGCGGGGGGTGTTCGGGAACAGCGCCACCACCGGAATGCCAAGCGCGGCGGCTTCCCTGGCGCGCGCCGCGATCCCGTCAACCGACCAGCGCGATACGCCGGGCAGCGTCTTGATCGGCTCCTCCACACCCTTCCCCGCCGTCACGAACAGCGGCCAGATCAGATCGGCAGGGGTCAGCAGCGTCTCACGATGCAGCGCGCGGCTCCAGCCGGTGGCACGGGTGCGGCGCAGGCGGGTGTTGGGAAAATGTCCGGTCATGCAGGGAGGCTTACGCGCAATCCCCGCGTGCCGACAAGTCCCCGTTACAGGGTTGCGCCCGGCCTGCGCAGGGCTGCCGTGTCGACCTTCTCGATCTCGCGCACCGGCTCCTTCACCTCGTTCGGCAGCGGGGCCAGATCCTTCAGCGCCTCGCCCACGGAAATTTCCTTGAGGCGGATCAGCTGGCGGCGGAAATCGATCAGCTCGGTGCCGGTAAGCTCGGCGCGGGTGACAAAGGACACGGTGGCCGGATTGATCGCCCGCCCGCCGCGGTACATTTCGTAGTGCAGGTGCGGCCCGGTCGAAAGGCCGGTCGATCCGACATAGCCGATCACCTGCCCGCGCCGCACCGATTGGCCCGCGTTCACCGCCATGCGGCTCATGTGGCAATAGCGCGTCGACAGCCCGCCGCCATGCTCCAGCCGCACCGCGATGCCGCAGCCGCCGGAACGGCCCGCAGCGCTCACCCGGCCATCGCTGACCGCAACGATCGGCGTGCCGTAACGCGCCTTGAAGTCGATCCCGGCGTGCATCCGCCTGTAGCCGAGGATCGGGTGACGCCGCATCCCGAAGTTGGACGACACCGGCCCCGGCACCGGCGCCAGCAGCCCGCGCCGCTGTTCGCCCACGCCCGAGGCTTCATAAAAGCGCCCTTCGTTCCCCCAACGCATCAGCTGGGTGCGCGGGCGACCGCTACGGTCGATCCCGGCATAGAGCAGTTGCCCCGCCTGCCGCTCACCCGTGGCCGCACGGCGATAGGCGATGATGATGTCGAACTCGTCATTGGGGCGAACCTCGCGGTCCATGTCGATCTGCGCGTCGAGCGCCTTCAGATATTCCTGCACCGCGCTCGCCGGGACACCCGCCTGCCGCATCGAGCGGTAGAGGCTGCTGCCGACC
Organism: Porphyrobacter sp. IPPAS B-1204; assembly: GCA_003724185.1. Classification (GTDB taxonomy): domain Bacteria; phylum Pseudomonadota; class Alphaproteobacteria; order Sphingomonadales; family Sphingomonadaceae; genus Erythrobacter. The sequence goes on from RHGM01000001.1 coordinate 1,688,631, forward strand.
ACCCCGCGCACCCGCAGCGGGGTTTCATCGACGCGGATGATGTTGCGCTTCAGGGCCAGCGGGCCGGAGGGGATGACCGGGGTGCCATCCTCGGCGATGGTGCCCACGCCAGGGCGGGTCAGTTCAAGCTCAAGGTCAAAGCGCGCGCGGAAGGCCAGGCTGTCGAGCGGGCGCGGAACGCCGGGCGCAGGGCGGCGGCCCAACAGCACATCCATCTGCGTGCCGGGGGCAATATCGCCCACCGCCACCGCCTGACCGACCAGCGCGGCGGCGCGGTCAACATCCTCGGCCGCCACGCCAGCCCGGCGCAGCATCGAGGCAAAGCTGTCGCCCGGCGCCAGTGTCACCACCAGCTGGATCTGCGGGCGTTCGGGCGCGCTCTTGAGCGGGATCACCGCCTGCGTCGGCCCCATCCGGCGCCCGCTATCCGCGCCCAGCGCCAGCGGCAGGATCATCTGGCTGCGCATTTCGCTGCGCACATCCTCGTCCTGCGGCATGGCGGCGCGGGCTTCGAGCGGGGTGAGATCGGGCCAGAACGCCAGCGCGGCAGCCCCCATCCCCACCATCGTGCCCAGCCCCCGCAGCCAGCGGCGGCTGCCGATGTTCTCGGCAAGATCGGGCGCCAGATCGAGGCGCGCAAACCACCCCGAGGCGTCAAGACGCCACGCTTCGTAACGCTCAGCAAAGCTGCCAAGCCGGGCAGCGGCCTTGCGCTTTGCCTTCTGGGTCTTTGTCGGCAGGGCCAGCTTCTTGGAATTGCGCATATAAGGCAGCAATTCGCGCGCGGTCTCAGGGTCGATCGGCGTGTATGCGGGGCCAATCACCGGGACCGGCAACGACGCCTGCGCGCCCGACGACGGATCGTCAGGCTCACCGTCATCGTTCAGTTTGCGCGCATGGTCCAACATCAATGCCCCAAAGGCCGTACCCGTTTCGCCGCACCCGTTCTGGGCGTGGCCGGGCTTGCCTTGTCGCATTTCTTTGCCCGATCATAGTAAATCCCGGGTTAACCAGCGACCAACGGTATCGCGGGTGCGATAAGGCGTTTCCCTTATGCACCAGCGGCAACCGCGGCTGCCCTTGCCCGCCGGTGCCAAGCCTGACACAACCGGCCTGTCGTGACCCTGCCCCCTTCTTTCCGTCCCCAGAAAAGCGGGCCCGATGACAGCCGTGTTCGCGCCGTGCTGGGGCCGACCAACACCGGCAAGACGCACCTCGCCATCGAACGCATGTGCGGCCATTCCAGCGGCATGATGGGCTTCCCGCTGCGCCTGCTGGCGCGTGAGGTCTATGACCGGGTGCGCTCGATCAAGGGTGACAAGCAGGTGGCGCTGATCACCGGCGAGGAACGGATCGAGCCGCCTGACGCCCGCTATTTCCTCTGCACCGCCGAAGCCATGCCGCGCACCACGGGCGAAGTCGCCTTTGTCGCCATCGACGAGGCGCAGCTGGGCGCGGACCCGGAACGCGGGCACATCTTCACCGACCGGCTGCTGCACGCACGCGGGCGGGAGGAGACGATGATCCTGGGTTCTGCCACGCTGGAACCGATGGTCAGGGCGCTGATCCCCAAGGCGGAGATCACCAGCCGCCCGCGTTTCTCCACGCTTTCCCACGCGGGTATCTGCAAGCTGTCGCGCCTGCCCAAACGCAGCGCCGTGGTCGCCTTCAGCGTCGAGCAGGTCTACGCCATGGCCGAGGCGCTGCGGCGGTTTCGCGGCGGGGCGGCGGTGGTGATGGGGGCGCTGTCACCCGAAACCCGCAACAAGCAGGTTGCCATGTTCCAGTCGGGCGAGGTCGATTACATCGTCGCCACCGACGCCATCGGCATGGGGCTGAACCTCGATCTCGATCACGTGGCGTTCGCGGCGCTCAGCAAGTTTGACGGGCGCCGGAAGCGGCGGCTCACCCCCTCGGAAATGGCGCAGATCGCAGGGCGCGCCGGGCGGCACCAGCGCGATGGCACCTTCGGGACGCTGTCCGGCACCGGGAAAGGCGACGGAGAGCCGCTCGCCTTCACCGATGAGGAAGTCTACGCGATCGAGGAACACAAGTTCGCGCCGCTGACCCACCTGTTCTGGCGCGATGCCGATCCCCGGTTTGACAGCTTGCCCGCGCTGATCGCCGATCTGGAGGCGCGGCCCGATCATGCCGTGCTCCGCGCCGCGCCCGAAGCCATCGACATGGCGGTGCTGCGGCGGCTGGCGGAGGACGACATTGGCCGAAGCGTGCGCGGGGCGGGATCGGTGCGGCGGTTCTGGGAGGCGTGCTCGCTCCCCGATTTCCGCAACCTTGGCGTGGAACAGCACGCAAGGTTCGTGGCGCGGCTGTGGGATGACCTGCGCGGAGGGTATCTCGGCGCGGATTTTGTCGCCGCACGCATCGCGGAACTTGACCGGATGCAGGGCGACATCGACACGCTGCAAGGGCGAATCGCGGCGATTCGCAGCTGGGCATATATCTGCCAGCGTCCCGATTGGGTGCTGGCGCGTGACGAAATGGCTGCGCGGGCCGCGCGGTCGAGGCGAAGCTTTCGGATGCGCTGCACGCGCGGCTGACCGAGCGTTTCGTGAACCGAAGGACGACACTCTTGATGAAATCGCTGGGGCAGGATGCAAGCGCGCTGCCCGTCACGCTCGAACCCGATGGCCACCTGACCGTGGAGGGCGAGAGCATTGGCCGGCTGGAGGGCTTCCGCTTCCATGTCGATCCCTCGGCAGGCGTTGCTGACCGGCGGATGCTGCTGGCGGCCGGCGAAAAGGCGCTGCCCGCGCTGCTGGCGAACCGTGCGGACTGGCTGCTGACACAGGGCCTTGGCGAACTGACAATCTCCGGCGGGGCGATCCGCTGGCAAGAACGCGCTTTGGCCGAGATCACCTTTCCCGGTCACCCCTTCGGCGCGCCGAAACTCGCGCTGACCCGCGATCTGGTGCTGCTGCCCGATACGGCCAAGGCGAAGCTTGAGGCCGGTTTGGCGGCGTGGCTGGATGTGCAGCTGGAACCGCTCGCCCCCTTGCGGGCGCTGGCCGATGCGGCGCGTGATCCCGAAGCCGGGTCGCAGGCGCGCGCGCTGGTCATCACCCTGATCGAAGCCCGCGGCGTGATCAGCCGCGAAGAAGCCGGGCTGGAGCATCTGCCCAAGGAAATGCGCCCTTACCTGCGCAAGCTGGGGGTTACCTTCGGCGCGCTCGACATCTTTGCCGCGCCGCTGCTGAAGCCCGCCCCGCGCCGGTTGCTGCACGCGCTGGGGCTGGACCTGCGCCCGATCAATGAAGCGATGCTGCCGGTTCTGGCCGAGGGTGGCTGGGCCAAGGGCCGCCTGCCCGCCGGATACCGCTATGCCGGGGCGCAGGCGATCCGGGTCGATCTGGCCGAAAAGATTTTCCGCGCTGCCTTCGATGCCCGCGCTGCGGTGACAGCCGCCCATCCCAAGGAACGCAATCGCGCCTTCCGGGTCGATCTGGCGCTGGCGGTGTCGGTCGGGCTGGAGGCGGAGAACGCCCGCCGCCTGCTAGGCAGCGCGGGCTTCCGCTGTGACCGTGCCCGCCCGCTGGCCGAAGGCGCGCAGGGCGCCCCCGCGCCCGACCGCTGGCACTGGCGCCCGCGCCGCCCGGACGAAAAGGATGATAGCAGGTCGGGGCGGAGGCAGGATCGCAGGCCCGAAGGCAAGGATGCGCGCAAGAAGCAGACTGGCGACAAGGGCAAGGGCAAGCCTGACCGAGCCAAGCCGGAACGCGGCGGCGGCCAGCGTCCCGCTCGCCCCGCTCAGCCCACCCCCAGACCCCCCGCGGACACTGGTCCGGCCCGCGCGGGCGGGGCCTTCGACAAGCTGGCGGACCTGCTCAAGGGATGACGGTTGGCGGGACGGGAGATTCCATCAGGATCGACCGCCTGCTGGTCTTCCTGCGCTTCGCCCGCACCCGGTCTGCCGCGCAAGCCCTGATCGATACCCACGCTTTGCGGCGCAACAGAAAGCATGTGCTGCGCGGCAGCGAACAGGCGCGTATCGGGGATGTGCTGACGCTGGCACTGGGCAGCCATGTCCGGGTGATCGAACTCACCTCCCTGCCCAACCGGCGCGGCCCGCCTGCCGAGGCGCGTTCCTATTATCGTGAGGTTGACGGGGACAGTCTTGACCGTAAAGGGCAAATGACAATAGCAGCGTCACCTCTCGCCACGGGCACTCCGCCCGACGATCCCGAAGACCGCCTTTGAAAGAGCCGCAATGACTTACGTCGTCACTGAAGACTGCATCAAGTGCAAGTACACCGATTGTGTGGAAGTGTGCCCGGTCGACTGCTTCTACGAAGGCGAGAACATGCTGGTGATCAACCCCAGCGAATGCATCGATTGCGGCGTGTGCGAACCGGAATGCCCGGCCGAAGCGATTCTCCCCGATACCGAGGACGGGCTGGAAAAGTGGCTTGAGCTCAACACCCAGTATTCGGCGGTGTGGCCCAACATCACCAGCCAGAAGGCGCCGCCCGAAGATGCCGACGCGCACAAGGGCGAAAAGGGCAAGTTCGAGAAATATTTCAGCGCCGATCCGGGTGATGGCGATTGATTTCCGGCGTCTTTTCATGCGGTCTGCAAAGCTAGGCAGGCTTTCGCAAACGCCGACTCGCAATTTTGTTGCAGACCTGCTATATAATACGTGACCGCGCAGGGCATCGCCCGCGCAGGCGTGAAAACCAGGAAGGCCCGACACCAGCAACCCCCCAACCGGATGATTGCCACCCGGCGTTCGCTTTGTCTGAGGCACCCCTTCAGCAAAGCCCTCCGCGCCGCCGGGTCGATTGTCCGCTCTCTCGTTGCCAGGACGGCCGATTGAAAGGAACTTGCATGGCAAGCACCGCGAACGCATTCACCGTCGGCGATTATGTTGTCTATCCGAAGCACGGCGTGGGCCGGGTGGTCGAGCTCCAGCGCGAGGAAATCGCCGGGATGCAGCTCGAACTCTACGTCCTCCGCTTCGAAAAAGAGCGCATGACCCTGCGCGTGCCGGTCAACAAGGTCGAAGCGATCGGAATGCGCAAGCTGTCTTCCGACAAGACGCTGAAGCAGGCAATGGAAACCCTCAAGGGCAAGCCCAAGGTCAAGCGCACCATGTGGTCGCGCCGTGCGCAGGAATATGAAGCGAAGATCAATTCGGGCGACCTCGTGTCGATTGCCGAAGTGACCCGCGATCTGTTCCGCCCCGAAGACCAGCCGGAACAGTCCTATTCGGAACGCCAGATCTTCGAAGCGGCCTCCAGCCGCCTCGCCCGCGAACTTGCGGCGATGGAAGAAACCGACGAGCCGACTGCGCTGAACAAGATCCTCGACGTGCTGCGCGAACACGCGCCGCAATATTACGACAGCGCCGAAGAAGCGTAAGCCTTCTCCCGCTGCCAGAAACCATCAAGGGCTGCCCCAAGGGGCGGCCCTTTTTGTTTGCGTGATGGCAGGCCAAAGCCAGACTTGTGCGCGGCGGCGTGGTGTATTATATGAGCAATACGCCAAGACACCTGGGGAGAGACACGCCATGATCCAATCCACCGGCCGCCGCATCGCCGCCGCCGCCACCATGCTTGCTGCCACCACCGCGCTGGCGGGTTGCGAAAACGCAGAGATAGAGATCAACGGCCAGAAGGGCGTGCCCCTCGCCGACATCGAAATCGCTGGGCCGCCGCCGTCGGAAGTGGTGCTGTCCTCGGGCGACACGGTGATCGTGACCAGCGGCGATACCTTCGCGCTCACGGTCGAAGGGACGGACACCGAAAGCCTGCGCTTCGTGCGCGATTCCGAGGTGATCGGCATCACCCGTGAGGATGGCTGGAACGGCAAAAGCTCCGCCACGATCCGCATCACCATGCCCCCGCCCAAGGAAGTCGTGATCGCCGGCAGCGGCACGATCAGGACCGATGCGCTCGCCGCCACCTCGGAAGTCGTGATCGGCGGTTCGGGCACGGTCGAGTTCGGCACGGTCGCGGCGGAAAAGCTCGGGATCAATATCGGCGGCAGCGGCAGCATCAAGGGCGCGGGCACGGTCAAGCGGCTCGAAGTCAATATCGGCGGCGCGGGCGATGTCGAAATGCCGGGGCTGAAGGCGGACAGCGCGGAAGTGTCGATCGGCGGGGCCGGGGATGTTTCCTTCGCCTCGGATGGCGATGTGACCGCGAACATCGCAGGCGCGGGCGACGTGAAGGTGTCGGGCAGCGCCAAATGCACCGTCAACGCCTTCGGCTCGGGCACGCTGACCTGCTCGCCCGGTGGCAGCGGCGCGGCTGCGGCGATCCCGGCAGCGGCGCAAAGCCCCGCAGCCCCGGTCGCACCCACGGCGCCGACCGCACCCATTGCGGCGAAACCCGCAGAATAGCATTTGCCTGATCGCAAGGAGTGCGCGACATATGTTGCCCATGCGCGCCCTCCCGCTCACCGCCCTCGCCCTTGCGTCATTCGCCCTGCAGGGCTGTCTGGCGCGGGCGGCGGTCGATGTGGTGACTTTGCCGGTGAAAGCGGTCAGCGCAGGCGTGGATGCGGCGACCACCAGCCAGTCCGAAGCCGACGAAAAGCGCGGACGGGAAATCCGCAAGCGCGAGGAACGGCTCGGCAAGCTGGAACGCGATCTGGAAAAGCAGATGGAGCGCTGCGCCGACGGGAATGACAAGGCCTGCGATGAGGCCCAGGCGATCCGGGCGGAGATGAAGGCGCTGATCCCGGGTATCCCGGTCGAGCCGGACAGGCGCTAGGCCGCCGCCCGCCGCAACCGGTCATTGATTGCGCGGCCCACACCCCTGTCAGGCACCGGGGCGACCGCAATGCGCGGTTGCGGGGCGTTCGCCGCTTCGTGCAGACAGGCGTAGAGGCGTGACGCAGCTTCGTTGAGGTTCCCGCTCGCCGACAGCGTACAGTCACCGTCCCATGCGCCAAAACCGATCCAGAATTCATCGGGCTCGGCCCATTCGGCATCCAACCGCACCGGCTTGCCGGGAGCATAATGGCTGGCGAGTTGACCGGGGGCTTCGATCTTCGACCCGGACAATCCTGCGGTTCGTGCGTAAGGCGCGTCCCAGTAGTGCTGATGGAGCGCATCAAGATCGACCGGGCCGGGGCGGAGTTCTTCCCAGCTATTGTCGGGGCGAACAGCAAGGATCGTGGATTCAAGCCCCTCGGCGCAGGCACGGCCATCGTCGAGAATCAGATCAATCCGGCCATCAAGCGTGGCCAGAACATGGGCCGCAGTCGTCGGACTGACAAAGCCGCTGCGGTTGGCAGACGGCGCCGCCAGCGGGAAGTTACAAGCCGCCAGCAGCGCTTGCATGACCGGATGGTTCGGGCTGCGCAGGGCAACCGTCGGCAGGCCAGCCGTTACCGCCGGGGCGAGATTGGCATGCGGTTTCATCGGCACCACAAGGGTCAGCGGCGCCGGCCAGACAAGATCGGCAAGGATGTCCGCTGTGTGGGGCAAGTCAGCCAGTTCGCGTGCCTGCTCCAGCCCTGCGACATGCACGATCAGCGGGTTGAAATCCGGCCGCCCCTTCGCGGCATAGATCTTCGCTACTGCCTCAGGCCGGTCAGCCCGCGCCGCAAGCCCGTAAACCGTCTCGGTCGGCACCGCGACAAGGCCCCCCGATTCGAGGATTCGCGCCGCTTTTTCGATCCCCGCGGCGTCTGCCAGCACCACTTCCGTAACGTTCTTGCCGCTCATGCCCCGGCGCTATATTCAAACCCCCGCCCTGCCAAGAGCGCGGGGCCTTTTCCAATCGCAAGGACGCCCCCGAAGTGACCCCCTTTACCCCGCCGACCGCCGACCAGCTGCTTGCCATCCGCGTCAATGCGGGGATCGACGAACTCGCGCAGACCGAACGCTTCGCCCATGCCGAGCCCGATCTGGTCGAGGCGATCGTCGCAGGCGTCGGGCAATTTGCAGCCGGGGAATTCGCGCCGCTCAACCGCATCGGCGACAAGGAAGGTGCGCGACTTGAAAACGGGGTGGTGCGCCTGCCCGACGGGTTCGAGGCGGCCTACCATGCCTATGTCGAGCAGGGCTGGAACACCATCGCATCCCCGCAGGCGCACGGCGGGCAGGGCCTGCCCTTCACCCTCGCCTGCAACGTGCTGGAGAACCTCGGCGCGGCGAACATGGCCTTCACCCTGCTGCCGATGCTGAGCGTCGGCGCGATCGAGGCGCTGGAGCATCACGGGTCGAAAGACCAGCAGGCGATGTACCTGCCCAACCTCGTCAGCGGGAAGTGGTCGGGCACGATGAACCTCACCGAACCTGCCGCCGGCAGCGATGTCGGCGCGCTGCGGTCGGTCGCCGAACCCATCGTCAACGGCCCCCACGCGGGCAAGTATCTGATCACCGGTCAGAAGATCTACATCACCTGGGGCGAACATGATCTGGCAGAGAACATCATCCACCTCGTCCTCGCCCGCCTGCCCGGCGCGCCGGAGGGATCGCGGGGCATCAGCCTGTTTGTCGTGCCCAAGTATCACGTGAACGACGACGGCACCCTTGGCCCGCGCAACGATGTCCGCTGCGTCAGCCTTGAACACAAGCTCGGCATCAATGCCTCGCCCACCTGCGTCATGAGCTATGGCGACAATGGCGAATGTATTGGCGAGCTGGTCGGGCACGAGAACAAGGGCCTCGCCGCGATGTTCACGATGATGAACAATGCGCGCATCAATGTCGGCAACCAGGGCGTGCAGATCGGGGAACGCGCGACGCAGCAGGCGCTGGCCTATGCCCGTGACCGCGTGCAATCGGCGCGTGCCGGTTCGCCCGACAAGAACCCGGTCGCGATTATCGAGCATCCCGATGTGCGCCGCATGATCCTGCGCATGAAGGCGCTGACCGAAGGCGCCCGCGCGCTGCTCTACTACTGCGCCGGACAGGTGGATCGCGGCAATCTGGGTGACGAGGCTGCGAAGGCCCGCGCCGAGATCATCGTCCCGCTGATCAAGGCCTGGGGCACCGACATCGGCGTGGAAGTCGCCGGCCTCGGCATCCAGATCCACGGCGGCATGGGCTTTGTCGAGGAGACCGGCGCGGCGCAGCACTGGCGCGATTCGCGGATTGCGCCGATCTACGAAGGCACCAACGGCATTCAGGCGGCGGACCTTGTAACCCGCAAGCTCGGCCTTGATGGCGGCGAGGCGATGGCGGGGCTGTTCGACACCATCGCCCGCGAAACTGCCGATGAATTCGCCCTGTCGGCGCTGGCCCGCGATTGCGCCAATGTGGCGCGCTGGATGCGCGACGAGGCGAGCCTTGATGATCGCCTTGCCGGGAGCGTGCCATTCTGCACGATGGCCGCCGTGGCGGTGGCCGGGTGGCAGCTGACGAAGCAGGCCGCAGCGGTCGCAGCAGGCGCAGCCCCCGAACTCAGCGCGACCAAGCCGGTGACGGTGCGGTTCTTCCTTGACCGGATCGTGCCGGAGGCTGCGGGGCTGAAGGCTGGCGCTGTGGCGGGTGCCGATGGGCTCTACGCCCTGCCCGCTGAAGCGCTGGTCGGCTGACATGACAGGGGAGGCGCTGGAACGGATCGCCGCCGCGCTCGAACGGCTCGCGCCCCCGCCGCCTCCGCCGACCGACTGGCTCGCTGCGCCCGCCTATGTTTGGGAGGGTGAGCGGGCACGGGCGGTGCCGGTGCTGGATGCCCTGCCGCTCGATGCTCTGCACGGGATCGCCGCACATAAAGTCGCGCTGCGCGACTTGTGCGGGCGGCTCGCAAGCGGTGCAGCCGCGCATGATGTCCTGCTGTGGGGTGCGCGGGGGATGGGGAAATCCGCGCTGGTCCGCGCCTGCGTGGCCGATGTGCAGCGCGGCACCCCGCAATCACTCGCGCTGGTGCAGCTCGCCCCCGGCTCCCTGCCCGGCTTCCCCGCGCTGATCGCCGAATTGGCGCAGCAACCCCGCGCTTTCCTGCTGTTTATCGACGATCTCGGCTTCGGTGCGGATGGGCGGGCGGAGATGCTGGCGCTGCGCAGCCTGCTCGACGGCGGCGTGGCCCCGCGCCCCGCCCATATCCGCCTCGCCGTGACCGCCAACCGCCGCGCCATTGTCGAGCGGGAGGATACCTCCGCCGCAATCCATGAACGTGACGAGCGGGACGATGCGCTGGCGCTGGCTGACCGCTTCGGCCTGACGCTGGGCTTCCACCCGGCGGACAAGGACACCTATCTCGCGATCCTCGCCGGCTACACCGCGCCGCTCGGCCTCACCTTCGATCCCGAGGAAGCGATGGCCTTCGCCATCCAGCGCGGCAACCGTTCGGGCCGCACCGCGCTGCAATTCGCCACGGAACTCGCCGGACGGGCGGGCAAAAGCCTCTAGTTGGTTTTCTGGCCCGCCTGCTTGCGCAGGTAATCCGCCTGGAAATCCGCCGCCGGATCGCGCAGCGCGCGCGGCGGGAGCGGGTCACCCTGCAAGCGCGCAATCGCGGGTGCAGGCGCTGCGGCGGGAGAGCGCACCCGCCAGATGATCCCTGCCGTATCGTCCGACACCAGCAGCGATCCATCGCCCGCCCATTCGACCCATGTCGGTCGCCCGCGGGTCGTGCCCTCGCCCGTCAGGAAGCCGGTCAGCACCGGCACGGGCTTGCCCACCGGATTGCCGAGATCGTCAAAATCCACGAACACCACGTCATAGCCCGAAGGCGGCTTGCGGTTCCAGGATCCGTGCCGCGCGATAAAGGCCCCGCTGCCGAAGGCGTCGCCCATGCGGTGCCCTTCCGCCGAAAACACCAGCCCCAGCGCAGCAACATGCGGGCCGAGCGCGAATTCGGGCTTGCGGACATATTCCATCATGAAGCGCGGCATCGGCGCGTCCACCCGGCGATCGCGGTTGGTGCGGTAATAGACCCACGGCCAGCCATATTGCGCGCCCAGCGGCACGTTGGTGAGATAGTCCGGCACCAGATCGCTGCCGAGCATGTCGCGCTCGTTCACGGTGGTCCACAGCTCGCCCGTCCAGGGGCTGAAATCCATCCCGTTGGGGTTGCGCAGGCCCCCGCCATATTGGCGCGCTGTGCCCTTGGCGAGATCATACTCCCAGATCATCGCCCGGCCTTCTTCAGCCGCCATGCCGGATTCGCCGATATTGCTGACCGATCCGACCGCGACATAGAGCTGCCCGCCATCGGGCGACAGTTCGACATTGCGCATCCAGTGCCCGCCGCCGCCGGGCAGATCCATCAGCTTGCGCGGTTCACCCACCGCCTTGTCGCTGCCCAGTTCATAGGGGATCGCCAGCAGCGCGTTGTGGTTGGCGACATACAGCGTCCCTTCCTTCCACGCGAGGCCCGAGGGCGAATCGAGCCCTTCCTCGCGGATCACCACGCGGGTTTCTGCAGTGCCATCACCATCGGCATCACGCAGCAGCACGATCTGGTTGGGGGACTCGCCGGTGGCCCCTGCCTTGCTGAGCAAAACGCCCGCGACCCAGCCCTTGATCGTATCCATCACCCCGCCGCCGCCATCGCTCTTGGGAGCGCGGGTCAGGCTGACCAGCACATCGCCATTGGGCAGAGCGAACAGCGTGCGCGGATGATCCAGCCCCTCGGCAAAGCGCACCACCTCCAGCCCTTCGGCCGGGGTCGGCGCTTCGCCCGCCTTCCAGCCCACCGGCTCAGCAATCTTCACCGTGGGGAAGCTTTCGGCGTTGGCTTCCTGCAACACCGGGTCGGTCCCCGCGACTTCCTCGACCGAAAGATCGGCGGTGTCCCCGCGCGACAGGAAAAACAGGGCAATTCCCGTCACCAACACAGCGACAAGGAGAGCGATTGCGATTTTGCGAAAAAGGGCCATGTGGCACGGGATAAAGCGGGGCCGTGCTTGCGGCAACCTCGAAGCGATGAAAGGCCTTTTGCCCGATGTACGATTTCAAGCCCGACGCGGCCCTGCCCGCTGCCGATCTCTACCGCGAACTGCTGGGCGCGGCCGAGGCGCTGACGGCGGGCGAGCCGGATTGCGTTGCCAACATGGCCAACGTCGCGGCGCTGCTGTGGGAGTTTCTGCCCGATCTGAACTGGGCGGGGTTCTACCGCGTGGCTCCTGCGAAGACTGGCGGAGCGGACGAGCTGGTGCTGGGGCCGTTTGTGGGGCGCCCGGCCTGCATCCGCATCCCCTTCGGCATTGGCGTCTGCGGCGCCGCGGCGCAAAGTCGCGCCACGCAACTTGTCGCCGATGTCCACGCCTTCCCCGGCCATATCGCCTGTGATGCGGCCAGCCAGTCCGAACTGGTGGTGCCGGTGCTGCGCGATGGGGCGGTGATCGCGGTGATCGACCTCGACAGCCCCTCCCCTGCGCGCTTCACAGCGGACGATGCGGCCGGGATCGAGGCGCTGGCGGCGATGCTCGCCTCTCGAATCTGAGGGAATCCCCCGGGCAGGCTTCCCGAAACGGGACAGCGCCGCCGCATCGCTTGGGCGGGGGGCGTGAGTGGTGGTAAGCTTTTGCTAACCATCAGCTGACGTCGCTGATTCAGGGGGAATTGCCCATGTACAAGCTTGTGCCGACCATCTCGCTCGCCGCTCTCGCGCTCGCCCTACCGGCCGCAGCGCAGGCGCAGAATTACGCGGATCTGCCGCCGCTCACCCCGATGAGCGAGAGCGAATTGCGCACGCTCCCGGCAGATATGCGCGCGGCCCCTGCGGGCTCTGTCGCAACGGGCGAAACCGTGACGACAGTGAACGGGGTGGAGACCATCACCCGCACCCGCCGGATCGATGCGCCCCGCCCGCTGCCCGCTGCTCCGGCCATGCCGCACCAGGCCTATGCCCCCGCGCCAGCCTATGGCTACGCCCCGCACATGGGCTACGCCGCCGCGCCCGTGGTGTTCGAGCGTCAGCAGTGGATCGACGAATGCCGCCGCCGCACCAGGGGGCAGAACCGTGACAACACCGGCCGGATTATCGGCGGTTTGCTGGGTGCGGTCGCAGGCGGATTTGCCGGCTATGAAATCGCTGGCGCAGGTGACCGCGTGCTCGGCACCGTGCTCGGCGTTGGCGGTGGCGGGTTGATCGGCGGTTTGCTGGGCAGCCTGTTCGATGGCGACAAGAAGAAGAACCTCTACGACTGCGAAGCCGCGCTCGACAGCTATCTTTCGCAATATGGCGCCCCCGGCCCGCGCATCGCGAGCCGCGAGATTGCCTACCCGGCGCAGGCCTATGGCTATGGCTATCCGGCGGCTTACAGCTACGGCTACACCTACGCCCCGCCGCCGCAGATGGTGCTGGTGCCGGTGCGCACCGAGGTGCAGCAGCAGGTGGTGGTGCGCGAGACCGAGCGGTTCGAGACCTACACCGTCCCCGGCGCTATCCGCGAAATTCCGGCCCAGCGCCCCTCGGCCAAGATGATCAAGAACCGCTAATCAGCCTTCGTCCCTCGGGACAAAGAAAAAGCCCCGCAAGGTGAGGCGACCTTGCGGGGCTTTTTGTCGTCCGGTCTGCGCCTGTCAGGCGGTCAGAACTCGCCGCCGGTGAGCCGCTGGCACACCAGATCCAGCTGATCGAGCGTGGTGTAACGGATCGTGATCGTGCCCTTGCGCGGATCGCCCTCGGGCTTGATCCTGACGCTGAGGCCGAGGAATTCCTCGAGGTGCTGCTGCACAGCGAGAATATCCGCGTTTTCCGTGGGTTGCTGCGGCGTTGGCGCAGCGTCGCGCTTGGCCGGCTTGCGCGTCAGGGTCTCGATATCGCGCACCGAAAGGCCCTCGGCCACCGCGATCTGCGCCATCTGCAAGGCATCGTCCCGCCCGATCAGCGCGCGGGCGTGGCCCATCGACAGCTTGCCCTGCTCGATCAGGTCCAGCACCGGATCGGGCAGCGTCACCAGCCGCATCATGTTGGCGACATGGCTGCGCGACTTTTCGACCATCTTGGCGATGTCGACCTGGATCATGCCCTCTTCCTCGGAAAGGCGGTGATAGGCCCGCGCTTCCTCAACCGGGCTGAGGTCTTCGCGTTGCAGGTTCTCGATCAGGGCAAGCGCCGTGACCTCCCGATCGGACAGGTTGCGCACCAGCGCCGGAATTTCGTGCAGCCGTGCCTTCTGCGCTGCGCGCCACCGGCGCTCACCGGCAACCAGCTGATATCCCTGACCTTCAGGGTGCGGGCGGACGATGATCGGCTGAATAACGCCGCGCGTGGCGATCGAGGCGGCCAGTTCCTCCAGCGCACCCTCATCGAAATGCTTGCGCGGGTTGCCCGGCAACGGCTTGATCGACGCCAGCGCCAGATTGCGAAGCGGCGACCCCACCACCTGCGGCGCATCAACCGATGTATCATCGCGCCGCACCAAAGGCTCCTCGCGCCGGGTCTCACCCAGCAACGCGCCCAGCCCGCGCCCAAGCCGCCGCGGCTTGTCATCCGCCTTCGGATTGACAGCAGAATCAGCGGGTTGCGTGGTGTCCTCGGTCATGCGGCCTGTCTTTCTGCGGGAAATCGCCCGATCAATTCACGCGCCAGCGCCATGTAGGCGCGGCTGCCGGTGCAATGCTGGTCATAGATCAACGCCGGGAGCCCGTGGCTCGGCGCTTCGGATAGGCGGACGTTGCGCGGGATTACGGTTTCGAACACCAGCTTGCCAAGACATTCGCGCACATCGTCCGACACCTGATCGGTCAGGCGGTTGCGGCGGTCATACATGGTCAGGGCGATGCCGATGATGCCAAGAGCGGGGTTGAACCGCTGCTGCACCTGGTCAACCGTCTGGAGCAGCTGGCTGAGCCCTTCCAGCGCGAAGAACTCGCATTGCAGCGGCACCAGCAACGTATCGGCAGCGCACAGCGCGTTCAGCGTCAGCAGACCGAGCGACGGGGGGCAGTCGATAAAGCAGATGTCGTGGCCGGTGTGATTCGCCAAGGCCCTCTCGAGCCGGTGGGTGCGCCCTTCGACCGCCACCAGTTCAATCTCCGCGCCCGACAGATCGACCGTCGCCGGGATCAGATCGAGCCGCGGGATCGTGGTCGGCACAATGGCCGAATCCAGCGTCACCTCGTCCACCAGCAGATCGTAACTCGACACTTCACGCGCATCGGCGTGAACACCCAGCCCGGTCGACGCGTTGCCTTGCGGATCAAGGTCGATCAGCAAGGTGCGCCATCCGGTCGCGGCCATGGCGGTGGCGATATTGATGGCGGTGGTGGTCTTGCCCACTCCGCCCTTCTGGTTGGCAATCGCGATTACGAACATGGTTGTTCCCGTCCTTCCGCGCGCCGATTCACGCTGAATCTGCACAGTTTCGCGTGTCAGGCCTTCACAATGATTCCCGCCTCGGGATCGGTCAAGGAATGTTTCACGTGAAACATTGCCCGAATCGAAGGCTTGAGCGTCTCCAACTCCTGCGCCGCAGAGCGCCCCTTGGGCAACACATAGGCGGTCTGCCTTGTGGAGAAGGGTGCGGATAGATCGAGAAGTTTGGGCAATGGCGCGAAGGCCCGTGCCGAAATGGCGCGGGCGGTGAACGGAGTGATGCGCTCAAGCCGCTGGCCTTCGACCCGGCATTTGCGCAAATTCAGCGCGGCGACGCAGCGTTCGAGGAAATCCGCACGGCGCGCACGGGATTCGACCAGCACAACCGGCATATTGGGACAAAGCGCCGCGATCACCAGACCCGGGAACCCCGGCCCGCTGCCGAGATCGAGCCACGGGCCCTGCGCATTCGGCCCCAATGTTTCACGTGAAACATTTTCGATGAGCTGCGCCGAATCGGCAATGTGGCGCTGCCACAGGTGTGGCTCGGTGGCCTTGGCGATCAGATTCTGGCGCTGGTTCTCCTCCAGGACCAGCGCGGCGAAGGTCTCTAGCCGCGCCATGCCCTCGGCATCGGTGAGCCCGGCGACATAGGCGCGGGCCTGTTCTTCGGTTGTGATCACGCGGCGCGCTGCCCGTTGGCGAGCCGGCGGGCGTGAACCAGCAGCGCGGAGAGCGCAGCGGGCGTCACCCCCGGCACCCGGCCAGCAGCCGCCAGCGTCCCCGGTGCAGCCCTGGTCAGCCGCTCGACCATCTCGTTGGAGAGGCCCGGGACTTCGCCATAGGGGAAGTCCGCAGACAAGGGCAGCGCCTCGCTTGCGCGCAGATCGCGCAGTTCAGCATCCTGCCGCGCGAGATAGGGCGCGTAGGCGGCGTCCTCGGCCATTTCCTCAGCCAGCAGCGGATCGAGCGCGGTCACATCGGCCAGCCAGGGTGCCAGCGCCTCGGGGGTCACACCATCATAGCGCAGCCATTCGGCAAGCGGCTTCTCGCCCTGATCGCGCCGCACAGGCAGGCCCATATCTGCCAGCTTACGGGCGTGGACCCGCTCTGAATGTTTCACGTGAAACATTTTGCGCAAATTTTCGCGGCGCTCCCACCAAGCACGTCGCTCGTCACCGATGCAGCCGGCTTCGATACCCAGCCCTGTCAGACGGGTGGCCGCATTATTGGCCCGCAAGCGGAGGCGGTATTCGGCGCGGGCGGTGAGCATCCGGTAAGGCTCGGACACGCCCTGCAAGGTCAGGTCATCGACCATCACCGCGATGTAGCTGTTGGCGCGGTCCAGCGTGGGCGCCTGCTTGCCCAGCGCCGCCGCAGCCGCCTCCAGCCCTGCGACGAGGCCCTGTGCAGCAGCCTCTTCATAGCCGGTCGTCCCATTGATCTGGCCCGCACAATAGAGGCCGGGGATCGCCCGCAGCTGCAAATCCGGGGTCAGTGCGCGGGGGTCGATATGGTCGTACTCCACCGCATAGCCCGGCTGCACAATCGCCACCCGCTCGCACCCCGGCATGGTCCGCACGACGGTTTCCTGCACATCGACGGGCAGCGAGGTGCTGATGCCGTTGGGATAGACCATGTGAGTGTCCAGCCCCTCGGGCTCAAGGAACACCTGATGCCCCTCGCGGTCACCGAAGCGGTGGATCTTGTCCTCGATCGAGGGGCAATAGCGCGGCCCTGCCGCTGCAATCGCGCCGGAAAACAGCGGTGAGCGGTGGAGATTGGCGCGGATCGCGTCATGCCCCGCCTGCGTGGTGCGGGTGATGGCGCAGAACACCTGCCGGTTCAGCCTCGCAGGCGTTAGCGGCGACATGGTCCACGCCTCGCCATCCGAAGGCTGCTCTTCCAGCACCGCCCAGTTGATCGTGCGCCCGTCCAGTCGTGGCGGGGTGCCGGTCTTCAGCCGCGCCATCGGCAGATCAGCCCCGCGCAATTGCTGGGCGAGCCGCTTCGCCGCGTTCTCGCCAATGCGACCACCCTCGAAGCGTTCTTCACCCCGGAACAACACCCCGCCAAGGAAGGTGCCGGTGCACAGCACGACGCGGGGGGCGTCCAGAATGGTGCCGTCGGCCAGCTCAAGCCCGGCAACCCGACCGCCGGTTAGCATCAGCGCGGCAGCCTCACCCTGCACCAGCGTGAGGTTTGTCTGTGCGCGAACGATGCCCTGCACCGCAGCCTTGAAGCGCACCCGGTCCGCCTGCACACGCGGGCCCCACACGGCGCTGCCCTTGGAGCGGTTGAGCATCCGGTAGTGGATCGCCCCTGCGTCCGCAGCACGGCCGATCACGCCATCGAGCGCATCGACCTCACGCACCAGATGGCCCTTGCCGAGCCCCCCGATAGCCGGATTGCAGCTCATCGCGCCGATGGCATCGAGGTCAAAACTCACCAGCCCCGTGCGCGCACCCATGCGGGCCGCCGCGCAGGCAGCCTCAACCCCGGCGTGACCGCCGCCGATGACAAGGACATCGAAGGAATGCATGGGCGCGCAAATAAGGTGCGCGGCGGGGAACGTCACCCAAAATTGTTCACGTGAAACATTTTGCGGCGCCGTCACTTCCCGATGCAGAAGCGCCCGAACAGGGTGTCGAGCATATCCTCGGTGGTCGCCCGCCCGATCAACCGGTCGAAGGCGAGGCGCGCGCGGCGCAGTTCTTCGGCAACCAGTAGCGGATCGGTCAGGTGCTCGGCTGCTCGCACAGCCTCCTCCGCCTCGGTAAGGCGCGCGTACTGGCGCGCATTGAGCGCCGCCTCACCCGGCTTGGGAAGCGATGCGCGGGCGGCCTCGACCAGCGCTGTCTTGAGCGCGGCCAGACCCGCGCCGGTGGCCGCAGACAGGGTGTAGAGCGCCGCAGCCTTGGGCGTGAAACCGTCTCGATCAGCCTGCGCCGCAATCTCCCATGCACCCGCTGGCCCTGCACCTTCCGGCCCGAGCCACAACACCAGATCAGCCCGCGCCAATTCCGCTTCGGCGCGGGCGATGCCAATCGCCTCGATGGCATCGTCACCCGCGTCGCGCAGCCCGGCGGTGTCGGTGAAGGTGAATGGCACACCTGCAATCGCCACCGCACGCTCGATCACATCGCGGGTCGTTCCGGCGATGGGCGAGGTGATCGCCGCCTCGCTTTCGACCAGCGCGTTGAACAGGGTGGATTTGCCCGCATTGGGCGGCCCTGCAAGCACCACGCGGAACCCCTCCCCCAGCCGTTCGGACCGCGGGCGGGCGAGCCATTCGCGCAATTCATCCGCCAGCGCGGCAATGTTCCACGTGAAACATTCGGGCAGCGCGGCAGCGTCCTCCTCGTCCGAGAAATCGAGCACGGCCTCCACCTCGGCCGACAGCGCCAGCACGCGTTCCCGCCACCCCTCGACCTGCCGCGACAGCGCACCGCCAAGGTTTGCCAGCGCGGCGGCGCGTTGCAGCTCTGTCTCGGCGGTGAGCAGATCGCCCAGCCCCTCGGCCTCGGCCAGATCGATGCGGCCATTGGCAAAGGCGCGGCGGGTGAATTCACCAGGTTCGGCGCGGCGCAGGCCCGGAAGCGCCGCCAGCGCCGCCTCCACCGCCGCGATCACCGCACGGCCGCCGTGGCTGTGCAGCTCGGCCAGATCCTCTCCCGTCGCGGTGTTCGGCCCCGGAAACCACAGCACCAGCGCCTCGTCCAGCAGCGCCCCGTCAGCCCCGCGCAACCGCGCCAGCGACGCCCGCCGCGCATCGGGCATCCGCCCGGCAAGCGCCGCCAGTGCCGCGCCTGCCTGAGGCCCCGAAACGCGGATCACCCCCACACCCGCCGGCGGCGCGCCGCTGGAGAGCGCAAAGATCGTCGGAAGATCGCTCATCGGCAGGCTATTCGGAGGGCTTCGCCCCGGACGCCGCCTTCATCCCGCCTTCGACAAAGCTCTGGAACAGCTTCAGCCCCACCTGCCCCATCGGCGCCAGCGCCTGGGCATATTCCGCCATCTGCGCCGGGTTCGACACGCCCTGCATCGCCTTGGTGATGTTGTCGACATAGACATTGTTGGCCGCAGACACATCCGGCAGGCCCATGAAGCTGCGCGCTTCTTCGGGGGTGCAATCGACTTCGATGGTGATCTTCATGGCGCCGCTCTCCTTGCCCCTCATTTGCGCTTGGCAGCGCGGCAAGGCAAGAGATAGACGATAGGCCACACCCCCGAGCCACGAGAGAGAGACACCCCATGAGCCTGAACGAAACCATCCCCACGCTGGAAGGCGACGCAAGCTTCGGCGCCTATGTCGCCCGCCCATCGGGCGCACCCCGCGCTGCCATCATCGTCATTCAGGAAATCTTCGGCGTGAACCCCGGCATTCGCCAGAAGTGCGACAAGCTGGCGGCAGAAGGCTATCTCGCCGTCGCGCCCGATCTGTTCTGGCGGTTGGAGCCGGGTGTCGAGACCGATCCCGATATCGAGGCCGAATTCCAGCGCGCGCTGGGCATGATGGGCGAGTTCGATCAGGACGCCGGCATCCGCGATATCGAGGCGACCATCCACCACATCCGCCGCACGCTGGGCGTCAGCAAGGTCGGCTGCGTCGGCTATTGCCTCGGTGGCAGGCTCGCCTTCATGGCCGCAGCGCGCACCGATATTGATGCGAGCGTCGGCTATTACGGGGTCGGCATCGACGGCTTGCTGGGCGAAAAGCACGCCATCGCCCATCCCGTGATGCTGCATATCCCGACCGCAGACGGCTTTGTTCCACGTGAAACACAGGCCGCCATGCACGAGGGGCTTGGCGATCATCCCAAGGTGACCCTGCACGATTACGAAGGCCTCGATCATGGCTTCGCGACCGAGACAGGCCAGCGCCGCGACGAGGACGCCGCCAACCTCGCCGACAGCCGCACCGCCGCCTTCTTCGCCGAGCATCTGGGGTGAAGGCCGCCGCGCTCGCCCTCCTTGCCCTCGCCCTGCCAGGCTGCACCGGTGCGGGGGGCGATCCGTCGCCACTTTCCGCAACCAGCGCGCCGACCACCCACGAGACGCACGACTGGAACGGTGATGGCATCCTTGATCGTGCTGCGATTGTCGAAGGCGACGATGGCCTGATCCTGCAATTCGAAACCGGCGGTCCGGATGGGCTGGTGCAAAGCCTGACCCTGCAGGATGACGGGTCACTCCTGTACCCGGGGGTCGCAAAAGAGGGCGAAAGGCTCGTTCTGACGCAACTGACCGGCGGCACCACCGCTGTGGCCTCCACCCACAGCTTCGCCTGGGACAGCACCTTGGGCGCAATGCGACTGATGGCCCTTGAAGCGACGCTCTACAGCCGCACCTTCGCCCATGACGGGCTTGAAGCCGTCTGGGACCCGATTGGCGGTACGCTCGCCACGCATACCCTGCGGCTGCGGCAGGGTGGCGGCGATCAGGCCTATGACATCACTGACGAGAAGGTGACGGCCAAGCCAAGCGCGCCAATCCGGCTTGAAGACGCCCCGAGCGGCGACAGCTTGTTGCCCTACCCCTACGGCGATTGACGCCGCACAGGACGACGAAAGGACCCCTGGAATGAGCCACACCCACCCCGGCCTCGCCCGCTGGCACGAATATATGGATCATGGGGCCGATCCCGCGCTGCTTTCCGCCCTGCTGGCGGATGAGGCCGTGTTCCACTCCCCCGTGGTGCACACCCCACAGGCGGGAAAGGCGGTGGTCATGGCCTACCTGCTCGCCGCGGCCGAAGTGCTGGGGAACGACAGCTTCCACTATGTCCGCGAACTGGTGGACGGGGACGAGGTGATGCTGGAATTCGTCACCGAACTGGATGGCATCACCATCAACGGGGTCGATATCATCCGCTTCAATGCAGAGGGGAAAATCAGCGATTTCAAGGTGATGGTGCGGCCTTTGAAGGCGATCAACACGGTCTGGCAGATGATGGGCGCGCAGCTTCAAACAGCAAAGGGCTGACCCCGTCCGCATCCGCGAAAGCGTCGGCGAAGAACCCCCGCACCGCATCCTCAATCGGCCGCGGCACATGGCCTTGTGTCTGTTCGTTCAGAAACTTGAGCGCTTCAGCAATGTGGAGGCTGTCAAAATAGCGCATCGGGCACGCCGGATAGGTCGCCTGCGCAATCGAGCGTTCGTCGATCACCTCCACATGCCGGTGGCGGGGATCGCGGCGGATTGTTTCGAAGGTCGCCACAAGCTTCCAGGTCTCGCCTTCGAGCAGCTGGAGCATATGATCATCGGCACGCAGCAGCACACCGGTAAGGCCTTTCGCCTCGTTCGCAACGCGGGCCTGATAGAGCAGCCGGAACATCTCCGCCCGATCAAGATCGGGTGACGCGAGACTGCGATAGATGATCCTGCGCATATACAGCTCCCTGCCAAGCAGGGGCCGAGTATCCCGTATTCACCTGCAAGCCCGTTGACTGGGCCTAGGGGAAACCCCTTGGGTGTCAGTTCAGGACCGCAAAGTTCACAATCATCTTGCGCACTTCGGGATCGAGCCCTTGCGGCAGGTCGCTTTCCAGCATGTCGCGGCGGGCCTCGATGCTTTCAGCGATCATCACCCGCTTCATCGCCCAGTCGGGACAGGCGCGCCCCTCGATCCCGCGGCGATCCAGCACCGACACGCCGCTGTGGCGCGGATCGGCGGTGATGGTTTCCATCAGCGCCGCGACCTCGCCCTCTTCACCCTCCAGCAGCTGGAGGAAGTTGCGGCCGTTGAACAGCAGCAGGCCGGTGATGCCGCGCGCCGGATTATTGCGCGCACTGGCGGCGAGGATCGCATCCACTTCCTCGCGTGGCAGGGTCGGCGCGGTGCTGATGTAGAGATACTGGCTGAGCACGAATTCCCGTCCCTTTAACCTGTATTGCGGGCCGACCCCTTGGCCCCTGCGATGTTAAGTTATTGATTCATAGTAGCGAAGAAGTCTTCGTTGGTCTTGGAATCCTTCATCTTGTCGAGCAGGAATTCCATCGCATCTACGGTGCCCATCTGCATCAGGATGCGGCGCAGCACCCACATCTTGCTGAGGTTGTCCTTCTGGACCAGCAGTTCTTCCTTGCGGGTGCCGGACTTGCCGACATCGAGCGCGGGGAAGATGCGCTTGTCCGAAACCTTGCGATCAAGGACGATTTCCGAGTTACCGGTGCCCTTGAACTCCTCGAAGATCACTTCGTCCATGCGGCTGCCGGTGTCGATCAGCGCGGTGGCGATGATCGAGAGGCTGCCGCCTTCCTCGATGTTGCGCGCCGCACCGAAGAAGCGCTTGGGCCGCTGGAGCGCGTTTGCGTCCACACCGCCGGTCAGCACCTTGCCCGAGCTGGGCACCACGGTGTTGTAAGCACGACCGAGGCGGGTGATGGAATCGAGCAGGATCACCACGTCATGCTTGTGCTCGACCAGGCGCTTGGCCTTTTCGATCACCATTTCGGCAACCTGCACGTGGCGGTTGGCAGGTTCATCGAAGGTCGAGGAGATCACCTCGCCCTTCACGCTGCGCTGCATGTCGGTGACTTCTTCGGGGCGTTCATCGACCAGCAGGACGATCAGGAACACCTCGGGGTGGTTGTCGGTGATCGCCTTGGCGATGTTCTGCAGCAGCACGGTCTTGCCGGTACGCGGCGGGGCGACGATCAGCGCGCGCTGGCCCTTGCCCTGCGGGGCGATGATGTCGATGACGCGGGCGCTCTTGTCCTTGACCGTCGGATCGAGCGTGTCGAGGTTCAGCTTCTGATCCGGATAAAGCGGCGTCAGGTTGTCGAAATTGGTGCGCAGACGAACCGCGTCGGGATCGTCGAAATTGACCTTGGCAAGCGTGGTGAGCGCGAAATAGCGTTCGCCTTCGCGCGGCGCGCGGATCTCGCCTTCGACGGTGTCGCCGGTGCGCAGGCCCCAGCGGCGGACCTGGTTGGGCGAGACATAGATATCGTCCGGGCCGGCGAGATAGTTCGCTTCGGGGCTGCGCAGGAAGCCGAAGCCATCCTGCAGCACCTCAATGGTGCCGATGCCCATGATCTTTTCTTCGTATTCCTCGTCCTCGGCCAACTCGCGCAGGATGCTGAACAGCAGATCCTGACGGCGCATGGTCGAGGCGCCTTCAACGCCCAGTTCTTCCGCCATCGCGACCAGTTCGGCCGGGGTCTTTCGCTTGAGGTCTTTGAGATGCATTGGTAATTTTTCCGAAAGTCTGAGAGTGGCCGGATGGTCAGTACCGCAGTTGGAGAGCGGTGCCCCGAGGGGGCTGGGCTTGGAGAAAGCAGACCTGTGGGAGCGATTTGGCGCTCCGGTACCGGATAGGTGGTTTGGAAATAGGAGCGCGGCCCCGCAAGGTCAATCGGCGATTATGCGGGATGCCGCGCGCAGGGTCAGAAGGGCTTGAGGTAAACCAGCACCACGATCAGCACCAGCAGCAGCCCCGGCACCTCGCCGATCATGCGCAAGGTCTTCTCGGTCAGGGGCCGCTCGCCCCTTGCCATCTTCTTGGTCTGCCCGACCAGCCAGCCGTGATAGCCCGTCAGCACCAGCACCAGCGTCAGCTTGGCGTGCAGCCAGCCTTCCGAGAACCAGCCGCCCGACCAGGCCATTGTCAGCCCCAGCACCCAGACGATGATCATCGCAGGGGTCAGGATGATTTTGCGCAGCTTGCCCATCCGGGTCGCCCACTTGGCCTCCCCCGCCGAACCCGGTTCGTGATCGAGCATGTAGATGCACTGGCGCGGCAGCATGAACAGGCCCGCCAGCCAGAACACCATGAAAATCACATGCCCCGATTTGAGGAACAGGTAGATCGAGGAGAGCACTTCCTGCATCAGATCAACCTCTTAGGGCCGCAAGGAGTTCTTCGACATGGGCAATCGGGGTGAACTGACCGATCCCGTGGCCAAGGTTGAAGACATGCGGACGATCTTCAAAAGCGGCGATGATCGTCTTGACCCGCGCCGCAACCGCCGGACCGCCAGCTTCGAGCAGCAGCGGATCGAAATTGCCCTGCACCGGCATGCCTGCGGGCAGGCTGGCATGGGCCCAGGCGGGATCGAGCGTCTCGTCGAGGCCCACCGCGTCCACGCCCGTTTCGCGGGCATAGGCCGGCAGTTTTGCGCCTGCACCCTTGGGGAAGCCGATCACCGGCGTATCGGGGTGCGTTTCCTTGAGCTTCGCCGTGATCGCGGCATTGGGGGCAATCACCCACTTTTCAAACTGGTCAGGCGCAAGGCTCCCTGCCCAGCTGTCGAACAGCTGCACCGCTTCCGCGCCGGCATCGATCTGGCCGCGCAGATAGGTGACCGAGACATCGATGATCGCATCGATGATCGCCTGCATATGCGCCGGATCACGGTAAGCCAGCAGCCGCGCCGGGCCCTGATCCTTGGAACCTTCGCCCGCGATCATGTAGGTCGCGACCGTCCAGGGGCTTCCCGCAAAGCCGAGCATCGTCACCGCATCGCCGATCTGCTGGCGGGTCAGGCGGACGGTTTCATAGACCGGCTCGAACCGCTCGAAAGCCGGGGTGAAGCTGTCCAGCCCCACCTCCAGCAAGGTCGGCGAAAGGTGCGGGCCTTCGCCGGCGGCAAAGGTGAGTCCTTGCCCCATCGCGTGCGGCACGATCAGGATATCCGAGAACAAGATCGCGCCATCGAACCCGAAGCGCCTGATCGGCTGAACCGTGATCTCGGCCGCGGCCTCGCTGTCGTAAACCAGTTCGAGAAACCCGCCCTTTTCGGCACGAAGTTCACGGTATTCAGGCAGATAGCGACCAGCCTGACGCATGAGCCAGACGGGAGCGACGTCCTGACGGACACCTTTGAGCGTATCGAGAAGCGGACCGGGCATAGGGTTCCTTAGAACAAAACAAATCAAACTTTAAAAGGATTGATGGAGTTAGTTGGCCCTGTGGATAGCGGGAATTACCGGCTTCTTTCCGGTTACCCCCACCCAACCCACATGAATCAAGCCCCCATCGAATCCGTACGGATTGGACGTCAAGCTGGCTTTATCCCCACTATTCCCAGCCTGTCGACAAAACTTGTCCCATGTGGGCAAATACCCCGAGGAAAAGGCTGGGAGTGGGCATGAAAAATGCTCCCCAGCTTGTTCGCCCCGCCCTCCCGTGGTTTATGCCTCCATCTGTCCACAGGCTGCCCAAATGAACCGACTCAACCTCCACCTTGTATCGGATTCGACCGGCGAGACGCTGGAAATGATTGCGAAGGCGGCGCTGGCGCAGTTCGATAACCCGATGGTGAACCGCCATTTCTGGCCAATGGTGCGGTCATTGCAGCACCTTGACCGGATCGTGCCCGATCTGGCCGCGCATCCCGGCCTGGTGCTCTACACGCTGGTGAACCCCGAAACGCGCAAGCGGCTGGAAGAGCATTGCCGCCACCTTGGCCTGCCGGCGGTTCCGGTGCTGGATCAGGTGACCGCCGCGCTGGAGGCCCAGCTGGGGCAGGAAGCGCATGGCCGCCCGGGCCGCCAGCACATGATGGACGAAAGCTATTTCAAGCGGGTCGATGCCATTCAGTACACCATCGCCCATGATGACGGGCTGGCGCACGAGGATTGGGAGGAAGCGGACATCATGCTGGTGGGCGTGTCGCGCTCGTCCAAGACGCCGACCTCGATCTATCTTGCCAACCGCGGTTACAAGGTCGCCAATATTCCGCTGGTGGTGGAAAGCCCGCCGCCCCAGGCGCTGTTCGGCCTGCGCCATCCGCTGGTTGTGGGCCTGACGACCTCGCCCGAACGGCTGGTGCAGATCAGGCGCAACCGCTTGTTATCCCTCAACGAAGCGACTGAGACGGCCTATGTCGACAATGACCGCGTCAAGGCCGAACTGCAATTTGCCCGCCGCATGTTCGCCGATCATGGCTGGCCGGTGATCGACGTCACCCGCCGCTCGATCGAGGAAACCGCGGCGGCGATCATCCGGTTGGCGCAGGAACGCGAGCGCAAGCCTGCAAGCGAAGGCGGGGTGGGTAAGCCGATATGACCAAGCCCCTGATTCTCGCCAGCAAATCAGCCTCGCGCCGGGCCATGCTTGATGCCGCCGGGGTGATCTATCACAGCATTCCCGCCGATCTTGACGAACGTGCCGTGGAGGCAGGGCTCGCAGGCGCGGCCCCTGCCGAGGTGGCCGAGGCGCTGGCCGTCGCCAAGGCTGCGGCGGTGGCGGCGCTTCACCCGCAAGCCCTTGTTCTGGGCTCGGATTCGCTGGTCGTTGCGCAAGGTCGCCGGTTCGACAAACCGCGCACGATTGAAGAAGCGGGCGAGCATCTGCGGTTCTTTTCCGGTAAGGTGATGGAGCTTCACTCCGCTGCCGCTCTGGTGAAGGACGGCGGTTGCGAGTGGAGCCATGCCAGTATCGCCCGCCTTCACGTGCGCGATCTGTCGGACGAATTTATCGCGCATTATCTTGCGCTTGAATGGCCCGCCATCAGCCACACAGTAGGCGCCTTCCGCATCGAAGGCCCCGGGGTCCAGCTCTTCTCCGCCATCGAAGGCGACCAGTTCACCGTTCTCGGGATGCCGCTGCTGCCCTTGCTGGAAGCCTTGCGGGAGGAAGGGGTGCTGATCGCATGACCCGCCCCTTTGCCGAGGTGATCGGCGATCCCATCGCCCAGTCCAAGTCACCGAAAATCCACAATTTCTGGCTCGGAAAGCTTGGCATCGACGCCGATTATCGTGCCTGTCATGTCCGCCCCGAAGGTCTCGCCGATTACCTCGCCGCCCGCCGCGAAGACCCGGATTGGCGCGGGTGTAATGTCACCATGCCGCACAAGCAGGCGGTGATGCCGCTGCTGGGCCGGATCGACCTGCCCGCCGACGCTATTGGCGCGGTGAACACCATCCTGCCGGGGGGCGAGAGCGGTCTGGCGGGCACCAACACCGACGCAAGCGGGTTCCTGGAGCCGCTGAGCGCAGAGCTGGCCGAAACGCACTATTACCGCATGGCCCGCATCATCGGCACTGGCGGCGCGTCGCGTGCCATCATCGCCGCGCTGGCGGACAAGGGCTTCACGCTGGTCGTCGCCGGCCGCGATCCGGCCAAGGCGCGGGCGCTGCTTGATGAACTGGCGCCCAAGGGGGAGCATCACGCGATCCACCTCTCCCACTTCGCTGATCCGACCGATTTCGCCTTTGATGACCGCGAAGGCTGCCTTGATCTGGTGATCAACGCCTCCAGCCTTGGCATGGCGGGCCAGCCCCCCCCTGCCCTTCGACTGGAGCCATGCCCCGCCCGGAAGCATCGCCTATGACATCGTCACCGCGCCGCTGGTTACGCCCTTCCTGCAAGGCGCGGCTGATAGGGGCCTGCGCACCGTCGACGGGCTGGCCATGCTGATCGGGCAGGCAGCTAGCGCGTTCGAGCGGTTCTTCGGAGCAGCCCCGCCCCGCGAGTACGACGCCGAACTGCGCGAGCTGCTCACACAATGACGCGCCCGAAAATCATCGGCCTCACCGGCAGCATCGGCATGGGCAAATCCACCGTCGCCGCGATGTTTGCGGACGCCGGCATCCCGGTGTTCGATGCCGATGCAGAGGTGCGTGCGATGCAGGGCGCAGGCGGGGAGCTCGTCCCCGCCATCGAGGCCGCTTTTCCCGGCTCGACCGGCGAGGCTGGCGTCGACCGTGACCGGCTGGGCCATCAGGTGTTTGCTGACAAGGCGGCACTCGCCCGGCTGGAGGCTATCGTCCACCCCGCCGTCGCGGCAAAACGCGCCGAGTTCCTCGCCCAGCACCACGACAAGCGGGCGGTCGTCTTCGATATCCCGCTGCTGTTCGAGCGCGGCGGGCACGAGAGCGTTGATACCATCGTCGTCGTCTCCGCCCCCGAAGCCGTGCAGCGCGCCCGCGTGCTCGCCCGCCCCGGCATGACTCCCCAGAAATTCGAGCATATTTATGGCCTGCAGCTCCACGACGCGGAAAAACGCGCCCGCGCCGACCACATCATCGACACCGGCACCAGCCTTGATGAAACCCGCGCTCAGGTCGCCGCGCTGATTGCGTCATTTTGATTGCAGGCAGTGCTTGCAACTCCCCGAACATGGGAGGATAGTCCCCCAAATGTCGGCCCAAACACGCGAAATCATCTTCGACACCGAAACCACCGGACTCGACCCCAAGACCGGGGACCGGATGGTGGAAATCGGCTGTATCGAGATGATCGGCCGGGTTGAAACGGGCCGCACCTTTCACGCCTATTTCAACCCCGATCGCGACATGCCGCCTGAGGCCGAACGCGTTCACGGCCTCAGCGCCGCGTTCCTTTATACCAAGCCGCGCTTTGCCGATACGGCGATGGAATTGCTCGCTTTCCTCGGGGATTCGCCGCTGGTCGCGCACAATGCCGGGTTCGATTTCGGCTTCCTCAACAACGAGCTGGAACTGGCCGGACACCAACCCATCGATTACGACCGGATGGTGGACACGGTTGCCCTCGCCCGCAAGAAACACCCCGGCGCGAAACTCAGCCTTGATGCGCTGTGCACCCGTTACGGGATCGACCGCAGCCACCGTGTGAAGCACGGCGCGCTGCTGGATGCCGAACTGCTGGCGCAGGTCTATGTCGAACTCACCGGCGGGCGGCAGATCGGGCTGGGGTTGACCGCGCTCGATCCGGCGACCGATCTGGCCGCGCAGCCTTCGACCAACGCGCCCTGGCATCGTCCGGCAACGGACAAGCCCCGGCGTGACCCTCGCCCCCATGTTGCCAGCCCGGAGGAGCTGGAACGACACCGCACCTTCATCGCCGGAATCGCTGAAGCGATCTGGACGCGGTGAAGGCAACGCGCGGATAGTTGCCAGTTTTCTGGCGCCTTACTTTGGGATCCTCAACCTGGACGGGAGGACTACACTTCATGGATATTCGGATTTCGGGCCACCAGATGGACACCGGCGCAGCCTTGCAGGAACATGCGGCTGACCGGCTTGGCGCAATCGTCGACAAGTATTTCGACCGTGCGCTGTCCAGCCATGTGACCTTCGGCAAGGCCCCTGCGGGCGCCTTCAGCTGCGACATCGTCACCCACGTGATGCAGGGCCTGATCCTGAAAGCGCAAGGCTCTGCACATGATGTGCACGTCGCCTTTGACGAGGCAGCGGGCAAGATCGAAAAGCAGCTGCGCCGCTACAAGCGCCGCCTGACCGATCGCCATGAACAGGCCGATCACGCGCGCGGCGAGGAAGAAGCCGCCTACACCATCTTCGCGGTGGAAGAAGACGTCGAGGAGGAAGTCACGGCCGATGCGCCGCTGGTGATCGCCGAAACCCGCGTCGATATCCCCACCGCCAGCGTTGCCGATGCGGTGATGATGCTGGACCTGCGCAACACCGGGGCGCTGTTTTTCAAAAACGCTGGCACGGGGCGGCATAATATGGTTTACCGCCGTGCCGATGGCTCGATCGGATGGGTCGAGCCGAGATAGGGACCGGTTGCAGCTTTGCCGTAACGGCAAAAGCGGCTATCGCAAGGCCCAAGCGGCGGCAGCAGGAGGGGCTTCCGCCCCGGCCCGGCGATGCTGAAACAGCATGACCGGACCGGATCTTCGCCGACACTTCCCCACATTCGGGGAGCGCACGCAATCGGGATTCTCTTGAAAATGGACGTGAACCTGGCTCTTTCACCGCAAGCGATTGCGTTCGCCCGGATCGATACCAAACCGAAGGTGCTTATCCGGACAGCCCAGCTGCTCAGCGCCGCATACGGGCTGGACGAGGCCGAAGTGCTCGAAAGCCTCGAAGCGCGGGAGGCTTTGGGCAGCACCGGTTTCGGGCGCGGGGTGGCGATTCCGCATTGCCGCAGCAAGGATGTCCGGCGCCCTTCGCTGGCGTTGATCCGCCTGGAAGCGCCGATCGATTTCGCCGCCGCCGATGCACGGCCCGTGACGTTGGTCTGCGGGTTGGTCTCGCCGGAGAACGCCGGGGCGACGCACCTCCACGCACTCGCAGCGATTTCGCGCCTGACGCGGGACGAGACGATGTTGCAGATGCTCGCCGATGCGCCCGACACGGATGCAGCCTATGCGCTGCTGACCAACCAGTTCCTGCGCGACGCGGCCTGATCCGATTCGAGCGACGCTATGTCTGGCGATGACGTGTTTCCATCCGCAACCGGGGCCCAGCAGCACTACCGGGCGCTGGAGCGGCTCTATGCCTCGGCTCCGGTGAACGCCAAGTTCGCCTCGCAGCTGAATATCGCAGGCGAAGGCCGTTCCCGGCTGACCTTCACCGTGACGCCCGAGGATTACCACGCGGCGGGCGCGGCGCACGGGACGATCTATTTCAAGATGCTGGATGATGCGGCCTTCTATGCCGCCAATTCGCTGGTGACGGACCGCTTCCTGCTGACCACCAGTTTCAACCTGTTCTTTTCAAAGCCGGTGCGGGCCGGGACCGTCACGGCCGAGGGTCATTGGGTCAGCGGGCGCCGCAGGGTGTTCGTGGCCGAGGCACGGCTGGTGGATGCCGAAGGGGACGAGATCGGGCGCGGCACCGGCACCTTCATGCGCAGCCGCATCGCGCTCTCCAGCCTGCCGGGTTACGCCGCGGACGGGCCATCGGGGCTTTAGCGATGGACGCCCGCCTGCCCGCCCATCTGGAGGCAGGCGCGATTTGCCGCCTCGCCGAATCGCAGGGCGGCTTTGCGACAGTGCTGGCGAAGGGGGAGCGGGACGCAGGGACGATCCTGCTGGTAATGCTGTGTCGCGGAACGGGGGCTGTGCTTTACGAAAGAATGCCGCAACGTGACGGATCGCGCCTTTTTGTTGCCACAAATCGGGAAGATGCTGAAAAGAAACAGGAATTTTCCGAATATTTGGCCCGCAGACGCTCTCAGGACGCTGATATGTGGCTAATCGAGGTGGATATCGCGGATCCCGAACGCTTCGTCGTGCGATTGAACGATTCGCGTTGACGTAAACGGCAGCCACCGTCAGAGGCCCGCTCCAATTCCTCGCGCAGGCTGTGGGGCGGCAATTCGGCCGTATCTTCAGCACGCAGACGGGGAGCGGCCGGCAGGCTTCTTGAACCCCCCATCCCGATTGTGTCCGGATAAGGTTCCCGCCTGCGACTGCGCGCGCTCACCGCCGAATAAGTAGAGTACATGAGTCGCAAGACCACCACGATTGCTGCGATTGCCACTGTGGCTATCGCAACCACCCTGTTTCCGAGCGGCAATGATGCCGCCGCGCTGGCGCAAGCCGCCAGCAACCAGACCGCCCTTCCCGACATGGTCGAAGCGGCAGAACTGGTCCCCCAAGCCATCACATTCGTGTCCGAACCCGTGGTGCAAGCGCTCCCCGAGCAGGCACCCGCGCCTGTGCTGACCGAAGCCGGTTCCCTTCCCGAACTGGTCGGCATGGTCGACACCGCCGCGCCGATGGACGAGCAGCTGCGCTGCCTTGCCGGCGCGGTCTATTTCGAAGCCCGCGGTGAGCCGCTGTCCGGCCAGCTGGCCGTGGCGCAGGTCATCATCAACCGCTCCGAAGACCGGCGCTTCCCCGGCAGCTATTGCGGTGTTGTCGCGCAGCCGGGGCAGTTTTCCTTCATGCGTGGCAGCCGGATGCCGGCCGTGCGCGAAAGCTCGCCCGCATGGACCCGCGCCGTCGCCATCGCCCGGATCGCGCATCAGGGCCTGTGGGAATCCGAAGCCGGCAATGCGGTGTTCTTCCACGCCCGCTATGTCAGCCCCGGCTGGAGCCGCACCAAGACGCGCCTCGCCCAGATCGACACGCATATTTTCTATCGCTGATCGCTGATCCTCGCCGCGTTTCGCCCTTCGGGCGAGCGGCTGCGGGCGGGCGGTCGCCCTTGCGGCGCCTTGCGCCGAGGGCGACCTATTGGTTAGGTCAGCCGCGCAACTTCACCCAAACAGGCGTGTGGTCGCTCGACTTCTCCCGCCCGCGATAGGCCTTGTCGACGCCGCATGATTCCAGGCGGTCCGCACATTCGGGCGACAGCAGGATGTGGTCGATGCGGAAACCGTGGTCGCGCTGCCAGGCGCCCGCCTGATAGTCCCAATAGGTCCACACCCCGCCGCGCGGATTGTGGGTGCGGATTGCGTCGGTCCACCCGTCCGCCAGCATCCGGGCATAGGCGGCGCGGCTTTCGGGCTGCATCAGCGCGTCATCCTGCATCGCCTTGACCGACCACACGTCATCATCATGCGGGATCACGTTGAAATCGCCGAGCACCACGGCGGGCACTTCCTCGGCCCAGATCGCGGCCATGCGCTCGCGCAGCTTGGCCATCCATGCCAGCTTGTAGGTGAACTTCGGTCCCGGATGGGGGTTGCCGTTGGGCAGATAGAGGCAGGCGACCCGCACACCGCTGACATCGGCCTCAAGGTAACGCGCCTGTTCCTCGTCACCCTCGTTCGGGCCGGGGATGCCGAGGCCGCGCTGCACTTCGGTCAGGGTATATCCCGCCCGCGTGTCCACCAGGATCGCAACACCGTTGAAGCTCTTCTGCCCGTGCCAGATCGCGGCATAGCCCAGCGCCTCGAAATCGGCCGCGGGGAAGCCTTCGTCCTGCGATTTGATTTCCTGCAAGCAGGCGACCGCTGGGCGGGTTTCATCCAGCCATTCGAGCAGGCGTGGCAGGCGCGCCTTGATGCCGTTGATGTTGAAGGTGGCGATTTTCATGGGGCTACCTCGTCATTGCGAGCGTAGCGAAGCAATCCATGAACCGGCGTTGATGCCGGGGGCGAGGTCAGATGATGGATTGCCGCGTCGGCCCTTGAGGGCCTCCTCGCAATGACGAGGCAAGAGATCAACTCAAATCCCGAAGCTGGCCCCGCAGCCGCACCCGGCCGCCGCCTGCGGGTTTTCGACCTTGAAGGCCGCCCCGCCCAGCGATTCGACGAAATCGACCGTGCTGCCCGCGATCAGATCGAGGCTCATGGGATCGACCACCAGCTTCACCCCGTCAGTTTCCGAGATCGAATCATCGGCTTCCGGCCCGTCGGCGAGGTCGAACTTGTATTGAAAGCCCGAACACCCACCCCCTTCCACGGCCAAGCGCAGGATGGCGGGCCGCGCCTGTTTGCTGGCAATGAAGGCCACGCGCTTGGCGGCGGACGGGGTGAGGATCAGGGGCTGGGCGGTCATGGCTCTAATCTAGGGCGCGCGGCGGCGATGCTCAAGGCCATCACACCGCCTGAATGTAGTTGCGCAGCGCTTCGGCCTCGTGCTGCACCTCGTCCATCTTGTGCTTCACGAGGTCGCCGATCGAGATGAACGCGATCAGCGTGCCATCCTCCACCACCGGAAAGTGGCGGAACCGGCGGCGGGTCATCATCGCCAGAGCCTCGTCAACCGTGGTGCCGGGCTCGACCGTGATCGCGGGCGATGTCATGATCTGTTCGACCGGCAGTTCGAGACACTCTCCCCCATGATCGGCGAGCCGGTAGATCACGTCACGTTCGGACACGATGCCAACCACCTTGCCATCGCGCAGCACCGGCAAGGCACCGATGCGTTTCGTGGCGAGGATGCTGACAGCGTGGGATACCGGGGTCGCGACGTCGCAGGCGATGATGTCGGATGGGCCGCGCTGGGCGATGATTCGGGCGATGTTCATGACAGACTCCCTCTCTCGGAAAAGGAAAATGCCATGTTTGCGGGCAAAAGGCGAATCGCCTCGTCGTATCCGGCTTGCACCCCCATTTGCATCCCGTGCAGCGCACCTTGCAGCTTTCGCGCGTTGCAATGCAGCGAAGCGCGGGCCATGTCGGGCGCATGACCCGCAAATCCCCGCTCGACGATCCTGTGAACGCCGCCCACGCCTGGGCCCGCTATCGCCAGATCATGAAGGTGCTGCTGGCCGCAACCGTGCTGGTGGTGGCCATCGCAACGGGCCTGCTGTTTGCCTATAACGGCATGATTTCGGTGCATTTCTACATCGCCGTGGCGCTGGGGATCAGCCTTACCATGCTGCTGGGCGGCGGGTTGATGGGGCTGGTGTTCCTCAGCAACGGCACGGGCCACGACGAATCGGTCGACAATCAGCTACCGGGCAAGGACGAGTTCTGGTCGCCCAAGGATGACTAGGCAGGGTTGAGGCGGTAATCCTCGACCGGAACGCCGGCGACCAGATGTTCCTGGATGATCCGTTCGAGCACGTCCGGTCCGCACGAATGGTACCACACCCCGTCTGGCCACACGACCGCGACCGGCCCGGCGGCGCAGATTTGCAGGCAATCGGCTTTCGATCGCTGCACGCCCCCGCCTGCCCCCCGCTTGCTGTCCTCGGTACGCTGCGGGCCGACCAGCCCAAGCTCCTTGAGGCGTGACTTCAGGAAGCCCCAGGCCTCCTCGCCATCCTCGCGCGAACAGCACTTCTGCTTGTCCGATACCGCGCACAGCATGATGTGGCGGGTAATCTGCGTGCCCTTGGCGGGATCGCCGAAATGCTTGGCGAGCGAATGGCGTGCGGATTCGAGTTCCTTGCGGCTCATTCCGATCCCTCGGTCTTCAGCCAACGATCCAGCCAGGCGAACACGGTGTCGTGCCATTGCAGCGAGTTCTTCGCGCCCAGCACCCAGTGGTTTTCATCGGGGTAGACCAGCAATTGCGCCGGGATGCCGCGCTGGCGCAGGATGGTGAAGGCGCCGAGGCCCTGCGTGTAGGGCACGCGGTAATCCTTCTCGCCCAGCACCACCAGCATCGGGGTCTTCCACTTGTCCACGTGGTTGGCGGGGTTCCATTTCTCGTAAGTTTCGGAAGCTTCCTCATAGGATCCACCGAAATCCCAGTGCGGGAACCACAATTCCTCGGTCGAATGGGCAAAGGCGCGGGTGTCGAACAGCCCGTTGTGGTTGACGAGGCATTGGAAGCGGTCGGCCCACTTCCCCGCGATCCAGTTGACCATGTAGCCGCCGTAACTCGCGCCCATCGCGCAGGCGCGGGTGCCATCGATCTGCTTGTCGAGAGCCAGCGCGGCGTCGAGGCCTTTCTGCAGGTCTTCCAGCGGCCCCCCGCCCCAATCCTTGTTGATCGCATCGGTGAAGGCCTGCCCGTATCCGGTCGAGCCGTGGAAATCGATCGAGATCACGGCGTAGCCCTGGCTGGCGGTGACACGCGGGTTCCAGCGGTTGGACCAGCTGTCGTTGTAGCTGCCCTGCGGCCCGCCGTGGATATACAGCAGCGCCGGGATCGGCCCGGTCTGGTCGGCAAGGCGGGTGATCTGGCCCCACACGGTGTCGCCATTGGCGCCGGCAAAGCTGAAGCGGCGGGTGACGATGTTGGCCATGGCGCCCATTCGGGTGGTGGCGACATCGGTCAGCGGGCGGGCCTGCCCCATGCCGTCCGACAGATAGAGTTCGGCAGGCTGGCCCAACGAATCCCGCGTGAACAGCGCCCGGCCGCCCGGCAGCGGGACGATGTTGGCGATATGCGCTTCGTTCCCCGCCATCAGGTTGAGTTCGGTCACCTTGCCGGTGGCGATGTCGATGCGGAAGGCGGGGGTATCGAGCACCTTTTGCGCGGTGGCGATCAGGCTCTTGCCGCCCGCTTCCCACGCCAGCGATCCGAAGCTGAGGTCTGTGTCCTTGGTCAGGTTGCGCAACTGCCCGGTCTTGAGGTCAAGCAGCTGCACGGCCAGCTTGTCCGCCTCGTAAGTCGGCCGCTCCATTGCCAGCCACGCGAGGTAGCGGCCATCGGGCGACGGGGTGGGTGCGGTGTCGGTGGCCTGATTGGCGGCGGTCAGCAGGCGCGGCGCGGCGCCGGTGAGGTCGGCTGCATAGATGTCGAGATTGGTCGACAGCGGCTCGTTCGCATCCGACAGGCGCGCCGTGAAATAGAGCGCCTTGCCATCGGGTGCGAAGGCGATTTCCTCACCGCCGCCGAAGGGCAGGGTGGGGCTGTCGGCGGTGATGCCGGTGGCGGGGTCGGTGCCGTCAACAGGCACGCCCTCGCCTTGGGCGACGCCTTTCACCAGCGGGAAGGTGAAGACGCGGTTGTGCGTGCCGGGGGTGGCCCAGCGGTCCCAGTGGCGCACGAAGCCGTCTTCAGCGTCATACAGCCGCCCGGTGCCGGGGCCGGGGAGGTGCTTGGGCTTGGCGTCTGCGCAGCCGAAGGTGGGGCAGTCGCGGGCCACTTCGCCCCAGATGGCGATGGCGCTGCCATTGGGGGCCAGCTTGAACCCGGCGATGTCTGCGTGGGCAGGTTCGGCGACCACTTGCGGGGCGGCGACACCATCCTTCGCCAATGCCGCCCGCCACACGCGGGTGCGCTGCGGGGCGGCGCTATCCGTATGTTCGCCGCTCAGGAAATAGAGCGCGCCGTCCGCGCCGAAAGCGAGATCGCTTGCCCGGATCGGCAGGGTCAGCGGCGTGGGCGCCGCTCCCGGCTTGGTCAGATCAAGCAGATAATGCTGCGGGCTGCGCTTCAGCGTCTCGGGATCGGTGACGGTGACGCTGTATGCCGCCATCGTGCCCGCAGCGTTCACCGCTGGCGCACCCAGACGCGGCAGAGTGACAAGATCCTGCGCGCTCATCGGCGGGGCGGTCACACCGAGAATGGACGCATCCTGCGCGGCGAGGGGAAGGGCGAACAGGGCGGCGGCGGAGACCGCGCCGAAAACGGTAAGATTACGCATGGTGGCGGGATTAGCCCGCCTGCCCGTCTCTTGCCAGAGCTTAGCGGCGCTTGCCGACGATCCGGGCGATTTCCGCCTGCACCAGCTGTTCGACCATCGCGGGCAGGTTCGCCTCCAGCCATTCCGCCAGCATCGGGCGCAGCAATTCGCGGGTCAGGCCTTCCAGCGAAGTCTCCCCCTGCCGCACGATCTGCGGCCGCGCCCCCGGTTCGGCCAGCATCGCGAGCGCGGCGAGGTTTTCCTGCATCGCATCGCGCACGGTTTCGGCCAGCAGCGGGGATTCGTCCGCCTGATCCATCGGCATGGCGGAGGGTTCGGCATCACATTCCATCGCGCCCAGATCGAGCACATCATCCTCATCACGCACCTGATGGGTGCGGGCGAGGGGGGCGGGCTGCGCCGCATCGTCTTCGGACACCAGCATCCGCCGCCGCCGGGCTTCCATCGCGCCCACGCGGTTATCGCGCGCGATCACCTTCTTGATGGATTCGAGGATTTCCTCGACCGAAGCTTCGTTATCCTGGCCCATTCATCGCCCCAAATCAGTCGCCCGCCTGTCCCGAATCGGGATCAGATTCACTCGCCGGGCAGCAATTGCGGGCCGATTGTTGCCTTGGCGGGGGGAATGTCAACGGTTCTGGTCGATTTCGGGGCAGCTTTGGGATCGCGGTCCCAGTCCCACAGCTTGCTGCTGACCCGGTCAGCGTTGATCTGCGGATCGTAAAGCACGCCTGCATCAAGGTTCAGGTCACGCGCTTCGGCCCGGCCCATCAGCGCGAGCAGGTTGAAGCCCGCCACATAGGCATTGCGCCGTGCCGTCACCAATTGCGCGCGGGCGTTCACCAGTTCCTGTTCGGCATTGAGCACGTCGAGGATCTGGCGGTTGCCGATGGAATTTTCCGCGCGCACGCCTTCAAGGCTGAGTTCGGCGGCTTCGACCGCGGCCTGCGCGCTGCGGATGATGGCGTTGGCGGCCTGCCAGTTCGAATAGGTCGAGCGGGTTTCGGCGATGATCTGGCGTTCGGCGGCGATCACGTCTTCCAGCGCGGCGGATTCGCGCGCACCGGCCTGACGCTTCTGCGCAGCGGGCAACCCGCCCTGAAACAGCGGGATCGTGACCCGCACCCCGGCATTGGCGGTCTTTTCGCTTTGGACGAAATCAGCGGCAACCGGGCCGCCCAGCGTGCCGAAGAAGTCGCTGTAATCGCCGTTCACGAATACGCTGACATTCGGCAATCGTCCGGCGCCTGCGGCCTTGGTGTCGAACCCGGCAGCTTCGGCCCGCTGCTTGGCGGCGTCGAGATTGGGGTTGTTCTCCAGCGCGGCGACGATTGCCTCGCCGACAGAATCGGGCAGGCCGGGCAGTGGCGGGGGAGCTTCCAGCTCACCCGGCTCGCGTCCGACAAGGCGGATATAGGTTTCCCGCGCTGCGATCAGATTGGCCTCGGCGCCCTGCAGGTCACCCTCTGCCACCGCGAGGCGCGAGCGGGACTGCGCCACGTCAGTGATGGTCAGATCCCCGATCTGGAAGCGGTCACTGGTCGCCTCAAGGTTGGTGCGCAGCACGGCAACATTGTTGGTTGCCAGCGCCACCAGCGCCTCGGTCCGCAGCACGTCCATATAGGCCGCCACGACCTGGCTGAAGATCGTGCTTTCGGTGTTGCGCAGATCGGCCTGTCCGGCTTCGACCCGTTCCTTGGCCGCGGCGATGCCATTACGCACCGCACCGCCGGAATAGACAGGCACCAGCACCTGTGCAGTGACGCCGAGGTTACGATCCGGCGCAACGAAGGCGTTGGAAGATTGCTGGATGAATTCGATGTGGGTCGCGGTGACGTTTGCCGTCGGCAGGCCCTGCGCCCGGTTGATCGGCACGCCTTCATCGACAGCGCGCTGGTTGGCGCGGGCGCCTTCGAGCGTGGGGTTGGTGGTGTAAGCCGCCGCCAGCGCCTCACGCAGGGTATCGGCATGGGCGGGCCCAGCAAGGCCCATCAAGGCCAGCAGGCTCGCCGATCCGGCCCAGACACACGAGGCGGGGCGCAATCTCACGCGAAGGTCCAGCCCTTGGGCGCATCGAAGGCGTGGAGCACCGGGATGCCCATATCCTCGATCGGCTGGAGATTGACCTTGCCGGCGACCTTGCGCCCGGTGGCCAGACGCGTGACCTGGCGCAGCACCAGACCGGTGACGACCCGGCCATCATCGGCCAGCTGCGCGGCGAGGGCTTCGGGCAGCAGTTCGATCGCACCGTCGATCACGATCAGCGAATAGTTACCCGCGCCGGACGGGTTCATGGCTTCGGCCACGGTGATCTCGGCAAGGTCAGCCACCAGCGGGCGCAGCAGGGCGGCCAGATAGCCGGTGCCGCCGCTGACCACCAGCACGCGGTCATCCGGCATGGGCGCGGCTTCGAGCAGCAGCTTGCCATAGAACAGCGGCGCGGCGAGATGGCCCGTATCGCCCAGCATCACCGCGCGATCGATATAGGCAACCGATGCCTTGTCGGCAGGCAGG
This sequence comes from Porphyrobacter sp. IPPAS B-1204, assembly GCA_003724185.1. Taxonomy (GTDB): domain Bacteria; phylum Pseudomonadota; class Alphaproteobacteria; order Sphingomonadales; family Sphingomonadaceae; genus Erythrobacter. The sequence continues at coordinate 1,727,949 of RHGM01000001.1, forward strand.
AAATCTTCACGCGGGACGGCGAGCATCCGGGCGAGAGCATATTCCTCGTTCACGCCGCTGGTGCGCAGCTGGCTGTCGATCATGGCGCGGCGCGCGGTGCTGGTATCGGGCAAAGTCGTTGTCATGGTGCTCATGGTCTTTCGGGCTAACTGTATTAGGGACATAACACAGTCCGTCAACCCTCTCCTTAAACGTGCGTGGCCCTGCTTCCAAGGCCTTTGACCTCGGAGCGAGGTGGTGCTTAGGGGAGCGCGCGAACCTTCGGGATTGTATTCGACTTAGTGAGGGATGGCTTCGATGAGTGACATGACAGTGAATGGCGCAGATGTGCGGATCGAAACCGATTCGCTGGGCGAGGTGGCGGTTCCTGCCCACATGCACTGGGGCGCGCAGACTCAGCGCAGCATCGTCAATTTCCCCATCGGCGGCGAAAAGATGCCGCCCGCGCTGGTGCGCGCCCTCGGCGTGCAGAAGCTTTCGGCGGCCAAGGCCAACATGAAGCTCGGCGTGCTCGATGCCGGAATTGGCGAGGCGATTGTCGCCGCCGCGCGCGAGGTGATTGATGGCACGCTGGCCGACCAGTTCCCGCTGGTGGTGTGGCAGACCGGTTCCGGCACCCAGTCGAACATGAACGCCAATGAAGTGATTGCCAGCCGCGCGAACGAGATTCTCACCGGCAAGAAGGGTGGCAAGACCCCGGTCCACCCCAACGACCATTGCAACATGGGCCAATCGTCGAACGACACCTTCCCCACCGCGATGCACATCGCCGCGGCGGTCGAGGCGCTGGATCACCTGATCCCCGCGCTGAAGAAGCTCCACGGCGCGCTGGATGCCAAGGCGGGCGAGTTTGCCGACATCGTCAAGATTGGCCGCACGCACCTTCAGGATGCGACCCCGATGACGCTGGGGCAGGAATTCTCGGGCTACGCCAAGCAGATCGAATACGGCATCGCCCGCGTTGAAGCCGCGCTGCCGCGTGTGCTGGAGCTGGCGCAGGGCGGCACCGCTGTCGGCACCGGGATCAACGCCAAGGTCGGGTTCGACACGGCTTTCGCCGCCGAAGTCGCTGCGGAAACCGGCCACGCCTTTGTCACCGCGCCCAACAAGTTCGAAGCGCTCGCCGCGCATGACGCGATGGTGGAGATTTCGGGCGCGCTCAACGTGATCGCGGTCAGCCTGATGAAGATCGCCAACGACATCCGCCTGCTCGGCTCCGGCCCGCGTTCCGGACTTGGCGAGCTTTCGCTCCCCGCCAATGAACCGGGCTCGTCAATCATGCCGGGCAAGGTCAACCCGACCCAGTGCGAGGCGATGACGATGGTCTGCGCGCAGGTGATGGGCAACCACATGACGGTGACGGTCGCCGGATCGCACGGCCATCTGGAACTCAACGTCTTCAAGCCGGTGATCATCTACAACGTGCTGCAATCGATGAAGCTGATCGGCGATGCGAGCCATGCCTTCACCGACAATTGTGTTGTGGGCATTGAAGCCAACCGCGACCGCATCACCCAGCTGCTCAATGAAAGCCTCATGCTGGTGACCGCGCTCAACCCGCACATCGGTTATGACAACGCGGCCAAGATCGCCAAGAAGGCCCATGCGGAAGGCACGACCCTGAAGGAAGCAGCGCTGGAGCTTGGCCTGCTGACCGAAGAACAGTTCGCGCAGTGGGTGGTGCCGTCGGACATGATCCGGCCGCGGGATTGATTTAAGATCGCGCGGATGCGCGATGCGGACCCCCGCCCCGCCTCCCCGCCCGGCCACCAATAGTACCACTATGTTATGGTGGCCGGGCGGGGAGGCGGGGCGGGAGGTCTGCGCCACCGAAGGTGGCACGGGTAACAAACGTTCGTCGTCTCTGAACATCCGTTCAGCATTCGACCAAGGCCTGACCCCGCCCGACGATGTGCGCCCCGCCCCGTAGCAATCGCTGCGGCGGGGCGTTATCGCTGGCAGGCATAATGACGATGACCATGACCAGCGACGCGGCTTCCACCGTGCCAGCGCCCACCGTGTCTTTCCGCACGGTGCTGTTTTCGATGGTGGTGCTGTGGGCGACCTATTTCGTCCTCACCACGCTGCGCGCGATGGTGATGGATTTCGGCCTGCAGTTCGAACTTGGCTGGCGGCGGCTGATCGTCACCGGGGCTGGCGTGCTGCTGACACTGGTGCTGTGGTTGCTGCTGCGCCTGTTCGACAACCGTGCGCTGTGGCTCAAGATTTCCGCCGCGATTGCGCTGGCCCTGCCGGTGGCGCTGGCGATCGGGCAGGTCAATTACTGGGTGTTCAAGGATCTCTCTCCGGCGCTGGATCAAGCCTATGCCAAGAAGATGAACCTCAACCTGCGCCGGGACGAAAGCGGTAATCTGCTCGTCGAGGTTCCGGGGCAGCAGAATGGTGCAAGCAGTGACGCGCGTTCTGTGATCATCGAATCAGCCGAAAGCTCCAGCGATTTCTGGCGCAAGCTGCTCGATGTGGCGCTGGGGCGGTATTTCCTGTTGCTGGCCTGGGCCTCGACCTATTTTGCGCTGCTGGCAGGCGTGCAGGCGCGTGCGGCCCAGCAGCGGGAGGAACAGTTCCGTTCTGCCGCCAAGGCTGCCGAATTGCTGTCCCTGCGCTATCAGGTAAACCCGCATTTCCTGTTCAACACGCTGAATTCCCTGTCTGCGCTGGTGATGACGGGCAAGGCCGAGCGGGCCGAGAAGATGATCCAGACGATCAGCCGCTTCTACCGCCACTCCCTCGCCAATGAACCCACCGCCGATGTTGCCTTGCGCGACGAGTTCGACCTGCAAAAGCTCTACCTCGACATTGAAGCGGTGCGGTTCCCCACCCGGCTGGTGTGCGTCTTTGATCTGCCCGAGGAGCTGGAAGAAGCCCGCGTGCCGGGCATGATCCTGCAACCGCTGGTGGAAAATTCGGTCAAATACGCCGTCTCGCCGGTCTCCCGGAAGGTCACGATCACGATGGCCGCGCGCGAGGAGTTTGACCGGCTGGTGATCACTGTCAGCGATGATGGCCCCGGCGTGCCGCAGGGCGCCCAGCACGGCTTTGGCATTGGCCTTGCCAATGTCCGTGACCGGCTGGAGGCCCGATTTGGCGCCGATATCGGCTTTGTTTCTGCCCCGGTGCCGGGCGGCTACCGCACCGAAATCCGCATCCCCTTGACCAAGATGATGGCCCGCCATGACTGACACCCCTTCCGAGACTTCCGCGCTCAGAACCCTGATCGTCGATGACGAACCGCTTGCGGTCGAACGCGTGCAGGTGATCTGCGCCGAAATCCCGCAGGTGCGTGTGGTCGGCACGGCGAGCGATGGTGCGGCGGCGCTGCGCCTTGCCGAAAAGCTCAGCCCCGATCTGGTGCTGCTCGACATGACCATGCCGGAACTGGACGGGCTGGGCGTGGCGCGCCACTTTGCCGCGCAGCCGCAATCGCCGGTGGTGATCTTCGTCACCGCGCATGATCATTTCGCGGTCGAGGCCTTCGATCTGGAGGCGGTGGATTACGTGCTGAAGCCCGTCTCTGCCGACCGGCTGGAGCGCGCGATCGAACGTGCGGTTGCCCGGCGTGGCACACGGCGGGAAAAGGTAAGCCGCTATCTCGACGAATTGTGGGTGCCGCACCGCTCCGAGCTGCTGCGTATTGCGGTCAGCGAGGTTCACCAGATCGATGCGGAACGCGATTATGTGCGCCTGCATGTCGGTGGGGCGGAAGCGGGGCGGTCCTACCTGCTGCTCCAGACCATCGCGGGGCTGGAAGAGCGGCTCGATCCCGAACAGTTCATCCGCATCCACCGTTCCACGATCCTGCGCCGCGATCATATCCGGGGCTTGCGCCACGATGGCCTTGGCGTCTGGTCGGCCGAACTGGTCAATGGCGAGGCGCTGCGCATCGGGCGCACCTATCTGGCGCGCGTCAAGGCGATGGCTGGAAGATAGAGTTTTTGCTTTGCGGTTTCGCTGACGCGAAACGCGAACCACCCGCCCCACCTCCCCAMCCGGCCACCAATGATACCATCAGGCTATGGTGGCCGGGTGGGGAGGCGGGGCGGGGGGTCTGCGCCACAGAAAGTGGCACGCCAACGACGATACATTTTGGCAACGCCTTAAAAGTGTAAATTCCCTGTAACGCGCGCTTCATCCCTCCGTCGCTGCGCCGTCACCAAGCGGTGCGACGGGCAAGGCCTCTCTCATGCAACAGGGAAGCCAGACAATGAACCGCACCCGCTTTGCGCGCACCTCGCTGATCGCGCTCGCCACGACTCTTGCCGCCGCCCCGCAGATCGCCTTCGCGCAGGACAGCGACACCGCCGACGACGACGATACCGCCTCGGGCAACCAGATCATCGTCACCTCACAGAAGATCGAACAGCGCGCCCTCGACGTGCCGATCACCATCACCGCTCTTGGCGGTGAACGCATCCGCGAACTGGGCGTCACCGATCTTGATGAACTGTCCTATTACACCCCCGGCCTACTGGTTCAGGAACAGAGCGCCAACAACCCCGGCATCGTGATCCGCGGCATCACCTCGGACAGCGGCTCGGCGCAGCAAGGCCCGCGTGTCACACTCTATTACAACGGCGTCGATATCTCGCGCTCGCGCGGGAGCTATCAGGCGATCTACGATCTGGAACGTGTCGAGGTGATCAAGGGGCCGCAGGCAACCCTGTTCGGCACCGCCAGCGCCGTGGGCGCCATCAGCCTCGTCTCGGCCAAGCCGCGCGCGGGCTTTGAAGCCGAAGTGCGCGGCGGTTACGGCAATTTCAACCAGACCCTGCTGGGCGGCTTCATCAATCTCGGCTCGGACGTGCTGGCCGCACGCATCGCCGGTGAATGGCGCACCCGCGATGGCTATGTCGAGAACCTCAGCCCCAATCAGGAGAAGGATCTTTACGCGCAGAATCAACTCGGCCTGCGCGCTTCGGTGCGCTGGACCCCGACCGATGATCTGACCGTCGATCTGATCGGCACCTACGACCAGCAGCGCAACGGCGGCACGCCCTTTATCTCGGCCCGCTTCCCGGCATTCGCCGGTGCACCGGGCGGCCCGGCCAATGCCTTTGGCAACGCCAATCTGGGCGGAAATCCGGCTGGTGCGGCGGCGCTGGGCGATGACCAGCTGGGCCTCAACCGCGAGGTCTATGACCTGAACCTCACCGCCGAGTACCAGCTGTCGGACGAATGGACCTTCACCACCGTCAACGGTTACCGCGAATTCGACAGCCGCGAGGTGTTCGATGCCGATGGCACCGCCGCCCCCTTCCTCGAATTTGCCGAGATCGCGGATGGCTGGCAGATCAGCCACGAAGGCCGCTTCAGCTATGCAGGCGAGAAACTGCGGGCGAGCGCGGGGTGGAACATCTTCATCGAAGACGGCCGCCAGAATGTGCCCTTCGCCTCCGAAGAAGGCCTGTTCCTGCAATGCCTGACCACGCTGTTCGGGGCGCCGGTGGCCTCCCGCCCGTTCGGCGCCACGCCCTGCGTTGCGGCTGACGGCAGTTCGCCGGCGACCGGCATCACCAACGTCCCCTATGCTTCGGTGTTCGAGAACCAGGGCCGCAACGAGGCCTATTCGGTGTTCGCCGACGTGACCTGGATCCCGACCGAGGCGCTCGAACTGACGGCGGGCGTGCGTTACCTCGACGAATCCCGCCGATCGGGCTTCTTTGCCGATGTCCCGGTGCCGGTGCTGCCCAATGGCCCGGGCCGTCCGCTCACCCCGTCGCTGATCCCAGGCCAGATCGACACCGGCGGGCGCACCTTTGTGGCCGAGGACAATTTCACCGCCTGGCTGCCGCGCATCAACGCGCTCTACCGGATCAGCGATGATGTGAATGTCTATGCCACAATCTCCAAGGGCCGCCGTTCGCCGGTGGTGCAGGTCAATGCGCGCCGGCAGGGGGCAGACGTGGTCGCCAACCGCATCGACGTGAGCGAGGAAATCGTCTGGAACTACGAAGGCGGGGTGAAGCTGGCCGCCGGTCCGGTGTCGGCATCGCTGGGGGTCTATTACCAGGTCTATGATGACTTCCAGGTGTCGGTGCCGGTGATCGTCAACGGCAACCCGACCGGCGCCTTCGAAACCCGCAGCGCGGGCGGGGCCAGCAACCTCGGGGTCGAGGGTGAATTGGCGGTGGATGTGACCGACTGGCTCAACCTGTTCGGCAATTTCGGCTTCATCGACGGCGGGATTGATGATGATCCCGCCAACGGCACCTTTGCCGGATCGCGTTTCCGTCTGCAGCCGGAATGGCAGCTCGCGGGCGGCTTTACGGTGGATCACGAATTCGGCAGCGGCGCACGCTTCTTCGCCACGCCCAGCATCACCCACCGCAGCACGATCTTTTTCGAAGTGCCCAACAACCCGCTGATCAGCCAGGGCCCGGTGACGCTGGTTAACGCCCGCGCCGGGGTCAGCTTTGCCGATGAACGCTATGAAATTGCAGGCTTCATCCGCAACGCCTTCAATCAGGATTTCCTGCTCGATGCGGGTAACACGGGCGGGGCCTTCGGCATCCCCACCTTCATTCCGGGCGAGCCGCAGTTCTACGGGGTGGAAGTGACCGCGAAGTTCTGATCGGGCACCTTCAGCCCGGCACCAAAGGCGGCGGAATGTCCCACCGGACGTTCCGCCGCTTTGCGTTCGGAGCAGGCCTGATGACGGCTCCAACAGGGTTTATAATCAAGGTTAGGAATTCCTAAACCAGCACCCCCGTAAGTCACCATTGTTAACTGGGGGCCTTCGCGGTGAAACTTGACAAACTTGTGTGGCGGGCATGGCTTTTGCTGATCGCTGTATGCGGCGGCGCGCCGCTGGCTGCAGCCGATGAGGGGTGGCGGCTTGAACCCGATGCCCGCATCGAAGTGCAAACAATCAGCGCCCAGACCACCACCCGCGACGAGGATCTGGTGATCGACGGCGAGGCGATCTCCGTACGTGGTCAGGTGGGTCTGGCTCTCAACAGTGAAAGCACCCGCTTTCGGCTCGAAGCCGACCGGATTCAGGTGTTCCGCCTGGGCGAGGGGCGCCGCGATCTGTCACGCGACCGGCTGTCGGCAACCATGCAGCATGACGTGACAAAGACGCTGGAAGTCCAGCTGCAGGCACGCCGGTTTGACGATCTCGTGTCGGTCGAATCCGCCGATACCGATGAATGGCAGGGATCGGCGCGGCTGACGTTCGAACCGTCACGCGCCAACCGCTTCCGGTTGCAGGGCACCTGGCGTGACCGGCAATATGACAATGGCGCAGCGCCCGCGACAACGGGCGAAGGCCCGCGTGTCGATGCGCAATATCGCCGCCGGTTCGGCCCTTACCATTACCTCGCCTTTGATCTGCGGACCGAAAGCATCCGATCGGACGATGCGGCACGGGGATACGAGCGCGATTCTGCCGGCGTGGCCTACACCCGCCCCGTGGCTCCCGATCTGCGCGTGCGTCCGGCGCTCGAAGTCATCAAGACCCGCTTTGACGGGCGCATCGCCGATAATGGCGCGCTGCGGCGTGACCGGCAGGTGGTGCCCGAAGTCGAAATGCTCTGGTGGCCCGGCAAGTGGCGCATCGAGGCCGAAGCCAAGTACATCTTCTTCAGCAGCAACGAAGCCACGCGCGAGCGCGAGGGTTATCGTCTGACCCTGTCGGTCGGTTACGCATTCTGAGATGATCGCCCGCGTCGGTCAGGTCTGGGCACGCGCTACCCCGCAGGTACGCAAGCCGCTCTACGTCGGCCTTGCGGTCGCCGTGGTGCTGGCGGTGCTGGTCGGGCTGGGCGTGGCCAACACCGGCGGCTTTTTCGTGCTGCCGTCTACGCTGGACGGGGTCGCGACCTCGCAGGCGATCTGGGGCCTGAAGCCGTCCAACCTGCTGATGGTGCTGCCGCTTGGCGCGTTTCTGGTGGTGCTGGCGCGCAGTTTCATCGGGCTGAAGGCGTTCGGCCTGTTCACGCCCATGCTAATCGCGCTGGCGTTCCTTCAGATCGGCCCGGTGATGGGGCCGATTGTGCTGTGTTCTTCCGTGCTGGTTGGAATGATGGTCACGCCCTCCTTGCTGAAACTGAGGATGACCCGGGTCGGGTTCCTCGGGGTGCTGATTTCGCTGATCGTGCTGGTTCTGGTGGGCCTGATGATGGTGCTCGACACGCAATTGCAGGTCGATGCCTTCCCGGTGATCGTCTGCGCGCTGTGTGTCGAACGCTGGTGGAAGCAATGGGGCAAGGACGGGGCCAAGCCGGCAGCGAAGATGGCCTTCAACACCTTCATTCTGGCGGTGGTCATCCAGTTCGTGATGGTGTCGGATTTCGCGATGGCGCTGATCGAATCCTCGCCGCTGCTGATGCCAGCGACCACGGCGATCGCGATTGCGATTCTGGGGCGATATCGCGGGCTGCGGCTGACCGAAATCGGCCGCTTTGCGCCGATCTGGCTGGAGCGACGACGACAGGCCAAGGCGGCAAGGTTGCCCGATGATGTGGAGGAGGATCGCCGCGTCGGCCTGCCCGACACCAGGCGCATCACCGAACCTGTCTCCTTGCCATTGCCTGAGCCTGTGCGCCTTCGTGCCCCGTATCGCGCGCCGGTTCTCACGCGGTTGCCTCGCCGCAGCCCGCTGGTGCTTGCGGCTCAGGCAAGGACTGCCGCGCCGCTGGCCGGGCTCTGGGTGATCGATTCCCCCGACGCCTTCCTTCCCGATGCGCGCCGCCGCGTGCCGCAGGTTGCCCCGAACCGCGAAGCGCAGTTCGAACCACGCCTCTTTGCTGCCGCAGGGGGGCGTCCGGGCATTCATAACGCCTGGGTGATCCGCAAGGTCGAGGACGTGTGATGGGCCTCAGAAAGCTGTTCGGCGCTGCCGCACGCGCCTATGACGAGGCGGACGAAATTCTCGGCATCAATATGCGCAACGCATTGATCCAGAAATACAATCCGCGCCACGCGATTGAACGCGCGCGGGACAAGGTGGCGGCCAAGGTGGCGCTGGAGGCGGCGGGGATCGCCTGCACCGGTACGGTTGCGGTGATCGACGATCACCAGAAGCTCGCCAACTTCAGCCCCCGCCGCGACATGCCCGATGCCTGGGCGATCAAGCCTGCACGCGGATCGCAGGGGGACGGCATCCTTCTCGCTGTCCGACGCGAGGGCAACACGTGGTACAAGGGGTCCGGCACGCCGCTGACCGAAGACGCGGTGATGCACCACATCCAGAAAGTGGTCGATGGCGGCTTTTCAGGCGATTCGGCGGCCGAGGACGCGGCGCTGATCGAACCGCTGATCATCGCCGATCCGGCACTGGCCAGCATCGTGCCCGAAGGCCTGCCGGATCTGCGCGTCATCAGCCTGCACTACACCCCGCTTATGGCGATGGTGCGCCTGCCGACGAACGAATCCGACGGCAAGGCGAACCTCCACCAACGCGCGATCGGCGCGGGGATCGACATGGAGACCGGCAAGATCACCCGCGCCGTGGTCAAAGGCACGCCCATCACCCATCACCCCGATACCGGCGTCAATCTGATCGGGTTCGAGATCCCGGGATGGAAGCGCGTGCTGGAACTCGCCTCGCGCTGCGGGCCTGCGGTGGGTTTGGGCTATTGCGGGGCGGACATCGTGCTGGACGTCAACGAAGGGCCGCTGGTGATCGAGGTCAACGCCCACCCCGGCATCGAAATCCAGAACATCAACCAGCAAGGCCTGAAAGCGCGGATTGCGGCCACCGGAGAGGATTTCCGCTGAATTCCGGCTACTTGCCGGCAAGTTCCTCGCGGGTCAGCAAGGTCATGTTCTGCACCTTGGCAGCGTTCAGCGTCATTGCCTCGTCAGGCATGGCGACCATCCCAATCTTCGCCAGCGGGCCCGTCTTGGTCCAGCTTTTGACCCATTCCTTCATGAAATCCTGAAGGCCTGGGATGGCGCGCATATGGGCCTTCTTGACGTAGACGAACAGCGGCCGCGCCCCGGGGTAGGCGAAGCTGGAGATGTTCTCGTAGGTCGGCTGGACGCCCTCCATCGGCAGGCCCTGCACCCGGTCGGCGTTTTCTTCGAGGAAGGAGAACCCGAAAATGCCCACGGCGCGCGGATTGCCGACGATTTTCTGGACAATCAGGTTGTCCTGTTCGCCCTGATCGACATAGCCGCCATCATCGCGCACTTCGGTGCAGATCTGCTTGTACTGGTCCTCGTCGCTGTCCTTCAGCGCCTTCATGGCAGGATCGGTCTTGCAGCCCACCTCCATCACCAGTTCCTTGAGTGCATCGCGCGTGCCCGAGGTGCTGGGCGGGCCGTAGACAAGGATAGGGTCAGCAGGCAGCGCCGGGTCGACATCCTTCCACGTCTTGGCCGTCTGCGGCTTGCCATAGGGCCGCGCGGCGAGCGCTTCGTAAACGGTCTTGGGCGACAGGTTCAGCATGATCCCGCCCTGCTTGGAGGCAAAGGCGATCCCGTCGAGGCCGACCTGCAGTTCGATCACCTCGTCCACCTTGTTCGACAGGCAGGCATCGAATTCGGATTCCTTCATCCGGCGCGAGGCATTGACCATGTCGGGGGTGTTGGGGCCGAGGCCCGAACAGAACAGCTGGATGCCGTTGCCCGTGCCCGTGGATTCGATCAGCGGCGAACGCATGCCGGGATAGGTGCGCGAGAAATTCTCCGCCACCAGTTTGGCGAAGGGATAGACCGTCGAAGAACCAACGGCATGGACCGACTGCGCGGCCGAGCTTCCATCGTCACAGCCAGCCAGAGTTACCGTGCAAAGCGCCAGAGCTGCGGCGGTGCGCGTGAAGATGGTGGTGCGATGTGCCATGCGTGTTCCCAACGGAGCGGTTGTGCGGCCCCTTTCCCTGCCGCGCTAGGAGCCTTTCATGACATGCATGTGACGGCCGCCCACCCCGGAACACAGGGGGCAATCGGGCACAAACTGTCATGGTTATGAAACCTATAACACCATGAGAAATCATCATAATTCATCCAAAATGGAGGAATCTCGCTTAACAGCATCGTAACGGCTTGCATGGTACCTGACCCGATATGGCATTTCTGCGCCTTCTCTCCCGGTTCGGCATGATCGCGGCGTTCATAGCGCTGGTGGCTGCGCGTCCGGCGATGGCGGATAGTCCTCACGAGCCGATCCATGCCCCGCTGTGCCATGCCGCGACCGGGCTCGACGTCAGCGCAAAGGCGATGCTGCCGCGCAGCCAGTGGGTCTGCAACAACAGCCAATGGCGCGCGGCTACGCCCGCCGCATGGCTCCGGTTCGAGGCATCGAACTGGCAGTCGGGCTCGTTGCCGCGCTATTTCTTCACCCGGATCGCCCGGTTCGAAAGCATTACCTTTCACGCCATCGACGCGAACGGCGCGGTCCGTGTCACGCGCCTGACCGAAGCCGACGGCGTGCCCTTTGCAGCAGGCCCGGTGTTCCAGATGCCACTGCCCGCGATCACCCCCGACACCCGCTTGCTGCTGGTGCGGATCGAGGCGCCGCATTCGATCCCGATGCTGACCGAAGCGCGCATCACCCACGACAGGGACAAGGCCGAATGGGCGCAGGTCGACATGATGCTGCTGGCTTTCGTCATGGGCATGCTGGTGCTGCCGCTGTTGTTCGACGTCAGCTTCTACCTCGTGCTGCGCAAGACCTTCGTGGTGATCCACGCCGCGATGGTTGCAGCGATGATGACTTATGTGATGACGGCGGGCGGGCTGGTGTCGGCCTTCGTGACCTTGCCGGTCGCGTTTCTGGCCGTGGTTTCGGCTTTGTCCTACGCGATTGGCGCGGGGCTATCGGCGCTGTTCCTTATCAGTTTTCTCGAACGCGGGGCGCAGTCACCGACAATGCGGCGGATCACGCTGGCAGCCGGCTGGTTCAACATGATCGTGCCCGGCTTCTTCGCGCTCCAGCTGGATTGGACCCAGCCGTTCGACGATCGGGCCTATTTCATCACCTTCCTGCCGTTCATCTTTGTCATCAGCGCCGCCGTGCTCGAAGCCGTGCTGCGCGGCAGCCGTTCGGCGCGTTACATTGCGGCGGCCTGGCTGCCGATCATCATCGCCTCGATCGAGCGCCTGCTGCGCGGACTGGGCTGGCATGTCGGCCCCTCCAGCCTTGACCAGATGATGTATGTCGCGATCGGGATGGAGGTGGTGGTCATCAGCCTCGCGATTGCGGACCGCTTCTTCGCCCTCAGGCGCGAACGCGATGCTGCGCTGACTGAGGCGAAGATGCTCGAACAGATTTCGACCCGCGATTCGCTCACCGGACTGATGAACCGCCGCGCTATCGAGGCCCGGTTTGACGAGCTGCTGGTACAGGGCTTCGATACATTCGCGCTGGTTGATCTCGACCGGTTCAAGGCGATCAACGATCTGCACGGCCACCAGGTCGGCGATGCCGCGCTGATCGCTTGCGCCAGCGCGATCCGCGCCGCCGGCGACCGGGATTCGATCGCGGTGCGATTGGGGGGCGAGGAATTTGTGGTGCTGCTGCGCGGCCCCCGCTCGCTCGAACGGGCAGAGGCGCTGCGGCAGGCCATCCCGATCCGGATTGCCAAGGAAGTGCCGGGGCTCGATCTGCCGGTCACTGCCAGCATGGGCGTGATCGTGATGTCCGAAGCCAACCGCCACAAGATGGCCTTCGCCGAATTCTACGCCCGCGCCGATGCGCTGATGTACGAAGCCAAGGCTTCGGGCCGCAACCGGCTGGCCTATGAACGCCTGACAGTGTTCACCAGCGCCCCGCCGGAGCGCGGGCGGGAGCGGGTGGCTTAGGCGGGGCCGAAAGGCGCAAGAATTTCCGGCCGCACGCGGGCCAGTCGCCCGGTCGCCCGGTCGAGCATCGCCCAGGTGGTCGCCGCAATGACGAGGCGTTTGCCTGCGCTATCGGCAAACTCCACCCGGCGGAGCGATTTGGCGCCCATCGCGGGGCCTTCGATCCACGTGGTCGCGGTCACGCTCTCGCCCTCGGACACATTGCCGCGATAATCGATCTCGTGCCGCACCACGACCCAGAAGAACGCGGCGCGATCCTCGGCGCGCGCGACCGCGTCCCAGTGGGCGGTGGCCATGTCCTGAATCCACTGCACCCACACGGTGTTGTTGACGTGGCCAAGCTCGTCGATGTGCTCAGGCAGCGCGACGAAGCTGCGGGTGAAGCGGTTTGGCCCGGTCATTCCGCGTCGGTCTTGGGCGCCATCCCCATCTGCCACAGGATGAAGGCGAATTCCTCCGCCGTTTCCTTCAGGGAGTTCCAGCGACCCGACTGCCCGCCGTGGCCTGCGCCCATGTTGGTCTTCATCAGCAGCAGGTTGTCGTCGGTCTTCAGTTCGCGCAAGCGGGCGACCCACTTGGCCGGTTCCCAATAGGTCACGCGCGGATCGTTGAGACCGGCGGTCACCAGCATCGGCGGGTATTCCTTGGCCTCGACCTGATCATAGGGCGAATAGGACAGCAGGTAAGCGAACGAGGCCTTGGACGTGATCGGGTTGCCCCATTCCTGCCACTCGCCCGGGGTCAGCGGCAGATCCTTGTTGAGCATCGTGTTCAGCACATCGACAAACGGAACGTGGGCGACAATCGCGCCGTATTGCTTGGGGTCCTGATTGATGATCGCCCCCATCAGCTCGCCGCCCGCCGAGCCGCCGCTGGCAGTGACCATGCCTTCAGCGGTGTAGCCCTTGGCGATCAACCCGCGGCCGGCATCGACGAAATCGTTGAAGGTGTTGGTGCGTTCGAACATCTTGCCCTGAAGATACCAGCGCCGCCCCAGATCATCGCCGCCGCGAATGTGCGCGATGGCATAGGCGAACCCGCGATCCACAAGGCTGAGGCGCGTGGTCGAAAAGCCCGGCGGGATGGCGTAACCATAGGCACCATAGGCATAAAGGTGCAGCGGCCCCGGCCCTTCGATCCCGGCCTTTTTCAGGATGTCTGCGCGGTCTTTGCGCATCACGATGCTGACCGGCACCATCGTGCCGTCACGCGCCTGCACGCTCACCCGCTCGGTGGTGTAGAGGCTGGCGTCATAGCCGCTCGGAATTTCCTGCGTCTTCAGCGTGGTGAACCCGCCCGTCTTGACATCATAATCAAGCACCGTGCTCGGCGTGACCATGCTCTGGTACGACAGCCGCAGCGTGGCCACGTCATATTCGGGGTTGTTCGACAGGCCCGCGGTGTAGCTGGCTTCGGGGAAGGTGATCGGCGTCACCTTGCCCGGGTCGGCATATTGGCGCAGCTGGATCTGATCGAGGCCGTTCAGGCGCCCTTCGGTCACGAAGAAGTCCTTGAACAGCTCGAACCCGGTCAGATAGAAATCGTCCGATCCCGCGATCACCGTCTGCCAGTCACCCGGTGTGTCCAGCTTCGCCTTGGCAAGGCGGAAGTTGATGTGGTCGTCATTGGTCCACACCCACAGTTCACCGTCGCGGACATCGACCGAATATTCGATGCCCTTCTTGCGCGGCTTCACCAGAATGGGCGCCGCAGTCGGGTTGGCAGCGGGGACAAGGCGGACTTCGCTCGTCTCGTTGTCGCCGGTGGCGATGATCAGCCAGTCTTCCTGCGCGGTGAGGCCGGTGCCGACCCCGAAGGACTGGTCTTCTTCCTTGTAGAGCGTCACGTCGCTTTCCGCCGGCGTGCCGATCACGTGGAGCTTGGCCTCAAGCGTGCGCCATTCCTCGGTCGAGGGGGTGTATACCAGCGCGCTATCTCCAGCGACCCACACCAGCCCGCCGCGCAGGTTCTCGATCACATCGGGCAGATGCTCGCCGCTGGCCAAATCCTTGATCCGCGCGGTGTAGCGTTCCGACCCGTTGGTATCGGTCGAATAGGCGATAAAGCGCCCGTTCTGGCTGACCGATGCGGCACCCAGGCTGAAATATTCCTGCCCCTCGGCAAGCTGGTTCTCGTCGAGCAGCAGCTGCGCCTCACCGCCCGCCACGGGCTTGCGCCAATGCTTGCGGTACTGCGCGCCTTCTTCGAACTCGCTCCAGTAGATGTAATCGCCGTCCTTCTGCGGCACCGTGCTGTCGTCTTCCTTGATGCGTGCGCGCATCTCGGTGAACAGCGCCTCGGTAAACCCGGCCTGCGCGCCCATCTTGGCTTCGAAATAGGCGTTCTCCGCCTTGACGTGGTTCAGCACATCCTCGTCATCGATGACGGGGTAAGACTTGTCATACAGCCAATCATAGGGGTCTTCGATGGTGATCCCGTGGTGGGTGTAGGTGTGCGGGCGCTTTTCCGCGACGGGGGGCTTGATGTCGGTATTCGCGGCGGAAGCAGCGGCGGCTGAAGTGGTCACGCGGGCTTGATCCTCATTGGAGGCTGCAATGGCGGCAGCAGGGGCAAAGGTGGTGGCGGCAAGAGCGGTGGCAAGAGCCAGAGTGCCGATTGGGCGGGTCATGTGCGGTCATTCCCTTTGGTGCATCCGGGTGGAAAGCGGCCGCCTTTGGGCCTATGATGGCGGTTCTAGTGATACATTCCGGCGCGGCAAGAGCCTGCGCCGGGGACCAAGGATTGACCCTATGCTGATGCAAACCCACGAAGCCCGCCTTGCCGCCCTGCGCGAGGAGCTGAAGCGCCGGGGCGTGGATGGTTTCGTCGTCCCGATCAGCGATGAACACATGAGCGAATATGTCGGCGATTATGCCCAGCGATTGGCGTGGCTAACCGGATTCGGCGGCTCGGCAGGGTTTGCAGCGGTGACGTTGACCCACGCCGCGATCTTCGTCGACGGGCGTTATACCGTGCAGGTGCGCGAGCAGGTTGACGGACAGTTGTTCGATTACAAGAGCGTCCCTGCCGACACGCTGGCCGGATGGCTGGCCGAGGTGTGCGAAAGCGGCGCACGGATCGCCTATGACCCCTGGCTCCACACCTGGGCCTGGGTCGAGGCGCTGGAAAAGCAGGTCGAACCCAAGGGCATCAGCATGGTGCCAGCGGACAGCAACCCGATCGATGCCGTGTGGGCCGATCGCCCCGCGCCTTCGGCAGCGCAGGCGACCGTGCATGACGAGGCGATGGCCGGCCGTTCCTCGGCGGACAAGCGCGCCGCGGTGGCCGATTGGCTGGCGCGCGAAGGCCATGACGCGGTGGTGATCCCGGCGCTCGATTCGGTCGCATGGCTGCTCAACATCCGCGGCGCGGACGTGGCGCACACCCCGGTCGCGCTGTCCTATGTCATCGCCCGCAAGGACGGCAGTGCGGAACTGTTCATCGCGCCAGAGAAGGTGACGCCGGAACTCACCCGCCATCTCGGCAACGCGGTGACGATCCGCGACCGGGCGGCGTTCGTGGCCGCGCTCGGTGAATATGCGGGGCAAAGCGTCGCGCTCGATCCCGATTTCGCGGTGGTCGGCATTGCGCAGGCCTTGCGCGCAGGCGGCGCCAAATTCGCCTTCAAGCAAGACCCGACGATCCTTGCCAAGGCGATCAAGAACCCCGCCGAACAACAAGGCCACCGCGACGCACAGGCGCGGGACGGGGCAGCGGTGTCGCGCTTCCTGCGCTGGCTGGAGATTGAGGCTCCCAAGGGCGGGGTCGATGAACTCGGCGCCGCTGCACGGCTGCAAGCCTTCCGCGCCGAAGACCCCGGCCTCAGCGATCTGAGCTTTGACACCATCTCGGCAGCGGCCGGCCATGCCGCCCTGCCGCATTACAAGGTGGACGCTGACAGCAACATCCCGATCCCGCCGGGCTCGATCTATCTGGTCGATTCAGGCGGGCAGTATCCCGGCGGCACCACCGATATCACCCGCACGGTGTGGGTCGGCCCCGGTGAGCCGACAGCGGAAATGCGCGACCGCAACACCCGCGTGCTGAAAGGCCACATCCAGCTCGCCCGCGCAGTGTTTCCGCAAGGCACGGTCGGCGGGCAGCTTGATGTGCTGGCGCGGCAATATCTGTGGGAGGCGGGCGTCGATTACGCCCACGGCACCGGCCACGGGGTGGGCAGCGTGCTCGCCGTGCACGAAGGCCCCCAGCGCATCGCCAAGCCTTCAGGCGGGCAGGCGGGCACAGGGCAGGAACTGTTCGCGGGCATGATCCTCTCCAATGAACCGGGCTATTACAAGCCGGGCGCCTTTGGCATCCGGATCGAGAATCTGGTGCTGGTGGAGGAACGCGCCATCGAAGGCATGGAGGGCCGCTATCTCGGGTTCGAGACGCTGACCTTTGTGCCGCTGGACCGCAGGCTGATCGAGACATCGCTGCTGACGCCTGAGGAAATCGCGTGGGTCGACAGCTACCACGCCGAGGTGCGCGCCCTGCTTGCGCCGCGGCTTGCGGGCGATGATCTGGCATGGCTGGAGCGCGAAACGCAGCCGCTTTGAACCCGTCCCAAACCGCTTGACTTGCGCCCATTATCGGCGAATTTGCAGCGTGTTGCGGGGCAATTCAGGGGGCAGGTGATGCGGATGGCGCGGGTTTTGGCGGCGGCGATGGTGTTTGCCCTTGCCGGTTGCAACAGCATGTTCGGCAATCCCACCAGCGTTGCCCGGCTTGATGTCCAGCAGCGTCAGAACCCTGCCACTTCGGCCACCATCATCCTGTCCGCCGGGGTGCGCGAGGTCTGTTTTTCCAGCTATCCGGTGATGGTCGATCTGGTCAGCATGGCAAGCAGGCAGCCGGTGTTCCACTTCACCGCCAACAACGAATTCATCAAACCCCAGCTCGACGAGAACCACGGCTTCGTCCACGCGGCCAATGTCGCGCCGGGCCAATATTACCTGACGCTTGATGTCTGGGCCAAGCAGACCACCTCCGCACCGGTCGCCTATCTCAGCCTTGCACCGGGCGATCTGGTCTATCTGGGCGAATTCTTCATCGACAGCGGCTGCGCGGGATTCGGCAGCCGCGACACGGTGCTGATCCGCAACCGCGCCAGCCGCGATCTGGCCAAGGCGGCCGAACTGAACCCCGCAATTGACCCAGCGAAGGTCGAGGTGCGGGTGATGACCTTTGTCGAGCAGAGAGACGCGCCCTGACAGCCTTGATCACGCGGCAGGGCGCTTGTTGCCGCGCCCTTGTTCCTGTAATGTTCCTTCATCGATTCGCATCAATCGGGAGGAAACACGATGATCGGTTACGTCACTCTGGGCACCAATGATCTGCCGCGCGCGGCGGCGTTCTATGACGCGCTGGCCGCGCATTTCGGCGTGGGGCGGATGATGGAGTTCGATAGCTTCATCGCCTGGGGCGCATGGGGCGGCGCGCCGGGGATCGCGGCGACAGTGCCTTTCGATGGCCAGCCCGCCACCGTCGGCAACGGCGTGATGGTCGCGCTGGAGGTGGCATCGCCGGAGGCTGTCGATGCGGTCCACGCCATCGCACTGGCCCACGGCGGATCGTGCGAAGGCGCGCCCGGACCACGCGGCGATGACGGGTTCTATGCCGGCTATTTCCGCGATCCCGATGGCAACAAGCTCAACGCCTTCTGCATGGTCGCCGCAGCAGACGCTCCGGCATGAGCGCGCCCCGGCTGGAAGAGCGGTTCATTCACCTCGGCCCGGGCGCAAGGGCGGTTGAACAGCCGCCCTTCGACGGGATGGCGTGGTATGAAGGCTACGATGCCCGCCACGGCGCTGACGGGGCGGAAGGACGGCGGGTGTCGCAATACACCTTCACCGAAAGCTGGACCTCGTGGGAAATGCATCCGGCCGGCGCGGAGGTGGTGATCTGCACCCACGGCGCAATCGTGCTGGTGCAGGAACACCCCGGCGGGCGGCAGGACACCGTGACGCTGGAAGCGGGCGAATATGCGATCAACCCGCCCGGCGTGTGGCACACCGCAGATGTGATGAAGGAAGCGACCGCGATCTTCATCACACCGGGTGAAGGGACGCAGCACCGCCCGCGCTAGGCCAATCCAGCGTGGGTCCAGATCGGCCCAGACTTCGGTTAGGTCAGGATAGACCCCCGCCAGCCCGAGCCCCGATCAGCGCATCAAACCGCCGATCAGATTGCGCACAAACCGTCCTACAATCGGCCCGGCCAGATCGGTCGCGATTGACCCGACGGCGGAGGTAACGCCTGAGGCGACCGGATTGGCGCGGCTCTTCTTGCCGGTGATCTTGGCCGCCGCGACAGCCGCTGCCCCGCCCAGCGCAACCTGCGTCCCGCGGCTGACGGCCTTGCCCCACAGGCTGGGGCTCTTGCGCGCCTGACCGCGCACCGCCTCCTCACCCTCGGCCTCGACCTGCTCCGCGGTGGCAGCGGCATCGGCGGCCTTGGCGGCCAGCACTTCGGCGGCGCTTTCGCGGTCGACGCGGGTATCGTACTTGCCTTCCAATGGGCTGATCGACTGAATGATCGCGCGTTCCTTCGGCGTCACCGGGCCAAGGCGCGAACGCGGCGGCTTGATAAGGGTGCGCTCCACCACCGTCGGCGCCCCCTCCTGATCGAGCGTCGAGACCAGCGCCTCACCGGTCTTGAGCTCGGTGATCGCAGCTTCGACATCCAGCTTGGGATTGACCCGGAACGTCTCCGCCGCGGCCTTGATCGCGCGCTGGTCGCGGGGGGTGAAGGCGCGCAGGGCGTGCTGCACGCGGTTGCCCAGCTGGCCAGCGACTTCTTCAGGAATATCAATCGGGTTCTGTGTGACAAAGAACACGCCCACACCTTTGGACCGGATCAGGCGCACCACCTGCTCGATGGTGTCCTGCAGCGCCTTGGGCGCGTCGTCGAACAATAGGTGCGCCTCGTCAAAGAAGAACACCAGCTTGGGCTTTTCCGGATCGCCGACTTCGGGCAGCGTTTCAAACAGTTCCGCCAGCAGCCACAGCAGGAAGGTGGCGTAAAGCTTGGGGCTGCGCATCAGCTTGTCGGCGGCGAGCACATTCACATAGCCGCGCCCCTGTTCGTCCACCTTCAGGAAATCGTCGATCTCCAGCGCCGGTTCGCCAAAGAAATGGTCCGCGCCTTGCGCCTCGAAGCTGAGCAATTGCCGCTGGATCGACCCGACCGAAGGCTTGGTGACGTTACCGTATTTGCCTGACAATTCGGCAGAATTTTCATTCGCCCAGGCCAGCAGCGCCTGCAAATCGGCAAAGTCGAGCAGCAGCAGCCCGTTCTCGTCGGCATAGCGGAAGATGATCTGCAGCACGCCTTCCTGCGTTTCGTTCAGATCAAGCAGGCGGGACAAAAGCAGCGGCCCCATCTCGGACACGGTGGTGCGGATCGGGTGGCCTTGTTCGCCATACAGATCCCAGAAAATCACCGGGTTATCCGTGTAGCTGTAATCCGTGATGCCAAGCTCCCTGGCACGGCTTTCGAGCTTGTCGGCATGCTTGAAGGTCGGCGAGCCCGGCATGGCGATGCCCGACAGATCGCCCTTCACATCGGCGACAAACACCGGCACGCCGGCCTTGGAAAAGCTTTCGGCGATGCCTTGGAGCGTCACGGTCTTGCCCGTGCCTGTCGCCCCTGCGATCAACCCGTGGCGGTTCGACCGGCTGAGCGCGAGCGCCTGCCGCGACCCGTCTGCGCCCAGCCCCAGATAGATGTCGCCCGCCATTTCCGCCATTTCGCGTCCCCGTTTTAACCTCGTTTCCGGTCATTTGCAGGGGCAGGCACAGCGGTCAAGTTCTCGACAGCGGCGCGGTTTTGGCTAAGGCTGCCGGGCATGGGTCTATCACCGCCTTTCGTCCTGCTCGATGATGCCCGCGCTGGCGAAGGCGCGGCCGATGCGCTGCTGTATGAGGCGCCGCGCGCGCTGTTCGTCGCGCACCGGCCGGACGAGGTCGAAGCCGTGCTCGCAGCGGCCGAGACGGCGCGGGTGGCGCAAGGCGGCGCCTTGGCGGGCTATATTGCCTATGAGGCAGGACTGGCGCTCGAACCGAAACTGGCAGGGCTGGCGGCGGCGCGCACGGGGGCGGCGGGGCCGCTGGTGTGGCTTGGGCTGTTCGATGCCCCGCGCCGGATTGCCGCCGCCGATGTGCCCGCATGGCTGCAGCAGACAGCGCAAGGCACAGGCCATATCGGCCCGATGGAGCCGCAGCTTTCTCCCGGTGGATATGCGGCAGCCTTTGCCGCGATGCGCGAGGCGATCCACGCAGGCGACATCTATCAGGCGAACCTCACCTATCCGCTGGCGGGATCATTTCGCGGCGATCCGGTGGGGCTTTATGCCGCTCTGCGCGATGCGGCGGCGGCGGGATATGGCGGGCTGATCTTCGACGGCGCGCACTGGCTGCTCAGCTTCTCGCCCGAACTGTTCGTGGCGCTGTCCGGCAGCGAGGCGAAGGTCAAGCCGATGAAGGGCACCCGCCCCCGCAGCCCTGATGTGGCGGCGGACGCGGCGCTGGCGCAAGACCTTGCCACCTCGGTGAAAGACCGCGCCGAAAACCTGATGATCGTCGATCTGATGCGCAACGATCTGGCGCGGGTGGCCGAAGCGGGCAGCGTCCATGTCGATGCGCCCTTCGCTGTCGAAAGCTATCCGACGGTGCACCAGATGGTATCGACCGTGCGCGCGCGGCTCAGCCCGGGCAAGGGCGCAATGGATCTGGTGCGGGCGCTGTTCCCCTGCGGTTCGATCACCGGCGCGGCCAAGATCAGGGCGATGGAATTGCTCGGCGGGATCGAGCGCGATGCGCGCGGGCCCTATTGCGGGGCGATCGGGCGGATCGATGCCCCCGACGCAACAGGAAACGCCAACGCGGCGTTCAACGTCGCCATCCGCACGCTGCGGCTCACGCCCATCGAGAACGGGCAGGGCAGCGCGGTGCTCGGCATCGGATCGGCGGTGGTGGCGGACAGCGAGGCGATGTCCGAACGGCGCGAATGCGAGGTCAAGGCGGGCTTCCTGCGCCGCGCCGCACCGGGGCTGACCGCGCCGGTCTGCGACTTGATCGAGACGATGCGGTTTGAACCCGACAGCGGGATCGCCCTGCTCGAACTCCACCTTGCCCGGATGAAGGCGAGCGCGGCGGCGCTGGGCTTTGCCTTTGATCGCCATGCCCTGCGCAACCAGATCCAGGCGCTGTGTTTCGAACTCGATGCCCCGGCGCGGGTGCGGCTGATGGTGTCACGCAGCGGCGCGAGCGCGCTGGAGACGGGGCCGCTACCCGCGCCGCTGGGCGAGCCGGTGAAGGTCGCCGCGCTCCCGCATCCGCTTGATCCGTCGGACTGGCGGCTCACCCACAAGACCTCCGACCGGGGGTTCTACGAGGAGGCGCTGGCCGCTGCGCGAAGCCTTGGCGCGGACGAGGCGCTGCTGGTGCGCGATGGCGAATCGGGTGGGGGTCTGGTGACGGAAGGCAGCTGGACCAGTGTGTTCGCGGAACGGCCGGATGGCGTGATGCTGACCCCGCCCGCCACGCTCGGCCTGCTGCCCGGTGTGCTGCGCGAACACCTGATTGCGGAAGGGAAAGTGCGTGAGGCAGAGCTGTCGCTGGACGATCTGGCCCACGGCTTCTGGATCGGCAACGCCCTGCGAGGGCTGATGCGGGCGGTGTTGGTTTAGCCCTTCGACAGGCTCGGAGCGAACGGCTATGGGGCCCAATGGCTGACATCAAAATCCTCTACGAAGACGGCGAAGCGCTGGTGATCGACAAGCCTTCGGGCATGGCGGTGGACCGTCCGCGCAAGGGCGGCATTTGCCTTGAAGATCACCTCGACCGGCTGAAAATGGGCTTCCAGCGCCGCCCGGTGGCGGTGCACCGGCTCGACACCGACACCTCGGGCTGCCTGCTGCTGGCGCGCAACCCCAAGGCGTTGGCGCGGTTCAACAAATCGTTCGAGGATCGGCTGGTGGGCAAGACCTATCTGGCGATTCTGGCGGGCCGCCCGCCGGGGACGCAGGGCACGATTGAGCTCGCCTTGTCCAAGATCAGCTCGGCCGAGGAAGGCTGGCGGATGATCCCGGCGAAGAAGGGCAAGGCAGCCGTTTCGCACTGGGAGATGATCGATGAACTCGGCCCCCACAGCCTCATCCGCTTCCGCCCCGAAACGGGCCGCACCCACCAGCTGCGGGTTCACGCGCTCAGCGGGCTTGGCGCAGCCCTGCTGGGCGATCCGGTCTATGGCGCGGGCAATGCGCCCGGGGCCAATCGGACGATGCTCCACGCCGAGAGCCTCACCGTCACCCGTCCGGGAAAGACCCCCATCGAGGCGCGCGCGCCCTTGCCGCTCGATTTCCTCGCGCTTGGGGCGAAGGATGGATGACGATACGCCCGAACCGCTGAGCGCCCGCGCGATCCGGCTGGCGAGCGAAAGTTTTCTCGCTGGCTCCGGTCCAGGCGGGCAGAACGCCAACAAGGTCGCCACCGAGGTGGAACTGCGGGTGAATATCTACGCCCTGCGCCTCAGCCCCCCGGTTTTCGCACGGCTGCGGGCGCTGGCGGGGGCAAAGCTGGCGGGGAACGGCGATCTCATCATCAACTCCAAGGCGCACCGCACGCAGGAGGCCAACCGTCAGGACGCCCGCCTCAAACTGGCGGCGCTGCTGGAGCAGGCCCAGACCGAGCCCAAGCGCCGCGCCAAGACCCGCCTGAACCGCGTCGGCAAGACCGAGCGCCTGAAGGTCAAGAAGGTGCGCGGCACGGTCAAGGCCAACCGCGGCAAGCCCAGCAGTTCGGACTGGTAGGGTCAACCCAACCCCGCCTTGACTTTTCCCCGTGAATCGGCGAATGGCGCCGCCGTGTGGCGGTGTGCCGGGCCTTCCGGGCGCGCCGCTATTTGCTTTTTCAAGCCCGAGTGATCGACTTGCCGGGCCGACCCAGTTGACAGGAAACCGCCATGGCGAAGCCCACCACCGTCAAGATCCGCCTCGTCTCGAGCGAGGGCACCGGCTTCTTCTACGTGACCAAGAAGAACCCGCGCAACATCACCGAGAAGATGAGCTTCCGCAAGTATGACCCGGTGGCGCGCAAGCACGTTGAATTCAAGGAAGCCAAGATCAAGTAAGATCGGCTGCCTCGCGCTTGCCCCGTCCAATGTGACTGTAAGGCGGCGCGATAATTCATCGACAGTTCAAGCCGGCGGGATTAACCGCCTCGGCATGAAAACACCCATCGTTTCTCTTCGTACGCTGGCGCTTGGCCTTGGGGCCGGTGCGCTCGCGCTTGGTCTTGCGCCTGCTGGCCCTGCCCCGCTGACCCAGCCTGTGATGGCCCAGACCGCCAGCGATCTCGACAAGGTGGTGGGCGCCTTGCGGGCCATTTCGACCATGAAGGCCGATTTCACCCAGACCGACCGGCAGGGCACCACGCTGCGCGGCACGATGTCGCTGAAGCGGCCGGGCAAGATCCGCTTCGATTACGGCAAGGACGCCGATTTCCTCGTCATCTCCAACGGCAAGTCGCTGTATGTGATCGATTACGAGGTGAGCCAAGTCGAACGCTGGCCGATCGGCAATTCGCCGCTGGGCGCGCTGTTCGATCCCGACAAGGACGTGAAGCGGTTCGGCAAGCTGCTGCCGACCAGCAATCCGAATGTCGTCAGCGTCGAGGTGCGCGATCCCAAGAAGCCCGAATTCGGGATGATCACGCTGATCTTCGTGCGCGATGCTGCCGCCCCCGGCGGATTGCGGCTGACCAATTGGGTCGCGCTTGATGCGCAGAACAACCGGACACGGGTGAATCTGTCGAACCAGCGCTACGGCGTCAGCGTCCCTGACAGCACCTTCACCTTCAAGGATCCGCGCCGCTCCACTCGTCGTCCGGGGTGAACCGCGAACGACGAGCGGTTGTATAAAAACGACAGGAATCGACCTGCGTTCATCTGGCTGAAAGGCTCCAACGGCTAATCATTCTCAACAAGACGGGCCGAAGGGCGGTTTCCCCCCTGTTGCCCACCCTTCGATAAGGGCCTGTCTTGTACAAGCGTGACGAACGCTCCATGGAACCCTCGACCCATCGCCCCCGGGTCGGGGGTTTTTGGTGTCCCGGCGGTTTATGCAGGCCTGCAAAGCGCTTCGCCCTGCGCTTCCGGTGCTCACGCACATTAAGTGCGCTCCGCTCCGGTTCTCGGCCGAACCACTTTTCGGCGATGCCTAAACCACCGGGACGCGTCGGCGCGAGACCTACTTCTCCCAGCCCAGCGCCCGGCGGATGATCGCATAGATCACGTTCTGCTCCATCACCCCCCGGGCACGCTCCGCGCCGGGGCCGGTGGCGAACAGGGCGACATCCTCGCCGCCGTGCGTTTCGCTGCCGAGCGGCACCAGCGCCTGCTGGCGGGCCTTGATCCCGGTTTCAGGCATCGGGCGCCCGTGATCGTGATCATCGTCTGCCGCTGCTCGTTTGACCGTCAATCCGCCCGGCCCGTTGGCATAGCCGAGCGTGGTATAGGGCTTGCCGTCCGCCGCCAGCACCGGGCTGGTGCCGTCGCCGCCATCCTCGCCGCGCCCGGCCGGCGGCACCACCAGCCCCAGAATGTCGTTCCCGCGCTGCGGATAGCCCGCGATGGTGAACACATGGCTGTGATCGGCGGTGACCATGATCAGCGTGTCCTTGGGGTCTGTGTTCTCGACCGCATATTGCACCGCGCGGGCGAATTCCACCGCCTCCTCCAGCGCATAGCCCGCTTGGCCCGCATGGTGCGCGTGGTCGATCCGCCCGCCTTCGACCATCAGGTAATAGCCATCCGGATCAGACTTCAGCCGGGCGATCGCCTGCGCGGTCATGTCGGTGAGGGTGGGTTCGGGCGAATCCGGCTTGCGGTCGGCCATGAAGGTCAGGTGGCTGGGGTTGAACAGCCCCAGCACCGGCCTGTCCATCGGCGCGGCGGCGAGTTCGGCTGCGGTTTTCACCACGGTGCCGCCGTTCTGTGCCGCCCATTGTGCGGGCAGATCGGCGCTCGCGTCAATGCGACGACCCGCACGGTTTTTGTCCTTGCCGTAGAACACCGAGGTGCCCCCACCCAGCGCCACATCGAACTGCCCTTCGGCAAATTGCAGCGCGATGTCCTTGCAGCCCTGCGCCTGCTGGTCGGCAGGAATGTTGCTGTCCGCCTCCCAGTCACGGTCGGCGCTGCGGGTGACGACGCTGGCGGGGGTGGCGTGGGTCAGCCGTGTGGTGGTGACGATCCCGAGCGCAAGGCCGCGCTGCTTCACTTCCTCGCCCAGCAGCGGCAGCGGGTGGGCGAGCGCATCCTTGCACACGCCCTTTTCCGCCTCCGGTCCGATGCCCAGCACGCCGATGCGGGTCTTCACGCCCGAATGCATCGCAGTTGCCGTGCCCGCCGAATCGGGCACCTGCGCGTTGGTGTTGTAGGTCTTGACCAACGCGACATTGGGGAATTTTTCGAAACTGAGGGTGTTTTCCTCCCCGGTTTCCCCGCGCTTCTGCGCCTCATAAATGCGGGCCGCGGTGATGGTGGAGATGCCCATGCCATCGCCGATGAACAGGATGACGTTCTTCGCCTTACCGGGCGCGGCAGTCTGAGCCACCTGAGCAGGGCGAGCATCGCTATAGCCGGTCGCGCCATTGGTGTTGATGGTCGTCACGCACCCGCCGAGCGGCAAGGCAGCGGCAAGCAGAGCGATCAGGGCGCGGGTCGTGGTCATCAGCGTTCTCCTTGAGGGTCGCGCTATCGGTTGCCGATGTGACCGTAAAGAGACGTTCTGCTCCCGCGCCGCTGGATTTTAAAGCCGTCCGTGCCTAAGTCCGCCACCATGCTGACTGTAGCCACCTGGAACATCAACTCGGCCCGCCTGCGCGTGGGTCTGATCGAAAAGCTGCTGACCGAGGCTGCGCCCGACATCCTGTGCCTGCAGGAGATCAAGTGCGAAAGCCACCTGTTCCCGGCCGAGGCGCTGGCGGCATTGGGCTACACCCATCAGGCCGTAAGCGGGCAGAAGGGCTACCACGGTGTCGCCACCGTCAGCCGCGTGCCGATCCGTGAAGTCACCCGCCACGACTGGCAGGACAATGGCGAAGCGCGGCACATCGGGGTCGAGGTGCTGGGCCGCGATCTGCTGGTCGAGAACGTCTATGTCCCCGCCGGCGGCGATGTGCCCGACCGCGAAGTGAACCCGAAATTCGGCCAGAAGCTCGATTTCCTCGGGCGCATGACGCGCTGGGCCGACACGCTTGACCGCCCCACGCTGATTGTCGGCGATTTCAACATCGCCCCGCTGGAAAGCGACGTCTGGAGCCACAAGCAATTGCTCAAGGTCGTCAGCCACACGCCGATCGAGGTGGAGACGCTGGGCCGGTTTCAGGACGCCCACGGCTGGGTTGATCTCGGCCGCCAGCACGTGCCCGCCCCGGCGCGCTATTATTCGTGGTGGAGCTATCGCAATCCGGGTTGGCAGGAGAATGACAAGGGCCGCCGCCTCGATCACATGTGGGCCTCGCCCGCGGTGGCACGGCAGGCGACCGCGCACCGGGTGCTGGAAGATGCGCGCAGCTGGACCCAGCCCTCCGATCACGTGCCGCTGATCACGGAGTTCGACCTCTGACGCAAACGCCGTCCCCCTCGCGCCGCGCCGCGCAGGCGGTGGACGCGCTGCGCCACGGCTGGCCTTTGGCGTTCGAGGGCGGGCCTGTCCTGCTCCCCGTCGAAACCGCCATCGCCCAAGGCGCCAGCGCACCGCGAATGCTGATCTCCGCGGCCCGCGCCGCCACCCTCAAACTCGCCAACCAGCGCGACGCTGCGGTTCCCCACGCCCCCGTTCTGATCGCCGGGGGTGAGGATTTCACCATGCGCGATGCCCTGCCGATTGCCGATCCGGCGCTCGATCTCGGCAACCCGCTGAAAGGCCCGTTCAAGGCGGTGACGCTGGACTGGGAGGAATCCGCCCGCGCCGCGCTGGAACTGGCGCGGATTGCCGGGATCCTGCCCGCGTTTCTGGTCGATCCGGTGGATGCGGGCGAGGCAGTGCCCGTCGCGGTATCCGATCTTGCCGCCTATTCCGCCGCCGGGGCTCTGAAGATCATCACCCGCGCACGCCTGCCGGTCTCGGCCTGCGAGGACGCCGAGATCGTCGCCTTCCGCTCCGCCGCCGACCTGCGTGAACATGTTGCGCTGGTGATCGGCAAGCAGACGGGTGACCGCCAGCCGCTCGTCCGGCTCCATTCCGAGTGCCTCACCGGCGATATCCTCGGTAGCCTGAAATGCGACTGCGGCCCGCAATTGGACGCCGCCCTCCACGCGATGGCGCATGAGGCGCGGGACTCAGGCGGATGGGGCGTGCTGCTGTATATGCGGCAAGAAGGGCGCGGGATCGGGCTTGTGAACAAGCTGCGCGCCTACCGGTTGCAGGATCAGGGCTTCGACACGGTCGAGGCGAACCAGCGCCTCGGCCTGCCTGACGAGGCCCGCGATTTCCCGGTGGCGGCGCGGATGCTGGAACTGCTCGGGGCGACGACGATCCGGTTGCTGACGAACAACCCGGCCAAGGTCACCGCGCTCGAAGCGGCAGGCATCACAGTCAGCGAGCGCGTGCCACACCAGCTCCCCGAAAACCCGCACAACGCCCGCTATCTGGCAACCAAGCGCGACAGGTCAGGGCATTTGCTGATCTAGTCGACGGGCGCTTCGTCGGCGACCGAACCCGACCAAGCCTCAATCGCCGCTTTCTCTTCGGGTGAGCCGGGAATGCGGTCAGGCCGCTGAGGAATCGCCTCCTCCGGGTCCAGCCACACGGTCTTTGCCCCGCTCGGCGCGATCAGGCGGGCAATTTCGGTAAATTGCGGCTTGGGCGCTGACACATGGAAGGTCGCCTTGCTCAGGCTGCCGGGCCGTACGTCCTTCATGATTCCGGCCACGGCGACGACGAGCCCTTCGGGATCGCACGGCGAGGCGAAGGCTTCGTCTCGCTCGATGCCGAATTCATCCAGCATGTTATCGCGCAACCAGCCCACCGACTCGCGGTGACGAGGGTTTTCGCGGGCAAACAGGACCGTGGTCGAAGTGAACGCTTCGAAGACTGGCTGATCGCTGCGCCTAAGATACGCCTCGTCCAAATAGTCGTGCCAATCACTGAGTTCACAGGTCGTCGGCACCGTCAGCGGCTTCACCAGTGCTGCGACCCGCTCCGCCTCGGCCTTCTTCGAAGCGGCGTTGATCTTAGCGGCGGCGCATTGGGCCACTTCCCACTCGTCAGAATTGGGCGGGGTAACCGCGCCATCGGCCAGATTAATGGTGAATGCGATCGTTTCGGCGTCCTCTGCATATGCATCTTCACCAGGAATGGGCATCTCGACAGTTACAGTCGTCCCCGCATTCGTCAGGGCTTCGCGATTGCGCCATTGGATCGAGCTGACCGAACGCGGCAGCGCGTCGATAAAGTCTGCCGGGACGATGTCGGTCAACGCCATGGACCGCACCAGCTTTCCCTCCGGCCCATAGATCACGACCACGTGCTCGCCATGCCCCATGCTGTGCCAGTTGTCGAAGGTGACCACATGGCGTCCGTCGTCCGACACCAGCACGCTGACCGGCGCCATGGGGTTGAGCAACGGGATGGCCCATACAGGCTCCCACTTGCCTGCGGCATTGCGCTTTTCCAGCAGGCCGAGCGGTGCAGGGCGCTCCACTGTCTTGCCGGCCTTCGCGGCGGCGGCCTCTTCCTCGAAAAAGGCCATCTGGCTTTCGATGCCGACGGGCTCGAGAGTGAAGCGGTATTGTCCGTTCGCCGAAAGCGTTGTTTCGGTTTCCGGCGGCGCCCAGCTATCGGCGCAGGCGACCGTGCTGCGCAGCAGGCCGAAGGCCGCGGCAAACAGCGCAGCAACAGACAAGAGGCTGATCAGGCGCGCTTTCATCACCGCCGCAGCTTACCCAGCCACCGCGCAGACGCAAGACTCAGCGCTGTTCGTACTGCTTCAGCTCTGCCGCCAGCTTGTTGCCCTTCATCACGATCCGTGACGCGGTCCAATCGGCGAGGAACACGCTACTGCGCGACAGTCCGGGCACGAAGCGGCCTTCGTTGTTGACCACCTCAAGCCCGTCCGAAGAATGCAGCAGGTCTTCCGCCCCCAGTGCGATGAAGGCCGAGTAATTCTCCTTGTCGCGGCCCTGCACAAACAGGTTGTCGGCAATCCGGCCGACGCTGCCTGCGGGAAGATCGATCATGTAGTTGGTGCCCTTGCCATTGGCGTCGTCGAAGCTGTTGTTCTCGATCGTCACCTGCCCCGAACGCGCCTTGACGTAATGGCCGCCCATGCCGCGTTCGAACCGGCTTTCGCGCACCGTGAGCGATCCATAGTTGCCGATATAGATCGAATGCGCGCAGCCGGCGGAATTCTCGCAGGTGCCAAGCCCGGTGAAGGTCGAACGGGTGATGTAGATGCGCGAGGACGGATCATTGGCCGTCAGGATGCCCTGCTCGCTGTCCTGAAACCGCGCATAGGCGACATTGAGCGCGCCCTTTTCCAGCCGGATGCCCGCGCCATTGCCATCGGGAACCTTCATGTTGCTGAACGTCAGCCCGCGAATTTCAGCGCCCACGCCGCGCAGCACCAGCGCCGCCTTGCCCTCGCAGGAACGCGCCTTGAAGATGACGCTGCCGGGCTCGGCCGCTTCATAGACGATCACGCCATCCTCCTGCACGGCGCATTGGCGATAGGTGCCGGGCGCGATGCGGATGGTGGCGCGGGCGCTGCCGACCGCATCGACCGCCTCCTGCAAGGTCGCAAAACGCCGACCGTTCTCGACGATGGTGAAGGCGTCGGGGACGGGCTGGGCGCTGACGACAGCGGCAGGGAGCACGGCCGCCGCGATAACGGCAAGCGCGCGCACGGGCGAGGGATATGCGTTCTGGATCATGGGTGTGATAATATCACGCCCCACATAGGCGCCCAACGCTTGCAAAGCGGGTGTGCCCATTTGGCACTTGGCGGCAGGGCCTGCGGTTCGCTACACCGGACGCACATGATGCCGGGCCGCTGTGCAGGCGGCTGGCGCATCGCACCTTCGAGGAGAGAACCCGTGACCAAGACCGCCCGCCTGCCCGTTCCGCTCATCGCCGCCGTGTCGGGTGCCAGCCTGCTGCTGGCCGCCTGCGGCAGTGCCGACGATGCCTCCGCCGAGGCCAGCGCCGATACCGTGGAAATGCCCGCAGACAGCGCGCTTGCTCCGGTGGAAGAAGCCCCGGTCGCCGACCCCTCGGCCACCGCGACCGATGCGCCCGACGCGGTGCCGGAAGCCGCCGCGACCGCCGCTGGCGATGCTGCCGCCGGGGTTGCCGCCGATGCGATCTCGGCCGCCGAAGAACCCGCCGAATAAGCGCCCCCTGCGATGGTGCGCCTGCCGCTCGCCGCTGCGCTCGCGCTCACCCTCGCTGCCTGCGGGGGTGAAGGCGCGAGCGCGCCCGGCGGGGTCAGCCCGGGCGAGGCCAAGGCGCTGGAAGATGCCGCGTCGATGCTCGACGAACGCCAGTTGCCGCCCGAGGCTCTGCCCACGGATGCCGCACCCCCTGACGCTCCCGAGGCTGCATCATCCCCTGCGCCCACCCAAATGACAGGCGACGCCGCGCCCGCCGCCAGATAGGCGAAGGCGGCCTGCCAGCCTTCCTTTCAAGGACACAGACAACAATGAACGCCCCCGCCAACCTCGCCGCCCCGGTCAACGCAGGGATGGACGAGGACACCTTCGAACAGTTCGCCGATCAGCTCACCCGCTATGTCCGCGAGCGCCTGATCCCGGCCGAAGCGCAGGTGATTGCCGAGGACCGCATCCCCGACGCGATCCTGAACGAAATGCGCGACATGGGGCTGTTCGGCCTGTCGGTGCCTGAGGAATACGGCGGCGCAGGGCTCAACTTGACGCAATATGCCCGCGTCGTGAACATCATGGCCTATGCCGCGCCGGCGTACCGGTCGATCTTCTCGATCAATGTCGGCATGTTTGCGAGCGCGCTGAAGAACGGCGCGACCGAGGCCCAGAAGGCCGAATGGTATCCGAAAATCGCCGAAGGGCGGATCGCCTGCTTCGGCCTGACTGAACCGGGTTCGGGCAGTGACAGCGCGGGGCTTCAGACCACCGCCACCCCCGATCCGGATGGCAATGGCTGGATACTGAACGGCACCAAGCGTTACATCACCAACGCTCCCCACGCCGATGTCGCCCTGATCATGGCGCGCACCAGCAAGGAAGCGCTGCCCAAGAACGCCCACGTTTCCGCCTTCATCGTGCCGATGACCGCGCCGGGCGTTTCGCGTGGTTCGCCGGACAAGAAGATGGGCCAGAGCGGCTCGCATATCTCCGACATCATGCTCGACGATGTGCGCGTTCCCGGTGACGCCTTGCTGGGCGGGGAGACGGGCAAGGGCTTCGTCTTCGCGATGAAGAGCCTCGATAATGGCCGCATCAGCGTGGGTGCGGCGGCAACCGGCTATGCCCGCCGTGCGCTGGATTCGGCGCTGCGCTACGCCAATGAACGCAAGGCCTTTGGCGAGCCGATCGCCAATTTCCAGCTGATCCAGGCGATGCTCGCCGACAGCGAGATCGAGATTTACGCCGCCGAGGCGATGATGGCCGATGTCACTGCCCGCGCCGACCGAGGGGAGAACATTCTGGTCAAGGCCGCCGCCTTCAAGGTCTTCGCCTCCGAAATGTGCGGCCGGGTGGTTGACCGCGTGGTGCAGATCTACGGCGGCGCGGGCTATCTCGCCGAATACGACGCCGAACGCTTCTTCCGCGATGCCCGCATCTACCGCATCTACGAAGGCACGACGCAGATCCTCCAGCTCCAGATCGCCAAGCACATGCTGCGCGAATGGGCGGCGGGCGCCTGAGGTGTATAACCTCATCAATGACCTGAGCATCGTCGAAGTCTCCAGCTTCGTCGCCTCGCCCACGGCAGGGCTGTATTGCGCGCAGATGGGTGCGGAGGTGATCCGCGTCGATCACAAGGCGGGCGGGCTCGATTACAACCGCTACATGCTCACCCGCGAGGGGCGATCCCTGTCGTGGGAGAACCTCAACCGCGCCAAGAAATCGGTCGCGCTCGATCTGCAATCGGGCGAGGGGCGGGAACTGCTGGTGGAACTGGCAGGCACCGTCGGCCAGTGCATCACCAACCTGCCGGAGCAGAGCTTCCTCAGCCACGCCGCGATGGCCGCCAAGCGCGAGGACATGATCAGCTTGCGCGTCATGGGCTGGCATGACGGGCGGCAGGCGATGGATTTCACCGTCAACGCCGCTGCGGGATACCCACTGATGACCGGGCCGGAAGAATGGGATGCCGCCACCGCGCCGCCCGTCAACCAGGTGCTGCCTGCGTGGGATTTCATCACCGGGGCCTATGGCGCCTTCGCGATGATGGCCGCGCTGCATCACCGGGGCCGCACGGGGGAGGGCAGCGAAGTGCGCCTGCCCTTGGGCGATGTTGCCATCGGCACGATGGCGAACGCGGGGCTGATGGCCGAGGTGCTCTATCGCGGGTCTGACCGCGAACGGCTCGGCAATGCGATCTGGGGCGCGTTCGGGCGGGATTTCCGCAGCCGTGACGGCGTGCGCTTCATGGTCGCCGCGCTGACCCCCAAGCAGTGGAGCGGGCTGGTCAAGGCCTTCGGATTGCAGGAAGGTATCGGCGCGCTGGAAGCTGAATGCGGCGTGCGTTTTGCCGACGGGGATACGCCCCGCTTCCAGCACCGCGCCGCGCTGTTCGCGCTGTTCCAGGGCGCGGCGGACGGCATGGATTACGCGGCCCTCGCAGGGCGCATGGCCGCAGAAGGCTGCACCTTCGAACGCTATCGCACCGCCCACGAAGCGGCCAATGATCCGGTGCTGGTGGCAAACAATCCGCTGTTCGGCCCAGCCCCTGCCAACCCTTCGGGCTTCGATTACCCCGCCACCCGCTCCTTCGCCAACCTGCCGGGGCGCGAAGCGGGCGATCCGGCGCCTGCGCCCTACCTCGGCCAGCATTCCGAAGAGGTGTTGACCGAAAAGCTGGGGCTTTCCTCCGGCGCGATCGGCAAGCTGGTCGACGCGGGCACGGTGGCACTTTCAGACAAGGATTCCCAATGACCAGAAGAGCCGCCATCTGCACCCCGCTGCGCACCCCGGTGGGCAAGTTCCTCGGCGGGCTTTCCAGCATGAACGCCGGAGAGCTTGGTGCGGTAATCCTCAAGGCGCTGATGGAGCGCAGCGGGATTGATCCGGCGCGGGTTGATGACGTGGTGTTCAGCCAGGGATACGGCAATGGCGAGGCGCCCGCGATCGGCCATTGGGCGTGGCTGGCGGCAGGGCTGCCCATCGAGGTGCCCGGCTTCCAGCTCGACCGGCGCTGCGGATCGGGCGTGCAGGCGGTGGCGACGGCAGCGATGATGGTCGAAACGGGCATGGCCGATGTGGTCGTCGCGGGCGGGGTCGAATCGATGTCGAATGTCGAACACTACACCCTTGCCGCACGCGGCGGGGTGCGGATGGGCGACATGGTGCTGCATGACCGCCTCAGCCGGGGCCGGGTGATGAGCCAGCCGGTCGAGCGATTCGGCGTCATCACCGGGATGATCGAAACCGCGGAAAACCTCGCCAAGGATTACGGCATCACCCGCGAAGAGGCCGATGCCTTCGCGGTGCGCAGCCACCAGAACGCGGCGCAGGCATGGGCGGATGGCAAGTTTGCCGAGCAACTTGTGCCGGTCGCGATCCCGCAAAGGAAGGGCGATCCCCTCATCTTCGACCATGACGAAGGCTACCGCACCGACGCCAGCATGGAGACATTGGGCAAGCTCGCCCCCATCGACGTTAGGCGCGACCCGCGAGCCATCGTCACCGCCGGTAACGCCAGCCAGCAGAACGATGCGGCCGCAGCTTGTCTCGTGGTCGCCGAGGACAAGCTGGAGGAATTGGGCCTGACCCCGATGCTGTGGTTTGGTGGCTGGGCCGCAGCCGGGTGCGATCCTTCCCGCATGGGTATCGGCCCGGTGCCTGCGGTGGAGCGCCTGTTCGAACGGCGTGGGTATTCGTGGGACGACATCGGCATGGTCGAACTCAACGAAGCCTTCGCCCCGCAGGTGCTCGCCGTGCTGAAAGGCTGGGGCTGGAGCGACGACGATTCGCGCCGCGAGATCCTCAACGTCAACGGATCGGGCATCAGCCTCGGCCACCCCATCGGCGCGACCGGCGGGCGCATCCTTGCCGATATGGCCCACGAAATGCACCGGCGCGGCGTGCGCTACGGGCTGGAGACGATGTGCATCGGCGGCGGTCAGGGGATCGCGGCGGTGTTCGAGAGGGCGGCATGAATTACGACGCGTGGATCGGGCGCGAGGTCCGCGCCAAAGACCGGCTTGACGAAGGGCTGGCGGCACGCTGGCTGGCGACCTTCGATCTGCCGCGCCCGCACCCTGCCATCATGCCGCAAGGCGTGCATTTCGCCCTGTGCACACCCGATGCGCCGACGGCTGCGCTGGGCGAGGACGGCCATCCGGCGCGGGACGACAGCCCCGACAGCTTCCTCCCGCCCTTCCCTCTGCCTCGCCGGATGTGGGCATCTTCCAAGATCGCTTTCCACACCCCGGTTCCCATCGGAGCGGTGATCGAGCGGGTCAGCCGCATCGCGTCAGTGAGCGAGAAGGCGGGCGGATCGGGCCGCCTTGCCTTCGTCGATGTCGAACACATCACGCGCGCGAACGGCACCATCGCTGTGATCGAGACGCAGACCCTGGTCTATCGCGAGGCCGCCGCGCCCGACGCCCCGCTCAGCCCTCCGCCGCTCGGCGATGGCCGGTTCGATCCCGCAGGCTGGGACGCGCATCGCAGCATCACCCCCTCGCCCGCGCTGCTGTTCCGCTTCTCGGCGCTGACCTTCAACACCCACCGCATCCACTATGACGCGCCCTATGCGCAGGGCGTCGAGCGGTATCGCGGGCTGGTTGTCCACGGCCCGCTGACCGCCAGCCTGCTGCTGCAACTGGCGGCGCAGGAACTGGGCGCGAACCGGCTGCGCAGCTTCAGCTTCAGGGGCCTTTCTCCCGCCATCGCGGGCGAGCCGCTGCATCTGGTGATGCGCCGGAGCGAGGCGGGCTATGACCTCGCCGCCTTCGCCGATGACGGGCGGCAGGTGACGCAGGCCAGCGCGGCGCTTTAATCCAGCGGATAATCCGCAATCGGTTTCAGCACACCATAGCTTTCGGCCACCGGTTCGCGCCCCAGATCGGGGAAGTCGATCGCGTCCGGCTCCTTGTGCGTGTCCGGCACGCGGGCCAGCAAGTCGCGGATCAGCGTCAGCCGCCCGCGCCGCTGGTCGTTGAAATCCACGATGGTCCACGGCGCGTGATCGGTGTGCGTCGCAGTCAGCATCGCCTCGCGCGCGCGGGTGTAATCATCATATTTCTCCCGCGCGGCCAGATCGATGGGGGAGAGTTTCCAGCGCTTGAGCGGATCGTCCAGCCGCTCGCGCAGCCGTTCTTCCTGCTGCTCCTGATCGGCAGCGAGCCAGTATTTGAACAGCAGGATGCCGTCATCGACCAGCAGCTTTTCAAAGGTCGGCACAGCCTTGAGGAAGGAGTCCACCTGCGCAGGCGTGGCATAGCCCATCACCCGCTCCACTCCGGCGCGGTTGTACCATGACCGGTCGAACAGCACGATTTCCCCTGCGGTGGGAAGGTGCGGGACATAGCGCTGGAAATACCATTGGCCCATCTCCGCCTCGGTCGGCTTTGTCAGGGCCACGGTGCGGCACTGGCGCGGGTTGAGTTCTGCGCGCACCGCGCTGATCGCCCCACCCTTGCCCGCCGTATCGCGCCCTTCGAACAGCACCACGATTCGTGCGCCGGTTGCCTTGGCCCATCGCGCCATGCTGACCAGTTCAAGGCTGAGCGGTTCCAGCGCCTCTTCGTATTCCTTGCGCTTCATCCCCATTGCCGTCCCTCCTGTTTGTGCTGCCTGCGCAAAGGTAGTATCATCTGCAACGATATGGCCACGCTCGCAGACCCCCAACCCGATTTTGCCATCCTGCCAGACATGGCAGCCGATGTCTTCACCGCCCCGCTCGCCAAGCCTGCGCATGTGGGGGAGGACTGGCTGGAGCCTCAGCAGACCGCCTACACCGCCGAAGATCACGCCGTGTGGGACGATCTGTTCGCCCGCCAGATGGAGGTGCTTCCGGGCAGGGCGTGTTCGGCCTTCCTTGCGGGGCTGGAAAAGCTCGATCTGGGGCGCGGCGGCGTGCCGGAGTTTGGCGTCCTGTCCGAAGAGCTTGGCGCGCTGACCGGATGGAGCGTCGTGCCGGTGCCGATGCTGATCCCCGATCACGTGTTCTTCTGGCATCTCGCGAACCGCCGCTTCCCGGCGGGCAACTTCATCCGCACGCGCGAAACCTTCGATTACATCGAGGAGCCTGACGTCTTCCACGATGTGTTCGGCCACG
Source organism: Porphyrobacter sp. IPPAS B-1204 (assembly GCA_003724185.1). Lineage (GTDB taxonomy): Bacteria > Pseudomonadota > Alphaproteobacteria > Sphingomonadales > Sphingomonadaceae > Erythrobacter. The sequence goes on from RHGM01000001.1 coordinate 1,765,204, forward strand.
TGCCGATGCTGACCGATCCGACCTATGCCGATTACATGCAGGAATATGGCCGCGCCGGATGGAAGGCGATGCGGTACAACCGGCTGAAAGCGCTGGGCGCGCTGTACTGGTACACGGTGGAATTCGGGCTGATCGAGGAAGCGGGCAATGTGCGTGCGTATGGCGCGGGCATTCTGTCAGGGCCGACCGAGGCGCGCTTTGCAGTGGAGGCCCAAAGCCCCAACCGCATCATGCTCAACGTCGACCGGGTGATGCGCACCGATTACGTGATCAGCGATCTGCAGCCGACCTACTTCGTGATCGAAAGCTTCGCCGATCTCTTCCGCCAGACGGTGGAGCGCGATTTCGACCGGCTCTATCGCAGTCTTCCGGCAGGCTTCACCTATGCCAATTCGGCGGTGATCGATGTCGACAATGTGCTGCATCGGGGTAGCCAAGAATACCACCTGCGCGGCGGACGCGGCAGCGGGGCTTTACCGGTCTAGGCCTTTACGCCGCGGCGGGCGATGGCGTGATACAGCACCAGCGCGACGCCGGTTGCGGCCAGTGCAATGCCGAGGCTGAGGAACGAGAGGCTGCCGATCATCGTGCCGTCATTGGCGATCTCGCCCGCGACAACCGCGACGATCATTCCCAGCGCCACCTGACGCAGGATCGGGCCGGGTGCCTCGGTCCGCGCAAGGATCGAGGCCAGCCAGCCCAGAGTTGCCCCCAACACGATCAGCACCAGCAACGCCATGATTCCGCAAGTCTCCGTCTTCTCCGGCCCCGTACGCCTCGGGCCCGTTCGACTCCTCAACAAGCCTGCGTGCGAACGGTTCCTGACAGAGCGGCCCGCAGATCAGAAGAAGTAGAGCAGCGCGCAGCCCATCGCGATGCGGTACAGCACGAAAACCATCATCGAAGCGCGTTGCAGGAACTGCATCAGGAACGCCATCGTGACGTAGGCCGCGACAAAGGTCATCACGCCCGCAATCAGGGCATCAAGCTGCATCTGGCTGCTGGCCTCGGCCAGATCGAGCACGGCGAGCAGGCCTGCGCCGGTCACCGCCGGGATCGCCAGCAGGAAGGAAAACCGCGCGGCCTCGACCCGGCCATAGCCAAGCGCGCGCGCTGCCGTCATGGTCGCGCCCGACCGGCTGGTACCGGGAATCAGCGCCGCCGCCTGCGCAAGGCCGACCAGAATGGCATCGCGCAGGGTCAGTTCCTCGAACCGCTTTTCCTGCCGCCCGAACTTGTCGGCAAGGCCCAGCAGCACGCCGAAAACGATCAGGTTCACCGCCACCAGATCGGTGCTGCGAAACCCTTCGAGATAGCCGCCCAGCTTCAGAACAAGCCCCGCCGCCACCGCCGGGATGGTGCCAACCACCACCCACAGGAACAGCCGCCGCTGAAGCGGATCCTTGCCCAGCCCGACCGTGGCAAAGCCGCCGCGCGCCAGGCCCAGCACATCGCGCCAGAAAAAGATGATGATCGCCAGCAGTGATCCGACATGCACCGCAACGTCGATCAGCGGGCCCTGATCGGGAAAATCGGTCAGGAACGGAATCAGGATCAGGTGCCCGGAGGACGAGATCGGCAGGAATTCGGTGATCCCCTGCACGACGGCGATGAGCAGCAGCTGGAAAAAGGTCATGGCCAGCGCCCCATGGCAGGGACGCTGGCCAAGTCAATCCGCATATCGGCGCAGCCTACCAGATGCGCACGCGCTCTTCGGGCGGGAGATACATCGCATCGCCCGGCTTCACGCCGAAAGCTTCGTACCATTCGTCCAGATTGCGCACGACGCCGTTGACCCGGTATTCCTCCGGGCTGTGGCTGTCAGTGACAAGGCGGTTGCGGTAATTCGCCTCACGCTGGGTCGAACGCCACACCTGCGCCCAGGCGAGGAAGAACCGCTGGTCGCCGGTCAGGCCGTCGATCACGGGAACGTCCATGTCCTTGGTCGCGATCTTGTAGGCCCGGTAGGCCATCGAAAGCCCGCCGACATCCCCAATGTTCTCGCCCAGCGTCAGGCGGCCGTTCACACAAGTCTTGCCATCATCAAGCGGGCAGAAGGCGTTGTACTGCGCCACAAGGCGGTCACCCAGCTTGTCGAAGGCGGCACGGTCTTCATCCGTCCACCAGTTGCGCAGCGCGCCGGAGGCATCGGACTTGGAGCCCTGATCGTCGAAGCCGTGGCCGATTTCGTGGCCGATCACGCCGCCGATAGCGCCATAATTCACCGCGATATCGTTGCTGATCGCGAAGAAGGGTTGTTGCAGGATGCCCGCGGGGAAGACGATCTCGTTCTTCACCGAGTTGTAATAGGCGTTCACCGTCTGCGGCAGCATCCCCCATTCGGTGCGGTCGATGGGCTGGCCCAGCTTGGCAATGTTGTCCGCCCGGCCCCACTTGGCCGCCGCCATGCGGTTGGCGATTGCGTCGCCCTGCGTGATGGCAAGGCCGTCATAGGTTTCAAGGTTCGGGCGATACCCGATCTTGGGATCGAAGCTGTCAAGCTTGGCGAGCGCCTGCGTCTTGGTCGCCTCGCCCATCCAGTCAATCTCGGCGATGGATTCGCGCAAGGCCAGCCGAAGGTTGGCCACCAACTCGTCCATCGCAGCCTTGTTTTCGGCCGGGAAGTAGCGCGCGACATATTCCTTGCCGATGAGTTCGCCCAGCAGGCCTTCCGCCTCGCCGATGGCGCGCTTCCAGCGGGGGCGCTGCTGCGGGGTGCCGCGCAGGGTCTTGCCGCCAAATTCGAAGCTTGCGGCGTCAAAGCGCGCGGGCAGCACGGCGGCGTGACCGGCAAGGAACTCCTTGACCATCCACGCCTGCAGCACTTCGACCGGGGTTTCGCCAAGCAGCGCGAACATGCCCGGCAGGCCGCTGCCGATCTTGGCGAGGGTCTTTTCGTCCAGCTTGTACTGCGCGATTTCCTCAGCCGTCGGCGGCATCAGGCTGACGACGAAGCCGGGGCTTTGCTCCACCCCGATCGCGGCCAGCATCGCGGCGACCGGCACCTTGCCGCCGATTGCCTCAAGTTCGTCGGCCGTCAGCAGGTTGTAGGTCAGGTCGCGGTTGCGGCGCACGGTGCGGTCCCACGCCACGGTGCGGGCGATGGTGTCTTCGAAGGCGTAAACCTTTTCGACCATCGCGGCGTCGGCATAGCCTGCCTCACCCAGCAGGAAGGCGAGGTATTCCTTGTACTTGGTCTGGATCGCGACGCCTTTTTCCGAGGTGTCGAGATAGTAATCGCGGTCCGGCATCCCCAGCCCGCCAAAGCCGACATTGGTGATGTGGCGGTCAGGCTGCTTGGCGTCCACGCCCACGCCCGCGCCAATCGGGCTGGCAAAGCCCGGCTCGGCCCACAGCATGGCGAGATCGTCCAGCGTCTTCGCACCCATGATCCGCGCCAGATAGGGCTGCGCCGGAGCAAGGCCGGCGGCTTCGATGGCTTCGGTATCAAGATAGGTGCGATAGGCATTCAGAATGCGCTGTTCGTCACCCGAGAGGCTGGCAGCGGGCTTGGCCGCCAATTCGTCCATCAGCGCCTTGACGTCATAGGTGCTCTTTTCGCCGAGCAGGGTGAAGGCGCCGATCCGGCTGAATTCCGGCGGCAGCGGGTTGGCGTCGATCCACCGCTTGTTGACATAGGCGTTGAAATCATCGCCCGGCTTGATGTCGGAGGCGAGCAGCGCGGGATCGACACCCCAACTGCCGAAGCTCATCGTCGGCAGGGCGGCGGGCGCTTCATCCGCAGCATCAAGCAGCAGTTCGATGCCGTCTTCGTGCTGGTGTTCATCGGCAGCGAAGGCCGGCGTCGCCAGCGCAAGCGCGGCGAGACTGGCGCCGAAAAGCGCGGTCTTGTTGATCATGTGCGAAGTCCCCGAAAAGCGTAAGAAGCAGACATTGTGCCTGACGTCACACTAACGTCGCACAGGGCAAAGGGTTGCCGCTTATCCGGCGGGCTATGCGCTTGGTCGATTAGATCACGCCCCTGTCGTGCTGACGCACGGCGCAGACCTCCCCGCCCC
>RHGM01000002.1 GCA_003724185.1 Porphyrobacter sp. IPPAS B-1204
GCACGGGGGCAATGGAGTTCACCCCGGATCAGGCCCGGGGCGGGCCAACGGTGATAGCCGCCAACGACGATGGGAAGCTGGGAAGGTCGCGTGATGGCTTGGTTCTTGATGATGGATTCGCGAAATCGCGGCGATGAAGACGAGACGTATCTCAGCCCTGAAATTTTGGAGATCCCTGAGGAGCTTGAGCGTTTCGAGGCAATGGGCAAAGCGCTGGGGCAGCAATTGTCAATGGCCAGCCGCTCGCTTGGGCGAAGTACCTTTGATACGACATGGATGATCGAAAACCCCTGGCATCCACTGTGGGATCCGTGGAGATATCCTCCGCTGATGCAGGGCTGGCGCTGGCCAATCCCCGACACGCCGTTCCGCGCACGCTTGAGAAAGCCCCAGAAACATATCGTCGATGTGATTTCGAGCGGCTTTGACGGATACGCCATCTCGCAGCGCGCGATCGACATCATCGAGGCAATCGAGCCGGGCGTGCATCAATATCTGCCCTTTGAACTGATCAACCCCGATGGCTCGGTGCACTCCGAACCGCGCTGGCTGCTCAATGTCTGCACGCGCGCCTTCACGCTTAATATCGTGCGTTCCAATGTCATTGTGCACAAGCAATTGCCTGGAATTTACGTCCATACCTCCAACGACATCAAACTGGTGGTGCACAAGGAGAAGGTGGCGGGCCGCGCGCTCTGGTACGAATACCGCTACCAAGGGGCACAGGGGATGTTCCTAATGTCGGATGCCTGCTGGAGCGCATTCCAAGCGGCGGGGATCAGCGGCCTGCGCCCTGATTATTTCGACCGGGGCAAGCATATCGAAGAACTTTAGAGGGGAGTTTGGGGGCAGTGACACGCGGCATCGGTCTGGCAACGGCTCAACATCCTCACTTTCTAGGGTTCCTTTCGACAGCAGCCATTCCGAAATCCACCCATGACTGGTCATGAGCGAGGGAGTGGCGCGATCCCGAAAGCTGTCTTGCGGCTTTGCCACGCTTCTGAAAAATTCCTGCCTTTCAGGAAGCGACCCCAAATCGGTCACTTTGCTTTTGGTTTTATGGAGGGCTTGCAATGCATCTTGCATGAGTCCTAGAGTTCTAAGAACAAAGGAAAATTCTCGATAACCTTGCTGCAAGGGCATGGGCTATGGCCAACCGTCACACAGCAGGGTGTGCGTCAGCTGCGTCGTTCATGCTATGCGCCCAACCTTGCGCTGCACAGAATCGCGCGCTCACTCTCGACCTCGACGAACCGATACAGGTCGAAGCCAATGGCACGTCGCTGGAAATTGCGCTCGATACCGGGGGTGTCAATCGCCTCACGCTGCATCCGCAAACGGCTGCCGGGCTCGAGGCCGACCGTGCGCCCGCCGAGATGTACGGCAAGGGTCGCTTGCGGATCGGTTTAACCCGGATCTTGAACGGCAGGGTCCGGGTGAGGGATCTGACCATCGAAGGCGTGCCGTACAGGGCTCGCGTGCTCTGGTTCGAGGGTGCATCAGGCGGAGCGGGTGACGGTAGCGTCGGTCCTTTTGCCATCCCCTTCGATCATATCGCGATCCGGCTCGGCGGGACATCGACAGAGACCTACACTTTTCCGTTGATCGGCGGGTTCAACAGAGCGGCAGGCGCCAGATTTACCCATGATGGCGGTGAGATGCTGGTCAAGTTTGCGGTCGAGGAATCGGGCGATTATCCGGTGGCCTCCGCTGCAGCGGGGGCAGCAATCGCCGCGGCTTATGATGGGGTCGCCACCGGCAAATTCTGGGGCGAGCATATCGCTTTCGGAATATACCGACCGGTGCAGCTGGTCAGGCTGGGCAGGCCGCTGGTCATCGGACCGTTCAGGTTCGATGAGATTGCCGTACGTGTTCGTGCCCGGGTGGACGGATCAGGTTCGGGCGACCAGATCCCCCCACCCCCGCGCGATTGGGATCCATCGGGAATGGTCGTCATTATGCTGACCCAAAAGGGGCCGCCGCCGGTCTTCTCGTTCCGGATACCGCGCCCTGTGCTGCTGCGATGGAACCAGCTGGAATACATAAAGAGCGCGAAGGAAATCCGGCTTAGCTGTTAGCATAGCCCCGCACGGCTGCGCGCTAAGCATTACTCTTGCTCGAGCCGAAGGAGGGTAAAACAAGGGCCCAGCTTTAGACCAAGCTTGGCACGACGGCAGCGCGGGCGGCAGAAAACCATCTGTGGTCACCCCGGAAGACGCAAGAGTAAAGTTGAGCATGGGGAGTAGCCGGATGCTGCCATCTGTCCGGCCTGTTTGCGCGGGTGTAATGCCGCTGGCCCGTATGGGAGTATGTGAACCGGATCCAGAAGTAATGAGCCCCGGCATCGCCCCAGCACCAGTCCATTGTATCGTCGGTGGCGATCTGAAGCAGCAACAGATCGCGAAACGCCGAGTCTTCGATGGGCTCGCTTTGAAAGCCGTCATTATACCCGCCCATCAGGTGAGGGCGGTTGTTGCAATGCGCGCGAGAAGCCGGCTCATGCGAGGCGGCGTAATCGGCGGGCAGCTGATCGCGGCGCGCAGGACCGAGGTGATATTTGATCGCTATCTGAGGCGGTTTTGCGGCTGATTTCGGTAGCCGCAAGGAGACCCCCGAGCATCGTGCTGATCAGCCAAGCCGGCGTAGCACTCCCGATCACAAAAGCCAGGATAACGAGGCCATGCTCCGCCTGAAGCGTGCGGCATTGCGTCAGACGCTGCTCGGGAGAAAGCACGGGAAATCAGGAACACGAGACGGATCAGTGTGTTGGAAGGTTATGCCAATCCGCGTGCTTGTCATTCTCGCAATAGCATCAACCCCGGTCGTTCTCGCAGCACAGGATGTGCCGGGCACTGCCGTCCCTGATCACTTTGATCACGACCCCAATGCGATGGTCGTCACTGATGGCAGACCAAGCCCATCCAAAGATGAATTGGTGCTGCTACCCGATCATGTCATCCGGGTGGTTATCGACGGCATTCCGCTAAAGCTGCTTGTTACTGCCGATGCGTCGGGCCCGGTGGCGGTCAACCCTGCAGTTGCCGTGAACCTGAAATGGCGCGCAACCGCTGAGATGCTGTGGGACTATGGCGACGGCGAACCGCTGCGGTCGGGGGTCATGTGGCAAAGGCTCGATTTCGGCGACCGGTCAGTTACGCGTCCGGTGATGTGGAGCTTCGGACGGGCAACCCCGTTGGCCGATGGCATGATCGGCATCCACCAGTTGCCCTACAAGCGCGTCGTATTGCCCTTGTCTGCACCGATCGGGCAGCAGACCGTGCAGCGTTTCCAGCTGAAACGGTTTGGTAGCCAGCAGGCCCAGCGGATCGGCACGGATCTCGATGCGGACGGACGCAAACTCAAGGCGATCTTCGCCGCGAACTATGTCGATAACATCATCACCGCGCCTATGGCGAATTACCTCGCGAGCCGTTTCGGCGGCGGCTTCCTGCCGGCGAGTGAGGGTGTGTTGACGATGCGCTTCGGGGTACAGCGCCGCACCCGGATCATGCAACTGGCGCGCCCGCTGCAGCTCGGCGACCTTCTCGTCGACCGCTTCGCGGTCCGACTGGAGGACTACGGTAAGGCGCGCCATGTCGGCGAGGCGGGCACAAATGATCCGCGCTTCGATCCGAACGAGATCGTTGTCTCGGACCGCAAGCCGCGCGGTCGGGTGGATTTCTTGACTCGTATCGGGCGTGGCCAGATCGCACATTGTTCGGCCCTGACTTATGATTTCGACCGGGAGGAAATCATACTGACCTGCGGCCCCCCGCCTGAGTAAGCGCATCGGCATGCGCCTCGCGGGAAGCGGAAACTCTCGGATCGATCCCAAACTGAACTCCCAGACAGCGCCCTTCTGCTCTATGCAGAGGGTGACCATTGTCTTGAAACACTTGTTGCGATTTGCCAGTAGTGCTAGCGAAAAATGTTTGTCCATGTTTGGTTTAAGCTGGATTGTGATGTTGCTTGCCCCTGTTAATGGCAAACCTGCCTCGGTATTTTCAGCCAGTGCGAGCGCCCTTCTAGGTAAGCTCAATACATTCTCGACTATATGGTCGCAGAGAACCATCTGGACCGCGCGTAAGCTATGGGTAAGGTGGCCCGATCATGAAGACGCTGTTTCAACTCAATCCTGTACTGGATGTCGCTGCGTTTAGTGCCCGGTTTGCTGCCACGGGCCGGGTACAATTGCGTGATGTCTTGACTGCAGAAAGCGCGAGAGAATTGCAGTTGGTGCTTGCACAAGGCACACCTTGGGGGATGGCTGTCGGTGCCGGTGAGGCCAAGCCGTCAAACTTTCATGCGGCGCAAACCCGCACGCCTGAAGGTCAGCAAGCCTTGCAGCAGGCGGCCCAGAGCGCCGAACAACACAGCGCGCGGGGCGAATATGGCTTCCGCTTTGCCCATTACCCGATCCTTGAAGCGGTCCAGGAAGGCTGGGCCCCTGGCGGGGCGCATGAAGTGTTGATCGAGCATCTGAACGCCCCGGCCTTCCTTGATCTGGCGCGCGCGGTGACCGGGATAGACAGGCTGTTAAAGGCCGACGCCCAAGCCACCCTGTTTGCCCCCAACCACTATCTCGGCCGCCATATCGATAGCCATGTCGCGGAAGGCTGGGAGGTTGCTTATGTCCTTAACCTTGCGCGACAGGACTGGCACCCGGATTGGGGCGGCTATCTGCTGTTCCTCGACGAGGATGGGGACGTTGTCGAAGGCTTCCGACCGCGCTTCAACACGCTGAACCTGTTCCGGGTGCCGCAACCGCATCTGGTCAGCTACGTTCCGCCCTTTGCCCCGATCGGGCGACTGGCGGTGACTGGATGGCTGCGCAGCCGATGAACCACGACCGGAAGGCAAAGGCTCCTGCAAGATGACAGCCAGCGCCCAGTCTATCGCGGTACAGGCCAGTGCGCTCGCGGCGCAGGGACACGACCAACAGGCAGCTGCGTTGTTCGAACAGGGGCTTGCCGCCTTTCCTCAGGATGCCCGGCTGGCCAACAGCGCCGGAAACTTCCACTTCAAGGCGGGGCGGTTGGACACAGCGCTGGCCCTGTTCGAACGCGCGCTCGCGCTCGCCCCCGGTCTTGTCGAAGCGGCGGTCAATGCCGCGATCACGCTGGGGCGGATTGGCCAACCCGATCGTGCCGTAGCGATGCTCGCACCGCTCGAACAGGTGGGCGACCGCCATCCCGGGTACTGGCGGATCAGGGCGGATTGTGAGCGGCAGGCCAAGCAATTTCGCGCCGCCGAGCGCAGCATAGCCCGCGCGCTGGTGCAGGATCCGGGTCATCCGAAGACCGCACGCAGCCGTGCGCGCCTCTCACTCGAGTGCGGCGATCCCGAGGTCGTGGACCATATCGAACAGGCGCTGACCCTCAATCCCGGCAATCCCGAGCTGTTGTTCGATTATGCACAGGCTCTGGCCGTGGCGGGGCGGAAAAGCGAAGCGCTCGAATGCACCACCATGCTTGTGCAGCATCTGCCCGGCTGGACAGGGGGGCTCAAGCTGCACGCAGAGCTGCGCTGGGCGGCGGGCGATCGGGCGCATTTTGCCGATCATTTTGCCGCCGCGGCGGCAATGCCGCACGCTGGGCCGCCAATCTACCATGCATGGTGCGAAGTGCTGGACGGCGTGGACCGGCATAATGAAGGTGCCGCCATTCTCAAAAGTGCTCGCACCATCTGGCCCGAGGATGAAGGCCTTGCGCTGGCACTGGCGATCTCATTGGGCGAAGCCGGGTTGGCGCAGGAAGCACAGGCTGTGCTTGATGGCTTTGCGGATGTGGCGGCTCCCGCGTGGGCCACGGCCAGAGGCCGTAATCTCTTGCGCCTAGGCGAAGTTGCCCGCGCCGAGCAGGAACTGGCCAAGGTGCTGGCGGCAAATCCGGATGATGTGGCGGCATGGGCGCTGACAGATTTGTGCTGGCGGCTGAGCGGTGATGCCCGGCATGAATGGCTGCACGGCCAACCCGGGCTTGTGCGGTCAATCGCTATCGCGCTCGGTAGCATTGAGCGCGATGCCATCACCGCATTGCTGGCCCAGCTGCATCTGCATTCCGCCATGCCGATCGGACAATCGGTTAAGCGCGGCAGCCAGACCAAGGGCTCGCTGTTTGCGCGGGGCGAACCGGAGCTGGCGCAGCTTGAAGCGGCACTGCATGAGGCGATGGCGGAATATCGCGCTGGCCTGCCACCAGCCGATCCTCGCCATCCTCTGCTGGCACGGCGGGACGATCCGTGGGCGATTGTCGGCAGCTGGTCGATCAGGCTCGATGGCGAGGGCCACCACGCGGCGCATGTTCACCCGCACGGGCTGCTGTCGTCGGCAAGTTACTGGTTGGTACCGGACGAGGTTGATGCAAATGGCCAGCCCGGCTGGCTCGAACTCGGCAATCCGCCACCGGGCCTCGCAGAGGGGCTGGGCAGCCTCCACACAGTCCGCCCGAAACCGGGGATGCTAGTGCTTTTTCCAAGCACACTGTTCCATGGCACCCGGCCGATCACGCAGGGCGCCCGCATGACGGTGGCCTTCGACGTCAACGCCTGCGGCTGACACATAGCCGGTCCGGTCAAAAAGCAAGGGGCGGCGCATCGTGTGATCCGCCGCCCCTCCTTGCCTGGTTGTCCTGACTGGGATCAGAAGCGGAAGTTCAGACCTACGAAGAAGTCGCGGCCGAGCACATCGAAGAAGCTCGGCAGGGTGTTGCCCTGTTCGGCCTGCGCACCCAGAACCGGGGGCTGCTTGTCGAACAGGTTGTTGATGCCCGCGTTGATTGTCATGCGCTCGTCCACATCGACGCTCAACGCGAGGTCGATGTAGTTCCAAGCACTGATTTCCGGACGCGGCAGACGGGCCGGGTCAGTACCAATACGCTCAACGCCGTTGAACACGTTGTCGATGCGGAAGTCCTGGGTAGGACCATCGTACCGCCAGCGGACCGAGAACAGCGCCGGGCCCTGCGTGTAGGTCACTCGCATGTTGTGCCGGTACTCGGGCAGACCGAAGGTGCCTTCGGTGATGTTCACACGGGTCGGCAGCGTGGCAATCGGGGTGCTGCGATACTGGTCGAGCCAGGTGGCGAGGAAGAACAGGCCAAGTTCGCCCTTGAACAGCGGCAGAGTGTAATCGACCTGGAAGTCGACACCGCTGGTTTCAAGCAGCCCAACGTTGGCCTGATCGAACAGCGGGTTACGGCCGCCTACGCCGACGCCGATGGCACCGGTGTTGGGGTTACGCGTACCCGCAAACACTTGGCAGACAGGATCCTGCAGGTTCTGCACCGTGTTGAAGCACAGCGACAGAGCAGGACCCATGCCACCGGCGCGAACGCTGATCTGGTCTTCGACGCGGATGTTAAAGTAGTCAGCCGTGATGTTCAGACGCGGCACAAAGCTCGGCTGGACCACCACACCGATAGTGTAGGTGTCCGAGGTTTCTTCCGTCGCATTCGGGTTGCCGCCAAAGTCGCCCTGAATTTGGGCGGCAGGCTGGACAGGACGGGTGAACACGGCCGCCTCAGGCACGCCCGATGCGATACAGATAGCCCGCAGCGCCGGGGTACGCTCTGCTGCCGAGCCGCGATCCGAGCAGGGATCGATCACGTTCGGGAAGCCAACGCCCACACCGCCGAACAGATCCTGCACGTTGGGTGCGCGCACCGCACGCGAATACCGGCCACGGAAGCGGATGTCCTGGATCGGGGCCAGCTCGAAGCCGACATCATAGGTCCAGTTGCCGCCCACCAACGGAAGCGAGTAATCCGAGAAACGGAACGAGCCTTCGAAGGCCAGACGATCAATGAAGCCGTCTTCGATCACGGGCACACGAACTTCGCCAAAGACTTCCTTGACGTCGTAGCTACCCTGGGTCGGCAGGCCGGCGTTGAAGCCGAGCACGTCGCCCGAGGATAGGAACTCGTCCGGAATGAACTCCGAACCCATCTTGCGGTATTCGACACCCGCTGCAAAGCCCACGTCATCCGCGCCAAAACCTAGGTTGAACAGCGAACCGTTGATCGAGGCCACGGCGTTCGTCAATTCGGACGTGGTGATATTTGTGGCGTTGACCGACAGGTAATCCAGCGAAGCTCGCGAAGCGAGGCCGGAGCCAAAGATGTTGAGGGGCACACAGCCACCGCTGCGAGCTGCGGCATCGCGGCAGCGCAGCTGGGTCGGGTTCGCCGGATCAAATTCAACCGTCAGCGCATTGCGGAACCGACTGGCAGAAATGTTGCCGCGCTGCAGGTTGGTGTTGGTGGTGCGCGCATAGGAATAGAATGCGTCGAAGTTGATGTTGTCGGTGATCGAACCGCGAACACCGCCAAGCACGCGGAAGGCTTCACGGTTGAAGCTCGTCAGGCGGCTACCGATGTCGTTGAAGCGGAAGTTCACCGTGGTGTCGCGGTAATTGGCACCCAGCGTCGCGTTCGCCGGGTTCTGGAGCAGCAGTGCCCGGGTCTGGTCGTCGAAGAACGGGCTGCCTACGAACAGCGGCACGTTGGCAAGGCCAGCTGGGGTCGGAGCCAGTTCGGCGGCGACTTCGTTACGCACGAAGGTGACTTCCGAATAGGCCTCGATACCGTCGGAGAACTCATAGTGACCATAGGCCCCGATCAGATAACGCTCCTGCGGCAGCTGGAGGTAGTTGTCGGGTGCGAAATTGTAGAGGTCGGCCGGGTCCTGGAAGGCCCGCGAACCGCCGCCGGTCGGGTTGAAGATGAACGGAAGCTGCGCACCGGTCGGACCGGCGTTGAATGTCCCGATCGGGCCGGTGGGCGAACCCTGCGGCACAAAGCCGATCTGACCGCCCGAACGGGTGCCGGTGCCGCACAGGCCAGCGGTGGCCGAGTTCACAAGCGCGCCGCCCGGGCCGGTGAAGGGCGTGCCGATGTCACCGCGCCCGGTGCTGCCATTGACGATACAGCCGTCGCCAGCCGCCCGCTCGGAAAATTCACGTGCGTCCTGGAACACCGCATCGCGGCGGGTGTAGTTGGCAAACATGGTGACCGCGCCGCGGCCATCATCGAACGCTGAACCGATCGCGGCGTTGAACTGGTAGCGGGCGCCATCTCCTTGGCCGGTCAGCGAGTAGCTGCCGCCAAGCTCAAGGCCCTCAACGTCACGCAAACGGAAGTTCACAACGCCGGCAACCGCGTCCGAGCCGTAAACGGCCGAGGCACCGCCCGTCACCACGTCCACACCGCCCAGCAGGAATTGCGGGATGGTGTTGAGGTCGACAAGCTGGTTGGTGTCACTGAACATCCAGCGGCGGCCATTGACCAGCACCAGCGTGCGGGTTGCGCCGAGGTTGCGCAGGTTCAGTGTGACCGAACCGTTGCCGGGATTGTTCGAGAAGCCGGTGAACCCGGGCAAAACCTGCGGCAGGGTGTTCAGCACCTGCTCTACGTTCACGGCACCCGTTAGACGGAATTCTTCAGGTGAGACGACGGAAACCGGGCTGACCGAGCTGAGGTCGGTGCGCTGAATGCGCGAGCCGGTGACGACAATGGCAGTGCTTTCGGTCGTTTGGTCGGATGACGACGTGACGTCGGCAGAATCATTGTCCTGAGCGTAGACAGGCGAAGCGAACATGGCGCCCGCCATGACGGTACCCGCGAGAAGCGAAGCCTTATTGATGCGTTGCATTTATGGTTCCCCTGAAGTGGGCGGGCGCCCAGACTGCGCCGCGTGGCGCGTGCCTAAGTCAACTGGCGTCGCCGTCGCAATCAGATCGGCAGCTGTCACGGACACTTCCAGAATTTATGTTGCAAATTTGATACAACAAGCGAAGCAGTTCAGAGAGCGAACGCGCGGTATATCTGCAGTTATTTGAAGATCTGCAGATTGACTGTATCGGAATTGCAGTTACTGGGCGAATGGGAGGAGCAACTGTGATGATCGGCCAAATTGTCCAGCGGCCCGCTGGGAATCGTATCGCTTCCGGTTTCGCAGTGGCACTTGTGCTTGCAGGAGGCCTCGGCGTGGCTGCTCAACCGGCCTTCCAGTCTTCCGCCAGTCTGATTGACGGCCTCAGAGGCTGTCGCAACGTGGCCGGCGATAGGGAAAGGGCGGCCTGTTACGACGGCGCTGCGTCTGCTCTGATTGGTGCGGTCGATGCGGGCGATGTGCGACTGGTTGATCGGGAGCAGGTCCGCCAGACGCGGCGACAGCTGTTTGGTTCAAGCGCGCCCGAACTCGACATCCTCAAAAGTGATGGAAAGAGTGCCGAGGAAGCCACTGATCTACTTGAGACAACGATTGTCAGCGCTGTAAAGACAGGTCTTGCCAGCTGGCGTTTCACCACCGCCGAGGGTGCGGTGTGGGAAATCAACAATCCGCCGCGCAAAATTGCCCCAATTATGCCGGGTGACAAGGTGGTCTTCAAGAAGGCTTCGCTGGGCTTCTTCTTCATCCGCATCAATGGCCAGATCGGGGTCAAGGGCAGGCGGGTTTCCTAAATGCCGGCGTTACCCCGCGCCCGGCTCGGGCTCAGACCCTGTCAGCAGCGAGAAAACCTTCCTGAAAAATAATGATAAAGCTATATGGACACCGGCAGTCTTCTAAATCCGAACGCGCTTGATCCAGCCACGTCGGTCCGGGTCGAGCGGGTCGTGCGGCGGGCCGGTTCGGCCGCACCGCATCCGCTCCCGCATTTTCATGAAGCGGCCGAACTAATCTGGTTCCGCCGCGCGAATGGCGAGGTGTCGACTGAGTACGGCATTTTTCCGATCCGCGCGGGCACGGTCTTGTTCCTGCCATCGAGGGCAGTCCACGATTTAAGACTAGGCGCCGGGGCGACTTCGTGGGTGCTGTTGCATCTTGATCCGGCCATGGCGGCTGGAATCTCGGCCACGCCGCGCTGGCATTGTTCACCCCCGGGCAGAGAGCGCAAGCGCTTGACGACCGCGTTTGCGGGTCTGGCTGCTTGCTCCGACCGGTCGGCTGATGTGGTCACGCTCGCTAGGCTGCTGTTGGAGGGACTGCCCCAGCCTGAAAGCATAGCTGGTCTCGCTTGCGTCGACCTTGCGCTCCGGCGGCTGCGCCCGGCGCTCGATGTGGTGGCCGAGGCTACTGATCGCATTGTGAGCATCGAGGACGCAGCGGCGCGCTGCAACCTTTCACCATCCCGTTTTTCGCAAGTTTTTTCGCAGGCCTTTTGTACGCCGTTTGCAGAATACGCGCGGCGATACCGATTGCAGGTCGCAGCGCACAGACTCATGACTAGCGACTTACCGGTGTCGGCAATCGCCGATCAGAGTGGATTTCCCAACCCGTCGCATTTCGCATCAGCCTTTTTGAGGGGATTTGGGGTTTCACCCCTGCAATTCCGTCGGTCCTATCGAACCTGCGCATAATGCGGAATGCTCAGGTGGCGGCTGCAGCGCAGTCTGAAATGGCCGCAGACCAGAAGCGAACGCGCGACCCAAAAAGGTATGGCGGCATTTAGCGGAGACAGACTTTCATTCCACTGATTGGGAACGGCCGCCTCTGCTCGACAGCTGCCGGAATATCTTGCGACAAAGCCGCCAATCGGCACCGCTTACCGGAACGACCGAGTTCGCCAAAACCGGCTGTTCGTGAAGTAGCGATGATAGCGCTGGCGAAGCTTGCAAGTGGCCGTGAGCGCCGCAGGATTTTCAATCCTGAGGCCGGCAGACATCCTTCTGGTGACCATTGTGGTCACTGGAGAATGATCATGGAGACGCCTGAAACCGAAACGAGTGCCACTAAGTGCCCGGTCTGGAACGCGGGGAGATCTGTTGGCGCGAAGCGCGCGCTGAGGCCGAAGCAGATTTGGGAAATCCGATTTTATCTGAATGAACGTCGCCTGTTGCGTGATCGTGCGCTGTGTGACCTCGCCATTGATAGCAAGCTGCGTGGCTGCGACCTTGTTCGGATGAAGATCGGTGACATAGTCAGCGGCGGTCAGATCCGAACACGTGCAATTGTGATGCAGCAGAAGACAGGCCGTCCTGTTCAGTTCGAGATTTTGCCGGACGCCCGAGCCAGTCTGTTGACATGGCTTGAACGCCGGGGTGGGACGGTGGATGATCATGTCTTCCCCAGCCGCGTCGATCACAACAAGCACCTTAGCACTCGCAAATATGCTCGGCTTGTCGATGAATGGGTGACCGGGGTTGGCTTAATGCGAAGCGAATATGGCACCCGCTCGCTTCGGCGAATCAAGGCGTCGATCATCTACAGGGCGACCGGCAACCTCCGTGCCGTTCAGCTTCTTCTCGGCCACAGCAAGATCGAGAATACGGTGCGCTATCTCGGGATCGACGTAGAAGACGCGCTTGCCCTCGCCGAGAACACGGAAATCTGAGCAATCGGCTCCTCGTTGGCAGCGAGGAGCCGACACTGCCCTGCGTGGGCCGTGAATCGAGGGTATCCTAAGTTCGTTTGCTGAAACCCGACATTCTGAGACCCACGCCGTTGCCATCAACATTGACCGCGCGGCCACCGCTCAGCAGACGACGCGCAAAATTGGCCTAGATGCCCCCAGAACGGGAGACCGCTGAGAAGAGAAGCAGACTCAAAGTGAAAGCATCTGGCGCTGAATGTTGAAGCGGTGCAAAACCTCTCCGTGATCCCTCGCGCCGATTCCTTCCTGATCGATTTCGGCCCCCAGATCGGCTTCATCCTGCTCGTAGGCATTTTTGTCGCCTTCATCATGGAACGCCAACCGCCGGTGGTAATCGCGGTTGTCGGCGGATTGATAATGGTCGCGCTGGGTTTTTTGCCGACGAAGGAATTGCTCGGTGTTTTCAGCAATTCTGCGCCCATCACGATTGCTGCCATGTTCGTACTTTCCGGAGCATTGCTCCGCACCGGCGCGCTGGAAGCGGTTTCGGGTTGGGTGATACGGCGGACATTGCGCAAACCAACGCTTGCACTGGGTGAGATTGCAGCAGGCACGCTGGTCGCGTCGGCGTTCATGAACAACACACCGGTGGTGATCGTCATGATCCCTATCATACGGCGGCTGGCGCGGGTGCTGCGGATTGCCGCGACGCGATTACTGATCCCCTTGTCCTACATCACCATTCTTGGTGGGACGCTGACGCTGATCGGCACGTCTACCAATCTGCTCGTCGATGGGGTGGCACAGGAGCAGGGGCTGGAAGCATTTGGCATCTTCGAGATTACCCTGGTGGGCTTGTGCGGCGCTGCCGCCGGCCTTGCCCTGCTGATCGCGACCGGCAAGTATCTTTTGCCGGATCGCCCGGCCCACGCACTGGACGATCAGGGCGAAAGCGACGCCTTCCTGTCCCACCTTGCGGTGTTGCCCAACAGCAGCCTTGTCGGGCGCCGAATTGGCGATATCGCGCTGTTCCGGCGCCCGGGCCTACGGCTTCTGGGCATCCAGCGCGGAAAGACAGTTGACCGGCGTGACTGCGAAAATTGGGTGCTGAAAGTGGGCGATCAGCTGATCGTTGCTGCCAGCCCTGCCGAACTGGCGTCACTGGCAGAAGCCCACGATTTCAAAACCGGCTTGATGGGTGTGGGCGGCGGGGTCGCCACGGCTGGAGCTGAACGGCCCAAAGACTTGCGTTTGATCCAGGCTGTCATTTCGTCGTCCCATCAGGTGATCGGCCGCAGGCTGGCTGAAATCCCGTTGCTCTCACGGTTGAAGGTCCGGGTGCTCGGCCTTGCGCGGCCGCGTCATGTGGCCGGGCCAGACCTCGTCAACGTCCGGGTTCGCGCTGGCGATCGGCTACTGATAGCGGCAGGCAATGATGCAGCGCAAGCCTTGCAATCCACCGTCGGCCTGACCGATGTGAGCGAGGCACCCGTCCGGGCGTTCCGGCGAACAAAGGCCCCGATTGCGATTGGCACGCTGGCCGGCGTGGTGATCATGGCAGCCTTGTTCGGGTGGCCAATTGAAGCGCTCGCACTGGCGGGCGTCGGTGTGGTGCTGTTGCTCCGCTGCATGGAGCCTGAAGACGCATGGGCCTCCATCGACGGAAACACACTCGTGCTGATTTTCGGCATGCTGGCGTTCGGGAAAGGGCTCGAAAACGCCGGAACGGTTGATTTGATCGTTACCACCATTCAGCCATTGCTCGAAATCATGCCGCCGCTGCTGCTCGTGGTTGCGATCTACGCGATTGCCAGCATTCTCACAGAGGTCGTCACCAACAATGCGGTGGCGGTTATCCTGACGCCCATCGTGATCGGGCTTGCCAGCGCTCTCGGCGTCGATCCGCGGCCGCTGGTGGTGGCGGTCATGTTCGGCGCCAGCGCCAGTTTCGCGACGCCCATCGGCTATCAAACCAACACGCTGGTCTATGGCGCTGCCAATTACCGATTCATGGATTTCGTAAAGATCGGCGTGCCGATGAATCTGGTCGTTGGCGCGGCTGTGTGCTGTGCTATCATCTGGCTGTATTGACGTGGTCTGTATTGAAGCAAAGCCGCCAATCGGCACCGCGTACCGGAACGACCGCTTCGGCCGATCCCGGCGGTTTGCGAGCGAGCGAAGACGGCACTGGCGAAGCCTGAAAGTGGCCAAGGGGCGCCACAGCATTATCAACAATTAGCCCGGCAGATATTCTTCAGGTGACCATGGTGGTCGTCTGAAGAATGATCATGGAGACTGATGAAACCGACCCATCGCCACCAAGCGCCAGTTTTGGAAGACCGGGAGGACCTATGGCCCAAAGCGCGCGCGCATCAGTTCCTCAGGACCGCCTCGTATGCCTCGTGAATAGTACCAATCTGCATCCGTGCACGAATGAGGAAGCCGGCATCAGGCCCGCCATTGCGGGCCAAGCGGTGCAAACCCTTGCCAGCAGATGCGAAGCACCACGGGCTTTAGGGCTGCTTTCATGCCGTTTTTCCCTTCGCTCCCTTTACTTGATGAGGATTGGCTTGCAGGAAAACATGATCTGCTTTCCTGTCACCGCGAAGGGGCATTTATGCGATCTGTCACCCAAGTTCGAACAGGCGCTGCTGCGCTTCTGGCAGCTGCTGTGCTCATTCTGTCGGGCTGTTTCATGATGCCTGGTAAATTCATATCGGAACTGGTCGTCGATGACACAGGCCGCTTCGGGTTCACCTATGAAGGTGAAATCTTCTTCAGCACCTTTGCAGTGGCGTCAGCGATCGATGAAAAATACCCCGAGCTCGAAACCTACTGTTACGATGGCAAGTCATTGGAAGAGCGTGCGTGCACCGCTCCCGAGATCGCCAGGCAGCGCGATATTTGGGAAGAAGGTCAGCTCCAGAAAAAGCGCGATAAGCAGCGTATGGCGGTCATTCTTGGGGGAGTTGACCCGTCCGAACCCGATGCGCCCGCGAAGCTGGCTGCTCTGCTTGAGCGGCAGGCGGGATGGGAAAAGGTGGAACACATCCGAGGCGGCCTGTTCCGGGTGCGGTACGTGACCACCGGCCATATGGATCAGAACTTTATGTTCCCGGCGATCGAAGGGATACCGGCTGTCGCTCCCTTCGTTCAGATTTCCGCGCGCAAGGATGGCAAGGCACGCATCACCGCACCGGCGTTGAATCCGGCGCATATTGAAGATTTGATGGCGGCGGCAAGTGGCGAGGAACGAAGCTCGTCGTCGGTGTTCGGTTCAAAGGATCTCGGGCACTCCGGAATTGCGACGTTCGAGGGGGCATTTGCTATCCGCACCAGCGACGGCGTACAGATTATTGCCAACAACACGGACGAAGGACCGTTACGGGTTGAAGGCGGGGAACTGTTGACATGGAAGGTGGCACCCTACCGCCGGCAAACGCCCTCGGCTCTGATCGCCGTCAACCGCTAGATCGTTGATGTCGTGTGTCCACATTATGCTGTCCTACGAGGTCTGTTTCCCGCATGCTTGCAGAAATCTCCGGTTGAAAATCGCGCCGGCAGGAGGGTTTTGCGGATGCGGCCGTCGCTAGAATTCAAGTGGTCGCCCGCCTTGGGACTAGCCCCTGCGCTGGCGCTGGCATTGCTGGCGAATGCGCCCCCGCAACGCGAAGCACTGACACCGAAATCGCGGACCATGAATTGCGAGGTGCGTTCTGCGGCCGATTTTCATGAAACGATGGCCTTCGAGGCCATGGAGGCAAGGTATGTGCCGCCAGCCGATCCGGACCAACGATGGGATGCGCATTTTGAACTGATCGGATTTGGTGATCCTGACCCAAGGGTGCGGGTTATCCTTGCTTCGGATGAAGCGGGCGGGGTGATCTATGATGGGCCTCTGGTATCCAGTCTGGTGGTGCCGGCCAGACTCGGATTTGAGAGGATGATTGGCCAGGATCAGTTTCGCATCCTTCTGGTAGACGAAGGGGCGAAGACCATCTGTGTCGCGCAGCATAGCGATGAATTCTGGCAGCGTGGCCAAGTCGTCCAGATCAGACTTCTGGAGCAGCGGATATGGGGTGACAACGGACTTCCGGTCGACATCGAGGTCTCAGCGCGCCCATCGCCGAACACGCAGGGTCTCCCCGATCACGGTTCGGGTATCGGAGCATCACGGGAAGCAGGGGATGCACTCTCAATCGGTGCCGCTGACGGTGGTGCAACGTCGCAATAGAATTGCTGCGGACCGGATTGGTCAGCGGCAGCGGGGTCGCCGGGACGTCCAGTGATTTCAAGCGTGTATTTTCCGAGAGCGTCAGGGTGGCTCGTCGAAACCATGATCGTATAGCACCCATCTTCTGGCAGGGTCACCGTCAGGTCTGAATCGGTCGAGATGCCGGTGCTGTTATCATTGACCTGCGAGAAGCCCCAGAAGTCGGAAATCTCCAGAAACGTGTCGAAATCATTGGATCGGGCTGAAATTGTTATAGTCTGACCGGCTTGGGCTATGAATTCGAATGAATCGTAGAGGATATTGCCCACCATCACTTTGTCATCGCTCTCAATCACGCCGGTAATGGTCTGGCCCAACCTTATGACTGGACTCCGTGAGGGCGCCGAGGAGGTTCCCGCCTCGGCCAATAGAGCTTCCTCGTCCTGATCGCTGGTCTCGTAACACGCCCGGTCCTCGCCGTACGGGTTCACCAGGTCTTCGTATGATTCGCGCAAGTCCGGTGCCAAAAGATCGGGATCAATCCCATTTTCTTCCAGCATATCCAGCGCTAAACGCCAGTGCTTAGCCGCCAATCGGCATTCCCTGACCCCGCCGTCCAGGGCCTGCCAGACCCGCTGCCAACCGTCGTCATGCTTCAGAAGGAACATGCCGCCATCGTTCTGGTCTTCGATAGGGTAGACCACGGCATAAGCGTAGCGCGCCCTTTCTGCGTTGATCACCCGAAGTTGGCGCACCACAAAACGGACGGATGAGTCAGGCGACGGGCGCAGCGCATCGAGGATCTGCTTGCGTTCGCTGGAACCGGGTTCCGGCGTGTAGGCTTCCTGTGCAGCGGCGGGCATCGGGACAGTCAGCGCCATCAGGACGGGCAGGAGCAGCGTGCGGGTGATTGTCATGGCCTTGGACCCTATTTCTTTTTCGGCTTGCAGGGCAGGCTGCCAGCAAGGTTTGCAGGATCAAATTGCGCCGAAGTCAGACGCATCGTGCAGATGATTTGCCCTGCTATCGCTCGCACTTCGTCAAACCCCAGCCCTCCGCTGAGCACGAGCTTGCCTTCCGGAACGGGCTCGACCACCCGCGGCGATGCCAGCTGAACCAAGCCCAGGGCAATAGTGACATCGGTATTCAGCAGACGGATCGTCTCTGCCTCTAGGCGTTTTGCGGCCTCTGGCTCAAAGGCGACCTCGAGCACAGAATAGCCGTTTTCGTCAAAGCCAAGCGATACTTGCGCAATGTCGCCGCGTAAGAACGCCGCTTGCCCGAAATTAAGGACATCAGCGCGTCGATCCGGTCGCTTGACCGGCAGGCCAGCCGCTCCACGCAAAGCGGTGTGGCCCCACGGCACGGTTCGCCATTCAGCCGGTTCTTCGCAATGGTATGCTGATGATTTCTCCAGATAGATGCCGCTGCTCGTCAGAAACCACGTCAGTTCAGCCCAAGCCCAAGGCGGTTCCGGGTCAAAATGATCGCAGTCACCCTGCTGCGATAACGCCTCCGGGTGGAGCTTTCTGAGAAGGGGGGCAATGCGAGCGGGGAATATCTCTCGCCGGTATTCATTCCATTCGTCCGTTTCTTTTTCCGGAACCGGCCCTTCCCCAAAATAAAGCAGATCCTCTAAATCAATCTTGTCCCCATTTCGTGCGTTGAAAGTCAGCCCAAATTTATCCGAGAAACCGCTTCGAAGAATGTGATTCTGAGGGTGGTAGTAAGTCGCTCCCTCGACAGTTAGAAAAAAAACTGACAAAATCATCATTCAGAAAAGTAACATCGAGTTGGGATTTTTCATAGCACATCCGCCGCCCCTCTTTGCTACAATCAAGCGAGCCCTGCACTCTTTGCCAGTGCGCGCGGGCCAGTTCGGCATTGATCTTGTCGAGAGCCGATTTCGGATAGCCGCTCTCGATCCAGAGCAAGGAAAGCCTGCTGGCTGGCTCGTGCCACTCGCGAAGAGTTCGCGTTTCGACCACTCTCGCATCGCCCTCGGCCAGTGCCAGACTTGACCACCTTTGACGCTCATAAAGCGAAAGACCGGTCAAAAACTTGTCGAAGCCGCTGGCACTGATCGCATCGGGCGAAAGAAGCGACAGGTTGACGGGAAGACTACGCAATCCCGGCCCGCTGAGCGTTCCGGAAAATCCGGTGGTCGTCCGGCTTAATTCGAATACCACCTCATCGCCAAAGCGGGACTTGAGGTTCAGATCATCCCCGATCACCGTGCCGTCCAGAATGGTCTCGCCGCGGGAGGTGTGATCGAAGTAGCGCCCGGTCACTCCCGTGTCGCTGGCGGTCAGTTCGAAGACTGCCTTGTCAGCCCCGATCGTACCGGCATAAGCTTGGGGCACAGGCTCCCTGCTTGGCAGGGTTTCCGACATTGGTTGACGGGCTGCCATGTCATTGTCAGCGTCAGGTGGAGCAGCGATAAGACGATCTTGGCGGGCTTCAGCATGATCGTGATGCCTATCGGCAGCGCTGAGTGGCAGAGCCAGCACCGCAAGAATGGCGGCCCGCGCCATTGCCCAATCGCGACAGCTGCTGCCTAACGCCTTGCCGAGCCGAACGAAATTCATTGCAACATTCTAAAGCTGCCAGCCTTGTTCGGCAACCAACAGCTGCCACGTCTGAGCATCGATGCCCAGGTGCTGATGCGCTTGACAGGCCCAGCCAGTGTTCATTGCATCCGCCTTATCGCCATGGCCTCGGATATTGCCTCTATTTCGGTTCGCACGGCAGGCTGCCAGCAAGATTGGTGGGGTCAAATTGCCGACGCGAAAGGTGCATGGCGCAAATGATCTCGCCTGCCATGGCTTGCAGGTCACGTAGGTGCATCAATCCGAAAAGCCCAAGCCGTCCGTCTGCGACAGGATCAATCAGCTGCGGCGACGCCAGCAAGGTCGACCCGACCGCAATGTTGACGCTAGTGTTCAGCAACCGCGTCGTCTCGACTTCAAGGCGTTTGGCGGCATCTGGCTGCAAGGCGATTTCCAGAGCTGCAATGTTGTCCCGGTCAAGGATCAGCGATAGCTGCGCAATGTCGCTTTTGGTGAAGGCCATCTGCCCGAAATGCAGCGCACGAGCGACGGGGGCAGCAGCCTTGACAGGTATGCTGATCGGCCGACGCAGCGATTGGTGCCCCCACGGAATTGTCCGCCAACCCGCTGGCTCATCGCAAAGGGTGCGGCCTTGCTTTTCAAGATAAAGGCCATCGCTGGTCAGATGCCACGTAAAAGCACCCCATTCCCAGCCTTCAACACCGTTGAAGGCAGCGCAGTCTTTATCTTGCCAGACTGGCTGCGGGTGGAGCTTTTCAAGCAGAGCTGGCAGGCGAGCGGGAAAAATCTTGTAGCGGTAATCAAACCAGGCATTCGTCCCGATCCTGGGCGCTGTTCCTTCTCCGAGATAAAACACATCGTCCAGATGAACTTCATCGCCCGTTTGCGCACTGAAGGTCAGCCCTTCTTTTCTCGTGTAGATATCATGGGCAACATGCCCAAAGTGGTTCTGCAGGCATCTTACCTTCTCGCTCCACGCGAGACTGACAAAGTCATCACTCAGAAATAGCGCCGAAACCTCGGACACTTCATACCCTGATTTGCCAACCTCGCCATCGCAATCGAACCACGCTGACACTCGTTGCCAGTGATAGCGGCCCAATGCGGAATTGATTTTTTGCATGACCGGTTCCGGATAGCCCTGTTCGATCCGGAACAAGGAAATCCCGCTGACTGGCTCGCGCCACTCGCGCAGCGCCCGAGTTCCATGCTGCACGCTATCGCCAGCGACCAACGCCAGGTTGTCCAGCTGCTGGCGCTGATAGATGGCAAAGCTGGCCAATGGAGCCTCAGTTTCGCCGGTTTCCAATGGGGCGTCCGCAAGCAGAGATAAACTGACAGGCTGCGGACTGGTCCCTTCCGTTGTGAACCACCCGGAAAGGCCCGTGCTCGATCTGCGGAGCGTCATCCGGCTGCCCCGCGAAATTGCGTCCAAACTTAGCTCATCCGATGTCAGATCATCGATGTCTCGCATTTCTTGTAGGCCAATATCGAGGCGATCCTTGCGGTAGAAGAAGCGCCCGGTACTTCCATATTCCCCCGGGAACAGTTCCATGACGATCGGATCAGAACCGATCGTGCCGACATAGACCAAAGGCCGCACATCAGTGCCTAATCTGCCAGTTGCCAGGTAAGGGCCGGGCGCAGGTTCGTCTCCTTCGCGCTGGCCTTCGTAGAGCGGATCGGCAGCGATGATTTCCCCATGTGATTGATGCTGATCATCAGCAGCGTTGAGCGGCGCGGCAAGACCACCGAGGCTGGCGGCCATCGCCATCGCGTGATAGCTTCGGAATCGACGTAAGATTATGCAGTGTCTATGAAAGTTCATCACCACTCTCTATCCGCGGCAGGTCTGTGCGGCAATAAATTGGCGCCGCGTATCACCGCTGGCGTCAAGCTGATCGCGCTTGCGGCAGGCCTCGTCTTGCTTCCCGCCCCAGCTCAGGTGCAGGACTTTTTCACCGGGATGATTATCGCCGACGGCGACACACTCAACCTCGAACGCTGTAACCTCGGGCAGACCCGCTATCGTTTGCAAGCGGCCGAGAGGGCAGTCGGTCCGCTTGGCGAACTTCGCGGCAAGACCGGGTCGGTGCAGGCCGAAGTGATTGCAAGATATCGCGAGGTCGGCGGCGCCCACGTGCTCAATGTCCAGTCCGTGGAGCGCGTTTCAACCGGCAAAAGCTGCCACCTGCCTGATGCGATTGAAGCGATACTGCCGACAGTTGATGTGGCCCCTTCCGGAAACGTAATTGATGGAGAAGTCTGGACCGCGCTTTCAGCAGGAGCAGCCGCACCGGCCGGAACAGAAACGATTGGCAGCGGCGACTTTGCCTATCGCTTCGTCCTTTACGATCCCCATACGGGCATGCCCGCGCCGAACACTGACTTTGACTTCTCGATAAATGCCAGTGCCGGGCATCAGCTGCCGTTCGTGGCGGACGAGAAAAAGGTCTTTCAGGGGCGCACCAATGCCGAGGGCGAAACCCCGCTATTCCGTCTCGACGTGCGCTTGCCTGATAGCGCATTCAATCTGCGTGAACGGTTCGGAAGCGGCCCTTACGGCGAGAAATTTCAGCTGACCGACATTCACGGAAGCGGGCTTGCCAATACGCCATATCGCCTGATGGTCTGCACCCAACCTCCGAAGTCCTTTCGCGGGCTAACCTATCCGACCGGTGACACAGTGTACGTCGCGAGCGAAGGACCGGCTGATATTCGCCTGATCATCGACAGCAAACTGAGCGGACCGCTGCCGACCAGCTGCGCCGAGCTAGCCCCCCTCGCACTCAAAGGGAATGAACTGTGATACGCGCTCAATTCACCACCATGCTTGCGTTTTCAGTGCTCGTCGCGGCGGCACCGATTGCTGCCCAAACAGAGCAAGACGTCGCGGACCTCATGGATGAATATGACCGAGCCGAAGCCTCTGGGGACCCGGCGGCGCGGCTCACCTCTTACCGAAAACTCGCCGCATTCTTGGCCGCCGACCCTGCCAGACAAGACTGGCAAGGCTTGTTTGGTCAAGCCGATCTACAACGCGATATCGCGGGCGTGATCCACGCGATGGGCGGCGGTGATGCGTGCAGTGCATTGGACAAAAGCGCCGCCTTCCTGAGGCAGTCGCGTACCGCTTTGGAGCAGATCAAAGCCGAAGGCACGTATGATGTCATTGACGATATAGGGCGGCAGAATGCTCTGGCACGCCAGATTTCTGCCGATCGCCAAAAGATGGGCTGCACAGCGCCGGCGCCTTTGGTGGACGTAGGCAACCCAGATGAGGTGTTGGAGGGCCATTATTACCTGTCAGGCGTGATGGAAACGGGATCGGAACTGTTGCTCAAAGCCAATGGGCAGTTCGAATGGTTCATCAGTTACGGGGCCGTGGATCAAATGGCCAAGGGGCGCTGGGGCCGCAGCGGCAATACAGTGACACTGGCAGTCGATCCGCACGCGAAGGAACAGCCGTTGTTCCGTGCTGACGTGGTGTTCCCTTGGGACGAGGCAGCAGAACGCTTCCGGTGGGAGCAGGAGCGCGACCGGCAGGAAGACCTGATTGCCGCGCGTTGTCCTTGGAACAGGTCTTCCACCGAAACACCGTGGTCTTTTGATTTGGAAGAATCTCCGCCGCCTGACGATGCCCAGCGCGAGCGGGCCAACAACACGAGAATTGCTGCCGAAGCAGCGCGCGATGAGGCAAGCCGGATTGTCGCGAGCGCTTTGGCGGCAAACGCAAGTGACGCTGATCGGGCCGCGGCCAACGGCGCGATGGAAGCCTGGTACAAAGCCAAGGACGACATGGCACAGGCCCATTACGTAGCCAACCTGCTGGAGCCCGATATTGGCGAACCCGCCAAACCCCCAGCCTGTCAGCCGCTCCCGGTTGCAAACTATGTACCCATTCCTGAGGCGGAATGGCAAAGAGGTGTGGCAGTCATGGTAGGCGATCCGGAGCGCGACTTCCGGCTCCACGGTGTCACGGTGACCTTTGTCTTTAGCGATGGGCACCGCGAAACGGCTGACACGAGAACAAGGGGTATAGCCTTTGCCCCGACGCGCGCGGGCGCGACGGTCGACCAGCTTGTGCTGGAACTGCACGAGCCTGTCGCGCGATCAGAAACGGTGCAAATCCAGCCGATGACAGATGGCATACAGGCGGTGATCGTCGATACGCAGCAGATCAGCGAACCGGCGTTTGAAGTGCTGCGTCTGCAGGTCGAGGCGGGCGACCTTGTGCCCGAAAACATGCCGCGCGGACGCTACACGATCAGCCCGATGGATACAGACCCACCGGCCGTGATTTCTGCTGAGCTTCTGGTGACCCCACCAGCGCAGGGAGAGACGCACGAAACATCAGCATCCGGGGAGACGCAGTTATCGGATGTGCCACGCCTTGAATTCGATCGCCCAATTCATGAAACGCTGGGCTCAGATGCGCCTTGCAGTGCTTCGAGCAGCTACGCGGACTGTTACCGCATCGAAGGGAAGCGCGGGCAGAAGATAGCCCTCGCACTCAGCTCGGATGCCTTTGACGCTCTGCTGGAGCTGGGCGGTCCCGATGGTTTCTACAAACAAAACGATGACGGTCCCGGCGAAGGCACGGATTCAATGCTGGCGGCGACCCTGCCGGCTGACGGAACCTATTATGCCGGCGTATCGTCATATAAAGGCCGAAAAAAAGGGGCCTATGTGCTGACCTTGAGCGAAGGCAGCTCTGACATCGCGTCTGCGGAACCGCCGCCGCCATTCGCGTCCGTTCCACCTGCATCAGATGAGCAAGAGCTGCTCGCGAGTGGCGGCAGCGCCACTGGGACGATGGGCGAAGACGAAGCCATCCGCGAGTCCATGTTCCAAGGTGAAGCTGGACAGCGGCTGCACATCATATTGAAAGCTGACGGCACGCCGGCCAAATTTGAACTTATCGCTCCCGACGATCACCGCTGGCGCAGCGACTACCAGATCGACCGCATGGACGAGCGCGAGGCACTCGTTGTGACGCTGCCGCTATCGGGTGAATACCGGATCCTGCACTATGGCGAGACTTACAGGCCTGGCGAGGCCTTCAAGCTTTCGATCGAGGAGGCGCCGGAGACGACACCATGCCAATTCCGGGGAAACATAAAGGACAGACCGCCCCGTCGTTTCGTAAGTGGCGGGACGCTCAGCCTTGGCGCTGATGTGTGCGGAAACATAACGCCTTCAGATCCGCTTGTGGCAGGGCGTCATGCCGATACCTATGACATCAGCCTGACGGCACAGGCCGAAATCGACGTGCTGTTGAGAGGCTTTGGCTGGAACCTTCCCTGGGCTGCCGAGGGGGAGATAACCGGGCCGCAGGGCTTTCGGCGATCATTGCCGCTGGAAGAGTCGCCACCGACTTTGGTTGTTCCAGTCACCGGACTTTACAAAATTCAGGTGTTCACCGCGCCCCAAAGCGCAGTCCACTATGGTGATTACGAATTGGTTGTCCGGCCAGGCGGAGGCCCTTCGACGACCAACGAAGCACCATGAGTTGCGATCTGATCTGCGGTTCAAGTTAATTGATTTTGTTGGATTAATGCTTCATGACTCTCGCTAAAGGTCTTTTGAAGGGACGACGGGGCCATGCTATCTCAGATACTTGCCATCGCCTTGCAGGCTGGAACACCTGAAGAAGCCATCGAAGAGGAAATCTTCGATTTTGATCCCGCGTCTGTCGATGTTTCTGATGCGATCAATTGCCACCTCGAGGCGCCAACATACAATAGTTTCGCAATGTCCATTGGCATGAATGACGAACTGCAAGAAAAACTGGGCTGGAAAAAGGTTGAAAACGACAACCCGTTTCTTCTCGAATTCAAGCTTCCCAGCGGGATTTTTGTCACCGAAGATTGGACCACCAACCGCATTGCCTTTACCTCAACTGGGATCGTGGCCATTCTTGACCTTGAAGACCCCAATGAAATTGCCGACGAGGTAGGTGTCGAAAACGAGGTGGACACCGACGCTTTAATCGCATCGCTTATCGGCGACGTGAAGAAGGCCGTTGGCGAGGAACAGCCAGAGGGTAGCGGTCCTCATGTTGCTGAGTCCATCCCCGAACCTGCGTTCCGGAAATTTCTGGGCCAGACTATTCTGGTGGATCAGATCGGGCCACCAATCGATGAGGAGAATTGGCGCTTTCGCACGATTATTGCCCGGAACCTCTCCAATGTCCGCAGCCATCCGGGCAAAACCCTTTATGGCTGCTCCTACAAGATGGTGCTGCTGGACAGTAATGGCGAACCTTATTGATGCCAGCCAGATTGTCAGCCTAGAGGAATGCGCGACGCCATGCTGTTCCGGACACGATCATACGTACTGTTGGCCGCCGCCCTGATTGCCTCCGCTCTCGGGGCCACGGTCGCCATCGCACAAAAGCCTCACACGCCGCGACCAGGAACGGCCGAGCGCACCCGCATCCTTGATGCTATCCGCGGAAACCCGCGTAACAGCGTCCGGTTCATCGTGCACGACCTGTTCGTGATCAAGGGCAAGGACGCAACCTTTGCCTATGCTGTGGTGGAGCCATCCAAGCAGGAATACGACGGCGGGCAATACATCCTGGAGGCGCGCGGGTCGGGTCAAGATTGGCGCGTCATCTGGTCAGTACGAGGCGGTGGATCCAGTGACTGCGACGCGGCCGCCGAATATTATCGATCCGTCGCACGTTATCTCAAAGTGCGCGGGGTCCGGGTCGGCGACCTTAATCCGACACATGAAGAGGAATTGCAAAACCTGACCGCAGGCGAAGACGGCTGCTGGACCATTGGTGATCTTGGCCCCGAACTCCCCGAAGCCGGCGACTGATCCAGCGCGCCTATTGCGCCACCAGAACCTTTTTCACTCAGGGGCATAGCGCATCGGTATTTGTTCAACCGAAACCAGGTCGGCACCGTCGCGTCTCATCTTCAGACTGGAAAACCTCGTGCCGCCGATAATGTTGCTGTCGGCCAAGAAAAAAACGACGCCGTACTCGAAAGGTTCTGGCTCAACCATGGTCGGCCGCCCCTGCCGCGCGCTATGTTCTGCGGAAATTCTTACGATCGTCTGTCCGGCGATTCCGGGATCGTAGAAAAGACCACCCGCATCCGTTTTTCCGCTGCGAAGCTGTCCGTCAGAAAATTCGAGACGGATCAAAACATCTCCGACACCGCTGCTGAACATCTCGTTGGTCACATGCACCTTGATGCCTTTGCGCCATTTGCTCTGCGGGATGCGGTCGGCCTTTGGGCTACCTTTCAGCCGGCAGACCTTAGGTAGCACTGGTGGATTGGTTCGCGGATGCGGGAGGCCAGCGATATTGTATGATTGTGCCACGTCGAATGCGCGTTGGTCGGCTTGGTAAAGCGCCTCGCGAGCCTGCTCATTGAGCGCATCTGCTGTTTCATCGGTTGCATCCACAGCGCGTTGGGCTGCGCGCTCTGCCTCGATCTTTGCCGATTGCCAGCGCCAGAGGGCCTGCCGGGCTTCGGTGGTCGCGAGCGGGCTAGGGCGTGGTTCCGAGGGCGGGTCGCTCAACACCACCGGCGGCAATAGCGTTGCAAATGGGCAACGCGCTTCAACCGCAGCAATGACCCGCTCATAATCACGGTTGATCCGCTGTTGTTCATCAAAGCTTGACCAGGCAGCTTGGCGGTGGAGTCTGAAAA
The DNA here is from genome assembly GCA_003724185.1 of Porphyrobacter sp. IPPAS B-1204. GTDB lineage: Bacteria > Pseudomonadota > Alphaproteobacteria > Sphingomonadales > Sphingomonadaceae > Erythrobacter. Next base: position 26,764 of record RHGM01000002.1, read on the forward strand.
GTGTGGCATCTTGAGAAGGGACATGGGTTTGCAGCGCAATCTGGCCGTTCTCGATCGCCCAAGCGCCTGTCAGAAATGACGCGATCGCCTGATCACTCTGCCACCAGGCGAAGCTGCCGTCATCACGCAGATGGAGGACAGGGCCAGGGCCTTCCTCGACCTGCCCGATATAATATCCGGACAGACACGCGGCCAGCAGGTCGGTCTTCACCTCAGCGCACCGCACTGGAGTTTGGTCGACAACGGGCGCTTGCGCTGACTGTGCCTGCGCCGCCGGGATCGTTAGCAAGCAAAGGGTCAGGCGGCCGGCCAAGACCCTGCTGCCGGTGTAACCAAAGCCGCAAGCGGGAAATCTTAAGCGGATCATTTCTCGGCAGCCTAGTTCATTTTTTCGAGATGCACATAGGGCGGAGTTGGAGCACGGCCCTCATGTCAAGTCACTATGTTATCCGCTTTCGGATATGACGCAAAACGCCTTGGTGAATAGCTCCCTCGCTGCAAGCTCGGCGCCGATCAGGTTGATTTTGGGCCCCGCTTTACCAAAGGGATTGAAGGCAAAGCCCGGTTCGCCAGGCATCGATGGGACACCGTGTTTGTATCTTTCGTGACGCGCTCTTGGCGAAGGGACGCCGATGCGGTAACAACGAACCAAGTATATGTTTCAAAGAGGCATTGTGATGCGCAAGCCCAAGCCCTGGGTTGCCCTGGCTTTGTTGTTGTCTGCCGGGATCGTCGTTGCAGGAGCGGTTTACATTGGTCGGATCACGTCTGCCGACCCAGTGAAGGCGGCCCGGTCCCCGGAAGTGGCAACCGTACGAGAGCAGGGTGATAGGTCAGTTGGCTATGTTCCTGTAACAGCCAATGGTGGACAGTCGGAGGCAGCAGACGATGGCTTTGCCGACGCTGGCATCCGCGTTTGCGGTCCTGTCCCGGCGATTGCCTTTGACGAGCAAACCAAGGAAACACTGCCGCCCGAGCTTGAGCCGGGTGGGGCAGCCCTTGGCCAGTTGAAAGCGGCGATCGATAGAGCGTGGGCCTCGGCTTGCGATAAAGGTCTTATCCCAGCAGGCGGATTTAAGGATCAGGGTAAGTCTCTGAGCGCGTTCAAGATCGCCAATGCCCCGGGTGCCAATGTGACTATGATTAGTCTTGGTGGCGGGTTCGTCTTCCTCGACGCACCGATGTATCGCGATTACGACAGCCAGATATTTATTCCTGATCATGAAGAAATCGAAGAGGCTCTCTATTGTGCCAAATACGGCGTGCCTGATGGAGATAATCCTGAGGGTCGCTGTCTTGTCGATTGATCCTATTGGTCTGAAGGCCGCTTGCTCAAAGCCGCAGATTAAAACTGGCCCCCGAGCAGGCTCGGCCCTTGAGCACGCCGCAGGCGCTGGGCGTATCAAGCTTGAAGCCGAACACTGTCATGCTGTAGCTTGTCCGGCCTTCAGCTCAATGAATTGAAAAGTTGGTTTGCTTGAATTGGTGTTGCCAATCAGTTGGCTCACTTAGCTCAGCACCCATATCGAGAAGGTAGGACACATGCCCGACGGCCGCCCACTCCTCGCGAAGTTCGAGGGCGTGCCTAAGCCTTACCAGGGTTACGAATGTTGCCCAATCCATGAGCGATAGAGCGATTTTCGGTCCCGAGGTTTAATACGCACGACACCATACAAACACTCAAGATTGTGAAAACCACCAGAATGCTCATCGCCGTCGGCTGGGCTGACATCTCAACAGAGCTCGCGTGGCGGCAAGCAGCGCCTCGGCCGGACCACCAGATGGGCGACAGATATCGGCGGCGGCAGCTGATCGTCGGCGCAACTGCGCGGGTTCGATATCCCAAGGAGAAGCGGAGCATGGTCGATCCGCGCTTTGTCGCGTTAGTCGCAAGAAAGCCCGCTCGGGTCGCTTCGGGCGCGATTGCTAACGAGATGGCGCGCGGCGGCGTCATTGAAAGCGGGCATGTGCCCATGCTGGGGGCGGCATAGATCAAGAGCTTAGCTGACGAGATCAGCATCGCCAGGTTGCAAGAGCAAGGCGATGCGATGGACCAAACCGGTCGGACCGGGAACCATCCGCAGAGGTCATTCCGCAAGCCATTCATTTTTGGCCGCAAGCTGTGCCCGAGCGCAGCCCCGAGACCTGCCCGGTAGCTTCCAAAGATTGGGTGCTACGATCCATGATCAATATGCCGCCTAAAAGCCCGCTCATCAACAAGGGCGCTCATCTTTAGCACCCGCACCGCACCTTATTGTTGAAGATGCAACGATAATGGTTGCAGACTTCATTGCGTCAAGCTGTTATGGTCATCGCATGTCGAAGAACCCCAGCATCGATAGTTCAAGCTCGCTGAAGGGCCGTAAAATCGCACTCAACCTGCAGCAGTTCCTGCCTTTCCGTACACATCGGATAGCCGCAAAACTAGCTGCCTCGGGGTCGCAACTCGCCATCATGACCGGGCGGCTTTCCTTGCGCGAGTGGCGGGTTTTGGCGGTGGTCGGCTCGGTCGGTGAGTGCCAGCAACGTGGCGTGGGTCTGCTGAGCGCTATGGATCCTGCGACAGTTTCACGCGCGATTGCCGGCTTGATTAAGCGTGGGCTTATAGAACAGGTGGCCTCACAAAGTGATGCGCGCACCAAGCTTTTGAAACTCACGCCTGAGGGCGAAAGCATCTACGTCGAACTCGCGGAGGAGCGAATGGAGCTCCAGGAACGCCTGCGCGCCGCCTTCACTGACCTTGAGTGGATGACCTTGCTGATGATGCTCGACAAGCTCGATTTCCTGCTCGAGATCGAGCCGATCTAGAGAGGACATCGTTTCATATGCAACAAAATATGATTGCATATGAAACAAATTCGCGTTAGCCATCACCTAATCATAATAATGATCAGGGGTGAGAGAGATGCGAGGCATTTTTGCAGCGGTTTCGCTGTCGGCAGTTGCGACCCTTTTGGCCGCACCTGTTGCAGCTCAGGATGCAGTCGGCGGGGATGACGCGGCCACCCGGGACACAGAAGCAGGTGAAGGCACCGAGATCTTTGTCACCGCCCGCAAACGCTCAGAATCGGTCCAGAAGGTTCCGATCTCGATTTCCGTCACCACCGGCGAGGAAATCGCCGAAAGCGGTGTGAGGGGCCTTGAGGAACTTTCGCAGACTCTGCCAGGCGTCAATATATCCAAGGGTGGCGCCTCCGATCAGCTCTTCATCCGTGGCATCGGCTCTGGCTTCAACGGCGGGTTCGAGCAGGCTGTGGGCACCTATGTCGACGGAATCTATCTCGGACGTTCCCGCAACACCCGCGCTGCCTTCCTTGATGTCGCCCGGCTTGAGGTCCTCAAGGGTCCGCAGACGACTTTTTTTGGCAACAGTTCCATCGGCGGCGCACTGAGCATCACCAGTCAGGACCCCGGCTACGACTTCGGCGGCAACGCTTCGGCGGTTTACATTCCGCGCTTTGGAGAGACCGACTTTAATGCCGCGGTGGATCTGCCGGTGACAGATCGGCTTCGGTTCCGCGTGGCTGGTCGAAAGTTCGATTCGCAAGGGTTCTACGAGGAAACCGTCTCAGGTGCTCTCGACATCGGAACTGCCGACGACTGGGCTATCCGTGTCACCGGCATCTTCGAGGCGAGCGAGGATTTCGAGATCAAGGTCAAATACGCAACCGGTGGGGCAAGAGCGAATGGCGGCTTTGCGGCCGATGTGTTCGTTTGTCCGTTACCGGCCAATTTCGCACTTGCGCCAAATGGTCAGGCGGGACGGCCTTGCGCGGTCAATCTCGCATCCTACCCGGTGGGCGATCCGCGGAGGTTTGACAATCAGCTGGACTTTCGCTCGCAGACCTCGGGCGACGAGCCGACCCGCAGTGACTTCGAAAGCCTCAACGCGACAATCACCCTCGGCTTAGGCTCTGTGACGCTAACCAGCGTGACGGGCTGGAGCAAGTCCAATTTCAGCGAATCACAAGACCTTGATCAGAGTGTGGACCTACTGTTTCAGACTAACCAGATCGACAATTTCGAGGCATTCAGTCAGGAGCTGCGTCTCGCTGGCAATATCGGCGACACGATCGACTGGATCGCAGGCGGATACTTCCAGGACGAGGACATCTTTTTCCAAGGCGGGGTCTCGCCGCTGTTTATCCCTGCGGTGCGCAACCAGAGGACGCCAACGACCTCGATCGGGAACTTCACCTGGGACATCTCCGACCACAAGACCTACTCGGCCTTTTCATCGTTTGTCGCCAATGTTTCGGACAGCTTCCGGATCAATGCTGGCCTCCGATACACCAAGGTCGACAAGCGGATCACCAACGAGAATTTTTGGGCGACATTCCCTTCGGTTTTCGGTTCGCTCGGGAATATCGGCGATCTGACCCGGACGGGGTTCACCTTCCCCGGCTTTGCCACTGTTAACACGCCGGTCTCGGCCGAGATATCTGACGATGCGTGGTTGCCGTCGTTCGGACTTGAGCTGGACATCGGCGAAGACGGCCTGCTTTATGCCTCCTACACCCGCGGATTCAAGGCAGGCGGTTTCCCGTTTTCGGAGCGTTTCGTATTCAACGATAATCCGGCCACCCCTCAGCTCGGGGATAGCAATCTCGCCTCATTCGGCTTCGGGCCCGAGCGGGTAAATGCCTACGAAGCAGGCTTCAAGGGCACCTGGCTTGACGGGGCACTGAAGACCAATCTGACGCTGTTCTGGTCTGACTATACCGGCGTCCAGCAATCAGTGCTCGACCCGGGCACATTCATTTTTACCGTGCAAAACGCGGCCGCATCGCGATCACGCGGAATCGAGATGGAGTTGGGTTACACTGTCGTCGATGGACTGACGTTTTCCGCCGATGTCACGCTCATGGACGCCGAGTTCCGTGATTTTGTGGGCCAGTGTAGCGAGACCCAGCTCCAGACCCGCACCTGTCCCAACACGGGCGGCGTGAACGGCGCTCAGAACCTTACAGGGAACGAAACCACCTTCGCTCCGAGCTATGCGGGGAACCTGCGTGCCGCCTATGAAACCGAAATCGGAGAGTGGAAGCTCAACTTCGACACGTCACTGTTCTTTACCGACGGCTATTTTATTCAGAGTGATTTCGATCCTTTCAGTTTTGTGGAAGATTTCACCTTGTGGAATGCGCGGATCGCCATCGCGCCCCCGCCGATCGGAGATCTTGACTGGGAATTGGCCATTCTGGGTCGGAACCTTGGAGGGACGACCTATTCGACCTTCTGCAACGATCTGACATCGTCGCCCGGTAGCCATCGCTGCTCGCTCGCACCGCCCCGATCGATCGGCGCGCAGGTGTCGTTCAAGTGGTAGGTTGTTCCCGATCCCGGCGTGGCGCTCTTGCCTTCCTGCTTGTCATCACAGCGGCCTGCGCAGCAGGCCCGCAGGCAGGCGCCCCGGTGGCGTCGGTTGGCTTCACTAACTACGGCGGTGAGCGTACGGCACGCGCCGGGACCGGTATTGAAGGCACTATCCAAGACTGGATCGTAACGCAGCAGGTCGCGGTCATCGATGTTCAGCCGGCAACCGCTAGCCCGCGTGTTCCGGTCATCTTCATGCCCGGCTTCGGGATCGCCGCTGACAGCTATCTCAAGACGCCAGATGGCCGGGAAGGCTGGGCGATGGATTTTGTCCGGCGCGGGCATCCGGCCTATCTGTTCGAGCCTTCACACAGTACACGTTCGGGGGTCGACACCGGCTTCTACCTCAGAGGCGATGCAAGTGCGAAGCTGTTCAGCTGGGGTGGTGATCATGTATGGCGGCGCTGGGGCCTAGGACCAACGCCTGGTGTGCCATTCTCGGATTCGCGCTTCCCCAAGGACAGCTGGGACAAGGTGGTGGCGAGTTTCATCGGGATCGAGGCGCCGACGATTGCCGGTACGCAGATGGTCACCCATCAGGTGGAGGCCAACCTGGCCGGCCTCCATCAGCTCCAGACTGGCAAGCCTCGCGCTGTCATCATCGCCCATTCGGCCGCAGGCGTCAGCGCCTTTGCCTTTGCCGGGCGCCATCCCGATCAGGTGGCCGCTCTTGTTGTAGTGGAGCCAGTCGGTTGCCCACAGAGCGCGGTCGGCGTTCCGGTCCTCGCGGTCTTTGCCGATCATATGGAGGTGCGCGAACAAATGCTGGTGCGCGCCGAGGAGTGCAAGGCCACCGTAGCTGCGACCCGCAAGGCCGGGATTTCGGCCGACTACTGGTCGCTTCCTGAACGCGGCATAGCCGGCAACTCGCACCTCTTGATGATGGAAACGAACAGCAAGGAGCTGGCCGACCTCATCGCTACCTGGATCGATGACAATGCATGATACGCGCCCGGGCCAGAGACCCCTTCTCACAATGTTCGCCGTCGTCGTGGCGGGGCTTTTGCTGGCCGCACATGCCAAAGCCTTGTCGCAGGAGCCGGCCAAGGACCCAGCACACTACCGCACAAGCGTCGTTATCCTTGGCGCCGGAACACCCAAGGCCGATCCAGAGCGCTCGGGACCTGCCATTGCCGTCGTTGTGGGCGAGCGGTCCTTTATCTTCGATGCGGGCCCCGGCATCGTCCGCCGCGCGCAAGCCGCCGCGGATCGCGGCAACCCGGCATTGGCTATGAACCGGCTCGATACGCTGTTCATCACGCACCTTCACAGCGATCACACGCTTGGACTACCGGATTTCATATTCTCCCCCTGGGTGCTCGGGCGAGAGCGCAATCCGCGCATCTATGGCCCGCCCGGGACAGCCCGGATGGTTGACCATATCACGGCGGCATGGAGCGAAGACATTGCCATGCGAAGGTCAGGATTGCAGGCTGCCAAGGCACTGGGGTTTGCCGCCGAGGTAACCGAGATTGCACCGGGACTGGTGTTCGAGGAGGATGGCGTCCGAATTGAGGCGATCCTCGCGCGACATGGCAAGTGGGTAGCTGCGTTTTCCTACCGCGTGACAACCCCCGATAAGATTGTCGTGATTTCGGGAGATACGGGATTTTCGCCAGAGTTGGCCGAGTTTGCCAAAAGCGCAGATATTCTGCTGCATGAGGTGTTCAGTTCAAGCACGGTCGACCGCTCTCGGAATGATGCCGATTATCATCGCAGCTTTCACACCAGCACTGAAGAGGTGGCTGAGATCGCACGGCGCGCACAGCCCAAGCTGCTCGTTTTGTATCATCAACTGTTCTGGGGAGCGAGCGATGCGGAGCTTATCCAGCAGGTGCGATCTGCGGGATATGACGGTGCCATCGTCTCGGCTCGAGACCTCGACGTTTACTCGTGAAAACGAGCATCAAGCCGATCACCTCGAGTTTCGCGAGCTTGCTCATGGTTTCCTCGTGCACTCATGACCAGCCAATTGAGACGGCCCGTATGAATGACGATCAGGCTTGTCATCGCGCACTAATTGCCACGATCAGTCAGGGTGCCGCGTTGGATCAGAAAGCCTGTGCAGCCGTTGGAGCGATGAGTCTGGATCAGGCCTATCGTGCACAGCGCCGCGCCGTGGCGGCCATCGGGGCACCATCTGGGTACAAGATCGCGCTCGCCACCGTTGCCTCACAGGCGCAGTTTGGCATGAGCGAGCCAGCGATCGGCATCCTGCGTTCGTCTCAGTTCCTCACAACCGGCGCTGTCGTCGCACTGACGGACAGCCCGGATGTTCTGATCGCCTTCGAACCTGATTTGCTGGTAACGGTATCGGACACTGCCATCAACGATGCTGAAACGATCGAGCAAGTGGCCGCTGCCCTCGGTTCGGTATCAGCATTTGCTGAAGTGCCCCAACTCCTCTCATTGCCCACGGGGCCAAGCCGTGCGCCGATGTTTGTTGCCACCAACGCAGGCGCAAGGCTCGGCATTGTTGGCGATACGATTGCCTTCGATGGCAAGGAGATGGTTGGTCGTCTCGCGGCGATGCGGGTCACGGTGCAGGATGAGAGCGGCGCTGTGGTGTCTACCGCGCAAGGCAGCGAGTTGATGGGCCATCCGCTCAATCCTGCCCTGTTTCTTGTCCGGAAACTGCGTCAACAGGGCCAGAGGCTGAAGGTCGGCGACCGGATCAGCCTCGGAAGTTTCGCACCTCCGCAACCGGTGAAGGGCGGCGCTTTCCGGGTCGTCTATGAAGGCCTTGGGGATAATCCCTTGGTGGTGGAAGTTTCATTTCAATGAGCCGGTCCGAACTGCACCGCAGGCACTTCATGGCAGGTGCCGGAATATCGTTTCTTTCGGCATGCGCCCCGGCCACCTTGCGGTTGCAACCGCGGGCCGATGGAGGGTCTGAGCGCTTTGCTCAAGGGGTGGCATCGGCCGATCCGCACCCCGATGGGGTCATGCTCTGGACACGAGTCGAAGCGTTGCAGCCCGGCAATGTCAGCCTGATTTTGCAGGTGTCGGAACAGGCCGACTTCGACCGCGTCGTGGTCGAGGAGAATGTCGTGGCCCGTACACGGTTCGACAACACCGTCAGGGCGCGGGTGGAAGGGCTCAAGCCTGATTGCTTCTACTGGTTTCGTTTCATCGCCACCGATGGCTCGGTCAGCCCGACCGGACGCACACGCACTGCGCCCTTGCCGCAGGACGAGCGCGCCATCCGTCTGGCCCTGTTTTCCTGCCAGCATTACGAAAGCGGGTTCTTTACAGCCTATCGGCGCCTGCTTGCGGATGATGCCGCGCTGCCCTTGCCCGATCAGTTGCACGCAATCGTCCATGTGGGCGATTACATCTACGACAATGTGGGTGGTCGCGTTCCAAGCCAGGATCTCGCTATCATCGATTTGGTCAATCCCGACGGCAGCCCCCGGCGTGTGCCACCTTTCCCATCGGGCGGGGTCCCCGGAGGGCCGGGCGGGCCAAGCTCGCGCCTCGCGGTTACGCTTGAGGACTACCGGTTACTGTATCGAACCTATCTGTCAGACCCCGATCTGCAGGCGGCCCGGGCGCTCTACCCGTTCATCCAGACATGGGACGATCATGAATTCGTGAATGACAGCTGGCAGGGCTTCGGCGGAACCGAGGCGCTCCAGCGGCAGCGATACGACGCGACAAAGGCTTGGTTCGAGTATTGTCCGGCTATGCTTGGCACGGGCCGCCAGCCCGATGATGCCTTTGTCGCTGCCGAAGTTGCCAATGCGCCAGCTGGCAAAGCTGAGGCAGACGGCGACTTTTTCGTCAACGAGGCTAACAATCTGGCAGCCATCGGGGCGCTGTCGATTTACCGCCGGCTGCGCATGGGCAAGCATGTCGACTTGATCGTGACCGATTGTCGTTCCTACCGCGGCCCGCGCGGGTTGGACGAGGCGATCCTCGATACGGGCGAAGTCAAATACCCCGCTGCACCTGTCCCGCCGCAAATCATCGCCATTCAGGCCGCTGGCCGCGAAGCCAATGGTGGCAGCCCGCCTGAAACAATTACATTCGAGGGGAGCGAACTGCCCAATAGCCGGCGCCACGATCCGCCAACCTCGATGTTGGGCAGGGATCAGCAGGTCTGGCTTGAAGACGCGCTGGCGACCAGCGACACGACTTGGCGCGCATTGGTCACGAGCACACCGCTAATGCGGTTCGGTTTCGACATGCGGTTTCGTGACCCTCATTTGCCAAACGGCCTGCTATGGACCGATGGCTGGGACGGCTACCCTAATTCCCGCCGAGACCTCGTCGATCATATAGTCACGCGCGGATACAACAACGTGGTTTCGCTCACCGGGGACAGGCATGCCCATTTTGCAGGGTGTGTGAGAGCCGACTATGACGACATGACCAGCCCTGACTCCTTCCCAGAGTTCGTGTGCGCGGGTGCCAGCGCTTATTGCCGCGCAAAGGCCCAGTCCCTCAGTTTTGGAAAGGATGCAGAGTTGATCCGGCGCTCTGTGATCGAAACGGAGACCGGGCATTATCACTACCGGATGGCGCCGACGCTCAATGCCTGGTTGCTCGCTGGCGGCGAGGCCGCAGATGCTCTCGGCCCGCGCCTTGATGTTGCCGCAGCACGCCAAAGCGCACGCGATGATGTAAACACACATATCACTTATGCCGACACAGATGCCTATGGGTACACGGTACTGCGTTTTTCTGCAGGGCCGGTGGAAGCCGAGTTCGTCACGCTCCGTGAACCGCTGGACCAGACATTCGAGAGCCTGAGGCGCGTGCGGTTTTCGGTCGGGCATGGCAGCGGGCAGGCTTGGCCTATGCCGCGTCTCGATGCGGCGGAAGGAGATCCACCATTGATGGGATTGCGCGAGCATATGCTCAGTCGGGCAGACAAGGCATGAAAGCCACGCAAGAAGACGCTTTGGCGGGATCGAGGCTGCCCCTGGTGCTGTGCGCCGCCGGCGCGGTGATCGAGGGGTTCGACCTTCAATCGGCGAGCGTGACCGCGCCGTTCTTTTCCCAAGAACTGGGCATGTCGATTGCGCAGACAGGTTATGCCTTTACCCTCAATACCTTGGGGCTTTTTATCGGGGCCATCTTTGGCGGTTGGGCCGCCGACCGATGGGGACGAAAGCCAGTTCTGGTGCTCTCTGTGGCAAGCTTTGGGCTGTTTTGCCTGTTCAATGCAATGGCGGGCAGCATCGAGACATTTCTTGGCTGGCGCTTTCTGGTTGGCCTCGGGCTTGGCGGGGCCTTGCCCAACCTCATCGCGCTGGCAGCGGAAAGCGGACCAGCGGAGACCCGCGCACGCAGGGTCACGATCATGTCCGCCGGGATGCCGATTGGCGGTGCTCTGGTAAGCGGCTTGGTTGCCAGCGGCGTGCTGCCCGGATGGCGTGAGGCCTTCATCGCTGGGGGCGTCATGCCCCTTGTGGTCGCGCTATTGATGCAGCTGCTTTTGCCCGCGCCTGCGCCGTTGACCGAAGGCCCCAAGACCGAAGGTTCAAGTCCCGCCTTCGTCACCCTTTTCCAAGGCGATTACCGGGTGAAGACCTTGTTGCTTTGGCTTGGTTTTTTTCTGACGCTCGGGGTTCTCTATCTGGTGCTGAACTGGTTGCCGACCCTCTTGATCGAGCGCGGCTTCGATAAGCAGCAGGCGATCATTGTGTCCCTGTGCTTCAATTTTTTCGGTGCGATCGGGGCCATCATTCTGGCATTTGTACTTCGCCGTCTGGGGGCCTTTCGGACCTATGTCCTCACATATGTCGGACTGATTGCGTCAACAGGCGGGCTGGCCCTGATCGGCAATGCACCTCTTCCCGTTTTTGTGGCCGGCGGACTGATTGGTATCTTCGTTCTTGGCGCCCAGTTCCTTCTCTATGGGCTTGCCACCGAGATTTATGAGGTCCGCATCCGCGGTCTGGGTGTGGGAAGCGCAGTGTCGATTGGACGGATGGGATCGGTCGCCGGACCTGCTGTGGCAACCGCTATTCTCGCTGCGGGATACGGCCCGAATGCCGTCCTGGTCGGAATTATACCGGCAGCAATTCTGGCGCTGCTGTGTGCGGCACTTCTTTTGAAGGAGCACTAAGCACATCATGACAGCACTTTTCGACATCGCCGCTTTGCTGAGGGCGAAGGGAGCTGCGCAATGAAACTCGCCACACTCGACAACGGCACGCGCGACGGGATGCTGGTGGTCGTCTCGAAAGACCTGACCCGCTGCTGCGCCGCCGGTTATATCGCACCGACCATGCAGGCCGCGCTCGACAATTGGGAGCGGGTCGCGCCGGAGCTCGAACTGTTGGCCCGCGATGTCGAACACGAGGCCGTGCCGTGCGAGCGGTTCCACGAACGCCAAGCCCATTCGCCCCTGCCGCGCGCCTACCAGTGGGCCGATGGCAGCGCCTATATCAACCACGTGGAACTCGTCCGGCAGGCGCGTGGGAGCACGGTTCCTGCCAGCTTCTACACCGACCCGCTGATGTATCAGGGCGGATCGGACGGTTTCCTTCGCCCGCGTCAGGACATTCCGCTCGGCAATCCGGCATGGGGCTGCGACATGGAGGGAGAAATCGCCTGCATCACCGACGATGTGCCGATGGGCGTGTCGGCGGAAGACGCGGCGGGGCACATCAAGCTGCTGATGCTAGTCAACGACGTGAGCCTTCGCGGGTTGATCCCTGCGGAGCTGGAAAAGGGCTTCGGCTTCTTCCAGTCCAAACCCGCCAGCGCCTTCTCGCCCGTGGCTGTGACGCCCGATGAATTGGGTGACGCGTGGACTGACTGCCTGATCCACCTGCCGCTGATGGTCGACCTGAACGGCAAGCCCTTTGGCCGCGCCAATGCGGGCAAGGACGCGACCTTCAGCCTTGCGCAGTTGGTTGCCCACGCAGCCAAGACCCGCAATCTGGGGGCTGGTACGGTGATCGGCACGGGCACTGTGTCAAACAAGGGCGCGGATGGCGGGCCGGGCCAGCCGGTCGCCGAAGGCGGCGCGGGCTATTCCTGCATCGCGGAGATCCGCATGATCGAAACCATCCGCGACGGCGCGCCCAAGACCCCGTTCATGCAGGCCGGTGACACCGTGCGGATCGAAATGCGCGACGCCCACAACCACTCCATCTTCGGCGCGATCAAGCAGCACGTCGTCCTGAATTAGGCTATCCGCTTTCCTAACTGCCTTCGATTAGGAACGGGCTTATGCGCGGATCGGAGCGCTAGAGCGGCATTTGGCGAAATCCGTCCGGCAGCATGAGCCTCGCGACCGCCGAAACCAGAATATCTCGATGCGACCCCTGAAGGCTCATTCCGATCCATCGCCCGAATGTGCCAAGTTACACCAGCGTGCTGCCGTGCGCTCGCGCATGTTTCATTAATCGTGAGCCCGCAGATTACGTCATCTCCAGGTCGATTTCGTCGATCATGCCGCTGCGCGGGTCATCATCGCTGACCAGTTCGACCTGTATCCGCAGCGCCGTCAGCGGCGTGCGCAAATCGTGGCCGATGGCGCCCAGCATCACGTCCTTTTCGCGCAGCATCTGTGCGATCGGCGCTTTCATGTCGTGGACCGCCGTCACCAGATGACGCACGTCGCGCGGTCCGGACGGCGCGTTCACCGTCTCGTACCCGACCGTGCTCCAGCTATCGGCGGCCCAGCCCTCCGCCTCCCGGGTAAGGGCGGCAAGCGGGCGGGTGACGCTTCGCACCAGCAGCAGCAGCGGCAGCAGCAACGCGGCAAGGATCACCATCGTTTGCAACAAGAGCGCCGCAATAGCCTCTCCGATCGGGGCCGGCCCTCGGGTCCGTGCTGTCAGCCACTGGCCGGAATCAAGCTGCACGGAAATCACCAGATTCCGGTTGCCACGTAGCCCCGGCAACATGGCGGCGCGAATGTCGCGCACCTCGGTGCCCGCCCTAGGCTTGTCTCAGGACGTTGAAGATCAAAGAGTCGGCGACTTCTTTCCAATCTTCAGACGCAGGCCAGCTTCTCTTGCCGCCCCAGTTGGCCTCGAAAACAGCATGGGGCTCAAGCGCCTCTCCGTCGAGCGTCACCCAACAATCCACTCCGGTGAACCGGGATCGCATTTCGACGGCGAGAAGCCCGTCGCTAACCGGGGTAAGCCAAGGCTCGTCGAATACGCGCCGGACTTTAAACCAGTCGCCAGCTTCACGAACGATATCATCGTTGATCAGCCAGCGTTCCTGTGCCCAACCCCACCAGCTGAAAGCGTTCTCCACCACGATTTCGGCGTTTCCCAGACGGTAAAGCCACCGCTGGCCGTGCAGCTTCATGATCCACACCCCAAGCTTGTCAGGGCGCCTCGGGCACGACCCGCAGTTCGACCGGCACCCCGCCAGCGAGGTAGCGCTGGGCAGCGGCCTGAACGTCTGCCGGGGTGATCGCATCCAGAGTAGCGATCCGCCTGCGTCGCCGATCGAGCAGAGACGGATCGCTCTGGGCTTTCGCCACGATGGCAAGCCAGCCTCCGTTCTGCGTTTCAGCCCGCTCGAAATTGGCGCGGATGGGATTGCGGGCGCGCTCGAACAGGTCGGCAGCCGGTGGCTGGGCTGCCAGTTCCGCAGCAATGGCCCGGATGGTGGCAGCGGTCTCGTCCATTGCCTCGGGTGGGACAGTGGCATAGGCCGCAAGGTAGCCGAACCCCTCGAGGCTGGGATGCGTGTAGCTAAAGGCTTCGGGGGAATAGGTCGAGCCCAGTTCCTCGCGCAGCTTTTCTGTGAGGCGCAGGCTCATTACTGCAGCCAACAGATCGCGGGTATAATCGTCGCGCTGGTCGCTGGCGTCCGTCGTGGGCCAACCCAGCGCCAACACTCCCTGATCGGCTGCACCCTTGTGGGTTATCACGCGCGTGGCGCGATCGGCAGTGAAACGTACCGGGGCTGTCCCTTCCAGAGTCTCGCCGCGCACCTCGCGCGCGGGCAGCGCGCCGAGCGTAGCGGCAACGGCGGCGATGGCTGCATCGGGATCGAAATCGCCGACCAGTCCGAGCGCAACTGGTCCTTCGGCCAACTGGGGAGCGATCACCGCCCGCACATCCTCCAGGCTGATCTGCGCGAGGGCGTCGGCATTTTCGAGGCCTGAGCGCGCGTCGCCGCCGGCCATGATCGATCCGAGGCTTAATGACATCACAGCAACCGCGTCGGCCTTCACCTGCTCCACCACGATTGGCCCGATTCCGGCAAGCTGCGCCGCGGCTTCCGGTCGCCAGCCCGTCGCCGTCAGTCGCGCGCCGAGCAGATCGAGCTGCAATTTCAGATCGGCAGGGGTGGTTTGGCCATCAGCGACCAGCGCATCGATTTCCCCGTCAAACGGGTTGCCGACCACCTTGCCGGCCAGCACCCGGCGCAGTTCGTCAACACTGTGCTGTTCCAGCCCGTCAATGCTGGCGACCACCGGGAGCAATTCGCGCAGGCCCTCGCGGTCCCTGGGAAAACGCGCCAATCCGCCGCCGACGCGCATCGAGTAGACGACTTTGCCCGGCTCGAAATCCGTCAATTTGAGATTGAGCTGAAGCCCGTTGGCAAAGCGCACCGTGCGGATACCGAGATCGGCGATGGTCGTGTCCGCAACCACCTTGCCTGGCGCGCCCCATTCGCCATAGGCCCACTGCACTTCGGCCTCCTCGGCCGGTGCGGTGACGGCCACGGCGGCGCTTTGGGCGAGCACGGCGGCGATGGCCTCGGTCTCGCCGGCGATCGGCTGTTTGGTCGAGACATGCACCACGGTCGGCCCGCCCTGCCAGGCGGCGCGGAACGCCTCGCTGACCGCTTCGGGGGTGAGCGAGGCTTCGACGGCCTGATACAGGGTCAGATTGAACGCAGGCGACGTCGGCACCTCATTGTCGAGGCTGGCCTCCACCAGCTCTTCGGCAAGGTCGGCGCTGAAGCGTCCGGCGGCCTGCGCCACCGCGTTGTTCGCGTCGGTGACGAGGTTTGCCTTCGCCTCGGCGATTTCGGCTGACGTAAAGCCGAACTCGGCTGCGCGGCGGATTTCCCGTTCGGCAAGCGCCAGTGCCTCGGCCCACTGCCCATCCTTGGCGACTGCCGACAGGCCAAAGCTCTTGGCGCTGCGAAACAGTGGCTCATCGCTGGCCCCGCCGCCAAGCGTGGGCGATTCCGGGCCGCGGGACAGGGCATTGATGCGATTGGACAGGGCAAATGCGCCGATCGCGCGCAGGTAGTCCTCGCGCGCGCTGGCCAAGGTGTTGGCATAGGGTTGCCAGGCCGAGATCCGCTGCAATTCCACGATTTCAGGAGTGGCGGAGTCGACAAAGGCCGCAATGGCGGGCGCGCCTGTGCCGGCGGGAAGAGGGCTGCGATAGGCCTCGCGCGCGGGGCCTTGGCCCTGCCAGTCGGCAAAGCTCGCCTTGATCCGCGCCTCCATTGCCGCGACATCGAAATCGCCAACGATGGCCAGGGTGGCGCGTTCGGGGCGATAATAGGCGTGGTAAAAGGCGCGCAGCTGGGCTGGGGTGATGTTGCGGATCCGCTCGACATCGGCCCGCACCCGCTCACCGACCCGTGAGCCTGGCAGCGCGGCCTGAAGGAAATGCGCAATGCGGCGGCGGCCCGGATCGTTGCGCACCTGCGCTTCGTTGAGTATGATGCCACGCTCGCGATCAACCGCCGCCGGATCGAAGGTCAGCTCGCCGGCCATTTCGCGGATCACTTTCAGCGCGGTGCTCACCGTCTCATCATCGGTGCGTGGCAATTGCAGCTTGTAGGTCGTGTAATCCAGCCCGGTTTCCGCGTTGGTATCGGCCCCGAACGCAAGGCCGAGCTTTTCCAGCATGGGGAGGAGTCGCCCCTCCGGGATGCCCGTGGAGCCGTTGAACGCCATGTGTTCGACAAAATGCGCCGCGCCGTTTTCAGCGTCGCTTTCCTCGCGCGCACCCACCGCTATGGTGAAGCGGATGGCGGCCTCGCCTTTGGGGTTGCTATTGCGCATCAGCGCATAGCGCATACCATTGGGCAAGCGGCCGAACGTAATGTCGGGATCAGCCGGAAAATCCGATTCCGGTATACCCCACGCCGGAAGACCGCTCGTCTCCCCGGCGATGACGGTCACCAGCTGCGGGGCCGCCTCCTGCGCCAGAACAGCAGGGGCAGCCGCAAGAGCCAGGCCTGCCACCATTGCAAGGGGGGAAACTGCGCGACAAAAGCGGATAGTGGTGCGACCCATCAGAATTCCTCCAAAAAATCTCCGGTTGTCATAATGATGCGGGCTTTGACGAGTTCCCGTACGATCAGAAAGGGGGCGGTTTTGCGGCACCTGCCGCTCATTCGGTCATCACCAAAGCAGACCTTCGCTGTCCCGCCCACCACCGGCCGAGAGTACGGTCAATACGCGAACCCGAAAATGGAATGGCGGCTTCTGGCGCAACCAGACATTGAGCTCGCCCAAAGCAAGATCGCGAATAGGGCTCACCCCACGATGACTAGCTGCAAGCGGCGCGCGCCTAACTCGCTTACGCCACCAGCTACCTGATCGATCAGTTCCTGCCCACATCTGAACGCTCTGCCGTCACTGCCGCGCGGGCGATGTCGTTGAACACCCGGCGCGGCTTGGCGTTGCGCGAGGCATCGTAGAGTTCACGCACCAACGCTCGGTCGAAATCGGTCAGCCCGGCCGGTGACTGGGGGTCATCGAACAGGGTCAGGATCGTCGGCGCGGGCGCAACGCCCTCCACTGCGCCGGTGCCGAGCAGCGAGCGCATGGTTGCATAATCGGCCAACTGCCCGAGTGTGAGGCCATCCGCCGCATCGCGCGCGATGAGGACGGCAGCGGCGGTGATTTCGGTTGTAACGATGGGATCGGTGCGGCTCAGGGGATCGATCTGCGCGAAATCCGGGAAACGCGCCTGATCCCCGAAGGCCCGCGCCGTGGCGAGCATGAGCGGCTGACCGTTGAAGTCGCGCACCACCACCCGGTTCCATGCCCTGACCGGGCCGTTTTCAGCCAGCACCCGCTCGCGCTGGTAGCTGGCGAGATGGGCGAGTTGGGGCGACTCCATCGACAGCCACCCCGCCGGCGGGCCAGCCGCCGGAGCCATGAAGGCAACGCGGATGGTCGGCGTGCAATCGGGCTTGGGATCGGCGCCAACGCCCAGCGCCTCGGCGTTCTCGCGGATGCGGGCGGCGATCACGCCTGCGGCCTCCGCCTCAAGACCGATCACGGACACGCAGACCGGATAGAAGAACTTCGCCACCGGCTGTTTCATCCGCGGCGGGCGGATGACCTCGCGTGTGAAGTCGCGCAGCTGCTTGTGGCGCTCGGCCTCGGTCGGCGGGGGGCGGACGATGATCGGATCGCCCTTGGCAGACGGCGGCCCGGTATGGGCCGGTAGCGGCGACGCCAGCATGGCGAAGAGGCCCGCAGCCTCGACCTGCGCTTCTGCCAGCACTTCCTTGGCAAACCCGGTGCGCGGCAGCTTGTAGAGCGACCTGAGATAGGCCCGGTCGGCCCGCGACATCTGCGCTGGGGCTTTGTCCGGCGCGGCAAAAAGAGTCAGGCTCGTCGCTGCCGGCTGGTCGGCAGCGGGGGCGACTTCGCCTGTCGGAGCAAGCAGGCGCAGGCTGGCATAATCGGCGACCTGGATCGGGCTGAGGCCTGCCACCTCCCCGGCTTCGATCACCACCAGCGTCGTCACCAGATCCTGCGGGGTGCGCAGGTACGAGTTTTCCTTGGTCCAAAACGGCATCGGGCCGTCATCCAGGACAGCGTCGCCCTCTCCTATGCGGGTCGTCGGCATGACTGCGTGGAACACATAAGACGGGCCGCGTCCGGCAAGCACAGCATCGATCTCGCTTTCGCTCATGCCACGAAAGAATCTGTGTCCTTCCGCCCGGCGTGCCGCGATTTGTTCGACGGCGTGTTGCGAGAAGGTGACGAGCGCGTTTGGTGTGCAATCCGCGCGGGCGATGGGGACACCGGCGGCCCTGGCATTATCAGCGATACGCTCTGCAACGAAGCTGCCAAATGCCTCATCATTGGCGGCCACTGTCAGGCAAAGAGGATTACGAAGCCGGGCAAGCGGGCGGCGCGCGATGGGTTCCCCGGCAATGGCGCTGACCAGCGCGGCATTGTCGGCGGCGGCGGGGGGCGGGAGCGGCGCGGGTTCATCTGCTGCAGCAAGACCGGCGGTGCCGGCCAGCGCGGTGAGAACGGCGAACCCCAGTTTCATGCGACCTTCCTATACAAGATCACTCACCCTCGTCTGCGCCTCCGCTCGCTGTCTCCCGCACAGCCGCGCGCAGCACTTCACGGCTGAAAGAACCCCGCGGCATCCGGTAGAGCGCTGCGAGGTACGCGCGGTCAAAACGGGTCATGGTGGCAGGCGCGCTGTCGGGGGCGGCGAACAGGGCCATGATCGTGCGCGGACCGCCGGCCTCGGCCACATCGACCTCGCCGGTGGGGGCGAGCAGGCGAAGGCTGGTATAATCGGCTATCTGGATGGGGGACAGCCCTGCGGCAGCGCCGTTGTCGATCACGACTAGGGCGGCAAGCATGTCCTCGCGCACTTCACGCTTGATGCGGCCCATGGAATAGACACGGTTTTCGGGGCCGGGCATGCCATTTGGCCCGGCGGCTTCAGGACTGGCGACGATGCCTGCTCCGGTCGCCGAGGTCTCGCGGCTCGCCTGAAACACATAGACCGGATCGCGGGCGCCCATTGCTGCGTCGATCTCGCGCGCGCTGATCCCGGCGAACAGACGGCGGCCGCTTTTGCGGATCTCGCGCAGCTGGGCCTGGGCATCATCGGAGAAGGTCACCAGCGCATTGGGGCTGCACCCGCTTCCGCGCACCCGCACCTTGGCGGCCTTGGCATTGTCGATGATCCGGGCGGCAATCTCGCGGCCCAGCTCCGGGTTTCCGGCCGCCACCATCAGGCACAGCGGCTTTTCAAACCGCGCCAGCGGGCGGTCTGCGCGTGGGTTGCCGGCAAGATCGTGGGCGAGATCGGTAAGGGCTTCCTCGGCCTGCCGTTTCTCGCCCTCAACCACGATCGGCGGCGCTTCAGCCTCCTGCGCGGCGGCAGGGATGGCCGGCAGTGCGGTAAGTAGCACGAGCGCGGGCGTTCTCATTGCGCGCCTCAGGGCTGCATGTCGGCCAGTGCTACCTTCGATGCGCGCGCCATTATGCTGCGCGCAAAGCTGCCTTGTGGCAGGCGGTACAGCGATTCGAGATAGGCGCGATCAAACCGGGTCATTTCGGCCGGTGCGCGGTCACGGTCGCGGAACAGGGTCAGGATCGATACCGGGCTTTCCGCGCTGCTGTCCTGCAATTGATGCAGATCACTGGTCGGCGCGAGCAACCGGAGCGAGGCGTAATCGGCCAGCTGCACCGGATGCAGACCTTCGGCGGCGGCCTTGTCGATCACTACGAGGCTTCCGATCATGTCCGTCCCGCCTGGCTGGATCCGCGAAGCCTGAACCCGCCGGAACGCACTGGGGACGCCATTGGGCAAAAGCTCCGCGACCTGAAAGGCAAAGCCATCCGTCTCGTTGGCGAGAATCCGGTCGAGCCGCGCCGCATAAAGCGAACCATAGACCCGCCCGCGATCCTCGTTCAGTTCCACGAGCTGGGTCTGGGCATCCTCGGCTAAAACGATCACAGCGTTGGGGCGGCATTTTCCACGCCGGTTCGGTAGACCGACGTCTTTGGCGTTGTCCACAACGCGGCGCGCGACCTTGGCAGCAAGCGCCTGGTCCTCGGCGGCGACCACCAGACACAGGGCATCGCGCATCCGGATAAGGCCGTGGTCGCTTTCGACATTGCCTGCCAGCGCCAGCCCCCACTGCATCATAGCATCGCGATCCGGCGCTTCCTCAGCTGCGGCAGGGGCGCCGAGAGCGGTGGCGACGAGTGCGGCGAGGATAGCGAGGCGATGCTTCATAGGGTGCGACTCCTTCATCGAAATATCAACACTTTACAGCTTAATCCCGAATGAACGCAATGGTCCTGGTCAGGCAGGGTTGCGCCCGCTGGGGCCTTCGTTCTGCGGCGTTTCGATGACTATCCCTCACCATCTCGCCCCAGCTTGCTTGCTTTGCGCGCACCCCCGCTTACCTTCCCGACTCATGGACGAGGAATTGTCCGTGGCCCGCAGCCAAAGGAACCTATGGGCCGACGACCCTCCCGTGCCGGACACCCGGCGCTCTCACCCGATCCGCGCGGCATCCCGGAACCGCGGCGCGCGCGTGTTGATCTGACCTTCGAGAATCAGGCCCTGCTGGGGCCGTTGTTCGGGCAGTTCGGCGCCAATCTTGTCTCGCGCCGACAGCGGAAGAAGGTCGAAATGCTCTTCGCGCACATCAAGCGCATCCTCAGGATGGATCGTCTGCGCGTGGGCGGCTGCAGCGGCGCAAGAGACGAGTTCTTCCTCGCCGCAACCGCCCGGAACCTCCGAAAAATGCCGAGGCTGATCCTCATGCCAGCCAATCAATCCCTCTCATGAGCGGGGGGTGAAGCCTTTGTGCGCCCTCCAAGACCGCACCAACCTCGATCTCAGCGCCCGCTCTTTCAAAACAATCCAACCATTTTCGGCCATGACCACACCCGATGCTTCTGATTTGACCCGGTCCGGGGTGCGTCCCGGACAGGGTCAAACAAACGAAGTGGGGAATTTTCCAATGTCACTTCTGGGACATTTGCTCCGCCAGCGACACGGGGTGCGAATGGCGGCTATCGTGGGTTCGTTTCCCGAAACCGGACATGGAGGAACCCACCCCTTTGCGATCAAAATGTTGTTGCGTTGATGAGTGAGCCAGACGTGCACGCGGCGTCTAGACCGGAAATGCGTAAACCATAGGCATAGCCGGAGACCTCTTTTTCAATATGGTTTAGAACTTTCCCAGCAAGTTCAGGAAAAATCCTTTGCTGGTGTAGCTTTGGTCAGTGAGGTCGTCGGAAAAATCAGAAATGCTATAGCCAACGCCTACTTTCACATTGTTGCCTAGGTGACGATAGATCGCAGCGAGCCCGCCCCAACGGGAATCGCCGGCCAGATCATTGCTGAGATGATGCCCTTCCACCACCAGATCCCAGTTGTTCACCGGCCTCCAGTCCAGCCGCAGCACGCCAAGATGGGTGTTGCTCGAAATGAAGACGTCCGACGTCCGGTCAAGCGAGACCTCTCCTTGGCGATACCCGTATTTGGCGCCGATCGTCAGGCTCTGGGTGAGATCGTAATTAACATCGATTACTCCGATCTGGCTGCGCTGCTTGGGGCTGCCGGTTTCCCCGCCCGCAGTAATCTGCCCGAGAGGCCCCAGGTCCTGGAAGTAATTGTATCGCGCCAGAACATTCAGACGGTCATGCAGCACCGGACGATAGGCAACCCCGATTGTGCCCTCAACATAATCGGCGGCACGAACGCTCGGCCCCTCGTTGTCCGCAATCGCAAAGTTGAGGCGGCCGAGCGCGCGCCAGTCGGGACTGATCTGAACCGATGCGGTGTTACGGACCAGCCAGACGGTCTGGTCACGGCCCGCGCCGCGTTCAAAACGCGCCTCGATGTTCGAGCCGAACTGGACCCCATCCGTCGTGTATCCGAACCCGAACGTGCCCGCAGTTCTGCGAAACAGCCCCGTCGCAGCGTCGTCAATCTGTCCATTTTCGAAGGTCGCGCTGAATGACAGCTTTTCATTCGGGTCGAAATTCATGCCCAGACTGCGCATGGTGCTGGGCGCGATACCACCGTGACCGATGCGGTTTTCGCCAAAAACACTGAATGATGAACTGAAGCGGTGACGCGCTCCTGCCGTCAGAGTGCCGGCATTGGATCGCGTGAACAGGTTCACCGGGTCCAAACCGGTGTTTGTCCTGTCGGCCAGCAAGGCGTAGCCGATATAGGTTTCTGAACCTTCGCCATGGCGGCGGCTGAGCTGAATGTCCGCTCCAAGTCCGCCGTCACCTTCCGACACTTCTGCTGAAAGCGACATCTTGTCGGAGATTTCCGCCTTGCCGCCCACGCCAATGCGATTGTTCCGGCTACGTGCAGCGTCACTCTCGAGAGTTGCCTGCCCGAACCCATAGATCGACCAGTTGCGGCCCGCCGGATTGTAACCAAGCTGGACTGCGGCATCGGTCCGGATGCCGTTTTCGGTGCTGTTGAACAGCAGCCCCGGCGCCTGCTCGTCGCGGCGGACCCCGAGCTTGAGTTCAACATCCTTGCCAAAGTCCTGCGCCAGATCGAACGTTGCCACGCTGCGTTCGCCTGCAGCTGCGGTGTCCAGCGTCTCGTACTTCGCCGTGATGTTGGTGCTGGCTCCGATCGGAAGCGCAAGGGCTGTGCCCCATAGGATTGTGTCGCTCGGAGTCAGTTGCGAATTGGCTGCAAAGCCGGCATCGCGGCTTTCGTAAAAGGCCGATACCGTGCCGCGATCGCCAGTCTTTCCTTGCAATTCGGCAAGGTTGGCGGCGCCTTCGAGCCTCCAAGCCCGTGCGGTGCGACCGGCAATTCCCGGCGCGGCAACATCAGTGAACAGCAAACCGCCATCAACCGAGTTGTTCTGGCCAAACCCAGGCCCGTCGGTTTGCGCGATCTCGCCCTTGAGGTAGGTGCCCGCGGTCAGCCGGAGCAAGGCATCGGCACCCAGAAGAACCTGATCGGCCGTGTCTGTGGTTTCGCGTTGCGCCGAGGCACCGATCCGCAGCTTTTCGCCAAGCCAGGCCGAACCGCGCCCGCCAATGGTGTATCCGTCAAGGCTACCGACAGGGGGCGTGAATTCATAGCGGACCACCAGAACCGGGACATTGCCGCCTGCGCTGGATTCACGCACGAGGCCGCTATTGGCAACCGTGGATGCCAAGGGGCGCAGTAATGTCACGCGGCCTTGGAAGTAGTCGATGTCATAGTCTTCCTGGGGCCGCAAATCGCGGGTTTCGAGGACCAAGCCTGTGTCGCGGTCGCGCACTTCGACGCGGATGCGTTCAGACCCGACCGTCAAATCCTGACGATTGAGGAAGTAGAGCGAACCACCTGTTCCGCGGAACTCGTCCCGGCCCGGAACCGTCCCCGGATCCGATGCGAATGCGGTGAACTGCGTTTTGCGCTCGCCGAAATCGGTGGTGGCACTGCTCTTGTGATCGAAGGCGATCCCGAACAATCCCCGATCAAGCTGCGCAAGCTCGGCCTGTTGCAGATCGACGATGTAATTGCCGACCAGCAGGCTGGTGTCCGCTTTCTGCACACGCAGATAAAACTGGCCTTGCGTGGGCGCGTCTTCGACCAGCGTGCTGTCGTCGCCGTAGGTTGGATAAAACTCGTTCGATCCCAGCCGGCGCAGCAATTGGCGCGGGTCTTTGCGATCAAGGTTGTTGAAAATGTCGCCCAGCAGCGTCTCGCCGGTATCAAGCGCGGCGGTCACTCGCCAGCCGTCGCCGAAGGCGCCCTTGGTGTAGAATGCCGCCCGCGAGGTGATCGAATTCCCGTCAGCAAGCGGGTCTCCCGAAACTTCGACAGCTGGGCCGCTGCCGCTCATGGAACGGAATGTGAGATCGCCCTGGGCGACAAAGAACCAGTCACTGCGCGGCACAGAGACATCGCGCGAAGTGGCAAAAGTGGTTTGTCCGTTGCGTTCGATAGTGACACGCACATCCTTGCTGTCCCGATCCACCAACTGCTGGGTGATGAACTTGCCATCAGGATTGACGGGCACAATCTGGCCGGCGACTCGGACCAGCTCATCCGAAGGATCGGCAAGCCCGCTCACGGTAATCGTGGCGCTCCGGGCCATGGGGATATTCCGAAGCCGAGCTTCATCGACCATACCGAAGGTCGGACGCATGACGCGCGTGCTTTCGATAGTCACCGTTTCGGGCACCAGCGTCAGTTCATGCGGCTGCGATTCATCGAAATTGCCGCGATCATCGTAAACACGGAACGTGAAAAACAGCTCGCGCGGCGTATCTGTGGCAGGCTGCCATTGACCATAGCCGTTTACATCGGTCGTAACCACGGCAAGCGGCAGGGCATCCGGAACCGTCCCCGCAGCAAAGATACGAACTTCGCCTCTGGCGACGAAAGAAGGATAATTCGTGTAAGTCTGGAACTCGACGGGGCTACCAAGCACAACAGTGCGCTCGCTACCGATCAAGCCGATCGACATTACGGGTTCTGCCGCCAGAGCATCGGCACGCACTTCGAGCGAATAATCGGAAGCCGCAGGCGCTTCGGTCGGATCTGTCCGGATTTCGAAACCCGAGGCTGGCAATTCCGGCAGCTTTCCGGTCTGCGGCGAAAGGGTTGGAGACGTACCCGCCTGATTCCAGGTGTCCTGCGTGGCCAGTCCTTCGTGGCGAGCGCCGCACGGCAGCTGCACGGTCAGCCTCAGGCCGTCGCAAGCGGTCGGCTGTAGCACAGTGGCCGTGAAATTCCCGTCTGAATCGAGCGGAACGATCTGGTCTTCAATTGTCAGAATTGCCGCTGCATCGGCAGCCCGGCCAGAAACCGCAAGCGTTTGGGTTTGTGACAAATTGATGCCCCGATAGGCGGCAGCATCAATCATACCGAATTTCGGCCGTGTCACATTTATGGCAGCAAGGCGTTCTCCTTGCACTGCGATGTGGATCGGCTGCGGTGCGGTTTCATCGAAATTACCCTGCGCGTCGTATACCCGGTAGACATATATCATGTCGCGCCCGGCGTAGGGGGTCGGCTTCCAGCGTGCAGCTCCGTTCCCTGAAACGGCGACCACCGCGTGTGGCGGCTGATCGGGCGAAGCCGCAGCGTCGAAAATCCGGATTTCGCCGCGATCATGCGCTGCGGGATAATTGGAATAGCCGATGAAAGTGGCCTCTGCGCCGCGGATGATTGTGGTCTCGTGCTCAACCAGTCCGACCGAAAGGATCGGCACACCGCTTTGGGCGATCCGCTCGACGGCAAATTCGGCAAGTCCAGCGGGGAAAGCAGCTTTCGCAGTCGAAAAGACGGTCAGGTCGCGGCCAGCATCGACACGCGCATGGGCGAGCGCTTGTGCGCTCTGCACCGCCTTGACGTGGTCGGCAAAGGTTGGGGCAGCAGCTTGCACGCTGACAGACAGGGTTCCCGCGGCCGCGACAGCCGAGATGCCGGCCAGGAACCTTGCGCGGCGCAGCCGGTTTGGCGTCGCCATTGCGGCGCGCTGGAGGTTGGGATTTTTCATGTGAATCACTCCCGGCCCGGCGCGCCGGTGGCGCGGCTTACATTGGCCTCGATTGTGGGCTGGGCAGACTTGTCGTCGGCAGCAAACAGCGCTTCCACAGCAGCCTTGGTGGCTGCCACGCGCTGCTCTGCGAGCGTCCAGTCCTCGGCATTGAAAGCCTGGTAATTGATCCGGATGATCGGGTGCCTGGCCCCCTCGGACCGCAAGGACGCAAGCTTTCGCGCGAATTCCGGAGTTGGCGTTGCCGATCCTTGGAGGAAGGCTCTCGTATCCACATCGAGCCCGATTGCGGCGGCGCGCTGTACCCCGAAGTTGAGTTCGCTGATCTTGCCGCGGGTCAGACGGATCGATTGCGGGTTGTCCGATGTCGGCCAATAGCCCTTCGCTATGGTGCGCAGGTCAAGCTTAAGAACATAGTTCGAGCCGATCTGCGCGTCAGGCACGGCGGCGCAAGCAATGTGGTAGCGGCCAAATTCATCAGTGGTGATCAGTTCGCCGTTGACTGTCGCCAGTCGCGCGCCTGGGATGCCCGGCTCGCCCTGGTCCTGATAGCCGTTGCCATTCCGGTCATCGAAGACCTTGCCAATGACTTCCGAGCAATCGAAGACGGCGCTGGGCACAATGGAAACCACGGCTTGGCCGCGGTTGGAGATTTCCGAACCATTGTTACCATTTCTGGCGAGACCATTGTTGATCCGGTCACCAATGGTGACGCCTGCGCCGACGACCATTGTCAGCTGGTACGTGACAGACGCGTTTGCCGGGATAACCTGGCGTGTCCAGCGCAGTTCGCGATCGTTGATGACTGGCTCCGCCGGAGTTCCATCAATCAACGCGGTTCCGGTGACATACTTGAAGCCCGGCGGAAGAATATCGACCACGTCCACCCCTGCGCGCTGCACGCCTTCGGGATTGCGCACCGTGATGGTGTAGGGGACAAGATCGCCCACGCCTGCGGTTCGCCTTGTGCTGGTCTTTGAGACAATCAGCGCGTCGCGCGCTGTGAAGGGATCGATCGGGATATGATTGAAGATTACATCGGGATCGCCCTGCGCGAGCCGGAATGATTGGTACCAGCGCACCAGCTCGCCGTTTGCGGGGGCTGTTGCGCTGCTGCCGATCAGCACCGGGGCGGTAAGGCCAGTTGGATCAAAGGCGCCAATTTCTGCCGGAAGCACCGTGGAGGGTGCAGAATAGTTGGGCGGAGGAGTAATCGCGATGGTGTAAACGGTCTCGCCCGCCGGACATTGCGGCGAGGCGCCAGGAATGAGGTCGAAGCGATAATTGCCTCTGGTATCAGTCGTCTGGTTCTGCTGGCTCGGCGCCAGGAAGCAGGTCGCAGGCAAGGCGACCCCATTGGCACCCAGCAGCGACACCACCACATTGCTGACAGGCGCGCGCGTCACCGAATCATAGACAACGCCGGAAGGGTCGATGGGAAGATTCTGATCGGAAATGAGAGCGTTTTCAGGCAGCGAAACGCCCGAAATCACACGGTAGACAACCCCATTGTCGGGGTTGGTGAAGCGGATGGAGTACCCGGCGCCGCTGAGCAAACCATCAATCTGGTAATTGCCTTGGGCATCCGATCGGGCAGTCGCAACGACTTCGCCGTCGAGGATGACCTCGATAATCCAGCCTTCGCGCCGTGTTTCGCCTGTGTCCAGCTGTCGGTTGACATTGCCGTCCTCATAAACCGTACCGGCGACCGATCCCAGCGCCGGCTCCACCACGATCGTCGCAATTGCGGTGGCACAGTTCGTTGGATTTGCGATTTCGCAGATCTGGTAGGTGATGGTGTAGGTGCCTGCTGGCACCCCGCGGGCCACGCTGATTAGTCCGGTGGCAATATCGAGAGTAACGCCTGGATTGCTCGCTGGCGTCACCACCGAAATCGTCACATTTGCGATCGTCGCCCCGATCGCGTTGACGCTGTCATTGGCAAGAACGTCGAGGATATTGTTCCCTCCGTTCGCGCTATTGACGGGCCCTGCCAGGTCGGCATTGGCTGCCAGCACTGCCAGGACCGCGTCGCTGTCGACCGCCTGATTATTGGTCACGTTTGCCTCGAAAGTGGCAGCGCCGACCGCCACCCGAGCCGTGTTCACCGCGACTTGGCCGAACACGGCAGCCGGGCAAGCCACGATCAGGATCGGGGCCGCCGTGGAGAGCAGGCGACCCAGTCGCCCGCTCTGCCATCGAGAGCCATTTTTGGAGGCCGGCATAATCATGTTTAGTTGACCTGACAGGTGTAGGTGATGGTGACCGACTGACCGTTGCCCAGCGTACCGAGAACGACCCCTGCGCCGGTCAGGTCGCTGAAGGTGAAGGCGCCGACTGGTGCGCCCGGACCAGCAATGGTGAGTGCATTGCCAGCAGGGCAGGTCAGGCCAGCCCCGGGGGTGTCGGTCACAACCGCACCGGTCGCGGAGTCCGGTCCGTTGTTGGTGACGGTTAGCGTATAGGTCGTCGTGCTTCCAGAAAGGACGCTCGTGGTGCCGTTGCTCTTGGTGATGACCAGATCGACCGACGGGTTGACCGTGACTGTTGCGGTGTTGGTTGCGCAGTTGGTCGGGTTGAGCTGTTCGCAGATCTGGTAGGTGATGGTGTAGGTGCCGGCCGGGGTTCCAGCAGGGACCGAGACCAGGCCGGTGCCCGGATCAAGGGTTGGGACCGGTGCGCCCGGGGCTGCCGGGTTGGCCGGCGTGGTCACCGTGAGGGTGACCTCGTTCAGCGTGACCGGGTTGCCGTTGAGGGTATCGCCGTCGAGCACGTTGAGGACATTGGGGCCACCATCAGCACCGTTGACGCCTGCGACAGTGTCGGGGTCAGCCGTGATCTGTGCAGCCTCCACGGTAACCGTGATGGTTGCGGTCTGGCAGTTGGTCGGGTTGAGCGCTTCGCAGATCTGGTAATCGAAGCTGTAGGTACCGGCCGGGGTGCCGGGGGCCACATCGACATTGCCATTGGCCGTGTTGAAGGTGAGGCCTGCAGGCACCGAGGAGCCGGGTGCAACCGACAGGATGGCATTGGACGGCGATGCCGCAACACCATTGATGGTGTCCGATGCAAAGGCATTGACCACACCGGTCCCGCCATCAGCGCCGTTGATGCCCGTCGCGCTGTCGTCAGAGGCAAGGATTACAGCGAGGATGATGTCGGTATCGGTCGCTTCGTTGTTGGAAGGATCAATCTCGAATGTGTTGGCTGGAACTGTCACGCGGGCCGTGTTGACGGCATTCTGCGCCGCCACGACGCCAGGAAATGCCAGAGCAAGAACAGAACCCGTTGTGCTCAAGAGGAGAGCAAGCGATTTGCGCCGGTTGGAGCGCGTGCTCTGATTGATTTTCATGATTAAAGTACCTCACAAGAATAGGATAGGTTTGCAGATTGGCCGTTCGCCAGCGTACCGAGGGCAATGCCGGGGCCAGTCAGGTCAGAGATGGTGAAGGAGCCAGCAGGCACACCGCTGCCGGTGATCGAGACAGGACCGGTGCCGACGCAGTTCAGACCGGAAACGGGCTGATCCTGGACGAGCCCGCCGGTTACGGAGTCGGGTCCAGCATTTGATACAGTCAGGACGTAGGTCGTGGCTTGGCCCGAAACGACCGTGTTGGAACCGTTCGATTTCGTAATGACAAGGTCGACGGAAGGATCGACCGTAACCGATACGGTTGCGACACGGCAAATACTCGGGTTAAGCGCATCGCATATCTGATAGTCAAAGCTATAATTGCCCGCCGGGGTTCCGGCAATTACACCTACTACTCCAGTTGCGGGATCAAACAACAATTGCGTTGGAACGGAGGATCCGGGTGCCACACTTAGAATAGAATTCGAAGCTGTTGCTGAAACGCCATTAATCGTATCGTTGGCTAACACATTCAGCGCAGCAGGATTACCAAGAACACCGTTGACCCCAATCGCACTATCAGAGATAGCTACTGGAGGGACATCATCATCGACAATCGTGTGAACGGCGGTGGTGTTAGCCGTTCCGCCGCATGTTGTGGTCGACGCGATAGCGAAGTTTGCAGGGTCCGGTGTAATCTGCAGCTCAATGGTTTCGGACGGTTCAATCAGCCCATCTTGGATGATGACGAGACCAAGTGGTATCCGCACCGATTGGTAGTCCCCCGCAGGAATGGTCACCGTAAAACTGGTCGTCCCGCTGGGTGTGGTATAGTCGGACCCCAGTGCTGCGGTGCCACCGATGACGTTGACGGTCACGTTGACGCTGGATGCGAAATTCCCGGTTACGCGCAAAGCCGTCACGTTCGGACTGGCCGCGCCTTCGTTGTCTGAGGTCGCCGCTGGATCGAATTCGATGTAAGCGCCAAGCCCGATCTGGATGTCGTCAAGGAAGTTGCCGACTGACCCGGGGTCTGTGGTGATGAACTGCACGCGCTGCACGCCCGATGGGCCGGTGTATGTCACGCCTGTTGTGTTACTGCGGAGGGCCCAGGCGGTTGTATTGCTTGTCGTAGACGTTTGCAGTGTCTGGATGGCGACGCCCGAGCTGTTGGCGATCTGAAACACGGCAGTTTGCGTGGCCGCCCCACCCGCGCGGGCACGGTGGGCAAAGCGCCAACGGATGGTTTCGCCGTTGACCAGACAGATATTCTGATAGAGCGCGCCAGGCCGGTTGGCGTTCATCTCGGCGAAAACGTTGCCGCTGGCTGCAGGCACCCCGTTAAAATTGCTGTCCCAAAGCTCAATTTCGCCGGTCGTGCTCTCCCAGCCCGGAACAGCCGTATTCGGCAAAACTTCAAAGGTCGGCGCACCGGAGCCACCGGGGTCGTTCTGTTCGAACCCGGTGTTGTTCATCGAGCGAGCCACCTGCGCATGGGCCGGCGAGACCGAAGCCAGAACATTCAAAGCCGCCGCAATCGGAAGAAGGCTTTGAACACATGATCTGGTGAAGGGGAAAGACGCTGCCGGAGGATACGTTTCCGCCATCGATTCATTGTGCAAATTCTGCGCAAAAGGCTCGACCGCATTTTTATTTATTTGGGACTGCAATGCAAAATTGGCGCTTAAATAGCGCCGATTTGACTTCTGCTTTAAAAGATATTTGAAACGCATTTGCTGATCTCGTCCGCCTTTTTGACGAGATGCATGTGCGCCGCGAATCGTAAACGCGGTGTGGATGATTTGTAAACTTCTGTAACGATTTTGCGCGGCCTTTATGGCCTGCTTCATTGTGCATCAGGATTTACGTGCTGAAAGCGACCCGTAGTGGCCATATCCCTCACGTTCGACATGCCGTCTCGCGAACTTAACCGCGCGTCGCGAAGAAAAAACGGGCACCCCTCGGCGCTGGCCTTTTGCCTGGGCAGCAAATTGGGGCTGTGGGTGTACTGCTCCCTGTCCCCTTCCTGATCAGCAACCGCGATCGACGCTAGCCGTCTGCGCGGCTATTGGCATAGCCATCGCC
Organism: Porphyrobacter sp. IPPAS B-1204; assembly: GCA_003724185.1. Classification (GTDB taxonomy): domain Bacteria; phylum Pseudomonadota; class Alphaproteobacteria; order Sphingomonadales; family Sphingomonadaceae; genus Erythrobacter. The sequence goes on from RHGM01000002.1 coordinate 57,731, forward strand.
GTCCCGGCTCGTGCTGGCGTTAATCGAACCCAACATGTAGTTCGGAGCGCTTTACCCGACCTGCTTTCGTTGGATCACATGCACTCGACTCAACGGTGTTGTGCGCTAAATATGTTGTCTAGCGCTTCGAAAACTCCAGGTGCCAAGTGCAAATAAGTTACGTGTTGATCCGCTTCACGCCGGGATCGGACGATACATCCTTGTTCTTCCAGATATCGCACACAGCGGAGCGACGTTGTCTGTGACATGTTTGATGCCAGCCCAATGGCGGAGGCTTTGACGCGTCGCTTTTGGGACTCGGCCTCATAAAGCTCAATCAGCAATGAGATTTCGGGCCTTAAGCTGCAAACTTGGCCGGTTACGGAAGCGATTGCTGCATCTATCTCTTTGAACGTCTCAAGGACGCTCTTTCGAGCGGGCATCAATGACAATGATTGCTCCAAACCAAGCCCTCAATCCAGATGGGTCTTACACTTAGTATAAACCTTACACACAAACACTTATGCCATGTTCAAGAGATAATTCATGTCCCGTAGGCTCGTGACGTCTCTGACCTTGAAGAAGCACTCTGAGAGTGGTCTGATGCATCGAGGATACTTGGCCTGTGAAAGAGTGGGAGGAGCTTGAATGTCAGGCCTGGAGCAGAATAACGTGAATGCGGATTTCCAATCAAAGCGCGAAGGGCCAATCAGGCTTACACGAAGGCTATTGAAAACAGCCAGGTCTCTCGGTGTTGTCTCTATCACATACTATTATTCGCAACTGTTTAGGTCACCAAACCCGGTGAACTTATACCTTCATTTTGAGACCGGACAGAATTTTTCCCGATACGATCTTTTGGATGATCAGAAGCAGGCGTTGAGCCGGTGCCATGATTATATCATCGAAAGTGGCAAGACTGTCATTCTTTCGGCCACACTGCCGTTCTTTAGTTCAGTGGAGCCGACTTTAACCGAAGAAATCATGCGTGGAGCCAATGAACTTGGTGTATACGATCAGTATATGGTCCCAGTTTATGGGCCATTTAAAATAAATGGCGTGATTTCGTTTGGCTTCGCAGAGGCAATTTCTACCAAAAATTACGAATGTTTTCGAAAAATGGAAGATCTCGCAGTGACGCATCACTATCATATGGTGCAGCACTTTGGCGGAAAGCGATCCGATACAGATCTATCGCGGCGAGAAAATGAAGTCCTGACTTGGATCGCACGAGGAAAATCGAGCAGTGCTATCGCCACCATTTTGGGGGTTAGCGTGTCATCAGTCGATACTTACACCAGGCGGATCTTCGAGAAAATGGGGGTAAACGATAGAGTCTCAGCTGTGGTCAACGGGATCGTTGAAGGCTTAATCAAGCCGAGCTGATCAAGCAGAAACTCCGTTCAAGGTGAAGAGCGATTTTTCCGAAGAGGCGCCCACAGATGCCATCGATGCCAAACCGGTCCTAAGTAACTGGGATATGCGATGAAAGGATCGGCCCGCTACGGGGATCTGCCTAGGTCGTGGAAGTCGCCTTGAAACCCCAGAGCGCGCATACACCCGACAGACTATGGTAGCGTTTGAGCAAGCCGCATCATGCTAAAAAACATTGAGATTGAAGAACTTGAGCTCGGCATGTTCGTGCACAAGATGGACGGGAGCTGGTTCGACCACCCATTCTGGAAGTCCAATTTTCTCATCGAGGATGAGAAGCGACTGCAGACTATCAAAACGAGCAAATTGCGCGGCGTCGTGATTGACACGTCCAAGGGGAAGGACGTTAACGTACCTGCATCGTCGGCACGCCCGGCGACCGTTTCGGCGGTCTCGCCCGCCAGTGTGCGGATCCGCACGATCAGCAATCGCGGCAAGCGAGAGGCGGTATCGTCGATGCCGACGACGCTGGAGAAGGAGCTGAGCGCCGCAGAGGCCATTGCCACCAAAGCCAGGGCTAGTCTGCACAAGACTTTTATCGCTGCCCGCCTTGGGAAAGCCTTAAATGTGAGAATAGTGGAGCCCGTGGTCAGTGATATCCTGGCTTCGGTCAAGCGCAATCCTCACGCCTTCAGTAGCCTGATGCGTTGCAAGCTGAAGAACGAGCTTATGTTCCGCCATGCGCTGTCAGTGAGCGCATTGATGGTTTCCCTTGCCCGCAAGATGAAATTACCCGCGCAAGATGTGCTTGATTGCGGCCTTGCTGGCTTGTTGCTGGACGTTGGCGTCAACTATCTTCCGCAGACACTCGATCCGCCCGGCGACGACTTCAGGAACATCGAACCCGAGATCTGGCAGCAGCACGTCATTCTGGGCTACCGCGCATTGGCCAATGATTGCGACCTTCCCCAGGCTGTGCTTGATGCCGTGCTTCAGCATCACGAGCGGATGGACGGCAGCGGTTTTCCCAAAGCGCTCGAAGGGTATCGGATCTCGACAATCGCCCGAATGGCGGCGATTTGCGACACCTTCGATTTTCTGCTTTCCCAGACCAACAAAGCTGCAGCGCTGGATCCGGCGGCGCGCGCGTCCAGCAAATGAAGACTATGAGCGGTGCCTTCGACGAAGACATCCTGCGTCAGTTTATCGAATCTGTCGGCTTATACCCGGTGGGCTCTTTCGTGAGGCTCCGTAGCGAAAAGCTAGCAATGGTCATCGACGAGGATCACAAGGATCACACGAGGCCGGTTGTCCAGGCGTTCTATTCCTTAGTAACAGGCGAACAAATCAAGCCGCAGCGAATTGCGCTTGCGCGGATCGAGGAGCAAGATCATGTCGTCGATATCGCGGACCTGTCGGGGCTGGACCTTCCCGACAGCGCATTCCTGCGGGAGATGCTTTTTCTAAGCACTTACAAGAACGCAGAGTAAGGCAGGCGGCAATAGTGCGCTGACCATGGTAGCGAGCGCACCTGGATGCTGGTGCCGCGCGCCAATAGGTTGGCGGTTTACGACCCAGTTTGGGTGAATGGCGGCGCTGAGCCTCGATGCCCAAAGCGGCATGGCGACTGCGGCTTCGTTTCTACCAGGAACGGAAATTCTCCAAGCGACCCAGCGCGGACCTCTTCTCTCGCCATTCAAACGAGGGTAGTGGCACGGTATTTCAAGCTGTTCTGCAGTTTAAAGTGCGCTTCTTCGGAGCGCTGCACGTCAAGGTTGGTCAGACTGGGATTGCCGTCTCAAATTTCACTCTGCGATAGACGACATGGGTGGTTGACCGCGAGATGGCAGCATTGGTCAGTATCCGCGCGTTGATCCAGTCATCATATCTGACCATGTCAGGGAAGTGGCCAATCAGGATGAAATCCTCGTCCCCCGTCACTGTGTAGCACTGGGTGATTTCCGGCGTTCGGGCGATTTCCTGCTTGAAGGCATCATAGGTCGCGCGGCTTTCCTTGGCGAAGCGGATCGCGGTGATGACCGTGATGCCCACCCGCGCAGGATCGATCAGGCTGACATCGGCGAGGATGTAGCCATCCTTGCGCAGCCGCGTCACCCGCCGGCGGGTGGCCGGTTCGGACAGGCCCACCGCTTCACCGAGATCAGCCATCGACTGGCGGTTGTCGCGTTGCAGCGCGGCGAGCAGTTTGCGGTCAAGATCATCAAGCATGGCAAAGGGTAACGCTTTTCGTCGTAAATGCACCAGAACTTGATCGAAGCTGAACATATGACGCCTGATTTCGATCAGACGCCGCACGCAATCGCCGCTAGATTGCGGCCATGAACCAATGCGCCATAATGATCGCCGCCGCGCTGCTGACGCTGTCCGGAACCGCCCTGGCTGCCGAGCCGTCCGCAGCCGTCGTGCCGCTGTCACAGCTGCAAAAGGAAGGCGATCTCCACCTGCTCAACGGCGCGCCCTTCACTGGCACCGTGATCGACACCTATCCTGATGGTGCCCGCAAGGCGCGGTTTCAGGTGTTGGACGGCAAAGCGGATGGCGCTTGGGCCGAATGGTATCCTGACGGTGCGATCCGGTTCTACAGCGAATGGCGCACGGGCAAGGGCGAAGGGCAGTTTCTCTATTTTCACCCCAACGGCGAAATAAGCGAGCGCGTTACCTCCCGTGCCGACATTTGGGACGGCGTGGCCGAAGGCTGGCACCCGGACGGGCGCAAGGCATTCGAGCGGGTCTATCAGGCATGCACGGCGCTATCGGACCGGCGGTTTCCGGCCAGTGGAGAGGACTGAGACATGAAGACCATTTGGCTTGCCTTGCTGACCGGCGCGGCGCTGGTCGGCACGATCCCGTTTTGGGCCGCCGCCGATCCGGTGTCTCAAGCGCCATCCGAGCCGCGCCTGTTCCTGCCCGAAGTGCTTGTACCTGCCGGCCGGATCACGCTCACCCCCGGCTTCAGTCCGGATGGCCGCACGATGTATTTCGCCCAGACAGAATGCACCCCGATCTGGGAATGCCCGCAGCGGCTCAAGCGGATCGAGCGAAAGGGCGATGGCTGGTCCAGCCCGGAACGCGTACCCCTGCCACAGGATGCGCGGGTCGATTATCCGAGCGTTACGCCCGATGGGCGGTATCTGTTGTTCTCGTGGTCAGCCACAAGGCCTGAATATGCAGGCCGTGACATTGATGTGAACTTCGATTTGTGGCGGCTTGATCTCACTGATTCCGCAGCGACGCCTGAGCCGCTCGAAGGCCCTGATCTCAATCGTATCCGTGAAGGGACAATCAAGAAACTCCGCTTCGTCCACAACGAAACCGCGCCGATCCTTACGACGGCAGGCGATCTGTATTTCTGGTCGGAAAGGCTCGATGGGATGGGTGACCGGGACGTCTATGTCGCACGAGCCGATGGCAAGGGAGGGTTTCAGCGACCGGGACCGCTGCCAGCGCCAATCAATTCCGCAGGTTCCGATGACGGGGCGTGGGTCGCGGCCGATGGCAAGACCATGCTGATTACCTATTCGGATCGCGGGGGATGCGGCGGCAGTGACCTGTTCATCGCGCATCGAACCGGCGATACTTGGACTACGCCGGTCAACCTCGGCTGCACCATCAATTCGTCAGCCGATGAATATGCCGCGACGCTGATCCCCGGCACGCGCACGCTGGTTTTCGCTTCGACACGTCCGTTCAAAGGCGCGTCAGAATATGACGTGGCGCTTTGGATTGCAGAGCTGCCGATGGTCAGAAACTGACATTCAGCTTCCCACCCACGACCAGCCATGAGCAGGGCTGATGCGCGATCCTGAAAGCGGTATTGCGGCTTTGCCACGCTTCTTAAAAATGCCTGCCATTCAGGAAGCGACCCCGGAGCTGCCCTTGGGGCTAATGAAATCATATGGTCGCCTGAAACAGTTATTGCTATCGACACGCTGTGCTCAAGGACATGAACTTCAAGGGGAAGTGGCGCGACTACCAGGCGCGTGTCCTGGAGGAGATGGACGATCATTTCGGTGATCGCCGTCTGCACGTAGTTGCGGCTCCGGGTGCAGGCAAGACAGTGCTTGGCCTCGAAATCGTCCGGCGCATCGGCAGGCCCGCGCTCGTATTTGCGCCAACGATCGCGATCCGCGACCAATGGGAACAGCGCCTCTGTCCGCTCTTCCTTGATTCCCCTGCGGCTTCCGTTTCGATCTCCCGCGACCTTGGCGATTTGCGCGAGCTGACGCTGACGACTTATCAGGCGCTTGATGCACTGCGCCGCGGCGAAGATTTGGAGGGGCTGATCGATACACTGAACAGCTGCGGTCCGCTCACGCTGGTGCTTGACGAGGCACATCATCTGCGGCGCCAATGGTGGAAATGCCTGATCGAGCTTGCGGAAAGGTTGCAGGACGTTCGAATCGTATCCCTTACTGCGACCCCGCCCTATGATGCCAGCTTCGCGGAATGGTCACGTTATGAGGAATTGTGCGGGCCGATCGACATTGAAATCGGCATCCCCGAGCTGGTGCGCAATGGCGATCTCTGCCCGCATCAGGATCACCTGATCCTTTCAGCGCCAACCGAGGATGCCCTTGAACTGCTGGACCAGCGACGCAAGGCGATAGGGAGACTGGCGCGCGAACTGCGCGGCGATAACACTTTGCTCGACTGGCTGGCCGCACATCCCTGGCTGACTGATCCCAAGTCGCACGTTGAAGCTATTCTCGAGGCGCCCGAAATGCTGTCGGCAGTGCTGGTCCTCCTTGCTTCGGCGGGGCGCGATCTGCCCAAGCCTGCATTGAAGCTCCTCGGGGTATCCGTGCGCGATGTCCCCGCGCCTTCGGTGTTCTGGCTCGAACGGTTCCTCGACGGCGTGATCGTGCAGCACACCGCCAGCTTTCCGCTTGATCCCGCGTGGCTCAAGGCAATACGCCACCGGCTGCATCGCCACGGCCTGATTGAGGGTGAGCGGGTGCGGCTGACCCACACGCGATCAGTCTTCAAGCTGATGACGTCCAGCCTCGCCAAGATGGAATCGATCGTCACGATTGCCCGTGCGGAGACCACTGACTTGGGTGCCGACCTGCGCATGGTGGTCTTGTCCGACCACATCCGCGCCGGCGAACTGCCCGCGGGTGCTGATGTGCCCTATGTGCCGGCCAAGCTCGGGGTTGTGCCGATTTTTGAAATGCTGCGCCGCTCGGCAATCGACGAAGATTACCTCGGCGTGCTGACCGGCAGCCTCGTGCTGATCCCGAGGCGGGCGCTCGCCAGTCTGCACGAAGTCGCAGCTGAGATGCGGCTCGACCCGGCAGATTTCCGGTCTTCCGATCTGCTCGCCTGCCCGGATCACGTGGAGGTATCATGCCGATCGGGAAGCTCGGCGGGTTTGGTTCGGGTCATAACGGAGCTGTTCGCTCGCGGCGACCTTCATATTCTTGTCGGTACGCAATCGCTGCTCGGTGAGGGCTGGGACGCGCCGGTGCTCAACAGCCTTGTGCTGGCGAGCAATACCGCCTCCTTTATGTTGTCCAACCAGATGCGCGGGCGCGCGATCCGGATCGACCCGGCCCGGCCAGACAAGGTCGCCAATATCTGGCACCTCGCCACGCTCGATCCGGAGGACCGCGAAAGCTGGGATGCGGTAGCGACGACCTTCAACTGGGGATTTCTGGGCGACAGCGGCGCGCCGGGCATCTCCGATCTTGGCGTGGTGKCGCGACGGTTCAAGGCGTTCGAGGGGATTGCCAACGGCGCATCGACGCTGATCGAAGATGGCGTGGCGAGGCTCGGTGTCGACCTTGCATCGCCGATGGCCACCAGCAACTTGCGCACGTTCAGCATCGCCGCAGACCGACCCGCCATTGCCGAGCGTTGGCGAGTATCTCTGGGCGAGGGCGATGAACGCGCCCGCGTGCGCGAAACGGCTGCACCCAGCCATGGTCCCCGCGCGCTTAGCGTGTTCGACACCTTGCACGCGCTTGGCTGGAGCGCCGCGGGTGGCGGCGCGCTTGCTGCGGCCAACGCACTACGCGATGTACAGAGCTTCGCGGAGGTCGGGCTGCTGGGCATGGCGATTGCCGGGGTAGCGACGCTGGCCAGTCTGCCCCGGTTGGCAAAGGCAAGCCGGTTGGCGTGGCGCAACGGCTCGCTCGAAGGGTCTTTGCGCGAGGTAGCGTGGGTGACGTTGCGGGCGCTGGTTGATGCCGATATCCTCGGCAGATGGGAGCTTGACCACGCCGAGGTTGAAATCCGCACTAGTATCGACGGACGCAAGGATGTTATCCTGACAGGGGTCAGCCGCGCTGCTGAACGCCAGGTGATGCAGGCCATCGCAGAAATTCTCGGGCCGGTGCAGAACCCGCGCTATCTGTTGGTGCGCCGGTCGCGGATCGGGCCGCGAAGGCGTGTCGATTACCATGCGGTCCCGGCGGCTCTGGGGGCGCGCAAGGAATTCGCCGAGCGCTTTGCAGAGCTTTGGCTGGAGCGGATTGGCTATTCCGATCTCGTTTTCGCGCGTACCGCAGAAAGCCGCATGTTTGTCCTGCAAGCGCGGGCGTCGTCCTTTGCAGCGGGATTTCAGCGACACGTCGACCGTCGCTCGGTATGGCTTTGAACTGGCGACCGAGCCTGAGACATGGAAAATGAAAGACCAGGAGCAAGCCACGGCAGCAATCACCAATCTCCCGTCATAAGCCATGTCGATGCGCGACCCCTGAACCAGCAGTTTAGCTTCCTTAAGCTTCTCGCCGGAAGCAGAAATTCTCGGATCGACCCAAGCGAACTCAATTGGGGGCTTCAACGCCCTCTATACTGGACGCAACGTGGCGCTCCCCCACGTGTCACGGCCAGAATTGAGAACAACGCCCTGCGCCTTTCCCGCCACTACGCGGGGTTAGCCATAGGGCTTCTGCATAACAGCAATGGCTTGCCAAAACTGAGGATGGTTTGATCCGTCGGTGCCCGATGTGAATTGAGGCTCGGAAAATCCGGCATCACGTGCAAAGCGCCTTATCCAATCGCGATGCAGAAAGGTATCGAGTTGCTCGTCATCATGACCGTTGCGGAGTCTTTCCAACTCGTCGTGCCAGACCCGGTTATGTTCAGGCTCTTCCAGTTCAAGAAATGAAAAGAGGAGCTTGCCACCGGGCTTGAGGGCCCTGAATGCGTCGAGCATGTAAAGAAAGGACTCGGCGGGTAACAGATGTGTGAAGACTGACCAGTTAAACAACATGTCGAGCGATGCGTCGTCCACGTCAATTGTTCGATTGTAATTCAAAACGACGCGATAGTCGGGGCATTGCCGCGCCAGTTCCGCGAGTAGCTCCGGGACTACGTCGGCACCGATATAGTTTCCGGTCCAACCTTCCCGCTGAAGCGCCTGAGCCGTTCTGCCACAACCGCAGCCCAGATCGTAGACATTCATCCCATTTTCTAGGCCGTGAAACCGCAGTACTGCGACGTGAGCATCACCTTGTGCATAGAACTGCTCCATCGTCTCGGCCCCGATAGCATTTGCCAGTGCGAAACGAGGATCGTCGGGCTGCCGACGCAAATGCATCTGCACCAGCGCCTGATAGTCACGGACTGAGCGACTGAGCCTAGGGGGTTGCTTATGCTTCCGAAATCGAAAAAACTGCATGGCCGATTCATCTACGGCCATTTCACTCAAAGGCATAGGGGACCTTTTGAGTAATCCAACAATCTAACGTAAAGGCTAGTGGGCAAGAGCCGTATCCTAGGCTCGGGTCTCATTGAGGCAGCCAGAAGATGATGATCGCGGCGATGCAGATGGCGGACATGAAGGTGTGGGCGCATCGATCGTAGCTGGTGGGGATGCGGCGCCAGTCTTTGAGTCTGCCGAACATGTTTTCCACTTTGTGGCGCTGGCGGTAGAGTGCGGTGTCGTGCAGTATGGGCACCTTGCGGTTGGTCTTTGACAGGATGCAGGGGGCGATGCCACGTTCGGCCAAGGCATGGCGGAACCAGTCGGCATCATAGCCCCGGTCGGCGAGCAACGCCTTGGCCTTGGGGGAGGCATCGATCATCAACTGATCGGGCTTCCCGCCCTTGGCGGCGAGCTCGGCGAAGATGCGGTTGAACACGCCCAGGCGGCTCCAGCGGATGAAGCGGTTGTAGATGGTCTTGTGCGGGCCATAGTCGGTCGGCGCATCGCGCCAGCGCAGCCCGTTCCTGATCACGAAGGTGATGCCGCTCACGATCCGCCGATCATCGACCCGCGGGATGCCGTGCGGCAATGGGAAATAGGGCTCGATCCGGCGCATCTGCGCCTCGCTCAACATTCAGACTTCGGACAACAGCAGCACCTCCTCAGTGCCGCCATTGGAGCCGCAGGCGTGCGAAGCACAATCAACCCATGCCTTCCAACGCAAGCGATTCAATAGGTCCTGAGCCTAGGTAGTTGCCGCAAGTCCGTGGAGGACTTGCTTAAGGGTGCCAACGCGATAATAAAGGTTGGAGGTCAGTCAGTTGGTCCTGAGTGTACCTATCGCCAAACGAGCCGCCGGTGCCTCACAGAGCACCGGCGGCTCTAACGGTGCGCTTACCCTTGCAGAACCCTTCGCGAGGGTGTTTTGCGCGGGCCTTTCTAGCAAATACACAGAATGTGCCAACCCACATGTGATTTGCCGCCATCATGCCTTCCTAGGACCCCGCGTGCACCATCGCCCTGAACATGGGCAGTGTCGCTATCTTCCCTTGAAAGTGACCGCGCGCGCGTTGCTGCACATGCAGCAGGTGGAATTTGTCCGTCTGAAGCCGTCGCTGCCGATCAGCTGGCGGGCAAGAGAGCGGGCTTCCGCGCGCCTTTCGACTCCGGCCGCTTTGGCTAGGCAAGCATCACAAATGCCTGCAGGGGCAAGCCTCGTGACCAGAGCTTGAACTCTTTCAAAAGACGGCATGGCTGGTGTCCCTATGCTGCCACGCCGGGAGGGGCTGTAAGGGTTGGCCTTGGCTGATAACTCTTGAACGCATCCCTGCCTGACTGGCAGATCGCCAGCTCCGTGAGGAAACCGAGGATCTCGCGGTTTGCATCGGTCTTGGTGCGCGCAAATTCAGGAATACGGCGCAGGTCAAGGTGGGTAAGCCCAAGAAGAAACAGCTCGCGGTAGGCCACACGTTCAGCCAGCCCCTCTACCAGCCTGAACCCGATCTCGGGAGCAAGATGAAGCAGGGCTGCCTCGATCCGGCTCTGATTTTGGCTTGCTCCGCGCCGAACACGGTTCTGTGCGACGACCCAATCGAGATCGGGCATGCCGCGCCGGAGACGCGCGGCGCGGATTTCGTTGACGGCAATGGCGAAGCAACCCTGGGCCATGAGCTTCAGCGAAGTCGGATGGAACTTGCCCAGCAGGTCGAGATCGACGAAGGAGCTGTTGACCGGCGTTATGAGCGTATCGGCAATGGCGATGGCTCGGCGCGCGATTGCGGAATCCGCGCCCGCGACATCGATTACGATGACATCGCTCTTCCATCCGATCCGGCTGATTTCCTGGCACAGCATCGCACCGCTCTGGATTTGCAAGACCTGATGGTGCGGCCGGGGCAGATCGAGCCGCAGACGCCGCGCTGTGCCGTCCCGCCTGGACAAGGCTGACGATAGCGACTGCTGGCGGCGATCGAGATCGCAGGCAGCAACCCGCAATCCCGCATCGGCGAGCGCTACGGAAAGGTGAAAGGCGATTGTCGACTTGCCGACGCCGCCCTTTTCATTGGCGACCACGATAACCTTGGCCGCGGGCCGGGGACGATCCGCAACGTCGGCGACAATCACGTCAGGGTCTTCGCCCAGCAAGGCGACGTCGCGCCGGGGAACCACAGCTTGCGAGGCATACCTGTTATGCATCGGCTTGATCACTCGAACCGACAGCAGCTGGGAACTGATGGGGTTCAAGGCGCAGACAATTGTTCATGCCATGGCTGACACCGAAATGAGCGACCAGAGCATTGGAAGCACGCTTGCGGCTGGTGGCCTTGCATGGCCCTCGGCCGTGCTTGCCTGTGCCAAGCTGGAAGATCCGCACATTGCCCCCATCAGATTACGGCAGACCCAGCCAACGCGTCCGATTTCCCGGCTGCGACTCGGCACTGCCAACTCGGTATTTATGCTTAAGACGGACTTAACATTCTGGCGACTCCGAAATCGCAAAGGTTTTCATTACGATCCTGTGAGCAGCGCCAGTTCCAGAGCACTTGTCCCAGTCCGGGTCAGGATAGTGCATGTGCGGCGCCAGTGCGCGGATCCGAAAGCCGCTGGACAGCATCAGAGGGTTTCGCGCCAGAAGCGGAAAATTCTGCAAGCGACCCCAATTTGGTCATTGGCGGGTTTAAGGCTCGACCACGTCCCCCGACATCGGGGCGAGCTTGGCCAGCAAGCGGTTTTGCGCCGCGAACGGAACGCCCTCCTCGCGCATGGCGGCTTGCAGGTTTTCGACCAGCGCGTTCATATCGGCCTTGGTTACTCCCATGCCGTTGTGCGACGTCTTCATGTCGCGGCCGGTGTAATCGCAGCCTGCGCCGAGCAGATAGCAGAACTGTTCCGACAAGGTGCGTTTGAGCCGCACCGTATCGTGAGCGGCGAAGATCGCCGCGATGCGCGGGTCGGCCTCGCTCAGCTCCACCGTCCGCGCAGCAATCCGTGCAATGCCTTCCCGCCCACCAAAATCATGCACCAATCGAGCGCTGTCATAGGGCACGGCCCCTGCGTTGGCGTTGGACTGATGAAAGGGGTCAACCGGCAGCTCACCGGTGACGGGATCACGCTGCTTCAGCTCGACCCCGAATTCGGCGTCCCAGTCGGTGCCTTCGGCCGGGACCTGTTGCAACAGGAGTAGCGCGGCAGCGGCGGCGGTCATCATCGGGGAAACTCCATCAGATCAATTCAGAACGCGACCTGCGCCGACAGAAATCCACCACGCTGGTTCGAAAAAGTGGCGATGGAGCCCAGATCGACATAGGCCGCTGTCACCGTCAGGTGATCAGTCAGTGCATAAGCAGCGAAGATATCCATCCAGGCGGGGCTAGCGCCAAGGTCGAGGTTGTCGGGTTTGGTGCGATACTCCGCCCCCACAACGGCCCGACGCGACAATTGGTAACCCAGTGTGCCTTCAAATTGCAGCTTGTAGCCATCGTCGGCCGAACCGAAGCCGAGCAGCCCCAGCGCGTTGCTCTTCGTGTAGCGCAGCGTCCCGTTGATCAGCAGGCTTTGTGCCAGAAGTAGCTTGGTCGCGCTGAGGGTGTAATCAGTGCCGTTGACCTCCGCTGCCCCCAGCGCCCGCACCAGAGCACCGTCACCGCTGCGCTTGTGTTCGATCCCTATGGCAATCTGCGGCATCCACGGATCGCCATAGACGACATCACCCGCCACCCGCAGCTTGGCGCCATAGGTATCGAGGTTGAAGGTGTAGTCCTGCCCGATCCCGAGCAAGGCACCGGCATCCCGAGTATTGAAATCAGCGTGGGAATAGCTCAGCTCCAGTCGGTCACCAAAGCCCACTGCCACTCCGAAGGAACGCCAGCCGAAATCGGGCAATTCAATGGCAGTGGCATGGTTCGATAGGCCGATCCCGCCGGGCATCTGCCGTCCGGCAATTGTCGCCCAGCGCGCAATCCCGCCGCCTGAAGAACCTTCGACGGTGGTTACCCCGTTGGTCAGTAACAGCTTGCCGCCCTTGAGCAGCCGCACTTTGCCGAGCCTCAGGCCACCGCCATCTTCTGAAAACGCGTTGGTGGCGGTAACAGACTGCAGCGCGCGGCGCGTTGCCTCCGTGCTGTGGGTCAACGGCAGGGCGGCAATCATGGGCTGGGCATATGCATCGCCATCGGCATCCAGCACAGGGGCATATGCAATAGACGGCGGCGGAGCAGACGGCGGGCTCGAAGGCACCTCCGTCAACCCCAACGCCATTTGCGAAAGCACTAGCAAACAGGAGCAATGCATCGTCATTTTCGCGGGTCTACCGCAATTACGTAAAGCTCAACTAAACCATGCAGCGAGGGTTTCTTAAGAGATCATCCGTAAGCGTGGCAGACACTTATGCGATTTTTGACTCCCACACAGTCCATCGCTGCCTTGATGGCGGCCATTTTCAGCGGCGCTGTTTCCCTCGGTGGCCCGGTGCTGGTGCAGGCTGCTGCACCAGCGAGTTTGCGCGTGCAAGTGGTGGACGCCAGCGGTGTGCCGGTGCGCGATGCTGTGGTCGAATTGCGCAGCACCAAAACGTCGTTGGGCGCGATCCGCTTTCCCTGGAAGATGGGCATGGCGCAAAAAGGACGCCAATTCACGCCCGGCACCCTGATCGTGGCAAAGGGGAGCACGGTCGCTTTTCCCAACCTCGATAATGTGCGCCATTCGATCTACAGCTTTTCGAAGCCCGCGCGGTTCGAAATCGATCTGTATGGCCGCGATCAGACCCGCACCCACACCTTCAATGTGGTGGGAAGCGTCAAGCTGGGCTGCAATATCCATGACGAAATGCGCGGCTATATCCGCGTCACTGACACGCCGTTTGCGGGCAAGACCGACCATAATGGCTATGTCACGCTGACTGGCATGGCCAGCGGTGGGGCCACCCTCACGGTCTGGCACCCGCAAATCCGCAGCCCTTCAGGCGAAAGCACATCGGCGATGACTGTCACCGGCGGTGTGCAGGCTCACAAGCTGAAGGTGGCCGTGCGATGAGCTGGACGACGGGCGCTGCCAAATTGATCCCTGGCCCTTGGCGCCGAGCCGCCCTGCGGATGGGAGGTTTGCGCTTCGGCTCGCTGAGTGGGCGCATCGCGTTGCTGTATGCCGGGCTGTTTGCAATCGTGCTCGGATTGGTGGTGTCGCTGGCGGCAGGGGGGCTATTGCGCTTTGCCGAGGCCAACGCCGCACGCGATCTGGCGGCCAATGCGCGGGTATTCGACGAAATCCTTGCTGCCCGTGCCAATCAGATGGGCGATCAGGCTGAAGTTTTGGCCCGTGATTTCGGTTTTCGGGAAGCCGTGGCGACAGGCGATAGTCCCACCATCGGCAGCGCGCTGACCAGCCTTGAGGCGCGCGCGCGCAGCGACATGGCCTTTGTGCTGACGCTGGAAGGCGAGGTGCTGGCTGCCGATAAAGCTGGCATCCCTGCGCCGGAATCCTTGTGGACGCGCCTTGATGCAGGAGCCGCGCGTGGGATCATTGCGTCTGATCGCGGACTCGCGCTGGCCGCGGCGGCGCCGATCGAAACACCCGATCTGGTCGGCTGGCTGGTGATCGCCCAGTCACTGGACCGTGATGAGCTTGACCGCCTCGTGGAACTGGCGCCGATTTCGCTCGAGGCCCGGGTGATCGAAGCGGGCCGTCAGCCGCCGTGGCTGCGCAATGCGAAGGCAAACGCCGTGTTCGAACGGGAGGAGGCTGAGCGGTTTCTCTACCATATTTCTGACCTTGCCGTGCTTCAGGACGGAATCGCCCCGCGACTGGTGCTGCGCCACGCATTGGCGCAATCGCTTGCGGCTTATGCCAGTCTGAAATGGGGGCTGGTGGCACTGGCGCTGAGCGGGCTGGCGCTGGTGCTGTGGTTGAGCTGGAAGGTGGCGCGTTCTGTAACTGAACCGCTCCAGCAACTGGACGAGGCGACCCGTCTGATCGGTGAGGGACGCGAGGTGAACCTGACGGTCGAAACCGATGACGAGATCGGGCGGCTGGCGCAAAGCTTCAATCAGATGGTTCTAGCCATTGAGGAACGCGAACGGCGGATCGTCCATATCGGCCTGCACGATGGTCTGACAGGGCTGCCCAATCGCAAGCTGTTCACTGAACAGCTCGTCAACACCCTCGTCCGGCGGCGCTCGGGCGAGCAGGTGATGGTGGCCTATGTCGATCTGGATGACTTCAAGATGGTCAACGATACGCTCGGTCATCCGGCTGGCGATGCCTTGCTGCGAATGGTCGCCGATCATCTTCGCGAAGATCTGCCCGATGCATTGATTGCGCGGTTGGGGGGCGATGAATTTGCGATCTTGATCGGCGGGATCGATGACAGGGCGAGTCTCGGCAATATCGCGGACAGCTTGCAACGCAGCTTTGACCGGCCGATTTCGATCAATGGCCAGCACGCAGCCTGCGGAGCGAGCATCGGGATCGCCATGGCGCCCACCGATGGCGAAGACGGCACTACCTTGATGAAGAACGCCGACCTTGCACTTTACCGCGCCAAGCATGAAGGCAAATCGACCTACCACTTCTTCGAACCTGCGCTCGATGAAGCCGCGCGCCAGCGGCGTCAGCTCGAGATTGACCTGCGCGCCGCGATCAAGGAAGGCGGGTTTGCGCTGAATTTCCAACCGCTTTACAGCCTTGCGGAAAAACGCCTGACCGGGTTCGAGGCGCTGATCCGCTGGAACCACCCGGTGCGCGGACGGGTCAGTCCGGTGGAGTTTATCCCGCTCGCGGAAGAAACCGGACTGATTATCCCGATTGGCGAATGGGTGCTGCGCGAGGCCTGCCATCAGGCCAATTCGTGGCCCACCAATGTCTCGGTCGCAGTTAACGTCAGCCCCAAACAGTTCGCCGCAACCGGCATTGCCGCAACAGTGCTGTCGGCCCTGTCAGCCAGCGGTTTGCCGCCGCACAGGCTTGAGTTGGAGATCACCGAGAGCATCTTCATCGCCGATGTTGATGCGACGTTGGCGACGCTGCACTCGCTGCGCAACATGGGGGTAAAGATCGCACTCGACGATTTCGGGACGGGCTATTCCTCGCTCAGCTACCTGCGGTCATTCCCCTTCGACAAGGTCAAAATAGACAAGAGCTTCGTCGAAGATCTGGGCACCAGCGGGAATGGTCACGCGGTGATCCGTGCGATCACCACGCTGGCGGCAGCTTTGGGGATGGAGACGCTGGCTGAAGGGGTTGAGGATATCGCTCAGTTCGAAGTGCTCGAGCGTGAAGGCTGCCAGAACATTCAGGGATATTTATTCTCACGGCCGGTCCCGGCCGATGCCGTGGCCGGCCTGCTGCGCGACGGGGCGGGATATCAGCGCCAGTTATCCGCTTGAGATAGTACCGCGCCGCCTGCTTCACGCAATGGTGGTGCATCGCGGAGACTGCCTTTCGACCCTGGTGAGATTGCGGTCCTTCTGACGTAGATCGGTTGCGATGCCTCACGGCTGGCCACTGTCACAGTGGCTGGCGCATGGCCTAAGTGAAGCGGGCTTTCCCGTGATCGGCGTCGAGGCCCGCCATATGAAGGCGTTGTTGCAGACGCAGCATGTCAACAGTTTGTTCGCAATGACGCACGCGGTATTGCCCCGATGATGCGGGTTGGCCTGTTCAAGCCGGCGCACGTCAAGATGCTGGGCTTGAGGCAGCGCGCCATGGTGCGGCCGATCATGGCTATTGATCGCCGATCAACACCTCGCCCCATCAACGAGGATCAGGCGGACCCAATGGATGCTCGGGATCAGGAAGTTCCTTGAGCTTTGCGAGCGCCGCACACAAATCGATACCGACCCAGGTAAGACTCATCGCGTCGGCAAGTTCGAGAGCTCGCTCCACGAGTGCAATTACAGCGGCTACAGAATTGCCCTCTGTGTTTGGCAATGCGCCTTCCGAGCGCAAAGCTTGCTGATATCGCGTCGTTTGGCCGCAGTCCCTCAGGGGGATGTTTTTCCGTGTGCTCATGAATCAAATCCAGTTCTGCGCTGCGGGCCTGCCGCCGACCAATTTCTTCGGGTGTGCCTCGGTACGGGTTACACCCAAATCGCTGACATCGAACTTCTGCAATATCTGCCGAGCAATGGCGACAAACGCCTCGCGCGCACGCGGCGCGGGCCCGAGCGTTATGATCGCATCAGTGTGCATCAGGATGACGACACCCAACCGGCTGAACCAAGCGAACAAAACGCGCGGCTGCTTGCCTGTAGTAGCCGTGCGTCACGCCCACTACGGGATGTCGGGAAAGCGCCGCGCGCCGAACTCCGAAGGCATAGGCTTCAGTTTGCGTCGACATTGCACTTCTCTGTGATCTGATCCCCAGCATCCGATATACCAGAGATTGGGTTTATGATGTAAAAACATGTAAAGCTGAAATCATCATTGAAACTGGTACGATTGTGACGCGGCCCCCCGATTGTGATCGTTTGCTGCTAGAGTCCGACGCCAAGGGTCGGATGAGAACAATGCGAGGCATGTTCAACGAAGAGCAGGTCATTGCGATCTTGAAGGAGCAGGAAGTCCTTCGGTCGAGATCGCCGGCCACCGTATCTGGAGGGTATGCTCCCAGACACGGTGCCATGCAATCAAACAACCATGATGAAGGAACGAAACTCTGCCTCTGACCGGCGACAATCAGGGGCAGGGCACCATGTGACCTTAGCGATCGGATGGCCAGCAAGGGGTGCAAAATGGCGCCTGATGTCGCCGCATGAACGAAAGCGAGCCGTCAGAATTCGGCAGTGAAACTGGTGGCAACGAGCTTTCTGGCCAAACGCGCAGCCATAAAGCGATGGAGCAATACGGCTCAGCACCGTGGCGATGGAGCTAAAAAGTTGCCATGGGAAACATCGAGCAGGCCTGCCGGCTCGAAATTGAGATTGATTGCATTGTAAGGCTGGCATATTCAAGCGCTTGGGCCCCTGTGTTTTTATCCTGGCGCAGCGGGCCGGGGCGGCGCCAAAGCGACCCCTTAGCGGCCGCCCCACCTTTTTTCCCAAGATAGCGTTTCGGTATCGTTCTGTCCCACATCGGGCTTGCCTCCGATCATGTCTCGCAACCGTCACCAGCATCACCTATGGCGGTTTTCGCGACCCAAATGGCTCAGTATCGCAAGAGCCGAAAACCTCATGCCCCGCCATGTGCGGGGCTTTTTTTTTAGACGACCATTGGGACAAGAGGGGCGACCGGCTTGGCCGCAATGAGATCAGCCCCCGCCCTGACCGTCGCCTTATCGGACAGCAAGCAGGTGCCTGGGGCACCCGGACAGTGAACAGCGCCACTGGTTCAAACAGCGGTCGGCCACCCTTTCCGCAATCGCTTCTGCAAGCGCTGTCATCAATTGGCCGCGTGACGGCTCATGATTCATCATCGTCACCGCTCGGTTCAGAGGCATATGAATCAGATCCCGGCTCGGCAGGGGAAGGTTTTTCCAGGTGGCCAAATGAGGCTGAAGGCGCAATGCCCGGCCTCCGGGACCGTAAAGTCGGGTGCCCAACACGGTGAAATTTCATGTTGAAAGGTTTATTAACCAATACGTATATATACGGTTCTCCGACGCTTTGAATGGCAAGAACTCAGAGCAGATTGGAGAATCACAATGGTTACAAAGAAGACCCTTGTCGCGCCGATCTTAATGGCTGCGGTTGCAACTTTTTCTTCGGGAGCTCAGGCTGAATCACGGTTTGTGACGGGCACCGGCACTCCCCTGGCGGCGACGGCAAATCTGGACTTTACTGTCACGATTCCGAAGTTTGTTTATATTCGTATTGGGACCGGCACGAATGCTGCGAACAATACGACTGTCGACAATATCGTGTTTAACGTGCCGGCCGCGAATATCGGCGACGGAACTGCAGTTACAGGGACCGGCGGCGACTTGACCAATGGTCAGGTAACGGCCCGCGTTCTCGGGAACAACGGCACGATTGCGTTTAGCTCGACCACCTTGGGCCCGCTCAACAATGGTGCTGGCGACACGATCTCCTGGTCGCAGATGAATGTTGCAGTCGCCACCAATACCACCACCACGGCGCTTGCGCACCCCGCCCTTGTCGATGGGGCGACGACGAGCATCAATCTTGCTCCCACCAGCGGCACGAAGGTGACGAACCTCGATGCTCGGTGGACGTTTACCTATCGGAACCAGAATGTTGTTCCGGCAGGCACCTACGGCGGCGTCAACACGCGGAATGGTCGTGTTACCTACGCTGTATCAATGCCCTGAGGTCGTCTGGCCAGAGCCCGGAAGTGGTCCTGCGGACTCTGGCCAGCCCTTTTGACTTCTCCTCACAGCCGCGAGACCTTCACCCTTAAGACCGTTTCGATTCCATCGTTCTGTCCCTTTGCGGGAAACGAGGGAGTTGACGTTGCTGCTTACGGGAAGGATCGCGGTGTGTGGGACATACTCGCTTTGCGCGCTCACCCTAGCGTCTCAACCGGCGCAAGCAAAATCGTGGTTTGATACCGGTCCGGACGAACCGGTTAAGGCTTCAGCTGCTCTCGATTTTACGATCATTGTTCCCCACGTCGTCTACCTGTACCGGCCGGAGGAGGCGCCAGAGGGTAAAACCGCCGAGGCAAACTTGTCGGATTTGCGGCCCCGAAGATCCCAAGACGCGTTCATTGCCCGGTCCAATTTCGGAACCCTTGTTTTCGTCTCCGCCCATGTCCGCAGGGCAACCCCTCAGGATCCGGGCAGCAATGAAGCAGAGCGCGCGCTTCCTGCAAACAGTGCATATTTGGTCGCTGCGCCTTGAAGTTGGGATCAAATAGAGTGATGTGCTCTTCGGTAGGTGTCAATCTTACAAGATGAGGCGTATCGCAGATGATATTGACCGGCGTCCGACAGGTTTTGCAGTCCAGGTTGCTTACAGGTCTTTATCGCTGGCCTTGGGCTCGTGCTATCCGTCTGGGTTTGGTTCTTGGCGGGCTTACAGCGGCTCAGGCAGCACAAGCTTACGTCATAACAATTACCAGTGGGCCGCGCTCGATCTACCTTCAGGTCGGCGCTGGAGGATATACTGGCGTGTTCACATCCGGTGGAACACCAGGCAATAACGCCCTCATAAATGTTGTATCCGTGACGGTGCCGTCGGGTGTTGTCGGATCCGGCGTGCGGCAAGCGATGACCTCGAACAGCACCGTGGCCCAGAGCCCGATTGACGGCTTCACGTTTTGCAATCCTCCCTCGCAAGTTTACATTGGCGCATGGTCTCGTCCTGGGGCCGGATCAGGGGTGGCCACGCTGACTGTTACATCGCCAGCCAATCTTACGAGCGGCGGCGACTCGATCCCGTTCAGCCAGATCAGCTGGGTCATGTCCGGTAACGGGGACACGGTTTTTCAGTTTCCCGACGGGACATTTGTAGGAGGCACGCAAACCCTCGCAACCTTCCCGGCCAATACATGGAAGGAGCAGTGCATGACCTTCTCCTATGCAAACTCGGTCGTTCCTGCTGCGGGTACCTATACGGGCCGCGCCACCTACACGTTGAGCCTCCCATGAAACTCCCCTTAGGCCTCGCTGTGGGGCTTTGCGCGATACTTGGCGCCGGGTTGCAGCTGGCTGCGCAGGAGCAGGCGCCTTCCATGCCCGCCGGACGTGTCTTCAAAGTTGATGACACCGGAACAGTCGTGCTTGATCCTGTCCTCGAGATGCAGTGGAAGCCGCCTGGCCAGGCCGGCGCATCATCGATTGTTTCGGCGTCAACCCAAGTTAGCGTGCAGTTGAATCTGGCCGCCTTTGTTGGACGATCTGGCAGAATATACATGACTTTGCCGCGGACATCCGGTCCGACGGTTCGTGCTGTCTGGCGAACCGGCGGGACGCTGCTGCCTGGCTCCTTGGTGTCGGGTGAGCGCGCGCTGGTCTATTCCGGACCAGTGACCGGCCCGCTTATGCGAGACCTCATCGGTATTGACCTTCAGACAGACGGGGCGCGGCTTGCGCAGCCTGAGGCCTTGGCGTTTGGTTTTGAAATCGAGCTCGATCAATGATGGCCAGGTTGACGTCCGCCGGCCGTTTTTGCTCAGCGCTTATTGCGGGCTTGCTGATCTGTGGCCCTGCGTTTGCTGAAGACTTTGCAATTGCGGTATCACCGCCGCGCTTCGAGCTGACGGCCAAGCCTGGCGAGACGGTGCGTGCGGTTGCTGAGCTCAGCAACCGCTCTGGGTCACCAACAGAACTGACATTTGCGACCGCGGATTGGGATTTGACACCAGACGGCGGTGTCGTGCTCAGCGAGGCACTCAGGCCCGACTCATGCCGCCCTTGGGTGGCCATCGAACGGCGTCAGACCGTACTGCCGGGTCAGACGCAGTTGCGTTATCGATTTGAAGTGACGCCGCCCCTTGGCGCGCCGGCGACCGAGTGTCGCTTTGCCATTGTCGTCTCAGGCGGCGAGGAGAGAATTGCTCCGGCCGAGAATGTTGATGTTCCCGTGCGCGGTCAGATTGCATTGATTGTCTATGTTGCTGTGGGCGGCGTGAAACCGGACCTCGAGATCGTCAAAGCAGATGTTGTCGACCTCAACGGCGCCCTGACCCCGGTTCTCATGGTACAAAACACGGGCACTGCGCATGGGAGACTTTCGGCCTTCCTGAGCGGCACTGATGCTTCCGGGATCAAGCGGGAGTTTTCGCCTTCGACATTACCGATATTGCCAGGCGAGACGAGGATGATCGCACTCCATCCCGACGTTAGTGGTGATGCGATCGAGGCGCAGATTGCAGGGTCAAGTGCGGGCGATGACGAGGCATCTGTGGAGATTGTCTATCCTCTCACCGTGAGTGGAACGATCAGCGATTCCAACAAGTCATTCCGGTTCGAAGGCGTTTTTGAGCCTTGATAGATCGCATCAGGAGTGGGCTTGTTCATATTGGACGCAGCCGATGCAGGCACGGCGCCCGGCTTTTGATCGCCGCCACAGTCGGCATATCTGCCGGAACTTATGCGCAGACCGACAACACGCCGCCCGAAGAGGATTCGGGCGAACCAGCGCCCTATGTCGATCGGCTTATCGATGAGGGAAAGCTTGAGCCATCATTAAGGTCGGAACAACTCGGCGCGGGTAACAGCAATGGCAATTTGCGCTCGCTCGTCGCAGAGCTCAGCGGTGCACGCATTTCCTCGCGTTCTAATGCCGAGAATTTTGACAGTTCTGCCCTCGATAACACCCAACAAGAGACAGGGCTTTCTGTTTCTGGACGTTATCAGTCCGACAATTTTGGAATGATCGGCCTCGATGCTCAGCTTCGACGTGGATCAAGACTAGACCCACTATCCCCCGACAATGGTGATCGCTGGAACGGGTTGGTCAAGCTTACCAGTAGCAACCTTCCGCTAGGGTCAGGCTGGAGTGCCGATAGTGCAGCGGGCATGACGACGACACCACTGATTGAGCTGTTTGACCGGCAAACGCGTTTCTTTGTGCCGGTGACACCCATCTTGGGCGGCGCAGTGACAATCGAAGCATATCGGCCGCTAGCGGCGGATCAGCCGGCCATTGATCCGGCACCTTATGCCAGTGTGAATCTCTCCGTTGGGGAGCCCGGCTTGCTCGGTGGTTTGCGGCTGACCGATTACACGGGGCTGTCAGGGCTGCTTGTATCGGGCGGGGGGCAGCTCGAATTGTCCCAAGGTCTGACGGCCGGGGGCCAAGCCATCGCCGTTGAGGATTCCCGCGACCCTTTTGCGGTGATCTTCGAGGGCACAGATTCAAGCGATGTTCCGCTTGTTTCCTCACGCGCAGTTGTGGGCTCGATGGGGTTTTCGCGACCAGATCTTCGCGTTCAGGCCAATACGATCTGGTCCACACGCGCCAGCAGCAGCAATAGCTCCCAGGCCATTCTTGGAGATGGCGATGCCTTTGGGGCTTCGCTCGATGCGGTGTATCGCAGCGGGCGAACGGCACACGCCGGCGGCATATACTATTTCGGGCCAGGCCTGAGTTGGGGAACGTCGGCTATTCTGAACAACGCCTATGGCGGCTTCTATCGGTTCTCGACCTCGTCGCAGCGGTGGCGCTGGACTTTCAGCGTCGATGCGATCGATTCCGTCGACAGCGTCGGTTCGAGCGGTGTCGTTCTTAACGCCGATGCGCGGCGGAACCTCACCTTCACGACAGCGGTTGGTGCCAACTCGAGCCTGCGTTTCGCCAATGGTCAAAGTGCAGGCCAGGTGCTTGGATATGTCGAATTTGAGACTGATCTGGGCACATCCCGTACAGAAGCGGGTTGGAGCCGCGACAATCTCTCCGAACTTTACCGCGCTGGATTTATCCAGAACTGGTCGCTTCCGCCGTCACTGCCGGCAGGAAGCAGGCTCACCACGCAAGTGTCATTCCAGCATCGCACTCAGTCGGAGAATGCCTCGCAGATTCTCAATGGTGACCGTGCCGAGACAAGTGACAGCTTCGGGATTGCAACAAGTGTCGGGCTCATGCCGTTTAGAGATGCAACCATCGATGCTACTATTGCGTATAGTTCGGACGCAAGCGCGAGTGCTTCCGAGTTCTTCGGCCCGTTTCAATCAACCGGTGCAGCCTTTGGTACGCTCGTCGCTCAGCAACAGGAGTCGTTTTCGGCCACTCTGGTTGCCTCGGCGCGGCTGTCGCCGAGCTTGAGCCTTTCCGGCACCTACACTGATACGACATCAAGTCTGATTTCACGCTTCGGTATTCCGGTCTTTGGATCTCCCCTTGGGCCCACCAGCGAGCAGCTTGACGAGTTGCGCCGCAGTTCCTTCCGTTTACGGGCAGCCTACCTGACACTGCGGTATTCGCTCTCGGCAGGTCGCCCGCCTGGCTCGATCGGTGTCCGGACATATCCCGTTGGCGGTGTTGGCAATCTTGAGGGATGGGTGTTTCTTGATGAGAATGGCAGCGGGGTGCGGGATCCTGCCGAAGTCGGCGTTTCTGATATCATCGTCATTCTTGACGGGGTTCAGGCGGTTCGCACTGACGGATCGGGTCGCTATCGCTTCGACGGGATTGCGGACGGGCCGCACCGGATCACCGTAAATACCGACAACCTTCCTCTGCCGTGGTTTATTGAAACAGCAGGTGAGGGGGGCTTTGGGCGACCCTTTGCTCAGGTTGTCGAAATCGGGGTCCGGACAACGACAAATCTCGATATCGCTGCGACGCGGCGCTAGTGCAGGCGGTGTCAGTGACCGGCCCCCGTTGAATAGACCCGTGGTGCGGCGGGCGGCATCATGCGCGCATCAATTGATTTGGCCCGACGAAGCTGATTTCAGGCCGATATAGCGACGGGCGACCTCCATCCAGAGCTGCTTACCGCCCGCATCACCTGCTGCCTCGAAGTGAAGCACCCGCTCGGTGATGAAGAGCTCGCCCTCGTCGCCTTGCTCTCGATCGACCCAAAGCGCCAAAGCCCAGAACTCCTGTTCGCGCGTTACTGTCATGGTCGATCATTCCTGGCTGCCAGCGCAGCTTGACCCTGTAAATTCAATAGGGTCGAGATGAAAGATGGATTTAAGCGATCATTCCTGGCTGCCAGCGCTGGATCAGG
Source organism: Porphyrobacter sp. IPPAS B-1204 (assembly GCA_003724185.1). GTDB lineage: Bacteria > Pseudomonadota > Alphaproteobacteria > Sphingomonadales > Sphingomonadaceae > Erythrobacter. The sequence goes on from RHGM01000002.1 coordinate 82,323, forward strand.
ACAGGCGACGTGCGCATGTTCGTCCCATCGACGTTTCAACAGAGCGAGGTTTCGTCAGGCCGGGGACCGTGCTGCAACCCTTTGCTAAACGGATAATTTTGGCAAACGGCATGAGATCCAAGGCCTGATTGGCCGACCGGAGGCATAACAAGAGATCAAAGGGGAACTGAATACAACGTCTCGTATAGCAGTTGTCAGAACCGTTCTATTCGTCCATGCGCACATCAATTGCCAACTGTGCGCAAACAAAGGAACGCTGCCATGGAAACTCAGAATTATCTGTCGGAAACTCTTGTTACCTTAACCGGCGACATCGTTACTGCGCATGTCAGCAACAACAATGTCGCGGTCAGCGATGTTCCAGAGTTGATCGCCAGTGTATATCATGCGCTTGCGAGGTTGCGCGACACGACGCCAGCGGCCGAAGGCAAGCCCGAGCCTGCGGTATCCATCCGCGCATCTGTGAAGCCGGATTACATTATCTGTCTCGAAGATGGCAAGAAGCTGAAGATGCTGAAGCGCTATCTTCGCACCAACTTCGATATGACCCCTGAGGAATACCGTGTCCGCTGGGGCCTGCCGGCCAACTATCCTATGGTTGCTCCGAACTACGCCGAAAAGCGCCGTGATCTTGCCAAGCAGATCGGTCTGGGGCGCAAGCCTGCCCCGGCTGAACCGGCGGCGCGTCGGACCAAGAAGGCGACCTGAGCCCGAGAAGGTTTGCTGGCGTGAGTTGCTTGCTGTGTGGCTGACACCGCATCAACCTCATGGGTGGGCGGGGGAGGCGTTCGTTTCTGAAAGCACCTCTGTGTGCCCGGTAACTTTGGGGGTCCCTGCTGAGCACTGCCGTATGCCAATGCGACTTCGGCGCGGATGTCCGCTCGCAGGGCCACTGGAGTTCTTACACCGGGCAGCATGACGCGCTTCACGATGTCACTGACTGTGCGGCCACAAGAAAAGCATCTTGCGGGAGGTGCTGATTTTCCAGCAGCGCGCTTGCCATGAGCCGACATCGCCGAGATGTCTTGAGGATCAGGCGTGTTGCCGATCCTTGCAGCCCGGCACGAGTTCAGGCCGGGCAACGTCTTGCTGCGCGTTCAAGAATGTTTCCTTTGCCGACTTCTCCGGCGCCCGACGAACGCACTAACGGAGAGACTGATCTCTGCGCGTTCTCCTGTGCACGCCAATCCGGTCGAATTCACAGGTGCGGTCTGCTCTGGTGTGGATTTTGGCTTCTGCACCCAAAACGCACCCGGTCGGTCGATGGGCACTTGGCCATTCGAGCCCGGATAAGCGTCCGGCAAAGCGGGGGTGAAGTGGCGATCCAGAGAACATGGGTTGGCCAGCACTGAGGCGCGTCCACAATTGGTGACAAGATCGACTTGCAAGTCGACACGGTGATGGACGTTGTGTTTACTTGGTGCGGTAAGGCGTTCGCGCCAAAGTAACAGGTGCGCGCAGCCTGCTCAGAGAGACATATTGCTGTTGGCCCGCCGCGGGCGATCAATCAGGTGATCGGAGTTTTGTGTTCGGAAACGGTGAGATAAACGAGCAAGCGTATGATGCGCTGGCCGCTCAGGCAGAGCGTATCTTCGCGCAGCGTCAAGAACGATTGCGGATATTCGACCCGGATCTGTTCGGTGAACCCGGGTGGGATATTCTTTTGTGCGCCTATATTGCCAGTCGGAAGGGCGCGGCCTGTCTCGTGGACCAAGTTGCCGCTGTTTTGGGAATTGCTCCCTCCACGGCAAGGCGCTGGGTCAGGATCCTGGAAGATCGCGGGATTTTGATGGCGAACGGAGAGGCTTTCGCGATTTCACTTGAGACCGAATGCAAGCTCAGTGAGATGTTCCAGAACCAGATCAATGATTGTTCAAGCGCGCGTCGCAGTTGGTCAGAGCCCTGACTGACAAGGGGCAATGGCCATCTTTTTGCTGACCCACCGGCGGTTTTCTCACGCTCATCCCACCCGCTTTCTCACCCCAGTCCCGCGAAAATGGCCGGCAAACTGCCGGGCCGAGCACTTTCTCGGCCGCAGGGGTCAGATATCGCGCCTCTGGTGACGCGTGCATTGATACCTTCGCGATCCAAGATGGTCTGCTTTCCGGCCAGCCGTAAAGGCTATGGCAAGGGTCTCGAGGGGGCTTGTGGCAAGCGCGCCATCGCTCGCGTGGGTCTGTGATCATTGCCAGAGGACGCCGATACGGCCAGGATGGGATGAGGTGTTGAACGCTGCCCTTGTAGGTGATTGGCCTGTCTTGTGCCTTTTTGGGGCATGGCCCACACCGTGCACGCGGCGACACAGGTTCAGTGTGTTCGGCAGCTTGAACAAAACATTTGATCGGGCGGGGCAAAGCTATCGCCCACAGCGGAGGAGCGAATGGAGGCGAATATCCTGGCGGATTTGGGTTCGATTCTCAAACAGCTTGACGATGCTGAAGAAGTGCTGTGCGCAGCGCAGCTTCAGCTGGTGATCGATACCATCGAAAGCCGAATGGCTGGCGAGGAACAGGCCTGCCGGCGACAGCAGGCTCCATCGCTCAAAGGTGGCTCATCAACGCCCGTTCGACCTTGACCCGGCCACCGTCTGTCAGTTCGATAACCATGCGGCGCTTGTCTTTGATGTCGGGCCCCCGATGGATCAGCTGCATGTTTTCAAGCGCCTGCAGCCAGCGCAAGCCAGTTGTGCTGGGGCAGGCACCGCCAATGCATGCACTCGTCACTGAGATCTTCTTACCTTGAACCTTCGCCTGATAGAGGTCGAGCATCATGTCCCACGCAGGGCTGACAGCAAACCCCTGCATTGCAAAAATCTCATCCACCTTTCGGCGTGCCGAATAGATCTTCGCGGCCAGTTCGACGAGCGTTTGCTCGGTGGGAACTGTTTCAAGCTCACGATCGGATATTGTCCTCAGTTCTATCGCGAGCGCTTCCATGCGGTCAGCGATATTCTGACGGTTGTCGAACTGTCCGATGGAGGGTGTTTTCCCCGCCATCATGGAGCGTGCAGCCAGCTGTGAACTCAACGGAGCCTCCTGGGTTCGGGGTTAGTGCGCATAGGGCTCTAACTAACTTGACGACAGTGCCCTTCTTGCCATTGCTTAATTAACTGCCGAGTCGCTGCGTATCCGTATTGTTGCTTATACAGTGGCCTAATGCTCCAAACTTGCCGGCGGTTCCCGGGGGCCTGCGCTTTCTACGAGGCGCCGCTTCAGGTGCGCTTCATGTTTTCCTGGCTAACGGGATAACACGCGATCGGAATCTGTCTCCACTGCTTTGTGGGCAGAGCTCCTTGCCGGCGCTTTGAATTTTCTGGCGACGTAGCATCGAGTGGCATGGAGGCGCTTTGCCACGAAGCCACGAAGTGTTGTTGCAAAATGGGACAGTGGCCGGCCTCAGGGCTGTTTTCGGCCCAGATTTCGATAAATTGTGGGGAATTAGCTTTCTGGTGTCTTGCTGAGAACATATCGTCCGGACAAGCTAATGCGGGAGATTAGCATTAATATATGGTTGATTCGGAGCCTGGCGTGGATCGTGAAGCTGTCGACCGTGCCATTGCGCTGGTCGAAGGGGCTCTCTCAGCCTGCGACGAGCACGGGTTTACCTTTGCAGCGATTGATCTGTCCGCAGCTCTCGATAAGCTGATGGCGCTCAGGGAACGACCCGGCGGTACATAAGAACGCGTTGCGGCTTGATCGCTAACGACTTAAACTTGGCCCCATGCCGGGTGAAGACGCCTTCCTTGTGTTTGATTCGCTGACCGCAAAGCAGCATGAGGCGCTGGGTCTCGCATCATCGCATCTCACCTCCAAACAGATTGCGTTGGCTCTTGGTGTTGCCCCCGTCACCATAGACAAACGTATAGAGGCAGTCCGAGCGCGCCTCGACCACATTAGCCGTGCAGACCTGTTGCGACTTTATCATCAGTGGAAGAACGCGAGCGACGCCGACGAGACATATGATCAAGTCATAGGTAATCCGACCATACTATCCATGGGGGCTCCTCCACTGCCATTGATGCAAGCGCAGCCGGCGGACGAGCAGCTCGCATTTGAGGATAGCGTCGTATTTGACGCTCGCGCCTCATGGGAGCGCAATCCGGTCTGGCTGCGTCCGGAGCTGAAGCCTTCAGATCTGGGCGTGAGTGGCAAGTTGGCGTTTATGCTCGGTGGCGCTCTGGCAATCATGATGATTGCCGTGCTCTGTATGGCATTCGTCGATGCCCTTATGTCCATTCTCGACGGGTGAGGTTCTCCGGGTTGACAGCAACAGGAGAAAGCAATGTCCCTCACCATTGACGCCGCCACTGCCCGTATCGTGCGCGAACTGCATGCATCCGAAGCGACAATTTGTGACGCGCTGGTTGCGGCAAGCGCGCTTATGCATTCGACGGCCCTTGCTGATAGCCAGTTTGCCGAGGTTCCCGCCCTCAAGTCCCAGTCAGCGCTCCTGCATTTGAACAAGATGCTGTCCGGCCTTATCGAGGCCCGCGGAGAAGCACTGCGGGCTCACAGCCAGCTGCTTGATATCGGCCGTGAGATGGGTGCAACTGAAAGCCCGTATTGCCCGCCGCGCAATTCGCTTGAGGCCGAGCAGCTGCAGGCTGCCTGACTTGCCATCCCGGCGATGAAGCGACAGGTTGGCGGGCGATGCTGCGATTCCTGCTCCAAGCCCTCTTGATCCTTGTCGTTTTCATCGCCGCCTGGCGGGCCGGCGATAAGCCGGAACGATATGTCGCATCGATCTATTTCGCGATGCTGATTGTATCGACCATCAACGCCTTGGCGATCGGCCGCCAGAGCGACACGGATTACACAGATCTTCATAATCTGCGCTTCGTGCTCGATTGCTCCGCTCTTGCAGGGGTCGTTTTTGTCGCTCTTCGCTATGATCGTTGGTGGACCTTATGGGTAGGATCAGTTCAGTTCATCGCAGTGACAGCCCACCTCTTGAGGGCCTTGGCGTTGCCGATGCCGCCCATAGCCTACGCCGTCATGGAACGCTGGCCAGTGTGGATGGCTGTCATGATTACGGCAATCGGCACCTATCTGCACCGCAAACGCTCCAAACAGCAGCTCAGCGCCAGCTGACATTGCTCCTGTCGTCGCTCCACAATGAGCCCGACAGATTGGCCTCGCGGCTTCTTTACCGCTTTGGTTCAATCGCGCGTATTGCCCATGCATCGGAGGCGGAGCTTCGCCAAGCCTGTCTCGAAGGTGAGAGGTGGGTTGAGCCACTGGTTGGCATCCGGCAGCTGCTTCTTCACGGCATGCGAGAGCGGGTTATCCGGTCCCGTCTTGGTAAGGATCGCGGGGCTCTTTCGACCTATCTGCTGATGACTATGCGCAACCTCGTAGAGGAGCGCCTCGTTGCGATCTTCGCTGACTCCGCCGGCTGGGTCATCAGCGAGGAAGTTCTGGCAGATGGCAGTGAAGGCCATGTGCAGGTCACCGCGCGGAAGGTTTTGGGGCGCGCCATGAACCTTGATGCCCGCAGAGTTCTTCTCGCTCACAATCACCCTTCCGGGAATGCCAACCCCAGTCTGCAGGACATCGAGCATACGCGCATGCTGTGTCGGCAAGCCGAGGGCCTGGGTCTCGTTATCGAGGATCACCTGATCGTTGGCGCGCGGGAGGTTGTGAGCATGAAAGATCGGGGGCTCATCTGAATGGAAAGTCAAGCTGCCCCGGACCAATCTGGAAAAATCGAGCTCCTGCTCTCTGCCGCCGAAGCCCGGATCATGGCGCAAGTGTCCTCAAAGGATGCGGGGAGTGCGGACCTTTTGGCTGAATCGCCTGACCCTGACGAACTCCTCGTCTCGGCAGCCAGGCGTGAAATTGAGCGCCGACGCTTGCGCAGGCAGTTTCTACCACCCGAACTTATCTCAGATACTGGCTGGGCCATATTGCTTGATCTGCTTGCCGGCAGCGAGGATATCTTCGTTGCCGGTTGCGGAAGCCGTTGGGACGTCACCGATGCTACAGCTGCACGTCATATCGCCGCGCTGATCGAATCCCGTTTGGTCAGGCGCGTCCAGTCGGATGACAAAAAAAAAAGATCGTGTTCTGAGGCTGACCGCCAAAGGCCGCCACAGGCTCTGCGTAGTTCTCAATTCCGACCGATAGCCCCGGCTGGAGGGCTGGCTGGCTCCACGGTCGGTCTTGCCCACCCGTGCGCTTTAGGAGGCACGCCCCGGCCAGGTGGGTGAAGCTGCGCACTTGGGGTCTGTTCGTGGTTAATGAACAACGAGATCCGCGCAGCTGACCATCGGCTCGGTATGCACGAAGCCGTGTTCGTCCGCGATGCGGTCGATCAGGCATTGCAGGTGCCCTACTGCAACCCAATCACGTTTGAGCGCCAGATCGCTCTGGAGCCCATGCAAAAACGCCAGTTCAGTCTTGGTCAACATCAAACAATCCCATCCATTTCGGACCTAGATTGCACCAAAAAGGTGCGCTGTCGAGGTTGTTTGCATGCATCCGCACAGAGCCTGATAGAGACTGTGGTTACTGGCCAGATCAAGGCACAGACAAATTACCCGAAGTTGAAGGCTGTTTGTCGAGGCCGCCCTGTCCCAGACATGCCGCGATTAGGTGCGACTACGTAGGTGCTAATTCGGCGTTTACCATGATTACCGTGGCAAACCGTGTTCATACCAACAAGGGGAATGAGCATGATCGACGCCAATAACACCAGTGAGATGATCACATTGCACTTCGTCGAGTCCGACACACAGATGAGGGCGGAGCTGGTAAGGGTCGGGATGTCACTCGGCCATCACTGCGAAATCTACGCTGATTTTTCCGAGCTTGCAGTTTACCCGCCGCGCAAGGGCATCATCATTATGCGTGATCGCACTGATGTCGGCACGGTTGCTGAAGTGTACGATCTCCTCATGAAGCTTGGAATCTCGCTGCCTCTCATTGCGATGGATGATGAGCCTCATCCGTCGCGGATCGTGCAGGCAATCAAGGATGGAGCACTCGACTACATCACTTTGCCCTTGCACCCCGACCGACTGGCAGCTTGCCTTGCACGGGTCGGCACAGAAGCAATTGAGCTTACGAAGAGGCGCAGCCGCAGTATGTATGCCCAGCGGCAGCTGGCGACACTTTCGCAAAGAGAATGTGAAGTGCTGGACGCGATCACGAATGGTGGGTCGAATAAGGATATTGCGCGTCAGCTCCAGATCAGCCCTCGGACCGTTGAGATCCACCGTGCCAATATGATGCATAAGCTTGGCTTGCGGCATGCGGCTGAGGCGGTCCGATTAAAGCTCGAGTCTGATCTGGGGATGGTCTCGGCGCGGATGGCGCAGGCCGCCTGACAACCGGAGTTACAGGTCCGCACTCCTGAGGTTCGACAATCGGTACCCGATTCTCAAGATGTGCAAAAAGCGAAGATGGCGCTGCGCTCCCGGGCAGCGCCATCTTTTCGTTTCCGATTGCTGAAAAGACGGATGAGCAGACAGCGCGGGGTTGCCACCCGCTATGATAAGACTGCCATCGGCTCGGAGAGCCTCCTTAACCGCGCCGCAATCCCGGTTATGGCTTGAGTCTTTTGTCAGCGGGGCTCTGGCATGCGGAGGCTGAAATAAAGGCCGACGACTACAGATCCCTGGTTAACTGCAGCGCTCTCAGGCGAGACTTGGCCCAATGTGCCTCGCTGTTTTCGTGCAACCATCTAACCGATCAGTCCGGAGTTAGGGTGTTGCCCTCAAACCTCGCGATTGCATGACGCACCACCTTGTGAATTCCCTCGTCTGAAAAGAAGCCGCCGGGGATGAGGCAGCGGTCAATGAGGACACGGCGGAATGCCGAAAAAGTCTCGAGGTCCGGTGGTGTTGCATCGACCCAGAACCGATCCAGACCTCCCTGGAATGTCAACTCCGGCAGATCATAAATGGCGTTGCCCAAAACGACGACGGGTAGGCCCTTGGCAAGCCCGAGTGTGCCGCTTGTACTGTTGATCGTGACCATCCCCAGAGCGCGATCAGCCACCGTCTCGATGTCCCCCCACGCCAGATAGTCCACCCTGTCATTAACGCCTGCGCGGGTTGCCAGATCGCTGGTTTCCAGCGCCCAATCCCTCACGCCGTTATCAAGGGGGTGTTCCTTGACGACCAGGCGAACGTCGGGCGGTGCATGGGCTGCAAAGGAATCAATGACCATCTTGAGCGCGTCGGCAACGCCCGCAAAGGGGGAATGAAGCCTTATCTGGGCGTCTGAATCAAGCTGCAGCGGAAACAGGAAGTAACGGCTTTCGGTCACAGACAGGGTTTCGATCAACTGGCCAGCATCGCGTTGCCGATCCATTCGCTGATTCAGTTTGCGTGCCCAGCCTGCTCCTTCGACGAGCGGATGCCACGGCCTGTGCGTCGTCCAGCCTCTGTAGCGCCAACGGCTCAGAACATCGGCCGCATTGTAGAGCAAGCCCTGCGTCGCGCGGCGGCGAAAAGAGGAGGGCACGCGTTGGTGTTCCGGCAAGGGCTCAAGGGTGGCGGCAATGGTTCGATACCACTGTGGGTCCCGGGGAAGCGAACTGTGGCCATTGACGCCTCCGAGCTCCATGGTGACCCAGTCAGGCCTGATATAGCCTTCTTCGAAGACCCAAGCCCTCACATCCGCGGCCTTGCACACCTCAAGGGCCAGAGCATGGTGGTCGCGGCAATCGCCGAACAGCATGATATCGGTGATCTGGTGTTCGCTGAGCATCCTCCCGAAAGCTTCGGGCCAGTCGGCCAGCGTTCCAAGATAATCAATGGCGTTGGGCAAACGCCAATAGAGTCTGTCGCCGCCATTGAAATTGACTTTGAAAACCTCGTGGCCGGCATCCCGCAGCCCCTGGCCAAGTTTCCTGAAGAAGGGGCCCATGAGGCCCTGAAGCAGCATCACACGGCGAGGTTGAGATGGCTGCGGGAGCACCTGTGATGATGTGAGGTTCGGCGCGCGAACCTGTTTTCGGCCTGTCGCCATGAGACTTCCAAGGATTGATCAATCGGGCCAAGCCTCTACGCCTGATTTGTGACCTGTGTCGAGGCGCTCGAACGGATTTCATTTTCGATCTCAACCGATTTCGCTAAGGAATTCGGATGGCCCTGCCGACCTTGACCCTATCGTCGACGTCACCGGCGGGCGCCGGCGAAGTGGGAGCCCTCGCAGCTTTTTTCGTGGCCACTGCGGTTCAAAATGCAGTCGATCGACAGCAAGGGATTTGAAGTGGTTGATCCGCTGATCATGGCACTGCTCTTTGCTGGCCTCATCGGAATTGATGGCTTTGCCAGAACGGCCGGGCACGAGGTGTGGCGGCCGCGAGGATGGGCAGGAACAGCCATCCTCCTTGGCGCAGGATCCCTGGTGCTGGCAGTGTGCGCTGTCCTGACGGGGGCCTGGATACCATCTCTCGTCTTTGCCCTTTCGCTGGCCACCATCTTAACAATTGGCTCGAACATCAAGCGGCAAGTTCTTGGAGAGCCTCTAGTATTTACTGACTTGTCGCTGATTGGAGCGATGTTCCGGCATCCTCAGTTCTACCTCTCGGCACTCAGGCTCTGGCAGCGGATCGTTTTGCCGCTGGGGATTGCGGCCTTGCTTGGCATCCTTGTCCTGTTCTCCACTTCTGACTTGGCAATTCGAATTGCAGCAGCCTGCCTTGCCGCGGCCTCGGCTGTCCTGCTCGCGGCCCTTCTGAGGCTTTCGCACTGGCGCTATCTGTCGTTATCACCGGACCTTGATCGCGATGTGCGAAGGCATGGGCTGATCGCAACCCTGCTCGTCTATTGGAGCCTCTGGCGCCGCGCAGACCTGCTGCAGACTTGTCCGACGCTGCCTTTACGAGGTGAAGCCAATGAGTTGGTCATCATCATCCAGTGCGAGTCTTTTGCGGATCCTGTCGCGCTCTTTTCGGAGCTCGGTGAAGCCCTTCCGGGCCTGACAAGGGCGAGAGATATCAGCTGGCAATCCGGGCGTCTGATGGTTTCTGGTTTTGGTGCCTATACGATGCGGACCGAGTTCGGCGTCCTGTTTGGCATTCCCGAGGAGGCTCTCGGCGTGCGCCGGTTTGATCCCTTCCTTACCGCCGACAGCATGACGACCTGGGCGCTGCCCAACCGGCTTGACCCGGAAGAGTGGAACACGATCTTCGTGCATCCCCATGATATGCGGTTTTACGGTAGAGACAGACTGATGCCTGCGGCTGGTTTTGATACCATCGTTGGCGAGGATGCCTTTGACCCACCTGCCGCAAACGACGGTCGTTATGTCACAGATGCTGCATTGTGCGACAAGTTGCTCGAGCTTGCACAATCCAGAGAGGGGTCAACCCTGATCTATGCTGTATCGATCGAAAACCATGGCCCTTGGGCGGCCGAGAGCGGCGGGAGTGCTGAAGGCAACACGGCGGGCTATATGCGGCTTCTGAAGCGCAGCGATGCTATGCTTCAGCGGCTTATCGAGGCCTTGCCCAGGCTTCAGCGATCGGTCGTTTTGTGTTTTTTTGGCGATCACCGCCCCAGTATTCCGCTTGTGAGCGCACCGGGAGGCGAGCGGCATACGCCTTATGTTGTCGTCCGGTGGCAGCCAGACGGGAGTCCTGTCATTGGCTCGGAATCGCTTCGGGATCTGAGCCCGGCCGAGCTGCAAACCACGATCTTGGATGCGATTGGTTCAAGGGGAGGGTAGTGCGCGTATCAGGCGATCGCTCAGGATGCGCGGGAGCACCTTGCCGACCCATCTGAGAGCATAAAAATGGGCGGGCGTTACCAGCTCTGACTTTCCGCGCGCGGCGGCGGCTATCATGCGCTGAGCCAACAGATGGGCGGAAATCTCGCCTGGTCGCGCGTAGCCATATCCCTTGCTGCCTGGTGTTGCTGCGAAAAAGCCCGGAGAGACGAGCGTCACGCTTACACCGTGGGGCTCAAGCGCGATTCTGATGGCTTCGGCAAAATGTGCCAGTCCGCACTTGCTGCTTGTGTAACCTGCTGCAAAGGGAAGGGGATGGGTTGCTGCCGCTGTTCCCGTGAGCACAAGGCGCCCTCTGCCGCGGCGCGCCATGCGTTCACCAAGCGCGGCGGATAAGGCGGCAGGCGCCAGAAAATTGACCTGGCCATGCCTGATCAGCTGTGATGGTTCTTCAACGATGCGCCCAGGCTCACGGGTGTCGCCAATGCCGGCGACGAAAAAAGCGCTGTCGATCGCGTCCAGCTCATCATCCTCGATCAAGGCGGCAATGGCGGCTTCGGCATCACACAAATCAACGGACCGCGTTTCGACCATGGCTCCTGACCGCCTGCACTCAGTGGCGATTGAAGACAGTTGGCAGTCATCCCTGCCCCAAAGCAAAAGGCGGACCCCATCGATGGAAAGTTGCCGTGCCAGATGTCCACCAAGATTGCCGGAGGCACCGCAGATCAGAATGCGTTGTCCGGCATAGGCAGACCCAACGCGAGACGATGGCCGCGCGAGCTTGATTGGCATAGGTGGCCTTTCGATAACTGCCAGAGCGCCATGAGCGCTATGCGCCAGAGCCAGTGGTCTACAGGCTTGCAGGCCCAACGAAAAGCTGAGTGAGATGCAGCGGCCGGTTTATCGTGGTCACGGGCGGGCTAAAGTTCGTGCTGGCTGTGACCATTCTGCCGGCTCACCCGACACTTTTAGGTAGTCCTGCGAAGGCAACTGCGGCATCGGCCGTTTATCAGGGCCATGCAATATTCATGTTCTAAACTTATCAGGCACTCGCACATGAACCAAACCCGGCGCCATGCGTTCTGCAGCCGGGATAAGGTGTTATGGAAATTAACAAAGGTGTTTGCGAAAGGGTTGCGGGCCGGTGACAGATGATCGCAAAAACAAGGAGCTGCGCCGCAAAGACCTTGACTTTGTGCATCTGCGAACGATGGGTCGTGGCATGTCGCAAACGATCGTTCCTCGCAACCGTGTCCGGCTTTTCGGTAACCCGCTCCTCGAAGCGCTGACTGTCATTTCGGCGCCAGCGTTTATTGCGCTTTGGGCCGTGGGCCTGCCTGCCATTCTGGTTTTTGCGCTGATGTGTGCCCCGACGCTATGGGCTCCTTTGCTGGTGGTGGCTGGTCTGATCGGGTGGACCATCACCGAGTATGCACTCCACCGCTTTGTCTTCCATTTTGATGCCCGATGGGCGTTGATCAAGCGGGTCATCTTCATCATTCACGGCAATCACCACGCTGATCCGAATGATCCGCTCCGAAACCTCATGCCGCCGATCGTCAGTCTGCCTGTTGGCGGCCTGATCTTGGCGGCTTTGGTGAGTGTTATCGGTCCAGAGGGGGCATGGTCCTTTCTGGGCTTTATGACCGGCTATGTTGCTTATGATCTGGTTCATTTTGCCTGTCACCAATGGCCGATGAAGGGGCGGTTCGCGCGGATCCTCAAGGTCCACCACATGCGCCACCACCATCTGCATGCGCGCGGCAATTATGCGATTACGGGCATGGTGTGGGACCGCTTACTGGCCACGCGGATCGGTGATCGCCGGGAGCGGGTTTAGACCTGTCCTGCCGTGAACAAGGTCAATCAGATCTGCCATCTTGATGACCAGCGGAAGGTCGGGGTCCATTCCCAGAGCATGGGGCGTCCCGTATCCCCACTTAACAAGGCAAATCTCCAGTCCAGCGGCTTTCGCGGTATCGGCATCAACGATGGAATCTCCACAGAAGAGTGTTTCCCTATGGTTGGCTCCAAGTGCGTTGAGGGCCAGATTGGCTATGACTGGGTCGGGTTTGCGGGGTCGCTGTGGCATGCTGCCCAGAACAGCATCGAAGTGGATGTCCAAGCCAAGGTCGCCGAGAATTTTCTCGCAAAGGAACTGGGGCTTGTTGGAGCAGATTGCCATGGAAACCCCTATGTCTCGGAGCATCCCGAGGGTGTCACGCACCCCGGGAAACGCGAGGGTCGGGGGCGTTGGGATCGAGCGGTGCCGGGCCCTGAACTCTTCAAGGTCGGCAGCAGGATCAGCGGTAAATCCGGCCATGACCGCTTCAATCATGGGTATGCCGCCAACGGCGTCCATGGCCTTGATCAGGTTGCGATCAGCCGCCTTTTCCGCCCCGCGTTCAGCCAGCATCTCGTCGATGATTTGTCCGGTGAGCTCAGCGCTGTCTATCAATGTGCCGTCGAGATCAAAAATGATACTGCGGTAAATCATAAGCCCCACTTGAACCGAACCGGCGATCCTGCTGTCGCGCGTATCGTATAGGCGATGTTGGAGACGAACATGCAAATTTCCTCGCGCGCCGCTGTTCGGACGAGAGCAGAGACCTTGGTTGTAAACAAGGCTTCAGAGGCGCATCTCGAGATCGGTCGGAGCGTGATTGCCTTGGAAGCGGATGCGCTGCAGAAGCTTGCTGCGCTGATCGACAGCAATTTCACCAAGGCTGTGCAGCTGATTCTGGACTGCAGACAGCGGGTGATCGTGTCCGGCATCGGCAAGTCCGGTCACGTGGCGCGCAAGATTGCTGCCACACTCGCGGCCACAGGTACGCCGTCAGTGTTTGTCCATGCTGCCGAGGCAGCCCACGGTGACGCTGGCATGATCAGCCCTGGTGACGTGCTGATCGTGTTCTCGAACAGCGGAGCGACCGTCGAGGTCCAACCGCTGTGCATCTACGCCAAAACCATTGGTTGCCCGCTGATCGGCATTTCCCGCAACCCGAATTCGCTCTTGATGCGGACAGCCGATATCGGACTTGTCCTGCCCAAGGTCGAAGAGGCTTGTACCGCCAGCCTTGCCCCAACCACGTCATCGACGATGATGCTCGCTCTGGGTGATGCTCTCGCGGTTGCTGCCATGCGCGCCCGAGGCATGTCGGGTCATGATATCAGGGCTTTGCATCCAGGTGGGGCGATCGGGCTGCAATTGCGCAGTGTAGAAGACGTTATGCATCAGGGCACCCGCCTGCCGCTGGTTAAGGCATCCGCGCTGATGCCGGATGTGCTGATCACCATGACGGAAAAGCGGCTCGGCATTGCTGGTGTTGTTGATGACAGCGGTTGCCTTGTCGGAATTATCTCCGATGGCGACCTTCGGCGCCACGCGGATGCCCTGTTCCTAGGCAAGGCGGCGGACGTTATGACCGCTGCACCGCGGACGATTCTGCGGACTGCCAGCGTTCAGGACGCACTTGAGCTCATGAATACGCACCGTATCACTGTGTTGTTCGTCGTGGATGAGCGGCAGCCTGATGTGCCAATTGGTGCTGTGCAGATCTACGATATCGCCGCGCCGTTGCCCGACCTCGCCGCCGGTTGATCTTCGTTGAGTCGCAGTGTCATCATCATCCCGGCGCGCCTTGCATCAACGCGCTTTCCGGCCAAGCCCCTCGCGCCGCTGCGCGGTCCGGACGGTGTGGCGCGGCCAGCGCTGACCTATACATGGAAGGCGGGCCAGGCCGCGGCCGCGAAGCTGGGCAGTGGTGCACAATGCGTCGTTGCCACCGACGATGCCGCGATTGCATCTTTCGCCAAAGATGCTGGCATGAGGGTTGTCATGACCCCCACCGAATGCCGCAATGGCACCGAGCGATGTGCAGCGGCGCTTGATGTCATGGATGATGAATTTGACCTCGTGATCAACTTGCAGGGCGATGCCCCTCTCACGCCGGCCAACTTTATCGTCGCCATTTCGGAGCGGCTCACAAGTGAGCCGCAATTGAGCATGGCCACTGCTGCCGTTCCCGCGACAGCCGCTGTTTTCCAGCATCTGCAGTCCGATGCTACAGCTGGAAGGGTAGGGGGGACCACAGTGGCCTGTAATCGTGCGGGACAGGCGCTCTATTTCTCGAAGTCGATCATTCCCTATGTTGCGCCCGGCGCCAAACCGCTTGAAAACATCCTCCTTCATCTTGGGGTCTATGCCTATCGCACGGAAGCGCTCAGGACTTACGCAGCAATGGAGCCTGCGATACTCGAACTGCAAGAGGGGCTCGAGCAGCTGCGCTTTCTTGAGGCTGGCCTCGCGGTTGGTGTCTGTATCCTTGAGTCTCCTGCCTGGGAGATGATTGAGCTAAACAATCCGAGTGACGTCCCGCTGATCGAGAAGGAACTCGCTGTGCGCAACAAGAGTGAGGAAAAGTGATGCTTCCGTCCCTTCATCGCGCGCCTGGCATGCCGCCGTTCCTGATTGCGGGCCCATGTGTGATCGAGAGCGAAGCACTCTGCCTTGAAATTGCCGAACACCTCAAATCCATTGGAGAAGCCCTTGGCATCCCCATGATATTCAAGGCGAGTTTCGACAAGGCTAACCGGACTTCAGTCAGTGGTTTCCGTGGTCACGGCATGGATGCGGGGCTGCGCGTGCTGGAAAAGGTGCGCCAGGAAACTGGGCTGCCAGTCCTGACGGACGTCCACCTTCCGCACCAGGTGAGCGCAGTGGCCGAAGTCGTCGACATGCTCCAGACACCTGCGTTTCTGGCCCGTCAGACAGATCTGATCATGGCAGCGGCCGCCAGCGGCCGGCCTGTGAATATCAAGAAGGCGCAGTTTATGGCTCCATCCGACATGGGCCCTGTGCTGGGTAAGGCACGCGCTGCCGCGCAGGCTGCTGGAATAGACAAGCCGGCCATTGCGCTGTGTGAGCGGGGCACAAGCTTCGGTTACAACAATCTCGTTGTCGACATGCGCAGCCTCGTCATTATGCACGAGCTTGGTGCTCCGGTCGTCTTTGACGCCACGCACAGTGTGCAACTGCCAGGGGGAGGTGGCGACAGATCTCTGGGTCAGCGCCAGTTTGTCGAACCGCTGGTCTGCGCGGCTATGGCGGTTGGTGTTGATGGTCTCTTCATGGAAACCCATCCGGATCCCGATCAGGCATTGTCAGATGGCCCGAACATGGTGCCGCTTGATCAGCTGCAGGGCCTTTTGAGCAAGATCGTCGCGATTTCCGCGATCGGTTGAGATGAGTGCTGGGACGATCCTCGCGATCCCGCCTTTTCCCGGGGCAAAGCCACCGCGTTTTGCCGAGCCGGACGGCAAGGCACGACAAGGCTCGGCCTTTAAGGAGGTGCTATCAGCACTTGCTCAGCACCGGGTGGGCGGTTGCTATTGGGGGCGGCACAAGGAGCTTCCCGCGTCGGGGTTTGTGCTCGATGGCACGGGAGAGTGCGGAGCTGATGCAGTGTCCTGGGGCCATGACGATGACCCTTGGCATCTCCTTGGCAAGGCAGAATTTGCGCGGTTGAAGGAAAACGACCCGCGCGCATTGCTTGCCTTGGCTGCGGGTCTCCCCGTCGTTCTGATTTGCGACAATGGCACTGTACGAGATGCAGGGCCTCATGACGCGGCTCGCTTGGTGGCCAGATTTCTAACTTGCTGGCGTTTCAGGAACCCCTTCGATGGGACCGAGCTGACCGTCATCGAGGCTATCGAACTTTGCGGTTTCTGGCGCCGGTTTATCGATGCGAACAGGCGCATCCACTCCGTGATGGGGATTGCCTACTGGAAGAAGCCCACCGTTTCGCCAATGCTCTGGGCGGGGTGTGATGTGCCCTATAATCGGCCCATTTCCATGATGCCTGAAGGTGCGACGGTAGCCCTTTGGCGCAGCCGGCTCTCAGCGGGGCAGAGGCGGATGATCGCTCAGATACGGCCACACATCACGGAAATCGAGGACGGCTTTATCCGCTCTCAGGGCCTCGGCGCCGATTGCGTGCCGCCTTTGTCGATCATTGTTGATGCGCAGGGACCACATTTCGCGCCCGGAGCTCCAAGCGAGCTGGAGATTTTGTTGCAAGACGGCGAGTTTGCACCGGAGTTGCTGGCGCGGGCCCGTGCATTGAGGGAAGCCATCATTGCCGGGGGCCTTTCCAAATATGAAAGCAAGGGTGCCGGTACGCTTCCGCGGCCAGGCGGCAGGCGCCGCCATGTGCTGGTTCCAGGGCAGGTCGAGGATGATCGGGCCGTTACCAGTGGCGGCGCTTTGAGTTCGAACCTTGAACTCCTACGGCGAGCAAGATCGGTCGTGGGAAACGAGGCTTATTTGATCTACAAGCCGCACCCTGACGTCCTTGCAGGACACCGGCGCGGGGCAATTGCCCAAGATGATTTGGCCGAGTTCGCTGATCATGTTGAAACCTCGAGCCCAATCGCAGCTTTGATCGCAATGGTTGATGAGCTGCACGTCAATAGCTCGTTAGCGGGTTTTGAGGCGCTCATGCGGGGCAAGCCGGTGACAGTGTACGGCGTGCCATTCTACGCTGGGTGGGGCCTCACAACCGACCTCGGACCCGTGCCTTCACGGCGGACCGCTCGCCGCACGCTCGATGAGCTCGTTGCAGCCGCATTGCTTCTCTATCCGCGCTACCTTGATCCCCACACGCGTATACCCGCTCCGGCAGAAGTCGTTGTTCGCTCTCTGACGGAGGGCTCGGCCCGGCTTGGGGGGGGGGGCTGCGGCGGTAGTCGCGATGCGGCGTGTTGTGGGCCGGATGAACCGATTGGTTCAGGGGTAGCTAAGGCGTGGCATGGTAAGGATGAGGCGCATCGGGCCAAACCTTTTTTTTCTGGCATTGGCAGGCGTGCCAGAGCATAGGGCGGCCATGAATTTCCTCCGTAAACTCATTGATACAGCCAGGCGGAACCCGTGGTTCTTGGCCGGTGTGGTGCTGCCAGTAGTGCTGAGCGCCATCTACTATTTTGGTGTTGCCTCGCCGCAATATGTTTCCGAATCAAGGTTTGCGATCAAGGCTCCAAACCAGCGCGGCGCTCAGGTCTCCTCCTTCGCCAATCTGATCCAGACTACTGGTCTGTCCGCAGGGCAGGAACAGTCGAACCAGATCATTGATTATGTCCGGTCTCGCTCGGCGTTGACGGTGCTTTCAAAGGGCATGCCTATCCGGCAAGCTTTCGGAAACAACAAGATCGACCCAATATCGCGCTTCCCGCAACCCTGGGACACCGACAGCTTCGAGGATCTGTTCGACTACTACCGAGGGAAAGTGCAGGTTAGCCGAGACACAGATACTGGCTTGGTAGTCCTGCGTGCTATCGCATTTGACCCCAAAGAGGCAGCCAATATCAACGAGAAATTGCTCCAGCAAAGTGAGCAATTGGTCAACGAGCTTAATGAAAATGCGCGCACGAAGGCCATCGAGGAGGCCACGGGCCGCGTTGTTGAAGCTGAAAAGCGCGTGGCCGCAGCTAGGACCGCTATTGCTGCTTATCGTAACAAGGCATCGGTGGTTGACCCTCTGCAAGAGGCCACCGGGGTGGCCGAGATTGCCAATCGCTTGATCACTGAGCGTGCTGCTCTTGAGGCGCAGCTAACCACCTTGAGGAGTGTGACCCCCGATCATCCGGCAATCCCTGCATTGCGGGAGCAGATTGCCTCACTCACCCGCGAGATCGAGCGCCAAACCGCCCGTGTGGTTGGCGGTGCCAACACCATCAGCGGCAAGCTGCCTTCCTACGATGCACTTCTGTTGGAGCAGGAACTCGCTTCTGAGCTGCTTGTACTTTCTCAAACGACACTTGAAGGTGCTCGTACAGAGGCGCTGAAGCAGCAATTTTATCTCGAGCGCGTCGTTAATCCCAATGTGCCCGACCAACCCGAGTATCCTAGGGCGCTGAAGATCGTGCTCACAATTCTTGGCTTCGCGTTATGCCTCTATTTCATCATCTGGATGTTTGTGGTCGGCATTCTCGAACACGCGCCGGAGGATTGATCCATGGCATCGCTGGCCAAGGGTTGGGATATCCAGATGCGGGTCATCAAGGCCCTGATGCTACGCGAATTAACCACCCGTTTCGGCCGCGAGAATATCGGCTTTCTGTGGATCATGGCCGAGCCGCTGCTGTTTGCGGTGCTTGTGGCACTGCTTTGGCGGGCGATGAAAGGGCCATTGGAGTATGGGGTCGATATCGTCGCCTTCGTGATCAGCGGCTATATTCCGCTGGTACTGTTCCGCAGCTCAGTTCAACGAGCAGTCAACAGTTTCACCGCCAATGGTGGCCTCATGTATCACCGCCAGATTAATGTGATTGACCTAATACTGGTGCGCTTCCTTATTGAATTTATCGGGCACATGATGGCTTACCTGTTCATAGCGCTCGTGCTCGGAACGCTTGGGTTTTTCCCGATACCACACGATATAGGCTTCCTCATGCTAGGCTGGTCCTACTATGCTGCGTTCACCTTTGCAGTCGTCTTAGTCGTCGCACCGCTGAGTGAAATGAGTGACGTTTTTGAAAAAATCGTTGGTGTCTCTACCTATCTGATGATCCCGTTTTCGGGAGGTTTTTATCTAGTTGGCTCGCTCTACCCAGATGCCGCAGCGGTCGTGCTCTGGTCCCCTCCGGTGCACGGGATGGAGATGATGAGATATGGCATCTTCGGCCCTTCCGTCGATCCGCAATATGATTTTCTCTATCCCCTACTATTCATCGTGCCCTGCATGGCGCTTGGGCTGGTGCTGTGCCGTAATGTCCGCCGCCACCTGGTGATTGAATGATCATTTGTCAGGACATTCACAAAAGCTACAAGGCGGCCCATGGTCGGCACGAGGTGCTGAAGGGCATCAATCTATCCGTCGCCAAGGGAGAGCGGGTCGCGCTATTAGGTCGTAACGGGGCCGGAAAATCCACACTAATCAAGCAAATCGGCGGAGTTGAACTGCCCGATAGCGGGCGGATCATCCGTTGCATGACCACTAGCTGGCCGATCGGCTTTAATGGCGGGTTTCAGGGCAGCCTGACCGGGTATGACAATGCCCGCTTCATTGCTCGCATTTACGGCAGGCCCTACGCTGACATGCGCGAATTCGTCGAGGATTTCACCGAGCTGGGCGGCGCGCTTAAGCAGGAGGTGAAGACCTATTCGTCGGGCATGCGCGCCCGCCTGGCCTTTGCGCTGTCATTGGCGATCGAATTTGATTGTTATTTAATCGATGAGGTCATTTTGGTCGGAGACCAGAATTTTCAGCGAAAATGCCAGCAAGAACTTTTTGAAAACCGCGCTGATAGTGCAATGATTATCATCAGTCACGATATGAATATCATTAGCGAGTATTGTTCAAAGGGGGTCATATTAAACAATGGCGTTGCTGAGATTCATCAAACGATACAGGATGCGATCGATTGCTATAATGCAATGTAAAATATTAGCTAAAATTCGATAAACAATCGCGTTGAATTTATGTTAAAACGAGATATTTGTAATTATCGCAAATATAACGAGGGCCTAAAAACCGGTTCTCCAAAATATCGAAACATTAGATCTTCCGCGATACAAAAACCTCTAAATATTCTCCGTTTATTCCAAGTCTTCTATCGATCATTTTGCATGTTGTCGTGGGGCACCCCGTCCATTTAGTCATTAACTCTTCAAAATCATCTCCCCAATCCCACGTAACGAGCGCTCTCCCGTCGCCAACCGGGTTTCCGTGATAGGTTTCTTCGTGAATGTGGTTGATGCGCCCATCGATGAGCTCGGCCCTACGATAGCTCTTTTGTAATCCTTTGTGCTTTGGCGTCGTGTATAAATGAAAACCTCCAGGCTTCAAGACGCGATGAATTTCCTTGCCTGCTCGGTCAGGAGTAAGCGATGTCCTGAGCCCACCTTGCACGGGTGACGCGGAGCGCCGAGTGTCCGCGCCCTGATTGTTGAGGGGCGCTGGTGCTATGACGATGTCATGTGATGATGCTGGTATCAGCGGTGTGCGGCGCTTCGAGGTTTTCACCGGTGTCGGCAAGCGTCGGGACTGGCCGCCGGAGGTGAAGGCCTCGATCGTCGCGGAGAGCTATTCGGGCACGGAGAGTGTGAGCGCGGTGGCGCGCCGCCATGGCATGTCGGTATCCCAGCTCTTCACTTGGCGCCGCCTGCTGCGCAAGGAGATGGAGGAGCGCGGTATCGCGCTGCCAGTCGCACCTCGCGCGGCACCTATGTTCGTGCCGGCGGTCCTCGAGGAGCAAGAGCCATCGCCGCCGACTGTGGCGAGCAAGCGGGCATCGCAACGCAGAAGCTCCAGAGCCAGCGCGATCGAGTTGGAGATAGGCGGCGCGCTGGTCAGGATTGGCCACGGCGCTGATCCCGATACGATCTCCGCCGTCATTACTGCTCTTCGAGGGTCGCGATGATCGGCCCGGCACCCGGCGCCAAGGTGATGGTGGCGACGAAGCCCGTGGATTTTCGCAAGGGAGCGGACTCGCTCGCGGCGCTGGTGGCGGCCGAGTATGGCGGCAAGCCCTTCTCGGGCGTGATCTATGTGTTCCGCGCCAAGCGCGCCGACCGGATCAAGCTCATCTGGTGGGACGGAACGGGCCTGTGCCTGATGGCCAAGAGGCTCGAGCAAGGCGCGTTCCGATGGCCCCGGATCCAGGAGGGCGTGATGCGGCTGACCGCTGCCCAACTGGGTGCTTTGCTCGAAGGTCTGGACTGGCGCCGCGTGCATGGTGGACGCCGTCCTATCGCGCCCCAGATTGCCGCTTGACGGGGTGCGCGCGGACTGATTCAACCTATTCATGCTCCTCGAGGCGGACCTTCCCGATGACGTCGACGCGCTGCGCGCGCTCGTCCTCGAACAGGCCAACGAGCTGGATCTTCTCAAGGTTTTCCGGGCCGAGAACGAGCGGCTGCAGGCGATCATCGATGCGCTGATGCGTCATCGTTTTGGCCGCAAGTCTGAGCAGCTCGATGCGGACCAGTTCGAGTTGGCGCTCGAGGAAGTTGAGGCCGCGCTCTCGCAGGCTGAGCTCGCCAGGAGCAAGGCAAGCAAGGCTCCGAGCGAACGCCCGCGCAAGACCAACCGCGGATCTCTGCCCGCCCATCTCGAGCGGATCGAGCAGGTTGTCGATGTCGAGGATAAGGCCTGCCCCTGCTGCGGCGGCGCGATCCACCAGATCGGCGAGGATGTGGCTGAACGCCTCGATGTCGTCCCCACCACCTTCCGCGTGCTGGTCACCCGGCGCCCGCGCTATGGTTGCCGCTCGTGTGAGAACGCAGTGGTGCAGGCTCCGGCGCCCGCACGGATCGTCGAAGGCGGCATCCCCACCGAAGCGCTGATCGCGCAAGTGCTCGTGTCCAAGTATGCCGATCACCTGCCGCTCTACAGGCAGGCGCAGATCTATGCCCGGCAGGGTATCCAGCTTGACCGTTCCACCCTTGCCGACTGGACTGGCAGGGCAGCATGGTATCTGCGGCCCTTGCGCGATCACATCCTCGAACGATTGCGACGATCCGAGCGATTGTTTGCCGACGAGACCACGGCGCCCGTGCTCGATCCCGGGCGCAAGCGGACCAAGACCGGCCAGATCTGGGCCTATGCCTGCGACGATCGGCCATGGGGTGGCAGTGATCCGCCGATGGTTGCCTATGTCTACGCCGCCGATCGCAAGACCGAGCGGCCCGAGGCGCATCTGCGCGGCTTTGCCGGTATCCTGCAGGTTGACGGCTATGGTGCCTATGCTGCGCTGGCCCGGCGTCACCAGCAGATCCGCCTCGCGTTCTGCTGGGCGCACGTGCGCCGCAAGTTCTACGAGCTTGCCGAGAGCTCGCCGGTGGCCGCCGACGTGCTGCGCCACGTTGCTTCCCTCTACACCATCGAGGACGAGATCCGCGGCCTATCTGCTGACGAGCGCCATAACGTCCGTGACCAGCGCAGCCGGCCGATCGTCGACGACCTGCACAAGTTCCTCGAAGCACGCGGCCGGCAGGTCAGCGCCAAGAGCCGCCTCGGGGAGGCGATCCGCTACACGCTCCCACGCTGGGACGGCCTGATCCGCTTCCTCGATGATGGCCGCATCGATCTCGACAACAATGCCGTCGAGCGCGCCATCCGGCCGCTCGCGCTCAATCGCAAGAACGCCCTGTTCGCAGGCTCCGACGAGGGCGGCGACAACTGGGCGGTCATCGCCACGCTCATCGAGAACTGCAAGCTCGCCAGCATCAACCCACACACTTGGCTGACCGCGACGCTCACCAGTCTCGCCAACGGTCACCCCGCGTCCCGGATCGACGACCTCCTGCCGCGCCCTCACGTGGGCTGAGAACACCGCTTACGGTCAGGATGGAAAACATGCTCAAAGACGTCTTGAGTGATAAATATATCAAAAGTCGCGTCTGGGAATGACATCGCCTCTAAGTTTTCGCACCGCACACCATCAATAAGCGTGCCGCTTAAATGCCCATCGAAATACTGAGACGAGGTGTAATTTTTACAAAATCTTGAAATATATTCATTTGACGGTGATGACTCATGGATTTTGGAGTTTTTCCACTCCGAATCTAATAGGTCAAGGATATATTGTAGTGCTCGCTGCCTTGGGATCGAACCGCACAACGTGCAAATGTAATTATCCCTCAGCCAATTTGATCTTATCTCAAAGATTGTCGCAGATTGGCAGCAAAAACAAAATCCTTCATGCTCCTCAATCATAAAAAAGTCCTTCAATATGGATCATATACTGCCTCAGTATAAACTTGAAGCGTAAAACCCTCAATAAATCCCAGGTAAATCATTAGCCTCTCAAATGCATGAGCCATTGTTCCATCAATAGCACCAAGCTCTGGCCCGAACCAATCTGCATCGAAATGCTCATCAAGCGCCAGTCGAAGGGCATCGAACCGAAACCAAAACATTGATCCCGCTACAAAACGGTCCAATTCTACAAGTGATCCCCCCGTGACGTCCAATATCCGCGAGACGGCTCGCAAATTGTCGCGCATCGTACTTGGGTCACCGCAACTCTTGATCATTCCCGACGCAGCAAAAATCCCGCATTTTGAGTTGTGTTGAAACGCATCTCGCGCGGCCGCGGCTGTTTTTGGCGAAAGCAAGCTCGAATACAGAGCGTGCCGCCAGCGATCACCACCACGAACATGGGGGGATTTTTTGGTGTGTATCTTGCAGCCGTAAACGTATCCCATCTGAACTGCTTCCCGCGCCACTTGCAGAAATGGGAATATATCGCGGCCACGGTTCGGAGTCAGGTACGTGCGCTTCGGCATGAGCCGATCGATCGCTTTGGACACTTCGTTACTATCCCAGGTCACAGGAACTGAGATCAGAACGTCAGTCACACCGCACTCGTGGCGGAGCAACGCAATGTGGTCTGCCAATTCATCGATGAGGTCGGGGTAAAACAGATGTAGGCAAATCGCAGCATCGCTGCTTCGCGCCCCGGCCGCCGAATTGGCGGCCGCAACGATCTCTTCGACACTTGGAGCCGGTGGCCTGCGCTCCTCAAGTACAGCGCGAACGGCCCAAAGATAGGCGTGCCCCAAATGCCGATCAGGCTCCAGATAAGTGCCTTCCGCCCACTCATTCCATGCGTTTATGAAAACAAGACCTTGCCCTGCGTCGTGATTGCGCGCTGAAAAATCTACGGACTGGCTCAACCATCGATGAAGTTCGGTGGGAGTGCAGCCATCAAATATGCTGCTCTTTCCTGGCTTGCGCGCCTCGTTGTCCCAGCTCATCATCACAGTTGGGTAATAACGCTTCGACGCAGTGGTTCCATCGAGGCTCACCATACGCGCCGTGCAATAATCTACGACCTCCGAATAGTCATAGACATTGCCCTCATGATTTGGGTTGTACCAGCGCTTTTCGGAATTTCGAGAGCCCGCCACCACATTGTGGGGCGGGAATTCGCAAATGGCATCAAAGCCAATCGAGTCTGGATCCGAAAAGCCAAACGCATTGGTCGCCACTAAGTGAATTCCTGGCAAGCCAGCGTCGACGGCGGCGCTCCGCCAAATGCTGACCATCGCGGTGAGATCATTGATAATGGACGGTCGATAAACGACAATAACTGGCTTGCCGTCAATCTTAGTATAGCGTGGGTCCGAGAAGAACCGCATTAAATCGCGGAAGACATTTGCGTGATCTTCGAGCGAATGGCTCTGCTCCATCAGTATGTCGGATTCAGAACCATCCCAACGGCGGGTCCAGTTCTCGTTTGCCCAGCAAAGAAAAAACGGCAGGTCTAGGGATTGTC
Source organism: Porphyrobacter sp. IPPAS B-1204 (assembly GCA_003724185.1). GTDB lineage: Bacteria > Pseudomonadota > Alphaproteobacteria > Sphingomonadales > Sphingomonadaceae > Erythrobacter. The sequence continues at coordinate 107,285 of RHGM01000002.1, forward strand.
CTCCGTCCGCAAGGTAGGCTTCTAATGGGCGCTCCAGTAATCGATGGCCGTCGAACCAGTAATAATGGAAGCAGAAAGCATCAATTCCGTTCAACTTCGCGAGGTCGACCTGATCTTTTAGAACTTCCGTGTTGCGCAGGTCATAAAAGCCAAGGTCTAGAGGCAGGCGAGGTTGATAGTGACCTTCAAATTGTGGGACGGCCTTTGTGACGTTAGTCCACTCCGTAAAGCCACGGCCCCACCATTCGTTGTTTTCTTTAAACGGATGAAACTGCGGCAAATAGAATGCCGCAACTTTGGGAAGTCCATCTGGCTTTCGAACGGTTGTCATGGCCCTCGGCGCAAAGTCAGGGGACCGTGCGCCTTGAGCAACTGCAAATTTAGCGTGCCATACAGATTCGAAGTCCGGCGCATTCGCGGATGGCTCTGCTCGACCATCTAAAGCAGCAACCGCCCCGCTGGGCGACGGAGATGCCATTCGCCCCAACCGCCGCCCCAGCCACAGAAAGTGCTCTGCGGGATCCATACCGGCTTTGGCCACGTCGGGGTATTCGCCCAGATACCATGCCTCGTCGAAGGTGCCACTGGCTCGCAGGGCTGCGATATCTTCGGGAGTTGGCCTAGAATTGGTGCGATTATCAGACATTCGCTCTCCGACTGTGTTTCCGCAGGGCTTTGTTTAGCCCCGATGGTAAGGGATCAATTTTTTTGGGGGGGGTAACGCGGTACTGCTCCCGCAGCATCAGAACGGCACTGGGCGGGTGCGGCCTTCGGCCATGCCGTGCAGAATGTAATGGCGGACTGGGTCCATGCCTTGCGCGGCCACATCGGGGTAAAGTGACAGATAGGCCGCAGCATCAAACAGCCCTGCGCGCCAATAGCGCCGGTGGATGCGTGGCTGCCGCCAGCTGTCGGGCATAATCGACCACCACGTGGGGAAACCCTCTTCTAACTTACGGATATCACGGAGCCATTTCGATTCTGTGTCAGAGGCTTCGCTGCGGCGACTTGCTTCCAATAGGTTTGCGGTAAGACGGGCCAGTTCATCGAACCGGGCCGCCAGCTTGCGCTCGCTTGTGGTGTGGGCCTCCTGAGCGTGATTTGCGGCGTTGGTCAATTGCACGACCTGTTCGGACAGGCGATGCGCTTCGGCACGGCTGGTGGATGCTTCCGCTACTGCTTGCTCTGTGGCCTCCTCCTGCGCTTTCAGCATAAGCGTTACATGGGCAAGTTCAGCCGCACGAGCCTCAACCTGCTGGTTGGCGGCGGCCTGCCCGTGAGCCCATTGCTGCTGCAAAGCTGCGATCTCGTTATTGGCAGCCGCAATGGCCTGTTCCAAGGCGAGCCGCTGCTCACGCTCACGCTCACCTTCCAGCTCAGCCCGCAGGCGCAAAGCGTCGGTCTCGCGGAACTGTGCTAGGAGTTGTGCAAGCTCTTCCTGGCGCTGGATCAGTGTACTTTGCAAGATAGCAATCTGGCCGACCATTTCAGCACTTTGTAATTGCTGCTCTTGTAGCTCGCGCTCCGCCTCATCGAGCTGATTTTGCAGCTTGGCTAGTTCTTCGTCGCGTTGAGCAACTTCACTTTGTGCGATCGTAACTTGGCTGGCCAGTTCAGAATTGGCTGACTGTTGGGCATCGAGATTGTGCTCCGCCTCGGCTTGGAGCGCCTCCGCTTTAGCACGGTTCTCTCGCTCGGCATTCACCTCGGCATGAACGGAATCCAGCGCTAATTGCGCATTAGCCAGCGCGGTGGTTCGTTCCGAGAGTTCGGCTTCAAGCGCCTCAGCTCTTAAACGCATCTGCTCCGCGTCAACAAGTTGATCATTTAGACCGGCGAGTTCTTCCCTCCGCTGGGATAATTCGTTCTGCGCAATCGTGATCTGATCCATCAGCTGAGAATTGCGCTGCTGTTGCTCGTGGAGCTCCCGGGATGTCTCGGCCAGACGATTTTCGGTGTCGGCACGAAGCTCTTGCTCGGCACTTATGTCCGCTTGTGTTTGGTTCAGCGTTGATTGCAGGCTAGCCAGTTCGTTGTTGCGTCCAGACAGCTCGGCGCGAAGCGCTACGGCCTCTGCTTCAGACGTAGTTCGCGAAGCAAGCTCAGCGTTCAATCGCTCAATTTCGGATTCCAAATTGCGTGCCTGCGTTGCTTCGACCTGCAGCCGTTCTGCAAGCTCGGCTTCCTTCAGCGCGGAGGACGCGCGCAGTTCCTCTACCTCTTTGGTGGCATGGCGCAACGACTCGTCTTTGCGCTCTGCTTCCTCTCGCAACGCCGACAATTCCCACCGGAGATTGCCACCCGCGCCGACTGAGCCGGTCACATTGGGGGTTAGAAGCAACTGAGCAAACGCCCCGTGGGCGCGGTCCAATTCTGATCGCAACTCATCCAGTATCGGATAGTCGTTCGCGTTTTCGCCCTTCTCGCTCCAATCAAACATGATCTGGAACGTTTTGCGCAGCCAATGGGGATAAGCAGGATTGCCGATCAACTCAGCTATGTCTGATCGATGATGGTGCTGCGCGGGCGTTAGAAACTGGCTGATTTCGCGATGAACTTTCGGCGAATTTCGCGGGAAGGAAACCCCGAGCCCAGTTTTGATTTTGGCGACCATCGTCTGCCAGTTCGTCATCAATTCATCGTAGCGGCAGATAGCGCGCTTTTGCCCGCGCGAAAAAAATTCTGCGTCCAAAACATGCCGCAGCCAGAGAAGATCGCTGTAACCGTTCGCCATGAGGTCGCGGCTTTCAAGTGATGCTGCCACCTCGACAGGATTGCGGAGCATCAGCACGATCAGTGGCTCGATCTCGGCGTCGGCTGCAGCTTCCAGCCAGACATCTGCCAGCCTGCAAATCCGGGGATCCTTGATTGCGAACAAAGGCCCCAGCTTCGCGTGATCCGCAATCACTTCACTTACCCGCTGGACCATGGTGGAACGGATCGCAGAATTGCGCCAGTCGGCATTGATTGGTCCCCAGTCCTCATGACTTGAACCAGCAGATGCCAATATCTCGTCGTTCAGGGCAATCGCGCGGACCGGTTCCCAGTGGCCGGTTTCGTTGCCTTCGCCGGCCCCCAAAAGCTCATCAGATAGAGCGCAGCCCAGCAGATTGAGCACGCGCGTGCATGCACTCGTCCCGCTGCGATGCATACCCAGAACAAATATGCCTTGCGGCATCGCCTTGATCCGACCTTCAGCCGACGCATCATTGCCTTTATCGATCATTTTGCTCATGGCGCCGCTCTAGCCTATGGTTTTCGATATTGTCCACATCGTGTTAGCTCCGATCCAGCAGGCGCCTCCGGCACGCATTTAGACGTCGATCCGTTCCAATTGGCAACCGCAATTCTTACTTTTGAGAAATGGTCATGAAGAAGGCACTGATGACCAGAACCGTGGGGGTGGGGATAGGCGTTCTCGTGCATTTGGAGGCGTTTTGGCGCTTCCCGGTAGAATATCTGACGGCCACCAAATGGCGGCTGCTTAGAAAGAGGGTGCGGGCCCGTGCGCAGTTCGCTGTGCTGATTGGCCGCACATCGCGTGCTTATGATTGGTGGAGCATCAAGAACAGTCGAGATTTCTCGAAGCGCAGCGAGCCTGGTCCTCCGCCCATCATGGCGTTGGTCATCGGGAGGTCAGATGATCCAAGCTTTGCTGCAACCCTGGCATCGCTCACTGCTGAGGGCATTGATGTCTGTGTTGTAGGCTCTTCGCCGGTGCAAGCGTTGCTGGAACTCGCGCGAAACACTGAGGAAGGTCAGAGACTGTGGGTTATGCCAGTCTACTGCGGCGATCAAATAGCGTGCGGCGCCGCTGCAGCCTATCGCGCGGCCATACAAAAAGGCTCTGATCTTGTGGTCTACGCTGATGACGATCTGGTTGGTCGGCATGGCTTCAGATCCAAGCCGCACTTCAAGCCGGACTGGAACGGCGAGCTCTTCCTGCATCATGATTTTGTAACTGGCGCCTGCATCTTGGCGGTCGATCGCAAGATGCTTGAAGTGGCCGCTGGAGAACAGGATTGGCCCCTTTGCCTAGCACGACAGGCGCTCTCCGAGAGTGATGGTGCAACCCACATCAGGGAGGTTTTGCATCATCGCCGCGATCGTCCGCCGCCGCGATTGACGCTCCCGGCTCTTTCCTTCGCGGCTGATTCGCCGCGCGTCTCTCTAATCATCCCGACCCGCAACCGGCTCGATCTTCTCGCTAAATGCATTGCCGGCGTAATGGCCGCGCATTATCCCGATTTCGAGGCGATTGTTGTCGACAATGAAAGTGACGATCCTGCTACGCTCGATTTTCTGGCGTCCCTGCCGAGGCAAAGTCAGCCAGGCCGCACGTACCGTGTGTTGCATCATCCGGGACCCTTCAACTACTCAGCGATCAACAACCGCGCCGTTGCCGAGGCGACAGGCGAGTTGATCTGCCTGCTCAACAACGACATCGAGATGATCGATGCTGAATGGCTCCGTATCATGGCGAGCCAGGCGCTACGGGATGAGGTTGGCGCAGTTGGTGCTCAGTTGCTCTATCCTGATGGCCGATTACAGCACGCTGGCGTTGTCATCGGCGTGGGGAATGCGGCTGGCCACGCCCATCGGTTCCTCCGGCCCGAGGAAGAGGGTTACCATTACCGCCATGCGCTGCCACAGTTCGTTTCCGCCGTTACGGCTGCCTGTCTGGTGGTAAAGCGTGACCGGTTCCTTGTGGTGGGCGGCCTCGACGAGACACACTTCCCGGTCGCATTCAACGATGTCGACCTCTGCCTCAGGCTTAATGAGCGTGGCTGGCAGTCACTCTACGAGCCTCGGGCGGTGCTGATCCATCATGAGTCAGTTTCGCGAGGGCTAGACACCGACCCCGTGGGGGCAGCCCGGTTCGCAAAGGAGCTCGCAGCGTTGCAAAATCGTTGGCGCACTGACCAGATTGTTGACCCATTCCACCATCCTCAACTCAGCAGGGCGAGCGAACAATTCGTACTAGCGCTCTAAACGGGAATCTTGATGTGCGGGCCCGCCTGGATTTGCCTGAGGTGACGCTGGTGGCTGTTACCTCAGTCAATCTGAGCGCGACCATCCGTGCGCTCGGGCACTGCATGCAGCATGCATCATTTGGAGCGGTCAAGCTTCTGACGGACAGCGTCCCCTATGGCTTGCCGGAAAATGCGCAGTGGGAGCCCATCGAACCTCTGCGATCTTCGAGGGCCTATTCCGACTTTATACTGCAGAAGCTTGCCGCCCATGTTGCAACATCGCATTGCCTTCTTGTTCAATGGGACGGCCACCTTATCAATCCCGAACATTGGCGGCCCGAGTTTCTCGATTATGACTATATCGGTGCCAGTTGGCCACAATTCGGTGACGGGCATGACGTGGGCAATGGGGGCTTTTCACTGCGCAGCCGAGCGCTTCTAGAAGCGTGTCAGGACCCACAGTTTTTGCGATCTCATCCGGAAGATTTGGCAATCTGTAGACATAATCGTGCCTTGCTTGAAGGTTGCGGCATGCGCTTTGCGCCGCGCCACCTTGCCGATTTGTTTTCAGCTGAACGTGTGGGAGACCCGAGCTGCAGTTTTGGATACCACGGCGTCTGGCACATGCCTTCCACAATCGGCATGGATGCTTTTTGGGAAATCTACGTCGGGCTGGACGATCGAAGCACTGTGCAACATGACTTTGTGCAGCTCTTGTGGCAAATGGCCAGCAGCGGCAGAGGCGCAGGAAGATCATTTAGGATGATCCGTGATCGGGTTTTGGATGCCGTTGCTCGGCGGAGGATAGAGCGTTGAACAATCCGCTTCCGGGCTTGCCCCTGATCGAGTCCCCTCTGTTTCCGGCCATGGTGTCGCAGCTCGATCTCACCAGTGATGAAGCACGGGTAGGCCTTGAGCTCTATTATCGCGGGTATGCCGTTTTCGATTTTCCCGATGGGGAGCTGGAACAGCGCATTGACCGGATAAAGGCCAGCCTAGGTCCTCGCTATGGCGTCGATTTCGACGATCCCGGGTCTGACAAGACCGCGGGGGAACGCCGTCTTCAGGATGCATGGCGCTTCGACGCAGATGTCCACGCGATTGCGTCGAATTCCGTCGTCATTGATCTCCTGAGCCGCCTTTACGGGCGCAAGGCCTTCCCATTCCAGACGCTCAATTTTCCTGTCGGAACACAGCAAAGTGCGCACTCGGACATGGTGCATTTCTCCAGTCAGCCGGAGAAATTCATGTGCGGCGTCTGGCTGGCAATGGAGGACATTGCTGCCGATGCTGGTCCTTTGTTCTACTATCCGGGATCACATCGCTGGCCCGTCATGAGCAATGCCCTAATCGGGCGGCGCGGCTCGGGTGCATCCTTGGCCTCCGCACAGGATCCGTTCGCAGAGGCCTGGGCCGCCTTGTGTGCGGCACATGAGGCTCAGGCTGAGACGTTCCTAGCGAAAAAAGGGCAAGCACTCATCTGGTCTGCCAATCTTCTGCATGGCGGGAGTCCTCAGATCGATTCAACCCTGAGCCGCTGGTCTCAGGTAACGCATTATTATTTCGACGATTGTTTATACTATACGCCTGCCTTTTCAGACGAGACTATTGGAGCGCTTGACCTGCGCGAGATAACCGCAATCTGCGACGGACGTCCTCGGCCAAATACCTATCTCGGAGAGCACATTAGCGCCGCAAGCGCGCGACCCGGCCGATCAGGCGGCACAGGCCGATCGCTGATACCGCGCCGCTTGCTAAGGCAGCTCTTTGGAAAATCAGGCTGAACCGAGGTAAGGGCAAGTTGCAAGCCCGGGGGAGCAAACTATAGGGGGCGGGCGTGCCCTGGCGCGCTGAAACCGATCGAGGGTCTTTGGACGTGAACGCTGCCACCAAATTTTATCGTCAGACACGCAGCTTGGGGGGAATCGCGCTCCTTGCGGTTCTGACGGCCGGTTGTTCAACTATTCCTTCGAGTGGTCCGACTGGCGCTGATGTTCGGTCGCAGCTCACGGAGAATCAAGCCAACCTGCCGATCACTTTGGTCCCTGTGCGAACGATGGGGGACATTCCAACCTCCGTCCGCCCGGTCTCAGTGTTCGCGGATGATTACACGCCGCCGGCCCCCACCGAGCTTGTTGGCCCAGGCGACGTTCTCGAGATTGCGGTGTACGAGACGGGGGTTACGCTTTTCGGGGCCGGATCCAGCCCGGCAATTGCCGCAGGATCCTCGTCAGCCTTTGATCCAGCAGCGCGCGCGGAGCGGTTTCCGCCTTTCAGAGTGAGCGACAGCGGAACGATCAATTTCCCGTTCGTTGGTGAAATAGCGGTGGCGGGCCGCACAACCGACCAGCTTGAGGCACAGCTGCGCCGTGAGCTGCGCCGCAAGTCGCAGAACCCCCAAGTGCTAGTCTCGATTGCTCAAGGTCTAACAAACTCCATTATCATTGGTGGTGACGTCCGTTCGCCCGGTCGGCTTGTTTTGCCAACCAATCGCGAGTCTCTGTCTGATGTCATCGCGCTTGCTGGCGGCAGCACGGGAGAGATCAAGGACATTCTGGTTCGGATCCAGCGTGCCGGGACTTTCGGCGAGTTTCGACTGAGTGATATCCTGTCGCAGCCCGAACAAGATATCCGGATGTTTCCTTCCGATCGCGTGATGCTTGTGCGTGCACCGCAGAGCTTTTCGGTCCTTGGCGCAGCAGGCCGTAGCGATCAGATCCCCTTTCCCGCGCCGGGCCTCTCTTTGGCTGAAGCCGTTGCATTGTCCGGGGGCGCTAACCCAAATGCAGGCGATCCGCGCGCGATCTTCGTTTTCCGCCTTGTTGCTGAACCGGATGGCACACAGACACCAAAAGTGTACCATTTCAATATGATGGAGGCGAGTTCTTTCATCCTTTCTCAAAGGTTTGCCATGCGCGACAGGGATGTCCTCTATATCGGGAACGCCGAGGCGAACCAGCCAACCAAACTCGTGCAGATCATCAGCCAACTGTTCTTCCCGCTGGTGACGCTAGAGGGCGTCATCACCCGCTGAGCCTGGGCTGAGACGCAATGATCACCAAGGATAATGAGGCTCCGCTTTTGCTGGACGCATCCCGTCTGGTTTGGCGGCGTTGGACCGGCACCCGCTCCACCGGGATTGACCGCATATGCTTGGCGTGGCTCGAACACTACGGCACCAAGGCTCAGGCGGTCATCATTCACCGCAGCGGACAGTCCATACTGCCATTCAGGACATCGCAGGCTCTGTTTGCGCTCCTGAAGCGTCCTGCCCGGCTTCGCGGCGACGTGGTTAGCTTTCGGGCTGCCCTCGCGTCGCTTGCCATTCGTCGGTCTGGGCACCTGCGAGATCGGCTCACAGGACATGGTCGAATATGGCTCAACCCTGGACACACGGGTCTGGATTCCCCGCGGGTGGCCCATTGGATCAAGCAGCGCGGCCTTCGCCTGGTGCCGCTTGTTCATGATCTTATTCCGTTGTCGCACCCCAATTTTTGTCGTGCCGGTGAGGATGAACGCCATCGCGAGAGGATGCGCACTGTTGTTGATCTTGCATGCGGTGTGATCGCAAACAGCGCACATACTCTTGATAGTCTTCAGTTATTCGCTACAGGCCAGGGGCGGCCATTGCCTCCGGCCGTTGTAGCATGGCCGGGGACCCCCACTTTACGAACGACAGCCCCATCCAGCGCTGTGGAGCCAACCTTTGTTGTGCTCGGCACGATCGAAGGGCGAAAGAACCACGCGCTTATCTTGTCATTGTGGCGTCAAATGATGCGCAGCAGGCCGCATCAAACCGTACCCAGACTGATTATCGTTGGACGGCGCGGATGGCAGGCAGATGACGTCTTTACGCAACTCGATAGTGGAGAGTTCGGAGATCGCGTTGTTGAGGTTGGCCCACTCGATGACTGGCGCTTGGCAGAGGTACTTTCAGGTGCTCGAGCATTGCTGTTCCCCAGCTTTGCCGAAGGCTATGGCATGCCGCTTGTCGAGGCGCTTGCTTCCGGAGTGCCTGTGATTGCCAGTGACCTTGCTGTGTTCCGGGAGATTGGACAGGGAGTACCCGACCTCCTGCCTGCCGATGATCTTCAATCCTGGGGTGCCGCAGTGGATGACTACGCCAGAACGCCAAGTCAGCGCCGATCGGCACAACTGCTCCGTCTAGAGGCCTTTCGAGCGCCCGCCTGGCAAGACCATTTTGCCCGCATCGACGGATTCCTCGCCGGCTTGCCCGCGCATTAGGCCGTAAAGTCACGACGCGCCGCATAAGGCGCTGGCAGAGATAAGTTTGACGGCGCCGCAGTAGTTTGCATGGCACTTGTCGTAGCGGTTGGAGCCTGCATTTGCAGCGTTTGTCGCTGATCGCACGGTAAGGCCGGTGACATTGACAGGCTTTGCCGGCCGGGAGCGGGATATGAAGTGTACGCGTCATAAACTTCTCTTAGTCACCGCCGCTGCGCTTCCAGCCTATCAAGCCCTTGACCTTGAACGGCGTAGATGGCAGCGCGGCGCACAATCTTGATCGTCTATAGGGTTCGAAAATTCATGTCTGACGGTACGAAAGCAAGGCGTGGTATCATCCTTGCGGGAGGTTCAGGCACCCGCCTTTACCCGCTGACGCGCGGCGTTTCGAAGCAGCTGATGCCTGTCTTCGACAAGCCAATGATCTACTATCCGCTCAGCACCCTCATGCTTGCGGGCATCCGTGACATTCTGATCATTACCACTCCTGACGATGCGGCCCAGTTCAAGCGCGTTTTGGGCGACGGGGCGGATTTCGGCGTCTCGCTCAGTTACGCAGTGCAACCGGAGCCGGCGGGCCTTGCTCAGGCCTTCCATATCGGTGCTGATTTCGTCCAAGGAGGCCCGAGTGCGCTGATCCTTGGGGACAATATCTTCTACGGCCACGGGCTGCCTGACTTGCTGGCGAGCGCCAATGCACGCGCGACTGGTGCTACCGTTTTCGCCTACCGTGTGAGCGATCCGGAAGCTTTCGGCGTGGTGGAATTTGATGGAGAGGGGAGGGCGATTTCGATCGAGGAGAAGCCCAAAGCTCCCAAATCCAACTATGCTGTGACCGGCCTCTATTTCTATGACGATACCGTCGTTGACCGCGCCCGCGATCTCAAGCCGTCGCCCCGAGGGGAACTCGAAATCACCGACCTCAACCGGCTCTATCTCGAGGATGGCACGATGTCGGTTGAGATCATGGGCCGGGGGTTTGCCTGGCTCGACACCGGCACGCATGCCTCGCTGCTTGATGCTGCCACCTATGTCAGGATCACCGAGGAGCGCCAGGGTCTGAAAATCGCCTGTCCCGAGGAAATCGCCTGGCGGCAGGGCTTTATCGACGATAGCCGGCTTGCGGAAATCGCGCAGCCGCTGCGCAAGTCCGGATATGGTGAATATCTCTTGAACCTGCTGCAAGGGCATGGCTGATCGTGAAGATTGTACAGACAGAAATACCGGGACCCGTGATTATCGAGCCGCGGGTCTTTGGCGACGAACGCGGCTTTTTCATGGAGACGTGGAATGCTGAGGCTTTCACAAAGGCTGGTCTTGATCTGACCTTTGTCCAAGACAACCACAGCCGGTCGCAACGAGGGGTCCTGCGCGGTCTTCATTTCCAGAATCCTGGCCCCCAGGGCAAGCTGGTCCGCGTCACCAGTGGCGCGGTGTTCGATGTTGCCGTCGATCTGCGCGAGTCTTCTCCGCATTTTGGCAAGTGGGTTGGGGTTGAGCTGAGCGCACAGAATCAGAGGATGTTCTGGGTTCCCGAGGGCTTCGCTCACGGTTTCCTGACGCTCGAGGATGATACAGATTTCCTCTACAAGTGCACTGCGCCCTATGCGCCGCAGAGTGAATACACGCTGGCTTGGGACGATCCGGCGGTCGGAATCGACTGGCCCGACCTTGGCGCGGCTCCGATCATCTCCGAAAAAGACATGCGGGGGCTTGCGCTCGGCGATGTGCCGGTGTTCGCATGAGAGTGCTGATCACCGGTGCGAACGGTCAATTGGGCGGCGCCTTGCAGCGGCTCGCGCCTTCATGGGCTGAGGTCAGTGCGATCGACGTCGATGACTGCGATCTGACCGACATCCCGATGCTGCGCGCGCGTCTTTCGGTCGAAGCGCCCGAGCTTATCCTCAATGCTGCCGCTTACACCGCGGTCGACAAGGCCGAAGACGACGAGGACACCGCCCGCGCGATCAATGCTGGCGCGGTGGCAGCGATGGTTGCTGCGATGGCGGAGAGCGGGGGCAAGGTCGTGCATGTCTCGACCGATTACGTTTTCGACGGCAGCTCCTCTTCTCCTTACCCGCCCGACGCACCGCGCGTGCCGCAATCCGCCTATGGCCGCACCAAGGCCGAAGGCGAAGATGCCTTGCGCGCGGAGGATCTTCTGGTGCGCACGGCGTGGGTATATGAAGCGGGCGGGGCGAACTTTGTGCGCACCATGATCCGTTTGATGAAAGAGCGCGACCAGCTTGGCGTGGTGGCAGATCAGATTGGTTCGCCGACCTGGGCGACGGGCCTTGCGCAAACCATCTGGGGTCTCGCCGAAAAGCAGGCGACCGGGATCTTTCATCACAGCGATGCGGGCGTTGCCAGCTGGTACGATTTCGCGGTTGCCATTGCCGAGGAGGCCCATGCGCTTGGTATGCTGGCGCGGCTGCCGCTGATCCGCCCGATCACCACATCCGACTATCCCACGCCGGCAAAGCGCCCGGCATTCTCGTTGCTTGATTGCCGCGCTACCCGTGCGGTGCTGGGCCAAGATCCGGTTCACTGGCGCACCAACCTTCGACTGATGCTGAAAGAGGAAGCTAAGCTTGGCTAATCTGCTCGTTACCGGCGGCGCCGGCTTTATCGGTGGCAACTTCGTGCATTACTGGAATGCGCATCATCCGGATGACCGGGTGATCGTTCTTGATGTGCTTACCTATGCGGGTAACCGTTCAACATTGGAAGGCGCGAGCAATGCACTGCTGATCGAAGGCGATATCCGCGAAACAGCTTTGGTCGAACAGCTTCTGCGCGAGTATGAGATCACGACGCTTGTGCACTTCGCGGCGGAAAGCCATGTCGACCGCTCAATCAGCGGCCCGGATGCGTTTATTGACACCAACATCCTTGGCACCAATAGTCTTCTGAAGGCCGCACGTGCTGTGTGGCTGGCGGGCAGCGGCCAACCACACCGCTTCCACCACATCTCTACCGACGAAGTGTTCGGATCGCTTGGCCCCAATGACCCTGCCTTTTCCGAGATGACGCCTTATGCGCCCAACTCTCCTTATTCGGCGTCAAAGGCCGCATCTGACCATTTGGTACGAGCCTACCATCACACCTATGGGCTGGAGGTAACGACGAGCAACTGCTCGAACAATTATGGGCCCTACCAGTACCCCGAGAAGCTCATCCCGCTGTTTCTTCTCAATGCACTCCATGGCCGCAATCTCCCCATCTATGGCGACGGGATGAATGTGCGCGACTGGCTGCATGTCGAAGATCACTGCCGCGGGATTGAAGCCTGTCTTTCCAGCGGCAAGCCGGGTGAGACCTACAACATCGGCGGCGGCGCCGAGCTGCCCAACATGACGGTCATCGACACGATCTGTGCCGAGGTTGACCGGGCATTTGATGACGTTGACGGCCTTGCCCAGCGCTATCCCGACGCTCCGGCAGCGCGGGGCGAAAAGACCAACTCGCTGAAGGCGTTCGTCACAGACCGGGCTGGCCATGACCGGCGTTACGCCATCGATGAGACCAAGGCGCGCGCTGAACTTGCCTATGCACCGCAGCGGGGTTTCGAAGAAGGGCTGCGGCAGACGTTGCGCTGGTACCTCGAAAATGAGCATTGGTGGCGGCCACTGCTGCGCGGTTAGGCGGCCGGAGGCTGAAGAAGCTGGGCCCCCGAAGGGCTCAGTCCGGTTGGACCAGAGACGTCCAATCACGCTCCAGCATGCTTCGGTCGCTATAAGCGACATGCAGGGCATAAGGTGCTGTGAGAGCTTATGCTGACCGCTGTTCGCCAAGGCTTCCTGTCTTCCTGCGCGACGCAGGCGGATAGGAGAGCGTGTCTCTCGTTTTCGACAACCTAACGCTGGTCAGGTGTGCTTGGATGGCATGGTCACGCGCCGGGCTTGGCAGAAGCCGTGGGTGGGCTTCTTCTGTTAGCTGCCAGCAGCGCCACACAGGTCGTGCCAATCAATGGCCCGAGCCAGTCAGTGATTTGGTCAAGTTTGGTCCATACTTTCGGATCGAAGGCACCCCACCAGGGAAGGTTCGCTCTTAACCCGCTGCCGAATTGTTCGATCCAGCGGTACTCGGCCTGAGCAAACTCGCGGCCAAGAAAGTAACCGGTTGCAATGGCCGCGCCAGCCCACCAATTCCTTGTGGAGAGCCCTATGACGGCCTGTACCAGAAGCGCGATGATGGTGTGTTCTAGATACGGCATCTATGGTTGTCCCTTTGGATGCGGGATTCAAATGAGACATTTTGGCACATAACCGGGTGGTGACAACTGATCTCCTTGAGGAGGTTCAGTCACAGGGCGGCTAATGTCTTGAGGCGGTGCAGCGATTTACCCGCGCACGTGTCGATGCGGATTGGGCACTGGGCGGTTTTGCCCTGGAGGCGGCTTTCACAGCCGGTTTGCGCGGCTGCCAACAAGTGTTTTCAGCGACCTACGCGTGCCGCGGCGGCGCTGCAAGCGGCTCAGAGAGACAAGAGATCTCAAGAAGCCTGCTTGGGCGCCGACGCCAGCGTTGCATCGACGATCCCGCTGCCCACGGCGAGATATCGCGCCCCGCGCAATTGCTGCTCGAACGCCTGCACCAGCGCACAGCGCATCAAGCGTGCCGCTCTTGGTCAGCCGGTCGGCTTAGTGGCGGATGGTGTTTTCGTCCGGCATCGCGCCGGCAAGGCCGAAACGGAATAAGCGCATCCATGACAGCCGATCTGTGTTCATGAACGTTCTGCTGATCGTGTCGAAGGATTCCTGCGCGCATCCGACAGCTTATGCTGTGCCTGAACTATCAGCACCTTGAACATCGCTACAAGCTCGAAGGCCGCGCGAGCGCCCTTGGCGCTGTCGCTACAGCCGAGGCCGCGGGTCAGAATTGGCCGGAAACGCTTAAGCCAAAACCTTCAGCGGATCGCCATCCTTGCTCAGCGACTCCAGGTGCCCCGCCGCCGCAAACAGGCTGTGTGGGTGCATCGAAACTCTCCCTCCAAAGAACGGCATGGGGCGCAGAAGCATCGTCACAGCGAGGGGTTCCTGAAAGTGCCGACATGCAGAGAACCGTTTTTCTTGAATTTTCAGAATGATCCCGGTCGGCGTTTTAAGTCTTCATCAACTTGCATTGACTATCATCGCGCGGGTTCATCACTGACCAGTTGGACTTAGGTACCGAAGACCAAACCAGGAGACCAAACATGACCTTTTTCAAGAAGCTCGTCCTTGACGAGCAGGGCGCGACTGCCATCGAATACGGCCTGATCGCCGCCCTTATCGCGGTTGCCGCGATCACCTCCATGACGGCGCTGGGTACGACACTGTCGGGCACCTTCAACAACGTCAACACCAAGATGAAGCCGGGCGTGACCGCCTAATTCATTCCGGCGCAAGATGAAAAGGAAACGGCGGGGAGAAATCCCCGCCGTTTTTTGCTCGTGTCGGGTGCGCGCCTATTCAGCGGCCGCGCACGACCAGTTTGACCTTTTGCCACGGCCTACCAGTGTCGCCGCTGCCCAAGTCATTGAGCATCCGGAGCCGCTCATCCTTTCAATTTTCCGAGGTGCTCGGTGAACTGGACATCGCGCTTGGCGATCAGGCCCTTGTAGAAGCGCTTCTGTGCGACCCGGAACTTTATCGCCTGCGCCCAGCACGATGGCGGCCTCCAGTTCAGGAAGCAACGCGCCGTGACAAAGAACCGTCCAGGCCATGCCGTTGTACATGCTCAGGGCTCTCAATCGTCCATCGCCTGCAGGTGATGGGATTGCAGGGGGCGACCGTTACGAGGGGGATCATTTTCCGGATCGGGGAAGGGGCTGCGATGCTAAGCGCCGAGCCGGGATTTGGGGTGACCGAAGTAGCAGAGTCAATGGCCTCGCCATAGGTTCTGGGGCCATCGCCGTCGCATGCGACCATGGCCGTCACAAATGCCTGACCCCTGCGGTCCATCATTTCGTCAGACTGACGCCCGTTGAAGTAAACCCGATCAAATGGCTCGCTCCCGATATGTCCGGCCTCGGAACGTGCCATCAGCCAGTTTGCGGGAAACGGCGGTTCAAGTGAAAGCAGGCTCGTTCCCCTTTGGCCAGCTGGGTCGCGTGCCTTTGGATCTCATGGACCCTCTTGCGTCCTCGATTATGGGAGGAGGTCCTCCGTTTCCTCGTTTTTGGTGCGGGGCGCCTTGTTCATGAGCTCCTTTAGCACGGCCTCACGGTCGAATTCATTGTTGAGGGCACTTGCTTCTTCGACGGCCTCATGAATCTCGGCAGGACTATAGTCATGCAGGGCTTCATCAAACCTCATTCCGATTGTCTTGTCTCTGCGCCAGGCGATCCTGCCGAACAGCGACAGACCGTTCACCTTGAGCTGGACGTCTTGTCGCGATGGCGGGTAATCGGACGTGATTAACCGGGCACCGCTCGCCGAGATATTGACTATCGTTACGGCCAAACGGCTTGCGGTGGTTTGAATGATTGCGGGGGCATTTGCGTTCATGCGAGTGGCCCGGCGTTTTTCTCGCCTGGCCAACACTTGCATTTTATTGCCGAAGCTTGTCATAAATGCGTTCCCTTGCTCAATGTCTTGTGAAGGAAACACGGTAAATATTCAGATTTTTTCGAGCTACGTATAAATCGATATGATGTTGTCGGTAGTACAGGCTATCGTATTGTGCGCCCCGCATACCCCGACTTCAGGAGCTGCACGTGATGCGGCCCAGCGGCATGACATGGCTCCATCGCAACCTGTGAATATGATGACAGTTCGGGTGCCTCGAGCCACGCCGTGGTCAGAACCGGCAGCACGCTCCAGCCCTTCTGCGTCATGCCGACGGGAGAGAACCCTGCCGGTGCGATCGAACTGCAAGTTATCGTCTTGTGACGAACATCGGTGCCAGCCATGTGGTCATTTGAATGCCGCGAATAATGACGCTATATCGCGTCATTATTTTTGGAGCTTTGCAATGGCGATTCAGGACTACGCTGACAACGGCGCGTTTGCTCCGCGCAAGATCGTCGATGCGCTGCGCACCACCAGCGACGAACTCGCTCGCTCGCTCGGCCTTGGCAAGGATGCGATCCAGCGCAAGGATCGGATCGCTTCGGCCCGCACCCAGCGCCGCCTTCGCCAGATGGTGGAGGTGCTCAACAAGGCCGAACCGCGCTTCGGGTCAGCGCTGCTGGCCTATGCCTGGTACCGCTCTGAGCCGCTGCCAGGCTTTTCGGGCCAGACCGCAATGCAGCTCGTGCAGGACAACCGTGCCGATGATGTGCTGACCTATATCGACGCCGTCGACGCCGGCATTCACGCCTAGCCTCATGCACTTCACCGGGCTGCTCTATCGCGCCCACAATCCGGTCTGGTCCCGCGAGCCGCTGTCGGGGGAGGGCGCAGCCCGGTTTGGCGGACGGTTCAATCGCTTGGGGCGCCCGGCGCTCTATACTTCACTCGCGCCCGAGACGGCGCTGCGCGAGGCCAATCAGGTCGGTACGTTGCAGCCGACAACCCTCGTTGCCTATCTGGCCGACATCGGGCCCTTGCTGGATGGCCGCGACACAGCCGCGCTCTCGCCTTTCGGCATGGCGCCAGCGGAGCTTGGCGACGCATCCTGGCGGGACCGGATGCTCTCTGGAAAGCCTGTGCCGACGCAGGACCTCGCAGAGGCCGCGATCGCGCAAGGCTATGTCGGCATTGTCGTGCCGAGCTACGCTCGCGGCGCTCCCGCCGACGCTCTCAACCTCGTCCTGTGGAACTGGGAAGGGCGCATCACGCTCGTAGATGACGACGACCGGCTTGGCCTGCGCCATCCCTGATTTCTGCCGGTGAGGCCGGCAAGCTGATGCCTGCCTGGTCCTCGATCCGGCCGCCAAACCGCTCATCAAGATACCACGAGGGTCCCTCGACGAAGCCGGCCGAACGTGCCGGAACCAACGTGGCTAGAAGATACCGGTGTACGGATTGAAAGGGCCGTCAGGCGCCGATCGTGATCCTTGCCGATGCCACGCGGGCGCCAGGCGATCCTGGTGATCGGCTCCTACAATGCCCCATTCTCCGATCACTGTGTGTTCTGGTTGACTGTCGCAGAGTTGTTGTTGCCTGACTGCGTGATGTGCGAGACGTTTTCCTTGCCGGCCTGATTGACCATCGCGAGATTGTTCAGGCCATCCTGCACAATCATGCTGACGTTGAAAGACCCGCTCTGGTCAAGCTGGGCCACATTGTCGGATCCGGACTGGAGTATATCTGACACGCCGTTGCTTCCGTTCTGCCTCGTGTCAGCCCGGTTGTTCAGCCCGCCAGCGGTCTGGATGGTGGAGGCTTCATTGTTTTCGCCAATCTGGGTGACGAAGGCGAGGTCGTTGGTGCCCGACTGGCGTACATCCGAAACGTTGTCGTCACCGGACTGCCGAACTTCGGCCGACACCTGACTGACATAGCCGAGATCGAACACACCGTCCTGCGTGAGCGATGACTGGTTGCGATCCCCGTTCTGGCGCAGTTCCACCCGCGACAGCGTGCGAGACGGTGTGCTGGCATCGAGCCTAACGGCAATCGCGTTGTCATCACCGACCTGGAAAGCGATGGCAAAATTGCTGTTGCCGTCCTGCAATGCGATAGCGCTGTTGCGATCCCCGGTCTGCGCAATCGACGCGAAGTTGGAGACGCCGGTCTGGTCAATCAGCGAGGCGTTGTCCTCGCCATTTTGACGAACGGTAGCGCTAGGCGATGTCAGCGGGCTGGTTCGCCGGCGCCAATCTCCGTGAGTCCCAGTCTGGTTGACGACCGAAACATTGTCCGCGCCTCGCTGGTCGATAAAGGCGCCTGGCAGGCGTTCAAATTCATTGGCCGGCAGGTTCTGGTTGATGAGGGATGTCTGACGGGCGCCGGTCTGGGTCACCTCAGCATAAGCGCCTGCTCCGGCCTGCGTGATGATCAACTTGCTGTCAGTAGAGCTCTGATCGGCAATCACTTCACCCAACCTGCCAGACTGAATAATGTTTGCGGCATTGCCGGTGCCGTTTTGTCGTAGATCGACGCGGTTGGCCGCACCTGCCTGGATCGCAACCGCAAAGTTGCCGGTCCCGGCCTGCCCCAGAGCCACGCTGTTGTCGCTGCCCGCCTGAATGATCAGCGATGCATTCGCGTTACCCGTCTGATCCGAGATAATCGCATTGCCGTCGCCAGACTGGGCAATCGCACTGACATTGCCCGGCGCAGCGCCTCCTTCAGCGGCGTCGAGAGCGGTTTGCATGACACTGACCGTGCTATCACGCGCGCTCTGGAGCACGAGACTGGTGTTTAGTCCGCCGACCTGGTTGACGGCGATTTTGGCATCGTCGCTGTATTGAAGGACTTCGGACGCGCTGCTGCCGATTTGTGCAACCTCAACGGACAGCCCGGAACCGCCACGCTGGGTCACGAAACTTGAGGCGTCCTCACCCTTCTGAACCACACTGACCACATTGGGGTTTGCGGCATCGCTGCCGTTTGCACCCTGGTCGATCCTCGACACCAAGCGGGTCCCCGATTGTTCGAGGGTTGCTGCATTGAAAGTGCTTGGAGCCTGCTGTGTGACGTCCGCCTTGTTCTGTGAACCGCCCTGCGTAACGGCCACGGTACTTTCGGCTCCCGATTGGGTGATGACTGCAGCATTGTCCGCCCCGGTTTGCGCCACGACGCTCTGGTTCGATTGAGCCGAAACTGTTGCGGCCGAAGTGAACGCCAAAAGCGAAGCGCCTGCTAAGATAAGGTTCTTCATATTGCTCCCCTGTGATTGAATGACGGCTCATCGCTGACCGCTCGTGCGAAACTGATTCCTTACCAACCCCTATGCATTCCGATCCGTAAACATACGGTTAGTCGTTGTAGGGATCTGGCGTGAGCATGGAGCCGCTCATGGGCCTGCGGGGTTGAAGGATGGGGCTCGGGGTCTCGGCGACACAGCTGCCGCGGCTATGTCGGCGCTGGCTTCAGCGCGAGCGCGATGGCGCGGAACAGGTCGGCGACCGGAGCGGCCACGGCGAAGGCGACGCAGATCCGTGTGGCCCTTCCAATGACGCGGGCAGCAACCGTGAGCGGCGAGAGGGTTGTAAATCGGCCATTGCCGGAGCGGCGGTCATTGGCATCGTCTGCCAGATGCGCACAACTGCTCGTCGGCAGCGGGGTGCACACTGAAGCCCATCTGATTGGCACCGGCCAACCGGCGTATGGTGCGCTCGTTGGCAGGTAGGTTCTGTGCGGCTTGATCGGGTTCTCTGTCTGCGCACGCGCGCAGCAGGGAGTGTCGTTGATGTGTCGAACTGAGCGTTGGCCCAGCGAAGTAAGGGCATAGCGGATGTCGAGCCCGAAGGTGGCTACATCGATCCGGGCGGCGCCACGGCGCTGACACTTGCAACTCTTCGCGCCTTAGCGCGTCTTGGTGTAGGGGCGCAGAATCGCCCAGGCTCCTCGCCGCGCTCGGCCGCGCATAGATCGGCGGCGAGAATTATCGCCGAAGCAGCAGACGGCGCGGCAGTGGGGTTGGCAGGTCGGCCCCGCAACGACGCGGAGCCGCTCCGCAGGAGGACATGACCTCGCCCCCCGAGCAAACCTAAGAAGCGCAGTGTCGGGCGAGCCACCGCAACCACCAGGGCGCACATATGGACTCAAGCACCTGCTGACAGGCAGGATTGCCAGCGAACCTGTGCAACTTGCTCGTCAGGGGGCCCCAATCACCAGGGCGATATCCCTTCTGCCCCGCAGGGTTTTCTCCCATTTCAGCTAACGCATCAGAGGGAACAGCATCTGCCCCCCACCTTCGAAATCAAAGCTGGGTCAGCGCCGCAATGCCCACGGCAAAGGCGCCGCCGAGAATGACAAGAATGAGATCGATTTCCCACCATTTACCCGCGGCAGCATCATCACTCCGGATACCCAGGGTATCGGCAATATGGCCGCGAAGCCGATTGATGATGCCTTGTCGCCGCATGCCACTGTTCTATCGGACCGGCCCTCTTCTGGCTAGACGCCCATTGGGCTATGCCGGATTATGATACAGCCCCGACCGAGACGGAAAGGACCCGTCGACGCCAATTTGAGGCAAAGCTCTGTTCGTGCTGGTCGGCCCTCTGGCGCTTGTTGCGATTGCGCCAGGCGGCCCGGTGTTCACCGGCACGGCCTGGCCCTCTTCCCCAGCTCACCGGGCCGGGCCGCCAGGGATCAGAGAACTGTCTTGGCAACAGAAGTCGGCAGAAGATTGAAGCCTTTAGTGGGCCTTGGAAGGGAGAGGGCCGCTTTAACGAATTTCGGTGAGACGCCGCTCCCATTGCAACGCGTGACGAATGATCAGATCGAGGTCGTCGAAGGCTGGCTGCCAGGGCAGGGTGGCGCGCAAGCGGCTTGTATCCGACACGAGCGAGGCCGGATCACCGGGGCGACGAGGCTCGTAGGCGCGTGTGATGGATAAGTTGGTGACGCGGTCGACAGCGTCCAGCACCTCGCGCACCGAATACCCGCGGCCATAGCCGCAGTTAAGCTGCAGCGACTGCGCGGGAGCGAGGAGCAAATGCTCCAGAGCCAGGACATGGGCAGCGGCCAGGTCAGACACGTGGATATAGTCTCGCACACCGGTGCCATCCGGAGTGTCGTAGTCGGTCCCGTAGACCGACACGCCAGCACGCTTGCCACTCGCCGCTTCGACGGCAACCTTGATCAAATGCGTGGCCCCGTCGGTGGATTGGCCGGAACGCTGCTCTGGGTCTGCGCCGGCAACATTGAAGTAGCGCAGCGCACAATAGTTCAGGGGATGGGCGGCCGCTGTATCCGCCAGCATCTGCTCGGTCATAAGCTTGGACCATCCGTAGGGGTTGATCGGTCGCTTGGGGTCATCTTCTCGGACCGGAATGGTCTCGGGAATGCCATACGTTGCCGCTGTGCTTGAGAAGATGAAGTGCGGAACGCCGGCATCGACCGCGGCCGCGATCAGCGCGCGGCTTTTGGCGGTGTTGTTCTCATAGTATTTGAGCGGGTCTGACACCGATTCTGGAACAATGATCGATCCTGCGAAATGCATGATGGCCCGGATGCCGCAATCAGCGAAGATTTTGTGCAGCAAGTCAGTGTCAGCAATATCGCCCTGATAGAAGGGGACACCATCGGGCACTGCGAAGGCAAAACCCGTGCTGAGATTGTCGATCACAGCCACGGGCCAGCCTGCGTCTCGCAACGCGAGCACGGCGTGGCTGCCGATATAGCCTGCTCCGCCGGTTACGAGGACGGGAACGCGTTTGCCTGTTTGCATGCGAAAGGTTCTTTCATAGGGGAAACTGGCCGGGATGTGGTGCAGGGCAACCGTTCTGGCGGCGCAAGGCATAAGCCAGAGGGTTTACAATTAACGTTTAGGCAAACTCGCTGGTAAAGGCGCTGATCTAGCGTGGCATCGCTAACCATCGATCCGCATCCGAGCCGCACACGTGAATCAACCCAGCACCTCGCGCAACCCGATTTTGGCGCATTTAATCTCTTCGAGCAGGGGAGCGAGGCAGTCGATGATTGTGTGCGCCTCAGTCAGAATAACCGATCGGCGCTTGTCGCCAGCGAAAATCTTGACCCCCAGGTTGTTTTCGAAACGCTTCGACATCCGGCTGACATTCGCCACCGACATGCCGAGTTCGGCGGCGGCAATTGTGAACGACCCGCACCGATGAAGGGTAACAATGACCTCGATTTGTCTGAGGGTGGTTCGGCTCAAAAAAATCTCGATCGTATCATTGCCCACCAGATCATTCTCCCATGCGATTTGATCTCCTCCGAAGCCAACGGCACATTGGAGCTTTTTCATTTATGGCTGTAGTACCAAAGGCGATCGTTGGAAACGTTGGCATCTGGCCAACTATAGCTCTACCGAACACATGGGCCTGGGGCTGAAAATCATCCTCAATTCGAGATGTAACCCGAAAAACGTCGAGCAAATTTCTCGAGGACCATTTTTGGTTAAGGCCGACGAGCTCAGCCTTAGCGCTCGGTGGGCGACTGGCTATTAACCACAAGCCAGCCAGAGCACTGATGTAGGCCATGATCCTATTGCTTACGCTAAAGGATAAAGTCTATCGCACCTCAAATGCTACCATCCTGAGTGAGCCTGCAATGGCCAAATCGGTGGCCATCACCACGATGGTTACGATGAAAAGCCGTCAAGTCAACATGAGTTGGCCACGATTAATACTGCACCGGCCGCAAGCCCCCAAAACAAGGCGCTTATTCCAAATTGATTCGCATTAAACAGCCCCGCGAGAACAAGAGGAATGCGAATGCCGAAGGTTCGAATTTCGCGTTCAGATAATGCCTTTGTGCTGGATGGGCGATGGAGGCGCACAGAGCTAGGCCGTAAACTCATAAACTGACTTGCGCAGCGCGGGAGTGCTTGATTCAAGGCTTCAGGAAGGAGGTTTGGATGACACGCCGCAGATTTGAACTGACCGATGACGAGTGGTTGGTGATCGAACCATTGGTGCCGAACAATCCTCGCGGGGTTCCGCGTGTGGATGACCGGCGGGTCATCAACGGGATATTGTGGCGCTTTCGCACATGCAGTCCGTGGGCTGATATTCCCGTTCGCTATTGCCCACACACCACCTGCTACAACCGTTTCGTGCGCTGGCGCAAAGCTGGTGTGTGGGACCGGCTTCTCGAAGCGGTGACCCAAGCCTTCGACGGCGAGTTGGTCATGATCGACAGCTCATCCATCCGGGTTCACCAGCACGGTGCGACCCTGAAAAGGGGGCCCCAAATCGCTGCATGGGACGTTCCCGGGACGGCTTAACGACCAAGATCCATGCGCTGGTTGATGGTCGTGAGGCTGACGTGCTGCTGGCCGCCATACCAAACGGCAGCACCTTTATCGCCGACTAGGCTTACAACAGCGACGCCATTCGCAGCCGTATCACCGCTCAGGGAGGCTTCGCCAACATTCCAGCCAAGCGCAATCGTCGTAAAGGCTTCGCGTTCAGCAGCTTTCTCTACCGTTTTCGCAATTTGATCGAACGGTTCTTCGGGAAACTTAGAAACGCCAGGGGCTTGGCCACCAGATACGACAAACGAAGCGATAAGTTCCTCGCTGCCATCGAGCTCTTCTGCACACGCCTATGGACCGCCGTTAATGAGTCTACGGCCTAGGTCACGATTGCTCAGCGGAGACGAAGCGCGTCACCTTCAGCGTAGGGCTTTGGTTCCTTATTCCTCGCCGCCCGCTGTTAGAAGGCGACCTTGCGGGAAGACAAGCCCCTAATAGGGGCGTGGCGGTGAAGGCATTGCCATGATAGTCCCTCGAAGTGACCAAGGCCAAGTTCCTCCTTTCATTACTGGCGAACCTGCTCACAAACACACCGGGCCTTAATAGAAAAGGGCCAGTTTCTTTAGCGGTATGTAGGGCAGTTGACTGGTTCCAAGTGCTTTCATCAATTGATGAGAGGCATCATGGTGACCTCGCCTGCTAGGTTGGAACCGATCCGAACTTTATGGCTCACACAATTCGCCCGGTCTTGCTTTCGATCCAGCGCCATAAGCCGCTATGCAAGAGGCGTAGTAAGCTGGTGCAAAACCTGATCAGACGCAAGGGTGTTCGCCCATCGGTCCAGGACCAGAGAAGCCTGGTTCGCAAAAAGATAGGCCGCTGAGTCATCGCAAGGCTCTCCAGCAGCACCACGTCAAATTGTTCAGAGTCGCGGTCGATCCGTCCGTCATGAGGAAACAAGATATATGCCTTTTCCAGTGCCTCGGAAGCGACGTTCGTAATGCCTTGCAACTTCGCAAGGTGCAAAAAGCGCCGCAATTCATCATCTCCAAACGTACGTGTCGCGTAAGAAATCTCGTGTAACCGGGCGAGGGTGGGCTCACCCGCGCGCATGGCCTTTGCGTAATTGATTATCGCGATCAGCAAAGCGCTATCAGCAGATGGCGTGCAAAGCTCGGTCTTCCCATAAGTGGCGCGCCGGCAATCAGCGAAGAAACCTTCCAGACGGTTGGGATAGGGCGCGCCTGGTTGCTGTACTTGGTGGTGGAGATCGATGTACGGGCTGTGCAAGTCTTCTTGCCTGAAAGGCGCTTCGCCGAGGCATTTGTGCCACCAAACCGATTTGTTTGAAACCTGCGGGCAGTAGCCGTTCTGCTGGAGCGCCGCGCAGGCCTTGGAATAGTCTGAGGCAGCAACCAAGATATCGATATCCTTGGACGGCCGGCAATCCCACGCACCGTAAACCTCGTGTGACCGTGGCACCCCCTTGAAGGCGATCGTCACGATGCCCTTCCCTTGAAGTAAGGCCACCACTTTTACGGTCCAGCGCAGATTGTGCAGGTTTTGTTCGAGGATGGCCTTTTTGATTTGCCGAAGGTCGTGCGCGGCGGGGGAATGCTGGTCGAGACCCAGTGCAATCAAACCGTGCGTCTTCGATGCCCGGGCAAGACTGCAAACACTTTCCCATTGTGCTTGGTCGATTTCAGATTTCTGATTGTTGAACCAGGACAACAGGAGGGTATGCAGCGTACGTGCAGCCATCGGAACTGCTCCTTCGCCTAACACTTCTGGGCGATTCGATTTCATGTGATTTCCGTCGCCATTACCATGCGGTAGCACATTCGTTCTTCCTGCGCGCACCGCCAATGAACCATTGGCAGACCCGCGACAAATCGAAAAAGGCAATGCGGAGACGGCGGCAGAGCGCCGCGCGGGGCTTTCGGACTGTTTCCTCGCGTTACCATAAGATGTACCGGCGTTTGTGCCGGTGGAGCTAACAGAGGCATAACCTGGATTAACAAATTGATGAAGCTCTGCGGCCCACTATGGCACAAATCGCGATAAGTGATGCTGCAGTGCGAAGTGGTGGTTGATCTTTCGATAGGAGCTTATCGGCCTATCACCGAGCCGGATCGCGCCGCTGGTTGGTTCGAACAGGCCCATCAGGACTTTCATCAGCGTAGTTTTACCGCCGCCCGAGGGGCCGGTGATCGCGATGAACTCGCCCGGCTCGATGGTGAGGCCCACGCCATTGAGCACCATCGGCTCGTTGGTGCCGTAGCGATAGAAAATCCGGTCCAGCACCAGCGGCTTGGTAAAGTCCGGCTCCTCGTTGCTCTTCTCGGCCTCACCCTCTTCAAGCGGCGAGAGCGCTATGTCAGCGATGCGGGTAAGGTGGACCTTGACGATCTGGTAGTTGATCGCCTGCTCAGTAAGCCGCATGCCTGCATCAAGGAACTGCTGCTTATACGCCTGGAACGCGAAGATCATGCCCACGGTTAGGACGCTATCGAAGGCAAGGGTTATGGCAATGTAGACGAACACCACCCGCTCGGCGCCGATCACAAACTGCCCGAGCGCTTCGAACCCGGCGGTGAGGCGCCCGAGCTTGACCTGCGCATTGACCGCGTCGGCCTTGCTCTTCTGCCACAGCCGCTGGCGGTTGCCTTCCTGCCCGAACGCCTTGATCGCGGCGATCCCGCGCACGCTCTCGATGAAGTTGGAGTTCTCCTTCGCCATCGTGGTGATCACATCGAGGTTGCGCAGCTTGATGGCTTGGAGGAAGGCCAGGCGCAGGGTGACATAGAGTCCGAGGGCGACGCAGGCGACGCCGCCCAGCACCGGCGAATAGACGAACATCAGTACCAGCGTCAGCACCGCCATCAGCCCATCGATGAAGGCGGCGATCATGCCCTGGCTGATCAGCTGGCTGATGGGCTGGGTCGAACCGAACCGGGAGATGATGTCGCCCACGTGCCGCTTCTCGAAGTAGTCGAGCGGCAAGCGCATCAGATGGCGGAACAGGTTGACGATGACCTGGTAGGCGAGCGAGTTCGACAGCGTCACGAGGATCAGCGAGCGCAGCCAGCTCGCCAGCAGGTTGATCACCGTCAATCCGCCGAAACCGAGCGCCAGCATCAGCAGCAGGTCGCTGTCGAATGCCGGGAACACCGTGTCGATCGAGATCTGCAGGAAGAACGGCGTTGCCAGCACAACCAGCTGCATCACCAGCGACAGCAACACGACCTGCCGTATCGTGCCCCAGAAACCCGTCATCTTCGACCAGAGCTGGGTGATGTTGAGCTGGCGCTGTTCGATCTTTGGCTTGAAGCTTTCAGAGCGGAGCAGGTCGAGCGCCACACCAGTCCATGAGCGCGAGACGTCAGCCTCGTTTAATACGAGGGCACCGCGCGCAGGATCGTGGATGTGGTAGCGCCGCCCGCGGATACCGCCCGTGATCGCCGTCAGCACTACGAAGTGGTTGAGGTTCCAGTGCAGGATTGCCGGCATGCCAAGGTGCGGCAGATCCTCGATCTCGCCCCGAAGCGGCCGCGCGTTGAACCCGATATCCTCGGCGACCTGCATCACCTGTTTGAGGTTGGCACCCTTCAAGCTCATCCCGTAGCGCTGGCGCAGAGTGATGAGGTCGGTCTTGTAACCGTGGAATCCGGCCACCATCGCAAGGCATGCCAGCGCACATTCGCTTGCCTCGCCTTGTGGAATATAGGGGGTCCGTTGCCGCCCGGAAAACTCCACAAGGTCGAGCGGGCTGTTCATGCCGTGCGGTTCAACACGGCATTGAGCGGCTGCTACAGCCAGGCAAGGAACGTCTGCCGCTCAAGCACGATGTTGGCTTGAAGCGTCATGCCGGCCTGCAGCGCGCTGGGACCGCCGAACGCATCGATGCGCTGCTGATCAAGCGAGACTTTGATCCTGTAAACCGGCTCCTCGAACGGGAACGGAATGTCCGTCTCGCGCGGATCGACGGCGGTGCGCGAAATATTGGCCACCTTGCCGCCAAAGCTCCCGAAACGCTGGTAGGGGAAAGCGTCATAGAGAAGCCGAGTCTCCTTCCCCGCCTCCACAAATCCAATTGCGCGGGTAGGAGCATAGAGCTCGGCCATCAGTTCTGCGCCGTCCGGCACGATTACCATCACGGGGCGGGATGCGTTGACCGAGCGGCCCACGCCGGCGGCCAAGGCAGTCACTCGACCCTCAGTGGGCGCAGTGATGACGTAGCTTTGCTCTCCTTCGAGACGCGCCTGCTCTGCATTTAGCGCCTGCAAGCTCTCGCGGATCTGCGAGACGCCCTGCTCGGCCTCAATGGCAACGCTGGCGAGTTGAGCGCGCGCCTGCTGCGCGTCCGATGTTCTGGCAGTCAGCTGCTGGCGAAGGTTGGCTAGGCTCTGCTGCGATGACAGCAGGGTCTGGCGGCGACGCTCCATCTCGACCTTGCTTACGAACCCGCGTTCGACCACGGCCAAGACCTGATCGAACATTTGCTGGTTCGAGGCCACCACCTGTTCCTGCAGCGCGATCTGATCGCGCAGGCTGAGCGCCTGCTGCTCGGCCGAGGTGATGATGGTGGTCAGCCGCCCACGTTCGGCTGTCGCTCTACCGTCCGCCATCGCAACCTGAGCCTCGGTCAGCTGCTGCCGTGCGGCCAGCGCTCCAAGCCCTCTGCCAGCGACATCCCCACCGCCAGTCGACCCTCGGTCTGAATTGATGACCAGCAGCCGATCGCCTTTGCGAACCAGTTGCCCTTCCTGCACCGCAAGTTCGCTCACCACCCCAGGTTGCAGCGCCACAACCTTGGCGCTGGGAACGCTGGTCACGAGCATCCCCGGCACGGTTTCGATCCGCGCGTATGTGCCAACGCTGACCCAGACAGCCGCGATGGCGATGATGCCAAAAAGTGAACCCGCAAACAGCTTGGTGGACAGCGGCTGAGTAAAGACGACCTCGCCATGAAGGCGGTCGTTTTGCTGCTCAAGCGCTTCTGTCCGGAATAACGTCAAGTGCGACCTCGCGTTTCAAACCGCAAGGAAACTCACCAATCCCAGTCGATTAGGCAAATGAAAAATTTGCACTTTTCCAGAAATCGCAGAAATCTGCGGCTTTCGGTTATGATTTTCAGACGTGCTTCAGGCGCGATAAGCTGACGTTGCGCCCGCGAATCGACTTACCGCTAACGGATGTCGAGGCTGCGATTGGCAGAACCTTCTTGGCGTCCCTTCCCCCAAGCGGTTTACGGCGTTGGTGACTCGGCCTTAGCAAGGCAGCGGTCGCTTTTCGGTCGGCAGCTAATGTCTGGATTGGGGTCGCTTCCTGAACGGCAGATATTTTCCGCAAGCCGGGGAAAGCCGCCATTAGCGTTCCGAGTTGAGCAGTGACGGCTCTCGCCCCAGACCCGGCTGCTTCCGAAGTGGGGTTCGAGGTAACACTTCCACGAGTGGAGGTTGCGTTTCGCGGTCGATGCCTTCCAACCGCGGGCGAGGTCAGGCCAGTAGGTCGTGACGTAGTCCGTCATGGTGGGAGTCTCCTTGACCACCGGACGCTTCGGCAATCCGTCGAGCGCGACCTCTGCCAGCAGGCGGCGCGCCTGCGCCCGAGCGAACGTCGCATCGACATCATCGGTACGCCCCAGCGATACACGCCGCTGTTTGCCGCGGTGGCGCAGGCGCACTGTCCAGTAGTACCGGCCTGTCGGGCTGATCCTCAGGCCGAAGCCCGGCAGCTCGGTATCCCAAACGCAGTATTCATAGGGCTTGAGTGGGAGCTCCCGGCGGACGAAATTGCCGTCCAGAAAGGCGTGATGCCTGCGTCTGCGGTCGCGTGGGCACAAATAGCCGCTAGAGTCGCCTGAATCGGCATCATAACCATCGGAATTTTCGCTGTTTTGCGGGCACAAGCCGCCCGCAACAGCTACCGAACTGCGGAGCAATCTCGTGGTTTCACGGACTGATTTTACTGCACTTTTTCCCATTCACTAGCGGTACGCCGCATAGGGTGTGCTTGCTAAGGCCGATATGGTTGCTCAGCCGTCATGCTGCGCAACCATCGCTCGCGAGATCACCGCTCCAATCCGTTCACAAACCTCGAGCACATCAGCGTCATCGAGATGGGCGTAGCGAGCGGTCATAGCAGTGTTGGCGTGTCCCATGAGCTTCGCAATCATCGGCAGTGTCTCGGACATTGACGCTGCATGGCTAGCAAAGCTGTGTCGCAAATCATGCATTCTGACATGGTTCAGCCCGGCGGCGTCCCGGCATGACCGATAGACGTAATCAAGCCGCGAGATAGACAGGGGCTGGTCATTGTACCAGAAGACTTCGTCAAGTGTTGTGTGAGGCTCAAGGCTGGCAAGGATCGCCTCCCCTGCCCTGCCCAGCCATACAGTGCGTGGACCGGTTTTCGCATCTGTCAGCAGCAGGCGGCGACCCCGCACTTCATTCCAGGTCAGATTCAGGATCTCGCTCTTGCGGCAACCCGTGAGTGCTATCAGCCGGATGGCCGCAGCTGCCATCGGATGATTGGCCTCGGCATTGACGAGCGCCACGCCAAAATGCTCGAGCTCTAGCGCCGACAGTCGACATTCATGCTTACGCAGCTTGTTCCGCATGATTCCACGGCACGGGCTCGCTGATTCTGGAAGAATGCCCCACTCTTCGGCTTTGACGAACAACGCGCGCAAAAGCTCAAATGCGCGGTTGGCCGCTGCTGGTCCTGCTGCCTCCGTAATCTTTGCAAACCACCGCTGCACATCACCAGAGCCGATCTGGTCAAGATAGGCGTGGGGAAAGGCTCTTTCGAGATGACGGCGATAATTGCGGTTGCTGCGAAGGGTCGAAGGCTTCCAGCCCGGCGACACAGCGTTCCAGTACTCATCAAGGAACCGCCTAAACATGGGAACGGCGCGGCGCTCCGTACGGCTGCTGGCGGGGTTCTCGCCAACCTGCGCGCGCAGCAGCACACGGCGCGCGATGGCGCGCGCCTTGGTGATTGTAATGAGCCGCACGTCACACAGAGTGACCGTCCGCAAGCGGCCCTGCATCTTGGTCTGGACGACATAGACACTGCGCCCGCCGGCATAGCTGCGGGTGCCAAAGCCAGGCTGTCGCGAACACCAGCGCGTATAACGCTGCCCGCGCTCGTCAGTGCCTGTAGCTTCAAGGCCGAGCTTTACGAGTTCGGCGGCGACAAGCTCCGATAGTACCCGCGCGTTCATGGCCGAAGCCCCAATCCGGCGGCAATGGCAGAGCTGACCCGCTCGGCTGCCTGCGCAACATCGTCATCGGCAAGATGGGCATAGCGCTCGGTGGTCTCGGGCAGGGCATGGCCGAGCAGTCGGCCGATCTGCACCAGCGATATCCCTTCGCGGATCGCGACAGAGGCAAAGCTGTGGCGCAAATCATGCAGGCGCATATCACGCAGCCCTGCGCGGGCACGCAACGCGATCCAGTGGGGTTGAATGTTCATCGGCGCGGTGCCCGCCGAATTGGGGAAGACAAGCCCTTCCCTCTCGTGTGTGCCCCGCCCGACCCGTTCGAGCACGGCGCGGGCCGGAGCATTAAGCAGGATGACCTTGGCCCCTGTCTTGCTGTCGTGGAGGAAGATGCGCGGCGGCTTGATCCATTCCCATCTCAGGCCGGTGATTTCCCCAGAACGCGCGCCGGTGTAAATCAGCAGCCGAATGATCGCCACTGCTTGCGACATCTCCCCTTCCGCGTCCTTCAATACCGCAGCAAGGCTGCGGTATTCCCTGTGACTGAGAAAGCGCTCCTTCTTTGTTGTGGGGTAGCGCGGCATGAGCCGGCAAGGGTTGGACGAAGGCTTACGATACCCGAACCGCTCCGCCTCCTGCATCAGCATCGAGAGCACTGGCAAAGCGCGGTTGAAGGCATGCGGCCGCGAGGCCATGCTGTCGCGCCAGCGAACGACGTCCGGCTTCAAGATTGTCGCGATGGGCATTTCGCCAAAAGCGGGAATCAACTCTCTGTGCAGCGCGTCCTGATTGCGTTTGAGCGTGCTCGGTTTCCATGAGCGTGCGAGCGCGCCCATCAGCTCTTCGGCCGCCGTTCCGAAAAGGTCCTGCTCCTGCGCCTGTGTGTCCTCTGGAAGCGGCAGTCCGGCGAGTTCGGCTGCCGCAATCAGCGCCTGCGCAGTGCGGCGCGCGCGATGCACATCGAGAGCCGGGGGATGGCCTATCGTCTTCAACCGCCGGGCTCTGCGGTCCCGAAATCTGATCACCCAGCTCTTCGCGCCTGACGAGAAACATCGCAGGCCAAAACCCGGCACGATACTATCCCACAGGATGGTATCGGCTGCGGGCGGCCTCATTCGGGCCATGTAACCATCGAGCCGCATCGGGCCGGGATGGTCATACGGCTTCTTTGGCCTTCGCTGTAAATTGCCGTCTGCTTCAGTGGGCAGATAGCCATTCGGAGAGGGCAACAAACCCCTCTCTGGGACGGTAGCCGGATTGTTATACTTCAATGTGTTAGTGCGACAAACTACCCGATCTCGGGTGTACGGTGTGCAAAAATCAGGAACTTGTGCCCTGTGCCAGGTCCAGTGCCGTAGGGGGATCACTGGCCCAGATGGTTTTCCGGGGGAGTGTGGTCGCGAGCCTGACTCGCGAACTGACCACAGACGTTTGGCCTGCCTGCCAATCACAGAAACTCGACGTTTTCGGCGATGATCTCGCAGCCATAGCGGTCGTTGCCTTCGGCGTCCTGCCAGCGCGAGTAGTGGATGCGGCCCGTCACGGCGAGCTGATCGCCCTTGGCCTTGTGCTGGCGCAGCGGGAGCCCGAGGCCGTTGAAGACGGTGATCTTGTGGAATTCGGCATCCTTGATCGGGTAGCCGGTTTCAGGGTCCTTCTGGACCTTGCCGTCGCGGATGACCGGGCGTTCGGTCACAATGATCAGTTCGGTGATGCGGGTGTCGCTGCGATCGCGGGCAACGGGATCCTTGGCGAGACGGCCGACGAGGTTGACGATGCTCATTGCAAGAGCCTCCTTGATGCCGACGGCTCGTCCGCCGGTGCCCTTATCGAGCCTCGGCGAGAGAGCTGGGACACCGCGCGCCTCCGCGCGCGGGGAACCTCGAAAATCGAGGTGGTGCGGGCAGCACGGCTTGCCGGGCAACACGGCTCGCATTTCTGCAGGTTGGCCCTAAACTCGACCAGAGAGGCAGGGGCACTGGGCGGCGGACGTGCTGTTGGCGCAGAAGCTCATTGCGCGCCTGAACATCAATTTCGCTGCGTACCGTCTTGCTGTCGACGGTGATAATCGCAGGATTGATTGTCCGATTTCGCCGATTTCGGTGAGCGAATAGTCCCTTGGCGGCAGTAGTCCGGACCACCTGACCTTGGCTATCTGGTGTGCCGATCCGCAAGGTTGGCGCCACTGGCCTGGCGTGGATGCACAATCGGACAAAACCCAAAGGGGGCTGCCTGTTTGCACGTTGCGCCAATCAATCCCGATCGACAGGAGCTGCTCTCCAAGCTGCTATGGCATCGATGATCTTTGCGGTGAACCGCGGTGGGAGTCGTCCGGCAATGTACCCGAGCTGCTTCATCAGGGGTCTGATGTCGAACCCGGGCCAGGTGAACCGGTTGAATTCCGAAATGACGATGGCGCTACCAGGAGCCAGTCCGGCTGTGCGCGCGATCTCATCGGGGATCACGATGGCGTTCTTGCGCCCCTCGCCCTTGGTCGTGATCGCGGCGACCAGATAGCGTGACCCCTCCACACCCACGACAACGACAAAGCGTTCCTTGACGCCCTCGTCGCGGCCTTGGCGCTGCTCTTCCTCGAAGAGGTAGACGTATCGGAGGATATGGCCTGCGGCGGGGCGGTCACTCTTCCCAGAGGTCATTGGCAAGTTCGCTGTCCGAAGGCCGTGCATTGGCGAAAGCTTGGCGGTCGGCTTCGGTCATGTCGGACGAAGCGACAGCTTCGATATTCATGTGATCTGCGATCATACCGCGCGCCGCCTGTTCAAGATGGCGGAAATATTCGCTATCTGCGATCACATGCCGCTCGCGGCCATGGCTGGTGAGGACGACCGGCTGCTTGGTCGCAAGGTCGAGGAACTCGCCGGTGTTGTTGTGAAACCGGGTCAGGGGAACCCTGGGGTGTTCATTCGCCGTCGCTGGCATGGTGGTATCTCCTCGTGGCACCCAAAATAGCAATTATTGTCAAAATAGCAAGATTTCTGCGACGGCGATTGCCCCGCTAATCGTCCACCTCTGTCGCCGGCAGCTCCGGCAATAATGGGACGAGGCCCGCATCAATCGCAAAGCCCAGAGTTCTTGCGAGGCGGCAGGCTCGAGTGATTGACCCGTCCGGAACATCGAGCGCCTTTTCAATGTGGCCAAGGGTTTCGCCCGGACCGGGCTCACAGACCGCGTGAAGCTTGCCCGGTTCTGCGGTGATAGCAAAGGGCCAGGTCATCGCGACGCCGACAACCCTTTCATCGAGAATGAGCAGAGTATCGCCAGCAGCGATAGTCTCGTCGGTCTGTACGGCGTCGTAGGCATTGCCCGTCGAAGCGAACGCATGGATCCGCCAGGCGCTGAAGGCGAAGCGCTCGCTATCAGTCAGCATGGAAGGCCCCCTTTAGAAAAGGCGCGCTGCGCCGCTTCCGGAAAGGCTACGGTGAGGTTCCGGTGGAGCGGTCCGGAGGACGCCGGAAAGAATGCGCCGGTGCTGCTCGGCCGTGTGATCCGCAGCGCGCTTGCGACGGCATCGGCTTGTAGCACTGTTGAAGCAGGCGCGTGTCGCTTCCGGCCCGAAACCGCCGCTTGAGGTGCTCGAACCATGAACCGCGCAGCCATCTTGATCGCCCTCGCGCTGGCAATGCTCGCCGCTCCGCTGTCGGCGCAGACACGCGAAACGGCTCGGGCCGACCACAAGCCAATCATGCTCAGGCAGCTGCTCTCGGGCAAGGAGCGGATCGATCCGGCCAAGGCCTATATCTTCATTCGCAGCCCGCAGGGTCGCGCCGCGGGCACCTTCCTCAAGACCCCGACCCCGGCTGAAATCGCCAGTTACGAGGCCAATCCGCAAGGGCGGTTGTGGGGGGGAGATCCGTATCCGATCGATGTGAACATGACCGTGACATTCGGCCCCAAATCCTTCTTCGACAGGACCGACGGGCCAGACGGAATCTTTACCTATCTGACCGAGGTCGAGGCGGGCGAATACACCTATCTCGGGCCGATGATCGTCACTACCAGTGGCCCGGCTCCCGGGGAGTGCTATTGCATGGGATCGGTCAAGTTCGAGGCGAAGGCGGGACAGATCACCTCGCTCGGCGATTTCCTCAGCCTGGGCTGGGCAGACCGCGAGGCCTTCATGCAAACCACCATCGACCCCGCATCGATCCCCGATCGTCCGGCAGTGCCGACCGACTGGAGCGTGCCGGAAAGCCTCGCGCAGTATCCGCACGCCAAGGCCGAACTGCGCGCCGCCGGCCGACGCGACAACTTCTTCAACGCGCTGGTTGGGCGGATTCCTCCGGTGCCCGGCGTGCTGGCCTATGACCGGGATGTGGTGATCGACCTCGCCGCGCAGGCCGAGGCCGAAGCGCGCGCCAAGGCAATGCCCGACAGTGGATCCGCCCCCAATCACATCCGCTCCTCTCAACCATGAAGTGCCATGGCAGCATCGGGGTCGCTTCCAGAAAGGCAGGATTTTTCCAGAAGCGAAGCAGAGCCGCCGTGCCGCTTTCGAGGGGCAGAGCGCGGAAAGTACGCTAAACAACGCTAAGCAAGAGCAAGGCACGAACATTGCGCCGCGGGCATCGCAAATCTGGCCGGAGGCGGATGCTCACCTGCCGAGCTTCACTTCATCCCCAATGTCAGGCGGCAGCTCTCCACAGGCCTGATCGCATGTCACTGCTGGCAGCGGCAATGAACGCAATGAGCGCCGATACGTCGGTTACAGCCTCAATCATTCACCGCTATCCGCCCGCCTGTTTGCCAGAAAGTCATCGACCGACATGCCCGGCAGGTCCGCATATTTGGCAAAGGTGGCTTTCACCTTATCGAGGACCTGCTCCAATGAGCGAAGCGTCACCTCCTCGTCGCCTACCTCCAGGATCACGGCTCCGCCCTTTTCAACACCAAGCTGTTTGCGGACGGCAGCCGGGAGAACCATGCGGCCATTCTCCGTCACTTTGACCTTGATACCCATAAATCTCACTCGAACGCCTTTGTGGCATTATGTGTTCGAAGGAGGGCGTTTCAGGACCAGCAACACCTGATCAGGAGGCTCGTAAAGGAAACGCTCGAAATTCGAGCTTACCGAACCATCTCAATGGATAAGCCAATATCGAGGTCGGCCCAAGCTTGGTCCGCGGTGACGGCAACAGCGTTGCGGCTTGCCGCCAGCGCAAGGCAGTATCGATCGCCGAGGGAAAGACCTTTCCCACGCGTCTGAGCGCGCATCAGCCCCGCCCTCATCGCCAACTCGCGGTCGGCCATCACAAGCTCGACATCCAGCTGCTCCATGATTTCGACGATCTGCTCAGCCGGTGTGCCACGATCGACAAGCTTCGCAGCCACCTCGGAATAGTTCACCGAACA
Organism: Porphyrobacter sp. IPPAS B-1204; assembly: GCA_003724185.1. GTDB lineage: Bacteria > Pseudomonadota > Alphaproteobacteria > Sphingomonadales > Sphingomonadaceae > Erythrobacter. Next base: position 142,861 of record RHGM01000002.1, read on the forward strand.
CAGGAGCGCGCCGTCCATCCTTTCGGCGACTACATCTGCGCCCGGCTCGTCGAAGAACGCAGCCAGCACAGCTGACGCATCGAGGACATAGACTGGCTCAGTCACGCGCGGCCTCAGCACGGCGATCAGCAATCAGTTCATCAGCGACGGAGCCTGATTCCAGCGCATAGGGACGAAGCATCGTCTGAATGCGCTTGAGAACGTCGCGGCGAGGCCGGACATGAAGCTCGCCATCGACGACCCGCATGACCACCTGATCACCATCGGCCAGTCCAAGTTCGCGGCGAACGTCAGCCGGGAGCTGCAACCGTCCGCCACTGACGAGGCGCCCTTTGTGCATGTGCATTGTACTGTCCTTAGGGGTGCTACAGATTTATTTACGCCGTACAGATGATCGACCATTTCGACAAGATCATCGTGCGGACGAAAGGGATCGTTCAACGGACACTTTGCGGGCGCCAAAATTCAAACCCCTTTCCCTCCGCAATTCCGGCTTGCTGCTTATCTCATTAAGGTGGTGCGCTTTATATTCTCACACAGGGGCCTCATCCGTTACAAGTGACCGACACACTCATCGGATATGCCCGCTGCTCGACCGACAAGCAGGACCTCACCGCACAGCGTCGCGCGCTGATCGAGCGCGGCGTGCCCGAGGATCGCATCTACATGGATCCACCTTACAACACCGGCGGGAAAGACTGGGTCTATAACGACCACTACATCGACAAGAACGACCGCTATCGTCACTCCACGTGGCTCGAGTTCCTCTATAGCCAGCTGACTTTGGTGCGCGATCTGCTGACCAATGGCGGGGTCATTCTCGTATCCATCAACGACGAGAACCGCGCCAAGCTCGAACTGCTGATGGACGAGGCGCTGCCAAGCATGCGGATCAGTTCATTCAGATGGCGAACGCGCGTTGGCGGGATGGCTGCCAAAGGCGCACCTACCCAAAGATCCTTAGCGGCTCACGGCAGAGCCTTAACGCCTATGGTTAATAACCCGGGACAGCGGGCCCATCGGGCTGTCCGGGAGAACTTATGACTAACAAGCTTAAAGCCATCACAGGTGCCCGCACCATTCTGGAAGAAGCGATGCAGTTTCAGGAACTGGGCGATCTTGAGGCGGCTGAGGCACGCTACAGGATGGTTATCGACGCTGGTTACCGTGTGGCTGACGTGCTGCCGATCCTTGCCGGGATTCTGGGCCAGCGCGGCGCCAATGACGAGGCGATCGATACGTGGGACCGGCTGCTGTTGATCAGCCCGGCTCATGACGTCGCCCATCACGAAAAGGGCTTGATCTACAGCCGCATGGGGCACTCCGGTCTTGCCATAGCCGCACTGGAGGCGAGCTGCGCCGCCAATCCGAACAACCCGGTCAGCGCCAACAACCTCGCCGTTTTGCTGGCGGATGCGGGCCGCAAGCAGGAGGCGCTCGACCAGTTCCGCCGCGCGCTCGAACTCGAGCCGGGCAATGTCCACATCGAACATCAGATCCGGCGGTTATGTGCTGAGATGGTGCCCTTCTGGCATATTCCGATGCTTAACGACATACGGCGTAACGAGGCCTTCGAGGCAGCGATCATAGCGGCCATTGAAACCGTCGGCCCGTCGGCCCGGGTGCTCGATATCGGCACGGGCAGCGGGTTGCTTTCGATGATGGCTGCGCGTGCCGGGGCGATATCTGTCACAGCTTGTGAGATGGTGCCGGTCATCGCCGACATGGCCCGCGCAATCATCGCCGACAATGGTTATAGCGACCGTGTCACGGTCCACACCGTACCCTCAACCGAGCTTGCCATCGGAGCGCACCTTGCAGAGCCGGCCGACATTCTTGTCTCCGAAATCCTGTCGAGCGATCTGTTGACCGAAAAGGTGATCGACACTTTCGAGGATGCCCACTCACGCTTGCTGAAACACGATGCGATTGTCATCCCGCGCGCCGCGTCAGCGATCGGCTGCCTCGTCGAAAGCCGGGTGCTTGCCGATTACGTGTTCGTGAACGAGGTGTCGGGCTTCGATGTGTCTCGGTTCGGCGCATTAGCTGCGCAGAAGCTGCCAATCCACGGCACCATGACGGATTGGAAGCGCCTGTCGCACGATGTCGAACTGCTACGGATTGATCTGACCCACAAGGCCCACCCCGCCGATCTCCAGACGCTGAGCATCGCCGTGATGGAGGATGGCATTGCTGCCGGCGTCGTTCAATGGATGCAGGTCGATCTTGCCGAGGGCATCACCTTCGACAATCATCCTGATAGCTATACCGACGGTGGCTGGTTGCAGGTGCTGCACACCTTCCCCGAACCGATCCCTGTTCGGGCTGGCGACCACCTGAGTATTGCGGTTGGCCACGATCGGACCACGCTGATCCTGCGTCCATTGAATGTGGTTGCAGTCGCCGCACAGGTGGATGCTGCCTGACCGCAGGCCGCTCCAAGTGGCAAGGCCACATTTGGCCAAATCGGCGAATCGCTGCGAGATCCAACTATAGCCGACGTTCGCCTTTCACCCACAAGCGGTCGTGCGCGGGGATGCATCGCGATCCGGAAAACTGCATGGCGGCTTTTGGCGGAAGTAGACGTCATTGTCGGTGATCGGGAATGACTCGGTCCGGGCCGGCAGGCGACCATGTCCTGATCAGTCAGCGGATGCCGGCTTTGCGAGGTGGTTTCCCAAAGCCCGCCAATACAAAATCGACCCCGAAACGGTCATCAACTCCCAACGCGAGGTTTCTCTTGCTTGGGTATTCAAAGCGGAGGGATTGACGAGGCGCCAGGCTTGTTGCCCGGCGCCTCGCAGCGTTCTCGCCCTACCGCAGATCAAAGCGGTCGAGCATCATCACCTTGTTCCAGGCCTTGGCAAAGTCCTGCGCAAACTTCCCCTCACCGCCTGCAACAGCATAGGTTTCCGCCACCGCGCGCAGTTCCGAGTTCGAACCCAGCACCAGATCAACCTCGGTCGCGGTCCACTTGAGCGCGCCGGTCTTGCGGTCGCGGCCCTCGTAAATGCCCTTGGTTGCCGCTGGCTTCCATTCATTGCCCATGTCGAGCAGGTTCACGAAGAAATCGGTGCTGAGCGTGCCGGGACGATCGGTGAAGACCCCGTGCTTTGCCCCGCCGCTGTTGGCGTCGAGCATCCGCATCCCGGCCAGCAGCACCGTCATTTCCGGAACGGTCAGCCCCAGCGTGTCGGCCTGATCGATCATCATCTGCGTGGGCGTCAGGCGGGCCTTGTCGCTGGTGAAGTTGCGGAAGGCATCGGCGGCCGGGCGCAACAGTTCGAAGGATGCGACATCGGTGTGGGCCTCGGTCGCATCTGTCCGGCCCGGGGTGAAGGGCACGGTTACAGCCTGCCCCGCCGCCTTGGCCGCATCCTCGACAGCAACCACGCCGCCCAGCACGACCAGATCGGCGATCGAGACCTTCTTGGCGCCCGTACTGGCGTTGAACTTGGCGGCAACACCTTCGAGCGCCGTCACCACCTTGGCGATGGTGGCGGGGTCATTGATGCCCCAATCCTTCTGGGGGGCAAGCCGAATGCGCGCACCGTTGGCACCGCCGCGCATGTCAGTATCGCGGAAAGTGACGGCTGATGCCCATGCGGTGCGCACCAGTTCCGAACGTGACAGACCGGTGGCGCGGATCGCTTCCTTCAGTCCGGCAACATCGCCCGCTTCGATCATGGCATAATCGGCGCGCGGCAGCGGATCCTGCCAGATCAGATCTTCAGCCGGAACCTCCGCCCCGACATAGCGCGCCTTGGGACCAAGATCGCGGTGTGTTAGCTTGAACCACGCCCGCGCAAAGGCTGCGTCCATCGCCTTGGGGTCTTTTGCCCAACGGCTGGTGATGGCGCCATAGGCCGGATCATAGCGCAGCGCGAGATCGGTGGTGAGCATCACCGGGGCGTGCGTGACATCGGGATCGAAGGCATCGGGGACCACCTTCACGTCAGCCGCATTGACCGGCTCCCACTGCTTGGCACCGGCGGGGCTGGTGGTCAGCTTCCATTCGAAACCATACAGGTTGTCGAGATAATTGCTGCTCCACTGGACGGGCGTGACCGTCCACGCGCCTTCAAGTCCGCTGGTGGTCGCATCCTTGCCAACGCCGGTGCCGCACTTGTTCTTCCAGCCAAGGCCCTGCGCCTCGACACCTTCGGCAGCCGGTTCCTTGCCGATGCAGTCCGCCGCCTTGCGGGCGCCGTGCATCTTGCCGATGGTGTGCCCGCCGATGACCAGCGCGGCGGTTTCCTCGTCATTCATGCCCATCCGCGCAAAGGTGGTGCGGATCTGCTGGGCGGACTTGAGGATGTCGGGATTGCCTTCCGGCCCTTCGGGATTGACGTAGATCAGACCCATTTCCGACGCAGCGAGCGGCGTGTCGAGGTTGTCTCCCTCGGCGTTGCGCTGCGATGTCAGGAACTTGGTTTCCGGGCCCCAGTAGACCAGCTCCGGCTCCCACGCGTCGGCGCGGCCACCGGCAAAGCCGTAGGTTGCAAAGCCAGTGTTTTCCAGCGCGACGTTGCCCGAAAGGATGATGAGGTCGGACCATGAAAGCGCCGCACCATACTTCTGCTTGACCGGCCACAGCACGCGGCGGGCCTTGTCGAGATTGCCGTTGTCGGGCCAGGAATTGAGCGGTTCGAACCGGATCTGCCCGCCATCGGAACCGCCGCGGCCGTCGCCCGAACGATAGGTGCCAGCTGAATGCCAGGCGAGGCGGATGAACAGCCCGGCATAATTGCCATAGTCAGCCGGCCACCACTCCTGCGAGTCTGTGAGTGCGGTGTTGATGTCCGCCTTCACCGCCTGCAGGTCGAGCTTGGCGAATGCCGCCGCGTAATCGAAATCTGCCCCGTTGGGATCGGGGTTGTATTCGTTCTGGCGCAGGCGGGTAAGGTCAACCACGTTTGGCCACCAGCCTTGCACGTTGCGCGGGGCGGCTTCGGTCTGCGGCATAGCAGCGCGGCCCATGCCGGGTTCGTTGAACCCCGGAGGCGTGGCCGCAGCGGTTGTGGCCAGTAGGAGGCTGGAGGACAGGAGCAGCAGCCCCTTCATTCTATTTTTCATGGAATAACCCCGTTTGTTTTGATCGTTGGTCGCGCAAAGGCCGGTCATCACGACGCGTGTCACGATCAGTGAGGCCCTGCGGCGACGGGGCGATTAGGGTAGGTTGCCGCTTCGGGAAAACGGCTTGTCGCGATAACTGTGATGCGGTTTGACGATGATCGCAGTGGCTAGAGCACGGTCAAACAAGACGTTCAGCTCTTGATTTGAATCCCGTCATGAGCGGTGGCGCAGGAGGCGCTGTTCTACAGTTTCAATCTGGAGCGACACGTTCCGAGCGGTTTCCCGTAAGCTTCAAAGCAAGCTCATTTTTTCAGCTGGTTCAGACTGCGAGGCGCTTTCGGTGCTTTTCGATTGCGGCAACGACCTCGCCCGAGAAGGGGAGATGCGTCTTTTCCTGCTCCCACAGCGCGTCAAACCGCCGGACGGTTTACTTTGCCGTCAAGATTACGATGTGGGAGGGCAGCCGCGCCTTAATCCTCGCCTGCCGGCGCGCGTCGGCCGCGGCAAGAAGGTCGGCCCTCCCCAGCGTCACCTCTACCTCTTCCCCGCGCCGCCGATACTGGACGATCCAGCTTTTGGCACGGTTCGGGCAGATGCGCAGCCCGACGCCAACCTAGCGCAACGCTTGAATCAGAACCGCCCGTACCCAACGAGCCAAGATTGGGATTCTGCCCTTTTGCGGTCCCGGGCGGGCAAAAAGTCAGTCCGGATTCCCCGGCAGTCAGCATTGATCGCCAATAGGTGCTTTTACAGATTTGGCGTCATTAAAATACCAACCGTCATTTTCTAACAAATGATACTGTTAGCCCATGGCCTGTCGCCCGGCATCAAAAAAATCTGCAGTGTATGAGCATCCACCAACTGAGCCGACGCGGCGGCTTTGCCCTCATCGGGCTACTCGCTTTTGCAATCGTTTTTAGTGCTTATGGCATCAACACCATCCGCTTCGGGGGCGAGATGCACCGCGTCAATCAGCAACTGAATGACTATAACGCGGACATCTTGCCGCCCCCAGAATATCTGGTTGAGTCATATCTTGTGGCAAACCTTGTCACCCGCTCGCCCGCCAGGGTGGAGGAGTTCAGCAAGAAGCTTGCTGAGCTGAAGCGACTATGGCGTGAGCGTGCAGATCATTGGGAATCTTCTGATCTTGACCCTAGTCTCAAAGCAGGGATTGCTGAGACTGTTTCTCAAGACGGATCCATCTTCTGGCAGATTGTGGAGACCCGCCTTTTGCCGGCTGCGCGTAAGGGTGACGCAGGGGAAATGGCACTGTCTCTTACCGCTCTGGACGAAGTCTATGAACGGCACCGCACTCATATTGACGCGCTTGTCGGCGGCGCGGCGGAACGCCAGAAAGATTTGGCGGAGAGTGCTTCCCACACGCTTACTGCCATCTTCTTGGGCCTTGGGCTTACGGTGCTGATTGTGTTTTGCGGGATCACTGGTGCGCTTGTGGTGCTCCGCCAGCGCGTCATTGCACCATTGGCTAGCACCGCTGACACGATGGAGCGTATGGCGCAGGGCGATCTTGAGACTGGCCGGCGCAATCACCACGGCAAAGACGAGATCGGCACAATGACCCGTGCTATTGAGGTATTCCGTCAGAGCGCCATAGACGCACGTGAGGCTGATGCGGAACGCAGACGGATCGTTGCCGTACTAAGTGAACGTCTGAGCGCCATGGCTGGAGGCAATCTCGACGAGCCGATCAGCGTCTTCTTTGCTGAGGCCTATAAGGGCATCAGAATGGACTTCAATCAGGCGCAGGCCACTTTGCGCGAGGTCATCCATTCAGTCGTGAATTCGGCCTACGAAATCCGTCGCAGCGCAACCGAAGTAAACGAGGCTGCTGCAGATCTGTCCGAACGTACAGCACGTCAGGCGGCGACACTTGAAGAAACGGCTGCGGCACTTCAGCGCACCAACCAAGGCATCCAAGCCGGCTCCGAACTTGCGCAGCAGGTCAATGCCGAAGTATTGCTGGCCCGCCAGAACGCGACAGAAAACCGCACTCTTGTAGCGAATGCGGCCGAAGCGATGGCGGAGATTGAGGCTTCGTTCCGTGAGGTCGCCAGCACAACCAATCTGATCCAGAACATCGCCTTCCAAACAAATATTCTTGCCCTTAACGCCGGCGTGGAAGCAACCCGTGCTGGTGAGGCTGGTAAAGGATTTATCGTGGTCGCGAGCGAAGTTCGCGCGCTGGCGCAGCGCTCGTCTGAGGCAGTCACCGCGATCCAAAAGCTAATGGCGAAGAGCGGCGAGAGCATCGCCAATGGATCCCAGCAGAGCGACCTTGCACGAGGCAAATTGTCCGGACGCCCTGCGCGCAGGCCAGGTGCACAAGCCGGCTTCGTGCAACGAAAAAACATCGGTCCGGAAGTTCAAGCAGGCTTCTTGCTGCAAGTGCCGATCTTTACTGATGATGGTATCGGCGAGGATGACGAGCAATGTTTGATGACGACTCTTCTTTTCTCTCACGGGAAATCAGGATCGCCCGGCACCTGTCACTGCGTCGGCTTTGACCAACATTGCGGCTCCGTCCCGATAATGTGCGACTTTTTTTGGCTAATGTTTCGGAACCCATACGTAGTGATGCGTATCCATGGAATTCTGTAAATACAGCACAAATTAAGCGCCCACAATTAATATAACAGCATAACATTCTGCCACACGAGATTGCCATGCGACTTTCATCGGTATTTAAATCCCGCACTTCTGTATCGGACGAATTGAAACCAGATGAGATGAAAGATCATGCTCAGCCAGTAAATAGCCGGGCGGATTATGCTCGGACTGAGCTTCTTGCGTCAATCAATGACTTCATAGTCAGGCATGATCTGGCAGTAACATCGCAGAATATGGCAACAATTTCTGGCGCACTGTCGGGCTCGCATCCTGAGCTTGCCGAGGCGTTTGTTGCTCGAGAGATTTCTGGCGATCCTATCGACCAGCGTTGGCTCGACACTCTGGCTCGTTTCGATGCCGATGGACATAGCCGCATTGCCGAGATCGAGACCTTGATGGACAAGCTCGAGTATGCGTTGATGCGCTTCTCTCAGACTGCGCGGTCCGCTGAAACAGAGACCAGCGACCACCGCGGTGCCATTTTCGTTCACATCGAAGCTCTGGCGGAAAACTCTGAAAACCCCGAAACAGGTTCGCCCAATCTGGCAGAGGTTCTCGACCTTTCGCGCGCAATGCTAGCGCGGATCGAAGAGATCGAAAACACAATGTCCCGCAGTCAGCGCGAAACCGAGCAACTTCGTGAGAGCCTTGCCAAAGCACGCATGGAGGCGGATGTCGATCATCTGACGCGGCTTCCTAATCGCCGCGCTTTCGAGCGGAGACTTGTCTCGGCCACCTTAGAGGCGCGCGCAAAGGGCGAGCCGCTCAGCTTGGCGTTCTGCGATGTTGATCATTTTAAAGTCATCAACGACAGGCACGGTCACGATGCGGGCGACCGTGTTTTATGTGCACTTGCCGCAACGCTTAATGAACATGCTCGCGACGATTGCTTTGTTGCAAGGCATGGGGGCGAAGAGTTTGTACTCCTTTTGTATGGACTTGATAAGGAAGCAGCACGATCGCGAGTCGATGCAATTCGTCGCGCACAGGCGCATCGGCGATTGGTCAACCGAGACACAGGACAAGGGTTCGGTCAGATCACCTTCTCTGCTGGAGTGGCCGAGATAACGGAGTATAGCGACATGCGTAACGCGTTAGCTCGTGCCGACGCCGCGCTTTACCGCGCCAAGAATGAAGGTCGGAACCGCATCGAGCTCGGCTAGCGAGTTAGTGCCGACGTCAAGTCGCACGGTGAATTGCTGCTCGTGGTTTGAATGAGGGAACGGCGAGCAGCGCCGGGCCGTGATCTGGGGCAGTGCACAAGCTACGGGCGCCGCTATGGTAGAGCCTTGTCTGTCATTTCAAAAGTCACCTGAAATGCTGTAGCTGCAGCGCTCATTCGCTGGATTGCGAGGCCTTTCATTGGCCATCAGCCCCCTCCCCTTCTCTTCGGCTGAATGGTCGGCATCCCCAACGGGCGACGGGGGCTCGATGCTCCCTGAGCCCGTACGAGTGCGACAGAAGGAAGGGGGGCCCGGCGAATGCCGGATCCCCCAAATGCTCATCGAGTGTTGCGATTGGTCGCGGTGAAATCGTCGGCCCGCTGATCGGCGCGGCGCAGAATGTGCAGCGGGACGCCAGCGCTCCGAAGCTTCTGGGCGAGGTTGGCCTGAACCCCCGAGCCTTCGCAGACAATCCCCTCTACCGGCTTCAGCGCGACAATCTTGTCATTGCGGATGAATCCGGCGCTGCTGCCCTTCCAGGTTTCAAGCTTGAACTCGACGACCTTGACGCTTCGCGAGGCTGCCCAGGCGCGTGCAGTAGCATCGCAGCCCTTGTCGCGTGCGGTCGTCACGAGGATCATGTTGGGGATGCGCTTTACGATGTGATCGAGGCGGTCCCAGATCAGCACTTCGTCGTGCCATTCAGCGCCGCCAGAGAAGGCAACGACCGGGCCTTCTGGCGCATATTGCTCGCGCCGGGTCTTGGCGTGTCCGGCCAGGTAGTCGCGCGCGTCGATTACCGATGCGGTGAGCTTGCTGGATACCCTGCTGCCCTTGATCGTCGAGAACGGCCTGCCGGTTTCCAATCGATAGATTTCGGCCGCGTGGTCGCGCATGCATTCGAGCGCGGCGCGGATGCCCTCGAGCGTCTGGCAGAGCTGTTGTGTTTGCTCGAGCTCGGCCGCGTAGATTTCCGAGGGATCGAAGTCTCTGGCGAGATCACCGGCGCATTCCTGCATTCTCGTATCGCGCAACACGTCGAACATCGTCTGCATCATGAGCTCGACAGCGGCGGCCGACTGATGCGCATCCGGCATGTCGGCATTTTCCGGCTCGGCAACGATGCTGAGCTTGGCCATTTCGCTCGTCTCGATGAAGCTGGCGTCATAGTTCGCGCGCCCGCCGCATGCGAACTCATCAGCGACATCCTGTTCGATCCGCGAAGCACGCATTTCGGCAGCAAGGATACCGAGGTCGGAAAGGCTCGTAATCTTGGTCATAAATGCCTCCAGTTGATTGAAATCGTCCCCACCATGGGAACCCGAAAAACCCATCAATCGGAAGGCGTGCAGTCCGGGACGGTGCGCTTGTCGCGCCGCCGCCAAGCGGGCGCGGTCCTTGACGAGCGCCGAAGACTGATATGTTTCGGCAGGTGTTCCTGTGTGTGTGGAAGAGATGTTCCCGCCCCGGAGCACGAGAGACGGGAGGCAGACGAGCCAGCCTGCTGGTCCGCCCGTCCGGCCCGGCGAACGGGTTAACAGCGGGAACACTTCAAATCTTGCGGGGCCGTTTGGCGAGGCTGGTCGGAGGGCGGATGCTGAATGACCCGCTTGCGCGCCAAGGCGCGCATTACGGCCGGCAATTACCTGCTCTGAAGCAAATTTTTAAGTCTCATCGTGCTAATCGCACGACACGACTGCTGAGCGTAAAGGCACACCGCTCCGCTTGTTGTGAACTATGCCCCTGGCCGCCAGTCTGATCATGCCCCGATGACTGGCGGCCAACTTCTCTCCGAAAATTGTCGGTTGCTGGCGAAACCCGAGCGCAGCCCAATTTCGCAGGCACAACTGGTACGCCGCATTTCAATGCTGAACGAAAGCGGCAGGTTTCCACCCCGAAACGGTCATTTGGCAAGCGCACAGCATCCCCTAAAGCTGATACACAAGGTGAAGCGGCGTCTCTCCGAGACACCAGGATTGGAAAACAGCTCCGGCAGGAGCCGCGGTCCGGCGCTGGGCCGGTCAGCGGAGTAGAGTGGGATTGCCGAGAATACTGCTGGCTGCTCCAGCGGCCACAAGCCTGTTCGGCATCGCCAGAAGCGATCCAGCGCTGCATCCCTTCAAGGTCGCCAGGACGGGTCGTTGCGCGCGGCAGGAGCCCACTTGGGTCATGAACCTCAAGACGCGGGGCTCCGGTCGGTGTTCCAGTCCCAGAGCACCACACACTGGCCTCCTGTGAGCCGGGAGGGATAGGCCAGACCATGAGAACCTGACGCATGGAGCTGGTCAGCGACAGCCCAGCTGACAGGTTCATCGCCGACGCCGGCAATGAGACGCCACTCGTAGGTCAGAGGTTCGTCGCCGATATCTAGCGCCATGCGGCTCGCCGGATCAACAAGGTCGGCAAGCCGCGCAACTTGCAAACCGTACGGCCGCAGATTTGGCCACTCTGTCCGTGAGCACAATTCGAGCCGCTGTTTCAGCATTATCGCCAAGAGTCGCGATTCTTCGGAAGGAGACCATGCTTGTCTTCGGCAATCACTTGTGCCCCTCCCGTTTCGTTCCAGCGCCACAGGACGAGGTTGCGACCGGCGGCCTGAGTCGAGGAATAGACCAATCCGTCAAACTGTGCCGCGATGAGCGTTTCGGCTGCCTCCTGGCTAGGAGACAAGCGTTGCGCATATTGCGGCCCCCACCAAGGCTGAACCATAAGGTCATCTGCCAGTGTATGCCTTCGCCGCAGATCTTCGTCATCATAATCGCCGATCAGACCGCTTGAGACTTGATAACGCACCAGCGTCACCGGGATGAAATCAAGTATCTGTTGATTGGCTTCCTTGACCGCAGTGAGCGGATCGAAAGAGAGATAGAGCGCAGGCCTCCCGCGCACGTTCCAACGGCCACCATTTTTAGCTGCACCAGCGCCGCTGGTGGGCATGGAGGCCCACTCGGGCGTATGCGCCCGGTAACATATGGCGGGTTCCACGACGGCAGATCAGGCGTAAACGCCGTTGTAGACATTCTCGAGGTGCCCATGCACCCATGCGATGTTGCCATCCTTGACGTGTTCCATCGCGGTCTTCGTTCCCATCGAAACAATGGGTGTGTATTTGAACCACACCACGGCCCGCTCGAGTGATCCTGCGATTTCGCTAGCATGAGTCAGCAGACGCACCAGCGGCAACAAGGCTTCCCTGCCTTTCTTGCCAAGCGGCTCGGCCGCTAGCGTGTTGCGGCTCACACCGACCAAATCGGCAAGCTCGGAGACGGGAATATGCAGCTGCTCCGCCAACGCACGCGGATTGATCGAGCCGCTGCTGGTAACGAACCGGGCCTGAGCTTGGGGTATCATGACAAGTCTCCTTGGGCTCAAATAGTGCATTAGGTGCACAAAATCCAGTCAATCTCGAACGTCTGGCCAACGAAGTGCCGCTTCAATGTTCCGAGACCAGCATGATCGTCACGGTGCGAGCCATCATAGACGGGTCGGCGGGGTCCTCGCTTCCGAACTCAAGGTTGGTGTCGTAGTAGTCGACTTTGAAGACAATGGTCTGCCCCTCGAAGGTCAGTCTGCCAAAGTCCCGCTCGCCCCAGGCGTCTTTGTCGAACCTGTGTGTCCTGACGGCGGCAATAGGCTGTGCCTGCGTGACCAATCCGGCCTACGTGTCACCGCTGCAGAAGGCATCGAGGCCGCCGCGGGTGAACAGGATCCGGGCGCAGCGAAGCCGCCTGGCGACATGGGGCGCTCACAGCACGACTTCCTTGGTGGCGGGCGCATCGGCCTCAATACGCACAGCTCCGATCTCGTCGAAGCCGTTGACCGGACGGCTGCTGTCGTAATTTACCCTTTCGATGAGCCCGTGGATGGGATCGCCCTGAAAGATGGCATGGCCCATCGCATCGGCCCGGACGACGCGCCGTGCGACCACGCCGACCTTGCCTTCGGGCACCCAGCCTGCCCAATCGCCGGATGCGCTGACCACGACGTAGTTCCCGATCTGTGCTCTGACAGCCTGTCGCCGGCGCAGGACATCGCTGTCCTTTGGTTCGACGGGCTCACCGGTATACGCGGAGTAGCGGTCAGGGTGCCACGCCTTCACGCTCGCGCGGGCGTTGTCGACGAGCAAATCAAAGCCCTTCGTGGGTAGCGCCATGAATTCGTCATCGAAAGCAAGCACAACCAGCGCCCAGTCGACGTCTTCTTCGTAAGACGGGCCATCGAGCCTCAGCGCTTTCGGCATAGCGCTCTGACGCTGATCGGACAGAAGCATGCCGCCATGGCCGGAAGTCTGGATTTCCCAGACACCGGGAAGGATCTGTGTCGCGGTCTGGGGGGCTCCCCACATGCTGTCGCGGGGTTGTTCGCAGGGAAGAAATCGGGGCATTGGTCATCTCCTTATTGGATCTGACCCATCCCCTCCCCCTCCCATTTCAGCCGATCCCAAGGTTTGCCTTGAGGATGGCTGCCGTCCCGTGGGAATCGATCGTGGTTGCGCGCGCCGCGATAACCCGGCCCGCTTTGCTGAGGCCTTCCAGCTGGTGCCGCTTGGCGGCAAGATAGTCAGGATCCTCGCGGGCCATGACCTCGAGCGCTGCCTCGATCAATTCTCCGGTGGTGTTGTCGCGAATGTCGAGAATGAAATCCGGTCGCACCGTGCCTGCGGCTGTAGGGAGATCAAAAAGCGGACGCTTGAAGCCGAGGGCAATCCCGCGGCGGCGCAGGTGATATTGGAGATCGAGGAGCTCGCAGGCGACCTTGCGCTCATAGACATTGTGAACCGGGATGAAGTTCGCAGTGCGGGCCAGTGGCTATGCGAAGCCGCGGAGCGCAGCATAGCCATCGCGCGGGTTGTGCTCGCCGACGACGACCCGCACCAGATAGGGTGGCCCGATCAGCGATCCTGAATACTGGACGCGGGTCTTGAGGTCGAGCTCCCTGCCCTTCCCCAGGAACAGCGTCGTTCCTGAAATGTCGTTGGCATAGAGCGCCAGGAAGGCCTGCGGCGCGAGGCCTACGGGCCATGTTTTCGCGGCCTTGCGCAGGCGGGCGAACACGGTCTTGCGCTCAAAGGGATCGATGTGCGTATAGAAGTGCGCAGCCAGCGGGATGCGAGGGGCGATCTCGAGCCGGACTGCCGCCTGTCGCAGGCGCGCAAATTCCGAGGTCATCGTGCACTTGCGCCCCGCATGGAGCGGGAGTGGCTCGACCTCGTTCACCCTGGCCATCTCCATCAACAGCCAGAGAAGACGCGCAAGGCGGGGTATGGCGACACCGCGGGTGCGATCATCGGGCTCGCTGTCGGGGGCGCTTCGGCCAGCTTCTCGGGCGCGAGACGGTGAGCGATGAACAGACCGTCGGGCTGGTTGATGACCGGTGCATCGGCAGATCACTTCTCGCGGACGCGCTGCGGCGCCTGTTCGCGGAAGAACGGACACTCGGGCAAGTGCTCGGGCCGTCTTTGCCGCCTGCTGGTCAAGCGGCGCAGGTAGTAGGTTTCCGCTTCCGAAAGGTAGGCTGGCGACATGAGCGACGGCGGTTCGTTATCGCCCGCGCAATCGCAGGCGATCCACTGTTCATGGGTTCGCGCCTTGACCACCATCGTGACACTGGCGCGGTGGTCGGCCTCGCTCCCCTCCCCTTCGTACCAGCGAACCAGTGCATTGCGCACGACCTCGGGTACGGGCGTTCGCTGAGAGAGGCCTCTCGAATGGCGCGGTACGAGCCACATGGCGCTGAAACTACAGCAATAGCGATTGACCGTCTATATTGTTCTATACATGTTCCAAAGGAGGGAGATTGCCGTTATGAAGCAGTCATGGGCCATCGGCCGGTTTGACCTTGATCTTACCTTGCGCGATGCGAGCCTCGAACCGGCCAACGCACCGCATGCTGGCGGCCGCCGCGATCAGCACCGAGGTCGAGGATGCATACTATGCGGCCGTAGAACTGCGCGAGGCCGTTCAGTGGGTGCATGAGGGCGAGCCAGGTGCGAAGCTCAAGCTGTCGATGATCCTCGGCAATCAGTGCGACGACTACCAGCGGTGCCTCTGTTTCATCCTGGAAGGGCGCGGTGTCGTCCAGATGCTCGATGATCTGATGTGGCTGGAAGACCTGCTTGAGGCGCGAGGGCGCGTGGCTGGCAAGCTCATGAATCGTCGTGCGTCGATAATGCCACAGGTGCGGCCCTATGTCGCTACGGAGCCCGATGGCCCGCTGGTCGCTGTAACCCGGGAGTTCCAGCAGGGGCCCTCCTGGTATCTCGATCCTGAACTCAGCGACTCCCCTAAGCGACCGCTATAGGTGCCGCTCAAAATCCATGCTTTGATGCAATACGCGAACAATCAGAATGCCGTCCGGCGCGGAAATGTAGAATATCACATGAGCGCCCTGCCTGATCCGGCGCAAGTGCGGCACAACCGGTTCTGCGCTTTGCCCAAGATGCGGATTATCGAGCAGGGACGCAAAACAGGCTTTCAACTGACCCAGATATTTGCGCGCCTGGTCCCGACCGAACTCGGTGGTCGTATATTGCGAGATCAGGACGAGATCGTTGTCAGCTTTCCGGCTGATCCGCAGCTCACGCATTCGCGCTTCGCGCGCGCTCTTCGCCCTCGGCCCAGATATCGTCGAGTGACCGCTCGCTAAGGCCACTGTCGATCCCTTCGCTGATCGCCTTGCGCAGGTCGGAGAGCTTGCCCTGCTCTTCCTGGTCGCGGCGCACGAGATCGCGGATGTATTCACTGTCGTTGGTGAAGGCTCCCCGGGCAATCTGAGTCTTGATCCAGGAGTCCTGTTTATCGCTCAGTGTGATGGTTTTGCGGACGGTCGCCATAGTTCGCTCCTTGGCCCTGAGGTTATCATACTATTGGTGCAGTGCGCAACGGGCCAGCCAGACATGGGTCTTCAGGATGGACGGGGGCGTGATCGGAACTCATGGGGCAAGCTGAGCGCGGCCAGCAGCCGCGGGACAGCGTGTCCTCACAAAGCCACTATCGTCCCATCTCGCATCGTAGATGGCGGCCTCGCTTTCGAGTTGATGGCACGACAGATCGCGGCCTCGTGCCTCGACAAGAGCAAGTGTTCGACCGAAACGGTCATAGCCGACCCGCCGGATCACCATCGTTGTCGCGATGGCCGCGCGCAAATTGCGGGTGCTCGCCTCAGGGTCGCCGGGCGCGCAGTTGCGGCCCGCACGGCACTGACCCCGTTTTTCAGGCGCATCAATGGCGAGCAGGCGGATGCGTTCATCTCCGCAGCGCAGAGTGTCGCCGTCAACCACGCGGCATTGCGTGATCGTTTCTGCCGGCGGAAGTTCTGGCGCTGCCAAGCATCCCCCACCCGATCCCGCAAGGATCAGCACAGGCAGGATAGAAAATCGACGATGGCTTGTCATTATGCGCGCAGTTCCACTTCGATGTGCGCGCCGCCTGGCCCCTCATCGGTCACATGGAATGGCTTCAGCGGATCGCCCGTGCGGATGACCGCGACCGGGCGGCGCTTGTGCTCAAAGAGGCGCGAGGCGACGCGGCTCGCATTTTCCCGGCTACACAGCTCGAGCCGTCGCGGGCTTAGTTGCGTTTCTCCAAACATAAGGCAACTCATGGCAGGTGTCATCCGAACTGGGTCTTTTGGACGCGTGTTTGCGGCACGATCGTGAAATTCATACGGGCAAGATTGCCGATGCGGTAGCAGGGAAGCCCGTCGGCGGTGAGAGCGAGCCTGGTCTTGCGGCCTTGGTTGCGGATGAAGAACTCATCGCCTTCATAGCCATCGGTGAAGCGTATCTTGGACGGCAGTCGGATCTGCATTCCGTCCTCGAGCTTGCGCGATCCTCGCAGGAGATTGCGGATGCAGCGGCGGCGCCAGACCAGCCCCGCATGATTGTCGGTCGGGTCCAGCAGCCGGAGGATGCGCTCGGGGCATTCACACTCGAACGGCCCGGCAGTTTCATCGAGGTCCTTGTAGGCAAACACGTAGCCGTCACTGGCATGCGGATTCCAGCGCACGAGCACGACGGCCGCGAACACCGGCCCGGTCCTGCCGTTTTCAACGGGCTCGATGGCCGCATACCAGACCTTGTTGCGCAGACAGGAGGAGGCGATCACACGCAGTCCTCGGGTAGAAGTCCCGTCAGGCAGCGGGTCATGCGGCCTTGCCTCTATCCTCTTGCCCTCAGGGTCATAGGGGTGTTCGAAAGTGAACTGCGCATCGAGATACTCCTTGGGTGTCTTGTAGGGGTGCATCGCTGGCGAGCAGCTGAAGAGCCTCGAGGCGCCGACCACCGGCAAAGACAGCATAGTGCCCGCGCGGCTTCTTGAGCGCGGTGACCAGCAGGTTCTGGAGGAGGCGCCGCGATGTCGCTTGCGAGCTGGGCAATGTTGGTGCGGCCGGCCTTGCGGACATTGCTGTCCGAAAGCCGGAGCCGCGAGAGGAGGATCATCTGCTCCATCGTCATTCTCCTGGATTGGGTCCGGCGAACAAACCCCCCGGACCCCCTCCCCCAAACCCCACTCCCCTTTCTTCTTCAGGAGGTCAGAGACTGCAGCTGAGCAGCCGAGAGAATTACGGGGTCCCTCCTCCGCCCTTTTCCAAAGATCGATGGTGCCGCTACTGTGTCCGAAACTTTTACGCTCCGTTCGGACAGAGGGCGTTCAGCACTCAGCGAACGCGGCTTCAGAGGCTGTCTGAGTGTTCTCACCACAGGCCTAGGAGATGCAAATATCTGTGGTGGGTCGGCAGCCAGCGCTAGGCTGCGAAAGGCGGTTTTGCCCCGCTTCTGGAAAATTCCTGCCGTTCAGGAAGCGACCCCGTTGCGGTCAAGAACTCTCTCGGCCATTCTTTCGAGATGAAATGCCGCACGCACCCAATTGTGAACAAACTCTCTTTTCTGCCATCGGCAACACAGAGGGGATGGAAGAGACCGTTTTTGGCACTGCTGTCTTTGCCCATCATCGGCCTAGGCGCGGCAGTGAGTTTGGGGAGCCTTGGCGTGGATGGTGCAGTTTCACCCATCATTCTTCTGCTCTTGGGACTGATTACCGCTGCCTTCGGTTTGCTTGGACTCGGCGTCTCGATGTTTGGCTGCAGCGCATGCGTGGCCAAGCTGTTTGGTCGTTGGACGATTTAATCCACCGTGATTCTCGGCGGTCAACTGTGTTCCAGAAGCTCTTCGCCCAAGTCCGGAATCCACCCAGTTGCTGCCGATTTCGATGGATCGGAGCATCACCAAAACCGGTCAGTCTGCTATCGCTGCCAAAGCTGCTGCTATCCAGCGGTTGACTTGCGCGGCCTTCCGCCCTTTCGACCGTTTGCGCGCGCTGCGGCAACCTTGGCGGGCGTGCGGGCTCTACCTCCCTGTGCACCGAGGTGTTTGGCCATCCACTTTTCCGAGCCGAACACACCTTGGATGAGTGCGGGAACATACAAATCCGCATTGAGCTGCGGCCAATGCAGTCCAAGGCCCGCAGGGCTAACCTCGATGTCTGCCAGCTTGTCAGCGGGGGCGTCAGCGAGCCCCTCGGCAAGAGCCGCGGGGAATGTCAGCTCGATACCCGCGTGAAGCGCTACCACCACCCTGCCGCGACGCCGGTCATAGCGAGCGGAGACGGCATGCCCTGCGGCACGGCTTTCAGCCATACGTGCTTCGGCTTCTTCGAGTTGCTGTTCAGTAACTGCCATGTGCTTTGCTCCATTCTTCACACAGCGCTGGAATGGCGCCCATTAACGCTTCAGCGATCTCGTTGGCCTCTCGTAGCCTGAAGCCAAAACTTTCGCGCAGTTCCGGCGGTCCTTCAGGGCAATTCAGGATGAATACCGCCTCACCGTTGGGACCTATTACATGAACATGCGCCGGGCGGTGATCGTTGGGCCAAATCACGACCCTCAGGCCACCGATACGATATACTACAGGCATGTGGACTCCTATCAGAAACCCAAGCGGTAGGGAATAGCTCATAGGGGGATATCGGTCAGCTTGGCGATGATGACCTCGGCCTTCTCGGTCGGCACAAACAACCGCGTGCGGTACTGAATCACCTCGGTGAAGCAACCGAGCGACTTGAACCAGGCAAGCTGGCCGGCAGGTGCCCCTGCAATCTCGATCCGCCACGATCCATTGACGCGGGAGCGCTTGAGCTCGCAGGGGACTGGGCGCACCAGCGCGATGCTTCCCCCGCCATGGATGGCGCGAAGGGTCTCCGATGGGTTGAGCGGGGCAGCGGTCTCAACGCCAAGATTCTTCAGCAGCTTGGCGACATGCTCGGGAAAGACCATTCGGCCGAGCCAAGACTTGCCTTCGGCATCGACGATCCGGTTGACAGCGAGATGATCGGAAGGAAGCGCCGACCAAATCGGCAACAGGAGGCCGGTCGCGATCCGGATGATCTCAGTATCGACCGTATTGGCCGCATCCTCGGCCTCGGCCAACCAGGCCGCTGCGAAGCTCGACTGCTCGCAGGGCTCCCAAGCGGTTTCGAAGAGGTCATGCTCGCGAAGGAATTCGCGCCGCGTCGGGCGCCTAGTGTAGGCCTGCTCGAGGCAAATGGAGCTCCGGACCGTGACGGGCGTCAACGTGTTCTCGAAGATCTCGCGCATTCTGGCCGAAGGGGCAAACCAGTCTGGCATGATCGCCACGATGCGGCCACCAGCGCGCAAATGGGTGATGGCGGCGGCAAGATGGCGGACGGCTGCAAGGTGATCTGCGCCGCGTCCAAACGAGCGCGAGAATGGCGGGTTCATCAGGATCAGGGAAGGCCGGGTCTGGCCGCCAAGCGTGCTCGCGATCGCAGCGCCGTCATGGCCAGTGATCGAAACGCCCGGGAAGATATCGGCGATGCGCGAGCGGCGGACCTCGTCCTGCTCCTTGAGCTGCAGCTGGGCAACATGAGGAAGCTGCGCGATCAGCAGACCGTTTCCAGCGCTCGGCTCGAGGACGATATCGTCCGGCTGAGCATTCGCGAGCATGACGGCCACGGCGGCAAGATCGACGGGCGTCGAAAATTGCTGCCAGTCGATCTAGTCCTCGCTCCGTACGGTCTGGGTGGGCAGCTGCGCAGCGATTGCCATTGCCTTGTCGAGATCACCCGGGCTGAAGGCTGCAGCGCGTCGACCCGCGAGGCTCAGCGCAAGCGCATGCTCTAGCACCTCGAAGCTTTCGCGCTGGGTCCAACGGCCGGTTGCATCGCTTCCCCCAAAGGCGCTGGCCATGGCCTGGTTCATCGTCGCACGCGTGATGACGGTGCCGTTGTCGATAAGGATGGAAAGCGCGCGGGCGGCAAGCTGGGCGGGCGGGCGGCGCTGCGCCGCCGCTTCGAACAGATCTGTCATGGGGGTCTCCTGGGTTCGGCTTGCCTCTCCGCAGGCGAAGCAACCCTCCCCTCCCCCTCCCCTTTAACTGGGTGCGGGAACCGCGGCCCAGTCCATATAGCTGGAAGGCGGTGGCATGCATCGGATGGTCAGCCCGTCGCGAGCGTAGGCCTCACGCGCCTTGATGCTGGCCCGACGGCCTTCCCCGTCGTTATCTTCTGCGATGAGAAGTTCCTCGATCTCGTCCGGCAGGAGGCAAAGTCCGAGCCGGGCAGCGCCAAGCGAAGACCAGGTCGGTACGTCGTGAAGGTCGGCGAAGCGCGCTGCGCTCTCGAAGCCTTCAGCAATTGCAAGAGTTTTGCCGGGTCGCCGCCCTTGCCAACTTCCCGCTTGAGGATTCCCGATCATGAGCTTGGCTGCATAGCCCTCCCCTCCAGGCCGCAGGAAGATACGCTGCACTGCTTTGATGTTGTTACCCTCGCGCACGCCAACCAGCACTGCTGGGAGGAACAGCGCAGTCGGTGCCTTTCCCTTCGGACAGCGCGGATGGAAGCGCAGGTCATCATATCGACCGGTGATATCGCGATAGTCGCAATAGGCCTCGCCCCATGTGCCCGCGATCGATTGTCCCTGCGCCCACAGGTTGCATGCAATCGCGGTCGAATTGAAAGAACGGCCTGGGCCACCCCGGAAGGTGTAGGGCATGCCGGGAACGATGGCCCTTAGTTCTCTCAGCACATCGGCGGGATCGCAGCCTGCAAAGCAATGCACGAGGATGTCGCTATCTCCCTGGCGAAGCGAGAGGCTCGGAGTCTCGTCCATGTGGGCCGGACAGCGGCACATTGCGCTGTAACCAGACCAATTGCCGCCAAGGGCTCCGACCAGGTCAATGAGGCGCTGTGAGGGCGGTTTTGCAGTAATGGGCATGGCAATCCCTTTCGAGTTCCCACATCCCCTCCCCCTTCCCTCTCTCCCGGACCTGATATCGGGCGGTCCAGCAGCGGAAGTTGGAATCTTGTTATCAGTTTTGTCATAATGTTAGTAAGGAATGCACGGGCATTTGCAGGAGCAGGCATCCCGGTTCGTTACAACGCCGCAAGCCTGTTCATCGTGGTGCTTCACCCACGCAGCTGCTGCGCAAGAACTCAAACCGAGGCCGCTCGGTGGCGCCCTCGCCAGGGGTCTGATCATCCACGTCAGTCAGCCCCGATGCCATTGCGCCAAATTGCACCCGACTTATCGGACACCCCCGAAGAAATGTCGTGAGTTGATGCGGGAACCTTCTCATGGCGCGCTTCGCGCTAAGGCACGAAGCCGTTCCGACGGATGCTTGGGTGCGTCGGCACGATCAATGATGTCTGTGCGCATAGAATCTCACGCAGCGCGTCTTTTTGTGAAGGAAATGGTAAAAATTCTGGCAAGCCTAACGCGATTTTAAGGGCTTTGCGGCCATGACCCGTGCCGGAACACTGGGACTTTGACCGCATGAACGCACCTTTCGATGCCACCGCCGCGCTCGGGCGCAAGGCTATAGCGCATCCAGCACCAGACCATCAGGTAGCGGTGATCGGATTGGGCTATATCGGCCTGCCGACCGCGGCTCTGCTTGCGTCTTATGGTTGGAGCGTCTGCGGTGTCGATGTCTCGCAAAAGGTGGTCGACACGGTCAATGCCGGTGGCGTGCACATCGAAGAGCGCGATCTCGACAGGCTGGTACACGACGCCATCACCGCTCAGACGCTGATCGCCTCTACACAAGTACCGACCGCAAGCTTCTACATGATCGCGGTGCCGACCCCGCTTGGGGATGGCAAGTCTCCCGACATAACCTTTGTCGAGGCCGCCGCCCGCGCCATCGCACCCAAGATTTTGCCTGGTGCTTGCGTGATCGTCGAGAGCACTTCGCCGGTGGGCACCACCGAGCGGGTGGCCGCGATTATTGCTGAGCTGCGCCCCGATCTCGTCGTACCGAAAGACGGCGGGATAGAAGAGGCGGACATCGCGCTCGCCTATTGCCCTGAGCGGGTGTTGCCGGGCAGGATCGTCAACGAACTGGTGCATAATGACCGGGTTATCGGCGGCGTCACCCCTGCCTGCGCAGAACGCGCGGCGGTGCTCTACACAAGCTTTGTGAAAGGTGACTGTCTCTACACCACAGCCCGCGTGGCAGAGACCGTAAAGCTGGTCGAAAACTCGTTCCGCGACGTCAACATCGCCTTTGCCAACGAGTTGTCGATGATCGCCGATGTATTTGAGGTGGATGTATGGGAGGTGATCCGCCTCGCCAACCGCCACCCTCGGGTAAACATCCTCCAGCCGGGCCCGGGCGTGGGTGGGCACTGTATTGCGGTCGATCCGTGGTTTCTGGTCGCGGGCGCGCCTGCCGCCGCGCGGTTGGTGCGGACCGCACGCGAGGTCAATGACCACAAGGCGGTGCACACCGAGGGTAAGATCCGCGCGTTGCTAGATGCCGCGCCGGATGGGAAGGTTGCCCTCCTCGGCCTCGCCTTCAAGCCTGACATCGACGACTTTCGCGAAAGCCCTGCCTTGGAAATTGCCGAGGCGCTGGCACATACGCACGGAAATCGCATCCTCGTGGTCGAGCCCTTTACCGATGAACTGCCGGCGGCACTATCCGGCACGGGCGCGCAGTTGGCAACTCTTGACGCCGCGCTCCGGCAGGCGGAAATTGTTGTGGTACTGGTGGATCATACCGCTTTCAAACATCTTGGGTCCGATGATCTTTCAGGCAAGCTCGTGTTTGATACCCGAGGGATGCTGCGGCGATGAGCGCGGGTGGCGCGGAGCCTCGCGTTCTCGTGACCTTTGGCACCCGGCCCGAGGCCATCAAGATGTTCCCCGTGGTCGCTGCGTTGCGCGAGACCGGGTTGTTCGACGTCAAGGTGGTGGTGACAGCGCAACACCGCGAATTGCTCGACTCGGTCCTTGCACTTGCTGAACTTACGCCTGATCTGGATCTTGATCTGATGACACAGGACCAGTCTCTGGACGGTCTTGCGAGCCGCATCCTCACGCGTTTTGGCGAGGCCCTGGACGCGCTGCGTCCGGATCGTGTGCTGGTGCATGGCGATACGCTGACCACTATGATGGCCAGCCTTGCATGCTATTTTCGCCGGATTCCGGTGGGTCACGTGGAGGCGGGTCTCCGCAGCGGGGACATCTATTCGCCTTGGCCTGAGGAGGTGAGCCGTAAGGTCACCGGTGTGATTGCAGACCTGCATTTTGCCCCAACAGCGACTGCGGCTGCAGCTTTATACGCTGAAAACGTTCCGGAAAAAGCCATACACATAACGGGCAATACAGTGATTGATGCCCTGCTGTTTGCGCAGCAAAAGATCACTGCCGATCCCGGCCTTGCGCCCACCATCGCACCGCTGCGGGAGCGGTTTGCAGGTAAGCGGATCATTGCGGTGACAGCGCACAGACGCGAGAATTTCGGCCCGGGGATGCAGCAGATAGCGCAGGGATTGCAGACACTCGCTTCGCGTGACGATGTCGCGATTATCTACCCGCTCCACCCCAATCCCAAAGTCGGCGAGGTTATGCGGCCAGCACTCGCTGGTTACGACAATATCGCGTTGATTGACCCTTTGGACTACCTCGATTTCGTCGCCATGATGGCCGCGAGCGATATCGTGCTAACCGATTCTGGCGGTATCCAGGAAGAAGCGCCAAGCCTCGGCAAGCCAGTGCTGGTGATGCGCGACACGACGGAGCGACCAGAAGGCGTTGCTAGCGGAACGGCGCTTCTGGTTGGCGCTGATGCTGGTGTTATCGTTGAGCAGGCCACGCGCTTGTTGGACGATCCGAAAGCCTATCAGGCCATGGCCCGCGCGCACAATCCCTATGGCGATGGCACGGCCAGCACGCGGATTGCCGAACTGATCGTCACCTTGAGCTGACAAGCCCGCGCCCAGAATCATTAGATGGGAAGTGCGTGCTGAGCGTCCCTGGCCTACGGTCTGGCACTTTTGCCGACAGAACATGGCCCTCGCTTGCCAATCCGGAAATCAAGAACGGCATTGTCAGGCCTTCTGCGGTGTTTGCATTGTAACGCAGCTGCACCGCATCGTCCTGAGCGGTTTTGCCCCCGCACCATAACGGCCATCCGACCATTGCTGCATTCCCTACGGACATGATGGGCCAAGGCTCGCCTCTGCTTGGACAAAGCCTTGTCATCCATGATCACCAAGGCATTGCTGCCGACAGCCGCGGCATCAGCCTCGAGCTCAAGCTCCCGTTCAAGTGCAATGTCGTACCATATTTCAACGCCGATAAAATGGTTCAGCAGGTCCTGGCCATTCCCGGGTGAGAGCAGAGCCATCGGCTGAACTCTCCGGTAGCCCTCAGGGCCGATCAATCCCTCAACATAAGCCGGAGACATCCGGGCTCTGCAGGTTACTGGTGCTATCTCGCCCTTTGCGAGAAGCCTTGAGTGCGAGTGCGCGTCGAGGGCAAGCCTCACCATCGGTAGGGAAAGGCAAAATTGCTTGCCGCACGCTTGGCAACCTATACCTGCACGCTCATGCGCAGTCTGACCCATCTCGAACGGCAGGAAGCCGAAAGCACCGATATCTTCCATGACGTCGTGGCCGAACCGGAAAACCGCGCTATCAACGAAGCGCAATCGGCAAGCATAGAAGACAAGAAGCAGGAGGGTTATTTCTGATGGATACGCCCTCCTCCTTCCAGACCGATACCTTGATCGCCGAGGATATCGATACCTATCTCGATAAGCACCAGCACAAGAGCTTGCTGCGCTTCATCACCTGCGGCAGCGTCGATGATGGCAAGTCAACCCTGATCGGTCGGCTGCTTTATGACTCCAAGATGATCTTCGAAGACCAGCTCGCCGCGCTGGAAAGCGACAGCAAGCGTCACGGCACGCAAGGCGAGGACATCGACTTCGCGCTGCTGGTCGACGGCCTCGCCGCCGAGCGCGAACAGGGCATCACCATCGACGTCGCCTACCGGTTCTTCACGACCGAGAAACGCAAGTTCATCGTCGCGGACACGCCGGGGCACGAACAATACACCCGCAACATGGTGACGGGCGCCTCCACCGCCGATCTGGCGGTGATCCTGATCGATGCGAGGAAGGGCGTGCTGCAACAGACGCGGCGGCATTCCTATCTCGTCCATCTGCTCGGCATTCGCCATGTGGTGCTGGCGGTGAACAAGATGGATTTGGTCGGTTATGATCAGACCGTCTTTGACAGCATCGTGGCCGATTACCGCGCCTTTGCGGACGGCATCGGCATCGCGGATTTCACCGCCATCCCGATTTCCGGATTCAAGGGCGACAACATCACTGCACTTTCGGACAACACCCCTTGGTATCGCGGCCCGGCGCTAATCGCGCATCTCGAAACCGTCGAAGTCGATGCCGCCGCCGCGCAAGGCGCGCCGTTCCGGATGCCGGTGCAGTGGGTCAACCGCCCCAACCTCGATTTCCGCGGCTTTGCCGGCCAGATCGCCAGCGGCACGATCCGCCCCGGCGATGCGGTGCGGATCGTGCCTTCGGGCAAGACCAGCACCGTGAAGTCCATTGTGACCTTCGACGGCGATCTCGACGAGGCGGTTGCAGGCCAATCGGTCACCCTCACCCTCACCGACGAGGTCGATTGCAGCCGGGGTGACGTGATCGCGGCGGCGAGCGACCCGCCGCAAGCCTCCGACCAGTTCTCCGCGACCTTTGTGTGGATGGACGAGGAAGCGTTGAAGCCGGGGCGCGGTTACTGGCTGAAGATCGGCACCCAGACCGTCACCGCCACAGTGCAGCCGCCCAAGTACGAGATCGACGTGAACAGCCTCGAACATCTCGCGGCCAAGACGCTGGGTCTGAACAGCATCGGCGTGGCCGAATTCGCGACCGACCGGCCGATCGCCTTCGAGCCCTATGCGAAAAATCGCCAGCTCGGCGGGTTTATCCTGATCGACAAGTTCACCAATGCCACGGTCGCCGCGGGAATGATCGCATTCAGCCTGCGCCGCGCAGATAATGTCCACTGGCAGCCCGTCAGCATCACCCGCGATGATCATGCCGGGATGAAGAACCAGAGGCCCAAGGTGCTGTGGTTCACCGGCCTTTCGGGCTCAGGCAAATCGACCATCGCCAACGAGGTGGAAAAGCAGCTGTTCGTGATGAACCGCCACACGTTCCTGCTGGATGGCGATAATGTCCGCCACGGCCTCAACCGCGATCTGGGCTTTACCGAGGCCGACCGGATCGAGAATATCCGCCGGGTGGGTGAGGTGGCCAAACTGATGGCGGACGCCGGGCTGATCGTCCTGACCGCCTTCATCAGCCCCTTCCGCGCCGAACGCCAGATGGTGCGCGAAATGCTGGCACCTGGCGAGTTCATTGAAATCTTCGTCGACACCCCGCTTAGCGTCGCCGAGGCGCGTGATGTAAAGGGCCTCTACAAAAAGGCGCGCAGCGGCCAGCTCAAGAACTTCACCGGGATCGACAGCCCCTATGAACCGCCCGAGCACCCCGAAATCCGCGTCAACACCGTCGACATGACGCCGGAGGAAGCCGCACGCTACATCATCCAGCAGATCCTGCCGCTCAAATGAGCCTTGCCAGCCTTTCCGATGCTGCACTGGCAGCGCATCTGGCCGAAGCCGCAGGGCGGCTCGCGCTGGAGGTGCGCGCAGGCAGTGGGCTGACAGGCAAGGCCTGCGGCGATGCCGGGGACGCTGCCGCAAACCGCCTGCTGTGCGATGCGATCCGCGCCGCGCGGCCGGATGATGGGCTGCTGTCCGAAGAAGAGAAGGACAACCCTGCCCGATTGAGCCAACGCCGCGTGTGGATCGTCGATCCGGTCGACGGGACGCGTGAGTACTCGGAAGGCCGCGCCGATTGGGCGGTGCATGTCGCGCTGGCGGTGGATGGGGTTGCTGCGCTGGGTGCGGTGGCGTTGCCGGGGCTTGATGGCGGCATTGTGCTCCGCTCCGACCAGCCTGCCCCTTTGCAAGCGATGGCGCAGCGCCCGCGTTTCCTCGTCAGCCGCACCCGTCCTGCTTCAGAGGCTGAGGCCGTGGCGCAGGCGCTCGGAGGCGAGCTTGTCCCCTTGGGCAGCGCCGGGGCCAAGGCAATGGCAGTGGTCCGGGGCGAGGCCGAGGTCTATCTCCACTCAGGCGGCCAGCACGAATGGGACAGCTGCGCGCCGGTTGCTGTGGCGCAGGCGCACGGCCTCCACTGTTCGCGCATTGATGGCAGCCCGCTGGTCTATAATCAGGCTGAGACCTTCATGCCCGATCTGCTGATCTGCCGCGCTGAGTTGGCCGAGCAGGTTCTGGCCAAGATTGCGCATCGCGCTGGCATCATTTAAAACCCGAACGTGATCTGATCCAAAGGGCGGACTGCATAGGCAAAGCGTGCCAGTTTGATCTGAGGATATTGCGCGGGAATCCACACAAGCAGGCGCATGGCATTACCATTGATGTTGTCCACTTCCTGTATGTCTTTTTCGTTGCGCCGCAGTAACGACCAATAGCGTCGTGTCACTTTTTTTTGCCTGTGCCAGCCTCAAGCGGAAATTTTTTCCCAATTGACACTGAGGGTTAGCAAGTGATGCTTGGCCACTGACGTGAGGTGGACCATGCCAGTGAAATCCGTCATCTCCAGCCTTCTCGCGCTCTCGCTGCAAGGCGCAGCCTTTGCGCATGAGGTGGAGCTGGTGCAATTCGATGGGGCTGCAGTCCAGGATGTTGTCATCCATGTTGGTCCTGTGCGTGTGCCAGCAAATGCAGCAGCTGTTATGCAAGCCCCCGATCTCACCGCTGCGCTGTCGGCTGATTTTGCCCAGATTGGTGCACCAACCATTGCACAGCCTGTCGCTCCCGCGCCTCGATCAGGGTTTCGGATTGGATGCAAAGAGGGACCGCTTCATCAGGTCTGGCGCTTTCGGGGCCATCCTCGCCGATCTTCGGTGCGGGTTGCGGCGATGTGCGGTACCAACCCCGGATGGAACTTCCTTCGTCAACCGAGACACGACGCGCCCGGCTTTTTCCGCTGATCGCGGCGACAGCATGCGAGTATCAGATTCCCGTTGGCCTGTTCGATGCACTCATCTGGCAGGAGAGCCGGTATCAGATTAATGCGCGCTCGCCCAAGGGTGCAATCGGTCTGGTGCAGCTGATGCCTGGCACTGCTGAGTATCTGGGTGTTTCCAATCCATGGGATGTTGTCGAAAATCTCAGAGGTGGCGCGAGATACCTCAGGATACAAATTGATGAGTTTGGTCGGTACGATCTGGCTCTGGCTGCGTATAATGCAGGTCCAGGAAGGGTTCGGCCAAATCGCAGGATCCCGCGTATTCGGGAGACGCTCGATTACGTTCGAAAGATCACTGCGTTTTGGTTGGCTGCTGAGAGACAAAGTGTAGCGCGCATTTCACCTCCCCTCCCCTCGACCGCCCGCATTGGGTTTCGCGGGGCGGTGTTCGCTGACTACATGTCAGCCAGCTCCGCAAACCCAAGATAGTCAGCAAGCATGATGGCGGTGATCAAGATGACCGGCGCATCAGAGAGGTTATTGTGCAGCAAAGACCACAAGGACTTCGGCAGCGCTCGCGCCTGATATTTCCAGCCTCCGGGATTGAGAACCAGCCCGCCACCTCGGACATGATGGATCGTCTTCAGGATGGCGAGAAAGCCGCACTGGCCAGCTATGACATCAACGCTTGCATGCGTCGCAGGCCAAGGATTTTGTAGTTCACCTGACATTGTGGTGCCCTTCCCTTCTGGTGCCGATCAAACTCCAGCGTCGCTTGCTGATCACCCAACCCAACAGATCAGGAGCAATTGCTCGACGGCGGTCGCGCGCGGCGTTGAGCGACGGCCCACTGGCCGGCTAATGCCCTGACTGTCCGACCGGTGTTGCTGTACTGATCTGATGGCAAGCTGCTTCGCAGATAGGTCCAATGGGAGGATCTGGTGATCGGTCCCCGTTGGAGAGCTTTGTGCTGCAGGACGATGCAGAAGAAAGACATCGATGGTTGCGGCGCGCCGTGTGGTGTCCGGCACGTCTGCCACCGAGTTCTATAGGCTCTGATCGTGATCTGACCCTCCATAAAGTCTAAAAAAATAACGAATTCCAGAGTGTTAGATGGGTTATAGCTAGGTTAAAGCAGTTAAAGAATGTGAGCGACGTGCGACTCGCCGTATTTGCTCAAGAATTTTGAAAGCGGGGTTCCCGATGTGTCGGCGCTGCGTTCCTGATATTTCGAAGGAATGTTCCCGATAGTTCGTCTATGCGTTCCCGATGTGTCGGTGACGAGCTCTACGCTGTTCCGAATGTGTCGAGAAACTGGAATTTCAACGCAAATGGCGAGTCAAATTGAATCATTATCACTCCGACATGCCGGGAAGAGGTTCAAAGGGCGCCAGATGTGCGGCGTTTGGCAGGCCGGTGATGATTCGACACGACACATTTGGAACGGAGCAACCGCTGGAATCCTTGTTTGGGCTGATCCGGCTATGTGAGGCTTAGCGAGTGTAGCTGTTCGGATCCTGCTGGCTACCTGCGCAGCTCGTGCTTGTGCTTCTCATGGTGGCGCTTCACCCAACCGATGAAGGCCTTCTGCCAGCTAGCAGGTGTTCTCGCGGGGTCGGCGTTCACCCAGCTCTCGAATTCGGAGTGGAGCGCATAGAGGTCCCAGCCTGGGCATTTTTCTCGCAGATAGGCCATAGTCTCGTCGGTGATGATCCCGCGGGTTGCTTTGTCTGACAAGCCCGCCACTGAAGAGCGGACAAGCGCACGGACGTCAAACAGCGCGACATCTTCGATCACGACCGAATCAGACGACGGCTTTTTTGATTGTCTTGCAGCGGGATCTCCTCCCGGATGATGGCCTTCGTCTTGCGTTACAGGCACAACTTCCGAAGGCAGGCATTCTGCCGCTTCGGCAGCCTGGTCGTTCAGACGGATCATTCTCAGAAGCGGTTCACCACCCTTCCCGTCCTCGATTAGCAGCCGATAGCCGGGCAGATCGTTCTTTTGTGCGAGCTTGAGGACTTCGAATTTGAAGCGCCGATACTCACCTTCTGCGCCCGACTTTTCGAACAGGACAGGCATGGAGATCGCAAAGCCGGCCTGACCAGCTCCGCCGGCATGTTTGCGAGCCACTCTGTATAACCATCGTTCGCGCCCCCCTGTGATATCGAAATAGGCGCGGTCTATGCTGAGCACCCCGCCCTTCATCATCACACCTTCCCAGAACCAGTTCGAGAGCTCGAGCGTCATGCCGCGACTGCGCTCTGTCTTTTCGTCTACCAGCTGGGTCCAGCCATCGAGCCAGCTGAAGGTGGCTTCTCTGCGGTTTTCAGCGCGGATATTGGTTTTGATGGTTGTCGAGACCAGGCGGTCCAGCGCTTGGCCCAAGAGCTCATAGGCCCGCCCCGTGGTCGGGCGGCCGATTGCCCGCAACAGGTCATAAGGCATGATGTGAAGCTTGCGGGGGACATCATTCACCCCGCGCCGGGCCATGTCTGCGAGCTGGCTGGCGCAATAAATGAGAATGTCGGCGTCCCAGATCGTGGCCATGCCGTAGTCAGGGTTTGGGCTCACATGAACCCACAGCTTGCCATCTGGCGCTGTGTATTCGATCGGCTTGATCCGTTTGCGCTTCGCCAGCGAGAAGAATGGGCGCTCCATCATCTCGCGTTGGTCGCGCAGAGGAAGGTCGGCCAGATAGGGCAGGAACAGGTCGAACTGTTCGGGCACGCTTTTTTTGCTGGCGCGCGTCATTGCAATCCTGCCTGCTGGCCGCCCAGATTATTCCCCGGGGAATAATCCTCGCGGACATTATTCCCCGGGGAATAATTCCGGTGACGGATGGTCCTGTCTGGGTGGGGGAGGGCGGTTGTCACCTTTGGAGCCCCCCACCTTCTGCCGCGAGTGTATCGAGCAGGATGCGGACCTTGGCCAGGAGTTCGTCATCAGAAAGGCCGTGCCCGGCGTGAAGCCGCAAGACTACGCCTTGCCGGTTGGCGCGCTGAAGGCTCACCGCCGGGCGGTCATGGGCTCCCCGAATGACTATTTCACGCGGCTCTGCCGGCGTTTCGTTGCATGTCAGCAGGAGCCTGATGACCTCCTGGGCTGGAAGTGCGGCTTTGCCCGCCTTGCGAAGCTGTGCCTGCTTTTCTGCCAGCCCTTTGGCTGCCTTCTGAATGAGTGCCGACCTCTTGGGGTCGCTCAAGGCTTGGGCCAGCGGATAGGCGGGTTTCAGCTGGACGTCGGCAGGGGATGCGAAGGCTGCGATCACGCCGTCTGGAATGGCGGCAACCTTGATCATTTTGGAGAGCCAGCTCTGAGACAATTTGAGCCGCTCTGCCATGCGTGACTGGTGGTTGCCGTAATGTGTCTTCAATGCCGCTGCATAATTGCGGGCTCGCTCGAGATCAGAGACGTCTTTGCGGGCCCGGTTTTCGATGTCTGCGAGGCGAAAAGCGGCTTCGTCGTCGAGGTCAGCAACCTGCGCGAGGAATTTCATGTCCGGGTAGGAGTTTTGCCGCAGCCAGGAGATTGACCAATGGCGCCGCGTACCGGCAATGACCTCATAGTCGAATACCGGGTCGCCTTCGACCCTGCGGACAATGGCTGGCACCTTTTGCCCGCCTTCTGCAATTATGGCGTCGATCAGGTCACGGCAGTTCTGCTCGCTTAGATGGGCGTAGGAACGGGCGTTGCCAGACCACGGGCGGACCCTCGCGGGGTCCAGCGCAATTTGCGTGACTTGCCGCACCTCTCCGCTCGCTACGCGCGCGAGGGCGCTTTCCCGCCCAAGAAGTGAATTCCGGCGCGAGCGTTCTTGGCGCGCGGCGGAGGACGCCTCTTCCGGCCCTGCGGTCGGTGTTGGAGCCCCGCCGTCGCTGTCTTCAGAAAGCAACGATGTCAGGTAGTCCTTCTGCTTCTTTGCCATCGTTGGCCTCTCAATTTTCTGCGCGCTGTGCGGGGACTTGGTTCCGAGTGAGTGTCGCCAATTCGGGCTGAGGTTCAAACCTAACCATTGACGAGCAATGCCTCGTCAATGGCCTGCGTCCGCCCCCAGCCTTGTCGTACCAACTGCTCGACTTGTCCGAGCGCTTCATCGAGATTTGATCTGCACCGTTTGTGCGTTCTTGATGTGCCGATGGGTTTCTCAAGTTCATACACAGTCATCATGCGCAATGCGGCGTGGCTGATTTCGGCGCTCTCAAGGATAGGGACGGGCAAAAGGGCAGGGCCGAAGCTCTGCTCCATGATTGCGCGCACCATCTCATGGCTTGGGTCGCCGCTGTCGAATTTTGAACAGAGGAGGCGCACGAAATTGTACTCAACGGTAACGCCGGCCTCGACTAGCTGCTCGATCACCTGATCCATCATCGAGAGAAACTGGACCGTCGAGCAAAAGTCGGGGGTTGTCGCGGCCAGTGGTACCAGCAGCGAGTTTGCTGCCTGCATCACAGCAAGCGAAATTGTCCCAAGCGCAGGCGGGGGGTCGAGGATGACCACGTCGTAGTCTTTTGCAAGATCAATGAGGCCTTGCTTCAGTTTGCGGAAGCGTGCTGCGAGCACATTTTGTCCGTCTGCGCCCGAAGCAGCAAGCTCATATTCGACGTCGAAGAGCTCCAAGTTCGACGGGATCAGATCGACATTTGGCCAAGGGGTGTTTTTGACGGCGTAAAGAAGGTCTGCCTGCGTCGGGTCAATCGACAGATAGGGGTAAAGCGTCTCTTCGCGGGTGATGTTGAAGTGTGGATTGAACCCGAACAGGGTTGTCGTGGTTGCCTGGCTATCGCAATCAACCACCAGAACCCGGTAACCTTGCACCGCAAAGTAATGTGCAAGGTGGGTCGTAACGGTGGACTTTCCAACGCCGCCTTTGAAGTTCTGGACGGCAATGATGGCAGGTGTGTCTTTCGGACCGCGCTCAGGGTTTGCATCAAGCACCTTGCGCATGTTCAAAACCTCTTCGACAGTGTAGCCAAGACGTCTGCCGTTTTCGCCAGATGGTGGGGGAGGGAGGCGGCCGTCCTCCTCCGCCATGCGAATCCGGTTGGTTGAACAACCAAGCAGTTGCGCCGTATCTGCGATGCCGAACCTTATGTTGAGACCCTTGCGGCTGTCAGGCAGAAAGGCCTTGCGACGTAGCCTTTCTATCATTCGCTCGCCAGCCTGCGCGAGATCGCCGATCTGACCCACGATTGAATCTGAATATGTCATCCGAGAGTTCCTTGAAGGTTTTGTCATTCTCAGGTATCGGAAAACCTTCAATTCAGCAAGGCGCCGGCGGTTAATCTTCAGCATCTGTGATTGTTGGCATTTAAGGTGCCGCGCCGGGCTGGAAGCGGACTATCCTCCAGGCTTGTGGGGCTGTGGTAGAAGCGCAAAGGCCCGAACGTGCCTCGCTGCGCCGCCTTAGCCGAACAGCAGTCCGCAGAGCGCTGGTCTTGCCAGCACGCTGCCCAATTTGTGGCAACTTAGGCATGAGCGAACGCCTGAGGCAGCGCAAAACGCCCCTCGAAAAATCAGAACATAACGGGAATTGGCTCTAGGAGCCCCTCAGAAGCTCCAGAATTGCTTCGAAGGCCAGACCCTACCTTTACCCCCAAAACACTCCGTTTTTGCAATTCTGGGGCGGCGGCGTGCAACCTGATGAATTGCTGAAGCTTTTCTGCCCCGTTCTGGCAGGCCGACGCCATTTTGGGCCCCAATGTCCAAATTGCCATCCTGACCGGCATGTTCGTCCACAAAGCGGACACACACCTGGCGCCGAGCGCCGATAGGGCAGGGTGCAGGATATTTGGGTGACGCCATGTCCCGATCATTCGTCTGCCAGTCCATTGGAGGGGTGGCGCGCGAGCAGCGCGTCGATGTCGGCCATCGAGGCATCATACTCCGCAAGCGCAGACTGCGAGAACACCACAGGAGCTGAGACTATCTGCTGCTGCGCCATAGCGCATGCGGGAAGAGTTCTTGCCGAATAGAGTTTGGATCCGGCGATCGTCTGAACGTCGAGGATGTTTGCATCCATTAGCACCCGCAGCATGCTCCGTACTCCGAGGCGCGTGACGCCGAGCATGGCCTCGATCTGGGCAGTGCGCATAGGTCCGAAGGCTCTGAGGAGGACGTAGAGCTGCGGTGCACGCGAAGAGGCGCGTAGCTTGGCGAGCAGATTTGCCGTGTCAGCGTCGATCACCACGCTCAAGTCCTGGGCTTTGCCGATGCAGGCAAGGGCATGCCCGAGCGCCTCGGCCTGTATGGTTCGGCGGGGCACATCGGCATCACCGGCGGCATCAAGCCTGATCGCACCAATGATTGGCAAGGCTGCCGGAAGAAAGTCAGAGGCGTGCAAATAGCTGCCAAGTGCCAGTTCGAGCGGCCAGCGAGGGGAGGGGGGGCGCTCGCGTTCGAGCACAAGTTGTAGGTTGTCGAGTTTGAATAGGTCGGGCGTGCGCTCGGCAAGAGCGAAGCGGATGCTTTGGCTGATCGCCTGATGGATGGTGGCAAGACCAGGGAAGGGGAGGGCATCGGCAGCGATGGGCGCTACAATGCCCGCCGCCTCATCAAGGGCTGCGCGCGCGGCAGCGCGGGCTTCGGCATCATCCGGCTCGCGCGGCGCGAGCAGTGCCGCCTGGATTTGCAGGGCAGTGTTGGCCAGCGGCTCCCAGTGCGAGCACGCGAGTTCGCTCAGCACCGCCTCGGCCAATCCCCGAGGGGGCGGCGCAAATCGAAGCGGCTCGTCCGACAGGGTGGTGAGCCCGGCAAACCAGGCGGCAAATCGCGTCTCGGTGAAGCGGTGCCCCTCCTGCGTAAGCGCGGCCAGGAGCGCATCACGGATGATCCGTGCGGCAAAGCCATGGGCGGCATGCGCAGAGAGGTTGCCCAGTCGTCCGCTCAGGCGGCCCAACATGATGGCTGCCTGCGCCTGTGTTCTGGCCAGGTTTTCAAGCGCTGCGAGCTCGTCAGCTGATGTGAACGAGAGGTTGGTGAAGGCCATCGTGCAAAAATGCCCCGTAAAATCAATCGGTCACGAAAAATGTATAATGTAATCTCAATAACTATACAACTGCTAGGAGCAAATGTGAAATGAACACCTGATAAATGCAATTATCACATCTTGCAAAAGTTCGCGATTTCCGCCATCCTCAGGCTCGAAAAAGCCAGTGTGGCCGCACCGTACCAGCCCTTGAAAGGTCATGATCACGTGCCGACCAAGCCCGATCCGACTGCAGTCAGCATCGCGCGCGGCAACGATGAGGGTTCCGATGAAGCACTGCCGATGCTTTGGCACATGGCCGAACGCGCTATCGATCGCGCGCTGTTCGCCGCGTTTGCCAAGGCAGCTTCCCCGAACACCCTGCGCGCCTTCCGGGGCGACGTTCTGGCATTCGACGACTGGTGCCGCGCGCAGGGGGTCCCCGTGTTGCCAGCAACGCCGCAGGCTGTCGCCGGGTTTCTGTCCGAGCGGGGTAGGGCAGGGGGCGCTCCGGCTTCGCTTGCACGCTACAAGGCCTCGATCACCAAACTCCATAAGCTGTGCCGCGCGCCCGACCCGTGCCAGGACGAGCTGGTCAAGCTGACTGTTGCAGCGCATCGCAGGGACGTAGGGTCCGCGCAGAGGCAGGCACGGCCGTTGCGGTTTCGGGGCAGCGTCAAGGATCCGCTGTCCGACACCCCGCGGGGCATCAATATCCGCGCAGCGCTTAGCACTTGCGGTGATACGCCTCCCGAGCTGCGCGACAAGGCACTGCTTTCTATCGCTTATGACACTGGCCTGCGAGCCAGCGAACTGGTTGCGGTCAATGTCGATGATGTCATCGAGGCGCTCGATCCTGAAGCGCGGTTGCTGCGGATCCGGCGATCGAAAGGCGATCAGGAGGGGGAGGGAGCCACGGCCTATCTGTCCCCACGCAGCGTCGCGGCGCTTCAGGCCTGGCTGAAGCGTGCCGAAATCAGTGAGGGGCCCGTTTTCCGGCGTGTCATTGTCCGGCGCTACGCGGCACGCGCGGCGGCGAAGGTCCGTAATAGCGCGCCCCTGCGCTGGAATGGGCAGTGGGATGGGCCATTGTTTGTGACAAAGGCAGCGAAGGCCGCTCAAGTTGAGTTCGACATTGGTACAAAGGCACTGCATCCGCATTCAGTGACACCGATCTTTCGCCGGATGCTCGCACGCGCTTTCGAGTGCGGGGCTTTCGGCGATCTTGACCGGGCGACATTTGAGACCCAGCTTGCCGAGATCAGCGCGCACTCGACCCGGGTCGGGATCAATCAGGACTATTTTGCCTCAGGCGAGAACCTCGCCGGCATCATGGATGCCCTGCGCTGGAAGAGCCCCCGCATGCCGCTCCATTACAACCGGAATCTAGCCGCCGAATATGGTGCGGCAGGTCGGCTGCTGGGCAAGATGTCGTAGGCTATTGGCCGAAAAGCTGGGGGAAGCGTGCAAGTGAAGGCCTGCGTCTCGGGAACGCAGCAACCATCCACAGACGCCGTTCAGGTCTCGTCTGCATTCAGCTTGCCCCCTTGTCGGGGCCTATCAAATTTCCTGAACGACAAACCAGCGCTTCCGCATCCCACCGCAAAGCGCTGTCAGTTGATCCTGACGCGGATCTGGACGGCGAACTGCCCGTCTGGCCCGCCGCTGGGCAAAGTGCCCTTGGGGTTCAGGCACACGTGGCGCACCTGCGGGTCATAGCCCGGAGCAGGGGTATAGGTGCATTCGGCCAGTGATGCCGGCGCGGCGGCGCTGTTGGAGAAGCGCAGATCCGTGCCGGGCGTGAAGGTCAGTGCAGAGGCGGCGGTCGTAAATCCAACGATCCCGCCCAGTGCGGGCGTTATATCGTTGAAGAAGCTGTTGTTCGGATCGAGCGCAATCGCGACGAAGATCGTATCGGCATCGGTGCTGCCGGTGCCGCCATTGCTGACCGTGGTGGTCAGCAAGATGTCATTGCCCGGCGTAGCGAAGGGGTTGTCAGCGGACGGATCGAACACTTCCGATGCCATCGCCACCGTCAAAGCGGCGACCCCGTCAGCCGTAGCGACAGCGGAAAATTCGGAGGTAATGTCCCAGGAACCCCCCGCGGTACGGCGGGTGGTGGTGGCGCTGATGATGGTGCCGATGCTGATGGGTTCGAGCGTGGTGAGCGTGCCGGTGTAGCTCTGCACGCCGCCCGCATGGCTGATATCGACAGCCCCGAGGAAGCGCTCACCCTCGCCATGGCCGCTGGGATCGGCGGCGCTGCTGGCGAAGAATTCGATGCGGTACCCAGCGGCGGCGGCGGGGGCATCAAGGGTGAAATTGTAGCCCAGCTGGTTTGCTCCGGTCACGATTGCACGGATCGCTTCGGGGAAGTTCAGCAGATCATTCGGGCCGCTGTCGTTATCGCCCGGATCATTGGGGGTGACGCCGACGGCACCAAGGTCGATGCCAAGCTGCGCGTTGGCATAAATCCTGTTGCTGATTACAGCGGTGTTCGAACCGATGGCAAAATCGGCAATGACGCCAGCACCGCCATTATGCGCGATGATATTGCCTTGGCCAAAGACCGGCCCGCCAATGATGATCGCGCCAGGGACATTGGTGTTCTTGATGCCATAGCCCAGGTTTCCGGCCGGGTCACCCCGTCTGCCGCCACCCCCATCCTGTTGCCGGTAAAGGTCATGGTTGACGGAGCACCCAGCGCGCCCGCGTCGAAAGACGAGATATCAACCCCGCCGAGCACGTTGCCGGAAATGACATTGTCCGAGACAACCGTGTTGATATGTCCGCTCTGGGAAGCGAGCGACTGAAACACCATGCCGGCTTGCGAATTCCCGACCACCGTCATGCCATCGGCCGCGACCCCCACGTAATTGCCGGAGAAGGTGAGGTTGGTCGTCCTCGAAGCAAAAAGCCCGTGGTCGAAAGCGCCGCCATCCCCGTTGCCCGAGATGATGTTGCGGCCACCCGCACTGCCGTCGCCAATCTGAACATTGCTTACGTCGGCGAGCGTAATGCCGCTTGTGCCATTGCCGACCTGAGTGAACCCGTCAGCGGAAAGCCCGAAGTAATTGCCCAGCACGGTGATCGCGCTGGAGCTGTTGCTTATGGCAAGCCCGTTACCGTTATTTCCGGACACGATATTCCGTCCGCCCGCGGTGCCATCGCCGATCTGGATATTGCTGACGCCGTTCAGAGCGATGCCGTTGTTGTTGACGGTTCCGCCAGCGATGCTGGTCGATCCGATGGTATTGCCCAGAATGGCAATGGAGTTTGAGCCGCCTTCCACGTCGATCCCGTTTCCGCCATTGCCGAAAGTACCGCCAGCGATGGTGGCCCAACCGATGGCGTTGCCTTGGATCGTGATGTTGGATGATCCTCCGTCAACCTCGATCCCGGCTGCGCCATTGCCGCCGATGATATTGCCGCGGTCGGGCGCGGGGCCCCCAATGGTGGCTCCTCTGACGTTCACCATGTTGATCCCGCGTCCGCCGGACCGGGCGATGGTGTTGCCCTGGATGGTCACATTGGCGGCATTGGTGAGTAGTATGCCGTCTACATTTCCGGCGATCAGGTTACCTTCGGACGTAGCCAGACCGCCGATCTGCACATTCGTGATACTACCCCCAAAGGAGTTGATCCCGCTGCTTCCAGTGCCATTGAGCAGCAACGCCGAACGATCACGGTTGAAACCGATTATATTGCGCTGAATGCGGATCAGATCGGTCGAGGGCGTGACCACGGAAGCAGCATCGAGACGAATTCCGCCACCGCTGTTGCCCGCAATCAGATTGCCGGTAATGTCCCGCCACGTCGATGAACCGCCAGTGGGGCTAAAATCGCGGATGCCGATGCTATTGAAGCGGGAGGCCATGCCTGAGGCGATGGTTCCGATGAAATTGCCCTGTATCGATGTGTCGGTGCTGCCACTATAGGTCCTTATGCCGCCGGCATTGCCGCCGATCACGTTGCCTTCGCCAATGTTCAATCCGCCGATTAGGGCGCTGGCACCCAAAACGGCAACCGCGAGGGAGTTGCTTTCGCTGTTGGTACCATTCGGAAGCAGGCCGATATAATTGCATTGAACTCTGGCGTTTCTGCTGGTTGCCTCCAGCTGAATTGCTGTGCTCACTCTGGTTATTGAAAGTCCCCTGACGGTCTGATTGTCTCCTGCCAGACGCAGGCCCAAAAGGTTTGGAGAAGGGCTGCGCCGCACATTGATGCGCAGATCATGTCCATTGCCTTCCCATAAGTCGCGACATTGCGCGCCGGGTTGGGTGATGCCATCGATTACCATCCCATCGGCAGTCATGATCGGGAGGGCGGTCAACAGACTGATCGAGTGCGGCCCTTCTCCGGGGATGCTGAAGCTGATGGTTGAAGGCGAGGCCTGTGTATTGGCGAAATCGATCGCATTGCGCAGCGATCCTGCCCCTGCATCATTGGTATTGGTTACGACCAGCGGGGTGACGATTGTGGCGTTCTGGTTGAACTCCGATGTTTCGGCATAGCTCGCCGGGCCGGTCTTGCGCGTGGCGGTCGCTGAAACCAGCGCGCCAGTGCTGACCGGGGCCAAGGGCGCAAAGGTGCCATTATAGGCGACCGCGCCGCCGCCATGCGCGCCGGTGTCGATAAAGCCCAGCCATTGCTCGCCCTCGCCAAAACCGGTCGGGTCGGCGTTGCTATTGCGGTAGAAATCAATCCGGTAGCCATTGCTTTCGGCCGGTACGTCGAGCGTGAAGGCATAGGCAAGCTGACCGCCTGCCGCACTGTTCAGCGCGGTGATTTCGGGGAAATTCAGCAGATTATTGGCGCCGCTGTCCCCATCGCCGGGATCGTTGAGGGTGACGCCGTCACTGTTAAGGTCGATCCCCAGTCCGCCATTGGCGAAGATATTGTTGCCGAGCACGGATGCGATTGTCGGGCTGAGCAGCCGGATGCCTTGCGCCGCATTGTTGCGGATGGTGTTACCGGTCACCCGATTATTGGTGCCGCTCACGAACAGGAAGATGCCGCCGCGTCCGCCATTGGCCAGCAGGTTGCCTTGACCCGGTTCGGTGCCGCCGATCAGGACATTGGAATAGTTTCCTGGCGACCCCCCGCCGATATGGATCAGTTCTTCGATATTCCCGGAAACGATGGGCGAAGTGCCGTTCGCTCCCACGCCGAGACTATTGCCCTGGATGGTGACCCCCGTGGCCGTACTCGACCAGACCTCAACCAACGCAGCGCCATATCCGCCGATCACATTGTTGAGCACGGCGATATTGCTGAAGGAGCCGCCCTGATCGAATGAAATCGCATCGCGAACGGTGGCACCTTCGTTCCAGCCATTCGCGACCGCAGCATTCCCGGTTGCATCCGTGCCGATGTAATTGCCATTGATGGTGATGCCCGACGTCGTGCCACTACCCATGATCGCACGGGCGCCATTACCGCTTATGATATTGCGTCCCCCGGCGGTGCCATTGCCGATGCTGATATTGCTGACATTAGCCATTCTGATGCCATGAATGGTGTTGTTCGCCGTGGTCCCCGCAACGGTCGCCGCACCGATGGTGTTGCCCACAATCGTGATATTGTTCGATCCGCTCTCCAGCAGGATACCCATTCCGCCATTGCCGCCGATGACGTTGCCAAGCCCCGCCGCGGTGCCGCCAATCGTTGCGCCGCTGACATTGCCAAGGCGAATGCCGTTCGTGCCCGATCCGGCGATGGTGTTGCCCTGAATAGTGATGTTGGACCCGTTGACGATCTCGATCCCCGATATCAGCGAGCCGATCACATTGCCCTGCGTGGCATCGCCGCCGATCAGGACATTGCTGATGCTGCCCGGCGCGAACAGGATCGCGCTGGCACTGCCCGCCTGCAATTTGGCACTAAGCGTGCGGTTGTAGCCGATCACATTGCTCTGGATCCGGATCAACCCGTTCGATGCCGTCACCGTGTCATCGCCATCGAGGCTGATTTCGCTGAAGGTGCTGCCGGCGATCAGGTTGCGGGTGATGTCGCGCCAGCTGCCGCTGCCGTTCACGTGGTTGATGCCGCGCTCGTTCGAAATCGCGCTCATGCCGGTCGGGTTAGTGCCGATGAAGTTGCCGCGCACCGCGGTGTTGGTGCTGCTGTTGAGGGTCCAGACGGCAAAGTTATTGCCAGAGATGACATTGCCATCTCCGGGATTGAGGCCGCCGATTACGGTGCCTGCCCCTTCCACAACAAGGCCCGGCGTGTTGCCAGACCCGCGTGTGCCATCGGGCAAAAGGCCGATATAATTGCAACGGATGCTCACGTTGCTGGCAAAGGGGTGGAGATAGACCTTGTTGGTAAAGCCCGTGATCGCAAGGCCTCTGACCGTCAGATTCGCTGCTTCCAGATGAAGACCGGTGCCGATTGATCCGGCGGTCAGGTGGATCAGCAGATTGGGCGGCGTGCCCGCCCACAAGTCCCCGCATGAAGCGCCGGGTTGGGTGGTGCCGTCGATCATATCGCCCGCGCCAAGGAAGGCGGGCAAAGGCGTGGACAGGGTGATGGTGTGCGGCCCGGCACCGGGGATGGCAAAGGCGATTAAGTCCGCTTCTGCAGGCGTGGCATTGGCGTCCAGCACCGCTTGCCGCAAGGAACGCAGGCCGCTGTCATTGGTGTTGGCCACCACAAATGTGGCCCCCGTGCCGCTGCTGCTGGTCGCAGGCGTCAGATACAGGTCTGCGCGCAAGAATGTGCCATCATCCGCAGATGGAAAGACATCGCAGATTTCCAGCTGCCATACCCCGGCGCTCTGCTGCCCGTTGAAGACGGATAGCGATGCGTTGGGAATGAAATTGTGCTGGTAGGGCGGGGCTGGGCCGGTGGAATGATTAGTCTCCACCGCTTCGGTATTGACGATTTGCGTGCCGCCATCATTCAGGCGGACGTTGAAGTTTGCCCCGACAAAAACAAACTCATCACCTTCCACCAATTGCTGCCGCGTTCCGGCGGGGGATTGCAAGGTCACCCGAATATCGTTGCGGAAAGTATGGCTGGCGAGCATGCCCAGATCGACATCGCCGATCAGAAAATTGCTGGTGACCGTGAACGTGCGGATAACCGGGGTCGTGCAAGACGTGCTGCTGTTGATCGCGGCAGACGATGTGTTGCTGAACACGCGGGTGGATTGCGCCATTGCCGGATCGGCCAGCATCGACCCGGCCAAAGCCAGCAACAGCATCGCGACAAGGCGCGTCATCAAGGTTCGCAGTGGCCGCATCATATCTCGCTCAAGCTGCACCGGGCGCTGGCAGACTTGGAAAACTCGCCCGGGCACGGTCCATCGCCGGGCCTTTTGCCTGAGGTGGTCCATGCTTATGGCTAATCCGCTACTGCGTGTTTTCACGGAGACCCGGCTGATCGGGCCGACGGTTGCTGCCGAAGATATCGGCATCGAACTTGAACCGGATCGCCGCAAACAGGCCTTGATCAAGCGGGCGGTCGAGGCTGAAATCAGGATCGCGGAAGCCTGCGATGTTATAGCCGACACTCAGCAGCGTACCCTCGGTCACGACAAAGCTCGCCTGTGGGCCTATGGCGTAGCTGTAGCTTCCATCGGTCACATTCGCGCGCAGGCTGGCGCTGCCGCCGATGTCGACCGAGGGGCTCAGCCCGATCCGCGCATCCAGCCCGGCCAGCGCGGTGAAGCCGGACAGGTCGAGGCCCGCCAGCTGATCAAAGCTGTAACGCGTGCCCAGAAACAGGCCAATCTCGCTCAGCTGGCCGGCACTGCCCCCACTGTGCGGAGACCAGTTGGCCGAGACGCTGCCGACAAGCCGCCGGGACACGGCATCCCCCGTCACCGTCAGCGCGGTGCGTCCGGCCGGGCCGGTTTCGCCCGCGACTGCGCCGGTTACTGTATCGCTGCGATATTGGGCCCGGCTGAGCAGCGCGAAATCCGAACCATCGGGCCGGTGGGCAATGGTGATGCCGGCATCAAACACCTCACTTGATGCGCCGCCGCGCGCGCTGCTGTGGGTCCAGACCAGATTGCTGCCGACCGAGCGGCCTTCGCCGATCTGGCGGATCACGCCCAGCGTTACGCCCTTGCGGTCGGCAAACTGCCCGGCACGATATTCGGTGCGGGCATTGGCGGTCCAGCGCCCCGTGCGCCATGCGCCGCTGAGGGTGACGGCGGTGAAATCTTCAAACAGCGTCTGATCAACGCCCAATGGCCCGCCGTTGGCGATGGGTTGCGCAGGGTTGATCACGCCCGCTAGGTCTGGGGTCTTGCCAAGCGTGCGGTTGCCATCGAGCGTGGCATTGAAGGTGAGGGTGGGGGAGACCGCAAGGGTCTGAGCCACACCAAACCCGGCAATGGGGTTGCCGGGTGCGTTGTCGCCGGACGTCTGGCCGATGTTGGAGATAATCCGCCCGCCCTGCCACGGGGTCACCTCCACTCCGGCGCGCAGGGTGCGGGCGGAGATCGCTGCGCCATCAGCCAGTTCGTAAGTGCCTGTCAGCCGCACATCGCGGGTGATGGCGTAGCGCAGGCCAAAGCGGTGGCGCGCAGGCTGGTCAAGTGATCCGGCTGTGCCCAGCGCAAAACTGGAATCCGCGCTGACTTCAAGGCTGTTATCGAACAACCGCTGCGCAGCGGCGGTCTGGAGCAGGGTGGAGGAAGTCCTATCGCCATTGGCCAGCCGATCATTGAAATGCGCGAGGCCTAGCCGCGCGTCGGTGGTGGGGGAGCGCCACGCCAGCTCAACCTCGCCGCCGCGCCGCCGGATGGCATCGGAAAGGCTGCTATCCTGCAACAGGCTGGCCGTAGCGGACAGATTATCGTCAAGCTGATAGCGCGCATCCACCCCCAGCTTGCGCCGTCCGGCTTCCGCGACGCTTTGCTGGCCGAGCCCGTAGCCGGTACTGATCGATCGGGCATAGGCCACCACGTCGAGCGCGCCGGTCTGGTGCTGCACTTCGGTGAGCCAGGCCGAGGCGCTGCTGCCTGCAGCTTCGCTGATCCCGAGTTCGGCGCGGATTTCGGTCGCCTCGCCCAGCCGCACGCGGGTATCGGCCACCGCGAGGTTGGTGCGCGCGCCGTCGCTTGCAGCAGTGGCGGAACCGGCATGGGTGATCGCGGTCGCGCCGATCCGCACCGCGCCATCATCGAGCGTCCATTCGGCCCTAACCCCGGCGTTGATCGCTCCGCCTTCGGTCTGGCCGATTTCATACTCG
This sequence comes from Porphyrobacter sp. IPPAS B-1204, assembly GCA_003724185.1. GTDB lineage: Bacteria > Pseudomonadota > Alphaproteobacteria > Sphingomonadales > Sphingomonadaceae > Erythrobacter. Next base: position 187,229 of record RHGM01000002.1, read on the forward strand.
ATGATGACGATCTGCGGGTTGAGATCGCCATCGCGCGATAGGACCGGTTCACTGAATGTGATCGTGCCCGACAGGATGTCGATATTGTAGTCGATAAAGCGGGTGAGGCTGCGTGAGGATACAATGACTTCCGACCGGAACCGGTCACGCACTTCGATGGTGACGCGTTCGGAATTGATGACGATGTCGCGGCTGCCCAGCCGGTAGGGGCCAGCGATGCCATTGCCCTGAAATTCGTCGCGCCGGAAATTGCTGCCGATCCGCGCGCCAAAAGCCTCGGCCCTCACGTCGCCGAGCTGTGCTGCAGCGCGCACCCCGGTGGCGGTGCGTTGGTAGCGGCCCAGCGTGGTTTGATCGAAGCCGGTCTGGAAATCGCCATAGAGAGCGAAGAAGGTCGCGGTCTCAATCCGCACATAAAGGTTTTCGCGCGTGGCGGCATCGAACCGGCGCTGCGAGGTGTCGGCAAAGACGGTGTAATAGGCGGTCGGATCAATCGCGCCGAGCAGCGGCTGATCCTCACGTTGCCGGGCGCTGTCATAGGCGAGGGTGAGCAGGTATTTGCCAAGAACCCGGCCCTTGGCATAAAGCGCGAGGCGGGCGTTGTTGCCCAGATCGCTGTCAAAATCGCCGTCGCGTTCCATGTTGTCGGCAACGGTGCGTGCGCCCAGCGTCGCTTCGCCTAGGCCCACGATCGTCCATTCGACCTCGCCCGGTACGACCCATGCTTCAATCTCTTGCCGGCGGCGGATATTCTCGTTCGCGAAATCAAAGCCGATGCGCAGTTGCCCGCTCACCATGGTCGGGGCCAGTTCGATCCGCGCCAGCCCCTGATCGCCTTCGATTACCCAGCGCGCGGAAGCTTCGCCGACGCCGCTCAGCTGCCGGATCTGCTGTTGTTCGATTTGTGCTGCGCTTTCAAATGGTGCGGTGAGGGTAAAATTGCCTGAGATACCCTCGCGAACCGGCCGGCCGTGGCGATCGGTGATGCGCACCATTACCACCGGGCGGCTAACGCCGTCGGCTACCAGCAGTGATTGATCCGCCACAAGTTCCACCCGTGCGGGTTGCGAGGTGAAGAACACAGTGCGATTGTGTCGGGCCTGGACGGTGCCTTGTGCGTCCAGCGTTTCGGCGGTCAGCACTGTGGTCTCGTTCAGAAGAGGGACACCGCGCCACATGCTGACGGCAAAGCGCCCTCCGGGCGACTTGGCCGTGCCATCGAAGGCGGTTTGGTCGACAGGCTTGCCATCGACGAGCAGGCGGACGGTAAGGCCTGGCCGGTGGCGAAAGACAACTCTGACGGCGGGCGCGCGCGGATTGTAATCCTCTTCCGGGGCGAGCCAACCATCTGGTCCGTCGCCGAGCGCCAGCCATTCGGCCTCCGGAGGCGCCGATCGAGGCGCCGGAGCGGCGGCAGGCTCCGAGGAAGGCGACGAGGCGTTAGACCCTGAGACCGCAGCACCCGGGCGCTGCTCGCGATCGTCTGCGGCGCGCGCATTTTCGAAAGGAATAGGCGGACCCGCCGGGCCGACCACATGGAAATCCGCGCGCGCCAACGATCCGCCCTGGCCCACTACAAACCGTGATGCCGGATCGCCCGCACTGCGGGTCGAGCTGTCACAATCGGCCAGCTGCCCCCCTTGCGGCAAGGTGGTGCGCGCCAGCTGCACCACATGGGTGCCGGGCACGACGCCTTCAAAGCGGTATCGCCCCTCGGCATCGGTGACGGCGAAGCTGCCATCCTCCATCACCATTCTGATCCCCGCCAGCCCGGTCCCGGCGCCGGGTGCGCGGCAATCGCCGAGCACCACGCGGCCGATGATCGTCATCCTGCCTGAGATCGTGTTGCGTTCGACCCGTACGACGCTGTTGGCCCGCGCCCGGTGCCCACGCCCGTCTACGGCCTCGGCCGTGCTTTCCAGCTGTCCTGCCCGGGTATCGGCGCGCACGGTGGCGGCATAGGCGATACGGCTCACGCCGCCCGCGGCCAGCGTGTCGAGCGTGATCACAAAGGTCAGTCCATCCTCTGAAAGCTGCACCTTGTCCGGCGCGGCACGGCCATCAATCAGGATCGTGTCGGGGCGAAGCCGCATTCCGCGCGGCACGGTGACGGTGATGCGCAGATCGCGGCGTTCGCGGACGGTATTGGGATTGTTCGCCAGGATCGCATAGAGCAGCGTGTCACCCGGCTCTACGACCGGGCGCGAGACTGTCTGCGCAAGAGCGATCGCAGCGCCCGGGGCGTCGAGTGGAATGTCGATCTCGAGCGGTGCTGTATGGGGCAGGGCGAACTCTGCCCCGAATGATGCATCGGTGATCACGAACCCGCGCCCGTCAGGCCGCGCCAACTCGCCGAGCTGCTGGCGGCTGGCCGATGACGGTGCGGTGAATGGGGGCGGCGGCGCGACCTCCAGTCGATAGCGGCCCGGCATGGTTAGCGGGAACCAGTATCGCCCCGGCGCCATGGGATAGGTGTTTCCCGCCAGATCAGTGACCGGCGCGCCGCTGATAACGGTGGAGGGCCATGGCGTGGTGCCATCCTCGGCAAAGACCTGGGCGGGCAGGCCTGTATCAATGTCGCGCAGAGTGACGCGCGCGCCTGACACGGGTTCGCCGGTTTCGCTGTCAAACACGATGCTGAAGGGGTCAGCGAGGACCGCCACGTCGCGCCGCAAGGTGATGCTTTCGCCTAACAAACCTGCCGGTGCGATGGTGATGACATCGCCGTTCTCGACACTCAGGCGGCAATCCTCGCCGGCAACGGTTCCAACGGCCCGGACCGTGACGAGACTGCCGATGAAATAGCCGGTGTCGCTTCCGCTTTCCACCAGTGTCAGGGTTTCGCGGTCGCCGCTTGGGGAGGTGACCACCAGCGTCACCGTCTCGACCATGCCCGGATCGCGGTTGGCAAAGGCTGCGTCGACTGCGACCAACATCGTCTCGCCGATGCGATAGGCGCTCACCGGTTCGACATTGACCGTGCGCGCTCTCGCAGCAGGGGTGCTGCCGCATGCAGACGGGATGTAGGTCAGGCTTTGCGCGCTGTCCTGAACGATTCTGAAGGTCGTGATCGCTGTGCGCTGTTCCTCGAGGGTGAGCGTCACCTGGTTCGATGACGTCTCGCGCACAACGTCGCCGTCATTCCAGCTGGCATAGGCGATGTTTTCGATGGTCTGGGCTTGCAGCGCCGAGCCGGGTGCCCCGATGGCCAGCACCCCAAGCAACATCACCGCCGATGCGCGCAAGACAGACCAGCACTGCTGGAAATAGTGCAGCCTCCCTGCCATCAGCTTTCACGCCTGCTGCAGTCCGGATCAGTTTATTGTAGCGCGGAAGTAGACTGTCCGCTCATCGTTGCCGGGAATGTCATCAAGCGTCGCGGTGACCGAACCGGCACTGAAGCTGCCACCGGTAACACCATCGGCGTTGCAATTGCCCGAACCGTCACTTGTGCCGTTGATGCGGATGCCGAAGACTGCATCGAAGGTAAGGTCGCCCGGCAGCGGATCGGTGATGGTCACATTGGTGGCCGTTGCGCTGCCTGCGGCATTACCGACGGTCACGCAATATTCGATCGTGGCACCGGGAATGGCCTTGGGATTTGCCGTGTTGTTGACCGGATCGCTTATCACGCGGCTGGTTTTTGTAACATCGAGGGTTGCGGCAGAGACGGTGTAGCTGCCGCCGGCACCGAATACCCCATCATTGGTGCCATCATCAGCGCCTGCGCCGTCGGCTAGCACGGTCTCGACCCCTGCGGTGTTGGCGCCTGCTGTGCTGGTGATAACCGCACCTTGGCTACCGGCCGCACCACCTTCACCCGCCGTGCCCGACAGGACCAGGCTGGCAACCTCGCCGTTGGTATGTGTTAGCGCGATATTGGCCACCACAAGCACGCGCACAGTCTGGTCTTCGGGGATTTCGTCGAGGAACGTGATTGCGGTTTCGGTTCCATCGAATGTCCCGTTCCCGTCGTCGAGATAGATTGCGACGTTGTCGGCATCGAAATCATCGCTGCCCGACTGGTTGACGACAAGTCCAAGGTCGATGGTGGCATTGGACAGGTTGGTGATGTCAAAGGCAATGACCGCATTGGTCTGGCCGGGCACGACGGTTGTCGTCGGATCGGACACGCGGGCGATCACGAAGTTAACCTTCCGGTCGACATCAAAGCTGTCCGAGGCGACGATCTCGGTCTGATCGACCCCGCCGACGCGGTAATCCACGGTCGCGGTGTTGGTGATGGTCGTGCCAGCACTGGTGCCCTCGGCGACCGCAGGCGCGGTTTGCATCGCGATCATGGCGGTGCCGGCGGCAAGCGCGGCTATTTTGGAGCGGCTGTTCATCGGCTTATCGTTCCTGTTTCAGCGTGAGGTTGTGACCGCGTTCAGCGCACGGTCGCTGCGTACTCGACCGTTCCACCACTGCCCGGTGCGACAGTGGGGATGGTCCAGCGAAGGTGGGTAATGTCCCCCGGCACGGCCTGACGGACGGTGCCATCTGCTTCGCGCACGATCTGTTTGGCGAAGGGGGCCCAGCTCCGGCCGCCGTCGAGCGAGACGATCTGTGCCGGGTCCGCAACCTCGCTGACACGCACGGCGGATGGCACCGGATTCGAGATCACGAAATTCTCGATCAAGCTGCTCCCGCCATTGACATAACTGGTGCCCATGACGAGCCGGTCGCCCGGCACCACCGTCAGCGGTTCGACGAGCTCGGTGCGGCGTTCGCCGCGCTCGTCGACGATCACCTTCTCGACCTTGACATAGCCTTCGAGCTGCAAGGCCTTGGCCGTCTGCGCGAAGGTCGGGACGGACAACGCTGCCACAACGATGCCCAGTGCAATGCCCGGGGCGATAAGTGTTTTTCGCATCGTCATTCTCCCTACTCGTTGATCGACACCGCAAAGGTGACCATGCTTGAGGATCCGCCCGTCAGGGTGCCCAGATTGACGCGAATTCCGGCCGCCGATGCCTCACCCGCATCGTCTCCCGCTGCATCGGTCAGCACGGTGCCGTCGCGGCGCAGCGAATTGGGGCGATAGGTGGTGCGCGCCGGGATCTCGTCGGTCACGATCAGTCCGTTCACATCTGCCGAACCGGTCACCAGAGTCTGGATCGAATAGGTCACCGTGGCACCCGGAACAGCAGCCGTGCCCCCGAAGGGGTCTTCGACCGAGGCCCACTTCACCAGGGTGACCGTGCTGGCGCTGACAATCAGCTGGCCGTTCGTGCTCGTGCTTGCGCCAGTGACGCCTGCAATCGCATCGCCCCCGCCTTCGCCTGCACCGGGAAAGACTGTGCCGGGCGCGCCATTGCCGGTCGCTGCGCGTGCGTTGAGGGTGATCTGGCTGGTCGCGCCATCGGCAAGGCCGGACGGAATGTCCAGCAGCGCGAAGATTGTCTGGCTGCCGTCGGCCGCAATGCTGGGGGTGGTGGCCGGAGCGGGCAGGATCGCATCTATGCCGGCATCATAGATATCATTGCCATTCGTATCGATGGCAAGGTCCGCGATGCTCGCATCAAAGCTGTTCCCGGCCACGCTGGGGACGGCGTCGAGTATGAACTGTTCCGGACCATTGCCGGTGTTGGTCACAAGAAAGCTCAGCACCGCAGGCCCGGAGCGAACCGATACTGGCCCCGCGTTGCTTGCTGCAACTGCCAGTGACAGCACCTCGTCGACACGTACCTGAACCGGGTTGGAGCTGAGTGTGCGGGTCGTGCCTGCATCCTCGTAGGTCGCTTCCGCAGTGCTTTCGATAATGACGCCAGCAGGGGTCGCTTGCGCAGCGAGCTGTGTGGCCGCACACGAAGCGAGCGCAACGGCGAACAAGCGCAGGGCGATCCCGGGTCCAGAAAAGGCTGTCGGAGAGTTAACCATAGTCCAGCGCGTAACGCCGAAACCCGTAAGTCAGCGTAAGTCGGGTACCCGCAGAAATACGTAAGCCTGTTTGTCAGGACTGGTCTGACGGAGCCGTTTCACGGGTGGCCCATCATTGCTTGATTGCGACTGTGCGGCATGCAAGCAACGCGGCCTTTCAGTGTTCCGCGTACTAGCAACCATGGAATGTCCTGCGGCGGCCCGCCCGAAAGCTCGTGGCAGGGCTGATTTCGGCCTCCCGAAGTGGGGAGGGGTCTCTGGCCCCTCATGTAACGGTTCCGGTGATCGATCCGTTTAGGGCAAGCGGCGGCAAGGCATCTCAGCTTTTGCGGGCGGTGGGCACAATGGCGGCCGCTTGTCGTTGGGCCGATTCAATGCAAGTGCGCCACAAGAGCTCTCACGTGGTCTTTCAGATAGATTGTGTTCCAAGAGGCATTTTTGAATTTCAGGTTAGGTGCGGCAGCCGCGGGGGAGGGGTGGTATGCGACAATCCGGGCGAGGACGCGTGCTCACTGATGCTGCACCGGCCCGGTCAACCTGCAAAGGCTGGGTGGCCGGTGACAGCCGATGTCTCTCAATGCAGTATTGACCAACGTGCTCAGGCGATTCGGGTCACCGCACCATACGGAGCCTACGGGCTTGCCTCTGCTGTTTGCCGGCCCTTTCGAGACCTCGTTCGAGTTGCGCCAAAGAGGCAGGCTTTCCAAACAAGAAGCCCTGCATCGCGTGGCATCCGATGTCGCGCAGAATCCTTGCCTGCGTCTCGTGTTCCACACCTTCCGCAATGACTTTCATGTCGAGCGCAGTGGCAAGTGTGACGGCGCCCGCAACCAGCATCGTGGCCTTGCTGTCTGGCTCCAGCCCCGAAAGCAGAGACTTGTCGATCTTGATGTGGGTAAATCCATAAGATTTCAGGTAGTGAATGCTGGTGAAGCCCGTGCCGAAATCGTCGAGCGCGAGCGAAATGCCGGCTGCTTTCAAGACATCGGTCGCTTTAACCGCCTGGCCGGGATTGGTGAGCAGATAGCTTTCAGTCATCTCCAGCTGCAGGCGATGGGGCGGAAAGCCGGTCTGGTGCAGAATACTGAGGACCTGCCGCTCGAACCCGGGTTGCTGGAACTGGGCTGGTGACACATTCACGCTGAGGCACAGCTCGCCGAGTGGCTGGATTTCGCGGCAGGCTCGTTCGAGCACGTAAAGGCCAAGCGGATGGATCTGGCCAGTCGCCTCTGCGACCTCGATGAACTCGTCTGGCGAAAGCACTCCTTGCTTGCGGCGCGGCCAGCGTAAGAGTGCCTCAGCCGATGTGATGGCACCGCTGGCTGCCTCGACGATGGGCTGATAGACGACTTCGAATTCGTCGCGCCCAAGGCCTGTGCCGATTTGGCCTTCGATCTCGATCCGCCGCAGACGCCCCTTGTCAAGTTCGTCGCTGTAGATGGCGAGCTGCGCCTTTCCTTCGGTCTTCGCATGATACATCGCGATGTCGGCCCGGCGGAGCAGCTCGCGCGGGTGTGCCTGTGCGTCGCTGTTGCTGGCAATGCCGATCGATCCGCTGATCTGGAGCACATGGCGATCGACCAGCACCGGCAGCGACATCTGCTCAAGCAGGCGTAGTGCCAGGTCGACTGCAGCCGTCTGCGCATTTTCGGCCGGCCCTTCGGTTTCCAGCAGAACCGTGAATTCATCTCCGCCCACCCGGGCCAGGATGGCCTCGTCGGGGCATTGCGCGCGCAGGCGCTGGCATACGGTGCGGATCAGCTCGTCACCGGCATGATGGCCATGTTCGTCATTGATCTGCTTGAAGCCGTCCAGATCGATGAACACGATTGCCAGACTGTTCGGCGGCAAGCCTTTTCGCTCGTCGAGGCGATCGAGACGGGCAAGAAGTTCTCGCCGGTTGGGCAAGCCGGAGAGCGGGTCGCTGAAGGCGATGCGGCGGTTTTCCTCGCTGAGCTTTTCAGTTTCCAGCTGGCGGATATGCAGCGTGCGGCGTGATTGCACGACTTCCGAGAAGGAGCGGTTGAAGCTATGTGTGACAACCGCCATCCCAATGCAGACGCAGCACAGAACCAGCGACTGCGGGAGCAGCTGGCCGCCCTCCACCCACGAGAAGTAAAGCGCGAACGATATGGTGCTGACCACAGCGACCAGCATTGCCGCCGCCCGCAACGTCATGAGGCAAAAGACCGAGCTGACCTGACTCAGCGCAAGAAAGAAAGTCAGGTTACTGCGAGCAAAGGCGTTAGCGTCCTGATAAACCCAAATCACCCACGCATTGAATACGAGGGTCATGAGCACTGCAAGTTGACATGTGCGCTTGAGGTGCTTTGCAATCTCCGTGTCGCTCAGCTTTCGGGCATCACCCTGTCGCAGCCACCAGATCGCCCGGATGATCGCGATGCCGGAAATGGCGATCGGAGCAAAGAGCGTTTTGACAAGCTGCTCGCTGTTGAACGAAGTGACTGTGATGGCCACCGTGTTGCACACCAGGATGCCGTAGAGCAGCGGGATATGTCCCTGGAACGAAGAGAATTGCGCCCGTATCAGTTCCGGATCGCTAGTGTCCAGGTCGAAGAGTCGTAGGAAAGCTCGCATTGCAGATAAGACCGCCCTCGGTTTAACCGGACCACCGTTGCGAGTTTAAAATACAGGTTTAAACTAAGACTTACGGGATAATCGATAAAACCACGCAGATGCCAGGTACGTCGGAGTGGTTCTCGATCGGTCTGCATCCTTGAGCGATTCCCATTGTCGCGCATTCTGCTTCCGGAACCGTCCTGTTGAAGAAGGACGGCATGGGTGGGCCGGCCGCTTTCGATTAACTTGAATGTCCGGCTCTTGGCAGCGGTTGATAATGGGATGAGCTGCCGTCCGGCGGCGGCTCGTTTAGGCATTGCGCCTTCGACGGCGATCCGCTTGCACGATCTGCGACACTGCCATGTCTTGATTGCCACCCGCGACGGGTTTGACCTCTAAGCAGTCGGCCGGTTGCTCGGCCATCAGCTGACCGAGACCAAGAGCCGTTACGCACATCTTGACGACACTTCGATTGCTGAAGCCGCGAAGTTGGCCGGGGGATCCATCGGCGCGATGCCTGGTCGCGCTCAAGTCATTTCGGATCGCTTTTTTTGCTCTACGGTGAAGGGTGCGTCATAGCCTGCAGCACCGAAGGTCGATGCAATCAGTTTGTTGGTATCGAAATAGACCTGCCAATAGTGATCGGTGTGACAATAGGGGCGCACCGCCAGCACTGTACCCCGTTCGTTGAAGTCGAGAATTTCGACATCGGGCGCGGGCTCGGCCATGACGTTCGGGATCGCGGCGAGCCCGGGCTTGAGACGCGCGATTGCGTCGAGCGGGTCAACCCCGAAGGCTAGCTGCGCAGTGCGATCGACCCGGCGGTAGGTGTGCGCCGAGTAATTCTTGACCACATCGCCTGACATCTTCGAATTCCCGACGATGGTCTGGACGTTGTCAGGGCTGGTTATGATGGTGTTGAACAGGCCGACTTCGGTGACAGAGCCTTCTACGCCGCCGCCGACAACATAGTCGCCGACCTTGTAGGGGCGAAAGATCACAAGGAAGGCGCCGGCGGCGAAGTTGCCCAGCAGGCCCGACCACGCCGCGCCAACGGCTAGACCGACCCCCGCGAGCAGAGCAGCGAAACTCGTCGTTTCGATCCCGAAGTAACCGAGGATCGCCACGACCAGAACTACGTTGAGCACGACCGACAGGATTGAGGCAATGTAGCGCTGTAGCGTAGGGTCAAAGTTTCGCGCCGTCAGCACGCGGCTCAAGATACCGACGGCAAAACTTATCAGCCAGCGCCCCACAATATAGAGCGCAAACCCCGCCAGCACCTGCAAGGCAGCTGATGTAACCAGCGAAGAAACCGTTGACCAATCCATATCCATTGTCATTGCCTCCAGATCAAACGCTACACTTCAAGTGGATCAAGGCCTTGCCCTCCCGCTTTTGCTTAAGCGCGCTCAGCGTGTGGCATGCGAGGACAATGGTCTCATCAATGCTAGCGATTGCAACAGTCGCGGTGCCAAAAAAGGAATGCGCTCGCCGCAAATCGAAGCATTCCGCCCTACCTGCACTAAGGCCATCGTTTCAGAACCGGCCCTCCAATGAAGCCGCGGGGGAAGTTTCATAACAACCCTGTGCTATGTCAGTTTATCGGGTCCATCTTTTGCCGCAAATCAACAAGTGTTAAATTCCAAGCTTCCTAAGGCTCGAGACCCATTAAATCGCTCGCAGTGGAGGCAATGGATTGGTTGCAAGTCCTGCGAAGCTGGCGGCGTCGTCCAGTTCAATCCCATAGTCTCTGGCCAGCGCCGGATCGACCTTCATGCTATTGGGTACGCGAGCATACCGTTCGTAGGTGGCGGCCAAGCGGTTCCGGCAGGTTCGGCCATCGCCGCATTCACGGAAGGGCTTCTTGAAGCTCATTGGCGCAATTACCGTTTCACGGTAAACGATTGCTGCACTGGATACGATTGATGCCGCGTTCGATCTGTCCGATCTCAGCAATCTGACCGGCACCCTCGGTTGGGCAGCGGCGGCAGGGGCGGGGACAACAAAGGGACGCGCCGACTCGCTAATCGTGTCGGGCAGCTATGATCTGCGCTGGCATGACTATTACGATCTGGGCGGGACCGGCGGACGTTTCCGCTACCTTCATGTGCCGATCATGTAGCCCGGCATTGGACCGGCTGCAGCATAAGCGAAAGGTTCGGACTCAGACCACATTCAGGCCGATATAGATGGGCGGCAGTTTTAATGGGTTCTTACCGGCAGCGGGGACGACTGAGATTAGGCGCACTGGCGCAGGCCTACTCAGGAAAGAGGGAATGGCGGGTTTCCGCAGTAGCTGCCGTGCTGGCGATGGTCCTAGTGGTCGCTGGCCAGCGCCTACCAAATCTACATGAACCAGCAGGGCGAATTGCCTCGACCTGCGCAGCCTATCCTGTCGATCTGAGGCGCGGCCGATCGCTCGCATCCGGCGGGTAACCAACACTCGCTGGCGCGGCTACACGAAGGCGTGCGGACGGTAACCTTCGACGAGCTCGGTCACACGCCCGAGCTCGAAGCGCCTGATCTGGTTCTGGCGGCGATCCTCGACTTTGTGGGGACGCCATGACGGCCGACCGCGACCCGGTCCCGCCCGGCTACGAGCTGCATTTCCGCAAGAGCCCGGTTACCGATCCGTGGGAACCACTTTTTGTCCGGAGGGATGACAGCGCGCTCAGCCTCGCTTGAGGATTGCCTCGGTGCATTGCAATGCGCGCGGGCTGCTACACGGCGGGGTCATCTCGGCGCTCGCTGACAACGCGATGGGGCTGGCCTGTGTGATGCGAATGGAGCGATCTTCCGCCCTGACCGTCAACCTGTCGGTGGATTTCCTCGCGGTCGGGCGGATCGGGCAATGGGTCGAGGTGCGTGCAGCGCCTGCAAGGCTTGGACGCACGCTTGCCTTTGCCGATGCGTCGATCGAAGCGGATGGCGAGATGATCGCCAGGGCCGCCGCGACTTTTCGCGTTGTCGAGGTTACCCCTCTTCCGACACCTCAAGGAACAGCCGGACGAGCTCAGTGTTGATGTAGTAGTTGTGCTTGCCAGCGCGCTGCTTGACTACGAACCCGTGCTCCGCCAGCGCGTCGAGGTACTTTGCGGCAGTCTGTCGAGCCTTCAGACCGAGGTCCCGCTGGACATACTCGATGCGCGTGTAGGGATGGCGGAACAGATTGTTGAGCAGCTCCTGACTGTAGAGCCGCGGCAACTCCGCACGCATTCTGTGCTTGGTCCGGGCCATCTGGTCACGGATCCCTTCGACAATGCGAAGCGTGGTTGCCGCTGTTTCGGCTACACCCTCGAGCATGTAGATCACCCAATCTTCCCAGGCCACCTGCGACCCACTGCTGTCACGCACAGCCTGAAGCAGGCGATAGTAATCTGCCTTGTGCCGGGTGACGTGGCGGGAAAGGTAGAGGACGGGGATTTCGAGTAGTCCGGTCCGCGTCAGATAGAGGACGTTCAGGATGCGACCGATGCGCCAATTTCCATCAGGGAACGGGTGTATGCTTTGGAACTGATGATGGATCAGCGCCATCTTGATCAGAGGATCGAGATCACTCACCGTGTCATCGTTCACAAAGCGTTCGAGCGCGGTCATTTGCGCGACGATGTCTCGCGCGTCCTGCGGCGGAACATAGACGATTGCCCCGGTCCGGTCATGCTTGAGCGCAGTGCCTGGCGTCACCCGAAACCCGTCATTGCGCCCCTTCAGAAGCCTGAACATGTCGATGAGAACGGAATTGGGGATCAGGCCCCCGGTCTCTTGAATCCGGGCATAGCCGAGCCGCAGGGCGTCACGGTAGAGCGCCACCTCCTTGGAGCCAGGCGATTGCGGGTCATCAGGAAAAAGGGCGGCCTGGAACAGCTCGTCCTGTGTCGTGACGATGTTTTCGACCTCGGAAGACGCTTTGGCTTCCTGAAGGGCAAGTGTGTCGATCAGGATCCCCTGGTTGGGGATTGTGCGCGCCTGCCCCTTCAGGTCGGCAAGAGCCCGACTAGCGGCATTGAGTGCCTTGAGAATGGGCACCGTCTCGAGGTCGATACCAGGAGGAAGCGGAGGAATGATATAGGTCGGCGTTAACATGACACTCGCAACGTGTTAAAGAAAACCCGATTATCCTAACACGACAATGAGCACATGTCAGCGCTCTGCCAATCGCGCTTACGCGAAACATGCTTCCAAGCCCACTTCCCAACGTCAGCGCTCAAGATAGCGCCCACAAGAGCGAGAGATTTGAGACGCGAAACGCCTTGCCCAGTTGCCCCATCGAAGCAGGCACTTGTGCACCTGCCGCATCGGCGAGGCTTGATGCCCCGGCACATTCCTGCGCCCCATTTGTGCGAACGAGCCAAGCTGGCTCAGGAAGGAGGGCTCAAATGGCCGAAAACGTCTCCATGATCGGATGCACCCGCCTATCAAAGGCCGATGGCAGTCAGGTCCATCACCTGCAGCACGATGCGCTCATCGACGCAGGCGTTGATCCCAAGCGGATCTACCAGGACAGCATCTCGGGTGCCCGCGATAGCAGACCGGGGCTGAATGCATGCCTCGCCGTTTTGGCACCCGGGGACACGCTGGTGATCTGGAAGCTCGACCGGCTCGGCCACAGCCTGCGCCACCTGGTCAACACCGTCGGCGAGCTGACCGCTCGCGGGATCGGCCTGAAGGTTCTCACCGGCGAAGGATCGATGATCGACACCACCACAGCCAGCGGTCGCCTCATGTTCGGGATATTCGCTGCGCTTGCCGAATTCGAGCGCGAGCTGATTATCGAGCGCACTCGGGCCGGCATCACCGCGGCGAAGGCCAGAGGCAAACACTGCGGCAGGCCATTCGAGATGACACCAAAGAAGATCTGCCTGCTCCAAGAAGCCATGGGCAAGCGTGAGAAATTCGTTCTCGATTTCGTCGCGGAGATCGGCATCTCGAAGGCAATCGCATATCGCTATGTCGGCCCGGACGGTGAGCTTCGGGCTGATGCCAAGCGCGTGCTGGAGATGAAGGGGGAGAGGCAGGGAAGCCCGTCGTAGCGAAGCGTGGTCTGCCGATGGGGCTGCATAACCGAAAGTGGGACAATGCGGTCATTTGCAAACGGCATGTTGAATGACTTGTATTTCCAATACCCGTCAGTCAGCTTCGGCCTGGATTTCGTCAAAAGCCGAAATTCCATGTTCCGACCCCAACGCCGCCGTGGCGGTTGACACTTCTGCTTCACAAACTTGCAGCAGCGTTAACTCGTCAGTTCAACGGAACTCAAGCTGTCTTCTATGTTCCGAATCTTCGTGATCGAAGAGCTTTATGTGTTGCGATTGCAACGACCGCAATCGGTCATTTTTCTTTCGTCATTTTGAAACCGAACTTTGGTCGAACCGCAACATCTTGCCCTTAGCGGAGCCGCTGCAACAACAACACAAGCAGGGGCAACCGACATGAACACCACTTCTTTACGGACCGTCTTTCTCTCTAGCGCGGCGCTGATCGGCATGGCGATCCCGGCGCAGGCCTTTGCTGCAGAAGCTGAAGCGCAGGCAGTGGCCGCCGCACCCGATTCCGCAGATGAGGCCGAAGATGGCAGTGAAATTCTCGTCTACGGCAAGGGCGAAGTGCGGCAGGTCACCGAGATCAGCGCTGCCGACATCGCGGTGACGACCGCCGGTTCCAGCCCGTTCATCGCCCTGCGCAAGCTGCCGGGCGTCAACTTCCAGTCGGCTGACCCTTTCGGTGTCTACGAATGGTCGACCCGCATCACCCTGCGCGGCTTCAACCAGAACCAGCTCGGCTTCACGCTCGACGGCGTGCCGCTCGGTGATATGAGCTACGGCAACACCAATGGCCTGCACATCAGCCGCGCGATCATTGCGGACAATATCGGCAACTCTCGGGTGAGCCAGGGCGCCGGCGCGCTCGGTACCGCTTCGACCTCGAACATTGGCGGCACGATTGAATTTTTCAGCCGCGCGCCGGAAGACGAGCTCGGCATCGCGGGCAATGTCACCTATGGCGATAGCAACACCCTGCGCGTTTTCGGTGCGCTCGACACCGGTGATCTCGGCGGCTTCAAGGCCTATATCAGCGCCGCCCATATCGATGCCGACAAGTGGAAGGGCTTCGGCACCCAGCGCTCGACGCAGGTCAACGCGAAGCTGGTTGCAGATTTCTCACCCAGCACCACCTTCACCGCCTTCGTGAACTTCTCCGACCGCAAGGAGAACGACTATCACGACTTCTCGCTCGAGATGATCGACCGGCTCGGTTATAATTGGGATAACATCTCGGACAACTGGCCGCTGGCAGTGCAGGTTGCCTTTATTGGTGCCAACCGCGGCGATACCGGGGTGGTGGTCGGCCCGAACACCTTCGGCACCACCTTTCCCGCGCCGTTCCGCTCGGTCGATGACGCCTACTTCGATGCAGCCGGTCTGCGCCGCGATTTGGTGGCCAGCGCCCGCATCGATCAGAGCATTGGCGATACGGTGAAGATTGGCCTGCAGGGCTATTACCACACGAACAAAGGTCAGGGTTCGTGGATCACGCCCTACCGCGCCAGCCCCGGCGGCCTGCCGATCAGCTTCCGCACTACCGAATATGAAATCGACCGCATCGGCGTGCTCGGCGATCTGGTGGCCGAACTCGGTGCGCATACGGTGCGGGTCAATCTGTGGTACGAAAACAATGATTTCGAACAGGCCCGCCGGTTCTATTCGATGGGCACCAGCCTAACCGAGCCTTTGACCAACGCGCGGATATATCAGGACAATCCGTTCTTCACGCAGTGGAACAACGCCTACAACACCCGCACTTTCCAGTTCGCGGTGCAGGATCAGTGGGACGTGACCGACGCCTTCACTGTCACCGGCGGGTTCAAGGGCCAGGCGGTCAAGCTGGAAGCGACCGCGATCAACCCCACCCCCGGCCCGCTAGCGCTGGGCGAGATTGATAACGAGGATCTGTTCCTCCCGCAGGTTGGTGTCCTCTACAAGCTGGGCGGCGGCAACGAGATCTTCGCCAGCTTTACTCAGAACCAGCGCGCTCTGATCGCTTCGGCGACCTCCGGCCCATTTGCAACCTCAGCGGCCGGGTTTGTTGCGCTGCGTGATCAGATCGAACCGGAAAAGACCAATACCTACGAAGTCGGCTTCCGCTTCGGCGAAGGCCAGCTGACCGGGGTGGTTGCGGGCTATCTGGTCAACTTCTCCAACCGGCTGCTGGCAATCCCGCAGGGCCCCGGAATCGTCGGCAACGCAGCCTTACTCTCGAATGTGGGTGATGTGCGCTCGGTCGGTGCGGAAATCGGTCTGCAATGGCAGCCGGTGCCCGATTTCACAGTGACCGGCAGCTATGCCTACAACAAGAACACCTATCAGAACGATGTCGTCAATCAGGCTGGCACCGTGGTGCAGGCGATCGAAGGGCGCACTGTGGTGGACAGCCCCGAAAGCATCGCCAACCTCGAACTCGCCTATGACAACGGCCAGTTCTATGCCCGCGCCAACGCCAACTACACGTCGGAACGGTTCTTCACCTTCTCGAATGACCGTTCGGTGGACGGGCGAGTGCTGGTCGATGGGCTGATCGGGTTCCGCCTGCAAAGCGATAACCGCTTCCTTGATGGCCTCGCCATCGAAGGCACTGTGACAAACCTGTTCGACACGCGTTATGTATCGACCATCGGATCGAACGGTTTCGGCTTTGCTGGCGACAACCAGACCCTGCTGCCGGGCGCGCCGCAGCAGTTCTTCGTGACTCTGCGCAAGGGTTTCTGAGTGCTGCACAGTTGTAAACAAGGGCCGGTCGGCGAAAGCTGGTCGGCCCTTTTCGTAGCGATCCTTGATCCTGCATGATATCGACCCAGCGAGGAGCCAGCCTGTGATCCGCACTCCGTTTCCAATGCCCATCACACGCCGTACGACTCTGGGCAGCCTCGCGGCGGGGTCAGCGGCGCTGGCGCTTCCCCACCGGGCCATGGCCGCTGGCGACGGTCCGTTCCGCCATGGGGTCGCAAGCGGCGATCCGGATGCGAACAGTGTGGCGCTCTGGACCCGGGTGACGACCAGTGGTGAGGTCAGCCTGATCGGCGAAATTGCCGAGGATCTGGGCTTTACCCGGATTGCGGCGCGCGCGGAGATCGCAACCGGGCCGGACAAGGATCACACCGCGAAATGGCTGGCCCGCGGGCTTCAGCCGGGGCAGACCTATTACTACCGCTTCCGCCTCGACAGCGAAATCTCCCCGATGGGGCGCGCCCGCACACTTCCGGCAGGAAGGCTCGACCGGCTCGGCATCGCGCTGGCGTCATGCTCCAACTATGCTTTTGGTCATTTCAACGCCTACGAAGCGATCGCCCATGATCCGACGGTGGATTTTGTCCTGCATACCGGCGACTACATCTACGAATATGGTCAGGACGGCTGGGGCGACGAGGTTGCCCGCGCAATCGGCCGCAGGCACGATCCCGCGCACGAGATCGTCAGCCTCTCGGACTATCGCCGCCGCCACGCGCAGTACAAGACCGATGCGGGATCGCAGGCGATGCATGCCGCGCATACCTTCATTGCCTGCTGGGATGATCACGAAAGCGCCAACAACCCTTGGACCGGCGGAGCGCAGAACCACCAGCCGGACCGTGAAGGCGATTGGCAGGCCCGGCGGGACGCGTCGATTCAGGCCTATTTCGAATGGATGCCGGTGCGCGAACCCGAATGGCTTGCTCGCCCCGGCATGACGCGCGGTCAATTCTGGCGCAGCTACAGCTTTGGCGACCTGGCAACGCTGGTGACGCTGGAAACCCGCCACACCGCGCGGGCTGAGCAGATCGACTACGCGCAGCTTGGCAAACGGATGGATAACCCCAACGCGGTGGCGGCATTTCGCCGCGACGTGCTCGGCGCGCCCGGTCGGCACATGATTTCGCCGGAGTGCGAGGCGGATCTGGCGCGCAGCCTTGAACAGTCGGTTGCGGGCGGCCAGCCATGGCGGCTAATCGGCAATGCCATACCGATCGCGCGGACCGATGTGCCGGACGTGGTGGCGTTGGGTATTCTGCCCGATCCCGACGCACCCGGCGCGCCTTATACGGATAGCGCGCTCGGCAATGCCAAGCAGTTGGCCGCGAAAGGCCGCGCCGGCCTTCCTTTCTACCCCGACACCTGGGACGGCTACCCCTGGGCCCGCGAACGACTTTACGATCTTTCGCGTGCGGCTGGTGCAGGCGACCTCATTTTTCTCACCGGGGATAGCCACAGCTTCTGGGCCAACAGCCTCAAGGATGCCACTGGGCGTTCAGCGGGCATAGAACTTGGGACAACGGGCATAACCTCGCCGGGTGATTTTGTCGAAAGCGGGTTCGGCGATGAACTGTCACGCGCGCTTGATCAGGCATTCATCGATCACATCCCCGAAGTGACCTGGACCGACAATATGCATCAAGGCTACGTCCGGCTCGAGTTGCAACCCGACGCAGCCGAAGCGACCTTCATCGCGGTGGACACGGTGCGCGACACAGCGTTCCGCCCCTTCATCGTCAATCGCTTTGGGATCGTGCCGGATTCCGACGGGATCAGGTTCACTTGAGCGAGACGAGACCTTACGATGCGGCAAATTTCGCGTCGTAAGAATGCGGAAAACCAAGACCTCACACCGCGTAAACTCGCGTGATCCTAGCTGCGTCAACCTTGCCGCATGAAAGCCGCTGCTATGGGATCCACCCAGAATCCGCCATTACTAGCTGCTCAACAATGTCCGGATACCTGACGCACAGCTTGGAGGCGGTTTTGCCATTGGTATGGCCTCTTTCATCGAGATTGGCTGCGAGCCGTTCGCAGCAGGGCATGATAACCAATGCCGCTTGAGAGTGCTTGGCGCAGAAGCTAGATGAGTGCGGGGGGAACAGGGGAAATCCATGAAAGCGGGAATTTTTGCGGCTGCTGTTGGCATGTCGGTCATTATGCCGTCGATGGCGGTAGCACAGACAACCATTATTCACGCAGGTCGCCTGATCGACGTGCCCGGCGAAGCTCCACGCGGAGCATCGACGATCATTGTAAAGGATGGCCGGATCGTATCGGTTGTTGATGGGCACGCGCAAATTCCCGACGGCGCCGATTACATCGACCTGAGCGACAAGACCGTGCTCCCCGGGCTGATTGATAGCCACGTGCATCTTACCAGTGACGCGGGCGGGCTGGCGGGACAGTTGGAGGCGGTCACTTTGTCCCCCGCCGCCCAAGCCTTCAATGCTCAGGCGAATGGGATGAAGACGCTGCGCGCGGGCTTTACCACGGTGCGAAATCTGGGCGACGGCGATGGCGCGGTCTTCGCGCTGCGCGACGCAGTCAATGCCGGCAAGGTGATCGGGCCGCGGATCATTGATGCGGGCAGTAGCTTGTCGGGCACGGCCGGCCACTCGGATGACGCGCTCGGCTATCGTGACGAACTGCGCCCCTTCTTTGCTGGCGCGGGCAGCACCTGCGACGGGGCCGAAGACTGCCGCCGCGCAGCGCGACAACAGATCGGGCGCGGTGCAGACGTCATCAAGATGACCATC
Source organism: Porphyrobacter sp. IPPAS B-1204 (assembly GCA_003724185.1). Classification (GTDB taxonomy): domain Bacteria; phylum Pseudomonadota; class Alphaproteobacteria; order Sphingomonadales; family Sphingomonadaceae; genus Erythrobacter. The sequence goes on from RHGM01000002.1 coordinate 206,235, forward strand.
ACCGGCGGGGTCAACAGTCGGATTGGCGCGGGGTTGGGTAGCCAGATGTTCGATGATGAGGCAGCGGCGATCGTTGCCACCGCGCGGATGTTCGGACGCAAGGTGGCGGTCCATTCGCACGGCGCCGACGGTACTCTCCAAGCGCTCAGGCTCGGAGTCGACTCGATCGAACATGGTACAATGCTCTCCGAGGAAGTCATTGCGCTGTGGGCGAAGAGCAAAACCTATTATGTCCCGACGCTGTCGACAGTGAACGGGTACAAGGAAAGGCTCGCGGCGAACCCCGATGCCTATGAGCCCGATGTCCTCGCCAAGATCAAATGGCGCATCGACATCACCGGCAAGACGCTTCAGACGCTCGTCCCGCGCGGCGTCCGTATCGCCTTCGGCACCGACGCGGGCGTCTCGAAACACGGCCGCAATGGCGACGAATTTGAGCTTATGGTCGCACATGGCATGACGCCCGAAAGCGCTTTGGTTGCAGCCACGATCAACGCTGCTGACCTGCTCGGCCTATCTGGCGAGGTAGGTACGATTGCACCGGGCAAAAGCGCCGACATCATCGCTGTCGCCGGCGATCCGTTGACCGATGTGTCGGTCTACAAGGATGTTCAGTTCGTCATGGCGCGTGGAAATGTGATCGAACTGAAACAGTCGGCCGGTCGGTATCTCGCTGGTACTGGCGGGTAAGGCATCGCTGCCCTTGCACGGGCTCATCTTAGCTATCTCAGCACTGTCCGTTTTCCACCCGATTGTGTTGAAAAACCCGGCGCTGAGACAGGCGCTGGCGCGAGCATGAGGCCGCGCGCAGGCTTTGTCCCCGCTCATGCGGGGGCAGGGTTGGCTTCGCCCATCATCCCGACATCTCCGCCCGCCTGCGGAGACATAGAATCAATACTTCAGCGCCATTGCAAGGCCAAGTTTTTCAATACAATCGGGTCGACAGCTGCCGGAACATCTTGCGACAATCAGGTCGTTCCCAAATGTCATGCCGAATGGCCGGTTTCGCCAAAAGCGGAACCGACATGTTCAACAGTTAGAACGGGTGGGGCACTATCTGGTAGCTTTAGTTCGCCTATGCTCCCGCGTCTTCCTGCACGAGATCGTCATAAGAAGCCTCGTAATCGAGAATGTCACCGGGTTTACATTCTAGATAGCGGCATATTGCGGCGAGCGTGGAGAACCTCACGCCCTTTACCTTGCCGAGCTTGAGCAACGAAAGGTTGGACTCGGTGATGCCAATGGCCTTTGCGAGATCCTTCGATCTCACCTTCCGGCGTGCTAGCATCACATCGAGGTTTACGACCACTGGCATCAGACGATTTCCGCCAGGTCCCGCTGGGCACGAAGCCCCGCCGACAGTGCCCAGGTGACGGCCAGCGCCACCAAAGCGAAGATCAGGTTCGGGGCGGCGAATGCGAATGCAAGGCCGATGGCCATGCATAGGGCGCTTTGCAGTCCACCCAAGCGGTTGTAAGGCATAAAGTGCTTTCTGTTTTACAGATAGTTAGCATCGTTATATCAAACTGGCACCCATTTGCCGAGTAGAAAGCATCCGGTCTGCCTCAGTCGGGAGCGCCTGCCTTGTCGAACCGTGCCTCTGTTATTCTTCCTGCGCTGCTGGCGGCGGGCTGCGCTGTGAATGTCGGCTAGTTGTCCCTCCTGCCAACCATGCCCGACCCTTCATGAAGGTACAAATCGCCGATGATCTGAAGAGCTTCGACTACTTCGGCTACACGGTCGAGGCGAAAGCGCCTGTCCTCAGCCTCGCTGATACGGACGGCAAATTCATCAAGGCCGACACGTCGCGGCGCGTTGCTGGCTGTCTGAATTGCGGGTGACTGACCGTCTTTGGCTCGCACGGTCTTTCGACGCTGGCGATCAGCGCGACCGGATCTGGGGCTGCAGCCGCCCCCGCCCTACTAAGGCCGCAAACGGCAGCTTTTCGAGGTTCGTTTCCCGAAACCCGACATGCAGGACTCGACCCCGTTGCGGAGATTTCGATGGGTGATAGGAATGGGATATGGCGACTACTTATCACTTCATGTCTGCTCCACATGAGCTCGATGTCTTAGATTGGTTTAGATCACAGGCGGAAACAGCAGAAGAGCATCAAAACGCCGAGCGGATATTGCTATTCTATCGCCAGTACGGTCCCTTAGCCCACAACGAAGATGGTAGCCCTGACGCAACAGGATCGCCTCTCGTTTCGATCTACAATCCTAAAATTCGGAAATCGTCACTCTGGACAATTGGAGAAGTTCATTTTCTTTGGAGGGGTGCGGCGAGGTTTCCTGCACTTGAGCGAATGCGCAAGCGGTTCCAAAATTGGCTCCGCGAACGGCCTGTTGCATGGGAACGGAGCCAAGATGGCTTGGAGGGCTACGGATACTACTTGGAAGGCACGGTAAGAAATATCTCTGACTTCATCTATGCATTTCCGGACGGGTTGGCCGCCTATCTGACTGGTCAGTATTTTGTTGCCGAAAGTGACAATGAGTTTGTGTTAGACCGCGTGTGCCGGACACTCCGATTGCGCGGCATCGACTGCTCCTGAAAAGGGACCGTTTTCCACCCACCTGCGGTCATGAGCGGGGCCGGTGCGACATCCCGAAAGCGGCACGGCGGCTTGACCCCGGTCGCGAAAAATTTCCGCCTTTCAGCAACCGACCCAATGCCGCCATTCGCATATGACCGTTGCGGATGGCGGCAGACCGGGTGACGGTTCGCATTTTCGGGTAAATGCAGTGCCTTATTTTTCCTGCAGCCTTTGCCTATGGCGGCTTGCACGAAGGCGGCGGATCAGGTCCATCCGTAGCCCCAGCACTGCCATGAAGCCGATGAGCGCGATTGCGAACACGCCCACGATCACGTTCTGCGCGAGGCGTCCGACCGGGAACAGAAAGTTCCACTTGTGGATGAAGCTGAACACGAGACGTTCAGGCTTCTCGCCGTCGGCCACCCGGTCCACCAGCACGCCTGCGCCGGTATCAACGAACAGGCTGGCGTTGACGGGCTCGCCGTAATCGACCCGCCAGACCGGCAGACGCTTGTTGCGGAAGTCGTATTCATGGCTGAAGCGGGTGACGAGTTCCACCCCCGTCACCGCGCTGTCGGGCGCACCGGTGAAGCGTCGGGCGATGGCGCGGGCGAGGTCCTTGTCGCCTGAGGACACCACGTTGCCGGTTGCAGCATCGAGATAGATCGCCGGGCCATCGGGCTTGATCCCTGCAAAGCGCGCCTCGCGGATTTCGGCGTCGGTGGTGGGGGTCTTGCCCTGCGCTGCTGCCATCATCGCAGCGTGATCATGGCCTGCCATGCCATGATCCGCCGCTGCCTTGGCCGGACCGTGGTCATGCTCCCCTCCGCCCATGGCGCCTTTGGGAGGAGCTAGGCCGATGCGGTAGAGCGGCTGGCCCTGCGCCCCTTCAACCAGCGCGACCGAGGCGATATCGCGCCCCTTGGCGATCAGCGCCCAGTCGGCTTCGACCGTCCACTTGCCGCTCGCGACATTGACGGGCTTGCCCATTTTGAGCTGGCTGACCGGCGGCACCATCGCCGACTGGATGAGGTGGTAGATGCCCGAGACCGAGAACATGATCAGAGGCAGCGCCAGCACGTAGCCCGCGATCCGGTGCCAGCCGCGCGCGCCGGGTAGGCGCTTCTTGCGCCGCACGGTCACCAGCATCGCGATCCCGGTGAGGCCGAGCGCAAGCAGACTCCCGACCATCAGCCCGATCACCATCACCCTCAGCCAGTCCATCCCTAGCGGCACCCATTCCCAGGTGTGCAGCGCCCGGAACACGCTTTGCAGACGGGTCTTGGTGGTGTTGTTGACCGCCGCAAGGCTGGAGGTTTCGGTGTGGACATAGGCGGTGAGGCCATCCTCGCCTGCAAATTCCAGCTTCCACACCGGCAGCAGGCGGTTGACCCAAGGGTAGTCCGCATCGAATTCGGTCTGGAGCCGGGCCGAGGTGATCGCCCGATCCGTCGCGAGATAGTGCCGGGCGAGGAACTCGGCCTGTGCCCGGTCACCGTCTGTGACCTCGCTGCCGTCGGCCGGGCGGAAGTAACGGCGCACGCCGTCTGCCGCCGGAGTGATCTGCCACAGCACCCCGCCGCCGGGAGCGGGGACGGTTTTCACCGCCACTGCCTCGGCGATGCCTTCTTTCTCGAGAGTTTCGGCAATCGGCCGCGCTCCTTCGAGCGCGACCTCGGCAGCAGGCGGCATGAACGCCGCCTGCTGCGGGCCGAACAGCACCATCGCGATATGGGTGAGGCCGCTAAGACCCCACACCAGCAGGCTTATCCCGCCGATCAACCCCAGCCACTGGTGCTTGGAGTATGACCAGCGCGCGGTCTTGGTTTTGGCGTTCATCGCTCAGACCCTCCCTCAGAACCGCGCGCGCAGGCCGCCGAAGAAGGCGCGCCCTTGGCCGGGGGTGTAGATCGCCTCGTTCGTCAGGCGCTGGTTGGCGTTGGTGGTGACGTTGGAGATGAACACCTCGTCGAACAGGTTCTCGACGGATCCGAACAGCTCGATCCCGTCGGTCAGCGTGACCCCGGCGGTGATCTGGACAGTCTCGTAACCCGGCGCGCGCTCAGTGTTGGCGAAGTCCGCCCACGGACCGTCCGGAATCCAGCGCAGGGTGGTGGAGAGATAGAACTTGTCGAGCCTGTCGAACCGGGCCTCAGCAATCAGCACATGGCGCGGCACCCCGGCAAGCTGGTTGTCGCCATAGACCGCGTCATCATCGAAGGTGAAGTCGTTGAAGGTGTAGGCCGCGCTCAGTCGCAGGGCCTGTCCGTTCTTCTCCAGTGCCGCCTTGAAGGGCCGCACATCGAGCCCGAATTCGAGGCCTTGATGGATCGTGCGATCGCCATTGGTGGTCACCGTAATGAGCCCCCGAGCGCCCGGCACTGCAAGGTCAAGAAACTCGTTCTCCAGCTCTGCCCGGTAGAGCGCGATGTCCCACGAGAGGATGCCCGCCTGCCCGCGCGTGCCGACTTCGAACACGGTCGCGCGCTGGGGATCCAGAGGCGCGAAGGGGAAGGCCCCGCCGCTGGTGAGGTCGGCAAGGCTGGGCGCTTCGAAGCTGCGGCTGATGTTGCCGAAGAACTGGATGTCCTCGGCGGCATCCACCAGCAGGCCGACGCGCGGGTTGAACTGGTCATACTCGCCCCGGCCGGTCACCGCGTTGAGGATCGCGGTCACATCGCGGGTGGCGCGGGCATATTGTCCGCCTGCGATCAGCGTGACGATCTCGGTCAGCCCGAGATCGGCCTGGCCATAGACCGTCAGCGTGTCCGAATCCTGATCGGACTGCGTGCGCAATGCGCCGCGCGCGCCCGAATTGTTGGCGAAGGTCTTGGCGTCATTGCTGGAGAAAGCATAGATCGCCCCCACCTGCCAGCGGCTCTGATCGGCGAGGAACGGGAGGCTGCCGGACAAGCGGGTCGAAACGCCAACCTCATCCTCGCCCTGCACGATGATCCCGGCAAAACGGGTGATCGCGTGGTCGAGATTGCGGCGCGCATACCACGCGCCCAACTCAAGATCGGCCGCGCCCAGGTCGATCACGGTGAGGTTGGAGACGCGGTAGACATCGAGGTTGCGGTCCCAGTCATCGGCCACCGGGCCGGGATCGAGCACCACCGGCCCCGCGCGAACCGGGCGGCCTGCGGCGCGCGGGTTGGCGAGCGCGTCGGCGAGGCGAAGGCTCCCGGCCAGCTCGAAATTGTCCGACAGCGCGGTGACATAGAAGCGCGTCTCGATGTTGTCCGACACCCGCCAGCCAAGGTTGCCGTGGCCGTAGAGGCTGCGCACTTCGCTGTGTTCGCGGTAGCCGTCGCTGGCAAGGCCGGTGATCCCGCCCCAATAGTCGACATCGCCGCTCTTGCCGGACAGCGAAGCATTGCCGCGGAAGGTGGAGAAGCTGCCACCCTCGGCGCGCAGGGCAATCGGCGCGCGGGCGGTGCGCCCGGTGGGGCTGACGATATTGACCGCCCCGCCCAGCGATGCCGCCCCGTAGCGCAAGCCGTTGGCGCCCTTGAACACCTCCATGTAGCGGATGGTGAGCGGGTCGACCTCCTGAAACTCGGTTGCCCCCGATGCGCGGCTGATCGGCACCCCGTCGCGCAGAACGGTGAGGCCGCGGCGCTCGAAGCTCGAATTGAGGCCCGAACCGCGGATCGAGATGCGGCTTTCACGCGGGGCACTGGTGTCGGCGAAGACGCCGGGGGTTAGTTCCAGCGCATCGCCGATGGACTGCGCGAAGATGTCGGCAAAGCCCTCGTCCTCGACCAGCCCGGTCGCACCGGGGACGCGTTCCAGCTCCTTGCGGGCAGCCTCCGGCGTGGGCGCCGTGGGGGTGCCCTGAAGGCTGGCGGTGACGATGATCTCGTCCTGCCTCTGGCCGATGCCCTGCGCCTGAAGCGGGGCGTTGAAGGCACCAGTCGTTGCGGCAAGCATGGTTGCGCCCATGAGAGCGCACTTCACAGTATTGATTTGCATGATGTACCCGAATTTCCGTCGGCGCAGGCCGTGATGCGGCACAGCGCCATCGACCCTGCGTTGGCGGGCCGGTGAGCGAAGCGGCTTTACGCGCCGGGGTCAGACACCCGCGCGCAAAGCCTGACGATCAGACGGAAAGGGAAGGCGGCCCGCGCAGCGGCGGGCGCAGAAAGGGGATGTCGCGGGCAGGTGGCGCCCGGAGCGGCGCAAACCCGACCAGCAGAATGAACGCCAGCGCTGCTGCCAGCAGGATCGGGTCAGCTCCGCCCAAAGCGGCATGGCCAAGCCCCGAAAAGGCGCAAGGCTGGGATTTGTCCGCCGCCTCGGAATGATCGCTGCCCGTCTCATCTTTGTCAGGGATAGCGATCCGCATCTGCTTCGGCGTGCCGCTGGCATCGGCGCAGATCGTCACTGTCAGAAAGCGCTCGTTAGCGGAGGAGATCATGTAGCCTGCTGGCACCAGCGCCTTTGCCCCCAGGGCGAGCACCACGAGCACCAGCGCGAGCCGGGCATATGTGTGGGTCAAGGCGCGAAGGCTGGTCATTGCGCGCGCGCCTCTAGCGCAGGGGCATCGCCATGTCACCGTGTAACATCGACAATTCCGGCCATTCCGGTTTCCACCCATAATCGGCCATGAGCGATGCCGAATCGCGGCCCCAAAACCCGACAGGCAGATCTTTCGGTTTTGGCCAATTGCAGTCTTTCCGCTTTTGGGGTCGGTCCTCAATCTGACTTTTGACCGAACCTGGGTGGATTTCGGAATGGCTGCTGTCGAAAGGAACCCTAGAAAGTGAGGATGTTGAGCCGTTGCCAGACCGATGCCGCGTGTCACTGCCCCCAAACTCCCCTCTAAAGTTCTTCGATATGCTTGCCCCGGTCGAAATAATCAGGGCGCAGGCCGCTGATCCCCGCCGCTTGGAATGCGCTCCAGCAGGCATCCGACATTAGGAACATCCCCTGTGCCCCTTGGTAGCGGTATTCGTACCAGAGCGCGCGGCCCGCCACCTTCTCCTTGTGCACCACCAGTTTGATGTCGTTGGAGGTATGGACGTAAATTCCAGGCAATTGCTTGTGCACAATGACATTGGAACGCACGATATTAAGCGTGAAGGCGCGCGTGCAGACATTGAGCAGCCAGCGCGGTTCGGAGTGCACCGAGCCATCGGGGTTGATCAGTTCAAAGGGCAGATATTGATGCACGCCCGGCTCGATTGCCTCGATGATGTCGATCGCGCGCTGCGAGATGGCGTATCCGTCAAAGCCGCTCGAAATCACATCGACGATATGTTTCTGGGGCTTTCTCAAGCGTGCGCGGAACGGCGTGTCGGGGATTGGCCAGCGCCAGCCCTGCATCAGCGGAGGATATCTCCACGGATCCCACAGTGGATGCCAGGGGTTTTCGATCATCCATGTCGTATCAAAGGTACTTCGCCCAAGCGAGCGGCTGGCCATTGACAATTGCTGCCCCAGCGCTTTGCCCATTGCCTCGAAACGCTCAAGCTCCTCAGGGATCTCCAAAATTTCAGGGCTGAGATACGTCTCGTCTTCATCGCCGCGATTTCGCGAATCCATCATCAAGAACCAAGCCATCACGCGACCTTCCCAGCTTCCCATCGTCGTTGGCGGCTATCACCGTTGGCCCGCCCCGGGCCTGATCCGGGGTGAACTCCATTGCCCCCGTGCATTGCTGGGACACAGATAACCTTGGCCATTGGAGTTGTCACGATGACCGCCTTGGGGTCGGTTTCTGAATGGCAGATTCTTTTCAACGAAGGCAGCTTCCTGCCGTTCGGCTTATGGTGACGGAACCTGCCAGTCAGCTTCTGCACGTTTCTCGCCAGCAGCCGACATTCAGGAAGCGACCAGAAGTGGTCGTCGCGGCTCTCGATTGCGATCTTTCATAAGCTGCCGTTTGTGCTAGATTTCAGGGGCTTTGAAGGTTTTCGTCCCTCTTCTGGCCGTGATGCACACCTTGGCGCTTCCGGGCTGCGACGATGCAGTGCAGCCTGTAGAGGCGGCAGGCGTTGCGGACCGACAAAATCCGCCAGCGATGGCGCAAGGATCGCGGCAGCCTGCTGCGCCCGCCCCAGAGGCAATCCCGGCGACTGACGCACCGGCTGAAGCGCGCATCCTGTTCGACGAAGTGAAGCGCCTGAATACGGCCTGCGTCGCGGGCGGCGGCGGGGTGAGTGGATCACCCGATTGCGATCAGGCGCTAATCCGCGAGGAGGAGCTCGAAGGGCTCGGCTATTGCATCGACTACCTCAATGAGGAAACATTGGTCAGGTGCCCTGCGTCGAGCGGCGCCGATCAAGAGAAGGCAAGGCGATGAACCATGCTTGCATCGGGATCACAACGATGATGATCGATTTGCCCCGGTCGATCAGCAGTGCATTCATGCAACGTGGGCTCGCCCTTTTGACTGTATTGTCCCTAGCCTTCGGGGGCTCGGCTTCACATGCCCAGTCAATGCCATGGATCAATCCGCAGGTCCTTTCGACGACAACCGGAACCGATGTCATGAGTATAGTGCTGCAGGACGGCGCAGCATCCGCAGGGGAGACCGATGAAGGAGCAGCCTTCGGTTCCGCGAAGGGGCTGACAGCCCGGGGCAGGCAAGATGCCGGACAAGCCGCGGCGGTCGATTTCCGCTATCGCTACAGCCCGGCTCGCACCAAGCAGAATCTGCACAGCTTTCTGGCGCGCGCCCCGAACCCGGCGGCTCGCGGCGAACTTGAGCAAATGTTCGCCGCGCAGCCGACACTGATGGACGATATACGCGCGAGCATTGGCCCCTATGGGCTGGACACGCACAATGTCGCGGATGCCTACGCGATGTGGTGGATGAATGCCTGGCTGGTCGCCAACAAGCGCGACGAGGTGCCAGACGCCGCCACGGTCGAAGCGGTCAAGCGGCAGGTGCGCAAAGCCTTTGCCGCAACGCCCGATTTCGCCAAGACCAGCGATGCCGAACGGCAGGAGTATGCCGAAGCGCTGCTGCTTCAGGCCTCCATGCTGGGTTCGGCCTTCGAGCAGATGAAGAACGATCCCAGAATGCTCGATCAGCTCGCCGAGGCAGCGCGCCAAGGGGCGAAGGCAAGCGGCATCGACCTCTCGAAGATGTCTCTCACCCAGAGCGGCTTCGTGCCGCGCAAGGCGAAATGAACGGCGCTCGTCGCTTTGCCACGCGTTCCTTTGCGGCGCGCGTGACAGGGCTGGCATGGCGCAGCGCTATCCTGCTTGTCGCGCTGCTGACGACCGCCGGCGCGAGTGCGAAGGGCTTCGCCATCGATGATCTCACCCCGATCGGCGATGCGGCTGCGGCGGCGCTCGGGCCGGGCTATATCTTCCGGGCCGAGCCCCGGCGCGTGTCGCTCTATTGTCCCGAATGCACCGGCGCGCCGATGGTCGACATCCTGCTCGGCACGCAAACCGACGGGACCGAGGAGCGCGTCCGTTCGGGCGCGACCACGATGGCGCACATGGAGCGGTTGTGCCGCGCCAAAAACGACGGATGTCGCATCACGGCACTCGACGTCGCCCCCGCAGTGGGCTGGGTGAGCCACTATCCCCGCCCGTCGGGCGAGGGGTCAACGGCGGTTATCATCCGTGACGGACAGCTGCTGACATTGCGAGTGATCGCGGGCGGCACCGGCACAGCAACCGAAGTCATCGAACGCCTGCTGCCGCTGGCCCAGGAGAAGGTCATCGGACGCTGATCCGGGTTGCGGCAACACATCTCCAACGCGCGGCAACGGGCCATGCCAGTCGCCTGATCCAGAAAGCGGACCGTCGCAAATCACCCACTTGCAGCCATTCCCGTAGCTCCGGCACGCGCCCGTAACCGGACGGGCAGCTTTTGCGGGAAATTTTCCAAGAGCGGAAATTCAGCAAGCGACCCCAAGGCGGTCATCGTGACAACTCCAATGGCCAAGGTTATCTGTGTCCCAGCAATGCACGGGGGCAATGGAGTTCACCCCGGATCAGGCCCGGGGCGGGCCAACGGTGATAGCCGCCAACGACGATGGGAAGCTGGGAAGGTCGCGTGATGGCTTGGTTCTTGATGATGGATTCGCGAAATCGCGGCGATGAAGACGAGACGTATCTCAGCCCTGAAATTTTGGAGATCCCTGAGGAGCTTGAGCGTTTCGAGGCAATGGGCAAAGCGCTGGGGCAGCAATTGTCAATGGCCAGCCGCTCGCTTGGGCGAAGTACCTTTGATACGACATGGATGATCGAAAACCCCTGGCATCCACTGTGGGATCCGTGGAGATATCCTCCGCTGATGCAGGGCTGGCGCTGGCCAATCCCCGACACGCCGTTCCGCGCACGCTTGAGAAAGCCCCAGAAACATATCGTCGATGTGATTTCGAGCGGCTTTGACGGATACGCC
>RHGM01000003.1 GCA_003724185.1 Porphyrobacter sp. IPPAS B-1204
GTTGCTTCCCTCTACACCATCGAGGACGAGATCCGCGGCCTATCTGCTGACGAGCGCCATAACGTCCGTGACCAGCGCAGCCGGCCGATCGTCGACGACCTGCACAAGTTCCTCGAAGCACGCGGCCGGCAGGTCAGCGCCAAGAGCCGCCTCGGGGAGGCGATCCGCTACACGCTCCCACGCTGGGACGGCCTGATCCGCTTCCTCGATGATGGCCGCATCGATCTCGACAACAATGCCGTCGAGCGCGCCATCCGGCCGCTCGCGCTCAATCGCAAGAACGCCCTGTTCGCAGGCTCCGACGAGGGCGGCGACAACTGGGCGGTCATCGCCACGCTCATCGAGAACTGCAAGCTCGCCAGCATCAACCCACACACTTGGCTGACCGCGACGCTCACCAGTCTCGCCAACGGTCACCCCGCGTCCCGGATCGACGACCTCCTGCCGCGCCCTCACGTGGGCTGAGAACACCGCTTACGATCAAGACATCTATTCGATCGATACGAGCGATTTCGATTTCCGACACGGAAGCAAGTATGGGGCGGGAACGACACTCACGTACAACACGGGTACATATGGTCCGCCAATTACATTGGCCGGAAGCTACACATTCCACTGGTCAGAATGCAATTCGTCGATCCCGTATCTGCTGATCGAGATCCCCCCGGTGCAGTTCGGTACCGCGTGATAGACGGGGATCCTATTAGACGCGGTCGGCGAGACACCGGTAACCCAATTGGTTATGGCTCGAGCTTGATCTGCAATTCTTCCAATGCAGCTATATCGAAGCCCTCGCCAACGAGACGATCAAGATAGGCCAACAAGTCATCCTGCCTCGGTTGGCCAAACGCCAGCCGGTAGAGTGTCAGGCTGCGTTTGAGCCAGCGTAATCGCATGTGTTCACGGCTCATCGGGAGCATCGGCACCCGCCGCTCAACTTTTACCGGACCGTCAAAGACCCAATAAGGCACAAGCTCTGAAGAGCTCTTGGTCGCGCGGCGCGCTGCTTCGAACATCGCCTTCCATGGGTCTTCAGGAAGCTTGGGCGAAACATTGATAGCCTGGGCATGGGCCCGAGCGACATTATGCCTAACTGCATGACCTTTGAAGCGATGGACCCTTCCCTCTCGCTGCTCAAGATCTACTGGGTTGCCCGGCAGATTCCAGTGGTAGACCCTGTAGCAATAGGGATGAAAATCGAGGCCTTCCTGACCGATCGAAGTCGTTGCTAGAACAAATGGCCTGAATGGTGAATTGAAGGCATCTCGTACGCTGCCGAGACGTACAGTTCCTCCTTCGTCGTCCTTGTACTCGGCGAGGCGCATGGCAAATCGCCCTCGCATGCGGATCGAAGGTTTGAATATGATTTGGCTACCTTCGACGCAGATATCATCAACATCAATTTGTGATGGGCGTACTGACAAGGCGTGAGCCATGGCATTGGCTATCCCGGTAACACGTTCCCGTTCCGGGCTAGCTGACAGGCCCTCACCTTCGACGAGATAATGCGCGTACTCATCCAGCACAGCTTGAAGATTATGCTCGAGCCCGTGCGACAACGCGCTGCGCCAATAGTGCTCATCTCGCTCCTGACGTAGGAGCGCAACGGCATCATGCTGATTGAAGAGCGCGCGAAAGCCCCACGCGATTGTGGCCGCTGCCTCAAGCATGTCGGGGTCATCCCAGGCGAGCCCTGGTGCTATGCGGTGCAAAGCCCTCAGTGCACAAACTGCTGGGCTTCCCAAGGCAACATCGACAAGCAGGTTTACTGTTTCGTCGTCCAATACCCCCAATGACGGGACCGAAGCCGTCTTTTGCAGCTCCGAAATGTGCTCGCGGAGACCGTCTTCCTGTCCGATCCATTGATACCCGCGATACTTGAGCCAGCTGGACGCCCTGGTCTGCATCAGCACATCAATGGTCGCCGGGGTCGACCATTCAACATCCCGATCAACTGGTTCGGATTTCTGTTTTTCAGTGAATAGAGGCCCAAGCTCGGATCGGATGCGCTGCGCAATTTCGGCCCGCATCTCTCTCTCACTCAATTGTTTTTCATTTCTGGCAAACACTGCGAGAGGATCACAAACTCGCGCCAAGGTCGGAGACGGATAGATTAGGTGTAGTGCACGCATTGCCGCTGGCCGACCATCGACTAGCTTGAACTGTAATGGGCGACGCCGCGTAGCTTCCGAGTAGGATCGCACGACAGAAGCCGTGCCCATACGTCGTTCGGCCTCGTACGAGATCAGGGCAGCGAGCGCGTCGGGCACCATTTGCCACGCCGAGAACACGAGCGCTTTAGTAGCAGGGGTTCCTGCAGAAATGGGGCCGTAATAAGTCAGAGCCGGGGGAAGCCAAAGGTGCTGATGAAGCCCTGCGTCAAACAAATCTGCCATCAGGGCCCGAAGTCGTCCATTGGCTGGATCGATCGGATCGTAGGCTTCGACCTGTTCGCGGTTGATTCCTAACGATTGGGCTTCCCTCAGCGCCGCGAGCAATGCCGGATCTGGGCTGGCAGCCCTTTCCTTCAGACGGTGCTTCAGAGCATAATCACGCATGAAGTTCAGAAGGTAAGGGGCTGATTTCCAGTACTCGATGATCTCTCGCGCATCGAGAGCGTGTGCCACCCGCGCAAATGCCTCCGCTTGACGTAAGTCGATTTGCTCCATTGCAACGTTAATCTCTGGCTCAGTAAGCATGGAGTCTCGTTCAACAGTGCTGCTCACCCGCTCTGTGCGGGACATAACGTGCTTCAGTTTCCGCTGGATCTTGCGACGGGCGCGCTTGGCGTCCTGAGCGCTTGTGGGCAATTGATGAAGTAGCTTACGGAACTGACGCATTTCGCGATCGAGCTCAGCCTTGATCGTTCGTCCGTTTTCACGCCCATAGAGAAACTCGATCGTTTCGAGGAAGTCCTCGTAATGATCGCCCTCCTCTGGCTCATCGTCTGATAGGGTCAGCATTTTATAAGGCGTTGCCGAAAGCAGCAGCGTGCGCGCGCTGGCCTCACCATCGGAGTATTCAAACAAGGCTCGGGCTAGCTCGGCGGGCTCTCCTTCGCCCCGCAGCAATTCTCGGAACCTTTGAAATTCGTCGAGAATAATGAGATCTGGTTTTAGCGCGCTCACACAAGCATGAGACAATTTGCCGCGCAGGGCACCAATCACGTCATTGCGCTTCCAACGCTTCTCATCCGAGTATGGCTTCTTTCGGCGCGGGAAGAGTGAGATGACCTCGTCGACCGCCGTCGAAAGACGAGAATCTGCCCTAACCGCTTTTTGGAAATTGGCGATGATGGTCGGGTCAATACCTTCAAGCGTCATGTCCTTGACGCAGGTGTCCCAACGATCATCTCCTGCATCCACCTGCAGCGCGTTTCTTAGGGGCGTATACGGCCATCCCATCGCCTCAAGAAGGCGATGCAAAAGTGCCCGCTCTTCAACAACCCCTGTCGTAGATCGAAGGTTGAAGGTCGTGCCAGGAGTCAAGCTGATAAAGTTGACTTTGTTGGCTGTAAGGTCTTGTTCCCCTCGAAGCTGTAGAGGCACCAGCGTCATGCGCGTAGGTAGAGCCATAGCGCGCCTGCCCAAAACATTCAGGCGGTTCAAATTCTGCGCGGCAATCGCTTGGTTGGAGCAGATGTAAAGTATGTCGATCCGTTTGGGACGGTCCCACAACGCTTCGACCGTTTTGGCAATTACACCGCGGGCGACCATGGTTTTGCCCAAGCCCACCTCATCAGCCACAAGGAAGTGGCGGACGGGATCGGAGCCGTGCAGGCGGTCAAATACATAGTCCACCGTTCGACGTTGGAAGCGCTTGAGCTGAGCAAGGGCGGGTGCCGCTACGAACCGTTCATTGTCCATTACGAGCGCCCTCCAATGCTTTGCGGAAGACCTGCCAAAGAACTCGAAATGCGTCAGGTATCGGGTCCGGGCGCTCTACATCTGGGTCTACGTCGACGTCTTCCAATCGCCTCATAAGACGATCAACAGATTCCAATCGCCCATCCTTAGCGCAAAGGGCGCGGATCAATTCTTCAAGCACAGGCTCGTCATCGGAGGTTGCGATTCCCCAACCTCCCCCGTCACCAACTCCTTCGGCAGCGATGGCGGCTCCAAAGGAGTCCCCAAGGGCGGTGAGCAATAACCTCAAGTAGCGTAGAAATGTTTTGCGGTCGTTGATGACTGAACGCATGATCGCAGCGTCACGCCCCTCAGGCAGGCCTTCGATGGGCAGCCCTGTGCTGAAGAGCACGGTTTGTTTGGTTTTAGTTTCCTGAATTTCGATGGCAAGAAATCGGGAGATATCAACCAGCGGAACCAACCCTAGGTCCACTGGCTGACCAGCGGACAGAGCCTTGTAAGCGTCAACTGCATGTCCCTCGCCACGCGTAATTGGCCAAATCCGGACGCCGTTGATCCCAGAAAGTGCAATACCGTTTAGCGGCGGGATCAACCACAAGCGCCATGCCTCAGCTCCTTCCGACGCGCATGCGACGCAGCGGATGGAAAGCCCACCCCGAGCGATTGCACGTCGTGCTGCTAGCAAGACATGTTCAGCGGCGCGCTTTGATTCGTCGGGCGCTGCGAGTTCACCTGGGTCGTAGGGTCGCGTTAGCCTGCCAAAACCGGTTTCGCCGAGGATAGCTTCGATTGAACCGAGCTTCGATGTCCTGCCTGTGAAGGTGACGAAGAATTCGACGTTGGTGCCTGTAATCAGTGCAGGCCTCGTAGCGTTTCCTGATCCCAACGTCAGACGAGTGTCCCAACCTTGCTCTGCAATAATGATTTTGGCATGCAACCCTTCAAGGGCGGTCGCGAGTGCTTCTTCGCCATCCTCACGCTCAGCCATTTCATCGAGCACTGCTACGTGGTCGAACGCTGACAGTGTGTCCTTTGGTATGGCCGCGAGTTGATCCGGCCGGCTGATCAGTAACTTTGCGGCTTGTCGCGCCTTACTGGCCAGCAGCTTAAGCGCATCTTCATCGCAAAATGGAGAGACGACCCCGATACGTGCGCACTCGGTCGGTTGCCACAGCCTGGCGCCTAACCCATTGACAGCGAATTCATATTGCTCGCATGCGTCTGGCAAGATCCACTCAGCGAACCTCATATCTTCGGCCAGTTGGAGGGTGAGCTCCCGTTGCTGATGAGGGATCGCGCCCACTGCAAGCGCTGGAAGCCTGGAAAGCAAGTCATACAAAGGCCGATTTTGAGCTTTGGGCTTTCGACTGCGACGGCCATCCAGACGAACGGCTATGTCCCATGATCTATCTCGCGTGAGGTTGCGTGACAGAACAAGGACGCGGAGGAGATCATCCCCGTCGCCATCAAGCGGCTTAAAGCGCAGCGCCCAAACCTTCGGATGAAAACTACCTTTTTTGGGTGCCTGGACTTCGACGATCACTTTTTCGAGCAGAGAGCAAAGCCGTGATTGCAGAGCGTATCCTGCGTGAATTTGGCCAGCCTCCGCAAAAACTGCCAAGCGTCCAGATATCCTCTCGGCACCCTCTAAAAGTGCGATCGGATTTTCTTGCTTTAACATTTCGTCCCGGTCTCGGGCGGCGAACAGAGCCAGACTGACGGGAACAGCCAGCGCCGTTTCGAAGTCGAGCGAGAACGTGGTCGCGACACCGGCATCAAAGCGGTAGCCCATGGGCGCTTGAAGGCTTTCGCCATAAAGCAGCCGCGTTTCAGGATCGAGCGTGGCCTTGTTCAACGCCGAAGGTCCTTCAAATAACTGTGCGCGATAGGCCAGCGAAACTGGAAGCGCTCGATCCCCGATTTCCCCTGCCAGCGATCCCTCGCACTCTTGTTGGCAAATCGTGATTGGCCTTTTTTAAGTTTGCGTTCACGGCCTTTGACCAGGGCAACAGCGAATTCGCGATCGCGACCTATGCCTCCCGCTTCGCGAATATGCGCGACCCATTCAGTGACGAAACGCTTGGCAGGCTCATGCACTGTATGGCCGGGATGGCGTGTCTCGTGCCAAAAATCATCTAACGACCATGATGCGAGCTCTTTGAGGTTCAGGTCGTCACTCCATTCTGCGAGAGCGCCTCGATATCTCTCTATCCACGCCTCGTTGCCCCGCAATTCACTGAGCAGCAAATTGTAAAGCAGGGCGGCGCCGTGCATAACCCCTGAGAAAATCTTGGCATGCTCAACAAGCATCCTGGGTTGCGCTGGAAAATCTGCGAAATGTGGATGAACCCAAATGGCGTCAGCATCTGCACGATCCTGTCGGCACGCCAAGTAGGTCAAAAGGCTGTTTGGATGTTTCTCGACTAACCGGTCGACCAGGAATGTGACCTCATCAGGCTCGAGGTCGAAATCGGCTTTTTGTGGCCAGCTATTTGGCGGACCGGGCAGCCTCGCATGCCATAAACGACTTCCGATCGGTGTGCCCCCAAGGTCGTCGTCAGGATGATCTTTCCGATTTTCTTTCGGCCAAAGCGGCAGGGCGCCGCAATAGGCACCAATCGAGCCTCGAAAGTGACGGATGCCCCAGCTCGCCAAGCCAGACCAGTAAACGCTGCTGGGCAAACGCTTGAGCTTATCGCCTGCGTCCCTTCCAATTATGCCAACGTCGCTTGTCGCCCCTGCAATCAGAGCGCGGATCAGTTCAATTTCTCTTTGTCGCGCAGTGGCTGCGATGTCTCGCGGGCTGAGATGCTTCGGCAGACCCTCAAAAATCCAAGGGATAAAAAGCATGTAACGCAGCCGGGTGTGGATGGTGCTTGTGCCGGGGAAAAGATGATCTGCGATAGAGTCGCGTATCGCCCCCAGCCCCAGCTCATCACGACTGTCCTGCTCACGGAACATATCCATAAGTCGTTGCGCACGATCGCGCTCGGTTTCATCGAAATCGATCCAACCGATCTCTGAGTTCAAGCTGATTACCACGTTCAGCTACCCCTCAAACTAATTTTCCGAAGGTAAGTTCGCCGGTCTCTGTCCAGAACACGGCGGCCCCATGCACAGCCTGATCACCCTTCAGGCTGACGGCATCGATGTAGGCTACCAACTGCGGCCAGTAGCTTTCGAAACGCAGAGCGTGGTCGACAACGGCCCCACTTTTGTGATCGACGATCATAAAGCCGTCGGTCCCCTCGGCGATCAGATCGACGATGATGCTCTGACGTCCTCCATCGGCCAGTTCGATCTCGATTGGCTGTTCGACATGCAGACGCGAATAGCCGAGATCCATGAGGGTCTGACGAAGTGCTTGCGCCTGCTTCGCGAGAAGCTCGACCTCAACCTCGGACGCCCGGCAGTGCTGACCCACCCTATCTCTCAGATCTGGCCGGCTCAGCAGTATCCGCAAAGCCTCGTGGACGGCAGTTCCCTTATCCGTTGCCTGGGCGAGATCCGTGCCTGAGAGCCGAACACCATCCGCAATCGCTCTGGTCTCGATCTCACGCGGCAATGGGCGATGAGTTGAAAGCGCCAGTGATGGGCTGATCACTACCTCCAGCTCCATGACTGGTCGTTGTTCAATGGCGAAACGCAGCTCGCGATCCGACCCATCCAAGCCAACCCGGGTTTCAGCTGCGAAGGAAGCCGGGATTTCCTTGTCGCAGATCGTCATGCGAGCAGGAAAGCTCTCCGCACCGATAGTTATCTGATTTCCCTGTAGCTTGAGGCCGCAGACATCGTTCATCTGACGGCGGGCCGTGATCGGCAATGGTGGCTCGGCCTTCTCGTCATCCTGCGGCCACTCAATAATGAGGCGATTGCGCGCTCGCGTGAGCGCCACGTAGAGCAACCGACGCGCCGTTTCTTCGCACTCCGGGTAGAGCTCTTCGAGAAAACGATCCGTCGCTTCGGGCGCGGCAAACTCGGGCGCATATGCCAGGGTTGCCTCTCCAATAACATGGTCGAGATCGTCAAAACCGGGGAACTTCGTGCTGAATGTCGCCGGCCTGGGGTCGAACTTGTGGTCCAAGCCGCAAACCACGACGATCGGCCATTCGCGTCCCTTGGACGCGTGCCAAGTCACAATCTCGATCCCGTCTGCTTCGGCGCCTGCGGGATTGGGCCGCAGGTCCTCACCCTTCAAGCCAACCTTGTTCTCGAGCCATCCGAGGAACACGTTGGCGCTTTGACCATAGAAGCCAGAGGCCTCGCGCATATCACGGTGAGCCTCCATGAAGGCTCCCGCTTCTGCCTCAAAACGCAGCAGGTCTGCTCTCATTTGCGCCGGGTCATCGAGGAGATCGCACCACTCCCGAAGTCCTGATGCCCGGATCACCTGATGAACAAGGTGATCAACTGGGGTGGCAAGGGACTCTGGCCAGAGCGCTTCCAGCCGCGCGAGCTCCGGCGCAGCTATGCGACCATGCTGCGCAAGCGCGCCGAGCGCTTCGGGAAGAGACGTTGCGCCCGGGCCCAAGGTCGCCATGCAAATTGCCGCGTGACGGTCATTGGGGTCCACAGCGACGCGAAGTGCGAAGCAGGCGGCCTGAACCACCTGGCTCTGCCACCAGCCGCCTTCAGCCACGCGTACTGGCAATCCCAGCGAGCGCAGAGCACCCGCATAGCTCGCACAATGATTATGCGTTGGACACAGAACGGCAATGTCTCGTGGCTCGAGTTCTCGCAGCTTCTTCGAGTGACGGTCAATGATCGCAATCTTCTCGTCGGCCAGCAGCGACAAGAGCCTATCGGCGATGAAATGCTGAGGTTTGCCGCTGGACCTCGAATTGCGTTTGCAAGCCAGCTGGATCACCTCCAGCGCAGTGTCAGGGCCCGCTGGATTCTGTGCAGTCAGCGGCGTGTAATCTTCGCCAAAGAGACACGGGCCGAGCGCGTTCACGAAATCCATGATCCGCGCATCGGAGCGCCAGTTGCGGTGGAGCGGGCTGGTGTCGAATTGGTTTGTGAGGGCGACCGTGAGCCGCGGATCAGCGCCCTGAAAACCCATGATCGCCTGTTTGGTGTCGCCCACAATCAGCGCATGCTTGGCCTGGCGCGCCAATGACCACAGGAAGGTAAACTGGATCGGGTTTGTGTCCTGGAACTCGTCGACAATGACGCAGTCCACTTCGTCCATGATCGCGGCAAGCACTTCAGGCTTTTCGTCGAGGATCCTCGCGGCGTTCGTGACCATATCGCTGAAGTCGATAACGCCAAGCTCTCGCTTGCGGGTTTCGTAGTCAGACATGGCTGCCTGAGCGCCCTCGACCAACGCGCGCGCGTGGAAAATGGCATCTTCAAGCGGGCCAGGATGGGAGACGAGTTTGTCGGCGGCCGCCATGACTGCATCGGCCAAGTCGTCGTAGCCATCGGGGGTCGGGCTGCCGCGCTTCGACTGACGAAGACCGCGGAGCTTCTGCCACAGACGCCAGTCCTTGCCCTCTCCTGCCAGCATCTGCGCAGACTGTTTGAGCGCCTGGAAATTTTCCCGGAAGTCGCTCTTTGCGGTCGCATTCGCCGCAGTCTCGGCCAAGGATCTCGGGAAGGCACGAAGCAGGTCGTCGACGGCTGCCTTCAACCCGGCTGCCAGTGCATCAGTCCTGCCCTGCGGCTCGCCGTAGCCTTGCCGGATCGATGCTTCGACAAAATTGGCCATAGCCGGATCACTGCCGCGCGGGCCAAGCGTTCGCAGCAGCGCGATGACGCCCAAAAGCCGTTTGCGAAAACTGTCTTCAGCACTTTCGTCCGAAACAAAGCTGCCGCGATAGCCGAATGCCGAAAGGTTGCGCGACAGCTCGCGCAGGGCATCGTTTTCCTCGATCGAGCGGCGGATCAGCAGGTCCTGCTCATCTTCGGCGATCAGGCGCTGCTGCGGCGATGACCCGGACGCAAAGGCATGCTCGATCAGCAGGCGCCGGCCGAGACCATGGATGGTCGAGACATAGGCCCGTTCGACAGCGAGCGCCGCCTGGAGATTGCCATCACTGATCAGCGCACTCCTGATCCGCTGGCGCAGTTCGCCAGCAGCGGCCTCGGTGAAGGTTACGGCCAATATGCGCTCGGGCCGCACCTTTTCTTCCCTTACCCACTGGGTAAGAGTTTCCTGGATGTGATGGGTTTTGCCCGCCCCTGCCCCTGCCGGCACAATCGAAAGTTCAGTCATTTTGATCATCCGTGAAGCTTACTGACGGCGCGGTGTCGTCGCGCATGAACGCAGCGATGAGCGGACTGTCTTCGAGTGCATAGGTGCTGAGGGCAGCTGATTTCTGGAACGACTTGGCGTCAGCCGTGGTGTTGGTTTCCAAGCGGCCCGCCTTGAGCGCCTTGAACCTTGCAGAAATGAGCGAGACGGCATTCTTGGCAATGTCGCCGCCGACAAATTCGACCTCAGCGTTGTCCAGGTCGTCAACACCGTTGAGCAACAGATTGCCATCATTGAGTGTGTGGTAAGCGACCGCTGGCGGCGTCGGCCAACTGGTTAGAGTCTCGGCAATTCGAATGACTGCTTCGCCGCTGCGGTCATCAATCCGAACCTCCATCCGGCGGTAGAGGTCGACTTGCAGATCCCATCCCTTTTGAAGCCGGTCACGCCGGTTGCCGGAGCTGCTTTTCTTGTAGTCAACAACGACTGGTTGCCCATTGGGCAGCCGCAGCAGGCAATCGGCCTTCCCATGAATGGGGTGATCGAACAGACTGCCGCCCAGCCAGAATTCATTGCCCACAATCTCTGCGTCCAAAGACTTGAGAACCAGCGACCAATGCTTGGCGGATTTGATAATTTCCGTCTCAAGCATGTTGCGCTCCACGGTCCATGCAGAGGTCTGCAGGAACGGCGCGATGGCGCGGATGCGGTCAAGAAGCAGTTTGGGAACCTCGGCTTCGATCTGTTCGGGCGAAGGGTGGTCCTTTCCTGGCGGGAAGAGACGTTCGAACACTTCGTGAGCAAGCGACCCGCGGAGCATCACGTCGAGCGCCTCGGGCTGCCATGAGACATGTTCGGCCTCGAGTTCGGCCAACACCCAGGCAAGCGGGCTGACCAGCAGCTTCTCAAGTCGGCTCGGGCTTTGGGCGCGCGGTGTGCCGTCGTCCTTCTTGCGCAGGTTGAGGAGATCAAATTCGAATTCGTAGTGCGCCGGGACCTCGGGATAGGCCTTCGGCTCGATGACCGGACGTGGTTTCCAGCTGACCATTCGGTCCCAGATCGTCCCATCGCGATGGCTGAGCGGTTCAATCAGCGTCTCTGGATCATCGATGCCTTCAACGAGACGGGAGATCAGCGGCAAGCTCGATGAGACGGACTGCGCGTTGCCGGCGCGATCGCGCTCGGAGAGAAGGACAATCACCTGCTCGCTCGCAGCAGCGATCTGGCGATTGAACAGATCGAGCGCATTGCCGAGCTGCTTCGCCTGCGATGGCAGCTGAATGCCAGTACGGTCGGCGATCAGGGCCACTTCGCTATCGAGAAAGAAAGGGTTGCCAGATGGTGTTGAGGGATATTGTCCGTCGTTGAAGCCCAAAAGAAGCAGCTTGCGATAGGCTCGCTTCGGCGCCTCATGTGCGAGCATAACAGAGAGACCGCCAAGAAAGTATGGGGCCCTTGATGCAGCGTCTGTCTGATAGGCCGCAGCGATCTTGATGGCTCTTTCGAGCTCCGCCTCACCAGCATCCTGGCCATTGCCAAGCGTGTTGATGACGCGTGCCGCATGCTGCTTGGCCTCGAAAACATCCTGCGCAAATGCGCTGCTTTGACTGAGAAGCCGCACGAAGGATCGGATTTGCTCTTTGAGCTGCCCATTGGTTGCAGGCGAAGGCGAGCGGATCAGCGAAAACAATGCCGCCTGACTGTCGGTCAGATTGAAGGTCAGGCGCGGTGCAAAATCGCCTGACATCGCAGCTGTGGCGAGCGCGTTGCCCACGTCCGGCGGCCAACACAGGACGGGAGAACAGTAAAGCGATGCAAGTGCCATGGCGGGTGCCGGGCGCCGCCGACATTGGAGAAAATGCAACAGCGCTTCTGGTCCGATATTCCGACGCGCGCAGGGGCTCGGCAAAGACGACGCGCTCAACCCTGCGTGGTGCAGGCTTTCGGCGAGATAGAGACCATATTCGCTATTGGGCGGTACGATGACGCCGATCTCGCTCTGCTTGAGGTCTTGATCCTCGGCAAGCCAGCGCTGGATTATGGCTGCGGCCGCCTCGCATTCGGTCAAAGAGTCGCGGACGGAAAGAACGGCGAGGCTGTCGTCTTGGGGTGCAGGAGACGCATGAGCATCAAGCAGATGACGCTGCGCATGACCCAGGAATGTCGATTGCGAAGCTGAGTGGTGCTTACGCGCAGCGATAAGCCGGCCCAAATCAGGGTCCTCATCGCTCAATCTGCCGTGATGAAGCTCGAGGCGCTCAAGAACGGAGCGCTCCATACGCGTCAGATCTTCCCGATTGCGATCCCACACCACAGCGAAGGACTGAAGCGCATCACCCGCATCGCAGGCCAGAAAAGCCTTCAGTGCTGCAAGATCGGCAGGAAGAAGGTCCTGATTGCCCGACCAAAGCTTCGAGAGAGCCTCAAGGTGAAGACGCGCCCGCGTGCCGGCGGGCAAGCCTTGGGTTGTGATAGATGCCGGATCAAGATCGCTTGTCGCCATCATCAGGTGACGCAGCATCGCGCTCACCGCTGCTGCCGTTTGCTCCGGCGCGATTGAATAGCTTTCCGCCCATGGAGGAGCTTCACCAAGCTGCTCGAGGGCTTCGCGGACAGGCTTTTCGGTTGAATGGGGCAGAGCATAAAGGCTGGCGAGCAGTTGCGCGTTAAGCGGCATGCAGCTCGTAAAAGGCGCGTCCCCGATCCGGAGATAACAGTCTTCAAACATCAAAAAATTTTCCCCCTGCGCTCTGCTGACTGCCTACGCGCTTGTTCCTTACCTCTCGCTTACGACAAATATGGTCGCACCATAGACTGGGCGGCGGCAAGTCGTTCGGACATAACGTCTTTGAGCGCCTCCGGCTGCTCGATGATCAGGTCCCCTGCCCAGCCAAACAGGTGGTTGGCCAGCTCGACCAAGCCTCCGGAACTGAAGCGAACCACGAGCTCCTCGCCATCTTCTTCGATCTGTTGTTTGGGATGAAATCGCCAGGCGCGGGCGCGCTCGGTGGCATGGGGCAGAATTCTGAAAACGATGTCGTGGTCAGCCTCCTGCCAGATGCCGAAGCTTCGGGCCATCCAGGCATCAAGATCCCAGTCCTCCGGCGGACAACCCACGACCCCGCTGTCCCGCACGTTGGTCATCCGGTCGAGCCGGAAGGTAAAGGGCGGATCGTCCCGGTCAGGCATCTTCCCGAGAAGGTACGTAATCGGTCCATGGATCAGGCCAAAAGGGATGACCCTCCGCCAGGAGGGTTCATCCGCCCAACCCGGGCGGTAGTCGAAATCAACACAATGGCTGGCAAGAATTGCCGACTGGATTGTCGTGAGGTCTTCCGGAGAAACTATTACCGCTGGCCCTGCGGCAACGCGTGATCGTTGCAGCTTGGTCAGGAGCTCCAAATCATTGTCGAGACGGCGCCGCTCGGCGCTGTCGAAGGCAATCTTGGTCTTGGAAAGCAGCTTCTCGAGGGCATCGGTATTGGCCGTACCTTCTCGCCGCCCCGCTTCGACCACGGATTGAAGGGCAGCCACCTCAGCTGAACTCGGGCGGGCATAGGCTCGGCCCGGGCTATCCTTGATCCTGAAGCGCTTGAGGCGGCCATCGACCAATTCGTCAAGGTCGAAGTGAATCAAGATCACATTGCGCATTCGCTCAACCGTGCGGCGGTTCACTCCGAGCAAGGCCGCCATTTCGTCCAGGGTAAGGCCTTCGATGCTCTGAGTGAGCGCGTGCACAAGTTTTAGGGTGCGATCGAGGTTGCTGAGACGCTGTGACATGAACAAGCACTGCTAACTGTTTGTTCGCAATGAGCAAGCTGGATCGATCAGTCGATGCTATTACATGACCAATTTTGTCGCACATCGGTGGTTTAAGATCATGGCCGGAACCAACCCAGAGGGAAACCACCGCTATCATGGCACGTCGTTCGCCTTATCAAACCAATCTCGATCTCGACACCAAGGGCGAGGCTGCACACTTCGCGCAGGCTGCAGCAAAAATCCTGCAAAGCCTGACTGCTCATCAGTTGAAACGCTCCGGCGAGGATCTGATCGAGCTGATCGAACGGGAAACACCCGTCCCTGGACTGCGGAAGATTGCTAATCGCGAAAGCCCGACGATCGCCGAAGCGAAGGTCATCGCTCGCCAGCTGACCTCAATGCCCGGTGAAACGACAGAGCTCGATCGGCTTCTGTCCTGGATCAGCGATCTGTTTGGCCTTGAGCCGGCCGACACGGTCATTCTGGGCGTTTTTGCGCGCTGGGGACGATACGAGAGCTGGCGCGAACTGGTGCGGCGCGGACCGTTCTCATGCAGCAACTTGTCCCCGAGGGTAATCGGACGCCTCGCCAGCCTCCCGAGCAGTATGGCAGAGCAAAGGCTTGTTCAGGGATCGCCACTCTTTGCATCGCGATTGATCAATGATGATCGCGATGGCGAATATAGCCTGAGCTCTCTGCTCAAGCGCCTCATCTGTTTGAACGCCGCAACGCAGGACGAGATGCTGCGCTGGCTTTTGCCCGAACCCGAGCTTGGTGTTTTGGGCTGGGACGATTTCGAGCATCTCAACCCGCTGCGAGACATCGCATTGAAGGTTCTTGCGACCAGACAGCCTGTGAGCATTCTTCTGTTCGGCGACCCTGGCACAGGCAAGACCGAATTTGCGCGGACACTCGCTGCCCAGGCGGGCAGCGGAGCAACTTTCGCCGGGCTAGCGGACGACTATGGCAACGAGCCCGACCGGTCGGAGCGACTTGATCACCTTATGGTACTGCGCGCCATGTGCCGTCACCACCGAGATCGGGTCATTGTTGTCGACGAGGCAGACGACGTTCTGAGGATCAGCGAACGGCGGCCGACCTCGAAGCAATGGATCCACCGACTGGTCGAGAACCCTGAAGTTTCAACCATCTGGATCGTCAATGATCGGTCGCAGCTGAGCCCTGCGGTCCTCAGGCGAATGACACTGGCGATCGGGTTCGACAGGCCTCGCTTTGCCGTACGCGAACGAATTGTGAGGCGGTCGGCCGAGAATGTGTCGCTATCGCTAAACTCAGCGGAGTTGCGCGACCTTGCCAGTATCAAGGCGCCCCCTGCAGTGGTGGCAGCCGGGCTCAATGCCGCCAAGTTGACGAGCGGCGGCGCGGAGGTGGCAAAAACTGCGATCCACAGTGTCATGCGCGGCCTCGGTCAGTCATGTACGCCCGAGATCTGCACGCGGTCGACCTATGATCCGCGATTGTCGAACGCGGAGACGGACCTCAAGCGCTTAGCCCAGCAACTGGCCGCTTCACTGGATCGGGCATGGAGCCTGCTGCTTTCTGGACCATCCGGCACGGGCAAATCAGCTTTTGCCAGGCATCTTGCCGAGCTAATGGGGATCGAGATCGAAGAGCGGCGGGCATCAGATCTGATGAGCCCATTTGTGGGCGAGACCGAGCAGAACATTGCCGAGGCCTTTGCCATCGCAGCAGAGCGCGGTGCCCTGCTCCTGATCGATGAGGCCGAGAGCTTCCTGTACCGGCGAGAGGCGGGACAGCGCAGCTGGGAGGTAAGGCAGGTCAACGAGATGCTGGTCCAGCTAGAGCATTTGCGCGCGCCCTTCGTCGCGACGACGAACCTCGCGGACAACCTCGATGCTGCAACCCAGCGCCGTTTCACCATTCGCACGACATTCAAGGCAATGACGCCGAACCAAGCAAAGGCGCTTTTCGAGACTACCTTTGCACTCGCCTGGCCACAGAGATTGCCGGTCCACGAGGGGCAAACCCCGGGAGACTTTGCAGTTATTGCGCATCGCGCGCGGTTGCTGGGTGAAAAGAATCCGAATGTTCTTGTGGTCTGGCTTCGTGAGGAAATCGAAGCACGCGGCGAATTGGCGCGAGGGCCTGTTGGCTTCGACATCGCCGCATAAGCAGCGTTGATCATAGCAACACTGAGGAGTGAGGTCGCATGTCGCCAAACTGACTTGCGCATTAAGCTTATGAATTTGAGAGTGCTATCTTATTCTGCCTGAGACCAAGACAACGTAGCCCCATCTGCGCTCGACTACGTCGGTCGCCAGCCCGACTTCGGTTGTATCTTTCGGGAAAAACCTCACCACAGAACTTACGGTCAAATCAGAATTACTACTTCCAGCTCCGTGCTTCTTGGCCAGAAAGCCGATCTGACGAACTGTGCCTGAAGAGCTTCGATGAACTAACGATTTGTTCGCGCCTAGTCCTCGACCGCCGAGAAGCACGGGATCACCCACTTTGACTTCACGCTCGATATAGGCCTGACATCGTTCCGGCTCAGGGTTGAAGCTGCTGCGCTGCAGAGCCCAACCAAGTCCAACATCCTCAGGAGACCCGATGAGCACACAACCATCTGCTTGCTGTCCATCAAAGGGGGCGGGTAAACTGCTCGCCCAACTATGCTCTCGGTCTCCGACAAATTGCCACAAGTTGCGTTTTGCTCTGGTCATCGCGACGTAGAGAAGTCGGGCCTCCTCGGCTGCGTCCCCTTCCAGATCTGCATGCCTGCCATTGCGGCTCTTTCCAAAAGGAAGGTTTGATGGAAGTATGACAACGCTATCAAACTCAAGGCCTTTTACCTTATGAATGGTCGATACGACAACGGTCGAAGCCCCCGCTGCCGTTCCCATAAGTCGGCTTAGATCGTCGCTGCGCAACTCTTCAACGAAACGGACGAGAGACGATATGTGCGGATACGCCTGTTCCTGACAGCATAAATCCCAAAGACGTGCCAAGCCGACCGTGTCTCCGCGGGACGCTTTGCCCTCAGGGATTTTCAAATTACGGATGAATTCGTCCACGAGTTCGTTAGCCAATTGCGCCGAAAGCGCACGGTCGGCCTTGGCGACTTCTGTTCGAAGAAAATCGAGCCAGAGACCAACGTGGCGTAGATTGGCCACCCTCAGGTTCGCCGTTCCTTGAACCGTTATTCCAGATATGTGGATCTCAAGCAGCCGATGAACCTGAGCAACTTCGGCGTTGGAACGACAGAGGATAGCAACCGACGCTCCTGAGCGTCCGCCGATCTGCTTCCATATTCTGAGTACTTCACTCACGGCGTCGCCAAGCGATTTTCCGCGCCAATCAAGTCGATGGCACACCGATCCAGAGGGTGCCTCCTCCCAGGGAACAAGAATGGATTTCTTCAGGCGTTGGGAACGAACTGATCGATCAAAGAACGCAGTGATCATCGCCTGGCTCTTCTGAACGATTTCCGTCCCGGAACGAAAGTTTATCGAAAGCACAAGCTTTTTCAGGCTGTTACCTCCAAAGTCTTGTACAAAACGGTCGAAATACGTTTCGGAGAAATTTCCTGCCGGGCGCTGCCAACGTAGAATATCTTGGTCATCGTCTCCAATTACCATGACACCTGCACGAGACTCGCTTCCCTGGTGTAGTGCACGCAGGATGGCGTAGACATCGTCCGTAAGATCCTGAAATTCGTCCACAAGGATGCAGCGGACGTCCCCGGCAACTGCACGGCGAAACCCGGCATCGTTTTCCATTCGACGGGCGAACTCAGAGAGAGCCCCCTCCATCATGGAATCTTCACCGTGCCAACCATCTCTGGCGAGGTGCCCCATGGCGAATGCATGGATGGTCGAAACACGGAGTCTTGATGCGTAGGCAGCGTAGCCCAAGGATCTAAACAGATCGCGGATCCTACGCTTGATCTCGAAGACGACGGCACGGTTGAATGCGAGCACGACAATCTGTGATGGGTGAATGTGCTGCTCGCGGATGAGGTGAACGATCCGCCCAACCAGCACAGAGGTCTTGCCAGCCCCCGGCCCTGCGTTGACCAGCAAGTGCTGGTTGAATGGATGACAGACGGCTTCCCACTGAGCGGGCTCTTCAGACCTTTTGAACTTCTCGAAGAACTCTACCGCTTTGGTGGCACGCAGCTTTTCCTGCATTTGAGCGATGATGCCCGAGCTGTACGAGCCATTCGCGCCTTCATCAATTTCCTCGATTTCGCCTAGCTGCGTCTCAAGGAAATCTTTCAAGTCACTGGCATTTGACTGGGAAAAGTAGCGAGAAATGAATGACTCTTGAGCATCTGTTCGAATATTCGCGAACAGCTCCATCGCCAAGTTGCGTGCTTCCGAGAACTCATTGATCTCGGCAAGCTCGTTCCATAGCGCATCATCGTCAGTCTTCGCTTCACCGATGAGCACAACGTGAGAAAACTGAACGATATCAACACTCATGCCGACGAGATTCATAGCTGCCAGCAGGCCAGCCGTCTTCTTCAGATCCTGCTCGCGAAATTTCTTCCCAAAGCTTGCATCTCGCACCCGTTCAACGAGCTTGGATGCAGCAATTCGTTCATCTGACGCCTTGAGAACGTCAAAAACGGATTGAGCACCACGAATGATCGACTTGCGGCGTAAGTCGGCATTTCGGCTTTCAGAGGGCGCAAGCGTAGCCTCCCAAAATACTGTTTGGTCAGCATTAGCGACTTGTCGAAGGCGGACGCCAGACGACCGCACCAAGGTCCGAAACCCATTGATGAAGGCTTGTTCGTACCTGTGTCGACGTCGGACGACTTCTTCGTCCGCCTCCGCTAACGTTTTTGGCTGAGCATCTCGTTCTTGATCACCTTGTCGGGCTGGCGCTTCTACGGCGGCAGCCCGAATGAAAGGTTCCATCTCCACCAGTTCGAAGGGTTGGAATTCGACGCTACCGTTCTTGGCTAACTTGCCCAGCAATCGGTGCGCGGCGTCATCGACGAAACGGAAGAGCGTTCGAATGTTCTCGTCACGCTCCTCTCGCGCCAAGCGCCTCAGGGTGAACTCAATTTCCCGGTTCAGCGATACACCGCCGCGCTTTTCAAGGTCTACCAAACCAGCCAAGACATCGTCATTTGAGTCCATCGATCGCAGACGAAATCTGATCTGGGAAAGATTGACGACCGCGGTTCGAGCTATTCGATCGGCCGCTGTCGTCGCCCGCTGCTGAGATCGGATCGCAGGATTTGCGATTGGTTCGATTTTGCTTTGGTCGGGAGAACCATTGAAGACCAATCCGACGATATCGGCGAGGCCCTTGAGCAGACTGCCAAGCAAGCCTGTCTGACTTGCCCTCGCTCCGCGGTTCGCTGCCTGACTATCATCGTTTAGATTAAAGGCTTCGGCGCTTTCGAGGTTTAGCAGCAGCCGAGCCAGCTCCCCCAGCGTGCCCTCCTCATGTGAGATTTTTTCGAGGGCATTCGGAGAAATGCCGATTGTCAAAATATCTGCAAGTGACCCAGAGAACGTTAGCCTCCCGGCACGCTCAAGCCAATAAATGGCCATCCGCAGCCTGGTGGCTGCTGCTCGTCTTTCTGTCTCAGTTTCTAGTGGTTTATAGCCCTCTGCGGGAACGACTGCGAGCAACTGTCCGTCGACGCTATGCGCCTTGCCTCGGATTTCGGAGAATATGTCATCAATGTCCTGAGCCCTGAGGGTATTTCGTGCGCGAAGGTCTCGGATGTGTTCGAAGTCTTCGTCAGAAAAGGGCAACAGAGCGCTAAGGTTCGTTAGCTTTGCCTGCTCGCGTTCAGCTTCGCCACGGCCAATCCGGCCGACTTCTTGAAGATAGTCTTCCAGATTCCCGGGCGGAGACAAGTGCACGACCCAATGAATATCAGGAATATCCATGCCCATGCCGAACGCTTTGGTGGCGACAAGGACATCGAGTTCGCCAGCTCGAAAATCGGCGTAGACCTCCTCCTTTGTCACGGCGTCAAGTCCAGCATGGTAGAATTCGGCGTCGGTCCCGCTGGCCTCTGACAACCGGCTGGCAAGCTCCTCTGCGAGGCGCCTCGTGGGAACAAAAACAATCACAGCGCTTCGCTGACCGGTGTTTGCCCGGTTCTGTTTGGCATCAAAGATCGCCTTCTCGATAATCGGCAGACGTTCTTCCAGCGACTTTTCAAGATCGTCCTGACCAACTCTGCCTCGAACCCTCCGTGGGAGGATCGAAATATGAGACCTGATCGGGTGGGCAAAGGTTTCCGGTCGGACCAGCAGTGGCAAGTTGTGATCGTCTGCCATACCAGAGACGATGGCTTCCAAGCGCTTCTTGTCAGACGCCGTGATCGTGGCCGACAGAAGGAGGAATGGCGTAAGCTCAGCACCCCCCATTTCACGGCACTTTTGCAGCAGGAGGTCTGTTGCGTAAAAGTAGTCGGGTCTGAATTCGAAGCCCCACTGATTTACGCAGTGCGCTTCATCGATGACGACATGATCTAGTCCGCCATCCGAGCGCATTCGCTTGTCTAAAACGTCCAGGAAGACAGCGCTTCTGAGACGCTCGGGTGCGACGTACAACAGCACCAGCCGGTGATCCAGAATGCCTTGCAAGACCTCCTCGATTTCGTGTTTTGGACGATCGCCGCTTAGGAAATCTGCCGACTCTGCAAAACCCAGATCGCGGAGCCCTTCGACTTGGTCGCGCATAAGGGCCTTCAGCGGGGAAATGACTAGGGTGAGACGCCTGTTTCTTAGGCCGCGGCACAGCGCCGGAACCTGAAACAGCACGGACTTTCCTTCGCCGGTCGGGAGCGAGACAAGCACGTTGCTAGCCCGGGCACAAATCGCTTCCATGGCCGGCCGCTGCGATTCCTTGAAGCCTTCAATGCCTCTCGATGCGCCGTCTTTTGGATTCCAATTTTCGGCGAGGAAGCGCTCCATCGATGCGAAATCCGTTGGCGCTTCTTCTCGAACAAGTTTGAAGGGCGACAGAACAATGCCCAACCGTCGGACTTCGTCCTCCGAAAGGGCGGTCTCGTGAAGGGGAACCACGTCGACCTGTGCTTTCAAGTCGCGGGCGATACCGGACAGGCGGGGATCAATGAGAAATGCGGGCAACGTGGCATCGCAAAGGCCATGACTGACGAGCCAATCAGTTAGATGTTGCTCAACCAGAGACGGCATCGCTTCCA
Source organism: Porphyrobacter sp. IPPAS B-1204 (assembly GCA_003724185.1). Classification (GTDB taxonomy): domain Bacteria; phylum Pseudomonadota; class Alphaproteobacteria; order Sphingomonadales; family Sphingomonadaceae; genus Erythrobacter. The sequence goes on from RHGM01000003.1 coordinate 21,008, forward strand.
GGATCGCGCCGGTTCCGAAACTTCGGATTTCGAACGATCCTTCTGCCTCACCAGCTTTTTCATCGGGCTTCTGCGGGCGTTCCGATTGATCCCCGACGGCTTGAGAGTAGGCGAACCACTCTTCGAGCGGGAGAGCTTCGACAATCGGTTGCAGGGCAAGGTCAGCACTTTGCGCGAGGTCGTGCCAACTTGACCATTTGCTCAAGATGTCCACGACTGCGTAGCCTTGGCGGGAAGCGCGCAGTAGATGTTCGCGTTTGCTCCTGTGGTCAGGACGCACTTCGCCCAAGCCAAGCTCGGCCAGTGCCACTTCGAGCGTTTTGACCAGTTCGGGACTCTCCGAACTTCCAATGAGCAGCAGCGGTGTCGCCCGATCTTCTCGCTGGGAAAGCTCACGAAATGTACGTAGCACTTCCATCCAGTAATTGAGCTGATCAATAGCTCCTGGATGCAAGACATGATGACGCCGGGCCGCCAGGACCGCCCGAACGGAAATTGGAGCGGCGGTTCTTGGAGGAAGACGCTTCAATCTATCAGGGATCGGCCAAGTGCTAAATCCCAGCAGGCCGCCGCGGCGCTCAAGAATATGAGCGGCCCGATCGGCCCTTGCCCAGTCGGTCATGCCATCTCGGCTTCTTAAACGGATTAGTGAGGCCGGCTGGCCACCCTGCAAATCCTCGCCGATGTCCCCCGTCGATCTTTGATGGCGATTAAAGGCGAAGACATTCGGGTCGCCTGCCGCCAGACAGTAGCCTCCGAAGTCGGCATTGTGCCACCATTCCGGTCGGGATGGCATTGGCGCCACGCGCCAGCCACCATCAACCTGAGGTATTGCGGCAGCGCGATCTATTGCTGATGCCAATGCCGGATCCCCTTCCAGCAACCAGAAGGGGATCATATTGCGCCTAATGCCGATGCCTTGATCAGCAGCGATGCGAGCAACGGCGATTACGACCTTGGCAGCCGGCTGACCAAGTTTTGCTTCCTGGACATTCCGTTCGAGTGCCTCGACATCGATCTCTCTCAGCTCCGGGGGAAGCCCCTCCTCGAGATCGGCAGGAACCACTTTCACATGCGGCACCCAGTCAAATGTGCGCAACTGTTCCTGCGGAAGGATCACAAGGTCATGGGGATCTGCATGCGCAGCAATGTCCGCGGGCATTTCGCGCGCATACTGCAGGGCCTCATGTACTTCCGCGGGCATAGCCTCGATAATTTGCCCCGCGTCGTCGATCTCACCAGCCAGTATTGATCGTGCGAATTCCGGCGCGAACTTCGAGATCTGCTTCTCGAACAACTCCCCGCTCGCCTGTGCGTCGCCATCAGCGTGATGGTTGCCACCTAGGGCATGGGTTTGCGCTTGGGGGTTCAACAAAAACTGTACGAGCAAGGTGTCCCAAATCAGCGGTGCGAATTCAGGAGTTTTGAACCGCTGAATGATTGGCCAGTCCCAAGCCAGAATATTATGCCCCACAAGCAATGGTGCTGATCGGATCTGATCACAAAGCTCATCCATCGCGGTGGCAAGATCCTTTTCGGACCCCCGGTCGTGGAGGCGACGCGACAGATTCCCTCGCGCGCAACCCACTTCCCAAATGCTCTCGCCATCTGTTTCCAAGTCGATTGCTAAGGCTTCGCTGGTTAGAATAGTGACCAGACGAGACTGAGCTTGCTCTGCTATGATGAGTTTCTCGGGATCTGCGCGCCAAGCTGCAAAATAGGCGCTCTTCGTTTCCTGCGGCAGATACTCAAACAATCTCAGTGCAGAGGCTGGACTTTGCTCCGCCCATTGAGCCGCTTGAGTTGGCGACAACAATGCGTTTGAGGCAAGCCTCGCCAGCCAATCATCGATAAAACGGTCAGCTTCAAATCGTTCACTAAAAAGCTTCGCGGCAAGCTCTCGTTCAAAGCTCTCAGTGCCTTGAAACCACGGGCTCCAGTCATCTTCGTTGTCGCCCGCTTCCCTTCGAAGAAGGCGCCATTCCATGAGCCGAATCTTCAGGTCGTCATTCGCATTTCGCATCCACGATGCATTCGGCGAGCCCAATGCGGCGAGCTGACGGGACCCAAATAGATCGATATCGAAAACGCGACGCGGATGATCCGGATGCAGTTGGGCCGCAAATTCATAGCGGCAATGGGAGAGTTGGTCCCAAAACCTGCCGTCGGCGAGTTCATTGACATCGATCTCACAAAGGCGTGACTTCCAGATTTTTTCCAACACGGGATCATCGAGATCTGCGGGCGCGGCATTTCCCCATTGTCGACAATACCAATCTGCACGAAGCACGCGCCACAACCCGGCCCAGCTCATGGACGTCAGTTGATCCCGACGGAGAAGATCATACCGTTTTTGGTCGATTGTAGGATCGTCGGACAGAACTGGGACTTCCGCTAAAGGGTACCAGCGGACCACTTCCTTGCCGACTTGCCTGCGCCGGTCGCTTCCTGTGATGAAGAGCAGCGTCGTATTGGGCGGAGGAAGTACGTCTGTACCGGCACGGCGGCCAGCATAGCCCTTGAGATGAAAGAACAGGTCATTCCCACCACCATCAGAGGCAACGAACCCAAACCCTCGCCCCTCTTCGATACGGGTAACTCGTCCTATCTTTGGCAATTCGAGGATCAGCTTTGTCGCAGTGTCTCTAACGCGGGGCGGCTCTCGTCCATGAGACTTCTGATCGCCCGCCAAGCCTAGCCCTTGGGAATTAGTGAGACCGATATTCTTTAATTGATCCTCCAACGATCTCATTCAGCATGCCCCAGACATAAAAATTCGATCCACTCCTCGATCATCGACCCTGAATTTCGGAAGCGAAAAATTGCAAAAGCGCTGCCCATAAATGGGATAGCGCTAGGAGACTGCTTCACACCAGACCTTCATCAACTTGCCAAAAATCTTCTCGCCGACCTCAGCTTCAGAGATGCAGTAGATCTGCGGCTCAATTAGCTCGCCATAGCCTCGTCTTCTTTCTGATGTTTTGCGAGATGTCGCAGCGCTTAATTCAGCGGCTCAGTCACCAAAGAACCCGCCATCTACCTCCTGAATGTCCACTGTGGCGACAACTCGTGTGCCGACCTTGTGCCGGATCATGAGGGAGGCGAGCTCCTCCCCATCGATCAGGACAATCTGCCGGGTTGCGCTTTCCGCTTGGGTGCGGGCGTCCCTGCTGAAACTTGAGGCGGTCACGAATAGACCCTTGGGGGCGCGCTTGAGGTCAAGCGCACCGTTGAAGTCGCGGATGGCCCCAGAGCCCACCACGTTTCCCTCATTGTACCGCTTGGCTTGGATGTACACCCGATCCAGCCCCAGAGGGTCTTGGTGGATTACCCCATCAATCCCTTGGTCACCGGACCCGCCCAACGCCTGCGCCATCTCCTCTGCCCCGGACCCATACCCCATCCGCAGGAGCAGCTGCACAATGAGCTCCTCAAAGTCGGCGGGTGTCATGGCCCGGACCCGCTCCAGAAGCTCCACCCTCAGGCCCTTCTCCAGTTCCTTGCGGGCTGCTTCTATTCGCTCCTCAGGGGTAAGGTGGGTATCCTCAGGGACCAGCTGGGGCACGACGATTGCCCCGCCGGGTTCCTTGGGTGTGTCAGTGTTGCTCGTGTCCCGCCAGTCGGTGAACTCATTGAACTGGGCCAGCGTGGTCCCGTCGATGCGCTCGGGGTTCTGCCGCAGGACAACCTGCCCCCGTTCCGTGATCTGGGCCAAGCCCCGGGCTGGGCTGCTGAGGAGCCCCGCCTTGCCCATGTAGGTCTTCGCCCATGCCAGCCGGTTGTAGAACAGGCTCTGCCTGCCACTGGGAAGCCTCTCCGCCTTCTCCTCCTCGGTGAGCCCCAGCTTGTCAGCCATGAGAGGCACAAGCTCCTTGAGGGAGCGGGGACGGTTGGAGGCGGCGTACTCCCTGAGGAGGGGTAGCATCAGGTCTTCGTAAGTCGGTATCGGCACTTAGGCGGTACTCCCGGTGCACTGAGGGCTCTGCCGGGGTACCCAAGCGACGGCGACAAAACAAGCTGGGTGCCCACCCGCGCGAGATCGCTAGCGCCCAACCAAGGCGTCAGGCTGGGCGCTAGCCTGTATGGCCTGCTTCCTGGCTTTCGAGCCAATGTTCTGGGAGGTGCCGCAACGCTTGCCGGTCACCAGACCACCGGTTCCTTCGATTGTACAGCTGCTCACGATCGGCAGGATCGAGTTAGCCTTCTATGAGCGCATTCGAATCTTTGACGAGATCGCCTACTGTTTCCATTACGCTAGTCCACGACAGGGTAATTGGGCATTGGCCACGCGTGCTGCGGATTATCCATCATGAGATCAATAAAGATGGGAAGGAGGCAGCCTAGCAGCGAAGCACCATCGCGAACCTGATCGCGATTGACGTCGCTGTTCCAGGTCGAACCACCATGCACCAGCTGATTGCGCAGAACGTAGAGTCGGTCGAACAGGATCGACAGTATTCGGGCTGTGTCGTGCTCTCTCAGCGCGTTTTTCACAGCAGTCCGGCTGCGCTCAAGCCTTTGCTTCCAATCAGCGTAGCCCGGGACGCCATTTTGATGCTGCCAAAAGGGATGAAAGACATAGCGATTGTCGAGGAGCAGCCGGATCTCCTGACTGAAACGGTCCCAGACCGCATCATAAACGCGGTGGCGCCCGTCAAACTTCACCAAGGTGGAGAAGAACGCCTGAAACAAACCTCGCTCGCCCTCGGGTGCTGAGCTGCTTGCCGATGCTTCAATGTCGCCCGCATAGGCCGCATTGAAGCCAATCCACAGTAGGATAAAACGAACATCATGGTCCGCGTCTTCGGTCTCAGCGCGGCGAAGCCAGGATAAGGCACGATGAGCCCGGAGGGCTAAAGGTGTAGGAAAGGTATCGCGGCAAAGCCGTTGCTTCTCCTTCAACGCTTCAGGGTGAAGCGGATCGCCCGCCGGGTATCGATAAACCATATTTTGGACATAGCTGAAGGAAATCCAGAGGCATAGACAATCAGTCAGCGTGGTTTGAAGAGTAAACGATGCTTTCGATCCAGTCATTGATCTCGGCTTCCACCCAGACCGAGCATCTGGCTCCCAGCGTTCGGCTCTTGGGAAAGCGCCCTTCGCTCATGCGCTGATAAATCGCCGAACGGCGAAGCCCCACCCGGTCCATGACCTCAGGTAGACGCAGGAGACGCGGCGGGCGTGCGCCGGCAGGTTCGATTGTTGCGGCGGCGGTGGCGTTACCTTCAACGGTTTTGGGATTTGCAGTCATTGACGGTCCTGTCAGTTTCTTAGCTCGGTCCCCTCCGAGTTGCCCTGCTTCAGCGGGTCAGGGACATGGCGATGTCGCGATTGGCGAGATCATCAATATGTTTGGCGAGCAGCTTGGCCACGAGCTGGGAAGTGCCGGTTGCCCAGCGCGGCCTGAGGTCCGCGACCCGGCGACCGAGGGTGCGATCGAGCTGCCCAGGCAAGCTGGTGATGAATTCGTCAAGGAATGCGCCCATGTCGCGGTGCATCCATTCGCAGGCCAGCACCTCTTCACCGGCGAGCGTCAACACGATAGCTGCGTGAGGACAGGCGCCGCAGACCTCGAAGATCCGCACAGCCCTGTCGATGCTGATGGCACGCTGCCCGCGCATGACCTTGAGCAGGGTTTCACGATGGATCCCTGCCTCACTGGCGATCTGATGCTTCGGCTTGTCGGCTGTTTCGATGGCATGGGTCAGGACGCGAGCGAGGCTCGCATTCGTATGGATGGCGGATTGATGCATGGTGACGACTCCTATCAATGAGCAAGTGAGTCGAAGGCTTATCGCGCGCAGCACATGTAGGAAATAATTTAGAACATATAACGAACATCTCGTTTCTAGGCGAATCAATCTCAGAGCTTGATTCGGCGGGGAATGCAGTCATCCTTGACGGGAAAGACCGACGAGATGCCTCAATCAAGTGGCTGTTTAGGCGCACATTCACCGCCAGAGCCCGTTCCCGATGTCCGTATGCATCCGCCTGCGGGCCATCGGGCTCCTTCCAACTTTCCTACGCCAATTTCCTAGACGCATAGAGAACTTACAGCGAACGCAAGAACGCTGCTCCACCCTCCCACACGGAGTTCTTTATGCAGTCCCTCCCCCTCCTCCGACGCACTGGCGCGACCCACCAGCGCACCACCAAAGCCAACCGGGCGATGACCTTTGCCATCCCCGCGCTCATCTCCAGCCTCGCTGCCGGCGCAGCCTATGCAGGCGCCGACACCACCTTCGATCCGGCACTCGCCCAGTTCACGAACTTCCTCGAGGGCTCGGGCGGCAAGATCATCACCGTGCTCAGCCTTGCTGGCGGCCTCATTGGCCTTGCCTCCGGTCGCTTCTCGCTCGGCCAGGTCGCTGTGCCGGTGGGTGTCGGCATCGGCGTCGGCACGGGTGTTCCGATCGTCACCTCGGTCGTGACCGCGATCATCTGACGCATCGGACACGGGAAGGCGGCGTTCTCATGGCAGATCCCTACATCATCCCCCGGCGGCTCGACGATCCAGAGCTGATTGGCTTTTGGACCATCGACGAGTTTGCCGGGATGATTGTCCCCTTCACCTGGGGGATCCTCAGCCAGCATATCTTTATCGGCATCATTGTTGCGTTCGGCGCCTGGTTCGCGCTGCGAAAGGCAAAAGCAGGACGCGCCAGCTCCTGGGTAGCCCATGCCGCCTACTGGTATCTGCCGGCCGGATTGCTGGGTCTGAAATCCACGCCGCCTTCCCACTGCCGCCTGCTTGCCGGTTGAGGGGAGACACTCATGTTTGCCGACATTTCCCATGAGCGCCAGCAGACGCTGCTGCGCCAACGCAATCTGTTTGCACTGACCAGTGCCGGTCTCGGGATCGCGCTTGTCGTTGCCACAAGCCTAGCTGCGACACGTGACCGCGAGGTTGTCCTGCTCCCCACGCTGCCGCGCGAACTCACTGTCAGCAGCGCCGGGGTCGATGCCGACTACCTTGAGCTCGTGACCCGCGACACCGCGCTGGTGCTGCTCAACCGCAGCCCGGAGGGTCTCGACTACTGGATGGGCGAAATTCTGAAGCTCGCCGACCCGGTCAGCCATGGCCAACTCAAAGCCGACCTCGTGAAGATCGTCGCCGAGCAGCGCGGCTCGGACGTCACCCAGGCCTTCATCATCCGCTCGATGACGGTCGATCCCAGAGGCCTCACCTCAGAGGTTACGGGCACGCTCAAGACCTTCGTGGGCGCGCAGGTGATTGCCAGCGATGATCGCCGCTTCCGGTTCACCTGGACCTATCGCGGGCTGAGGATCTCGCTTGCCGGGTTCGCCCAGCTCCCCCCCAAAGACACATCCAAGGAGGCCCGTTGATGGCTTACGCCCATGCCTTGCGACGCGCGAAGAGGCTCGCCTGTGCCAGCGCTCTCGCCTTTGCTTGCCCTGCCCTTTCCGCTGACCAATTCAAGCAAGCCGCCGATGGATCGAGCATCGAATGCGCGGTGTCCGCGCGCGAGCTCACCCGTTTTGCGCTGATCGACGATCAGTTTGCGAGCGTCTCGAAGATTTCCAGCGGCACGCCTTACAATGATTTTGCGGTGACCAACGAGCCGCTGCGGGGCGATATCTATGTCTCGGTGCCCGAGACTTTCGCGGCCCGATCGATCAGCTTTTTTGCCACGACCCGCAAGGGCTTCGTCTACAAGGTTGCCTGCCGGATCGAGCAAATCCCTGCTGTCCAGGTCTTCATCACCAATCCGGCGATTGCCCGGAACATGGCGGCGAATTGGGAGAAAGAGACCCCGCTCACTTCCAGCGCGGTGCGGCTCATTCAAGCGATGGCGGACGACCGGTCGGTCGAGGGCTTCGAGGTACGGCAATTGGCTGCGCCGCCTGCGCGCGTCGGCGACCTCGAGGTTCAGCTGATTGCCGATTACCGGGGCAGCAGCCTTGCCGGCAAAGTCATCCGCATCGCCAACCGCGGCGCGCAAAATGTCACGCTCGCAGAGCGCGACCTTGCGCCCGCTGGCGCTCTTGCGGTCGCAATTGTCAGCCCGGTGCTCACACCGGGCATGAGCACCACCGCCTTTGTTGTCGGTGCGAACGGGGAGCAGGGCCAATGAGCGAAGCTCCCACCCCTCCCGTCCCGGCACAGGCCGAAAAGGCGACAACCTCGCCCGTCGCGGATCTCAATGCCAAGACCGCGCGCCGCCAGAAGCTGCTGCTCGGTACGATTGGCGCGGTCATCCTTGCAGGCGGCAGCTGGTTCATCCTCGGCGGCGATGACGGCGCCAAGGGAAGCGACCCTGACGCACCGCAGACGATCGATACCGCGGGACTCGTGAACCGGGACCTCTCCCAGCGTGAGTTCGTGGCAACTTATGGCAATCGGCTCGATGCGGTGTCGCGTGAGCAAAAGGCGCTCAAGGACACGAGCGTCCCGCGCTCGGAGATCGAAACACAGCTCGCCGCGCTCAAGTCAGAAAACCAAGCGATGCGGACCGACGGCCAGGCAGCGATCGACGCAATCTCGGCAGAGAACGCGGAATTGCGCTCGCGGCTTGCGAGCCAAAGCGCCCCGCCCCCGCCAAGCGCGCCGCTGCCAGCCTACGGCCCGCAAGCGGGCGGCTATGATGCCCGCGGACGCGCGCCAACTTCGGTTGGAGCAAGTGCGCCGAACATAGCAGAGCCGGTCTTTGCGGCCCAGGGCGAAGTCAAGCTGATGAGCTTTGGCAGCGACAAGACAGCAGGCGGCGGTGCCCGGTCCATCCGGCCTGAAGTGCCGCCGGTGGTGGTCGAGGACTCTCCCGATTACCTGCCACCCAACTCCTATGCCTCGGCGCGAGTGATCGTGGGCGTCGATGCCTCTGCCGGGGTCAGCAGCCAGACCGATCCGCTGCCGGTGGTGCTGCGGATCACCGGGCCAGCGCGCTCGGTCATGCAGAATGGCAAGGTGCTGACGACGCGCATCGAGGGCTGCATCGTCAACGGCGCAGCCCGCGGCGATCTCTCTTCAGAGAAGGTCTATGTGAAGCTTGCCCGCATGACCTGCGATCAGCCTGGTGGCCGCGTCGCGGTAAGCGAGGTCAAAGGCTTCATCAGCTTTGCCGGTAAATCCGGTGTGCGCGGGCGTGTCGTCAGCCGGGAAGGCAATCTGGTCAGCCAGGCTTTGCTAGCTGGCATCGTCGGCGGGTTCGGGCGCGGCTTCTCGGCCAATGCCAATGGCATTTTCGCCGGGCAGCTGGGCGCTAGCCAGCAGCGCCCCTCCCTGTCGGCGACTGACATCGTTGCTGGCGGCCTCGGCCAGGGCGCAGGCGAGGCGGCTGACACGGTCAGCCGGTATCTGATCGAACGCGCCGAACAATACCAACCTGTCGTCGAAATGCCGACCGGCATCGCGGTCGAGATCGTCTTTCTCGACGGCGTCTATGTGAGGAATTCCCAATGATCCTTGACGCAAACCATTCCCCAAAGCGCAAGGCGCCGCGCTGGATCCGGCCTGCTGCCGCCATCGCCTCGCTCATAGCACTGTCAGCTGCCACAGGCTGGGCTGCCGCCAGCTTTGCAAGTACCACCAAGGCTGCGGACAAGGACACCGTCAAGAAGGCGCTCGAACTGCGACTGCCCAAGACGCCGATCACGCAGATCGACTGCAAGGGGATCGGGGGCCTGTGCGAGGTCGCCTCGAAATCAACGCTGTTCTATGTCGACCGGGCAGCCCGCTATCTCGTGATCGGCCGGGTCTATGACATGGAGACGCGTCAGGATCTGACCGCTGCACGGCTGCTGGAGCTTAATCCTGACCTTTTGACCGCAGGAGCGCCGCGCAGCGCGGAGCCGCAAGATAGAGGGCAGCAGGCCCCGCGCGCAGCGGCAACAAAGGTCTCGCTTGCAGGCCTTCCGGCCAATGGCGCGATCACCTGGGGACCGCCGAACGGCCTGAAGGCCGTGGTCTTTTCGGACTTCAACTGCGGCTATTGCAAGAAGCTCGAGGAGGAGTTGAAGGCAATCGGCGCGCGGGTCGAGGAGCGCCCGATCTCGATCTTCGGGCCTGAAAGTCGCCGCGAGGCCGAGCGGGTGCTGTGTGCGCCCCGGCCCGACCTTGCGCTGAGGCTGGCCTATGGCGGCACTGCGCTCGCCAATCCCAAACGTTGCGACACCAGCGGGCTCGATGCCAACGAAGCTTTCGCGAAGTCCAATGGTTTCATGGGCACGCCGGTGATCGTGCGCCCGTCTGATGGCGCTGTGCTGGAGGGCTACCGCCCGGCGCATGTGCTCCGCGCTTTCCTCTCCGGGAAGACCGCGCCGACCCCAACCCCGACCAAGAAAGGATGATCGCCGTGCGTCGCAATTTTCGACTTCCGCTGAGCGCCAGCCTCGCCGTCCTCTTAAGCGGCTGCGCCACCTTTGGCACCAATGTCGAAGGCTCGTTCCAATGCCGCGCGCCCGAAGGCAGCTGCGCGCCCTCGCACATCATCGATGCCCGCGCGGCGGGCGAAATCAGGCAGACAGAGAACCCTGTGAACGCCGTGCACCCGCACCGCATGGTCGCCCCTGGCGATCAGGCGCGCACGACCGAGCGCACCTTGAAGATCGTCTTTCCAGCCCGGGTTGATGAAACCGGAACGCTACACGATGAGGCTGTTGCCTGGACAGTCATCGAAAACCCGCGCTGGGCGGCTGAGCTGCGCAGCAAGCCGGGCAGCGAGGCTGCAACGCCGCTGATGCGGCAGCTGCGCCGTCAGCTGAAGGCAGCGCAAGAGCAAACGGTGTCCACCACCAATCCCGATGGCGCACCGGACAGCCAGGACGATCCCTCGCAGCTGTTTACGCCATCGCCTTCCGATGACCTTTTCCCCTTGGCCTCGCCGCTGGCCCTCCCCTCCACGGCGCGCGAGGCTGATGCCGGTGCTGATGCACCGGCGGCCGAGGGGTTCGACATGCCTGTGTCCCCGTATGATCGAGCCCCTCGGCCTTCTGCCTCGCACAGCGCACTGACCTATCCCAGCATCGAGGCTATTGAGGCCGCGAAGAGCGACACAGCCGGTTCCAAGGAGCCAATGTGATGGCGCAGCGGATCAAAACTGTCGTCGATTCCGTGCTCAGCGGTCTGCTGGGCGATGCCGAACATGCCGAGGCAGGACGTCCTGCGCTGATGCTCGACCTGTTGTCGGACTGGTTGCCTTACCGGGTCTATGATCCGGCAAACCGGCTGTACCTCAACGCGCGCTCCGAAGGCTTTGTGTTGTCGGTCACGCCGCTGATCGGCGCCGACGAGCGCACTGGCGAGATCCTGGGTCAGTTCTTCTCCGAGGGTTTGCCGCCTGGGGCCTGCCTGCAGGTGCTGCACTGGGCGAGCCCCCGCATCAGCCGGATTATCGGACCATGGTTTGCACCACGATACCTTCAGGGCGGGGTTTATGAGGCGATTGCGCGCCACCGTGCCAAGCGGCTCTATGGTCTCGTCTGGCAATCGGGCTCGGCTGATGCGCCGTTTCATGCACGCCACCACCAGGTGATCGTCTCGGTGAGCGTGCCTGCCGCCAAGCACGTCAGCCATGAGGAATTGAAGCAGACCCGCGATGGGCTCATCGCCATGCTGCGCTCGCTGAACCTCGGGGTGGTAGAAGTCGGCCCTGAAGGTCTGATCGCGCTGATCGATGATCTGACCTCACCCACCACTGCGCCGCAGGAAGATGCGACGGCCTACAATCCTCATGATGCCATCGCAGCGCAGGCGATCCGTCACGATATCGAGCTCGTGGTTGAGGAGGATCGCATGCGGCTAGCAACCGAACGGTTCCGTCCGACCGGTAAGAGCCATGGCGGCGTGCCGGAGATCGGCACGATCTATCCTGATGCCTTCGATGTCCGGCATTTCTCGGTGCGCAATACGCCGGCCCGCTGGGCGCCGTGGGAATGCGCGCGGCTGATCGGCGACATGTTCACCGACAAGCTGCGCTTCCCCTGCCCTGCGGCAACGATGCTGTGCCTCGTCTACCCGGATCGCGAAGCCGCTGAAGCCAAGGCCGGGTTCAAATTCATGCGCACCACCAGCCTGTCAGGTACGCGCAGCGCGCGGTTCCTGCCGCGCATCGGCGAACAGGCGGCCGAGTGGCAGCATGTCCAGGCAGAGCTGCAGGAGGGTCGGCGGCTCGTGCGGGTCTTCTACGGCCTCCTCACCTACTCGCCGCTGGGGCGCGGCGACAGCGACGAGCGCGCGATCAAGTCGATCTACAAAGCGGCAGGCTGGGACCTTGCCGACGAGCGCTTTCTCCAGATTCAGGGCCTGCTTGCCGCTATGCCGATGACCCTTGCCGACGGCCTCGGGGCCGACATGGAGCGCCTGAAGCGCTTCCGCACCCTGCTTTCGACCACGGCCGCCAACATCGCCCCGATGCAAGGCGAATATCTCGGCAGCGCCCACCCGCACCTGCTGTTCGTCGGACGGCGCGGCCAGCCCTTCTTCTGGTCCCCCTTCGAGAACGAGGCGGGCAATCACAATGTCGCGATCTGCGGCAAGTCCGGGTCGGGCAAGTCGGTGCTACTGCAGGAAATGTGCGCCGCGCTGCGCGGTGCCGGCGCGCAGGTGGTCGTGATCGACGACGGCCGCAGTTTCGAGCATTCGGTCAAGTTGCAAGGCGGCCGCTTTGTTGAGTTCACGATGAAGGCGGGGTTCTGCCTCAATCCCTTCTCGATGATCGATGCCGCGCGCGCTGCCGAGGACGAGGACTATCGGCTCGACTGCTTCGGGATGGTCAAGGCGATCATCGGCCAGATGGCGCGGCATTCGGCGGCGCTCTCCGATATCGAGCGCGGGCTGATCGACCGGGCGGTCAACACCGTCTGGAACGAGGCCGGCACCGCAGCAACGGTCACGAGTGTCGGCGAAGCGCTCAGCCGCATCGGGCATGACATGGCCGATGACCTTGCTACCTCGCTTGCGCCTTACATGGCGGGCGGGACCTATGGCGCCTTTTTCGAGGGCGAGGCGAGCCTCGCGCTCGACAGCGATTTCACGGTCTTCGAGATGTCTGATCTGGGCGCGCGCGAAGAGCTGCGCGCTGTCGTGCTCTCGGCGATCATGTTCATGACCAGCCAGGCGATGACGCGCACGCCGCGGCAGGTTCGCAAGCTGCTGCTGATCGATGAGGCCTGGTCGATGCTGAAGGGCGGCTCGATGGGCGAGTTCGTCGAGACCTATGCGCGCACCTGCCGCAAATATGGCGGCGCGCTGGCAACCGCGACCCAGTCTCTCAACGACTACTACAAGTCTGACGGGGCAACGGCCGCGCTCGAGAACAGCGATTGGATGCTGATCCTGCAGCAGAAGCCCGAGACAATTGCCGACTTCAAGGCCTCCAAGCGTCTCGACATGGATGATCGCACCGAGACGCTGATCCGCAGCCTCAAGCGCTCGGGCAACGATTATTCAGAGGTCTTCATCAAGGGCCCGGAGGTCGAAGCGATCGGACGGCTCGTGCTCGACGCGTACTCATCGACGTTGTTCTCGAGCTCTCCCGACACCTTTGCTGCGATCGATGCCGAAGTCGCGCGCGGACACCAGCTGGCCGAAGCGATCGAACGCATCGCCTTTGGCCCATCGTCCTGACCATTCCGATCACTGAGGATCACGTTCCATGACCACATCCCCGCCCATCCATCTGGTTGCTGCCGCAGAGCACAACCGCGCGCATACCGAGGCGCTCCATGCGCTTCGAGACGAAAAGGCTCACAAAGGCTGGCGCACGCGCGCGGCGGACCTGTGCTTCATCACGCTGAGGGCCAGCACCTTTCTGGGTTCGAGCTACCTGATGGCGCTCGGCGTGCCGCTGGTCTTCTTTCTCGCGATCTCGGGCGGCGATGGTTCGAGCCTCTTTGCCCATCTCGCCAATCTGGCGACACGCTTCCTTGCGGCGGACTACGCCCGGCAGGTCAGCTTTCTCGCTGAGTTCAAGCTGGTGCTGATCGCCGCCGCAACACTGATCGCAGCTTGGCGCCTGCCGCGCTTCCTCAGGGATCTCGAGCGCGACCTTTCGGGAGGAAAGAAGTGAAGAACATATTGGCAACACAAAAGTGGCGCGGCCTCGCTCTTAGCCCGACTGCGATGCTGCTCGGAGCAAGCATGATCGGCTCCACGCTTTGGGGCGTCTGGGCGACCGATCGGCTGCTCACGCTCGAAAAGCGCGAGGTCGTGACAGTCCAGCTGAGCCAGATCATGGGCGACTTCATCGAGGCCGAGGCGCGCGCCGGTCGTCCTCCTGAAGAAACCCGCATGCGGGTCGAGCTTTATCTGAAGGCGGTCGAGGCATCGGTCCAAGCTCTGGGGCGCGAGGGCCGCACTGTGCTTGTCGCAGAAGCAGTGGTCTCGGGCAGCGCGCCCGACTTGACCGAAAGCGTGCGCGCCGATGTGGCGCGGCGCATTGCCGGTGTTCCCGATGCGCCGCGCTGACATCTTTGCCCGCTCGGCCACGGCCCGCCGCCTCGCTCTCCTGGCGGGCCTTGGCGCAGGCGCGCTTGGCCTTACCGCACTCAGCGGCTTTGCCGGCAGCCATGCGCTGATGATCAATGTCAGCCCGAGCCTGCCCTTTTGGGCGATCTGGACGAGCCGCGACGAGCTCCCTCAACGCGGCGACATCATTCTCTTCGCCCCGCCAGCCTCGCCGCTGCTCCAGAAGCACTTCGGGACGCGGCCCCAGCCCTTTGGCAAGATTGTCAGCGGCATGCCCGGCGATCTCGTGACCCGCGAGGACCGCACGTTTCATGTAAACGGTCGCCCTGTGGCAACCGCCAAGCTGAAGAGCCGCCTCGGCGAACCTCTCGCGCTTGGGCCCACCGGCAAGGTTCCTGAGAACTGCTACTTCGTCACCACCCCGCACAAGGACGGGTTCGACAGCCGCTACGGCGCGATCGGGTGGATTTGCCGTGAGCGCATTCTCGGGACCGGGAGGCCGATCCTGTGAAGCGGCTCCTCGTCCCCACCCTGATCATGCTCGCCTGCAGCGCGCCTGCGGCAGCAAAGGACTATGGCCAGCACGGAACACTCTGGCCAGTGATCGAGCCCGATCTGCTCGAGCAGATCGAAGCGCGGCTCGGCCATCTCGAGGCAAGCGGTGAAACCGCGCGCATCAATGAGCGTCTCAAGCAGCGCACGATCGCCCGGGTCAACCGGCCCGAGCCGGTCGCCGGGGTGACCCATGCCGCAAGCCTTCGCAGCTGGCAGCTCGATCCAACCATCAGCGCCGAGCGCGATATTGCCGACGAGAAAGGCCGGATCATCATTGCGGCCGGCACGCGGGTCAATCCGCTCGATACCGTGTCAATGCGCGCACCGCTGGTGTTCCTTGATGGCGACGATCCTGCGCAGCTCGCGTGGGCGAGCGCGCGATACGGCAAGACGAACGCCAAGCTGATCCTTGTGCGCGGCGCACCGCTCGCCCTCATGAAAGCGCGCCAACGCCGGTTCTATTTCGATCAGGGCGGCACACTGGTGAAGCACTTCGGCATCCGCGCTGTGCCCGCCGTGGTCGAGCAGCAGGGCCGTGTGCTCCGCATCACCGAAACACCGGTCAAAACCGGAGGTCGAGACCCATCATGAACCAACAAAGCGTCATCTTAAGATGGACTTGCACCGCACTCTTGATGTTGGCGATAAGCTCGCCGGCAAGTGCTGATGCGGGCCCGGGCAAATGCACCGGCAAGTTCGTCAACCCGATCACCGATATCTGCTGGTCGTGTCTCTTCCCGATCTCGGTGGGCAGTCTCAAGATCTGGCCCTCGAACCGCCCTGATCCCGACAACCCCAACCTGCCGGTGTGTCTGTGCGGGATCAGACCGGGGATCGCGATGGGCTTCTGGGAGCCGGTACGCCTCGCCGATGTCAGCATGAAGCCGTGGTGCTTCGTCAACCTTGGCGGGATGAAAATCGACCCGGGCTTCGACATCGGATTCAAGACCATGGCCGGGCCTTCGGCTGTTGGCGGCGCCACACAGTACCATTCTCAGTGGCATGTCCACTGGTATGCCTACCCGCTGATCTACTGGATGGAGCTCGTCGCCGACTTCCTGTGCCTTGAGGCAGGCTCGGTCGACATTCTCTATGTCAGCGAGATCGATCCGCTGTGGCAGGACAGCGAGCTCACTGCGATTATCAATCCTGAAAGCGTGCTCTTCGCCAATCCGCTGGCGCTCGCGGCCTGCGCTGCCGACTGCTTTGCAGCCACATCGAAGCTCCCGGTCGATGACCTGTTCTGGTGCGCTGGCTGCCAGGGCACGATGTATCCCCTGAATGGCAATGTCTCGGCGACGATTGGCCATGTCCAGGCCTCGCGCCTCGCTCTGTCGCGCTTCTCCTACAAACTGCATCGCCAGCTCGTCGCCTGGGGCACGATGGGCAGTAAGGGATTGTGCGGCAAGTATCTCATGCCGGTGATGAGGAAGCAGCAATACCGCTTCCAGGCCACCAATCCCAATCCGCAGACCAAGGGCCGCTATGCCTGCGCGCCGATTGGCGCCTCCACTACCTTCATGTCAGCAGGACAGGTCTACCCCGCCATCGGCGAGGATATGGGCTACCTGGTCTGGCGCAAACGGAACTGCTGCGCGCTATGAGAAAGCCCTACACCTTTCCTGTACTTACGTTTTTTGTAAGCCTTGCAGCCCTCGGGGGCGCGGCCGCGCAGACCCTTGAACCCGAGCTTGATCTCGCTGCCATTCGCGCACGGGCGCAGAGTGACACAGGCGAAGCCGAGGCGCTGGCCGCGGCCGCCCGCACTCGGGCCAAGGCGGTAATGGACCAAGCGGATGCGGCTGCGCTCCAGGCTCAGGCGCATGGTCAGGATTATGCGCGGACAGCCCCAACTGCGACCCCCCAGCTATCGGACCCAATCTTCAATTTCGATCAGATGGTGGCCGCTGCCGGGACAGCGGCCAAAGGCAATCTGGGTGAGGCGCCGCGCTTCATTGCCTTTGCCTCACTGTCGATGCCGCCCGCCGCCTTGCGCGACATCATCGGCCGAGTGAATGCGGCGGGCGGCGTTGTCGCGCTGCGCGGCTTTCCATCAGGAAGCGCCAAGGTGCTGACCGAAGCGCTCAGCAGGGTTGCGCTGGATCAGGATCAACTTGGCAGCGTCGGGATCGATCCCCGGCTGTTCCGGGCGTTCAACGTCACTGCCGTCCCAACCTATGTCGTCGCAAGCACCGACTTCGACCTGTGCGACGGGTTCGACTGCCAGACGCAAATCCCGCCGCATGACCGCCTCAGCGGCAACGTTACGGCCGATTTCGCGCTTGAAACGATCGCGCGGGGCGGCGGTCCTGCCGCGCGCATCGCGGCCCAGTATCTTGCTCGTCTCAAGGGTGCGGAGGAATGAACCGCGTCCTCGTCACAGGCTTTGCTGCCTTCAGCGTCTGGCTCGCGCCGGTTGCCCAGGCTCAGAATGTGCCACAAGACCCAGGCGGCACCGAAGCGGCCAAGGCTGACGGGAAGGCGTTCGGGCGCGAACAGGGGGCGGCTGCGCAAGGCGCCGCAACCACCCGTCCCGATGCGAGCCGCATTCCGAATTTCAGCCGCGACCCAGGCGAAGCACGCTATTTCGATGATCCGGCGCGCATGGAGCGCGAGGCAGCCAGTCAGGCGAATAGCCACAGCGGCTATCGCGCGATGCGCGAGTCCATGGATCGCCGCGCACGCTTTGCACCCCAGTATCTTGATGCCGTGATCGCACGCAGCGATCTCATCAACACCGATCCGCTCGCCTTCACCAGCGGCATGAGCGTCAGCGGATCGCAGCGCCGCTGCGTCCCGCTACCCCCAGGGAGTGGGACCGGCTCGCGCTACATGGCAACCTGCAATGTCGGCTACACCGCAAGCGAGGAGACGCGCAGCTGTGCGATCCCGCTCAATGTCCAGGTCGAGACAGAGACGCGCTACATCTATTGGTGCAACGAATTCGGCTCTGGCGATCAGGAAATCTGCACACGGTTCGATGCTGCAGGATGCGAGCGCACGGGCTTTATCGAAGGTCCTTGCCTGCAATGGGCGGACTTCGGCGGCCCGCGCTTCTGTGCAGAGCCCGGAAACCCCATCAGCGTCATGTCCTGCCCCGCCCCGGTTTCAGGCGGCGAACTTCAGAACATCGTCGCGACGCGGAGCATCTCAACCAATCGCGACGATAGCCGGTGTGCCAGCCTCGCATCGGATACCAGCTGCCGCCAGACCACCGAGGTCTGCAGCGATAACGATCCGGTCACCCGGATCATTGACGGCGTTGCCGTGACGCAGCCCTGCTGGGCGTGGGAGCGACAGTTCACCTGCGCGCAGTATGTCGAAGCTCAGGACTGCCAGACACTCGACACGACGCCGGGCTGCGCGCTGGTGGGCGAGGAATGCCTCTCGGGCGAACCGTGCCGCACCTGGGAGCGAGTCTATGACTGTCCGCTGCCCGATCAACCGGGCAGCCCCAACCAGTTCATCTGCGACGCAGATGTCTACTGCATCGACGGTTCGTGCGAGACGATCGCGCGCGAAGCCAATGACGAGTTCAAGGACGCCGTGGTCGCGCTCAATGCGATAGACCAGGCCCGCCGCGAGTTCGATCCCGACAACCTCAGCCTGTTCAAGGGCACTCGCAACACCTGTTCCTCCAAGGTCTTCGGCGTCCTCAATTGCTGCAAAGGCAAGGGATTTCCGCTTGTGCCGGGCATCCAGCTCCTCGTCAGCCTTGGCTGCAGCCGCGAGGAAATGCTCCTCCATGAACGCGATGCTCAGGGCCTGTGTGCGTACGTTGGCACCTATTGCTCGGACAGTTTTCTCGGCGTCTGCCTGACCAAGAAGAAGGTCTATTGCTGCTTTGAATCCAAGCTCTCGCGGATCCTGCAGGAGCAGGGGCGTAGGCAGCTGAACAAGCCCTGGGCCAAGCCCAAGACCGAGCAATGCCGCGGCTTCACCCTCGAGGAATTCTCGCGGCTCGACCTCAGCCAGATGGATTTTAGCGAGGTCTATGCCGAGTTCACCGACGCGGCCCGCCTGCCCGACGAGCTCGCGGTCGCGACCGATCTCCAGCAAAAAATCGAGGACTACTATGCCCGTGCCACCAACTAGGGCCGCCGCGCGCGCGCTCGCAACCTATCTTGGCACCCTTGCCTGCCTGGGTGCCCATCACGCCCCTACGCAAGCACAGGAGCAGCCCACATCCGAGAATGTCGAGGTGCAGGACAGTTTCTACTGCGAGGAGCGTAAGCTCGGATACTGGTTCTACTGCACCCGGCCAAAGCCGACAGAGCAGACGGCGCCGACGGCCGCTCCAAGTGCGACAAGCCAGCTCGATGCGATCACCACGACCCTGCGCGAGCTGAAGGCGAAAGCCATTCTCGAGCCGACCCCGGCGAATGTGACCGCCTATATTCGCTTCCAGCGCGAGCAGCTCGATCGTGCCTCACTGTTCAGCGATGTCTGGCAGCGGGCGATCTGGCAGGATCCGGATCTCGACTATACGCTGCAGCGGCCGGTCTCGACGCTCGGCAAGCGCCAATGGCAGGACAGCCGCAGCGCCGAACGCGATGCGGCGATGACGCAGCTCTCGCAGCGCTACGGGCTGTTCTACTTCTTTGCCCAAAGCTGCGCTGCCTGCGAGGTGATGTCGCCCATCGTTCAGGGCGTGGCATCGCGCTGGAAGATCACCGTACGGGCGATCTCCACCGACGGCGGGCCTTCGCGGCACTTCCCGGGCTACACGGTCGAGACCAATCAGCGCACCCGCATGGGGCTGGAGCCGAAGATCACGCCCGCCGTGGTCCTCTGGGACGCCCTCAAAAACCAACCCATCCCGATCGGCTACGGCGTGATGAGCGCTGATGAGCTCCAGGATCGCATTTTCCTCCTCACCTCAAAGGAAGCCGGACGTGACTACTGATCCATCGCGCCAAAAGCTCAGCACCCGCCCCGTCCAAGAGCAACGCCGAGCGTTGACCGCAAAGCGCATCATGGCCAGCGTCCTCGCCGTGACGCTTCCGCTGTCCAGCGTCTCGGCTGATGTGGGAAGCTCGATGGATTCCTTCCTCAACGATGTTGGTGGCGCTGCCAATGTGACGGGGCCGACGGCGTTCGAGGGACAGTCGGCAGGCTATTACAGCCTCGGCAATGTCTGGACGCGCTTCCCGCAGAAGACGACCAACATCGCCAATCTGCAGCTGCCGCGCGCGCGGGCTGGCTGCGGCGGCATCGACATCTTCGCCGGGTCCTTCAGCTTCATTAACGCGAGCGAGATCGTCGCAATGATGAAGGCGGTCGCCAACAACGCGGTTGGCTTCGCCTTCAGCCTCGCAATCGACACGGTTTGCCCTGAGTGTTCGAAGATCATGCAGGAGTTCAGCCAGAAGGCGCAGCTCATGAACAACCTCAACATCAACTCCTGCGAAATGGCGCAAGGGTTGGTCGGCGGCATCTGGCCCAAGGGCGATCTGGCCGACAAGGCCGTCTGCGAGGCGATCGGCAACGCGGAAGGCATTTTCACCGACTATGCCGCTGCCAAGCATGGCTGTGGCACCAGGGGCCAGCGCACCAGCACCACGGCGCAGGGGGCGGGCAAGTATGACGACGTCAATCCGGGCGTGGCGCGCAACTACACCTGGACGATCCTCAAGAAGTCCGCGTTCTTCTCACCGGGCGGCAACTTCGACCGCGAACTCGCTGAATATGCGATGACTCTGCTTGGCACGATCATCTATGTGCCGCCAACCGATGACCAGCCGGGCAAGTTCATTCCGATCGCGGGCGAAGCCTCGTCGACGCTGGTCACCTCGCTGCTCGATGGCACGAGCGGCAGCAATGTCCTGATCTATGACTGCGACGAGCCGGACAAATGCCTTGATCCAGGCTTCAAGCCGCTCAGCCTTCCTGCATCGAAGGCGCTGCGTCCGAGAGTATCGGCGCTGATCGCCGGAATGGTCGACGCGATCCGCGAGGATACGCCGATCACCGAGGCGCAAAAGGAGCTCCTGCAGGTCTCCTCGATCCCGCTCTACAAGATCCTGACTGTTCAGGCGGCCTATGGCCGGGGCATGCCGACCGATGACCGCGAGACCCTCGCTGAAATTGCAAGCGTCGACCTCTTGTTCGCGGTGCTTGACCGGATTGTCAGCGAGGCGGGCCGGTCGATGTCGAGCTTCATTGGCGCTGACGAGGCCAAGATCGCGATGTGGCAGGGTCAGGTGAATGTCGTGCGCCAGACGCTGGCGGACCGGCAGGCTAACACGCTCCTCAAGGTCGGCGCGATCATGCAGATCATCGAGAAAACCGCCTTCATCGAGAATGTGCTGGCCGCCTCGATGTCGCCGGGCATGGCGGCCTCGCTCGACTGGTCGCGCGGCGTCCAGACGCGCGCCCTTACCCAATAACCCCACTGACGAGCCGAAAGCGCAGCACAATGGTTGAGATTTTCACGGTCGGCGGCGGCGACTATCTCGTGAATGTCTTTCAGGCGGTCGCTGCCTGGACGGGCAACGGCGGCTACAAGAGCCTGCTTCAGGTCGTGATGGTGATGGCGCTTGCTCTGTCGGCGATCACGCTGGCCTTCAATCAGGACTGGCGCGCATGGATCAACTGGTTCCTGGGCGCGACGCTGATCTACTCCTGCCTGATGGTGCCGCGGCTCGATGTGCGGGTCACCGATCGCCTCAATCCCAGCCTCGCGCCAGCCGCTGTCAGCAATGTGCCGCTCGGTCTTGCGCTAATGGCAAGCTTCACCAGCCAGGTGGGCGATTATCTCACCGGCTCGGCCGAGGTGGTGTTCGGCCTGCCGGGCGATCTCAACTATTCGAAGAACGGCATGATTTACGGCGCGCGTCTGTATGATGCGACGCGGTCCTTGCGGATTTCTGATCCTGAATTTGCCGCCAATCTGGACGAGCATTTCCGGCAATGCGTCTTCTACGATGTGCTGCTGGGCCGCTACTCAATGAAGGAACTGGCCGAGAGCGGCGACATCTGGGCCACCATTGCGCCCGGCAGCCAGGCACGGGCGCAGCGCTTCCTCATGCGCGATGCGAGTTCGGGCGAGGTAATCTCGGACATCGTCACCTGCCGCGAAGCTTACGGCGCGCTCAATGGCCATTGGGCGAGCCTCGTCGACAGCATGGGCACGGTATTCGGGCGGCAGCTCTATCCCAATCAGACCGCGGCGCTCGCCAAGGCCAAGCTGTTTGCCGACCTGCCTGTCGCCTACCAGTACCTCACCGGGGTGTCAGCAAACGCCACGGATATCTTCAAACAGACACTTACCATCAACGCCATGAGTCAGGCGATGCATTCCATGTCAGCGGCAACCGGTGCCGGGAATGTCGATGTCTATGCGCAGACGCGCGCCGACATTCAGACCGAACGTACCTATGGCTCGATTGCGAGCAACGCGATGAAATGGGTGCCGCTGCTCAACATCGTGCTGACGGTGCTGTTCTACGCGCTGTTTCCGGTCCTTTTCCCGCTGTTCCTGATGCCGAAGACCGGGCCGATGGCACTGAAGGGATATGTCACCGGCTTCTTCTACCTTGCCGCCTGGGGCCCCCTGTTCGTCATTTTGCACATGATGCTGATGTACAAGGGCTCAGCCGAAATGACGGCGGCGACGGGCGCGAACGGTCTAAGCCTTGCCAGCTTCACCGGAATGGCTGACGTCAACAGCGATATCGGCCTTCTGGCGGGATACCTGATCGCCTCAGTCCCTTTCCTCGCTGGCGGTGTTGCGAGGGGCGCCATGGCGATCTCGCATCAGGCGACGAGCTATCTCAATCCCAGCCAGAATGCGGCGGAGGAAGCTGCCCGCGAGGCGAGCACCGGCAATGTCTCGCTCGGCAATACCAGCTTCGAGAACTCGAGCGTCATGACGCGTCAGTTCGCACAAGGAACGGTAGCCCCAAGCTTCACCTATGGCGCACAGCAGACCCGCACGGTTAGCGATAGCGGCGCGGTCACCACGAGCTTCGGCCAAGCGAGTTACGATCAGCTGCCGACTTCGAGCTACCCTTTTACTCCGACGCTGGGGCAGGAGTTCACATCGCGGCTGTCGACGATGGCATCGCAGGCTCGTGCCAACAGCGAAAGTTATGCCAACGTCGCAGCGGAATCGACGAGCAGTGCGGTGAGCAGGTTCCGCGAGCTCAGAGACCAGTTCAGCAAAGGTAATTCCTTTGAGAGCGCCAGCGGCACCTCGAACTCCGACAGTATCCAGACCGCTTTCAGTGAAGTCGATCAGGCCTCGACCAATCTGCAGCGGCAGTTCGGACTTTCGCGCCGAGCGGCGGATGACATCTCTACCGCCTGGTTCCTTGGTGGCGAGGCGGGAGCCAAAGCTGGCCTGTCAAACGGGGTGCTTTCTGGGAGCATAGGCGCAAAGGGCGGTGGGACACGGACCTGGACCGACAGTGATATCGGCATAGCATCGGAGGATCGTTCGCGAATTTTCGGGAGCCTGTCTCAAATGTCGGATAGCCGAAATTGGTCGAACACCCGCGACGGCTTCGTCCGGTCCGTCAGTACCTCGTCTAGCTCGTCAGTCTCGAGCACAGCGAGCGGCTTGAATGCCTCTGTGACAGAGGCGCAAAGCTACACCGTAGAGGCACGCCGGGCTGAGGAGCTTGCCAATCGCCTCGAAAGCCAAGCATCGTTCTTCGAAGGCGACAGCGCAGCGGGCAACCTCAACCTATCGCAAGCCTATAGAGACTGGGGCTTGGCCGAGATCGAAGGCAATCGCGATTTCTACGGCACCGCGCGGTTCGACGACATCGCTTTCCAGCTAAGCTCGGAAGGCCAGGCACTGCAGGGCAAATTCATCGGAAGCTACGCCGAGCAACTTCGCGACGGAATTGAAAATCGCCTTGTTCTACTCGCAGGTCAGTCCGTTTCTCGCCCTTTGATATCTGGTCCAAGCTCCGTACGCGGGCGCGCGCAAATCGGCGGGGGAGTATCAGCGGACGTCCCCCAGGTGGACACAGTTACCATCCAAGATGAGGTACAGCGAGCTCAAGCTGGCGGTCGCCAGACTATAGGCGGATCGAAATCGCGCCTGGACGCTGTCACCAAGGGCGCCAAGGGCGCGAGTGCAGAGGCAGCGGATGATGTAAAGCAGTGGTGATGTTCGGATCACCACAGTCCGAATGACGCGCCTGCCAAAAAAGCGAACACTGCAACGATGAGGGCAACGCCTAGTATCGTCAGCTTGCGTCCCCAAGGATCGGCCCAAGATTTCTTGACCCGATACTCCATCAGCCGGTTGTCACGGATTGCCTGATCGATCTCGGACAGCCCATCCCACTTGCGGGTTTCGCGAGCTTTGGAGCTTTCGTTATCGAAATTGGTCATGATGGCATTTATCCTGCTTCCCCTTGGAACATAGAGAAAACACTTGCGCGGGGCTAGGAAAAATCGGCAGGCAACGATTGAAGTTCAGCAAACCTGAAATCTCTCTTCTCATGTTGCCGGTCAAGGCGCAGTGCAGCAATGGCCGCTGTCAGTACTGAATGGTTTGTCGATCCGAACGTCTGCATCCTAGCGACGAGCGGATGGCGGCAAATCCACGACTAGGATGCCCAACGGCGCGTATCCTCCAACCAGACACAATCATTTAAGAGAATCCTCCTAGCATTAGAGGCATCAATAGCCAGCTAGCAGCTACGATCTTGTTGGAATGCCTGACATTTGCGATTGCACTTGGTGCGCCTCTGGGATACCGCCGTAGGCATAGTAACTAGACTCACCCAGTTTCAATACGGGCAATCAGGCGGGGGCCTTGTGGAAGCATATAACGCTGGGCTCAGGTGGGGTATCGAGCGACGGCTCGAATTCATCGAGTTCCGCCTGTTCTGGGAGGGGCACGTCAATCGCAGTGACCTGATGGACGCTTTCGGCGTGTCGGTGAACCAGGCTTCTAAAGATCTGAACCGTTACATCGCCATGGCTCCCGACAACATGGCCTACGACAAAAGCAGCCGGACCTATATCCGCAGCAGCGGGTTTGCGGCGCGATTTCTGGAGCCTGACGCCAGCTTTTATCTCTCGAAGCTGCGTTCGGTCGCTGATGGCATCGTCGACCGCTCCGATACCTGGATCGGCAAGTTCCCAAGCTACGATTGCGCCCCCACTCCCGTGCGCGGCGTTGATCCGAAAACACTGAGGTCGGTCGTTGCCGCAATCCGTCGCTCCGAAGCGATTGAGATCAAATATCAGTCGATGTCACGGCCGGAGCCTAGCTGGCGCTGGATCGCGCCTCATGCAATCGGCTTCGACGGCTACCGTTGGCACGCCAGGGCCTTTTGCCTGTCCGACGACAGCTTCAAGGACTTCCTGTTCTCCCGCATACTCGAGACCCGCAACACCAAGGCGAGCCCGACGCGTGGCGAGGAGGACATCGCCTGGAACGAAGAGCTGACCTTGGAGATTGGGCCGCATCCAGATCTCTCGGATGCTCAGAAAAAGGTCATCGCGCTGGATTATGGAATGCGCGGCGGACGGGCAGAAATCCGGGTGCGCAAAGCCCTTCTCTACTATGCGCTCAAGCGCCTTGGGCTGGATACAGACCCATCCGCAAGGCGCCCGCAAGATCAGCAGATCGTCCTTCTGAACAGCGATGCAGTCCTCCCCGTTGCCCGGAGCCGCGCCCAGTGACCTCTGCCGCGCCAACCTACAAGATGTCATTCGTGACTGGCGGCCTGTTTCTCAATGAGAGCATCGAGGTCGCCCGCATGCATGCTCACGGAGAGACATGGGATGAGACGATACGCCGTGCCCTTGAGCAGGGCGTCTCATCCTTGCCGAAGGCTGCGTCGCGCCGGCGAACTCTGCGTGAGATCGTAAATCGGATCTCGACGTTGGATAACAATGAACTGACCTACCTCGTCGAAGAAGCCGACCGGCAGGACCAGCAAGCCCTTCTGTGGCTGGCAACCTGCCGGGCTTACCGATTTGTGCGCGAGTTTGCGACAGAGGTCATCCACGAGCGATTTCTCTCGTTCAAGCTGGATCTTCCCTTGGAGAGCTTTGACGTCCTGTTCGAAGCGAAAGCCGAGTGGGACGAGGGGCTTAACGGAATCAGCGCAACCACGCGTGCAAAGCTGCGCCAGGTGCTGTTCCGAATGATGCGAGAGGCAAATGTGATTACCTCAGAAAACCGGATTCTGGCGGCCTACGTCTCCCCTCAGCTCAAGGCGATGCTCGCAAGGAATTGCCCGGGCGATCTCGGCCTGTTCCCCGGATTGAACCTCAACGGAGGTGCTTTGTGATCAAGACGAAATCGCGAAAGGAGCGTGTTGAGCACCTGTACAAGGTCGTCACCAGCGAGCGCTTCCTCACCAAGCAGGGGCCGGGAAATGAAGTGCCGTTCTATATCTGCCCATACCCCGCGGAAGAAGGTCTTTCGATGGTCGAAGATCGCTTGGGTCTGATAACCCGGATCAGACATGCCGGTGTCGCGGTTCTGGATCTCAGTCTTTACGATCTTTCGCTGAGCATCCTCGAAGAGCGAGGCATCCTCCAGCAGGTACTTGATATGGAGCAGGACACGGAGAAAGCAGAACTCCGTGAACTCTTGCAGTCCGTGCTAGATCCAGAAGCCAATCTTACACCAAAGATCGGCGAAGCGATCAGGACGACACCGCACGACGTCATCTTTCTGTCAGGCGTCGGTGAGGTTTACCCCTACATCAGATCACACAACGTGCTGAACAACCTCCAGAGCACAGCCAAGGACAAGCCCACGGTTCTGTTCTTTCCCGGCAGTTACACACATTCGCTTGCGGTAGGTGCATCCCTCGATCTGTTTGGGGTTCTCCATGACGACAAATATTACCGCGCTTACGACATTCTAAATTACGAGGTTTGATCCCATGACCCTTGCGATGCGCGACATTTTCGAAAAGCGGGTCGATCGCGCAATCGATGGCGTGATCAAGGCCGACGATGAGGCAAGCCTGCGGACAGAACTAGATGAATATGTGATCACAGGCGAGATCGGGCAGCGGCTCGAGCAGTTCCTCGAAGCCTACAACAACTACCAGACTGCAAACGGCGTCTGGATTTCCGGATTTTTCGGCTCGGGCAAGTCCCACCTGCTGAAGATGCTCGCACTGCTGCTGGAGAACCGCGAGGTCGACGGGGTCAAGGCGTTCGACATCTTCGCAGAGAAGCTCAAGGATCAGCCTATGCTCGCAGGTGCGCTGCGCAAAGCTGTCTCGCTGCCATCGCGGTCGATCCTGTTCAACATCGACCAGAAGGCCGATGTGATCTCGAAGACTGACATCGATGCCCTGCTGTCGGTCTTCCAGAAAGTCTTCGACGAGATGTGTGGCTACTATGGAAAGCAGCCACACATTGCACAGTTCGAACGTCAGCTGGACGAACGTGGCCAGTTCGAGGCTTTTAAGAGTGCCTTTCTCGAGTTGTCCGGCAAGCCGTGGGAAACGCGCGGACGAGAGGAAGCCCTGCTGGAAGCGCCAAAAATCGCTGCAGCCTTCGCCCGGTCAACGGATACCGATGCGGCTGATGCGAAGGATATCCTCTCTCAGTATCGGAAAGATACGAGGGTCTCGATCGAAGACTTTGCGAACACCGTCAAGGCGTGGATCGACCGGCAGGTCCCGGACTTCCGGCTCAACTTCTTCGTCGATGAAGTCGGCCAGTACATCGCTGACAACGTCAAGCTGATGACCAACCTTCAGACTATCGCCGAGAGCCTTAACACCAAGTGCAAGGGACAAGCGTGGATCATCGTGACGGCCCAGCAGGCGATCACCGATGTGGTGGGTGACCTGACAGCGCGTCAGGAGAATGACTTCTCGAAGATCCAGGCTCGCTTTGCCAATCGCATGCCTCTGAACTCGGCTGACGTGGCAGAGGTCATTCAGCGGCGCCTGCTGGCCAAGAATGACGCGGCGCAGATCATGCTTGGCAATCTGCACGACAAGGAAGAGAACAACCTCAAGACCCTGTTCGACTTTGCCGACGGGTCCATCCGCCTGAAGAACTACCGCGACCGGGAACACTTCATCGCGAGCTACCCGTTCCCGCCCTACCAGTACACGTTGTTCCAGATGGCGATCACGTCGCTCTCCCAGCACAACGCCTTCGAGGGGAAGCACAGCTCGGTGGGCGAGCGCTCGATGCTGGGCGTATTTCAGGAAGTGGCAAAGGCTCTGGCAGAGCGATCCGTCGGCGGGCTTGCGACGTTCGATCTCATGTTCGAGGGCATTCGCTCTGCGTTAAAGTCGTCGGTTCAGCAGTCGATTCAGATCGCTGAACGCAACCTCGACGATGCCTTCGCAGTGCGCGTGCTTAAAGTGTTGTTCCTTGTGAAATACGTCAAGGAATTCAAGCCGACTGTTCGTAACATCAGCATCCTTTTGCTCTCTGAATTCGAGCTGGACCAAGCCGGACAGCGCCGCAAGATCGAGGATGCCTTGGCGCGTCTCGAGCGTGAGACCTACATTCAGCGCAATGGCGACATCTATGAATTCCTCACCAATGAGGAGAAGGACGTCGAGGCCGAGATCAAGTCGCTCGATGTCGATCCGACCGAAATCACCAAGACGCTCGAGATTCTCGCCTTCGACGAGATCCTCCGCCACCGGAAGATCAAGCACCTGGCCACTGGCTACGAGTATTCCTTCAGTCGGAAGCTCGACGACCATCTGCTGGGCCGGGAGTATGAGCTTTCGATCAATATCGTCACTCCCATGAATGACGAGTCAGCCAATCCCGATGCGGTTCGCATGCAGAACATGGGGCGCGAGGAGCTGGCGATCGTGCTGCAGCCGGATGTGCGGTTTGTTCGCGATCTCACGCTGTTCAAGCAGACCGACAAGTTCGTTCGTCAGGCGCGCAGCAGCGCGCCCCAGCCAGGGCGAGACCGGATCATCCTTGAGAAGGGAGAACAGAACGCCCGCCGCGGGAAGGATCTGGAGCTTCGGCTGCGCAACCTGATGTCGGCGTCGCGCTTGTTCGTTCGCGGGGATGAGATCGATCTGGGCGGCGAGGATCCGCAGGAGCGTATCGTCAAGGCGTTCCAGACCCTCGTCGACAAGGTCTACGTAAACCTGCCCATGTTGAGGGGTGTAGGATACGTTGAGGCGGATATCGCAAAAGCCGCGAGCCCGAACTCTTCGCTGTTCGGCGAAGCTGGCACAGGCCTGACCGAAGCAGAGCAGGATGTGCTCAATCACATCCAGGCCCAGGCTCGCAACGGGGTCAAGGTTTCGGCCAAGTATCTGACCGAGCGCTTTGGATCGAAGCCGTATGGTTGGCCAACGGTGGCCACCCTGTGTCTTTCGGCGAGCCTTGTCGGCAAAGGCAAATGCGAAGCCAGGTCTGACAGCACGTTGTTGGAAGGAGCCGAGCTCGCCCGCGCCCTCAACAACAGCCATGTGCTGGGGAATATCCTTTTCACCCCGCAAATGGAGTTCACCGCCTCCCAGATCCGCGCCGCAAGGGATCTCTACAAGGAGCTTTTCGGCTTGCCGGCGGACGGGTCAGATGCACGTATGCTCGGCGGGGAATGGGCCGAAAGCCTTCGCAAGCTGTCAGACGAGCTGAAAGAATTGCTTGCTGAGGGCTACAAATATCCGTTCGTGACCGCGCTGGAGGCATTCCGCGAGCAGACTGGCGCGATGCTCGGCAAGCCAGCGGTCTGGTACATCACCGAACCGGTCAAAGAAGAGGACGCGCTCCTCAACGCCAAGGAGGATGTTCTCGACAAAATTCGCAGCTTCATGGGCGGTGCCCAGCGCGATATTTACGACGACGTCCATGATTTCCTTCAAGGGCAGGACGCCAACATCGGCTACGTCGACGCACAATCGGGCGACAAGCTGCGGACTGCCCTCGCCGACCCCGAATGCTACAAGGGAACAGCGATCCAGGCCCTCAAGTCAGAGCTCTACACGCTCAAGGACAAGGTTCAACTGGCCATCCTGAAAGAGCGCAAGGCTGTGGTCGCTGCCGTGGATGAGTGCGCGGAGAAGATCATCCAGACGGCCGAGTTTGCTGCTCTGACCCCCGATCAGCAAGATCAGATCTGTCGCAGCGTTGCGATCCACAAGGAGGGGCTGGATGCTGTGTCCATGATTCCGATCCTGCGCGACAGGGCGAATGGGGCGCGCACTGGCCTGATGCAGCAGCTGCTCGGGGAGATCGCTAGGATGACCCCTCCGCCCTCGCCGCCGCCCGGCCCATCTTCCGGCGATGGCGTGCCGCCTCCGGCACCAACGCCACCTGCCTACATCAATGCCTCGGAGATCAAGGTGCCCTACCCGCGGCCCTATTTAGCTGAAGAGGCAGACGTCGACCAATACGTGAATGAGCTGCGAAAGACCTTGATGTCAGAGATCGCTGCTGGGAAGAAAGTGATCGTCTGATGGATACCAGTGCCCTGAAGCGTTTCGCGCAGGCTGCGCGTAGCCTGCTCATCGATCAGGTGACCGCAAAGCTGGCCGTAGTGGTTGATCCGGCGTCGAGTGCCCGGCGCGAAAGTCCGGCTGCGATGAAGAAGCTGGATACCGCGATTGCCCAGATGGGTCAGGCTCAGGTCATCGAGCAGGTCGCTTACATCTGGTTCAACCGTTTCTCGGCGCTCCGCTTCATGGACGTGAACGGCTATACGAATCCGAGAGTTGTTTCGCCCGAGGGTGACGCGACACGGCCGGAACTTCTGGCAGAGGCGATAGCCGGCAACCTGCCCGAAGGCGCACCGGCCACGATCGCTGCCCTTCTCGATGGCAGAACGCCGTCGCGCGAACCGCAAGGAGAAGCCTACCGGCTGCTCCTCGTCCACGCCTGCAACGCATGGCATGCGACCATGCCCTTCATGTTTGAGAAGGTCGGCGATTACACCGAACTCCTGATGCCGGAGGACCTGCTATCGCAAACCTCAATCCTCGCCCGACTGCGGGATGCCATGCCCGAGGACGATTGCAAGGATGTCGAGATCATCGGATGGCTCTACCAGTTCTACATTTCGGAGAAGAAGGATCAGGTCTTCGCGGGGCTGAAGAAGAACCAGAAGATCACGGCCGAGAACATCCCGGCTGCGACACAGCTTTTCACGCCCCACTGGATCGTCCGCTACCTTGTCGAGAATTCACTGGGGCGGCTGTGGTTGCTCAATCGGCCGGGCTCGAAGCTGGCCGAGCGCATGGACTACTACATTGCGCCCGAAGAGCCCGAGACTGACTTCCTGAGGATCGGCAAGCCCGAGGAGATCAAGGTCTGCGATCCAGCCTGTGGTTCCGGGCACATGCTAACCTATGCCTTCGACCTGCTGCACGCGATCTATGAGGAAGAGGGGTACGAGCCTGACAAGATCCCCGCGCTGATCCTCCAGAACAACCTGACGGGAATTGAGATCGACGACCGTGCCGGTGCCCTCGCCGCCTTTGCGTTGGCTATGAAGGCGGCGGCTAAGCTGGGGCGGCGGCGCTTCCTGCGTCTGGAGACCAAGCCCGACATCGTAGTGCTTCAGAACGTCAGCTTCACCTCGGCAGAGATGCAGGACGTGCTTGCTGTAGTGGGCCGTGACATGTTCACGAGTGATTTTCGTGAGACGTTGGGGCAGTTCGAGCAGGCCAAGAACTTCGGCTCGCTGATCGTCCCGAAGCTGCGCGACCCGGCAGAGACGCTACGAGTAATTGACGCGCAAGATTTTGGCGGAGATTTGATCCTGAGGGAGGTCCAGGCGCGCGTCATCGCTATACTGCGCATGGCGGAAGCTCTGACGGCTAAGTATCACGTGGTAGTGGCCAATCCGCCATATAAAAAGAAGGGCGATCTAAATGACCGACTACAATCCTTCCTCGTTGAAAAATATCCAGATTGCTTCTCTGACCTTTACGCCGCGTTTATTGACCGGCTGAGCAAACTATCCCCCAAAGCTGGGTTATTCGCGATGATCGCGATGGATAGCTGGTTGTTCGGCGATAACTATACAGAAATGCGCGCGCGCATGATAACGGCCTCACCCTTCCAGCAACTGGCCCATCTCGGTGCACGCGCATTCGACGAAATCAAAGGGGAGGTTGTCCAGGTCGCGTGCTTTGTGTCTCAAAGAAGCGGCGATCCCAACCGAACTGCGCAATTTTTCGATCTGACGCAAGGCCAGACGTCCGATGAAAAGGCTGAAATGTTGAGAACGAAGCATGGAGAACATCGCGCGACGGGCTCCGACTTCACCCACTTGCCTCGAAATGTGGTCGCGTATTTCGTTTCGAATCACACTCGGGACGCTTACGCAAAGGGCACACCTCTTAAAGAGTATGCAGAGGCGGTCACCGGCCTCCAGACGGGAGATAACCCGAGGTTCATTCGCTCGTGGTCCGAAGTTGATCGAGGCGCCATCGATTTTGATGTAACACCTGAAGCCAAATTATATTGGTCTGGGAAGTGGGTTCCGTACGTCAAAGGCAGCGACTTCCGGAAATGGTATGGTAACCACGAGTTCATTCTTGATTGGAGCGGCGATGGACGGGAAATAAAATCCCATAAGAGCGCCACAGTTAGAAATGAACAATTCTACTTTAGAAATGGCTTGGCTTACAACACAATCGCGAGCAGATTGTCGGTTCGTCACGTTTCGTACGGCCATGTATTTGATCAAAAGAACTCAATGTTTTTCTCTGATAGTAGCCGTGCTCTCGACTTCACATTAGGATTCCTACATTCCAAAGTCGTTCCACCGCTTCTTCGTGTAGTTGCCGCCAAGGATTTTGGACCTGGCAGCATGAAACTTCTCCCCGTTTTCGAAGGTTATGATGGGATCTTCGTTTCGCACCTCACAGATGAATTGGTGCGCATCGCCAAATCCGACTGGGACGCCTACGAAACCTCCTGGGATTTCACCACGCTCCCGCTGCTCTCACCCGATCACCGGGCCGGGACGCTGGAGGCGACCTATGCCCGCCTGCGCGCCCATTGGCAGGGCCTGACGGTCGAGATGCAGCGGCTGGAGGAAGAGAACAACCGCATCTTCATCGATGCCTATGGTCTGCAGGACGAGCTGACCCCCGAAGTGCCGATCGAGGAGATCACCCTGACCTGCAATCCCGCCTGTCGCTATGGCGTGAAGGGCACGGAAGGTGAGCGCGAAACCCGCCTGCGCGCCGACACCATGACCGAGTTTCTGTCCTACGCCGTGGGCTGCATGCTCGGCCGTTACAGCCTCGACGCGCCGGGCCTGATCCTCGCCAACCAAGGCGGAGCGCTGGCCGATTACCTGGCCCGCGTGCCAGAGCCGAGCTTCCTGCCCGACGAGGACAACGTGATCCCCGTGCTGGATGGCGACTGGTTTGCTGACGACATCGTTGATCGCTTCCGCAAGTTCCTGCGCGTGACCTTCGGCGATGAGCACTTCCGCGAGAACTTGACCTTTATCGAGGCGCAGATCGGTGACATCCGCCGATACTTCACGCGCAGCTTCTACGATGACCATGTGAAGCGCTACAAGAAGCGGCCCGTCTACTGGATGTTCGCCTCGCCTAAGGGCACATTTCAGGCGCTGATCTATATGCACCGCTATCGGCCCGACACCGTCTCGGTCCTACTGAATGACTACCTGCGCGAGTTCATCCGTAAGCTTTACACTGAGCGCGAAAGGCTCGAAAAGCTCTCCGACGATCCAGACGCCACGCAAGCTCAACGCACAAGCGCGACCAAAGGCGTGCTTACTGTCGGCAAGCAGATCGCCGAGCTCGAGGAGTGGGAGCGCGAGGTCATCTTCCCCCTCGCCCAAGCCAAAATCGAGATCGACCTCGATGACGGCGTAAAACGGAACTACCCGCTGTTCGGTGCGGCACTGAAGCCAATCAAGGGGCTGGAGGCCGCAGATGAGTGATCGGATCGCCGCCAGTCTGCAGCAGCTGTTTGATGAGCACCGGCTCGTCTTCTGGTACGATACCGACCGCGACATGCGGGCGGAATTTGTTGCGATCGATCTGCCCGGCGTGACGAAGCTTGAGATCGGCAACAACGAGTTCGGCCTGAAGTATCGCGTGCTGAAGCAGGAACCCCAGGCAAAGTTCCTGCTGTATAAGGACGCCCCTGAGCCTGAGATGGCGGGCAACTGGCTCCTCGATCTGCAGCTGGCCTGCGCGGTGTTCAAAGCGGACCAAGCGGCCATATGGCTGGCAGAGTTGGGCTTGCCCCTGCAGTTCGAGAATGTCGTTCGCGGCCATATCGAATTCTTCCGTGCAAAGGGTCGCGTCGAGGCACTGAAGCGCGTGCTGCAAGCATCAGACACACAGACGATGGTGCGGATGCGCATGCTAGCCGTCTGCGCGGGCGCCGAGGGC
The DNA here is from genome assembly GCA_003724185.1 of Porphyrobacter sp. IPPAS B-1204. Classification (GTDB taxonomy): domain Bacteria; phylum Pseudomonadota; class Alphaproteobacteria; order Sphingomonadales; family Sphingomonadaceae; genus Erythrobacter. The sequence continues at coordinate 55,301 of RHGM01000003.1, forward strand.
GGATTGGACATGACTGTCGAAGCCCTGCTCGGCGAACTCGCCGGCGGGAAAGATGATGCCTTGAGGCTGATCGAGCGTTCCGGCCTGACAGAATTTCTCTGGGGCCAGATCAACGCGGCCTATGGCTACAATTCCGACGAGCCCGACTTCGAGGATTTCGCCATCGGGCTGTTCCGATCGGCCTATGCGCGGGCCCTTGGAGAAGATGGCTCGCTAAACGCGGAGGCTCTGCTGATCTTCAGGCGATGGAAGAACAGTCGCCATTCGGCCGAAGCATTCGCGACACTCTCGGCCCGTTATCAGGATCTGTTGAAGATCGCGGACGATCTCTCGGGCCGTGACTTCCGCTCTCTGATGAGCATCGATCACTTCGAAGACATCGACCGCCAGATCATCCGGGAGATTGTCCGGGCCATGGCTGCGCAGTCTGTCAGCGCCCAGGAGGTGTTGCACTGGGTGCGTGAACGGCGGCAGAGCCACTGGTATCCAGCTTACGAAGATATCTACCAGGCGATCGGCTACGCCACAGAATTTCAGCAGGCGCTGGCTGAGGTCAACCTGACAATGACCAGCCCTTCAGAGGGTGTACAGCGCTACGTGAGCAGTTGGTACCGGTTGGACCAGCTCTATCGCAAGTTCATCTACCACATGCAGAAAAGCGGCCAGGCATCCCTGCTCGCTGATCTCTACGCCTCGGTTGAAAACCGCTACTCCAACAATTTCGTCCTTGCGCTCAACGACGCTTGGCAAGACCAAATCGCCGATCTCGCCGAATGGAAGATACCGGGCTTTGCCTCCCAAACCGACTTCTACCGCGACCAGGCGGCGGAATACCGGCGCAAGGATCAGAAGGTCGCCGTGATCATTTCGGACGCGTTCCGCTTCGAGGTGGGCGAGGAATGCCTGCGCCGCATTCGCGCCCTTGATCGCTTCGATGCTGAGCTGAAGCCAATGATCAGCGCCGTGCCGAGCTATACCCAGCTTGGAATGGCCGCCCTCCTTCCCCACGGCACGCTTGCTTTGGCCGAAGACGGGAGCGGCGACGTCGTCTCTGACGGCGCGAACACCAAGGGACTTGCGGCGAGGGAGAAGATCCTTGTGGCGGGTCGCGAAGGAGACAGCGCCAAGGCCATGAAGGCCGAAGAGGTGATGAACATGCGCGCGGACGACGGCAAGGCGCTCTTCCGCGATCACCACATCCTCTATGTGTACCACAACCGTATCGACGCCATCGGAGATAAGCTGCAGACCGAGGAACAGCTTCCTGAAGCTGCAGAGGATACGATCGAAGACCTGACAAAGCTCGTGCGCAAGCTGACGTCGGCCAACTTCTCTAACATCCTCATTACGGCGGATCACGGCTTCCTTTATCAGCACCGCGCTTTGGACGAGAGCGACTTTGCCATCGCCGATCCGCAAGGCGATGAAATCCTGTTCCGCAACCGGCGGTTTGTTATCGGCCGCGGCCTCTCCCCCACACCGGGCATGAAGCACTTCGATGCTGCAGCGCTTGGTCTCTCAGGCGGCCTCGACGTCCTTATCCCGAATTCGATCAATCGCATGCGCGTTAAAGGCGCCGGCAGCCGCTTCGTGCATGGCGGGGCCAGCCTGCAAGAGATCGTCATTCCGGTGATCCGCGTGGGCAAGCAGCGGGAGACCGATGTCGGGCAGGTGGACGTGCAGATCTTTGTGAGCGGGCGAAATCTGATTTCGTCGGGGCAGACCGCCGTGACGCTTTACCAGACGCAACCCGTGTCCGAGAAAATGCGCTCCCGTGAGCTGCTTGCGGGGATCTATGCCACCGATGGGACACTGATTTCGGACGAGCACACGCTGACGTTCGATTTCCGGTCCGAAAACGCCCGGGAGCGCGAGATGCCGCTCAAGTTCCTGCTCTCTCGCGAAGCAGATCGCTTCAACAATCAGGATGTAATCCTGAGGCTGCGCGAACGGGTCGGCAAAACGACCGTCTACCAGGATCATGCCACGCAGCGCTTCCAGCTGCGGCGCGGCATGACCAGCGATTTTGATTTCTGAGGAGCCCGCGGATGAGTGACCTCGACGCCAAGATAAACGAGCATTTTGCAGGCTTCGTGGTCCGAAAGGACCTGGTGAAGGCGGTCAAGGGCAACGCGATCGTGCCCACTTACGTGCTCGAATACCTGCTAGGCCAGTACTGCGCGACCGACGATGAAGCCTCCATCCAGACGGGTATCGAGACCGTCAAGGACATCCTGCGCAAGCATTACGTGCACCGCAGCGAAGCCGGGCTGATCCAGTCCACGATCAAGGAAAAAGGCCGCTACAAGGTCATTGATCAGGTCAGCGTCTCGCTGAACGAGAAGACCGACAGCTATGAGGCGGTCTTCGACAACCTCGGGATCAAGAAGGTCGCGGTCGATAGCGGGACGGTGAAGGCCCACCCGAAATTGCTGGTCACCGGCGTGTGGTGCATCGCGGATGTTCAGTACGAGTTTTCGGAGGACGCGAGGATCTCGCCATGGATACTCGAGACCATCAAGCCGATCCAGATCGCCAAGGTCGACTATGAGCAGTACCGGAGCCTGCGATCTGCCTTTACCACCGACGAGTGGATCGATCTGCTCATGCAGAGCATCGGCTTCAAGCCTGAAGCCTTTGGGCGGCGGAGCAAGCTCCTGCAGCTGCTCCGCCTTATCCCCTTCGTTGAACGGAACTACAATCTGATCGAGCTGGGGCCAAAAGGCACCGGCAAGTCCCACATCTACTCGGAATTTTCGCCCCACGGTCAGCTGATCTCTGGTGGCGAGGTTTCAATCCCGAAGCTCTTCGTGAACAACTCCAATGGCCGGATTGGTCTTGTTGGTTATTGGGATGTGGTAGCATTCGATGAGTTCGCCGGCCGCGAAAAGACCGCGAACAAGGCGCTGGTCGACATAATGAAGAACTACATGGCCAACAAATCCTTCTCCCGCGGGATCAATCCCATGGGAGCTGAGGCCAGCTTCTCCTTTGTCGGCAATACCGACCACAATGTACCGTTCATGCTGAAAAACAGCGACCTGTTCGAGGCGCTGCCTAGCCAGTTTCACGATTCCGCCTTCATCGACCGCCTGCACGCCTATCTGCCGGGATGGGAGATCGACGTGATCCGCGGCGAGATGTTCACGAAGGGCTATGGGTTCATCGTCGACTACCTCGCCGAGATCCTCAGGCATCTGCGGTCGGAGGACTTCTCGAACCGCGCCGATCCGTTCTTCAAGGTCAGCGAGAAGATTTCGACGCGGGACCGCGACGCGATATACAAGACCCTGTCGGGGCTGTTGAAGGTCATCTTCCCTGATGGAAGCCAAACCGAATCCGAGGTCGAGGAGTTGCTGCGGCTCGCCATGGAAAGCCGCAAACGCGTGAAGGACCAGCTTGCCCGGATCGACAGCACGTATCCCGAGGTCGACTTCCACTACGTGCGCACCGATGGCACGAAGACCCGCGTGACGACCGTGGAAGAAGAGGAATACCCTCAATTCTACCACCTTCGGCCGATGCTCGATCCGAAGGAGCAGGACACAGCCTCCGCATCTGAAGATGAGGAGCACAGGCCAACAGACGTTGCAGCATCGGTGACGGAACAGTCCTACCCGCAACCGCAACCGCAACCGCAACCGCAAAAGACCAACGTGTCTCCGGCACCTGCCGAGGGGCATCACGAGTTCACTGAGAACCGGAAGGGCCTCAGCTACGACAAGCTGTTCGGTGTCTACCTTGAGGGCGCCCGGCGCATCGTGGTCACCGATCCATACATCCGGTTCTTCTATCAGATCCGAAACATGATGGAGTTCGTCGAAATGGTCATTCGCCGGACGCCGCCCGAAGATCAGGTTAGCATCCACCTTGTGACCGGGCCCGACGAGGGCAATATCTCCCGCCAGCGCGATCTGCTCGATTCCATCACAGCCGCATGCACGGGGACAGCAGTCTCGTTCACCTGGGCGTTCGACACATCAGGAACGGCGCATGCACGGGACATCGTGACGGACACCGGATGGAAGATCGTCCTCGACCGGGGTCTCGACATCTTCCAGCCCCCAATCAAGATCGATGGGTTCTCGCTAGGTGACCGACTGCAAGAGCATCGGATGCTCAAGAGCTTCTATGTGACCTATGTTAGGCTGGATCTGAGAGATGAGGCACTTTGAGATTAACAGCCCAATCCAACTAAGTTCGATCCAGATGGCTCTTAGAAGCTATATTGACGATACTCCACCTGCCGTCAGCATCACGATGTACTCCAATCGAAGCAGAAGTTCCGGCCAGGATTGCCAGAGTCGGTGATCAGCTGGGCGCTGCCATAGTTCCACCAGAAGGTATCACCATCACTCATATCAACCAGCGTGAGCGCCGTATTCTCAAAATACTCGTCATGGTATCCTTGAACCGAATAAAATTTCCCAAACAGTGAACCAGCTCTCATGAGTCCTTTCCGCGATGCCGGCGAGTTCGATCGCCAGTAGCGCTTCTGCGTTTGTTCAAGCAGTTTGAGTGCCGCCGTCGCCTCCTCTTCCGACCCCTGGTAATCAACTTCATGGTCTGCTTGCATCTGCCCAATGCCAAGGTCGTCCAAATCACATTCGAGCGTGTAAGGTATCTCGTGGCAGGGCCTGCCAATCGAATGAAACTGCCACCCCGATGTTAGCCATGGCGCGGTATTCTTCTCGTCGCTCCAATCTCGGTAAATGTTTCCGTCAGGCCGCCCACGAGAAAAGAATGACAGCACACCTTCCCGAACGGGGGTCAACTCGCGCTTGCTGATGGATTTCCCAGCGATATGCCTAACTGATCCATACAAACCATCCATCCAGACTTGGACAAGACCGGAGCCCAAATTGATCCCCGCAATTTGGGAAAGCAGGTCGAGTTCGATCTGGAAGAGCGGTTCACAATAGCCATCGGCTTCGACCATCTTGCCTTCGCGAAACTGCGTTCGGCGGGGCCAAGGGAATTCCTCGCTGGTGTACAGCGGCCCGCTAAGCATGCTGCTAAGTCTGTTGAGTTCGGCGGCTGGCCCTTCACGCCAATAGATTGGCAGAGAAGTCCTGGGCAGGCCGAATGTTGGAAACCATCGTTTCACCGAAGATTTGCTAGGCTTGGTCCCATTGGCGGAATCAAGTTTGCGCGCGATGAGGTCAATGCGATCATAAACTGGTTGAAAGCGCGCAGCTACAGTCTCCGCGCCCAGCCACGGATCGATAGCCGTAACCTTATACCTTCGCCGGGGCTCTAACCGCCAGTCTCGGGTCATTTTGCACCTCTGAAGTCAGCCTGGAACCTGATCAGGCAATACATTGGGTGATATCAGAACGTTAGTCTTATGCCCACCTTAGCCGTTGATCTTGCTTCAACAGCTTCGCTTTCAGTTAGTCTGCTACAGACGAGGGCATGCAACGATGCCTCACCGACGCGCCACAGCAAAATAGCTTTCTCCACTCGCAGACACTGCGGCGGGCGAACGATAGAGATCACCAGCCTGTCCTGATGGTGCAGCACGGAAATCATGCCTGGGTATGTTACTCGCGATGCGCCAGTATCCAAATCCCTGATCAAGAAGGACGAGGGCTTTGTGCCCATCGGCGTATTCCAACTCTAGCTTCCGCCCGTGGATTGCTCTATCAGTCACCTCCAAAGCAACGTCGAGACCAAGCTTTTCGCCGAGAAATTGCGCCACGTCCGCGCGGTCGCCCTCGTGCTCCCAGTCGTCAAAGATTCGATAGTGCGGACGGTCCTTTTTCAATGGCTGCACCACGATGTCGACTTCGACTGTGTCGCCAGCCTTCAGCTCTGCGGCAAGAAACTCACAGGTCCGCAGGAACAGCAGCATGGGCAGCGGGGCATTGAGATAGCGATCGGAATAGGAAATTCTGACCAGCTCGCCCGGTACCCAGATCCCCGCTGCCTCCATTTGTTGCTTCAGTTTTGCGCCGAAGCGCTTGCCGAACTGCCCGACCGGACATTGTCCAAATCCAAGCATCATTTCAACCTTGTCCCCGGGAGCCACTTGGCGCTCGAGATCGTCGGCAGCTATCAGTGTGAAAGGCGTGGACGGATTGACGCTGCCGACAACGACTGCGTGGGTCTCGCCAACGCCCCAGCGTTCACCCGGCTGCGCTGCATTTGCGTCGCGCGAAAAGAAGGCTTTGGCTCCGCCTGAGGAAACCAATTCTGCTATACGGCAATTCCCAAATGGACTATTTTCTGCCTGCCCCAGTCCAAGGCGAAGGTCATTGCGCAGGGCCGCGTCGCGCAGGAACCGGCGTTCCACCTCTCCCAGGCTATCGAACGACTTGCGAGATAAAACGAGTGTCACTGGAACGCCGCGCGCTGAGGCAGACGAGAAGAACGAACGCATCTTAATCGAGGACATCTCGGCGAGATCAAAAGCATCTGGTGCAAATACCGTCACGCTATCCCCGCTGCGGGCGCGCAGCAGAATTGTGTTGGCGGCGTCGTTCACAGCCTTGGCGTCCGGAACTGTTCGGTCTTCCTCGGGAAGTTCGGCGTTCTTTGCGAGGAAGGCATGCACGGCGGCCAACGCCGCCCGCCTATCTAGCCGACCTTGCTGTTTGTAGAGATCAGCTGCGAGGACACAGGCCGAGCACCCCATTTCACATTTCTTGGCGCACTCAAGTACGCGAGAAGCTCGCTCAAAAACATGATAGATATCGTCGAGCAGCCTTGGGGCATATCCGGCACCGCCCGACGCCTCATCGAACAGATAGATGGAGGGCACCCGGCGCCCCAACTGACCGTCCCTAGCAGCAACTGAGATTCCAAGTTCGCGCGGCTCAATACCTAGCCAACGCGCGAGGCTTTCGCGCAGCGCGGCCCCCGCTGCCCAGGCAGCACCATCGCTTTCAAGTCCTGGCAACTGGATCTCGACTACATCGGTCAGCAGTTGATGCCCTAGGGCCAAGGGGCGCGTAATCGCGTAGCCTTGGTCGTTACCCGGACAGCGATCGATGGCCTTCCGGTCGCGCGGCGTCAGCGGCCAGTGATCCTTGAGCGCATCGGTGCCCGCTTCCCCCGCTCGTCCACACTCCAAGCAGATCTCGTAGCCCTTATCGTTTGGCCCGCGCGAATGGTGGTAGATGTATCCATCGTGCGATGCGCGAATGCGTCCCGTTTCCGGCTGCAACAACGGCTGCCAAAAGACGTCCCCGACGCTGACTTTTGGTGACTTGGGTTCGATGTAAACAGCTTGATCGGTGTCAGCATGGGGCTGTGCGTTCCAGTCGACCCTAAAGCCAGCCGGCTCAAGGAACTGCTCGGTCTTGACGTTCGGATCCCCGCAATGGCCGCAGCGTTCGGGCATCTTGTGATCGGAGCTGGCGCCGCCACATTGATCGCACCACCAGGCCCAACGCAAGTTCTGAGGCTCGCGCTGGCCGCTATCGATCGGGCTCAACCAATTGAGGGATACGCCAGCCGACTTCCAAACAAGTCCATCGACCACAACCTCAGCGCCCGGTGCATATTCTCGGATGGCAATGTCGGCGTTGCGGGTCGGGCATTCGTATCGCCGATTCCTCGTGCCTTCCTCGTCTGAGCGGTGGCGCTCTTGCGCCTTTTGGGTCTCTGCGCACAGCGTATCGAAAGGCACAACGGCTGTGGGGAATCCACTTCCCGGGATCAACGAGCGATTTGCCAGCTCCTTCAGCAGGTATTCCTTGCACAGGCGCCGCGCTTGGAATTCGATCGCTTTCTTTGCAGGGCCATCGAGCGCATCGACATCGTCCTTCAATCGCTGCCAAGTCTGCCGAAAGCTTGCCGCGTCTTCCGCGAAGCTGACCGCTGTGTGCTCCCGGACCTCGCTGTCGAATGCGAGGCCCGTACCTTGCAATAGACGTTGAAGACCAGCTTCCGTCTTCTGTGCAGTGCTCGGCAGGCGAACCCATTCACAAAAAGCGTCCACAGGAGCCAGGCCCTCGAACGGTTGAAGATCGGCCCTGCATCCAAAGAAGTCGCCCGTCTTGGTGCGGGCGAACTCACCATCCACCTCTCGAAACCACTCCGCGAGCAAATAGGCATTCGCGTGACGCTGAGCGATTCGGTCCGAATCCATAGACACCCGCGGTGAAGCAAGCTTGCGGGCTAGGTAGCTGGCCGGATCGGCGAAGGTTTCCAGATCGAGCGGGGTGTTGCGCGCAATTGTCAGGCTTGTCGAAAAGCCTTGGCCTCGTCTGCCCGCTCGACCGGCACGCTGATTGTAGTTAGCAATCGAGGGAGGAACATTGGTCATCATGACCGCCTCGATTGAGCCAATGTCGACGCCCATCTCCATCGTCGTCGAACAAGCGAGGAGGTTGATATCGCCTTGCTTGAACTGTTCTTCGAAATCCCGCAGCCGGTGTGGAGGTTGCTGCGCGCTATGTTCTTCGGCGCGAAGATAAGGGGTCGCGAGCGCGGCCTGGTCGTGCCAGTTCATCCAGATGCCGCGCTCGCGCAGCTGCGATACCTCATCGCTTGTATCAAGCCACGTTGCTATTCTTTGGCGCTCTTCCCCCGAGAATGGCCTCGTCGCGGGAAGGCGCGGGAACTCCACTTCGCTGACAGGCAGGCTTGCGAAAACCTTCCCTGCGCTGACCAGATTAGCCGACCTACCAAAAACCAGTCGCGGCAAAACACGGCGGGTAAGCGGGCACAGCCAGGCCTTGGTCACCGCCTCGACTTCGGCAGTCTTTTCGAGACGCAGGCTGTACGTTCCGCCAACTCCCGACAATAGCGGCTCAAGCTGACCCCATGCCACTCGCATGAGCTGGTTGATCTCGTGACAATCCCGTTGCGAGGAGAGATCCAGATTTAGGGCAGCGGCGAGCAGGAGAATGGAATCGGGCTGCCGCCCCTTCAAATTGACCGTTGGCCAAGAGATGTCGCGCTTTACACCCGGTGGTTGATCGGGGCCGATCACATTGCGTGGGCGAGCGCGCCCTGGCATCCAGCGAGCATCGCCGTCGTCAACCTCAAGGGCGAACTGGCCGCGCAGGTAATCAACCATGTAATAGAGAAAATCGCGCCAATCCTGAATCGTGTAGCCCTTCTGGGCCACGACTTCGGGCAGCTTTTCCTGACCAATTCTCTCGATGCTTGGGAAGCGGAGCCGCGCAAGTCCGAGCGTCTCCATTGCGTTAGCATTTCGCGGTCGGCGAGCGAGTTCGCGCAAAAGCATAAAGCGGGCGAGCGCCTCACGATTGTCATGAAAGCGCTCACTGCGATCCAGATCCCAGACTTTGGCCATCATCCCAATGGCGGGCTCCGCGGCGAGTGCTGAAACGAGGTCCTTCCACGGTACTCCTGCGGAGCCTCCACCACAGAGCTCAACGTCGATCTTTGCGATGTCGTCCTTGAAGGCTGGCATATCGGCCACAAGACTCGCTAAAGCTGCCCTTTTACCGAGCAGCTCCTCTCTTCGTTCTGGGGTTATGTCATTGCCGTGGGCCGCCTTCTGGACCGCATGGTAGATGAAGCCGCGAACAAATCCGCGCTCGCCGTTGGTTTCGATGTTGGCGGCGAACCGGGCGGTGCCTTGTCGGCTGTCAGAGAAGCTGATCAGCTGACGGCCTTCAAAAGGCAGCGCATGTTCTGCCTCCTGCGGTGAGACGCCCTCCAACAGAATTGGCGCTGCATTCTGGGTCAGGAACGGGGTGCCAAAGCGGAAAGGCAGCATTGCAGGCCGCCCGTGGCGCTTGTTGCTGAGACAGGCAGGACAGCGCCCTTCGTTCAACTGCGTAATAGAAAACCGGCTCTCGCTGTCGTTCAATTCCCCGGTGGTGACTTCAAATCCGACAGGTGTCCCCTGTGCCTGCGCGTTGATAGTGATCAGACGCGAATGAGCGATGCCATCTGCTGGCCGCTCTTCTTCGTCGTCGTCCTCATGATCGCGATCGCGGTAACTGTTTTCGCGAAATTCGTCGGTGTCCTTGTCGCTCTGTCGCGGCACAATCCGGTCCCCGAGGTCGTCGGCAGGGAGAAAGGGCTCGCCACAATCGGGACAGCTCTGGATCTCGAACACAAGTGATTGGCAGTGAGGGCAATTGTCCCTCTGATCGAAAAGGATGGGACCGAATGGCCAGTCCTTTGGACGTGTGCCCCCCGTGCAGTCCTGGTTGATGCAAGTCCAAAGACCAGGAATGGCGCGCGTGAAGCTGTGCGCGCGCATTGGCAAAATTGGCCTCATTTCTTGGGCATTGTGCGCAGACAGGTCGAGAAGGATCTTTTCGGCGGACGCTGTCATGGAAGACAGCATGTTAATCGTCTGCGGCTTTTGCTCGAGCATCTCAGCCACCGCGCTGGCTGCCGGATCGTCCGACGCAGTCAGTACCTTCGAAAGATCGACCGGTTGCTGCTTACCGATCACCACATGTGTGCGATCGAGGGGAACGCCGGCGATATCGGATAAGAAGCGCTGCAGCGAATCGACCGCCTCCGCGTCATCGGCCGACCCAATCGTTGCTGACGTCGCCACAAAGCGCACTTGATCGGGCGTCACATCAAACGCGTTCATGACGCGGCGCAGCAACAGTGAGAGCTCCGCAGCCGCAGAACCGATGTAGCTATGCGCTTCGTCGATCACGATCCAGCGCAGCTTGCCGCGAGAGGCTTCGAGTATTGGACGATCCTCCCGCCGGATCGTCATGTATTCAAGCATCGTCTGGTTCGTGACGAGGATTGGTGGCGGGTTCGCGCGAAGGGTTTCGCGGTAGAGAACCTGATGCGGGATTTCGTGCTCGGCCTTGTCGCGGCTTGATTTCCGCGCCGTCCCCATCAGGCCATTGTAGAGAGCGAAGCGTACATCGCCCTTAAGCGGTTTCGTCCAGGCCGTGAGGCGCTTTTCCTGGCTCGCGATGAGCGCGTTGAGCGGATACAGCAGGAGCGCCCTCACACCGATCAGCTGGCTCTCTGCTTCAGATGCGCGGATCAAATCATCGAGCAGCGGAACGAGGAAGCACTCCGTCTTGCCAGAACCTGTTCCGCTGGAAACCAAAACGGATTGAGGGTCCAGACTGCCGAGCAGCTCCCAGGTTCTCAGCTGGTGGGCGTAGGCAGGGTAATCGAACCGCAACGCACTCTCGGGCGTTTGCGTGATTGCCTCAATCGTTCGGGGATGGAGCAGCTGGGTTAGTTCGGCAGGGCGTTTGCCTGATGAAACATAGCCGGGTGCCGCCTGAAAAAGCTGTTCTGACAGCAGGGCTCCGTTGGAAAGATCAGTGCCCGCGAGATTGTGCCGAAGGAAGGCATTAAGGCCCTCATGCCTAATGCCAGCCCGAGACACGACCGCCTCTGCTAGACCAGCCTGCAATCGCCGATGGACATCCATCGGCGACAGACGAGTAGGCTGGGAGACATGATCAGCGGTCATTCTTGAGCTCCGTGAGTGCGTAGCCATAGGCTTTTGCAAAGTATGCGGGATGACGTCGTTCGACGTCTTTCACCGTGAGAGTTTGAACCTTGTCGAGCGAGATGCGACCCATTGCCGCCAGGGCTGCGGCAAATGGCGCGTCAAGAACCCGCATCAGGGATTCGAGGAAATTCTCCTGCGGAAGCAGGTCGCGAAAGACGGGGCGGAAAGGGTTGAAGCCAGCCGTGTCTGTGCTGATGCCCTCGCTGGTGTTTCCGGTGAAGTGACCGCGCACCTCCTCCCAGCTCGCCGGCGAAAACGTGCGACAAATGAGCGGTGCCAACTGCGGTGCACGCGCGGCAATTTCATTCTGTCGTTCTGTGATCTGCGTTATCGCCCATTGAGGGTCATCCAGCCGGCTCACAAGAAATTGCCCCTGAGCCTGGAACGCAGCATCCCATGCTTCGTGGGGCAGAAGGACCCAGCTTGAGCAAAGACCGTCGAACACTTCAAGAATGGTCGACAGGTGCTGCTCCTCACATCGATACAGTAGCAATGGGGCTAGTGCCCCGGCTTCCTCCAACTTACCGAATATTTCGAAAGTTTGAGGAGGTAGACCATTGAGCGACAAGGCTAGTTTCAAGACCGCCTGTATCGTTTGCTTGGCCTCAGTTGTGGTGGGATCGTGGGCAATTTCGCTGGCGAGTGCATTCAGATCCTCTCGAGCCAGATCGAGCGGTTGAGCCATAGCACGTCCGAGCCGATGCTGCGGAATTGCATCGTCCGGGTCACCTGCGATAAACTTGGGTCGGGTAAGAACGCGAGAACCCTCACGAAGGTAGACCAGCCAATCGCCCTTTAGGCGCGGCAAATGAATTACTTGCCCGCCAAGTCCGCTCAGCAGACCATCATACGGACCGAATTCGAGTTCTTTCTCCGGCGCCCCAAGGGCGCGCCCGCAGACTTTAGCATCTTGCCCGACTATCGCTGTTCTTGGCCGTAAACCGCCATTTGGCTCCCACTCGAGGGCATTCCCAAACTCGGTCACATACCAGTAGTCGTTGCTCCCGTGGAAATTGAGTCGGACCTGAGCGTCTATGCCAAGCGGGCGCATAAGGGCTGCGATATCAGTTCTCAGCGCCGACAGCCCTAGTTCACCGTCGATCCGCCAACTTGCCTCTAACGCCGCACCGCTATGCTGGCGGACGTCTGCTAAGAGCGTCGACGTCGTAGGCACGCGCGCGACCGTGTCACGTAGATCTGCAAGTCCAAGGACCGCATCGCGAGGGAGAAGATCTCCGGCCCATGTTGTGATCCACTCCTTTGATCTAACCGGGACTGTTAATTCGAAGGCGGGATCGAGCCCGAAAGCCAATCGCAAAATCAGCAAAGCTCGGCGCGGTGGGTCAGTTTTGATCCGCCAGCAGTGCCTCGAGCTAGGGATTTCTCCGGCGAGCGACGCCTCGCCGTCCCAACCATTCAGTTCAATCTCGGCAAAGTTCCCGTTGTTCTTCTGAGCTAGCTCAAAGCCAACTGGCAGCACTAAGGCTGTCAGCCGATCGCGCACATGGCCTGTTGAGCTGTCGAGCCACGCAAATTCACACAAGCCTGGTCCAGCCGTGTCCAGATCGTCTAACCAGTCACGGCCACCTGCAATCCGCCAACGCACTTCGCCGCGAGCAGCGACGCGGCTTGAAACGCCCTCTGACACCATCGCATAAAGCGGGTGCCTGTACAGCGGCTCGCCATTTGGCGTTTGCAGACCGGAAACAGCATTGGCGATGACCGAGAGCCGATCCTTGCGATCGGCACTCTGGCCGGTGCGGATCAGGAAGCGGTCCCCATTTCTTTTTTGAGCGATTATGGCGCCTGCGCACTGATAGACGCAGCGCCCTTGTGCGAAGGTGAAGTCTTCGATCTCGATCTCTGTCGCCTCGTCCTTTCCTCGCAAAGACCAATCCTGAGGAGCATCTATGAAAACACGTTCCGCCCTGTAGCCGCCGGAGCCTTGACCAATAAGAGCAAAGCTCGCGTTTTGCCCTTCGGCACCACGTCGTTCGAACACACGAAGCCCATCGCCCACCGACTTACCGCCCGGCAGCACAAAGCTGCGAGTGAGTCGATCGCCGCGCGAATGAAATTCAGCTGTCACCGGAAGTTCGAAAGGGAACGCGATTGCACCTTCGCTCCGCATTGGCCTGACAATCCAATGGTTGCGGTCCTCGTGCTCGAGGTAGGCAAGCCTGCCGGATACTCTGTCAGCCAAGCCATCAGCCGGTTGGAGAAAAATGCGGCTGTAAGCGTCTGGTGATAGGATCTCATCTTTATCGTCCCATCGCCCATCCAAATGAAAGTCTAGGCATTCACGCCATCCATCTTCGTGTCGCGTCATCAAGCGCGTAATGCGAATGCTGCCGCTGCCAGAGAGCTTTTTCGCTTCCAGCAGCGTATCGATGAGTGCCGCCGCTGCTCCATCGAGTGTCATTGGCAGCACATCGCGCCAGTCCTCGTCGGCCTGGTCCAGACGCGCCGAGTAGGGGCGGTCGTCTGCAGGCACTTCCTTGTCAGCGAAGGCCCGCAACTCTACGATCTTGAGCGCCAGCTCGCCGCAGATCGCGTACATCTCTTGGCTGCGCCAGATTGGCGGGAGCAGGTATTCGTTTCGTTCGCATGTGACGACCGCACTACCGATGTCTTGCTCGTCAGAGCCCAGAAGCTCGCCGACAACCCGCTCGAGAAACTTCCTGGGCCAGCCAGCTCCACTTGCAATAGCGGCAGCAGGGAAACCGCCTTGACGAGCGAGATTAGCAAGGCGCTGATTGCTCTCGTCTGAAGCCCTGATTAGTGGAGCGATTTCCCAAAGAGCAAAGCCGCGGTCAGCAATGCGTGTCCATTCCGACCAGCTGAGATCCACTTTCAAGGCTGCGCCAATGTCGTCCCACTTAGGCTTCCCGCCCTGATAAGAACGGCGAAACCAGTCCGCAGCCCAGAGAACAAATGCAGGAGCAAGCGCCGGATGTTGCACTTCGGATTGCAAGCTCGACGACAACTTCTTCTCAATGCGCTCGAATGTTCCGGGCGCTAGCTTATATCGGTAGAGGGGCACGCTGCTCGGCCTCGGCAGGCCCAGAGCTTCGCTAGTTTTGCCAAGTGGGTGAGGACCCGCTTCGGCAGCTTTTGCGAGCTGGATCGCTCTGATCATCAGAATTTGCGGGCCACCCGCTTGGTGAATCTCGGCGGCAATCTTGCGTAACTGAACGGAGTTTTTGCGCGCGGCTTCGATCTCGGCTTTGTAATCGCGTTCCTGGATCAACGAATTGCCCCCGCACATTCAGCGCTAACTGATGTCATTTACTCACTGTTTGCCGACTGATGACGCTTAAAGCTTTAGATTCAATGATAGAAGCCAGGTTCACGAGTTTACAGCGTAGGAGCGCGGCTGAGCATCATCGTAGAAAGCGTTGACCACGCACGACCACCTGGCGTTCATGATGCCATCGATCCCTCGCCCCAAATCCCAGATCACGCAGCCTCCGCTGGAGAGATGTGCCTTGACGTAGCGGTCGTGCAGATCACCTGCCGAACGGCGTGACTTTTGCACCAGGCGCAACGACACGGAAGCCATCACCCGTTCCCAGCGTTGCTCAAGGTCCTTTCGCTGATCGTTCGTGCCTTCGGGTTCTCGGGTTTGAACCGAATCCGCATCAAATGTCACGATATGGACAGATGTGATTTCTGAGGCGAGCTGACTAAAGCGGCCTACGAAATTGATAAGGCGCCCGCGCGCTTGGCCATCGGCGCAGCAATACGGATCCTGGATTTCCAGCAGCGTGATATGCGCGTCACGGGCATATTGCTCAAAGATGGTCCAGTCTCGCTGACCATACTGCTCGAAGACCACTCGCTGGACGTAGGAGGCTCGCGCTTCTGCGGCTTCGATAGGAGATCGCACCGAGAGGATCGGGCGACCAACCGCCGGTCGGTCCATCCTTGCTGGCGAGAACCCCTCAGCCTCTTCGTCGGGTGGTGCGTCTTGACTAGCAACCGACGCTGGAGTTGCTGCCTCTGTGGGCGCGATCGGCAGAGCCTCGGCTGCCGATAAGTTGAGCCTTTCGGGCTTGATCTGCGCCTCGGAGGGAGCGGGGCTCTCACTGGAGTAAACGATCCCCTCCCCTGAGGGTGGGGAAGCCTTCTCGGCAGCAGTTGCAGAATGCGACTGATATTCAGCTCGCCTCCCGTCAAGCACGTCGGCAAGCAAGTCCTCGACATCTCGCTCGCTCTCGGGCGGCATGAGCAGGCCGCGGCTCAATGACCGCTTACGTTCCATCAGGGCATCGAGGCGCTGGTCGAAGCTCGACGGACCGATCGCCTCATCCGGATGAATGGCCATCGGGATGTGTATCGTGACCGGACGAGTCTGACCGATCCTGTAGGCGCGGTCAGTTGCTTGATCTTCCACCGCCGGATTCCACCAGCGTGAGAGGTGGATTACGTTATTGGCGGCGGTGATTGTGAGGCCAACACCGCCTGCTTTGGGGGACAGGATGAGAACATCGAAGGGAGACGGTGAGGTCTGAAATGCGTTCACCATCTCTTGCCGCTTGTGCCCGGCTACCTTGCCGCTGATGCACATCGGCCTGTGGGGCAAGTCAAAGTGCTCCTGGATGGCCATGGCCAAGAAGGCCTGCATTTCCAGATCTTCGCAAAACAGCAGGACTTTTTCGCCGCGCTCTTTGATTTCAGCCAGAATCTCGAAGGTCTTGGTCAGGCGCGCGGACTGGGCGACATAGGCACTAATGTCGGTGACGCCCCGAGGCGCCAACGGATGGAGTGATGTCCCGCGCAACATGTGCAGTACTTTGAGCATCGCGCCTGGCTCGCCGCTTTCACGCAGCGCGCGAGCTCTTGCGAGCACGAGGTCATAGGCCTGAGCTTGGGCAGGCGGCATTTCGACCGCGTATCTGCGCGCGGTCTTTTCCGGCAGGCCGGTGAGGATTTCGTCCTTCATGCGCCTGAGCATGAAGGGAGGGAGCTCGTCGCCGCGCTCGACTAACCGCCGCTGAAGGTCTTCAAGGCGTCCCAGATCGTTGGCGGGATAGCTGCTTTCGAACTCCCGGCTTGAGCCGAGGAAGCCCGGATATACGGTGTCTGCGATCGACCAGAGATCCTGAAGCCGGTTCTCGACAGGTGTCCCGGTCATTGCAATTTGCAGGCGGCCATTAAGCGCTTTGGCTGCCCGAGTCATCTGACTGGCCGGGTTCTTGAGCTTCTGAATTTCGTCGTACACGATCGCGTCAAACGGAATGCGTGCGAAGCTCATGTGATAGTCGCGCATCGTCTCGTAGGTCGTGAGAACGATTCCTGCGTCTTCCCACGCGCTGGAATCCAGGCGGGATGTGCCGCCGCGGATATCGCTTCCAGCCTCCAGTCGATAGCTGCGTAAATTTGTGCCGAACGCTTCGATCACGGGCCCGATGAGGCCGGCTTCCACGTGTTGTGCCAGTTCAGCCTGCCAGTTCCTCAGCAGTCCTGTCGGCGCAACGATTAGGACGGGTTTGGGGTGCGCCGAGTTGGATCGCAACCACAGCAGGAACATGAGTGCCTGGAATGTCTTGCCCAGTCCCATATCATCGGCGAGCAAGACGCCCGGCAACCGGCGTTCCCATGCTTCGGTCAACCAGGCAAACGCTTCGCACTGATGAGGCTTGGGCTCGGACTTCAGTCCTTTTGGAATGGTTGGAACCCGAAATGGCTCTTGAGCGATTTGCGGCCGAGGCAATCTCGCATAATCGAGCTGCTCGAAGTTCTCCCCGACCTGGAGAAAGTAGGTTTCGACCGGTTCACGATCAGTTTCAGATTGGGATCGGCCACTTGTTTCTGCGGCAATCTCCCGCTCCAGATCGGCAATTCCGCGCGTTGCCTGGAGTGTTGCTGTGGTAGCGGGAATGCTCTCGTCGCGCCATGCGACGGTTTCATTCCCCGATTCGATGGCGGTTTCGATGTCGCCAACCAGTATTTCGGCGTCACCGGGAGCCAGTGCGATGTGCCGGGCATTGGGTGGATCACCGATCCGCAGGCCAAAGCTCTCAGGCAGCCAGCTGTTGGGCTTCGGCTTAATCCAGGGCAGGACTGGCTTTTGCCAGACCTCGATCCCGCTGACCCGCTCCGAGAACTGCTGCGTTTCTATGAACAGGCGGTCGGCCGCTTCGTCATCGCCGGTAGCATCGAGCTTCAGTTCTTCGCGCAAGACCCGCTGAGGTGAGCGCAGGAACTCCCGCTTTTCCTGCGAGCTTCCGGCCTGTTTTTTACGGACGACATCGAGCGCCTTACCCAGCAATGGGTCGAGGAAAAGTAGCGTTCCGTCTGAAAGGAGATAACTGCGCCGTCCTCCTTCCTGGCTCCGAAATCTGAGTTGGAAGTGCGCGTTGTCCTGGGGGGTCAGCAATGACGCTTCACGCTCATCAACGAGGTCGCCCTCGGAGGACTCCCCCACGTGTCGCGAGAAGAGCACGGGATCGAAGTCGAAGCGACCGTGATCGGTCTTCGCGTTCAACGAGAAGTTGGCAGCATAGGCTATGCGAATGCGTTCCAGAAAACCGTCGGCTTCGATCCCTGCGCCCAGTTTATCGCCAAGCAGTGCGCGGAGCTCTGCAAAGGCTGCTCTTCGCTCGTCGGGCTCAATTGCTAACTTTACGCCTTGTGCGGCTTGGAACACGGAAAACACTGGCTCAGGCACGCGGCTAACCCGCCCGCCTTCTCGGATACGAGCGCCAACGACATCGGCACGAACAGGCGCGCCGCCGCGACGGACCCACTTCGGATTGACTGTAATGGTACCTTCTGCGAGCGATCCGCTCGAATTCAGCTGAAGGGTCAGCGGCGTGGCGGGTGGGAAGCCGAGCGCAAAGGCATCGGACTCGTCCAATTGTGCAGCGATATGAGGGGGAAGGACTATCTCTCCAGCCTCTTCGAGAATTTGTCCGTCTTGATCGAACGAGCGCGCGAGCGCCAACGCGGCCTGACCAGCCTCTGGAGCAAATCTCGGCCAATCGGCGACCGGCACAGCTTCGCTCGATGCTCGCTTGAAAAGCCCACCCGGCAGATCGCGCAAGAGCGTAATGGCCTCGCGGCCGTCGCTCTGCTGGGTCGCGATGAATTTGGTGCTTACCATCGATCGTTCCAATTGCGACCTCGGCCTTTCCCGAATGAGGGATGCAAGATTGACGTCCGACGATGGATAATCCCGGCGAACTTTCCTTCCCACCCGGGGCTTGCTGGAACGTGAGCTTCGAATTCGAAGTCGGACCGGCCGGCTGTTGTCCTCAGGGCCACGCCGTCGTAGGCTTTGGCGTAGAGCTTCGGTGCTTTCGGATCGCTATCGCTCCAGAACCGGCATGAGCCATTATCGCTCCACTCGGAAATTCTGAGATCGCCGATCTGCATTATGATCGAGGAAGACGAGGCGGGGCCGCCACTAATTATACCATACTCAGGGCGTTCGCCGCTCTGCCTGATCAGATCCTCGATCTGGTTGCGGGCCCGAACGCCTAGGGCTGGCCACGCGTCACTAACTAAGCCTGCGTCGACATAGGCCATCCAGAACTTTTCACGTTGCCCCCATTGATCGGGCCGATCAGTTGTCTTGGCGATAGCCCGAAAGAATTCGCGCATTGCGACTTCTGTGAGCCAGCGCTTAAAAACCTGTGTGACTGTTAGTGCGCGTTCTTCACCAATGCTTTCGGCCAGAGACCGAACAATCCTCTCCCAGCGTGGCCGCTGAAGGCGCGGGTCACCAACCTGGTCGAGCAGAAACCCGGAAATGGCCTTGCGATGTCCGGGTTCGGGCTTCTCGTTGATCCAGGGTTCCAGCAAAGCACGCACGACTAGCTCAATCTGCCCTGCGAGCGCCTCTTGGTCAAAGAGCCGCAATAGGCTCCGCTGTGCCGAAACTGCCTTGTCAGGCGCCAACTCTGCTGTTGCAGTGCAAATTCGGGCGAAGGTTGCCTGGCCGAAGCCGCTCGCCGCCAGATTTGCTCCCAATCCGACGTCCCGCATCAACTGGAAGATCTCATCG
The DNA here is from genome assembly GCA_003724185.1 of Porphyrobacter sp. IPPAS B-1204. GTDB lineage: Bacteria > Pseudomonadota > Alphaproteobacteria > Sphingomonadales > Sphingomonadaceae > Erythrobacter. The sequence goes on from RHGM01000003.1 coordinate 74,743, forward strand.
TGATCGCGCGTGAGTAAAGCTTGAGCCACCTTTGCCGGCCCATGTGAGGGAGCAAATAGGTTCCAGTTTCGGGACCTCTCTCGCCATGCCCACTCGTGCCGCTGGGCAGCACTTGAGGCTGCCCCTGCAAGCTTCTCCATGATGGGCCGGCCGATAGGAAAATAGGTGAGATAACCATTGATCATGGCTTGATCGGAACTGCGCCGCGGGTCCTTGAGCGCCCGGTCGAGAGCAGATGACCCAAGCGTGTCGAATTCTGGATCGCACCATGCCCCGCGCAGAACCCGGTTGAGCTTGAAACGCGGAAGCGCCTCTGCACTCTTCTCGGCCGCGCTGCGCAGAAAGGGTCTCAACTCTACAACGGGCTCTGCCTCGCCGATGCTTGCATCAAGTTTGGCAAGTTGCCGCTGCAGGTCAGGCTGCGTTACCGGGGGTTTCGCAAGCCCGGCAGAAGCGAGCGCGTCCATCCGGTCGATTGCTGCTCGCAGAAAGCTCATGGCTTCTGCCTTAATACGTCTTTGTCCAACCCGGCACTGGGTGTGGTCATTAAAAACCGCAAATCGATCCGCCGATTACGCTTTTTTGCGGTTTCAGTATCACCTTGTGCGATAGGGCGATCCGGTCCGTAGCCGCTCAGACCCAAGATTGGTGCAGAGCCCGGCTCTCCAGCTGGCCTGTTGAGGAACTCTCGCAGGGCCGGTTGATTGAGCTGAAGCATGGTGAATGTTGTCTCGGCCCTTCGCACCGAAAGACCATAGTTGTTCATCCCTCCGTACATTGCGTCGGAATCAGTGTGTCCCTCAACAAAGACGGCGTCGATGAGGTGCTTGGAGCGCTCATCTTTGCAAAGGCTCGACGTAGTGTAGCAGGGCAGAACCTCTACCATCGCGCTGGCGACTTTGCTGATTGCGGTCTGGCCTAAGTAGTTCAACTCCCACCGGCCTTTGTCGAAGAGCACGTCGTCTGGCAGACGCAGCACGCCAGTCTTCGTATCGATTTCCACCTGCAGACCCTTGTCCTTCAAGGACTGCTGAAGGTCGTTGAGAATTTCTGCGCGGGTTCGGTTTGCGCCCGTCAGCTCCTCAGTCTTCGACTGCAAATTCAGAGCGAAGTAAGCCAGTAGGATGATAAAGATGAGAAGGAGGCCTACCATCATGTCTGTCATCGACATGAAGTAGCTTTCTCCCTCTTCAGGAGGCCTTCTGCGAACGGTGCCTTCCATTATTCAGCTGCTTCCCTGTTCTGGTTCGCAAGAATTCCGGCTAGCTCCTCAACAGTGTCCCGCAGGTTTGTAAGCGGCTCAAGCGCACCGGCCAGCTGCGCAACTCCCTCGCCAAGGGCACGATCGACTTGGCCAACGCGTTCATTAAGGTTCGTCGCGTGGCTGCCTGCCGCATCGGTGATCTTCTCAAGCGCGGCTCCGAGTGATCGATCGACTTCCTCGAATCTGGCTCGATACTCAGACCAGGCAGAGGAGGCAGCGGCCGCAGTCTGGTTCAACGATACGGCGAGCTGCCGCATCTCTTCACGGGCACTTTCGGACGACTGCGCATTCTTCGTGACAACAGCTTCAACCGATTTCACGGCTTCGGCAATTGATACCGCAGACTGGCGGACTGGACCGGCCGCCGCTTCCACATCATTGGCAACAGTTCCGAATGCTGTGGCCAGATCGTTCGAGCGAGCGGCGACCTGTTCGATGGCCCTTGCGTGATCGCCGATCGCAGTCTGAGCGGAAGATAGCCGATCAGCTGAAACAGAAATTGCACTGCCGGCGTCCTTCATGCTCGTGACTAGCGGCGCGCCTGCTCCGTTAAAGCGTTCCACGAACTCCGCGAAGGACCTTTCCATTGCCTCCTGGCCAATGCGAGCAGCGTCATTTGCGGCGTTGCTCGATGCTTCGCCAAGTTGAGTGGCCGCCGCAGCCAGGCCTGCCTTCATGTCGTCAAGGGTGGAGCCAAGGCTGCTGAGGAGCTCATCCATGCGTTGGCGTGCCAGTGCGCTTGCCTGCTCGTTTTCCTCTCGCATGCGGTCGGCAACCACGCCAAAATTCCGGTTAAGCTCGCCGAACGCAGTGCGCATCTCTTCGGAGGCTTGGGAAAACCGGCGTACCGCCTCCTCAATTTGCCGGTCAGCCTCACCCGTCTGCTTCTCCAGTCGGTCTGACATCGTAGCCATGGACGCGGTCATCGCCCCGATGGCGTTCGCAAGGCCCGCCATTTCGGCGCCCGCGCTCGATGCGATTGCATCGCGGACGGCCTCGCCGCCGCCACCGCTGATCTTGTCGATGCCCTGCTGGATAGAACCCAGATGGGTGATCATTGGCGCCATCTGTTTCTCCAGCGCACCATCGAGTGCAGCCGCCAATTGCTCTGAGAAGGTCCTGAGAGCCGGAGTCTGCTCTTTCAGCTGCTCAAGCTGATCGCTCGCGATGCGCTGCGGTGGCAGATAGGCCATGCCATGCTCGAGCTTGTCGCAAAGCATGGAAAGACCGTCGTCAATGCGTTTGCCAAAACGATAGTCGTAAGAGCGCAGGACGATCGAAGCCACGATACCGCCGACCGAGGCCCAAAACTTAGCGCCCGCGACCTTCATGAGTTCATTAAGACGTTCCTGCATGACGTCGACACCGCCGCTGAAGTCGAGGGTCGACAGGGCTGCAATAATGCCAAGGAAAGTGATCAGCAATCCGACTGCAATAAAGATATTCGCAAACCAGTTTAATCCGCGATGGCGGTCTCCGAGGCTCACAAAGAAATGTTCAGGCCTCGCTGAATTTTGCAAAACATCGGCCGACGGATCTACGATCGTCTCCCGATACTCTTCCCAGGTCCTGCGAAGTGGCATCGCCTCGGCGTGACTTGCATCCATCATCTGTGCATCGATGTCGTGGAAGCGCCTTGCAAAGCCTAGGCGCGCTTCATCGACATCGGTCATGCTGCCGCCAGTCACTTCGTCCAGCAGTCGGACACGCGCGTCAATCGCTTCCGCCAGCGGTGCGTGATACTTGCTTTGATATCTATACGATATTGCGAAAGCAGTTCCTATCAACACGATTGCCAGAAACGCAGCCATCGCATCACCGATAAGCGGTATCTCGGTGAAGAAATAAATCAGCCCCTGACCGAGCCATTCTGTAATTTCCACGGAGCCCCCTTGAACACATCGAGTGATTTGGAGCTCCAAGTAAACGGTGCGCAGGTAAGGCGAGCTTACGAGGTGCGGCCGAGGAAGGAGCTCGAGGTCTCTAGTGGTATCGAACCGTGCAGCTTACGCCAAGTCACGATGCGACGAGCAACCCTCAAATTCCCAGAATAACTCAATTTTCTCGAAAGGACTCTCCTTGCTGGCAAGCACCCTTGCGAGGCTCCACTAATCGGTCTTGATGTCTGCAGCTTCCTTTGGATGTGCGATTCCCGCGCCGTCAAGAAAGCTTGTTAACCGATCTTGCGTTCTCTGCCGCGGACGACGCCCTGCTTTCAGGTCAGCAACAAGTCGTGGGTCGCCAACAGCCATTCGGCCAAAGGTGCTGGGCGAGACCCCGCTCTGCTTAAGATAGACCTCAATTTGCTCCAGTAGCTCCATCGCCAACGACTCGCATTTTGCTTGTGTTCCTGTTATGTTCTTACTAGGAGGTCTTCCTAGAGTCTAGGATCGAATTTCCTAGATGGATGCGGTAGGAGCGGCAGCATGGACGATGCACGTAGAGCCCTGGACGAATTGATCCAGAAACGAGGCTGCAACTATTCCGAGATCTCTCGGCTGCTCGGGCGCAACGCAGCCTACATCCAGCAATTTATCAGGCGCGGCAGCCCGAAGCAGCTAGATGAACAGGACCGCGCAGTCCTCGCTCGCTTTTTCGGCGTGGACGAGAAGGTACTCGGTGCCCCGGCCCGCCGTGCGGGGCCCGTGATCGAACTGGCGCTGGTGCCGATACTCGACGTGGAGGCTTCTGCTGGACACGGCGCGCTCGCCGAGATGGAATCCAAATCCGCGCAATTCGGGTTCGATGAGAAATGGCTGCGACGCCTAACCTCGAGCAAAGCGTCGAACCTGTCGATCATCGGGGTCCTCGGGGACTCGATGGAACCGACCTTGCACGACGGCGATGAGGTCATGATTGATCTTGCAGATGGTCAGGCGCGGCTACGCGACGGCATCTATGTCCTGCGCATGGACGATATGTTGAGCGTCAAACGCATCGCGATCGAACCGCAGGGCAAACGCGTGTCAGTCCTCAGCGACAATCCCACCTTCCCTAGTTGGCCCGGCCTTGAAAGGCGCGCGCTTAATATTGTTGGCCGCGTGCTTTGGTTTGGCCGCGCACTGCGCTAATGCTGCATTGAAATGCTTACACTTCTCGCCGCTTCCATGGTTGCCGCCGGGCAAACCTTTACCTGCACACCGACCCATGTCTGGGATGGCGATGGGCCGGTTTGGTGCGAGGAAGGCCCCCGTCTGCGGATCGCCGGTATTGCCGCCCGCGAAATGGACGGCACCTGCCGCACCAATCAGCCGTGTCCCCAGAGTTCTGCCATCGAAGCGCGCGATGCGCTCGTGCAAATCCTTGGCGGCGCGCGTGGGACCGCCTCAACCGGACATATCCTTGTGAGCGGCCCCAAACTCACCTGCCGGTCTGAAGGTTCAGCAGGAGGAAACCGGACGGCTGCGTGGTGCAACCTTCCGAACGGCGCAGATCTGTCCTGTGCCATGATCCGCACCCGCACGGTTTTGCGCTGGGACCGCTACTGGAAAGGTCCGGCCTGCCGCTGAAGGCCGGCAAGCAGGTACGGCCGAGTTTTATAGCCCGATCTCGAATGGCTTGGTGATTGAGCGGTCGAGTTCCGGCGGTTTGCGCTCGGGAGCAGGCGCCCTCCCCTTGGCCTCGCCGGTGGCTGCCGCGTCGCGCAGAAGGTTCACGGTTTCCAGCGCCGAGCGCTTCATGCCGGGATTGTTTTCGACAGCAGCCTCAAGCTTGCCGGGATTGTCGACAAACAGGGTCAGACCATCGCGCAGCCGGGTGATGGTCACCAGGAAGGTCTGCTGATTAGCAAGATTGCGTTCCCGGCTATCCATGACTGCTATGCCGCGATCAGAGGTCAGGCCCTGCGCCATATGAGCATTAAGCGCATAGGCGAGATCGAGGCGCCTGAGCATCGGATCATTGGCGGCGAGCCGGTGCTCTGCGCCGAGCGAGGTCTTCACCGCGACACCTGTGGCATCGACCGCCACAACGCGCGCCTGATCGGCATTGAGTAGCCCGCGCTTGTGATCGGTCGCAGTCCAGCGGATCCGGTCGCCATCATGGATTTCAATTTGGCGGCGTTCGAACAGCTGCAACGGATCGCGTTCGCCTTGGGGGCGGAACTGGCCCGGACGAAAGTCAAATTGGCGCCCGCGCTCGTTCTGCAGTGTCACCCGCTCGCGCGATGGATTGGTTGCAACCACTTCATATTGGCCCTTTGCGAGGCCCTGCCCCCTCTGCCGGCGATCGACCTCAAGCAGCATGCCGGGTGCATAGCTACGCGCATAGCGCAGTTCCTCGCGGGTCATATTGACGCGCGAGAGCACCTCGAGCTGCAATGAACCAGGCCCCAATTCGCCGTTCGCCTTGAGACCCGTTTGAACCGCTTCATTGACTTGTCCACGTAAGGCCCGGCCCGAGGCGTAGATCGATGTCACCTCGCGCTCTGCCGGAGACAGCGAGAGCCATGCCGCCGCAGCGTCCACCGCGGAATTCTCGCCAGCAGCAACAACGTCGTCTCCCAAATGGGCGAGCGCCTCGCTGATCTGGCCGCCTTGGGCCGCGCGTTGGGCATTGCGCAGCGCATCGTCTCGCGCGCGCAGATTGGTGTTCATCACCGCGGTTTCGATGCCAGCTTGCTGCATGACATCGAAGGGCTTGCCTGCATCGACCGACCCCAACTGCTTGGTGTCGCCAATGCTGGCAAAGCGATCGAGTTGAAGAAGGTTGGCAAGACGAACCAGCTTCTCCTTGTCGGCGTTCCCGACCATCGATGCCTCATCGAGAAGCACGACGGTCCCGCGCAGCTCTGCCCGCGCTTCAGCGAGACGTGCACCACCCTCGCCTTTCAGGAGGTCCTGATGTTGTCTGAGGAAGCGGGCGACCGTCATCGAGGGAATGCCGGTTTCGCGCTCGAGCATCTGTACCAGGGTATTCTGCACGGCGAGACCCAGCACGGCCTTACCCTCCTCGCGCAAAATGTCAGCCACGGGCTTCAGAACCGTGCTTTTGCCAGCACCGGCAACGCCCTGGATCGCAACAATGCGGTTGTTGGAGCCGAGCAGCAGACGCCCTGCCCCCTCCTGCCCTGGGTTCAATGTCAGGCCGTATTTGAGCTGCGAAAGCGCCTGCAGTCGGCTCCCGGCAATATCGGCCGGAACGATGGCGGGCGCAGCGCCCCTACCCGCATCGACGCCGGCAATGATGCGCTGCTCAAGGCCGATCGCATCGCGGGTGGTGAGCAGTTCGCGGTCCGCGCCCTTGCCCTTCTCGAGGTATCCCTGGCGGATAAGTTGGTTGACCCGCCGCTCGATATTGGCAAAGGCCGTGGGCAGTGCGAAGCTGAGCGCAGTTCGATAGATCTCGGCCTTAGTGAAGGCTGCCTCGCGTTCACCCAGATGGCGGATCGCCGAGGCGACCACATGGATGGCGGCGACCTCTTCGGCGCTGCGGTGACCGATCCGCGAGGGTATCAACGGATCGTCCTTCACAAGGCCGAGGCGCTCGGCAAAGGCGTAGGCAAGATCTCGCCCCTGCTCGACCACTTTGCGAACCGATGACCCCAGTCCGCTGACATTGCCGAGGTCCTGCGCGCTGCGCGCATTGGCTCTTCCAATGACCTTCGCCGGATCGAAGCCGAGCTTTTCCGCGGTATCCTTCCACTGCTGTGTGAGGGCAGCGCGGTCCTCGATCCCCTCCTTCTTCGCCCGGGTCATGAGGTTCGCGGCATTGCGAGCGGCAAGCCCCGTCCCTTCCATTTTCGCAAGCTGCCCGAGGATTTCAGCGCGGCGCGAACTAAAAGCATCGCGCACCGCCTTGGGCACGCCGACCGCCTCGAAATTGCCATGCTTCCCGAACTCTCCGACCTCGTAGCCTAGTTTCTCCACGCCGAGCCGGAAGCGTGCCATGGTCATGGCGTTGAGGAGAGTGTTGTGCTCCCAGAGCTTGTCATTGCGCAAAGCCCGCCACTTGCCGTCCGGGCCTTTGGTGACATTGGCGATGACCGCATGGAAATGCGCATTGGGTTCCTGATTGCGGTTGGTATCGTGCTGGAACAGGGCAACCACAAGGTTGCCGGTTGCGACAACCCGCTCCTTGCCGCGCACATCCATCCGGGTCTCGGCGAGGTTCTTTTCAGCCCAGGCGAGCGTCTCGCGGACCGCGGCGCCGTAAGCATCGAGGATCCGCGTGTCGCCGCCAACCAGGGCGAGGAGCGACCAGCTTTTCGGCATGGAAAAGGTGAGATCGGTGCCTGCTCGGTGAACCCGATTATCGCTGCCCACCCGGCCCCCGTCAGGCAGAAATCCCTTCAGGACTTCTTCGAAGGTCTTGGCATCGACCGTGCCCGATAGTCCGAGCTCTTCGGCGCCCTTGCCGAACCACGCCCCGGACCGATCGGCATCGGCCCGGGTGTAGTAATTGTCGGCAGCAAAATAGTTGGCTGCGCCGCCGGCCGTGCGAACGTTGGCTACAGAAAGCACGGGGCTACCTCCGGCCAAGCGGCGCAAGTTGCCATCGTTACAGCTCCAGATCGCCGAAATCCGGACTGGCCCTCGGAGGCTCGCTGCGCTCGGGCAGCCCGTCTTCGATCATCAGCTTTCGAGCATCCGAGGCCCTTTGCCGGTTTGCCTGTGCGTTACCCTTGTGGGTGTTCGTATCGTTGGGCTTGGGATCGTCAGACTTCGCCTTCAGCTCACCATTCTTTTCAGCGCCAGCTTCCGACTGATGCCCTCGTAGCGGCGGCTTTTGCGCAATCGCATCATCGCTGGTCTTCCGACCCAATTTGGTCGCTGGGTTGCTAGCGCCTTGGGGCTTACCTTTACCCTTCGATGCTGCAGCAGCACCGCTCTCCTTGCTTTTCCCTGCAAGCGCTTTGCCCTCCTTGCCGGGACCGGAACGACCGTTTTGGGAGCGGGTTGGAGCAGTCTTTCCTGCTTTATCAGCGCGAAGGCGAAGCACCTGTTCCGGGTCCACCCGGTGATCGGCCTGCTGCCCACCACGCTGGCCGCGATCGAACGCCAATTCTCCCTGTTTCCCCGCAGCAGATTTGCGGGCGGTAGATTTGCCAGCACCATCATCGTTCGACGATGGATGGTCTGTCGCCGCATGCGCCGGAGGGCCTCCCGGTTGCGGTCGCGGCGGCTTGGGAGCTCCACCTTTGGTGGTCGGAGGCGGGCGGTTCGCCCCGCGCCCGATAAAGGCGTCGGCGACCTTGGACCGATTGACTGGGCGCAGCTTGATGAAGGCTGCAGGAAAGCCTTCCGGGAACTTGATGTAACCATGAAGGCTCTTCAGGTTCATCAGCTGATCGGGCATCCGCAGTGGCTTGATCGTCGTGCGCCGGTTGAGACTGACAGCATCGCGGGCATTGTTATACCCGAAGGTGTATCCCTCATCGATATCGACCACTTCCTCATGGCCGATAAAGTCGCTGCACCAGATTGCGGTGTCCCGCTCGGCGACCGAAAGGATCAGTTTGGTCCGTGCCAGCGATGCAAGGGTCGCCGCCATGTTCTCGCCGTAGACTTCCTTGAGTTTGGCGTAAGCGTGGATGCCAAGCACAATCGCACCGCCGAAATTGCGCGCCGTCTGCAGCCCCTTTTCGAGGGCCGGAAGGCGGTGCAATGCGCCAAGCTCGTCAACGAAGAACCAGCATTTGAGATCGCGGGTCCGCTCGGTGGTCATGAGCGTGTTCATGGCCGTGTCGAGCCAAAGCGTCAGCATCTGCGAGGCGACACTCATGTCGACATAGCGGGAGGAAATGAACAGGATCGAGCCCCTCCCTGCCGGACTTTCCGTAGCCTCTTCGATCCATTCACGTACCGAGAACCGCCGACCTTCGGTTGGCAACATCTCGAGCGCCTTGGCGTTCACATTGAACACGGCCCGGATCGATTCTGCCATGCGCGCAGCTTCGGGCGCTGTGAGCGGATCAGCGATCGTCCCGCGCATCATTTCGTGGACCTCTGACAGGTCGGCGGTCATCAATTCATGGGCGAGCGCAGCATTTGAACCCCTGCCTTCGGCCACAAGCTTGACGCAGAACTTCACAAACAGCGCGCGGGCGCCGAGTACCCAGAACTGCGCTTCGCCGCCGCCATCATGCGGCACAAGAGCATCGGCTGCTGTCCAAAAATCCGCCTCGGTGCGGCATTCATCGAACAGGTTCCATTGGGGGCAGCGCGCATCGAGCGGGTTCAAAATGATGTCGCGGCGCGCGTCGTAGAACTGCTCGATGAAGGCGCCGGTCAGATCGAAGACCACGCAGTTTTGACCTTTTGCGCGGGCCTCTGCGATCATGTCCGAGATGGCTACCGTCTTGCCAGTACCGGTCGTGCCGATGAGCATGGCGTGGCTCTGTTCGAGCCGCCAGGGATAGACAACTCCGGCAAGATGGGCCGGGCAATAGGGAAAGACCCGCGCCAGTTCCCACGGCAGGCAAAGCCGCCACTTCCAGCCCATGACGGCCGTGCGTTCACGATTGCGCTGCTCGCGGTTATGTTCACGCAGAAGCCTGACCAGTTCCGCCAAGTCGACAAGCTGCGCGCCGCGCTCGTGCTTGCGTTCTTTGGCCTTGCCGCCGAAGCGTGCGGCGAACCAGTAGAACAGTACAAAGGCGGGCACGAGAAACAGTGCTGAACGCCACGCGGCGCTGACCAGCAACTCGGTCATATGATCCCATGCACGGACCACTGGAGAAAATGTGCTGAGGAGGCTGATCGGGAATTCTATCTTGCCGCCAAAGACCGTTTCGAGGGCAACGCGCTTGTCGGGATTGAACTCCATGAAGCCGTAGATCGCAGCATAGACGCGCATCCAGATGAGGTAGATCTCATAGTCGGTAAGTGCCGCTGACAGGGTCCACCAGGACGTCGCAGAGATCACCACGGCAGCAATGACCAGCGGGCCCTTTAGGCCAGCTGCGAACATGAAACCGAAGTGCCCGAGGAGCTGGCTACCGCGTGTGAAGTTGGCAAGGTTACGCTTCATCGCAGCCTCCCTCGTTCGCATTTTGCGAGAGGCCGAGTTCCTTGCATTTACGGACGTAGGCTTGGTGCGCACGTTCACGCAGATCATGATCGGCATGGCCTGCAAGAAGCGCATCGACGCCAACCATCGTGAAGACAGATTGACGGTTCAGACGTTTCACCCAGGCGCTGAGGCCAGCTTTGAGATCATCCTCGTCGCAGGCTTGCTGCAACAGGGATCTGATCCATTCGCTTACGCTGATATCGCGGCGCTCAGCCGCATTGCGAACCCGATCGGCGAGTTCGATCGAGACATGTACCTGAAGAGATTTTGGCCGTGTCATGCACGGACTCCTTGTGATGAGGAGCCCGGAACGCACTGCGAAAGGCTTGTTTCGTCTAAATCAGAAATGAGAACATGTCAAGAACATCGAGATTGGCGGAATTCTGCCATTTGTGATGCGGCTCAATCAAAAATGATTGACAAATTCCGGCCTATCCAAATCTGATTGAGAAGCTGCCATCTCGAGAGATGCTGACTAACCAATTGTTATTTATAGATTATTATCCACATAGATGCTGCGACCTGTCGCGTACGGTGTGCCCTTACTTGTTCCCTACTGCGAGGTCGAAACCCGTGATTTGACCTGTATCGGATGGAGAGATCTGCCACGTCAGTTCCGGCGGGATCGCGACGCGCAACGCTTGGCAATAGCCGCATGGTCATCGGTCGCTTCGGAGCCTATCATCGGGGATAACGGCAACGCAAGACGGGAGCCAGGACATGGTCGATGTCACATTGAGCGCAAGACCCAAAGGCAATGGCTATCAAGGGACGATCACCTATTCTTACGGTGTCTCGATAAGCTAGGCCGAGACCTTTCCGACGATTGCGGAGGCCATTGCGGCAGCGGCGATCAAGATGCTTGAATTGCCAGAACGCATCGATGAACTCGACCGATCCGAGCTCGACGCGTGAAACATTGCAAGCGGCACCGCGCTCCCGAATGATTGAGCCTGGGCGTACGAGCAAAAGAATAAGAGGAAGCCCTGATGGACTTCCTCCTCGCGTCGGCCGTCAGAATTCATCGCTGAGCCTGCTTGGTACGGTGTCGATAACCCGGTCCTGCAAGGCTCTGGGCAAGGCTCCATAATCACCTTCATCAACGGCGATGTACCCTGCCTCATTATCGGTCAGAACATATTGCGTGAAGTAGCTGTGATAGGACCGGGCATGGGCCTGATCGAGGGCGGCAACAAAGGCTTCCTGATCGGATTTGAACCCCTGAGCGGCAAAGCTGAGTGAAGTGCACATGATCTTTCCTCCTGATGTTCGATGCGTCGCATCAGGGATCGGCAGGATGTGGGTGACGGGCCGGGTCAGGGACCGCGTAAGCGGCCGCGCAGCGGCGATGGGGGAAACGATTTTTGCCGGGCTTGCCCGGTAAAAATGGTGGGGCCCCGTCGTCCTTGACGCGGCCCCAAAGCCCGCATCACACTTCAAAAGTCTGCGAGAGAGACCCCCAACGTCAGCCGAAGAAGAACGCGCTTCGCGGCGAAAACCGCTTTCCTACACCCGCATGAATTGGGATGATCGTACGCGGAGGGGACCGACGGCCTACAAAAGGAATGTCATATGGCCAGGTCCAAATCGAGCGCTCTTGGCGCGCTCAAGAAGCTGCGCGAACAGCGCGATGAACTCGACGCTCAAGAGACCAAGCTGCGCGCTGATGCAGCAGCAGAGCTGGGCAATGTCTTGCTCGAATGCGGCGGTGAGGTGATAGAACCTGCACAGCTGAGACTGCTGATCCGCGCTGCGCTGGCGACAGGGATTGAGCAATCCCTCAAGCGGCTCTCCCCCGGCTGACCAGTGCTTTAGCGGCGGGGTGTGGGCTCAATGCCCCTCCCCGCCGCACGAACGCCGGTAAGCACAAGAAAAGGCCCCGATGGCGCGTGCCACCGGGGCCTCGTTGCAACCGAGATGACGTTCAGTCCTCGTCGATGTCAGGGGCGTCTTCGTTGTTCGAGCTGCGGCCCTTGGTGAGGAAGTCCACCTTGTCCGCGATGATCTCGCAGCCGTAGCGCTTGGTGCCGCTCTCGTCTTCCCACTGGGTGTAGTGGATGCGGCCTTCGACCGAGACCAGCTGGCCCTTGGTGCAGTACTTGGCGACATTTTCGCCGAGGCCGTTGAAGCAGGTCACGCGATGGAATTCGCTGTCCTTGGCGGTGTAGCCATTTTCGTCCTTGTAGGTCTTGCCGTCCTTGCGGGCGGGACGGTCGGTCACAACCGAGATCGAAGTGATGCTGGTTCCACCTTGGGTGGTGCGGGTTTCGGGGTCGCGAGCGATGCGGCCAACGAGGATAACGAGATTAGTCATGGGCTTTCTCCTGATCGAGCATTCCGGGTCCATCCCGGCTGCAAACCCGACTAGGAAGCGCCCATGGCGAAGCGCACCGAAGGGAAACCTCGATCTGGTTCGGGTGGAGCGGGCAGCCGGGCACGCAGCATGACGTGACCGGCAACTCGGCCGGACCTGATCGGGGTTGCGCGTCTCGACAGGGGTGCTTCAGGGAAGGTTTGTATCGAAGCCGGGTGGAGCCGGATGCCTTGAACAGGTTTGCCCTGCCCTTGCTGCCGACGACTTTGGCCTGATTGATTTTTCACCCGAGCCCAACCAGTGGTCTGCATCTTCGCTGTTGGTGATGGCTTTTCCGCCCGGGTATGGGCGCACTTACTGACGCAATTGCCACGTCAGGAGCGGTATTCTCATCGTGCCAACGGGGCGCCGTCCCGACGATGCCAAAGCAGAAAGAGGGCCTTCGTTCAGGTCATTTCTGCCGTCGTCAACTCTGCCAAAGGAAGAAGCAAATGCGGCCTGTGCATGCGCATTGGAAGACTATTGACGATAGGCAGGCTCCCACCATCGCAAGCATCAGCGATCAGCAGACCTGACTATCAAGGCCGGTCGGCCTTGTTGTTCGAACGGGCCTTATCCTCATCGTCGGGAGCCGGTTTTTCAGTCGCTGCGTCCTCGCGACTGCGTGAGGCATGGCCTCCGTGGACAGGAGTAACCGGAATAATAATCGGCGGAATTCCCTCATCCTTCTTGGCCATGGAGCCCTCCATCTTACTTCATTGCGAAACTCACGCGATGAAGCGCTCACGGACCGTCGGCGTCAAGCGGTTACGGCATGATCTGGCAGAGCGATGTCCCTTTGCGCTGTGGCTTTCAGTCAGATCAATGATCAGGTTCTCATGGCATGTAAGGGGGTATTCGATCCCCAATCGACATCCATGTCGCACAGGATTGAGACCTGATGTCCGCTGGCGACATGCTTGACCGCTCACCCGGAAGGGGCCTTGGGCGAAGTGCCCAGCGGGCCACGGCGATCGACAACGGTGATCCGCCGAGCCTTGGCTTCGATGACCAGACGTTCGAGCACGCCATTGCCGGGAAAAGCGACGACATAGCGCGGATCGAGCGAGAGCATCCGCTCGTTGCGCTTGAAGCCAGCACGGGCGCCCAGTTGCATATCGAGTGAGAACGTCACCTGCGGGATGCCGCGGCGTTCCGCCCAGCTCGATGCCAAGCGGTCGACGCCCTTGGTGTCGCCGCCATGGATGAGCACCATGTCGGGAACACGGTCGCGGACCTTGTCGAGCGTGGACCAGACATTGTTGCCGAAGGTCAGTGCATCATCTTCGGTCGCATGCCGGGTGCGCCCGCCAGCGAAGACGACTGGCGTTCCTTCGGGCACCGCCGCACGGCGTTTGGCCTCGGCACGGGCACGCAGGAAATCGCGCCCTTCGACGAGCGCAGAAGTCATCATGGCGCTGTGATTGAAGCGCGAGCTGGAGACTGGCTTCCATGAGGAACCGAACTCGTTGAGGTAAAGGGCGGCTGCAACTTCGCGCATCTCTTCGAGCGCCAGCATCGCGCCTTCGGCGCATTGCGCCCGCTCAACCTGGGTCTCAAGGTCATGGGTGTGGACCTCGGAGCCATCGGCCGTCGCAATCAGCGCGCGGACCTCGTCGGTCGCCCGGTCAAGGGCAGTGGATTTGCGGGTCGCAGCGCGGTGAAAGATGTTGACGAAGGCCCAGCCAAGATCCTCGGCATCGGCTTCAAGAGCAGTGCCGGAGACCATAGCGAAGAGATCGGACCAGACCGCTTCGAGGGTTTGGACGACCGCGTCGCGGACCGGGAAATCGCTTTTCGATATGGGGGCAGGACCGATGGAAAAGCCGGCAAGATCGAGCCCGGCGAGTTGGTCGGCGAATGATGTGTGCATGAGAATGTCCTCCTGACTGGCATGGAAACCGACGCACCCGTTGATGGCTGCGCCAGCGAGAGCCCGTCAGGGCCAGCTTCAGGTAGGATTGCGCACCCGTCAGGGGGAACCCGGCTTGGCGGGCTGGCGCGGGCAGGCCTTGAGCCTGAAGGGCGAAGGCCAACACGGGCCCGCCCAAGCCGGGTTGCGCAAGGCTGGCGGCTGGCCCAGGGCCTCTCTCGCATCGCGCCAGACCATGACCGGTCGGCAAAGTTCAGTCAGGGATGACAACCCAGCGCTGCGCCTCACCAACTCGCAGACCTCAAGCTGCGCGCTTGGTGTAGACCCCCTCACCGTTCGACATGTGCCCGAGGCAGTCATAGTCGCCAAACATGGCATCGAAGCGGGATGCGATCTGGGACAGCCAGCGTTGTGCCCGCGGTGACCGGGCCGTGCGCCAATGGGCGTCCCAATAGTCCCCGTCATCGCGTTCGGCGATCCAGACAGCCACCAGCCCTCCGTAGACCGATACACCGAAATCCGCATAGGCATTGCGCATAAGGGTCCGGTCTTCCCGACCACGCCATCCGTCATGCGGGATCAGTGAAGGGAAGGCTTTGGCCGCCCTCTCGCGCAAGTCCTCGCACAGCCATTCGTACTCGAATTCCCAGTCGTCTTCGGCTTCGACCTCGAGCACTGTGAATGCAACGATTGCGCCGCTGGGATAGCTGACCGATCGGCCCATGACACCCTCCCTCAGGCCGCAAGCGCAGCGTCGTCTGACGCGTCGCCAAATTGCTCGGGAATGATCTTCCCGCCGAGCTTCAGCAGCAGGCTCGAAGCTTCCTCGGCCTTGGCGGCAGCGGTCAGGATCGCGCGTTCATCGCCTTTCAGTAGCCTGAGCCAATGTTCGATATAGCTCGCGTGGTTGTCGAGATGGGTGACCGGCAGCCCCAGCTCGGCGCCCAGCATGGCGCTGGAGAGTTCGGCGACCAGTTCCTCGGCGGCATAGGCAGCCGTACCGAAACGGTTCTTGAGATCACGTCCCAGACGGCTGGCATGGCCGGTCCAGTGCGACAGTTCGTGGGCAAGTGTGGCGTAATAGTGATCGAAACCATTGAACAGGCTCGCCGGCGGCATCGTGACGCGATCCGCAGTCGGCTCGTAATATGCCTCGCAACCCTGATGGCGCAGGTTGACGGGGATGGCGGCGAAGAAGGCGTCGAGCTCGGCCTCGCGCCCTTCCGGCTCGACCAGTTCCAGCGTTGCGGCCGGATGGAAGCGCTCGGGGAGACCTTCCACCTGATCGGCGTTGAAGACCGGATAGGCCTTGAGCACTCTGCGCGCTTCGTCGGTCTTTTCGCCGGTATCGGGCGCTTCAACCTCCTTGGTGTAGCTCTTGTAGAAGATTGCAATGGTCGACTTCTCGCCCTTGCGGACCTGCGCGCCGAGCGATTTTGCCTGATTGTAGGTCATCCAGAACGGCGAGGCGTAGCCGCACATGTCGGCGACCATCCACAACCAAAATACGTTCATTCCGCGGTACGGAATCCCGCAGGCCCGCAAGGGCCGGGAGACCGGGACACCGCGCCATGGCTTGATCCACGGCTTCGTGCCTGCTTCCAGACGGGCGATGATTTCCTGGGTGATGCGGGTGGCGGGCGACAAGCCGCCGCCCTGCCCCTTGCGATAGGCCATGATTGTTCTCCTGGTTCAGGCATCCGGACAGTCGGCGACGGGTTCGCCGGTCAGTGCCACAGGTTCCCGAGCCCCCTCTGCTCTGCTTCCAAAAGAGAAGCGGCCCTCCGGCATAAGCCGAAGGACCGCTTCTCGAGTTGCGAGTGACCTAGCCTGTCAGGAGGAGGTCAGGCGGCCAGCTCGCGGGGAGACTGATGTTCGTCGTCACCGCCCTGCTCCGCTCCAGGAGGGTCGATCTCAGCTTCGCCAGCATCCGGCGCAGCGGAGGCGAAGCGCATGACCTCAGGCAGCCAGGCCAAGGCTTTCTCGCGAACCTCGACCTCGGTGATGTAGGTACCAGCAAAGACGCGTTCAGCGCTCATCGCGAGGTCGCCCTTTTTGACCGCGGCAAAGCGGGAGGAGAGCTCGAGACCGCCGACATCTGTCAGCGCATTGAGGATAACCTGCTTCGACACCCGGTCGAAGTAGTTGGCCGCCGTTGGCCGCCACCACTGCGCCATGTCTATACCGATCAGGCTGCCGAGGTGATCCTGAAACGGCAGCTGGCGCTCGCCGGACATATTGAGGCTCGCCTCGAGCGACCGGGCCACGACATAACCCAGCCAGGCCGCGCGGCTGTCATCGGGCAGCGCCCGAAACAGGTCGAAGCGGGACATTGCATCCTCACCGCCGCGCCAGCGTTCGTCGAGACCGGACCTGAGCTCGGCAAGCGCGCTGCTTGCAGGTGCATCTTTGGCTTCGAATCCGATGATCGGGCCTGCCGGAACAGGCGCGCGCAGCGTGGTCGAAGGGCGTGCCCGCCAGTCGTGGGTATCGGCATCAGCAAGCGTGAAGACCATGATGTCGAGCGCGAGCCCGGGGTCGGATGCTATGTGCAATGCCAGAACATCGCGGCGCTGCATGGCAAGCTCGTCGACCAGGCGCTTGGACAAAGTGGTCCGGCGCTTGTCCGACCCTTCACCGCCGGGAACAAGTTCGATCCCGTTTTCAGCTTCGGCGGGATCGGCCTGACGCTCGCCGTAGAACACCGGCTGGAGAACCGGCGTACCATCGCGCGAGAGCACCAGCACCATTCCTGCCTCGGCCTTGAGCTCGGGCGCGATGACGGGCGGTCGGGCGCGGATTTCCTGGCATTCACGTTCGATCGCTTCAATGGCCGCTTCGGCCGCCGTCACGGCTTCCTCGGCACTGTCCTCATCCTCGAGGATCGCCGCATGCGCGTCATAGGAAGCATCGAGCTCGTCGAGCCTCGCCACCTCGGCCTCGGACAAAGGCGCCGGTTCGGCGGGAAGCCGGACGAGCCCTTCGACCAGATCGTGGCTGGCATAGGGATCGAGCGTCGGCTTGACCCAGGCAAGACCCTGCTCGGCGGCGAGAACTTTGGACTGCTCCTCCATCTTTGCCACCGCGAGGCTTTCGAGCAGCGCGACATCAACCCAGGACTCGCTGTCGTTGTCATCGAACAGTTCGCGCTCGATCCGGCCGCCCGCGGCAATGTAGGCGTCGCGACCAACGAGACGGGCGCGCGGATCGCTGCCCCGTACTGTCCCGGACAGGACCATACGCCGGACACTATCGGGGTTGGGCGCATAGTAGCCCGAGGACACCTGCTCGAACACGCGGGTCTGGATGTCCCGATCCGAGGTAGCGCCGAAGGCTTTCGCAATATCGAGGGTGATCTCTCCGGCGGCGAGCGCCTCGAACACGACGGGCGCAAGCGTCGCAAGACGCAGCCGGCCCTCGACGAAGCGGACGGTCAGACCGAAGCGGCGGGCAACATCTTCGACGGTCGCACCTCCGGACACGAGCGCAGCGAAGGCCTGGGCTTCGTCGGCAGGGTTCATGGCGAGGCGATGGAAGTTCTCCGCAAGGCTGGTCTCGACGGCGGCTTCCGCGCTGTCCTCGAGCACGAGGCACGTGACCTCTTGATCACGGGCGAGGAGCTTTTCTTCGGCGAGCGCGAGCATCGCGCGACGGCGGCGTTCGCCGGCTTCGACCTCGAACTTGCCCTTCGCGGCGGGCCGGACGATGAGGTTCTGCAGCAGGCCGCGGGCTGCAATGCTGGCCTTCAGCTCAGCATCTGCTGCCGGATCGCTGTGACGGCGGACATTGCGGGGCGACTGAACGAGCTTGTTCAACGGGATCGACTTGATCATGGGATACACTCCTGATTTTGAGCCCGGCACGCCGACTATCGACGCCCAAATGGCTCAATCAGGGCAAAGGCCACTCCCCTCTTGGCCGATTGCTGTGAGTTTCGCAGCCCGGTCGTCAATCAAGGATGACGATTGTTGGGACAAAACTGCCATTCCGGCGGGACGCGTCGAACGGCAGCTTTCGCCAAAAACCGTCAATTTGTGTTTCCTTCGCGGCGCCCGCATCCCTGAGTTTTGTTGGAAGGCTGGTTTGGGCTTTCCACTTGAAGACAGCACTCAATCACTCGATTGGGATCATTGATGCCATAGCGCAGAGCCGGTTGGCGCCATGTCGAACCCATTTTCTCTGGGCGTTAATAATTGCCAGACTTGAGACCGAACCCAGACCCCTTGGCCGCCGATTGGGAAGGTCATTTTCTGAGGTTGCAGTAGGCATAGGTGCCGCCAGCACCGACTGCGACAATCGTGCCGCCGATGATCACTGCTGGAGCGCTTGCAATGCCAAGTGCTACAGCGCCCATGCTGCCCAGTGTGCCTGCAATGTAACCGGTGCCTCCTGCACCGACTGATGTCAGGATAACTGCCCCGCTTGAATGCGCGACGGCAGCAAAACCCGCAGCATTAGCTGCTGCTCCGGCGGTTGCCGCAGTTGTGGCTGCGCCAGCGACCAGAGCAGTTTTCGATTTGGTCAAATGCTTGCAAACACCTTTGGGTTGCGACTTCGCCTCATTAACAACCGTCTGCGTTCCCGCCAAAGCAGGTGTTGCCGCAAATGGTGCGGCGATTGCCAGTGCCAACGCGATCATTTTCGTTGCCGATTTCATTGACTTTCTCCTTCAAATCCCGCCGGACCATCCGACAAACAGAGACATAGGCGCCAACAGGCCGTCAGAGTTCAGGCGCAGATTTGCGCCTTGCTCGCCTCGACCGCGGGAAAGCTTGCCAAACACTCAAATTGTGGTGCAAAAACAGAAATGAAGAACATTCATCTGGGAGAGGCGCAACAATGCCAACCCGCAACCTTCCTTCCGGTGAGAAGGTCTTGCTCTTAACGTTGGGATCAACTCCCCAGGTTGTTACCGAAACGATTTATGCCCTAGCAAAGGGCGAGCCTGCGTGGATCCCAGATCGCATTATTTTGGCAACCACTGACTATGGGCAAAGGCTCTTCAATGAAGGCCGGCCGGCAGGCGACCGAAACCCCATCGCCCCGCTTTTGGGTTCTGACGGAATGCTTGCGCGGATGATAGCTGCTTGCAATTTTCCCATTTCACTTGACCAGGTCGAGGTGGTCGTGCCGCGCTGCCAAAACGGCGTCCCAATCATCGATATTCGCGATGCTGAGGAGACCCTGGCTTTTGCCGAGGCACTCCTCGCGATCGTATCTGAAGTCACTTCAGATCCCGCCAGTCAATTGCATGTCTCGCTGGCTGGAGGCCGCAAGACAATGAGCTTTGTTGCTGGCCAAGTCTTATCAATCCTGGGGCGCCAGCATGATCACCTGTCTCACGTGCTGATCGAGCCACGTGAACTGGAATGGCAAGACAGTTTCTGGTGGCCGGATGACAGTTCTGCTGGCAGCGATGGTGCAAAGATCAATTTGTGTATCGTGCCTTATTTGCGGGCGCGAGCATGGCTCGACCCCGCACAGGTTGTGCAGGTCAGTCCCGGTTATTCGAAGGCTGTGGAGATCGCTAACCAATCGTTGGGCCATGTTCCAGTGACACTTGACCTTGTTGCAGGACACCTTGAGGTGTGCGGCGTCCAGATTGAATTGGGCGCGCAGCAATTGGCAACCTTGGCGCTGATTTTCATCGCCACCAAACGTGGTTTGCCACTCACAACCACAACGGATTGGCGGTCCGATGACCGCAAGGCTAGGGCTTTCAAATTGGGCGAAGACATTGATGGGGCCAACCAGTTGTGGGGCTTTTTCTATCATTGCTGCATCCTCGGCCAAATTTATGAGGGCGGCCCGGTGGTGCATTTTGGACCATTCGATTCAGCGCTGACGCGCTATCTTGACGATTTCTCATACAATGACCGGGTTGCATCGCCGTTGTCGCGGATGCGGCAGGAACTAAGCGAGGAATTGCCGCCAGCGTTGGCAGAAAAGATTATCACGCCGCGTGGCCTAGCTACGCTAATCGAACCGGCGGACATTACCATTCTTGGCCCGGCAGATCTTGCAGACCACGAGATGTGGCCGATTGAGCTTGATCACTGCTAGCAGCAAATCAGCGGCTCAATTTTTAGAGCAATTTGAACTGCAAGACGGCTATTGCCTTGGCCTACCCGTTTGAACTGATGGCAGATCATACCGGGTGTTGCCATTGCGATCCACGATGCGCCTCCTTCCGTTCTGATCGACTTTCACTGAGGGCAAGTCGTAGCGCGTGTTGCCATTGCGATCGACGACACGGGCTCGTCCATTTTGCTCGATCCGCACCGAAGGGAGATCATATCGCGTGTTGCCATTCTGATCGACGACACGGGCGCGCACCTCGCCTTGGCGTGATTGAGCCTCAGCCTCGGTATGGACGCCCAGCAGTCCCAAAGTAAGGATGGCAATCAGGATCTTCATGACATTTCTCCACTCGTGACGTTATCTTCGGATCAACCTGAACCGGCACAAAATCACGTCACCCCAATGATGCGCCACCCATCATCAGACCTGCATCTCGAAAATCACAGCGATAACCTGACCCAAAAATCTACCGCGACGATGACGTAGTTCTCTGGCCAGCAACTGCTTGCTAGCAAAGACTCAATCACATGCTGGGTTCTACTCGCTTCGCCGATAAATCGCTGGCGGCGCAAATTTGCGTCATCATCAAAGGTGCCAAATTCTGCCTAAACCCAGTCTATCCCGATGTTTCGGATGTCAGGGTCAGTTGAAGCCAGGATCGGCGATATCCGCCCTACCAAGGGATAATCGATTTGGCGCTGGGCCGGATCTAGAAAATGGTCGACGTGGAGGGGCCGGAAGGATGTCTCAGAACCCGAATCGCGGTGAAAAGACCGCAGAACGGCGTCCCTTGCAGGGGCGTTTCTGGCAATATTCCTTGTTCACATCGCTTTGGCTTGCGGGCCTGTTTTGGGTTGCTGCAGCAAGCCTCGAGATGGGCTCCACGCACCTGTTATTTTGGTCGGCACTCCTCGCGATGCCGTTTACCCTACTGATCGCTCAGCGATCCCATGTGCGGCGCTCGGACTTTCTGCGGCACTGGCGGCAGGGTTCGTGGTGGCACAAGTTTTGGTCTGGTGCATCATTGCGACCGGCGATGGGCTGGCTGATCGCCTCATTCTTGACCTTTGGCCTGCTTGTGCACCTTGCAATTGAGCCAGCACTGCGGTGGCCGATTATCTGGGTTGCGATTCTGCTGCCACTTTCAGTTTGGTTTGCTGACAAAACGATGCGCCGCAGCCTGAAGGCGCCATGGTTCAGTTTTGCACCAGTCGGCTTTGGTGTCGCAATCGCTGCCGCGCTGGTTTTTACAGGTCATGCATTCTTTGGCGCGCAGGTTTCAGAAATACCGGCAAGCCTCGCAGCCGCTAGGGCCAAGTTTCCGTGCTACGAAGGCGACAGCGCGCTTTTGGATGTGATTTTCGAATTCACCACACTCACCGCCGCCTTTCTAAAATATGGCTTCGCATTGGCAGAGGCGGCTTACCCGGATTGGCGATGGTCCTTGCGCGGTGGCGTGCTGTTCACTGAAATTGGGCTCCTGCTTGTTGTTGCCTGCTCGCTTTCCTCGTTTCTTTTGCCCCCTTGCGAACTGCGTCTTGGACTCAAGCCAGTCGGCGAGAACCCCAGCACACCACAAGACGCCTCGCGTAGGCTCGTTGTCCAACAAGTTGGCCTTTTTGCAGTTGCGGGCCTTACTGGGAAATGGGTCATTGGCGGCGCCGAGACCTTTGCCGATAGACAGAAAGTGTCGCTGTTGTTGCGCTCTGGAACCATTGCGGTGGAGCAAATTGATAGCGGCTACTATGCTGCAGGCACGATAGCTGAACTCGAGCTATTCGAGAGGCGAGCCCAAGCACTTGTGAACAAAGCGGTCGATGTCGCCGACAAGGAGATTGCGGCGGCATTCAAGACAGCGCGTGGCCGCGTGGATGCCTACCTAGACTGGCATTTCAGCCTCAAAGCGGAAGCCGGTCGGATGATCGGATTCGGCACGATCGCTCAGGGTCTTCAAAGCAAGTTGGGAATAAGAGACCTGTCTCAAAGCACTGAAGTCGCCATGGCACGCCTTGATGGTGCGACCAACGCGCTCAAGATGATCGATGATCTCATAAGCGATATTCTCAAAAGCCAAAAAATTGACAAGGATGCTCAGCGCAGCCGCCATGTCGTGAAAGCCAAGCGTGCAGAGCTTGTCCCAACTTCGCAGGCGTTCTTGGATCAAAACTCGTTCCCAGTGCGCATGGGAGTGGCTGGCACCGTCGTTGCCGCTGGCGGTCTTTCTGGCGCGCTACTGGGGAGTTACGTGGCACGCCAAGCAACAGTGCGTGGCGGAGCGGTTATCATTGGCAGTGGGCTGGGATTGGCCCTGCCGATAGTCGGAACCGCGGCCGGCTTACTTTTTGGTCTGGTAGTTGGAACTTTGGCCGATTGGGTCATGCTGAAATTTAATGAACGTGCTCAGCGCAAAAAAATGCGCCGCGATCTCTTGTCGAAGCTCAATATCGAGGAACGGCGCTTGCGTCAGGCGCTTGCCACTCTTCGCCGGAAGCCTGCTGAGCCATCCAAGCCACAGATTGAGCCTCGCTGCAAAATTCCGATCGGCAAAGCGTGACAACCCGAGCGGGCGTGTGTCAGACATTCAGCGCGCTAACCACACTACCATTGTTGTGGTGTATTCCTGACCGCCAAGGGGCTGTTCTTTTCATCCTTCCTCGCGCAACTCGCAAATAAACTCCTCTTTCGCAAAGCTTATTCCGTTACGCAGGTAATTCAGGATTGATCATGGTCAAGGTAAAATCGCAATTGGAGGAGCAGAAGCGTGCAGTTGCTTCTCTGGACGCCGAGCGGTCCAAGTTAGAGCGCCAGGTTGAGGAAATTGAGCGCGCCGTCCAAGAATATCGCTCTTTTGATCCTGACATATCTCGAGAGGAGATGGCGCGCCTAGAGCGAGTGAACAGCGCTGTTGTCAGCAAAATGGCAACAGCAGCGAGCACTGCTCAGTCGATAAAAATGCAGCTTCAAGAGGTGAAATCGAAAACAGTTAGCCTGTTTCATCCATTCGAATATTTCAAGCCGGAACAGAAGTCTGCGAGAAAGCAGGTTGCTGAACTACAGGCAGGCCTAGAGGCTGTCTCATCCGCGCTTCGGGCACTAGCGGCCGAACGGGATGAGACGAACGCGCTTATATCGAAGCAGGCCGAACGGCTTGCCGCGTTCTCAGAATTTGATGAGTCGGACCAAATGACAGAGTTGGAGAGGATCAAATTCAACGCTGAAAAAATTTCGGACGCCATAAATTGCAAGAAGGATGTAATCGCAAAGATTGAGCGAAAATTTGGTCCGCTTCTTAATCAACTTACCCACCTTATCGACGAAGCTACCAGTTTACGGAAGGCCATTGCGCAAGCGAAGGGTTTCGAGGCGGATTTACACGACGCAGCGAACGGATCCGAAAGACGTCTGATCCATCAGGAGTGCGAGGAGCTTTTCGGGACTGGCAGCCCTAGCAGGGTGGCAAACGAGAAAGCAGGCAAGCTGCGTTCAGTTGAGCGGAACCTAACCAAGCTAGAGGATCGGATCGAAAGAGAGTTCGCTAAGCACGACAGAGTCGTGGAGCGGATCCTCATAGACGGAAGCAATCTCTGCTATGATAATGGTGTTTTCATAAGGTTCCACGCTCTTAGCCACCTGACCGATGAACTGGTGAAACGCTTCGAGGTGATGGTCGTTTTCGACGCCTCGATCCGGAGCCGGATGAAACTAGACGACGATCGGATCACAAGCGTGTTCGACCATCGTATCAAGGTCAAAGTTCTTGCGACAAAGCAAACAGCCGACGAATTGCTTCTGAAAATTGCAGAAGGCAAACCCGGCACCTATATTTTGAGTAACGATCGCTTCGCCGACTTCCCAGAATACGAGGTGGTAAAGGCCAATCGTATTTTGCGCTTCGAGATCGCAGATCAGAGGATCTTCGTTTCAGATCTCGACCTCGAGGTCCCGATGGCATCCGGTAATAGCCGCTTAGGACCCGCTCTTGGCGGAATTGGGACGTAGCGCCCGTTCCCTCCGGAGTTCTTATCGATCGAGGAAGAAGCAGATCGCCCGGATTCGATTTTCGGTGAGGGTAGGTTTTGCGGCGACGGTCAGCTTCGGAGCGCTCCATCGTCCGCTCCTATCAGGAGCAGACATTCTTTTTGACCAATGTAAACGACCGGCCCTGGGTCGAGAGCTGCCAATCTTCGGCACGTAATCGGCACTCAGCCAATGCTCGGCAAATCTACAACTCGGAAAACAGACCCGGATCCGCTATCGCGGACAAGGTCAACGCGCTGGCCGTCCCAGTGGTAGTCGAGGTGTCTCCCCTGTAGGGAATTTGACGCGCAGTCCGGGTAGAAGAGCGCAACGCATTCCCCACCCGGATGCCGGACGCTCGGGTAGGCAACCCCATCCGATCCTGCACGCCTAAGGTGCCGCGCGAGCGCTTGAGACGCGGCATAGCTATCGGGATCGAGCGGCGAATCCGTCGCACCCGCCAGAGCTCTGAGATCATGCAGGTCTGCATCGACCGACATGATGATTTCGCGGAACTGCGATGTCCATCCCGGCGCTTCCTGCGTTCGCGCCATGAAACGGGCATGATGGTGGATTGTCTCGAAAAGCGAGGTTTCGAACCGATCCCCGACGTAGAGAACACCGTAACTGCCATCGGTAAAGCGGCTTGGCCGGTCGGTGCTGACGTGGGTGAATGGCGCCATGAGGTAGGAGGCGCCGTTGCCGGCGACGCGCCGACCCTCTGGAACGAGGTCAAGATTGCCAATCGTCGTCATGATGCGGGGATTGGTCTTCTGCTCTGCCGAAATCAGCAGCGGCCAGTCGGCTGGATCGGCGATGTCCTCGAACAGATCAATCGGCGGAAAGGCACTCCGGATGATCCGAACAGCGCCCTTCCACTCAACTCTAGAAACGGGGATATCCGCCGCTTCGCTCACCAGCCACCGCGCTCGGCGTCGAGGTAGCGACGCACCCGCATAATGTCGGTCAGCTCGCCTCCCAGCATCACGTCGAGCGCACTGTGTCCGCCGAACGCATCGTTGGCGGCCTTGGTCCAGGCATAGCCGCGGGTCGCCTCCGAGAAGATGATCCGAAGCGCCTTGTGAATGCCCATGAGGTTGGAAAGACGCGCACGCCCATCGCGCGATACGCGCCCAGGGCCTTCCGCCTTCCATCGCCGATAGGAGCGCACCGGCATGTCGAGCAGCGTTGCCGCCTGCTCGTCGGTCAGATCCCACTTGCCGAATAGATTGAGGACTGCCCGGAACATGGCAGCGGCCTCATCCTGGGTAATCGGATCGGGACGGAAAGCGGTTACGGCAGTATCAACGGGTTGCAGAGCCAGCATGGCAGTTCTCCATATGGCAGTATATACGCCCAATAATGCCATTTGGCAATTGGCTATATAGGGGATGTCAGTCTGGCAATTACGCTCGCTGCGCCTTCGATCGGAACAAACAGCCGGGTCTGGTAGCGGATGATTTCCGTGAAGCACCCTTGGGCCTTGTACCAGTCAAGGCGCGCTACGCTCCAACCGGTCAGCTCAATTCGCTGTGAGCCGTTGACCAGCCTGCGTTTGACCATGAGCTTTTCGCGGCCCCCGAATTCCATGGCCCGGCCCGTCGCCAGAACGGTCCGCACGATCTCGTCGGCGGAGAGTGTTTGCTCGCGCTCGAGGCCCAGCGCCCGGCACAGTTCGGGCACGCAGTGGACAGGAACCTCCCGGCCGAGGAGCGAGCGGCCATCCGCCGCCGAGATACGGCTCACCCTCACGAAATCAGACGGGAGCTTGTCCCAGACGGGAAGCAGGAGGCCCGTCGCAAGATACAGACGCTCGCGCTTGTGGCTGGTCTGCGCTTCGTCGACCTCGGCTGCCCAGGCTTCGCGGAAAGCGCTGATGGCAATATCCTCCCAGCTGCTATCAGCCAACTGATCTTCGGTGATGTGACTGCGCCCCAGCGGACGCAGCAATTCGAAGCGGGTCACGCGCGTACCGTCATCGGCAAGAATGCTGCGAGCGGGCACCAGCAAGGCAACCCGCCCTGAACGGGCGTTCCGAAGCGGCTGCTGCCGCTGCCCGTTGAGACCGTGAAGCTCCTCGAGCCGCTTCAGCGTGAGCGGCTTCAGCGCCCTGGCGATTTCCAGTTCGAGCAGATGGGTGGTCGCGCCCGAGGCCGGATCGGTGCGCAGCAGCGTGTCCGACAAGACAGTGAAGTCCTCGACCGCGATGGTCTCGAGGCCAAGATCGAGTGTCCCAGCCTGCCGGGCGGCATCGATACGCGCCTCCACGAGCCCCATGAACTCGTCGAAGATCGCGTTCTGCAAAGCGATAGGCAGCGCCAGGATGCGATTGAGCCAGCGCTGGATCGAAGGCAGGTCATCGACCATTGATCCATCGGGCGCTTCGATCCGGAGGCTCGTCAGCTCCTGAAAGCGCCCAAGGCTGACCGCCTCGAGCTTGCCGCTGAACAACAGGCCGAACCACCGATGGAGCGCTTCTTTGGCGTAGATGCTCTCCAAATTGTCGGCCGGATCGAAAAGGTTTTGACCGCCGGTCTGGCGCTGCCCGCGCGTCAGAGCGCCAAGGCTGTCGAGCCGCCGCGCGATCGTCGAGATGAACCGGCGTTCGCCGCGCACATCGGTGGTCACCGGTCTGAACAGCGGCGCCGACGCCTGATTGGTGCGATTGGTTCGCCCGAGCCCCTGGATTGCGGCGTCAGCCCGCCAGCCCGGCTCAAGCAGGAAGTGGACGCGGCGGGCCTGGTTCTTCGCGGCTAGATCGGCGTGATAGCTACGCCCGGTTCCACCGGCATCGGAGAACACCAGAATGCGCTTGGTGCCGTCCATGAAGGCCAGGGTTTCAGCTATATTGGCGCGTGGCGAACGGGATTGCAGCTTCTGGCGACCATCCCGGCCGACGATAAGCCGACGCGTGCGACCAGTCACCTCTGCAACCTGGTCAACGCCGAAGCGCTCAATGATGGCATCGAGCGCGGTAGCAATCGGCGGCAAAGCGCAGAGCTGCTCGATCATCCGGTCGCGCGCGGCGAGTGCCGATCGGGACAGTACTGGCGCGCCGAGCTCGTCGCTCATCGGCTCGGAGCGGGGATTGCCGTTTTCGTCGGTGAAGACGGCCATCAAGCGAACAGGAAAGCTCGTGGCGAGATAGTCGATCACATATTCCCGCGGGGACAGGTCGATCTCGAGAGCTTCGCGCTCCTCGTCAGACAGGTCGGCAAGCCTACGGTTGAGCATGGCTTCGGCGGTCGAGACCAGCTGGACGACCACAGCGTGACCATCTGCAATCGTCGTATCGATCGCGGGCAGCAGGCTGGGAAGCTTCATCGACAGAAGCAGCTGCGCAAAGAAGCGCTGCTTCGTTCCCTCGAAGATCGACAGCGCCGCCGACTTGGCACCGGAGTTGAGCGTCCCGCCGGTTTCGCTGTCGACGATCCGCGTGGCCTCCAGCGCTTCGCGCAGGTTGGCGTGGATGATCGCCCAAGCCTCGGCATAGGCATCGTAGACCGCGATCTGGTCCTCAGTCAGGCAATGCTCGAGAATCTCGTATTCGACACCCGCGAAGGAAAGTGCGCGCGCGGTGTAGAGGCCGAGCGATTTGAGATCCCGCGCGACCAGTTCCATCGCGGCGATGCCGCCGTCGCGAATGTCGGCAACGAAGGTTTCGCGATTGGCGAAGGCGGTCTCCGGACCCCAGAGCCCGAGGCGCGTGGCGTAGGCGAGATTGTTGACGTCGGACGCACCAGTTGCCGAAGCGTAGAGCACCCTTGCCCGGGGGAGGAGGTTTTGCAGGCGCACCCCGGCAATGCCTTGCTCCGATCCTTTGACCTTGCCGCGAGAGCCTTCGCCACCAGCAGCGTTGGCCATGGCATGTGCTTCGTCGAACACGATCACTCCTTCGAAATCTTCGCCGGCCCAGGCGAGTATCTGGTCAAGGCGCGTTGCGTCGTTTCGACCCGAACGCAGGGTCGGATAGGTGACGAAGAGAATGCCGTCGCGCATTGCGATTGGTGTGCCCAGCTTCCAGGATGCCAGCGGCTGGATGTCGATCGGGAGGCCGCCAAGGGCGGCCCAGTCGCGCCGCGCGTCTTCGAGCAGCGCCTCGTTCTTCGAAATCCAGATATGGCGGCGGTCCCCGCGCACCCAGCGATCAAGAATGACGCTCGCAACCTGGCGACCCTTCCCGGCACCTGTTCCATCCCCGAGGAAATAGCCTTGGCGGTAGGTCTGGCCTTCTGCCGAGGCCTTGAGCGAACAGCCCTTGTCCTCGGGTTCGAACCGGCCGGGTAAATCGCGCGCATGGGCGCTTGCAGCATAGATCAGGGTCTCCGCCTGAGCAGCCGACAGCAGTCCCTTGGTAATCAGCCCGTCGGGCAGTTGCGGTACAGCATCGGGAATTGGTGCAGCGATCGACCCCATAGCGACGGACTCAACGAGAGGCGTGGGATGCCCGGCAGCGCCATCGATCACGATCCTGCTCGGGCGATAGGGCAGATAGTGGCCGACCTGAGGGGCGAGCGGCGCAGGGGCTTCGAGCGACTGGTAGGTGAGCGCCCCAATCGCGGAGGCTGCAGGAGTGATCCTTGCTGGTATAGGTAGCGGCAAGCGCGGCGCGGCCACCAGACGAAATGGAGCACGAGCCGGAAGGCTAGATTTCTCGGGAGCGGCCTCCAGGCTGGCGCGAGCCGGTAAAGCATCGACAAGATCGGCCAGCTGGCGGAACTCGTTCGTGCGAATAGCGACGGGCTCATTGGCGCCTTCCACCTTGTCGAGAACCAGAAGCCGCGTGGTGATCCCGGTGCCGTGCTTGACGAACGCACGTTCGACCGCAGCATTGAGCCGCAGGGAGATCGGTCCCTTTAGCGCTGCAAGGAACCTGCCGCAGTCGAACCATTCAGGCATGATCGCGACAAGTCGACCACCGGAGGCAAGCCGGTTCCAGGCCGATCGCAGATGCCTTGCCCCGGTGCGGCCATCGTGCCCCCGCTCGATTCCGTGAGAATAGGGCGGGTTCATCAGCACGGCGCTCGGGATGACGGCTACATCGAGCAGCTCATCGATCAATTCGGCGTCGTGTCCGGTCACACGGGCAGCCGGGAATTGGGCGCTCAGGCAATCGCGACGCAGCGGCGAAATCTCGTTGAGGGCAAGGCGCGTGCCGGCTTTGGCAGCCCAGACCGCGAGCATTCCCGTCCCGGCCGACGGTTCCAACACAAGCTCGCCGGTTGCCAGCGCGCAGGCGCGGGCAGCGAGCCAGGCAAAGTGCGGCGGCGTTGCGAACTGCTGCCATTCGATCTGCTCGTCGCTGCGGTTGGTCTGGGTCGGAAGTCGGGCATCGAGGGAGCAGAAGAACTGTTCCGTCTCGTCGATCGGGCTCGAGAGCTGGATCTGATCCGAGGCTTTCAGGTATTGAATCTGTGCCAGCTCAAGAGCTGCGTGAGCGTCACGAACGGACCAACGCCCGAGAGCATCGCTGCCACCGAAGTGCTCAGTCATGATACGCGTCACGTGGCCGCGTGACAGCGCGCGGCCTGCAGCAAGCTCAGAAGCCATGGCTTGAGCCGCCATCACAACGACAGGCGGTGATGGTTCATCGAATGCAAAGGCGAGGGAAGAATTGGACATGGTGAACCTCCTGATGAGGTCCTGCGGCGGGCAGGCCTCAATCAGTCGAAGGCCCCCTCCCCTCTGCCCGATGGATCAGGTTTTCGTGCAAGCCCGGAATTCAGCTCATCGTTCCAGTCGAAACCGGGTGAGGCTGGCGCTCGTGAATGGATGACACGATTGGGCGCAGCGTAGGCCTTCAGCGCTCGCTGCTCCGCAAGAGCGCCTCCGGCGTCATTGTCGATAAACAAGTGGAGCTCACGCACGCTCTCCGGGATCGCAACAAGACCGAACCGCTCGTTCCCAAGCGTTGCCCAGCAAGGGATCCCAAACAGCTGCATTGCGGAAAGTGCGCTCTCGATACCTTCGGCGAGCCCCAGGCGCCCCCGCACCGGCCGGGCCAGTCTGACTGCACCACAGCCAAGGCTGCCCAGCGCGCGCTTGGGCCGCTCGAAAAAGGCTAGCTTGCCGCTCGGCAGGTCGAGAAATGTTCTGTGTATTGCGATTATGCCAATGTCAGTCGTGACCGCCGCCAACATCGCAGGGAGAAATTGGACAGCTCCGCGCGGCCCAAGCGGCGTACGTTCCAGGTAACGGAACTGGTCCGATGCGTGCTGGAGACCGCGCTGTGCAAGGTATCGTTCGGCAGGGCTGTTGGAGATCGCCGTCGCAGAGTGCCACAAACGTCGTGCATTGGAACTAAAGTCTTTTTTTACCTGCGGATCAGCGGCCACCGCGCCAGAGCCATCGAACAGGTCACGGCTGCGAACACCCTGGCGGTCCAGTGCCGCGATGACCTCCTCGTTCGAGCATCCCGCAAAGCAATGAAACAGGATCGCTTTCCGACCCAGTGTCACGCTCAACGAAGGAGTTCGGTCGTCGTGTGCGGGGCAGCAGCACATGCCTTTGCCATGACGCCATGTTCCGTTGAGGCGTTCGACAATCGTGCGGGCGCGGCGTTCGAGATGATGAGTATTCTTTAGCTGGGGCATCGACCTACTCCGATAGAGGTGCCTTCCCCGTGCAGCCTCCGCTCTGCACCAGCGCCAAACCATTTTCCTACGCTCTATGTTCTTTATATGTTCTCCCTCGATTCGGCTACAGAAAGATCGAAAAATGACGAAAAGAGCTCTACTGTTGAGTGGCATTGCCATCGCATCAGCCATGCCTGCCAATGCTCAGGAATTGCCGGTGCCAGCATTGGTTGACGTCCCCGCCAGCTATTCCGACGGCATCAGAATTGCCGAAGCATCAAACGGCTTCCAGCTTGTGGAGCATGGGCTCTGGCAATCCGTGCAGGCCGCCCCAGCACCGAGCGTAACCGTGGCAGACAATGGCTGGGTCAACCCGCCATCTGAATCCGAGCGAAAGGAGAAGGCTGGCCGATCCGGGTTTCGACGGGCGAGCTACCTGCCCCACATATATGCGGCAGAAGCCAAGTACTCTTTGCCCACTGGCCTGCTCGACGCACTCGTTTGGACAGAGTCCCGCTACAATCCGCTCGCAGTCAGCCCAGCAGGCGCGGCTGGCCTCGGTCAGCTGATGCCAGCAACGGCAAAAGAACTCGGTGTCTCCAATCGATTTGACCCCATGGCCAATATCTTCGGCGCGGCGCGGTATCTGAGGCAGATGCTTGACAGGTTCGGAGTGGTTCACCTCGCTTTGGCGGCCTATAATGCCGGCCCAGGTGCAGTCGAACGCGCGGGCGGTATACCTCGGAATGGCGAGACGCCCAGATATGTCCGCGATGTGCTTCGCCATTGGCGTTCTTAGCGATCGCTCCGAATTGCAGAGCGCACTTCATGATGAACGTTCGCCTTTCATCCAAGTTGTCACGCGTCAGCTAAGGTAAGCAGTTCTCACCCGGCCTTACGTGCCCATGCTTGCCGGACGGTCATGACTGAGGGAATTGCAGCATCGAAAAGTAAATTCGATGCTCGTAAGCATCCCCGTGACAGGCAAATCTGAACTATGGCCCTTTCAGCCATTTTCCGGGCTAGCTGTACCCACCCTCATTCCGGCGGCGCAGTCTTGCCTGCATCAGCTGCCACGCCATTGCAGTAGCGCCCCCACGCTTCCATCAACTTCACCCGCATGCCCGGCTGGTCCGGCGTGCCGAGATAGGTTGTGCGGCGATAGGCGGCCTGCACCGCGTCGGGCGTCTTGTGCGCCAGCGCCGCTTCGACCACGGCATCGGGGAAGCCTTCGTTGGCGGCCCAATCGGTGAACGTGGAGCGGAAGCCGTGGACGTGGTAGGGTTCGCACATATCGCGCATCACCTTGAGCAGCGTCATGTTGGACATCGCCTTGCCAGTCATGCCGGGGAAGACCACCTCGGCTCCTTCAAGGCGCATCGCATCCGCCTTCGCGAGTACCGCCAGAGCCGCGTCCGAGAGCGGCACCATTTGCGCCCTGTTGCGTTTCATATGTTCAGCTGGGATCGTCCAGAGGCGTTGCTCCAGATCGAATTCATCCCATGTCGCAAGCCGCACCTCCTGCGAGCGAACGCCCGTGAGAATGAGAAGGTCGAGCGCCAGACGCGTGTAGGTTGGCTTGCGCCGCAAGGCGATCATGAAACCGGGTATGGCGACATAAGGCATGGCCTTGCGGTTGTCCGCCTGCTTCACCTGTCGCGGAAGGCCCCTGCCCGCCTTCAGGCTGCCGTTGCCCGATGGGGCCTCGCGCGAGCGCCAGCCCTTGGCATGGGAATAATCGAGCACGGTGCAAATCCGGTTGCGCACCTGACGGGCGGTTTCCGGGATTTCCTGCCAGATCGGCGTCAGCACGGTGATGATATCGGCGCTGGTGATGCTGCCAGTCGGCTTGTCACCCAGTTTCGGGAAGGCGTAGTTTTCCAGAGTGGCGAGCCACTGGCGCGCATAGACCGTGCTTTTCCAGCCCGCCTCGTTCTCGGAGTGATACTGGATCGCGGCTGAGCGGAACGTCACTTTGGCGGCTGCATCGTCTTTCTTCTCCGCCAGAACATCGCGCTGATCGACCTTGATCGCTCGGCGCAGTTCGGCGGCTTTGTGACGCGCGTCCGCCAGGGTCAGGAGCTTGGCGCTGCCGATTCCGATGTCCCGTCGCTTGCCATCCTGCTGGACGCGAAGATTCCAGTAAGCACCGCCGCGCTTGTCCACTTTGAGAAACAGCCCGTCCCCGTCCTGATAGGTGCCGGGATTCGCCAAGGCTGCCTTGACCGCAACTGCTGTGAGTTTGACCATAATCTACCCCCACATTCTTTACCCCCACACCGGGGTAGTCGAAGTGTGGGGGTAACCCACTTTACCCCCACATTACCCCCACACTAGGCTCCGGCTGCATGCAAATTGGAGCGGCTTTTTGCGGATGAGTAAGGGCAAAATACCCTAGGAAATCCTGGATTTCTATGGGGTTTTGCGGAAGCCTGCGGATAAGGGGTTGGTGGACAGGGCTGGATTCGAACCAGCGTACGCTTGCGCGGGCAGATTTACAGTCTGCTGCCTTTAACCACTCGGCCACCTGTCCACACAGTCCCCTGCCATGAGGGGGGCGATCCTGAGCGTCTGACGCCCTGAAATTGCGCGAGTCCGTTGCCGGGCCCGCCGCCGAGAGGCGCCCCTTTGGCGAAGCACTGCTTGCCTGTCAATGCCCCTGCTGGCAGGGGGCGCCTTTGGTAAAAGCGTCAGGCGGGACACAAGATGAGCAAAGGTGAAAAGAAGCGCGCCCTCAGGGGCCGCGCAGGGCGCATGAAGGGCGGGCGCGGTTCGGGCCGGGCCAGCAGCGGACAGGTGCGCCTGTGGGGCCGCCACGCGGTGGAAGCGGCGCTCAAGAACCCGGAACGCCAGCACCGCAAGCTGTGGGCCACGCCCGAGGGGCTGGAAAGCCTTGACGGCGAATTGCCCGAAGGCTTCCCGGTCGAGCACGCGCAGGCCGCCGATCTGGCCCGCCTTGTCGCCAAGGACGCGCCGCATCAGGGGCTGGTGCTGGAATGCGCGCCGCTGGAAGATGTGTTCCTCGATGAAGTCGCTCTGGGCGAAGCAGGACACCCGATCGTGGTGCTCGATCAGGTGACCGATCCGCACAATGTCGGCGCGATCCTGCGCTCTGCCGCCGCATTTGGTGCTGCCGCCATCGTAACGCAGGACCGCCACGCCCCGCCCGAAGGCGGCGTGCTAGCCAAGGCTGCATCCGGCGCGCTGGAGACAGTGCCGTGGGTGCGCGTGGTGAACCTTGCGCGCGCGCTGGAGGAACTGGCCGAGGCCGGATACTGGCGCATCGGCATGGCAGGCGAGGCGGAAGCGGTGCTTGCCGATATCATGCCCACCGGACCGCTGGTGATCGTGCTGGGCGCAGAAGGCGAAGGCCTGCGCCAAAACATCGCCAATCACTGCGACGTTCTGGCGAAACTGCCGATTGCCTCGGCGATCGAAAGCCTCAATGTCTCCAACGCCGCAGCGATTGCGCTTTATGCGGTGGCAACACGGGGCTAAAAGGGGCCTAGGGACAGGCTGGGCGCACGGCGCCTGCAAGGGGGTATTGCCATGACCATGTTTTCACCGATCCGCCTGCGCGCTGCTGCGCTTTTGGCGGGCTTTGCGCTCGCGCTGTCGGGCTGTTTCATGTCGCCGGGCAAGTTCACGTCCGAATTCGCGATCACCGGGCCGGACAGCTTCACCTTCACCTATGAAGGCGAGATCTTCTTTCTCGGCCTCAGCAAGCTGGCGCAGATGGACGCAGAGCAGGCGGAGTTCACCCCTCCCGAGTGCTACGACCAGGAAACGTACGAAACTCTGGAATGCACCAAGGAGGAGCTCGCCGAGGCGCGCGCCAACTGGGAAGCTGGCGCCGCTGACCGCGCGGCAGAGGCCAAGAAAAAGGCCGAGCAGATGGCCACGATGATGGGCGGCATCGACCCGTCCGACCCCAAGGCTGCCGAGGAACTCGTCAAGCTGCTCAAGCGCCAGAAGGGCTGGGAGCGCGTCGTCCACAAGGGCGACGGGGTGTTCGATGTCAGCTACCGCGTGAGTGGCACCATGGGGCATGATTTCCTGTTCCCGATGATTGAGGGCTTTCCGCCCACCAATCCCTTCGTTCAGGCGTTCATCCGTCAGGGCGGACAAGTGCGCATCAACGCGCCGGGCTTTGCCACCCAAAATCCGGATCAGACCGGCATGGGAGCAATCATGGGCATGGGCTCGCTTGCGGGGCTGGCTGCAATGGGCGCCGCAGAGGGCGGGCAGGACAAGGCCATGCCGGGCGTTCCGGTGATCGACGGCACCTTCACGGTCCGCTCCATCGGCGGCATGCGCGTGCTCGCCAACAACACCGATGAAGGCCCCGAGGCCACCACCACGGGCGAGGCGCTGACGTGGCGCATTTCCAGCCGAACCACTCAGGCTCCCACCGCTCTGATCGCACTCGCGCCCTGAGGCGCGGAACGGAAGGCACGCCCAGAGCCAAAGAAAAACCCCGCCAGCCTTGTGGCTGCCGGGGTTTTTGCGGGCCTAAACCGGCCCCGCCAAAGATGCTTGGCGATTGCTTAGTTGACCGCGTCCTTCAGACCCTTGCCCGCCTTGAACTTGGGCTGGTTGGATGCCTTGATCTTCATCGGCTCACCGGTGCGGGGGTTGCGGCCTGTGGAGGCCTTGCGCTTGGCAACCGAAAAGGTGCCAAAGCCCACCAGGCGCACTTCGTCGCCGCCCGAAAGCGCTTTGGTAATCGCGTCAAAAACGCTTTCGACAGCGTTCGAGGCATCATTCTTGGAAAGACCGCTCGCGGTCGCAACTTCGCTGATCAGGTCGTTCTTGTTCATATGGGAACCCCCTCGCTTCAGGATATCGATGTTCGTCGTGAATCGCGCATATAAGAAACGGCCAGACTGAGACTTTTTTTGATAAGCTGTCAAAGGCAAATAGGCCGGACGCAAGCATCCAGCGAAAAGCCAAAGCAGTTGAAGTGCCTAACCTGTGTTGGGCACTGGTTTGTCCAGTGAAACCGTCTCCGAAAATAGCGACCCTGCCGCGAATCACGGCAAGTGGCGCCCTTCTAGCGGCTCAATGCGCGGTTGGCACCTCTGAGCTTGCAGGCCCCGTGCCCGCAGCAGGAGCACCCGGCTGGCTGGCGAGATCGTCCGCCTCGGTCCACTCGATAGCCGTCAGCGGTTCCACCAGCGCGCGGGCCAACACCTCGTCGACATGGGCTACGGGCACGATTTCCAGCCCTGCCTTCGCGTTGGCCGGAATCTCGGCCAGATCCTTGACGTTCTCCTCGGGGATGAGGACAGTCTTGATGCCTCCACGAAGGGCGGCCAGCAGCTTTTCCTTGAGCCCGCCGATCGCCAGCACCCGCCCGCGCAGCGTGACCTCGCCGGTCATCGCCACATCAGGGCGCACGGCGATGCCCGTAAGGGTCGACACGATCGACGTGACCATCCCGATACCCGCACTTGGCCCATCCTTGGGCACAGCGCCTTCGGGCAGGTGGATGTGGATGTTCTTGCGGTTGATCAGGCTCGGCTTGATGCCATAGGCCGGGGCCCGCGCCTTGACGAAGCTGAAAGCCGCCGAGACGCTTTCATTCATCACCTGACCCAGCTTGCCGGTGGTTTTCACCTCGCCCTTGCCCGGCGTGGTGACGCTTTCGATGGTGAGCAATTCGCCCCCCACCGATGTCCACGCAAGACCGGTAACCGCACCAACCTGCGCCTCTTCCTCGGACACGCCGTGCTTGAACTTGCGCACGCCGGAATAGTCGCCCAGATTTTCGGGCGTGATGGTGACGCTGGTCGCCTTCTTTTCGAGGATCTGGCGCAAGGATTTGCGCGCCAGCTTGGCGATTTCGCGCTCCAGCGTGCGCACCCCGGCTTCGCGGGTGTAATAGCGGATCAGATCGCGCAGGGCATCTTCCTCAAGCGTGAATTCGCCCTTTTTCAGCCCGTGCGCCTTCACCTGCTTTTCGACCAGATGGCGCTGCGCGATTTCGACCTTCTCATCCTCGGTGTAGCCTTCCAGCCGGATGATCTCCATCCGGTCAAGCAGCGGCTGCGGCAGGTTGAGACTGTTCGCGGTGCACACGAACATGATGTCGGAAAGATCGAGGTCGAGCTCCAGATAGTGGTCCTGGAACTTGCTGTTCTGTTCGGGGTCAAGCACCTCAAGCAGCGCCGAGGCCGGATCGCCGCGGAAGTCCTGGCCGAGCTTGTCGATCTCGTCGAGCAGGAACAGCGGGTTCGATGTGCCGGCCTTCTTAAGGTTGGCAACGATCTTGCCCGGCATCGAACCGATGTATGTCCGCCGATGTCCGCGGATCTCCGCTTCGTCCCGCACCCCGCCCAGAGACTGGCGCACGAATTCGCGGCCCGTCGCCTTGGCAATCGATTTGCCGAGGCTGGTCTTGCCCACACCCGGCGGGCCGACGAGGCACAGGATCGGCCCCTTCAGCTTGTTCGTACGCGCCTGCACCGCGAGATATTCGACGATGCGATCCTTGACCTTTTCAAGCGCATAGTGATCGGCATCAAGCACGGCCTGCGCCTGCGCAATATCGCGCTTCAACTTCGACTTCTTGCCCCACGGCAGGCCGAGCAGCACATCGAGATAGTTACGGATCACCGTCGCCTCGGCGCTCATCGGCTGCATGGAACGCAGCTTTTTCAGCTCCGCCAGCGCCTTGGCCTTGGCTTCCTTGGAAAGCTTGGCCTTTTCGATCTTTTCGGTGAGTTCGGCGATTTCATTGCCGTCGCCATCATCACCGCCGCCCAGCTCAGACTGGATCGCCTTCAGCTGCTCGTTGAGATAATATTCGCGCTGGGTCTTTTCCATCTGGCGCTTCACGCGCCCACGGATGCGACGTTCGACCTGCAAGACCGAAAGCTCGCCTTCCATGAAGGCCATGACCAGTTCCAACCGCTTCAGCGGGTTCGTTTCGGTCAGCAGACTCTGCTTGTCCGACACCTTGGCGCTGATCGCGGCGGCGATGGTGTCAGCCAGCTGGCCGGCATCATCGACATCGGAAAGATCGACGCCGGCATCCTCGCCCATCTTCTTGTTGAGCTTCACATATTCGCCGAACTGCTCGGTCACCTGCCGCATCAGCGCGGTGACTTCACTGCCAGCGACAGTTTCAGGCTCGATCACGTGAACCTCGGCCAGCAGGTGGGTGCCGACATTCTCCAGCGCGGAAAGCCGCGCGCGGGTCTTGCCTTCGACCAGCACCCGCACGGTGCCATCCGGCAGCTTGAGCAGCTGCAGCACCTGCGCGACCACGCCGACATCATACAGGTCATCGCCCTCGGGATCGTCACAGCCCGGATCAAGCTGGGCGAGCAGGACGATGTCCTTGGACGCTTCCATCGCCGCTTCCAGCGCCGCCACCGACTTGTCGCGGCCGACAAACAGGGGGACGACCATGCCGGGGAAAACGACGATGTCACGCAGGGGGAGGAGGGGGTAAGTCTGGGTCATGTTGGAGATATGGGAAGCGGTGCGGCGGGCCGCAATGGGGAATACGGGCTAGGTTGTGGACGGTAATCGTTCCCGCTTGAAATCAGACCGATGCGGAATCCGGCGGTGCGTCGTCCTTTGAAAGCCGGAAGAAGACGAGCGATGAAAACCCGGTGGAAATCGCCACCGTCTTCCAAACGCCGACGTCGACCAATCCGGAACATATTGCCGTAACGACCACTGGACCAATCAGGACAAAGGCAAGGCGATGCCTCAACACATCTGGCGCGTACACGACTGCGGCGCCTAGCAGCGGCAAGAAGACCGGCAGCGACGCAATCACCGCGACCACGAACAGCATTATCGCGTCACCGGGATCAGGATCGCTGCTCATCAAGGTGAGTGCGATAACGGTGGCCAGCAGTCCTGCCCCATGCGCCACAACCATCTTGAGGGCGAAGTCGCCCCGCACCCTGCCCTCACCCCAGGCCGGGCAGGTTGAACCCCGGCGGAAGGCCCATCGAGCCCTGCATTTCGCGCATCTGCTGTTCCGACACCCGGTCCGCCCGGTCGCGCGCGTCGTTGAAGGCGGCGGTGACGAGGTCTTCGAGGATCTGCTTGTCGTCCGGCACCATCAGGCTGTCATCAATGGCCACACCAAGGATGCGGCCCTTGGCGCTGGCGCGGACCTTCACCAGCCCGCCGCCGGCGGTGCCTTCGACCTCGATCGAGTCGAGCTTCACCTGCATCTCGTTCATCTGCTTCTGGATGGTCTCGGCGGCTTGCTGCGCGGCGGCCATCATTTCTTCCATCGATTTCATCGGGGGTACTCCATCACTTGCGGTATCAATTCCAAGGGGGTGAGCCAGCACCAGCGGCGGCTTTGGCAGCGGGTATCAGTTCGGCATCGGGGAAGGCTTCAAACGCCGCCTTGACCAGCGGATCGGCGCGGATGCGCGCATCCTCGGCAGCGGCGGCGGCCTCGGCCAGTTCACGCAGGGATGGCTGCGCCTCACCCGCGCCGCGTTCAATCAGCCAGCGCTTGCCGGTCAGTTTGAACAGCGCCTCGCGGATATCGGGCGAAGGGTCATCGGGAAAGTTGTCCGCTTGCTGATAGACGAGGCATTCAGGGCCAAGCTCGATCACCCGCACACGGTCGCGCATCATCTGGGCCACGCGCAACTGGCCCGCGGCATCGACCGCATCGACCAGAGCCGCCCAATCCTGCACGGGCGAGGCGGCAACAGGTGCAGGCGTAACGGGGGCAGCGCCCTCTATTGCCGGGGCCGCAGCATAGCCGCCCGCGGCCAGCTCCTCGATCCGCCGTGCCAGCTTGCCGGGATCAGGCATTTGCGCGGCGTGGAGCATGCGCAGCAGCGCCATCTGGAGCGACACCAGCGGATCGGGCGCGGTGCGCACCTCGTCATGGCCTTTCAGCAGCAATTGCCACAGCCGGTGCAGTTCCCCCGCCCCCATCCGCCCTGCAAAATCGGCGAGCGCGGCGCGCTCTTCCTCGGTCGGGGCATCGGGATCGCCGCCGGAAACCTGCGCGAGAGTGACGCGGTGGGTCAGATCCATCAGCGACCGAATAAGCGCAAGCGGCTCCACGCCGAGCGCATATTGTTCGTCAACAGCCGCGAGCAAGGCCTTGGCATCACCTGACAAAAGATGTCCGAGAACCCGCCGCTGCGCGCTCTTGTCCGCCAGCCCAAGCATATCGCGCACCCGCGCACCGGTCACCTTGCCCTCGCCATCCAGGTCAGCATGGGCGATGGCTTGATCGAGGATCGACAGCCCATCGCGCACCGATCCTTCGGCCGCGTTGGCGATGATCGACAGCGCCTCTCCCTCCGCATCCACCCCTTCCAAGCGGCAGACCTTGGCGAAATGTTCGGCCAGCATCGGCGCAGGGATGCGACGCAGGTCGAAGCGCTGGGTCCGGCTCAGCACCGTGACCGGCAGCTTGTCGACCTCGGTTGTGGCGAACAGGAACTTCACATGCGGCGGCGGCTCCTCAAGTGTCTTCAGCAAGGCATTGAAAGCATTGCGCGACAGCATGTGAACTTCGTCGATGATGTAGATCTTGTAGCGCGCCGACACGGCAGCATAGCGCACCTGCTCGATGATCTCGCGCACGTCGTCCACACCGGTGTTCGAGGCAGCGTCCATCTCGATCACGTCAATGTGGCGGCCTTCCGCGATGGCGGTGCAGGCCTCGCACACGCCGCAGGGATCGATGGTGGGGCCGCCCTGCCCGTCCGGCCCTATGCAATTCAATGCCTTGGCAATCAGGCGTGCGGTCGAGGTCTTGCCGACACCGCGCACGCCGGTCATCAGGAAGGCATGGGCCAGCCTGTCACGGGCGATGGCATTGGCGAGCGTGCGCACCATCGCCTCCTGCCCGATCAACTCGGAGAAGGTCTGGGGGCGATATTTGCGCGCCAGAACACGGTAAGGCTGGGCCGCGGCAACCGGCGGCGAGACCGGGTCTGGCGCGGGCGAGGCAGGGGCTGGCACAGCTAAGGCCGGGGCTGGCACCACCGGCGCAGGGTCTCCGAACAAGGCACTTTGCCCGGCCGCCTCAAGCTCGGCAGCGCTGGGGCCGGTGTCGGCATCCTCGGGAAGTTCGGGATCGGAATCGCTCATGGACGCAAGCTAGGCGCTTGGGCGCGGTTTGTCATTTGCGATCACGGGAAAAAGGAGCCGGGCGACCCGCCGCAATCCACCTGAGCTGCTTCCTTCCGGACCTGACTCGGTGAGCAGACGCAAACGTCCACCCGACTCCCAGAAGAGCATATGGCGCGCCCGGGAGCAAAAATCAACTCAGCGAAAAATCGGCCCGCAGGGCCGCAAGGGCGACCGCCCGCCGCGGCTCATGCCGCGAAGCCAAGGCGGGCGGATGCCCGCCGCCCGGCGCTTGAGGGCTTAACGGAAGTTATCCGCGTAGGCCTGAAGCTTCAGCCGCTTGGGCGGGGTCGCGTGAACGCGTGCGGGGATGCCGTATTTCTCGGCATAGGCCTTGGCCGCGTCCTTCGAAGGAAAGGTCAGCTGCACCTGCGACTGGGTGTCACCCGATCCGGTCCAGCCCATCAGCGGATCGGCAAAACGCGCCTCGGACTGTTCGAATTCCAGCACCCACTCGTCGGTGTGCGCCTTGCCCGATTGCATCGCGTGCTTGGTCTTCTGATAAATTCTCGCGGGCATTTTCTCTTGCGATCCTCGCTCATGCTGGCTTCGCCAGCGTCGCTGCGGGCGGGCAGTCGCCCTTGCGGGCTGCTTTGCACCCCGAATTCTGCTGGCGCGATAGCGTGATTCTAGCCACGATTAAACGCATTTTTGGTCTTCATGCTGGGCTTTTCCAGCCACGGCTGATCGGGCCAGCGGTGCTTGGGATAGCGGCCCTTCATGTCCTTGACCACATCGCGCCAGCTCCCCCGCCAGAAGCCGGGCAGATCGCGGGTCGATTGCACTGGACGCCCGCCGGGGCTGGTCAGCTTCAGCAGCAGCGGGGTGTTGCCGATCATCGGCTGCTCGTCCAGCCCGAACACTCCCTGCACCCGCACTTCAACGCTGGGCGCGTCATCGCCCGCATAGTCGATGGCGTGGCGGGTGTCGGCAGGCGAGGTGAAATGGGTAGGCGCGGCGCGGTCGAGCGCCTGCCGCGCATTCCAGTCGAGCAGGCCGAGCGCGGCTTCGGCAAAGCGGTGCGGCGGCAGATCGAGATCACGCCGCCCGGCCACCAGCGGCGCGAGCCATTCGCCCGCTCTTTCGCGCAAGGCATCGGGTGAAAGCGCCGCCATCCCGGCAAAGCGCGCGCGGGCGAGGAAGCCTGCGGGAAGCAACTCCCCCAACCTCTCCAGAGCCTTCTCCACAAGGATATCCACAAGCAGGGCCGGGTCGGGCGCAGGCTCTGGCACGCTCGCCAGGACGATCGCGCCAAGCCGCCGCTCACGCCGGGCCTCCACACGGTCTTTGTCATTATTCCAGCGGGTTGTGACGCGTTCTGCAAGCTCTCTGGCAAACAGGGCGGCGATGCGTTCCGGTGCGAGTTCTGCCCCCGCCGTGATCCGCGCACCCTTGGCCTGCCCCTGCGCATCGCCGATCACGATCCATTCCGCCCGTGCCAGCGGCGAGGCCGGATCAAGCTGGTAGCCGCGCCCGCCTGCGCTGATCCATTGCTCGCCCGACGCATCACGGCGGCGGGCGACGAAATCGGAGCGGGCGAGCGCGAGGGCTTCGGCGGCATCTGTGGCGGGGCTAGTGCCGATGGCAGTGGCAAGCTTGACCGCCTGCCGCGCCCAGCCTTGCGCAATCCGCGCCGCCGCTGCGGCCCTTGGTGCGCGATCCCCGCGCCAGCGGCTGAGGCGCTGCATCAGGTCTTCCCCGCGCCCGCCAAGCCCGCGTTCCTGCAACAGCATCACCAGCCGCGCTGCATCCTCGCCGCAGCCCGCTTGCGCGCCGTGGAGGACAGCGGCGGCCTGGTCTGGGGGCATCGGCAGGCTGGCAATGGCCTCACCGAGCGGCGTGATCCTCCCCGCCCCGTCAAGCGCGCCCAAAGCATCGAGCGCACTGCGCGCCGCTGCAATCGAAGCTTCGGGCGGCGGATCGAGCCACGGTAATGCCTGCGGATTGCCCGTCCCCCACTTGGCCAGCCGCAGCAGCAACGGGGCGAGATCGGCTTGCAGGATTTCGGCAGGCGTGAATTCCGGGCGGCCCGCGTGCCCCCCTTCCTCCCACAATCGGTAAGCCACCCCCGGCCCCTGCCGCGCCGCACGCCCGGCGCGCTGCGCTGCCGAGGCTTGGCTGGCGCGGCGGGTAACGAGGTGTGTGGTGCCTGCCGCCCGGTCAAACTCCGCAAGGCGCGCGAGGCCGGAGTCGACCACCACGCTCACCCCGTCCAGGGTCAGCGAGGTTTCGGCAGTCGCTGTGGCAAGAACTATCCGCCGGCGGCCATCAGGATCGCGGCGGATTGCGGCGCGCTGGGCAGCCGGTTCGATCTGGCCGTGCAAGGCATGGATCGGAACATGTGCAAGGCGCGGCTCCAGCCGTTCGCGCACCCGCTCGATCTCGCGCACGCCGGGCAGAAAGGCGAGGATATCGCCCGTCTCTTCGCGCCATGCGGTGAGCACGGCGCTGGCCATCCGGTCTTCGATGGCTTGCGAAGCATCCCCGCCAAGCCATTTGATTGCCAGCGGAAAGCTGCGCCCTTCGCTTTCGATGATCACCGCGTCCTCGCCCAGCAGCCGGGCAAAGCGTGCGCCGTCGATGGTCGCGGACATCACCAGAACGCGCAAATCCTCGCGCAGAACGCTGCGGGTCTCCAGCGCCAACGCCAACCCCAGATCGCTGTCGAGCGCACGTTCATGCGCCTCGTCAAACAGCAATGCGGATACGCCGGGAAGCTCCGGATCGTCGACCAGCCGGTTCACGAGAAGGGCCTCGGTTACCACGAGGATGCGGGTCTTTGCCGATACCTTGCTGTCGAGCCGCGTCATGTAGCCGACCGTCTCGCCCGGCTTTTCCCCGAGCATTTCGGCCATCCGTTCCG
Organism: Porphyrobacter sp. IPPAS B-1204; assembly: GCA_003724185.1. Taxonomy (GTDB): domain Bacteria; phylum Pseudomonadota; class Alphaproteobacteria; order Sphingomonadales; family Sphingomonadaceae; genus Erythrobacter. The sequence goes on from RHGM01000003.1 coordinate 118,915, forward strand.
CCGCAGCGCGGGCGGCGACGCGGCGTGGAGATGTCAGGATGATCTGGCCGGTGCACCACGGCTCGCCCAGCAGATCGGGCGCGACCGCGGTGGTCTTGCCCGCCCCCGGCGGCGCGATCAGCACGCCCGCGCCTTGCTCCGCGAGTGCGGCGCGGATTTCCGGCAGGACAGCGTGGATGGGAAGGTCGAGGCTCACGCCCCGCCCGATAGCCTGCTCAATGCCCGCGCGCGACCGCGAATTGCGCCGCTTCGGCCATCGCCTGACGAGCCTTGCCATCGGGGAAGATCGAGATCGCGTCGATGGCGCGGTGGGCGAAGTGGCGCGCGCGTTCACGCGTGTCTTCGAGCGCATTGTGCTTGCCGATCAGGGCAATTGCGTGGGCAAGATCGGCATCGGACGAACGATGCCCGATGATCGCGTCCTTCCAGAACTTGCGTTCTTCCTCGTTACCGCGGGCATAGGCGAGGATCACCGGCAGGGTCATCTTGCCCTCGCGGAAATCGTCGCCCTGGTCCTTGCCCATTTCGGCAGCGTCGGAATCGTAGTCGATCGCATCGTCGACCAGCTGGAATGCCACGCCAAGGTTGCGGCCATAGGCCTCCAAAGCGCGCTCCTGCTCCTCCGAACATTCGGCCACCACCGCGCTGATCTGGCTGGCGGCGGCGAACAGGGCTGCTGTTTTGGCACCGATGATGTGGAGGTATTGTTCTTCGCTGGTGTTGATCTGGCGCTGGGCGGACAGCTGCGAAACCTCGCCTTCCGCGATCACGGCACTGGCGCGTGACAGGATCGAGAGGACGCGCAAGGACCCGTCCTCGGTCATCAGTTCAAATGCGCGGCTGAAGAGGAAATCGCCGACCAGCACGGTCGCCGGATTGCCGAAGATGATGTTGGCCGCAGCCTTGCCGCGCCGCAGCTCGCTGCCGTCCACCACATCATCATGCAGCAGCGTTGCCGTATGGATAAATTCGACTGCGGCGGCGAGCTTGTGGTGGCGGGTGCCCTTGTAGCCCACCAGCTCTGCACCAGCGAGCGTCAGCATCGGCCGCAGCCGCTTGCCCCCGCCCGAAATCAGATGTCCGGCCAGGCGCGGGATCAGCGGGATCTCGCTCTGCATCCGGTCAAGGATCACGGCGTTGACCGAGTTCATACCCGCCGCTGTCAGGGACAACATGGGATCGAGTGTCGGTGCCTTGCGCGGCAGGGGAATGATATCGGCACTCATGCTGATTGCGGCTCTAGGGCGGCCCCAGCGTGCTTGGCAAGCGCAGAATTGCTGCTAGTTTCGCCAGACATGTCCGACAAAACGCAAATCTCAGCCGAGCCCGATCCGGTTCTGGCCGCCTTTCGCAAGAGCATCGACAACATCGATGCGGCGCTGATCCACATGCTGGCTGAACGATTCCGGATCACGCAGGCGGTTGGCGAATACAAGGCGAAGGTGACGCTCCCTCCCGCCGATCCTGACCGTGAAGCACGGCAGATCGCGCGTCTGCGCAAGCTGTCGGAGGACGCCGACCTTGATCCCGAATTTTCCGAGAAATTCCTGCGCTTCATCATCGACGAAGTGATCCGCCACCACGAACGTGCGGCAGCCGGTTAGGGCTTGCTGCCAGCATCGGTGGCGGTCGGCAAGACCGGTTCGGGCGGAGGCGCGGGAGCGCGGGGCTGGGGCTGATCACGAAGCGCTTCGATCAGTTCCGACCGTTCCCGGAGGATGCGCCGCTGGTTGCGGGTCAGCCGGATGATCTCCCCATTGCCGAGCGATACGTTGCGACCCCGTCCGGGGTAGATCAACGGCGCACCAAGGCAGGTTGCATCGCGCCCGAATTCGACATCGCATTGCGGACCGATCCCGGTGCGATCCGTGGCCAGCCCGGAATAGGGATTGTTGAAGACCGTCCGTTCCACCGGGCGTCCATCGCTGGTCGCACAGCCGCCGAGCAGGATTGCGGCAAGGATCATGCTGGAACGGGCTGTGATCACGCTGACGCGGCTCCGACATTGCTGAGCCTTCACAATGGCCTGCGCGCAGTGAACCGCCACTGAACCAGAAAAAAGGGGTGCAGGCCGTTCCACCAGACCGGCCTGCACCCACGTGATGCGCGCTCCATCGGGGTGGCAGGGCGGCGGGGCCGCGTGTCCTGCCGAAGCGGCGCAAACCTGTCTCTTACCCCCGCGGACGGCGCATGCGCGGCGGGCGGCTGACGCCCTCGGCGCGGGTGCGGGTGACGCTGCGGTTGACCTGACCATCGCTGCGCGAAGTCGCCCGGTTGCGGGAGGCGAGGGTTTCGCCATCGCTGTTGGTGACCGATTGGCTGGCCTGCGAATTGCCCTGCCCATCCCGGCTGCGGCTGCCCGCGAGGCCATAGGTTTCCCCGCCGCGGCCGGTGGCGGTGCCGGTGAAGCTGGAACCATTCTCGGTCCGGGTACGCTCGCCCTCAAGGCTGCGGGTGCGGCCTTGCGGGCCAGTCTGGACGACACCGATGGTCGATCCGGTTTCCTTACGCTGACGCACTGCGCTGCTTGATGCGGTGTTGCCGGTGTTGCGGTTGGTCACTTCCCGATCACGGGTGGCGGTGCCGGTGTCGCGGTTGACCGTGGTGGTCGTGGCCGCGCTGGCGTTGGGGCCTTCGTAGGTGCGGGTGCGGGTCTGATCCTGCGCGGTGGCGGGAACTGCCAGAACCAGCGCGGTCATGGCGGCGAGCATCAGGGGGGATTTGGTCATGGCGATATTCCTCCTTGCAATCATGGGCTTGCGAGGCCGCTCCAGCAGCGGGGCTTGGCTGGTGGCGACATGAGGAAAACGCCTGAGCGGGAATTACCCTTCGCGGCGCACGCGATTTTTCATTCCGCCGGTGACTGATCGCCCGCCGGGTCGCTGGCAGGCGCGGGCGGCACCACGGCTGGCACCTCGGCAGCACGGCCGGCGCGATATTGCTCAATCAGGGCGCGGCGTTCCTCGGGCGGCAGCCGGCGCAGCGCCTCACGCCGCTGGGCGGGAGACATGCGCCGCAGCCGCTCGATCCGCTCACCCCGTTCCAGCGCCCTGGCGTCATCGCGCAAGGGGCGCAGAATATCTTCGCTGGTCAGCGCTTCACCGCTTTCGACCTTGCGCTGCATTTCGTCCCGCCGTGCCGCGATACGTTCATCGGCGAGCTGCTGGCGGCGGGCCTGTGCGGCTTCGACCTTGTCGCGGAAGGCGGCTTCCTGTTCGGCGGTCGGAAGCGGCAGGCCAGCGGCGCGGCGGCGTTCGAGCGCGCTGTCGATGCGCTGGTCAGCCAGCGCGCGGCGGGCCGCAAACCGGCCTTCGCGCACTTCGTCGATCCGGCGGAAGGCCTCGGCGAGTTCTTCGGGCGTGTCGATCGGGCCGGTGATTTGCACCGGCGCCAAAGCGGCAGGCGCGTCAGACTTGGGCTTGGCTGCTGCCATCACCGGCGCGGTTGCCGCAGCGGCGGCGGGCTGCGAACCGGTGAGGCGCGCCCAGACCTTTTCAGCCGAGGGCACGGGAATATCGAACTGCTGAAGCAAGCCGGTCGCCGCCGCCGCGCTGGCGAGCGCGCCGAAGCTGACAACGCCGATGGCGATCCCCCGCCCCAGCCGCCAGCCGCGCCCATTGCTTGCCCTCCGCCGAAGCGGCGGCAGCGGCGCAGCAGCCCCTTCCGCAGCCGCCAGCACACGGTCGGCAAAGCCTGCGGACAGGCCCGGCACAGCGTAACCGTCCAGCGCCCGCGCCAGCGGACTGCCGGGGGTGATGGGATCGCCCTGCTTGGCTTCATTCACGCTCATCGCGCGTCTCCTTCGCCCGCAAAGGCCTGCCGCAGCGCCGTGCGGGCGCGATGCAGCAGGCTTTCAAAGGCCTTGATGTTCATGTCCATGGCGGCGGCCGCTTCGGCATTGGGCAGTTCCTCGTAATAGGTCAGCACGATCGCGGCACGCTGGCGGTCTGGCAGGGCCAGCACCAGTGCGCGGGCCTGCGCATCGCGCTCTCCCGCTTCGATCAGCGCATCGGCGAGCGGGGCCTCGTCTGCATCGTCCGGCACCTCTCCCGGCGAAAGCCGCCGCGTCCGGCGAAGGCGATCAATCGCGAGATTGACCACCACCCTTTGCAGCCAGCCGCCCAGCCGCAGCGTGCCTGCCGCCTGACTGCCGACCGGATGGCGCGCAGAAATGGTCGGCGCCTGATCCCACAATCGCAGGCAGGCTTCCTGCACGATATCCTCCGCCTCGTGCGCGTCACCGGTCATGCGGTAGGCGACCCGGTGGAGCGCGCCGCCGTGCTGCGTGATCATCTCGCGCAGCGCTGCGGGATCGCGGGCCGCCAGCCGCGCTGCCCACGCCGCATCATCGCCCGGGCCGGCGACACGCTGAGCTTGTGCAGATCGATCACCGCTGGCGGTCATAGTGTATGTCGCAAATGGCCCCGTTTGCGTGTGGTTGTGCCGCTTCAACGCGGGATAAGCGCAAACCCTTCGCGGCCCGGTTAATCAGCGCGCGGCAGACGCAGTTCCACCAGCAGCCCGCCCAGATCCTCGCTCTCGGAAAGGGTCACGCTGCCGCCGTAGATCTCCGCCACATCGCGCACGATCGCAAGTCCGAGGCCTGTGCCTGGCTTGTCGGTGTCCAGCCGTACACCGCGATCGAAGATGCGGATGCGCTCGGCCTCGGGGATGCCGGTGCCGTCATCCTCGACCCAGATGAGGCACATTTTGGGGTCACGCGGGGCACAGCTGTCGTCAGGGTCGATGGTGACGAACACGCTGCCGCCGCCATACTTCGCCGCGTTCTCGATCAGGTTGCCGAGCAATTCGTCAAGGTCCTGCCGTTCGAGCGCCACGGTCGCGGCCTTGTCCCCTGCGATATCCAGCCGGCCTTCGGGATAGAGCCGCTCGACCGCACGGCGCACAGCTTCCGCGCTGGCCATGACATTGGTGCGCGCATGGCCAACAGCGCGGCGGCCCACAGCGCGGGCGCGGGCGAGGTGATGGTCGACATGGCGCTGCATCGTGCGGGTTTCGCGCATCACCGCCTCGCCCAGATCGGGCGCGCGGGCGGTGGCAGCATTGGTCAGCACGGTCAGCGGGGTCTTCAACGCATGGGCCAGATTGCCCGCATGACGCCGCGCTTCCTCGGCCTGCTTTTCGGAATGTTCGAGCAAGCCGTTCAGCTCCTCGACCAGCGGCTGCACTTCGAGCGGCAGGGGTTCAGTGATGCGGTTTGCCCCGGTGGTGCGCAGGTTCTGGATCGCCGCCCGCACGCGCCGCAGTGGCGAAAGGCCGTAACGGATTTGCAGCAGCGCCATCACCAGCAGGCCAAGGCCCAGCACGGCAAAGCTCCAGATCAGGATCAGCCGCACCCGCCCGATCTGGGCGTCCATCTGCTCGGTCGCGCTGGCAACCGCGAAGGTCCAGCGCGTCTCGCTGCCCGGCAGGATCACCGTGCGTTCGGCCAGCCGCAGCGGTTCGCCTGCAAATTGTGCGGAGTTGTAGAAGTGCACATCGCTGTCGAAATGGTCGCCATTGGCCTCGACCCCTTGCAGCTTCAAGGTGCGGTCCCACAGGCTGCGTGATGGCCAGGGCTCGTAATTGCCGCCGCTGATCTGCCAGTAAAGGCCGCTGCCGGGCTCAAGGAAGCGCTGGTCGCCCAGGGTGCGGTAAAAATAGACCTCGCCGCTGGCATCGATTTCGGCGGACGCGATCATCGCGGTGAGAATGTAATCGAGCTGTTCGTCGAAATTGGCTTCGACCTGTGTGGTCAGCGTGCGTTCGAGCGCGATGCCGCCGCCCAGCAACAGAACGAAGATCCACCCGGCCGCAATCAACCCCATGCGCCGCGCAAGGCTGGCGCGCTGCTGGGGTGCCGCAGCCGCGCTCACATCATCCGGCGCGCCCGCAGGCACGGCCGCTGGCGCATCGCCGCCAGTCGCCGCCGCCTCAGGCACACCCTTAGGCGCGGGGCTGATCGGCGGGGTCGTCGAGGCTGTAACCGAGGCCACGGATGGTCGTTATCACGTCTGCGCCAAGCTTCTTGCGGATGCGGGTGACGAAGACTTCGATGGTGTTGGAATCGCGATCGAAATCCTGATCGTAGATATGCTCGATCAATTCGGTGCGGCTGACCACCTTGCCCTTGTGGTGCATCAGGTAGCTCAGCAGCTTGTATTCCTGCGCGGTCAGCTTGACCGGCTCACCCGCCAGCGTCACGCGGCCAGACCGCGTGTCCAGCCGCACATCGCCTGCCGTCAGTTCGGACGATGTGTTGCCCGAAGCACGGCGGATCAGCGCGCGCAGGCGGGCAATCAGTTCTTCGGTCTGGAACGGCTTGGCGAGGTAATCATCCGCGCCCGCATCCAGCCCGGCAACCTTGTCAGACCATGAATCGCGTGCGGTGAGCACCAGCACCGGGAAGGTCCGCCCTTCGCGCCGCCACATGCCGAGCACAGTCAGCCCGTCAATCTCGGGCAGGCCAAGATCGAGCACCACCGCGTCATAATCCTCGGTCGAGCCCATGAAGTGCCCGTCCTCGCCATCGGCCGACAGATCGACGGCATAGCCCTGCCCTTCAAGTGTCGACTTGAGCTGTGCGCCAAGGGTCGGTTCGTCTTCGACGATCAGAATGCGCATGTTCCACCATTTCCAAGCGTTGTGTTGCCGGAGGTCGTGCGCTTTTGGCTGTCACGCGTCAAGCAAGCGCCGTGCGCCCTCCCCGCCGCTTTCCCCCGATGAAAGTGCATACCGGCCCGTCCGTCAGCGCGAACGGCCGATGATCCGCCCGGTGCGGGCATCAACATCGACATGGGTAACGCGGCCATCCTTGATGAACTTGAGACGGTAGGCCCGCGCGCTCGAATCATAGGCAAAGCCGAGATATTCAGCGCCCTTCATCTGCGGCAGGATCTTCGCCTCGATCTCGCCGGACCGCATGATGTTGCCGGCCTGTGCCTCTCGGCGCGCCTCGCCCTGATCACCGCGCGCCTGGTCCTGCGCCGCCGCAGGCGCGGCGGTGAGGACACATGCGGCAAGCGGGCCAAGCAGCAGGGGGGCAAGGTGTCTCATAACAGGATCATGCCTAGTGCTGTTCCATTGAACAAGCCGTGAATGACATTATTGCGCGGGCGCGGCGTTGCTATTGGTCAATTCATAGGTGATCGCAATGTTCACCCCGGCCTGCACCATGCCCGGCTGCACCGGCGCAGCGTCAGCCGCCATTGCCAGCATTCCGCGCCCTTTGGCCATTTCCGGCATTGGCCCGTTGCCCGCGATGCTTTCATTGATCGCCAGAACCTTCACCCCGTCATAGCCGAGCATCATCGCGTAGGCCTTGGCCTGCGCCCCGGCGCGGGCGACGGCACGCTTGCGCGCTTCATCCTTGGCGGCGGTGTCATCATCAATGCTGAAGCTGGGGCCATTGAGGTCATTGGCGCCTGCCGCGACCAGCGCATCAAGCACGCGGCCCGTGTCGTCAATCTTGCGCAGGATCACACTCACCCGGTTCGACGCCATGTAGCCACGAAACACCTGGCGCTGGGTCTGCTGGTCGTAATCGTAACGGGCGTTCAGATTGATGCCGGTGGTCTGGATGTCCTTTTCGGCCACGCCCAGCGCCTTGATCCGGGCGATTACTGTCTGCATCTCCGCCGAATTCTGCCGCAGAGCCTCGGTCGCGGTCGCCGCTTCGGTGGTGACGCCTGCGCCGATGGTGGCGGTGTCAGGGGCAACATCGATGCTTTCATAGACGCTGAGTTCAACCACCGGGCCGGCCGCGTCGATTTCGACATTGGCGGCAAAGGCGGCGGCGGGCAGCGTCAGGGCCGAAGCGGCGATGAGAGCAAGGGCGGGTTTCAGCATGGTGTGTGTTCCTCCGATAGGTCGCGCCTCTGGACCCGTTCAGCTTTCGCCGCCCTGAACCGGAAACGCGCTCTTGTGGCGCAGGGGCTGTGCCACTACTTGCCGCATCCCATGGCACAGCCCCCCATTTTCTCGTTCGAAGGCCTCGCATTGCAGCAGGGCGGACGCTGGCTGTTCGGCGGCCCGACCCCTACCAGCGGTGCGGCACCGATTGACCTGCACGTGCTGCCGGGGGACAGGCTGGCGCTGATCGGCAGGAACGGCGCGGGCAAGACCACGCTGCTCAGGCTCATCATGGAGCGGATCGACGCGGACCGCGGCCAGCGCCGGGTGAAGCCGGGGACACGGCTGGTGTTTCTGGAACAGGAGCCTGATTTCGGGGACGCCGAAACGCTGATGGACTTTGCGATCGGCGGCGAACTGCCGCCCGAACGCCACGAGGTGGAGGCCATCGCCGGCCAGCTCGGCATCGACATGGCCCGCCCCGCCGCCACCGCCAGCGGGGGCGAACGCCGCCGCGCAGCCCTCGCCCGCGCGCTGGCGCAAGACCCCGATCTGATCCTGCTGGACGAGCCGACCAACCACCTGGATCTGGGCGCGATTGACTGGCTGGAGGATTGGCTCAGCCGGTATCGCGGCGCCTTCATCACCATCAGCCACGACCGAACCTTCCTCACCCGCCTGACACGGGCAACCCTGTGGCTCGACCGGGGGACGCTGCGGCGCAAGGAGGTCGGCTTTGGCGGGTATGAGGCGTGGGAAGAACAGGTCTATGCCGAAGAAGCCCGCGCGGCGGATCGGATGGACGCCAAGCTGAAGCTTGAGGCGCATTGGCTGGAGCGCGGCGTGACCGCCCGGCGCAAGCGCAATCAGGGGCGGCTGGAAAAACTCTACCAGATGCGCGCCGCCCGTGCCTCGATGATCTCCAGCGCGGGGACGGCCAAGCTGAAGCTGTCCAGCGATGATGACTTCAAGTCGAAATCGGTGATCGTTGCGGACAATATTTCAAAGTCTTACGGTGATCGTGCGATCATCAAGCCGTTCTCCCTGCGCATCCAGAACGGCGACCGCATCGGCATCGTCGGATCGAACGGTGCGGGCAAGACCACGCTGCTGAAATTGCTCACCAAGGAACTTGAGCCTGACACCGGCACCATCACCCACGCCAAGACGCTGACCGGGGTGATGATCGACCAGCAGCGCAAACTGCTCGAACCCGGTGCCACGGTGCGCCAGATCCTCGCCGAAGGGGGCGACTGGATTGATGTTCGGGGGGTGCGCAAGCATGTGATGGCCTATCTCAAGGACTTCCTGTTTGATCCCGGTCTGGTCGACACCAAGATCGGCATTCTGTCGGGCGGCGAACGGTCGCGCCTGCTGCTGGCGCGCGAATTTGCCCGCACCGCCAACCTGCTGGTGCTGGACGAGCCGACCAATGACCTCGACCTTGAAACCCTTGATCTGCTTCAGGAAGTCATCGCCGACTTTGACGGCACCGTGCTGATCGTCAGCCACGACCGCGACTTTCTGGATCGCACTGTCACCATCACTTTGGGGCTCGACGGGTCGGGCAAGGTGGACATTGTGGCGGGCGGATATGCCGATTGGGAGGCCAAGCGCAAGCAGGACGCTAGCGGGGGTCAAGGCGGGTCTAAAGGGGGTCAGGCCCGGTCAGGCGAAGCACAGGCCGGGGCCGCCAAGTCCATGCCCGTCAAGGCAGGCGCCGCACCCAAACTGTCCTACAAGGACCAGCGTGATTACGAAATCCTGCCCGCCCGGATCGAGGAATTGGAAGCCGCCATCGCCAAGGGCGAGGCACTGCTGGCTGACCCCGAACTCTACACCAAAGACCCGCAACGCTTCGCCACGATCAGCAAGGGGATTGAAAACGCCCGGGCTGAAAAGGACGCAGCCGAAGAACGCTGGCTGATGCTGGCCGAGATGGTCGAGGGGTGAGCGCCCCTCCACTGGGGGATCACGTCGAAGAACTTCGCGAAAGAATCGCCGCTTGCACGCTTTGCGCAGCGCACCTGCCACTCGGCCCACGCCCGGTTGCGCGCTTTTCCGCCACCAGCCGTCTGCTCATTATCGGACAAGCCCCGGGCACCAAAGTCCATGCCAGCGGCGTGCCGTGGGACGATGACAGCGGCGACCGGCTGCGCGATTGGCTGGGGCTGGAAAAGGCGACTTTTTATGACGCGGCCAAGGTCGCTCAGATGCCGATGGGGTTCTGTTATCCCGGCAAGGCCAGCGGCGGAGACGCCCCGCCGCGCAAGGAATGTGCGCCGCAGTGGCATGACGCGGTGCTCGGCGTGCTGCCGGCAGACCGCCTGACACTGCTGGTCGGCATCCATGCCCAAGCGCGTTACCTGCCGCATCTGAAGCGCCTCAGCCTCGCCGAACGGGTCAGCCGCTTTGGCGAGGATTGGCCCTTTGTCGCCCTGCCCCACCCCGCCTGGCGATCGCGGCTGTTCATGGCAAAGCACCCGTGGTTCGAACGCGATGTGCTTCCGCAGCTGCGCGTCAGGGTGCAGGCGATGTTGGGTCACGTGATCCGGTAGAATTCCGCCACCCGCTCCAGCGCAATGCGCAGCACCAGCTTGCCGCTGCGGGCGGGCCAGCCGAGGGTCTTTTCCGCTTCGGGCAAAGCCTCACCCGCGCAGACCACGCGCCACAGGATATCCTCCAGCCCGCGCCCCGCCGCCTTGATCGCCCCGTCGAAACGTTGGCGCGCGGCGATCTGCTTTTCGCTGGGGGCAAGGCCGCGCTCTCCCGTGGATTTCATCCGCACCGGATCCCAGCGCATGGTGATGCTGGCCGACAATTGCGCACGCTCGTAATCGCCCCGCAACGCCTCGCCGGCATCGAACAGGCGGTCATCCAGATGTCCGCGCGCGTGCAGCCATGCGAGCGGGCTTTCGGCGATGTTGACGGTCACCGTGCGCCGGGGATTTGCCCCGCCCTTGATCGCACCCCGGCGCGGGCCTTCGGTGGTGAGTTCGCGTTCGACCAGCTGGCGCTTCATGGCATGTTCCTCCGCTTGAATAGCGCAGGGGACTTGCCAAGGCCGCACATCTGTAGGAAAGAAAAAACCAAACCGGTTAATTCAGGCGCGTACTTGTTCGCCTACCGCTTTGCTACTTGAGGGCGTGATATGACCAACCGCATCCGCGATATCCGTAAGGCCAAGGGCCTGACCCTCGCCGATCTGGGCGCCGCCTGCGATCCGCCAACCACCGCCCAGACCATAGGACGGCTGGAGACGGGGATGCGGCAATTGTCGCTCACCTGGATGAACCGCATTGCCGCTGCGCTCGGCGTGGAGCCTGCCACGCTGATGCGCGCAGAGGCCGCTGCCCCTGCACAGATCATCGCCGAACTCGGGAGCAATGGTGCCGAAGCGCTCACCGCCCCGCGAGAGGCGCTTCTGCCCAGCGAGCTCACAAGTGAAGACGGCCCGGCCCCGCTGGTGCTGGCGGTGCGTGACAGCGTCGGAGAATATCGCCCCGGCGATCTGGTCTGGCTGCGGGTGCTGGACCCCGATCAGGCACAAGGGGCGATCAACCGCGCCATGAATCGCGATTGTCTGGTGCCCCGGCCGGGCGGGCGCTTTGCCTTTGGCCGGCTGATCGACCGGCGCGGCACGCTGGTCGGTCTGCTGCCGCCGGGGGCCGGACAAAAGCAGGTGGTGGTCGACAATCCGCCATGGATCGCGGTCGCCTTCATGCTTGTCCGGCCGTTGTGAGGGGCAGACGATGAAACACGTCCTTGCCCTGTCGACGCTCTATCCCAATCCGGTCAACCCGCGGTTCGGCACCTTCGTCGCCCGCTCGCTGGAGGCGCTGGCCAAGCGCGGGGACTGGCGGGTGACGCTGGTCAACCCCATCGGCCTGCCCCCGCTGGCGCTGGGCCGTTACCGCCCGCTCGCCGATCTGCCGGCCGTGGCCGAGGAAGGCGGCGTGACCGTCCACCGCCCGCATTTCACGCTGATCCCGCGTATCGGTGCGCGCCGCAATGCGGGTGCGATCGCGCGGGCGGTGTTGCCGCTGGTGCGGCGCATCCATGCCGAAACGTCGATCGACGTGCTGGATGCGCAGTTCTTCTTCCCCGATGGCCCTGCGGCAGCGCAAATTGCGCGTGAAACTGGCTTGCCACTGTCCATCAAGGCGCGCGGCAGCGATATCAGCTTCTGGAGCGAATATGATTTTGCCCGGGCACAGATGCTGGACGCGGCGCAAACTGCGACCGGGCTGCTCGCGGTCAGCCGCGATCTAGCCGGACAGATGGCTGCGATGGGCATGGATGGGGCCAAGATCACCGTTCATTACACCGGGCTGGACCGCGACCGCTTCCGTCCTTTCGGCCACACACAGCTGCGCGCCCAACTTGGCCGGGAGCTGGACTTTGCCATGCCCGACAATGCGCCTCTGCTCGCTTGCGTGGGCGCGCTGATCGAGCGCAAGGGTCAGGGCATCGCCATCACCGCCCTGCGCGACATTCCCGGTGCGCGGCTGATACTGGTCGGCAAGGGCGAGGACGAGGCCCGGCTGCGCGCCCTGGCGGCGAGCGAGGGCGTGGGCGACCGTGTGCATTTCGCCGGCTCTATCGATCACAATCTGATGCCGCTGATCCTGTCAGCCGCCGATGTCATGGTGTTGCCGACGGTCAGCGAGGGGCTCGCCAATGCCTGGGTCGAAGCGCTCGCCTGCGGGACGCCGGTGGTGACCAGCGATGTCGGCGGAGCGCGTGAACTGATCACCTGCGACACCGCCGGGCGTCTGGTCGAACGCACGCCAGAGGCGGTGGCAGCAGGCGTGAACGCAGTGCTCAACAACCCGCCTCCGCGTGAAGTTGTGGCGGCACTGACGGAGCATTTCAGCTGGGACGCCAACGCCGAAGCGCTGGCGGCGCATTACGAGCGGCTGGCGGGCGCGGACTGAACCGCGCCCTCCCCCGCTTACACTTCCCCGTGAGCGATCTTGTCCTGCCGGTCAGCCGCGCTTTCGGTCGGCACGAAGCTGGTCGAGGTCACCCCCATCCAGATCAGCAGCGGCCCGGCGAGATAGACGCTGGAATAGGTGCCGATGAACAGGCCCACAGTGATTGCCGCGACCATGCCGAACAGGCTCGGCGGGCCGAAGATCAGCAGCGGCACCAGCGCAACGAACAGCGTCAGCGAGGTCATCACCGTGCGCGCCAGCGTCTCGTTGACCGACAGATCGAGCAGTTCAGGCACCGGCATTTTGCGGAACTTCTTAAGGTTTTCGCGGATGCGGTCATAGACGACGATGGTATCGTTCAGTGAATAGCCGATGATCGCGAGGATCGCAGCCACGATCTGCAGGCTGAACTCCATCTGGGTCAGCGCGAACAGGCCCACCGTCACCGACACGTCATGCACCAGCGCGAACATCGCACCGACGCCGAACTGCCATTCGAACCGCACCCAGATGTAAAGCGACACCGCCGCCATTGCCGCCAGCAGGGCGAGGATGGCCTGATTGCGGAACTCGCCCGCGACCTTGCCCGATACCGTGTCATTGCCGTCTGGCGGCAGGGCGACATCGGGGTATTCCTTGGCGATCGCGGCGATCACCTCGGCACCGATGGCGGTGGCTGCGCCCGGCGTATCCTCGGTCCCTTCGGGCAAAGGCACGCGGATCGAGACGGATTGCGGCCCGCCGAATTCCTGCACCACCGGCTCACCATAACCCAGACCGCCCACCAGCTCACGCAGCTGCGGGATCGGTGCGGTCTCGCGCTCGGCAAAGGTCAGGCGCACTTCCTGACCCCCGGCGAAATCGACGCCGAAGTTGAGGCCATTGACCGCAACTGCCGTCCAGCTTCCCAGGATCAGCACCAGGCTGAGCACGAAGAACGGCACGCGCAGTTTCAGGAACTTGATATTGGTGTTGTCGGGGACGAGCTTCAGAAGTTTCATCGTCTCGCGCTCCTTAAATCGTGATGTCGTTGGGGCGCGCCTTGCGCAGCCACCCGGCGACGAACATGCGGGTCAGCGTCACCCCGGTGAAAACCGAGGTCGCAATGCCGATCACCAGCACCACCGCGAAGCCCTTGACCGGCCCCGACCCGAACGCAAACAGCGCCACGCCGGAAATCACGTTGGTGAGGTTGGCATCGAAGATGGCCCGGCTGGCTTCCTTGTAACCGGTTTCCACCGCCGCGATCACCTTGCGGCCGCGGGCGCGTTCCTCTCGGATACGCTCGTTGATCAGAACGTTGGCGTCCACCGCTGCGCCGATCGTGATAACGAAGCCCGCGATCCCCGGCAGGGTCAGCGTGAAGCCCCCCAGCGCCATCAGCCCGAGCAGCATCAGCACGTTGAACACCAGCGCCACGGTCGCATAGACGCCGAACCGGCCATAGGTGGCCATCATCAATGCGATCACGGCAAGAGAGCCGATCCCCATCGCCAGCAGGCCCTTGCGGATCGAATCTGCACCCAGATCCGGCCCGACGGTGCGTTCCTCGACAATCGCCAGCGGCACCGGCAGCGCGCCCGACCGCAGTGCAATCGCCAGCTGGTTGGCGCTTTCCGGCGTGAAGCTGCCCGAAATCTGCGCGCTCCCGCCGATGATCGGCGTCTGGATGGTCGGCGCGGACAGCACCTGACCGTCAAGGATGATCGCGAAGGGCTTGCCGACATTCTCGGTCGTCAGCTTGGCAAACTTGGCACCGCCCTGCGCATCGAAGGTGATGTTGACGACATTCTGGTTGTTCTGCGGATCGACCCCGGCCTGCGCGCCAGTCAGGTTCTCGCCGCGAATGCCGCCCAAACGGCGCACCGACAGCATCTCGCCGTCAAGCCCGGTGCCGGGGGCATAGGGGAAGGTTTCCACACCGACCTGCGATCCGGCAGGATCGGCAACCAGCTTGAATTCGAGCTGCGCGGTCTGGCCCACCAGCGCCTTCAGCGCCTCGGGATCCTGCAAGCCCGGCACCTGCACCACAATGCGGGTGTCGCCCTGTCGGATGATCGTCGGCTCGCGCGTGCCCAGTTCGTCGATACGGCGGCGCACCACTTCGGTTGCGCTCGCCATCGCATCGTCAATTGCCTGATTGACGCCCGCATCGGTCTGCTTGAGCACCACGCGCTGGCCGTCGACCACCTGCAATTCCCACTCTCGCACCGAGGTCTGGCCCTGCATCGTCGGCTCGATCAAACCACGCGCACGGTCAATATCGGCGGCGCTTTCGAGCATGAAGGACAGTTCGCCGCCCGCCGTCGAGACATCGCCGATGCGGATGCGCGGCTTGGCGTTGCGCATCAGCTGGCGCACCGTCTCTTCCATGACGTCGAGCCGCTGGCTCCGCACATCATCGGCTTTCGCCTCAAGCAGCAGGTGCGAGCCACCGGCCAGATCCAGCCCGAGATTGACCTGCGGGTTGGGCAGCGCCGAGGGCCAGTCCAGACCGGAGACATTGAACAGCGAAGGCAGCGCCAGCAGCGAGGCGGCCAATGTCAGCCCCCACAGCCAGAGCTTTTTCCATAAGGGGAAGTCGAGCATTGCGTCAGGGTCTCACGCGCAAAAGGTCAGAAGCGGCACTTGGTCAGGCGACCGGTCAATCATTGGCAGGCGTGCCGCCCGGCGGAATGATGTCACCGATGGTCGCCTTGATCGCCTTCACGCGGACATTGGTGCCCAGTTCCAGTTCGACATAGACATCGTCAACCTTGACGACCTTGCCGACAAGTCCGCCGGCGGTGACCACCTGATCACCCTTCTTGACGGCCGCGATCTTGGCCTGGTGTTCCTTCTGCCGCTTCATTTGAGGGCGGATGATCAGGAACCAGAAGATGGCGATCATGCCGACGATCGGCAGGAAGCTCATCCAGGCAGGCGGCGCTGCTGCGGCACCGGCGCCAGCGGCGGCAAGAAGGTCGAATGTCATAGGTTGAACCCGTCAATATCCCGTGAAATTTATGCAAGGGCCATGCCCCTGCCGTTCAAGTGGGCGCGCCTAGCAGCATTGCAAGCGCCCCGCAATCGCGCCCTCCTTTAGGCCACCTGTCGGTGGCGCAGACCACCCGCCCCGCCTCCCCACCCGGCCGCCATAGATTAGTGGTACTATCAGCGGCCGGGTGGGGAGGCGGGGCGGGTGGTCTGCGGGTCGCGAAAGCGAACCCGCAAACGAGGATGCCAAACCCGCTTGCCAGCCTCGGACCTGCGCCCTATAGGCCCCGCTCCACTGGTGACGGGACGTAGCGCAGCCTGGTAGCGCATCACACTGGGGGTGTGGGGGTCGGAGGTTCGAATCCTCTCGTCCCGACCAGTGGACAATTTTCCTTCCTGTCGGTCGCCGAGCATTGCGCGGGCCACCAGGCCCGCTGGCGGTGAAGGCTGAGCCGCCCCTCGCGCCGGCCGGAGCTTTCTGCATTCGCACACGAGAAACCCGGCCGCCGCCGCAAGACCGTGCAAGCACCCATCGCTTGCGGCGAGGCAGACCCAATCTGCAACGGCCCGCACAACACGCACAAAACCCGTTGCCACCCGCCCGCCCGATGGCTAAAGCGCCCCCCTGCCCAAAAGGCGCGCCGCTTTAGCTCAGTCGGTAGAGCACATCATTCGTAATGATGGGGTCACGTGTTCGAGTCACGTAAGCGGCACCACTCCCTAAAAACTCATTTTTTATCAAAGACTTAAGGCGCTTTCGCGCCCAATGTACCGCACAGTTGTGTCACCCTCGCGCCGTTGCCGGGTGTCCTGCTCACACTTGCCAACCGTTTGGCGGCACGCTGTGCGCCTGACGCTGCAGGGTGTTTTGCAAGTGCGCGGCAGAAGTGGTCCGACGCCGTCCCCGGAGACCTTGCGTGTGAGCCTTGCGGTTTAACACCGCCCTCGTTTTACAGGCGTTTTGGCCGCCATTCCGCATTTTGGAGCTGATAGATCCGTCGCTGGACTTCGCCCGCCCTGTCGCCCCAATACACGAACTTTCCTTACATTTCAGCGGGCAACCTGCCCGTGCAGAACGGCTCAGGATGCACGCTCACCGTCGTTCGAGGCGACAGGAGGCTGTCCGAAACACCATTTTACAATCGTGGCTAACGAAAAACTAACCTTCCCTGCGTAATTCATCGCAGCATGACAACATACCCTCGCCTTTACGTTTCGTCAGCTTCCATCATGGGCACCGCGCTGTTCGCAGTGGCGCTGTCCTCAGCACCGGCATGGGCCGGCGGTGTGACCGCCGGCACATTGATCGAGAACACCGCCGTCGCCAATTATGAAGAGGCGGGCGTACCTCGCAGCATCAATTCGAACACCGTCACGGTGCGCGTTGACGAATTGCTGGATGTGACGCTGGCATCGCTTGATCCCGGCCCCGTTGTGGCGCGCCCGGGCAATGCGGTGCTGACGTTCGAGCTTACCAATCAGGGCAACGGGCCCGAAGCCTTCCGCCTGCTCGCCAACACGGCGGTCGGCGGCAATGATTTCGACGTTTCTTTTCGTGCCATTGCAATCGATAGCAATGGCAACGGTATCTATGATGAGGGGATCGACGAGATCCTCGCCGCACCGCAGACCACGGCAATTCTAGCGCCGGATGCAGCACTGACGATATTCGTGCTCGTGACCGTGCCCGATGGCGTGGGCGATGCCCAGACCAGCAATGTCGACCTTACCGCAGAAGCGGTGACCGGCAGCGGCACGCCCGGAACCACCTTTGCGGGCGCGGGCGTTGATGGCGGCAACGCGATTGTCGGCAATACCGGCGCGCAGGCCGTGGCGCGTGGCAGGCTGATCAACACCGTCGCCGGCGTCGAACTGATCAAGTCGGTTACGCTGCGCGATCCGTTTGGCGGCACCAGCGCTGTTCCCGGCACGATTGCCACCTTCACCATCGAAGCGCGGGTCAATGGCACCGGATCGGTCAACAATCTGGTGGTGACCGACGCGATTCCGGATGGGACGACCTACGTGCCCGGCACGCTCGCGCTGGATTCAGCGGCGCTTACCGATGCTGCCGATGGCGACGCGGGCGCGGCCTCGGACGCCGATGGGATCGCCGTGAATCTCGGGGAAGTGGCAGCCGGAACGCGGCACGCCGTTACCTTCAGCGTTACAGTTGACCAGTGATACGTTCCAGAATTCGACAATAAAAACAGATAATAAATCGGGGAAGCACTATGAAGTCGATCACCAAACTGATGCTGGCCGCAGCCGCCGCGCTTGCGTTGCCCGCCGTGCCGCTTGCGGCGCAGAACAACAGCGCGATCGCGCTTACCGGCGACGTCAAGGCGGTCAAGGTCATTACCGACGCCGACGGCAAGGAACGCACCGATCTGGTGGAGCCGAGCACGATCGTGCCGGGTGATCGCCTCGTTTTCGGCACGGACTACGCCAACAAGGGCAACGAGGTTGTGACCAATTTCACTGTCACCAACCCGCTTCCCGCAGCCGTCCGCCTCGCGCCCGATGCCGATCCGGCGCTTGAGGTGTCGGTAGACGGAGGCAAGACCTTCGGCGCCATCGCCGCGCTGACCATCGCAAATTCAGACGGGACCACCCGTCCCGCCGCCCATGCCGACGTGACCCACGTCCGCTGGGTGCTGGCAAGCATCGCACCCGGAGCATCGGGGCGACTTACCTATCCAGCCATCATCCGCTGACCAGCGGGAGATAACCGCCACGTCCTGCGGGCGGAAAGTCAGACGCGGGGCAAACACTCAGGACCAGAACCATGAAGACCACCAAGCAGTTGCTGGGTGCGGTGAGCGCGTTTGCGCTTGTCGCAATGACCAGCGCCCCTGCCCTGGCCCAAGGGACCAGCGCAGGATCGACCATCCGAAACGAAGTGAGCGTCACCTATAATGTCGGTGGCGTGACCCAGAACGCGGCAACGGCGAGCGACGAGTTCACCGTTGACCAGAAGGTCAATGTCCTCGTCAACTTTGTCGGCAGCGCGACTGTCGTCAATCCCGGACAAGACGGCGCTGCCATCGCCTTTGACGTCACCAACCTGTCGAACAGTACAGTCGACCTCGATCTTGCAGCGGCGCTGCGGAACGGGACGGCGGGCAATATCGACAATTTCCGCATCTATCTCGATGCCGACAATGACGGCGTGTTGAGTGCTGTTGAAGAAGCTGCAGGCCCGATCACCTTCCTTGATGAAGTTGGCAACGCAGCCAATGGCGTCACCGTGAAGGTCATCGTCCTGGCTGACATCGGCCTTGGCGCTGCCAACGCCGATATCTTTGACGTGACGCTGACCGCCAACGCCCATGCGGGTGGCACTGTCGGCACGCTGGGCACCGAACTGGTTGAATCGGCGGGCAACAGCAGCGGCATCGACACGGTGCTGTTCGACGGCCAGGGCGATACCGATCAGGCCCGCGACGGTGCGTTCTCCGACACCGGCACCTACACCGTGGCTGGCGCCGTAGTGACCGTGGCCAAGTCCAGCCGCGTTGTCAGCGATCCGGTCAACTTCGAGAACAACCCGAAGGCGATTCCGGGCGCAACCGTCGAATACTGCATCACCGTGGCCAACGCCGCGGGCGCTGCGGCAGAGGCGACCGATGTGGCCGTGACCGACGATCTTCCGTTCGATGTGACCTTCATCGCAAACTCGATCTTCGTGAACGGTGATGGAAGCTGCGCCAACGGCGCACCCGGTGGCAGCTTCAGCGAAGGAACCGGCGTTAGCGGGAAGGACCAGGTGCTGGGCGACCTCGACAATGTCGCGGCGGGTCAGACCCGTTCGCTCTACTTCCGGGTCGTGATCGACTAAGCCCAGATCCGGACATTAGTCTTGCGTGTTTCCCCCTCTTTGCGGCGCGTGGCAGCAGCACTCTTTGCAGTGCTGCTGCCATTCGGCGTGCCGCAAGAGGGGGTCAGCGCCCAAGGCATTGATAACGCGGCGGTGCGGTCCATCACCAACATCGCCGAAGCCACCTGGGAGGCTGACGGCACGCGTCGGCGGATTGTCAGCAATCCGGTCCGGTTCGATGTCAGCCTTACCCCGCCTGCGCCCCCTGCGATCCGGGTTTTCCGGCGCGCGCCCGGCACAGGCTCCGAACTGGTCTATCGCCCGCCCAGCTGCTCTGTGCCCGGCGGTCCGCTTCAGCTTAACCGCAGCTCCGCGGTCGCCAGCACCACCCCCGGTTCCGGCGCGGTTTCGGTGCTCAATACCGCCATCGTCCAGCCAACTGACCGGCTGCGCGGGGGCGAGCCGCTCTTTTTCGAAGTGACCGCGGCCAGCGCCAACCGTGATCCCGCCGCAATCGACAGCCTCACCGTGGTGCTCACCAGCGCCGAGGGCGACCGTGAGACCATGACCGTCTTCGAAACCGCCCCGGACAGCGGCGTGTTCACCGGCGTGATCGACACCTTCCGCATCCCCCCGCCCGTCGTGCAGGAAGACTGCCGCCTTAGCGTCGGGCCGGATTCGCGCATCACCGTGGCCGCCATGAACCCGGGCAGTGACGATGTTCTGGTGCAGATCGACGTTGCCGTGCTGGTCGATCCCTTTGGCGTGGTGTTCGACAGCGAAACCGGCGAGCCGGTCGACGGCGCCCGCATCACGCTGGTCGATGACGCAACCGGCGCGCCAGCCACGGTCTTTGCCGAGGATGGCGTAACATCATGGCCATCCAGCGTTATTTCGGGGACGAATGTCACCGATGGCGCGGGCCGCAGTGTGCCGATGGGGCCGGGCGAGTTCTGGTTTCCGCTCACCGCACAAGGCCGTTACCGCCTCGCGGTCGAGCCGCCCACCCCCTACACCGCCCCTTCAGCCGCCCCGCGCGAGCTGCTGGCGCGCGTCACCCGCCCTGACGGCAGGCCCCATGTGATCCGCGAAGGATCGTTCGGCGATGCCTTTGTGCTCGACAGCCCGATTCCCTTCGAAGTCGACATCCCGGTTGACCGTCCGGGGATCGATCTGGCGATGACCAAGACCGCATCGCGCACCAATGCCGCGCCCGGCGATGTTGTTTTCTACACCGTGACCGTGCGCAACGCCGATCCATCGCGGATCAAGCGGGCTGTGACGCTCACCGATACGCCCTCGCGCTGGCTGCGCCTGCGGGCAGACACGATCCGCATCAACGGTGCCGCCGCCCCGCAAGCGGTGGCGATCGCCCCCGATGGCCGCGTTCTGACGATCGCGCTCGGCGATCTCGCCGCCGGAGCCAGCGCGCGGGTGACCTATGCCATGACCGTGCGCCCCGATGCCCCTCCGGGCCGTGTGCTCAACGATGCGCTCGCGCGGGACGGGCTTGGCCGCCAGTCACGCGCCAGCGCGGCGGTTGATCTGGTGCGTGACGGTATCGCCGACCGGATGACCATCATCGGCCGGATCACGGCTGGCCCCTGCACCTTCGACGAAACACAGCGCACCGGCATTGCCGGGGTTCGCGTGATGCTCGAAGACGGCAGCTTCGCGGTCACCGATGCCGATGGCCGCTATCACTTCGAAGGCGTGGTGCCCGGCACCCACGTGGTGCAGGTCTCGCGCATGACCCTGCCCGAAGGCGCGCGGATGGTGGATTGCTCGGCATCGACCCGCAATGCCCGCAGCGCTTCGTCGCGCTTCGCAATCGGACAGGGCGGCAGCCTGGTCGTCGCCGATTTCCACGCTGTTCTGCCCGAAGCCGCGAGCCCCGCCCCGGTCGCTGCTCCTGCCCCTGAGGCAGCGCCGGTCAAGCCCGCCAATCCGGCCGAGCCCAGCACGGCGCCGACCGATTTCCTCGCGCTGGGCGATGGCGAAGACGGCTTCCTTGCCCCCGCCGCAGATGCCAACCCGCGCGCGCCTGCCGTGCGCGTCGCCATCCGCCACCGCCGCGGGCAGAGCGTCGAACTGCTGGTCGATGGCAAGCCGGTCGACAGCCTTGCCTTTGATGGCACCCAGACCCCGCAAAAGGGCAAATATGCCGTCAGCCAGTGGCGCGGGGTGCCGCTGATCAATGAACGCACCGTGCTCGAAGCGCGGATCCTCAACAGCTTCGGCGAAGTCGCCAAGACCTTCACCCGCGAGGTGTTTTTCACACGCGCCCCGGCGAAGATCGAATTCCTGCCTGACCTGTCCAACCTTGTCGCTGATGGCCGCACCCGTCCGGTGGTGGCAATCCGCGTGCTGGACCGGAACAACCGCCCCCTGCGTGAGGGGATTTCGGGCAACTTCAGGCTCAACGCGCCGTACCAGAGCGCCGAGCAGATTGATCGCCAGCAGCTCGACCAGCTGACAGGCACCGCTCCGATCGCTGCGCGCTGGGTGGTCGAGGGCGAGGAAGGCATCGCCCGGATCGAACTTGCGCCCACCATGGTCAGCGGCTCGCTGCGCCTCGATTTCGCCTTTGACGATGGCAACATCACCCGCCATCAGGAGCTTGAGGCGTGGATCGAGCCGGGCGATATCGAATGGACCATCGTGGGCCTTGCCGAAGGCACGGTCGGCGCGCGGTCTGTCGCTGACAACATGGAGCGCGCCGGGCAGTTCGACAGTGATCTGGGCGATGATGCGCGGGTCGCTCTTTATGCCAAGGGCCGGGTGCTGGGCAAATACCTGCTCACCCTCGCCTATGACAGCGCCAAGCAGCGCGATGACCAGCGCGTGCTGGGCGCGATTGATCCGCAGGCCTATTACACGGTGTTCGGCGATGCCTCGGCCCGCCAGTTCGATGCCGCCAGCCGCGAAAAGCTGTATGTCCGCATCGAAACCGCAACCTTCTATGCGCTTTACGGCGACTTCCAGACCGCCTTCAACCAGACGCGCCTTGCCAATTACAACCGCACCGCCACCGGCGTGAAGGCCGAGGCCCGGGTCGGACAGATCAAGGCGCAGGGCTTTGCCGCCGAGATCGCCAGCCGGTTCCAGCGCCAGGAAATCCAGGGCCAGGGCATTTCCGGACCCTACAGCCTCGCCAGCCGCCGCCTCCTGCCCAATTCCGAACGCGTGACGATCGAAGTGCGTGACCGTTTCCGGCCCGAACTGATTGTCACAACCCGCGAACTCACCCGCTTTACCGATTACGACATCGATCTGCTGGCCGGCACGATCAGCTTTGCCGCGCCGGTGCTGAGCCGCGACGAAAACCTCAACCCGCAATTCATCGTCATCGAATTCGAGACCGACGGCGCAGGCGAGGCTGAGATGAATGCGGGCGTGCGCGCTGACTGGACCAGCGCCAATGGCCGCGTGCGGATCGGCGCGAGCGCGATAACCGATGCCGGCCTCGAAGGGCGCGACGGTCAGGCGCAGCGGACCGAGATCGGCGCAGTGGACCTGCTCGCCCGCGTGGGTGACAACACCGAAATCCGTGCCGAACTCGGGCTGAGCC
Source organism: Porphyrobacter sp. IPPAS B-1204 (assembly GCA_003724185.1). GTDB lineage: Bacteria > Pseudomonadota > Alphaproteobacteria > Sphingomonadales > Sphingomonadaceae > Erythrobacter. The sequence continues at coordinate 142,070 of RHGM01000003.1, forward strand.
GCCGTGAAGGAGAGGCTGCGACGGGCTGGCTGGTCGAAGCCCAGCACCAGACCGGCAAGCTGGATCTGCTTGGCTATGCCCGCCAGATCGATGAGGATTACGGCATCGGCCAGCAGAACGTGGCTGAGCGTGGGCGCCGCAAGGTCGGCGTTGATGGCCGGGTGCTGCTGAGTCAGGAGCTGAGCTTTATCGGCAGCCTGTGGCAGGACGAGGCTCTCGCCCAAACCACCCGCCGCCGCGCTGCGCAGGGCCAGCTGGCGCTGACCCGTCAGCAGACCGACCTTCGGCTGGGGCTTGTCCATTTCAACGACCGCCTGGCCGATGGCGCAAGTGCCACATCGACCGTGCTGGAGACAGGCGCGACCCAGCGCCTGTTCGACAACAAGCTGGAGCTTTCCGCAGGCACGGCAATCGCGCTTGGCAAGTCCGAAAGCCTCGATCTGCCCGCGCGCCACCGTCTCGGCGTGCGTTATGCGGTCACGCAGGACGTGCGGCTTGTCGGCACCTATGAACTGGCCGACGGCGAAAACCTCAAGTCACGCCAGCTGCGTGGCGGGATCGAGGTTGCCCCGTGGCGGGGCGGACAAGTGGTGACCACGCTGGGCGAGGAAACGATTAGCGAAAACGGCACCCGCAGCTTTGCCGCCTTCGGCCTGTCGCAGACGCTCGCCCTGAGCCCGGCGCTGACGATCGATGCCACCATCGACGGCAACCGCACGCTTGGTGGCAATCCGGGGACCAACGGGGTCATCAATCCTGCCCAACCCCCGGCCAGCGGCGGCCAGATCACCGGCGGTTTGCTGTTCGAGGATTTCACCGCCGTCACCTTTGGCGCGGCCTGGCGCAAGGACCGCTGGAGCGTGGTTGCACGCGGCGAGGTGCGTGACGGTAAGACAGCCGACCGCAAGGGCTTCACCTTTGGCGCAATCCGCCAGCTTGGCGAAGGCAGCCTTGTCGGCTCTGGCGCGACCTGGACGCTGTCCGAAGCCGCAGGCGGGGCGAAGGCCGAGATTCTCGATGCCAGCATCGCCTTTGCCCACCGTCCGGATGCCTCGCCGCTGGCGATGCTCGGGCGGATCGAATTCCGCAGCGACCAGATCACCGGCGGGGTTGCAGGTGAAATCGGCGGGGCGGGCGGCGCCGGACGCACGGCGCTGGTGGTCGATGGCAATGCGACCTCGCGCCGGCTTGTGGGCAGCCTTTCGACCAATTTCTCGCCGCGCGGGACAGTGGATGGTGCCGAAGTGCGCCGCCATGAAGTCAGTCTTTTCCTTGGCGCCCGGCACAATTTCGACCAGTTCGAAGGCACTGAATTTTCAGGCACCAGCGTGCTGGTCGGCACGGACGCGCGCATCGGCATCGGCGAACGGTTTGAAATCGGCGCCAGCGCCACCGTGCGGTCCAACCTCAACGACAACACCACCAGCTTCGCTTATGGCCCGACCATCGGCGTCTCCCCGGTGAAGGACATGCTGCTGACCGTGGGTTACAATATCGACGGTTTCCGCGACGGCGATTTCGGCCCTGCGCGCAACACCGACAAAGGCGTGTTCGCAGCGGTGCGCATGAAGTTCGATGCCGACAGCTTCGGCTTTCTTGGATTGGGACGATAAGCGATGCGCGCCGTCCCCGTCCTCCGGTTTGCTAACCGTGTGTTTACCATGATTGCCTACACATCCGGCATGGTCGCCTGCAGCTTTCAGCTTCGCCGTCTGCTTGCTCTGCTGCTGTTGGTGGGAGGGCTGATGTGGAGCCCTGCCGCACAGGCGCAGAGCTGCAGCCAGGCGGCCACCCAAGGCTCCGCGCCAGCCAGCTGGCAGACCTATTGCTGGCTCAACTTCGTCAATTACAACGATGCAACAGCGCGCACAGCAGCGGGGCAGAACCTCAGCTTCACCTTGCCTGACGGATCCACCCTCACCTTCAACGCGCGGGTTACGGGAACCACCACTGGCACGGCGTATAACGCGGTGGCCGCACCTTCATGGAGCGGTTCGGCAGTTGGCAACAGTTCCTTCAGAGACATCCCCGGACGCCCCGTGCTCTACACAGCAAGTGCCGGCACGCGGACGATCGCGCTGTCCAACATCACCATCACCCCGCCGGCCGGCGCCAGCGCCACGGTCTATTCCTTCGTCGTCGCCGATGGTGAATCAAGCAATGATGGCGAGGCGCTGCGCATCAGCACCAATGGCGGCGCATGGCAGCTGCTCGATTCCGTACCGCCCATCAGCGGATCAAACTTCCCGCCAATTTCGGGGATCGGCACCAGCAATGTGAACATCACCGGTGCGCCAGGGACTGTCGGGGCCTATATCGTCGGCAGCAACAGCCCGACCAGCGTGACGGTCGAGACCCAGGCCGGGGGCCTGCAAGGGGTGATGTTCGCGGTCCGCTTCGCCACGATCCGGCTGCAGACAACCATCGTCGGCTCGCGCTTCAACAGTGCTGACCAGTTCCAGTACCAGATCGCATCGACCACGAGCGGCTCCGCGATCATCAGCGGCACCACAACCGGATCGGGCAATGGCCCCTTTTCCACCCCGGCGCTCAATCTGTCGGCAGGGATGCCGATCACCCTGCGCGAAACCATGGCAGCGGGCAGTGTCAGCGCCTTGGCGCAATACAGCACGACGCTGACCTGCGTGAACACCAACGGGGCGACAAGGCCAGGCCTCCCCAACAATCTGGCCACCACCAATTTCAACATCGGCCAGCTTCAGTTTGGCGAGTTTCTGGTTTGCACCTTCGTCAACGGCGGGCCGCCGCGGCTGCGGCTGCGCAAGCTGCTGGGATCGGGCGGACGGCAGTTCGGCGGCGACCAGTTCACGATCCGCATCCGCGACGGTGAGACTGTGGTCGCCACACGCACCACCACAGGCAGCGGCGGCACTGTGAACAATGGTGACACGGGGCTTGTCCAGCTGAGCAGCGGGCAACCCTACACCCTCGACGAAATTGCCGCTGGCGACACCATCCTCGCCAATTACAACGCGTCCATCGCCTGCAGCAACGCGACCAGCGGATCGGCAACATCGCTGCCGACCAGCGTGGGCGGGACGATCACCCTGCGCCCCGGCGACACAGTCACCTGCACAATCACCAACACCCGCCGCGCAGCAGCATTGCTGATTGTGAGCAAGACCAGCACTGTGATTTCCGATCCGGTCAACGGCACCGTCAATCCCAAGGCGATCCCCGGGGCGATCGTGGAATACACGATCAACGTGCGCAATGCCGGCGGCGGCACTGTCGATTCCAGTTCGATCATCATCCTTGACGAGATGCCCGCCAACGCAGCCTTTGCCACCGGCACGCCCGTGACCTTTGCCAACGGCACGCCCAGCAGCCAGCTAAACGCCTTCAACGCCGCCACGATGGTGCGCTTTTCTGCGGCACCGGAAGGCGCGGCGCCCTATACCTACACTCCGGTTGGCGCGTTCGACGCCAATGTGCGGGGCATCCGGATTGCACCCACCGGCACGATGGCCGCAGCAACAAGCGCGACCAACCAGCCGAATTTCACCATCCGCTTCCGGGCAAGGGTGCAATAGGCCGACCCGGCATCTGGTGCTGCATTGATGCCCTCCCCCACGCAAGGCTCCGCTGCCCCAACGGTGCGCGGATCACGGGAGGGATCAATTGCGTGCGCGGTTCGGGCCGGTTAGGGTGGCACACCGCCTCTTCATGAAAGCTGCCTGCCTGATGAGCCGCTGGCGCCTGACTGCCTCGACCGACGATATTCGTGCGCCCTTGCTTGCTGGGTCGATGCTGCCTGCGCAGTTCGCGATTGCCACGCTGGTGGCAGTTGACGGATCGGCCCCGCGCGATGTCGGCGCACAGATGCTGATCACCGAGACAGAACACTGGGGCTTTCTTTCGGGCGGCTGCATCGAAGATGACGTGGCGCGCCACGGCCGTGAGGTGATGGCAGCGGGTGCGCCGCGGTTGCTGCGCTATGGTGAGGGCAGCCCGTGGATCGATATCAAGCTGGCCTGCGGATCGGGGATCAGCGTGCTGGTCGAACGGGTTGCAGGAGACGAGGCAGTGGTTGCAGAACTGCTCGATAGTTGGCGTGCGCGCCGCCCCGTCCTTTGGTCGAGCGACGGGACCAATCGCCGCGCCGATCCTTCGGACGAGGCGCAGGCCGATCACTGGGACGGCGCGCGTTACACCCGGTTGTTCGCGCCGCCCCTGCGTCTGGTGCTTGTGGGCGAGGATGGTGCCGCGCTCAGCGCTGCCTCACTCGCGCTGGCGATGGGATGGGATGTGGCGCTGATTGCCCCGGGCGGACCGGCCGCGCCGCCCTTGCCCGGTATTGCCTATCACACAGGCTCGCCCGAAAGCGGGCTGGCTGCCATCGGGATCGATCACTGGACTGCGGTCGCCGTGCTGTCGCACGACCGTGAGGATGACGAGCGCGGCTTGGCAGCGGCCTTGCGCAGCGATGCATTCTATGTCGGCGCCATCGGAGCGCGGGCGCGGCTGGAGGCGCGTGTTTCGCGGCTGCGCGGGCACGGTTTGAACGAGGCTGATATCGCCCGCTTGCACGCCCCCATCGGGCTTTACGGTTTCGGCAAGGCGCCGCGTGAAGTGGCGCTGTCGCTGGTGGCAGAGGTGGCGCAGGCCTTCCACGCCCGTGTTGCTGCGGCAAGATCGCCGGGCGTGTCGATGTCAAGCAGCGCGCCAGTCTCGGCAGTGTCGCGGTAAGCCACGTCCTTGCGCTGACGCAGCAGCGCGTTCGCGCCGGTATCGCCATCAAGCGCCATCAGATCGGCAAAGGCGGCGCGGGTGAAGGCGGCGGGGTGGCCGGGTGTGCCCGAAACACGCGGGCGTGCGGCGTAGCCTGCCTGGTCGGCAAGCGCCGCAAGCTCGGTGCACAGCCCGACCGGCACCAGCGGCATATCGCCCAGAAACACGAAGACGCCGTTCGTGTCCGGAGCCAGCGCGGCAATCCCCTCGCGCAAAGTCGCGGCCATGCCCTCGGCCCAGCGAGGCGCATGGATGACCCTCACTGCGAGGCCGTCAAGCGCCGCCTGCACCGCTGTATCATCGGCCCCGGTCACAACCAGCACCTCGGCAAAGCCGCCCTGCACCACTCTCTCTGCGACACGCCGGATCACCGGCGCACCTGCCAGATCGGCCAGCAGCTTGCCCCCGCCAAAACGCCGCCCCGCCCCACCGGCGAGGATCAGCGCAGACCAGCCCTGCAACTTACGCTTTCGCCTGCGTCAGCAGTGGCAGGGTGCGGATACGCTTGCCGGTCAACGCCGCCAGCGCATTGGCAAGCGCCGGGCTGGCAGGCGGCAGGCCCGGTTCGCCAATCCCGCCGGTCTTCGCCCCGCTGGCGATGAAGATCACATCCACCTTCGGCGGCGCGTCGGCGAGCTTCAGGATCGGGTAGTCGGTGAAATTGCTCTGCTGCACCGCGCCCTTGTCGAGCGTCACCTGCTCGCCAATTGCCGAGGAGAGGCCCATGATAAGGCCGCCCATGATCTGCGCTTCGGCGTTGAGCGGGTTGATCGCTGTCCCGCAATCGACCACCGCAAAGGCATTCAGCACCTTGGGGCTGCCATCATCCTTGAGGGTCACTTCAACCACTTCGGCAACGATGGTGTCGAAACTCTCCACGATCGCGATCCCGCGCCCCACGCCTTCGGGCAGCGGGGTGCCCCAGCCGGAACGCTTGGCGACTTCATCAAGCGCCGCGCGATGCCGCGAACCGTCAGGCAGATGCTTGCGCCGGAACTGGTAGGGATCCTCCCCCGCCGCCGCCGCGAGTTCATCCATGAAGCTCTCGGTGTAGAACCCGATCTGGGTCGCATTCACCGACCGCCACGGCCCGTCGATCTGGTTCGACTGGTAAGCGAAATGGCGGCGCGAGGTGGCCGGGATATTGTAGATGAAGGGAACCTCCCCTTCCGCATTGCCGCTCTGGACATAATCCATGCGCATGGCAGTGATCTGCCCGCTCTGCAGCGACGCCTTCAGCCCTGCCGAGGATTGCGGGCGATAGGTGCCGTGACGCACCTCCTCCTCACGGCTCCACACCAGTTTGACGGGATAGGGCACTTGCTTCGCCAGCAGCGCGACCTGATCGATGATCTCGACCAGATCGGGGAAGCGCCGGCCGAAACCGCCGCCCATGATCATCGGGTTGAAGACGACCTGATCAACCTCCAGCCCGGCTGCCGCCGCAGCCTTGGTGCGGGTGCTGAGCGGATCCTGCATCCCGCCCCACAGGGTGAGCGTGCCATCCTTGAAATGGCCGGTCATGGCGAAGGGCTCCATCATCGCGTGATGGAGGAAGGGGACACGGTATTCGGCCTCGACCACTTGCGCGCCCACAGTCGCGAAGGCAGCGTCAACATCGCCTTCGCCGCCTTCGTTATCGGGCTTTTCAGCCGTCTGGCGCAGCTTGTCCTGCGCGGCGTAGATCGCCGGGGTGGACACCGCCGCATGACCGCCATCGGTGAACTTGGGGCTGAGCGCAGCAAGGCCCTTTTGTGCCTGCCAGTACCCCTTGGCGATGACGATCACCGCGTCATCCAGCTTCACCACCTTTTCCACGCCCTTGACGGCCAGCGCCGGGGCTTCATCCACGCTTTCCAGCTTCCCGCCGCGCACCGGTGCTGCAGCAATCGTGGCAACGCGCATGTCGGGCAGGGTGAAATCGATGCCATAAACGGCGCTGCCATCGACCTTGGCGGGGATATCGCGGCGCGGCACGGGCTTGCCGATCAGTTTCCACTGCTCGCGGGTCTTGAGCACCGGATCGGAGCTGAGCGAACGCTCCGCCGCGCCCGCCGCCAGCTCGCCATAACGCAGCGACCTGCCCGAATTGGCGTGGGTAACGACACTGTCCGATGTGGTCAGTTCGCTTTCCGGAACGCCCAGCCGGTCAGCCGCTTCGGCGATCAGCGCCGCGCGCACCGCGGCACCGGTCTTGCGCATCCCGACTTCGCCGGTGAAGCGGATCGCGGAGGAACCGCCGGTGATCTGGAGCGGCATGGAACGCGCCATCATGCCGATGATCGCATCGGGCAGCAGGCCCGCCACAGTCTCGCCAACCATCGTGGGCAGAAAGCCCTTGGCCAGCGCGGCATTGGCAAAGGCAAGGTCAGCCGGGGCCTGTTCGACCTTCACCTTGTCCCACGCGGCATCAAGCTCGTCCGCCAGCATCTGCCCGAGTGCGGTGTGCGAGCCCTGGCCGAAATCGATATGCGGCGAATAGAGCGTGACGGTGTCATCTTCGGCGATCTTCATCCAGGTGTTGAAGCCATGCTCGCCATCGCCCACGGTCAGGCTCTTGGCTTTCGCCTTCACGCTGCTGTCGGTCCACCACACGCCGAAGATGCCGCCGCCCACCAGCAAGGCGCTGCCGGCGAGGAAGATGCGGCGCTTCACGCCCTTCTTCTTCGGCTTGGTGGCCGGAGCTTCGGTTTCGGGCAGATCGAGATCGGGATTGGGGTTATCGGCCATCAGGCGTCTCCCACTTGCGCGGCTGCGCCGGTCGCGGCGAGGATCGCTGTGCGGATGCGCGGATAGGTGCCGCAGCGGCAGATATTGGTCATCGCCTCGTCAATCTGCGAGTCAGTGGGCGTGCCGACCTTTTCGATCAGCGCCACCGCCGCCATGATCTGGCCAGACTGGCAGTAACCGCATTGCGGCACCTGCGCATCGATCCATGCCTGCTGCACCTTGTGAAGCGTGCCGTCGGCAGCCTTCAGCCCCTCGATCGTCGTCACCGCCTTGCCCGCAATGTCGCTGAGCGGCACGCTGCACGAACGGGTGAGGCTGCCATCGACATGCACCGAACACGCCCCGCAAGCCGCGACCCCGCAGCCAAACTTGGTCCCGGTCATGCCGAGATCGTCGCGCAGCGCCCACAGCAGAGGCGTGTCGGCATCGGCCTCCACGCTCACAGGTTTGCCATTGACCGAAAATGCGATTGCCACTGCTGCTCCCCCGAGGATTGAATTTCCCGTCCTTCATAGCAACCTGTCGGCACGCCGCCTAATGCAAAAGACGTTGCGGCCATCGAAGCCCGGACGCACCGGGCGGGTCAAGTGGCCAGATGCCCCATGACTGCCGCGATCCGCCTGCCTGCATTCGTCGACCGTCAACCCACCTTCAACGATACCGACGTCTGCAAACACTCGACATCGCAAAGCTTTTCCGGTCAAGCGCCGCCCTATGATCCTGTCTCTGCGTCCCGCTTCCGCTGTCTGGCTGGCCATCGCCGCCAGCCTTGCCGTGCCTGCACAGGCGCAGGAAGCAGGCACCGATCAGGCCGCGCCCCCATCTGCCTCCCCTGCGCCTGCCGCGACCACGCGCAGCACATTCCTTCCCGAAGACTTCGCCCGCTTCGCTCCGCGCAGCGCGCTCGACATGGCGCGGCAGGTGCCGGGTTTTTCGATCCGCTCGGGCGATGGGGCGCGCGGGCTTGGGCAAGCCGATACCAATGTGCTCGTCAACGGTCGGCGCATTTCGGGCAAATCCAATGGTCCGGTCGAAGCGCTGCGCCGCATTTCGGCCGAGGATGTGGTGCGGCTGGAACTGGTCGACGGGGCAAGCCTCGATATCGGCGGGTTGACCGGGCAAGTGCTCAATGTTGTCACTGGATCAAGCGGACGGATCACGGGGCAATTCCGCTATTCGCCCGAACAGCGCAGTTTCGGCACCCCTGCGCGGCTGCTGAACGGCAGCGTGGCGCTGGCGGGCGGCGGTGCGAAAAGCGAATGGACGCTGGCGCTGCGCAATGAATCCAACCGGCGCGGCAACGAGGGGATCGAGCAGGTCTTCGACGGCACCGGCGCGCTGACAGCGCTGCGTGACGAACAGGCCAACTTCAACACTGACCGCGTGAGCCTGTCAGGCTCGTTCACGCGTTCAGCCGACAATGGCAATGTGCTCAATCTGACCGGCCAGACGCAGGGGTTCTTCTTCCGCGAGACCGAAATCTCGCGCCAGAACACCCCCGGCGCGCCCATCGACAGGGTGCGCAACCTGCGGCGCACCGAGGACGAATTCAATTTCGAGCTTGGCGCGGATTACGAATTTGCCGCCGGGCCCGGACGGCTCAAGCTGATTGCCTATCACCGCTATGAAGACAGCCCCTTCACCAATGCGGTGGTCACCACCTTTACCGGCGGCGGCGCACCGCAGGGCTCGCTGTTCGTGCAGGACGCAGACGAGGCCGAAACGATCCTCCGTTCGGAATACACCTTGCGGGCGGGCGGCGGCAATCTGGTCGCCGCTGTCGAAGGCGTGCGCAATTTCCTCGAAATCAATTCCGCACTGGATGTGCGTGACAGCGCCGGCGTGCTGCAACCTGCCCCGCTGCCCGGCGCGAGCGACCGGGTGGACGAAGACCGCATCGATGCCGGGCTGACCTTCAGCCGCGCGCTCGCCGCCAATCTGCAATTGCAGCTTTCGGCGGGGGGCGAATATTCGCGCCTCAGCCAGGCTGGGCCGCAGGGTCTCACCCGCACGTTCTGGCGGCCCAAGGGGTTTGCCGCGCTGGACTGGAAGGTGAGCCCCGCGCTCAACCTTGCAGGGCGGGCCGAACGGGTGGTCGGCCAGCTCGATTTCTTCGATTTCATCGCCTCGGTCGATCTCGATCAGGACCGCGAGGATGTCAGCAACGCCAATCTCGTGCCCGAACAAAGCTGGGTTTACGAGCTGGAGGCAAGCTGGCGGCTGGGGCCGCTCGGAAATCTCACGGTCAGCGGCTTTCTCGAGGACATCTCCGACATCGTCGACCAGATTCCCATCGAAGGCGGCGGGCAGGCTCCGGGCAACCTGCCCTCGGCCCGGTTCTACGGGATCGAAAGCAACGCCACGCTGCTGTCCGATGGCCTCGGGTGGAAGGGCACCCGGCTGGATCTGGCGGCAAACTGGGCGACCAGCGCGGTGCGCGATCCATTGCTGGGCAATGTCCGTGAGGTTTCGGGCAACGACCTGTTTTCGTTCAACCTGAACTTCCGCCACGATATCCCCTCCACCGACTGGGCCTTTGGCGGAGATACCGGCTGGGAAAAGAACGCGCGCCAGGTGCGGCTGGACGAGATCTCTCTCAACCAGCCGAGCTTCGCCTTTGCGTCTGCGTTCGTCGAGAACAAGGACGTCGCCGGCATGACCCTGCGCGCACGGGTCGGCAATCTGCTGGACCAGCGCGACCGTTTCTCGCGCACCGTGTTTACCGATCGCGCCGCCGGACAAATCGCCTTTTCCGAGCGCCGCGACCGGCGCTTCGGGACGATTTTCACCTTCGATGTCGAGGGTTCGTTCTAGGGTCTGATCCGGGGACTTGCGGGGCCGCTTGAGGCTTCGTAAGCGGGCTTCGAGAGGATCGTTCCATGCCCACCACCGCCCCTGCCCTGCCGAAAATGCGTTCATGGCTGTTTGCCCCCGGCGACAGCGAAAAGAAGATGGGCAAGGCGATTGCCGGCGCGGCGGATATTGCGCTGCTGGATCTTGAGGATTCGGTCTCGCCCGAAAACAAGGCGGCGGCGCGCGCGATGGTGGCCGATCAGATCGCCGCATCGGACAACCGGGGGCGGCTGTGGGTGCGGATCAACCCGGTCTCGACGGCCGCGTGCATCGCCGATCTGGTCGCCGTGATCCCCGCGCAGCCGGGCGGGGTTTTCCTGCCCAAAGCCGAAGGTGCGGCGGACATCACCCGGCTGCACCACTATCTCACCGCTTTGGAGGCCGCGAACGGCATCCCCCAGGGGCGCACGCTGATTGCGGCGCTGGTGACAGAGACGGCAGCGGCGATGTTCCGCACCGGCGACTATGCGGGCGACTATCCCGGCAAGGCGCGGCTGGTGGCGATGAGCTGGGGGGCGGAGGACTTGTCTGCGGCGCTGGGGGCACGCGAGCAGCGCGGGCCGGGCGGAGAATATTCCCACACCTATGAAATGGCGCGCAGCCTGTGCCTGATCGGCGCTTCGGCAGCGGGCGTGGCGGCCATCGAGACGGTGCAACCGGAATTTCGTGACCTTGAGGCGCTGGAAAATCGTGCGCGAAGCGTCCGGGCGCAGGGTTTTCGCGGGATGCTGGCGATCCACCCCGCACAGGTCGATCCGATCAACGCCGCCTTCACCCCGAGCGCCGAGGAACTGGCCCATGCCCGCGCCGTGGTGCAGGCCTTTGCGGAACACCCGGGCGCGGGCGTGGTGGCACTGGACGGAGCAATGCTTGACCGTCCGCATCTGGCATTGGCGCAGCGGCTGCTTGCTGAAGCGGACACAGAATAGGTTAAATCGTTTTCCTACTTTAACCTATTTGGTCATTTCTGGCGCGACTCACGCAATCAGGAGCGCGCCATGTCTCTCGTCGACGCACTTATCGGCCCCCTCGCCTCGATTATCGACAAGATCATTCCCGACAAGGAAGCGCGGGCGAAGGCCAAGCTGGAACTAATCGCGCTCGAAGGGACGCAGGAAATGCGGATGATCGAGGCGCAATTGCAGGCCATCGTCGCCGAGGCCAACTCCGCCGACCCCTGGACCAGCCGCGCGCGGCCGAGCTTCCTCTATGTCATGTACATCCTGCTGCTCGCCGCGCTGCCGATGGGGCTGCTGAGCGCCTTTAGCCCTGCCGCCGCGCAGGACATCGCGGCGGGGATGAATGCCTATCTGAACGGGCTGCCCGAGCCGCTCTATGCGCTGTTTGGCACCGGGTATTTGGGCTACACAGCGGCGCGCCAGTGGGGGAAGGTCAAGGGCGTGGACCGGTAGCGGCGTCCCGGCGCCGGGCGCAAACAAGCGCCACAGCGGGCATCAGCCGCTTCAGAACGTGACGCTTGTCTCGCCCCAGCCGATGCCGTGGACCTCGGCAAAGTATGTCTTTCCGGGCATCACCTTCAGAGGATGGACCTCTCGCCATCCCATCGGCACGACCCCCACTTCAACGGCGGCAAGGCCAACGCATTGCGCATCGCGGTCGAGCCTGATTGACCACACGTAATTGGCGCGCCGATCAGCGCCCTGTTCGTAAATCCCGACATGCCTGATGCAGGGAACCTTGGGATTTCTGAAGACAACACCCCGGACCTGAGAGAAGCCAAGCACCGTGCGGCCGTCTGATTGCTTGACCACAATATCAATCATTGGCTGCTGACACCCCACAAGTGCCCCGAAAAGAGCCAATACAAGCAAGCATTTGGCGGCGGAGGTCATTGCTTGCGCATATCACCGCCCGCAGCCGCGGCAAAGCACCTTTGCGAAGGCCTGCCTTCCCGCTATCCCCGCCCCATGACCAACCTTGTCTACGTCCTCAATGGCCCCAACCTCAATCTCCTCGGCACGCGCGAGCCGGAGATTTACGGCACCACCACGCTCGACGATATCGCCGGAATGCTCGAAGACCGCGCCCGTGAACTCGGGCTCGAAATCGAGATGCGCCAGACCAATCACGAAGGGATGCTGGTCGATTGGCTGCACGAGGCGCAGGCGGAAGGCGCACGGGCGGTGCTGCTCAATGCGGCGGCCTATACCCACACCTCCATCGCGCTGCTGGATGCGATCAAGGCGATCCGGACGCCGGTGATCGAAGTCCACCTGTCCGACCCCAAGACCCGTGAGACGTTTCGCCACCTCTCCTTTGTCGGCATGGCCGCTGCCATGACGGTCGAGGGGCACGGCGCCGACTCCTACCGCATCGCGCTCGAAGCCGTAGCGTCGGGTCAGGTCTGAAACGTCACCCAACTTTCACATTTTGCACCCTTGCCACTTGCCAGCCGCAATTGGCGTGAATAGGTCGCTCGCATAAACGGGCTTAGCATTCACCAAGGGGCATTCATGTCGAACGACGATGGACAGGGCAAAGATTCGGGTAAGCGCAAGTCGGGGGGCATGAACATCGACACCGCGCTGGTGCGTGAACTCGCCGAACTGCTCAACGAAACCGGTCTGACCGAGATCGAGGTCGAGGATGACGACCGCAAGATCCGCGTTTCGCGCGGCGCGGTGGCCTCGGCTGCCCCGGTCTATGCCGCAGCGCCTGCGCCGGTCGCAGCTGCTCCCGCCCCGGCGGCTGCCGCGCCTGCGCCGGCGGAAGCTGCCGCTCCTGCCGGGCCGGACATGAAAAATGCGGTGAAGTCGCCGATGGTCGGCACCGCCTATCTGACGCCGGAACCGGGCGCAGCGCCGTTCATCGCGGTCGGAAAGCCGGTCAAGGAAGGCGACACGCTGCTGATCGTCGAGGCGATGAAGGTGATGAACCCGATTACCGCGCCGCGTGCGGGCACTGTCACCGCGATTCTGATCGAAACCGCCCAGCCGGTCGAATTCGACCAGCCGCTGGTGGTGATCTCTTAAACCATGGCCATCAAACGCATCCTGATCGCCAATCGCGGCGAAATCGCGCTGCGCATTCACCGCGCGGCTCATGAAATGGGGATCGAGACGGTCGCGGTGCACTCCACCGCCGATGCCGACGCGATGCACGTTCGCCTCGCCGATCACGCGGTGTGCATCGGCCCGCCGCCTGCGGGTGAGAGCTATCTCAACATCGCCAACATCATCTCGGCGGCGGAAATCGCGCAGTGCGATGCGATCCACCCCGGATATGGCTTCCTGTCGGAGAACGCCAAGTTCGCCGACATCGTCGAAGCGCATGACATCATCTGGATCGGCCCCAAGCCTGAACATATCCGCACGATGGGCGACAAGGTCGAGGCCAAGCGCACCGCAGGCGCATTGGGCCTGCCGCTGGTGCCGGGTTCCGATGGCGCCGTTTCCGATTTCGACGAGGCGCGCAAAATCGCCAAGGAAATCGGCTACCCCGTGATCATCAAGGCCGCGTCTGGCGGCGGTGGCCGCGGCATGAAGGTGTGCGAGAGCGAGGACAAGCTCGAAACCCTGATGCAGCAGGCCGGGAGCGAGGCGAAGGCCGCGTTCGGCGATGCCACGGTCTATATCGAGAAATACCTCGGCAACCCGCGCCACATCGAATTCCAGGTGTTCGGTGACGGCAACGGCAACGCGATCCACTTGGGTGAGCGTGACTGTTCCTTGCAGCGCCGCCACCAGAAGGTGCTGGAAGAAGCCCCTTCCCCCGTCATCAGCCACGAAGAACGCATGCGGATGGGCGAAGTCTGCTCAAAGGCGATGCGCGACATGGCCTATCGCGGGGCGGGCACGATCGAATTCCTGTGGGAAAACGGCGAGTTCTATTTCATCGAAATGAACACCCGCCTGCAGGTCGAACACCCCGTGACCGAGGCGATCACGGGCGTCGATCTGGTGCGCGAACAGATCCGCATCGCCGAAGGCAAGCCGCTGTCGGTGACGCAGGACGAGCTGGAGTTTCAGGGCCATGCGATTGAGTGCCGGATCAACGCCGAAGACCCGTTTAACTTCGCGCCCTCGCCCGGCCTCGTGACCTATTACCACGCAGCGGGCGGCATGCATGTGCGTGTCGATTCAGGGCTTTACGCCGGATACCGGATCCCGCCTTACTACGACAGCATGATCGCCAAGGTCATCGTTTACGGCCGCACCCGCGAAGGCTGCATCATGCGCCTGCGCCGCGCGCTTGAGGAAATGGTGGTCGAAGGCGTTAAGACCAACATCCCGCTGCATCAGGCCTTGCTGCGGCAGGATGATGTGCTGAACGGCGACTATTCGATCAAGTGGCTGGAAAAGTGGCTGGAGGAGCGCGAGGTCTGATCCTGCGCGCCGCTGTCACTGCCATCCGGTGCAATTATGCTGCATCGCAACAATAAAAGTCATGCGAGGGGGGCGGAAGGCTTGGCGCTTTCCGCCCTTGACGCTATGCCCCCGGTCAACCTCCCCTCCCGAGAACGGTCATGCCCGCCGCCACCGGCATGATTTGACGCGATTTTATTCTGCCGTCCGGCTATGTGTCCCAGCGGGATTGCGCAGCACGCTTGTGCGAAGGAGTGATTGATGAACCGCAAGACCCAGATTGTTGTTGTCGGCGGCGGTGCAGGCGGGCTGGAACTCGTCCGCAGGCTCGGCGCGAAATATGGTCGCAAGCGGCACGACATCATCCTGGTCGACAAGAACCTCAGCCACATCTGGAAACCGCTGCTGCACGAAGTCGCGGCCGGATCGCTCGACGCGAACCTCGACGAAGTGGGGTATCGCGGCCATTGCTACCGCTGGGGCTATCGCTTCTTTCAGGGCAGCCTTGAACGCGTTGACCGCGAGGCGAAGACCATCAGCCTTGCTGCGGTGAAGGACGAAGACGGCAGCGAACTGATCGAGGCGCATACCATCCGTTACGATATCCTCGCGATTGCGCTGGGATCGGTGTCGAACGATTTCGGCGTGCCGGGGGTCAAGGAACACTGCCTCTATCTCGACAGCCGCGTTCAGGCCGACCGGTTCCGCACGCGGCTGCTCAATCACTGCCTGCGTGTGAGCCGGGCGATGATGAACGATCCGACCGCCAACGAGCAGGTGCGCGTCGCCATCGTCGGCGGCGGGGCGACGGGGGTGGAATTGGCAGCCGAACTCTACAACGCGGCCGGCGCGCTGCGGCACTACGGCCTCGAAGTCTTCGATGAGAGCCGGATGCACGTGACCCTGCTCGAGGCCGGCCCGCGTATTCTCCCCGCCTTGCCGGAAAAGCTGGCGGCCGCTGCCACGCATGAACTCGGGGTGTTGGGCGTGGCTGTGCGCCCCGATGTGCAGGTGGTCGAAGCCCGCCCGCGCCAGCTGATTACCAAGACGGGCGAGGTGATCGAGGCCGATCTGATCGTCTGGGCCGCCGGCGTGAAGGGGGCAGATTTCCTGTCGGGCCTTGGCCTGGAAACGAATCCAAGGAACCAGATCCTCGTCACCGATACGCTGCAAACCACGGTCGATCCCAACATCTTCGCGCTGGGGGACTGCGCCAGCTACACCCCGCCGGGCGAAGATCGCCCCGTGCCGCCGCGCGCACAGGCCGCGCACCAGATGGCCAGCGTGGTGTTCGACAATATCGTGCGAATGCAGAAGGGCCGCCCGCTCAAGAAGTTTGTCTACCAGGACAACGGCTCGCTGGTGTCATTGAGCCGGTTTTCGACCGTGGGCAGCCTGATGGGCAACCTGATCGGCGGCAGCATGGCGATCGAAGGGCGGATTGCGCGGTTCATCTACACTTCGCTCTACCGGCTCCACCTGATCGGCATTCACGGCTGGGTGAAGGCGACATTCCTGATGCTGGTGGGCCGGGTCAACCGCATCGTGCGGCCACGGCTCAAGCTGCATTAAAAGTCGATCTTCAGCCGCACCTCGCCGCCGTTGGCGTTGAAACCGCCGACGGGTGTGTTGTGGACGTTGGCTTCGGCTGCGGCCTTGTCGGACAGCTTGATCCGGGCGCGCGGAATCGCGCTGGCGAAGCCTTCATCCACCGGGCCGATCTGGGGGCCGATGCGGGGAGACGGGCCGCTATCCCTGCACACCACGATTTCGGAGGTGAAGGGATCGGGTTCGTCCAATTCGCAATCCTGCTGCCGGGCCACGGGCGCGAGAAGATCGATCACCAGCGTCCCGTCAGCGCGGCTCTCCATCGGCAGGTGCGGGGCGACTTCCGGCCCCCTCTCGGCGTGGACAGGCGGGGCTTCGGGCGGGCTTGCGGGCGGTTCGGTCATCAACATCGCTGCCCTCCCCCGCCTTGCCTATGCGCCGAAATCAAGCCCCAGCGCCATCGCCTCGGCGATCACTTCAGGCCCGGTCTTCATCGGGCTTTCCTGAGCAATATCATACCAATCGGGCTTTTCGTCGACAAAAATCTGCTGCTCGATCCCGAACCCGGGCGGCAGGTCGAACAGGCCCGCCAGAAACGAACGCCCACCGGTCGGCAGGAAACTATACCACAGGTTGCTGCCGCAAGTTCCGCAAAAGGCACGCTCGGCCCAAGGGCTTGATCGGTAGACGGTGATCGCGTCTTCGCCTGAGACTTCCGCGCCCTCGCCCTTCACGCCAGCGTAGAATGCGCCGCCCCAACGCTGACACATCGCGCAGTGGCAGATATCCACTTCGGCCTGCATCGCCGTCACTGTGATTGTCACGGCCCCGCACAGGCAGCGCCCTGTCACAGGCTCGGCCAGGCGCGGCGCATCACTCACAGAGGAACGCCGGGTTCCTGCTTGGCGGTGCGGATGGTGAGCGAGGTTTTCACGCTCTCCACATTGGGAGCAGGTGTCAGCTTGCCGGTCAGGAATTCCTGAAAGCTCTGCAGATCCTTGCTGACGATTTTCAGGATGAAGTCGATTTCGCCATTGAGCATATGGCATTCACGCACTTCGGGCAGCGCCCGCATGTGCTCTTCAAACTCGCGCAGGGAGCTTTCGGCCTGGCTCTTCAGGCTGACCATGGCGAACACCGTGATCGCAAACCCCAGTTTCGACGGATCAAGATCGGCGTGATAACCGCGGATCACACCGTCTTCTTCAAGGCCCCGCACACGGCGCAGGCACGGCGGGGCGGTCAGCCCGACCCGCTGGGCAAGTTCGACATTGGTCACGCGGCCTTCTGCCTGCAATTCCGCCAGCAACCGGCGGTCGATATCGTCAAGATTGGCCACGTGGCTAAAGCTCCTCCGGCACGGCAACGTGTGCCGGGCGGCAACGCGCGTGCAATCTCATCCCAAAGTAACACAATGCGTGGCCAGCGCCCCGCTAGGCTAATATTATTAGGTCTGCCAGCAATTGTCCCGCTTTGCAACGCGCCTTGCGCGTCAGACTGTGACAATTGTTCCAGCCTGATAAGACGGTAAGGCTGGCGTGAGCTATTGATGCTCGGCGCCCGGCGTTGGTCTGTGCGATTCGGCCCGTTGGGGTCTGCTGGAGTGCTGTTTGTTTTTCGATGATCGCCTTGCCACCGTGTTGCGCCAGCGCGCCACTGGCGAGGGGTCGTTGCGCACGCAATACCGGCAATTGCTCGATCTGCTGGGCAAGGACCGTACCCATTCCCGCGGGAACGATCAGAGCCTGCTGGCGGCGGCGTGGCCGCGGATGGATGCGCTGGCCGATGCCATTCCCGCAGCCGAACGGGCGCGCATGATCCGCGAGCCCGGCTGGCGGTTTCGCAGCCCCGATCTGGCGGTTCATCTGGCGGATTGCGAGCCGGAGGTTGCCGCTGCCGCCATCTCCCGCGCCGACCTGACGTCGGATGACTGGGCGGCGCTGATCCCGCGCCTGCCGGTGCGGGCGCGCGGCTTCCTGCGTTTGCGCCGCGATCTGCCTGTGGATGTCGAGGCGCTGCTAGCGCGGCTGGGGGTGCATGACCGCGGCTTGCCTGCGCCTGCGCCCATTCCCTCCCGCGAGCCTGCGCCCACAAGCGCTGCGCCTGACAGTGGCGATACTGTTGCGTCACCAGACACAGCCATCCCGTTGCGCCCGGTGCCCGCGACGCCGCAGCCGACCCCTGCCCCGCTCCTACCGCGTGACCGGGACGACAGCGGACGCACCGAAATCTCTGCTCTGGTCGAACGTATTGCGCAGTACCGCAAGGCACGCGGCAACGCCCCGCTCGATCTCGAACAATCACCGCGCCTGCCGCTGGGCGAATTGCCCGAGCGGCCGGAGCGCATGATCTCCAGCTTTGGCTTTGCCGCCGATACCAGCGGCCGGATCGGCTGGGCGGTGGGCGAAGTCGCGCCGATGGTGGTCGGCATCCGCCTGTTCGCCGCGCAGCCAGCCGGCACAGGCAGCGACAGCCTTGCCCGCGCCTTTGCCCGCCGCCAGCCAATCACGGGCGGCGCCATCACCCTTGCAGGCGCGCCGGCCATCGCGGGCGAGTGGATCGTCGATGCCGAGCCGCGCTTCAACGATGATGGCCACTTCACCGGCTATGTCGGCCGCTTCCGCCGTGCGGTGGGGCCTGCTGCCACTCCCACCGGCCCCGAAGCACGCGAGGCCGACCGCATCCGGCAATTGCTCCACGAATTGCGCACGCCCGTCACGGCGGTGCAAGGCTATGCCGAGGTGATCCAGCAACAGCTGTTCGGCCCTGCCCCGCACGAATACCGCGCATTGGCCGCCGCCATAGCTGCCGATGCCGCGCGCATCCTCGCCGGGTTCGAGGAGCTTGACCGGCTGGCACGGCTCGAAACGGGGGCGACGCGGATCGAGCCGGGTGAAACCGATCTGGCCGCGCTGGTGCGCCGCACTGCGGCCCAGCTCGATCCGGTTCTGGGACCGCAGGAGGCCGGCTTCACGCTTGGCTTTGGGCAGGATGTGACCTTGCTGATCGGGCTCGATCCTGATGATGCCGAAGCGCTGGTCTGGCGGCTGCTGGCCAGCCTTGGCGCAGCCTGTGCGGACGGTGAACGGATCACGGTGCGGCTCGATCCGCTGATCGGCCCCAATGGCGCAGCGGCCCGGCTGGTGTGCGATCTGCCCGCCGCGCTGGCAGGCGAGCAAAACCTGTTCGCCGCCACCACCCGCAGCGCCGCGACAAGCGCCATCAATGCCGGTTTGTTCGGCACAGGTTTTGCCCTGCGCCTTGCCCGGGCAGAGGCCCGCGCCGCGGGTGGCAGTCTGCGGCGCGAGGACAAGGAAATCGTCCTCACCTTGCCCGTCTTGACCGACATGTGCGGCGTGCCTAGCGCTGCGGGTGCCTAGTTCTGACACCAGGCGCCCGGGGGCGTTTCAATGACCGCAGGATCAATGTTCGATCTGCCGCCCCCGGGGCGCACAGCCGGTTTCGCACCCGGCTTCGGACAGCGCGTGCTGCTGACCGTCGATACCGAGGAGGAGTTCGACTGGGCCGGCCGTTCCGGCGCGATGGCTATGGCCTCAGCCATGTCGAGGCGATCCCGCGATTTCAGGCCATGTGCGAGCGGCTGGCGGCGCATCCGGTCTATATGGTCGACTGGCCGGTGGTGCAGGATCCACGCGCGGTCGAGATCATCGGCGATGCGGTCCGGCGCGGCACGGCCGAGGTCGGCGTGCAGCTGCACCCATGGGTCAACCCGCCCTTCGACGAGGAATTGAGCGTCTACAACTCCTTTCCCGGCAACCTGCCGCCTGCGCTGGAGGAAGCCAAGTTCACCGCGCTTCGCGATGCCATCGAAGGCGCCTTCGGCTGCGCTCCGCTGATCTACCGCGCCGGGCGTTATGGGCTGGGCCGGCACACCGCCGCCATGCTGAAGCAAGCGGGCATCCGGATCGATACTTCGGTGCGGCCGCTGTTCGATTACAGTCCGCTTGGCGGGCCTGATTACAGCGATCATCCCATCATGCCCTATTGGGTCGATGCCGATCGCAGCCTGCTGGAGCTGCCCTTGACCAGCACCTTTTGCGGGCCCTTGCGGCCATTGGGATCCGTCATTCACCGGGCGCAGCGGCATGTCCCTACCGTCTTTTCAGGCTTTTCCCGGTTCCGCCTGCTCGAACGGATCGCGCTGACGCCAGAAGGCGTTTCAAGCGAGGAAGCGCTGCGCGGGATCGACATTGCTCTGGGCAAAGGGCTGCCTTTGCTGGTGATGTCGCTCCACAGCCCGACCCTTGTGCCAGGTCACACGCCCTACGCCCGAGACGCGGCGGCGGTGGAGCGGGTGTATGAGTGGTTTGCCGCAATCTATGCCGATCTAGCCGCCCGCGGCGTGCGCAGCACCACCGTGGCCGAGATTGTCGCTGCAACCGGCCGATAATGGCCCGCACTTTCCGTGCTTGTTTCGCTGTCGGCAGCAGAGTAGGGGCTGACCATCGCCCTGCCTTCCGGTGCCTTGCGCGGACCCCGCGTCAAGGGGCCTGTAGCTCAGCGGTTAGAGCTGGCCGCTCATAACGGCTAGGTCGCGGGTTCGAATCCTGCCGGGCCCACCGGAAGGGCGAATGGAAATGGTGTCGGGGAGTAGCGCAGTCTGGTAGCGCGCCTGCTTTGGGAGCAGGATGTCGCAGGTTCGAATCCTGTCTCCCCGACCACTTTCATCCAAATCGTTGCGTAAAAATCGCTTTCACCCCCCGCGGCGCGGGGCCCTACCCCATCGCTTGCCTTTGTGATGGATTGGGCAGACACCCGTCCTGCCCCATCAACCGGCGGCTGAGGAGATATGCGAGCATGGATCCGGCAAGCGCACATCCCGATGACCCACATTATGTCCACCGCACCGGCTGGCTGCGCGCTGCCGTGCTGGGGGCGAATGACGGGATCGTGTCTGTCTCATCGCTGATCCTGGGCGTGGCAGCGGCGACGCCTGAGCCGCAGGCGGTTCTGGTTGCAGGGGTTGCCGGTCTGGTGGCCGGTGCGATGTCGATGGCTGCAGGCGAATACATCTCCGTCTCGTCCCAGCGCGATTCCGAACAGGCCGACATCAGCCGCGAGCGTCAGGCCTTGATGCAGACCCCGGAGGACGAGCAGGAAGAACTGGCCGCGATATACCGCAGCCGGGGGCTCAGCGCCGCAACCGCTGCAACCGTAGCGCGCGAATTGACCGCGCTCGACCCGCTGGCAGCGCATGTGAGGGACGAACTGGGCCTGTCCGATGCCTTCGCAGCCCGGCCACTACAGGCAGCTCTCGCATCGGGGGTGACTTTCAGCGGCGCGGCGGCGGTCCCGTTGGTGGCGGCATGGCTTGCGCCTGCGACAGCGATCATTCCGGCGGTGCTGATGGTTTCTGTGGTCGCGCTGGCGATCCTCGGCGCGCTCGGCGCCCGGGCGGGGGCTGCGCCCCTGGTGCCTGCGGTCCTGCGAGTGGTGGGTTGGGGCGTCTTCGCGATGGCCATCACCGCCGCCGTCGGCTGGCTGTTCGGCGTGAGCGTCTGACCGGACCCGAACCTGTTGCTGCGCCCGCTAGTGCCAGTTTCACGCGCGCAGCAACAAGCTTCAGTGCCCCTGCAAAGGGCAGGAACGTCAGGTCATCGAATGCTTGAGATCGCGCATCTGGTCATGGCCCTGCTTGATCGAGGCAAAGCATTCGCGGATCGTGTGCATGACTTGGGGCGACAATTCGGTGTCCGCCATTGCCTCTTCGAACATGGCCTTGATATGGTCTTCGCCCTGCTCGACTTCAGCGATGATCGCTGCATCGTCGCGGCCGGTAACCACCGACTTGAGGTTCAGGAACATCCGGTGCGCGCCGCCCATCATCGTGCCGTCGTCTTCGGGATTGCCGCCCAGCCGGGTCACCTCGCTGCGAAGCGACGTAATCACGGCCTCCCGTTCAAGCATGCGCGCTTTGAACAGTGCGGTGAACCGATCGCCGTCCGAGTTCTTGGCCGCTTCGGCATAGCCGTCGACACTATCGAAGGTGGTCGCGAGGAGATTGTTCAGGGTTGAGATGTCGTGCGATGTCGAGTTCATGGATTTTTCCAGATTGTTGGGGTGAGCGCGAATTGGTGCGTTGAGCGCCTTAATCCGCAGCGTGCGCGCCGCGCCGGTTGACGGCCACCACGCCCATCACGGCGACGACGGCCGTGAGTGCTGCTGCCAGCGATGCCAGCGGATGGGCTTCAACCTCAGCCTTGGCATAACGTGCGGCATCCCTGGCTCCATCGACAGCGTGGGTGCGCAGGCTTTCGGCCAGCCGGGTGATTTCCGCGGTCGCATTCGACAGCATCTCGCTCGCGTCTTCCGAGAATTCGTGCGTGCCCGAGGCGGCGGCCTTCAGCGCATCAGCTGCGGTGTCGACGCTGTCCTGAAAATGGGCAGTCAGGTTGGAGGTTTGATCGTGGGACATTGCGGGTTCCTTGGTGCGCTCGCATGATGGCGGGCGGTGGTGGCGGGATCAGATCTTGTTGCCGAGTGCGCCTTTGACTGCGGCTGTGAAGCGTTGGGCCTTGCCCTTGCGTTGCTGCGCGATGCCCTTTGACAGCATGGTGCTGCTGCCCATCACGCGGCCCGCAGCGGCTCTGCATTTCCCGACGGTGATGTTTGCCGCGCTTCTGGCCTTTTCAGTGAATTCACCCATGCTGGTTTCCTTCAGATTGTGATGGAATTCCTGTCCGCGCAGCGTCACGCGCTCTCTTCGGTCATGAATTCAACGGCGAAGACGAAGATCGCGATGATCAGCAGAAGGTGGATCAAGCCGCCCAGCATGATGAAGGACGCAAGGCCGGCCAGCCACAGCAGCACAAGGATCGCGATGACCTTGTAGAGCACCGATCCGCCGCCCTTCCATGCTGTGACCGGCGGCGGCCAGGCTATCGGCACCGGACTTCGCGGTTGCGGTCGATTGCGCGGCCGGCCACGCCGCCGCCGAGCGCGCCGAGGATCGTGCCGACCACTTCCGAACCGCCCGGCGCGATGACATTGCCGAGAACGCCGCCAGCGACTGCGCCGACAATCAGACCGGTCGTGCCGTCAGACCGGCGGCAGTAATATCGCCCGTCCTGTCCGCGATAGATCCGTTCCTGCGAGGACATCCGCCTTTCGCGGTAGCGGCGCGGATCATCGCGGTGGTAACGATCGGCGTTGTAATTCCCGTATGCAGGATCGGGCCGGTCATAATCGTAGCGAGACCAGTCTGACCGGTAACCGCCGTCCTGCGGGGTGCTGACGCAACCCGCCAGCAATCCTGCCGCTGCTATTCCCAATGCAAATCTGAACATGGCCCACCTTTCCCAAAAAGAGCGGGCGTCCGGCCGGAGCATCAGGGGCTGAGGTTCCAATCCGGACGCCCTAGTCGGGGTCAACAGCAGGGATGGCCCAGGATTGTCCGCTTGGTCAGCCTCGGAATCTACGCAAATGCGGGCGGTGCGTGGAGGCAGAGGCATCCGGGGTTGGAGATCGGCACACGTCATCAGGTCATCTCGGCCTGGAACGCGGCGATGGGCGCATGGTCGAGATATGCGGGATCGAAGTAGGCGCGGGCTTTCAGGAACGGCAGGTCAAGAATTTCGATGTTTTTCGACTTCAGCCTGATCAGGCGCTCCTGACGCAGATCCTGAAGCTTGCGGTTCACGTGGACCGGCGTCAGGCCAAGGGCATCAGCAAAATCGCTTTGCGTCAGCGGCAGGGTAAAGGAATTGGCGGACTTCGCTTCGACCTGATGCATCCGGTGCTGCAATTCGCAAAGAAGGTGCGAAATCCGTTCAAGCGCGTTGCGCCTGCCAAGGCTCACCAGCCATGCGTTGGAAATGGCATATTCTGCGGCCGCATAGGCTTGCAAGGCATCGGCAATGGCGGGTCGCTCTTCCATGAGATCATGGAGGTCGCGGCGGGAAATCAAGGCCACCCGGCACACGGAAAGCGCGATGATTTCCTCGACGGCGACAGATGTCGCATGCCGGCTTGAATAGGCCAGATCGCCCGGCAGCAATAAGCCGGTGATCTGGCGTTCCCCGTTCGAGAACATGTGGCACCGGGCCGCCCAACCGGCGAGGACAACCGGATAATATTCAACCGGCTCGCCAGCGCGGCACACAATGCCCCTCGCTTCAATGCTGAGGGATTTGCGGATGAGGTGTTTCAGCAAGGATTGCTCAGCTGCTCCCAAGGGAGATAAGCTGCACAATCGCGTCAGGAAACGGTTTTCCATAGCACGGGCCCCTGTCATGGCTCCCAGGGGCAAGAATTGGCCCTCGGACAATGCGGGCATGGACCCATTACTAACCTATGATGAGACTCGGAATCTACGCAGACGGGGCAGGTGCCGCGTGGGGAATCCGGCGCGGTTCGGGTTATGCAGGCGTGATCCGCAGCACCGCGCGGACAAGATCGGGGATCGTGCGCACACCCAGTTTGTGCATGATCTGCGCACGGTGGCTTTCAACGGTGCGCTGCGCAATGCCGAGATCGGCGGCGATATTCTTGCTCGGTGCGCCCGCCATGACCATGTCCAGAACGTCCTTTTGCCGGCTTGTCAGAGAGGCCAGCTTGCGGATGTCGGCCTCGGCTGCGGCATCGTGCTGCCGGTCTGCGGGAACACGCAGCACAGCGCGTTCGATGCTGTCGATCAAGTCCCTGCGGCTGACCGGCCGTTCGATGAAATCGCTCGCCCCAGACCGCATGGCTTCCACCGCCAGAGCGATGTCGCCCGTGCCGGTGATCAGGATCGCCGGGATGGTGTCACCCTTTGCGCGCAGGTGTTCGATCAGCGAAATCCCGCTCATGCCGGGCAAATTCGTGTCGATGATCAGGCACTGGTCACCCTCCGGGCTTTCCGCCTCCAGAAAGGCTTCGGCGCTGGGGTAGGTGATCACCGGCCAGTCTTCGTGTTCAAGAACGCTGCGCATTGTGCCGTGGATATCGGGATTGTCTTCGCCGACGCAGATCAGCCGGGCAAGCTGCGGCGCATCCAGCCGCCGGGGTGCGCGGCCTTCGGGTGACAGCTTGCTGATCGCGTCATGCAGCACCGCAGCGGTGACCGGCTTGTTGAGCAGCAGGCAATCGGCCAGTTCGACCCCCGCAAGCGTGTCCTTGGAGATATCGCCCGTCAGGACAATCCCCGGCAAGGCGTGCTTCAATTGTTCGCGCAGGGCGGTCAGCACGTCGATGCCGTTCATGCCGCCGGGCAGGTTGTAGTCTGTCAGAACCAGATCGGGCAGGATCATGCCATCGCTGACCAGCGCCAAGGCAGTGGGGCCATCCGGGGCTGAGATGATCGTGTGGCCAGCCCCGGTCAGCAAGGCCTCCAGCGCCTCGCGCACGCCGGGATCATCTTCGATCAGCGCGATGGTGCATCCGGTTGACGATGTTGCGGGCGCGATGGGGATGCACGCGCGCTCCTCCTCAAACGATCCGCGCGGCACGGTCACCGTAAACACCGAACCCTTGCCCGGCCGGGATTGCACGCAGACATCGTGCCCCAGCAACTGACCCAATTCGCGCACGATCGTCAGGCCCAGACCAAACCCGCGTTCACGCTCGCGTGCGGGGTTATCGACCTGATGAAATTCCTCGAAAATCGGATGCAGCTGATCGGCTGCGATACCGATTCCGGTGTCCCACACCTCGAACCGCATCATGTCGCCGTGCGGGCGGCAACCCAGCAGAATGCGACCCTTGGGCGGGGTGTACTTGACTGCGTTGGCAAGCAGATTGCGCAGGATCACCTCGATCAGGCGCGGGTCGCTCAGCAGAATGGCCGAGCTCGGGATCACCCGCAGTTCCAGCGACTGCGCCTTTGCCAGAGGCTGAAATTCGGCCCGCAGCCGTTCGAGCAAGTCGGAGGCACGGAAAGAGGCGGTGCAGACTTCCAGAACGCCGGATTCGATCTGGTTGATATCGAGCAGCGAATTGAGCATCCCCAGCATCGCATCCAGCGTCAGCCCAAAGCGATTGATCAGATCATGCGCCTTGTCGCTTTCGGCGTGTTGCAGCAGCAATTCCTGGATCAGCCGGAGCGATTGCAGCGGTTGGCGCAGATCATGGCTGGCGACCGCCAGAAACCGGGATTTGCCGCGGTTGGACTGTTCCGCCGCGCGCCGCGCCTCGTCCAGCGCGGTGGCTGTCCGGCGGCGTTCGGTGATGTCGATGAAGGTGATGACAACACCTTCCACCCGGTCATCATGCGTGCGGTAGGGGAAGATGCGGCGCTGGAACCATGATTGGTCCGGCCCGCTGACCTCCCGTTCGATGGTGGTTTCGTCACGCAGCACAATCGCGGCATCGGCCAGCAGATCATTGTCATCCGCCAGCGGTTTCAGATCGACCAGCGGACGCCCGATATCGCCGGGGATGACATTGAAAATCGTCTTGGTGGCAGGCGTATAGAAGCGGATTTGCAGCTTCTGATCGAGAAACAGCGTGGCGACATTGGTGCTGTAGAGGATGTTCTGAAGATCGTCCGAGGCGATCCGCTGCCGGTCGAGCGTTTCCTGCAGCTGGCCGTTCAGCGCGATCAGTTCTTCGTTGAGCGATTGCAGTTCCTCCTTGGAGGTCAGCAGCTCCTCGTTGGTGGACTGGAACTCCTCGTTGACCGACAGCGCCTCGTCATTGATCGCCCGCTGTTCGAGCACCAGCGCATCGCGGCTCTGGATCGCCTTGAGCAGATCGGCATGGGCGGCTTCAAGTTCGCGTTCAAGCTCGCGCACCTGCGCTGTGCTGTCCTCGCCAGAATGTGCGGCGGCCCCCGTCGGCGGCGCCGCTTCTTCGAGGAAGGTCACAAGATGCAGCTTTTCGCCGTCATGCTCCAGCAAGCGGACGACGATCTTGAAGGCCACGGCGGTGCCCTCCACGGTGGCGTGGCACAGGCTGGTTTCGACCGTCGGCCGGTCGCGGTCAGCCCGGGACAGGGCATAGCGCAAGGTGGCGCGCAAATCGTCGGGCGCCAGTGCCAGCAGATCCAGCGTCGGCGGCCCGCTGGCGACCCGCAGATACCGGCTGACAGGGCCGACCGAATAGATGCATTCGCGCTGCGCATTGACCAGCAGGCTGGCAGGCGCGAAGCGTTCCAGCACCGTATCGCGGCACAGATTGGCAAGCTCGGTCTGGCGGGTCAGCTGCCGTTTGGTTTCCGACCCGCTAAGCTTGGGGATGCTGTCGACAAAGCTGGGCGGTGAGCCCGTCTCGCCCGGCTTGGTCTGCGACGAATGGCGATAGATGCGTTCGGCCTTGTGCAGCACCGTAAACCGCCCGGTCACATCGCCGGGGCTTTCGGCCATGCCCAGCATCAGCAGGCCGTCCTTGCGCAAGGCAAAGTGAAACAGGCCGATAACCTTGGCCTGCGCTTCGGGTTTGAGATAAATCAGGAGGTTGCGGCAGGATACGATGTCCATCCGCGAAAACGGCGGATCGGTCAGCACGTCCTGCACGGTGAACACCACCGATCCGCGCAAGGACGGGGTGACACGGTAACCGCCATCCTCCTCCAAAAAGTACCGCGCGATCCGTTCGGCCGAAATCTCATCCTTGATCGCCAGAGCGTAAAGCCCTTCGCGCGCCACCGCGATGGCCTGGGCATCAATGTCCGATGCAAACACCTGCAGCTTGATATCGCGCCGGGACGCCGCGATGGCTTCGCGGGCGATGATCGCCAGCGAATAGGCTTCCTCTCCGGTGCTGCACCCCGCCACCCAGATGCGCAGCGCCTGATTGGCGGGCAGGCTTTCGATCAGATCGGGTATGACGCTGCTTTCCAGCAGATCGAACACCGCAGTGTCGCGGAAGAAGCTAGTGACGTTGATCAGCAGGTCTTCGGCCAGAGCGAGGCATTCCTCCTCATTGCGGGCAAGCTCGTCACGGTACCGGGTCAGCGCACCCGCAGGCAGCCCGCGCAGGCCCATCCGGCGGTGGATACGCCGTTCCAGCGTGCCGCGCTTGTAGGCGCTGAAATCCTGTCCGAGTTTCTGCTGCAACAGCGTGATGACGGTCTGGATGTCGCCTGACCCCTCTTCCTCAGGGTCGGCCGCCGTGCCTGACGAGGCATCGGCGATCTGTGCGCAGATTTTCGTCAGTTCCTGCGGTATCTTGTCCAGCGGCACCACCGCGTCGGCAAGCCCGGTGGCGATGGCGCTGCGCGGCATCCCGTCGTGTTCCGCTTCCTCAGGGTCCTGAACGATGATGCGCCCACCACTTTCATGCAGCGCCGCAAGCGCGCTGCTGCCGTCATTGCCGGTGCCCGACAGAATGATGCAGGTGGATCGCTTTCCGCATTCCGCGGCCAGAGAATTGATCAGAAAGTCGATCGGCAGGCGGATGTGATCGCCATCGAGCGGTCGTGAAAGATGCAGCACACCAAACCGGATCGCCATGAAATAGCCTGGCGGGCTGACGAAGATCGCGTTCGCGCTGATCTCCATCCCCTCTGCCGCCTCGACAATCGGCATCGTGGTGTGGGTGGCGAGCAGTTCGGCCAGCAGGCTGGGGTGATGGGGATCAAGATGCTGGACCAGCAGAAATGCCATTCCGGTATCGGTTGCCATGCCATCGAGCAGCCGTGCCATCGCCTCCAACCCGCCCGCCGATGCGCCAATCGCCACGACATGAATTGGCGATGTTGCTGCAGTTTTCGGCTTTGGGGATGCCGACGCGGGACGTTGCTGCCCCTTCCCGGCGTGCAAGACCTTCCCGACGAGCCTGTCGCCACCTGCTTGAGGAGGACTGCTGTTCGGCATCAAGCCAGCGGCCTAGCATCAATCCAGCCAGCGCACATCACACAAGTTAAACCGGTCGAATCTTTGCGGTGGTTGCCAACGAAGTGCGCCAACTGGCCCAGCGTTCCGCCAAGTCGGCCAGCGCGATCAATGCCGCCATGACGACGCTGGACCGGGGAATGCAGCAGAATGCGGCAATGGCCGAGCAGACCAGCGCCGCCTCGGTCGAACTGCTGCGCAGTGCCAATGACCTGACCGGACAAGTCGCCCGCTTCCAGCGTGACGATGACGCCCGGCCTGCTGCGCCGATGGTCAGTGCGGCCGCCTAGACTTACTGGCCCTGCATGATCGCGGGGGCCGAGGGGATCGGCCCGCCGGTCTGGATCGACGTGCTTTCATTGGCGAGAATGCCGACCACCTGCGTCCACACGGCGACATTCTGGCGCAGTTGCGCCGGATCGATCTTGTCGAGCGTGTCGTCGGGCGTGTGGTGCAAGTCGAAATAGCGCAGGCCATCCTGCTGCAAATCGATCAGCGCGCCCTTCTGGTCGCGCACGATGTTGAGGTCCGCACCGCCGGTGGCGACATCGCTGCCCGCCGAAACACCGAAGCGGGCGACGGCGGCGGCGATCTTCTTGTGCAAGGCGGGGTTGGTTTCGCGGAAATTGCTGTCAAAGCGCCAGATGCGATCGGCGCCGAAATCACTCTCCAGCCCCACCGCGATGGGTTCGTTGATGTGGGCCTTGCTGTAGGCCGCGCTGCCCCATAGCCCGGTTTCCTCGGCGCCCGCCATCAGCACGCGGATGGTGCGCAGCGGCTGGCCAGCCTGTTTCACCTTGAGCGCCGCAGCCGCGATAATGCCGCAGCCCGCCCCGTCATCAAACGCGCCCGGCGCATTCCACCAACTGTCGATATGGCAGGCAAGCAGCACCGGAGGGAGCGACGGGTTCTGCCCGACAATCTCGCCGACCACGTTGCCGCTTGCGGTCTGTCCGATCTGGCGCGGGTTCATTTCGAGTTTCAGCGTGATCGGCTTGCCCAATGCACGCGCGAACATCCGTTCAAGGTTCTCGGCATCGGGCAGGCTCAGCGCGCCCGCAGGGATGGCGGCGACGCCTGCGGGAAAGTTGGTGCCGCCAGTGTGCGGGTTGCGGTGATGATCGGTGCCCACCGACTTGATCACCACGCCAATCGCGCCCTTGCTTGCCGCGATGCCGGGGCCGACCCAGCGCACGGGGCCTGCAAAGCTGTAATGCGATCCATCCTGCGAAGGGCGCATCTGGTGGCTGATATAGGCGATCTTGCCCTTGAGGCTGCCGTCGGGCGCGGCGCGCAGTTCATCGACCGTACGGAAGAACACGACTTCCCCCTCTACCCCGCCCGCAGGCGTGGCCGCCGAATTGCCGAGCGGCAGAACCACAAGATCCTGCGCGAAGGGCGCGGTCACGCGGGCGCGGGCGATGTCGCCGGGCAACCATGTGTCCATCATGAAGGGCTCGTCGGCGACGTTCTTGAAGCCCTTGGCCTTCAGCCATTGGGCCGCCCAGGCCCGTCCACGCGCTTCGGCCTCGGTCCCGGCCTGGCGCGGGCCGACTTCGGTGGTCAGCCCTTCGACAAAGGCATAGGCATTTGTGTCATTGGCCAAGGCGTCGTCTGCCTGCTGTTCGAGCGTCAGCGGCGGCGGTGTGGCGGCGGCGGGGACAGAAAGTGAAAGCGCGGCAAGCGCAGCAAGGGTGCGGGTCATGCCCCGCTTGCTATCGCCGCCCCTTGCCCAAGTCCAGCAGCTTGACCCCGGCCTGCACGGTGCGGCTTGCGGGGCGCGTTCAGGTGGGAGGCTGGCAAAGGCGTGACAGCTTCCGGCAATTCTGCCGTCGCTGCCTCTTGTGCGTCCGTCACCACCCGGTTGCGGCCCTGCTGCTTGGCCCGGTACAGCGCCGCATCGGCCCGCATGTAAAGATCATCGAAGCCATCTTCGGGGCGCATTTCGGCGACCCCAAAGCTGGCGGTCAGCACGCTGTCTGCATCGATGCCATCCACCGCTTGCGTGACGAGTGCTGTCCGCAGCCGTTCGGCAAGGTTGCCCGCCGCCTGCCCCGGGCAGCCCCATGCAAGGATGCAGAACTCCTCGCCGCCCATGCGCCCGGCCAGATCGCCGGGCCGGATCGTGCCGGAAATGATCGCGCTGAAGCCCCGGATCGCGGCATCGCCCGCCGGGTGGCCCCAGCGGTCGTTGACCTGCTTGAAGTGATCAATATCGGCCACCACCATGCTGAGCGTGACATTGTCCTCGCGCGCTTTGGTCATGACAGCGCGCGCCTGTTCCTCGAAGGCGTTGCGCCGCAACAGGCCGGTCAGATCGTCCGTGCGGGCCGATCGCTTTACCGCGTTGAGCTGGTCGGAAATCGTCGCCGCCAGAATTGCGGCGGTCAGCACCAGCGTGAACATCGCCGCCGTCACCACCAGCACCGCGTGCCCTGCACTGCCGCGATATTCGGCGGTGCTCATGGTGTCGCTGAGCATGATGACCGTGATTGGGCGAATGAAGAACTGCGCCGCCACCAGTCCGAAAATCCACACCAGCAGGCGGTCCACCATCTGGCGTGAGCCGGCGGAGGACATGATCTGCGCGCCCATCACCATGACAACGCCGCAATAGCAATTCACCGCCAGCAGGCTGGCACTGACATCGCGGGAATGATCGACAAAAAACACCAGCGCCACCGTGCACAGCGCGCCAGCCAGCCACAACAGCAGCGGCGTGCGCTGGCCGAGCCGGTGGCACATGCTCCACACCAGCGAAATCACCGCCGTGATCGAAAGCGCCGCGACGAGCATCTGCACGGCGCGCTGGCCGGTGTCATTGCTGTATTGATTGATGGCAAAGCTGAACCCGATCAGGAGCGCTGCCAGGACATAGCCGAGCACATAGATCAGACTGCGGTCACGCAGCCACAGGGCAAACCCGCCGGCGGCAAAGATCAGCGACATACCCGGATTGATCAACCCGACAATCTGATCCGACACCACAACCCCCGCTTGCTTGCGCTTCAAGGCACGCCGCCAAAGTAAGGGAACTGGGTTAACACCAGACTAATTGACTGCCTTTGCCGCTGATTGGCCTCGCACCTTGCTCTTGCCGGTGCAGCGCCCTATCTGCGGCGCAAATCGACCCCTGATCTCTCGACCCAAAAGGACGACCCGATGGCCGCGCAATACGCCTATGTCATGAAGGGCATGACCAAGACATTCCCCGGCGCCCAGAAGCCGGTGCTCAGCAACATCTCGCTGCAATTCTACCAGGGTGCCAAGATCGGCATCGTTGGCCCCAATGGCGCGGGCAAATCGACGCTGATCAAGATCATGGCCGGGATCGACAAGGATTTCACCGGTGAAGCCTGGCCGGGCGAAAACATCACCGTCGGCTATCTGGAGCAGGAGCCGGAGCTCGACAACACCAAGACCGTGCTCGAAAACGTCAAGGATGGCGCACGCGGGATTGCCGACATGGTCGACCGCTTCAACGAGATTTCCGCGCTGATGTGCGAGCCCGACGCCGATTTTGACGTGCTGGGCGCGGAAATGGGCGAGCTTCAGGACAAGATCGACGCGGTCGATGGCTGGACGCTCGACAACCAGCTCGAAGTGGCGATGGAGGCTCTGCGCTGCCCGCCGGGCGACTGGGCGGTGGAAAGCCTGTCGGGCGGGGAAAAGCGCCGCGTCGCGCTGACCCGCCTGCTGATCCAGAAGCCCTCGATCCTGCTGTTGGACGAACCGACCAACCACCTCGATGCAGAATCCGTCCAGTGGCTTGAAAACCACCTCAAGGAATATGCCGGCGCGGTGCTGATGATCACCCACGACCGTTATTTCCTTGATAACGTGGTGGAATGGATCCTCGAACTCGATCGCGGCAGCTACTACCCCTACGAAGGCAACTATTCGACCTACCTCGAAAAGAAGGCCAAGCGTCTGGAGCAGGAAAGCCGCGAGGAATCCGGCAAGCAGAAGGCGCTGCAACGCGAGCTCGAATGGATCCGGCAGACCCCCGCTGCCCGCCAGACGAAGTCCAAGGCGCGTATCCGCAAGTTCGAAGAACTGCAGAATGCGCAGGACAATCGCTCGCTCGGCAAGGCGCAGATCGTCATCCAGGTGCCCGAGCGCCTTGGCGGCAAGGTGATCGAGGCAAAGAACATCACCAAGTCCTATGGCGACAAGCTGCTGTTCGAAAACCTCAGCTTCATTCTGCCTCCGGGCGGGATCGTCGGCGTGATCGGACCGAACGGCGCGGGCAAATCGACCCTGTTCAAGATCATTACCGGCAAGGAACAGCCCGACAGCGGCACGATCGAGATCGGCAGCACCGTGCACCTTGGCTATGTTGACCAGAGCCGCGACCATCTGAATCCGGCTAACAATGTGTGGCAGGAAATCAGCGACGGGCTGGATTACATGACCGTCAACAAGCAGGAAACCTCGACCCGTGCCTATGTTGGCGCGTTCAACTTCAAGGGCGCGGACCAGCAGAAGAATGTCGGCAAGCTTTCAGGCGGTGAGCGCAACCGCGTGCACATGGCCAAGATGCTGAAGCAGGGCGGCAACGTGCTGCTGCTGGACGAGCCGACCAACGATCTCGACGTGGAAACACTGGCCGCACTGGAAGACGCGATCGAGAACTTCGCGGGCTGCGCCGTGGTCATCAGCCACGACCGCTTCTTCCTTGATCGTCTCGCCACCCACATCCTCGCCTTCGAAGGCAACAGCCATGTCGAATGGTTCGAAGGCAACTTCGAAGCTTACGAGGAAGACAAGCGCCGCCGTCTGGGCGACGCCGCCGACCGCCCGACCCGCCTCGCCTACAAGAAGCTCACGCGCTGAACCGGCAAGCGGCGGGCCGGCGAGGCCGCCCGCCGCCCCCATCACCAATTTGGCGGGTTTTACGGTTCCTTAAAGCGATATAGGTCACTCTACTTAGCGATTACAATAAGTCGCAAAGGGGTGGCAGGGCGTGACAATGGGGATGGCTGTGCCGCTGGAGCTGGCGGTGGCGCTCTGCGCAATTTGCGCTGGGCTGGGTTCTTGGGCCGGACAGGCACTGGCGCGGCGCAGGCTCGATCCGCGCCGGCCGTCACATAACAATCCGCTCGGCGACCTGCTCAAACCTTCCGTGCTGGCCGAGGCCGTTGACATGGCCGCCCGCCGCAGTTCGCTGCGCAGCGGGCCTCACGCCGTTCTGCATGGCCGGATCGATCAGTTCGCCGCCCTGCACCCCGCTTGGAATGCCCAGACCCGCGATGAGGTTCGCGCCCATATTGCTGCCGTGATGCGCGCAGGTCTGCGCCGGGGTGACCGTATTGCGCTGGCCGAAAGCGCGGCGGGCGGGGGCTTCACCATCCTTGTGCCGGGCGCTGACGAGCGCGCTGCGGTGCATATCGCCGACCGGCTGCGCCGCGCCCTCGGGCAATTGCGCCTGCCGCAGATAGGCTCCGCCGCGCACCTCACTGCCAGCTTCGGGGTCGCCGCCGACCGGTTTGGCGACAATATCGACGTGATCGACCAGCGGGCCCGGCGTGCGCTCGATTCCGCGGATTGCGATCACGTCGTGCCCGCCAGCGACATCGAGGAAATCATGCTGCTGCCCGCGCCAACCCCCACCGCCGCTCCGGCGGCATCAGCGGCCTAAGCAGGGCAGGTCAAGCAGGGCCGGTCAGGGCGAAACCCAGCGCCCGGCCCATTCCGCCGCACCTTCCGTGCGGGTGAACTGCGCCCGGACATGGCCGGTGTGGGCGAGATATAGCCAATCGAGCGCGGTGAGCGTGATCTTCAGCAGCGCGAAATTCTCCCGCGCCGGGATCAGCTGTGCATCATCCGGCTCCACGCCTTCGAATTCCGGCGGCAGGCCGGATGTCGGCGCATCGGTCCCGGCGCCGGGCCCTTCCCCGAGATAACACCGCCGCGCAAAGTTGGTGCCGGCGGCCCAGGCAGCATCCACCTCGGCCCCGTCCCGCAGCACGGCGCCTGTCCCGCGCGCGCGAATCTGGATCTTGGCGCCCTTGTCATAGAACAGCACCGCAGCGCGGGGATCGGCAGCGATCACCTGCGCCTTGGGCGAGCGGGCATCGGTGTGCAGGCGAAGCGTCCACCCTTGCGAATCGAAGGCCCGCAGCACCATCACCCGTGCATCGACATCCCCGGTCACGATCACCGGCGTGTGCATCGGCGACTTGCGATCACGGGGCGCGCGAATCAGGCGGTTACGGCAATCGGTGAGACAATCGTCGAGCATTTCGAACATGGTGTCAGGCCTTTGGCGGCAAAGCCTGATCCGTCAAGCACTCCGCAGTTTCATTCATTTTCACTGCATTTTTTCTGAACATCGGCAAACCGGTTCATCCCTGCGACAGTCTGCACCTTCTAACAGGACGCATCTCAACAAGCCGCTTGTGGTGGGCGGGCGTTTCTGGAGGCATAACTGATGATGACCCTCTTTGCCCCCCTCGCCAAATCTGGCGGATCGCTGGCGGCGCTGGCTGCCGTGCTCGCGCTGGCTGTGCCGGCCGCACCTGCCGAAGCGCAGAACTATCAGAACGGCCGGGGCGAAGCCCGTGCGCAGGCGCGGGCAGAGCGTGCACCGATGCGCACCGAGAACCGGGGCGGCCCGGCGCGTGTGCAGGTCGAACGGGCGGCACCGCCCCGCGCCGAACGGGCAGCGCCTCCCCAGCGTGCCGAACGGGCGGCCCCTCCCCAGCGCGCCGAACGGGCAGCGCCTCCGCAGCGTGCGGAACGGGCAGCCCCTCCTCAGCCCGCCCAGCGTACGGCACCGCCGACCCGCTATGAACCGCGGCCCCAGCCCGCTATGCGCGGCGGGTTCGGCAGCGATGTCGCTGCCCGCGCTCAGGCGGCACAGCGCAATGAACAGCGCGCAGGGCGAATTGACCGTCGCAGCGAAGTGCGCGCCGATCAGATCGACCGTCGCAGCGAAGTCCGGGCAGACCGGGTTGAGCGGCGCGGCGATATCCGGGCCGATCAGCTTGATCGGCGCGGCCGCGATGGCGCCGCAATCCGGGTCGACCGTCGCACTGATGCAAGGGCGACCCAGATCGAAAACCGCGGCGACCGCCGTGCCGACCGGGTCGAGAATCGCGGTGATCGCCGCGCCGATCGCGTCGGCGGCAACCGTGACAACTGGCGCGACAATCGCGGTGGCGGCGGGTTCAACGAACAGGTGCGTGACATTGCCCGCGATGCCCGCCGTGCCGATGCCCGCCGGGATGACTGGCGCGATGGCCGCCGCGACAACTGGCGTGATGGCCGCCGCGACAACATCCGCAACGACCGGCGCAACTGGCGGCGTGACGACTGGCGCCATGGCTGGAACGGACGCCCGGGCTGGGACAACCGCGATTTCCGTCGCTGGAGCAACGGCTGGCGCAATGACCGGCGCTTTGGCTGGAACGACTGGCGGCGCAGCAACCAGTTCCTGTTCCGCCCCGGCCCCTACTACGCACCGTTCCGGGCGCACCGCTACAGCCGGTTGAATCAGGGCTTCTTCCTCGACAGCCTGTTCTTCCAGCCGCGCTTCTTCATCAATGACCCGTGGCAGTACCGCCTGCCGCCGGTTTACGGTCCCTACCAGTGGGTTAGGTATTATGACGATGTGGTGCTGGTCGACATTTACACCGGCGAAGTGGTTGATGTGATCTACGACTTCTTCTGGTAGGTCTTCACCGGATGCAAGGAAGCCCCGTCGGAGCAATCCGGCGGGGCTTTTTTCATGGATCACGCCTTGCTACCGGAATGGTGATGACCGATCCGGTGCCCGATCAGACAGCGCTTGCCCGCCTCGGGGCGAAAGTGAGCGCGCGGCTCGCGGACAACCCGGCGATCCATCGCCTTCCGGCCGACGCCGTGGAGCTGTTCGCCATCCCCGATTTCCTCACCACGGACGAATGCACCTGCCTGTGCGCCATGATCGATGCCGTGGCGCGGCCTTCTGCGCTGCACGAGCTGGACTATGCCAGCGGGTTTCGCACGTCCTATTCGGGCGATCTTGATCCGCGGGATCGGTTGGTGGCCGACATCTCTGCGCGGATTGACGCTGTGCTGGGCGTCAAACCCGCCATTGGCGAGCCGGTGCAGGGGCAGCGTTACCTCCAGGGCCAGCAGTTCAAGCCGCACAATGACTGGTTCTACGTCACCGAAAGCTACTGGCCGCAGGAACGGCTGCGGGGCGGGCAGCGATCCTGGACGGCGATGGCCTACCTGAACGCGGTCGAGGCAGGCGGCGCGACCGCCTTTACGCATCTCGGCATCCAGATCGAGCCCAAGGCGGGCGCGCTCCTGCTGTGGAACAATGCCCTGCCCGATGGCCGCCCGAACGAGGCGACGCTGCACGCCGGTCTTCCGGTCGATCGCGGGGTCAAATACGTCATCACCAAGTGGTATCGCACCCGGCAATGGCGCTGACCGGTCAGGCTTTCGCCAACGCCTCGGCAATCAGCGTGCGGGTCGGGTCGATGCCATACAGCGCGATAAAGCTGCCCATGCGCGGGCCTTGCTCGCTGCCAAGTAGCGTTTCGTAGAGCGCCTTGAACCAGTCACGCAGGGATACGAACCCGAACTCCTCGATCTTGCCGATTTCGTAGACGATGGTCTGCAGGTCCTCCGCGCTCATCGCCTGATCAGCCTCGGCCAAAGCCGCGTCTAACGCTTGCAGCGCCCCCACCTCGCCGCCCGCAGGCGCGCGCTTGGTGAGTGTCGGGGCGACGAAATCGCGGTTATAGGCGAGCGCCCGGTCCACCAGCGCATCCAGCGCAGGGTGCGCCGCTGCATCTGCGCCCGCGACATAATTGCCAAGATAGGACCATACGGCGTCACGCGTCGCGCCCGCGCCCAGCACACCGACAAGGTTCAGCAGCAAGCTGAACGGCACCGGCAGGGTATCACCCTCACCCGGAGCCTCGGCGCCATCGCGGGGTTCATTGGCGCGCAGCAGGTGCCACACCGGATTGCCCAGCCGCTTGTCCACGTCCTGCCCGGGAATGGCGGCGCGGAACTGCCAGTAATCGTCCACCGCCTTGGGGATCACGCCCGCGTGCAACTGCTTGGCGCTCTTGGGATTGGCGAAAATGTAGTAGCCGAGGCTTTCCGGGCTGCCATATTGCAGCCACTGCTCGATCGAGAGGCCGTTGCCCTTGGACTTGCTGATCTTCTCGCCCTTGCCGTCAAGGAACAGCTCGTAAATCAGCCCATCGGGCTTTTGGCCGCCGAGCACGCGGGCGATCTTGCCGGACTGGATGCCGGAATCAGTCAAATCCTTGCCGTACATTTCATAATCGACGCCCAGCGCCACCCAGCGCATCGCCCAGTCAACCTTCCACTGGCACTTGGCCATGCCGCCCAGCGCGGATTGTTCGACCGTGCTGCCATCTTCATCGGTGAAGCGGATGATGCCCGCCGCTGCATCCACCACTTCGATCGGCACCTGCAACACCGCGCCGGTGGTCGGACTGATCGGCATGACGGGCGAGTAAGTCCGGCGCCGTTCCTCTCCGAGGGTCGGCAGCATGATGTCCATGATCGCGCCGAAATTCGCCAGCACGCCCCGCAGCGCGTCATCGAACTGGCCCGAAGCGTAGCAATCGGAGGAACTGACGAATTCATACGCGAACCCGAAGCGATCCAGAAAATCGCGCAGCATCGCATTGTTGTGCGCGGCAAAGCTTTCGAACTTGCCGAAGGGATCGGGGATGCGCGACAGCGGCTTGCCGAGATGCTCGGCCAGCATATCGCGGTTGGGCACATTGTCCGGCACCTTGCGCAGCCCGTCCATGTCGTCCGAGAACGCCACCAGACGCGTCGGCGCACCGCCGGTCAGCGCTTCATAGGCGCGGCGGACCAGCGTGGTGCGCAGCACTTCCTGAAAGGTGCCGATATGTGGCAGGCCTGACGGGCCATAGCCGGTTTCGAACAATACGCCGCCGGGCTTGCCTTCGGGCAGCCGCTTGGCAAGCCGCTGCGCCTCCTGAAACGGCCAGGCCTTGGAGTTCTGTGCTGCGGCGATGAGGGCTTCGGGCGTGATGGTCATAGTGGGGCGGCTATTAGGGATAGAGCAAAGGCTTGCAAGCGGAATGGGCGGAAGAAGGGTTACAAAGGTTACACCGTGTCACCCTGAGAAATCTCATTATTCATCATGTTTTTCATACAGTTGAACTCGCAAATCAGCAGCGGACGGACAGGGGAACGGGGCGCATCTTGCCGCATCCTCGCCGGGCATTTTCACTGTTGTAGCCCGCCGCCGCCATGTAGGACACTCGGCGGGGCACAGCGCAGGCGCCGTGCGTTTACAAGTAACGGTCGCTCGCCCACTTAAGGCCTGTGACCTCTCCCGCCATTCTCCCCGATCCCGTCCCCCTGCCAGCGCTCCACGCCAGCCATGGCGGGCATTGGCTGCGCGACGCGTCGGGCCGGACAACGGCGGTGTCCAAGGGCGATGCGATCATGGCCGCCGCCGATACGCCGGTGCTGATGCTGAACGCGCCGCTGGTGGCAAGCCGGCTGGGGTATCCCGATCTGTCCGGCCTCGATCTGCTGGAGGCCTTCGCCTTTATCCACCCTGCGCGGTTCTGCGTGCCGACCCCGCGCGGGCTGGCCGAGGCGCTCGGCATTCCGGTGCCCGAGAATGACGCTGCCGTGCCGGAGATGCTCCAGCGCGCAGGCGGCGCGTTGATCGCGGTGGCGCGCGATCCGGCATGGCCTGAGCGCGAGGGCGCATGGAGCGCGCTGCAATCGCTGGAGCGCCTGCGCTGGCCGTGGGCGCAGGTGCTCAAACCCCACATCGCCAAGCCCGAAAAGGCCGAACGCTGGCTGTTCGCCAGGCTGCCCGAATGGGAGGAGGCGGGTGAGCGCCCTGCCCCGCGGCAGGTTGAACTCGCCGCGCCTGCGGTCGAGGCGCAATTGGCACGGCTGACCGGCGATGGCGCCGAACAGCGCGAAGGCCAGCGCGCCTATGCCAAGGACGCCGCGCGCGTCTTTGCCCCGCGTCACCGCGAAGGACGCCCGCATCTGGCGCTGGCGCAGGCGGGCACGGGAATCGGCAAGACGCTGGGCTATCTCGCGCCTGCCTCGCTGTGGGCCGAGCAGTCGGGCGGCACTGTCTGGGTATCGACCTTCACCAAGAACCTGCAACGCCAGCTGCGCGCCGAAAGCCGGCGGGCCTGGCCCGCCAAACGCGCCGACGGATCGCCCCCGGTGGTGGTGCGCAAGGGGCGCGAGAATTACCTCTGCTTGCTCAATCTGGAAGATGCGCTGCAAGGCGGGTTCGCGGGGCGGCCTGCGGTGCTCGCGCAATTGGTGGCGCGCTGGGGGGCTTACACCCGCGATGGCGACATGGTAGGCGGCGATCTGCCGGGGTGGCTCGGCACGCTGTTCAGGAAGCGCGGGATCGCGGCGCTCACCGACCAGCGCGGCGAGTGCATCTATGCCGGGTGCCCGCATTACCGCAAATGCTTCATCGAGCGCGCCGCCCGCGACAGTGCGCAGGCCGATCTGGTGATCGCCAACCATGCGCTCGTCATGGTCAATGCCGCCCGCGCCCGCGATCCGAACCAGCGCCCCACCCGGCTGATCTTCGACGAAGGCCACCACGTGTTCGACGCGGCGGATTCGACCTTTGCCGCCACGCTCAGCGGGCAGGAGACCATTGAACTAAGGCGTTGGATCATCGGGCCGGAGAAGGAATCGCGCGGGCGCAGGCGCGGGCTGTCGGCGCGGCTGGCCGATATTGCCAGCTATGACGAGGCGGGCGCGGAGGCGATCGCGGCGGCTTGCAAGGCGGGACAATTGCTTCCCAGCGACGGCTGGCTGCAACGATTGTCCGAAAATGCGCCCTTCGGCCCTGTCGAAGCCCTGCTCGCCGCAGTGCGCACCGCCACCTATGCCCGCGATGAAAGCGGCGGGATTGACGCGGGCTACGGCATCGAGACCGAGGCGGCGGGCCTTCCCGGCGAGGTGATCGAGGCTGCCAGCAATGCCGCCGAAGCGCTCGCCAGCATTCGCGTGCCGCTGATCCGGCTGGGTGGACGGCTGGAGGCGATCCTGGCCGAACCGCCCGACTGGCTCGACGCGCAAGGCCGTGCCCGCATTGAAGGCGCACGGTTTGCGCTGGCGTGGCGGATCGATCTGCTTGCCGCGTGGGAGGCGCTGCTGGCGCGGCTTGGCGGCCCGGCCGATCCCGATTTCGTCGACTGGCTGGCGGTTGATCGTTCCGATGCGCGTGAATTCGACGTGGCGATCCACCGGCGCTGGCTCGATCCGATGAAGCCCTTTGCCCGCGTGGTGCTGGAACCCGCGCACGGCGTGCTGCTGACCAGCGCCACCCTGACAGACCGCACCCCAAGCGATGATGTCTGGGCCAGCGCGATTGCCCGTTCCGGCGCGGCCCATGTCGAGGTGCAGCCGCTGCTCTCCGCCGCAGAAAGCCCGTTCGATTACGCCGTCCGCGCCGAAGTGCTGATCGTTACCGATGTCGCCAAGGGCGATCTGCCTGCCCTCGCCGGAGCCTATGCCCGCATCATCGAGGCCAGCGGCGGTGGTGTGCTGGGGCTGTTCACCGCGATCCGTCGGCTCAGGGCCGTGCATGGCCGCATTGCGGACCGCCTCGCCCGCGCAGGCCTGCCGGTCTATGCCCAGCATGTCGACCCGATCGACACCGGCACGCTGGTCGACATCTTCCGCGACGATCCCCGTGCCAGCCTGATCGGAACCGACGCGCTGAGAGATGGCGTGGACGTTCCCGGCCATTCACTCAGATGCGTGGTGCTGGAACAGGTGCCCTGGCCGCGCCCCGATATCCTCCACAAGGCGCGCAGGCTGGCGGGGGGCGGCAGCCAGTATGACGACCGTATCATCCGCGCCAAGCTAGCGCAGGCCTTTGGCCGCCTGATCCGCAGCAAGGACGATGCGGGGCATTTCATCGTCCTGTCCCCCGCCTTCCCCTCGCGCCTGCTCAGCGCCTTCCCGCCCGGCACCCCGGTGCTGCGCGTGACGCTCGATCAGGCTTTACAACGCGTCGCTGCTGGTGTTGGGGGCAGTCAGTCCCTCCCCGCGCACGGAGCCTTGCAGCCATGAAAATTCTCGGCCTCCTGCGCCACGCCAAGTCAGATTGGGACGACACCGCCCAGCGCGATTTCGACCGCGGGCTGAACGCGCGCGGGCGCAAGGGTGCGCGGCTGATCGGGCGGCATATCCGCGAACACGGGATTGCGTGGGACCGGCTGATCGCCAGCCCGGCGGTGCGGGTCAAGCTGACGCTGGAAGGCGCCCTTCCGGAGATGGAGCCGATCTACGATCAGCGGCTCTACCTCGCCAGCTTTGACACCATCGTAGAGACGATCGAGGCGCACGCGGGCAGCGGCGACGACGAGGCCGATACGATCCTGATTTCCGGCCACAACCCCGGTCTGCAGGACGTGCTGCTGGAACTGGTCGCGCCGGGCAAGGAGAACGCGCTGTTCAAGGAAGCGGTGGTGAAATTCCCGACCGCTGCCTACGCCGTGCTCGAATGTGACATTCAGCACTGGAGCGAGCTCAAGCGCTACTGCGCCGAGCTCGTCCATTTCGTCCGTCCCCGTGATCTTGATCCCGAACTGGGGCCGGAAGCCTAAGTCGTAACCTAAGTCACCGGCACCAGATTGTCGTCAGCATCGCGGTCGATGTAGAAGTTGTAAGGGTCGATCCCGGCATAGGTCGGGCGGCCCTTGCTGATGATCTCCACCACCTGCTTGCCACTCCGCACCGGCATCCGCTTGATCGACAGCACGTTGGCCTTGTCGAAGGCGCCCGCGCCCGGACGGTCGGTGAAAACGCCGACTTCGATGTTCTCGGCCAGCTTGGCGGGGCGTTCGTTGCCCTTGCCGTCCGCATAGAACTTGCCCGCCTGAATGGTGATGCGGGTGCGGTAGGTCAGATCGGGCAACTGCTGCGTCACCGCCTCGGTCGCCTTCAGATCGTAGATCGTGATCGCTTCGAACAGATCGGTGATCAGCGCCTGATGTTCGGGCGTGGTCGCTTCCTTGCGCAGTTCGGCAATCAGATCGAGGCTGCGCGGGTA
The DNA here is from genome assembly GCA_003724185.1 of Porphyrobacter sp. IPPAS B-1204. Lineage (GTDB taxonomy): Bacteria > Pseudomonadota > Alphaproteobacteria > Sphingomonadales > Sphingomonadaceae > Erythrobacter. Next base: position 185,119 of record RHGM01000003.1, read on the forward strand.
CGGCGCAGGCTTGAACTTGAAGCGCGCCACCAGCCGCGCCAGGGCACGGTTCACCGCATCCTCGCCCAGCCGGTGCTGGAGCAGATACATGGCGATGCCGCCCTTGTTGTAATGGATGTGCTGCTGGTTCTCGACCCGCATCAGCGGCTGTTCGTCCAGCACATCGCCCTTGCGGCCCGCCAGATAGCGATCAAGCTCGAACTTCAGGAAGCGGCGGATCTTGTCCTCGCCATACAGCTGTTTCATCACCATCAGCGCGCTGTATTCAGCGAGGGTTTCGGACAGCATGGTAGACCCCTGCATATCCCCGCCCACGATCTGGTGCGCCCAGTACTGGTGGCCGACTTCATGCGCGGTGACGAAGGTGACATAGTCGATGGTTTCGGGATCGCGCACATCGGCGGCAAAGCCGATGCTTTCGGAATAGGGCATGGTTCCGGCAAAGGCCTGCGCGAAGCTCTGGTAGCCCGGAAATTCGATGATCCGCGCATAGCCGAACTGGTAGGGGCCGAAATTGCGCTGGTAGTAATCGAGCGAGGTCTTCATCGCCTTGAGCATCCCGGGCACGTTCCAGGCGTGGCGCGGATCGTGGTAGACCGATAGCAGCACCGGACCGGCCTGCTCCTCGGCCACGGCATAGCGCGCCGATTGCACCGAGAAAAAGTTGAGGATCGGTGCGGGGCTTTCAAACACCGCAATGCGGCGGCCATCCTTGACCGTGTCGGACAGCTTGTTGCCCGGCGCAATCGGCACCTGATCGGCCACCGTGCTGATGGTGATGCGCGAATTGACCCAATCGGCGCGGATGTAATTTTCGCCTTGGGCCTTCACGTCTTCCAGCTTGGCCATGCGCAATTCGTCGGGCAGGCCCTGGCGGCGGCGCGCAGTGCGATCGGTCAGCAGCCCGCGCTGGTCCATGCCGATGATGGGCGCGAAGGTGAAATTGTTCACGAAGGTGCCGTTGTCCACGATGTCGGTATCAGGCGAACCGTTCTTGAACCCGCGCCGCCACAGCTGCGACGTGAAATCGAGCCGGGTTGTCGCCCCCGGCGCAAGCGGGGTGTCAAACCGGTAGATGCGGTGGCCGAAATCCTCGTCAAAGCTTGCCTGACGGGCGCCTGCGATATCGAGCCGCTTGTACTCCACCCCTTCATCGCCCTGCCGCACATGCAGTTCGGTGATCGGCACGCCGCTGTCGTTGCGCAGCATGTAATGCCCGGTCACGTCCATCCGCCGCTCAGCCGGATCGATCGCCACATCGAACTCCACATCGGTGACGACCGGGCGCGGCAGATCGGCAAACTTCAGATATTTGCGTTCATACTCCGCCGTGCTGGCTTCGACTTCATCGACAGTTTCGTAGGTGTTGAGCACCTTGATGTTGTGGTGGATCACCAGCCCCGTGCCGACCATGCCGGCAATCGCCGCGACCGCGATCCCGCCCGAGGCGAGGGTCACGCGCTGGCCGATGCCCTTCAGGCGCGGCAGCACCGCAACCACCGTCCCGCGTGGCCACGCCCAGTGCGACACCACCAGCAGCAGGACGGCAAAGCACACCCAATAGGCCCGCGCAATCATCCCGCCGACCCAGAACCGGCCCATCGCGTTCATGTCGGACAAGGGCTCACCCGGCCCGCCGCCGTAGCTGTAGAGCATGTTGGTGTAGCCAAGGTTCAGCAGGAAGATGCGCGTCAGGAACCACACCAGAAACAGCCCCCAGCCGATATACTTGTTGGGGCTGAGCACCTGAAAGAACACCGCCAGCACCGCGATCAGCAAAAGGTCGATGCTCTGCGGCACGACAAAGCCGACAAGATACAGGTCGATGTCGATGCTCGGCGCGCCCTTTAGCAGCTGGTAGACGATCCCCGCTGCCATCCCGGCCAGCGACATGGCCAGCAGCACGGCAAAGATCGCGAGGATCTTGGGCACGAACACCGCCCAAGCCGGCACCGGCGTGGCGGACAGGATCTCCCCGAACTTCACATCCCGCTCGCGCCAGACCAGCTCGCCGCCGTAGAACACGGCGACAATCATGCTGAACAGGAACATGTTGCCGGTGACGACTGTGATGACATCAGCCGTCAGCGGATAGGACGGCGTGCCGAAAACCGTTTCCGAAAAGGCCAAATTGAGCGCGATCAGCGTCAATGCCAGAAGCAGCAGTACGATCAGGCCGGGGCTTTTCAGCACCAGCAGCACCTCTGTCCTGAGGCGCACACGGAAGCTCGCCAGCACGTGGCCCAAGCCAAAGCTGCGGGTGACCGGCGCGGTCAGGGTTTGCGGGGCGACGGCGCCTGCCTTGGCGGTGCGCGCTGCCTGCTTGGCCAGCCGCCGCTGCCGCCAGCGCGACGGTGCGCGTTCCGTCATGCTGAAGCGGGCCCAGGCAAGGCCGAGGAACAGCGCCGACAGGCCCAGCACGAACACCCGGTTGAACAGCATATTGCCTTCAAGCGGGATCAGCTTCGTGTTCATGTCCGCCGCCGTCCAGTACCGCGACACCTCGCCAATCGCGCCCAGAGCCAGCGGTTCGTACCGGGCAAAGGTCTCCTGATAGGATGGATCGGCCGCCAGCACGGTGCCGATGGTGAGGTAGCCCATCACCAGCACCAGCACGCCGATATAACTCGCCAGCATCGACCGGGTGATCGTGGCGAGGCTGAACAACACCGCCGATGACAGGATGATGTTGGGGACAGCGATCACCAGAAACGGCCAGGCATAGGTGGCAAAGCCGCCCGGCCCCACTGTCTCGGGATCGACCCAGGGCATGGCCGCACCCAGCGCAATCCCCAGCGGCACGGCGATGTAGCCAAGCAGCGCGATCACCAGCCCGCCCAGAAAGCGCCCGGCGAGGAACTGCGTGCGCCCCACCGGTGTGGCGCGGATCATCGGACCGAACCCGGTCACATCGTCACGCACCACGGCGTTGGCGACAAAGGAGGTGATGACGAACAGATAAAAGGTCGCCAGCACGGCCAGCACGAAGGTGACAGCATAGGGCGAATTTTCATGCACCGATCCCGGCGTGCCAAAGCTGACATTGTCGCTGGCGGACAGGCCGAAACCGATCAGCAGGAAGATCGCGACCGAGACCCAGAACACCGGGTTCTTGAGCTGGTAGCGGATTTCGAACGCGGCGAGGCTGGCGGTCAGCATGTCCGGGGCCTCCCTTACGCGGCTTGCGCGGCGGGGGCAGGAACGCGGCGGGTTTCGGCCAGCGTGGCGAAATACACGTCCTCCAGCCCGCCGCTGACCGGCGCAAAGCCTTCGGGCTGCGTGTCCGACAGGACATGCACCACGATGTCGCCTGCAAAGAAGCGGTGCGATATGACCTCGTGCGCGGCCTGCATCGCCGGAAGTTCGGTGTGCGGCACAGTGCGCTGCCACACGCGCCCTTGGGTCGAGGCGATCAGATCATGCGGCGCGCCTTCCAGCCGCACTTTGCCGCCCGCCAGAACCGCCATGCGCGGACACAGATCGGCGACATCATCAACGATGTGGGTGGACAGGATCACCACCACATTCTCGCCAATCCCCGCCAGCAGGTTCAGGAAACGGTTGCGTTCTTCAGGGTCGAGGCCCGCCGTGGGTTCATCGACGATGATCAGCTGCGGTTCGCCGATCAGCGCCTGCGCAATGCCGAAGCGCTGGCGCATCCCGCCCGAAAAGCCCGCAATCGCCTTGCCGCGCACGCTCCACAGGTTGGTCTGGTTCAGCAGGTGTTCGACCATCGCCTTGCGTTCGGCAGAATTGTTCACGCCCTTCAGCACCGCCATGTGATCGAGCATCTGGTAAGCCGACACACGCGGATAGACGCCGAAGTCCTGCGGCAGATAGCCCAACGTGCGGCGCAGGCGGTCAGGCTCGGCCAGAACGTCGATGTCGCCGAAACGGATCGTGCCCGCCGTGGGGGCCTGAAGCGTGGCGATGGTGCGCATCAGCGTCGATTTGCCCGCGCCGTTCGGCCCCAGCAGGCCGAACATGCCCTTGGGGATGCTCAGGCTGACATTGTCCAGCGCATGGGTGCCGTTGGGATAGACATGGCTGACGCCGCTGAGTTCGAGCATGATGGTCCCCTGTTTCAATCCTTTGCATCCTATCGCAAAGGTGGCCGAGGGAAAGCCGTATTGATGGAGCAATTTGCGCCGTTGATCGGCTGCCATGCCGCTCGTCGGGCGCAGTTGGCGGCTTGACCTGCGTCAGATGTCGTCAGGCGAGCAGCTTGCGCGCACCCGGCCCTTGCGCGCCCAGCGTGTCGTCAGGGTTCCAGATGGCGCAATGGGTGAGGCTGAGGCAGCCGCAGCCGATGCAGCCGTCCAGCCTGTCACGGGTCCGGGTGAGTTCGGCGATGCGTTCGTCCAGCCGCACACGGATCGCGGCGCTGATCGCCTCCCAGTCCTTGGCAGTGGGGGTGCGGCCATGCGGGAGCTTCCCCAGTTCAGCCGCGATTTCGGTGAGGGTCAGACCCAACCGCTGGGCGATCAGGATGAAACTGAGCCGCCGGATATCCGACCGCAGGAACCGCCGTTGGTTGCCGGCGGTGCGCACCGGTTCGATCAGGTTCTGGTCTTCGTAAAAGCGGACCGCCGAGACGCTCAGCCCCGTACGGCGGGCGACCTCACCGATGGTGAGCAGGTCGGACGGTTTGAGGCGCGGCGGCATAAGTGCTCCGGAAATAGCTTGACCTCAAGTTAGGTTGAGATTGCACGATGGGCAAGTTCGTTGATTCGCGCCCTGCTTGGGGTCGCGTTTCAGCAACCTGCACGAAAGGACGCACCATGCCGAACGGCCATCTGGAACACATCAACATCACCGTCAGCGACATCGACCGCAGCGCCGCCCTGCTGCGTGATCTGATGGGCTGGCACGACCGCTGGCGGGGGCCGTCGCAGCTTGGCGGAGAGACGATCCATGTCGGCGGGGAACAGGATTACATCGCGGTTTACACCAGAGGCGCTCCGGTCAGCCGCTTTGCCAAGGGGCAGCCGCTGAACCATGTCGGGCTGGTGGTCGATGATCTGGACGCTGCCGAAGCGGTGGTGAAGGCAGCCGGGCTGGAGCCTTTCAACCATGCCGATTACGAACCGGGGCGCAGGTTCTATTTCTTCGACTGGGACGGGATCGAGTTCGAGATGGTGAGTTACGCCTCGAACAGCCCCGGCTGATGCGGGGTCGGCGGCGGGGTGGCGCTCCTGGCCCACGGCTGATCGGTGCGTTTGATCGCCAGCGGCCCCGGCCAGCCCCGGCACAGCGCCAAGGCTGCGTCAGGCGCTCCGCCCGTCCATACCGCCTGATCCTCCGGCGCAAGCAACACCGGCATCCGTTCGTGCACCGGGGCGGCGTCGGTGCCTGCGCTGTCGGTCATCACCATCGCATAGCAATCGCCCCATTCCTCGGACTGGCGCCACACCCCGGCAGCGGCAAACAGCGGCGCGTCAGGTCGGCTCAGCCACGTCCGCGTCATCCGTCCCTTGGGGCCTTCAGCCTCGGCCCAGGCGGTCAGGGGGATCAGGCAGCGCTGCTGTGCAAAGGCATGGCGCCAGAAAAACGTCTCCAGCTTGTCGGTGCGGGCATTGTTGACGGGTTTGGGCTTCAGCGGCTGGCCCTGCTTGCCCTTCAGCACCAGCGGAAAGCCCCAGGTCATCGCCCGCACCTGCCCCTCTACCACCACCAGTCCGGTGTAGCCGGGATAGACCTCCGCGGCAAAATTGGCCCCCTGCGCCGTCTCCACCGCAGCAAACCACGCCGCAACCTCGCTGACATTCTGCGTCATGCGGTAGAGGTTGCACATGGGTTCAGGCGCCTGCGTTGCCGACCACAAAGCACGCCGCCGCCATCAGCGCGCCCGCCCAGCGGTTCGAACGGAAACGGGCGAGCGGATTGGCCGGATCGTCGGCGTCCAGCGTCGCCACCTGCCACAGCAGATGGCCCGCCACCGGCAGAAGCGCCAGCAGCGCCAGTGGGTCGCCGCGATAGAGCCAGAAGCCCAGCACCCACAGACCAATCGCCGCGGCATAGAATCCCGCAATCCCCGCCTGCACCCGCGCACCCATAGCCAGCGCGGAAGACCGGATGCCGACCATCGCATCATCCTCGCGGTCCTGCAGGGCATAGATCGTGTCGTAACCGATCACCCAGGCAATGCACCCGGCATAGAGGCAGGCGAGCACCTCCCAATTGTCCCACCTGAGCTGCGTCCAGCCGACCAGCAGACCCCAGTTGAACACCATCCCCAGCCACGCCTGCGGCCACCAGGTGATGCGCTTCATGAAGGGATAGGCGGCCACCAGCGCCAGACTGCCAAGCGCCACCGCCTGCGCTTCCAGCCGTAGTTGCAGCAGCACCACCAGCCCGATCAGACACAGCGCCAGCAGCCAGAGCCAAGCCAGCTTCTTGGACACCCGCCCGCTCGCCACCGGGCGCAGCGCAGTGCGGGCTACCTGCCGGTCAAGCTCGGCATCGACGATGTCGTTATAGACGCACCCCGCCCCGCGCATCGCAATGGAGCCAAGCAGCAGCCAGCCGAGCAGCGCCAACTGAGGCCCCGCCCCCGCCAGCCACACGCCGAAGACACAGGGCCAGAACAGCAGCCACCAGCCGATCGGCCGGTCAAACCGCGCCAGCAATGCAAGATCGCGGGGAAGCTGCGGCAGTCGGGCGACCAGGCCGCGATGCTCGGAATCTGGGACGATCTGTTCGGTCACGCTTGCTCCCTAGCGCCGCTTCCGCCTAGTGCAAAGCCATGCCTGCCACCCCCGCCTGGCCCCCGAAAAGCGCACCGCGCCTGTTCGTGACGGAAGAATTGCGCGGCGGGGCGACGGTGAGGATCGAGGGCAATCCCGCGCACTACCTCGCCCGCGTCATGCGCGCCGCGCCCGGTGACATCGTGATTCTGTGCGACGATGCGACTGGCGAATGGGCGGCTCGGGTCAGCGACGTGGGCAAGCGCGACGTGGTGCTTGAAGTGGTGGAGAAGCTCCGCCCGCGCGAAGCCGTGCCCGATCTGTGGCTGTGCCCCGCGCTGCTCAAGAAAGACCGTTTCGACCTGATCCTCGAAAAGGCGACCGAACTCGGCACTGCCCGCATCCAGCCGTTGCTCACCCGCCGCTGCGTGGCCGACAAGCTCAACATGGAACGCGCCCGCGCCATCACCACCGAAGCGGCCGAACAATGCGCCCGCACCGCGCTGCCCGACCTCGCCGAGCCGGTGAAGCTCGATGCGCTGCTGGCGGGTTGGACGGAAGGCCGCGCCCTGTTCTTCGCTGACGAGAATGGCGGCGCGCCGGCGGCCGAGGCCTTCAAGGCCCATCAAGGCCCCACCGCCATCCTGACCGGCCCCGAAGGCGGGTTCGACGATGCAGAACGTGCCGCCATCCGCGCGCACCCTTGCGCCCGCCCCGTCACCCTCGGCCCGCGCATCCTGCGCGGCGAAACCGCCGCCATCGCCGCACTGGCGGTGTGGATGGGAGTCGCGGGGGATTGGTAGCGCGGCTTCCAGCCGACAAACACGTTTTGCGCTTCCCACGGGCAATTGGGTTTTCTAAGGCAACCGGCCAGAGAGGGCACCCCTGCGATGAGCACACGCGAAGCTTCCACTGCCGACGATCCGGTGATCGAAAGCCTCGACCAACTTGTCGCACCGATGGTGAAAGGCGAAAAGCCGCCCGCACGCTGGCGCATCGGCACCGAGCACGAAAAGCTCGTCTACAAGCACAGCGATTTGCGCGCCCCATCCTATGACGAACCCTGCGGCATCCGCGATCTGCTTGGCGGGCTGGAGCAATTCGGCTGGGAGCCGGTGGAAGAAGGCGGGAATGTCATCGCGCTGAAGGGCGAGGATGGCGCTGTCAGCCTTGAACCGGCGGGCCAGCTGGAACTCTCCGGGGCGCCGCTTGAAAACCTGCATCAGACCTGCGCGGAAACCGGGCGGCATCTGGCTCAGGTCAAGGAGGTCGGCGAAAAGTGCGGCGTCGGCTATCTCGGCCTCGGTATGTGGCCCGACAAGACCCGCGAAGAACTGCCGATCATGCCCAAGGGACGATACGACATCATGCTCCGGCACATGCCGCGGGTGGGCACGATGGGCCTCGACATGATGCTGCGGACCTGCACCATTCAGGTCAATCTCGACTACCAGTCGGAAGCTGACATGGTGAAGAAGTTCCGCGTCGGCCTTGCGCTGCAACCGCTGGCGACCGCGCTGTTCGCCAATTCGCCCTTTACCGAAGGCAAGCCCAACGGGTTTCTGTCGTATCGTTCGCATATCTGGTCAGACACCGATCCGGCCCGCACCGGGATGCTGCCCTTCGTGTTCGAGGATGGCTTCGGCTATGAACGCTGGGCTAAGTATATGCTTGATGTGCCGATGTATTTCGTCTTCCGCGACGGCAAGTATATCGACGCGGCGGGGCTTTCCTTCCGCGATTTCCTCGATGGCAAGCTGTCGGTCCTGCCGGGCGAACGCCCGACGCAGAGCGATTGGTGGGATCACCTCTCCACCGCCTTTCCCGAAGTGCGGTTGAAGAGCTTCCTCGAAATGCGCGGCGCCGATGGCGGGCCGTGGAACCGGATCTGCGCGCTGCCCGCCTTCTGGGTGGGGCTGCTGTACGATCAGGGCGCGCTCGATGCGGCGTGGGATCTGGTCAAGGTCTGGACCATGGAGGAGCGCGAGCGGCTGCGGAGCGAAGTGCCGCGCCTTGCCCTTGCCACCCGTTCGCCCGATGGCGGCACCTTGCAGGATCTGGGGCGCGAGGTGCTCAAGATCGCCCACGCAGGGCTGAAGGCGCGGGCGCGGCTTAACGCGTCAGGCGATAACGAGACGGGCTATCTTGAGACGCTCGACGAGATCGTGGCCAGCGGCAAGGTGCCCGCCCAGCGGTTGCTCGACGCGTACCACGGCGAATGGAACGGCGATATCACAAGGGTTTACGAACAGTCCTTCTGACCGTTTCGCATTACTCTGCCGGGAAGGCGTGGGTCTCCGTCCGGCGGGGTGCGGGGGCCCCGGTGACGAGGCGCTTCAACCGGATGAGCGTTGCGGTGATCAGCCCGTGCTTCTCCATCCATGCGTGATACTCGCGGTACTTGGCGTCCTCGGCCAGCAGGTGCGCTTCCTCGGTGCGGGCGCGCCAGTAGTAGATGCCGTTGACGACCAAGAGGAAAAAGCTGTTGCGGATGGCATCCGCCAGCGATCCGTTGGTCACCAGAAACGGCAACACGCTCGCCCACCAGAACAGGTTCTTCGACAGATAGGCCGGGTGACGGGTGAAGCGATAGGGGCCGTTGGTCAGCACCCCGCGGTAGGTCAGGTTCGAAAAGCGGATGCCGAACACCACCGTCGCCCAAGCGTAAATACCTGTCAGCACAACCAGAATCGCGCCCCACGCCCACAGCAGGGTATCATTCCCCGCAAACCAGTGTGCCCAGCCCGGCGTGCCGATCTCGTAACTCAGCACCGAATTGCTCGGCCCGATGATGCCCCACACGAAGGGCGGGTAGCACATCAGCGCGGCGAGCCAGCCCGCCAGAAACGGGTTGCCCGAACGGATATGCGAATCCAGCGGGCGCAGGGTGAGCAGGTAGCCCACGGTGCCGATCTGCACGTCGATCACGAACAGCAACGTCACCAGCAGCATCACGAATTGATAGGGATCGCCAATCAGTTGCGACGGATTGCTCTCAACGATCTGAGCCCAGCCGGGCGGCAGGATCGAGATCATGAAGGCCCCGAAAAAGCCCTTGATCGCCCATGCCCGCCAATGCTTGGCGAGCCCCGCCGCGTCCCATTGCTCGCGTCCGATCACGCCGCCGCCCAGCACGAACGCGCCGAACTGGAAGCACCCGTCGCGCGGTTCCACGAGGTAACGATCAAGCCAGATTACATAGGGAACAGAGAGCGTTACCAGCGGAAGGATGGCGACGGTCAGCACCTCCATCGCGAACAGGTAGTTGCCGCTCCAGTACCAGCGCGCCAAGCCATAGAACGCCGCCAGCAGCGCCCAGGTGGCCCACAACCCGACCAGTTTCACCACCGACAGCGGCAGGGTTTCAGGCAAAGGGCGCTTCAGCGACCAGTCGATCCCGGTTGACGGGCGCAGGTGCACCTTGTCGACCAGCACCGACCACAGCGCCATCGGCGCAGCCGTGAAAAGCATCGCGGCGAGCGCGGCATAGGGGCCGGACAAAAGCCCGCGCTCCCCCGACAATCCGCCCGCCAGACCCAGCACCCCGGCGATTTCCGGGTAGGAACGGCAGAAGGCAATCCATACAAACAGGCCCGCCAGCCCTGCCAGCCCGACCCCGGTGGAGACATCGCTGACAGGCAGACGCGCAGGCGCCGCAGAAGGCGTTGCAGGATGGGCAGTGGGCAGCGCAGTCATAACCGCACCGCCCTACAGCATAAGGGTTAACAGCTCGGCAAACCCGCTGGCTGGCACAGCCTGACGGGGGTCTGGCAGGGGTCTAGAGCCGGCTGAAGCGGCGGGGACAGCGTCCGGCGCCCCGCATCTTGCGGCCCCTGTTGGCCATCACTTCCAGGCGTGGATCGTTCCGCTGTCGTCCAACACATACAGGAACCCGTCCGCCACCAGCGGCGGCAGGCTGACCGGCTGGCCGACATCGGCAAACATCGATGCCGAACCTTCGCCAGCGCTCACCTTCCAGACCTCACCGCGCGAACTTGCCACCCACAGATGGCCGCCCGCCAGCACCGGGCCGGTCCAGAAGATCGGGCCCTTCTTGTCCTTCTCGTCCTTGAAGCCCTGAAGCTGGGTGATCCAGCGCACCCGCCCGCTCGACCGCGCAATCGCCAGCAGGCGTGCGTCATCGGTGAGGGTGAAGATCCACTCGCCCGCAATCGCCGGGGTGGAGATGCCCGCAAGATTCAATTCCCAGATGCGCTGGCCGGTGACCAGTTCATAGGCGGCCATGCGCCCGCCCTGCCCCAGCGCATAGACGCGGCCCGAATCGATGATCGGATCGGCGTCGATATCGGTGATGGTGCCGACCGTGGTCGAGATATTGGTGCGCGCCAGCGCGTCCGACCACAGCGAGCGGCCGTTCTCATAACGATAGGCCGTCAATTCGCCGCTGGAATAGCCCGCGACGATCGTGCCCTGCCCTGCCGCAGGCGCCGCCACGCCGAACACGCCCGACTGGGTGTTCGATCCGCTTTCGTCCCACACCAGCGAACCGTCATTGATGTTCAGGGACAGGATCTGGTTGTCCTGCGTCATCACGAACAGTTGGCCAAAGGCGATGGTCGGCGATCCGCGCATCGGGCCAGCGGGCTTCACCTTCCAGATCACTTCGCCGGTTTCGGCGTTGAGCGCCTTCACATCGCCGATGCCGTTGGTGGCGTAGACCTTGCCGGCTTCATAGCTGACCCCGCCGCCGAAAGCGGAAGGCGCCTGATCCTTGGTCATGTCGTCTTCGCCGCGAGTCCACAGCTTCGCGCCGGTCGCCTTGTCGAAGGCGACGATCACGCCGTCGGTGCCTTCGGCAAACAGCTTGCCACTGCCCACCACAGGGGCCGAGGCAAGGCGCATCCGGTTGGACGAACCGGCGACCTGCGCGGTCCACACCTTCGAAGGGTTATCGGCGAGCGCAAGGTGACCATAGGACTTGCTGGCCGAACCGCCGGTCTGGCCCCATTCGGCATTCACCCGTGCAGGCGGCAGCACAACGCTGATCGCGGCCAGCGCCGGATCAACCTCGGCCCCGCTTTCAATGCGCGAAAGGATCGGCACGCGGTTGCCGACGGTTGGCGTGGTCTTTTCATCGCCGCCGCCAAACAGCCCGCCCTTGCAGCCGGTCAGCCCTGCGGCCATCACGCCGGCGAGCAGCGCAGCGCGCGCAAATGTCATCTGTGTCATTCCCGTCCGTTCCAGTTCTTATTCAGCCGCAGCTGCGCTGTCGCTGTCCGCTGCGGAAGTATCGATCCCTTGATCCTTCATCAGCTTGTCGACATCGACCACCGCATCCACACCCATCAGCCCGGCCATCTGGCGGGCACGGCTGCGCAGCGTTTCGGGCTGGTCTTCGTCCTTGGCGATTTCCGCGAACAGCTTGCCCGCCTCGGCGCGGTTGCCGCTTTCCAGATGGGCCATCGCCACCAATTCGCCCGCAGAGCCGAAATAGGCATTGCCGGGCTTCGCCAGCGGGGCGAGCTGCGCGATCACATCGGCAGGCTTCATCCGGTCAAAATTGATGCTGATGTCGCGCACGCGGGCCAGATCGCGCAGCGCCGGGGGCGCATCGGCATCGGCGGCGATTTCCTTGTAGAGGCCGGTCGCCTTGTCGGTGTTGCCTTCTTCCAGCGCGGCACCCGCCTGAATGAACCGCGCCGCAGAGCGCGCACCGGGTGACGAACCGTCGGCCAGCAGCGGCGCAACCTTGTCCGCCGCGGTCTTGAAATCGCGCTGGTCGGCATAATCGAGCGCCGAGATCAGCGCTTCGGACTGCTGTTCCAGATTGGTTTCCGCGTAGTGATCCCACACCAGCCAGCCGCCCAGCGCGGCCACGCCAAGGGTGATGACGCCCAGCACCTTCATCCCGTGATCGCGCATGAAAGTGTACACGGCATCTTCGCGCACCGCTTCATCGATTTCGCGGATCAGCACCTCATCCTCGTGAGAGGGTGTGCCCGGGGCCTGGGCCGGTGCCGGAGTGGTGGTGGGCGTGCGCGCCATGGGGCCTCGTGTTCCTCGTCAGTGTCATATGCCGCACGTGGGCGCGGCAGGCTCGGGCGCTCTTTAGGCAGGTGCGGCCCTGCGTGCAATGGCAGGGGCCGTGGCAGCGGCAAATGCGTCACGGCGATTGAACGGGGGATGAAGCGGTGAACTGCTCAGAATTCACGCCCCATCGCGCCCGCATAGGCCGCTTCATAGCGGGCGAGCATGGCGGCAATGTCGAATTCGGTGCGGGCACGGGTCTGGTTGGCGGCGCCCAGCCGGGCGCGCAGATCGCTGTCGGCGGCGAGCGTGGCGATAGCTGCGGCCAGCGCGGGGGTGTCTGCGGGCGGGGTGATGTAGGCGCGGTTCGCATCATCGACGATGGTGGCAATATCGCCCACGGCAGGTGCGGCCACCGGCAGGCCGGCCGCCATCGCCTCGACCACGGACAGCGGGAACTGTTCGGAGGCGGAAGACAGCGCGAAGATATCGAACAGGCCGACCACGCGGGCGGGATCGACATTGCCGGGCAGGTGAAGGCGCTCCGCCATGCCGTGCGCATGGGCCGCATCGAGGATGGCGGCGCGCTCCGGCCCTTCACCGCAGATCACCAGATGCCAGTCAGGCGGCAGGGCGGCGCAGGCTTCGACAAGGTTGGGCAGCCGCTTGACCGCACGCAGCCCCGCCAGCGTGCCGATCCAGCGGGTGCCGGGCGGCTTGGCAAGCGGGAGCATCGCCGGATCGGGGGGAGCGGCGAAGGCGGCGGTGTCGATGCCGTTGGCGATGCGGGTGACGCGGGCGGCGGGCTGGTGCCACACCTCACGCGCAATCCGTTCCAACCCGGTGGATGGCACGATCACCCGCGCCGCAGTGCCCAGCCCTGCGCGGCGGTAGAGGTTGCGGGAGGGTTTGAGGTGCACAGCCTCGTCCTCGTTGAAGCCGTCTTCGTGATGCACCAGCGGCGGCAGGCCAAAGGCGCGCGCGAACAGGCGGTGCGCCATCACCGCATCCATCGCGCCCCAGTTGTAGGTGCAGATCAGGTCATACCCCTGCATCGCCCGCGCAAGGCCCGCCAGCCGTCCGGGCGTGGGCGTGCCTTTCAGCGAGGGGAAGCCCGATGGGTATTCCACCGCCACATCCGGCCCGATCAAGGCGGCGGCAGCCATCGAAGCCGGTTCGGCCGAGACGATGGTGTGGTGCAGGCGCGGCCCCCAGGCATTCATCAGCCGGGCGCAGCGCACCTCCTTGCCGCCAGCGCTGAAGGTGGAATGGCAGTGCAGGAGGCGGGGGGCGCCCCCGGCAGCCTTGCTCACTCCGCCCCGTCCAGCAGTGCGAGGATCGCTTGCCGCACCTCTGGCTCGTCCAGCGTGGGCGCATGGCCGACTCGCGGCACGATCACCGTTTGCATCGCCGGATTGCGTGCGGCCATCTGCTTCAGCGTGTCGGGGCTGAGCAGATCGGACAACTCACCGCGCACCAGCAGCATCGGCACATTGCGAAGCGCCTCGAAGGCGAGCCACAGGTTGGCGGGCGCGGCATTGCCCGGTTTGGCGAAAGGTTCGGCAATCGCCATGTCGTAATCGAACACGATCCGCCCGTTCTGGCTTACCACCATCGTCCGCTTGGCCATTTCGAGCCACTGGTCGAGATCGAAATCGGGAAAGGCCGGTCCATGCGCCTCGGCCAGCCCGCGTGCGGCATGGACCCAGGTGGGGTAGCTGCGGCCCTGCCCGACATAGCCCGAGATCCGCGCCAGCCCCTCGGCCTGCACTTCGGGGCCGATGTCGTTCATCACCACTGCGGTCATGCGGCCCGGCTTGGCGGCGGCCATCAACATGGTCATCAGCCCGCCCATCGAAGTGCCGACCACCGCAAACCGCTCGATCCCCTGTTCGGCGAGCAGCTTTTCCACATCCTCGACATAGGTGAGCGGGCTGTAGGTATCCGAATCCGGTGCGTAATCGCTCATCCCGCGCCCGCGCATTTCGGGCACGATCACCCGGCGCGTGGCGGCGAGGCTTTCGGCCAGCGATGCGAAATCGCGGGCGTTGCGGGTCAGCCCGTGCATGCACAGCACCGGCAGCTTCGCCGAACCGCCATCAGGGCCGGGATAGTTGCGGTAATGCAGATTCAATCCGTCGCCGCTGGTCCAGAAGCGATCTTCGTAAGTGGCAGCCATGAACGGCGTTAGTCCCTTCAATCAATATCCGCGCCGCTTGCGCCCGCGCGTGCTTGTCCCCACTATCGCGGGATGAGCGATGCTGTGCAACAGTCCGATGTATCTTCCCCCTATCACCCCGAGCCTGCGATCATGGCGCTGGCAGAGTGGCTGGCCGATCCGGTGGCTGCTGCCGACTTTCCCACGGTGCAGGTGCGGTTCCGCAATGATCGGGCGGCGGCAGGTGTCGGGCTGGCGGGCCTGACCGATGATGAATGGGCCGCGCATTTCGGGCGGTTCGCGGCGCTCCCCGGCAACCTCCCCCAGCCGCTCGCGCTGAGGTATCACGGGCACCAGTTCCGGGTCTACAACCCCGACATCGGCGACGGGCGCGGGTTTCTGTTCGCGCAGATGCGGGGCCATGACGGAAGGTTGCTGGACCTCGGCACCAAGGGTTCGGGCACCACGCCGCACAGCCGATCGGGCGACGGGCGGCTGACGCTGAAAGGCGCGGTGCGGGAGATCCTCGCCACCGAAATGCTGGAGGCGCTGGGCGTCAACACCTCGAAAACCTTCAGCGTGATCGAGACCGGCGAGAGGCTGTGGCGCGGGGACGAGCCTTCCCCCACCCGGTCTGCCGTGCTGGTGCGCTTTTCGCATTCCCATATCCGCATCGGTACTTTCCAGCGGCTGCTGGCGCTCGAGCAGGCGGACGCAATGGCCGCGCTGATCGATTACTGCCTCACCCACTTCCCCGGCCCTCCCCCGCCCGCCGATGCGCCGGACCGCGACAATCCCGCAATCCGGCTGATGCATAATGTGGTCGAACGCATGGCCGATCTCGCCGCCAGCTACATGGTCGCAGGCTTCGTTCACGGGGTTCTCAACACCGATAACATGAACATCACCGGCGAGAGCTTCGATTACGGCCCGTGGCGCTGGCTGCCGACGTGGGATCCGGGCTTCACCGCCGCCTATTTCGACCATAGCGGCCTCTACGCCTTTGGCCGCCAGCCTGAGGCGCTGCACTGGAATTGTGGACAATTGGCGGTGGCATTGCGCCTGCACGCGGAAACCGCGCCGCTGGTGGCCGCATTGGAACGCTTCGGCCCGCTTTACATGGAGGCCGTGGCACGGCGGTGGTGCTGGCGGTTGGGCGTGATTCCCCAAGGCGTTGACGCCGATACGCAGGTGGTCGCCGCCTGCGAAGCGGCGATGCGCGAGGGCGGATTGCAGCCCGATGCCTTTTTCTTCACCCACCGCGGCGGGCGCGGGCCAGCCTCAGGGGCGCTGGCAGAGGCGCTTGCAGGCTATCAGGCGGTCGAAGAGACGCATCCATACTGGAGCGATCCTGCCCCCCAATCCATGCTGATCGACGAGGTTGAGGCCATCTGGGCCGCCATCGATGAAAGCGATAACTGGGCGCCGCTCCGCGCAAAAATCGCCGCCCTGCGCCGCATGGGCGCTGCCCACGGCCCCGCACCCCGACCGGCAGGCCACGCATGAACCGAGCCCAGACCCCAGCCTGCCCCCCTATCTTTTCAGCCGTTTCCACGATAGAGCCCGGCGCGATTGCGGGGGCAACATGACCAGAGTGCGGGCGGTAACGTGACCGATAACATCCTCATCTCGACAGAACCGGCCAGCGGCGAGGAACTGTGGCGCGGGCAGATCAGCGATGTCGATGCGGCAGTCTCCACCGCGCGCCGCGCCTGGGCCGCATGGGCCGCGCAGCCGATTACCACCCGCATCGGAGTCGTGCGCACCTTCGCCAATATCGTGAAGCGCGACAGCGAAGACCTTGCCAATCTGATCGCGCGCGAAGCGGGCAAGCCCCTGTGGGAAGCCCGCACCGAAGTCGATGCGGTGGTGAACAAGATTGATATCGCGGTGCAGGCCTATGCCGAACGCACCGGCAAGAAGAAGTTCGATTCCGGGATCAATGGCAGCGCGGCCGTGCGCCACAAGCCGCACGGGGTGATGGCGGTGCTTGGCCCCTACAACTTCCCAGCGCACCTTCCCAACGGCCACATCATCCCCGCCCTGATCGCGGGCAATGCGGTGTTGTTCAAACCTTCGGAAAAGACACCCGCCGTGGGCGAAGCGCTGGTTGCCGCGTTCCACCGCGCTGGCGTGCCGGAGGACGTGATCCAGCTGGTGATCGGCGGGCCGGAGGAAGGCAAGGCGCTCGTCGCCCATCCCGGGATCGATGGCGTGCTGTTCACCGGCTCTGCCCAGGCAGGCATCGCCATCAACCGCAAGCTTGCCAGCAATCCGGGCAAGATCGTCGCGCTGGAAATGGGCGGCAACAACCCCATCGTGGTGATTGACACGCCAAAACTGACCGATGCCGCCACGCTGATCCTGCAAAGCGCCTTCACCAGCGCGGGCCAGCGCTGCACCGCGGCGCGGCGGCTGATCGTCAAGGAATCCATCTATGACGCGCTGATGGCCGAACTGGTGCCGATGGCGCGCAAGCTGATGGTGGGCGATCCGCTCGGCGAACCGCAGCCCTTCATGGGGCCGGTGATTGACAACGACACCGCCGATCGCCTGTCCGAAAGCTTTGTCGCGCTGATGACCGGCGGCGGGCGGGTGCTGCTGCACATGCGCCGCACCGTGCCCGACCTGCCCTTCCTCAGCCCCGGCATCATCGATGTCACCGACATTCCCGACCGCCCCGATATCGAGCTGTTCGGCCCGCTGCTGCAAGTGATCCGCGTCCCCGATCTCGACACCGGCATCGCAGAGGCGAACAACACGCTTTATGGCCTCTCCGCCTCGCTGATCGGCGGCACGCCCGACGATTACGGGCGGTTCTGGGCCAATATCCGGGCCGGGATCATCAACTGGAATTCGCCCACCAACGGCGCTTCGTCCAAGGCCCCGTTCGGCGGGATCGGCCTGTCAGGCAACCACCGTCCAGCCGCCTATTACGCGGCCGATTACTGCGCCTATCCGGTGGCCAGCACGGAAATGGACCAACCCCGCGCCACCATCATGGTTGGCCTCAGACCCTAGGGTTCAGGGCGCAAGGTAGACCAGATCGACACTGGTGAGGCCATGCACGCCCGGGCGGACATGCACCGCCAGCGTCTCGCCGCCCTTGCTGCTGGCGATGATCGATGCCTCGGGCTCGGCATAGCGCCGCGCCGTCAAACCGGCGCGAAGGCCGCGGGCGTAGTGATATTGCAGCACATCTTCAGGCGCGGCGTGGCTGTGGTAGCGGACGATCCGCAAGCGGCAGCCCTTGGCGTCCGATCCCCCCGCCTGCGTCACCATCCCCTGCGGCGGCAGGCTGGCGACCGGCGGGAGGCTCGCGGCCAGTGCGAAATCCTCTTTCAGCCGGCCTGCGCAGCTGGCGGGCGCCTTCACCACCGCGAGCAGATCGCCCGCGCTCGCCAAGGGGCCAAGCCGCTTGCCCTGCCTGCCTTCTGGCGCAGGCGGGAGATTGGGGATCGGGCCTTGTTCCAGCAGCTCCAGCCGCATTGCCTCCCGCGCCGCGCTGGCGCTTTCGCGGGTGGCGGGAAGCACCGGCAGGGCGTGGCTATCAGCCCAGCCGATGGCGGCATTGGCTTCGTTGCGGGAGGCAAGATCGGGGTCGCTCATCAACGGGTCGTTCAATGCGCGGGCGATCACCGGGTCCTGCGCGATCAGCGCGGCATCATCCGCAGCCCTGTCCCCCGCACCCTCGGCGCAGGCGACAAGGCCCAGACATAGCAAGGGGATGAGAGCGCGGCGCATCCCCATGCCATGCCACAAGATGGTTAATGCCCGGCTTACCCGCCCGTCCGATCAACACGTGAAAACGCCTCCGGCGACCATCGGCCCCCGGAGGCGCTTTCCGCGACGGCAAGTTCGCCCCGCGCCGGCGACCACTTGGTGGGAATGGCCGCAAGACTGTTGTTCATATATATGAGAGGAAATCTGAACGGATTGCGAGCACACCTGACAGCCACGGTTCATTCGTCGCGGCGTGTCAGGCGCGCTTGCGCCGCGGGCTTGCGGCCCCTAACGCCGCCCGGAGATGACCGCCCCCGCCCCTTCGCCAGCCCCGCGCCCCTCTGGCCTTGCGCCTGCGCTGGGGGCCTATCTCATCTGGGGCTTCCTGCCGCTTTATCTGATTCTGGTGCAAAGCGTCCCGCCGTTCGAATTCGTCGGCTGGCGGATCATCTGGACGCTGCCGCTGTGCCTCGTGATCGTGGCCTTCCGCCGCCAGTTTCCCGAACTGCTGGCCGCACTCAAGTCACCGCGAAGCCTGCTGGCTCTCGCGGCAAGCGCGGTGCTGATCGGGATCAACTGGTTCGTCTATATCTGGGCGATCATGGCGGGCGAGGTCTATGCGACCAGCATCGGATATTACCTCAACCCGCTGGTCAATGTGCTGCTCGGCACGCTGGTGCTGGGGGAGAAACTGTCCCGGCGGCAGTGGATCGCTGTCGCCATCGCCGCCGTTGCCGTGGCGCTGCTGGCGGCAGGCGCGGTCACCAGCCTGTGGATCAGCCTGACACTCGGCTTCAGCTTTGCGCTTTATGGCCTTGTTCGCAAACAGGTTGCGGTGGGATCATTGCCCGGCCTCACGATCGAAAGCGCGATCCTGCTGGCCCCGGCCATCGCCATCGCGTGGTGGTATGGGATGAGCCCTGCGGGATCATCCTTCGGGCAGGATGCGTGGATGAGCGGCCTCATCATCTTTTCGGGCGTCGTCACGGCGGTGCCGCTGCTGCTGTTTGCCATCGCGGCGCGGCGGATGGATTATTCGACGCTGGGCTTCATCCAGTATCTCTCGCCGACGATCGTGTTTTTCCTCGGCCTGTTCGTATTCGAACAGCCGCTGGCGCCCGCCAAGCTGGCGAGCTTCGTGCTGATCTGGGTCGCGGTGGGCGTGTTTGTCTATGACCTGTGGGCGCGGCGGCGCGCAGCCTCAGCCTAGGAACCGCCAGCCGAGCGTCTGCCCGCCGTGCCAGGGCACAATGTCCTCACCCGTCACCTGCAACACGGGCGGCACCGCCATTTCACTGCGTTCGAGCGTCACGCTCTCCTCGTTCACCGGCAGCTTGTAAAAGGCCGGGCCGTGGAGCGATGCGAAGCCTTCGAAACGTTCCAGCGCGCCTTCCTCGTCAAACACCGTGACATAGCTTTCCAGCGCGGTGGGCGCGCCGAAGATCCCTGCGCAGCCGCAGGCGCTTTCCTTGTCGCGCTTGAGGTGCGGGGCGCTGTCGGTGCCGAGGAAGAACTTGGGGCTCCCGCCCGTCGCCGCCTTGCGCAAGGCCAGCCGATGCTCCTCGCGCTTGGCCACCGGCAGGCAGTAATTGTGCGGCTGGATGCCGCCGACCAGCATGGCGTTGCGGTTGATGTGGAGGTGCTGGGGGGTGATCGTCGCGGCAACCTGCGGGCCGGCCTCCGTCACGAAATCCACCGCGTCGGATGTAGTGATATGTTCGAACACCACCCGCAGCTTCGGAAACGCCGCAACAATTGCGCGCAAGTGCCGTGCGATAAACTCTTTCTCCCGGTCGAACACATCCACCGAATGGTCCGTCACCTCGCCGTGGATGCACAGCACGATATCCTCGGCCTCCATCCGGGCGAGGACGGGATAGAGCTTCTCGACATTGGTCACGCCGGCAGCCGAGTTGGTGGTGGCGTTGGCGGGGTACATCTTGGCCGCGGTGAACACGCCAGTCGCCGCACCGCGGGCCAGATCGTCGGCATCGGTGTTGTCGGTGAGATAGCAGGTCATCAGCGGCGTGAAGCGCACACCTTCGGGCACCGCCGCCATGATCCGATCCCGGTACGCCGCGCCCAATTCCGTCGTCGTCACCGGCGGGGTGAGGTTGGGCATCACGATTGCGCGGGCAAACTGGCGCGCGGTGTAAGGCACCACTTCGCGCATGATCGCGCCATCGCGGAAATGCAGGTGCCAATCATCAGGGCGGCGGATCGTGAGGCGGTCGGTCATGGCTTCCCCTTAGCTTTGGGCATGCCTATCTGTCACGCATGATGGCAACCCACCTGACCGCCCGCGCCCTGATCCGCCTTGCCCCGCTTGACGAAGGCGAAGATGTCGCGGCCTTCCTGCAAGGCCTTGTCACCAATGACACGGCTGGCCCGCTGCCCTGCTACGCCGCGCTGCTGAGCGCGCAGGGCAAGCACCTGTTCGATTTTCTGGTGTGGGCCGATCCGGCGGGGCTGCTGCTCGATTGCGAGGCGGCGCTGGCCGATGACCTCGTGAAGCGGCTGTCGATGTACCGGCTGCGGCGCAAGATCGCGATCACACGCGACGAATCGCTCGCCGTTCACTGGAGCCCCGTGCCGCACCCCGGCGCTGTCCCTGATCCGCGCCTGCCAGAGCTCGGCCATCGCTGGCTGGCCCCGGCTGAAGGCAATCCCGCCGATGCCGCATGGCTGGCCCACCGCCTCCAGCTGGGCGTGCCGGAGGGCCGCGCCGAACTGGGCGATATCCTGTGGCTGGAAACCAACGCGGTCGAGCTGAACGGCGTCAGCTTCACCAAGGGATGCTATGTCGGGCAGGAGAACACGGCGCGGATGAACTGGCGCCAGAAGGTCAACCGCCGGCTGGTGGTGGTGCCGCTGGGCGAATCGGACGAAGCGCGGCGGGTGGCGGCCTATCCAGAGCTTGGCTTGGCGGTGGATCACCTGCGGGTGGAGAACCTCGATCCCGCCGCCCTGCCTGACTGGCAACGCGCAGGCGTGGCTGCGCCCGAAGCCTAGGCGGCGTGTTCGGCGAGGCTCGCTTCGAGCATCGCCGTTGCCCGTTCGCGCGCCGCATCGCGTGGCAGGCCCAGCGATTTCGCCAGCGCCCCGCCAATCAGCGCATCGCCCAGCGCCATCAGCACAAGCGACAGCGTGTCGCGGTGCAGGCGGCGTTCGGCCACGTGCTGGGGCGGTTCGTCCGGGGCGAGTTCATCGAGCAGATCGTGGATCGTGCTGATAATCGGGTCGAGCGCATCCTCATTCCCCGTCAGCAGCATCCAGCTGGTAAGCGCGCCTGCGCCTTCGCGGTCAAAGGCATCAAAGGCGAGATCGACCACCTCACGCGCCGATCCGAGCCCGGCGCGGCTGGCGTGGACGGCTTGCAGGATCGTTTCGCACACGGAACGCGCCAGATGCTCAGCCAGCGCCTTCTGCAGGCCCGATGCCGATCCGAAATGATGCAGCAGGTTGGCATGGGTGCGCCCGATGCGGGATGACACCGCCTTCAGCGTCACCGATTGCGGCCCCGTTTCGATCAGCAATGCACGCGCAGCAGCCAGTGCAGAGCTGCGGGATTCCTCGGGCGTTAACCGTTTGCGTGCGACCATAAGTCTGCGGCTCTAGGGGATTTTGCAGATGCGAACAAGGTCCGGGTTTACGCCGCGCGGGCTACCGGGGCCGGGTCCATGTCTGCCTCCAGGTCGAGCGCATACTCGACCGAATCCACCTCCGCGCCGCGGGCCAGACTGAAACGCTTTCCGGGCCGCCCGATCGGGACGAAGCCAAGCTTGCGCAGCACCTTGCCCGATGCCGGATTGTCAGCAAAGTGCCCCGCCGTCAGCCGCTTGTGCCCAAGCGTGCGGGCAATCCGCAGAACCGCGGCGGAGGCTTCGGTGGCATAGCCCTGCCCCCAATGCGCACGCGCGATCCAGTATCCGATTTGCGGCTCGCCCTCATGCTCGCTTATCCCCGCCGCGCCGATCACGCCGACACCGGGAAGCGTCACAAGGAAATGCGGCAGGTACGGGTTCTGCACGAGCGCGGCGTAGGAGCGCGCATCCTCGATCGTGTAGGGCCACGGCGCGCGGGCAAGGTTGCGCACGATGCTCTCCTCACCGATCCCGGCAAGGATTGCGCCGCAATCCTCGGGAAAAGGCGGTCTCAGGAACAGTCTTTCGCTGCGATGGAACACGTCGTCTCTCCCTCGCCCCGCGCCGCCCTAGGGCCAACGCATGACAATTTTAAGGCCGCGAAACTTTATGATTCCGCAGGTATCGAGGGAGAACGGAAAAAGGGAGACGGACCCCCTCTGGTGAGGATGGTCCTGTCTCCCTCTGATGATCGGTCTTTCACCGATCGGGACCATCCTTGCGGACGATCCCTTTAGCGAATCGTCCGCTTATTCGGCGGCTTCGGCCATCGCATCTACGCTGACGTATTTGCGGCCGAGCTTGCCCGAGTGGAATCGCACCACGCCTTCGGCGAGCGAATAAAGGGTGTGATCCTTGCCCATGCCGACATTGACGCCCGGGTACACGCGGGTGCCGCGCTGACGGATGATAATGTTGCCGCCGATCACTTCCTGACCGCCGAACTTCTTCACGCCAAGGCGACGACCGGCCGAATCACGACCGTTACGCGACGAACCGCCTGCTTTCTTGTGTGCCATGGTTCAGTCGCTCCTTATTCGGCCGACGCGGCGGCTTCAGCCGGCGCTTCGGTCTTGGTCTTCTTGGCAGCCGCCTTCTTGGCAGGCTTGGCTTCTTCAGCGCCCACGGCGGTGATGCGCAGCAGGGTCATCTGCTGGCGATGGCCGTTCTTGCGGCGATAGTTGTGACGGCGACGCTTCTTGAAAACGATCACCTTCTCGCTCTTGGCCTGAGCGATGATTTCCGCCGAAACGGTCACCTTGCTCGCGTCGGCGAGATCGTCACCTTCACCGGCGAGCAGGATGTCGCCCAGCGTGATGGTGTCACCGGCTTCGCCAGCGAGCTTTTCAACGGCAATCTTGTCTCCGGCGGCAACACGGTACTGCTTGCCGCCAGTGCGCACTACAGCGAACATGGCTTTATACTCTCAAGTCTGTGCAGGTCCGATTGGGCCAGCGGATGCCGGTTCAACCGATCAGCAATGCGAGGCGTGCGCGGATGCAGCCCCGGAAAGATGCGTGCCGTTAGGGGAAAGGCGGGGCCAAGTCAACGCCCGCCGACAAGGAAAACCTGACCAAAAGCATGATGAAGGCGGGTGTGAGGTCTCTTTGCCATCCGGGAGTGTCATGCTAACAGGACATGGGATCTATATGCGCTTTGAACTGAAAACATCTGGAATTTTGGCGCTGCTGGCGGCGGTGGCGGGCGGCTGTGCCGGGGATTCGGGCGATTACCCTTCGCTCGCAATGCGCCCCTTCGAAAGCGGCGTTCCGGTCGAAACCCCTGCCCCGGCCACCCCGATTCGCCCTGCAACCCCGGCTGCCCGCGTGGCAGAACTGCGCCAAGCAGGGACCGCAGCGCACGCCGCCTTTGTTGCGCAGGAGGCCGAGGCCGCCCGTTTCGCCCGCGCAGCGGCGGGCCTGCCGTTTGAAAGCAATGCCCGGGCAACAGCGATGGTGGCAATGGCCGATCTGGATGCCAAGCGCGCTGCCACGGCAGGCACGCTGGCCGCCATTGATGTGCTGGCGGCAGAGGCTGCGGGCGCGCTGGTGGCCGATCCGGCGCTGGGCGCGGTGCAGACCGAGATTGCCGCGCTGGTCGCCCGCGAGGACGAAGCTATCGCACGGCTGTGGGAGGTGATGGGATCATGAACCTTGCGTGCAGCACCTGCCCGGTCAAAGAAACCGCCGCCTGCGCGGTCCTTACCACCGAAGAACGCGATGCGATGGCGGCCGCCGGGCGCACCCGGACCCTGAAGCGCGGCGAAATGCTGTTTGCTGCGGGCGATGAAGAAGCCGCCTGCGCAACCTTGCTGACGGGCGCCCTGAAGGTGTCCGCCATCGATCAGGACGGGAACGAACAGATCCTCGCGCTGGTCCACCCTGCAGGCTTCATCGGCGAACTGTTTGCGCCTTTTGCCCATCATGATGTGGTGGCGCTGACCGAAAGCCGCCTGTGCACCTTTGCCAAGCGCGATATCGAACGCGCGATTGAGGATTACCCCGCCCTCGCCCGCGCCCTGCTGCGCCGCAGCCAGGCCGATCTGCTGGCGACCCGCAACCTGCTGGAACTGACCGGCCATGCCAGCGCCGAGGCGCGGCTGGCCGCTCTGCTCCACGATTTCGCTGCGGCGGCGAGCGAAAGCTCGTGCCATCTGGCGCAGCACTTCGAACTGCCGCTGACCCGCGGCGAAATCGCCAACATGCTCGGCCTCACCATCGAAACGGTCAGCCGCAAGCTGGGCGAGTTGGAGGACATGGGCGCGATCCGGCGCGAGGGCAAACGCGGCATCGCCTTGCTGGATGCCGCGCTATTGCAGGATATCTCCGGACGGTAGAGGTTTCGGGGCGGCGACGAGGGAGAGGGAGCCACCGCCCCGAGGGGAGCTTTACGCGTCAGGCCACAATCGCGGCGATCACCGCCACGGCGAGGCCCCACACCACCAGCAACACCGGCAGGATCAGCACCTGAATGGTGGCATCCTTGGGTGCCAGCCGCCCGGTCTCGGTCATGATCCCGCGGCGCTCGAACTCGCCGAGGGTCTGCGGCTCGGATGTGTTGCCGGCCAGCCGGGTCCAGATCGTCGGAATGCCGAAGCCCGCAACGATGAAGAGCACGAAGATCGCCATCGGGATCGCCAGCACCGGATTGGCAAAGGCGCTGCCAACGATCAGCAGGAACGCCAGATAGCAGCCCACAGTCGCTCCGTAGAGCGCGGTCGGCAGGCCGAAATTGCGGTCTGCCTCAACCTGATGGCGCACAGTGGCTTCGGTGGGGAGTTCGACAACGCGGGCATCACCGCGGGCGATAAGGTCGTGGACGATGTGGCTCATGGTGATCCTCCTTGATGTTGGAGGCATGATTATCCAGCAGTGCGCGGGCCTGCTTTGACGCCGATCAAATCAGCTTTGCCAGCGGGCGAGATCGCTGTGGTCCTGCGCACGCGGTTCGATCCAGTGCCATTGTCCGGCGCGTTTTTCGCGCTTCCAGAACCACGCCGCGCTTTTGAGGTGGTCCATGCAGAAATCGACCGCATCGATCGCATCGCGGCGGTGGAGCGCGGCGGCGGAGACGCAGACAATCGGCTCACCCGGGCGCAGCACGCCGACGCGGTGGACCATCAGCAGGCCCATCAGCGTGAAGCGGTCAAAGGCGCGGTCCGCCAGATCGTGCATCCCGGGCAGGGTCAGCGGTTCGTAATGGGTAAGCTCCAGCGCCTCCACGCCTTGATCATGCCGCACCTCGCCCACGAAGGTGCACACGCCCCCCAGCCCCGGATTGGCCTGTGTAAAGGGGCCGATCAGCGTGCCGGGGATGAACATCCGGGTGAGCAGGCGGATATCGCGCATCAGCCCCCCGAAACCGGCGGAAGCAGGGCGATTTCGTCATCCTCGCCCGCCTGCAATGCCGCCTTGTCAGCCAGCAGCGCGCCGTTGACCGCCACCCGAACGCGCGGATCGTCGATGGCTTCGGAGAGCGTTTCAGGCAGCGCCGCCTTCAGCCCCGCCCAGTCAAGCGGTCCGGCAAGGCTCAGAGCAGGCGCACCGCCAAGATCGGCAAGCTTGCCGAGCAACACCACCGTGGTCACCCTCAGCCCCCCGTCATCGACATATGCCGGGCGACCGCAGGATCGGCCCCGCGCGCGTCCATGCGGAAATGGTGCTTTTCGGGCTTGATCCGCAGCGCCTCGTCCAGCGCGGCGGCGAGGTTGGCTTCGGGCGCATCGGACCGCAGCGCGGCGCGCAAATCCACGCGCTCTCCCCCGCCAAGGCAGGGGTAAAGCTGGCCGGTGGCCGTCACCCGCAGGCGGTTGCAGCCCGCGCAGAAATTGTTGGTGTGCGGCGTGATGAGGCCCAGCCTGCCGCCAGTCTCGGCCACCTCGACATAACGCGCCGGGCCACCGGTCGAAAAGGCAATCGGCTTGAGCGTCCAGCGCTGCTCAAGCGCGGCCTGAACCTCATCAAGCGGGAGATACTGGTCAAGCCGTTCCTCCTCGACATCGCCCAGCGGCATCACTTCAATCAGGGTGACGTCGTGCCCCTGGGAATGGCCCCATGCGATCAGATCGGGTAGCTCACCCTCGTTCACGCCCTTCAGCGCCACGGCGTTGAGCTTCACCTTCAGCCCTGCTGCCTTGGCCGCGGCAATGCCTTCCAGCACCTGCGGCAAGCTGTCGCGCCGGGTCAGTTCGGCAAACTTCGCGCGCTCGAGCGTATCGAGCGACACATTCACCCGCCGCACGCCTGCGCGCGCCAGAGCCTCGGCGTGGCTTGCCAGCTGCGTGCCGTTGGTGGTCAGGGTCAGTTCGGCCAGATCATGCCCCAGCCTGCGGCCCAAGGCCGCGAACAGGTCGATGATGTCACGCCGCACCAACGGCTCGCCCCCGGTGATGCGGATTTTCGTGACGCCGCGGGCAATGAAGCCGGTGGCGAGATCATACAGCTCCTCAAGGCTCAGCACCTCCTTCTTGGGCAGGAAGGTCATGCGTTCCGGCATGCAATAGGAACAGCGCAGGTCGCAGCGGTCCGTCACCGACAGGCGCAGATAGGTGATGCGCCGCTGGAAGCTATCGACCAGCGGCGCAGGCTGCTCCGCCGGATCGCGCAGCAGGATCAGATCGGGTTTGCGAGGCGGCTGGGTCTGCACATTGTCATTCATGGCACACGAGATACTGGCCTGTCAGCCCATGCGCATCTGACAAAAAGCGTAAACTGGCCTCGCACGCCTCGCCCGGCAGTCCTGCGACGACATTGACCCGCTTGGGCGCCATCTCACGCGCCAGATCGCGGGCGAGGGCAAGCCGCCAATCGCGGTGGTCATGGGGCGCAGGCGGCAGGATGATGGCAAGCGCGGTCGTGTCCGGCCGGGCGAGGGTTGCGCGGGCGGCATCGAGATGGAACGCCATGAACGCATTGGCCGCATCCAGCGCGCCAAGGGGCAGACGGCTCACCTCGTGTCGCCGCATCATCGCCTCAACCCCCGTGATCGGCGCGGCGTTCGCGGTGGAGCGTGATGCCGATCTGCTCGCCCGCTTCGGCGATGGCGAGCTTCACGATCTTGACCGTCACCGCCTGCACCCGCGCATCCTGCACGAACAGGGTTTCGCAGATATGATCGGCCACCGCCTCGATCAGCTTGAAATGCACGCCCTCGGGCAAGCCGCCCGAAGCTGCGAATTTCAGGTCCATGTAGTTCTTCGACGCATCGAGCGGCGTGTCGGGATCATAGCGATCCGCCACGGCATAACGCGCCGCGATCGAGATGCGCAGCGGCTGCGGCTTGCCGGTCTCCTCGGAATAGATGCCGGTCAGGACATCGACGACGAGATCATTGACTTCAAGGATAAGCGAATCGGTCATGCGAGCGCCCTTAGAGCATCGCGCCGGAAAGTGGGCACCGGTTTTCGGCTACCAGCGATGCGGCAACGGCTATTGCGGATTGCTCCAGCGCGCAAAGATTGCGGTGGGCAGCAGCCGGGCGCCCTCCCCTTCCTCACGCACGGCAAGATCGCCATGTTCGATCCGGCCAGGCAGGTGGCTGAGCGCCTCTTCCATCAGCCCGGCTAGCGCGAGGCTGCTCATCCGCACGGCATAGACGGTGAGGAACAGGAAGCGGCTGTTGTTGTCGAGCAGCCGGGCGCAATCGGTGACGAGGCCGGAGAGATGTTCTTCCAGCCGCCACACCTCGCCCTCCGGCCCCCGCCCGAATTTGGGGGGGTCGAGGATGATCCCGTCATAACGCCGTTGGCGGCGCACTTCGCGCGCGGTGAATTTGGCGGCATCATCGGTCAGCCAGCGGATCGGACGGTCGGCCATGCCGGACAGGGCGGCGTTTTCCCGCGCCTGCGCCACGGATTTCTTGGAGGCATCGACGTGCGTGACCTTGCCGAACCGCGACAGGGCAAGCGTGCCGAGGCCGGTATAGCCGAACAGGTTCATCGTCTCGGCATCGCTCATGCCGTGCAGCTGCTGGCCCATCCATTCCCACACCGGGGCCATGTCGGGGAAGAATTGCAGGTGGCGGAACGGCGTCGGGCGGGCGGAAAAGCGCACATCGCCCCACGCCAGCGGCCAGCCATCATCGGGCAGACGTTCACGAAACTGCCAGCGGCCGCCGCCATCCTCGTCCGATCCGGGGATGAACTCGCCCGCAGCGGGCCAGTTGGGGTGGCGGGGCTGCCACATCGCCTGCGGTTCGGGGCGGATGAAGGCGTAGGGGCCGAAACTCTCCCACTTGCGGCCCGATCCGCTGTCGAGCAGGCGGTAGGAATCCCACCCGCAGCACTCCATCACCAAAGGTTGCTGAACGAGGTCAGCCATTATCCGGCGCTGGTCGAAGCGGCGCCCGTCCCCGTCGCATAGGAGAGGACATGGTCGCGGGCGGCGGCGTAATCGCCGGCGAGTTCGATGAAGCTTTCCTCACGCCCGAACAGATCGCCGACCCGCGCAGGCAGACCGGGCCGCACCCCGATGGCGCGCTCCACTGCGTCAGGGAATTTCGCGGGGTGCGCCGTGGCGAGGGTGACGATGGGCACGCCTGCGGGCAGGCTTGCCGCGACCGCTTGTGCGCCGTGCAGGCCGACGCCGGTGTGCGGGTCGATCACCTGCCCGGCATTGCGATAGGCCCATTGCAGGGCGCGGGCGGTTTCGGTCTGATCGGCGCGGGCGCTGGTGAACAGGGCAGCGGCGCCCTGCGCCTGCGCGTTGGTCAGCGCCATCGCCTTGGAGGCTTCAAAGGCGCGCATCTGCTCGGCCATCGCCGTACCATCACGCCCGCCTGCATCGAACAGCAGGCGTTCGAAATTCGAGGACACCTGAATGTCCATCGACGGCGTGATTGTGGCTGTCACCCCGCCCGCCGAATAATCGCCGGAGGACAAGGCGCGGTGGAGGATGTCGTTGATGTTGGTGGCGACGATCAGCTTTTCGATCGGAAGGCCCATCTTCGCCGCGACATATCCCGCAAACACATCGCCGAAGTTCCCGGTCGGGACGGAATAGGCCACGGTCCGGTCAGGCGCGCCGAGTTGCAGCGCGGAGGCGAAGTAATAGACCACCTGCGCCATCAGCCGCGCCCAGTTGATCGAATTGACCGCGCCGAGGTTCAGCGTCCCCGTCACATCGCCATCGTTGAACATGCGCTTCACGTGCGCCTGCGCATCATCGAAGCTGCCGTCGATGGCGAGGTTGTGGACATTGGGCGCACGCACGGTGGTCATCTGGCGGCGCTGCACATCGCTGACCCTGCCGCTGGGGTGGAGCATGAAGATTTCCACGCGCTCCAGCCCGGCGACTGCCTGAATTGCGGCAGACCCCGTATCCCCGCTGGTCGCACCGACGATGGTGAGACGCTCGCCGCGGCGTTCGAGGAAAGTCTCGAACAGGCGTCCGAGCAATTGCAGCGCCACGTCCTTGAACGCCAGCGTCGGGCCGTGGAAGAGTTCGAGCAGCCAGTGCTGCTGATCGAGCTGCACCAGCGGGGCGACAGCGGCGTGGCCGAAATCGCCGTAGACCGTATGGCACAGGGCGAGGAGTTCATCCTCGGTCAGGCTGGGCGTGACAAACGGCGCCATGATCCGCGAAGCAAGATCGGGATAGGCGAGGCCGCGCATGGCGCGAATCTCGTCTTGCGTGAAGCGTGGCCACTCGGCGGGCACATACAGCCCACCATCGCTGGCGAGGCCCGCGAGCGTCACCCCTTCGAAATCGAGCGCCGGTGCGCTGCCGCGTGTCGAGACGTATTGCATGGGAGCGCCGACTAGCGCCCTCGCCGCCGCAATGCCAGCACGTAGATGATGAGCGCGGTCAGGGCGAAGAAGAACCACTGCCCGGCATAGGCGAGGTGGTTGTTGGGCAGATCGCCGGGATCGGGCTTGGCCATCGGCTGAAGGCCGGCAAGAGGCGGGTCAGCGACGAGGCGCGGCCCCGGTGCAATCACGCCGGTAACGATCCCGCCGGTAAAGGCGGGCTTGGCAATGTCGCGGCTGTATCCGAGATCGACCAGCACCGCCGCATCCCCGTTCACCGCGCAGGACGCGCGCTGGACCCAGCCCTTCTGCCCCTTGAGCGAGGTGCCCGAGACCGCCTCGATGCTGAGGACCTTGCCGCAGGATACCTGACTGCGGCGGAACCACGAGGCTGCACCGTCACCCGCTATCGGGAAGGCCACAGCGGCGCTGGCCTTGGCGGCGGCTTCATAACGGGCCAGCAAGTCAGCCTTCTCATCCATGCGCCCCAGCTGCCACACGCCCAGCCCGATCATGGTGGCAACCGCACCCAGCACGATGATCGTCGAAATAATCGGCACGCGGCGGGTCATGGCTGCTGGCGTTCCTCATATTGGTGATAGACCCACATGGTCTTGTAGAACCTCAAGCCGAAGATCACGGCCCCCACCGTCACCGGCGCCCAGAACAGGAACGATGCCCACAGCGGCGGGCGCAGCCATTCGTCCACGCCCAGCGCGGCTAGGATCAGAACCAGCGCCAGCAGCATCGTCACTACACCGACAAACCGCCCGCCACGCTCCAGCGCCAGAAAATCAAGCCCGCACTTCGCGCACTCATCCGCCAGCCCTGCAGGCGCAGCGAACAGCGTCTTCGCCCCGCAGCGGGGGCACAAACCGGAAAGGGCAGCCGAGAATAATCCCGGCTGCCCCTTCTGTTCATTCGGACCGGCAGGGTCCGCGTTCATCAATGGAATTCAGCGCCCCAGCCGCCCCACACATAGATGGCGACGAACAGGAACAGCCACACCACATCGACGAAGTGCCAATACCAAGCCGCCGCTTCGAAGCCGAAGTGCTGGCGCGGGGTGAAGTGGCCGAGATAGGCGCGGTACAGACACACGGCGAGGAAGATCGTCCCGATCAGCACGTGGAAGCCGTGGAACCCGGTCGCCATGTAGAAGGCGCTGGAATAGGTGTTGCCGCCGAAGCCGAAGGGCGCCGCCGCATATTCATAGGCCTGAATGCAGCTGAAAAGCGCGCCCAGCGCGATAGTGGCCCACAGGCCCTGCTTCAGACCATCACGATCCCCGTGGATCAGCGAATGGTGCGCCCAGGTCACCGTGGTGCCCGAACACAGCAGGATCAGCGTGTTGAGCAGCGGCAGCGCGAAGGGATCGAGAACCTCCATGCCTTCGGGGATGAAGGCGGCGGCGGGCGCTCCCTCGGTGCCGAAGAGGCTGGCTGTCGCGCCGGTCGCCGCATCATAGGTGAGCGCGGTCGGGAACAGGGCGAAGTCGAAGAAGCTCCAGAACCAGCCGACGAAGAACATCACTTCCGACGCGATGAACAGGATCATGCCGTAACGCATGTGCAGCTGCACAACGGGCGTGTGATCGCCGCGCTCGGCCTCGATCACGATGTTGCGGAACCACATGAAGAAGGTCGCGATCAGGCCGGCAAGGCCCGCCCACATCACGATGCTGGATGCCGAACCGAACAGATCGGGGTGGAAGCTCAGCACCATCCCGCTGGTGAAGGTCAGCGCCGAGAACGATCCGACCAGCGGCCAGATATCGGGTTCGAGGATGTGGTAATCGTGGTTTACTTTGCCAGCCATTGGTCGTTCCCGTCCCTGGGTTTTGCGTCAAAGGTTCAATTGGTGCGCGTGGCGTCCGGATTTACCGGGTCCTCGGCGCGGTGGAAAGTGTAGCTGAGCGTGATCTGCTCCACGCCAGCCATGTTCGGATCGTCCAGCATCGCCGGATCGACGAAATACAGCACCGGCATGGTCACTTCCTGCCCGGGTGCAAGCGTCTGCTCGGTGAAGCAGAAGCACTGGATCTTGTTGAAATACTTGCCCGCCTGTTCCGGCGTGACATTGAAAGTCGCCATGCCGGTGATGGTCTGATCGCTGTCGTTGCGGGCGGTGTAGGTAGCGATGTCACGCTCACCGATGGTGACGGTGTCGGTCGCCTGCGTGGCCCGGAAGGTCCAGGGCATCCCCATTGCGGATGAACCGTCAAAGCGGACAGAGATTTTCTGGCCCGTCGCCAGCGAGGCAGCCCGCGCGGCATCGGTCTCGGTCGCGGTCATCGTGGTGCCGCCGAAGCCGGTGACCTGGCAGAACAGCCGGTAAAGCGGGACCGAGGCATAGCCCAGCCCCAACATCGCCAAGGCTCCGGCAAAGGCCATCAGCCCGGTGCGCAGATTGCGGCGGGCAGCATCGTCGGTGACAGGCGGAAGCGTCGCCATCAGCCGGGATCTCCGATGCGCACGATGGTGATGGCGTAGAACAGCACCACAAAGAAAATCAGCGTGCCCGCGACCACCCAGTTGCGCGCCTTGCGGCGGCGCATGAATTCGCGCTCTTCTTCAGGCGTCATGCGATCCACCCCTGATAAGCGGCCACGCGGTCAGCCACCAGCGCGGCGAACAGCACGAAGAGGTAGACGATCGAGAACTTGAACAGCGCCTTTTCGGGCAGCATTGTGTCGTCCTCGGCGCGCATCCGGGTTAACACGGGCATCGCCAGCACCACGAACAGCGCAGACAGCACCACGGCGCAGGAGCCATAGATCCAGCTTGTCCCGCCAATCGCCCAAGGCGCAATCGCGATGGGTGCCAACAGAAGGGTGTAGATCATGATCTGGCGGCGCGTCACCTTTTCGCCCGCGACCACCGGCAGCATCGGAATGCCGACCTTGGCGTAATCCGACTGCACGAACAGCGCGAGCGCCCAGAAGTGCGGGGGCGTCCAGAAGAAGATGATCGCGAACAGCAGGATCGGCATGGCGGTGATTTCACCCGTCACCGCAACCCAGCCGATCAGCGGCGGGAACGCGCCTGCACCGCCACCGATAACGATGTTCTGCGGGGTACGCGGCTTCAGCCAGATGGTGTAGATCACAGCGTAATAGATGATCGCGCCAAGCAGCAGCGCCGCTGCCAGCCAGCCGATCGCCACGCCCATCAGGCCGACCGAGACCGCTGACAGGAAAATCCCGAAATCGCGCGCATCTTCGCGCCGCATCCGCCCGCCGGGGAGCGGTCGGTTCATGGTGCGCTTCATCCCGGCGTCGATGTCGGCTTCCCACCACTGGTTGAGAACCGCCGAACCGCCTGCGCCCATCGCAATCGCAAGGATCGCGGTGAAGCCCAGCACCGGGTGGATGCTGCCGGGCGCCGCCAGCACGCCGCAAATCGCGGTGAAGATCACTAGCGTCATCACCCGCGGCTTGGTCAGCGTGAAGAAATCACGCCATTCCGTCGGCAGCGTCGTGGTGGTCGATGTTGCGGTCGTGGCCATACTCTGAGGTTCCATGGGCAAGGAGCGCGACCGTCAGCCGCGCTCCCCCCGTTTGCTTATGCTCCGGTGAGGGAGCCGATCACGCCGTAACCGGACGGTGATCGTGGTAGTCGTGCGCGTCGGTGATCACCGGCAGCGTTTCGAACTGGTGGTAGGGCGGCGGGCTCGGCAGGGTCCATTCGAGCGTCGTCGCGCCTTCGCCCCACGGATTGGCCGCAGCCTTCTTGCCGGCCAGCAGCGCGTAGGCGATGTTGACGAAGAAGAAGATCATCGAGCCGGCCATGATGTAGTACCCGTAGGTGCTGACTTCATGCCAGAAGGTGTAGGCTTCCGGATAATCGGGGTAACGACGCGGCATGCCCTGCATCCCCAGGAAATGCTGCGGGAAGAAGATCACGTTCACGCCGACGAAGAATGTCCAGAAGTGGATGTGCGACAGCAGTTCGGAGTGCATCCGGCCACTCATCTTCGGGAACCAGTAGTAGAAGCCAGCGAACATCGAGAACACGGCGCCCATCGACAGCACGTAGTGGAAGTGAGCGACCACGTAGTAGGTGTCGTGCAGGTTATCGTCGATCCCGCCATTGGCCAGCACCACGCCAGTGACGCCGCCCACGGTGAACAGGAAGATAAAGCCCATCGACCAGACCATCGGCGACTTGAAGCTGAGGCTGCCGCCCCACATCGTCGCGATCCAGCTGAAGATCTTCACACCGGTCGGCACGGCAATGACCATCGTCGCCGCGGTGAAGTACATCTTCGTGTTCACGTCGAGGCCCACGGTGTACATGTGGTGCGCCCAGACGATGAACCCGACCACGCCGATCGCGACCATCGCGTAGGCCATGCCGAGGTAGCCGAACACCGGCTTCTTCGAGAAGGTGGCGATGATCTGGCTGATCATGCCGAAGCCCGGCAGGATCATGATGTACACTTCAGGGTGGCCGAAGAACCAGAACAGGTGCTGGTACAGCACCGGATCGCCGCCGCCGGCCGGATTGAAGAAGGTCGTGCCGAAGTTGCGGTCGGTCAGCAGCATGGTGATGGCAGCAGCCAGCACCGGCAGCGCCAGCAGCAGCAGGAAGGCGGTAACCAGCACCGACCACACGAACAGCGGCATCTTGTGCAGGGTCATGCCCGGCGCGCGCATGTTGAAGATAGTGGTGATGAAGTTGGTCGCACCCAGGATCGAGCCAGCACCCGCAAGGTGGAGCGAGAAGATGGCGAAATCGACAGCCGGACCAACCGAACCGCTGGTCGACAGCGGGGCATAGACAGTCCAGCCGGTGCCCGCACCGGGGCCGGTGCCGCCGGGAACGAACAGCGAGAACAGCAGGCTGAAGAAGCCCGCGACGGTCAGCCAGAAGCTGACATTGTTCATGCGCGGGAAGGCCATGTCCGGCGCGCCGATCATCAGCGGCACGAACCAGTTGCCGAAGCCGCCGATCATCGCCGGCATCACCATGAAGAACACCATGATAAGGCCGTGCGCGGTGATGAACACGTTCCACATGTGGAGCGCGGTGTTCAGATCATTGGCGCCGCCCATGAACTGGGCCCACCATTGCAGGTACTGGATGCCCGGTTCAGCGAGCTCGACCCGCATGATACCCGAAATCGCACCACCCACGATCCCCGCGATGATCGCGAAGATCAGGTACATCGTGCCGATGTCCTTGTGGTTGGTCGACATGAACCAGCGGGCAAAGAAGCCCGGCTTGTGGTCCGCGTGATCGTGGGCGTCATGCCCTTGATCGTGATGGGCGTCGAAGCCTTCTGCGGTGGTTGCCATGATCTGATACTCTCAGCTTATCGTCGTTCTTGTGTCTTAGCGGGCGGTCAGCGCGGCGACCTGTTCGGGCGCAGCGGTTTCCTCGGCAGCGGGAGCCGCCGCCTCTGCTTCGCCCGGCATCGAGCCGCCCTGCGCCTTCACCCAAGCGGCGAATTCGGCCGGGGGCAGCGCTTCGATGGCGATCGGCATGTAGGCGTGACGCGCACCGCACAGTTCCGAACACTGGCCGTAATAGACGCCCGGTTCGGGGATGGTCAGCAGCTTTTCGTTCAGACGGCCCGGAACTGCGTCCATCTTGAACCACAGCGACGGCACGGCGAAGGCGTGGATCACGTCGCTCGCGGTGGTCTGGATGCGCAGCGGCACGCCAGCGGGCACCACCATGCGGTTGTCGACCGCCAGCTGCCCGGGCTCGCCGCGCTTCAGGGCTTCGGCTTCATCGAGCATGTTGGAGACCACTTCGATCTCGCCGTGGTCGGGGTAGGTGTAGCCCCAGTACCACTGATAGCCGGTCGCCTTGATGGTGACGGCATCGGCAGGCGGGGTTTCATACTGGCGGGCCAGCAGGGTGATCGACGGGACAGCGATCATCACCAGAATGATCACGGGCAGGATCGTCCACACCACTTCGATCGTGGTGTTGTGCGTGGTGCGCGAGGCGACCGGATTGCGGCGGCGGTTGAACCGCACCACCACATACAGCAGCAGACCAAGCACCAGCAGGCTGATGGCCGTGATCACCGGCATCAGGATCCAGTCATGCATCCACAGCGCATATTCGCCATTCGCCGAATACTGGTCTTGGAAGGTCATGCTCTTGAGCGGATCGTCCTCGTAAGAGGTCGGCATGCCCTTGCCCTTGGTGGGAGCCATCGGGGTGTAGGCACCCTCGGCAGCCGGAGCGGCGGCTGCTTCGGTCGGCGTAAGGTTGCCGGGCAGCGCTTCCGGCCCGGGCGCGGTCTGCGCGCCTTCGACCTGACCCGCCTCAGCCGCGACGGGTGCGGGGGCGGCATCCTGCGCCGCAACGCTCAGCGGCGCAAACGCCGCGAGCCCGGCAGCAACCGCTGCCAGAAAAGCCATTTTCATACGGGTGTCCCTCTGACCCATCACTGTGTCCAAGTGGTTTTAATCTGATCCCATACTGCCTGCTGCTTGGCCCGATCAGACCCGCTACAGACAGCGTTTGGCCAACCCTAGGGTCAGCTTCAACCCTGCC
The DNA here is from genome assembly GCA_003724185.1 of Porphyrobacter sp. IPPAS B-1204. GTDB lineage: Bacteria > Pseudomonadota > Alphaproteobacteria > Sphingomonadales > Sphingomonadaceae > Erythrobacter. Next base: position 222,078 of record RHGM01000003.1, read on the forward strand.
CTTAGCCCCGCTTGCCGAGGGCCTCAAGCGCTTCTAGGGAGAAAATTATGCAAGGCTCCATGCCGCCAGCGCAAGTGGGGGCTTTCTTTCATGTTTTCTAAGGGGTTCCTGACGTGACGCAAGATGAAGTTCTGGCCGAATTCCGCGATTCAGGAGCCTTGCTCGAAGGCCACTTCAAATTGTCTTCCGGCCGCCATAGCGGTCATTACCTGCAATGTGCACGCGTGCTGATGAACCCGCTGCGTGCCGCCCGGCTGGCCGAAGCGGTGGTGGCGGGCATTCCGGCACAAGTACTTGAACAGGTTGACGTTGTTGTGTCTCCCGCAATGGGCGGAATCATCATCGGCCATGAAGTCGGCCGGGCGCTGGGCAAGGACGCGATGTTCCTCGAACGGCCCGACGGGGTGTTCCACCTGCGCCGCGGTTTCGCGCTCGCAAAAGGCGCAAGGGTGCTGATGGTGGAAGATGTGGTCACCACCGGCCTCTCCAGCCGCGAAGCCATCGCCGCCGTGGCGCGCGAGGGCGGCGAAGTGATCGCCGAATGTGCGATCATCGACCGTTCCTGCGGTTCGGTCGATCTGGGCGTGCCATTCTACCCGCTGCTCGCCATTGATTTTCCCACTTATGACGAAGCCGACATCCCAGGGGCGCTGGCGGCCGTAGAGGTAACCAAACCCGGCAGCCGCAAGGAATAACGCCCGCAATGATCCGCACCCTCACCGCATCTCTCGTCGCGCTCTCGCTTCCCGCAGGGGCGATGGCGGAGGAATTCCCCTTCGAACCGGTGCAGGCGGTGATGTTCGACGCCAAGTTTCAGGGCGATGTCGTGATCTCGTCCGGCCTTGACGATCTGGAGAGCGGCGGTCCGCGCTTTAGCTGGACGGGCCTGCTCCCCGAACCCGACCGCGGTTGGCCGGACGGGCTGACATGGCGCTGGGCTTCGGTCACCAAGCAGGTCATGGCGATTTTGGTAATGAAGCAGGTCGAAGCGGGGACGATTGATCTCGATAAGCCGGTCGTGACCTACCTGCCGACCTTCCGCTCTCCCAATGCGGGGACAGCAACGATCCGCAACCTGCTCCAGCACCGCGGCGGCCTGCCCAATCCCGCCGATGCGCCCGATTTCTACAGCGCCGACTTCAAGGGCAGCCGCGACCCGTTGACCGGGTTCTGCGCCGGCCCCGTCACCGGCGCGCCGGGCGGCGATTGGGCCTACAACAATTGCGACTACATGGTGCTGGGCGCAGTGCTCGAAGCGGTAACGGGCCTTTCGTGGGACAAGCTGTTCATGCGCGACATTGCCGGGCCGCTCGGCTTCGAATTCGCGGGCGCTTATCCCGGCGAGCAATTCACGCGCTGGGGTGTCATCGACGGCGCGCGGGAGCAACCTTCCGACCTGTCCACCTATGGCGCCGCTGCCGGACTTTATGGCGAGCCGGATGACATCCTCGCCATCGACATCGCCCTGATGCGCGGCGAGCTGCTTGGCCCTGAAGCGCTCGCCGAAATGTGGAAGGGCGATCCGGCGCTGGGCTACATGGCGCTGGGTCAATGGGTGTTCGAGGTGCCCTTGAAGGGCTGCGCCGAACCGGTTCGCATCGTCGAACGGCGGGGGGATGTGGGTGTGGTTCAGGTGCGCAATTTCATCCTGCCCGACAAGCAGATGGCCGTGGTCGCCTTCAGTCAGGAAAAACCGTTCGACTTTGGCGAGGTCTGGCAAGGGAGCGGTTTCAGCCATGACCTGCTCGCTGCTGCCGCCTGCCCGCAAGGAAACCCATGAACCAGTCCCCCCGCCCCCTGCGTCTCGGCGTCAACATTGATCACGTCGCCACCATCCGCAACGCGCGCGGCGGGGATCATCCCGATCCGGTGCGCGCGGCGGAGATTGTCGCGGCAGTCGGCGGGGACGGGATCACTGCCCACCTGCGCGAAGACCGCCGCCATATCCGTGACGAGGATCTGGCACGCATCCAGCAGGCGACCAACTTGCCGCTGAACCTCGAAATGGCAGCAACCTCCGAAATGCTCGCCATCGCGCTGCGTCACAAGCCGCACGCCGCCTGCATCGTCCCCGAAAAGCGCGAGGAGCGCACCACCGAAGGTGGGCTGGACGCCGCCGGGATGCACAACACCCTCGCCCCGATTGCCGAGGAACTCCGCAGCGCGGGCATCCGCGTCTCGCTGTTCATCGAGGCGGACGAACGGCAATTGGACGCCGCCCTGCGCCTCGGCGCGCCGGTGGTGGAATTTCACACCGGCGAATATGCGCACGCCTTTCTTGATGGCGACCAGGCCAGGGTGGAGCGCGAATTGCGCCGCATCACCGACATGGCAGCCCTCGCCGCGAAAAACGGGATCGAGCCTCACGCCGGCCACGGCCTCACCTTCGAAAACGTCCAGCCCATCGCCGCCATCCCGCAGATTGCGGAACTCAACATCGGTCACTACCTGATCGGCGAGGCGGTGTTTGTCGGCCTTGAAAACGCGATCCGCCGGATGCGCGAATTGATGGATGACGCCAGATGAGGAGCGGGCGCTGAGCAATCCTGATCTCCCCACCCTGACCGGCGAACAGAAACGCTGGGCCTTTGCGGCGGCGGCGCTGTTCCTGCTGGCGGTCGGCTTCCTCGGCTTTGCGCTGAACACCGGGGTGATGCGGGTTTTTGCGGTCGGCTGGCTGGCGCTGATGATTTTCGGCTTCGTCGGCGCAGGCCGCGTCGCCAAGGGCGACTTCGCGCACCCGCTGTTCAAGGCGCAGGTGATGCTCCACATCGTCGCGGTAGGCCTGCTGGTGGCGGTGGTGATAAGGGCGTTGAAATGATCATCGGCATGGGCAGCGACCTCTGCAATATCGAGCGGATCGCCAATTCGATCGCCCGTTATGGCGAGCGGTTCGAGAACCGCGTCTTCACCGACACCGAAATCGCCAAGGCCCGCCGCCGCCCCTTCACTATCGCCGGAACCTACGCCAAGCGGTTCGCCGCAAAGGAGGCGTTCTCCAAGGCGGTCGGCACCGGGTTCAAGCGCGGCGTGTTCATGAAGGATATTGGCGTCGTCAACGCCCCCTCGGGCGCGCCGACACTGGCGCTGACGGGCGGCGCGGCTTTGCGGCTTGAAGAAATCACGCCGAAAGGCCATGAGGCGCGCATACACCTGACCCTCACCGATGATCACCCCTGGGCGCAGGCCTTTGTGATCATCGAAGCCATCCCGCTCTGACAGGCCGCCCTCATGGCAACAATCGAAAGCCCGCCCGTGACTGAAAGCGACGCATCCGAGAAGGTCAATTGGCTCGCCGAAATCCGGGGCCTTGCGCTGATGCTGCTTGCCGTGCTGGCGTTCCACAGCCTTGTCGCCAAGCCGTTCTACATCCCCTCCACCTCGATGATGCCGAGCCTGTGGGTGGGCGACAGGCTGGTGGTGAGCAAATATCCCTATGGCTGGTCATGGGCCTCGGCGAGCTTCCACCTGCTGCCGCGTGGCAGCTGGCGGGTTTGGCCCGCAACGCCGGAATATGGGGATATCGTGATCCCTGTGCACCCCGATGATGACATCGACTACATCAAGCGCGTGGTCGCGCTGCCGGGCGATACCATCGAGGTGCGGGACGGGCACATCATCCTCAACGGCACCCCGATCAAGCGCGAAGTCGTGCCTGCGGTGCGCCTGCCGTTCGAACCCGAACTGATGTGCGGCGACAGCGATGGCCAGCGCCCGTGCCTGCAGGCCTTTGCGGATTACCGCGAAACCGGCCCCGATGGCCGCGACTTCTTCGCCCCGCCAACCTGGCGCGAGACCCTGCCCAACGGCGCGACTTACCTCACCATCGACTACCGCAATCAGGAACTCGACAACTACGGCCCCTATACCGTGCCGGCCGACAGCGTCTTCGTGATGGGCGACAACCGCGATCTTTCCGCAGACAGCCGCGCGCTGGCAATTGCCGACGGGTTGGGCGACGGCGTGCCGATGGCCAATATCGGCGGACGGGCCGAATTCATCACCTTCAGCCTCGACGGATCGACCACCTGGAACCCGGCAAGCTGGTTCTCCAGCATGCGCGGCGACCGGGCGTGGACCACCCTGCGCCCGCCACTGGCCGAAGGCGCGGCCGCCAAGTAGATCGAGACACCTTCAGTAATGGCCAAGAAGTTCCTCTATTTCATCGCTTTCTGCATCGTTCTGGTGATCAGCGGGCGCATTGCTTACGAGCTGTTTCAGGACGAACTGGCGGAAATCGCGCTGGTGCCATCGGCCGCATTTGCACCGGTCAAGCCGCTTGAAGCCAATGCCTATGAAGACCCGGCGCTGTGGTATTCGCGCCCTGGCATCGGGGTGAGCGATCCGGCGCGCTGGCAGCCAGCCTATGCCGGTGATCGCGGCGTGTTGCCGACCCCTGCCGATCCGAAGCAGAACTTCGCCGTCTTCTTTGTCCACCCGACCAGTTACCTGAACCGCGCCACGTGGAATGCCCCGCTCGAAAACGGCGGCGACCCTGAGGCGGAACGTATCGCCCGCATCTATCTGCGCGGCATGGCCAGCCCCTTCAACGCCGCATCCGAAATCTGGGCGCCGCGTTACCGGCAGGCGACGATGGGCGCGTTCCTGACCGATCAGCCCGAAGGCAAGCAGGCGATTAACGCCGCCTATGCCGATGTGCGCGAGGCCTATCGCTATTTCCTCTCCAGCCTCGCGCCTGACACGCCGATCGTGCTGGCCGGCCATTCGCAGGGCGCGCTGCATCTCAAGCGCCTGCTGGCCGAAGAGGTGCGCGATTCTGCCGCCGCCCCGCGTCTGGTAGCGGCCTATCTGATCGGCTGGCCCGTCTCGCTTGAACATGATCTGTCAGTGATCGGCTTTCCGCCCTGCATTTCGCCCGGCCAGACCGGGTGCCTGATCAGCTGGTCGAGCTTTGCCGAGCCTGCCGATCCTGCCGCTGTGCTGGAGGCCTATGCCACCACCCCCGCGCTTGACGGGGATGCGCCCGGCACCAGTCCGATGCTGTGCTCGAACCCGCTCACGGGTCTGGTGGGCGGCAATGCGCCCGCCAGCGCCAATCTCGGCACGCTGGTGCCCGAAGACAGCATGGAAAAGGGCGAGCTTCGCCCAGGCCTCGTCCCCGCGCGCTGCGACAAGCGCGGCCTGCTGCTGATCGGCCCGCCGCCTGAAATGGGCAGCTATGTCCTGCCGGGCAACAATTACCACGTCTATGACCTGCCGCTGTTCTGGGCGAACACCAAGGCTGACGTGATTGGCCGGGCGGAAGCGTGGCAGAAGTCGCGCTGATCTTCCAGGACGCACGCGGCTTTGGCGAAGCCGTCGGGGATGGCGGCGTGCTGCTGGGCCTTGACCTTGGCACCAAGACGTTGGGCACGGCGACCTGCGATGCCGGATGGCGGTTTGCCACCAACGGATCCACAATCCAGCGCGGCAAGTGGGGCCGTGACCGCGAGACTTTGGCCGCGCTGATTGCGTCCCGCAGCATCAAGGGGATCGTTCTCGGCCTGCCGCGCAACATGGACGGTTCCGAAGGCCCGCGCGCGCAGGCCAGCCGCGCCTATGCCCGCAACTGCGCCGAAGCCTTTGCCCTGCCGATCCTGCTGTGGGACGAACGCTGGTCGACCCAGGCCGCCGAAGCCGCGATGATCGGGCAGGACATGAGCCGCGCCAAACGTGCCGCCGCGATTGATAGCCATGCGGCGGCGGTGATCCTGCAAGGCGCGATCGACCGGCTGGCGGGGGGCGTGCTGTAGATGGCTGAAGAACTTGTGGAAGTTGCGCTTGAGCTGGCGGCCCACGTCGGTGGCAATGACAGGCGTCGTCGCACGGGCTGCCGGTGGTTGCTGGTCGCCATCCTGCTGGCGGTGTTGATCGGAGCAGTTGTGATCGCGCTCAATCCATCGTTGATTGGCTAGGGCTCAGCATCGCCCGCCGCGTCCGCGCCGCGCCTGCGACCATCCGGTTGCCCGACAATTCACCTTCACGCCACACCGCATCTGCCTCGGCCGGGTTGGCGCATTGGTCGGCCCGCGCCGCGTAACTGGCGAGCCGCAGGCGGTCGCTCGGATGCCGCTTGCCCACCCATTTGGCATAATCCATCGCGCTGTCCGCCCTGCTTGCCACCGCGACCCGCAGGAAGGCCTCGGCGGCATTGGCGTTGAGCCACCGCGCCACTGTGCCGGCTTGCAGATCGAAACCATACTGGTCGAACCATCCCTGCGCCGGATCGACGCGCATCACGTTCAACGACACAGACAGGCTTTCCGGCGGCAGCTGGCTGTGCACATCGACATGGCGGCGATAAAGCATCAGCTTGCCGGGGGTGAGTGTGGCACGCCCCTTGAAGCACAGTCCGGCATCTTCGCCGGGGTAGCCCGCCACGGCTTCGTAATCATATTCGTAGTAATCACTGGCATAGCCCGGCCCGCAGTAACCCACTGTCAGAAAATCAAAATTATGATCATGCGCGGCCCCGTAGACAAAGCTCGCCGCGCCGCTGGTCTGGAACACGTGGTCGGCAGGCGATGGCCAGATCGCGGCGCGCAGCGCGGCGGCGTTAGGGCGATTGGCGCGCGGGCGGCTTAGCATGATCGCCTGCGGGCCATAGCCTGACTCGAACGCATCCCCGCCCCGCCCCGTCAGCCGCTCCACCAGCAAATCGCCCAGAAATGCCCGGTTGTTCGCCAGCCGCCGCAGCCAGTCCGCTGCCGCACGGGTGCTGTCGGGATCATCGGCATCAAAGCCGAGCTCAGCCAGAGCCTCGATACATTCGGGCAAAGTGCAGGCCGTGTTGGACGGATTGTCGATCACCAGCGGCATAGGGCAGGCTCCTCAGGCAGGCTGGGGCAAGAAGGGGGCAAGATCGGGGCAAGCGGCGGCTAGCTGGCGCTGCAAGGCCTCAGCGGCGCTCTGGAGCGGGTCATCCCGGCCAGCCGCCAACCGGGCCAGCAATTCCAACCCTGATCGCGTGTCCATCGCCAGTGTCTGGCGCAGGGCCTCCCATCGCAGATCGCGCTCCGCTGCCTGATCGCAGCCCAGTCCCGCCATCGCGGACAGAGCGCCGGCATGGCGCAGCGCGCCCAGCACACAGAGCGCCATCATCTGCTGGCTGGTCTGCTTGCACCCGCTGATGGTCTTGATCAGCCGGCCGTTCGCCAGCGCAATCTCGCGTGCTGGCCTTGGCCGCGCTGCCTCTCGGGTCAGTTGCAGCATCAGCAAGGGCCGCGAGACGGTGATGATCTGGCGCGCATCCTCCACCCCGCCGCGCTGAAGCCTTGTGCCGGGAGCAAGGGCGATGGTGCGGCTTGTCAGCCCGCCCTCGCCCAGCCGGTGGACCAATGCGCTGCCCTCGCCCGCCACCACGATTTCATGCGCCAACCCGTCCTCGAACAGGGCCGAGGCAGGCTCCGCCTTGTCGGCGGGCGCATGGGCGACCAGCGTCAACACCGCCCGCCCGTGGCTTGCCAACCGCAGCCGCGCTGCGCCCGGCGCGGTGGCATGGCCGAGCGGCACCTGCGCGAGCGGTTCTGCCTGCATTGCCGGGATCAACGTGTTCACCAACCCGCCCACCAGCGCCGACGCCGCATCGGCATCGCTCAACAACCGGTGCAGCGCGGGCAGATCCTCCAGCGCCGCGCCTTGGGCAAAGCGCCCAAGCCCCGCAATCGCCCCCGCCACATCAGGCCGCGTGCCCCACTGCGCCAGCGCCGCATCGGTCAGGGGTTGCGCGGGGAGACCTTCGCGCAGCCGTGCCATATCTGCATGAATGTGCATCGCCGCAGCCTCCCCGCGTGACGGTTACAGCAAGGCTTCGGGCGGGAAGATTTCGTAGAGATAGACCATGATCTCCACGATCCGGTCATCGCTGCTGCCGGGCGACTGGGTCATCGCGCCAAACAGCGCCGCAGCGCCCTCCAGACCCGGGATCTGATCGAGCGAAATGGTCGGCAAATTCATGTGAACGTCCCCTTTGGCTATCGCGCCTGGCCCCTTGCCGGGCGCGTGGTGCCAAGCTGGACGAGCCGGAGCCCCCCACGAAATTAAATGATTGTAACGTCCCCGCGCCCGCCCCTATGCGTGCCCGCCATGACCACGCCCCCTGCTCGGTTCGACGCGCGCGAAGCGTCAAAATGGTTCTTTCGTCACGGCCACACCGCCTGGCTTGGCCTGCGCTTCACCGATCAGGGGGAAAACTGGGTCGAACTGGAACTGCCCTGGCGCGCGGATCTGGTAGGCGACAGCCAAAGCGGCGTGCTCGCCTCGGGGCCGATCATCAGCCTGATGGACATGGCCAGCGGCATGGCGATCTGGCAGGCGGGCAGCACCTTCAATCCGGTGGCGACGCTCGATCTCAGAGTCGATTACCAGCGCCCCGCGCGCGAGGGGGCGAGCGTCAGGGGGCGGGTCGAATGCTACCGCCGCACCCGCTCGGCTGCCTTTGTGCGCGGCATCGCGCATGACGGCGATCCGGGCGATCCGGTCGCCCATGTCGCCGGGGTGTTCATGACCATCGGCGCCGATCCGCGCAAGGAAAACCCGGCTGTGGCAGGGGGCTCGGGCGATGCCTGAGGGGATTGTGCTGCCCGCCTATGCCCGCTCGCTCGGCATCACGATCATCGGCGAGGAGGCCGGGATGCCGGTGCTCTCGGTCGATTTCGGGCCCAATGTCGAAGGCCGCCCGGCGCATTTTCACGGCGGGGCCACGGCCGGCCTGCTCGAAACCGCCGGCTATGCCGCGCTTCACGCCGCGCTGCTGGCGGCGGGGCGCGATCCGCAGCTGAAGCCGATTAACATCACCGTGCAATACCTCGCCGCCGGCAAATCGCAGGCGAGTTTTGCCGTGGGGCGCATCACCCGGCTGGGGCGGCGCAACGCCAATGTCACGGTCGAAGCGTGGCAGCATGACCGTTCGCGCCCGATTGCGACGGCGGTCATGAATATCCTGATGGTGTGAACCTTACGGCGGGTTGGCCGGGCTGGGCGAGGCCGATGGCTGCACCACCACACCGCCATCGCCGACCCGCACCTCCACCGGCACCCCGTCCTGCCGGATGGTGACGCCGCCGCCTTCGATTGTCAGGCTTGTGCCGTCCTGCCCCAGCGGAATTTCCTCGCCCTCCAGCACATCGAGCGGTTGCACCGGCCCTTCGGGATCGGGCGTGTCTTCGGTTTTTGGCGCAGGGGCCGCCTCGATCTTCAGCGCCCCGAGCATGAATTCGCGCCAGATGCGCGCGGGCGTGCTGCCGCCAGTGACGCCCTTCAACGGCGAGTTATCATCGTTGCCGATCCACACGCCCACCACCAGATCGCCAGCATAGCCCACGAACAATGCGTCGCGGTAATCCTGCGTCGTGCCGGTCTTGCCGAAATTGGCGACAGGCAGCACCGCGTTGCGGCCCGTCCCGCGATTGATCGCGGCGCGCAGCATCCCTTCGAGGTCTTCATGGGTGCCGCGGGACATTGAATCCTTGCGTGTCGTCAGCCATTCCCACCACCCCTGCTCACCGCGGGCAAAGGCATGGGGTTCGACCGGGTAATCATTGGCGGCAATCCCGGCATAGGCGGCGGTCAGCTCCATCAGCGTCATCGACGATGTGCCCAGCGCAAGGCTGGGATCGCCCTCAGCCATCGGCGCGGTGATGCCGAGGCGCCGCGCCGTGCGGATCACCTTGTCGCTGCCGACCGCCTGAAACAGGCGCACCGCGGCGACATTGCTGGACCCGGCAAAGGCATCTTCCAGCGTGATCTGGTCGGAATATTGCTCGCGCGCGTTCTTGGGGCGGTAAGACCCTTGCGTGATCGGGGTGTTGGGGATGGTGTCATCCGGCTCCCACCCGGCTTCCAGCGCGGTCAGGTATACGATGGTCTTGAAGGTCGATCCCGGCTGGCGTTTGGCCTGCGTAACGCGGTTGAAGGGCGACTTGCCATAATCGCGCCCGCCGACCATCGCCACGACCTCGCCATTGCGGCGCATCGCCACCAGCGCGACCTGCGCCCCGCCCAGAGGCGCACGCGCGACGATCCGGCCCGCCAGCGCCTGAAGGCGGGAATCGAGCGTGGTGGTGAGCACGGATTGCGAATAGCTCGCGTCCATCCCCTCCCGTGCCAGCGGCAGGGCCCAATCGGCGAAATAGGTGCCGGTCGGCAGGTTATCGTCGCGCTTGCGCACATCGACACGCGGATCGGGCAGCGCGGCGGCTTCGGCGGCGGTGAGATAGCCGACATCGACCATCGACTGGATCACCAGCTCCATCCGCTTCTTCGCCTTGTCGTAATGCTTGGTCGGCGCATAGCGTGACGGGGCTTGCAGCAGACCCGCCAGCATCGCAGCCTGTTCGGGGCGCAGCTTTTCGGGCTGGCGGTAGAAATAGTGCAGCGACGCGGCGCGCAACCCGTACTGGTTGTCGCCGAAATAGGCGTTCGACAGGTACCGTTCGAGGATTTCGTCCTTGGTCAGCCAGCTTTCCAGCCAGACCGCAATCAGCGCCTCACGCGCCTTGCGGCTGAGCGATTGTTCGGGGGTGAGGAAGGTGAACTTCGCCAGCTGCTGGGTGATGGTGGAACCCCCGCCATACCCCGTCCACGCCGCCCGGGCGATGCCGCGCGGATCGACGCCCCAGTGCGAATAGAACCGCCGGTCCTCGATCGCGAGGAAGGCCTCGACCACATGGGGCGGCAGGTCCGCGACCTTGACCGGCGCTTCGACCACCGCGCCTTGCCGGGCAATCGGCGTGCCATCGCTGGCGAGCAGCGTCACCTGCGGCGGGGCGATGGGCTCAAGGCTTTTGGACAGCGGCGCGGTGATGGCGAGCCAGCCGACCAGCGTGACGAACAGCGCCAGCGCCGCCATGACGCCGCGCCCGGTCCACCACCACTTGCTGCGGCTGCGCCAGTAATCGCGCTGCCACCAGCGCAGGCGGCGCTTTTCCTCGACAACCAGCGCGTCGTCGATGCTGGCTAGCTTGGCGTCCCATTCATCAAAGGCCGGGTTCGCCGTCGCACGCGGGCGCGGCGTGTCATCGTCGTCTTCATCGTCAAGCGGACGGGTGGATTCGTAGAGCGGAAAGAACCCCGCAGGCGTGCCATCGCCCTCCGGAGCGCCGGAGCGGGAGCCTTTCCAGAATCGGTCAAACAGCGCCATCGTAAGGCTGTGTTATCAGCCTATGACACTAGGGGGCAAGCGCCTTGCTTTACCGCTTCTTCGCAGCGCCTTCCGGCAGGTCTTCACCGAACACGCGCTGGTAATACTCCGCCACCAGCGTCCGCTCCGCCTCGTCACACTTGTTGAGGAAGCTGAGGCGGAAGGAAAAGCCCACCGACCCGAAAATCGCCGCGTTCTGCGCCCAGGTGATGACCGTGCGCGGGCTCATCACGGTGGAGATGTCACCGTTGATGAAGCCCTGACGGGTCAGTTCGGCCACCTTGACCATGTCGGCGATCAGCTTGTCGTCGGCGTCGGGCGTCTTGGACTTGACGATCTGCTGTTCGACCTCGGGCTTGAGGTAGTTCAGCGCCACCACGATGTTCCAGCGGTCCATCTGCGCCTGATTGATCGCCTGCGTGCCGTGATAGAGCCCGCTGGTATCGCCGAGGCCCACGGTGTTGGTGGTGGCAAACAGGCGGAACCACGGGTTGGGCGTGATCACGCGGTTCTGGTCGAGCAGGGTCAGACGGCCATCGAATTCGAGAATGCGCTGGATCACGAACATCACGTCAGGGCGGCCAGCGTCATATTCGTCGAAAGTCAGCGCCACCGGGTGCTGGAGCGCCCACGGCAGAATGCCTTCCTTGAATTCCGTGACCTGCAACCCGTCCTTCAGAACGATTGCATCGCGCCCAACCAGATCGATGCGGCTGATATGCGCATCAAGGTTCACGCGGATGCTGGGCCAGTTGAGGCGCGCTGCGACCTGTTCGATGTGGGTCGATTTGCCCGTGCCGTGATAGCCCTGCACCATCACCCGGCGGTTATGTGCAAAGCCCGCAAGGATCGCCAAAGTGGTGTCCGGATCGAACACATAGGCGCCGTCCGTTTCGGGCACGTGTTCGGACGTTTGCGTGAAGGCAGGCACCTGCCAATCGACATCGATGCCGAAGACCTCGCGGACATCGAGCGTGGTGTCGGGCTGGCCCGGCATGGCGTTGTCGCCGGTGACGTTGTTCTTGGAATGTGCAGTCATCGTGAGGTTCGGTTAGAGCGCAAGTCGCCTGGCCGCAAGCGGTGGTTTGCGGCAAATGGCTGACATTTTGGCCAGCCTGTTTCCCGCGGCCCGCATCGTTCCTATATCTGTCCCATGCCCGATCCCGTCGAATCGCTGCGCCTCAAACTGGTTTCACAGGTGCGCGGGGTGTTTCACGATGCGAGCGCCGGGCAGACCCCCACTCCGCCATCGGATGACGCGCTGTTTGTGCGCGACACCCCGATCCGGCAGGTGCACGCCGATATCGTGGGCATGATGACCGGCGGGGTGCGCGCATTGCTGCTCCAGATGCTCCACCCCCACGCGCTGCAAGGCGTGCTCGACCATTCCAATTTCCGCGAGGATATGCACGGGCGGTTGCGGCGCACGGCGCGGTTCATTGCGGTGACGACCTTCGGCCACCGGGACGAGGCGATGAAGGCGATTGACCGGGTGAACCGCATCCACGCCAAGGTTGGCGGGACGCTGCCCGATGGATCACGCTATGAAGCGACCAATCCGCGCACGCTGGCGTGGGTTCACGTGACCGAGGCGCAGAGCTTTCTGGCGGGCTATATCCGCCATGTCCGTCCCAATATGCCGCTGGCAGAGCAGGACGAATACTATCGCCAGTTCGCCGTCATCGCCCGCGCACTGGGTGCCGATCCTGTGCCGGAGACCCGCGCCGAGGCGGACCGGATTTTCCGCGAGTTGCGCCACGATCTTGCCACCTCTGCGCAAGCGCGCGAAGTCGCGCAGCTGGTGCTCGGCCAGCGCCCGCAGGGCACGCCGCTGGCGGTGCAGACGATGATCACCGCCGATGCTGTCGCCATGCTGCCCGATTGGGCGCGGGAGATGCTGCGGCTGCAACGCCCGATGCTGACCGCACTTCCGGCACGCGCCGCCACATGGGGCATGGGGCGCACCTTGCGCTGGGCGTTCAAGCAAGGTTGAACAGGCGGAGCAAACCGCCACGGGAGGAGGGACAACATGACCTATATCGACGGTTTCGTGATTGCCGTGCCAAAGGCCAATCGCCAGAAATTCATCGACCACGCGAACCACGCCGACACGCTGTTCATCGAAATGGGCGCGATCCGGGTGATCGAATGCTGGGCCGATGATGTGCCCTCAGGTGAACACACCGATTTTCGCATGGCGGTCAAAGCGACCGATGATGAAGATGTCGTGTTCAGCTGGATCGAATGGCCGGACAAAGCCACGCGCGATGCCGGGATGGCAAAGATGATGTCACCGGACTTTGCCGACCCGCGCATGGATCCGGCCACCAACCCCATGCCGTTTGATGGCAAACGCATGATTTTCGGCGGCTTTGCTCCCGTTGTGACGCTGGAGCGATAAAATGGCTGAATTCACCTTCTACACCGTCGCCATGAGCCGCGGCCAGATTGCGCGCTGGGCGCTGCACGAGGCGGGTGCGGATTACGATCACGTGGTGTTCGACTGGGCCACGCGGCCTGACAGCTTCAAGTCCATCAACCCAATGAACAAGGTGCCGACGCTGGTGCACCATCATGGCGGGCATGATCACATCATCACCGAATGCGCTGCGATCAACCACTACCTCGCCGAAACCCACCCGCAGGCAGGGCTGCTGCCCGATACGCACGAACGCGCCGCCTATTTCCGCTGGCTGTTCTTTGCCGCAGGGCCGCTGGAACAGGCGGTGGTCGGCAAGGCGATGGGCTGGGAAGTGCCCGAGGGCAAGCAAGGCATGGCAGGCTTCGGCAGCCTTGATCTTGCGCTGGACGCGCTGGACGGGTGGCTATCGGCGCATGATTTCATCGCCGGGAACCGCTTCACGATGGCCGATACCTATGTCGGCAGCCAGTTCGTGTGGGGCCTGCGCTTCGGCTCGATCCCGGAGCGCCCGTCGTTCAAGGCCTATGTCGAACGCATCACCCAGCGGCCCGCTTACCGCGAAGCCAACGCCATCGACGCCGCGATCATCAAGTCGGCGCAGGCCTAAGCCGCAAAGTCACACCAGCGCGGCGCTTTTCCTGAGCAGCTGGTAGGCCTCGACCACCTCGCCCAGCCGCGCTTCGTGCTTGCGATCGCCGCCATTGCGATCGGGGTGGTAGCGGCGCACCAGCTCGGAATAGCGCCGGCGCAACCGGGTGCGATCCGTGTCGCTGCCCAGCCCCATCGTCTCCAGCGCCTGCGCTTCCTCGCGGGAGAAGCGGCCCGTGGCGGCCATCCGTGCCTCACGCTCGGCACGGCTGCGGATGCCGCGGGCGCGGGCGGCGATGGCGTCCAGCGGATCGGCATAGTCGGCCCAGCGCGGCACCCCGTCCACGCCCGCATCGGGGCGAAAGGCGCGGGTTTCGCTGCGCCATCCGGCAATCGGCGATTGCGCGGCGATGATTTCTTCCGCGCTCATGCCTTCGAACCAGTCATACCCCGCGTTGAATTCGCGCACGTGCTGAAGGCAGAACCAGCGCCAGTCGCCCGGCCCGTCAAAGCCGTTGGGCCGGCGGCCGGGCGCACGGAATTCACCCGCCTCGCGGCAGCCGGGCGCCTCGCATTGGCGGTCTGCGCTCTCGACGCGGCCGTGGAATCGTGGTGAAGGCATAAGCCTTGAGAATGGCGACGGCGCTCCCAAGTTCCAAGTCCGAATTGGCCCCGTTTGCTTGCAAAGAAGGAAATCCCCCATGTCCGTTGCCGAAGAAATGCGTGCGCTTTTGACCGAGGCCTTCGCGCCCACGCGCCTCGCGATCATCAACGACAGCGCCAAGCATTCCGGCCACATGGGCGATGACGGATCGGGCGAATCCCACTTCACCATCGAAATCGCGGCCGCCGCCTTTGCCGACATGAACCGCCTCGCCCGTCAGCGTGCGGTGATTGCGGCGCTGGGCGATATCGTCGGCCAGCGGGTGCACGCGGTGGCGATCAAGGCGGATGCGCCTGCCGAATGAGCCTGAACGCTGCACTCCGCCTGCGCCGCGCGGCGCGGCTGATCGTTCTCGACCCGCAAAGCCGCGCACTGATGTTCCGTTATGACGTGCCGGGGCGCCCGCCCTTCTGGGTGACGGCCGGCGGGGAGTGCGAGCCGGGCGAAAGCTTTGAAGATGCAGCGCGGCGTGAATTGTTCGAGGAGACCGGCATCACCGCCGATCCCGGCCCGCAGATTGCGCAGATGACGCCGGAATTCGTCACCGTCGAAGGCGAGCCGGTGCAGGCCGATGAGCGGTTCTTCCTCGTCCGCGTTACCGAAGCGCGGATCGATACGGCTGGCCACACCGCGCTGGAACAGGCGCTGATGACGCAGCACCGCTGGTTCACCCTCGATGAGCTGGACGACTGGCACGAGCCGGTGTTTCCGGCGGAACTGGCCGCGATGATCCGGTCTCACATGGCAACCTGATTGCTCTGGTCTCCCGCGCTCGCTAGTCCTTGGCGAAACGGGAGAGAGATATGGAATTTGCAGGCAAGGTGGCGTGGATCACCGGGGCATCATCGGGCATTGGCGCAGCGCTGGCACGGGAGTTGGCGGCACGCGGCGCGCATGTGGTGCTGTCGGGCCGGGATGCAGCGCGGCTGGCCGAGGTGGCAGCGGATTGCGGCGAAACCCTGATCCTCGCCTTTGATGTTCGTGACGATGCGGCGCTGGCTGATGCCACTGCCAAGGCCATCGCGTGGAAAGGCGGGGTGGATATTGCCTTTGCCAACGCCGGGATTTCGCAGCGCAGCCGCGCATTGAAAACGGCAATGCAGGTCTATCGCGACATCATCGACATCGATCTGACCGCGCAGATCGCGTTCAGCCAAGGGTTGATCGGCCACATGGCTGAGCGTGGATCGGGCGCGCTCGGGTTCATTTCCTCGATCGCGGGCAAGGTCGGCGTGCCGATGCGCACGGCTTACTCCGCCGCCAAGTTCGGGCTGGCGGGCTATGCCGATGCGCTGCGGGCCGAGCTGACGGTGAACGGCGTCAGCGTCCACACCATCTATCCCGGATCGGTCGCCACCAATGTCTCGCGCAACGCCCTCAACGCTGACGGCACTGCCCGCGGCCGCTCCGACAAGGCCATCGACGAAGGCATTCCCGCCGGGGCAGCCGCCAAGGCAATGCTGGACGGGATCGCAGCAGGCACGCGAGAGATCATCGTGGCTGAAGGCGGCGAATTGGCGATGGGCGAGCTTCGCCGCACACCCGATGCGCTGTTCGACCAGATGGCCAGCATGGTCGCCAGTGGCTACATGGACAAGCTGGAGCAATAGTGATGCAGTTCGATCTCAAGCGCGTGCAATTGCCCAACGGCATCAGCCTCAACATCGTCGATGAAGGCCCGGTCGATGCGCCGGTGCTGATATTCCTCCACGGCTTTCCCGAAAGCCACCGCACCTGGCGGCACCAGATCGCGCATTTCAAGGATCGGTTCCGCTGCATCGCCCCCGACCAGCGCGGCTATCGCGGATCGTCCAAGCCGCAGGCGGTGGAGGCCTACACCCCTGACAAACTGATCGGCGATGTTTTCCTGCTCGCCGACACGCTCGGGATCGGCAGCTTCACCATTGTCGGCCACGATTGGGGCGGCGCGATTGCCTGGGGCGTGGCGCTGGGCGGGCAGCACGCGCGGGTGACGCGGGCCGTGATCGCCAACGCGCCGCATCCGGTGACCTTCCAGCGCCTGCTCTATACCCACCCCGGCCAGCGCGCAGCGAGCCAGTATATCCGGGGTTTCCGCGACACCGCGAATGATGCGCTGGTCAAGGACCACGGCCTCACCGGGCTGCTGCTGAAAGAGGTGAAGTGGGACCGCCCCTCCGCGATGGAGCCTGAGGAACGCGACGCGCTGCTGCTCGACTGGCAGAACCGCGATGCGGCCTTCGGGATGCTCAACTACTACCGCGCCAGCCCGATTGACGTGCCCCTGATGGACGCGCCGTTTGAAATCCCGGATGGCTGGACGCCGCCCGCCTTGCCCAAGCTGACCATCCCGACACTGGTGATCTGGGGCATCGACGATCTCGCCTTGCCGCCCGAAAACCTTGATGGGCTGGAAAACATCATCGACCCGCTGACCATCGTGCGCGTGCCCGATTGCGGGCATTTCGTGCCGTGGGAAGCGCCGCAAGCGGTGAACGCGGCGATGGAGGATTTTCTGGCGTGAACCACCCGGTTGAGGACGAGCCTTTCGCTCCGCCGCTGCGGAGTTGCGGCTGCGTCCTCATCGCGGCCGCCACACTGGCGATTGCGGGCGCCTTGTTCTTCGGATCGATCCTTGGCGACTGTCTGGATGATCAGGAATGCCTCGCCCGCAAGGCCGGTGTCTGGCACTGGCTCACGCCGCTGCTGGTGCTGGGTGCCGGAGCCGCGCTCGGCGTGCTGTTCCTGCGGTTGATGAAGCGCCGCGACTAACCCGCCAGCCACTCCACCCACGCGCCGTGGGGGTGGGCGTGGGACAAGAGGTGCTCCTCGCCGTGATGGCCTGCGCCGTCCCACAGACGGACGCGCAATTCGTGGCGGAAGGTCGCAGGGTCGGTCTCCAGCGCGATCCAGCTGAGCGGGTTCTCCGGGGTCGCTTCGGCACCCTTTGTCTCAAATGCTGCGGTGATCCGCGCCTGCGTTGCGGCGGGCATATATTGCCACATGATCGAATGGAACATGACCCGCGCCGTCCCCGACTGCGGCGGGCGGGCGAGCATTGCGGCGGCAAAATCCCCAGCATCGGCGGCGACCAGATCGGGCGGCTGTTCGCCCGCCAGTGCAATCGCCGCGTCGATCCGGGCCATGCGCTCCCCGGCATCAGGCCAGACATAGGCTTTCAATCGCAGCGCCGCGTCGGGATCGGCAAGACTGATCGGGGCAATGTCGCAGCCCTTCACCGAAGTTATGCCGAACCCGGCAGGCGGCGCGGGCGGCGAGGCTCCGCGCCATTCGGGCACGATCCGCATCGGCGACCCGGCCGGGCCAACCTCTGTGTCCCCGAGCCGGAAGAAATAGCGGTCAATCATCGTGTTGACCCCGGCGCTTGCCCCCAGCTCGAACAGTTCGAACTGCGCAGGCCGCACCCGCTGCGCCAGCCACAGCAGCCCGGCCATGACGCTGGCCGAGCGGCCCGCCTCGTTGGTCTGCGGCGGACCATCGAGCCACGGCAGCAGCCTTGCATCGAACTGGCGGGTCAGATCGAGCACTAGCGCATCCACCGCCGTCTGATCGGTGATCCGCCCGGCATAAACCTCGGCCAGCCGTTGATCCGCCCCTGTCAGCACAAGATGGTGAAAGCCCCCCGCGATACGCAGCGGCATTGCGTCCTTCAGCGTCAGTCCGGGCCAGTTCGCGATCCGCCTGCCGGTTGCCGTGTCGCTCGCCCGCACCCCGGCCAGCGCGCGGATCACCCGCGCCGTGGCGGGCGCGCCGTTCTCCTCGGCATGGCTGGCCTGCCATTCGAGCGCGGTGGTAAAGTCCTCCAGCGCCATGATTCCCGCTCCGCCCGCCGCCATCACCATTGCCCTTTTGCGCCGCGCTCCCTAAGTGCGCGGCCAATCATGACCACCAATGGCACCCACGACAATCCCGGACAGCTGACCTTCGCTGTCCCCAAGGGCCGCATCCTCGATGAAGCGCTGCCAGTGATGGCGCGCGCCGGGGTGGAGCCTGACGCCGAATTCCACGATCCCAAAAGCCGTGCCCTCGCTTTCGGCACCAACCGAGCCGACATGCGTCTGATCCGGGTGCGCGCCTTCGATGTGGCGACCTTTGTGGCCCACGGCGCGGCGCAGGTGGGCATTGTCGGGTCGGACGTGATCGAGGAATTCGACTACGCCGATCTCTACGCCCCCGTCGATCTCGGCATCGGGCTATGCCGCCTGTCGGTCGCCCGCCGCGCCGATGATACGGACGAACCGAGCAGCGTCAGCCACCTGCGGGTTGCGACCAAATATCCCAGCCTCACCCGCCGCCATTTCGAAGCCGCCGGCGTGCAGGCCGAATGCGTCAAGCTGAACGGCGCGATGGAGCTGGCCCCGTCGCTCGGCCTCGCCCGCCAGATCGTCGATCTGGTGTCGACCGGCAAGACGCTGAAGGACAACGGGCTGGTCGAGACCGACGTGATCCTCGACATTTCCGCCCGGCTGATCGTCAACCGCACCGCGCTGAAAACCGATCCCCGCGTCGCCGCGCTGGTTGCAGCCTTTCGCGATGTGGTGGAAAGGCAGGCGGCATGATCAAGACCCTCTCCACCTTCCAGCCCGATTTCGCCGCGAAGTTTGACCGCATCGTGGATGCGCGGCGCGAATCCGACAGCGATGTTGCGGGGCAGGTCGCCAATATTCTGCAAACGGTGAAGCAGCGCGGCGATGCGGCGCTGGTGGAATTCACCCAGCGTTTCGATGGCTATGCGCTGGCTGAGGATGCCGACTGGTCGATCCCGCTGGAACTGTGCGAGGATGCCTACAAGGCGCTCGCGCCCGATCTGCGCGATGCGCTTGAACTCGCCGCAGCGCGCATCCGCGCCTATCACGAGGCGCAGCTGCCCGCGAACCGCGACTATGTGGACAGCGCAGGCGTCCGGCTCGGCGCGATCTGGCGTCCGGTGGATGCGGCGGGGCTGTATGTGCCAGGCGGGCGCGCTGCCTATCCCTCATCGCTGTTGATGAACGCCATTCCGGCGCGGGTTGCGGGGGTCGAGCGGTTGGTTGTGACCACCCCGACGCCCAAGGGCCAGTCGAACGCGATGGTGCTGGCCGCTGCGCACATCGCAGGCGTGGACGAAATCTGGCGCGTCGGCGGGGCGCAGGCTGTGGGCGCGCTCGCCTATGGCACGGACCGCATCCGTCCGGTCGATGTCATCACCGGCCCCGGCAATGCGTGGGTGGCCGAGGCCAAGCGCCAGCTTTACGGCGTGGTCGGCATCGACATGGTCGCCGGGCCTTCGGAAATCCTTGTCATCGCCGATGGCAAGAACGATCCCGACTGGATCGCCGCCGATCTGCTGAGCCAGGCCGAGCATGACCCGACCTCGCAATCGATCCTCATCACCGATGATGCGGGCTTTGCGCGGCAGGTGGAAGACTGCATCGACCTGCAGATCACCCTGCTTTCGACCGGCAAGACCGCGCGCGCCAGCTGGGATGCGCACGGGGTGATGATCGTGGTCAACGATCTGCTCGCAGAGGCCCCCGCGCTCGCCAACCGTCTGGCGGCGGAGCATGTGGAACTCGCGGTCGATGATCCCGAACCCTTCATGCACGCCATCCGCCATGCTGGCAGCATCTTCCTTGGCCGCATGACGCCCGAGGCCGTGGGCGATTACGTCGCTGGCCCCAACCATGTCCTGCCCACGGGCCGCCGCGCACGCTTTTCGAGCGGGCTATCGGTGCTCGATTTCATGAAGCGCACCAGTTTTCTGGGGCTGGATGCGGCGTCCTTCGCCGCGATCGGCCCCGCCGCCGCAACCCTCGCCCATGCCGAGGGGCTGCCTGCCCACGCCAAGTCCGTGGAACTGAGGATCAAATGAACTCTCCTGCCCGTTCAAAAGCCCGCTCGGCTGCGCGTCTTGCCGCCGTGCAGGCGCTTTATCAGCAGCATATGGAGGGCACCGCCCTCGTCCGGCTGCTCGACGAATTCCACCAGCACCGGCTGGGGCGCACCATCGACGATGATGATTTCGATGATGCCGAATATGCCGACGCAGAAGTGCCGTTCTTCGATGATGTGGTGCGCGGCGTGGATGCGCGGCGCGACGAGATTGACGCGCTGGTGGCAGGCAAGCTCGCCGCCGGGTGGAGCCTTGCGCGGCTCGACAAGACGATGCTGCAAGTGCTGCGCGCCGGAACCTATGAACTGATCGCCCGCGTCGATGTGCCTGCCGCTGTCACGATCAACGAATATGTCGAGGTCGCCAAGGCGTTCTTCGATGACGGGCAGGCCAAGTTCGTGAACGGCATTCTGGATGCGGTGGCGAAGGACGCGCGCAGGGGCTAGAAATGGCCCGATGAACGAGCCTGACTTCATCACCGCCCTGCGCGCTCTTCCGCTGCACCCCGGTGCACGCGGATTGCAGGATGATTGCGCGGTGCTGGAGATTGGCGGCGAAACGCTGATCCTGACCCATGACATGATGGCCGAGGGCACCCATTTCCGCGAGGGTGCCGATATGGCCGATGTCGCGTGGAAGCTGGTTGCCACCAACCTCTCCGATCTGGCCGCCAAGGGAGCAGAGCCGGTGGGCGTGCTGCTCGGGCATATGCTGGGCCGTGATGATGCGCGGTTTCTGGAAGGGCTGCACGCGGCGCTTTGTGAATTCAACGTGCCCTTGCTGGGCGGCGATACGGTGGCGGGCACTGGCCTGCGCAGCTTTGGCCTGACCGCCATCGGGCGGGCGACCCATACCCCTGTCCCGCCGCGTTCGGGCGCGAAGGCGGGCGATCACCTCTACCTCACCGGCCCCGTCGGGCGGGCGATGCTGGGGTTCGAAGGCGTGCCTGAACACCTCGCCGCCTTCAACCGCCCCTCCCCGCGTTTGGCCGAGGGGCAAGCCCTCGCGCCTTATGTGAGCGCGATGATGGATGTGTCGGACGGGCTGCTGCTCGATAGCTGGCGCATGGCGCAGGCGAGCGGGTTGACCTTTGCGCTTGATCGCCAAGCGATCCCGGTGGCCGATCCGGCGCGGCTGGACGACTGCATCCGTTGGGGCGATGATTACGAGCTCTTGTTCACCGCCCCTGCCGCCGCCGCGCTGCCGGTCCCGGCGCACCGCATCGGCATCGTCACCTCCGTCGCCGCAGCACCGCTGCTGCTGGGGGACGAGCCACTGAGCGACCCCGCCACCCTCGGCTTCCAGCACGGCTGATCCGTCCCCTCTCAAAACCGCGCAAAACCGGCGCGGCCGCAGCGTCAAGGCTTGCCACCTTTCCGCGAACCCCTAAGACTGTGGCTCTTGCGCTCAAGGGATCACAAAAGAGGCGCAGGCGCCCCGCAAGGGGAAGCAACATAAGACGAGAGGGGATTGCTCGTGAATCTATTGCTCATTTCCATTGGGTTGGGGGTGCTTGCCATTGTCTATGGCATCATCACCAGCAGCCAGGTGCTCAGCGCGAGCCCGGGTAATGCACGCATGCAGGAAATCGCCGCCGCCATTCAGGAAGGCGCGCAGGCTTACTTGAACCGTCAATACACCACCATCGCCATCGTCGGTGTGGTGGTTGCAGCGATCGTCGCCTTCGCGCTTGGCACCACGGCGGTGATCGGGTTCGTTACCGGGGCGGTGCTTTCGGGCGTGGCTGGCTATATCGGGATGAACATCTCGGTGCGCTCGAACGTGCGCACAGCCCAAGCCGCCAGCACCAGCCTGCAGGCCGGTCTTACCCTCGCCTTCCGCGCAGGTGCGATCACCGGGATGCTGGTGGCGGGCCTCGCTCTGCTGGCGATTGCGGTGTTTTTTGCCGTGATGATCGGGCCGATGGGCCTGTCACCGTCAAGCCGCATGGTGATTGATGGCCTGGTGGGCCTTGCCTTCGGCGCATCGCTGATTTCGATCTTCGCGCGTCTGGGCGGCGGCATCTTCACCAAGGCGGCTGATGTGGGCGCAGACCTTGTCGGCAAGGTGGAAGCGGGCATTCCGGAAGACGATCCGCGCAACCCTGCCGTGATTGCCGATAACGTCGGCGATAATGTGGGTGACTGCGCCGGCATGGCGGCTGACCTGTTCGAAACCTATGTCGTCACCGTCGGCGCCACCATGGTGCTGACCGCGCTGCTGCTGACCGATCTGGGCGATCTGCTGCTGCCGATGATGGCGCTGCCGCTGCTGATCGGCGGGGTGTGCATCGTCACTTCGATCCTCGGCACCTATTTCGTGCGATTGGGCGGCGGGACCAACGTGATGGGGGCCATGTACAAGGGCTTCATCGTCACGGCTGTCACATCGGTTCCGGCAATCTACGCCGCGATGACCTTTGCCCTTGGCGACATGAAGCGGATCATCGGCGGAGGTTCGGAAACCACCACCGAGGTGATCGACCCCGTGACCGGTGAAAGCGTCATGGAAACCACGGTCGTGCTCGGCTTTTCGGGCATGAGCCTGTTCATGTGCGCCCTGCTGGGCCTGGTCATCACCGGCCTGATCATCTGGATCACCGAATATTACACCGGCACCAAATACCGCCCGGTGCGATCCATCGCCAAGGCTTCGGAAACGGGCCACGGCACCAACGTGATCCAGGGTCTCGCGATCAGCCTTGAGGCGACCGCGCTGCCGACGCTGGTGATCGTGGCGGGGATCATCATCGCCTATGGCCTCGCGGGCCTGATGGGCATTGCCTATGCGGCAACCGCGATGCTGGCGCTGGCCGGGATGGTCGTGGCGCTCGACGCCTATGGTCCGGTCACCGACAACGCCGGCGGCATCGCCGAAATGGCGGGGCTGGACGATAGCGTGCGCGAGAAGACCGACCTGCTCGATGCGGTGGGCAACACCACCAAGGCCGTGACCAAAGGCTATGCCATCGGTTCGGCCGGTCTTGGGGCGCTGGTGCTGTTTGCGGCCTACACCGCTGACCTTCGCACCTTCTTCCCCGATGCGGATGTGGACTTCAGTCTGGAAAACCCCTTCGTGATCGTCGGCCTCCTGCTGGGGGCGCTGCTGCCCTATCTGTTCGGGGCGATGGGCATGACGGCGGTGGGCCGGGCTGCGGGCGACGTGGTGATCGACGTGCGCAACCAGTTCCGGGAGAACCCGGGCATCATGGAAGGCACCTCCAAGCCCGATTATGCCCGCACCGTCGACCTCGTGACGAAGGCAGCGATCAAGGAGATGATCATCCCCTCGCTGCTGCCCGTGCTGGCGCCGGTGGTGGTGTATTTCGTCATCACCGCCATCGCCGGACAGGAAAACGGCTTTGCGGCGCTGGGCGCGCTGCTGCTGGGCGTGATCGTCAGCGGGCTGTTCGTCGCGCTGTCGATGACCGCTGGCGGCGGCGCGTGGGATAACGCCAAGAAGTATATCGAGGACGGCAACCACGGCGGAAAGGGCTCTGAAGCCCACAAGGCCGCGGTAACGGGCGATACGGTCGGCGATCCCTACAAGGACACCGCTGGCCCGGCCGTGAACCCGATGATCAAGATCACCAACATCGTCGCGCTGCTGCTGCTGGCCGCGCTGGCGCATGGGGCGGCTTGAGGCTTCAAACCCTGTGACAAGATCAACCCCGCCGGGCCACGCGCCCGGCGGGGTTTTTCATTGCCCCTGCACCACCCCCATCACGCACAAGCACGGCTTGACGGGCTGATAGCTGCGCCGCATGGCCCTGCGCCATGAGCGAGACACCCACCCCTGAAGAACTCGTCGCAGGCCTCATCCGCCTGCTGACCGTCGAAAAGCGCGCCGCCGATGTCTATGCCGGCCCTCCGCAGGCTGACGGGATCGGGCGGGTGTTTGGCGGGCAGGTGCTGGCGCAGGCGCTTCAGGCGGCTCAGGCCAGCGTCACCGATGGCAAGTGCGCACACTCGCTCCACGCCTATTTCCTGCGCGGCGGGCGTGAAGGCGCTCCGATAGAATACCGCATCGAGCGCGACTTTGACGGACGCAGCTTTGCCAACCGCCGCGTGGTGGCCGCGCAGGAGAATGAAGACGGCATCGCGGTGCCGATCCTCAACCTCACCGCCAGCTTCCAGTTGCCGGAAAGCGGCCTCGAACACATCGATTCGCCCATGCCCGATGTGCCCCGCCCAGACGATCTGCGCCCCGACATGGACCAGCGCCACGAGGTTGCTGAGGCTTGGGGCGACCGTTTGAGCGAACAGCAGCGCCGGATGATGCTGCGGCCCCGCCCGATCGAAATGCGCACCACGGACCGGCTCCACTGGATGAGCCGCGATCCCCAGCCGCCTCGCGCCCACAGCTGGTTCCGGGTCTGCGCCCCGATCACAGGCAGCGACGATACGCCCGAATTGCACCGCGCCATCATCACCTACGCCAGCGACTACACACTGCTCGGCACCAGCGCCTTGCCGCACGGGCTTTCGTGGATGCGCAACGAACTGGTCGGCGCGAGTCTGGATCACGCCCTGTGGTTCCACCGGGACGCGCGGGCCGACGATTGGCTGCTCTACGCCACCGACGCCCCGTGGAGCGGCGGCGGGCGCGGGTTCAACCGCGGGCGGATCTTCAATCAGGCGGGCGAACTGGTCGCCAGCGTGGCGCAGGAAGGGATGATGCGGCGGCGCAAATAGCCGCCGTCACCATCCCGTTCGCGCGTGCCGCCTAGCAGCCTTCGCCGGTCGGCACGCCGAGGTCCGCCGCGACTTCCTTGGCAAGACCGCCGAGCGCACTGCCAAGGCCCTTCTTCTTCTTAGGCTTGGGCACGCACTGCTTGACCGCAGATTCGACCGCCGAGGCGGGATTGGCGGCCGCATCCGCTACCGTCGCCGACGCCTGACCGCCGCTTTTGTCGGGGATCGGGTTGCCATCACGGTCGACGCGCCCAAAGATCAGGAAATAGGCCGGGGTATATGCCGTGCCTTCGGGAAGGTCTGCCGTGTGCGAAGCCTGTTGCTTGCCCGTGGTCTTGAACGAGGTCTGATAGATCCCGTTGTAATCCAAAGTGCCCTTTGCTGCATCCTTGCGGGCCAGCATGTCATAATCCGAGACGCAATAAATGCCCCAATCTTCAAGCTCCCCCGCGTTGCAAGAGCCTTCACCCTTGAGCCGAGCCTTGGGGGGATTGGCCGCGATGGTGGTGCACACATTGCCGTTGCTGGGCGGCGTTACCCAGCCGACCGGGCAACGATCGAGCGGGTGGGCCTTGGTGAGCGGGCCAGCAGTGGCCTGGGTGAAGGTCTTTTCGCCGACATGGCAAAAGCTGCCGCTCTTTGTGTAGCCAGCCGGACAAGGTGCGGAGCTTGAGGCCGGCACGAAGGCAGGCTTTGCGCCCCTCATGGGATAGCAAGTATCTCCCTTCGGGCTGGACACGTTGGTCGGGTCGTTCGCCTGCGACGCACGATCGGTCCAATTTACCGGGCAGCTCCCGTTGGTCGGCTTCTTCTGCGGGTTCAGCGTCCCCTGCGCCAGCGCGGGCACGGGAGTGGCGGCGACCAGCCCTGCTGCTAAAGCAGCGGCCAACGCCAGCGCCCCTCGGCCCTTGGCGCGGCCGAAAACGGATTCAAAATTCATGGATACTTCCTCCAGCACATGACGAGCGCCGCACTTTCTAAGCGCAGCGCCCAACACACCATGCAAGGCTGGCTTTTGTTCGCGACCCCCGCCCTATCCTCGCCACACCGATTTACATCGCCCGGCCCGATCTGCAAGCCACAAATCGGCATGCAAATCGCTCCAGATCAATGATATAGCCCTTCGGTCGGGGCAGATCAGTGCGCCAGCAATATCGGCATCTGCGGCGCGCTCAGCATCTTCCGCGTTACCCCGCCCAGCAGCATTTCGGCCAGCCGTGAATGGCCGTAAGCGCCCATCACCATCAGCCCGCATTCGCGCATCTGTGCCGCGGAAAACAGCGTGTCGGCGATACTTGCCTCCCCGCGCGGGATTTCCACGATCTCGCAATCGATCCCGTGGCGGCTGAGGTATTTCGCGCCCTCGGTTGACGGGAAATCAAACCGCGCCTTGTCCGAAGGCTCGGCGATGCTCGCCAGCGTCACCTTGCACGAGCACGCCAGCAGCGGCACGGCGGCGCGCAGTGCGTGGGCCGCTTCGGCCGAGCCGTTCCACGCCACCAACATCGGCGCGCCGACATCGAGGCTTTTGGCGTCCTCTGGCACCACCAGCACCGGCACCGGCGCTTTCAGGGCCAGATCGCCCACCAGCGCAGAAGGCCCGCGCCCGTCAGTGCCGGCCTCCGCCGGGCCGACGATCACGATATCGGCGAGCGGCGAGGCTTCGAGCAGGCGGTGCGGGGCGATGCCATAGGTAAAGCGCCAATCCCACGGCACGCCTTCATGTTCGAGATCACGCTCGATCTCGGCGCGAAGCTTGTCGGCATTTTCCTTGATCACCGGCATCGCCGCCGCAATCGCCGAGCCGTAGAAATCGCCCGGTGCGAACACTTCATAGCTGACCGCCTGCAGGCAGGTGATGTGACCATTGGTCGCCCGTGCAATATCGAGCGCCACGTGCAGCCGGGCGCGCATCGCGCGGTCGTGGTCGATGTGAAGCAGAATCGATTTCATGGCATGTCTCCCATTCATGATGAGGATATTCGCCCCGAACGCCGCGACTTGCTTTGACAGGGATCAAATTTCCCCTGCGAGCATGGCCTGCGCATAGCACCTTGCCAGAGGCAAAGCCTGCGATCATTCTGGCGGCAGGGAGAGACCATCATGCAGATCACGCGCCACCCGCCGGTAAAAACGTCGCTGGAGCCTTCGAACCACCCCTATCTGACAGGGCCGTGGACGCCCTTGCATGAAGAAGTGGACGTTGCCGAACTGTCCGTGATCGAAGGCGTGATCCCTGCCGACATTGACGGCATCTATCTGCGCAACACCGAAAACCAGGTGCATCAGCCGCTCGGGCGCCATCACCCCTTCGATGGCGATGCGATGATCCATCAGGTCAATATCTCCGGTGGCAAGGCGAGTTATCGCAACCGATTCGTGCGCACCCATTGCTTCGAGGCGGAACAGATCGCGGGCCGCAGTCTGTGGGGCGGGTTGATGGACCCTTGGGGCACAAGCGTGCGCCCGGGTTTCGGCGCGCATGGCGGGCTGAAGGATACAGGCTCCACCGACATCATCGTTCACGCGGGCACCGCCTATGCCACGCTCTACCAGTGCGGCGAGGCGTGGATGCTCGATCCGGTGACGCTCGGCAGCCGCGGCAAGGCGCCGTGGGTGCCATTGGACGGCATCTCGGCCCACCCCAAGGTGGACGAGGCGACCGGCGAGCTGATGTTCTTCAACTACTCCAAGCACGCGCCTTTCATGCATTACGGCGTCGTGGACCGCACCGGGCAGCTGGTCCATTACGTCCCCGTGCCGCTGCCGGGGCCGCGCCTGCCGCATGACATGGCGATCACGCCGAACTGGTCGATCCTCAACGACATGCCGCTTTATTGGGACGAGGAACTGCTGGGACGGAACATTCATGCCGCCCGCATCCATGACGGCGTGCCGACCCGTTTCGGCCTGATCCCCCGCCACGGTCAGACACAGGATATCCGCTGGTTCGAGGCCGCACCGACCTATGTGCTGCACTGGACGAATGCGTGGGAGGAAGGCGACGAGGTGATCCTCGAAGGCTATCACCAGGCCAAGCCCATGCCCGATCCGCTGGAGGAAATGGGCCGTTACAGCCACATGATGGCCTATGTGGACGAACACTCCTTCCAGAGCCGCCTCCACCGCTGGCGCTTCAACCTTGTAACGGGTGAGACGCGGGAGGAGCGCCTCGGCGAGAAGATCGTCGAATTCGGGATGATCAACCCGCAATATGCCATGCAAAAGAGCCGCTACGTCTGGTCGACCACCACCCGGCCCGGCTGGTTCCTGTTCAACGGCTATGTCCGCCATGACACGCAGACGGGCGAGGAACAGGTCTACCGCCCGCCTGAAGGGGTTTATGCCAGTGAAAGCCCGATGATCCCGCGCAAACCCGCCTCAAGTAGCGAAGCGATAGGCGAACCAGGACTCGCCACAGCAGAGGATGACGGTTACCTCATCACCTTCCTGATCGACGAGAACACCGGCACCTCGCAATGCGCGATCCTCGATGCCTCGGACGTGACCAAGGGCCCGATCTGCCGTCTCGCGCTGCCGCACAAGATCTGTTCGGGCACGCATTCGGTGTGGGTCGAACACGATCAGCTGCGCAAGGATGCCGCCTTTCATGCGGAGCGGTTCGCGCGCGCCTGACACTGCTTTGACGCCGTGACGTCATGACCCCGGTCGAAGCGCCAACGTCGCTCGTCGCCGCCCTGCTTGCGGGTGCACGGCCCCCGGCCTAGTGCGCCGCGTTTGGATGACTGACGTTTCGGGGACTTTTCACATGATCTTGCGCCTTGCCCTTGCCGCTTCGACCGCGCTGCTGCTGACGGGCGCGCCCGCTGTGGCCCACCCCGCCGCCGCGCCCATCCCCGCAACCGGCGCGACCACAACCGCACCCCAGACCGAACACGACAAGCTGTTCGCCCTATTCGAAGACGCCGACGCGCGCGAACTGGCGCTGAACCCGCTCAGCCGCCTGTTCCGCGGCGATGAGGACAACGCCGACCGGCTTGGCGACCTGCTGACCGATTCCAGCTTCCTTGCCAGCCGCACCGACATCAAGCTGAACCTCGCGCTGCTCGGCGCAATCGACCGTGCCAAGCTCGATGCGACCGATGCGCTGGCCTATGACGTGTTCAAATACACGCAGGAACGTGCCCTCGAAGGCTATACCGACGAAATGCGCGCACTGACCGAGGTGCGCCCGATGAACCACTTCTACGGGTTGCATACCTTCTACCCGCAATTCGCCAGCGGCACCGGGGTCGCCCCGTTCAAGACCTTGGCCAATTACGAAGACAACCTTTCGCGCCACGATGATTACATCGCCTTCATCGACCGTGCGATCGCCAAGTTCCGCGATGGCATGGCGAGCGGTGTGGTCGAAACGAAGTTGACCGTCGGCATCATGGTCACGCAGCTCGATACCCAGCTGAAGACCCCGCTGGCGGATTCGATGTTCATGGCGCCGACCAAGGCCTTCCCCGATAGCGTTGCCGAGGCTGACCGCACCCGCCTGACGGCCGCCTACGCCGCCAAGACCGCCGAAATCTACGCAGCCACCACGCGGCTCAGGGATTTCCTGCGCGATGAATACCTGCCCGCCGCACGCGACAGCATCGGCCTTTCCCAGATGAAGGGCGGTGACAAGCTTTACGCCCGGCTGGTCGAGGAATCGACCACCCTGCCGCTGGACCCGGAAACGATCCACCAGCTTGGCCTGTCGGAAGTGGCGCGGATCAAGGCCGATCTGGAAAAACTGAAAAAGGAAGTGCGCTTCAAAGGCACGCTCACCCAGTTCTTCGATTATGTCCGCACCGATCCCAAGTTCCAGCCCAAGAGCCGCGAGGCGCTGACCGAGGATTACTACCGGATCGGGCGGGAGGTTGATGGCAAGATCGGCGAATATTTCTCGCTGATCCCCAAATCCCCGCTGGAAATCCGCCCTTACGACCCTTCGACCGAGGAGTTCGAGGCTGGTGGTTCCTATCAGTCCGGTTCGGCTGACGGATCACGGCCCGGCGTGTTCTACTTCAACGCCTATGACCTGCCGAGCCGCCTGACACCGGGCAATGTCACGCTCTACCTCCACGAAGGCGCGCCGGGGCACCACTTCCAGATCAGTCTGGCGCAGGAGAACGAGGCGCTGCCCGCCTTCATGCGGTACGGCGGAACCACCGCCTATGTCGAAGGCTGGGCGCTTTATGCCGAGACGCTGGGTTACGAAATGGGCTTCTACAAGGACCCGTGGAACCGGTACGGCACGCTGCAGGACGAACAGCTGCGCGCGATGCGGCTGGTGGTCGATACCGGCATCCACGCCAAGGGGTGGACGCGGGATCAGGCGATTGCCTTCATGATGGACAATTCGGGCATGACCCGCACCGAGGTCGTCGCCGAGGTGGACCGCTACATCGCGATTCCGTCGCAGGCGCTGGCTTACAAGATCGGCGCGCTGAAGATCCAGGAGCTGCGCCAGCGGGCCGAAACCAAGCTGGGCAGGAAGTTCGACATCAAGGCCTTCCACGAGCAGGTTTTGAACACCGGCGGCCTGCCGCTGGCGGTGCTCGAAGCCAAGATCGACCGCTGGATCGCGGCCCAATCCGGCAGCTGATGGCAAGCACGCGCAGCCCCGGATAGGGCAGCGCGTGCCTCAACTCGCCGCATCAATGGCCCCGGTTGCCCGCTCCTGTGGCAGCCGGGATAGCCCCGTTCATCTGGCAGCAAGGTGTTGCTGAACAACCACGCCTCGCGCACAACGCCAATCATGGGCCACCATAACGGGACCGCGGCCCCCACACAGGAGCAATAAGCTGTGACCACCATTCTTCGCCACCCGCGCAGCCTCGCGCTGATCGCCTTGCTGGGCGCCGTTTCGGCCACCGGCCTCGCGGCCCAGACCCAGCAGCCCGCCACCGATGAGGGCGAGGTTCTGACCACCGTCTACGGCTCGTTGCCGCCGCTGGCCGAAATGGCCGAAGGGCCGAAGGTCACAGGCATCATCTCGGCACGCAGGGGCTCGCGCCTGCAAGTCACGGCGGAGGATGGCACCACCACGATGGTGACTCTCCACCCGGAAACCGAAATCCGCACCCGCGGCGGGTTCCTCGGCATCGGCAACAAGACCTTCGACCAGAGCGCGCTGATCAACGGCCTGCCCGTGATCGTGAAGACCGGGCAGTATGGTCAGGGCCTCGTCGCCAGCGAAGTGCGCTTCACCAGCGATGATCGACAGATCGCAGCGATGATCCGCGGCGGCACCCAGCAGCAGTTCGGCGAGCAGGGCGCCGCAATCCAGCAGAATGCCGCCGCCACCGAAGCCCTGCGCGGCCGTCTGGGTGACATCGACAAGTACAACCTGAAGAGCACCACCAACGTCTATTTCGACACCGGCAAGGCGGTGATCTCGCCCTCGGCCAAGGCAGAGCTGTGCAACGCCGCGCAGACCGCCGGCGCGAACGAAAACTCGCTGATGCTGGTGCTGGGCTACACGGATTCGACCGGCTCGCAGGAGGTCAATCAGGCGCTTTCGGAAAAGCGTGCCGCCGCCGTGGTCAACCACTTGCAGCAGGTGTGCAAGTGGAAGCCCTACCGGATGCTGACCCCCACCGGCATGGCGACCGCTGACCCGGCTGCCGACAACACCACTGTTGCCGGACGTGCGCAGAACCGCCGCGTTTCCGTGAATGTGCTCGTGAGCAAGGCGCTCGACGGGCAGTAAGCGTGAAGGCTGCGGCGGTGCCAGCGCGCCGCCGCAGCCTTCACATGATTGGCAGGCTGCCGCCGATTTGCGTGTTCGGCTTCCCGCCTTCGGGATGTGGCAGGCCCAGCACGCCATTGACGGCGCGGCGCACCGGATTGGTGCAAATGGCAGGCCCGCTGGCGTAGAAGATCCGGCCTTCCAGCGTCCGCTTCTTCGCATCCGGGTTGACAATGACTTGCCCCGCATTGCCCCCATCCCCGCCCTCGGCAATCGGATCGCAGCGGCGCAGGGCGATGGTGCCGTCCGCCTTCCGGTCAATCGCCGCGCAGACGAAGGGCTGATAGTACTCCAGAATACGGGTGTTCCAGTCGTAGGAGTCTCTTGCGTCAGACAGCACATATTGTGGGTCGCGGGGGAGCAGGTCCAGCGCGCCCGGCGCGACGCTCACCCGCGCAGGCGATTGGCCGAAATAGTCCGCGACCTGACGCGTGATCCCATCGCGGAAGCTTTGACCCGCGTACCACCGGTCAAAGGCGGCGGCGTTCGGAAACGTCACCTCTGACCGCCAGTTCACCGCGTTGCGCCAGCAGTCGCCCAGCCGCACGGTCTTGTCGCGCTGGCGGTCAACCGTCGCGCCTTCGGGCAGGCCGAATGCCTCGCTGACCAGCGCGGTTTCATCATCGAAGTAATCGCCCTGGCTGTCGATCTGCATGATCGCGACCGGCAGGCCGATGCAGGACAGGAAGGCGAGCACGGACAGGGCCTGCACCGGGCGACTGTACCAGATCGGCGCCGGGGTCAGGCGGTGTGCGAGCATTATCAATCCCAGCACCGCAAACGGCACCCCGAAGATGGAGATCGTGGCGAAGGTGAACCCGGTCATGTCGCCAGTTTAGCTGACGGTTCGCTAGAATTCGTAAATCGGCGCTTGGCCTGTCAGCTGCCGAACAGGAACATGTTGACCGTCAGCCGCCCCTTGGCCGGATCATCGGACAAGGCCGCAGGATCGGGGATGATCCCGGAATGCAGCTGCCGCCCGCGATACAGCGCCAGCCGGTCGGGCCGCGCCTCGACCGCGCCGATCTGTTCGAAGGCATCGCTGTCACCGTGCGGATAGGCCAGCGGCGGCGGGCCATAGTCGCGTTCGTCCTCGGCCAGCGCGGCGGCATAGGCCGCCTCACGCTCCGGCGTAATCGCCTCGAACCCGGTGCGGCGGTGGCGGTAGAAGGCCGTGCCGCCGCTGTCCGGCCCATCCAGATAATGCATGATCGCCACCCGCCCCGCGTCGGAATGGTCATGGTGCGGAATGCGCTGGCGGGGTGAGAGCTGCTCGGGCGGCAGCGTTACCAGCGAGAACGCCGCGATCTCGCAGCTGATGCCGCGCGACAGGCCGAACACGCGGCCCATGACCTGCATCATCAGCTCGCGCCGCAGGTCGAGATAGGACGGATCGGCCAGCGCGCGCCGCCCCGGATAATCGACTCCGGCGGGGTGATACTGCGCCGCTGTCCCCATCGCCCGCAGGCGTTCGGGCTGACCGGTGAAGTTGTCGATGATGACCAGCGGCTCGCCCTCGCGGCCCAGGCGCTCGACGGTGATGGAGGCATCGGGCAGGATCATGCCGTCACCCTACCCGCCCGCGTGGTAGAAATCATAGACCTTGCGCGCCACGGTAGCGCTGACGCCGGGGGCGCGTTGCAGGTCTTCCAGCGCCGCCGCACGCACCTTGCTGGCCGTGCCGAAATGCAGCAGCAGCGCACGCTTGCGCGCCGGGCCAACGCCGGGGATTTCATCGAGCGGGCTGGCGGTGATCGCCTTCGACCGCTTGGCCCGGTGCGCGCCGATGACATAGCGGTGCACCTCGTCACGCAGGTTCTGCAGATGGAACAGCAGCGGCGAGTTCACCGGCAGCATCTTCTCGCGCCCGTCGGGGAAGTGGAACACCTCGCGCCCGTCCCGCCCGTGATGCGGCCCCTTGGCGACGCCGACCACCGCGATTTCGTCAGCGATGCCGATCTCGGTCAGCACCCGCATCACGCTGGACAGCTGGCCCTTGCCGCCGTCGATCAGGATCAGATCGGGCAGCAGGGTTTCGTGGCCACCCTGCTTGGCATCAGGATTCTCTTCCCCTTCGGCAAAGTTGCGAAACCGCCGCGCCATGACCTCGCGCATCATCGCGAAATCGTCATTGGTCTGCGCCTCGCGGATGTTGAACTTGCGGTACTGGCCCTTCTCGAACCCGTCCGGCCCGGCGACGATCATCGCGCCCACCGCCTTGGTGCCCTGAATGTGGCTGTTGTCGTAAACCTCGATCCGCTGCGGCGGGGTGTCGAGCTCCAGAAACTCGGCCAGTTCGCGATTGAGGCGGGCCTTCGTGCCGGTCTCGGCCAGCCGCCGCTCCAGCGCTTCAACCGCGTTGCGCTGCGCCTGCATCATCAGCTTGCGCCGGTCGCCGCGTTCGGGGACGGAGATGCGCACCTTGCGCCCCGCCAGTTCTGACAAAGCAGCCTCGATCAGCTCGCATTCGGGCAGATCGCGGTCGACCAGAATGGTCGGCGGCGGCGGCACTTCCTCGTAGAATTGCAGCATCACGTCGGCCAGCACTTGCGCCTCTTCCACATCATTGGTGTGACGCGGGAACAGCGCGCGGTGGCCCCAATTCTGCCCGCCGCGGATGAAGAAGGACTGGACGCTCATCTGACCGTTCTTTGCCGCCAGCGCGAACACGTCCGCATCACCAAGCCCCTGCGCGTTGATCGCCTGACTGCCCTGAATGAAGGTCGCCGCACGCAGCCGGTCACGCAGGATCGCCGCAGTCTCGAAATCGAGGTTGGCCGCTGCCTCGGCCATCTGGCGCTCAAGATCCGCCTGCACCGCGCCCGATTTGCCCGACAGGAAGTCCTTCGCCTGCCGCACCAGCGTATCGTAATCGGCCTCGCCAATCCGCCCCACACAGGGGGCCGAGCAACGCTTGATCTGGTACAGCAGGCAGGGCCGGTCACGGTTGTTGAAGAAACTGTCGGTGCAGGACCGCAGCAGGAACAGTTTTTGCAGCGCGTTCAGCGTGGTGTTGACGCTGCCCGCGCTGGCAAACGGGCCGTAATAATTGCCCTTGGCCCGCCGCGCGCCGCGATGTTTCTGGATGCGCGGGAAGGCGTGATCGGCGCGCAGCAGGATGAAGGGGAAGCTCTTGTCATCGCGCAGCAGCACGTTGAACGGCGGGCGGAACCGCTTGATCAGCTGCGCTTCCAGCAGCAGCGCCTCGGCCTCGGAATTGGTGGTGATGATCTCCATGCTGCGCGTCTGGCTGACCATGCGCAGCAACCGGCCGGAGAGGCCCGCAATCTGCGTGTAATTCGCCACCCGCGCCTTCAGGCTGCGCGCCTTGCCGACATACAGAACCTCGCCCCGCGTATCGAGCATCCGGTAAACGCCGGGCGATGGCTTCAGCACCTTCACCACCTCGCGGATCGCCTGCACCCCGCCTTCCAGATCGGGCTTGGCACTCGACACGGTATAGGCGGCGCGCTCCTCGTTGAAGCGTTCCGCGCCGCCGGGGTTCTGGGGGGTTCCTGCGGGGGTCTTGGCCATAGGGTGCAGATAGGGCGGGCGCGCCCTCTGTCCAAGCCGCAAAACCACTGCAATCGACAGGCCTGACACAGGCCCGGCGCGAAACACGACAACGGACGCCGGCGGTGTGCCAGCGCCCCCTTGCCGGAAAAACACCAGAGCCCTCAGGCTGCGATGATGGCCTGTTCGATGTCTTCGATCGGGTGGTTCGTCAGCGCCTTGCCCACTTCACCGAGCAAACGCTTTTCCAGCTCGCCATGGTAATGGCGCCTGATTTCACCCAGCGAACGCTTGTCCGCGACGATGATCAGGTTCTCGACCTTGTTGGTCAGCACCTGATGGTTGAGCCATTCCGCCGCCGCGGCGACATGGGCGGCTTCGTCCAGATCATTGCCGCTGTGCTGGTTGGTCGTGATCGAATGGCGCATCTTGCCCTGGCTGCGATTGGTGGGGTCAAGATCGGGCGTGCCGATGAGGTCCAGCTGCGGGTGCGCTGCGTCACCCTTGTTGCGCAACCAGATGAACCGCTCGCCATCGACCACGGCAACATGCGTGCCGTCGGGAATGTTCATGATGTATACTCCTGCTTGTGATCGTCGCTTACGGGCGGTGCCGGTCGGCCTTGCCGAACACCGTATCCAGCCGGTTGACCAGCGTGCCCAGCGCCGCGTTGACAGCATCGAAGGGTTCCGCGGCGCGGCCCGACACAAAGATCGGTGCGCCGTTCTGCGGGCGTGCTTCCAGACGCGCTTCGACGCCGTCGCTGCGATTGCTATCGCCATCAACGTCGCGAACGTGAACTTCGACCGTTGTCAGACGAGACCCGAACCGGGTGTCGAGCCGCTCTGTGATGCGTTCGCGTACGGCTTCGCCAAGGTCGGCCGAACCTTCGATCGCGTTGTCGGAGTTGAACCGGATATCCATGATCAGCGCACCTTCCTGCTGCGTTCGAGCACGGGACGCTGGCCTTCGGCATCAAGGGCACCCGAAACGGGCTCGTCCTGATTGCGTTCGCTGATCGGGCCATCGCCCGGCGTGTCCTGCTGGCGGTCCAGGTGATCCTGTGCCGGGGCGTTTTCGGTCTTCAGCTTCAGCGCCTTTTCGGAGATGTCTTTCTGCGTTTTGTCGGTCATCGCGTGCCAGCCTTTCCGTGGTGATTGTGCTCCCGAATCTTCGGGTTATGGAAAGCAAACCTGATGCCGAGGGGCGATGTTCCATCGATCCGGGCAAAGGACGACGGGGCGAGCCTTACGGCATGACAGGCCGAAGGCACCGCGCATGATTGGCAACCGGACGTGCAGGCCCTATCGCGGCGCGGTGAACCAACATGATGTCATTATCCTCGGCGCAGGCGCGGCCGGACTGTTCGCTGCCGGTCAGGCCGGGCAGCGCGGCCTCAGCGTGGCTTTGCTGGAAAAGGCCGATGCGCCGGGCAAGAAGATCCTGATCTCGGGCGGCGGGCGCTGCAACTTCACCAATCTGGGCGCGGGGCCGGGCAATTACCTCTCGGCCAACCCGCATTTCGCCAAAAGCGCGCTGGCCCGCTACACGCCTGCCGATTTCATCGCCTTGGTCGATCGCTACGGGATCGCGTGGCATGAAAAGACGCTGGGGCAATTGTTCTGCGACGGATCGGCGAAGCAGATCGTGGCGATGCTGCTGGAGGAATGCCCGGCGGACCTTGTGACGCTGGCCTGCGAAGCGGACGTTGCCGAGGTGGCGCGAAGTGCCGATGGGCTGTTCACCGTCACCGCCGCCGATGGCCGCGTGTGGCGGGCACCTGCGCTGGTGATAGCCACCGGCGGGCCTTCGATCCCCAAGATGGGCGCGAGCGATTTTGCCTACCGGCTGGCGCGGCAATTCGGCCTCAAGGTGGTCGAACCGCGCCCCGCCCTCGTCCCGCTGACGCTGGGGGGCGAGGACGCGCTATTCCGCGAGCTGTCAGGCGTGGCCGCGCCGGTGGTGGCGCGGGCCGGTTCCGGCAAGGGGAAGGCCGAGTTCGCCGAAGCCGCGCTGTTCACCCACAAGGGCCTGTCAGGCCCGGCGATCCTGCAAGTCTCCAGCTATTGGCGGCATGGCGAGGAGGTCGGCATCACCTTCCTGCCCGACGCCGCCAGCGACTGGTTGCTGGCCGCCAAGCGTGACCGCCCCCGCACCCACCTGCGCACCTTGCTGCGCGAAGCTCTCCCCGCCCGGCTGGCCGATGCGCTGGCGGATCGGCTGGCGCTCGATCGCGAATTGGGCAATCTGTCGGACAAAGACTTGCGCGCCGCACAGGCGCAATTGGGTGACTGGCGCTTCGCCCCCAATGGCACCGAAGGCCTCGCCAAGGCCGAAGTCACCGCTGGCGGAATCGCCACGGCGGAACTTTCCAGCCGCACGATGGAAGCCGCCAAGGTGCCCGGCCTCTATGCCATCGGCGAAGCGGTAGACGTCACCGGATGGCTTGGCGGATACAACTTCCAATGGGCCTGGGCCAGCGCCTATGCCTGCGCAGAGGCCTTGGCCGAGGCAAACAACAATTCTCACCAATAGCACGCTAGGGCCGCAGGCCCGCAAGAGCGACTGCGCGCCCGCAGCGATGCGGCCTTCAGGCCGCGTGAGCGAGGAAAGCGCCCGCCCGGACGGGCGGGCGCCCTCCAAAAATCAAAACAATTTCCGCAAGTCGATGCCGAGATACAGCCCCAGCGGGTCGATCACGAAGGGCTGGTAATTGATCGGCGTCTCGCCCGCCGAATCCCGCACACGGCGCTGGGCATCGAACACATTGTCGGCGATCAGGCTGACGCGGAAATCCTTCAGCAGCCCTTCGTTCTTGCCTGTGATTTCGCCCATATTGGCGAAGATCCGCAGGTTGAAGGTCACGATATCGTCGAAGAACAGGTCGCTGGTGCCGACCGCACCATCCAGACGGGTCTCACCCGTGTAGATGCCCGACAGGCGGAAGCCCATGCCCTTGCCGAACAGGCCCGCTTCCAACCGGCTGGAGTTGCGCGGCTGACCGAAGGCGCCGGTTGCCTGCCCGTCCAGCTGGTCGAGCGGTTGGAGGCCGGGGGCGATCAGGATCTCGTTCTGGAGCTCGATCGTGTGGGTCAGGTTGAAGAAATACCGCCAGCCGGGGAAGCTGCGCTGGGCGAGCGGGTTGAAAGCGGGGCCGCCAGCCGGGGGGCCGCCCGCAGGAGCACCGCCAGCCGCTGCTGCGGGAGGCGCTGCCGCGCAGAAGCGCTGCTGGAACTGGGCCAGCGCCTCTGGCGGAATTGTGCCGTCGGGCAGGCGCGACCGGTCCAGCGCCATCTTGATAAAGGCAGGATCGACGCCGGGAAGCTCGGCCGAGACATCCTCGCCGCGGTCGATCTTGCCCACCAGCTCGGCGATGGCAGCCGTGCCATCGGGGCCGCAAGCCCGTTCGCGGAAAGCGGCAAGCTGCGGCGGAATTGCAGCCGCCGGAGCGCCGCCCCCTGCCGGTGCGCCGCCACCGGGGGCGCCGCCCATCATCGCCGGGTCGAAGCTGCAAATCCGCGTGCGGAACTGCGCCAGCCGCGCCGGATCGACCGTGCCATCGGCCCCGCGCACCCGCGCCAGCATCGGCGCGAGCCGAGCTGCGTCGATTCCGGGGAATTCGGCAGAGATATCCGCGCCGCTGTCAATCGCGGCGACCAGCTTTTCAAGGAAGGCGAGACCGTCATCGGCGCACAGGCGCGCACGGAAAGCCATGAACTGTTCCCGTTGCTCTGGCGTGGGCGCAGCGCCGCCGCCAAAGCCCATGCCGCCCGCAGGCCGTCCGCCGGTGCCCGCTTGCGGAGCCGGGGTCGGGCCGGTGGTCGGCGGCGCAGGTTGAGGCGCCGGAGCTGCTGCCGGGGCCGCAGGCGGCGCGCCGGCGCCGCCAAACCGTCCGCCACCGCGCCCACCAAACCCGCCGGGGCCACCCGCGCCCTCTGCCGGAGCGCCGATGCTGCCATTGGTCGAGAAAGTGAACTGGATGCGGTCAGCGCGCGTCTCGGCAAAGCTGACCGAACGGCGGTCAACCGCGATCAACCGTCCATCTGCATCACGCGTCACGCGTCCCGGGAACGCTGCCTCGATCTCCGGCGTGATCTGCGGGAAGCCACTCACCACATTGTCTGACCGGTTGCGGATGTAATCCACCGCCAGCCGCGAGCCGTCCC
Source organism: Porphyrobacter sp. IPPAS B-1204 (assembly GCA_003724185.1). Lineage (GTDB taxonomy): Bacteria > Pseudomonadota > Alphaproteobacteria > Sphingomonadales > Sphingomonadaceae > Erythrobacter. Next base: position 261,885 of record RHGM01000003.1, read on the forward strand.
AGAAGGGCAGCTCCCAATTGGCCGAGAACTTCCAGTCGCGCTGGGTTTCGGCCGGAAGGTCGGGATTGCCCCCGGTGCGGACATCGGCCAGCACCGTCTCGCCGCGCACGAAATCGAACACCGGCACGTTGAAGTTGACGATCTGCGGATTGCCCAGCGTCGCCAGACCCGGCGCGACTTCGCGCCAGATATAGGTGGCCGACAGGTCCAGCCCGTCGAACGGCTGCCAGGTGATCCCGGCGTTCCAGTCCCCCAGCACACCGAAATCGCTGAGATCCTCGACACCCGCCTGCAGGTTGAGCGTGAAGGTGCCCAGCGCATCGAGGAACTCCTCGCGGCTGCTGGTCAGCGGCACAACCACATTGGCGCCGGTCGAAAGCTGGCGGCGGGTCAGCGTCGCATCGGTGGCCGAACGCGTGTCGGCGCTTTCGATCCGCTGCCAGTCGAGCCCGAAATCGAAGGTCGCCAGCACCTCGCCCGCCGGCAGGTTGGCAATCGGGCCTTCCAGCGTGGTCAGCGAGGAACCGTTCAGCACGCGGCTGCGGGCAAGGTCAAAGCCGTTTTCGGTATCGGAGGGCAGCGGGCCGTTGATCGCCAGCGTGCCGGCCAGCGCCGCATTCTGGAACACGGCCAGCTGATCGGGCCGCAAACGCCGGTCGATGGCGGTTTCCGCCTCGGTCAGCGCCCCGTCAAAGGTGCTGGTCAGGCGGAAGGCGTTGACCCGCTTGGTGATGGAACCGGCCGTGGAAATCCGGTCGGTCGATGACCGCCGCGCCAAGGGCGTTTCCTCACCGAAAGTGCGCAGTGCGGTGGTGCCGGTCGGCCCGGTCAACACCACACTGTTCAGGCCATCGAGGCTGCGGCTTTCGTTGCGTGCGTAATTGAGGTTGGCGCTGAGCGAAGTGCCGCTGTCGATGATCGCCTTGGCCCATGACAGGTTGGCATCCAGCCCGAAGGTGTCGGCCAGCAGGCTGCGGAACCGCGCCGGATCGGGATCACCCGCGACCTGCGGGATCGAACCCGGGGTCTGTTCGATATTGCGCTCGTCCTCGGTCAGCAGCGAGCCGTCGTCGACCTGGATATTGGCGTTGATCCGTCCACCATCGGCGATCTTGAGGATTCCGAACTGCTGTTCGTTGCGGGAATATCCCCCGCGCGAGGGGACTTCGTATTCGAAATCGATCTGACGGTTGGAATAATTGTCCTTGAGGATGAGGTTGATGACCCGGCGATCAGGCGGAAAGCCGAAGCGCTGGGCGACCTCTTCAGGGAACACTTCGACCCGCGCCAGGGCTTCGGGCGGGTAATTGGCGAACTCGCGGAAAGAGCCGATGCGGATGCCGTTGACGAGAATCACCGGCTGGCCGCCGCCCCCGCGCCCGCGCGCGGAACCGGTGCGCGCGCTGATCTGGGCGATCAGATCCGTGATCGAGGTGACGCCTTCCGCGGCAATCGCGGTTTCATCGAGCTGGAGCAGCGGCGCCTGATCGACAAACAGCTGCCCGCGCAGCCGTCCGGACCGCACCACGATTTCGCCGCTGGTTACGCCGCTGTCGCTCGCGCTGTCAGGCTCGTCCTGATCAGACTGGGCTGCCGGTTCGGGCTGCGGCTGGGCGGTCACCCCCGGTTCTGCGGCCGATAGCGGCACCACAAGCGCCAAGGCAAAAGCACAAGTGCCAGCGCGCAAACCGGCGCGGGAGAGCGGAGAGAGGTTCATGGAGTCCCTTTGAAAGCAAAACGTGTGTGGCAGGACGGCTTTTACCGTTCCTGTTCGGGCCGGATCGTTGCCAGTAGCGCTGTCGCCGGGATGCGCCCCACCCCCTGAACAGAACCTGCAAATGCCCGCATATTATGCCCCTAACGCACGAGCCTTCCCTTTTGGTTCCCGCATCGCTAAAGCGCAGCCCCACATCGACGGGCGTATTGTGCGCCGCAACGGACAAAAGGAATTACATGGCCAAGGAAGAACTCCTCGAAATGCGCGGGCGCGTGGTTGAATTGCTGCCCAATGCGATGTTCCGGGTGGAGCTTGAAAACGGCCATGAAGTGCTGGGCCACACCGCGGGCAAGATGCGCAAGAATCGCATCCGCGTGCTGGTCGGCGACGAAGTGCTGTGTGAACTCACGCCGTATGACCTCACCAAGGCGCGCATCACCTACCGCTTCATGCCGGGTCGCGGCGGCCCCGGCCCGCAGTAATTGCCGGCGGCCCTGATGGGCACGCTTCATCTGACATTGGCTTCGGCTTCGCCCCGGCGGCGCGAATTGCTCGCGCGGCTTGGCGTGGTGCCCGATGCCGTGCGGCCGGCCGATATCGACGAATCCCCGACGAAAGGTGAGCTTCCCCGCGCCTATGCCTTGCGCATGGGGCGCGAAAAGGCGCTGGCGGTGGATGCGCCCGGCCATGTGCTGGCGGGCGATACGGTGGTGGCTGTGGGGCGGCGCATCCTGCCCAAGACCGAAACCGAAGCCGAAGCCCGCGCCTGTCTCGAACTGATGAGCGGGCGGCGGCATCAGGTGCTCACCAGCGTGGTGTTGCGCGCTCCTGATGGCACCTTGCGCGAGCGGCTCAATGAAACCGTCGTGCATTTCAAGCGATTGTCCGAGCAGGAAATCGCCGATTACCTTAGCGGAGGCGATTGGCAGGGCAAGGCTGGCGGATACGCCATTCAGGGCGCAGCGGAAGGGTTGATCCAGTGGATCAGGGGCAGCCATTCGGGCGTGATGGGCCTGCCGCTTTATGAAACGCGGGCGCTGCTGAAGGCGGCAGGGTTCGCACTTGGCTGAGTGGCTGATCGAGGAAGGCATCGGCGAAACCCGCGCGCTGCTGATCGATGGCGAGCAGGTGCTGGCGGCTCAGGCGTTTTGGCCCGGCGAACTGCGCGCCGGACAGGCCGTGCGCGGCCAGCTTACCGCCAAGCTCAAGGGTGCCCGGCGCGGGGTTGCGCTGCTGGACAGCGGCGCTGAGGCGCTGGTCGATCACCTGCCGCCACACGTAACCGAGGGGCAGAGCCTCGAGATGATCATCACCCGCGCCCCGATTGCCGAGCGCGGGCGGCTGAAGCGGGCGCAGGCGCGGGTTGCCCCGCCGGACACCACCGCAACGCACACCCTTTTTCCGCAAGGACGCATTGTGCGCCGCTTTCCGGCCGGCCTGTGGGAGGATGTGTGGCATGCGGCGTCCGCTGGCAGCCTGGATTTTCCGGGCGGCGAAGTCCTGGTCAGCGTCACCCCTGCCATGACCGTGATCGATATCGACGGGATCGGCACTCCCCGCGAGATTGCGCTTGCCGCCGTGCCCGCCATCGCCCGCGCGCTGGCGTGGTTCGACATTGGCGGGAACATCGGCATCGACTTTCCGACATTGGCCGAAAAGGCTGATCGTCGCGCAGTGGACGAAGCGCTGGGGGCAGCGCTCTCCGGCTGGCCGCATGAACGAACGGCCATGAACGGCTTCGGCTTTGTCCAGCTGGTCGCACGGCTGGACGGACCCTCGCTGCTCCACCGCTTTGCCACCGCCAGGATCGGGGCAGCGGCGCGCATGGCCTTGCGCCGGGCAGAAATCGCGGCGGACAATGGCGCGGGCCGCAGCCTGCTGCTGACGGTGCATCCGGCGCTGAAGGCGAAGCTCAAGGACAGCTGGTTGGCAGACCTGTCACGCCGCACGGGCCGTACGGTGGATATCGCGGCCGATCCGACCCTTGCCATTGAAGCCGCCAATGCCCAGCTTCTTGCATCATGAGCCTGTCCGCAAAAAAGCCCTGCCCGATCTGCCGCAAGGCCCGTTCCGAGCAATTCCACCCCTTCTGCTCGCAGCGCTGCAAGGACCGCGATCTGGCGCGGTGGTTCTCGGATTCCTATGCCGTTCCCGGCCCTCCGGCCGACCCTGACGACATTGCGCAGGACAGCTCGCGCGAACAGGATTGATCCTCGCGCAATATTCCGGCGAGAGGCGCACAAAACCCCCTTGCCAACCCCCGCTACCTTCTCCATAGGGCCGCTCTCATTTGCTCGCCGGGCCACACAGCCCGTCGCTCGCAGCGAATGCCCGAGTAGCTCAGGGGTAGAGCAGCGGATTGAAAATCCGCGTGTCGGTGGTTCAAATCCGCCCTCGGGCACCATTCGCTGAAAAGGGCCAATCGCCCAGAGGGAAAGTGTCGATGTCCCGCCGCACCAAGATATATGAAGGTAAGGCCAAGATCCTCTATGAGGGTCCGGAGCCCGGCACGCTGATCCAGTATTTCAAGGATGATGCCACCGCCTTCAACGCGGAAAAGAAGGGCACGATCAACGGCAAGGGCGTGATCAACAATCGCATCAGCGAGCATGTGTTCACCCGCCTCGCCCATATCGGCATCCCCACCCACTTCATCCGCCGCCTCAATATGCGCGAGCAGTTGATCCGGCAGGTCGACATCATCCCGCTGGAAGTGGTGGTGCGTAACGTGGCTGCCGGTTCGATCTCCAAGCGTCTGGGGATCGAAGAAGGCGAACCGCTGCCCCACACCCTGATCGAATATTACTACAAGGACGATGCTCTGGGCGATCCGCTGGTCGCCGAAGAACACATCGCCTGCTTCAACTGGTGCAGCAACGAGGAGATGCACGACATTTCCTCGATGGCGATCCGCATCAATGATTTCCTGTGCGGGATGTTCGCCGCGATCGACATCCGGCTGGTGGACTTCAAGCTCGAATTCGGGCGGCTTTACGATGGCGATTACAGCCGCGTGATCCTCGCCGACGAAATCAGCCCGGACGGCTGCCGCCTGTGGGACATGACCACGGGCGAAAAGCTCGACAAGGACCGCTTCCGCCGCGATCTGGGCGGTGAGGAAGAAGCTTACCGCGAGGTCGCGCGCCGGCTCGGCTTGCTGAACGGTGAGGATAATGGTCCGGGCGAAGTGTTCGACCTGTCCCACGCCCGTTCGCGCCTGCGCGGGCCGCCCCCGCTCAAGAAGTAACGCAGGTCAAGATTTAGGCTGACAGGCGGGATTGAACCGCTAGTCTCTGGTATCGTATCCACGATCCGAGAGAGACGCCTGAAATCCATGCGGAATTTTCCCCTCGCTGCCAGCCTGCTGCTGGCGCTGTCACCGCTTGCCCTCACCACTGCGCTCGCAGCACAGGAAGCGCCCGCCGCTGAGGCCGCCGCCGAAGCGCCTGCGCCGGTCTGGGCCTTCGAGGACAGCGATGTTCCGGTTGATCAGGGCTACACCTTCGGGCGGCTCGACAACGGGATGCGCTATGTCATCCGCCAGAACGCCACCCCGGCGGGAACGGCGCTGGTGCGGATGCGGATCGATTCGGGCGCGCTGGAGGAAACCGACACCGAACGCGGCCTCTCGCACTTTCTCGAGCACATGGCCTTCAACGGATCAAAGGGCATACCCGAAGGCGAGATGATCAAACTGCTCGAACGCGAGGGGCTCGCCTTTGGCGCGGACACCAATGCCTCGACCGGGTTTGAGGCCATCACCTATCTGCTCAACCTGCCCCGCAATGACGAGCCATTGCTGGGCACGGCGCTGATGCTGATGCGGGAAACGGCGAGCGAGCTGACCATCGCACAGGAGGCAGTGGAACGGGAACGCGGTGTGATCCTGGCCGAGCGGCGTGATCGCGCAGGCTTCCAGCAGCGCAATTACGAAGACAACGCCGAATTCCTCGCCCCCGGTGCCCGCTACACCAACCGCCTGCCCATCGGCACGCTTGATGTGCTGGAGGGCGCCACAGCCGACCAGATCCGTGCGCTTTACCAGCGCACCTACACGCCATCGAACACCACGCTGGTCGTCGTAGGCGATTTTCCGGTCGAGATGGTCGAGGCGGCAATCCGCACCCGTTTTGCCGATTGGGCACCCGGCCCTGCCCCGGCCGAACCGGAAGCCGGGCCGATTGACGTGACCCGCAAGGGCCTGACCGACATCTACACCGATCCCGCACTGCCCGAATTCGTCACCATCAGCCGCCTCGCCCCCTGGCGTGACGAGCCTGACACCATCGCCAACCGCCGCACGGCGAGCCTTCGCAGTGTCGGCTATGCGATAATCAACCGCCGTCTCGCCCGGCTCGCGCGCGGGGCCGATGCCCCCTTCCGCAGCGCGACCTTCGGCTCTGGCGACATCTTCGAGGACGCGCGCATCACCAGCCTCCAGGTCGGCAGTGCGGATGGCGAGTGGGAGAAGGGCGTGCTCGCCGCCACGCGAGAGGTCAATCAGGCGCTGACCTACGGCTTTACCCAGGCCGAGCTTGACGAACAGCTAGCCAATATCCGCACCGCGCTGGAAAACGCTGTGAAGTCCGCCGACACCCGCAGCAATGCCGTGTTTGCAGGTGCCGCGCTGTCTCTGGCCAGCGACGATCGCGTGCCGGTCACACCCGAATGGCAGCTTGCCGAATTCGAGCGCCTCGTCCCGGAAATGACCCCGCAGGCGCTGTGGCAGGCCGTGCTGGCGGATGCCGCGCCGCTGGAAGAACCGCTGATCCGCTTCGAAGGCCGCACTGCGCCGGAAGGCGGCGAGGCAGCCCTGCGCGCCGCTTTTGCGGGAGGCATGGCGCTGCCCATTGCCGCGCCGGTCGACACTGGCCCGCTGGTGTTCGGCTACAGCGATTTCGGCACACCGGGAACGGTGGTGTCCGACACGGTTGAGGAACGGCTCGGCATTCGCCAGATCACCTTTGCCAACGGTGTGCGCCTCAACCTGAAGCGCACCGATGTGCGCAAGGACCGTGTTGCGGTTGCCTTTGCGGTCGATGGCGGCGACCTGATGAACACGCCCGACGCGCCGCTTGCCACCTATCTGACCGGATCGCTCGCGTCGGGCGGGCTTGGCAAGCATAGCCAGGACGAAATCGCCAGCGTTCTGGCAGGCCGCAGTGTCAGCTTCGGGCTGGGCAGCGATGCGGACGCTTTCACTGCCTCATCCGTCACCACCCCGCGCGATCTGCTGCTGCAATTGCAGGTGCTGACCGCAACCCTGACCGATCCCGGCTACCGCCCCGAAGGTGTGGAGCGGTTCCGCAAGAACATCGACAACTTCTTCAACACGCTCGATTCCACCCCCGGCCGCGCTTTGTCGGCCGCGAGCGGCGCGATCCTTTCGGACAATGACCCGCGCTTCAGCCTGCAACCCAAGGAGGCGTTCTTCGCGCTCGATTACGATGGCCTTCGCAATGTGATCGGCGACCGTCTGGCATCGGGCGCCATCGAAGTCGCACTGGTCGGCGATCTTGATGAAGACGCCGCGATTGCCGCTGTCGCCGCGACCCTCGGCGCGCTGCCGCAGCGCGAGGCAGGCTTCAACCCGCGCACCGAAAACCGCGACCGCAGCTTCACGGCCAATCGCGGCGAAAAGGTGCTGACCCACAAGGGCGAACCCGATCAGGCGCTGCTGCAATGGATCTGGCCGACCACCGATGACAGCGACCATGCAGAAACCCTGCGGCTGCAACTGTTGGCGCGGATCGTGCGGCTCGAACTGACAGACCGGCTGCGCGAGGAGCTGGGGCAAGCCTATTCGCCCTCGGCCGGATCGAGCAACAGCCGCATCTACCCCGGCTATGGCACCTTTGCGATCAGCGCTTCGGTCGCCGCCGATCAGGTCGGCGCGAGCCGTGAGGCGCTCAATGGCCTGATAGCCGACCTGCGCGCAGGCCCGCTCGATGCCGATGTGATCGAGCGCGCGCGCAAGCCGGTGCTGGAGGAATACAAGAACGCCCTCAAGGATCTAGGCGGCTGGACTGGCCTTGCCGCCCGTGCGCAAAGCGAGCCGGACCGGCTGGACCGGTTTCTGGCCGTGCCGCAGGTGGTGGAAGCCATCACGCCTGCGGACATCCACCAGGCCGCGCTGAAATACCTTACCCCCGATGGCGCTGTCGCCTTCGCGGTGCTGCCTGAACCCAAGGCTGAATAGCAGGCCCGAAACCGGGCAATGAAAAAGCCGGCAGGTCGCCCCCTGCCGGCTTTCCCCTTTGGTTCACCTTCCCGAAGGAAGGCCCTCCCTTAGAGCGTTTTCGAGCCGCATGGCATCACCACGCGGCTCGGAAAATGCGAAAATCCAGCGCCTTAGTACTTCACGCCGAACATCACGCCGATGATGCGCGGATCGTTCACGAAGGCGGTGTTGTTGTTGAAGTCCACCACGCCCAGCACGTTGTCTTCATCAGTGATGTTGCGCGCGAACGCGGCCAGTTCCCACTGCCCGTCATCGCCCGAATAGCCGATCTTCAGACCGCCTTCGATCCGGCTCTTGGCGTTGAACTCGCGGCTTTCGTACAGCAGGAAGTTGGTGTCGCCGAGGTAGATCCAGTCGGTGAAGATGAAGAATTCACCCGTATTGCCAACCGGGATGCTGTAGCGAGCGGTGAAATCGCCGCTCCATTCCGGCGCGTTGGGGAAGGGGTTGTTGTTGATCAGCGCGCGGGTGTTGCCGCTGATCACGCGGGTCGGATCGGTGACGGTGCACTGCGCGCAGATGCCGACAGCGAGGGTCGAATCCTTGATCGCGGTGTTGTTGTAGGCCGCTCCCAGCGTGACGAGGAACTGCGGCGAGATCTGGAACGCGCCATCAAATTCGACGCCCCATGCCTCACCCCGGTTGGCGTTGATCAGCTGAACGAGGTTGCCCGCGCCGCCGACAGCGGTGAACTGCGGGTCTTCGACCGTGTAGTAATAGGCCGCGCCGTTCAGGCGCACACGGCGATCGGCCAGCTCGCTCTTGAAGCCGACTTCGTAGGAGGTGATGTTCTCCGACTGCGCGACCGAAGGCGGGTTGAAGAAGGCAACGTCGCGGCCCTGAATGGTCGGCCCGCGGAACGAATTGGCGATCTTGGCATAGACGCTGGCATCGTCCGACACGTCACCGAAGATGCTGATGTCCCAATCGAACTGGTCGTCACCCACGCTGCGCGGCTGCGGTGCGGCACCCGAACGGACGAAGAAATCCTTCTGGTCGTCGGTGTAGCGCAGGCCGCCGGTGACGCGGACCTTGTCCGTGATCTGGTAGCCGACCTGCCCGAACAGCGCCCAGGCTTCGTTGGTGTGGTTGACAGTGACCGGCGGCGGGAAGGTGAAGCCCACCGTGGTGACGTCGAAATCGCTTTCGAAGTAGAAGCCGCCGACCTGCCAGCTGAGCGGGCCATCGCCGTTGGAGGCGAGGCGCACTTCCTGCGTGGTCTGCTTCAGATCAATCGAATCCTGCGTGTCCGAGGGGAACGGGATCAGGCCCGGCCCACCGCCGCCCGGCAGGAACACGGCACCAAAACCGCCATCAATATCGCCGCGGCTGCTGCCTTCGCTGGTCCAGTGGCTGGTGATCGAAGTCAGCGTTGCGCCATCGAATTCGTAAGCCGCAGTCAGCGTTGCGCCGAACTGCTGATATTTCGCCTCGTTACCGCCGCCGGCATCATAGAACACCGTGTCGCGGTCATAATTGTTGTTCAGGCGGTTGTTGCCCGGACCAAGGATGTTGGCGCGAAAGAAGGTCGACGCCCCGTCAAGGTCGCGGAAATTGACCGAGGCCAGCACGCTCGCCCGCTCGCTGGGGGTGAACAGCAACTGCCCGCGCACGGCAACATCGTTGAAGCCGCCGAGAACCTTGTCCTGCCCGGTGAAACCGTTGCTGATCCAGTCACCACGGCTCTGCAGCTGTGCCGAAACACGGAAGGCCAGCACATCCTGTGCAATCGAACCGCCGACCGCGCCGTTTAGCGCGAAGGTATCGAGGCTGCCGAAGCTGAGCGAAGCGGCAACCGAGGTGTCATGGCTGGGCTTGATCGAATCGATCTTGACGATGCCTGCCGGGGTGTTGCGCCCGAACAGCGTGCCCTGCGGGCCGCGCAACACTTCGACGCGTTCGACGTCGAAGATCGGGAAGCTCTTGAGCGTGACGTTCTCCATCACGACATCATCAAGCAGAACCGACACCGGCTGCGATGCCGCCAGATCGAAATCGGTGTTGCCAAGGCCGCGAATGTAAAAGCGCGGGGCGACCCGGCCATTGGAGCTTTCGATGTTGAGGCCCGGAACCGATCCTGCCAGCGCGGTGATATCGCCTGCACCGCTGAAGATCGCGCCGACCCGTTCCTGATCGAGAATTTCGGCAGAAACCGCCACGTCCTGCAGGTTTTCTTCCCGCCGGTTGGCGGTGACGATGATCGTGGCGAGCTGGCCGTCGGTGGCTTCGGCAGTGGCTTCATCCTGCGCCGCGGCAGGCGCGGACAGGCCGAAGGCGGCAACGGCGAGCACGGTCGAACCGGCCCAGACAGCGCGAAATGCGGAAAAACGGTGGGACATCGGATAACCCCCTGTTGGTTAAATCGGATGAGGACAAAGCGAGAGAGTGGCGCGGGCCGTGACATTCTTGCCCGATTCGCGCGAGAACGCTGGCGCACAATCTTGCGTCAAACCGCACACGGAGCGGCGTTCTTTGCGCGGTTGTTGCAACAAGGTTACAATCTCAGGTGATAGACAACCGTTTTATGACAGGAATGCGAAAGCAGCGGAGCCTCCGCGCCGTGCACAAGCGCCATCAGCGCGATTGCGCCCGCGTTCCGGAACGCTATAGCGGCCCGCAACCAGCCCCTTCGATAATGGAGCCTCAGCCATGCAAGTGCGCGTCCTCGTCAGATTGAAGCCCGGCGTGCTCGATCCGCAGGGCCGCGCGGTGCACCACGCGCTTGAAGGGCTCGGCTTTGCCGGGGTCGAGGATGTGCGGGTGGGCCGCCTGATCGAGCTCGATGTGGCCGACGGCACGGATCACGATACGCTGAAGGCGATGTGCGAAAAGCTGCTCGCCAACACCGTGATCGAAAGCTTCACGATCGAAACGGGGGCCGCAGGCTGATGGCGTTCCGGGCGGCTGTTATCACCTTCCCGGGCTCCAACTGCGACCGGGATATGGCCACCGCGCTTGAAGCGGTGTCGGGCCAGCCGGCGATCAGGGTGTGGCATGGCGATGCCGACCTGCCGGAACGGCTCGACCTGATCGCGCTGCCGGGCGGTTTTTCCTACGGCGATTATCTGCGTTCGGGCGCGATGGCGGCGACTAGCCCGATCATGCGCGCCGTGATCGCCGCGGCCGACCGGGGCGTGCCTGTGCTGGGCGTGTGCAACGGTTTTCAGGTGCTCACCGAAGCCCGCCTGCTGCCCGGCGCGCTGCTGCGCAACGCCGGCCAGCGTTTTGTCTGCCGCACTGTCAGCCTGACGGTCTGCAACACCGACACGCTGTTCACGGCGGGGTTTAGCGCGGGCGAGACAATCCGCATCCCGGTCGCGCATCATGATGGCAATTATTTCGCCGATGCCGACACACTGGACCGGCTGGAAGGCGAAGGCCGCGTGGCGTTCCGTTATGCCGAAGCCTGCAACGGATCGGCGCGTGACATTGCCGGGGTGCTCAGCGCCAATGGCCGCGTGCTCGGCATGATGCCGCACCCTGAACGTGCGATCGAACCGGCGGCGGTTCCCGCGCTGGGCGGTGCGGACGGGCGGCGGCTGTTTGCAAACATTCTCGCCAGCCTCGCCAACGCCTGATCAGGCGCGGCGCTCGCGCATCAGATCAAACAGGCTGCGTGCATCATCGGCCGGCATCGGGCGGCCGAAGTAGTATCCCTGGATCTTGTCGCAGCCCAGATTGCGGATCAGTTCGGCTTCATCGGCGGTCTCCACGCCTTCTGCAGTGGTGGTCATCTTCAGGCTTTGGGCCATCGCCACCACGGCATTGATGATCGCCAGACTTTCCGCGCTGCCCTGCGCCGCCCCCTGCACGAAAGTGCGATCCACCTTGATGGTCGAGAACCTGAGCTTGCGCAGATAGCCGAGCGACGAATAGCCGGTGCCAAAATCGTCAAGCGCCACCGAACAGCCGAGCGCCATCACCTGCTCCAGCGCGTTGCGCGCCACGCTGGCATCGCGCAGGAAGATGCTCTCGGTCACTTCGATCTCAAGCCGTTCTGGCTTGAGGCCGGATACGGCGAGCGCCTGCACCACATCATCGTGGAAGCCGGGCTCCAGCAGCTGTTCGGGCGACACGTTGACGTTGACCTTGACGTGTTCCGGCCAATGACGCGCTTCGTGGCAGGCCTTGCGCATCACCCACTGGCCGATCGGCACGATCAGGCGCGTGTCTTCTGCCAGGGGGATGAACTTGGCCGGGCTGACAAAACCGTGATCAGCGCTGTTCCAGCGCACCAGCGCTTCGAAGCCCACCACGCTTTCGCTGCGCGCATCGACCACGGGCTGATAGTGCAGCACCAGTTCGTCGCGGCCAAGCGCCTTGCGCAGCGACGCTTCGAGCGAGCGGCGTTCCTCGGCCGAGGCGTGCAGTTCCTGCTCGAACCGGCAATGTTCGCCCCCGCCCATGTCCTTGGCGCGGTAGAGGGCGAGATCGGCATTGCGCATCATTTCCTCGACGCTGGTACCATCACGCGGCCCTTCGGCAGAGCCGACGCTGGCGCCGACATACAGCGTGTTGTGGTCCACCTGATAGGGTTCGGACAGGCGGTCGATGACGCGGCGGGCCAGATCGCGGACAACGCCCTGGGTGCTGGCATCGCGGATCACGATGGCGAATTCGTCGCCGCCCAATCGCCCGCACAGCTGGTTTTCGCCCATTAGCGATTGCAGCCGCGCCGAAACCTGCGCCAGCAGCTTGTCGCCCGTCATGTGACCCAGCGAATCGTTGACCGCCTTGAACCGGTCAAGATCGACCATTAGCAGCGCGCAGCGCGTGCGCCACTGCACGGCATAGCGCAGCGCCTCGCCCAGCGTTTCTGTAAGGTGCAGGCGGTTGGGCAACTGGGTGAGCGTGTCGTAGCGCGCCAGATAAGCGATCTTTTCCGAAGAATTGCGCTGTTCCGTGACATCCGAACCCACGCCGCGAAAGCCGGTGAAGCGGCCCAGTTCATCGCGCATCGGCGTGCCCGAAAGCTCCCACCAGCGCTCTTCTCCGAGGATCGAGACCTGCACCAGCATGTTCGAGAAATTCTCGCGGTTCTTGAGCCGCTCGGCCAGATCATGGAGGCTGGCGGGAAATTGCCCGCTTTCCCAATTGCGCCCTGATACCATCTCAAGCAGCGGCTTGCCCTCGACATCGCCCTGTGACCGGCCCAGCGCAAAGGCGAAACGCGGGCTGACGGATCGCAGGCGCCGTGCGGGGTCGATCTCCCACAGCCAATCGGCCTCGTTTTCCTCGAACTCGCGCAGCAGCAGCGACACCACCGCTTCCTTTTCGAGCACCGCCGCTTCGGCCAGCCGCGCTTTCACAAAGGTTGAACGCACCTGAATTGTGGCAACCAGGCTGGCGATGGTGAACAGGATCGCCCCGCCCATCGCTTGCCACTCACCCGCCAGTGCCAGACTGGCCATTGCCCCTGCCCCGAGGATACCGATGTAGATTAGAACGCTGAGCGGTGAGGTGGAGAACACGAAGGTCGACGATACCATCAGCACCAGCGCAACCAGCAACATCGTGATGGCCTGCGCTCCGTCGGCCAGTGCCGGAAACACCAGCACCGCCGCCACCCAGCACAAGGCCGAGCCGACCGAATTCAGATTCTGCGACCGTTCAAGCGCGGCGGGTGCGATACGGTATTCGGTATCAACCAGCATCAGATCGGTCTGGCGTGACTTGTAGAGAATGGCGGCCAGCACCCCGGCCCAAGGCAACACAAAGACAAGGCCGATCAACGGCACAAAGATCGATGCGACAAACACCGCCACCAGCGCATTGGCGAGCATCCGGTTGCGACTGGCCTGCGCCAGTTCAGCATATTCGTCACCCCGCAGGCGTGTGGGATCGAAGGCCGGATTGCGCGACAGCCCGAGCACGTCGGACATCGGCAACTCGGCCGCTGACGACGGCGGAACGGGGGCGAAATGCTTGGCCACGTTCATGGTATTAACGCAGAATGGTTAGGGCGCGGTAAAGGTCTGCCCTGTGCCGCCTTGCAGATATGGTTAAGCCCAGAGGCCGGAAAACGAGGCCGAGCGGCCTATTCGACGGTCACCGATTTGGCGAGATTGCGGGGCTGATCGACATCGGTGCCCTTCACCACGGCCACATGATAGGCGAGCAACTGGACAGGCACCGCATAGACCAGCGGCACGATCAGCGGGTGGACCACCGGCATTTCGATCGTGGCGATGCACCCTTCTCCCGCAGCAGCGATCCCTTCCGCATCCGAAATCAGCACCACCTGCCCGCCGCGTGCGCGGACCTCTTCCATGTTGGAGACGGTCTTTTCGAACAAGGGGCCGGACGGAGCGATCACCACCACCGGCACGGCATCGTCGATCAGCGCAATGGGGCCGTGCTTCATCTCGCCCGCAGCATAGCCTTCAGCATGGATGTAGCTGATCTCCTTGAGCTTCAGCGCGCCTTCCAAGGCCAGCGGATAGTCCTGCCCGCGCCCAAGATAGAGCACATCGCGTGCAGGTGCGATCAGCGGGGCCATCGCGGCAATGTCATCATCATGCGCCAGTGCCGCGTTGAGCGCGGCGGGCGCTTCGAGCAGGTGGCGCACGATCTCGGTCTCTTGCTCGCGGCTTAGGCGGCCTTTCTTTACCGCCATATGCGCCGCGAGTGCGGCCAGCACGGCCAGCTGGCAGGTGAAGGCCTTGGTCGATGCGACTCCGATCTCCGGCCCGGCGTGGGTCGGCAGCAGCAGATCCGCCTCGCGCGCCATGGTGCTGGTCGGCACGTTGACGACAACGCCGATGGTCTGGCCGTTGGCCTTGCAATGCCTGAGCGCGGCGAGCGTGTCCGCGGTCTCCCCGCTCTGCGAGATGAACAGCGCCAGCCCGCCATCCTCAAGCACCGGATTGCGATACCGGAACTCGGACGCGACATCGATATCCACCGGCACGCGGGCGAACTGTTCGAACCAGTATTTCGCCACCATCCCGGCATAGAACGAGGTGCCGCAGGCGACGATGGTCAGGCGGCGAATGGTGGAAAGGTCAAAATCGATCTGGGGCAATGCCACAGAATTGTCAGACCGGCGCAGATAGGAGCTGAGCGTCTGCGCCACGACGGTGGGCTGCTCGTAGATTTCCTTCTGCATGAAGTGGCGGTAATTGCCCTTCTCGACCGCTGCCGCCGACGCGCCCGAGGCGCGGATTTCGCGGGTAACAGGAGTGTTATCGGCGTCATAGATCTGCGCGGAATCGCGCCGCAGCACCACCCAGTCGCCTTCTTCAAGATAGGCGATACGCTGCGTCAACGGTGCGAGCGCGAGCGCGTCTGACCCCAGATACATCTCTGCCTCCGCGCCCTCAGGCCCGTAACCCAGCACCAGCGGCGAACCGAGGCGCGCGCCGATCAGCAGATCGGGATGCTGGCGGAAGGCGATTGCCAGGGCAAAAGCCCCGCGCAGCCGCGGCAAAACGCTGCGCACCGCCGCGACCGGATCGGCCCCCGCCTCGACTTCGGCCGAAATCAGATGCGCGACCACCTCGCTATCGGTCTCGCTTTCGAAGACGCGGCCCTTGGCGGCAAGTTCTGCGCGCAGTTCCTTGAAATTTTCGATGATCCCGTTGTGCACGATCGCGACCTCGCCGGTCGCATGGGGGTGGGCGTTGGCAGCGGTCGGTGCGCCGTGGGTGGCCCAGCGGGTGTGGGCAATGCCGACATCGCCCGGGGCCGGATCGCCGGCAAGCACTGTCACCAGATTGGCCAGCCGCCCTTCCGCCCGGCGCCGCACCAGTTCGCCATCATGCAGCGTGCAGATCCCGGCGCTGTCATAGCCGCGATATTCCATGCGCTTGAGCCCGTCCACCAGACGGTCGGCAACGCTGGCCTTGCCTACGATCCCGATAATTCCGCACATGGTCTGCGTCTTTCCTTGCTGCCGTTACTGCCCCTCTAATCGACCGCAAGGCCACGGCAAGCCCCCGCGATCGGCCACCTGCAATCGGGCTTAGGAAAAAAAACAACCTTTCCTGCCTATTCACCATTTTTCGAGACGCACCTTTCGCACGATTAGGGCGAAGTGCGCATTTATTGAGAGAGCCTCGGGGGCTGGGAATGAGCGCATTCGGCAAAAAGGGCAATGCAGGCGGGATGAAGCCGGGATCTAGGCCCGCCTTCGGCGTCGCACGGCCAATGAAGGGTGCAGGCGCGGGTCCGCGCGGGGGCGAACAGTTCCCGCCGATCCCGGGAGAGGCGGCTCCGGCTCGTCCGCGCCTGCGCCAAGCCAGTCCCGCCCGACATCGACCGCAGAGGCGATGGACCGCCTCAACGAACGCATGGCGGCGATCAACGAAGGCAATTCCGAAGTCGGCGGCTTTGAAGCCAGCGTCCACAAGATCAAGGAACAGGTGCTCCCGCGCCTGCTCGAACGTGTCGATCCCGAAGCAGCGGCGACGCTGTCGAAGGAAGAACTGTCCGAGGAATTCCGCCCGATCATCATGGAAGTGCTGGCCGAGCTGAAGGTCACGCTGAACCGGCGCGAACAGTTCGCGCTGGAAAAGGTGCTGATCGACGAGCTTTTGGGCTTCGGCCCGCTCGAAGAGCTGCTGAACGATCCGGACGTGTCCGATATCATGGTCAACGGGCCGGATCAGACCTACATCGAAAAGAAGGGCAAGCTGCAACTTGCCCCGATCCGCTTCCGCGACGAACAGCACCTGTTCCAGATCGCCCAGCGCATCGTGAACCAGGTCGGCCGCCGCGTCGACCAGACCACGCCGCTGGCTGACGCCCGCCTCAAGGACGGCTCGCGTGTGAACGTGATCGTGCCGCCGCTGTCCCTGCGCGGCACCGCGATCTCGATTCGTAAGTTTTCCGAAAAGCCGATCACGCTCGACATGCTGCGCGACTTCGGTTCGATGTCGGACAAGATGTGTACCGCCTTGAAGATCGCGGGCGCGTGCCGGATGAACATCGTCATCTCGGGCGGTACGGGTTCGGGTAAAACGACCATGCTCAACGCCCTGTCGAAGATGATCGACCCGGGCGAGCGCGTGCTGACCATCGAAGACGCCGCGGAACTTCGTCTGCAGCAGCCGCACTGGCTGCCGCTCGAAACCCGTCCGCCAAACCTTGAAGGCCAGGGCGCGATCACCATCGGCGACCTTGTGAAGAACGCCCTGCGTATGCGTCCTGACCGCATCATCCTGGGGGAAATTCGCGGCGCGGAATGTTTCGATCTTCTGGCCGCGATGAACACCGGTCACGATGGTTCGATGTGTACTCTCCACGCCAACAGCCCGCGCGAATGCCTTGGCCGTATGGAAAACATGATCTTGATGGGCGACATCAAGATCCCCAAGGAAGCCATCAGCCGCCAGATTGCCGAATCGGTCGATCTGATCGTGCAGGTGAAGCGTCTGCGCGACGGTTCACGCCGCACCACCAACATCACCGAGGTGATCGGGATGGAAGGCGACGTGATCGTGACGCAGGAACTGTTCAAGTTCGAATACCTGGACGAGACCGAAGACGGCAAGATCCTTGGCGAATTCCGCGCCTCGGGCCTGCGCCCCTACACGCTGGAAAAGGCGCGCCAGTTCGGCTTCGATCAGGCGTATCTGGAGGCGTGTCTCTGACACGCCGATCCGGGCCATCCGGCCCGGATCGTTCGGCCTTGCGAAAGCTTCGGGTTCGGTTTTGGAGGCCTGCCTCTACACTTTCCGCCTCGGTTTTCGCGCGCGCATCCACCAGAGCGCAAGCATCACCATACCGGCAGCGAGCGCCCCTGCGGCGTAGCGCAGAAGGTTAGGCTGGGATGTGCGACGCAGGGGAAGTTCCTCGCCGTTGGTGTAGCCCTCGTCGTAGTTCAGCCGGGTCTCGTCCGCCGCACCCGCTGCAATCCAGCGCTTGATCGTCGCGATATCGCGCGGGCCCGGCAGGAAAGATGGATGCAGGGCTGCACGCGATCTGGTGGACCATGGGAAGGCTGCGGATCGCTGCTTCGGAAGGGTATCTGACGCTGCCGCCCCCATCGGGCGCGTTCCGCTCCGCGGGAATGGCGGCGACCACAGTGGAAGCGTGACGCGGCATGGCAGGCGGATATCCGAAGGTCGAGTTGGGCCACCACAAGCGGATCGTTCGGCCCGCTTTGCCCTTCAGCACCGCGTTGACCTCGTAAGTGAGAACCGCCAGCTCTCGCGCGAAGCCGTGATCGTCCACCGTGACGAGTTCGTAGTCCGTCAGTTCGCCGACAAAGATAAGGTCAGCTTCAAGGAAGGCCGTCTCGTCATATTCCCTGAAGTCGACGCAAGCCTCCACCGCCGTCGCCGAGGCTCCGAGTGATGCGGCCAGCAGCAGGGACGTGACAAGACGGACGCGAACCATGCCCTTGTCTATGCTCACAATCCCCCGATCACAACCGGCAGGCTCATCGCCAGGCACCCGCCGCCCAGCATCGCGGCGAGCATGAACAGGCCGGTCCACGGCACCCAGCCAACCTGTTCAAGCCGGTCAAGATCGCGCCCCTTTGCCCGCCTCCGCTCCATCAGCGCGGCAAACCCGGCGAAAACCCACAAGGCCGCTCCCGTCGCGGCCAGCTGCGCGGCATCGCTCATCAGCGCGAATTGGGCGACGATATCCATGCTGCGCGCATATGGGGCACTCGCCCGCTTGCGCAACCCGCAGCGCTCGGCCAAGCGCCTTGCGATGGATGGCTCAATCGCCCGCCCCCGCCCCTTGCTTGCGCTCGGCGTCCGATTGCTGGCCGCCTTTGCGCTGGCGACGATGGGTATGCTGGTAAAGCTGGCCGGGGAACGCGGCGCGCATCTGATCGAGCTGATTTTCTGGCGCCAGCTTTTGACCGTGATCCTGCTTGGCGCTGGCCTCGCGCTGACCGGCAGACTGGCGATGCTGCAAACGCAGCGCCTGCCTGCCCATGCCCGGCGCGCTGCGGCTGGGCTGTTCGGCATGATCTTCACCTATGGCGCGGTGCTGCTGCTGCCGCTGGCCGAGGCGACCACGCTGGGGTTCACCGCCCCGGTGTTTGCCGTGCTGATCGCCATTGTCCTGTTCCGCGAACGGATCGGCCCATACCGCTGGGGCGCGGTGGTGATCGGCTTTACCGGCGTGCTGGTGGTGATGCAGCCCTTTGGCGGACTGGCCGAGGGGGTGACGCTGGCGGGCGTCGCGGTCGGGCTGGTCGCGCCCTTCATGGTCGCGCTGATCAGCTTCCAGCTTCAGGATCTCAACACCACCGAAAACCCGTGGAGCATCGTCTTCTGGTTCAGCGCGCTGACCACCCCTGTCGCCGCCATCGCCCTGCCCTTCGTCATTGCGGGGCATGATCCGGTCACCTGGGCGTTGATCCTCGGCATGGGGCTGGTCGGCGCGGCGGCGCAGATGCTCCTGACGACCTCGCTCAGGTTCGGTTCGGCGGCGGTGATCCTGCTGATGGATTACACCGCGCTGCTGTGGGCCAGTTTCTACGGGTTTTACATCTTCGACCGCGCCGCGCCTGCCAGCCTGTGGCTGGGCGCGCCGCTGATCATCGCTGCGGGCCTGCTGATCGCCTGGCGCGAACGGCAGCTTGCCCGATCCCGGGTGCACTCTGGCGAATAGAACGGACCTTTCGGATGCCGGCATCGGTAGCCCCCGCTGGGTCTATTCGAAGGAGCACCCCGCCATGACCACCCGTAACCTGATACTCGCGCTCGCCGCTGTCCCTGCCTTGCTGGCCGTAACCGCCTGCAACACAGTCGATGGCATGGGCGACGATCTCAAGTCGGCCTCGAAAGAGGTCGAAGAAGAAATCTGATCCTGCGCGGCGGCGGGATGCTTCATGGAATTGTCAGGAATATTTATGCAGGGTCATGCGTTAAGCCTCCATGCCTTCGCATAAAGGATGTGATCTGATGATTCGCAATGTTCTGACCGCCGCCGCCCTTGCCGCTCTCGCGTTGACGGCATCTGCCTGCAACACGGTTGACGGGCTGGGTGATGACATCAAATCCGTCGGCCAGGCCGGCAAGCGTGCGATTGATTAAATCGACCTGTAAATCAGCATGATGTTGTTGGCGGGCAGAGCGTAACGCGCTGTCCGCTGCATGCCGTGAGTGGCCGCAAGCGCATCCAGCGCCTCGGCCTCGCGCAGGCCCCACGCGGCGTTTCGTGCCTTCAGACTGGCGTCGAATTCGAGGTTCGACGCGGCGATTTCCACCCCCTGCTCAAGATAGGGGCCGTAAAGGACCAGCGGCCCGCCATCTCTGCCCAACAATCGGGCAGCACCCCGGAAAAGCCCCAGGGTTGCCTCCCACGGGCTGATGTGGACCATGTTGATGCACAAAATCGCGGCAGCTTCGCCGACCGGCCAGATGTCCGGCGCGCACGCATCGAGCAGCAACGGGGCAAGCAAATTGCTTCCCGCGTATTCTTCCCGGTAGGCCGCGATCGACGCCAGCGCTTCGGGCGAAGGATCGGTCGGCTGCCATTGCAGTGCGGGGAACCGTTCCGCGAAGAACACCGCGTGCTCCCCCGTCCCTGCCGCAGTTTCGAGCACCGTGCCGCTGGCGGGCAACTCGCGTGACAAGACCCCGGCGATAGGCTCGCGGTTGCGGATCGCGGCGGGGGCGTGCTGTTTGGCGGTCACGAAACCTGCCTCTCCTGCCCCTCCCAATAAGGCGCGCGCAGTTCCCGGCGCAGGATCTTGCCGCTGGCGTTGCGCGGCATCACCGGAATGACATCAACGCTTTTGGGGGCCTTGAACGCGGCGATCCGTTCGCGGGCCCAGGCGATGACATCGGCCTCGTCAATTACGCAGCCGGGCTTGGCGACGACGCAGGCCTTGACCTCCTCGCCCCACTTGGCGCTCGGAATGCCGATCACGGCGACTTCGGCGATGGCAGGGTGGCCGTAGATCGCGCTTTCCACTTCCGCCGGATACACGTTCTCGCCGCCGGAAATGATCATGTCCTTGATGCGGTCCTGAATATAGACATAGCCATCCGCGTCCATGATCCCGGCATCGCCGGTGTGCAGCCAGCCATCGGGGTCGATGGTCTTGGCGGTGGCTTCGGGCTGCTTCCAGTATCCGGCGGTGTTCGATGGCGAGTGAATGCACACCTCGCCGATGGTGCCGCGCGGCACCTCGGCATTGTCCGGCCCGCGCACTTCAATCCGCACGCCGGGCAGCGCCTTGCCTGCCGAACGCATCCGTTCATTGCCTTCGATGGAGTGGTCCTCAGGCGGCAGGATCGAGATCGTGCCGGTCGTCTCGGTCATGCCGTAGGCCTGCAGGAACTGCGTGGTCGGCATGGTGGCGACCGCTTGCTTCAGCAATTCGAGCGGCATGGGCGCTGCGCCGTAGATGAAATAGCGCAGATTGGAAAAATCGGTCGTGGCCGCACGCGGGTGCTGGATCACGAATTGCAGCGCGGCGGGCACCAGGAACATATGCGTCGCCCCCCCAATGATCGCGTCGATCACGCCGTCTGGGGTGAATTCGGGCTCGAACACCACGCGGATGCCGCTTTCCACGCCGAGCATGACCGATCCCGTGCCGCCGATATGCGCGACCGGCATCACCACCAGCATGCAATCGCCCGAACGGTAATCGGTGTAATAGCTGAGGCCGGCGCGAATCCCTTCAACCCGCAGCTCGCACAGATTGCGATTGGACAGGGTTGCCCCCTTGGGATTGCCGGTGGTGCCGCTGGTATATAGCTGCAGGATCGCATCATCCGGGCCTGCGGGCGTGTATGGGGCAGGCTCCATCCCCGACAAGGCATCCAGCATCGCAGCAGCCGACATCAGCTGCGGCGGTGCGTCCAGGTCCGCCATCGCGGTGCCCGCCATGTCCATGAAGGCATCGGTCGCGATCAGCAGCCTCGCGCCGGTATCGCTGAGAATATAGGCGATCTCGCGCGGGGCCAGCCGCCAGCCGACCGGAGCCATCACCGCGCCATAGCGCATACAGGCGCACAGCAGCAGGCCATAGGCCGGGTTGTTCTTGCCCAGAAATGCCACCCGGTCCCCCGGTGCAATGCCATGCGCCTTGAACAGCGCGATGATCCTGGCAGTGAGCGCCTCGACCTCGCCATAGGTGTAGCTGAGGCCTTCGCCTTCCATCGCAGGCGCGTCGGGCTGGGTTTCGGCCCAGTGGGTCAGGATTTCTTCGAGGGTGATGAATTCGTGCTGCGCGACGGCGTTCATGGCGGCTCTCTCCCAAAAGCTTTTGGCGAGAGATTAAGCGCAACCGCGCACGGCGGTCTAGCGAAACCGCCCCTGCCGCCGCGCGATAGGCTCACGAATCCCCAGCCACAGCAACAGGCCCAGCGGCCCGGCCATGAAGGTGGCCAGCAGGATCGGGGCCTGCACCAGCCGCGAGATGTTCTTCGCATCCCCGTCGCGCGCGATCCACAGGCCCACGAACAGATCGAAGGCGAGGTAATGCGTCCAGCCGATCGTCACCCCGCCATCGCTGCCGAAGATCGCCCGCACGCCTTCGATCGTCGTGAAGTCCGCCCCGCCCCCGCCTGTATTGGGGAGCAGACCGCTCACCACGCCAATCAGCCCGATGGCATAGATCAGGCACAGCAGTCCGATGCCAAGATACAGCACGCCCGAAAGCAGCGCTGGCCAGCGCGGCAGCAGGATCAGGGCCACCCAGCCTGTCAGCGCCAGCATGTTCACGCTGCTGAAGACCAAAGCCCAATCCATCACACCGCCTCTCCTGCCTCGCCGACCTTGCGCCATTCGCGCGCGGCCCGGCGCATGGCCTCGTTGTCGTGGGTAAAGCGCCCGCCCGCACGGCGCAGCGCCAGACCCAGCGCAGCCTCCGCCACCAGTCCGGCATCGATCGAGCGATACCGCGTCCAAGACCCCGACAGCAGCGGATCGATCAGCGGCGCGGCAATGATCGCTGCGCGTTCGGCAAAGCGCAGATCGCCCGCCCGCTCCCCGCGCAGCAGGCCGGGGTGCAGGATATCAAGCCGCTTGAACCCCACGCGGGACAGCGCGTCCTCGGTCTCACCCTTGACCCGCATGTAAAAGGATTTGGAACGCGCATCGGCCCCCGCCGCGCTGACCAGCACCATGTTGGGCACCCCTGCGCGCCGCGCCGCTTCGGCGGTGGCGAGCACCAGATCGTGATCGACAGCGCGAAATTCCGCCTCGTCGCTCCCGGCCTTCTTCCATGTGGTGCCCAGCGCACAGATCAGCGCACGCGGGCGCACCGCTTCCAGCACCTCGCCCCACTTGTCGGGCTGCGAGACGAACATCTCCATCCGTGCGCCCGGCGGCAGCGGAGCTTCTCTGCGGGCGATGCCGACAATGCGGACTTCGTCGCCTGCGCTGGCGATTTCGATGACCCGGCGGCCAACCAGCCCCGTCGCGCCGACCAGCGCCACCCGAACCGGGCCAATGGGACGGGGATCAGACATTGATCAGCCCCTCGGGCCGAATGCCGTAGATCGCCGAGCAAGCCTGCATGGCGAAACGATCGCTCATGCCGGCGATGAAATCGGCGATCACGCGGGCGCGCTGCGGATCATGCAGCGGCAGGCGCGGCTGCCAGTCATCAGGCATCAGTGTCGAATCCTGCGCGTAAGCCGCATAAAGCCGCGCAACCACATCCCGCGCGCGTTCGGCAGCGGCAATCTGTTCGGGGTGATAGTAAAGCCGTTCGTACATGAAGCTTTTCAGCCGGCGTTCCTGCGCCGCCATCGCGGGCGAGAACCCGGCGAGCTGCCGCCCTGCCGCGCGCACTTCCGCCACCGATGCCATGCCCTGCACCTGCGCGGCGGTGTGTGCGATCACGTCATTCACCATCATCCCGATCTGGTCGCGTATCATCTCGCGCAGCAGACGCTCTCGCGGGGCGTGGGGAAAGCGCTTTTCGACGTTACGCCACTGGTCTGCGAGGAAATCGAGCGTCAGCAGGTCATCAAGCTGCAAGAACCCTGCGCGCAGACCATCGTCGATGTCGTGGTTGTCATAGGCGATATCGTCCGCCACCGCCGCCACCTGCGCCTCAAGCGAGGGCCAGGTGCCCAGATCGAGCGGAAAGGCTGCGTCCAATTCCGCCAGCGCCCAGTTCGGCGCGGTGACCGGACCGTTGTGCTTGGCCAGCCCCTCCAGCAGATCCCATGTCAGGTTCAGCCCGTCATGCTCGGGATAGGGGCATTCGATGCGCATCACCGTGCGCAGCGCCTGCGCGTTGTGATCGAACCCGCCGTGGCGCTCCATCGCCGCAGATAGCGCCGCCTCGCCCGCATGGCCGAAGGGCGGGTGGCCCAAATCATGGGCAAGGCACAAAGCCTCGGTCAGATCCTCGTCCAGCCCCAGTGCACGGGCGATCACGCGGCCAATCTGCGCGACTTCGAGGCTGTGGGTCAGGCGGGTGCGGTAATGATCGCCATCGGGCGCGATGAACACCTGCGTCTTGGATTTCAGGCGCCGGAAGCTCATCGAATGGATGATCCGGTCGCGGTCGCGCTGGAAGGCGCTGCGCGGACCTCGGCTTTCGCCGCCACCGCTGGCTCCGCCGAATTCGCGAATGGGCTGGGCCTCGGGGTTGGCAGCGTAGGGGGCGCGGGTCATCACGGCCTGAGCGATTAGGGGAGCGCGCCGCGCTTCTCAACCGGAACAGGGCAAGAACGGCGTTGAATTGCCGGAAAATCAGAAGCTTGGTGTGAAAAGTATTATGGGGCCGCCCTCCGGTGATTGGGGGGAGGAGAGCGGCCCCAAGGGCCTGTCGGTGCGACCCGAAGACCCGGATAATGCCTGTTACGTTTCCGTGACAAAATCCGTGGAGCCACATAGGGAGAACGTTAACAGGTTGCACCCCATGCAATGTTGCGATGCGGCAGGTCGCCCGTGCGAACCGACGAACCGAGGACTAACCCACCGCTTCCTGTTCAAGAATCCAGTTGGCCGCGGCTTCGCAATGGATGCGGGTGCTGTCGAAGATCGGCAGCACGTTGGCATCGACATCGACCACGAGATCCAGTTCTGTACAGGCCAGCACGATCGCGGTCGCGCCTTCCTGCGCCTTGTTGGTGATGATGGTTTTCAGCGTCCGCTCTGCCTCGCGGGTGACTTTGCCGACCATCAGCTCGTCATAGATGATCCGGTCCAGCATCTCGACGTAATCCAGATTGGGCGGCAGCAGATCGATCCCGTGAGCAACCAGCCGCTTTCGGTAGAAGCTTTCGGTCATCACGTTGCGGGTGCCCAGCAGCGCGGCACTGCTGACCCCGGCGTGCTTCATTGCCATGCCGACATATTCGGCAATGTGGAGGATCGGGATGTTCACGCTCGCGGCGACATCATCATACAGCCGGTGCATCGAATTGGCGCCGATGATCAGCCCTTCCGCGCCTGCCCCTTCGAGCCGCCGGGCGCTGTCCACCAGCACGCTGGCCGCGCGCTGCCAATCGCGTTCTTCGCGCAAGGCGTAAAGCTGGCAGAAATCCAGGCTTTCGATCAGCAGCGGCGCGCTTGCCATCGGGGCAGCGCGTTTCTGGACGATCCGGTTGATCCGGTCGTAATAGGTCGCGGTCGACACCCAGCTCATGCCGCCGATGATCCCGAGTTTGCGCAACGCCGCAGCCCTTTCGATTGTGTGTGCAGGTGCGAACGGGTGTAGGGCAGGGGCGTTCCTGCCGTCCAGTGGGCGCAAGCGCGTGGGCGGGGGTTACTCCGGTTTTGCTGACGGAGCGTGTTCAGCCAGCCACGGCCCAAGATCGGCGAGGCTCGCCTCTGCGGCCTCTTCATGGGGCAGGTGGCCGATCTTCGGATAGATCACCAGCCGGTTGTTCGGCATCGTCTTGGCCAGCCATTGCCCGGCCTCGACCGGGATGAGGCGGTCCTCCTCGCCCCATAGTATCAGGGTGGGCGTGGTGACCGCGGCGATTTGGGCCTCGCTGAGGGGATCATAGGGCAGGCTGAAGCGCTTCAGGGTCGCACGCCGGTTGCCGGGGTAGCGCAGCAGTTCCCAGTAACGGTCCACCGCCGCCTCGCTTGCCACAGACTTGACCGAGACCGATTGTTCGAGGCTTTGGGCGATCAGGCTGCGCGGCGTGATCTGTTCCACGAGCAGGTTCACCCCGGGCATTCGCGCAATGGTGAAGCCGATATTGCCGCTGTCATCATCCTTCTCGTTTGGATCCAGATCCAGCATCGGCCCGCCGCTGCCATCAACCAGCACGAGGCCGGTGAGGCGGTCGGGATGCGCCGCCGCAAAGGCCAGCGCGTGCTTGCCGCCCATCGAATTGCCGCCGAGGATGAAGCGTTCCAGCCCCAGCGCGTCGGCAACCTGAAGAATATTCTCGACATAGTTATCGCGGCTGTAATCATCCTTGGGATCAGGACCGGTCAGCCCGTGGCCGACCTGATCGAAGCGGATCACCCGGTACTGGCCCTTCAGCGCCTCCACCCACGGCTGCCAGGTGTGCAGATCGGCGTTGGAGCCGTGGAGCAGCATGATCGCGGGCGCGTCTTTCGGCCCCTCGTCACGCAGGTGGACGGTCACACCGTTCCCGATGGCAACGAACTGCGACGGCGGCCCGCCATATTTGGCGCGCATTTCAGCCGCGTCAGTATCCGGGGTGCGGAAAATCAGGAAGGCGATCACGAGCACGCCGAGGAGCGCGAGCAAACCGCGCCAGACCCATTTCATCATTTCATCTCCGCAATCCAGCGCCGCACCACCGCAACGCCGTCTGTGTCTACGCTGGCCTTGCCGAGTTCGGGCATGGCAATGCCGGGTTCGGCGCTGTCCATCCGGTAGTGCAGGATCGATCTGTCAGGCTCCCCGGGCAGGATAGAGAAATCATGCCCCCCCGCTCCGCGCCCCGCCGCAACCGGGCGCTTGAAGATGCCAAGCGCGTGCGCGTCCGATTGCTCCCAGCGCAGATCGAGCCCGGAATTGGACGCACCGCCGCCGGGCTGGTGGCAATGGGCGCAGTTCACGTCGAGGTAGGCGCGGGCGAGCGCCGCAGTATCGGGCGCCAGATCGCGGTTGTCCCAATCGGGCAGGAAGCGCGGCACGTCAGGAATGGCCTCCAGCATGTCGGCGGAAAACACCGACTGCAACCACAGGTAGCCAAGATTGCGCGCCTTTGGGCCGATGGGGATTACCGCGCCGTCCTTGCCGTGGCAGGACTTGCACTGGTTCTTGTTGGGGATGGCATAAGAGATCGCCTCCCCTGCCGGGGTGACAAGGTCGATCCGCCCGCCCGCGAGTGCCAGCGTTGCGTCGGTCTGTTCGTCATTCCAGCGGTAGGGGAGCGCGATCCAGCCATCCGCGCGGTGGAGCAGCACGCGGGTCTCGATCAACTGGCGGCTGTCGCCTTCCCCAAAAGCGAAGGTCTTGATGATCGCCGCGCCGACAGGGAATTGCAGCAGCCCCTCTCCATCCGCCTCCAACCGCGTGCCCTCGGGCAGGTATATAAACCGCAGCTTGTCCGCCCCGTCCGACCACAGCGGGGTGGCGAGGCGATAGGGGATCACTCTGGCGTTCGGTTCCTGCCGGGCAGCATCGGCGAAGAAGCCATATTCGCTTAAGCTGCGCGGCATCCCCTCGCCTGCGACAGCGGCATCCTTGACGCGCAAACCATCGGGCGCAGTGGCCCGCGCAGCCATCGCTCCGCCCAGCGCCAGCAGCGAGCACGCAAGCAGGGCAGCGCCGCGCTTCACTTCAGACGTTCCTCCAGTGCCGCTGGGGCGCCGACGACGGGGAACATCCAAAGCTCGGTCGGCGCCAGAGTCAGCGGCCCCGGTTGCGCTTCGGCGAGGCTTTGGCCGACTTTCGACAGATTGAGCGACCAGCCCATGACCCCCGGCGCGATCTTGAGCGCGTTGTCGGGCGTTTCGGCAAGGCCATCCCACATCACTGGCGGCAGCGCGCCGCCGAAGGCCGCGAGCAATTGCTCCTTGCCGTCAAGCTGCGGATCGTCCCCGCCGCGCCCGAAGGCATTGCGCCCGATGATCACGTTGCGCGCATGGGGGTTGTAGCGCGCATCATCGAACGGCTGGGTATAGGCGATCACCATCACATGCGCGGTGGCGTTGCCTTCAAAGGTGTTGCCTTCGATCAGCACGCCGTCATTTGCCATCACCAGCACGCCGGTGCCGCGCCGGACGCTCGCGACGATGTTGCCGGGAGGCGCGAAATTGGGTGTGTCGTTGTCCTTCACGACATTGTCGCGAAGAATCACGTCGCCACCGCCCATCACTGGCAGGCCGGGCAGGTCGAACACTAGCAGGCCGCCGGTGTTGTGGGTGGCGATGTTCTGGGTCACGAGCGCGTTGCGGCTGTTCTCGATCTCGATGCCCGCGACATTATATTCGACGAAGTTATCGCGCACGGTGATGTCGCGGCTCTGGCCGACATAGATCCCCGCGTCCGACGCGCCCGAGACCTTGGACCTGACCACCAGCACACCGGTGCTTTCGACCGGATAGATGCCATAGGCGCCGTTGGTCGCCTTCGGCCCGCCGGTCCATTCGACCCGCAGGCTGTCATAGATGATGTTATCGGCGCCCTTGGACTTGATCCCGTCGCCCTTGGGGTTCTCGACCGCGAAATCGCGCAAGGTGACGTTGTCCGATGTGACGAGCAGGCCTTCACCGGCGCCCTGCTGGGTGGTGAAGTCGAGAATGGTCTTGTCCATCCCCGCCCCGCGCAGGGTGACCCCGGCAACATCGAGGCTGAGACCATCGGTCAGCGCAAAGCGCCCCTCGGCAAGTTCGATCACATCGCCCGGCTGCGCAAGGATCAGCGCTTCCTGCAGGCGCACCTGCGCACCCTCGCCCGGTTCGACCCGGTGGGTTTCGGCGGCGAGCGGCGCTGCTGTGGCCAGCAACACGGCGGCAAGTGCCAGTCGGTTCATGATTGTCTCCCTCTCCGCTGCGCAGTGTGGCGCATGGGGGGGGAGCAATTGCAAGCCTCAGGCGCTTTGGCTCTATCCGATGCCGATCGCGCACAAGCCAGCGGAAGTGGTGAGCACGGCCACAGCCTCGCCATCATTGACCCGGTCGAGCCGCTTGATCAGCTCGCCGAGGCCGTAGCCTTCCTCAGGCTCGCTACCTCGCGCGGCCATGCCTTGGCGCAGCTTCCACAATTGGCCGATAGAGAGGCGGTCCACCATGCGTTCCGCCATGCACGCCGCGCGCTTTTCGCCGATGCCGGATTGGGTCAGCGCGCCCTTGGCCTGCCATTCGACGAGCGGGTTGGCGAGGCCGGTGTAGAACGCCCCGCCCGCCAGCGCCGCCAGCAGAAGCACCCAGATCAGCAGCCGCTTCATCAGTCGAGCGACTTGACGATTTCCTCGACCATCTTCTTGGCGTCGGCCAGCAGCATGACGGTCTGGTTCATGTAGAACACGTCGTTATCGACCCCGGCATAGCCGACGCCGCCCATCGAACGCTTGATGAAGAACACCTGCTTGGCCTTGTCGACATCGAACACCGGCATCCCGTAGATGGGGCTGGATTTGTCGGTCTTGGCCGCGGGGTTCACCACGTCGTTCGCGCCGATGATGAAGGCGACATCGCACTGGGCGAAATCGGAGTTGATGTCCTCCAGCTCGAAAACTTCATCGTAAGGCACAGAGGCTTCGGCGAGCAGCACGTTCATGTGACCCGGCATCCGGCCCGCAACGGGGTGGATAGCGTATTTCACGTTGACGCCCTTTTCCTTCAGCTTGTCGCCCATTTCGCGCAGCGCGTGCTGGGCCTGGGCGACCGCCATCCCGTAACCGGGGATGATGATGACGCTTTCGGCCTGTTCGAGCATGTAGGCGGCGTCTTCCGCGCTGCCCTGCTTGTAGGGCCGCTGTTCGCGTGCGCCGCCGGGGCCCGCTTCGGGCGCTGCACCGAACCCGCCCGCGATCACCGAAATGAAGCTGCGGTTCATGGCGCGGCACATGATGTAGCTGAGGATCGCGCCGGAGCTTCCGACCAGCGCCCCGGTGATGATCATCGCGCTGTTGCCCAGCGTGAAGCCCATCGCGGCGGCTGCCCAGCCCGAATAGGAGTTCAGCATGGAAACGACCACGGGCATGTCCGCCCCGCCGATCGGGATGATCAGCAGGAAGCCGATGGCAAAGGCCAACACCGCGATGGCAAGGATCATCCAGCCTTCACCCGCCCCGCCCTCAGGCGACACGGTGTAGAGCGCGATCAGGCCAAGGATCGCCGCCAGCGTGCCGAGGTTGATGACATGCCGCCCCGGCAGCATGATCGGCGAGCCGCTCATCCGGCCCGACAGCTTGAGGAAGGCGATGACCGACCCCGAGAACGTGATCGCCCCGATGGCGATGCCAAGGCCCAGTTCCACGCGGCTGACCGCAAGGATCTGCCCCGCTGCGTCCACGATCCCGAAAGACTGCGGATCGAGCCACGCGCCAAGGCCCACCACCACGGCGGCAAGGCCCACAAGGCTATGGAAGCCCGCAACCAGTTCGGGCATCGCGGTCATGGCGATGCGGCGGGCAACGACCACGCCGATCACGCCGCCGATCGCGAGCGCGATAGCGATCTCGACGATATTGGCGATGTTGTGGGTCACCAGCGTCGTGATGAGCGCGATGCCCATCCCGATCATGCCATTGCGGTTGCCGGTGCGCGAGGTTGCGGGGCTGGACAGCCCGCGTAGTGCGAGGATGAAGAACACCCCCGAGATAAGGTAGGCCAGCATCGCCCAGGCGGGTGTGCCGCCTTCACCCGCGGCGGCCGCGGAAAGCAGGGAGAAGGTCATCTCTTACTTCTCCTTCTTCTTGTACATCGCGAGCATGCGCTCGGTCACGGCAAAGCCGCCGAAGATGTTGATGCTGGCGAGCACCACCCCGAACAGGCCGAGATATTTCGCAATCGGGCTCTGCGCCTCAGCCGCCGCAATCAGCGCGCCGACGATGATCACCGAGGAGATCGCATTGGTCACCGCCATCAGCGGGGTGTGCAGCGCCGGGGTCACCGACCAGACAACGTAATAGCCCACAAAGCAGGCCAGCACGAAGATGCTGAGAATTGAGATGAAATCCATTATTCGGTCCCCTGAGCCATGATCGCATCACGCGCATTGTCGCGCAGCGCCATGTCCTTGCCGTAGCTGTACCCAAACACGACCACGCAAACAAAGGCCGCAAGCCAGCGGTGCTCGCGCAGCCAGTCCCCCACCTGCCGCAGGGTCAACCCAGCAGCCTTTCATTCACAACCTTGCCGCCCTGCGTCAGGCGGATTGCGCCTCCGATTTCCTCGTCCAACACAGGCCGCTGCGCGTCCTTGTCCCAGAAGGCGCTGAGGAAGTTGTAGTGGTTGCGCGCAAACAGTGCCGAGGCGTCGGCGGGCAGGTGCGCGGGGGTGTTGGAAAAGCCGATGATGTTGACGCCGTGGCGGACCACGACTTCGTCAGGCTTCGAGCCTTCGACATTCCCGCCCTGCGCCACCGCGAGATCGAAGATCACGCTGCCCGGCTTCATCGTCGCGATCTGTTCATCGGTGATGAGGCGCGGCGCGGCGCGGCCCGGGATCAGCGCGGTGGTGATCACGATGTCCTGCTTGGCGATGTGCGACGAAACCAGTTCGGCCTGCGCCTTCTGGTATTCCTCGCTCATTTCGGTGGCATAGCCGCCCGAACCTTCGCCTTCGATCCCCGCGACATTCTCGACGAAGATCGGCTTGGCGCCGAGCGACTGGATCTGCTCCTTGGTTGCGGAGCGCACGTCGGTCGCCGAAACCTGCGCGCCCAGGCGGCGGGCAGTGGCAATCGCCTGAAGCCCGGCAACGCCCACACCCATGATGAACGCCCGCGCAGCCTGCACCGTGCCGGCTGCGGTCATCATCATCGGGAAAGCGCGGCCATAGGCATCGGCTGCTGCCAGCACCGCCTTGTAGCCTGCAAGGTTCGATTGCGAGGACAGCACGTCCATTGATTGTGCCCGGGTGATGCGCGGCATGAATTCCATGCTCAACGCCTCGTAACCGGCAGCGGCATAGGCATCGACCCGGTCACGCGCAGTGAAGGGATCGAACAGCGCCGCGACCCATGCACCCGGCTTGGCCCCGGCCAGCAGCGCCACATCGGGCGCCTGAATACCGAGGATGATATCGGCATCCTTCACCGTTGCCGCCGCGTCGGCCACCGTGGCCCCGGCCTCGGCATAGGCGGCATCGGTGATCGATGCGATCACCCCCGCCCCTGCCTCGACCGCGACAGAGCAGCCCAGTGCGGCAAACTTCTTCGCCGTTTCCGGCGTGGCGGCGACGCGCGTCTCGCCCGAGGCGCGCTCCTTCAGGATGGCGATTTTCACTGGTGCGGCAGCTTAGCTGGCGATCATCGCGACGACGATGAAGGTGATCACCGCAATCACCGGAACAGCCCATTTGAGCGTCGCCATGAAGCCGCTGTAGGTGGCCGTGGCCTTTTCCATGTCGTGAACAGTCATTGGTATTTCCCCTTGGGCGTTCGAACGCACGGGCGTGCGTTTGGTTGCCGAATGGTTGGCGAAAATTCGGGCCGCATGGCCCAGTCAGCCTCCCGTATCGAAGGCTGCGCCCTATCTCAAGTCACCTTTAGTGAGAGGCACCCGCCCCGGCTGCCCAATCGCACCTGTCCCGCCGCGGTACAGCCTTAATCACGTTTTTACCTCCCCGTCCTATGCCCAGCGGATGTGTCCATGCCCGGCCAATCGCCGGGACGACGAGTGAAAGCGAGCGGCAGAGCTGATGGCGGATATTGATTGCCACCCCGAAGCGCAGGAAGACGCGCGAATCGTCATGCTGATCGATGATGAGCCTGCCCAATCGCGGCTGATCACCGCGATCGCTGCGCGTGATGGCTGGCGCACGATTGTTGCCTCCGATGCGGAAACCGCCATCGCGATGCTCGGCACCCGTGAGGGGATGCAGTTGTCCGCGATCCTGCTCGATCAATGGGTGCCCGGCGATGATGCCTGCCAGCTGATCGCCGAGCTGAAATCGCGCCGCCCTGCCCTGCCGATCCTGATGCTCACCACCAGCGCCTCGCCGCTGCTGGCGGTGGAAGCGATGCGGGCGGGCGCTTCGGATTACCTCGTGAAGCCCGTCTCGCCCGACCGGCTGATGGAGGCGCTGCGGACCGTCACGGCCCGTCAGGCCCCGCGTGACGAGCTCGCCCCGCTGACCGAAAAAATGTCCGCCAGCCTCGATTTCGACGCGATGATCGGCACCGCCCCGCAGTTCCGCGCCGCCCTTGCGCAGGCCGCCAAGGCTGCACGCGGGCATGGCCACGTGCTGATCGAAGGCGAAACCGGTACCGGCAAGGAAATGCTGATGCGCGCGATGCACGGCGCATCCCCGCGTTCCAAGGAATCGCTTCGGATCGTCAACCTGGCATCGGTTCCGCCCGGTTCGATTGATTCGGTGCTGTTCGGGCATGAACCCGGCAGCTTCCCCGGCGCCTTTGATCGCCAGATCGGCGCCTTCCAGCATTGCGACGGCGGCACGCTGATTCTCGACGAGATCGACCGCCTGACCCCGGTGCTGCAGCAACGCCTTGCCGAAGCCCTCAAAAGCGGGATCATCCGTCCGGTTGGGGCAAGCTATGGCTTCCGCGTCGATGTGCGGCTGCTGGTGACCAGCAATGTCGGGCTTGATCGGATGGTGCAGGCCGGACAGTTCGATGCAGGGCTTGCCGCGAAGCTTGGCGCGACCCGGATCGTGCTGCCACCCCTGCGTGATCGCACTGGCGATATTCCCGCGCTAACCCGTCACTTCCTTGCCCGCATTGGCGAACAGCCCGGCCTGAACCACCTTTCGGTGTCGGATTCTGCGCTGGCGCTGCTCGCCGCCTATGACTGGCCGGGCAATGTCCGCCAGCTGCAATCGGTGCTGTTCCGGGCCGCGGTCTACTGCGAGAACAATTCCCTGACCGCCGACAGCTTCCCGCAGCTCTCCGAAATGCTCGGCGAACAGGGCAGCGTCACCGTGGCAAGCGCGCATGAGGGCGTGGGCATCATGCTCTACACCCCCGACGGCAACCTGCGCCCGCTGGAGGAGATCGAGGCCGACGTGATCCGCCTTGCCATCGGCCATTATCGCGGGCGCATGACCGAAGTGGCGCGCAGGCTGGGGATCGGGCGCTCGACGCTCTATCGCAAGCTGAGCGATCTGGGGATTGATAACGCGGCTTGATCGGCGCGGATTGCGGGCCTAGCCCTGATCCATGACACCAATTCATGATTTCGCAGGGCGCTCGGCGCTCGTCACCGGGGCGGCTTCGGGGATCGGGGCTGCCTGTACAAAGGCGCTGGCTGCGCGGGGCGCGACCAAGCTGTTTCTGATCGATGTCGATGCCGCGGGGCTGGATGCGCTCGATCTGCCGGGCGAAGTTCATCGCATCACCGGCAGCGTCGCTGACGAAGCGCTTTGGCAGGAGCTAGAACCGCGCCTGGCCGGGCTAGACCATGCCGTGGTCAATGCAGGCATCGGTTCGGGCGGGCCTATCGCGAGCGTTTCACTGGCCGAATGGCGCCGGGTAATGGCGGTCAATCTTGATGGCGCGTTCATGACGCTGGCCTCGTCACTGCGAGCGATGGAGGCAAAAGGTGGCAGCGCGGTGGTGGTCGCCTCCACCACGGGGATCAAGCCTGTGGCAGGCATCGGCCCCTACGGCGTGTCCAAAGCGGCGGTCGCCCACATGGCGCGGATCGCGGCGGTCGAGAATGCCAGAAAAGGCATCCGCATCAATGCGATAGCCCCGGGCGGTGTGGACACGGCGATCTGGGAAAGCGGCGAGGATTTCCAGCGCTCGGTCGCCGCGATCGGCCGCGATGCAACCCTGAAGGCGATGGCCAAGACAACGCCCTTGGGCCGCTTCGCCTCGTCAGAGGAGATGGCGGACAGCATCCTCTATCTGCTCAGCGATGCCGCCGCCAACATCACCGGCCATGTGATGGTGTCGGACGGCGGCTTTACACTTTGAATTTGAACGAATTTTTTGCGCAAACCCAATAAGGCTCCAAATTGTTCACGTGAAACATAGCGAGAACATCACCAGTTGAACGTCTGCTCTGCCAGCGTCGCGCTGGCGTTGCTCTTCAGGGTCATGGTCAGCGCCTTGGCCTTCCAGTCGATATCAACCAGACCGTAATTCTCCTCGGAGAAGAACTTCGTCACCCGTGCCGCATCGGGCTCGCGCGCGGTGCTGCGGTCATTGTCGTTGCCGAAGGCGAGGTTGAGCGAGGAGCTGGTCAGCTCCCACATCGTCTCGCCCTTGTGCGCGGTCTTGTAGATGCCCGCAGCGTGGCGATCGCCCGACAAGATCACCAGCCCGCTGGCCTCGCGGTTCTTGAGCGTTTCCAGCAGACGGTTGCGTTCAACCGGCATGTTCGTCCACCCTTCGAACTGGTGCGCGGTGGTGATGACCTGCGTCGACGACACCAGGATCCGCACATCGGCGGGCTTGGCCAGCTCCTGCTCCAGCCATTGCCACTGCGTTTCGCCCAGCATGGTCTTGTCGAGGCTTTCGTCCGGCAGATAGCCGCCCAGCGGCGGGCGATCCTTGGTCCATTCGGCGCGCTTCAGGTCTGACCGGAAATAGCGCGTGTCGAGCAGGATGACCTGCACGCGTGCGCCCTCCGGCCCGGTGATGCTGCTTTCGTAAACGCCGGGGCGCGAACGGACAGCGTCGGAGGAACCCCAGAAGGTTTCGAACAATTCCTCGCCCCAGCGGCGGAACGGGAAATTGCCGCCGGCATCGTTGAGGCCGTAATCATGGTCGTCCCATGTCGCCATCATCGGCACCTTGGCGCGGAAGCTGGCAAATTCGGGGTGCGATGCCTGCAGGGCGTAGGCGCGGCGCAGGCTTTCCAGCCCGGCATCGGCGTCCCAACCGTTGTCGCCATAGACATTGTCGCCGATCATCAGAAACAGCTGCGGATTGGCCGAGGCAATCTGCGCCCACATGTGCTGCGGCGCGCTCTGGTGGTTGCAGCTGCCAAAGGCGATGCGGGTCAGGCGGGTTGCAGGGGCAAGCGCGGGGTTCGGCCCTGCCACGGGCATATCGACCTGCTGGCGCAGCGCCTCGTAATAGGGGGCGAGCAGCTGGTCCGGTGTGACACTGACCGACACCGGCGCGGTGCGCGCAGGGGCCGGTTCGTCATCATGCGCCATGATCGGCGCAGCAATCGCAAGGGCAGTGGCGGCAAGCAGGGACAGGCGCATGGCAGGCTCCTTGGGGGGGGTGTTCACTCAGGGGCTTTTGACCCCGCTCCGTGACAGAAGTGTGGCAGCAGGGAAAGGCGCGTCAGACCGGGGGCAGCGTGCTGAAATCGGTCAGCGCTGCGTCCCTCAGGCCCCGCCACACATTGCGCGCCTGCACCGTTTCAGCAACGTCATGCACGCGCAGCAGGTGGACGCCTGCCTCCATGCCTTTCACCGCCAGCGCGATCGACCCGGCGAGGCGGCGGTCGGCCGCCTCTTCTGCGGATAGCGCGCCAATCATCCGCTTGCGGCTCGCCCCCAGCATCAGCGGGCTGCCCAAGGCGTGGAACAGCGGGAGGGCGTTGATCAGCGCGAGGTTTTCGCCAAGCGATTTGCCGAAGCCGATGCCGGGATCAAGGATGATGCGATCCTCCGCGATGCCAGCCTGCACCGCACGGTCGCGGGCGGATTTGAGGAAATCGAACACCTCGCTGACGACATCGACATAATCTGCGCCCTTGTGCAGATCCTCGCCCGCACCCGGCGCGTGCATCAGCACCACCGGACAGCCGCGCGCCGCCACCACTTCTATGCTGCGCGGGTCATAGCGCAGCGCAGAGACATCATTGGCCATGTGCCCGCCCGCATCCAGCCCCGCCGCCAGCACGCCCGCACGCCGGGTATCGAGGCTGATCGCAGCGCCCATGCTGGCGCAATATTCGACTGCGGGGACGATGCGGCGGATCTCCTCGTCCTCGAAGGTTGCCGCCGCGCCGGGGCGGGTGCTTTCCCCGCCGATATCGATAATCGCCGCGCCCGCTTCCAGCATCGCCGCAGCGTGGGCGCGGCCAGCCTCGGCAGAATCATGCTGGCCGCCGTCGGAAAAGCTGTCGGGCGTGACATTGAGGATGCCCATCACCTGCGGCTGATCCAGACGGACAGTGCGGCTGCCAAGCTGCAAGGGCGCGTGCACCTTGCGCAGGTTCGCCCATTGCTCGGACGCATCATGGGCCAAGGGGCCTGATAGACGCGCGATAGCGGCCTCGATCTCCCGCGGCGTGCCAACCGTTCTTTCGGCCACCGCTCGCCCATCTCGCAGCACCAGCGCGAATTCGCGGGCATAGGCCATGCTGCCGCCCAGCCTGACGGCCTCCCCCTTGACTGCCTGCGGGCCGGGAACGAGGGTCAGGGGGTGGAGATAGACGCTGTCAGCCATGCCACGGGGCTTACCCGCCTGCGCCGCCATCGCAAAGCCTGCACGCCCGATCTGCCAACAACCGCGCGCAAAAAAAGGCCGCGCCCCGCAAAGGACGCGGCCATTCAGGGTCGAACAAATTGTGCGCCGGGCGTTATTGGCCGAGCTTGATCCGGACACCCGCCGAAATGATCGACTGGCCGGTTTCCACGCCGAGGTTGGCGGGCAGCAGGTTGAGCGGCACGTTGGCCGTGTCGGTGCGATCGCGCCATGTGTACTGGCCGAACAGCTCCGCCGAATCCGACAGCGCGACGCTGGCGCCGGCCATAAGCTGATAGGCCAAGCCGCCGTCATTGTCGTCGGCCACATCCACACCCGAAGGCCGATACCGCACGTCGGCCCACTGGTAGCCGAGTCCCGCGCCCACGAAGGGCTTGAAGCTGCTGCCAGTGTCGATGTCATAGAAGACATTGCCGAACAGGCCGAAGTTCGACACCCGGCCCTGTCCGTCGGCAATCACCGCGCCCACGGTGGGGTTGGCGGCAGCCGGGGCGCCGCGCGTCAGCACCGCGACATCGACAGAGTCGATATTCGCGCCGCCGACGGTCAGGCCGGTGTGGGTGTCGACACCATAGCGGGTGTAGGCGCCTTCAACTTCGATCCGGAAGCCATTGTCAAAGGCATAGCCGACCTGACCATTGATCGCGTAGCCGGTGTCGAATTCGGTGTTCCAGCCCAGCGGCGTGCCGGCGGGAATTGCACCGAAATCATCCGTTGCGGGAACGGTCGCGTCGAAACTGCCGCTGTTGTTGCTGTCATTCGGTAGCGCCACGCCGCCGCTGACACCGACATAGGGGCCATCCTTGGCCATCGCCGCCGCGGGGAACAGGGCGAGTGCCGCAGTGCCTGCTGCGATAAGGCCGAGTTTACTCTTCAGGTTCATGTTGTTTCCTCGTGCTTTCCGGCTGGCCCTTTAGGGGTAGGACCAGCCGCCCTAGCTACGAAGAACGCGCAAATCGGTTTCTGAAAGTTGCGATAGATTGTGTCACCGATGCGACCATCAGAATGATGGCCCAAACCATTCATATTGCAGCAATGTTTTGGGCTTCAGCAGTTAATCTTCAGAGGCAAGCAGATATGTCTGCCGCGCCGCATCGATCGGCTGGACATCGCCTCCGGTCTCATAGTGCCAGAAGGCCCAGCCATTGCAGGACGGGGCGCCTTGCAGTTCCTTGCCCAGCCCGTGGATCGATCCGGTCTTGCCGTCGCACTCCAGCGAGCCGTCCGTCCGCACTGTCGCGATCCAGCGGCGCTTCTTGTCGAAGACCTGCGTGCCGGGCGGGATCAGGCCCGCCTCCACCACCGCGCCGAACGCCACCTTGGGCGCGGTGCGGGCGGATTGCATTGTGGTGAGCGCGCTTTCATCGAGGGGGAGTTCCTTCTCGATCCGCTTCAGCGCGACTTCGCGGTAGAAATCCTCCCGCTCGCAGCCGATCCACTCGCGGCCCAGCCGTTTCGCCACCGCGCCGGTGGTCCCGGTGCCGAAAAACGGATCGAGCACCACATCGCCCTTTTCGGTCGTCGCCAGCAGCACACGATACAGCAGCGCCTCAGGCTTTTGCGTAGGGTGGGCTTTCTTGCCGTTTTCCTTCAGCCGCTCGCCGCCAGCGCAGATCGGCATGACCCAGTCAGACCGCATCTGAAGTTCGTCATTCAGCGTCTTCATCGCGCGGTAATTGAAGTGATACCGCGCCTTTTCCCCCATGCTCGCCCAGATCAGGGTTTCATGCGCGTTGGTGAAACGGGTGCCGCGGAAATTGGGCATCGGGTTGGTCTTGCGCCAGACGATGTCGTTGAGGATCCAGAACCCCAGATCCTGCAGAATGGCCCCGACACGGAAGATGTTGTGGTAGCTGCCGATCACCCACAGCCCGCCATCGGGCTTCAGCACACGGCGGGCTTCGGTCAGCCATTCGCGGGTGAATTTGTCATACACCGCCATGCTGTCGAACTGGTCCCAGTGATCGGTCACGGCATCGACATGGCTGCCATCGGGCCGGTTGAGATCGCCGCCCAATTGCAGATTATAGGGCGGATCGGCGAAAACGAGATCGACGCTGGCCGTGGGCAGCGAGCGCATGGCTTCGATACAGTCGCCCGGCAGAATGCGGCCCAGCGGCAGATCGAGCGAGCGCACAATTTTCGGCGCCTTTACAACGCTTTTTGCCCGCGTCTTCACTGTTTCTATCACACTCACTGGTCTTGCCCCGCTTCTTATGCTGCAAACTTATCCACAGGCATGAGTCTTTGAAGAGTCCGCGTCAAGCGACTAATTTTGCGCAGATTATGGTTGACAGGGGGTTAAGACCCCACCTCTGGCGCGGAACGAAGCAAGACCGGCACAAGATGTTGAGTCCGGCGCTTATTGCGGGACTCCAGATGCAGGGGTGTGGCGAGGAAGACTCATCTGCGCGCCATCGGCGCGGCGGCACGGTCGGCTCAGGGGTTCGCCGGGATATTTGGATTCCACGTGGGCCTGCGCGAATCGAAAAGCCGCATGATCGGCGGCGGCACATCGGTGCAGGTCTTCCCACGGGGCTGGTCTTCACACAGCCGGTTTTCGTGCCATGCGGTCATCATGACCATGGCGACAAGTGCCCCGAGAACGATGAGGCAAAGGAGGTTGATCCGCGCCAACCAGAGGATTTTGTCTCGCGCTGCCGCTCGCAAGGCCCGCCACAGGGCGAACGCGGCCAGCAACACCGGTCCGCCGATATGAAATGCGGGAACATCGAGCGCGGTAACAATATTCGTCCCAGCCAGGACCAAAAGTGTGATCAGCGCAAGGAAGTAGCGGAAAAGATAACGCCCGCTCCACAGCAGCGAGGTTTCGGTGCGGTCGAAACGATGCTGCCCCATCTTGCTCGCCTCGCCTTGCCGCGATCAGATCAGCTGCAACTGCGACACTGGGGCAAAGCTGCGGCGGTGCAACGGGGTCGCGCCGTGCACGCGTAGCGCCTCCATGTGTTCCGCAGTGCCATAGCCCTTGTTGCGCTCCCACCCGTAGTGGGGGTGCGCCGCGGCGGCTTCCAGCATCATCCGGTCACGCCATTCCTTGGCAATGATCGAAGCTGCGGAGATGCAGGGTTCGATCCCGTCGCCGCCGACGATCGCGCGGGCGGGCCAGCACCAATCTGCGCAGCGGCCCTGCGGGGTCATGTTGCCGTCAATCAGCACCGCGCCCGGCGCCTCCCCCAGAGCGCCGGCCAGTGCGGCGACGGCGCGGGTCATGGCCAGCATGGTCGCCATGAAGATGTTGACCCGGTCGATCTCTGCCGGTTCGATCACAGCCACCGCCCAGCCACAGCTTGTCCGGATCGCTTCGTCGAGAACGGCGCGACGCTTGGCGGAAAGGCGCTTGGAATCGTCGAGCCCCGCAGGTATCGCCTCCCCCAGAACCACCGCCGCGGCCACCACCGGCCCGGCCAACGGTCCGCGGCCTGCCTCGTCGACACCGATGACGATCGTATCGCCTGCGTGCCTGAAACCCGGAGTGACCCCTAGCATGATCCGTTCTGCCCGACTGCTCGCCGCTCTTTCCGCTTCCGCGCTGGCGCTGACAAGCTGCGCGAATGCCGAATCCGGGGAAACCGCACCTGTTGCCGCGCCCGAAGGTGCGGCTTTCTCGGTCAACGAGGTCTCCACTTTCGAAGAGCCCTGGGCGATCGCCTTTGCGCCCGGCACCGCGATGCTGTTCGTGACCGAAAAGGCCGGAACGGTGAAGGTGCTCGACACGGCGAACGGCAAAACCGGCACGGTAACGGGCGCGCCCGAGGTTGCCTATGGCGGTCAGGGCGGGCTGGGCGACATTGCCTTCCTGCCATCCGAAGCGGGGATGCCGCTGGATGGCCGCACGATCTATCTCAGCTGGGCCGAAGCAGGCGATGGCGACACCCGCGGCGCGGTGGTCGGCAAGGGCAAACTCGCCTGCACCGGGGTGGATACCTGCGCCATCGATGGGCTTGCCGTGATCTGGCGCCAGGCACCCAAGGTTTCGGGGCGCGGGCATTATTCGCACCGCATCACCTTCTCGCCCGATGGCAAGTATCTCTACATCGCCAGCGGTGACCGCCAGAAGATGCAGCCTGCGCAGGATACCATCAACACGCTGGGCAGCATCGTGCGGCTGAACCTCGATGGCACCCCTGCCGCTGGCAATCCGATGGCAGACAAGGGCGGCGCGACGGCGGAAATCTGGTCTTATGGCCACCGCAACATTCTGGGCATGGACTGGGATGCGCAAGGCCGCCTGTGGGAAGTCGAGCACGGCCCGGCGGGCGGGGATGAGCTGAACCTCGTCAAGCCTGCCGCCAATTACGGCTGGCCGATCCGTTCCAACGGCGAGCATTACAACGGCGATCCGATCCCCGATCACAGCGCGGATGACGGCTTCGCCCAGCCCGCCCTCACCTGGTCCCCGGTGATCGCACCGGGCGACATGCTGATCTACACCGGCGATATGTTCGCCGCATGGAAGGGCCACGCGCTGATGGCGGGCCTCGCCTCGCAGGCAATCGTCGATGTGGCGATTGATGGCGAGACCGCGCGCGAAGTGACCCGCCACGAATTCGACAAACGCCTGCGCTCGATTGCCCAAGGCCCTGACGGCGCCATCTGGGTGGCCGAGGACGGCAAAGGTGCAAAGCTGCTGAAACTCACTGCGCGCTGATGGCCTCCACCACTGCGACCCTGATCCCGCTCGAGGCGGTCGAACCCGCCATGATCGAGGAGGTGCTTGACCGTGCCTTCGGGCCGGATCGCCATGCGCGCACGGCCTATCGCATCCGTGAAGGAATGCCGTGGCTGCCGGGCCTCAGCCTTGCCGCGCTGGACGAGCACGAGATGCTGGTGGCCACGATCCAGTGCTGGCCGATCGGGCTCCAGACCAAGCAGGGACAGGTGCCGCTGGTGATGGTCGGGCCGGTTGCCGTGGTGCCCGAACGGCAGGGCGAAGGCTTTGGCGTGGGCCTGATGAGCGCGATGATCGCCGAGGATGCGCGATTGGCTGCAAGCGGCGGACGCGCGCTTCCCCAAGTGCTGATCGGGGATGCGGAGTATTACGGGCGCTGGGGCTTTTCCGCCGCTTTGACCGGCGGTTGGCGCTGCCCCGGCCCCTATGAAGCGCACCGGCTCCTTGCCCGCGGGCACGGCCTTGCGGCCATGCCGGGTGAAGGTATGCTGGGGCCCTGGGAGGGTTAGGGTCCATTCCCCCTTCACCTTCCCCTGCGCATCTGGCATCCCCTTGAAACCATGCCCTACGAACCGCCCCCATACCTCGCCAGCCTGACCCTTGCGGAAATCGCCGCGCTGGTCGCCGACCGCAAGCTCCCGCCGGTCGAAGGCTGGGCGCCGCAGGTTGTCGGCGAGAGCCAGATGGTGATTGCGGCTGACGGCACATGGTTTCACGAAGGCGGCGTGATCCGGCGCGAGGCCATGGTGCGCGCTTTTGCAGGCCTGCTGACCCGCGACGCGGCGGGGCACCACTGGCTTGTCACCCCCTTCGAAAAGCTCGCCATCGAGGTCGAGGATGCGGCCTTCATCGCCACCGATTGCGTGCGGGCGGATGATGCACTGGTGTTCCGGTTGAACACGGATGACATCGTGATCGCCGGGCCGGACCATGCCTTGCGCGCAGCCGGTACGGCGGAGGAACCCGCGCTGTATCTCCACGTCCGGCGCGGGTGCGAGGCACGCCTCAACCGCTCCACCTGGGCGCAACTGGCCGAAATCGCGCTGGCCGAGGGGGCAGAGGATAACGGCTGGCAGATCGCCAGCCAGGGCGCGACGTTCCGCCTGTTGCCATGAGCCTTTACGAGCCCCTTGCCCGGGCATTTGCGCAAGGCCACGCGCAGGCCATTCCCGATCTGCTCAGCGATGCGCATTTCGCCCGTGATGGCCGCGCTACGCCTGCCGCCGTGCTGATCGCGATCACCGATGTGCCGCATGATCCGCAGGTGATCCTCACCCAGCGCCCCCGGGGGATGCGCGATCATCCGGGGCAGGTCGCCTTCCCCGGCGGCAAGATCGATCCGGGCGAGGATGCCGTCACCGCAGCCCTGCGCGAGGCGGAGGAGGAACTCGCCCTGCCGCGCGAAGCCGTGCGCGTGATCGGCACCAGCGATATCTACCACACCGGCACCGGCTTTGTGGTGACGCCGGTGGTCGGCGTGGTGCCGCCCGGCCTGACACTGGTGCCCAGCCCCACCGAGGTCGAGGCATGGTTCGAAGCGCCACTTAGCCTGCTGCTCGATCCCGCCAGCTGGACGACGCACGAGGCGCTGTGGCGCGGGGCCAGCCGGCGCTATC
This sequence comes from Porphyrobacter sp. IPPAS B-1204, assembly GCA_003724185.1. Classification (GTDB taxonomy): domain Bacteria; phylum Pseudomonadota; class Alphaproteobacteria; order Sphingomonadales; family Sphingomonadaceae; genus Erythrobacter. The sequence goes on from RHGM01000003.1 coordinate 305,541, forward strand.
TCGAACTCGACTGGCAGGGTTTCCGCATCTGGGGCGTGACCGCCGCGATCATCGCCAACCTGTCGCGGCGGATTTCCTGGGAGGCCTTGCGCGATGCTGCGTGATCTTGCCGGTGCCGATTGGCCCCGCCGCGCCGGCCTTGCTGCGCTTACGGCGGCGCTGGGGGCGGAAAACATTCGCTGGGTCGGCGGGGCGGTTCGCGATGGCTTGCTGGGCGTTGCCGTCCACGATGTCGATTGCGCCACCACGCTGCTGCCGCAGGATGTCATCGCGCTTTGCGGCAAGGCGGGCATCCGCACGGTGCCGACCGGGATCGAACACGGCACTGTGACCGCGATCCTGAAAGATGGTCCGGTCGAAATCACCACGCTCCGGCAGGATGTCGCCACCGATGGCAGACGCGCCACCATCGCCTTTGCCGCCGATTGGCGCGAGGATGCCGCGCGGCGCGATTTCACCATCAACGCGCTTTATGCCCACCCGGAAACGCTGGAAATCACCGACTGGTTCGGCGGGCTGGACGATCTGCGCGATGGCCGTGTGCGGTTTATCGGTGATGCCCGCCAACGGATTGCCGAGGATCACCTCAGGATCCTGCGTTACTACCGCTTCCAGACCCGTTTCGGCGCGGCGCTGGACGATGAGGCGGAGGATGCCTGCGCAGACCTTGCGCACACGCTGAAGGGCCTGAGCCGGGAACGGATCGCGGCGGAATTGCTGAACCTGCTGGCTTTACCCGATCCGCACCCGACGCTCGAACGGATGCGGGCACGCGGTGTGCTCGGCGTGATCCTGCCCGAGGCGTGCAAGGCGCAGATGGCGGCGCTGGCCCGCCTCGTCGCCGCCGAAAGCGCACAAGGCTTTGCCCCCGATCCGGTGCGCAGGCTGGCCGCGCTGCTGCCGCCCTCGCCCGAAGTGGCAGAGACGGTCGCCGCCCGCCTGCGCCTGTCGAAAGCCCAGCGCACCCGGCTTGTCAGCGCCGCCGAACGCTCCGCCAGCGACAATGATGATCCCAAGGCGCTGGCCTATCGCCTGTCGCCCCCGCTCGCCATTGATCGCCTGCTGCTGGCAGGCGGCGATGGGCGCATGCTGGCCGAATGGCAGGTGCCGGTCTTCCCGCTGAAGGGCGGCGCGATCGTCGCGCGCGGGATCACCGCAGGGCCGGAGGTGGCAAAGCTGCTGCAACTGATTGAACGGCGCTGGATGGCCGAAGGCTTCCCCTCCGCCGACCGCGTGAACCAGATGCTCGCCGAGGAACTGGGGACGAGCGCCTTCAAGTTCGACTGATTTTTGTCGCATCACTTTTTGCGGAAAACCGGTGCCCACTTTTCCGCGTGATGCTTCAATCGAAGCGGTTGCCTTTCGGGAATCCCTGCGGCGGCATCCGCCCGGCAGCCCCGCGCGCGACCTTCCACATCCGGATTTCCGTTTCGGTGCGGGTGCGTTCGCCCGATCCCCCCATCTGCCAGCTGAGCCCGTCAGCCAGCACGAAGGTGATCGCATCGGACATCCCGCCATCACGATACCGCTGCAACTGCACCCCCTGCCCGCGGGTCATCACCGGCAGTTCCTCAAGGTTGAACACCACCAGCTTGCGGTTGTCGCCGACGCAGGCGACGTGGTCGTGGGTCTCGCCGATCTGGCGGATCACCTGCAACCGCGCCCCGTCCTTCAGGTTCACCACCTGCCGGCCTTTGCGCGTTTCGGCCAGTAGCTCGTTCATTTCCGCCACGAACCCCTTGCCGTGGCTGGACGCAAGCAGCAGCTTGCCGCCGGGCCGATGCACCATCATCGCCGAGACATTGGCATCGCTTTCCAGATCGACCATCGTGCGCACCGGCTCGCCGAAACCGCGTGCGCCGGGCAGCTTGTCGCAGCCGAGCGTGTAGAACCGCCCGTCAGAAGCGGCCAGCAGCAGCTTGTCGGTGGTCTGGGCGTGGAGGATGAAGGCCAGCGCATCGCCTTCCTTGTATTTGAATTCCTGATCCAGCGGCACATGGCCGCTGGCGGCACGGATCCAGCCCTTCTGGCTGAGGATCACGGTGACGGGCGCCTTTTCGATCATCGCGTCCATGCTGAATTCGACCGTCGCGGCAGCCTCGGCAATCAGCGTGCGGCGTGCGCCAAGCGCGGTATCCTCGGCATAGTCCTTGCGCAGGGTGCGCAGGTCGCGCTTCAGCCGCGTGCGCTGTTTCGCGGGGCTTTCCAGCAGGGCCTGCAAGTCCGCTTCCTCGGCCAGCAGCGCGTCCTGCTCCTTGCGCAGCTGCATTTCCTCCAGCTTGCGCAAGCTGCGCAGCCGCATGTTGAGGATCGCTTCGGCCTGCACATCGCTGAGGTCGAACTCCGCGATCAGCACCGGCTTGGGCTCATCCTCGGCGCGGATGATGGCGATCACCCGGTCAAGGTTGAGGTAGGCGATGATGTAGCCGCGCACCAGTTCCAGTCGCTTGGCAATCTGCGCCAGCCGGTGGCGGGCACGGCGCTGGAGGATGTCGATCTGGGCGAGCGTCCAGCTTTCCAGCAGCTCCTTCAGCCCCATCACCATCGGCGTGCGGCCGAAACCGGGGCGTTCGTCCAGCACATTGAGGTTGAGGCTGAACCGCGTTTCCAGATCGGTGAGCTTGTAGAGGCTTTCCTTCAGCAGCTCCGGATCGACATTGCGGCTTTTGGGGACAAGGACGATGCGGATCGCCTCGTCACTTTCATCGCGCACGTCCTCAAGGATCGGCAGCTTGCGATCCCCGATCAGCGCGGCGATCTGTTCGATCAGCTTGCCCTTGGGCACCTGATAGGGGATTTCCGAGATGACGAGCTGCCACTGCCCGCTGCCTAACCGTTCGATTCCCGTTGCAATATCATCCGCTTCCTTCGCCTCGGGCGCATGGAACCGGCCGCGCAGCCGGAAAGACCCGCGCCCGGTGCGGTAAGCCTCGGCGATGGCGGCGGGGCTGTCCACCACCTGGCCGCCAGTGGCGAAATCGGGGCCGCGGAACACCTCCATCAGCTGATCGTGGCTGATCGAGGGATTGTCGATAAGCGCCAGCGTCGCGTCGATCACCTCGGCGACATTGTGGCTGGGAATGCTGGTCGCCATGCCGACCGCAATCCCGCTGGCGCCATTAGCGAGCAGGTTGGGGAACAGGCCGGGGAAAATGACCGGCTCTTCCTCCTCGTTGTTGTAGGTCGGGATGAAATCGACCGTGCCTTCGTCCAGCCCCTGCATCAGCTGCATCGCGGTGCGGGTCAGGCGGCATTCGGTGTAGCGGTCAGCCGCAGCGTTATCGCCGTCGATATTGCCGAAGTTCCCCTGCCCCTCGATCAGCGGATAGCGCAGCATGAACGGCTGGGCGAGGCGCACCAGCGCGTCATACAGCGCAAGGTTCCCGTGCGGGTGATACTTGCCCATCACATCGCCCACCACGCGGGCGCATTTCTTGAAGGCGCTGTCAGGCGTCACCCGCAGCTGGCGCATCCCCCACAGCAGGCGACGGTGAACCGGCTTCAGCCCGTCCCGCAGATCGGGGAGCGAACGCGCAGTGATGGTGGACAGGGCATAGACCAGATACCGCTCTGACAGGGCGGCATCGAAGGGGGCATCGACAATGGCATCGAAGCCATCGCCGGGCACATCTGTGGTGACGGGATCGGTCATGCGCTTCGTCTAGCAAGCCGGAGGCGGTGCAGGGAGAGGGGTTTCCACAGGGAAAGCACCCTAGCGCGCGCCAGTCCCACCCCAGTCTCGTCTCGTCCCGAACGGTGGAACATGGCGGCCAGCCAAAGCCTATGCCTGTAGAGATCAACCACAGGAGACCCTTCATGCAGCGCATCCTCATCATCGCGACCGACGGCTATGAACAGTCCGAACTGACTGGTCCGCGTGACCTTCTGAAAAAAGCCGGCGCGCAGGTGACCATCGCCAGTCTCAAAGCAGGAGAAATCCGCGGCTGGGATCAGAAGGACTGGGGCGACAGCGTGCCGGTCGATCTGACCATCGGCGAGGTTTCGGTGGAAGATTACGACGCGCTGCTGCTCCCCGGCGGCCAGATCAACCCCGATGTGCTGCGCATGGAGCGCAAGGTGATTGACGTCGTGCGCGCTTTCGATGCGGCGCAAAAGCCGATTGCCGCCATCTGCCATGCGCCTTGGCTGCTGGCCGAAGCCGATCTGATCGAAGGGCGCACAGTCACCGGCTGGCCCTCGATCCGGACCGATCTGATCAATGCCGGGGCTGCGGTGATTGACGAGGAAGTTGTGGTCGACGGCAATTTCATCACCAGCCGCAAGCCTGATGACATCCCGGCCTTTACCAATGCCTTGATGGCGGCGCTCAACATGGAAAGCGCAGACTGACGGCGATGGCCGACCCGCCCGGCAAAACCGACCTTGCCGAACAGCGCACCGACTGGGCAGAACGGCGCACCGATTGGGCCGAGGATCGCACGATCATGGCCAACGAGCGCACTTTTGCCGGGTGGATGCGCACCGGGCTGGCGGCGGTCGGCATCGGGCTGGGCTTCAACGCCCTGTTCGGAAAGCTGGAACCAGCGTGGCTGCCCAAGGCCTTGGCGACCGGTTTCATTCTTATCGCCATCGCGATTTTCTATGCCGCGCAAGGCAAGGCGGCGGCGGTGGCGCGGCGGCTGGAATGTCACAAGTCCGAGCCGATGCGCGGCCTCACCATGCGGTTGGTGGCGGCGGGCCTGATCGCGGCAAGCGTGGGTCTGGCGGGGGCCATCTGGTGGCTGGACGCATCAAGCCCACCCGCCTGACGGGCTACATCCGCCGCGCGTCGCTCGCCTCGCCCGGCACGCTGACGCTGAGACCGTCAAGCGCCTCCGTCACCTCGATCTGGCACGACAGCCTGCTGGTCCGCCGCGCCCCGGCGGCGAAATCGAGCATGTCCTCCTCCTCTTCCGAGGCGGGGGGCAGGCGGTCAAACCACTCGGGCGCAACGATCACGTGGCAGGTGGAACAGGCCATCTGGCCTTCACAGGTGCCCTCCAGCGGCAACCCTGCCGCCTGCCCTGCGCGCAGCAGATTGTCGCCCGGTTCGGCGGCCACTTCGACCGGCTTGCCACGCGGATCGAGGAAGGTGATGGTGATCGTCACAAGCCCTGCTCCCTGGCCGCGGCGGTGATGATGGCCGCGGCGTCTGCAATATCCTGAAGGCTTGTATAGCGCCCGAATCCGAGGCGGATAGAGGACTTTGCTTGCGCATCGGTCAGTCCGATGGCGCGCAGCACGTGGCTGGGCCTGCCCGATCCGCTGGCGCAGGCGCTGCCGGCGGAAAACATCACGTTGCGGCAGTCGCTCATCAGCCGGGCGACGTCCAAGCCCCCATGCTCGTTGGCGCGCCGGATGTTGAGATTGCCCTTCCAGCGGTCCACCGCGCTGCCGTTCAATTCCCAGCCTGCGAAGGCCTCCCGCGCCATGTTCCACAAATGTTCCACGTGAAACATTTGCTCCGAAAAGCTCTCCTGCGCCACCTGAGCCGCCGCGCCAAAGCCTGCGCAAAGGGCGGGCGAGAGGGTGCCTGACCTGAGGCTAGCCTCCTGTCCGCCGCCCCAAAGCAAGGGTGCGGGCGCATCTGCGTCCGGCCCGATCCACAGCGCACCGATGCCCTTGGGCCCGTGGCATTTGTGGGCCGAGATCGCGATGTAATCCGCGGCCACCTCTACCGGCACCCTGCCATAGGCCTGAACCGCATCTACCAGCACTCTGGCCCCCACCTGGCGGGCGATAGCGACCACCGGGGCGAGCGGGTTGCGCACCCCGATTTCATTGTTGATCGCCATCACCGCGATGAGGCCCGTGGCGGGCGTGATCGCGGCCTGCAATGCGTCCAGATCGGCGCGGCCATCGGGGGTGACGGGCAGGATGGTGAAACGCCGCCCCTGCGCTTCGACCACCCGCTGGCAATCGAGCACGGCGGCGTGTTCGGTGGCGAAGGTGATGACATCGCCGGGCGTGCCTTGCAGCACCATGTTGATCGCTTCAGTGGCGCCGGAGGTGAAGATCAGCTTGCCCCCGTCAGGCAGCAGCGCCGCGACCCGTTCGCGGGCGGTCTCCACTGCGGCGGCGGCCATCCGGCCCATGCGGTGCGGTGAATGCGGGTTGCCGAAAGTGTCGCTGTCCGGCCCGCCCAGCCAGCGCATCATTGCCTCCCGCGCTTCGGGGCACAGGGGCGTGGTGGCCTGATAGTCGAGGTAGATCATGGGTTCATGCCCTCACCCTCGTCATTGCGAGGAGCGAAGCAACGCGGCAATCCATGGCCTGCCGTCGCATCGCGCTGCAAGGTCAATCCATGGGTTGCTTCGCTGCGCTCGCAATGACGAATTAGCATAGCGAAGCCCAAGCCTCGCTAAACCGCTCCAGCTCGTCAGGCGTGGTGGACCACCCCAAACTGACCCGGATCGTGCGCGCCGCGACATCATCCGCCACGCCGAAGGCATCGAGCACCCGGCTTTTCTTGAGCGTGCCCGATGAACAGGCGCTCCCTGCCGAGACGGCAAAGCCTTGTCCGTCGAGCCGGATCAGGAGGGCCTGCGCGCTCATGGTGGGGTGTGTGAGCGCGAAAATGTAATCGACCTGCTCCCCGATGGTCAGCCGCTGGCCTGCCACCTGCCCCGCAAAGGCGACGCGCTGTTCGGGCGTGGTCGCCCAGTCGCCCGCTTCCAGCGCCGCCGCCATCCCCAGCGCGCCGGGCAGGTTTTCGGTCCCCTGACGGTAGCCGCGCTCGTGCCCGCCCACAGGTTCGAGCAGCGCATAATCGCGCACCAACAGTGCCCCCACCCCGATTGGCCCGCCAAACTTGTGCGCCGAGATCACCAGCATGTCCGCCTCGGGCAATGCCAGCTTGCCGGCACTTTGCGCGCAGTCTGAAAGCACCAGCGCGCCGCCGCCCTGCACGGTCTGCGCCATCGCGCTCACGGGATTGATCGTGCCGGTTTCGGAATTGACGTGCTGCACGGCCAACAGCGTGCCTTCGCCGATTGCCGTATCATCGGTGAACACCTCGGCATCCGGCGCCGCGCGGAACACCGCATCATGCTCGACCGCGCTGACAATCTGCCGCTCCGCCTTAGCCCGGTTCAGTGCAATCCACAGCGCCTCGCTCGCGCCGGAGGTGAAGATCAACTCGTAATTCTTGTCTCCTTGGCCCAACCCCAGCACCGCCTTGATCCGCTCCCGCGCATCCTCCAGCGCGGCCCGCGCCTTCCTCCCCTCCGCATGGGGGCTGGACGGGTTCGCCCACAGCGCAAAGCCCTCCTCCATTGCCGCCTTTGCCTCGGGGCGCAGGGGGCTGGTGGCGGCGTGATCGAGGTAGACCCGTTCGGGAATGGCGCGGTTCCTCGTAAAAAATTGCGATTCTGGCGAGGGTGCCTATATAGGCCGCGCAAATTCCAGCGCCACCCGGCGCGGTTTCCCGATCGCACTTCTCGTTCATAAGGTTTGTCCGATGCCCTCAGTCATCTTCCCCGGTCCGGAAGGCCGTCTCGAAGGCCGTTTCTCGCCCCCGCCGCGCCCGCGTGCGCCGGTGGCGATGATCTTGCACCCTCACCCCGAAGGCGGCGGGACGATGAACGACCGCATCGTGCAGCGGCTTTACAAGACCTTTGCCGACCGCGGCTTTGCCACCCTGCGCTTCAACTTCCGCGGTGTGGGCCGTTCGCAAGGCAGCTTCGACAGCGGGATCGGCGAGCTTTCCGACGCAGCCTCCGCGCTCGACTGGGTGCAGTCCGTCCACCCCGAAGCGCAGAGCACCTGGATTGCAGGCTACAGCTTTGGCGCGCTGATCGGGATGCAATTGCTGATGCGTCGCCCCGAAGTGCGCGGCTTCATCTCGGTCGCGCCGCCCGCCAACATGTACGATTTCAGCTTCCTTGCCCCCTGCCCCGCCAGCGGCATCTTCGTGCAGGGCGCGGCCGATACGGTGGTGCAGCCCAATGCGGTGCAGAAGCTGGTCGACAAGCTGCGCACCCAGAAGCACATCACCATCCACCACGACGAAATCCCGCGGGCGAACCATTTCTTCGAGAACGAGCTTGAGGACATGATGAAGTCGGTCGACAATTATCTGGATTTCCGCCTCAGCCCGGATTGCCCGATCAAATAGTCTCGTCATCCCCGCGCAGGCGGGGATCCAGCTTCTTTTCCGACTGGCAAAACCCAGCTGGACCCCCGCCTTCGCGGGGGTGACGGGTAGTGGGCTCTGGATTCCCATCCTGAATCGCAACGCGAAACCGCTTCGCCCCTAGTAAAAGTCATAGTATTGTCGCCAGTGAGCGGGGCCGGAGGTCCAGCTTGCGACAAGGTGCTCCGGCTCCGCTCCCACGATGATGGAGAGAGGAGCCCCTGCATGACCTACGCTTCTGCCAATCGCCGCCCCAACCCTGCTGCCCTTGTCGGCGCACTCGGCATCCCCGGTGCGTTCGGCGCGCTGCTGGTGGTGGGCCTTGCGGTCACCGCCGTGACCCAGCCTGCCGGACCGCGGATAAAGGGGGTGGAGGTCAATGATTTCATCCTGCCCCCGCCACCGCCCAAGACGGACGAACCGGTGCTGGTGGAAAACCCCGCTGGGCCGACAACCACGATTCCCACCACACCCTCGCGCCCGGAAACCCTGCCGGTTGATCTCGGCCTCGGCGATCCGATCGCGGCCTTCCCCGGCACCGGCGATATCAGCGGCACCGGCACCGGCCCGGTCGATTTCGGCATCCCTGACCCCGGCCCCAGCGCATCGCCCTTCGATCCCGTCGGCGCCCGGCCCAAGGGCAACCCCGGCAAGTGGGTGACGAATGACGATTACCGCCCGCGCTGGATCCGCGAGGACATGGCGGGCACTGCGCGCTTCTCCCTGTCCATTGATGCCAGCGGCAAGGTGACCGGCTGCACGATCACCCGTTCGACGGGCCACGCCCCGCTCGATGCGGCGACCTGCGATCTGGTCAAGCAGCGCTCCCGCTTCGAAGCCGCACGCGACGGCAACGGCAAGGCTGTCACCGGCAGCTACAGCGGCACGATAACGTGGAGAATCCCCGAGTAATCGGGCGCCGCCGGGGAGGGAGCCTCTAACCCTCTCCGGCGGTCTTCAACTGCTCGATCGGGGCCTCACCGCTTTCGGTGGGGATTGTCCAGATCAGCACGTTGAGCACCGCGATCACGGCCAGCACCACCATCAGCGCCGGCTGCTTCACCTGCCCGGTGCGCCGCCACAGCACAAAGGCCCCCGCCAGCAGCGCCAGCGCGGCCAGCATCACGATCGAAAGAACGATGTCGGTCATGGGCTGTGCCTTAGCCTGCGATCCGGCCCCCGTGCAATTGACTTGGGGTGCCGGCCTCGCCAAACCTGTCTGCCATGAGAGAGATATTTGCAGACTTCACCCGCCGCCGGACGCTTGCCGCGCTGGGCGGTGTGTCCACCCTTGCCCTGCTGCCCGCCGGCCTGCGCGCCGCCAGCAACGCGCCGCAATCCAGCGGCCCGATTGCCGGGCTTGATCCTGATGCCGCGCTGGAACGGATCGCTTACCGGATGCTCGCGCATGAACCGGGTCGCGCCACCGGCCTTGGCGTCGACACCGGCGATTACGCTGCCTGGCGTTCAACCTTCGGCCTGCCGGGCGAAGCGGGCCGCGCATCTTATGCCGCGGCGCTTGGCGAAATGGTGGCCGAGGTCAAAGCCTACCCCAAGGAAGGCCTCACAAGCGACCAGCAGATCGGGTTCGAGGTGGTCGAAACCGCCTTTACCCGCGCTGCCGAGGGCATGGCCCTGCCCTATGGCGATGTCGCGGTTGGCAGCTGGCGCAACGCGCCTTACGTGGTGATCCAGAATGTCGGCGGCTATATCGACATGCCGCGCTTCTTCAGCTCGACCCAGCCGTTGAACGCAGCCGATGATGTCGGCCCCTATCTTGACCGCCTGATCGAAGTCCCCGCCGTTCTCGATGGCGAGCGTGAGCGCATCCGCGCTGCCCGCGCTATGGGCGTGGTGCCGCCCGCTTTCCTGATCGACAAGGCAATCGCCCAGATGGAGGCGAGCATTGCGGGCGCGAAGGAGTCCTATGCAGGGCCGCTCGATGCGTCGGGCATGGCAGAGGCCAAGGCTGCCGCCGCGCAGGCGGAGCGCATCACCGCGCGCGGCATCGTCCCCGCGCTGGAACGCCAGCTTGCCGAACTGCGCACCCAGCGCGCCGCCGCCAAGGATTCCGCCGGAATCTGGGCGCAGCCGATGGGCGAGGAGTATTACGCCTGGGCGCTGGGCGCTTCCACCACCACCAACCTCAGCCCCGCTGAAATCCACCGTCAGGGCCTTGCCGAGCTCGACGAGCTCCACGGCCAGATGGACCCTATCCTGCGCAAGATCGGCTACACCAAGGGCAGCGTCGGCGAGAGGATGCGCGGGCTGGCAGACGATCCGCGCTACAAATTTGCCGAAGGCGATGCGGGCCGCAAGGAGATCTTCGCCTTCATCGACGAACGCCTGACGTGGATCAAGGCGCAGATGCCGCGCGCTTTCACGCAGGTCGTCAACCCGCGCATGGAAGTGGTGCGCCTGCCGCTTTCCGAAGAGCCCGGCGCCCCCGGAGCATATGGCGGGGCGGGCAGCAAGGATGGCAGCATCCCCGGACGGTTCTGGATCAACCTTCGCACCACCGATCTGCACCGCAAATATGATCTGGCCGATCTTGCCTTCCACGAGGCGATCCCCGGCCACGTGTGGGAGGGCGAGTTCAGCAACCGCCTGCCACTGATCCGCTCGATCCTCGCCTTCAACGCCTTCAGCGAAGGCTGGGCGCTGTACGCCGAACAGCTCGCCGATGAGCTGGGAGCCTACAAGGGCTTCGAGGTCGGGCGGCTTGGCTTCCTGCAATCGCTCGCCTTCCGCGCCTGCCGACTGGTGGTCGACACCGGCCTGCATTCCAAGCAGTGGACGCGCGAACAGGGCCGCCAGTTCTTTGTCGAAAGGAACGGCTCCAAGGTCGAGGAAGTCGCCTCCGAGGTCGATCGTTATTGCAGCTGGCCCGGGCAGGCCTGCGGTTACAAGATCGGCCACAGCGAAATCCTGCGCCAGCGCGAGCGGGCGAAGGCGGAACTGGGGCGCAAGTACGATTTCCGCGCCTTCAACACCGCGCTGGTGCTGGGTGGCAATGCTCCGCTCAGCGTCATGGCCAACACCGTCAGCCGCTATATCGCCGGGGCAAAAGGCTAGGCCGGACGACGAATTGCAATTTCCGTCCCTGACCCCATCTTGCAACCTTCGCGTCGCAGGAGGGCAGCATGGAAACATTGGGACAAGACCTTGAAACCATGCGCCGCGTGCCGCTTGCGCCCGCGCATGTCGATGCCATCTGCGCCATCGGCGGCGAGCGGCATTACAAGGCTGGCGACATCGTCATGGACATCGGCGAGGCGATGGATCGCTTCGTCTATGTTGTCGAAGGCGAGATCGAGGTGGCCGATCCCCACACCGGCGAGCGGCTGTTGCCGTCCAGCCTTGGGCCGACGCAGTTTCTGGGCGAGATCGGCTTCCTCAACGGCGGCACCAACATCATGCGGATGCGCGCCGCGGTCGATACGACCGTAATCGAAGCCCCGCGTGAAGCCATGCTCGCGCTGATGGGCCGCGTGCCGGAATTGTCCGATCACCTCATCACCGTGTTTGCGGCAAGGCGGCGCAAGCAGTTTGAAACGCGCAACGACACGATCAAGGTGATCGGCGCGGACCGCGATCCTCAGGTGCAGGCGGTCGAACGGTTTCTGTCGAGGAATCGCATCCCCTTCCAAAGCTACGACATGGACGCATCCGACCGCGAGACGGCCCAGATGTGCAGCCTGATGGGCCACAAGCCCGGCGTGATCGTCGGCGCGGACACGCGGCTGGATGATCCGACCCCGCGTAAGGTGGCGCAATATCTCGGGCTCGATCTCGGGATCTGTTCGCAGCGGACCTATGACCTTCTGATCGTCGGCGGCGGGCCTGCGGGGGTGGCGGCGGCGGTCTATGCCGGAAGCGAAGGCATCGAGGCACTGGTGATCGAGGATACCGCCGTGGGCGGGCAGGCGGGCACATCCAGCCGGATCGAGAATTACATGGGCTTTCCCACCGGCATCAGCGGCACCGACCTGACCTTTCGCGGGCAGGTGCAGGCGATGAAGTTCGGCACGCGCTTCGTGATGCCGCGCCGGGTGGAGGGTGTGTCGCACCGCGAGGACGGGGCGTTCTGCGCGGTGCTCGATGATGGCGACGAAATCTGTGCCCGCGCGCTGCTGGTCGCCACCGGCGTGCAATATCGCCGCCTGCCGCTTGACCGGCTGGAGGCGCTGGAAGGCGCAGGCATCTTCTATTCCGCCACAGAGATGGAGGCGCGCTTCTGCTCCAACACGCAGGCCGTGGTGATCGGCGGCGGCAATTCGGCGGGGCAGGCGGCGATGTTCCTTTCCCGTGCGGCGGCCCATGTGCATCTGGTGGTGCGCGGCAGCAGCCTTGCGGCGTCCATGTCCAGTTATCTGTCGCAGCGGCTGGAGGCCGATCCGCGCATTACCATCCACTATCACAGCGAAGTCACCGCTTTGCACGGGGACACGTGGCTGGACGCCATCACGCTCAAGACCAAGGACACCGAACAGCGCATCGACGCCCGCGCCCTGTTCATCATGATCGGCGCCGCGCCCAACACCGGCTGGCTGTCCGGCCTTGCCCAAACCGACGAGAAAGGCTTCGTCCTGACCGGCGCTGCTGCGGGCCAGGGCGATGATTACGCCACCACCGCGCCCGGCATCTTTGCCGTGGGCGATGTGCGCGCCGGATCGGTGAAGCGGGTGGCGAGCGCAGTGGGCGAGGGATCGGTGGTGGTCAGCCGGATCTGGCAATATCTCGAAGACACGCGCCCGGCCGGCGGCTGATCCGGCGCGCATCGATTCGTCGCAAGCCTCTGGTCAGGCGCGAAAAAGCGGATAGTCTGAGGCCCATTCGCGTTGCAATCGCAGGCAAGGCGAAGGAGAGCATTGTCATGGTGTCCCCGATTTTCCGCCTGATCGCAGCAGCCCTCGCCCTGCTAGCAGCGCAGCCCGCGTGGGCGGACTGGCATGAGGCATCAAGCGATCACTTCGTCATCTATGCCGACGACAAGGAAGCGGACCTGCGCAAGTTCGCGGAGAACCTTGAACGCTATCACAGCGCGATGGCGTTTCTGGAAGGCCAGACCCTTGATAAACCCAGCCCGTCCAACCGGGTGACGATTTTCGTCGTCGGAGACCGGCGCGACATCCGCGAGCTTGCAGGGGGCAACCGCAATATCGGCGGCTTCTACATCCCCCGGGCCGGGGGCAGCCGTGCCTTTGTGCAGGATATCCGCAACCAGAAAGGCTATCCCCATTATTCCACCATCGTGCTGCTGCACGAATATGCGCACCACTTCCTGATCGGGTCCTCGCGCTTTCCCATGCCGCGCTGGCTCAATGAAGGCGCGGCGGAGTTCTACGCGGCGGCAACCTTCAAGGATGATGGCGGCCTGCTGATCGGCCGCGCCGCGCAGCACCGCGGGGGCGAACTGGCCTTTGCCAAGCCGGTGCACGTGCGCGAACTGCTGGAAGCACCAGGCTATTCCGCCGACAGCAATGCCCGCACCGCCTTTTACGGCAAGAGCTGGCTGCTCTATCACTACCTCACCTTTTCCGAGGAACGCGGCACCCAGATCGCGCAATACAAGATCAATCTCTACAACGGCATGACCTCGCTCGCCGCGGGAGAGGCGGCCTTTGGCGATCTTGATAAGCTCGAAAGCGAGTTGGCAGCCTATCTGCGCGGGGGCCGCTTCATGATGGTGCCGCTGTCGGCCGACAAGCTCAGCAGCGGCAGCCCCATCACTGTGCGCAAGCTTCCGGCGGGAGAGGCGGCCGTCATGCCGCTTGTGATCCGCTCACAGCGCGGGGTGGGCCGGGATGAGGCGCTTGAAATCCTGCCCGAGGTGCGCGCCATTGCCGCACGTTATCCCGATGATGCGGGCGTGCTCACCGCGCTGGCCGAGGCGGAGTATGACGCGGGCAATGATGCCGAGGCGACCGCCGCTGCCGACCGCGCCATCGCGGCCGATCCGTCACGCACCAATGCCTACGTCCAGAAAGGCTTTGCGCTGTTCCGGCAAGCGGCCGAGGCCGAGGACAAGCAGGCCGCCTACGAAGCTGCGATGAAGCCGTTCGAGGCGCTTAACGCCATCGAGAACGATCATCCGCTGCCGCTGATCCATTATTACCGCAGCTTTGCCGAGCGCGGTGCAAAGCCCACCGAAACCGCGCGCGCGGCGCTGTTGCAAGCATCGCAGCTTGCGCCTTTCGATCAGGGCTTGCAGCTGAATACGGGTTTGATGCTGTTGCAAGAGGGCAAATTCGACCTCGCCCGCCAGATCCTCAATCCGGTTGCGGCCAATCCGCATGGCGGCGGTGCGGCGGAACGGGCGAAGCAGCTGCTTGAAAGGCTGGCCAATGCGCCGCTTGATGGCCCGATCAAGATCCGCACCCAGCCGGACGCGGATAACGCGGCTTCGTCCGCCGCACCCGAAGCGGGGGAGTAACCCCCGCCCCGGCGCGCAGGGTCAGCTCTTGCCGAACAGGCCCTTGGCCATGTCCATGATGTCATTGATCGGATTGCCGTCCCCGTCACGGTCGAGGATCGAGGCAAAATTGGTCAGCGAACCCTCACCGCCGATCGCGCCGACGATCTGGTTGAGGATATCGGGGCTGAGGCCGGTCTTCTCCGCCGCCAGCGTGACCGTGTCGCCGTCCATCTGATGGGTCTGGCCAAGCGCGGCAATCGCCTTTTCCGCCATCGCCGGATCGATCCCGATCTTGGCCGCAAGGTTCACCACATCGTCCGGCGCGCCGCCGATGTTCTTCAGAATTCCGTCAAGAATGCTCATGCTCGTTCCTCCTTCGAATCGCACTTATCGCGACTGTGGGCCAACTGCGCGACAGTTCAACGAAAAAGCCCCGCGCCGGTCTTGCGCCGGGCGGGGCTTCTCCCTCTCCAACCTGTGATGCGCGTCAGGCCGCGATGGGCGCGGGCGCGGCCTTTTTCACGCCTTCGTCGACATGGGCTTCGAACTGGGCGAAGTTGTCGATGAACAATTGCACCAGTTTCTTGGCGGTCGCGTCATACTCGGCCGCGTCAGCCCAGGTGCTGCGCGGATCGAGGATCGTCTGGTCGATCCCGGCTTCGGCCAGCACCGGTACATGCACCGGCACGTCGAACCCGAAATTGGGATCCTTGCGGAACTCGACCTCGTCCATATTACCATCGAGCACCGCGTTCAGCAGCGCGCGGGTCGCCTTGATCGGCATGCGGCTGCCGGTGCCATACTTGCCGCCGGTCCAGCCCGTGTTGACCAGCCAGCACTCCACACCGCCCTTGGCGATGCGTTCTTTCAGCAGGTTGCCGTAGACGCTCGGGTGGCGCGGCATGAAGGCGGCGCCGAAGCAGGTGCTGAAGGTGGCTTCCGGCTCGGTCACGCCGATTTCAGTGCCGGCGACCTTGGCGGTGTAGCCGCTGAGGAAGTAATACATCGCCTGATCCGCCGTCAGCCGCGCAATCGGAGGCAGCACGCCGAAGGCATCGGCGGTCAGCATGATGACGTTCGACGGCGCGGGGCCGAGGTTCTTTTCCGAAGTGTTGGGGATCGATTCGATGGGGTACGCGCCGCGGGTGTTTTCCGTCTTGCTGCTGTCAGTGAAGTCCAGCTCGCGGGTATCCTCGTCCATCGCCACGTTTTCGAGGATCGTGCCGAACATCTTGGTGGTGGCGTAGATTTCCGGCTCACCCTCAGCCGAAAGGTTGATCATCTTGGCGTAGCAGCCGCCTTCGAAATTGAACACGGCGGTGTCCGACCAGCCATGTTCATCATCGCCGATCAAGGTGCGGCTGGCGTCGGCGGAAAGCGTGGTCTTGCCGGTGCCCGACAGGCCGAAGAAAATCGCGCTCTTGCCGTCCGCGCCGATATTGGCGCTGCAGTGCATCGGCATCACGCCCTGCGCGGGAAGCAGGTAGTTCAACAGGCCGAACACGCCCTTCTTCATCTCGCCCGAATATTCGGTGTTGCCGATCAGGATCAGCTTTTCGGTGAAGCTCACCGCGATCACCGTGTCGCTGCGGCAGCCGTGGCGTTCCGGGTCCGCCTTGAAGCTGGGCAGGTTGATGATGGTGTATTCGGGCACGAAGCTTGCGAGCTCTTCCGCCGTCGGACGCACCAGCAGGGTGCGGATGAACAGGTTGTGCCACGCCATCTGGTTGATGACGCGCACGTTCACCCGGTATTCGGGCTGCGAACCGCCGAACAGATCGGCGACGTATAGCTCGTCCTGCCCTTCGAGCTCCTTCAGGAAATCGGCCTTCAGCGCGGCGAAGTGTTCCTCGCTCATCGGCTGGTTGATGGCGCCCCAGTTGATTGTGTTTTCCGTCTCGGCATCGCGGACGATGTACTTGTCCTTGACGCTGCGGCCCGTGAAGCGGCCGGTATCGACCAGCAGCGCGCCATGCTTGGTGAGCTTGCCTTCACCCTTCGCCAGCGCATGTTCAACCAGCGCAGCCGTGCCAAGATTGGCGTGCAGCCGCGCAGCGGTGGTGAGGTTCTGGGCGGCCAGCGGGGTTGCAAGCGAGGTCACGATACGTCTCCTGGGCGAAGGCGGCAAAGCAAGGATCGGCACATCTTCGAATTGCCGAACGATGAGCGGCGGGGACAGGCCAGCGGCAACCAGCGAATCCCCACCCCCGTCAATCGCTCCGTAGCACTTGCGCATACGTATGCAACCTTGGGCGGACAATCCGGTGTCACTGCCATTCGATCCCTGATCGCGCCCTTAGTCAGCGGCCCTTCCCGCGTCAAACCGGCAGCGGCAAAGCAATTGTGGAGGGCACCCAATTCCAGCTTTTTGCGCAATGGCCGCGCCATTGCGATAGGTGACGCAAGCCGCTACCCAAGCGCCATGAACGCGCCGGGGCAACAAGGATAAAGGCCATGTCCGAAGGCACCACCGATCCTGAAGATCCGTCCGCTCCCGTGATGGCGGACAGCGACACCCGCAAGCTGCAGATCGCGCTGGTGGATGATGATCGCAATATCCTAACCACCGTCTCCATCGCGCTTCAGGCCGAAGGCTTTGCCACGCGGCTCTATTCCGATGGCGAAACTGCGCTGAAGGCGTTGCTGGACAATCCGCCCGATCTTGCCGTGTTCGACATCAAGATGCCCAAGATGGACGGCATGGAACTGCTGCGCCACCTGCGCGCACAATCGGCGCTGCCGGTGATCTTCCTCACCAGCAAGGACGATGAAAGCGACGAGGAAGCCGGGCTGCAACTTGGCGCGGATGATTACATCGCCAAGCCGTTCAGTCTGCGCCTGCTGATCGCCCGCATCCGCGCGATCCTGCGCCGCGCCGAGCCGCTGGCGGCGGGCGCCAGCGCCGCCACCCAGGCCGAATCCGCGCCCGCCAACCTCACCCGCGGGCGGTTGTTCATGGACCCGGCGCGCCATCAGGTGACATGGGGCGGCGAAGCGGTCAGCCTGACGGTGACCGAGTTCCTGATCCTCGAAGCGCTCGCCATCCGCCCCGGCGTCATCAAGAGCCGCAACCAGCTGATGGACGCGGCCTATCCCGACGATGTGTTCGTCGATGATCGCACCGTCGATAGCCATATCAAGCGGATGCGGCGCAAGTTCCGGCTGGTCGATCCCACCTTCGATGGCATCGAAACCCTGTATGGCGCGGGCTACAGCTTCACCGATGGCTAAAGGCGCCGGCCGCGAGCAGCTGACCGCAACCGGACGCTTTGCGCTGACGGGGCGCATCCTCGCGGTCAACATCCTGCCGCTGCTGGTTCTGGGAGGGGGGCTGTTCTACCTCGACAGCTATCGCACCCAGCTGATCAACGAACGCTTCAAGCTCGCCCGGATCGAAGCCCAGATCACCGCCGAAGCGCTGGCAGGCGCCACCCGCCAGCGGCAGGAGGCGCTGCTGGTGCAGATCGGCAAGGAGCAGCGGATGCGCCTGCGCATGTTCGATGCGAAAGGCAAACTGACCGCCGACAGCTTTGCGCTGGCCGATCCCTCTTTCCGCTTCAACGACATCACCGACGATGACTGGGAACAGGAATTCGCCCGCTGGCTCGATCGCACGGTGGATACCATCGTCAGCGCCGAGCCGGTGCAGGACTATACCGAGCCCGAGGCTGAGGACGCCAACGCCTGGCCAGAACTCGCCCGCGCGCGCGAGCTGGGGCTGTCGCAAGTACGGCTCTATGACTGGAGCGACGGCACCCCGGTCATCACCGCCGCTGTGCCGGTGGGCCTGCAAGGCGCGACGCTGCTGACCGTGCGCAACGCGGTCGACATCACCGAAAGCGTGCGTGCGGCACGATCAACACTGTTTGTCGCCATGCTGCTGGTGATGGCGGCATCGGCGCTGTTGTCGCTGTTTCTGGCGCGCACCATCGTCACCCCGCTGCGGCAGTTGGCCAAGGCGGCGGTGCGGGTGAAGCAGGGCCGCGACCGCGAGGTGGAGGTGCCGCGCCTGCCCCAGCGCAGCGATGAAATCGGCCTGCTCGCCCGTGCGGTGTCGGACATGACGGCTGCGCTCAGGCAGCGGATCGACGCGGTTGACAGCTTTGCCGCCGATGTGGCGCATGAAATCAAGAACCCGCTGGCATCCCTGCGCAACGCGGTGGACACGCTGCCGCGGGTGGACGATCCGGAATTGCGGCGGCAGCTGATCGACATCGCCGCCCATGACGTGCGCCGGATCGACCGGTTGGTGACCGAAATCGCCGCCGCCAGCCGGGTCGATGCCGAAATCAGCCGCGCCAAGCTGGAGCGGGTCGATCTGGCAGGCCTGTTCGCCAACCTGATCCGCAGCCGCGAGGACAGGGGCATGAATGGCGGGCGTCAGCTGGTGCTCGACGCTGCTGCCGGGGGTCACACGGTCATGGGCGTGCCAACCCAGCTGGAACGCGTGGCGGAAAATCTGATCGATAACGCCGTGTCCTTCAGCCCGCCCGATGGCGTGGTCCGCGTGACAATCCGCCCATCGGGCCGCCAGATCGTCACCGAGGTCTGTGATGAAGGCCCCGGCATCGCTCCCGAACGGCGCGAGCATGTGTTCCGGCGGTTCCACTCGGACCGGCCCGAGGGCGAAAGCTTCGGCAACCACTCCGGCCTCGGCCTTGCGATTGGCCGCGCCATTGCCGAGGCGCATGACGGCACGCTCACCGCAGAAGCCCGTCCCGATGGCGCCCCCGGCGCGTGCCTGCGTCTGGCGCTGCCGACCGCGTCATGAATGATATCGTGATGCAAGCGAGCGCGGTGTCGATCGGCGGCCGGGCGCTGCTGATCGAAGGCCCTCCCGGCAGCGGCAAATCCAGCCTCGCGCTGGCGCTGGTGGATCGCGGTGCGGGGCTGATCGGGGATGACGCCGTGACGCTTGCGCGCACGGGCGAGGCGCTGATTGCCAGCCCGCCGCCCCGGATCGACGGTCTGATGGAGGTGCGCGGCGTCGGCCTTGTCCGCCTCCCCGCCGCGCCGCCCGCCCCGGTGGCGCTGATCCTCACCCTCGGCGGCCCGGCCCCTGCGCGCCTGCCCGAAACACCGCTGCCCATGCGGGTGATTGCCGGGGTGGCGGTGCCGGTGCTCGCTTTCGATCCCGGCACCATCGCACCCGGCCCCCGCGCCGAATGGGCGCTGCGGGAACATGGGCTGGCCTTCACCGCCGCTTGTCGGCAAGATGGTGCACCATGACCACGCCTGACACCTCCGCCTCGGCCCCGCCGCGCCAACTTCTGCTGGTTACCGGCCTTGCCGGCGCGGGCAAATCGACTGCGCTCGCCGTGCTGGAGGATCTCGGCTGGGAGACGATCGACAATTTTCCGGTGCGGATGCTCAAGCGGCTGGTCACCATGCCCGACGAAGCGCGCGGTCCGCTCGCCATCGGCTTCGATTCGCGCACCCGCGGCTTTGTGCCCGCCGACATCATCGCGCTGGTGAAGGAACTCAGCCAGCGGCCTGACATCGCGCTGACCTTCCTGTTCCTCGACTGTGCGGGCGGGGAACTGGAACGCCGCTTCAACGAAACCCGCCGCCGTCACCCGATGGCTGCCGGACGCCCGGTGCAGGAGGGCATCGCGGCCGAACGCGAGCTGCTCGAACCCCTGCGCCGCTGGGCCGAGGTGATGATCGACACCACGGCGATGACCAGTAACGATCTGCAAACCCGGATGCGCGAGCTGTTCGCCCCGGTCAGCGACGATGCCGCGCTGACGCTGACCGTGTCGAGCTTCGGCTTTGCCCGCGGCATGCCGCCGCTGGCGGATCTGGTGTTCGACATGCGTTTTCTGGACAACCCGCACTGGGTGCCGGACTTGCGCGATCAGACCGGACAGGATGCCCCCGTGGGCGAACACATCATGCGCGATCCGGCCTTCGGGGAGGCCTTCACCCAGATCCGCGACCTGCTGCTGACCCTGCTTCCGCGCTACGGAGCGCAGGGCAAGCCCTATGTGCACATCGCTTTTGGCTGCACCGGCGGGAGACACCGCTCGGTGTTCACCGCAGAACGAATGGCGCAGGCCTTGCGCGAGGCGGGATTTTCGCCCACTGTCCGTCACCGCAATCTGGGCTCACGCGCGGCAGATGCCATCGAACGGGAGCGGCGCTAGTCCGGGTTCGGGAAATTCCCCGGCAATGCACCCCGCGCATTGTCGGTTAAGGTAGAAACGCGTAAGGCAGCCCGCCAATCGGGCAGTTAACGGACCCCAACCACGCATGATCGGCTTGATCCTGGTAACCCATGGCCGCCTCGCGGACCAGTTTGTCGAGGCTATGGAGCACGTTGTCGGCCCCCAGGAAGGGATCGTCACAGTCTGCATCGGCCCCAATGACGATATGGAGCAGCGCCGCGCCGACATCGCCGATGCGATTGCGGCGGTCGATGCGGGCAGCGGCGTCATCATCCTGACCGATCTGTTCGGCGGCACCCCGTCCAATCTGGCAATCTCGCTGCTCGATGCAGGCCAGGTCGAAGTGATCGCGGGCATCAACCTGCCGATGCTGATCAGGCTGGCCGGCGCGAGGAAGGCGATGGACGTTACCGCTGCGGTTCACGCCGCGCAGACCGCCGGACGCAATTACATCACCATCGCCAGCGAATTGCTCGGGCAGGACACTGCCCCGGCGCGGGCCAAGGCCTGAAGGCTCGCCGCACGTGGGGGAAGCAAGGCAGAGCGTCACCATCGTCAACCGCCGGGGCCTGCACGCCCGGGCGAGCGCGAAGTTCGTGGGCGCGGTCGCCGCCCTGCCTGATGGCGTGAAAGTGACCGTTAGCAAGGCGCCGCACAGCGCGGCGGGCGGATCAATCCTCGGGCTGATGATGCTCGGCGCGGCCAAGGGCGATACGGTTGAAGTTGCGGTCGAGGGCGAGAACGCCGAGGCAGTGCTCGCCGATCTGATCGCGCTGATCGCTGACGGCTTCGGGGAAGATTAGCGCCGCCGCCATGCGCAAGCACATCACCGGCTTTTCCAATCCGACCGTCAAATATCTGCGGAGCTTACGCGACAAGAAGCATCGCAAGCGCAGCGGGCAGTTTCTGGTCGAGGGGCTGCGCCTGATCGAAGACGCGCGCGCTTCGGGCCGGGTGCCGCAAACACTGGTCATGGCCGAGGGGCGCGAGCACGCACTGCTGGCGCGGCTGGAGGCTGACGTCGTGGCAGCGGGCGGCGAGGTGATCGCCACAACGCCCGACATCCTCTCCAAGATCACCGGCAAGGACAACGCGCAGAGCGTGGCGGGGGTGTTCGATGAGTGGGACACCTCGCTTTCGGCGTTGAACCGCGCCGCCGCGCCGATCTGGCTGGTGGCGCAGGCTTTGCGCGATCCGGGCAATCTCGGCACGATGCTGCGCACCTGTGATGCGGTGGGCGCAGGCGGGCTGATCCTGATCGACGATTGCGCCGATCCCTTCAGCGCCGAAGCCGTGCGCGCCAGTATGGGCGCGGTCTTCACCGTCGGCGTGGCGCAGGCGCGGTGGGAGGAGTTTCTGCCATGGCTGCGCAATGGAGCGGGCCAGCTTGTCGCCGCCTCGCTGAGGGATGCCGTGCCCTATCGCGGGGCGCCATATGCTGCGCCGTGCTTCATCCTCGTCGGCAACGAATCGCAAGGGCTGCCCGAGGAATACGAGGCGGCGTGCGACCTGCGGGTGACAATGCCGATGAAGGGCCGCGCGGATTCGCTCAATGCGGCGGTTGCGGGCGCTGTGCTGGCCTATGAAGTGCTGGCGGGATTGGAACCACAAAGCGGACAAAGGTGACACGCTGTCAACTTTGAATGACGCCATGTTCTTTATTTTTTTTCAGAATTTTACAGCGCTCCGCCTGAACCGGACGGACAGGGGAACGGGGCCTATAACTGGCCAAAGCCTGAGTGCAGGGGTCCGGACGATGGGAAAGAGCCGGATGCGATGATGGCTGCGGGCACCAAAGTAGGAAAGCCCGCGTCCGCGCTTGGCCGGCTTACTCCGCCGCGTCCTTGCGGGCTTCCAGCGCCGGATATTCCGCCTCGACCGCATCGCCATCGGCAGCATTGTAACGCGGCGCGCTTTCCACCAGCGAGACGGCTTCGATCTCGCGCTTGCCGATTTCGACGCCCTTTTCCGCGAGCCGCCTCCCCGACGACAGCACGTTGCGTTCAAAGCTGCCGACGAACTTGTTGTAATTGTTGACCGCGCTTTCGAGCCCCCCGCCAACGCGCTTGAGGTGCTCGGCTGCGGTGGCAAGGCGGTCATACAATTCCGCGCCCATCCGCCCGATTTCTGCCGCTTCGCTCGCCATCTTGTCCTGCCGCCAGACCTGCGCGACGGTGCGGGCGATGGCGACCAGATTGGTCGGGGTCGCCAGCAGCACCTTGTTGCGGAAGGCGAAATCCCACAGCTCAGGATCATGTTCGAGCGCGGCGGCGACGAAGTGTTCGCCCGGCACGAACATCACGACATAATCGGGCGCATCGTCGAACTGGCTCTGGTAGCTTTTGGAACCCAGCGTCTGCACATGGCCGCGCATCGACTTCGCATGGAGATCGAGGTGCCGCTTGCGCTCGCCTTCGTCATCCGCCTCGAAGGCGGCCTGATAGGCATTCAATGACACCTTGGCATCGATCACCAACTTCTTCTGCCCCGGCACATTGACGATGGCATCAGGGCGCAGGCGCCCCTCTTCGGTGTCCATCGACTGTTCGAGATGGAAGTCGGTATGTTCGGCCAACCCGCATTGTTCGAGCACGTTTTGCAGCGCCCGCTCCCCCCAGCGCCCGCGCGCCTTGGGGGCGTTGGTCAGCGAATTGCCGAGCCTGCGGGCTTCCTTGCGGATTTCTTCCTGCCCTTCGCGCATGGACTGGATCACACCGGTGAGCTGCCCGAAGGCATCGGTGCGCTTCGCTTCCAGTTCGGCGACCTGCTTTTCGTAACTCGCCAGCCGCTCGCCCACCGGCGAGAGCAGCGCCTTCAGTTTGGCCTCGCCCGCTTCCTCGGACTGGCGGAAACGCGCGTCGGCGCGTTCCAGAAAGGCCTTCTGCGCCTGTTCGAGCACCCGGCTTCCGGCGTTTTCAAATTCCTTGCGCAGGCTCTCCTGCGCGGCGAGCAGGCCCGCCTTCTGTTCGGCAAAGGCTTTCTCGCGCTCGGCCGAGGCGCTTTCCAGCGCTGCGAGCCGTTCGGCCAGCGCCGCACGTTCGACCTGCACGCCATCGAGCCGCACGGCCAGGCCATCGGCCTGCGAAGCGCGCTCTTTCAGCCCGGCCACCTCGATCCGCGCTTCGCCCAGCTCGGCAATGGCGCGGGCGAACTTCGCCTCCCCCTCAGCCCCGCTGGCTTCCGCCGCCGCCAGCCGCTCTCGCAGATCGGCAAGCGGGCGTGAGGCGAGAAACCAGCCAAGTGCGGCACCGATAACGAGGGCGAGGATCGAGAGAATCGCAGGGTCCATGCGGCGGGCTTACACGGAACGAATGGAGAACGCTAGGGTCCGCGACACGCTTTCCAACAAGAAAGAAGGCCTAGCCCCGGATCAAGTCCGGGGTGACGAGGGTGGGCTGTTTGGCACAAATATCGGCGCGCAGCGCCGCGAGGCCACGCGGCCGAGCCGCAGGTGCCCGAGCCTGCAAGGCTCGGATCAGCGCCGAGGACGTGCCCGCGGAAGCGGGCACGCAAACAGATCACGCCGCCCGGCGGATTTTTTCCAGCTTCTTCAGAGCCATCGCCTTCTTCAACCGCGACAGGTGGTCGATGAACAGGATGCCTTCCAAATGGTCCATCTCGTGCTGCAGGCAGGTCGCCATCAGGCCCGTGAGGTGTTCCTCGTGGCTGTTGCCGTCCAGATCCTGATAGCGCACCGTGCAGGTCGCCGGGCGATCGACATCGGCGTAGATCTCGGGGACCGAGAGGCAGCCTTCCTGATAGGTCGAAAGCTCCTTGGCCGGATCGATGATCACCGGATTGATGAAGATGCGCGGGTCGTTCTTCGTGGCCGGATGGGTGTGCTTGTGGCCGTCATGGCTGCACTCCACCGGCTCAGCGTCCGGGTCTTCGGGCTGAAGGTCGATCACCAGCACCCGCTTGGGCACGCCGACCTGAATGGCGGCGAGGCCGATGCCGGGGGCATCATACATCGTCTCGAACATGTCTTCGACCAGCGTGCGCAGGTCGGCATTGAACTCGTGGGGTTCAACCGGGGTCGAGACGACTTTGAGCCGGGGGTCCGGCACTTCAAGGATTTCACGGATAGCCATGCGCGCTATTTAGGCGAGAGCCGCGCGGATTTCAACGCGGCTTAACTGACGGGCCTTCGTGCCCGCAAGGCCTGGGCCAGTGTGCCCTCGTCAAGATAATCGAGTTCGCCCCCCACCGGCAAGCCGTGGGCAAGCTGGGTGACGCGCACCGGATGGGCCTCCAGCCGTTCGGCGAGGTAATGCGCGGTGGTCTGGCCTTCCAGCGTCGCGTTCATGGCGAGCACCACCTCGTCCACCTCGCCCCCTTCTACGCGGGCGAGCAGACTGGCGATGTTGAGGTTTTCCGGCGCGATCCCGTCCAGCGCGGACAGTCTGCCACCAAGCACATGGTAACGCCCCGGAAACAGCCGCGAACGGTCCAGCGCCCAGACGTCGGAGACCTCCTCCACCACGCACAGCGCGCGGGCGTCGCGGCGCGGATCGGCGCAGATCGCGCAAGGATCACGCGTGTCGACATTGCCGCAGGTCTGGCATTCCACCAGCGTTTCGGCGACCCCTGCCAAGGCTTCGAGCAGCGCCGGCAGCGCAGATTCGCGGTGCTTGACCAGCCACAGCACCGCCCGCCGCGCAGAACGCGGCCCCAGGCCCGGCAGGCGGGCGAGCGCGGAACTCAAAGCCTCGATCTCTTGCGATGCCATGGGGGGAGAGATAGGGGCTGCGCTTCGCTTCACAAAGGCTAGCGGCACAGCTTATGCGCATCATCTTCATGGGGACGCCCGATTTCGCGGTTCCGGCGCTGCGCGCGCTGCACGCCGCGGGGCATGATGTGGTGTGCGTCTACACCCAGCCACCGCGTCCGGCGGGGCGGGGGAAGAAGCTCAGCCCCTCGCCGGTGCAGGTGGCAGCGGAGGCATTGGGATTGCCGGTACGCTCGCCCGTGTCGCTGCGGAATGCCGAGGCGCAGGCTGAGTTTGCAGGGCTCGGCGCGGATGTGGCGGTGGTTGCGGCCTATGGCCTGATCCTGCCGCAGCCGGTGCTGGATGCGCCCAAGCATGGCTGCCTCAATATTCACGCCTCGCTGCTGCCGCGCTGGCGCGGGGCGGCGCCGATCCACCGGGCGGTGATGGCGGGCGATGCCGAAACGGGCGTCACCATCATGCAGATGGAGGCGGGGCTCGATACCGGGCCGATGCTGCACAAGGTCACCGTGCCGGTCGGACGCAAGACCACGGGCGCGTTGTTCGATGAACTGGGCGCGGCAGGCGCGGCGGCGATGGTCGAGGTGCTGGCCGATCTCGCCGCCTTCCCGCCCGAGGCGCAGGATGACAGCGCGGCGATCTACGCCCCCAAGATCGACAAGGCCAAGGCAAAGATCGACTGGTCCGCGCCCGCCGAGATGATCGAACGCCTCGTTCGCGGCCTTGCCCCCTTCCCCGGCGCATGGTTCGAGCTTGAGGGAGAGCGTGTAAAACTGCTGCTGGCCGACGCGGTGGATGGCACGGGCACCCCCGGCACAGTGCTTGACGACGACTTCACCATCGCCTGCGGGAATGGCGCGATCCGTCCCTTGCGGCTCCAGCGCGCTGGCAAGCCGGCGATGGAGCGCGCCGAGTTCCTGCGCGGACGGGCAGTGGCGGCGGGGACGGTTCTCGCTTGACCCGCTTCGCCCTCACCCTCGAATTTGACGGAACGCCGTTCTTCGGGCTGCAACGCCAGAGCCACGGGCCGAGCGTGCAGCAAAGCATAGAGGACGCGCTGCACCGCATCACGGGCGAGACTGTCACGCTCCACTCCGCCGGGCGCACCGATGCGGGCGTGCATGCGCTGGCGATGCGCAGCCATGTCGATATCGCCAAGCCCTTCGACCCGCTCCGGCTGCTGGCCGCGCTTAATGCGCAGCTTCGCCCCGATCCCATTGCGGTGACCGCGTGCGAAGTCGTGCCGGATGATTGGCACGCGCGGTTTTCCTGCACCGGGCGGCGGTACCTCTACCGCATCGTCAACCGCCGTGCACCGCTGACCCTGCTGCGTGACAAGGCATGGCACGTACCGCAGCCTCTGGACGCAGAGGCGATGCACCGCGCCGCACAGGCCCTTGTCGGGCGGCACGACTTCACCACATTCCGTTCAGTCCATTGTCAGGCCGCCGATCCGGTGAAGTCGCTTGATCTGCTGAACGTGGAGAAGGTGGACGAGGAGATCCACATTCACGCCGCCGCGCGCAGCTTCCTGCATCATCAGGTGCGATCCATGGTCGGCTGCCTCAAGCTGGTCGGCGCAGGCACGTGGCCCGAGGCCCGCATGGCCGAGGCTCTGGCCGCGCGGGACCGCAACGCTTTGGGGCTTAACGCGCCCCCTCATGGCCTCTACTTCGTCGAGGCAACCTACCCGGATTTCAGAGAGGAATCACAATGACCACCACCGGAAAGCAGCTTTTCACCACCCTCACCGCCGATGGCAAGCTGACGCTGGAGGTGGCGGAAAGCCAGTTCCCCGCCCCCACCGGCAATCAGGTGCTGGTGAAAATGGAAGCCGCGCCGATCAACCCGTCGGACCTCGCGATCCTGACCAGCGCGGCCGATTTCGAGACGGCGGAATACACCCCGGGCAAGGTCGTCGCCACGATGCCGGAACCCTTCCTCACCGGCAACAAGGGCCGCCACGGCCAGCGCCTGCCCGCCGGTAACGAAGGCGCGGGCACTGTGATTGCCACGGGCGATTCCGACATGGCGAAAGCCCTGATGGGCAAGCGCGTCGCCTGCGTGCCGGGCAATGCCTTCAGCCAATATGCCATCGCCGATGCGATGATGTGCATTCCGCTGGGCGATCATTCGTCCGAAACCGGGGCATCCAGCTTTGTCAACCCGATGACCGCGCTGGGCTTTGTCGAGACCGCCAAGATGGAAGGCCACTCGGCAATCATCCACCTCGCCGCCGCGTCGAACCTCGGCCAGATGCTCAACCGCATCTGCGTGGAAGACGGGATGAAGCTGGTCAACATCGTGCGCAAGGACGAGCATGTTGAGCTGCTGAAATCGCAGGGCGCGACCTATGTGGTGAACTCTTCGGCCCCCACCTACATGGCCGATCTGCGCGCCGCGATTGCAGAAACCGGCGCTTATCTGGGCTTCGATCCGATCGGCGGCGGGCAGGCTTCTGACGGCGTGCTGAAGGCGATGGAACAGGTCGCATCGAGCCAGATGGGCGAGTTTTCGCGTTATGGGTCAAACCAGCAGAAGAAGATGTACATCTACGGGCGCCTCGACCTCAGCCCGACGATCCTGACGCCCTCCTACGGCCTGCAATGGAGCATCGCCGGCTGGCTGCTGACGCCCTTCCTCCAGCGCGCAGGGATGGAAACCGTGGTGCGGATGCGCAGCCGCGTGCAGGCCAACCTCACCACCACTTTCGCCAGCCATTACAAGGCCAAGGTGACGCTGGAAGGGATGCTGAAGAAGGACGCGATCTGCGATTACCGCCAGATGAAGACCGGCGAGAAGTATCTGGTCACGCCCTGGGGGTAAGGCATCTCCCCTCGGGGAGAGCGCGGGGGTGCGGCGTCAGCGAAAGCGCGCCGCCCCTTGCCCGCCTGACAGTTGATGGCCGCGTCTAGCTGCGCCCCAGCGACGGCAGCGGCCCTGCGGCAAGGTGCGCCAGGATGCGTTCCAGCGCTGCGAGGCTGGCCTGATCCTCGGTCGTCTCGAGCGCGTTTTCCAGCACCTCGCGCAGATCATCGGCCGCGACCGGTTCCATTTCCCAATGCGGGTAAAGACGCTCGCGCAGGTCAACGCTCCGGTCGAGCGTGACGATGTCATGGTGACGGGGATCGCCATGCAGGTTGGCGATCAGAGTCCGCACTTCGGCAGGCGGCCCTTCGATCCACTGGAAAAACACGCCGCTGCCGAACACCAGCACCCCGGTGATCCCGCGCGCGACATTGCGCTTTTGCGAGAATGCGACCAGCCGGCTGACCTCATCCGCGTCGACATCGGCAGCGGCGCGGCTGCAATAAACGAAGGTTTCCAGCATGGTGGCAGCCGGATCCAGATCGGCATCGTCTGAGAAACCGGGTTCGTCGAACATGGGAAAGCTCACTTTATCTATGACGGGTGGAGTGTGCCTCCCGGTTTCTCGCTGCGGGGTTAGCGCATCTGATTGTATTATGTAAGGAAGAGGTGGAGTGCCCGGCAAAGTTCGGGTCACGCCCCGTCGAACGCTGCCTGCACCGCTGCCGCATCGCAAATCCCGTTCGCGATCAGCACCATCAGCAGCACCCGCGCACGGGCCGGGCCAAGGGCGCGGGCAGCGACAAGGCCTTGGCCATCATCATCGACTTCCACGTTGCGATCAACCAGCCCTTCATCCACGCGGGTGGAGCGCACCACCGGGATGCCTGATCGCGCGGCCTCTGAAAGCGCCGCGATCACGCTGGCAGGGGCATTGCCCTGCCCCATCCCGGCCAGCACCACGCCCCTGCAGCCAATCCCGAGGAGCGCCTCGACCGGCTTTTCGTCCATCCCCGCGCCCGCGGTAAGGATCGCCACCCGCGGCAGCGCCTGCGGGAAGGGATAGCGCGCCTGCTGCTTGGGGCGGTGCGGGGGGCCGAACCAGTCGATGCCGGCCGGCGTGACGCGGGCGAGCGGCCCTCTTGGAAAGCTGCGGAAGGCGTCGATCGCCGAGGTCGCGGCCTTCCTCGCATCGCGGGCGGCAAGCACCGCATCGCCCATCACCAGCATCACCCCGCGCCCGGCGGCGGCAGGTTCGCTCGCCACCTTCACCGCATTGGCGAAGTTCCTCATCCCGTCCGCGCCCACCGCATCGGCGGGCCGCATCGCGCCGACCAGCACGACGGGCTTGGTCGTCGGCAGCGTCAGATCGAGCAGGAAGCCGGTCTCCTCCGCGGTGTCGGTGCCATGGGTGATGATGACGCCATCAATCGCCGGATCGCCGAGTGCCCCCGCGCAGGCCGCATGAAGAGCCTGCCATTCGGCAAAGCCGATATCCTGCGATCCGATCCGCGCCACTTCCTGCGGCACGATTTCGGCGACGAGGCCAAGGGCGGCAAGGTGCCCGACCAGCACCTCCAGCGCCAGCCCGCCGGGGCGATAGGCGGCGTCGGTGGCGCTCCCGGCAGCGCCTGCGATCGTGCCGCCGGTGCCAAGGACGAGAATGCGTGGGGGTTTGTTCATGCCCCGCCCCTAGTGCCTGTCAGGCTGCGGGGGAAGCATCGAACCGGGCGAACACTGCGGCAAGTCCCGGCACATCGGGTTCAATCCGCAGCGCCGAAAGCGCCTCGGGAATGTCGATCTCCAGCACCGAAACGCCCCCTTCATATCCCACCCCTTCGGCCCCCAGCGAACGCGCCAGCGCCAGCGCGGGACGGTTTTCGGGGAGGATGTGGACAATGAAATGCTCCAGCCCCTCGCGTGCGCAGTCCAGCAGCAGCACCGCTGTCAGCAGCCGCGCCAGCCCGCGTCCGTGATAATCGTCCACCACCGCGACCGAATATTCGGCGCGGTCAGGATCATCGGCATCACGGAAGGCGTGGACAACGCCCAGCGCCGGGGTGCCGGACAGATCGCTGCGCAGCGCCCCCCACGCGATGTGATCGTGCCCGTCAGCGCTCGCCAGCGCGCGCAAGACCTGCGGCGGCGCCTCACGCATGCCCGAAAAGAACCGCAGGTAGCGCGATTGCGGCGATAATTGCGCAATCCCGTCCCTGAGGCGCTGTTCGTCTTCGGGGCGCACCCGGCGGATGCAGACCGGGGTGCCGTCATTGAGATGCGTCTCGATGATCACATGTGCCTCGCTGTTGCTGCGATGTCGCCGCCATTCTAGCAGCTTGGCCGCCGGGGCCAAATGAACAAAGGCAGCTTGACCGCAAGGCCAAGCCCGCTAAATCGCGTCCCACCCGCATGGCGGGGGCGGTTAGCTCAGTTGGTAGAGCATCTCGTTTACACCGAGAGGGTCAGCGGTTCGAGCCCGTTACCGCCCACCATTTTCCAGACACCCGCTATGGCAGGCGGCGCCCCTGGAACCGGGGTGCTCCGCAAGTAATCTCCTGTCCGTTGGTCCGCGGCGGCCCAAGCCTTGGCGGACCGGGCGCATTTGCATTTGCATGAATGCCCATTCGACTGCAAAACGCGGTTGGGGGGAAAATCGCGGGCATGCTGCCAGACCATCAGGAACAGGCTCTGAACGATACCGCGATAAGGGCCCGCGCCACGCTGGCCGGTGCTTTCCGCCTGTATCAGCCCGATGGCCGCGAAATCCTGATTTCCAGCCGGCGTGCACGCGCCCTTTTGGCGATCTTGTGCCTTTCGGGTGGCGAGCCGGTTGAGCGCGACACGATACGCAAGCTTCTGTGGCCGGGCCGCTATCCTGCGCAGGGACAGGCCAGTCTGCGGCAATGCTTGCTCAATCTGGGCAGGCTGCTCGCGCCATTGGGGCCGGATATCCTGGTGATCACCCGAAGCAGCCTAGCTCTCAGGACAGAGGCGATCACGGTGGACCTGCAGGAAGTGACCGCACCCGACCGGCCGATTCTGGCGGAGCTCGATCTGGGTGAACCGTTTTTCCAGTGGGTGGCCGCCAGACGGCTTGAGCTTGCGCGCGGCAGCCAGCCGAGCGAGGTGACCCCGATCGTGCCGCTTGAAACCAAGCCCCCGGCCAACCGGCGCGGCGTTGCGATCCTTCCGTTCAGCACTGGCTCGGCGGCGGGGGACAACGAATATTTTGCCGATGGCATGGTCGATGAACTGATCACGGCGCTGAACGGGGTGCCGGGGCTGCAGGTGGCGGGGCGGACATCATCCTTCCACTATCGCAGCAGCGCGCTTGCGCCCGGGCAGATTGCGGCACAGCTGGGGGTATCGCATCTGGTCGAAGGATCGGTGCAGCGGCAGGGCGAACAGGTCCGCATCCATGTCCATCTGATCGACGGGGCGACCGGTTTCGAACTGTGGGGCAACCGGTTCGACGGGGTGCTCGACAACATCTTCGACCTTCAGGAAGCCGTCGCGCGGGGCGTCACTGAGGCGCTGTCAGGTGCCCTGGGCATGGCGCTCCAGCCCCCGGTGGTCGGCAAT
The DNA here is from genome assembly GCA_003724185.1 of Porphyrobacter sp. IPPAS B-1204. Classification (GTDB taxonomy): domain Bacteria; phylum Pseudomonadota; class Alphaproteobacteria; order Sphingomonadales; family Sphingomonadaceae; genus Erythrobacter. The sequence continues at coordinate 337,379 of RHGM01000003.1, forward strand.
CTTACCCACAGCAAGGAGGCGTATGACCTCTATCTGCAGGGCCGCGCCCTGAATGCGCGCCTGTTCGGCGATGGGGTGCTGACCCGGGCGGCCGAATTGATCGAACAGGCGGTCACGCTTGATCCCGGCTTTGCCGAGGCGTGGGTGCTGCTTGGCGATGTTCACCAGCGCATGGGCATCTATCTGGCAGGAACCGATCAGACCGAAGCTTCCGCGAAGATGGCCGATTGCGTCCGCAAGGCGATGGCGATCAAGCCCAATCTGGGGCAGGCCTATGGCTTGCTGGCGTTACACGAATTCACCCGCAACAATATCGTCGGTTCGCTTGATCTGGCATTCGAGGCCATCGAAGTCGAACCCAACAACCCGGCCGTGGCGGTGCGGATCGGCGGGCTGCTGCTGTTCTGCGGTCTTACGCAGCAGGGCATGCAGTTTCTTGATCGCGCGATTGATCAGGACCCGGTCGATGGCAGGCACTACATGGTGCGCTCTGCAGGCCAGCTCAATCTTGGCGATGTCGATGCAGCGATTGCCGATGCGCAACGCTGCGTGGATCTGGGTTTTCCCTCGGTCTGGCTGGGCGTCGCGCTGACCGCTGCGGGGGAGCATGAGCGGGCGGTCGAGGCCTACCAGCAGACGCGCTATGCGATTGCAAACAGCATTCCCCCGCCCCGTGGCACCGGGCCGATGCCGCCCGCGATGATCGATGCCTATTGGGATGTGGCCGCAAGGGGCGTGTGCAGCGGCAAGCCCGAAGAACGCGAGGCCTATTGCCGCACGCTCGATTTCCTGCACCTGTCGATGCTGGACAAGGAGCATCAGGCGATCACGCTGCCGGCGGTGTTCATGGGCTATGCCGACATGCTGTTCAAAACCATCGGTACGCGCATCACCTTGCAGAACCTTGCCTGCCTGATGTCGATCTGGACCGAGATCGAACCCATGTGCCGGATCTGGCAGCACCCCGAATTCATCCCGTTTGCCCAGCGCATCGGCATGGCCGAAGCGTGGGACAAGTATGGCTGGCCCGATCTTCTGCCGCGCCCCACCAATCGCCTCTGAAGGCGGATTGACGCTTTTTTCACGGTTTATTGACGCAGCGCCGGATTGACGCTTGACGCTACGGAACCGCATTCTCCTGGCCGAGACTTAGCGCAGAATTGAAGGGTTTGGAGTGGCCGGAACCATGCGTTCCGGCACGCACCACGCGTCGTCCCGGCTGCCGCATAAGCCTTGCGAAAGTTCCGCTCATTCCTGAGCGGACGGATTGGGGGAGAACAACAATGAAGCTGGTCAAATCACTCACCATCGGGGCCGCACTGGTGGCTGCGGCGCTGGCAAGCCCGGCGATGGCGGAAGAAACGCCCTATACGCTCGGCACCGTGTGGGAGGCGAGCCGCATTGATGTGCTGCCCGGCCAAGGCCCGGACTATATCCAATACCTCGCCACGACCTGGAAAAGGAACATGGAGACGTTGAAGGCCGAAGGCTACGTCGTCAGCTATCGTGTGCTGGCAACCAACCATCGCCGCGGGGGCGAGCCCGATCTGATCCTGCTCATCGAATTCAAGGACTATCAGACGGTCGCCCAGATCGAAGCCCGCCGTGCCCGGATGAATGAACTGACGGGGCAGACGAACCGCAGCGCCGCAGCTGCCGCCGCCGAGCGCGGCAAGATGCGCGAGGAACTGGGCACCACCCAGTATCAGGAATTGGTTCTGAAATAAGCGACCCGGTTTCAGGATCATGGCGGGCGGCGCGCTTTCGGGGGGAGCGCCGCCTGCCACACTTTTGTCGGCGACAATCCCCGCAACCGGAGACTTCCCGATGGCAACCCACGCTTTGCCGATGTTTCCGGCCAAGGCCTTTGCGCTGACAGAACACCGCAATTTGCGCATCACTACGCTGTTCCTGCTCTATTTCGCGCAAGGCCTGCCATTTGGCTTCATCGAATTTGCGATGCTGGCATGGCTCGCACAAAATGGCGTGTCGGCAGCAGCGATCGGTTCCGTTCTTGCAACCCTCGCGCTGCCATGGACGTTCAAGCTCGCCTACGGGTTTGTCATGGACCGTTATGCGTTCCTGCACATGGGACGCAGGCGGCCATGGATCATCATTGGCCAATTGGGTCTTGTGGCAGCCTTCGCCGCGATGGCCATCGCCGACCCATCCCCCACCCAGATCGGCCTGATTGCAAGCCTTGCCTTCTTCATCGGATTGTCATCCGCGACGCAGGATGTCGCGGTGGATGGCCTGGCGGTCGATATCCTGCCGGAAGACGAGATCGAAAAGGCCAATGGCTATATGTTCGGCGGTCAGGCCTTGGGCATGGCCGCAGGCGGCGGTGTGGGCGGCTTTCTGATTGCCTATTACGGTCTTGCGGCGGCAGCCGCGACATTGGCTAGCCTGGTTGCCGCGATCCTCATCCTGGTCATCGCGCTTCGTGAACGTCCCGGTGAACGGCTGTTGCCTTGGACAACCGGGCAAGCGTCCCAGCGCAATCTCGACATCCATCTCGGCGCCTTCATGCCGATCATCCGCAACCTGTTCCGTGAGATGTTCACTCGGCAAACCTTGATCCTTATGCCCGCCCTGATTGCCGTTTGCGGTGCGACGGGCATTTTTCTGGGGCTTGCTCCGCTGTTCTCCGCCAACATCCTTGATTGGGAGAAATCAACCTACAGCGGCTGGGCCAGCACCGCCTCGCTTGTGGCCGGCCTTGCGGCCATGATCCTGTTTGGTCATGCCGCATCGTGGCTGGGGGCAAGACGCAGCTTCATCCTGTGTGCCATTGCGACAGCAGCCATCGCGCTGGCCATGCTGGCCCTGCAATCCGCATGGTCCAGTGCGGCGGTGTTCATCGGTTCGATCTTCGCTTTCAAGGCGATGTTCGTGTTGCGCGGCGTGACAGGAGGCGCTCTGGCCATGCGGCTGTGCGCGCCAGCGGTGGCAGCCACACAGTTCGCGGTGTTCATGGCCATCGCCAATCTGGGACGCGCCATGGGCTCCGCCTCGCTCGGCTGGCTGGATGGCTTGGGCGGCATCCCTGCGATGTTCACCGCGATGGCAGTCTGCGGTGTGGTAGCGGCGGCATTTGCGACCGCCGCGAAAGTGGGGCGATGACGCTCCGTTCTTCAAATGGGTTGGATGCTTCGTTGACCGGCCGTTGACGGCCAGATGGCTGCTTGCAAATGCGAATGACTCGCACTATCGCGGATTCACTCTCCTAATCCGCCCGCGGGAAACACATGCGCAACCAGTTCTGCGACTCCACGGCGATCCTCGCCGCTCTCTTCACGCTTGCTGCGGTCCCCGCTGCCGCACAGGAACAGGTGGACGAACCTGAAGGCGAGGTCGCCGCAGTACAGGGCGGCGCCATCATCGTCACCGCCACCCGCGCAGGCACAGCGCTCGAAAACCTCCCGCTTTCGGTTTCCCTCGTCAGCGAGGAGGAATTGCAGCAGCAGCTGCGCCAGAACCGCAACATCCTCTCCGCGCTCGAATTCACCGTTCCCGGCCTCAGCATTCAGGCACCCGAGGACCGGTCATCCTGTGGCAGCCAGATCCGCGGTCGCACCGCATCCTTCCAGATCAATGGCGTGCCCGTGAACGAAGATCTGCGCCCCGGTTCCTGCACCGGCCCCTTCGCGATCAGTCCGTTTGCCATCGAAAGCGTCGAGGTGGTTCGCGGCGGCACTGCGCTTTACGGAGCGGGCGCACCGGGCGGCATCATCAACCTCCAGACCCGCCGAGCCAAGGGCCGCGAACTGGAAATCGACGTTACCGCCCAGACCAGCTTCAACACCGCCGTGGCGCGCGATACCTTCATCACCGATCTCTATGTCGGCGCCGGACAGGATCTGGGTGCGTTCGATTACTATGTCGGTGCGGGCTACACGGACAGCGGCAACCAGCGCAGCGGAAATGGCAGGCCCGTCTTCAGCAGCGCGTTCGAAGCGGTCGACCTCATCGGGTCTTTCGGGCTCGACATCGGCGAGGCACGGATCGCCTTTACCGGGACCTTCCATGACGAGAACAGGGGCCGCGACTTCTATCCCGAGGGCGCATTCCTCCCCGGCAGCGACGAGGTTGCCAGCGTCATCGAAGTCGCGCCCCACCCGCAGGTCGGCGAGGCGGGCGATCGCAGCATCACCGGCATCCTCAGCTTCAATCATCCCGATCTGCTGGCCCATGACGTGACCTTTGCCCTGTTCTTTCAGGATCAGGAGATCATCCAGCGCGACAACTTCTTCGACATCGCCTTTGGCGGTGACAGCTTCTTCGCCTCCAACCGCGAGAATTCCCGCCTTGGCCTGCGCAGCACCTTCGTGCGGTCCTACGATCTTGGCGGCGGCAGTCTGAAGACCAGCTACGGGCTGGATTTCACCCGCAACGATTTCCTGCGCTTCACCGTTGATCCCGTGGGTGAGGACCGGATCATCGGCTACATCACCCCGGCCTTCTACCTCGAAACGCTTGCCCCCTTTGCGCAGGCCGAATTCACCACCGGTGCGCTGACCCTGACCGGCGGGGTGCGGCACGAATGGTATTCGGGCGCGGTCGAGGAGGAGGGGTTTGATCCCGCCCTGCCCCGCGCCGCAACCCCCGGCGCCTTTGCCGATAGCGAGCTGACCCTGTGGAACGCCGGCGCAGTGTATCAGGTGACCGATGCGATGCAGGTCTATGCCGGGTTCAGCCAGGGAGCAGAACTTTCGCAGCTCGGCCGGGCGGCACGCGGGGCGCTTGATCCGGGTGCGATCTCCAACGAGCCGGCGACCTCTGACCAGTATGAGCTCGGCCTGCGCGGCAGCGGCGGCGATCTCAGTTACGGGGCGGCGGTCTATTACGCACGGTCGGATGCCTCATCGCAGATCCAGCCGGACCCCACCTGCGCGCCGGGCACGTTCTGCCCGCTGATCCCGCTGCGCATCCCCGAGCGCGGATGGGGCCTCGAAGCGCAGGCGCAGTGGCAGGCGATGGAAAACCTGCAACTTTCGGGCGTCTTCACGCTCCAGCGGGGCGAAGTGTTCGACGAGGACGCGGGCGAGTGGATCAACTTCTCGACCGACCGGGCCGTGCCGCTGCGCATCACTGCGCGGGCCGATTGGCAGCCGATCGACAAGCTGGGACTGGGCCTGCAAGTCACGCATTACGGCGCGTCGAGCTTCTTCTCACCAACCCAGCAGGCGATCGGCTTCGTCGAGAGCGATGCGGTGACGCTGGCAGCGGCGAATATCTCCTATGACCTCGGCCCGGTGCGGATTTTTGCTGCGGCCGACAACCTGCTCGACGAGGTCTATGTGAATCCGGCCGCGCAGGGCGACGGGCTGGATTTCTTCAACTACGAAGCGCCCGGCCGGCGTGTGACATTCGGCATCAGTGGACGTTTCTGAGCGCCTCCTTGATGCGTCCGGCAGCGGCGGCGGGGCTTCGGCTTCGGCGGCTGATCCGCTCGCCAAGCCGGGACGCCGAAAACCCCGGCCAGTCGCCTTCTGGCTGCACAACCTGTTCGGGCTGAAGCTCAGCCTGTTCCTCGCCTTTGTCTGCCTTACCGGCACCATCGCCAGCGTCGCGCACGAGATCGAGTGGCTATACAAGCCGGAGGTGCGCGCCAGCAGCTTTACGCCCGGCACCGAGGATTGGGGCGCCATGTGGGCGGCAGCACAACGCGCTTACCCCGACGCAACCTTGGCCGGGATCGGATCCTACGACCGTTCGCATGCGGCCTATTTCGCCAAAAGCATCGCTGCCCGCGATGCGGCGGGACAGGACTTCACCATTTACTCCGATCCCGGCAGCGGCCGGGTGACGGGCCACGAATATGGGCGCAGCCTGCAGGATGCGATGCGGGCGCTGCACTATTACCTCTTCGTGCCCAGAGATGTCGGGTTCTATCTGGTGACCAGCCTTGGTTTCGTGCTGTTGGGCTCGCTGGTGACAGGGCTGATCGTCTACAAGAAGTTCTGGCGCGGCTTCTTCAAGCGGCCCCGGCTGAAGCGCAACCTGCGCACGCTGATCGGCGATCTGCACAGGCTTGGCGGGGTTTGGTCGATCTGGTTCGTCGCAATCATATCGCTCACGTCGATCTATTACTTCTTCGAATGGAGCGGTCTGGACTGGAACAGCGAAACCCCGCGTGTGCCCGAAACCCACTTCGTCGATACCGCGAGCGCGGCCGAAATCGCCCGCTGGACGGCGATGGCGCGCGCCGCCAAGCCGGGTCTTGCAATTACTGCGGTTGCGCTGCCCTATGAGGCGGGGGAGCCCGTTGTCGTGCAGGGGCATTGGCAAGCCGCGCTGGTGCGCGAGCGGGCCGATGCCGTGTTCATCGACCCTGTGACCAGCCAGATCGTTGGCGCTCGCACAGCCCACGAAATGGGCGCGGGAGAGCGCATCGTCCATACCGCCGATCCGCTGCATTTCGGCACCTTCGGCGGCCTTGTCACGCGGCTGATCTGGGCACTGTTCGGATTGATGCTGACCGGGCTCGCGGCGAGCGGAGCCTATATCTACGCCAAGCGGACGACATCAGCGCTGGGCGGGCGGGCCCCCCTCGCAGCGCTCGATTACCTCGGCGCGTGGAAATGGCCGAGCGTTGCGCTCGTCACACTGGTGCCGGGGATCGCATTCGCGTTCTGGTGAATGGCGCACGAAGCGGCCAAGCCGGATCATCCGCCCATTTGATCAGGAGCGCAGGCTGTGAAATGCTGGCAGGCTGACGCAAATCCGACCGCGTGGGAGAACGACCGTGGATCTTGAGCTTGATGGGAAAACCGCACTGGTGCTGGGCGCGAGCAAGGGGTTGGGCCGGGCCATTGCCGACTCGCTTGCGGCGGAAGGGGCCGAGGTCATCACGGTTGCCCGTACGCCGGGCGATGACGCCGGGCAGAGCCATATCATTGCCGATCTCGACGATCCGGGCGCGCCCGATGCCATCATCGCAGCCGTGCGTGCCGGTGGACGCTCGCCCGATATCCTGGTGCTCAACAGCGGCGGCCCTCCCACCGGAGCCGCAGCGACAACCACGCCGGACGATTTTGCCGCCGTCATGGGGCGGATGTTCAACGCCCAGCTCGCGCTGGCGCAGGCGTTCCTGCCGGAGATGCGCACGCGTGGCTTCGGGCGGATCCTTGCGGTGGCTTCGACCAGCCTTGTCACCCCGATTCCAGGCCTCGTGCTGTCAAACGCGGTGCGGGCGATGCTGGCATCATGGTGCAAGACGCTGGCCGCAGAGGTTGCCGCTGACGGCGTGACGGTGAACCTGCTCCTCCCCGGCCAGATCGCCACCGACCGGTTGACCAGCCTCCACGGGATGATGGCGGCCGGTAGCGGCATGGCGGCAGAGCAAGTGACCGCCCGCGCGATCGCCGCGATCCCCGCAGGACGCCTCGGCAGGCCCGAGGAATTTGGCGACATCGCCGCTTTCCTTGCCTCCCCCCGCGCCGGGTTCATCACCGGCTCCGCGATCAAGGTCGACGGCGGCCAGACCGCAACGCTTTAGCCCGCCCCGCTTGCGCCGCCTGCCGCTGGGCGGTAGCGCGGGCGGATGTCATCAGCCTTCATCGCGCTCCAGCACATCCTGCCCCAGCACGCGCTGTCACGGTTTGCCGGGAGCCTTGCCGCCAGCACGTCCCCTTGGCTGCGTGATCGCCTGATCCGGCGCTTTGTCGCGGCCTACGGCGTCGATCTGTCCGAAGCCGCACGCGGGATCGGGGAGTTCACCAGCTTCAACGACTTCTTCACCCGCGAGCTGAAGCCCGGCGCACGCCCGCTAGCAGACGCGGGGGAGTTCATCCTCTCGCCTGCCGATGGTGCGGTCAGCCAGCTTGGCCCCGTCACGGGCGGACGCATCATTCAGGCCAAGGGACGCGATTATTCGGTCGCGGAAATCCTCGGTTGCAGCGCCGCGGAGGCCGCGCGGTTCGAAGGCGGGCGGTTCATCACCATCTACCTCAGCCCCAAGGATTACCACCGCGTCCATATGCCCGCGGCAGGCATCTTGAGCGCGACCAGCTACATTCCGGGCGATCTCTATTCGGTCAATACGGCCACCGCCGAAGGGGTCGACCGGCTGTTCGCCCGCAACGAGCGCCTGTCGTGCCGGTTCGACGGGCCGGACGGGCATTTTGCCAGCGTCATGGTCGGCGCGATGATCGTTGCCGGGATCGATACGGTGTGGCCCAACGCTTTCCGCACACATGCCGCAGCTCCGGTGCATGAGGACTTCGCGGGTGCAGGCCACGAATTTGCGGCGGGCGACGAGATGGGCCGGTTCTACCTCGGATCAACCGTGGTGCTGCTGTTCGAACCCGGACGGGTGGAATGGCTGGAGGGCCTCAAGCCCGCCGATCCGCTGCGCATGGGGCAAGCCATCGCGCGGCGGATCGCCTAGCCCGCCGCCAGCGCCTCACGCACCAGCGTCGCCGCTTCCGGCGTGCTCCAGTCATAGCCGCCCGTCACCCGCAGCACTTCCTTGCCGGTCGCATCGAACAGGATTGTCAGCGGCAGGACGCCTTCCGGCGTGAACTGCGCCGACAGCTCCGCATCGGGATCGAGCCACGGTTCAAGCCGCGCATAGCCACCTTTTGCGAAGAACGGCGTCACCACCTCGGCCCCGCGCACATCCTGGCTGACGGTGATGACTCGCACCTCATCCCCAAGCGTCGCGGCCAATGCGTCAAGCTGCGGCATTTCCTTGACGCAGGGCGCGCACCATGTGGCCCACAGGTTGATCAGCACCGGGCCATCCTGCGCGGCCAGATCGAGTGTCTCGCCCGCCGGGTCGCTGAACTGCATCGCGGGGATCGGCGTGCCGGCAAACTTGCGCACCACTTCGCCCGCCGGCGTGCTCTCACCAGCGTCTGCCGGTTGCGCCGGGGCCTCTGCCGCCCTATCGCAACCCGCCAGCAGCAGGAGCGGTATTGCCAGAATGAGCGACGAGCGGGACATGACAGGCTCCGATACGGGTGCAACCAACGCCATGTGGGGCGGGCGCTTCGCTGACGGCCCTAGCGCCATCATGCGCGAAATCAACGCCTCGATCCCGTTCGACAAGGCGCTGTGGCGGCAGGACATCGCCGCCAGCAAGGCGCATGTTGCCATGCTGGGCGCAGCGGGGATCATCGCAGCCGAAGATGCGCTGGTGATCGCCAACGGCCTCGATGCGGTTGCCTCCGAATATGCAGCAGACGGCGTGCCCGAGGATTGGGACCGCGAAGACATCCACATGACCACCGAAGCGCGGCTGGCCGAACTGATCGGCCCGGTCGCCGGACGTCTCCATACCGCGCGCAGCCGCAATGATCAGGTGGCGACCGATTTCCGCCTGTGGGTGCGCGATGCTCACGCGCAGATGGACGAAGGGCTCGCCGCGCTCCAGCGGGCGCTTGTGATACGCGCAGGAGAACATGCCGCCAGCATCATGCCCGGCTTCACCCATTTGCAGACCGCGCAGCCGGTGACATTGGGCCACCACCTCATGGCCTATTACGAGATGTTCCGGCGTGACCGCGCACGGCTGGCCGATGCGCGCGAACGGATGAACGAATGCCCGCTCGGCTCTGCGGCGCTGGCGGGCACCGGCTTTCCGATTGATCGCGAGGCGACCGCGCAGGCGCTGGGCTTTGACCGTCCCACGGCCAATTCACTCGACGCCGTGTCCGACCGCGATTTCGCGCTCGATTTCCTGTGGAGCTGTTCGGCTACCGCGCTGCACCTGTCGCGCCTTGCCGAGGAACTGATCCTGTGGGCCAGCCAGCCCTTCGGCTTCATCCGCCTGCCCGACAGCCTCTCGACCGGCTCCTCGATCATGCCGCAGAAGAAGAACCCCGATGCCGCCGAATTGGTGCGCGGGCATAGCGGGCGGGTGATCGGCGCGCTGACCAGTCTGATGATCACCATGAAGGGCCTGCCGCTCGCCTATTCCAAAGACATGCAGGACGATAAACCGCCGGTGTTCGAAGCCGCCAGCCTGATGGCGCTCAGCATTGCGGCGATGACCGGCATGATCGCAGGCGCCACCTTCAACACCGCCCGCATGCGCGCCGCCGCCGAACTCGGCTATGCCACCGCGACCGATCTGGCCGACTGGCTGGTGCGGGTGCGCGGCATCCCGTTCCGCGAGGCGCACCACATCACCGGCAGCGCGGTGAAACTGGCCGAAAGCCGCGGCATCGCGCTCGACCAGCTGCCGCTTGCCGATCTTCAGGCGATTGATGCGCGGATTGATGAAAGCGTCTATGCCGCCCTGTCGGTCGATGCCTCGGTCGCCGCCCGCGCGTCCTATGGGGGAACCGCGCCCGATCAGGTCCGTTTGCAGGTCGCCCGGGCGCGTGCTGCGTTGGGCATGGAGGAATGATGCGCCATCTTGTCCTGTTCGGCCTTGCAGGCTTGCTCGCAGCTTGCGGCACCCAGGCGCCGCTGACCCCGCCTGATGGCGCGAGCCTGCCCGATGCGCCCTACGGCGCACCCGACAAGCCGACTGCCGAGGAATTGCTGCGCCGCGATGCGCTGGCGGCGCCGGAACGCTCGGTGGAACTGCGCCGCCGCTCGGAAGAACGGCAAGACGATCCCTTTGACTTGCCCCCTGAATAGAAACGACGCCTCATGGACCATTTTGCCTATCGTGACGGCGTGATGCACGCCGAGGATGTGCCGCTGCCGCTTATCGCGGACGCGGTCGGCACGCCTGTTTATGTCTATTCGCGCGCCACGCTGGAACGCCATGCGCGGGTTTTCCGCGAGGCGCTGGAGGCGGTGCCGGACAAGCTGATCGCCTTTGCGGTCAAATCGAACCCCAATCTTGCCGTGCTCAAGGTGCTGGGCAAGCAGGGTATGGGCGCAGACGTGGTATCGGTGGGCGAGATGCGCCGGGCGCTGGCGGCGGGCATCGCGCCGGAAATGATCGTGTTTTCGGGCGTGGGCAAGACCGCCGCCGAGATGATCGCCGCGCTCGATGCAGGCATCGGCCAGTTCAATATTGAAAGCGAAGAAGAAGGTATCGAGCTTGCCGCCATCGCCGCAGCGCGCGGGATGACGGCGCAGTGCACGCTGCGGATCAACCCCGATGTCGACGCGGGCACCCATGACAAGATCTCGACCGGCAAGGCCGACAACAAGTTCGGTGTGCCGATCAGCGAGGCCGGGCAGATCTTCGGCGCTCTGGCGGGCTTGCCGGGGGTGAACCTGCGCGGGGTGGCCGTGCATATCGGCAGCCAGCTGGCGGATCTGGCGCCATTGGAGGCCGCGTTCGAAAAGCTGGGCGTGCTGGTGGGCGCGCTACGCAGCGCGGGGCATGTGATTACCCATGTCGACCTCGGCGGCGGTCTGGGCGTGCCCTACCGCGTCGGCGAAGTGCTGCCTGCCCCTGCCGAATATGGGGCGATGGTGGCGCGGGTGACGAAGGACTGGGGCGTGAAGCTGATCTTCGAACCCGGCCGCGTGATCGCTGGCAATGCGGGCGTGCTGCTGACCCGCGTGGTGCGGGTGAAGCGCGGGATCAAAGATCCTTTCGTGATCGTTGATGCCGCGATGAACGATCTGGCGCGGCCGGCGCTTTATGGTGCCTATCACCACTTCGAAGCGGTCAAGCCTTCGGGCGCGCAGATGACCGCGAACATCGTCGGCCCGATTTGCGAGACGGGGGACACCTTCGCAATGGGGCGCGAATGCGACGCGTTGGAAGCGGGCGATCTCGCCGTGTTCCGCACCGCGGGCGCTTACGGCGCGACGATGGCATCGTCCTACAACTCACGCGGCTTCGTGGCCGAAGTGCTGGTGGATGGCGACAGGTTTGCCGTGGTCGCCGACCGGATCGAAGCGGGCGCGATCATGGATGCCGAGCGCGTTCCTCAATGGCTCGCCTGAGGCTCTGATGGGCCAGATTGCCAGCCTGCCGCTGTTTCACCAGATCACGGGACAGAGCGTGCTGGTGCTGGGCGATGGGCCAGCAGCAGAGCCAAAGCGGCGGCTGGTCGAACGCGCTGGCGGCGTGATTATCGACGACCTCGCCCGCGCGATTGACGAGGGCGTGAGGCTGGCCTTCATCGCCTATGATGATGCCCGCGCCTGCGAGGTGGCGGCGATCAATGCGCGTTGTGCGGGGATGCTGGTCAATGTCGTTGACCGCCCCGAATTGTGCGATTTTACAACGCCTTCCATCCTAGACCGTGATCCGCTGCTGGTGGCGATTGGCACCGGCGGCGCTTCAGCAGGGCTGGCCAAGCACCTGCGTTTGCGGCTGGAGCGGGTGCTGCCGGAAACGCTCGGCGCGCTGGCGCGGGCGCTGGAGGCGGCGCGGCCAAAGCTGCGGCAGCGGTTCCCCGAAGGGCCTGACCGGCGGCGCGCAGTGGATGCAGCCCTGCGTGAAGGGGGCGCGCTTGACCCCTTTGATCCTGCGTCTTTTCAGAAGGTTGATGATTGGGTTGCGGGCCCAGCTGACCCCTCCACCGGTTCCATCCACGAAATCACCCTTACCAGCGCAGATCCCGAAGACCTGACCTTGCGACAGGCCCGGCTGCTGGGCGAGGCTGATGTTCTGGTGATTGACGGGCCGGTTCCGCCCGCCATTCTGGCCCGTGCGAGGGCCGATGCCGAAAGGCGGGTGCTGGCCTCCGGCAAGGCGGGGGTAAACGGGGTCAAACCGAAGTCTGGCGAGGCCGAGGACGAGGCTGGCGGCCCTCCGTCCGGCCTCACGCTGATCCTGCGCTGGCGTCCCGCACCGCCAGCACCGGACGCGGCCTAGGCCGCCTGCAGCACTGGCGAACGCAGGCTGGCGAAATAGGCCGACATGGCGGCAATCGCCTTGTCGCTGAGCGCGATAAAGGCGCGGCGGCGGTCGGCGGGATCAGGTACCCGCCGGAAGATCCCGCTTTCCACCATCTGCGTCAGCCAGCGCAGCGCGGTGGTGGCCGGGACGCCCGCGGCGATGCACAGCGACGTCACCGAAACCTGCGCGCCTTCACCATGCGCGGCAGTGAGATCAAGCAGCATATCCCATGCCGGATCGCCGAATAGCGCCGGATCAAAAAATTTGGCGCGCGACTGACGGTTGGCGATGATCTGACGCACCATCTGCGGATCGGGCAGCGGCGTCTGAACGGCGCGGGCAGCGCCAAAGCCGCTTGCCACGCCGGAGTCCTCGCTGTGATAATCGCGCCTGAATTCACCGAAAGCCGAAGGCGCGCTGGCCGAGGCGTGGCCCATGCGGTCCAGCGAATGGGCAATCGCTTCAACCTGCTGCGAAAGGCGCAGCAAGGCCACGCGGTCTTCCTCGCCCATTTCTCGCAATCGCGCCGCGCCCGCTTCGCCCATCACACGGCCCACCGCAATCACCCGTTCGGCGCGGCTGGGCGACACCAGAATCTGCGGATTGGATTGATCGAGTACCGCGAACACATCGTCCAGCCCGGCGAGATTGGTCGCCACGATCAGCTTTGCCCCGGACCGTGCCACCCGCATATCGAGCCGCGCCAGCCCCGCCAGCATCATCCCGTCGATCCCGCGCGACCCCACGACCGCGCAATCGACCACCACCACATCACCGAGCAAGGCAATCGGCCCTTCCAGCAACGCGCGCAGACTGCCGCCATCAATGCTGCGGAATCCCGCCCCGCCGAGGTCCGCACCGATCTGGCGGCGCTGGCCTTCATCCTCGGCAAAAATCGCCACACGGGCGGGCAGGCCCGCACCGTCATCAGCGAAGTCGTAGGAAAAATCGGCTTGTTTGGCAGCATCGTTCAACATGAGTGCGACTCCAACAATGTTGGAACGTGTGTAGAACAAAAACGGATCAGGTCAAGTAACTATGCGTATCAAGGGCGAATTTCGATCACCGTGCCATCGGGGACAATCCGCCACAGCTCCTCGATCTCGTCGTTGGAGAAGGCGATGCAGCCATCGGTCCAGTCACCCGGCATCCGGCCCACCGGCAGGCCATTGGGCTGACCGTGGAGGAAGATATCGCCGCCAGGGGAGCGGCCATATTGGCGCGCAAAGGCCCTGTCCGCGGGGTTGGGATAGGACACTTTCAGGCTCAGGTGAAACTTGCTGCCGGGGTTGCGCCCTTCGATCACGTAGCGGCCTTCGGGCGTGCGTTCGTCGCCCTCGAACTGCTTGTGCCCCTGCGGCGCATCGCCAAATTGGAGCCCGCGCCATGCCTTGACCGGCTGCCCGCCGGAATAGGCGACCATCAGCCGTTCGGACTTGTCGACGATCAGGTAATCGACCGTGGTGAAACGCGGCTGCGGCGCAATCCGCGCCGCCTCCCGCGCCAGCTGGGGCTGGGAGGAGGGAGCCTGCGCCTGCTCGCGCGGGGGCGCGGCACAGGCGGCGATCAGCAACACGGGCAGAAAGACGAGGCGTTTCACAGGGGTGAGGTTAACGCACCCCGCCCCTTCCGATCAATCCACAAACGGATCACGCATCAGGATCGTGTCGTCGCGTTCGGGCGAGGTCGAAACCAGCGCCACCGGACATTCGATCAACTCCTGGATGCGCTGGATGTACTTGATCGCGTTGGCGGGCAGATCGGCATAGGAGCGCGCGCCTGCGGTGCTTTCGTGCCAGCCGGGCATGTCTTCATAAATCGGCTCGCACGCGGCCTGATCGGCGGCGTGGCTGGGGAGATAATCATAGACCTTCCCGTGCAGGCGGTATCCGGTGCAGATGCTCACCCGATCCAGCCCGTCGAGCACGTCGATCTTGGTGAGCGCGATGCCGGTGACGCCGCTGATCGCGCAGGACTGGCGCACCAGCACGGCATCGAACCAGCCGACCCGGCGCTTGCGCCCGGTGACGGTGCCGAATTCATGGCCGCGTTCGCCCAGACGCTGGCCAATCTCATCCTCCAGCTCCGTCGGGAAGGGGCCGCTGCCGACGCGGGTGGTGTAGGCCTTGACGATCCCAAGCACGAAGCCGGTCGAATTGGGCCCGAGGCCGGAACCGCTCGCCGCCGTGCCGCTGACCGTGTTGGACGAGGTGACGAAGGGATAGGTGCCGTGATCGACATCGAGCAGCACGCCCTGTGCGCCTTCGAACAGGATCTTGGCGCCAGCGCGGCGGACCTTCTTCAGGCGCTTCCACACCGGCTGGGCAAAACGCAGCACGAAGGGCGCGATTTCGCGCAGTTCTTCCAGCAGCGCGGCGCGGTCCACCGGCGGCTGGCCGAAGCCTGCGCGCAGCGCATCGTGGTGCGCGCACAGGCGGTCAAGCTGCGCATCGAGGCTTTCAAGATGCGCCAGATCGCACACGCGGATCGCGCGACGCCCTACCTTGTCTTCGTAAGCCGGGCCGATGCCGCGTCCGGTGGTGCCGATCTTGCCCTTGCCTGCTGCGGTTTCACGCAGCCCGTCGAGGTCGCGGTGCAGCGGCAGGATCAGCGGGCAATTGTCGGCGATGGCGAGGTTTTCGTCCGTGATGCTGACGCCCTGCCCCTCGACCTTGGCGACCTCGTCCCGCAAGGCCCAGGGATCAAGCACCACGCCATTGCCGATCACCGACAGCGTGCCAGACACGATACCTGAAGGCAGCAGGCTGAGCTTGTAGGTCTTGCCGTCGATCACCAGCGTATGGCCGGCATTGTGCCCGCCCTGAAAGCGCACGACCACATCGGCGCGGCTGGCGAGCCAGTCGACGATCTTGCCCTTGCCCTCATCGCCCCACTGGGCGCCGATCACGGTGACGTTGGCCATTTCAATCCTTATCCGGTGGCGATCAAGTTGGTGGCGCTTGGCCGCGCGGGGCCTAGGCGTTCGCGGCGTGAGAGGCAAGCACGCGAAGGGTTGAACGTGGTCAGCCGTTGAGGCTTCATCACCGCTACAAGGATTGCCCGATGAACTCTGCCGCCAAAACCCTGATCGTGCTCGCCGCCGGAGCGGTTCTGGCCACCCCGATCCTCGCCCAGCAGCGGCGCGGAGGGGGCGAGCGGCTGCCTGAGCAATGCCGCGCCGAAATCGTCGAACTGTGCGGGAGCGACCGCGCCCAGATGCGCACCTGCCTACGCGCAAAGGCCGCAGATCTGTCTGAAGGCTGCCGCACCGCCTTGCGTGAACGGATGGGCGGGCGCGAGGGCGCTGCCGGGCGGCGCGGAGGCGGCGGCGCCCAGACCGCCGCGCCCGCACCGCAGACGATGGCCTATGGCAGCGATGCGCTTCAGGGGCTTGACCTGTGGGTGCCGGAAGGTGCCAGGCCCGCGCCGCTGGTCCTGTTCGTCCACGGCGGCGGGTGGAAGCGCGGGTCGAAAAGCAACGCGATTGGCCGCGCCATGCCCGGTCATATGCTGGCGCAGGGCTATGCCTTTGCCTCGATCGATTACCGGCTGGTGCCCGCCGCTACGGTGGAACAGCAGGCGGCGGATGTCGCGGCGGCGCTCGCCTACCTGCTGAAGCGGGCCGACGACCTCGGCATTGATCGCAGCCGCGTGGTGCTGACCGGGCATTCTGCGGGCGCGCATCTGGTGGCGCTGGTGGGGACGGACGAGCGTTACCTGCGCGCCGTTGGCCTCAGCTTTGCCGATGTCGACGGGGTGATGCCCAATGACGGCGCGGCCTATGATGTGCCGAAGCAGATGGCGCAGGCAGGCCCGATGATGGGCGGCACCTACAAGGAGGCGTTCGGCACCGATCCCGCGCGCCAGCAGGCGCTATCGCCCACCTTCCACGCCGCTGCGCCCAACGCGCCCGCTTTCCTGCTGATCCATGTCCAGCGCGAGGATGGGGTGGCGCAGAACAAGGCTCTGGCCGAAGCCCTGCGCCGCGCAGGCACGGCGGTGGAGGTCGGCAGCTTCCCCGGCGAGGGGCTGCAGGGCCATATGGAGATCAACCGCAAGCTGGGGGAGCCGGATTATCCCGCCACCCCGGTAATGGATGCATGGCTGAAGAAGGTGCTGGGCTAGGCTGTCAAACGCTCGCGATCACGTCGATCTCGACCAGCAGTTCCGGCAGCGCAAGGCTGCGCACCTCCAGCGTCGTATCCGCCGGATAGGGCGGGCTGAACCAGCGCTTCCGTGCCTCGACGATCTTGGGGAAGTTCGCCATGTCGGTGAGGTAGATCGTCACCTTGACCACCTTGGACAGGTCGCTCCCGCCCTCCGCCAGCACGCGTTCGATATTGGCGAAGGTCTGCGCCAGCTGTGCATCAAAGTCGCCTGCGCCCACGATGCTGCCATCTTCGCCGATGCTCGCCTGACCGGACAGGAACAGCAGCCCGCCAACCTGCCACGCGGGCGCGATGCAATAGGGGGCGAGCGGGTCGTTTTCGAGGGTGATTGCCTTGGGCGCGTCGGTCATGAGCGTGGCTCCAGTTCGGCAGTCACGCCGGCCATCAAGATATGCGTGCAACCCAACAACGCGGGGTCTTCATCCTCGGCCAGCTGTGCGACCGTGCGCCATCCCTCGGCCCGCAAGGCCGCTGCCGCCGCCCGGTCATGACCGAGCGGGAGATACACCAGCCGCGCCGCTTCGGGCTGCGGCGCTGCATCAGCGAGGCGATCAAGATAGAGCGTGAAGCCCGTCGCCGCCTCGTCGCTGCCCGCGATTCGGTAGGTGCCGCCCCGCCCAGCGGCGCGGCGCAGGCCCTCGGCATAGAGGGTAAAGCCGAACCACGACTGGTATTCGAACCCATGCCGTTCGGTCGGATCAAGCGTGATGCGCGCCGCATCGCCAATGTGCGCAGCAATCTGCTCCAGCCCGTCGAGACGCGACTTGAGCGCGCCGCCCGCATCCACGGCGCGCAAGGCCGCCAGCGCCTCGGCGAACGGCCCTGTGGCATAAAGCAGCGGCAGATAGGCCGCGCCGCCCGCCGCCTTCAACCCGCCGGCGTCCTTGGTATCCAGCTCGCGCCGCACCGCCGCGATCTGCTCGGGGGCAAGCGGGAACGCCTTTGCGCTGAGCGTGTCGACCAGATCGGGCAGCGTGAAATCGACCGAAATGCCGGTCAGCCCCGCCGCTTGCAAAGCATCGACAGCCAGCATCACCGCCTCGCTTGCCGCCGCCACGCTGTCGCTGCCGATCAGCTCGGCGCCCAGTTGCAGGCGTTCACGCGCAGGGTCGAGCTGGCTTGCCTTGATCACCACCGTATCGCCGCAATAGGCCAGCCGTAGCGGGCGGGCGGCATTGGCGAGGCTGGTGGAAGCGATCCGCCCGACCTGCGGGGTCATGTCGCTGCGCAGCGCAAGGGTGCGCAGAGATGCGGGATCAACGAAACGGAACATCGCGCTGGTCTCGCCAGCCGTCACCCCCGCCATCCGGCCCGCCAGCGAGGCTTCGAATTCCAGCAGCGGCGGCCGCACGCGGTCATAGCCGTGGGCGTCCAGCACATCGAGGCACGCGCGCATCATCGCCGTGATCCGCACCGCCTCTGCGGGCAGGCGGTCTTCGAGGCCTTCGGGAAGGAGATCGTTGGGTTGGGTCATTTTTGCTCACACGTCATCCCGGGCCTGACCCGGGATCGCTATCGTCCGGCACCCGACTGTGCGGATAGCGGCCCCGGGTCAAGCCCGGGGCGACGCCATCTTGATCAGAACGCCAAGGCCTTGACCAGCTTCACGCCTTCGACCTTCTCGGCCTCGGCGATGACTTCGGGGGTGAGGGCTTCGTCAAGGCTCAGCAGCAGCACCGCTTCCCCGCCCGCTTCGCGCCGGCCGAGGTTGAAGGTGCCGATGTTGATGCCGTGGCTGCCCAGCAGCGTGCCGATGCGACCGATGAAGCCAGGCTTGTCGTCGTTGACGATGTAGAGCATGTGCCCGGACAGTTCCGCCTCGATGCCGATGCCGAAGATTTCAACCAGACGCGGCGATTCCGTCCCGAACAGCGTGCCCGCGACCGAACGCGGCCCCTGCGCGGTTTCCACCGTCACGCGCACCAGGGTGTTGAACGCGCCATCACGGTCATGGCGGATTTCGCTGACATCCAGCCCGCGCTCTTTCGCCAGGAACGGCGCGTTGACCATGTTCACCGTGTCGGAATAGCGGCGCATGAAGCCTGACAGCACGGCAGCGGTGATCGGCTTGCCGTTCAGTTCAGCCGCCGCGCCTTCACGTTCGATGCTGATGTGGGTGAGGTTGCCATGCGCAAGCTGGCCGACAAGGCTGCCGAGCTTTTCTGCGAGCGACATGTAGGGGCGCAGCTTGGGCGCTTCCTCGGCGCTCAGCGAAGGCACGTTGAGCGCGTTGGTGACGCCGCCGTTGACGAGGTAATCGGCCAGCTGTTCGGCCACCTGCAAGGCGACATTGACCTGCGCTTCGGTGGTCGATGCGCCAAGGTGCGGGGTGCAGATGAAGTTCGGCGCACCGAACAGCGGGTGATCGGCAGCGGGCGGCTCGGTTTCGAACACGTCCAATGCCGCACCGGCGACCTGACCGCTTTCGAGGCAATCCTTCAGCGCCGCTTCGTCGATCAGCCCGCCGCGCGCGCAGTTGATGATGCGGATGCCCTTCTTGGCATTCTCCAGCCGTTCGCGGCTGAGGATGTTGCGGGTCTCGTCGGTCAGCGGGGTGTGCAGCGTGACGAAATCGGCGCGGCTGAGCAGCGTGTCGAGATCGACCTTCTCGACGCCCATTTCGACAGCGCGTTCTTCGGTCAGGAAGGGATCATAGGCGATGACCTTCATGCGCAGGCCCAAAGCGCGGGTGGCGACGATCGAGCCGATATTGCCCGCGCCGATCAGGCCCAAGGTCTTGGCGGTGAGTTCGACGCCCATGAACCCGCTTTTGGGCCATTTGCCCGCCTGCGTCTGCGCGTTGGCTTCGGGAATCTGGCGGGCCAGCGCGAACATCAGCGCGATGGCGTGTTCGGCGGTGGTGATCGAGTTGCCGAACGGGGTGTTCATCACCACCACGCCCTTGGACGAGGCATAGGGGATGTCGACGTTGTCGACACCGATCCCGGCGCGGCCGATCACCTTCAGATTGGTGGCGGCATCAAGGATCGCCTTGGTCACCTTGGTCGAGGACCGGATCGCGAGGCCATCATACTCGCCGATGCGGGCGATCAATTGCTCGGGCGTTTCGCCGGTGATGACATCAACATCGCAGCCGCGCTCTTCGAAAATGCGCGCGGCGTTGGGGTCCATCTTGTCGGAAATGAGAACTTTGGGACGGGTCATGGGAAATTCCTTCCAGTCGTCATCCCGGACTTGATCCGGGATCGTGCGCGACACGCGCTAGGGAATAGGGGAAAGCGGCCCCGGCTCTGAGGCCGGGGCGACGCAAACACTAACGGCGCAAATCAGCCGTTCTTGACCTTTTCATAGGCCCACTCGATCCACGGCAGCAGGCGCTTGATGTCCTCCTGCTCGACGGTCGAACCGCACCAGATACGCAGGGACGGCGGCGCGTCGCGGTAGCCGTTGAAGTCGAAGCCGACATTGCGTTCTTCGAGCAGCTTGACGATCTTCTTGGGCACGGCGGCCTTGTCGTCATCCGAAAGCGCGTCGTACCATTCGCCCTGAAACACCATGCAGACGCCGGTGTTGGTCTGCTGCGCCGGATCCGACGCCATGTTGCGCAGCCACGGGGTCGTCTCGATCCAGTCCTTGACGATCTGCGCGTTGGCGTTGGCCCGCTCGACCAGCGCCTTACGCCCGCCGATCGACTTGGCCCATTCCAGCGCCGCGATGTAATCTTCGGTCGCCAGCATCGAAGGCGTGTTGATCGTCTCACCCGCGAAGATGCCGAGGTTGAGCTTGTTGCCCTTCTTCATCCGGAACAGCTTGGGCATCGGCCACGGCGGATCGTAGCTTTCGATCCGGGCGACAGCCTTGGGGCTGAGGATCAGCATCCCGTGCTGCGCTTCGCTGCCCATCACCTTCTGCCACGAGTAGGTCGTGGCATCGAGCTTCGACCAGTCCATCTCCTGCGCGAAGATCGCGCTGGTAGCATCGTTAATGGTGATCCCTTCACGGCCCGGCTCCAGCCAGTCGGTGTTGGGGATCATCGCGCCGCTGGTCGTACCGTTCCAGGTGAACACCACGTCATTGCGCTGCGGGATGGTGGTGAGATCGGGGATTTCGCCATAATCGGCGGTCAGCACCTGCAGGTTGGGCAGCTTGAGCTGCTTCACCGCGTCCTGGATCCAGATATTGCCGAAGCTTTCCCACGCGGCGACCGTGACCGGGCGCGCCGGATCGAGCATCGCCCACATCGCGGCTTCGATCGCGCCGGTGTCGGACGCGGGCATGATGCCGATCAGGTAATCATCGGGGATGCCGAGCAACTCGCGGCTCAGGTCGATCGCGTACTTCAGACGCGCCTTGCCCAGCGCCGAACGGTGCGAGCGGCCAAGCGATTCGGTCTTGAGCTTGTCCAGCGACCAGCCGGGGAATTTCGCCGTGGGGCCCGAGGAAAAGAAGGGGCGTTCA
This sequence comes from Porphyrobacter sp. IPPAS B-1204, assembly GCA_003724185.1. GTDB lineage: Bacteria > Pseudomonadota > Alphaproteobacteria > Sphingomonadales > Sphingomonadaceae > Erythrobacter. The sequence continues at coordinate 358,733 of RHGM01000003.1, forward strand.
GGCTTAAGCGTCGGCTCGTGCGCGAGCCCGCGTGTGTACTCAGTCATGTATTCTCTCCTTGCAGAGAGCTCGCGCGGCGTTGGGACCGCGTGGCCCGCTGGCTGCTCTAGGGGCCGCCGGTGACAAGTCAATGACTTTGATCCTTCCGCGCGTCGGAAGGATAGGCTCTCGCAATATTTGCAGACCTCGCTTAACAGGGCGGCTCCATGGAAACGTCCGATCTGCGCATTGCCCTGTTCAGCGGCAACTACAACTACACCCGCGACGGGGCCAATCAGGCCCTGAATCGCCTTGTCGGCTCGCTGCTGGCCAAGGGGGCGAAGGTGCGCGTCTATTCGCCCAAGGTCGCCCACCCCGATTTCGCGCCGACCGGCGATCTGGTGGGCGTGCCCAATGTGCCGATGCCGGTGAAGGGGCGCGGCGAATACCGGATGCCTACCCATCTGGGCGCCGAAGTGAAGCGCGATCTGGAGGCCTTTGCGCCCAACATCGTCCACCTGTCCTCACCCGATCCTGCGGCCCACGCGGCGCTGCGCTGGGCCCGTGCGCGCAGCATCCCGGTGCTCGCCAGCGTCCACACCCGGTTCGAGACCTACCCGCGCTATTACAACATGGCGTTCCTTGAACCGCTGATCGTCAAGGGCCTGCGCCGGTTCTACAACCGCTGCGATGCGTTGGTGGCGCCATCGCAATCGATGATCGACGAACTGGCAGCGATGGGGATGCACGGCGATATCGGGTTGTGGAGCCGGGGCGTGGACCGCACGATCTTCTCCAGCGCACGGCGCGATCCCGAATGGCGCCGTAGCCTTGGCTTAGCCGATGACGATGTGGCCATCGTGTTCCTCGGTCGGCTCGTCATGGAAAAGGGCCTCGACGTCTTCGCCGAGACGATCGAGCGCCTGCGCGCAACAGGTGCGGCGCACAAGGTGCTGGTGATCGGGGATGGCCCGGCACGCGGCTGGTTCGAGGCGAACCTGCAGGGCGGAATCTTTGCCGGTTTCAAAACCGGTGAGGCACTGGGTCAGGCGCTCGCCAGCGGCGATGTGTTCTTTAACCCCAGCGTCACCGAAACCTTCGGCAATGTGACCCTTGAAGCGATGGCGAGCGGTCTTCCGGTGGTCGCCGCCGGAGCCACCGGCAGCGCCAGTCTGGTGGCCGACGGGGTGACCGGACGGTTGGTGGCGCCTTCGGGCAGCACAGATGGTGACGCCGCCACCTTTGCCGCAGCCCTCGCCCCCTATTGCAGCGATCCGGCCCTGCGCGCCGCCCACGGCGCAGCGGGCGAGACGCGGGCCTGCGAATACAGCTGGGAGGCGATCAACGCCGTGGTCGCCGACACCTATATCCGGTTGATCAAGGCGCGCCGCAACGCGGGTTAGCGCAGCACGCCCGCAGCGGTCATGCGCCGCGCATAAACCAGCAGGAACAGCGTCACCACCCAGATCGCCAGATCAAGTCCGGGGGACTGCATGTCCGCCGGCACTGTGATCATCCCGTAGTGATAGAACGTGACCACCGCCAAACCGACAAGCGCGGCAACCATCGCTGCCACGGCCCATTTCGATCGCAGCAGAATCAGCACCGAACCGGCAAAGGCGCCCCACACGCCCAGCGCCCAGAAGGCACTGACCCAAGCCGGGTAGCTTTCCATGAAGGCGATCTGGCTTGGCGAAAGCCCCATCTCGGCAAGCATCCCGAGCTTGGTGGTCAGGTAACTGATGATGCCCATTGCGTTGAACAGCAGCGTCACCAGCCCGACGAGCCACAGATGCGACGGCGCTCTTTTTCGGCTGTTGCCAACAATGGTCATGGGCTGTGCCCCCGTCCAGCGCGACCCGAACGGGGGGGACTATATTCCTAACTTGCGTTAATCGCAATCAGGCGGGCGCCGCGTCACAGCCGTTCGATGCGCTTGGCCATCTCGTCGATCATGTCGACGATTTCGTTGATGGTGCGCTCGTCCAGCTTGCCCGCCCGCGCACGGTTCTTCAGCACGCTTCCAAGGTTGCCCATCGCGCGGAACACATCATGCGAGCGAACCGTGCTGGTGCGTTCACCGTGCCGGCCAAGGCGGCGCATCAGTTCTTCGACCTCGTCCTTGCGGGTGTCGAGTTCGTCCTGGCCCTGCTGGGTTGCGGCAAAGGGCTTTTTCGCGCCCTCGGCCTCGGCTTGCTGGATCGCGCCTTCATCCTCCAGCAGTTGCAGCGTCGGATAGACCGCGCCGGGGCTCGGCGCGTAATCGCCGCCGGTCATTTCCTCGATCGCCTTGATCAGTTCGTATCCGTGCGAGGGGTTTTCCGCGATCAGCGCCAGCAGCGCGAGACGCAGTTCACCCTGTGCGAACATCCGCCCGCGCCGGCCACGGCGGCCGGGTCCACGATCTTCGCCTTCGCCCTCGGCATCGCCGTCAGTGCGCCAGCGCGCCTTGAAGCCCTTGTCGAAGCCCGGCCCGGCGAAGTTCATGTTGCCGTTCATCGCCATTGTCGCCATCGCTTCGGCGAACTTTTCCCAGCCGCCGCCGCGGCCATATCTGTTCCAGCTCATATCAGTCTCCTTGTCTTGAGATACATCCAAGATATATCTTAGACCTATCTTCGCAAGAGGTGCGCTCGCCTGAGGTTTTCTTTTCCGCCCGAAGCCCTATCACGCCCGACGAATGGCTGACCTGTTCGGACAAGACGCCCCCGAGGCTTCGCGCGGCGATGGTGCGCCCGCTGCTGATGCGCCGCTGGCCGACCGGCTGCGCCCGCAGTCGCTCACCGAGGTGGTGGGGCAGGAACACCTGACCGGCCCCGAAGGCGCGATCGGGCGGATGGTGGCGGCAGGCCGCCTTGCCAGCATGATCCTGTGGGGCCCGCCCGGCACCGGCAAGACCAGCATCGCCCGCCTGCTCGCCGACGCGGTGGGGATGCGTTACGCCGCGATCAGCGCGGTGTTTTCCGGCGTGGCGGACCTCAAACAGGCCTTCGCCGAGGCGGAGAAGATGGCCAAGGCGGGCCGCAAGACCCTGCTGTTTGTGGACGAAATCCACCGCTTCAACCGCGCGCAGCAGGACGGTTTCCTGCCCTATGTCGAACGCGGGGTGGTGACGCTGGTCGGCGCGACGACCGAGAACCCGAGCTTTGCCCTCAACGCCGCGCTCCTCAGCCGGGCACAGGTGCTGGTGCTGAACCGGCTGGACGAACCCGCGCTGGCGGCGCTGCTGGCGAAGGCGGAAAGCCTGGAAGGCCCCCTCCCCCTCAGCCCCGACGCCCGCACCGCGTTGATCGCGCAGGCCGACGGCGACGGGCGGTTCCTGCTGGGGCAGGCCGAGACTTTGTATGCGGCAGGGTTGTCAGAACCGCTCGACCCGGCAGCGCTCGGCCATTTTCTGCAACGCCGCGTGGCCGTGTATGACAAGGACCGCGACGGGCACTACAACCTGATCAGCGCCCTGCACAAAGCTGTGCGCGGGAGCGATCCGCAGGCGGCGCTGTACTACCTCGCACGGATGCTGACCGCTGGCGAAGAGCCGCTGTTCCTCGCCCGGCGGCTGGTGCGCATGGCGGTCGAGGACATCGGCATGGCCGATCCCCACGCCCTGCCGCAATGCATGGCGGCAATGGAAGCATATCGCTTCCTCGGCAGCCCCGAAGGCGAATTGGCGCTGGCGCAGGCGTGTCTTTACCTCGCCACCGCGCCCAAATCGAACGCGGTCTACATGGCGCAGAAGGCCGCATGGAAAAGCGCCAAGGAAACGGGCAGCCTGATGCCGCCGATGAACATCGTCAATCCGGCGACCGGCCTGATGGAAAGCCTCGGCTACGGCAAGGGCTACACCTACGATCACGACACAAGCGAGGGCTTTTCGGGCGACAATTACTGGCCGGAAGACATGGCCCCCCAGACCTTCTACGCGCCCGTGGAACGCGGGTTCGAGCGCGAGGTGAAGAAGCGGCTGGAATATTGGGACAAGCTGCGGGCGGAGCGCGGGTGACCCGCTTCACCCAATTCCTCGCTGTCGACTGGTCGGGTGCAAAAGGCGCGCGGCAAAAGGGCATTGCGCTGGCAGTCGCGCTGGCGGAAGGCGGACCGCCGGTGCTGGTCGCCCCGCCCGATCCCAAAGGCTGGGCGCGCAGCGAGGTGCTGGCAATAGTGCGGAACTTGAAGCAGCCGACGCTCGTGGGGCTCGATCTCGGGATCGGTCTGCCATTCCATGATGCGGGTGCCTTCTTTCCCGGCTGGGACGCCACTCCCGCTGACGCCCGTTCGTTGTGGGCGTTGATCGACGCGCTGTGCGAAGGCGATCCCAATCTTGAGGCGGGCGGTTTTGTCACCCACGCAGAGGCCTCGCGCTATTTCCGCCACGGCGCCGGGCTGGAGGGCGACCGCTTCATGCTCCCCGGCGCGGCCACCCGCGAAGGCCGCTTTCGCGTCGCCGAGACCGCGCAGCGCCAGCAGGGCGTGCGGCCGGTGAGCAATTTCAACCTCGTCGGCGCGGCGCAGGTCGGCAAGTCGAGCCTGACGGGGATGCGGATGCTCCACCGCCTGGGCGGAAAAGTGCCGGTGTGGCCCATCGATCCGCTGCCGGAAACGGGCCCCGTGGTGACCGAGATTTACACCTCGATGGCGGCACGACTCGGCGGGGTGACGGGGACGGCGACGAAGATCAGAACCTACGCGGCGCTTAATGAGGCGCTCGATCTGCTCGGCTCTGCCCCGGTCACGGGATCGGGTGCTATCGACGATCATTCGTCAGACGCGCTGCTGACGGCGGCGTGGCTGCGCCGCGTCCACACCAACCGCGACCTGTGGCACCCTCCCGGCCTCACTGCAGAGGTCGCGCGCACCGAAGGCTGGACTTTCGGCGCGGTTTAAGACTAATGCGCCGCCACGGTCAGCCGGCTTAGCTCAGTTGGTAGAGCACCTGATTTGTAATCAGGGGGCCACGGGTTCGAATCCTGTAGCCGGCACCATTTTTGCACCGCCGCTTTCTTCCTGCGCAGCAAAAGCGATGCTGTGCCGATCGTCCGGTCTGATCGGTTGGTTCGGCAATTCTTACCGGGCAGCAGCGCCTGCGTGACAACTGCGGGCCTCGGCAGCGCCGAGGCTTAGCGCCACGGCTTCGGCAATCTTGATACCATCCACCGCCGCCGACAGGATGCCCCCGGCATAACCGGCCCCCTCGCCCGCAGGGAACAGCCCCGCCGTGTTCAGGCTTTGAAAATCCTTGCCGCGGGTGAAACGGACCGGTGATGACGTGCGGGTTTCGACGCCGGTCATCAACACATTGGGGTGATCATAGCCCGGGATCTGTCGGCCGAAAACGGGCAGCGCCTCCCGCATCGCGGTCACAGCATAATCGGGCAGGCATTGCGCCAGATCGGTCATATGCACCCCGGGCTTGTAGGATGGTGTCACCGAACCAAGCGCCTCCGAGGGGCGCCCGGCGAGAAAGTCTCCCAGTCTTTGCGCGGGAGCCTTGTAGCTCGATCCGCCGGCAACATAGGCCATCGATTCCCAATGACGTTGCAGCGCGATCCCGGCGAGCGGATCGCCGGGGAAGTCCCGCGCCGGATCAATCGCGACAACAAGGCCCGAGTTGGCGTTACGCTCGTTGCGCGAATACTGGCTCATGCCGTTGGTGGCGACGCGCCCTTCCTCGGATGTCGCGGCGACGACCGTGCCGCCCGGGCACATGCAGAAGCTGTAGACTGTGCGATCATTCTTGCAGTGGTGCGAGATGTGATACTCGGCCGCGCCTAGGATCTTGTTGCCGGCATCAATGCCGAACCGCGACTTGTCGATCCACGACTGCGGATGTTCGATCCTGACCCCGATCGAAAACGGCTTGGCCTCGACATGGACTCCGGCGGCATGGAGCATGGCAAACGTGTCGCGCGCGCTGTGACCGATGGCGAGCACGACATGGTCTGCCTCCAGATACTCGCCAGTGCTCAGATGGAGCCCGCGAACGCGGCGATTCCCTTGGGCATCGGTGGTGATATCAATGCCATCGACCCGGTTCGAGAAGCGATATCTTCCGCCGAGCGCCTCGATGCTCTTGCGCATGCTCTCGACCATCGTCACCAGCCGGAAGGTTCCGATATGCGGATGCGCCTCGGTGAGGATTTCGGACGGCGCGCCGGCCTTCACGAATTCGGTCAGCACCTTGCGGTCGCGGTTGTTCGGATCCTTGATCCGGCTGTAGAGCTTCCCATCGGAAAATGTGCCCGCGCCGCCTTCGCCGAACTGGGCGTTGGATTCCGGGTTGAGCACCCCCTGTCGCCACAGCCCCCAGGTGTCCTTGGTCCGCTCACGAACCACTTTCCCCCGGTCAAGGATGATCGGGCGGAACCCCATCTGGGCGAGGATCAGGCCCGCAAACAGCCCGCATGGCCCCGCTCCGATAACGATGGGCCGTTTGTGCGTGCCCCCTTCGGGCGCGGTGGCAACCAGATGGTAGCGCGGGTCGGGGGCGGGAAAGACGTTACGATCCTTGCGGAAGCGCTGGAGCACCGCCGCCTCGTTCTTCACGTTCACATCGACCGAATAGACCAGCTGAATGTTCGTCTTGTCGCGCGCATCATGGCCGCGGCGGGCCACGACAAAACGAACCAGATCGCGCGGGGTGATCCGCAGCCGCTTGCAGATCGCAGCAGGCAGGGCCTCATCCGGATGATGGAGCGGCAGGGTCAGTTCGGTGATGCGCAGCATGGTGCATGCATTAGAGAGTCATGGCGCGGGTTGCCAATCGCTCATATGCCGTCAGCCGCAAACTTGCTGCGGCACATCGCCAACGAACACGCGGTTTTCAAAAAACAGGAAAGACCAATTCATTGTCGAAGATTGTCAATGGCGCCAGCCTGAAGCCGCGCTCCGGAGCGCGGCCGCGGAACATCGTGCTGTTCCTCCACGGCTTTGGTTCAAGCGGAACCGACATGATTGCGCTTGCGCCCCACTGGCAGGACGCGCTTCCCGATACGCTGTTCCTTGCACCCCACGCACCCCAGCGGTGCGGGATGATGGGCATGGGCTATCAGTGGTGGGGTTTGTCAGGATTTGCGCCGTCGGCCCTGGCGGCGGGTGCAGCATCTGCGGCGCCTGCGATTGACGCCTTTATTGATCGCAAGCTGGCCGAGTATGATCTGACAGAGGCGGATCTGGCGCTGGTCGGCTTCAGCCAGGGCACGATGATGGCTTTGCATATCGGGCTGCGCCGACCGCGAGCGGTTGCTGCCGTGGTAGGCTATTCGGGAATGCTCACCGCAACGACAGGGCTTGCACACGGTGAATTGGCAAAGCCACCCGTGTTGCTGGTGCACGGCACGGCTGATCCGGTTGTACCGATTGCGGCGCTGCATATGGCAGAAAGCGAGCTCAAACGGCTTGGTGTCGAGGTCACGACACACATATCCCACGGGATACCTCACAGCGTGGATCCCGTTGGCTTGCGCCTCGGGCGGGACTTTGTGGCCAAGGCTTTTTCAGGCCATTGACGACACGGCGCGCCGCCAGAGATATCGCTGATTCTGGGCACGAGCAGGCCATCACCCCTCGTCGGCGAAGGTCACCTGCGCGGCATCGGTGACGTGCACCCAGACCTGATAATAGCCCACCTCGTGCTCGCCATAGAAGTTTGCGAGCGGTTTGGGGGTGCCGATCGGAGAATCGATCCAGTTCCGGCGCACTTCGCCCTCGACGATGATGCGCCGCCCGCCGAGCCGCTGCATCATCGTGAACATGTTGAGATCGGGCACCGCCTCGCCATAGCAAGCCTTCACGGTGATCTGCCCGTCGATCACATCGGCGCCGCCGCAGCTGCGCGCACGCCGCAGAAGCGCGTGCAGGGCATCGGGTTCGAAGGCGATGGTCAGCGTCCCGAGCGTGGCATAATCGCGCCGCGAATTGACGAACATCATCGTGCCAAGCTGGCCCTGGAAGCTCTGCCCGCCGCCCTGAATATCGAGCAGGAAACGCCCGGTGCGGCCCTCGCCCTCCGCCGCTGCGAGGGCCATCGCGGTCGCCTCGCCCGGCGTGATGCAGCCGGTTTCGCAGTCGGCCAACGCGGGGCGCGCGGCCTTCAGCGAAGCGTCGGCATCGGCAAGGGTAGCAAGGTGAGCGGCCAGCTGCGGATCAATGGCCGCATCATCGGCATGGACCGGAACGCCGATGAGCGGCGCGAAAGCGAGCAGTGTGACCGCCCCGCACCGCACAGCCTTTTTCCCTAGCATCGTGAAGCCCTGCGCATCGCCTGGCACCCTTTGCGAGGTGCCCTGAACCACGCGTGAATCTTTCGTGCCTAACCCAGCCGGAGAAAGAACTCCTCTCGTTCGCGGCGCAGTTCGGCGGGCGTCATCGCTGTCAGTGCGGCGAGTTCGGCGCGCAGCGCCAGCGTCAAACGCTTGACCGTCTCGGCGTGATCGCGGTGTGCCCCGCCCCGTGGTTCATAGACGATGCGGTGGATCACGCCGAGCTTCAGTAAGTCCCCCGCAGTCACCCGCATGGCCTCGGCAGCGGTGGCCGCCTGCGCGGCGCTGCGCCACAGGATCGAAGCGCAGCCTTCGGGGCTGATCACCGAATAGACCGCGTGTTCCAGCATCAGCACCCGGTTCGCCGCCGCCAGCGCCACCGCCCCGCCCGATCCGCCTTCGCCGATGATCACCGCAATCAGCGGCACGCCCAGCGCAAGGCACGCCTCGGTCGAACGGGCGATGGCTTCGGCCTGCCCGCGCGCTTCGGCATCGATGCCGGGGAAGGCACCGGGGGTATCGACCAACGTGACCACGGGAAGGCCAAAGCGGTCCGCAAGTTCCATCAGCCGGATCGCCTTGCGGTAGCCTTCGGGCCGGGCCATGCCGAAATTGTGCTTCAGCCGCCCGGGCGTGTCTTCGCCCTTCACGTGGCCGATCACCACCACCTTGCGGCCTTCGAACCGCGCAAAGCCGCCGATGATCGCCTGATCATCGCCGAACACGCGGTCGCCTGCGATGGGCAGGAAGCCCTCGAACAATCCCGCGACCAGCTTTTCAAAGCGAGGTCGCTGGGGGTGGCGGGCCACCAGCGTGCGCTCCCACGGGGTGAGCCGGGCGTAGGTGTCGGCCAGCAGACGCTCGGCCCGCTCGGCCAGCATCCGCGCCTCGGCCACGCCTTCGGGGAGCGCCGCCAGTTCGGCAACGTGCCGGTCCAGCGCCTCGATCGGCTTTTCGAAAGGCAGGTACTGGATCATCCCCCCGCGATGCCCCTCAGACCGTCATCGACATGCCGCGATAGATCCGCGCACGATAGCGCGAATCCTCGGCGTCGGGCAGCGGCGCACCAACCAGCAGTACGGCGCGGGCGAAGCGGCGCACCTCTTCCAGATGCTCGTCGAGATCGCGTGGTTCCTCGGATTGCACGCGGCGGGTGAGGTTGATCTGGTTGACCGGCACATCATGCACCAACCGCTCGTTCTCCACGGCGAGAGTCGCGGTGAAGGCGTGCAGCGTGGTCTTGATGAAGTTCGCCAGCGCGAAGGCCGGGGACTTGTCGCCCATCGGCACATCGGGGCTGGTCAGCACCAGCTGGCAATCATCATACAGCGATGCGCGGCGGGAAACGCGGAAGTGATGGGTGAGGTTGTCGGCCACCACGGTGCGGAACTCCTCCGGGGTGAGCGGATCGTCCTGACCGAACAGCTTGCCGGGAAGCGCGGCGAACGGTGTCGAGAGGATCGTGGTCGGCTTGCCCCAAGCCATCAGCGCCTCGTCCATCGCGGCTTCGATATCGGTGGTCTTGACCAGGGATGTGAGCGAGGCGGCGGTGTCGGGATCAAGCTGCGACTTGATCGCCTCGAAGCCTTCGGCGGTGCGGGTGATCAGCACCACGTTGGCGGCATGGCAATCCTCGATGAAGGCGCGCGCGGTTTCGGCGAGGTAATCGACGAGATGTTCGCCGATGATCCACACCGTCTTGCCGCGCATCTGGTCAAGCCGTTCCTGCTTGGGCGAGCCGAACAGTTCGCGCTCAGTGGTGGAGCGTTCCACGCTGAGCCCGCCCGAGGGCATGAAGGTCTCGCCGGAAACCGCACGATCGGCAAGGAAGAACACTGTTGCCTGGGCCACGTCATGCTCGGTCGGCATCTTGCCGAGATAGAGCTTGGACAGCACCCCGGTGCCGACCTTCTTGGCCTCGACCGCGATCTTGTCGGCGGGGAGGAAGGGCGCGTCTTCCGGCGGCACGCGCAGCAGCCAGTCGGCGTCGGCCGCGGGCGTGGCCGGGCGGTCGTTCCACTCGGGCGCGTCAAGGAACAGCCCCGCCTGCCGCAGACGCGACACCAGCGCGGCGGCGATGGTGGGGGTGAGCAGATACTGGTCCCAAGTGCAGGCCCCATCGCCCTCGCGCGCGCAGGCCAGCGCCAACTCGCGCAGTTCGCGCGGGTTGTTGGTGTCGTGGCTCATCTTGGTGGTGTCATTGCGGGCAAGCCGCGCCAGCACCGCCTCGACCCGCACCCCGCGCCGGATCGCCTTGATCGCGGCGGCGTGGACGGCGTTGAGCCGCTTGTTTTCAAGGATCAGCTTGCCGCGCCGTTCGAACAGGCCCGGCTTGCCGCCGGTGCCCGACAGGCGGTCGCCATCCACCGGGCCCGGCGCGATCGCGTTGAACTGGACTTCGGGGCCGAGGTAACGCGCCATCGATTCAACCATCGCACGCTGGCCGGCCTTGGACACGGCGTAATCCGCACGGTTCGGGTAAGCCACCGCAAGATATTTCTCGCCGCCGAAATAGGACGAGACGTTGAGGATGTAGCCCGATCCTTGCGCCTTCATCAGCGGCGCGACGTGATGCATCAGGAAGTAATTCGACACGAGGTTGGCATCGAGCGTGTAGTTCCACGCGTCCACGCCCATGTCGACGACCATGTCCTCCGCACCTGCGACGCCCGCGTTGTTGATGAGGTAGTCGATCCGCCCGAAGGCCTTGAGCGTAGCGTCGACGGCGCCTTTCAGGCTCTCGAAATTGCTGACGTCCACGTTGGCGAGGGTCTGCACCCGGCGCTCGACACCGGCAAAGCCGATGTCCTCAAGCTCGGAGACGATCCGCGCCCGCGCCACCGCCAGCTCGCTTTCGCGCCGGGCGACCATCATCACCTTGCCGCCTGCAAGCGCGAGCAGCCGCGCGACCTGTCCGCCGATCCCGGCCGAACCGCCGGTGATCAGCGCCACCTTGCCCAGATGCAGCCCGGTGATGTTCTCGCTGAAGCCCGGCATCGCCTTGCGCGCCCCGGTCGCCTCGCCGATGTTCGACGGGACGTAGAGCGTGATTTCGCCGAGCTTGCTTTCCTTCAGCAGAATGCGCGCTGCGTGGCCTGCGGTGAAGCGGATGTTCTCCGCTTCGGTGTTGGTGAAGCGCACGATCTGGTTGCCCCACTCGGCCTGACGACGGCGGCCATGGGCGGTGTCGATCTCGCTCTCGTCGCGCCAGATGCGGATGAGCTGTTCGGTCGCGGCGCGCAGGATGTGGCCGTAGATGTCGCCCTTCCCGTCGCTGGCATGGCTCACGAACACGAAGCGCGGCGGTTGCAGCAGGTTGTCGTGCCGCTTCCAGTAACGGCTGAGGGTGCGGGCGAGCGCCATGTTGCCTGCCAATTCGGCGTCCATCAGCGCCTCAATGACGCTGTCATCCGCTTCGGTGATCGCGCCTGCCAGTTCGCCTGCGCTCAAGGCGGGCAGGAACAGCGCGCCGCTGACGGGGGTGCCGCCCTTGGTGTAATCCTCCAGCGCCTCTTCCATCCCTGCCGGGTCTTTCCGGCTGAAGCGGATGATCGCGAGCTTGTCCGAAAGGCCCAGCGCCTTGCAGCGCTTTTCGGCGATGGCAACGTCGGCAGCGCGTGGCAGGCCGAGCACGACCTCGGCCCCGCAGGCCAACTGCACCTGCGCGATTTCCAGCGCCTCTTCGAAATTGTCGCCTGCCGCGATCAGCACGGCAAGGCCCGTGCCGTCCATCGAACGCATGGTGGGACGTGCAAGGTAGGTGGAGCGCTGCTCCTTGCGCACGCTCATCCCGTGGGTAACTTCGAAATCATGGCCGTTGTAAGCCGCGCTCTCGTCACTGCCGAGGAAAACGCAGGTGGTGGCGATATCGGTCGGCGTGGGGAAGGTCTTGGCCTTGTCGTTTCCGCCCGTCGCCCGCTCAAGGCTCATCATGTCGAAGAACTGCGTGGCGGTGGTGCCGGCTGCATCGCCGCGCGCGGTGTCCATCGCGGCAAAGACGTTGCGGATGCGCTCGCTCTCGATCGGGCCGGGGTAGACGAGGTTGACGCGGATGCCCTTGGGGCCAAGCTCCAGCGACAATTCGCGGCTCCACGCGTTCATCGCTGCCTTCGGGACGACATAGGCCGCGCGCGCATAATAGGGCGTGCGGCTGAAAATGGTCGACACGTTGATGATCGAGCCGCCTTCGGGGATGTGTTCGGCGGCAACGCGGGCGACATTCCAGGCGACGCCGAAGATGTTGCGCAGCGCATCGCCCACGGTCTCGCTGTCGGTCGAGCCCTGCTTCTGGAGCGCGGCGAGTTCTTCCCCCGACAGCGGCAGGTTTTCGATCGGTTGCTTGGGCCCGGCGCTACCGGCGTTGTTCACCAGAATGTCGATCCGCCCGAACTGCTTGACCACCTCGGCAATCGCGGCGCGCACCGAGGCGATGTCTCCGCCGTCCAATGCCACGGTCGCCAGCCGCGCCGGGTCTGCACCGGTCGCCTTGAGCAGCGCCTCGGCGGCGGCCTTGGTGCGATCAGGCGTGCGGCCCGTCATCACCACGGTTGCGCCTTCTGCAAGGTAATGGGTGACGATGTGCCCGCCCAGATTGCCCGCAGCGCCGGTGACGACGGCGATCTTGCCCGCCAGACGGCCCGGAACATCGCCTTGCAGAGCGGGCGCAGCAGCAACGGCCTTCGACTTAGCCATAGAACTCTCCTCACAGAATTACCGCGAAGCCGTGCTTCGCTTTGTGTTTCGTTCAAACCCTGGGGAGGAGAGCTAAGAACGTTTCAAAAATCGCAACGCACGTGTCAGCCTTCCGGTTCCCCGAGACTTGCAGCCGACCACGCTTCAAGCAGCGCATCGCGGCTGCGCAGGCCCATTTCGGGGAGCGCATGGTTGACCACATAGGTCGATCCGGTGTGCCGGTTGTCCCACATCGCCTGATGCGCTTCTGGCAGCCCGTCCCACGGCACAACCTCAGGCTCGGTCACTTCGAGCAAGCCCGCCGCGATCATGTCGTTCATCCGTGCGACTTCGTAGGCATTGCACAGGTGCGTGCCGAAGATCTGAGCGGTCGGCATGAAGATGCGGCGCTGGCGGGTCCAGACCTGCGGGGCGTAGAAGGTGAAGCGGCAACCGGTCAGATCCTCGGCGAAGATCACACGGCCCGTGAAGGGCTTCACCAGCGAGGTCGAGATGCCGAGCGTGTCCTGCCCGGCGCGCTCGAACACCAGATCGGGGCTACCGCGGGGATTGTCGGGCGAGCGCAGGATCTTGCCTACCGCCGAACCGAAGGGCTTCATCACCCGGTCCTGATAATCGCGCACCGCCGCCTTGAAGACCTCGATATCCGCCTTGGCATCGGGCAGGCGCGGCATGGTGCCCGGCCAGTAGAAATTCGCGCCCTCCCGCCTGCGGATCGCTTCAAGGCTGACGATGCCTTCAATCGCGTCTTCCAGCCCCAGCGATTGCAGGAATTCGCGCTGGCCATCGGTAGTGGTGGCGATGACAGAACGGGCGTTGAAGCGGCGTGCGGCTTCGATCATCTGCAGCCCGGTTTCGTCGAGCAGTTCGGACGATCCGGGGCCATAGAAGATCAGCACCGCCTCCCCGCCCCGCAGCGCGGCGCGGCGGAGCATGTCTTCCGGGCTTGCCGTGCCCGGCTTGCCCATGAAGCTGAAGTGATAGCCGGACGATGCGCCGTAAAACGCCAGCGTCCCGCCTTCCGCGAGCAACTGGAACGAGCGCGGAAAGGCGGTTTCGCCGGCATGGCTCACCACGTAATCGGCAAGCTTGCCGCCGTTCAGGGCCTTGTATTCCTCGACCAGCGGCGCGCCTGCGGCCTCCCACGCAATCGCCTCGGCCTTGTCCTCCGGCACTACGCTGTAAAGGCCTGCAAAGCGCGCATCCTTGCGGTTGATCGCCCCGACCGCGCCCTGCACTTGCGTGATGAAACTGGCGCGCTCCTCCGAGGACACCAGCCCCGTCACCTGCAAGCCGGTGCGCACCGACGACCGCAGCGCATCGAGCCCCGTCCCCGTCGCCGCGCCTTCAACGAACAGAGTCCGTCCGGGCGCGATCTGCAACGTGGTGAAGAGGCAGCGCGCAATCGTGCCGAGATTGAGCACATAGCTCCCTGCCTGCTCCAGTGTCAGATCGGGCGGCACCTTGTGCATCTGCGGGGCCTGCACAGTGAGGAACTGCGCATGGCTGCCAGTTTCGGTTTCGTAGCCCTGAATGCTGAAATCGGCATACATCGGATCATTGCCGACCAGCGGGCTGAGAAGGTCATTGGTGCCCGAATAGACCGTCACCAGATCGCCAACCTTGATCCGCCCCTGCGCCCGCGTTTCGGACCCCAGCGCCGCTACCAAGGCGATGCCGCCTGATCCGGTGATCTGGACGTCTTCTTCGTGGCTGTCGAAGGGCGAGACGGGGATGCCGGTCAGCGCCCAGATGTCGTTGAAGTTGACCTCGCTGGTCAGCATGTAGAGCAGCGCCTCATTGGGCGCAGGCTCTGGCACGGCGACGATCAGCTCCTTCTCGTGGCTCGCAGGCGGGCCAAACCGCGGCGCGCCGGTGTCGGGATCGCGGGCGATGCCGAAGGCGTATTGGTGACGCGGGATCGGGGTCACGCCGGGATAAAACGGCGCTCCCACAGGAAGCAGATCGCCTGCTGCCTCCAACGCCTGCGCACGCCTTTCGTGCTCGGCATCAATCCACACGCCATCGCGCCGCACCGGGAGCGGGGGCGCAACCTTGTCCATGAACTGGCGGATACCGGTCTTCCCGCCTTCGGGATCGACGATGGCATCGGCGAACAGCGCGGCTTCCTTGGCAAGGCCAGCGGTCATGCCCTGTTCAAGGCCCACGCGCACCGCTTCCAGCGCCCGCTCGCCCGCGCCGCCACGCCCGGCCCAATCGAGCTGGCGCAGGATGCGCTGGAGGAAGTGATCCTCCATCACCGCATCGAGCGACACCTCCGCCGCCGTATCCCAACGCTCCACCGCTGCCTGCCTTTCGGCAAAGGCCGCGCCCAGCGGGCTGTCCTCGCCATGCTTCACATAATCGCGCACCGCCGCATGGGCCGCCGAGAGCGCGTCCGCCGCGCCGCCGACCAGTTCATCGACGAAACCGATGGCTTCAGCGGCATCGGCATCAATGCTGCGCCCGCCCAGGATCAGGTCCATCGCATCGCGCAGGCCCTCCTCCCCGCGCCGGTCGATCAGCAGACGCGGCAGTCGCTGCGTGCCGCCGTATCCGGGCAGCAGCCGAAGGCGGATTTCGGGCTGGCCGAACCGCGCAACAGGCTCGGCAATGCGGTAATGGCAGGCGAGCGCGAACTCCATCCCGCCCCCCAGCGCCACGCCCTGCACCGCCGCGACGCAGGGCTTGCCCATGCGTTCGATGGTGCGGAAGGCGAGGTGCGCGTTATTGGGCAGCACCAGCGCTTCTTCGCGGGTGTGGATTTCTTCCAGCATCTGGCGGATGTCGGCCCCGGCGACGAAGGACGATGTGCCTTCACCGGTGAACACCACGGCGACCACGTTTTCGTCACGCGCCAATGTGGACGTGACCAGCACCAGCTCGTCAATCGCACGTTCGTTGAGCGCGTTGACGGGCGGGTTGGTGACCGTGACGGTCGCAACCTGCTTGCCCGGCGCGACTGTGTTGTACTGAACGAGGAAATAGCGGTGCCGGTCGAACAGCGCCTGCTCGTCCGACATGCGCTGCTTGCGCTGCCAGTCGTTGATTACCGTGCGCAGCTCGTCCAAAGCTTCCGGGTTGCGCAGCGTCGTGACGTCGCCGACATCCTCGCCCACCACCAGCGCGCGGACCATGCGGCGCATGTATTTGCCCGAGCGGGTTTCGGGGAACTGCGAGACTTCGATGAAGTCGGCGGGCACCGCGACCGCGCCCTTTTCCGTGCGCACCAGATCGAACAGGCGGCGCTTGTCCTCGATGGTGAGCTTGCGCCCGGCGACAGGCACCACAAAAGCCAGCGGAGTCAGCCCCTTTTCGCGGTGCGGCGCGCCGACCACCAGCACGTTGCCGACCGGCGAGTCCGGCGCCAGCGCCTTGTCGCGCAGCACCGCGCCTTCGATCTCCTCGGTGCCCATGCGGTGGCCCGAGACGTTGATCACATCATCGCTGCGGCCATGGAGCGAGAACGAACCGTCCTCATGCTGGATGGCAAAATCGCCCTGGGTATAGGCCCATGCGCCCTTCCAGCGCCGCCAGTAACCATCTTCCCACCGCGCCGCATCGCCGCGCCATGCCGGATCGATCCGGCCATCATCGACTTTGAAACCTTCGATATCGCCCCAGATCGTGCGGGCGAGATAGGGATAGGGCGCAGTGATGACGATTTCGCCCTTTTCGCCCATATCCGCCCGCCGCCAATTGACGCCGCCTGCATCCGTGCGGGTGAAAGGCGCATCGTCAGGCGGGGATGCCTCCTCGTCCTCAACCCACACATCGCCGACAATCCACGGCAGCGGATAGGCGTGTGCGTCCGGCCGCAGCGGGAAATCTTCGTTCCCGAACATATGCGTCCACGCGATCCCGCCGTGCTCGGTCGCCCAATAGGAGTTGATGTAGCGCGGGGTGACGTGCTCCATCCCGAAGGCCTGCACAGAGGGGCTGACCGGTTCGGCGCAGAAAGTCGCTACGCGAAGCCCGCCCATATCGTAACGCTGCAATTCGGCGAGGTTGGCCGGATCGGACATGATCGCCTTGAGGAAGGTCACGCCTGCCTTGAAGATCGTGACATTGTGCCGCTCGATCATCGAGGCAAAGCGGCCCGCGTGCGGGAATACGGGCGAACCTTCGCTCACCAGCGAGGTCACCCGCGTCATCAGCGGGGCGCAGATCAGATAGCTCTGCCCGGTGATCCAGCCCGGATCGGCCACCACGAACAGCGTATCGCCGGGCCGCGCATCGAAGCTGGCCGCCATCGTCTCGGCCACCCCTGCGGCATAGCCGTGCGAATGGACGATCCCCTTGGGCTTGCCGGTGCTGCCCGAGGTGTAGATGAAGAACATCGGATAGTCGGCATCGACCGGCATCGGCTTTGACGAAGCCCAGATCGCGCGGACGAAATCCACGTCGGGCAAAGCCAGCAATTCAGCCTCGCCTGAAACGGCGAAGCCTGCGGCCCGCGCCTTTTCCAGCACGGTCACCAGCGCCGCGTCAGTCAGCTCATGGCTCCAGCGGTCGCGTTCCTCACGCCAGATCACGTCAGGCTGCGCGGTGTGGCGGCACACGATCACGGCCTCGACGCGCGGCGGCAAGGTGACGAGGCTGGAGGCAATTGCAATCCGCACACGGGCGGCGTCAGCAGTGCTGATCCGGCCTTCTGCGCCGAGGTTAATGAGCGCCCGGCCAACGCCGCGCATGACGTCCGAACGGTCAACGGTGATCTCACCCGCGAGAGCCTCACGCACGGTTTCGACGATGGTCGCCGCGTCGGCATCCGGCAGGCCCATGTCGAGCGCGGAGAGGATCGCCAGTGCGGTCGTCACTGGCACGAAATTGTCAAGCGCCGGGTCGGTATAGGCGTTCTTGAACGCCGCCACCTGCGCGTTGCGATAGGAGCCATCGCTGGTGACGATCACCCGCGCGCCGGTGTCGGCGATGCGGTCTGACAGGGTCTTGTCGGAGAAGCCGCCGAACACGGCGGTATAGACCACGCCCATCCGCTTGGCCGCTTCGGTCCAGTAAATCTGCGGCACGATGCTCGGCATGTTCAGGGCCATGCGATCGCCCGGCTTCAGGCCCAGCGCTTCCAGCGCGACGGCGCATTTGGCGACTTCCAGCAGCAGTTTCTTGCGGCTTACGGTAAAGCAATCAATCGGTGCGCCCTTGCCGCCATTGGCGGACATATCCCAGCGGTCGCCCTCAAAGATCAGCGCGGCTTCATCGCCGTGGCCGGCCAGCACGTGACGATCCAGCTCGCTGAAGGCGGCATTGGTGCGCCCGCCGACAAACCAGCGCCAATGCGGCGCATTGCTGCCGTCAAAACCGCTGTGCCAGGGGGTGAAATCATCCGGCAGATCCGGGCTGACCGGAGCGGCCGTGGCGGCATCCCAGCCGTGCCAGTGGCCATCTTCACCCTTGGCCAGCCACGCGCCCGCAGCACCGGCATCGGCGAGGAACCAGTGCATGTTGCGTGCAGCGATGGCACCATGAAAGGCGCCGGGATCAGCCAGCGCGGCGCTGCGCATTGCCTCCCAATCGGCGCGGGTGCGCAAGCCGTCATTCAGCGCGGCAGGCGCGCCCTTGAGCATGGTATTGACAGAAATGACGCCATTCCCCCGATAATCGCAAAAACTCGCAGTGCGCGTGTCCCATACGCTCAGCGGCTATGCAGCAAAATTACACGACACGGCCGTCTGGGGCAAGAAAATGCCACCATCTGCGCACTCGAAAACAACGCAGCCTTGGAAGATCAGTTCCGTGCATCTTGTCGTGAAATTTCTTCAACTCGGCCCCGCCATTTGGCCGGGGGGTTAGCTGTAACGGTTTATCAATCACGTCTGGGTTAACAGAGGATGGAACGGGTGAATTGCTCCACCCCGCTCCGGACCGAGGACGAAGCATGGCACTGGGCTTTCTCAAAACCACACGTGAAACCAAAAGTCCGGCTCATGAGGCGCGCGGTGCCGCACATGATCAGCGGTCCGATCGCGCCGTGGTGCTCGGCGAGGTCGAAGAACTGGGCATCGGCATGTTCTGGGCCACCGATGCCGAAGGCAATCTCAGCTTCCTCTCGCAGCGCGCACTGGCTGATCTGGGTGTCGAGACAGAAACACTGATCGGCAAGCCGCTGACCGCGGTGTTCAGCGATATCGATGACGATGCGGGCGGCCCGACCCAGCGCAGCCTGGCCTTCAAGCTGAAGGCGCGGTCCAAGCTCGAGGAGCAGATCGTCGCTGTCCCCACCGGGCGCGGCACCACACGCTGGTGGCGGCTCAACGGACGGCCGCTGCTCGATGCGGATGGCAGATTCCGGGGTTATCGCGGCAGTGCGGTCGATATCTCCAGCCAATATGCCTACGAAACCCAGGTCGCGCGGCAATCGCAGGTCGATGAGCTGACGGGTCTTGCCAACCGCCGCAAGCTGAATGAACGCCTGTCTGCGATGCTGGCTGCCTTTCGTGTCAGCCAGCGCAGCTGCGCGCTGATGATGCTCGATCTCGACCGCTTCAAGCAGGTCAACGACACGATGGGTCACCCGGCGGGCGACGAACTGCTCAAGCAGGTGGCACAGCGCCTGACCTCGATCGTCAAGGACCACGGCGAAGTGGGCCGTCTGGGCGGGGACGAGTTTCAAGTGCTGCTGCCCGATATGGACGACCGCGGCACATTGGGCGAACTGGCTAACCGCATCGTCCAGTCAGTATCGCAGCCTTACCAGATCAACGGACGCCGGGCGATTATCGGCACGTCGGTGGGGATCGCGATTGCGCCCTATGACGGGGTCGAGGCCGACGAGCTGACCCGTGCTGCCGACATGGCGCTGTATTCCGCCAAGGAAACGCGTGGCGGCACCTTCTGCTTCTTCACCAGCGAGCTGCGCGACGCGGCCTCGAAGACCGCGCTGCTGGGAGAGAGGCTGCGCGACGCGGTCGACCGGGACGAGCTGACGCTGGCCTATCAACCACTGGTTGATCCCGTCACCAATGAGGTCAAGTGCTTCGAAGCGCTGCTGCGCTGGCATGACGAGGAAGAAGGCGACATTTCGCCCGCGCAGTTCATTCCTGTGGCAGAGAACGACGATCTCATCATCCGGATTGGCGAGGCTGCGCTTAAAAAGGCCTGCATGGACGCGCTGGCCTGGCCGGAATTCGTCAAGGTCGCGGTCAATGTCTCGGCCAAGCAGTTCATCCGTCCCGGCTATCGCAAGGCGGTGGCAGCGGCGCTGCAAGCTTCGGGCCTGTCACCGGGCCGGCTGGAGCTGGAGATTACCGAAAGCGTTTTCGTGGGCGACCTCGAAACGGTCGATGCGATCTTCCGCGATCTCAAGAAGCTGGGGGTCCGGCTGGCGCTTGACGATTTCGGCACCGGCTATTCGTCGCTCGGCTATCTCAAGCACGGCCATTTCAACAAGATCAAGATCGACCAGAGCTTCGTGCGCGGCTGCACCGAAAATGGTGACATCAACCCGGCGATCATCACCGCCATTGTCGCGCTGGCCAAGGCGCTCGGCATGGAAACCGTGGCCGAAGGCGTCGAGGCGATGGACGAGCTTGAGCTGGTCAAGGCCCGCGGGGCCGATCTGGTGCAGGGCTACATCTATTCGCGCCCCTTGTCGCAGGAACAGGTCCTGGCCCAGTTCGCCGAAGGCAACACCCTGTTCAAGGCCAGCGGTCCGCCGCGCCACCGCGCCGAACGCATCACCATCTTCCGCAAGGTGGGGCTGATCCACGAGGATCACTATTACGACGTGATCCTGCGCAACCTGTCCAAGACGGGCGCGCGCATCACGGGGCTGGCCGGCGTGCCGGTCGGCACCGACGTGGTGCTCGATCTCGGGCATGGGCAGCTGGTGGTGAGCAAGGTGGTCAACGCCACAGAAAACAGCCAGGGTCTGCAGTTCGAAACGCCGCTGATCAGCGATGGCGGCGGCGGGTTCATGACCCGGCACCGCATCTCGCCCTATTCGCTGGCCGAGGCCGGTATCCCGCTGGCGGCGCTGGGCGCGGGGGCCTTCCCGCTCGCCAAATGGCGCGAGGCGAACAAGACAATCCCCAAGTTCGTGCAGCTGGAATTGAGCGCACCGGGAGGATAATGTTCCACGGGAAACACTGGTCTGGCGGGGGTCTGAGAGGGGTCTAGACCGGCCAAGGCCCAGTCTGGCCGCTCACCCGCGCCCGCGATAGGGGGCCACACCCTGATCTGGAAGCCACAGGCCTTCGGGCGGCTGGCCGGACTGCCAGAACACATCGATCGGGATGCCGCCGCGCGGATACCAGTAGCCGCCGATGCGCAGCCATTGCGGGCGCATTTCCTCGAACAGGCGCACCCCGATCCCCACGGTCACATCCTCGTGAAAGCCGTTGTGGTTGCGGAAAGACCCGAGAAACAGCTTCAGGCTTTTGCTTTCGACGATGGTCTCGCCCGGCACATAATCGATCACCAGATGGGCAAAATCGGGCTGGCTGGTGACCGGACACAGCGAGGTGAACTCCGGCGAGACGAACCGCACCAGATAGGTCAGGCCGGGGCGCGGATTGGGAACGTAGTCGAGCACCGCCTCCTCGGGCGAGGCGGGGAGCGGCGTGTCCTTGCCCAGAAATTGCGGGGTCGGCTTATTCGAAGGAGGTGTGCTTTCCATGCCGCGCTGTTGCCCCGATCCGCCGCGCTTCGCAAGCGTTGAACTGGACGCGAGGGGTGGCAAATCCCTATGGGGGACAGGCGCGGTTCACACCTGCGTCCGCACATATTGCCATCCTTCGCCCCAGCCGAGCCATTCCGCGTCATGATCCGCCTGTCCACCCGCTTGCTTGTTACACTGATCGCTGTTGCCGCGCCTCTTGCTGCGCAGGCGCAACCGGGGACGTTCACGCTTCCCACCCCCACGCCGACGCCCACCCCCGCTCCCGCGGGGCCGGCTGACGAGCGTGCGGGCGTTCCCATCCCGCCGCGTGCCCAGCCGACCGCCACGCCGGAGCCGCGCCCGGCCGAACGCCCGCGGGTGCTGGCAACTCCGATCCTTCAGCCGGTCCCTTCGCCAGCGCCCGTCCAGCGTGCGCCCGCAGCTTCGCCCACGCGCGGCAGCGATCCGGCCGCATCATCGTCCGCCCCGGAAGCTGCGCCCGCACCCGAGGCTTCACAGGAAGCCCCCTTGCCCGCCGCTCCGGGCGATCAGCCTGCGCTTTTGCTGCCGTCAGATGACATTCCCATAACTCCCTTCGGCACAGGGGAAGACCTGCTTGAACAGTCCGCTCTCCCCGGCTGGTGGCCCTACGCCGCAGGCGGGCTTGGCGCGCTGGTGCTGCTTGGCGGGGCGGCGTTGGTGCGGCGTCGCCGCAAGCCCAAAACGCTGCGCCTCGCCGGGCCGCTTGCCGCGCCTGCCGGACCAGACATGGCCGACGAACAGCCCCGCCTTGATCTCACGCTCGAGATAACCTCGGCGACCCGCAGCGTGATGATGTTCACCGTGGAATACCGCCTCACCATCGCCAACCGGTCGCAGCGCGCAGTCACCGATCTCAACGCCGCCGTGCAACTCGCCTGCGCACGGGCGAGCGCCGCAAACGCCCCCTCCCCCGGCGCGGCGCAGGGGCTCTCCAAGATCGAGCGTGTCGGCCCGCACCAGGCGCGCAGCATCACCGGTCAGGTGCAACTGCCCCTCTCCGCGATTGCGCCAATGCGGCAGGGGACAACGCCGATGTTCATCCCGTTGATCCACATCACGCTGGAAGGGGCAGGGCTGCGCGCACTGGATAAGAGCTTTGTGATCGGCACACCCAGCGGCGGTGGCGCTGGGCGGGTGCATCCGATCCTGCTCGACCAGCCGCCCGGCGCGGTCCCCGGACTGGTGGCGCAGCCCATCGCCATTCCGCCCGTTTCCAACGCTGCCTGACCGCCGAAGCTTGGCAGGGGGCGTCCTGCAAGGCTAGGGTCGGCTTCATGACCCAACTTCCTTCCGCCCTCGTCTCGACCGAGTGGCTCGCCGATCATCTGGACGCGCCCGGCATGGCGCTGCTTGATGCCTCCCACCACCTGCCCGCTGCCGGGCGCGATGCGGCGGCGGAATTTGCCGCCGGGCATATCCCCGGCGCCCGCTTTCTGGGGCTGGCAAGCCTGTTCGATAGCGGGTCAAGCGTGCCCTACGCCCTGCCGACGCCCGATCAGCTGGCGGCACGGCTGGGCCTGCTCGGCGTGGGGCATCAGGACGCGATCATTCTTTACGATGACAGCGCCATTCGCACCGCTGCCCGCGCATGGTTCATGCTGACCCAGATGGGGTGGGACAATGTCGCGATCCTTGACGGCGGCTTTGGCAAATGGCGCGCGGAAGCCCGCCCCATTGCCACCGGCGCAGAGCATGGCGAAGCGGTTGCCCCCGCCCACCTCGCCATGCCGCGGCACGTGCGCACCAAGGCCGATATGCTCGCCAATCTGGACGGTGGCCGCGAACAGGTGATCGACGCACGCAGCGCCGACCGTTTCTATGGCACCGGCACTGATCCGGTTCACGGCCTGCCGATGGGGCGCATCCCCGGCGCGCTCAACCTGCCCTTCACCGAGGTGTTGAACGCTGATGGCACCTACCGGTCGACCGAGGAAATCCGCTCAGCTTTCGAAGATGCGGGCCTCGACATGACCCGTCCGGTTGTCGCCACCTGCGGCAGCGGCGTGACCGCGAGCGTCTTGCTGTTCGCGCTGCACCTGATCGGCGAAAAGGACACGGCGCTCTATGACGGCAGCTGGAGCGAATGGGGCGCCGATCCCGACACGCCAAAGGCGCAGGGCCCCGAGGAATGAGCGGCGGCGGGGACGAAAAGCACCTGAAGCCCGCCACCCGCATCGTGCGCGGCGGGCGGCGCAAGGAGTGGACCGGGCCGGTGGTCAACCCTCCGGTCTGGCGCGCATCGACCCACCTCTATGACAAGGACGCCGATCGCCACGCGGCGGGCAGCAACAATGCTGACGGGCAGTTCTTCTATGGCCGCCGCGGCGCACCGACCCAGTGGGCGCTGGCCGAAGCCCTGACCGCCATCGAACCGGGCGCTTACGGCACCCAGCTTTACCCCAGCGGGGTTGCGGCGATTGCGGGCTGTATGCTGGCCGTGCTGAAGCCGGGCGACCGGCTGCTGATGGCCGACAATGCCTATGATCCTTCGCGCAGCATGGCGACGGGTCTGCTGGATCGGATGGGGGTGGCGACCACCTTCTTCGATCCCCGCGATCTGGACGCCTTCCGGACGCTGTGCGCAGCGGGCGCGAAGGCGGTGTGGCTGGAGGCCCCGGGCAGCCTGACCTTCGAGATGTGCGACGTTTCCGCGCTTGCCGCCATCGCCCGCGAGCATGGCGCGATCAGCATGATTGACAACACATGGGCCAGCCCGCTGGGTTTCGCCGCGCTGGAGCATGGCTGCGACATCGTGATGATGAGCCTGTCGAAGCATGTCGGCGGCCATTCCGATCTGATGATGGGCAGCGCCAGCGCGGGGAAGCGCTGGTACACCGCCCTGCGCCGCACCGCGCAGGAGCTGGGGCAGGTCGTCTCGCCTGACGATGCGGCGCTGGCCGCACGCGGCCTGCGCACAATGAGCGTCCGGCTGGAGGCGCAGACCCGTTCGGCGCTGACCGTGGCGCAATGGCTGGAGCAGCAACCGCAGGTCGCCCGCGTGCTGTGCCCGATGCTGCCTTCCGATCCCGGCCACGCGCTGTGGAGCCGCGATTTCACCGGGGGCTGCGGATTGTTTGCCTTCGTGCTGGCCAGCGATGATCCCGCCGCTTCGGCCCGCGTTGCCGATGCGCTCGCTCTGTTCGGCATCGGCTATTCCTGGGGCGGGTTTGAAAGCCTTGCCCTGCCGGTCACGCCAGCCACCTATCGCAGCCTGATGCCCTGCCCGACCGGCGGCGCGCCTGCGCTGCGCCTGTCGATCGGGCTGGAGGATGCTGACGACCTGATCGCCGATCTGGCGCAGGCGCTGGCCCAGGCATGACCATAGCGGCGCCCCTGACTGACCCCGACGCAGACGGCCTGCCAGAACCGGAGGCCACGGCGACCGCGGCTCCCGACCCCGCGCCTGAGCCCACCCCCGATACCTCCGCTCCCGATACCATTGTCAGCGGTGCCGATTCCGTGCGGGAGGACATTACCGAGCGCAGCCAGACCCTCGGCGATATCCTTGCCCAGCTCGATCGCGTGGCGATCGCTGTGGGTGACTGGCGTATTTCCGCCTTCGACCTCCTGTTTGCAGCGGTCGCCGCGCTGCTGGTGCTGGCCTTTGCGCTGGTGGCAACCCGCCTGACCCGCAGCGCGCTCAAGCGGCTGACCGGCCTCGACGATACCCAGCGGGTGCTGACCGAGAAGATCGCGCAGATCGTGATCTGGGTCACAACCTTCTTCCTCGCCATCGATCTGCTCGGCATCGATCTGACCGCGCTGGCGGTGTTTTCGGGCGCTTTCGGTCTTGCCATCGGCTTCGGCCTTCAGAAAACCTTCGGCAACCTGATTTCGGGCATCATCCTGCTGATGGACAAGTCGATCAAGCCGGGCGACGTCATCGCGGTGGCCGATCAGTCCGGTCAGCAAACCTTCGGCCAGATCCGCAAGATCGGCATCCGTGCGATATCGGTCGTCACCCGTGATGAGCGCGAGTACCTGATTCCCAATGAAAACCTGATGATCAATCAGGTGGAAAACTGGTCCTATTCCTCGAAGAACGTGCGCATTCAGGTCAAGGTGGGGGTCAGTTATGATGCCGATATGACGCTGGCCGAAAAGCTGATGCTCGAAGCCGCCGCCAAGGCCGGACGCGTGCTCGACACCCCGCCGCCAACCGTGTGGTGGAACGATTTTGGCGACAATTCGGTCAACTTCACGATCCATTGCTGGATCAATGATCCCGAAGAAGGGGTCGGCAATGTCAGAAGCGCGGTGCTCAAGAACCTGTGGGCGCTGTTCAAGGAAAACGGGATCGAGATTCCCTTCCCGCAGCGCGACATCAATCTTCGCGACAATGCCCAGATGCAGGCCCTGATCGCAGCGCTTGAAGGCCGCCCCGCCCCCATCGGCGATGACAGCGAATAGCTGAGCTACGCGCCAGCCAATCCATTCTCGCTGGCACGTTGCGCCGCGCTCGCCCATTTGGGCCCCATGCGAAAGACTGGCACCATCTATCTCGTCGGCGCGGGGCCGGGTCCGGTGGACCTGCTGACCCTGCGCGCCGCCCGCCTCATCGAAGGCGCACGGGTGATCGTCCATGATGGGCTGATCGGTCCCGACATTCTCGGCTTGGCCCGCCCTGACGCCCGCCTGATCTCGGTCGCCAAACAGCGCGCCCGCCACACCCTGCCGCAGGAGGATATCAACGCCCTGCTGGTGCGCGAGGCCTTGCAGGGCCATGACGTTGTGCGCCTCAAGGGCGGCGATCCCTTCATCTTCGGGCGCGGCGGCGAGGAAGCAGAAACCGCGCGCGCAGCAGGCGTCCCGGTCGAGGTCGTGCCCGGCATTTCCGCCGCCAACGGCGCCGCGGCGGCAAGCGGCATTGCGCTCACCCACCGTGACGCCTCCAGCATTGTCAGCTTCGTAGCGGGTCAGTGCAAGGGGCTGGCCGAACAGGACTGGTCGGGCCTTGCGGGCAAGGGCCGCACGCTGGTGATCTACATGGGCGTTTCCACCGCCGCGCAGATTGCCGAAAAGCTGATGGCCGACGGCCTCTCCCCCGCGATGCCCGTCGCGGTGATCGAAAACGCCGCACGCCCCGAAATGCGGGTGCTGAGGGGCCTGCTCGCGGGCCTGCCCGATCTGGTTGAGGCCGAGGCGGTGAAAAGCCCCGCCCTCATCGTGATCGGCGAAGTGACCGCGCGCCTCCAGCGTCATCCTGACGCAAGTCAGGATCGGGCCGAGCTTGGTGCGTTGTTGGCAGCGATCCCGGGTCAAGCCCGGGATGACGGAGTTATCGCTCAATGAAAATCCTCACCGGCAATGACCTGCGCAGCGGCGCGGTGACGTGGTGGAACGGCACCGGCTGGTCGCTGTTCGTCGATGACGCCGTGGACGTTGGCGACGACGCCGAGGAAATCCTCGCCCGTGAGGAAGCCGCGCGCCGCGTCAATGTGCCCTACGCCATTGAAGCCACCATCGACGCGGGCGGCCATGTCCGCCCCGCGCATATCAAGGACCGGGTGCGCGCACTCGGCCCGACCGTGCGGCGCGATCTTGCTGTGCCAACTGCCGACAAGACCGGCTGGGACTGGGTGATCTGATGTACAAGTATGACCAATATGATCAGGCGATGGTCGATGCCCGCGTGGAGGAATTCCGCGATCAGGCCCGCCGCCGGCTGGAAGGCAAGCTGACCGAAGACCAGTTCAAGCCGCTGCGGCTGATGAACGGGCTCTATCTCCAGCTTCACGCCTACATGCTGCGCGTCGCCATCCCCTATGGCACGCTCAACAGCCGCCAGATGGAGGCGCTGGCCGACATCGCCGAGAAGTATGATCGCGGCTATGGCCACTTCACCACCCGCCAGAACATCCAGTACAACTGGATCAAGCTGGAAGATGCCGCCGATATTCTCGCCGATCTGGCGACAGTGGAAATGCACGCGATCCAGACCAGCGGCAATTGCATCCGCAACATCTCAGCCGATCACTTCGCAGGTGCCGCAGCGGACGAGATAATCGACCCCCGCCCCTATGCCGAACTGATGCGCCAGTGGTCGAGCTTCCACCCGGAATTCACCTACCTGCCGCGCAAGTTCAAGATCGCGGTGATCGGTTCCGAGACGGACCGCGCCGCGATGCGGCTCCACGATATCGGCATCCGCATCGTCAGGCGTGCCAGTGATTCTGGGGCAGAGGTGGGCGCGCAGTTCTTTGCCGGTGGCGGCATGGGCCGCACCCCGATGATCGCCCCGCTGATCCGCGACTTCGTGCCGCTGGATCAACTGATCACCTATGCCGAGGCGTGCCTTCGCGTCTACAACCGCTACGGCCGGCGCGACAACAAGTACAAGGCGCGGATCAAGATCCTCGTCCACGAACTTGGCGCTGCGGAATACACCCGCCAGGTCGAGGAGGAATTCGCCCATATGCTGAGCGTGGGGGTCGAACCCCCGCACGAGGAGTTGGCGCGGATTGCGGAATATTTCGCACCCCCCGCCTTCGTTGATGGGCCCAAGACGCTCGACCGTTCGGACCCCGATTTCGCGCTGTGGGTGGATCGCAACACCCACCGCCACAAGCATGATGCCTATGTCTCGGCGGTGATCAGCCTCAAGCCCGCAGGCGGCATCCCCGGTGATGCCACCGCCGACCAGATGCGCCTGATGGCGCGATTGGCCAAGCAATACAGCTTTGACGAATTGCGGGTGATGCACACGCAGAACGTGCTGCTGCCCCATGTGCGGATTGCCGATCTTCATGCCGTTTGGACCGCGCTTGAAGAAGCGGGCCTCGGCTCGCCCAACATGGACACTATCGAGGATATCATCGCCTGCCCCGGTCTCGATTATTGCAGCTTGGCCAACGCCCGTTCGATCCCGCTCGCCCAGCGCATTTCGGAACGCTTCGCGCAAAGCGGTCGCACTGAAATCGTCGGCGAGCTGAAGCTGAAAATCTCCGGCTGCATCAACGCCTGCGGGCACCACCACGCGGGCCACATCGGCATCCTCGGCGTCGACAAGAAGGGCACCGAGAATTACCAGCTCTCGCTCGGCGGGAGCGAGGCCGAGGACGTCAGCCTCGCCAAGATCACGGGCCCGGGCTTCGACGAGGACGGCGTGATCGCCGCTGTCGAAAAGGTCACCGACGTTTACCTCGCCGCCCGTGCCGATGGGGAACGCTTCCTCGATACCTACCGCCGCATCGGCATGGAGCCGTTCAAGGAGGCGCTTTATGGCGCATAATCTCGGCACTTCACCCGACGAAGTGCAGTTCCGCTTCCGCGACGATGAACCTGTCGATCACGGCACGGTGACGGTCGATTCCGCGCTGGAGCAGACCAACGCCAACGCCGTCCGGATCGAGCCGGGCGACGATGCACGGCTGCTGCTGCCGTTCCTTGATCGCCTCGCGCTGGTCGAGGTGAACTTCCCCAGCTTTGGCGACGGGCGCGGTTACTCCGCCGCCCGCATCCTGCGCGAGGCGGGCTACGCGGGCGAACTGCGCGCTGTGGGGCAGGTGCTGATCGACCAATTGAGCCACATGCGCCGCTGCGGGTTCGACAGCTTCGCCCCTGACAAGCGGCTGGACGAGGAAGACGCGCTGCGCGCCTTTGCCACGTGGGAGAATGTCTACCAGCGCGCGGCAGACCGCCGGGCCACCATTGCGGACAAGCGCCATGAAGCCTGAACTCGGTATCTCCAGCGAGCCGCGCACCCGCGACACGCTCGATCTCGCCCCGCGCTTTACCGAGCATGATGCCCTGCGGCTAAACCGCATGTTCCGGGGCAGCACGACAGCCGAGATGCTGGAAGCGGTGATCCGTGACGGGCTGGCGGGCGATCTGGCCGTAGTCTCCAGCTTCGGCGCGGAGAGTGCGGTGCTGCTGCATCTCATCGCCAGCGTCGACAGGTCCGTGCCGGTGCTGTTCCTCGACACGGGCAAGCATTTTGCCGAAACGCTGGCCTATCGTGACACGCTGGTGGAGCGGCTCGGTCTCAATCTGGTGGTGCTGACCCCCGATGCGGACGAACTCGCCAAGAAGGACGAGACCGGCCTCAGGTGGTCCTACGATCCCGATGGCTGCTGCGAACTCCGCAAGGTCCGCCCCTTGGAAAAGGCGCTGGCGCATTACGATGCCAGCTTCACCGGGCGGAAATCGTTTCAGGCCACCACCCGCGCCAACCTGCCGCGTTTCGAAGTGGACACCTCCGATGCGCAGGGCCGCCTGAAAATCAACCCGCTGATCGATTGGGATGCGGGGCAAATCGAAGGCTATTTCATCCAGCACGACCTGCCGCGCCACCCGCTGATTGCGCAGGGGTATCCCTCGATTGGCTGCTCCCCCTGCACCTCGCAGGTCGCACCGGGGGAAGACCCGCGTTCGGGCCGGTGGAAGGGCTGGGACAAGACCGAATGCGGCATCCACAAGCCGGGCGAGGAACCGTTTCTCTGACGCTTGCGGCCTAGAGCCAGCCCTCGCGGGCGTACCACTCAGCAGTTGCCTTCAGGCCTTCCTCGCCACTGATGCGCGGCTGCCAGATACCCGGAGGCGGCTTGCGGTCGAAGCGGGACACCCAATTGGGGTGGGTCATGTAGCCCACCCGGTCTGCGGTCAGCTTGGCCTTGTCCCCGCGCAGCAAGCGGTCGGCTGAAGCGGCGGCATCCAGCACGGCGCGCGGCAGATGCGGCGCGAACACGCTGCGCTTGCCCACCGCCCTGCCGATCGCCTGCGCCAGCTCCTTGTGGCTCCACCCGCCTTCGCGCCCGTCATCCGGCTCGTAGATTTTCTTCTTCGTCGGCGCGGCGTTGCTGCCGGCAAGCCCAACAAGAAGCCCGGCCAGATCGTCGGCGTGAATGATTGATGTCGCCCCGCCCGGCGGCAAAGGGACGACGCCCCATTTGGCGCTGCGGAACAGGTCAAGCATATCAATATCACGCGGGCCATAGACAGCCGGCGGGCGCACCGTGGTCCAGTCGAGCCCTGATGCCTCCACCAGCCCTTCCGCCTTGGCCTTGGACGCGCCATAGGCCGACAGACCCGGCATCCGCGCCGAGAGTGAGGAGACGAACACCAGTCGCCCGGCCCCGGCGCCCTTCATCGCGGCGATGACATTGGCGGTGCCGGTGACATTGGCGGTTTCGAATGCCGCAGGGTCAGGCGTGTTGGTGAGGCCAGCGACATGGATCACCGCATCG
Source organism: Porphyrobacter sp. IPPAS B-1204 (assembly GCA_003724185.1). Classification (GTDB taxonomy): domain Bacteria; phylum Pseudomonadota; class Alphaproteobacteria; order Sphingomonadales; family Sphingomonadaceae; genus Erythrobacter. The sequence goes on from RHGM01000003.1 coordinate 389,503, forward strand.
GCACCGGCCACCAGCGCGGTCAGCGCAGCAGTGTCGCCCAGATCGCCGCGCACCCACTCAACGCCATCGCGCTGAGACTGATCGCGCCGGGCGAGTGCTCGCACGCCATGCCCCTGCGCCAAAGCCTCGTTCAGCACCGCGCTGCCGACAAAGCCGGTCGCGCCGGTGATGGCCAGAAGACTCACAGCAGCACCATGTGATCGCGGTGGATCACGCAGGAGCGCGGCGCGTATCCCAGCCGTTCGGCCTGATCCTCGGCGCGGCGGCCCGCGATCAGCTGCATTTCGGCGGCGTCATATTCGGCAAGGCCCTGCGCCAGCCGCTCGCCCTTCAGGCTCACGACGCTGACCAGATCGCCGCGCCGGAACTGGCCCGAGACGCCGACCACGCCCGCCGCCAGCAGGCTCGCCCCGCCCTTCAGAGCCTCCGCACAGCCCTTGTCCACCCGCAACTCGCCCGCCGGGGCAAGCCTACCGCCAAGCCACGCCTTGCGGGCGCTGTCAGCACGCACCGGCAGGAACAGCGTCCCGCAATCAGCCGCAACGGCATTGGCGATGGCGGACTCATGCGTGCCGTTGATAATCGCGAGCGCGATGCCTGCGCGGGTCGCGATTTGCGCGGCTTGCAGCTTGGAGACCATCCCGCCCGAACCGAGGCCGGACGACGAAGCGCCGCTCGCCATCGCCATCACTTCCGGCGTCACGGCGTCAACCGTGGGGATCAGGGCCGCGCCTTCCGCACGCGGATCACGGTCATACAATCCGTCCACATCCGATAACAGCAGCACCAAATCGGCATTGGCCGCCTGCGCCACCCGCGCCGCCAGCCGGTCATTGTCACCGAAGCGGATTTCCTCGGTCGCGACGCTGTCATTCTCGTTGATGACGGGGATCACGCCTGCCTCCAGCAGCCGGTCGAGCGTGGCCGACGCATTGAGATACCGCCGCCGGTCTTCAAGGTCGCCAAGGGTCAGCAGCATCTGGGCCGCGGTAATGCCCTCGCCGCCCAGCGCGCGGGACCACAGATCGGCCAGCGCAATCTGACCAACGGCAGCCGCCGCCTGAGCATCGGCAAGGCTGCCGCGACCGCCCTTGGGCAAGGCCAACCGCGCCGCACCCAGCGCAATCGCACCGGAACTGACCACGATCACCTGCGCGCCTTCGCGGCGCAGCGCTGCCAGATCAGCGGCGAGGCTGGAAAGCCACGCGACACGCGGCTGCCCCCCGCCGACCAGCAACGCGCTGCCGATCTTCACCACAATCCGCCGGGCGGAAGGAATGTCGGCTAGTCTCGTCAGCATCGCAGACCTTACAGGGGCGACCAGTCGCTGGCTTCTTCCTCGTGCTCGACCTCGACCGTCTTGGTCTCGGTCGAGGTGCGATCCGGGAGGTAGCCGAGCACGGCATCGAGCAGTTCGGGAATGCCCGCCCCGGTCACACCGGACACGGCGAACACCTTGTCCGCGCCTGCGTTCAGCAGTTCCCCGCGATAGGCCTCGACCAGTTCCGCGTCGGCCAGATCAAGCTTGTTCAGCACCACCAGCCGCGCCTTGTCTTCCAGCCCTGCGCCGTAAGCCGCCAGTTCATCTTCGACGATGCGCATGGCTTCGGCAGGGTCGGCGTCCTCGGTGCCGGTGATGTCAACGAGGTGGATCAGAACCCGGCAACGTTCGATATGGCCAAGGAAGCGGTCACCGATCCCGGCACCCTCTGCCGCGCCCTCGATCAGGCCGGGAATATCAGCCAGCACGAATTCGCGGCCCTTGTGGCGAACCACGCCCAGCTTCGGCACCAGTGTGGTGAAGGCATAATCGCCGACCTTGGCCTGCGCGTTGCTGACAGCGTTGATGAAGGTCGATTTGCCCGCATTGGGCAGGCCGACAAGGCCCACATCGGCAAGCAACTTGAGCCGCAGCCACACCCACGCCTCCTCACCCGGCATCCCCGGCTGATGCTGGCGCGGGGCGCGGTTGGTCGAGGTTTTGTAGGAGGCATTGCCGCGTCCGCCCATCCCGCCTTCAAGGAAAACGACGCGCTGGCCGACCTGGGTGAAATCGGCGAGCACTTCGCCCTTGTCTTCGGACAGGATCTGCGTGCCGACCGGCACCTTGATGACGAGCGGCTTGGCGCTCGCTCCGGTCCGGTCCTTGCCCATGCCGTGCCCGCCGCGCGGTGCCTTGAAGTGCTGCGAATAGCGGAAGTCGATCAGCGTGTTGAGGCCGGCCACGGCTTCGAACACGATGTCTCCGCCGCGCCCGCCATTGCCGCCATCGGGCCCGCCATATTCGACGTACATCTCACGCCGGAAAGAGACGGCCCCGGGGCCGCCTCCGCCGGACTTCACGTAAATTTTGGCTTGATCAAGAAAATGCATCGCGGGCGCATAGGCAATTTTTGCTGCGAATGCGAGGGGAATGGCACATTCGCTGCCACGCCTCGTGGGGAGGCGCTTTGGGCGACCGTGGCTTCGGCCCAAAGGGCCGCAAGGCCGATCGGCCGCCCGCAGCGATGCGACCTTTAGGTCGCGTGAGCGAGGAATTTGCACCCGGATGGGGTGCAACCTCAGAAACGCGCTTCAATTCCCACCACAGCCGTGCGCCCCGGCGAAACGAAGCTGAAGACCTGTTCGTAGCGTTCATCCAGCAGATTTTCGGCACGGGCAAAGGCGCTGATGCCATCGGCCAGCTTCACGCGGGCGTTGAGATTGACCAGCGTATAGGCATCCAGCTCGACCCGCACCGGCACGAAGCTGGGATCGGTGAAGGCATCGTCGAGGCTCGCGCCATTGTGCCGCACCACCAGCGTTGCCGAGGCCGCATCACCGGGAGCCGCCCAGGTCAGCGCCGCGCTGGCGATATGTTCGGGGCGGCGCACTTCCTCGCGACCATTCTCCTCGGCATCGAGGTAGGAATAGGCCGCATCGAAGCTCCATTGCGGGCCAAACTGCGCGTCGAGCGATACCTCGACGCCGCGCTGCTTGCTCACCGTGGCGCGATTGGCGGGGGTGGCGATGAACGTGGGGGCCGGGAAGGTGGTGAAGATTTCGCCGTCCAACTCGCTGTCGAAATAGGTGACCGCGAGCCGCGCGCTATCGCCCAATTCCTGATCGAAGCCCACCTCCCAACCGGTCGATTTTTCGGGCCGCAGGGCAGCGTTGCCGATGAAGCGCCCGTCGACAAAGCCGTAAAGCTCGAAGAAGCCGGGGTTCTTGACGCCGCTGCCCGCCGCTGCGCGCAGGCGGGTGGTGTCGGTCACGCGGTAGCCTGCGCCGACGCGGAAGGTGGTTGCATCGCGGAACAGGTCGTTGAAATCGTGGCGCAGCGCCGCGCTGAAATCGAGGGCCTCACCGGAATAGCGATATTCACCGACGAGCCCTATCTGCTCGATCTCGCGCCGCTCGTCGAAGACAAAGCCGCCCGGCGTTGCGTTGCGGAAACCTTCGACCTCGTAATCGGCGGCAAAGGTCAGGTTGTGTGCGTCCGCCAGCCTGAAGGCGCTGACATAGGAGGCCTTGAACCGGTCGCCCTCGCTGGCCGAGGTCAGGCCGAAGGGGCTGTCGGTTTCGCGGTCAACTTCCGCGACCTGCGCAGACAGATCATGCGTCCAGCGTCCGTCCAGCGTATCGAACTTCGCTCCGACCAGAGCATAGACTGCTTCGTTGGTGAAGGTCACGCCGGGGCTGTCGATGATGAAGCCGAAGGTGGGGCTGGCGGTGTCGAAATTGCTGTCGTTGGTCTGGCCCTCGGTGCGGATCAGTCGTGCGACGGCGCGCAGGGTGAGGCTGTCGGTAACTTGGGCGCTGCCCTTGCCCGCGAGGGTGTAACTGTCGCGGCCAATGTCACGGGTGCCGCCCCGTGCATTGGGCTGGCCATCAGTGCTGACGACAACGGCGGAGAGCGCCGCGTCCCAGCTATCGCCATAGGCACCATAGCGCGCCGCGCCATTTACCGTACCCTGCGTGCCAGCTTCAACCCGTGCCGCAATGCCAGGCACACTATTCCCGCGAGCTGTTTCATAAGCGATCACCCCGCCGATCGCGTCAGGACCATAGAGCGCCGACTGCGGCCCGCGCAGCACCTCGACCCGCGCGCCGGGTTCGGCCTGCAACGTGCCGATATCGAACTCGCCTGCGAAGGGATCGGAGACCTCGATCCCGTCGACCAGCACCAGAACGTGATTAGCCTCAGCGCCGCGCAGGCGGATCTGGGTCTGGCCTGCGACCCCCGCCACCGCGACGCCGGGTACGTCGCGCAGGACATCGGCAATGTCGCGGGTCTGGCGGCTTTCGAGGTCAGCGGCAGTGATGACGCTGACCGAACCGGTGAAGCTATCGCGCCTCAACGAACCGTCACGGCTGGCAGACACCAGGATCGGCGCGGGGGTTGCCTCACCACCACAAACGGCACCCTCTGCGATGTCTTGATCGGTCAGGCCACAGTCGCGGCCATCCTGCGCCACAACCGGCACAGCCCAAACCAGCGCCGCCCCAGCGACGCTGCTCAACAATTTCAGATTCTTCACGGTTTCCTCCCGTCATCAGCAACATGAAGGCCGCGAGGGGATCCCATCCCTCACAGCCCGGTGATGTCGCTCACAACGAAAGTCTTTTTCCGCGCCTGGCCAATCCCTGAGCCAAGCAAAGAGCGACACGCCCCGGTCGGTCTCCTGGCTCACGGATCAGCGCATCCGGTGCTCACCTTCCCAGAGCGTCGCCGCCCCAGTGGCTGCCCCTTCGACAGGGGCGCACACCGCATACTCACCGCTTACAGTTGCAGGGACAGCTGCGGAATCAAACCGCATTCCCGTTACCTTGGCGCGTCTTGTTGTTAAGCGCTCGCATCCGCGAGCGCAACATCCTCGCTCACGCTGGCTTCGCCAGCATCGCTGCGGGCGGCCGGTCGGCCTCGCGGCGCTGCGCGCCGTTATTGAGCCAAATCTCAACGGTCGATGGGTGCCCCTCCGGCGCGAAGCGCCGCAAGCGCGACCGCGCGTCGCGCCTTATGGCGCGGAAGCCAAGCGGGCCGGATGGCTCGCGCCCAGCGCTTGAGGGCGAAAACAAAAAAAATCCTGGTGGAGCCGAGGGGGATCGAACCCCTGACCTCGTCATTGCGAACGACGCGCTCTCCCATCTGAGCTACGGCCCCGTTCCAGGTTTTCGCGCACCAGCGCCCCTCAGGGGCGGGCGAGCGGGCGCATTAGCGGGAAGCTTGCGGCCATGCAACGCCCTTTTGCGGGCTGCCGCAGCGCCGCGGTTACTGCCCCGAAGCGGCTTCCGGCTGGGCGGCGATGGGCTCGACAATCGGCTGCGAGACCACGCCTTCGTTGACCGGTATCACCGGCACAGGCAGCCCGGTGACCGGGTCAATCACAGTCTGCACCGCCGCGGTCGGCACCGGAATGCCGCTGGCGCGGGCCTGCTGCACGGCCACCCAACCCGGCTGTGAGGCGCCATAAAGCGTGCCCCACTTGTCATCCCACGCAGCCGAGGCCTGCTGATAGGCCTCATACTCGTTGAAGAACTGGTCAAACGGCATCAACAGCCCGTCAAAATTGGCGCGGGCAAAGCTGAGCGGATCGGTCTTCGGGCCGACCATTGCGCGGTTTGCCATGTCCAGCGCTGCGCGGCAGAACCCGGCACGCGCCGCAGGTTCGGCAAAGAAGTTGTAGACCTGCGTGGTGTAGCCATCGCGTGCAATGATCGCATCGCGCTTGACCCGGAACCGGCTGGTGTAGCTCTTTTCCAGCCGGTCGTTGACGGCTTTCAACGACTTGGCGTTGGTCGTCAGGAAGGCGCGGTAGCCTTCGAGGATCGGTTCATATTCGGGCGCCAGACAATTGAGCGCCGCCACGTTCCAGGCCGAGCGCAGGTTCCAGACCAGCTGATCGTCCGACAGGTTGCTGTTCACGGTCACCCGCCGCCCGTCCGGCCCGCGTTGCGGAAGATCCATCACGTAGTGTGCGCCGCCGGGAGGCAACGGGCGGTAGGGCACGGATTCCGTCACCACGACCTTGGGCGGCGGCGGGGGTGGAGGAGGAGGAGGCGGCGGCGGGGTGGCACAAGCGGCCAGCAGGGCGCTGCTCGCTGCAATGGTGGTGATCGCGAGACCGAAAGACGTGCGGTTCTGCGCCGGCTTCGGCGACAGCGCCGAATGCGTGGACGTATGCGGGGCCGCGCTCATTGAAAACATCTCTCCTGCTGTGGGCTGTTTTGCCACTGAAAGGGCCAACATGTGTGCCCCCGGCTTGCTCCAGCCTGAAGCGACAGCGATAGCCGCCCCGACTTACAAAGCAAATGCCCGGAGCCTATGGAAAGGCCCCGGGCATTCGACATTTCAACACCTGCGTGGGGCGATGGCCCGCGATTACTCGCGGTTGCCGAGGAAGCTGAGCAGGAACTGGAACATGTTGATGAAGTCCAGATAGAGGCTCAGCGCGCCAAGGATCACGGCCTTGCCCGCGAACTCGGTGCCGCGCAGATACTCGTACTCATTCTTCAAACGCTGCGTGTCATAGGCGGTCAGACCGGCAAAGATCAGCACGCCAATGAAGCTGATGACGTAGTGGAACGCGGGCGACTGCAGGAACAGGTTGATGACCATCGCCACCAGCAGACCGACCACGCCCATGATGAGGAAGCTGCCGAGGCCGGACAGGTTCTTCTTGGTCGTGTAGCCGTAGAGCGACAGGCCGGCGAAGGCCGCCGCTGTGGCGAAGAACGTCGTCGCGATCGAACCACCCGTGTAAACGAGGAAGATCGACGAAAGCGACAGGCCCATCAGCGTAGCGAAGCCCCAGAACAACAGCTGTAGCGTGCCGGTGCTGAAGCGGTTGGCACCAAAGCTCATCGCGAAGACGATGGCGAGCGGCGAAAGTGCCACGATCCAGCGCAGGATACCGCCGGTGAAGATCGTTTCGGCCACACCGCTGGTGAAGGCCAGCAGCGCGACGATCCCGGTCAGCAGGATGCCCGACGTCATGTAATTGTAGATCGAGAGCATGTGCGAACGCAGGCCCTCGTCATAGCCCGCGCGGCCGGCGACATCGCCTCCGGCGCGGGGCACGGAGCCCAGCCGCTGCGCATTGCGCGAGGTGTCATTCCAGTCAGCCATTGCGAAACCCTTAGCCTTTCCAAAAGGAGCACGGAAACGCCCGCGCTCTCCAGTGGGGGGAATATCGGGGTTTCCTCTGCGCATTTCAAGCGAAACCGGATTGCAAAGCGCGCAATCCATTCAGATTAACCGATGTTAATATTAACCGCCCTGCGACAGGGCCGCGCCCTTGTCACGGGTGGCGCGCAACGTCTCGGTCAGAAGACGGCGCAAGGCTGCGTTTTCGTCAAGCACGTTGAGGCCTTCGCGGGTCATCCCACCCGGGCTGGCAACCCGGTCCGCGAGGGTGGCAGGAGCAACATCGGACCCCGCCGCCAGCGCCGCTGCGCCTTCAACCGTGGCAAGAGCAAGGGCTGCCGCCGTGCCATCGTCCAGCCCGAGATCCACCGCAGCGCCTGCCAGCGCATCGATGAAGCGATAGACAAAGCCCGGCCCCGATCCGGCCAGCGCGGTCACGAGATCGAATTGCGTTTCGTCGTCCAGCCACACCGCGCTGCCGAGCGCATCGAACAGCGCGAACAGGCCACCGCGCTGCGCATCGTCCAACCCGCTTTCGCTGAGAATCACCGGCGATTTGTTGATCCGTGCGGCAAGGTTGGGCATCACCCGGACATGGGCGGCAGCCTGCGGAAACGCGTGGCCCAGCTGCGCCAACGTGATCCCGGCAAGCAGCGAACACACCGTCACGCGCTCACCCGTCAGCCCCTGCAAACCCGGCCCCAACGCCCCGAGCTGCTGCGGCTTGAACCCCAGCAACACAGCATCATGCGCGCCGGGAACATCGCCCGCACTCCGGTAAAGGGTCACGCCATCCGGCGCATCGTCAAGCGCGGGATCGAGCACCGCAAAGCGCGACGGGTCTGCGCCCTCAGCCAGCCACCCGGCCAGCATCGCCCCGCCCATATTGCCGCAGCCGATGATAAGGAGCTTGGGGGTCATGACAGCAAGGCTCTCAGGCCTCGCCCGCCGCGTCAACCATCGCCGCCTCCAGCGCCTCGCGCGGGGTCTTGCCGCCCCACAGCACGAACTGGAACGCGGGGTAGAAACGGTCACACTCGTCAATCGCGCATTCGACCAGCGCCTGCGCCATGTCGAGGCTCAGGCGCCCGTGATCGCCCAGCAGCGCACCGTGGCGATAGAGCAGCACATCGCCGTTCGACCAGATGTCGAAATGCCCGAGCCACATCTGTTCATTGACGAGGCATAGCAGCTCATAGGCAGCGGCGCGCTTGTCCTCGGTCACGCGGATGTCGGGCAGGCACAGGAACTGGAGCACGCTGTCTTCGGCCCGCCAGATCGCGCGCAGCTGGTAATTGGCCCAGCTGCCCTGCACCTCTCCGGTCATCTCGTCATCGGCGACCAGCTCGCACGGCCAGCCGCGCGCCGCGAACAGGCTCGCAAGCATTTCGACGGGGGCGGCATCGTCCTCGGCGGAATAGTCCATGTCTTGCGCTCTCATGGCCGGGGGCACGCGGGGGAGGGGGTCATTTGCACCATCGCGGTAAGGCATGAACGGTAAGGGGCAGGATTGGCAATCACTCATGTTGGAGCGGCTGGGGAGAACCGGACAGAGCTGTGCAAAGCCTGTGCAAAGAAAGTGGGGGAGAGCCGGAAAAACCTATTTAACCGGCTGAATTTCTTCACCTTCCGGGCTGACATACAGGAAGCTGTCAACACCCTTTGACTTCAGCTCGCGCACCAGGGCCTGGGCCTTGTCGCGGTTGTCGATCGGGCCGGCGAGCAGGCGGTTCGCTTCACCCCAGCGGGTTGTGTGCGGCTTCAGCTTGGCAAGCGGCGCGCGCCTTCCTTGGATATGCGTCGCCAGTCGAAACCCAGCGCCTTGACGTTCTTGCCCGTCGCCACCTGCACCCAGACGCGGCTGGGGTGGACCGGCTTGGGCGGCTCCTTGGGCTTCGCCTTCTCGGGCGGGGGCGCGGGCAGTTCGCGCTTCACCGCGATTCGCGAAATGTCGACCGCGTCGCCGCTGACCTTGGCATCGGGCAGCGGAGCAGCGAGCAGATCGGCAAAGGCATCGGCCACACGCATCGGCGGCGCGGGGGGCGCGGTGGCTGGTGCAAAAGTTGGCTCAGGCGCGGGCGATGGAACGGGCGCTGGCACGGCGGCTGCGGTCACGGCCACAGGTGTCACCGTGGCCACCCGCACAGGCTCAGGCGCAGGCTGGGGCGCAGGCACCGGCGTCGGTGCGGGCCGGGCATCCAGCGGCGGGCCTGATGGCGCAAGGCGGCTGTCAGCACGTTCCTCTGCCGCAAAGCGCGCAAGACGCGGATCATCGCGCCCGATATCGGCCGCGCGCGGGAAAATGCCCAGATTGGCGGCAGCGGCCTGCTGCGGCTTGGTCAGGCGCGGCATGTAGCCGAGATAGGGCACCAGCCGCATGGCCAGATCGCGCGGCATGACCTGTTCGACAATCGCGGTTGCCCGGTCGCTATCGCCCATGATCGCGAGGCCGAAGGCACGGGCGCGCTGTGCGGCCATGTCCCGCCGGTCGAGCAGCGGGCGCAAGGCTTCCTCGAACCGCGCACGGTTGCCGGAAATGGCGTAGCTGATCGCCAGCCTGCGGCGGGCTTCGTCATTGGCGGGATCGAGCTCCAGTGCTCGGACATAGGTGGTCTGGGCAGCAGGCTGTTCCCCCACCAGATCAAGGGTCAGCGCCTTGTCGGTCAGCACCGCGCGTTCATCGGCACCGGCTGCCAGCGCACGTTCGAACTGCAAGAGCGCTTCGCCCGCCCGGCCCGCCCGCAAATAGACAGAGCCCAAGCCTTGTGTCACCGCCGGACTGCCCGGATCGATCTCCGCCGCGCGTCCGAAAAAGCCGATGGCCGCTTCGAGATCGTCCACCCCGAGAGATGCCTGCCCTGCCTCGATCAGCGCGTCACGGTCACGCGGGGCCTTGGCCAACGCCACCAGAGCGCGGTTCAATCGCTGCACTTCAGGTGCAGGAAGCGCCTGCACCACGGGCTGGGAAATGGTCTGCTGCGCTGCCACTGCTTGCAACGGCAGAGCCGCTGCAACAGCCAGCAAAGCGGCAGAGAAGGACAAGCGCGACACCATCATCCGTGCTCTAGCGGCCTTATCGCGGCCCGCCAGAGCCCCGGCGCGCACGGCGCGGCGAACAGCGCCGCACGCGCGCCGGATGGCGGCACCACCTTGCGGGGGATTACTGGTTGTTCTGCCGCCCGAGGAAACGCGGGATGCTGAGCGCCGGACCATCATCACCGTCATCATCTTCATCGTCATCGCGTGCGGTGCTGCGCGACAGGTTGGCCATGCGTTCGAACAGCGTGCTGCCTCCGCCTTCTGCCCCCCCGGCATCACCGCCGCCGCCGCCGAGCAAGCCGCGGCGACGACCGCCACCCAGCTTGGCTTCGACCGGCCGATCCTCAGCAGCCAGACGGTCCGCGCTGGAGAGCAGATCGTCGTCTTCACTCTCGGCAGGTTCGTAGCTGGTGTATTCATCGCCGAGATCCAGCATCCCGGGATCTTCCGCTGCCTCTGGCTCTGCACTGGGGGTGCCCAGTCCGAGCCCGCCGCTGGCATCGGCATCAGCCCCGCGCAGGCCGGCGAGCGGATCGACGATATCATCGACATCGTCCTCGTATTCCTCGCCGTAATCGTCCCCGGCGCGCATGCCGGTCAGTTCGAAGGGCGCGGCAGGCGGATAATCGGTTTCGTCGTCAGCCTCTTCCGACAGATCGAGCGCCTCATCGGCGTAGCTCACCGATGTTGTCGGCTCCGGCGCGGTAAGTTCGAAAGCCGCAAGCGCCGCGGGCGCTGCCGGAGCCTCAACCACAGGCGGCAACTCGGTCAAGCCTTCGTCTTCCGACAGTTCCAGCACTGGACGCTTGGGCGCACGAGAAGCGCCGAGCGAGACGGACTGCGGGCGATCAACATGGCCAATCGCGCTCTGCTCGATACCCGTGGCGACCACCGAAACGCGAATCTTGCCCTTGAGGTCAGGATTGAAGGCGCTGCCCCAGATGATATTGGCGTCTTCGTCCACCAGCTCGCGGATGTGGTTGGCGGCTTCGTCGACTTCGAGCAGGCGCATATCCTCGCCGCCGATGATCGAGATGATCACGCCGCGGGCGCCCGCCATGCTGACGCCGTCGAGCAGCGGGTTGGCAATCGCCTGTTCGGCAGCATCAAGCGCGCGGTTCTCACCCTCGCCCTCGCCGGTGCCCATCATCGCCTTGCCCATCTCGCTCATGACCGAACGCACGTCGGCAAAGTCGAGGTTGATAAGGCCCGGCATCACCATCAGATCGGTGATCGAACGCACGCCCTGCTGCAGCACTTCGTCCGCCAGCTGGAAGGCTTCCTTGAAGGTGGTTTCCGCCTTGGCGACCAGAAACAGGTTCTGGTTGGGGATCACGATCAGCGTGTCGACATGCTGCTGAAGCTCGTCGATGCCCGCTTCGGCAGCGCGCATCCGGCGGGTGCCTTCGAACAGGAACGGCTTGGTCACGACGCCCACGGTCAGCACGCCCATGCGGCGCGCAGCTTCGGCGATCACGGGCGCGGCGCCGGTGCCGGTGCCCCCGCCCATGCCCGCTGCGATGAAGCACATATTGACGCCTTCCAGCGCCTTTTCGATTTCCGCCACGGTTTCTTCGGCGGCCGCCTTGCCCACTTCAGGGCGAGCGCCTGCACCCAGACCGCCGGTGATATCCGGCCCAAGCTGGATACGGCGTTCCGCGGGCGAGGTGCTCAAGGCCTGCGCGTCGGTGTTGGCGACGATGAATTCGACGCCTTCGATTTCGGCCGCGATCATGTTGGCAATCGCGTTGCCACCGGCCCCGCCAATCCCGATAACGGTAATGCGCGGGCGAAGATCGTCGCTCGCAGCGGGTCCGATATTGATGCTCATCAGCTGGTCCTCCAGGCGCGGGGCTTGCGTTTTGTCATGCTATACCCCCGCATTTATCTTCTGTGACATAATCAAGGTGCACATTTTATAGCGGCAAAGCCCTTATCCACAATGCAGACCGGCCGTAACGCCCCCGTGACCCTGCGTCAGGCAAGGTGCAGCAGGGTCAGAAATACTCTTTCACCGCCCGCACGAGGCGCATCAGCAGCGCCCACAGGCCGCTTTCGCGGGTGAAGGCGCGGTAGACGCCGCCCCGCCCTGCGCCCACTGCGCGGATATCGACCGGGTCTTCAGCGGCATAGAGGCATAGCCCCGCCAGCGTTGCAAAGCCGGGTGCATGATGCGCTTCGGGCATTCCGGGAAGCTGCGGCGGACGGCCAAGCCGCACCGGCTGGCCGAGCGCGCCCTGCATGAAATCGGCCATCCCGGCGAGCTCCGCCCCGCCGCCAGTCAGCACCACCTGCCCGGCGCGGCTGCCCGCAAAGCCCATTGTCTTCAGAGCCTTGCCGATCTCGCCGGTCAGCACTGCCAATTGCTGTGTCACCACCGCGACCAGTTCGGCGCGGACGATCCGGTTCTTGTCGTCCGCCCCGCGCGCCAACGGACCAACGGGCGCTGCTGCCCCCTCCCCGCCTTCGCCGGGGCCATTGACCGGGATCAGCTCGCGGTGATCGGCGGGGCTGGCGATGGCCGAACCGGCGACACATTTCAGCCGCTCCGCTTGACTGCGGCGGATCCCGAAACTGCTGGCGATGGCATCGGTGATCGCCGCCGAGCCCATCGGCACAGCATGCAGCCCCAACAGCATACCGCCTGCGAACACCGCAACATTGGTAATGTCCGCGCCGATCTCGACCAGCGCCACGCCAAGCTCGCGTTCTTCCGGCGTCAGGCAGGCATGGCCAGCGGCCAGCGGCGCGGCGACCACGCCTTCGACTTCCAGATGCGCGTTCTGCACCGCTTCGGTCAGGTTCCTGACCGGCGCACCATCGGCCAGCATCACGTGGATATCCACCCCCAGCCGTTCGGCATGAAGCCCGCGGGGATTGGCGACACCGTGGGCGCCATCAAGCGTGTAATGCGCCGGCTGCGCGTGCAGCACCTTGCGGCCATCGGGCTGGATCATGTCCTGCGCCTCGACCAGCAGGGCCTCGACATCCTCATCCTCGATCCGCCGCCCGCCGATCTCGATATCGACGGCGACAACGTGGCTGGCGAGGCCCGCGCCCGCGCAAGCGATCCATACGGAGCGGACAGGCGTGTTGGCGCTTTTCTCCGCCCGCTCCACCGCATCGCGGATCGCGTGGGCGGCCGCTGTCATGTCGGTGACATAGCCGCGCTTGATCCCGGCGCTGGCGCGGTGGCCGGATCCCAGAACCTGCAATTCGCCGTTTTCCGCCTCGCCCATGATCATCGCCGAGATGCGGAAAGACCCGACATTGACGGCGGCAAAGGTGCGCGCAAGGCGGCGCGGGGTAGCTGCGCGTGACGCCATCAGGTGGTTTCCTCTTCCGCTTCGCCGCCGACCAGCTTGGGTTGGGCAACGCCTTCGGGCAGGCGCAGATAGAGCCTCGGCGGGGTGCGCATATCGAACGCCAGCACCTTGCCGCCCAGCAGGCGGTTCTGCCCGTCCAGCCGCGCGAACTTGACCAGCGCGCTGGCGGACTCGACCTCGCCTTCGGGCAGAGCGAGCAACTGGCCGGTGTTGAAGGTCAGATTCCAGCGGCGGTTGCCGACCCATTCGGCGGCCTCGACCTTCGGTGCCAGCGCAGGCGCCGCGGCGAGCAGCGCCTCAAGCCCCTTGGCCTGCTTGCCCGCCCCCGGCCCGGCGAGCCGCAGCATCCCCTTGGCCTTCTCGGCGCTGACCGGTTCAAGCTCCACGCCGGTGGCGTCAATCAGCATCAGCCGATCCGCCTTTTCCAGCACGGCGTGGGGTTCACGCTCAAGGATGTCGATGGCCAGCGTGTGCGGCAGCTGGATCGAAACGCGGGCATCTTTCACCCACGGCATGGCGCGCAGTTCGGCGCGCAGCTTGTCGACATCGACCTCCGGCATGGGCTGATCGCGGTTGACGAAGGCGCGGGCATAGACCTGCTGTTCATCCATGCGCTGGTTGCCGGTGACGCGCACGTTCTGCACCGTGAAGCCCGCGTCCGCCGCGATCCGTGCAACCTGCGCCTGCGCCAACGCGGGCACGCCCGCCAGACTGGCAATGACGAATGCGACACCCACGCCAGCGCCGATAATCATCGCAAGCCAGATGCGGCTCCACTGTTCTTCAGTGAAGGGCAGCAGGCCCATCGCCCTGTCGATAAGACCGCTGGCCGACCCGCGCGCCTTGCGGGCAGTGACTGCACGGCTCTGCGCCTTGGCCGCGCGGCGAACACCGGATGCGCCGTTACGCCTGATCTGCTGCGCCATCGCTGCCCCCCTTGTCCTTTGCGCCGTGCACCCGCAAAGCCTCAGCCACCAGCATCTCGACCAGATCGGCATAAGGAATGCCCCGGCCCGCCGCCTGTTCAGGCACGAGGCTCAAGGGCGTCATGCCCGGCTGGGTGTTGGTTTCAAGCACGAACAACCCGTCCTCGCCCGCTTCCTCGTCCCAGCGGAAATCGGTGCGGCTGGTGCCGTGGCAGCCGAGCACCTGATGCGCCTTGACCGCATAGGCCTCGCACAGCGCGGTGATTTCGGGCGGGAGCTGGGCGGGGAAAATATGCTCGGTGCGCCCTGCGGTGTATTTGTTCTCGTAATCGTAGAAGCCGTTGGCGACGATCAGTTCGGTGACGCCCAGCGCTCGCGGGCCATCGGGGCCATCAAGCACGGCGGCGGTCAGTTCGCGGCCCTTGATGAAGGGTTCGGCGAGCAATTCGGCAAATTCCTGCCACGGCCCGCGTGCATCCGGACTGATCGGATTGCCGACATTACTATCGGCAGTGATGATCGCGACGCCCACGGACGAGCCCTCATTCACCGGCTTCAGCACGTAGGGGCGCGGCAGGGGGTCGCGTTCGTAAAGCTCATCGCGGGTGACGATCCGCCCGCCGGGCATCGGGATGCCGTGCGGCACCAGCGCCTGCTTGGTCAGCTGCTTGTCGATCGCGATCACCGATGTGGCGAGGCCCGAATGGGTATAAGGCAGGCCCATCAGGTCGAGCATCCCCTGCACCGTCCCGTCCTCACCCGGCACACCGTGGAGCGCGTTGAAGACAACATCCGGCTGGGCTTCCGCCAGACGCAGCGCGACATCGCGGCCCATGTCGATGCGGGTGACGCGGTGGCCCTTGCTCTCCAGTGCATCAGCCACGCCCGCGCCGCTGGTCAGCGAGACGGGGCGCTCATTGGCCCAGCCGCCCATCAGAACGGCAACGTGGAGTTTGGGAAGAGTCACGGGCGTCCTACTCGCTGGATTTCCCATTCGAGGCTGACGCCGGAATGGGCATAGACCTTGTCGCGCACCAGCTCGCCCAGACCTTCGATATCGGCGCTGGTGGCGGTGCCGGTGTTGATGAGGAAGTTGGTGTGCTTCTCGCTGACCTGCGCGCCGCCCAGCGTGAGGCCCCGGCATCCGGCTTTGTCGACCAACTCCCACGCCTTGTGGCCCTCGGGGTTCTTGAAGGTCGATCCGCCGGTCTTGGTGCGCAAGGGCTGGCTTGCCTCGCGCGCGGCGGCGATGCGGTCCATTTCGGCACCGATCTCTTTCGGGTCGCCCGGACGGCCCCGGAACCGCGCCGACACCACGATCGCCCCGTCAGGCAGGGCCGAATGGCGATAGGAATATTCAAGCTCCGCCGCGTTCAGGGTGATGAAGCTGCCATCGTGCAGGATCACTGCGCAATCCATCAGCACATCGGCGACCTCGCGCCCGTAAGCGCCGCCGTTCATCCGCACAAAGCCGCCGACCGTGCCGGGAATGCCGCGCAGGAATTCCAGCCCCGCAATGCCCAGATCGCGTGCGGTCGATGCGACCAGAATGCCGCTCGCCCCGCCGCCGCAGGTGAGTTCCAGCTCGCCCGTGTGCTCAACCTTGGCGAAACTCTTGCCAAGCCGCACCACCACGCCCGGCACCCCGCCGTCGCGCACGATCATGTTCGACCCCAGACCCAGCGCCATCACCGGGATCTCGCCGCCGAGCCGTTCGAGAAACAGTTTGAGGTCTTCAAGATCAGCCGGTTCGAACAGCCAGTCAGCCGGGCCGCCGGTCTTGAACCAGGTATAGGGCGCCAGCGGTGCCTTGCAGGTCAGCTTGCCGCGAATGCCTTCCAGCGGCACGGGCGCGGACACGCCGCCTTCGACCGCGCAGGTCGGCGCGGCGCCGTTGTCATATTCGTAGCTGTCACCCGGCTGGTTCATGCCGCCCGCACCTTGCGGGCCGCGATGGCGGGGGCAAGCCCAGCCGCCCAGCGCGTGATATCGCCCGCGCCCAGACACACCACCATGTCGCCGGGCTGGATTTCGTCAGCCAGCGTTTCCGCCAAAGCATCAGCCCCGGCGATTTCCCGCGCCGCACGGTGCCCGCGTGCCTTCATCCCCGCCACCAGCGCTGTGTGATCGACGCCCGGGATCGGCTCCTCACCCGCAGGATAGACCGGCGCGACATAGGCGATGTCGGCATCGTCGAAGCAGGACTGGAAATCGTTCATCAGATCGCCAAGGCGCGAATAGCGGTGCGGCTGGGCTACCGCGATCACGCGGCCCTGCGTTCCCGCCACAGCCTCACGCGCCGCGCTGAGCACGGCGCGGATTTCGACCGGGTGGTGGGCGTAATCGTCAATCACCGTCACCGCGCCGCCGTCCACCGCGACGCTGCCGACCTTGGTGAAGCGCCGCCGCACGCCGCCGAACCGGGCAAAACCAGTGCGGATGACCTCGTCCGAACAGCCCATCTCGACCGCCACGGCAATCGCGGCGAGCGCGTTCTGGACATTGTGGCGGCCCGGCATGGGCAGGTGCACGCCCTCGATCCGGCGATCCGCGTTTTCGTTCTTTGGCCCGCGCTGGCGCACGATCACATCGAAGCTGTTGCCGCCTTCCGCCGAGCGCACATTCACGCCGCAAATGTCGGCCTGAAGCGAGAAGCCGTAGGTCACAACCTTGCGATCGCGCACATCGCCGATCACCGCCTGCACCACCGGATGATCAACGCACAGCACCGCCGCGCCATAGAACGGCACGTTGTGGATGAACTCCACAAACGCCTTCTTCACCCCCTCGAAATCACCATAGTGATCGAGGTGTTCGGGATCGATATTGGTGACGACCGCAATCGTGCCGTCCAGCCGCAGGAAGCTGCCGTCGCTCTCGTCGGCTTCGACCACCATCCAGTCGGAATCGCCCAATCGTGCGTTGGAGCCGTATTGTTCGATGATCCCGCCATTGATGACGGTCGGATCGATCCCGCCCGCATCGAGCAGCGTGGCGATCATGCTGGTGGTGGTGGTCTTGCCATGCGTGCCTGCGACCGCGACGGTGGACTTCAGGCGCATCAGTTCCGCGAGCATTTCCGCGCGGCGCACCACAGGCACGCGTGCTTCCAGCGCGGCGGCGACTTCGGGGTTGGTGCGGCGCACGGCGGTCGAGGTGACGACCACGGCGACGCCCGCGACATTTTCCGCCTTGTGGCCGATATGCACTGTCATCCCACGCGCACGCAGGCGTTCAACGCTGGGCCCTTCGGCGATATCGCTGCCCTGCACTGTGTAGCCGAGATTGTGCATCACCTCGGCAATGCCCGACATGCCGATTCCGCCGATGCCGACGAAATGGATGATGCCGATATCTGTGCCAACGCCCTTCATCTGTCTGCCCGATCTTTCGCGGCCTCACGCGTCGCGGTCTGCGGACGGGTGGCGGTCTGCGCGGCGCGGGGGTTTGCCTCGCCCACCCGGATCACGTCCATCAGATCGATCCCGCTCATGCTTTCGACCAGATCGGCCAAGTCCTTCGCCGCATCGGGCCTCCCGCAATTGAAAGCGCAATGCGCGGCGTTGGAAAGGCTCTGCGGGTTCATCGCCATCGCCTGGATCTGCTTGGCAAGTTCCTTGGGCTGGAAGGCGTCCTGCCGGATCATCCGCGCCCC
Source organism: Porphyrobacter sp. IPPAS B-1204 (assembly GCA_003724185.1). Classification (GTDB taxonomy): domain Bacteria; phylum Pseudomonadota; class Alphaproteobacteria; order Sphingomonadales; family Sphingomonadaceae; genus Erythrobacter. The sequence goes on from RHGM01000003.1 coordinate 407,575, forward strand.
GCCCGCCTTCACCATCTCGCGGGTGTTGGCGGCTTGGTGATCGTCGGTGGCGATGGGCAGCGGGATCAGGATCGCCGGGCGGCCCACGGCGGTCAGTTCCGCAATGGTCGAAGCGCCCGCCCGCCCGATGAACAGATGCGCGCCCGCCAGCCGTTCGTGCATGTCTTCGAAGTATGTGCCGAGTTCGGCCGGAATGTCATGCTCGGCATAGCGCTTGCGCACAGCTTCAAGGTCTTCGGCGCGGCATTGCTGCGTCACCTGCAAGCGCTGGCGCAGCGCAGGCGGCAGCATGGCGAGGCCATCGGGCACAACTTCGGACAGCACCCGCGCACCCTGGCTTCCACCGGTCACCAGAATGCGCAACAGGCTTTCTTCGGTGAAGGCGGGGAAATCCTGTTCGCGCAAGGCCAGCACCTCGGCGCGCACCGGGTTGCCGACCAGACGCACCTTGCCAGCGTGCTTGGGCTTGAGCCGGTCAACCTGCGCATAGGAGGTCGCAATCGCATCCACCCTGCCGCTGAGCAGGCGGTTGACGCGGCCCAGCACTGCGTTCTGTTCGTGCACGATGCTCGGCAGCTTGGCAGCCGTGGCGGCCAGCAGCGCGGGCAGCGCGGGATAGCCGCCGAAGCCGACCACCGCCGAAGGTTCAAAGCTTTCGAACAGGCGCAGCGCCATCGCCCGGCCTTCCAGCACCGCGCTCACCCCGGCAGGCCAGCCCAGCGGGTTCTTGCCGAAGCGCCCGGCGGGCAGCACGTGGGCGGTGAGATAATCGGGTTTGCCCGGGATCGCCGCACCGCGTTCATCGGTGATCAGCGCCACGTGATGGCCGCGCGCGTGGAGTTCTGCCGCCAGCGCAAAAGCGGGGATCAGGTGGCCGCCGGTGCCGCCTGCGGCGAGCACATAGTGGCGGGAAGCGCCCGTTGGGGTGTGGCTCGTCATGCGCCGTTGTCCTTGCGTTCGATCAGGTCGCGCAGGCCCCCGCCTTCGCGGGCGAGGAACGGGTTGCGCCGGGTGATCGCCAGCAATAGCCCAAGCGTGAAGCACACCGCCAGTGTCGATGAACCGCCATAGGAAATCAGCGGCAGGGTCATGCCCTTGGACGGGAACAGCTTGAGGTTCACCATGATGTTGATGAAGGCCTGCCCGCCGAACTGGGTGATGAGACCCGCCGCCGCCAGCAGCGCGAACAGATTGTCCTCCCCCACCAGCCGCATCAGCGCCCGCAGCACGAGCGCACAATAGAGCAGCACGATCACCCCGCACATCACCAGACCAAATTCCTCGCCGATGACCGAGAAGATGTAATCGGTGTGCGCTTCAGGCAGGTTCATCTTGCGCGTGCCGAGCCACAGGCCGGTCCCCGTCCACCCGCCAGCGGTGATGGTGCGCTGGGCCAGATCGACCTGATCGAAGGCCGTGCCGCCCCCCAGGAACCCGTCAATCCGGTGGCGGGCATTGTCGTAGAACACGTAGGCGAGGCCCAGCGCGCCGACCCCTGCCCCGATCAGCACCGCGATGCGCTGCCAGGCGACACCCGCCAGCAGCACCATCACCAGCCAGATCCCGCCAAACAGGATCGCATCGCCAAGGTTGGGTTGCAGCATCAGCAGCGCCGCAATCAGGCCCATCAGCCCGGTGACATAAACCACCACCGGCAAGCCCGGATCACGGAGCCGCCAGCTGAGAATCCACGCGCAGATGATCGCAAAGCCGGGCTTGAGGAATTCGGACGGCTGTAGGCTCATGCCGACATTGATCCAGCGCTTGGCGCCGTTCTTTTCCTCGCCGACGAAAGGCACCACGAACAGCAGCGCCAGCATCACCGCACCGACCAGAATGCCCACCCGCCGAGCAGAATCCCGGCCGAGGAAGGACAGCGCGATCATCAGCGCAAGGCCCATCAGCTGAAACACGATATGCCGCTTGAAGAACATGAACTCATCAAGCGAGACCTTGGCGGTCGAAAGCTGATCAGCGCTGGCGGGCGAGGCGGCTGCGACCGCGATGGTGCCGATCACCATCAGCAGAACGATCAGCCCCAGCAGCACCTTGTCGATTTCGCGCCACCAGATGCGCAAGGTGTCGCGCCAGCGGCGCTGCACCGGCACCGGCGGCAGATAATTGCCAGCGCCGCGCGTGGCCGAGGGATAGGCCGGCACAGTCATGGCAGGATGCTCCGGCTGGCGGCATCATCGCCGCTTGCCGTGTCGCAGCCGGTGATCGCACCGACCATCTGGCGGAAGTGGTGCCCGCGCTTTTCGTAATCGCGGAACTGGTCGTAACTGGCGCAGGCCGGGCTCAGCAGCACGATTTCGCCGGGGCGGGCGGCTTCCTCGGCGCGGCGTACGGCTTCGCTGATAAGTTCGCAGCGTTCGACCCTGACCTGCCCTTCGAGCAGATCGGCGAACATCGGCCCGGCCTCGCCCACGGTGTAGGCAGCGGCGACATTGGCGAGATGATCGGCGCAGGCGCCCAGCCCGTCTTCCTTGGGCAGCCCGCCGACGATCCAGTGAATCCGCGGCGCGCCGCCATTGATGGCGGGATCGGGCGGGAAGGCGGCGAGCGCAGGCGCGGCAGAGGCGGCGTTGGTCGCCTTGCTGTCGTTGATGTAGCTGACACCGCCCACGTCGCACACGCGCTCCATGCGGTGCGGGAGGCCGCGATAGGTTTTCAGCCCCTCACCAATCTGCGCGTCGGTCAGGCCAAGCTGGCGGCAGATCGCCACCGCGACAGCGGCGTTCTGGGCATTGTGCGGCCCGGCGAGCGAGGGGGACCGCCCCTTGCCGAGCCCGGCCGCATCAAGATCGGCAGTCCTGACCCGCACCAGCGGCTTGGCGGCCGTCTCCAGCCCCTCGGCGATGGCGCGGGTGGGTTCATCCTCCACGCAGATCAGCGCGGTGCCTTCCGCCTGCATCTGGAACAACCGCTCCTTCGAGGCGGCATAGGCTTCGAAACTGGCGTAACGATCAAGGTGATCGGGGGTGATATTGGTCAGCGCGGCAATGTCGCAATCGAGCGTGAAGGTGAGGTCGATCTGGAAGCTCGACAGTTCGAGCACATAGACCCCGCCTTCGGGGAGGGGCGCCTGCCCCATGATCGGTTCGCCGATATTGCCGCCCATCAAGCTGGGGACACCGGCGGTTTGCAGGATGTGGTGCACCAAAGCGGTGGTGGTCGATTTGCCGTTGGTGCCGGTGATGCCCACCACGCGGTGCGGCGGCAGGCTTGGCCTTGCACCGGCGAACAATTCGATGTCGCCGATCACGGGCAGGCCATATTGCCACACATGCGGCCCGATCGGGTGGCTGTTCAATGGCACGCCCGGCGACACCACCACGCCCGCAAAGCCGGTGAGGTCCAGCTCGAGCGGATCGATCAACCGGCAGCGCCCTTCGAACGGTTCGCGTGCATGGGGTTGGCGGTCCCAGGCAATCACCTCTGCCCCGCTCGCAATCAGCGCCTCTGCCGCCGCCGCGCCCGAGCGCGCGAGGCCGAGCACCGCGAAGCGCTTACCGGCAAAGGCGGGGGAGGTGATCACGCGCGCCCGCCCCTCCTATCGCAGCTTCAAGGTGGAAAGGCCGATCAGTGCGAGCACGATGGCGATGATCCAGAACCGGATCACGACCTTGCTTTCGCTCCAGCCCAATTGTTCGAAATGGTGGTGGATCGGGGCCATCTTGAACACCCGCTTGCCGGTGCGCTTGAACCAGAACACCTGCACGATCACGCTGACCGCTTCCAGCACGAACAGCCCGCCGACAATCGCCAGCACGACTTCGTGGTGGGAGGCCACAGCAATCGCGCCGAGCGCGCCGCCCAAGGCAAGGCTGCCCGTGTCGCCCATGAACACCGCTGCCGGCGGCGCATTGAACCACAGGAAGGCAAGCCCCGCCCCCATGATCGCCGCACAGAAAATCGCCAACTCGCCCGCGCCCGGCACATGGGGGATGCCGAGATAATCGGAGAAATCAGCGCGGCCGACCAGATAGGCGATGATCGCAAAGGTGCCCGCCGCGATGATCACCGGCATGATCGCAAGGCCATCCAGCCCGTCGGTCAGGTTCACGGCGTTGCCTGCGCCCACAATCACGAAGGCGGCAAAGACGTAATAGGCCGGCCCCAGCGGAATGCTGACGCCGGTCAGGAACGGGAGGTAGAGGTTGGTGTTGATCTGGCTGACGATCAGCCAACTGGCCACGCCAGCGACCACGAATTCCGCTGCCAGCCGCACCCGCGCAGGAACGCCCGCGTGGCTGTTCTTGGACACCTTGTCATAGTCATCCAGAAAACCGATCACCCCAAAGCCGATCGTCACCGCCAGACAGGCCCAGACAAAGGGGCTGGTCAGATCCATCCACAACAACAGCGACAGCGTCAGCGCGGTCAGGATCATCAGCCCGCCCATTGTCGGCGTGCCGCGCTTGGCGAGGTGCGATTGCGGCCCGTCCAGCCGGATCGGCTGGCCCTTGCCCTGCCGCACCCGCAGGAAATTGATGAAGCGTTCTCCGATCAGCAGGCCGATCACCAGCGCGGTCATCAGCGTCGCGCCCGCACGGAAGCTCTGGTAGCGCACCAGATTGAGGATGCCTTCGAAGCCAAGCCACTCGGCAAGCAGATAGAGCATTACGTCGTCCTTTGGCCCGGCCCATTTGCCTGCCGGTGCGGATCAGTCGCGGGCGTTTCCGGTAAAATGTGACACCAGCCGTCCAAGGCCCACGGAATTGGACCCCTTGACCAGCACCGCATCCCCATCAGCGAGGCCGAATTGCCCGAGCAGCGTGATCGCTTCGGCAGGCCCTTCGCAATGCGCGAAGGTCGCGCCATTGCCAAGCGCCGCGGCGGAGGCTTTCCCCAGTTCGTCCCCAAGCGCACGCATCTCCTCGCCGACGAGGATGGCGTGGGTCACGCCCGCCTCGGCCAGGGGTTCGGCCAGTTGGCGGTGGAAGCGGTCGCTAAAATCGCCCAGTTCCTTCATGCTGCCCAGCACTGCGATGCGCCGCTTGGCAGGCGTGGCGGCGAGCGCCTTCAGGGTGGCGCGCATGGATGCCGGGTTGGCGTTGTAGCTTTCGTCGATCAGCAGCGCGGTTCCGCCCGCCGCCGGAATGGTGTGGCGCGCCCCGCGGCCCTTCAGCCCGCCCATTTCGGCAAGGGCAAGGCCCGCGCTCGCCAGATCGCCGCCAGCGGCGCGCACTGCCGCCATGACGCCCAGCGAATTGACGATCCAGTGTTCGCCCGGTTCGGCGATGGTGTAACAAATGCGCCGGTCGCCGAGGTCCGCCGTGACGAGCGAGCCGCCCCCGTTTGCGGGGATCGCGTCAAGCAGACGCACATCTGCGTTGGCAGCGCGCCCGAAGGTGACGACCTGCGCGCCGCACGCCTTGGCATGACCGATCATGCGTTCGGCCCATTCGCTATCCGCCGGAATGATCGCGACGCCGCCCGGCACCAGCCCGGTGAATATCTGCGACTTCTCGTCAGCGATGGCCTCAAGACTGCCGAGGTTCTCGATATGCGCGGGCGCGATGGTGGTGATCAGTGCCACATGCGGACGGGCATGGGCTGACAGTGGCGCGATTTCGCCCTGGTGGTTCATGCCCATCTCGAACACGCCGAACTTCGCACGTGCGGGCATCCGCGCCAGCGAAAGCGGCACGCCGACATGGTTGTTGTAACTGCGCACAGAACGATGCGCCGCGCCCCGGCTGGCGCGGTCAAGGCAGGCGAAGATTGCCTCCTTCACCCCCGTCTTGCCGACCGAACCGGTGATCCCGATCCGCACCGCCTCGATGGCCCGGTCGCGCGCGGCGTGGGCCAGCGCGTGGAGCGCGGCGGTGGTATCTCCAACCAGCACGTGCGGAAAATCGACCGGACGATCAACAATCGCGGCAACCGCGCCCTTGGCAAAGGCTGCGTCGATGAAGCGGTGGCCGTCCATTGCTTCGCCCTTCAGGGCAACAAACACATCCCCCGGCTTCACATCGCGGGAGTCCATCTCGACGCCGGATGCCTGAAAATCATGGCTGGCTGTGCCGCCCGTGGCCGCCGCAATCTCGGCAGCGCTCCACAGCGCCATGGGCAGAGTGTCGCGGGCGAGGACCGGCCATTGGTGCAGCATGGGGTGAGCGACAGGCGCGTTCATCAGCACTGGCCTCCCGCACATTCGCGCGCGACTTCGACATCGTCGAAAGCTTCGATCCGCATTGTTTCTCCTGACCCGAATATTTGTCCCTGCTCGTGCCCCTTGCCCGCGATCAGCACAATGTCGCGTGGCCCGGCTTCCCCAACTGCGGCAGCAATGGCAGCGCGGCGGCCTTCGATTTCGCGGGTGTTGGCCCCTGCGCCTGCCATGATCGCGGCGCGGATGGCGGCGGGATTCTCGCTGCGGGGGTTGTCATCGGTGACGATGGCGACATCGGCGGCGCGCGCGGCGACTTCGCCCATCTGGGGGCGCTTGCCCGCGTCCCGATCCCCGCCTGCGCCGAACACAACGATCAACCGCCCGCCATCCGCCACGTGCGGGCGCAGCGCGGCGATGGCGGCTTCGAGCGCGTCGGGTGTGTGGGCATAATCGACATAGGCGGGCGCCCCTGCCTGATTGAGCGCAGCACGCTCCAGCCGCCCGCGCACGGGCTGCAAGCGGGTCAAGGCGTCGAACACCGCACTCGGCCCCACGCCGGTCGCCAGCGCCAGCCCGGCCGAGACCAGCGCATTGGCTGCCTGATAGGCGCCGATCAGCGGCAGGTTCACTTTCCGCGTTTCGGCGCCATGCTTGATGGTGAGCATCTGGCCAAGCTGGCCCGGTTCCCGCGAGACAAGCCGCAGGAATTCCCCGCCCTCGCCCACGGTCAGCACCTTGAGGCCGCGCCCCCGGCCTTGCGCAATCGCTTGTGCCGTCCACGACGACCCGTCCCCGGCATCGTGGATCACCGCCGGCGAGCCCGGCGCGACGACTTCGGTGAACAGCCGCATCTTGGCCGCGAAATAGGCCTCCATCGTGCCGTGGTAATCAAGGTGATCACGGCTGAAATTGGTGAAGGCGCTGGCCGCAACGGTCAGGCCTTCGTTGCGATACTGGTCGAGCCCGTGGCTCGACGCCTCGTAGGCGACATGGGTCACGCCCTCGCGCGCCAGCCCTGCCATGTTGGCAAGGAAGGTAACGATGTCCGGCGTGGTCAGCCCGGTTGAAACGCTCCCGTCCGGCGTGGTCACGCCCAGCGTCCCGATGCTCGCCGCACGCTCGCCCGCCATGCGCCAGATCTGGCGGGTCATTTCGACGCAGGATGTCTTGCCGTTGGTCCCGGTCACCGCAACGATGGTGCCAGGGTAAGGAGAAAAGAAGCCCGCGGCGAGGCGCGCAAAAGCGCGTCGGGGGGCGACGTCAGCAATGTGCAGCGCACCTTCGACGCGGGCTTCAGGGCGGGCTACGACGGCAATCGCGCCCGCTGCGATGGCAGGATGGATGAAGTCCTCGCCATTGACGGTGGCGCCTTCGAAGGCGCCGAATACGGTTCCGGGGGCCACCTTGCGGTGGTCGATGGCAAAGCCGGTGACCGCCTGATCACCCGCGTCCGCTGCATCCATCCCCGCAGCAGCCAGAAGTTCCGCCAGCCGCATCAGTGCTTGTCCACCAGATAACGCAGGTCGGAAATATCGACATCGCGGCTTTCGTCCGGCTGCACGCCCAGCATCGGGCCGATGCGCGGCACCAGCTTGCCGACCACCGGCGCGGCGGTGTAGCCCGCCGTGCGCTGGAAGCTTGATGCCACTGTGCCCTTCGGCTCGTCCAGCACCACGACCACAACATAACGCGGCGCATCAAGCGGGAAGGCAGCCGCAAAGGACGACACCAGCGAGGTCTTCCTGTAACCGCCCGCACCGGCCTTTTCCGCCGAGCCGGTCTTGCCGCCCACGCGATAACCCACCGCATCTGCCTGCTTGCCCGTTCCATAGAGCGAGATCATCCGCAGCATCTGGCGCATCCGGTGCGAGGTCGATTCCTTGAACACCCGCCGCCCGCGCGGCACGTCCTTGGGATCAAGCTTCATCAGCGTCGACGGGCGCCAGATCCCGCCATTGACCATCGCCGCATAGGCACTCGCCAGATGGAGCGGCGTCACCGCCAAACCGTGGCCGTAGCTGACGGTCATGTTCGTCACACGGCTCCACGGTCCCTGCGGCCAGATCGGCCTGCCCTTGCCGGGCAGTTCAATGAAGGGGCGGCGGTCCATGCCCAGATCAATCATGGTTTCGCGCAAGCGTTCCGCGCCCAGCGCATCGGCCACACGCGCCGTGACGGTGTTGGAAGAATAGACCAGCGCCTGCGGCACGTTCAGGCTTGCGCCCTTGGGCTTCAGATCCTTGATCGTGCGGCGGCCGACCGCAACCGGGCTGGCATCCCACGGCTTGCTCAGATCGCGCACCACGCCTGCATCAATGGCAGCGGCAACGCTGAGCGGCTTGAAGGTCGAGCCGAGCTCGTAAACCCCGTTGGTGGCGCGGTTGAACACATTGGTGGCCCCGGCAGCGCCCGCGGTGTTGGGGTCGAATTCGGGCAGGGATGCCATCGCCATCACCTCGCCCGTATCGACATCCAGCACGATGCCCGCCGCGCCGATGGCATTGGTCGCCAGCATGCCCTTGCGCAGTTCATCCTCGAGCGCACCCTGCGCCCGCACATCGATCGACAGGGCCACCGGCTCCATGCGCGTGTCGGGATGGCTGAGGTCCTTTTCCAGCACCTCTTCCATGCCGATCTTGCCGCCCTGATCCTCGACCACATAGCCAAGGACATGCGCCGCAAGCGTGCCTTGCGGATAATAGCGATCCGTCTCACGCGGGATTTCCAGCGCGATCTCGCCCAGCGCGAAGACCTTGTTGGCCTCTTCCGGCAGGATCCGGCGGCGCAGATAGCCCGGCTTGCCCGAGGCGAGGCGGCGGGCCATGCGCGCTTCATCCAGATCGGGGAAGATGCCCTTCAAGGCGCTGGCGACTTCCTGCGGGCTGCGCACCAGCGGGCTGCCGGTATCGCCCATCGCCGTGGGTTCGAACCACAAGGCATAGGCGGGGAAAGCCCGGGCAAGCGGCGCGCCGTGGCGATCGGTGATTTCGCCGCGCGGCGGCAGCAGGGCTTCTTCCATGCTGGTGCGCTGCGGGGCTGACCCGGCAAAGCCGAGCGAGGCGATCCGCACCAGCGCGATCAGCGCGATCAGCGTGAAGCCGGTGATCAGCGCCAGCACGCGCAGCTTGGCAGTGTTGAGCAGTTGCGCGCGCAGGCCGATGCTGGGCAGGCGGCCAGCGGGGATCACAGGGGTGGCGGCAAGCGGGGCCGCCAGCGTGTTCATTCGCCCGCCCCCGCGGCAGCGATCTTGGCGGCCGGCTTGGCTGTCGTCCGGGGCGATTCCGCTCGCGCCGGACGGATCGGCGAGGCCTCGATCAGAAAGTCGCCAAAGGCATCGGCGAACACCGCGCCTGCATCCTTTTCCGTTTCCACCGAGGCAAGCGTCACCTTTGCGCCCGACACCGGCGAGCGCATCGGCGCATCGGCTTCCGGCGCAGCATCGGCGCTCTCAGCGCGGGCAAGGCGGATCGGCGCGGGCGCATCGGGGCCAAGGCGTTCACCAAGGCTCGCCAGCTGGCGTTCGGCATCGAGGAACTGCCCGGCACGGGGCGCGGCATAGCCGAATTCAACCGTGTTCCATTCGGCCAGCTGGCGCTGGCTAGCGCGGGTTTCAAATTCGGTTTCCAGCAGCAGCGTTTCCCGCTCCAGCGCGATCAACTGGCGTTCGGCCAGCAGCACTTCGCTTTTCACCGCGTGCACCTTGAAGCTGAGCACGACCACCAGCGCCGCGCAGACCGCCAGCACCGCCATCCAACCCAGCGAACGGGCCTGAGAGCTGTTCATCATGCGGCTAGGCTCCTTGGGGCAGCGCCGGTGCGATTTGCATGGCGCAAGGTGGATGAACGGGCGCGCGGGTTGCGGGCGATTTCGGCCTCGGACGGACGAATAGCCTTGGACACTTGCGCGAAGGTTGGCGGAGGGCCGGGGATTTCCCCGGGCAGGTGGCGCGAGACAGAGCGGCCAGCGCCGCTCCGGTCGCGCAGGAATTGCTTCACGATCCGGTCTTCAAGGCTGTGGAAGCTGACCACGGCCAGCACGCCGCCTTCGCTCAGCAAAGCTTCGGCTGCGGCAAGCCCCGCCTCAAGCTCGCCCAGCTCGTCGTTCACATGGATGCGCACGGCCTGGAAGGTGCGGGTCGCCGGGTCTTTCTTGTCGTGGGGTTTGTGGCCCAAGGCGCGGCGCACCACGCGCGCCAGTTCGCCCGTGGTCGCCAGCGGGCGCGCGGCCACGATGGCGCGGGCCACCCGGCGCGACTGGCGTTCCTCGCCGTAGCGATACAGCACGTTGGCAATCGCTTCCTCGTCAGCGGTGTTGAGGAAATCGGCGGCGCTCTCCCCGTCCTGGCTCATCCGCATGTCGAGCGGGCCGTCATGCATGAAGGCAAAGCCGCGGTCGCCCTGATCGAGCTGCATCGAGGACACGCCGATATCCATCACCACGGCATCGACGCGGGCCACGCCGATGGCGGCCAGTTCTTCGCGCATCGCCGAAAAGCGGGCCGGGTGCAGCACGAGGCGGCCGTCAAAGCGCAGGGCCATCGCCTGCCCCGCGGCAATCGCATCGGGGTCACGGTCAAATGCATGGACGCTCGCACCAGCTTCCAGCAGTGCGGCGGTGTATCCGCCCGCCCCGAAGGTCGCATCGACGATAGTCATGCCCGGACGCGGTGCGATTGCGGCGACCACTTCATCCAGCAGCACGGGGATATGAGGGGCGCCCTGGATCATGCCGCCTTCCTCGCCGCTGCCATCAGCGTTTCGCAGGCCGCCTGCGCGCCCTTCCATTCGGGGCCCATGCGCATGAGTTGTTCGGGAGCCCAGACAAAGAAAAACTCGCCCGCCGCGTGGAAATAGAGCCCGTCGGTGACCTTGCCGAGGCCGCGCAGATGCTCGGGCATGACAAAGCGGCCACTGTCATCAAAAGGCAGGTGCATGTAGCCGAACAGCTGTCCGGCGCGCACATCACGGTCGAAATTGGTATCGCCAAGACGGATCGCGCGTTCTTCCTCGCGGTCAAGCTGCTGCTGCAACTGATCGCGGCGCGAGGTGCCGAAGCCGATCAGGCAATCGAACTTGCCGTGGGCCGAAAGGCACAGGGTGCGGTTGCCGCCGGAGCTTTCCTTGACCGCCTTGCGGAACTCGGGCGGAAGGACAAAGCGGCCCTTCTCGCCGCGGGCGAGTAAGCTTGGCCGTTATATCCTCCAAAAGCAGACACGTGCCTGCGTTCCCCTCTAGCCCCGATGCGGCGCGCCCCTGAGCGCCACCGCGTGTTGATGCGACATGCCTTCCCCGTCCCGCCAAGCGCGCAAGCGCGGCGGTCCGTCCGGCCCCACCAGCCGGACGCGATGCATACGAGCATGTCTGATGGACCCCGGTCTTATCGGGGAAGGCGCGGGGATGGAAGGTTTTTTCTAGGGATTAGCGGGGAAAATATGGGAAGTATTTGTTATAAATATATTTTATACGCCACGTTAGACCCCGCCATTGCCCGTGTCCGGACAGCAAAACCCTGAAATCATGGGAACAAAAAGAGAATATCCCGCCATTTCCCCGATCCGGCCCGACTCCGAGTCTCGTGCCGCCCGTGTTTTCCCCGGCCCGCATCATTCCAGCGACTCCTCCAGCACCGCCCGCAAGGTCGTGCCGCCCTCTCCGGCAAGCTCGGGGTGCTCGAACAGGGCTGCATCGGCGATCAGCGTGACCTGCCCCTCGCCCACCCGGCAGCGTGCGGCGGCGCCTTCAGCCAGCAGGGTGCAGTCCGCCGCCGCCGGATCGGTGATGGCGATCTGCCCCGCCAAGGCGAGCGGAAGCACAGCATCGCCAAGGCGGACAGTTCTGACCGTGGCCGCCTGCGTCTCGTCAAAGCGGATCGCCATGCCCCAGCGCGCCACCACCGGCGGGATCAACGCGATTTCCACCGGGCGGCGCGGATCGCCCAGCGGCAGATCATATTCCCCCGTCAGCGCCGGATCGAGCATCAACAGCAGGCGCCCGCCCGCGCGCACCCACGCGTCGAGCGCGACATTATCCGCCGGCGAAAGCCCGCGCGGCTGGATCACTGCCAGCCGTTCCCGCCCCCCCAGAGGCCCGGCAACCAGGTCTTCTGGCGGCACGCCGGGGCCAGGCGAAAGCGTATCGAGGGCGATCGCGGCGTAGCAAGGGCCCATCGCCGCCTGCTGCCACGGCAGCGGGGCCCGGCCGTTCATCACATCATCCATGTCCGCACCCAGCGGCCAGAACAGCGGAAGGCTCGTCAAGACGTCGACCGGAGGCGGCGGCTCACCCGCCGCAGACCAGCCATTGGCACACTTGATCGGCGCGGCGGCCTGCGCGGCAACAGGATCGGACGACGCTTCCCGGCACGCCGACAGCCCGGGCAAAACCGCCAGCAGCGCGGCGGCGAGCGCCCCGGCCGGCCTAATCCGGCTGCGCGGCATTGCCGGGGGCGGCAGGCGGCGGCGGCGTTGGCGCGGCGCTGGGTTCGGCGGCGATGTCGGGTACAACGCCCGCATCTGCGAGCGGGTTGGCCTGCGCAGGCTTGGGCGCGGGCTCGGTGGTGGGCGCCGCCTCGGGCACGGCCTGATCGTCATTCATGTCAGCCTGCCCGCCAATGATGCTGGCCAGACCAACCAGCAGCACCATCGCCGCGATCCCGATCGTCCCGACCTGCAAACGCTGCACCGCTTCGGCGCGGGCCTGCCCGGCGGTGGAAATCTCCTCCGCCTCGCTCCCGTCGCGCGGGGCGGTCATGAAACTGCGCGCGCCCGGACCGAACAGGCTGCGCTGGTTCATGCGCCGCAGCCGCTCGATCAGCGAAGGACGGCTCACGCGCTGGTCCCCTCTGCGCGCCCGAGCCAATCGAACACCGGCAGGCCCTTGGCGGCGAGCCATTCGGGGTTGTAGAGCGTCGACAGATAGCGAAAGCCCGTGTCGCACAGGATGGTGACGACCTGAGGGTTGTCGCGCCCCTCGGCCACCAGCTCCTTGCCGAGCGCCACGGCGCCTGCAACGTTGATCCCCGAGGACAGGCCGAGACACAGGCCCTCCTTGCGCAACAGGTGCTCCACCCAGCGCAGGCCTTCTTCGTCGCGGATCCGATACTGCGTGTCGATCGGTGCGCCTTCGAGATTGGCGGTGATGCGCCCCTGCCCGATGCCTTCGGCCACCGAAGACCCCTCGGCCCGCAATTCGCCGTGGGCGTAGTAATTGTACAGCGCCGCGCCGTGCGGATCGGTCAGCGCGATGCGGATGTTCTCGTCAAAAGCCTTGAGGCCGAGGCCGACCCCCGCGATTGTCCCGCCAGTGCCTGCCGCGCAGGTGAAGCCATCGACGCGGCCGCCCAATTGCTCCCAGATTTCCGGCGCGGTGCCTTCGATATGGGCGCGGCGGTTGGCGATATTGTCGAACTGGTTGGCCCAGACTGCGCCCGGTGTTTCCTCGGCCAACCGGCGCGAGGTGTGGACGAAGTGGCCTGCATCGGCGAATTTGGTCGGCGGCACCAGCACCAGCTCCGCACCCAATGCCCGCAGCGTGTCCATCTTCTCCTTGGACTGGTTGTCGGGCATCACGATGATCGTCTTGTAGCCCTTGGCATTGGCGACCAGCGCCACGCCGATCCCGGTGTTGCCCGCGGTGCCTTCGACCACCGTGCCGCCGGGTTTAAGCTCACCCCGCGCCTCGGCATCGCGGACGATATACAGCGCCGCCCGGTCTTTCACCGAGGAGCCGGGGTTGGCGAATTCGCACTTGCCATAGATGTCGCAGCCCGCTGCGGCGCTGGGGCCGGCAAGGCGGACGAGGGGCGTGTTACCGATCAGCGCGAGGGTATCGCCAAAGGGGCGGGTGATGTTCATCGGGTTGAATTAGGCGCTCTGTCAGCGCGGGGCAACGGAGAAGTCCCTGCTTCAGGTTGGCAGCCGCAACACCGCGTCGATCACGCTGCCCTCGGCAATCTTTTCCGCCTTGCGCACCGCCGCCTTCAACGGGAGCAGCCAGCCGCCATGCGCCTTGGACGGGAACAACGATGTGCGCCAGGTGGTGGAACCGATGCTGGCCTCGACATAGACCGATCCCCACGCGGCGGCGTTGGTGGCAGCAGCGCGGATCGCAGCGGCGGTTTCGCCGTCGACGGTCAGGAAATACCACGATCCCTTGGCAGGGCCGCCATCGCTGCCCTGCCACAGCCACACGGGTCCGCGCACGCTCCAGGGGCCGCCACCGCCATCAGGCGCATGGCCCAGCTCGTCACGCAGGAAACGGGCGAGGTCAGCGTCCACTGCCTGCGCCCGTTCGTGGATCAATCTTCAGGAGCAATCGTGACGTGCAGCCCGTCAAGCTCGGCAGTCAGCGGGATCTGGCATGACAGGCGGCTGGTCGGGGCGCGGTGATCGCTGGATTCCAGCAGATCGTCCTCGTCCTCGCTCATTTTCGGCAGCTTGTCAGCGAAAGCCGCATCGACATGGATATGGCACGTCGCGCAGGAACAGCACCCGCCGCACAGCGCCAGCAGTTCGTCAAAGCCGTTGTCGCGGATCGCTTCCATCACAGTCAGCCCGTCGCCGACGGAAATCTCGCTGGTTTCGCCTTCGCGGTTGGTGACGACCAGTCTGGGCATGGATCGAAGTTCCTTTTCGGCTATTGGGCGCAAGGTTGTGCGCTGTGAGAGTGCGCGACGGCTGCTAAGATACTCTTGGGGCCAAGGCAAGTTAAGGAAAGTGGCAGTGGGGCTAACGGCGGAAAAATTGCGCGAGGATCTGGATGCGCTGGCCTCGCGCGAGCCGACGCTGGCTTCGGCCCTCGTCCGGGTCGGCTATCCCGACGCCCGAATCCGCGAGCCGGGGTTTGCAACCATGCTGCGCACCATCATCGGCCAGCAGGTTTCGGTCGCGTCGGCTGCTTCGGTGTGGCGCAAGCTGGAGGCCGAGCTCGGCCCGGATTTCACCCCCGCCTGCCTGCTCGAACGCGATTTCGAGACCCTGCGCGCCTGCGGCCTGTCGCGCCAAAAGCAAGGCTATGCCCGGTCCCTGTGCGAATTGGTCGCGGCGGGCGACCTCACCTTCGGGAACCTCCCCGCCGATGACGAGGACGCCATCGCGTTGCTCACCCGGATCAAGGGGATCGGGCGCTGGTCGGCGGAGATTTACCTGCTGTTTGCCGAAGGCCGCCCGGATATCTGGCCCGCAGGCGATCTGGCGGTGCAGGAGGGCGTCAAACGCCTGCTTGATCTGGAAGAACGACCCGGCGAAAACGTCACCCGCAAACTGGCCCAGCCGTGGTCGCCGCAGCGCGGCAGCATGGCGATCTTCACCTGGCATTTCTACGCCAACCCGGCGCTGTAACGGGTCAGGCTGGCTTGCAGTCGAGACCATTGTGTATTAGCCCTACAATACACTTTGGAGAATTCGCTTCGACGGGGAGAGCCACATCATGTCATCCACCACATCCTTCCGGACCCTGTGCCTGTGCACAGTGGCAGCCAGCATCCTTGCCCTGCCCGCCTCCGTTCTTGCCGAAACCCAAGCAACCAGAGATGGAGCCTTGATGACCACCAATACCAAAGCCGCCCCGATGATCCCGCGCGATGTGTTGTTCGGCAATCCGGAGCGCGCCGGGGGGCAGATCAGCCCGGACGGCAAGTGGCTGAGCTGGCTCGCTCCCCGTGATGGTGTGCTGAATATCTGGATCGCCCCGGCCAGCGATCCCGGCGCGGCCCGTGCCATCACCAGCGCCACCGACCGCCCGATCCGCCAGCACTTCTGGTCACCCGATGCGCGCAGCGTGATGTATATCCAGGACAAGGGCGGGGATGAAAACTTCCTGCTTTACAAGATCGATGTCGCCAGCGGTGTGGAAACCACCCTGACCCCGTTTGAAAACACGCGGGTGCAGATCGTCGGTGCCTCCACCACCATGAAAGACAAGCTGCTGATCGGGGTCAACAACCGCTCTCCGCAGTTTCACGACGTGCACATGCTCAACCTCGAAACGGGGGAGCTTACGCTGGTGCTCGAAAACAATGGCTATGCCGGGTTCATGGCCGATGACAGTCTGACCCTGCGCATGGCGCTGCGCCAAAATGCGGCAGGCGGCACCGATTACTTCCGGGTGGACAACAATCAGGTGGCCGATCAGCCGTTCGAAACCTCGGCCATGGAAGATGCGCTGGGCACCTCGCCTGCCGGTTACACCTCGGATGGCAGCACGCTCTACTGGATCGACAGCCGCGGCCGCAACACCGCCGCACTGATCGCGCAGGACACTGCAACCGGCGAAAAGCGCGTGATCGCCCAAGACGCCAAGGCCGATATCGGCGCCACGCTGCGCGATCCCGTGACGGGCGAGGTTGAGGCCTATGCGGTCAATTACCTCAAGACCGAATGGACCGCGACCGATCCGGATATCGGCGCTTCGCTGGCGTGGCTCGAAGACCGGCTCGAAGGCCAGTTCGGCATCGCCAGCCGCACCGATGACGACACTATCTGGATCGTCGCCAACGATCCGCTGGTGAAGCCTGCCGCGACCTATATCTATGATCGCAAGGCGCAAACGCTGACCCCGTTCTACACTTCGCGCCCGGCGCTGGAAGGCGCGCCGCTGCAACCGATGCACACCATCGAAATCGCCAGCCGCGACGGGCTCACTCTGCCCTCCTACCTGACCCTGCCGCCCGGCAGCGATGCCGATGGCGATGGCAAGCCCGATGCGCCGGTGCCGATGGTGCTGCTGGTGCATGGCGGACCGTGGGCGCGCGATGGATACGGGTTCAATGCTGCGCACCAGATGCTCGCCAATCGCGGCTATGCCGTGCTCAGCGTCAACTTCCGCGGATCGACCGGGTTCGGCAAGGATTTCCTCAACGCCGGGAACCTGCAGTGGGGCCTCAAGATGCACGACGACCTGATCGACGCGGTCGAGTGGGCTGTCGGTCAGGGCATCGCCCCGGCTGACAAGGTGGCGATCATGGGCGGATCATACGGCGGATATGCCACGCTGGCGGGGCTGGCCTTCACGCCGGATACCTTCGCCTGCGGAGTCGATATCGTCGGCCCGTCGAACCTTGAAACCCTGCTGGAGACGATCCCGCCCTATTGGGCGCCGCTGGTCAAGCAGTTCCACACCCGCATGGGCGACCCGAATACCGAAGAAGGCCGCGCACTTCTGAGGGCCGCCAGCCCGCTCTACAAGGCTGACCAGATCACCAAGCCGCTGCTGATCGCGCAAGGGGCCAATGATCCCCGCGTGAAGCAATCCGAAAGCGACCAGATCGTGGGCGCGATGAAGGCGGCGGGGATTCCGGTCACCTATGTCCTCTATCCCGATGAAGGCCACGGCTTTGCCCGGCCCGAAAACAACATCGCCTTCTATGCCATCGCCGAGAATTTCCTCAGCCAGTGCCTTGGCGGGCGGGCGGAGCCGGTGGGCGAGGCATTGAAGCCATCAAGCGCGCAGATCATCGAAGGCGCCGCGAATGTGAGAGGGCTTGAGGCCACGCCCGGGGGATAGTGCTGATGCGCTGCTGACAAGCGCCCTGCGCCCCACTAGACAGTTGCAAAACGCAATCGAGAGAGGGGATCATCATGGCACAGCAGCGCAGCATTTTCATCACCGGCGGCGGATCGGGCATTGGCCGGGCAACCGCACTGCACTTCGCCGCGCGCGGGTGGTTCGTGGGTGTGGCCGATATCAACGAAGCGGGGATGGCCGAAACGCTCGGGGGCATCGCGGGCGAAGCGAAGTGGTCCGGCCGCCTCGACGTGCGCGACCGGGCGGCGTGGGATGAAGCGTTGTCTGCCTTCGCGGCGGCTGCCGGAGGGCGGATTGACGCGATGGTGAACAATGCCGGGATCGGCACCGGCGGATCGCTGTCCGAGCTGAGCAAGGACGAGATCGACGCCTGTCTCGACATCAATCTGCGCGGGGTGCTCTACGGCGCGCAGGCGGTCTACCCTTACCTCAAGGCCACCGCACCGGGATCGGCGCTGGTCAATGTCGCCAGCGCAGCGGGCCTCACCGGCGGCAGCGGGATGAGCGTTTACAGCGCGACCAAGTTCGGGGTGCGCGGGATTGCCGAAAGCTTGGATGCCGAATGGGCGCCGGACGAGATCAAGGTCTCCTCAATCTGCCCGAGCTTCATCGACACCCCACTGCTTGACGGCACCGGCAATCGCAACACCAACGAGAACATCCGCACCCGCGTGACTGCCGCCGGGCTGGAGATAACCCCGGTGGAGGAAGTCGCACAGGCGGTGTGGAATGCGGTCCACGGCGACGAATTGCACTATCTGGTCGGCAAGACTGCGCGCAACCTCGCCTTTGCCAAGCGCTGGATGCCGGGCAAGGTGAGGAAGCAACAACGCGCGGCGGGGCGGCAGGGGTTGCTGGGGAAATAGGAGCGCACCTCCGTTCGGACTGAGCTTGTCGATGCCCCGTCTTTCACTTTTCCGGCTCGGCAAAAGCAAGAAAGCCCTTCGACAGGCTCAGGGCGAACGGTTCTATTGGGCGACCAACCCATCAATCGCCCGCGCCATTTTCGCATCGCGCTGCGACAGGCCGCCGCTGGCGCCCGCATCATGGGTGGTCAGCGTGACCTCGACCTTGGCGTAGACGTTGAACCATTCGGGGTGGTGGTCCTGCGCCTCGGCCAGCAGGGCGACGCGGGACATGAAACCCCAGGCCTGCGAGAAATCCTTGAACTGGAAGGTGCGCGTGATCGCCTTGCCTTCCCGCGCCAGTTCCCAAGCCGGGTGCGCTTCAAGCAGCGCGGTGATTTCCTGGGGGTCAAGTTCGGGGACGGACATGGGGCATTTCCTTGCAGGGGGTCGCTTGTTTGCGCGTTCCCTTTTCCCTAACGCTGGTGGCCAATGCAAGCGCTCGTCCCTTCGCTGATTGCTGACAATCTCGCCTGCCGCCGCGGGGACCGGCTGCTGTTCCGGCGGCTGTCCTTCGCGCTTGAGCCGGGCGCGGCGTGCCATGTCATGGGCGCGAACGGTGCGGGCAAGACGACGCTGATCCGCGCCGTCGCGGGGCTGACGACGCCCTATGCGGGCGAGGTGCGCCGGACAGGCGCACTGGCGCTGCTGGACGAACGCACCGGACTTGATCCCGATCTGCCGCTGGGCCGTGCGCTGGCGTTCTGGTTCGGTGTGGACGGGACGGGCGACGCGGCGGCGATCATAGCGCGCCTCAGGCTCGAAGCGCTGGCCGAGGTGCCGGTGCGGTATCTTTCCACCGGCCAGAAAAAGCGCGCCGCGCTGGCCCGCGTGCTGGGGCAGGCGGCGCCCATCTGGCTGCTGGACGAGCCTTTGTCCGGCCTCGACACGGCTTCACAGGGGTTGGTCAGCGCTCTGGTGCGCGAGCATTGCCAAGGCGGCGGCATCGCGCTCATCGCCTCGCACCAGCCATTGGATGTTCCGGGAATGACCGCCTTCGCCATCGAAGACTTCGCGCCTGCCGAAGCGGAGGAGGAGGCATGATCGCCGCCCTGCTCCGCCGCGATCTGGCGCAGTTCTTCCCCTTCACCGGCAGCGGCGCGGCCCTGCCCGTGGTGTTCTTCGTCGCGGTCGCCATGCTGTTTCCCTTCGCGGTCGGGCCGGATGCCAATCTGCTGGCCAAAACCGGCGGCGGCGTGGTGTGGATCGCCGCATTGCTGGCAGCGATCCTGCCGCTGGAAAAGCTGGTGGCGCGGGACATTGAACTGGGCTTCTTCGACCAGTTGCGCCTGCGCGGCATGGCGGAAGAGGCGATGATGGCGGTGCGCCTCCTCGCCCATTGGCTGAGCTTCGGCCCGCCGCTGGTGCTTGCGACATTCCCCGCCGCCGCGCTGCTGAAGATCGAGGGCGAGACGTTCCAGATCCTGATGCTCGGCCTGATCGCAGGCACGCCGGGCCTCGCCGCGATAGGCCTGATGATCGCCGCCCTCACCGCTTCCCTGCGCGCAGGCGCGGCGCTTTCGGGCCTGCTCTTGATCCCTCTCGCCCTCCCCATCCTGATTTTTGGTGCCGGCGCGCTCGCCCGTCAGGATCAAGTCAGCCTCGGGTTCGTTGCAGCCATAAGCCTCGCGCTGGTGGCACTCGCTCCGTTTGCCGCAGGCGCCGCAATCCGGGCGGCAAGGGAGAATTAGTGAGAGCGCCAGAGAGCCACGTTCGGGCGAATGAGTTGATGGGCAATATCGCGCTGGGGCTGCTGGGCTTCACGCTGTTCGCCTTTGCGCTGAAGGCCATTGCCCACCCCGAAGTGCAAGCGCGCTACACCCCGATTGTGGTGTTCCACGCGGTCAGCATGATCGCATGGCTGACGCTGCTCGCCACGCAAGCCTTCGCCGCCGCCCGGTTCAAGCTGGGCGCGCACCGTGCAACGGGCCGGGCGTCCATCGCATTGGTGGGCGCGATGCTGGTGAGCGGGGCGGTGATTTCATGGCGCATCGGGCTGGAATTGGGCCGTCCCGAGGTGACCGTGGTGAACCTCGCCGCCTTTGCGACCTTCTTGCCCCTATATTTTGCCGCGATCCACTTCGCCCGCCGCCGCGACATAGCCGCGCACCGGCAGGCAATGCTGATCGCGACCCTCGCGCTGATGACCCCCGCATATGCCCGCGTGGTGCAGGTGCTGGGCCTGCCCGATCCGGTCGCCATCGCGGTGCAGCCGCCGATCACGATTGCGATTGCGGTGGGCTATGATTGGGTGCTGCACGGACGGGTGACCCGGCCGGTGCTGGCGATGCTGGGCTTTTCGGTCGGGCTGGTCGTGGTGATGGTTGGGATTTTGGCGGTGTGGTTTTTGTGAGGATCAGGTGATGCGCTTTACTGCATTCTGGATGATTGCGAGTCTGGCCTCTTGCTCGCAGCCGGAGACGGATACCCCGCCCCCGGCACTTGACCGGCGCGCCGTAATGGCGAAAGAAATCGAGCGGGCCGTCGGCGCCAAACTGCTCGATATCGATATCGCCCGATACTCTCGCCACTACGCGGCAACTGAGAACGGCCAGATAATGGCTGTCTATCTGCGCGAGTGCGGCAAGGAGGTGGCGGGCTGTGCTGATGCAAAAACCATCTGGACGACATCCGACAAGCTGCCCTTCGTCATGGACGGCGGCTGCGGAGTTGTGATGGTCGCTTATGATCCGCAGACCGGCACCTTGATCAACGCCGCCTGCAACGGCGAGGCGTGAGGGCAACATCCCCAATCACGTCTCCCCGGGCTTGACCCGGGGAGACGAAATCATTGATCCGGAAGGATTATTGGTAAGGCGGGCAATCCCGTCCGGTCGGGCTCTTGGTGAAAATCTCGTTGCCCGTTTCGGTGATCGCGATCGAGTGTTCGAACTGCGCGGAGAGCGACTTGTCCCGCGTCACAGCCGTCCAGCCATCGCCCAGCACTTTCGCCCACGGCTTGCCGAGGTTGATCATCGGTTCGATGGTGAAGAACATACCCGGCTTCAATTCCGGCCCGGTCCCGGCCTTGGCGGCGTGGACGACTTCCGGCGCATCATGGAACAACCGGCCCAAACCGTGGCCGCAGAATTCGCGCACCACGCCGTAACGGAACTGGTTGGCGTGAGCTTCGATCGCCGCGCCAATATCGCCCAGCCGCGCGCCCGGTTGTGCCGCCTGAATGCCTAGCATCAGGCATTCATAGGTCACTTCAACCAGCTTGCGCGCCTTCAGCGAAGGCTCGCCCGCGTAGAACATGCGGCTCGTATCGCCGTGCCAGCCATCCACCAAAGGCGTCACGTCGATGTTGAGAATGTCGCCATCCTTCAACGCCTTGTCGCCGGGAATGCCATGGCAGATCACATGGTTGATCGAAATGCAGCTTGAATGCGCATAGCCGCGGTAGCCGAGCGTCGCAGGGATCGCGCCCGCATCCAGCATCATGCCGCGGATCGCATCGTCAAGCTGGCCGGTGGTGACACCGGGCTTCACCATATCGGCAAGGGCATCGAGGATTTCGGCGGCCAGACGGCCAGCCTTCCTCATCCCGTCAAAGCCTTCGGCCGTGTGCAGCTTGATGCTGCCATCGCGGTAGACGGTCTGATCGCCGTCAACGAGTTGGTAATCGTGCATGGCAGGTACATAGCGACTACGGGCGGAAAAAGCTACTTCCCCACCGCAAAAGCCGCCTTGTATTCCGGTTTGACCGCCGCAAGCACCGCAGGCGTGACAGGCAAAGTCACCTCGTAAGTCCCCTCGGCATAGGAGCCCGCCACATAGGGCGCAGCCAAGAGGCCGATGCGGTTGAACGCCTGCTTGTTCGAAGACCCGACCAGCACAGTCAGATCGGCGACCGGCGGGCACTGGAAAAACCCGTCGTCGCTGTAATCCCCGCCCAGCCGCTTCTGGCGTTCTGCCTTCAGCGCCGCGCACCATGCCTCGCCAAGCGCGCCCTGAAGCGCCTCGGATGATCGGAACATCGCCTTGGGATCGAAAGCCGCCTCAGCCTCGCGGTCCCACACCAGCGCGTCATAGGCGCCATTGCCATGCGCGCCGCCGGTGTAGGCGTAAAAGCTCGCCGAGAGCGACAGGAAGCGGGGGAGATCGGCCACCACCTCCCATGTCTTCTCGAACGAGCGGTTGACGCATCCCGCACAATCGCTGCCCGCAAATTCGCGCAGGGCTTCGTCCCAATCCGCCTTCTGTTCGGCGAGGAGCTTGTCGCGTTCGGCGGTGAAGCGCTGGGTCAGCGCGGGGACAGCGGAAACCTCGGCAGGCCAGGCGTAGCTGAACTCGCGTCCCGCCTCGCCCTTGGTTGCGTTGTCGGTAAAGGCGACCGTGCCGGGAACAGGCGCGGGCGGCGCAGCGGGAGCGGCTGGCGCTGCCGTCTGATCGAGGTTGGCGGCCTCGGCGATGGCTTCGGGCGATGAACAGGCTGCCAGCATAATTCCCAACAGAGCCATCGCACTGGCCCGCTTCAGGTGAGCGCCTGTCCGGCCCCGATCGGCGCTTGATCCGCTTAAGCCCGCCTTAGACCCCGGCGTGCCCGGGCTTGCCTGATGTTTCATGTGGAACACTGCGACTGCCATCGGCGCTCTCCCCTCTTGTCCGAATCTTCTCGTGACATCGGCCATGCGGCGATTATGGAACAGGCATGAGCGAACCCAAAGCACTGATCCGGCCCGATCGCGGCGAAGATGCGATTGCCATTCACCTCGTCAACAAGGACGGCTTCGAAGCCTTCGCCAAGGGTCTGACTGCAGCCCAGCGGGCCAGTCTTGCCGCGCAAAAATTCGAAGGCGGCGGGTATCAATTCGCGATCATCCCGGACGGGGATTCATGGTTCGTCGTCAGTGGGGTGGCCAACCCGGAAAGCCTGTCGAGCTGGTGCCTTTCCAAGCTTGCCGAGGAACTGCCCGAGGGCACTTACAAGGTGGCCAACGCGGAACCCGGCCCGGCGATGTTCGGATGGGTCACCGGCCAATACCGCTTCACCCGCTACAAAAGCGAAGACAAAGCGCAGGGCCCGCGTGTGTTGCTGACCACGCAGGTCGGACAAATAGACGGCTATCTTGCTGAAGCAGAAGCGGAATGCCTGATCCGCGATCTGGTCAACGCGCCGCCTGAGGACATGGGGCCAGCCGCGCTGGAGGCCGAGTGCGAACGCCTTGCCAAAGCGCACAAGGCGGAATTGACCGTGGTTCGCGGCGATGCGCTGGAACAGGGCTATCCGATGATCCATGCCGTCGGCCGGGCGGCGGCGCGGCACCATGCACCGCGGCTGATGCACCTTGTCTGGGGCGATGCAGCGCACCCCGTGCTGGCGGTGGTCGGCAAGGGTGTGTGCTTCGACAGCGGCGGCCTCAACATCAAGCCGGGTGCGGGCATGCGGCTTATGAAAAAGGACATGGGCGGCGCGGCGCACGCGCTGGCTTTGGCGGGTCTGATCATGGGCGCACGCCTGAAAGTGCGGCTGCATCTGCTGGTTCCGGCCGTGGAAAATGCGATCTCCGGCGGGGCGTTCCGGCCCGGCGATGTGCTCAAAAGCCGCAAAGGCCTGACCGTCGAGATCGACAATACGGATGCCGAAGGGCGGTTGATCCTCGGCGATGCGCTGACCCGCGCTTCTGAGGAGAACCCCGATCTGATCGTCGATTTCGCCACACTGACCGGCGCAGCGCGGGTGGCGCTTGGCCCTGATCTGCCCGCACTGATGGCCCGCAAGGACGAAACGGCGGACGCATTCCTCGCGGCGGGCAAGGCGAACGATGATGCCGGTTGGCGCCTGCCGCTTCATGAGGCTTACCGCGAATATCTCGCCTCTGACGTTGCCGACATGGCGAACTCGGCCAGCAATCCGTTCGCTGGTGCCAGCGTCGCCGGATTGTTCCTCGACCGCTTCGTGGGGGATGGGATCGACTGGGTGCATTACGACACCTTCGCCTGGAGCCCCGCCCCCAAACCGGGCCGTGCGCGCGGCGGGCGGGGCCTTGGCCTGCGCGCTTCATGGCATGCCATACGCGCCCGCTATGGTGCCTGAGCTTGCTCCTGAGGCGACTTGTCGCTAACGGGCCTGCCACGCCGCGCTCTGGGGAGAGGTCGCGGCGCCAGCTGAAAAGGCCAACGGAACACCCATGAGCGGCGCCGCGCGCGACACCACCGAATATGCAGTGCCTGAGGGCGTACTGGGTCTGAAAGGCCCGGTCGAAAAGCCCGCGCCCGGTGCGCTGCCGCTGCGGGGCGATCTTGCGCATATGGCGCTCGCCGGGACGCACCTTGCCGCCCATTATGTGATCCCTCACGTCCGGGCGGTCGGCGCGGGCGGCGCTGGGCTGCGGCTCAACCCGCGCGGCGACGCCGAGGTGTTTGTGCAGCTGGCCGCCGATAGCCGGTTCGAACTGCTTGATGTGGCGGGCGAATGGGTGTGGGGTTGCTCCGGCCCGCAAGGCCCCGCTGGCTGGTGCCGGGCGAGCGAACTCGCTCCCGCAGAGGGCTGACGGGTGGCGATCCGGCTGTTCATCGACGGTGCGGCAGGCACCACCGGCCTTGAAATCCGCGAGCGTTTGCATGGGCGTGACGAGTTCGATCTGATCGTGCTGGACGACGCCCAGCGCAAGGACGAAACCGCTCGCCGCGATGCGCTCCACGCCGCCGACATCGCGATCCTGTGCCTGCCGGATGATGCCGCGAAAGACGCAGTAAAGCTCGCCGAAGGCTCCGCCACCCGCATTATCGACGCCTCCTCCGCGCACCGCGTGGCCGAAGGCTGGACCTATGGTTTCCCCGAGCTGATCGGGCGCGAAGCCATCGCCAATGCCCAATTCGTGAGCAATCCGGGGTGCTACCCCACCGGCTTCCTTGCGCTAGTCGCACCGCTGGTGCGTGCCGGACTGCTGCCCGCCGACGGGCCCTACACCGTCAATGCGGTGAGCGGATATTCAGGCGGCGGCAACGCGCTGATTGCCCGGTTCGAGGCCGACACAGACATTGCCTTTCGGGCTTACGGTCTGACTATGGGGCACAAGCATCTGGCAGAGATGCGGGAGTATGCAGGGCTCAGACACGCTCCGGTGTTTTCGCCCGCTGTCGTTCCTGCTTTCCGCGGAATGCTGGTGGACGTGCCACTGCCCCAGCCGCTCTTGCCGGCAGGGCGCAACGTGCTCACCGCCATTCAAAGCTGCTGGTATGAAACCTATCAGAACAGCTCGGTTGTGCTGATTGGCGACGCACCGGATTCGGGTGAGCTGCTGCTGCGCAGTGACGCTGCCCCGGAAGACGGCATGACGATATTTGCGCTGGTCAATGAGGACGAAACGCAGGCCCGCCTGATCGCCCGGCTCGACAACCTCGGCAAGGGCGCATCGGGCGCGGCGATCCAGAACCTCAACATCATGTGCGGCCTGCCCGAGACCACCGGCCTGCGCCTCTGGCCGAGTGCTGCTGCTTAAAATTTAGGCAAGCCCCGATCATATGCTGTGCACCATTGCGCAGTGCACCATAATGTTGCTAACCGCACCGCATCGGCGAAAGACATCTCTACCCTTGAGTCTTCAAGCGGCAAGGATCGTTCACAGCCACCACCTTAGAGCTTGGCACGGTTCTTGTTAAGAATCTGTCAGCAATCAGCCAGGCGCGGATGGGGACGACGTGAAAAAGATCGAAGCGATCATCAAACCCTTCAAACTCGATGAAGTGAAGGAGGCGCTGCATGAAATCGGCGTGTCCGGTATCACCGTCACCGAAGCCAAGGGATTCGGCCGCCAGAAGGGCCACACCGAACTTTATCGCGGCGCTGAATATGTCGTCGATTTCCTGCCAAAGGTGAAGCTGGAAGTGGTCGTCGCGGACGATCAGGCGGAACGCGTGGTCGAAGCGATCGCCGCCGCCGCGCAGACCGGCCGGATCGGCGATGGCAAGATTTTCGTCACCCCGATCGAAAGCGCGCTGCGCATCCGCACCGGCGAAACCAACGACGACGCGATCTGATTTTCCACCCTCTCCTGCCCAGCCAGACCGGCGGGCCGGCCTGAATTTATCTCGGAGGCACTACACAAATGTCGAAAGCAAAAGACGTCCTGAAGCTCATCAAGGACGAAGAAATCGAGTGGGTCGACCTGCGCTTTACCGATCCCAAGGGCAAGTGGCAGCACCTCACCATGGTCGCCAGCGTCATGGGCGAAGACGAGCTTGAAGACGGGCTGATGTTCGACGGTTCGTCGATTGCCGGCTGGAAGGTCATCAACGAATCCGACATGATCCTGAAGCCGGACCTGACCGAAACCTGGATCGATCCGTTCAGCGCCACCCCGATGCTGATCATCAACTGCGACATCGTCGAGCCTTCGACGGGCGATTGGTACAGCCGCGACCCGCGCACCACCGCCAAGCGCGCCGAAGTCTACCTCAAGTCGACCGGCATCGGTGACACTGTCTATGTCGGCCCCGAAGCCGAGTTCTTCATGTTCGACGACGTGCGCTTTGAAGACGGCTATGCCGGCTCGGGCTTCTCGATCGACGATATCGAACTGCCGACCAACACCGCCAAGGAATATGATCAGGGCAACATGGCCCACCGTCCGCGCGCCAAGGGTGGTTACTTTCCCGTCGCGCCGGTCGACAGCGCAGTGGACATCCGCGGCGAGATGGTCACCACCATGCTCGAAATGGGCCTGCCCTGCGACAAGCACCACCACGAAGTCGCCGCTGCCCAGCACGAACTGGGTCTGACCTTCGGCACGCTGGTGCAGACCGCCGACCGCATGCAGATCTACAAGTATGTCGTGCATCAGGTCGCCCATGCTTACGGCAAGACCGCGACGTTCATGCCCAAGCCGATCAAGGCCGATAACGGGTCGGGGATGCACACCCACATCTCGATCTGGAAAGATGGCAAGCCGATGTTTGCCGGCAACGAATATGCCGGTCTTTCGGAAATGTGCCTGTACTTCATCGGCGGCGTGATCAAGCATGCCAAGGCGCTGAATGCCTTCACCAACCCGACCACCAACAGCTACAAGCGTCTGGTGCCGGGCTTCGAAGCGCCGGTGCTGCTGGCCTATTCGGCGCGCAACCGTTCGGCCTCGTGCCGCATCCCCTATGGCAGCGGTGAGAAGGCCAAGCGCGTGGAATTCCGTTTCCCCGATGCGATGGCCAACCCCTACCTGTGCTATTCGGCGCTGCTGATGGCGGGTCTCGACGGGATTGAGAACAAGATCCACCCGGGCGAGGCGATGGACAAGAACCTCTACGATCTGCCGCCGGCCGAACTCGCCGAAGTGCCGACCGTGTGCGGTTCGCTCCGCGAGGCGCTGGACTCGCTGGCCGCTGATCACGAATTCCTGCTCAAGGGCGACGTGTTCACCAAGGACCAGATCGAGGCCTATTGCGAACTGAAGTGGGAAGAGGTGATCCGCACCGAAACCACCCCGTGCCCGGTCGAATTCGATATGTATTACTCGATGTAAGAACCGTTTGGCCGCAACGCCTTGGGGGCGTTGCGGCCGTTGCGGAAAAGAAAGGCCCGGGCGGTGTCCCGGGCCTTTTCGTTGGTGCGATCAGGGCGGCGTTGTCATTCCCGATCCGATCCGCAGATAGCGCTGGATCACTTCGCGCTGGTGGCCCGGATCAGCGCCGGAACACGCGAACACCAGCTGGCCCACAGGCGAAGGCATGACTGTCCATGTCACCCGCAACCCATTGGGACTGCGCGAATCCCAGCCGAGCAGCTTCAGGGGCGCAGCGCTGCGCTGGCCTGCGGCATCGAGCACCAGAGTTTTGCGGTCTTCGATGGTGAAGCCAGCCCCAACGACAAACTGATCGAACGGCGCATAAAGCGTGTCGATCTCCGCCTGGATCTGGCTCACCGAAAACTTGGCGAAGGACGAATCCTGCACCCGCACCGCAAAGCAGGTGGTGGGGATCGTGCCCGCCGGAAACTCGAACTGCCTCATCGTGCCGTCGAGACTGGTCGTGCCGCCATCGGCCATGGTGAAGCGATACCACCCCAACTCGTCAGCAAAGGCAACGCCGCCGGTTTCAGCGGATGCCGGATCTGGTTCGAGTTTGCCGCGCATGGCTTCGGCAATGATCAGGCCGCCCTGAGGATCAATCGCCGCCGCCGCACTCGGCGCCTGGGTGTCGCCTGCCAGCGGATTGGTTTGCGCTGTCGCAGGTGCCGCCAGAACAAGCACCGCTGCCATCAGGTTACGTCGGTCGATTGGCA
Source organism: Porphyrobacter sp. IPPAS B-1204 (assembly GCA_003724185.1). GTDB lineage: Bacteria > Pseudomonadota > Alphaproteobacteria > Sphingomonadales > Sphingomonadaceae > Erythrobacter. The sequence goes on from RHGM01000003.1 coordinate 436,342, forward strand.
TTGATCACCCCCATGTAAAGCCCATGCGTGGTCCGGGCGGCATCCATCACCGCCGTGCGCAGCAAATCGGGATCGACCCGGTATTGATAGGCCGAATAGTCGTATCCCAGCGTCGGCCGGCTGGGTGCGGCCATGTTGGGCTGCGTCCACCAGGCGTTGCTGCGGACATAGGCATCCCATTCCTCGATCTCGGCACGGTTGTTGTAACTGCTGGTCTGCACCAGTTCCCCGGCCTGACCCACCGCGACGCGGTCTTCAAGGATCAGCCGCCCGCCCTCGCCCGCCAGAGCGATCTTGGCGTGGTAGAAGTTGAAATGCGTGAACCCGGGCACAAGAAACAGGCCCGGCTGAATGCCGACGTTTGCGCCCGTGCCATAGACCCGGTGGCCGCTCCCTGTCAGCGCTGCGAAGTCGAGCACCAGGCTGGGGATTATCACCAGACAGCCGAGCGCTGCCGACATGGCATTCATCGCCCGCGCATTCTTCAGATTGAACGGCGAGCGGTCAGACAGCGGCGCTTCCGGCCCGATTGTCAGCAGCGGCAGATATTCCGGGCTGACGACAGCAACCGTGCGTGAATCGGCAAAGGGTTTCTTGACGAAGGGAGCGGGCGTGGGCTCCAGTTTCTGGAACCCCTCGCTCGCCGAAATCTCGTTCCAGCCGAGCACCGTGCGGCCTGTGGCACGCAGCCGTTCGATGAAATCGGAAAAGGCGAGGTGGGCAAGCTGATGCATCATCGGCACATCGATCCCGACCAGATCAGCCTTCAGATCGACCGTGGTTGTGCCCGACCCTCCGCTGGCACCCATGCCGTTGCGCATCACCATGCCGAACCGGTAAGATGGCACCGCTATCCGCGATGTTCGCGCCAGCAACTTGGCCATCGACTGGTGATAGTTCTTCAATCCCATGGCGCCGATCGGCACCATTTTGTCGGCGGCCTGTAACGGAGCGGCCACGCCGCCAACCGCCAAAGCCCCCATTGCACCCAGGCTGCCCTGCAATATCGAGCGCCTGTCCCAATCCTGCCCGCTCATCTCGCCCCCCGCGATCCGCTTGGGCGACCCGTTTTCAAATCATATCACCGCCGCAAGCATCTGCCAAATGCATCACAAAATCCGGGAGGCGGCAGTTTGACGGTAAGGCGGGTGCAGCGCCGTGCAGAACGCATTGTCCGCGCTTCACCCGTCGACAACTAGCGGTTAGGGAGGCAGGGACAGAGGCAATTTCAAGGACAACCATGACCAATTCGATCTTGCTGGTTGCCGGTGGACTTGTCCTGCTTGCACTGGGCGGGGAATTGCTGGTGCGCGGTGCGGTTGGCATGGCGGCACGGCTGGGTATCTCCCCGCTGCTGGCGGGGCTCACCATTGTCGGCTTTGGAACTTCCATGCCGGAACTTGCCACCAGTGTTCAGGCGGCGATGGCCGGATCGCCGGGCATTGCGGTCGGCAATGTGGTGGGATCGAACATCGCCAACATCCTCCTGATCCTCGGCGTATCGGCGCTGATCCTGCCGCTGACGGTCAACCCAAGGTCCTTCAAGCGGGATTCAATTGCGCTGGGCGGCTCGGCGCTGCTGGCGACGGGCGCGGTGCTGATGGGCGTGATCGGGATGGTGCCCGGCGTCGTGCTGCTGGCGTGTCTGGTCGGGTACATCTGGTACGCCTACAAGTCGGAAAGCGCAGCCGATGACGACGAATGCCACCGCCACGAGGCCGAGGCTGAAGACCGCCCTGTTCCGCCCGATACGGGGCCGGCCATCCTTGGCGGCATGATCGTCGCAGGGCTTGCGGCGGCTATTTTCGGCGCGGGCTGGCTGGTCGACGGAGCAACGGTGCTGGCCAGTGCGGCGGGGGTTTCGGAGAGCGTGATCGGCCTTACCGTCGTGGCCATCGGCACATCACTGCCCGAACTGATCGCCTGCGTCGTGGCGGTGTTGCGCAAGCATGCGGACGTTGCGCTGGGCAATGTCGTCGGATCGAACATCTACAACGTGCTCGGCATCCTCGGGGCGACCGCTGTCATCCAGCCCATCGAAGTCCCCGCAGAGATCGCCGGCTTCGATATCTGGGTGATGCTGGGCGTCACGGCTCTGCTGATCGTGCAGCTGCGCAGCGGGTGGAAGCTGACCCGGATCGAAGGCGCTGTGCTGGTGCTGCTCTACGCGGGATACACTTTGCTGCTCGCAACCCGCTGAGGCATTATTGCAACGCCTTGAAGATGCTTGTGGTCATTGCGTAAAACTTAATTGTCTTAGGAACTTCAGACGCTAACTTCCCTTATCTTGGCTGTCACAGCAGCCAGCCTCAATGGAGAGAACCCGATGAAATCCACGCATTATTCGCGTCGCCGGTTGCTGGCCGGCACGGCCTTTGCCGCCATGTCGATCGCGGCAACCGCAACGCCTGCGCACGCCGTGGTGCCCAACGAGAACAAGACCCCTGCCGAAATCGTCGACAATGCCGACGAATTTCGCGGGGTCGGGATGTTCTTCCGCGCTGATGGCTTTGTCTGCTCGGGCACGCTGATCAACCCGCGGACGGTGTTGTTCGCGGCGCACTGCGTTAACGACATCCCCGAAGAAACCTATAACGCCGATGGCGTCCCGGCAGCCTGGTCGTTCAACGTCAACGCCCTGCCCGGTTTCCAGAACTGGTTCGCCAACAATTTCCGCAGCAATCCCAATCTGGGCGTGTTCAACGTGAACCGCATCTTCTGGGACGCGCGCTCGACCCAGGACGCCTTCGGGCTCGGCTTCATCGAAGCTGACATCGCGCTGGCCAGCCTCGACACACCGGCTGCCGGCATCCCGACCTGGGCCTTGCTGTTCACTACCCTGCCCGCGCCCGACAGCATCGATCCGGTGCGCGGCACTGGCTATCACGTCAACATTGTCGGCTACGGCGGCACAGGCAACGCGGCACAGGGAGCCGTGAACGGGATCGACTTCCGTCGCCGTGCGGCTGAAAACATGCTCGGCGGGTTTTTCTCGCTCGACGATCAGGACAACTACCTGTTCGGCCCCGGCCCTGAAACTTTCCCGCAGAATCTCTACCAGCTCGATTTTGACTCGCAGAACCGCGATTTCTTCCGCGACATCAACATCCACCGCGATGATGCCCTGCCCAACGAAGGCACCACCGCTGGCGGCGATTCGGGCGGCCCGTTAATTCTGGATGCGGCCAACAACACCCTGTCGAACGAGGATCTCGTGATCGGCGTGCTGTCAGGCGGTTCGCGCTTCTTCGGCGGTCAACCGTTCAGCTCGATCGGCACCACCAGCTTCTACCAGCCGCTGTCGCTCTACTGGCAGTATATCGTCGAGAATAACCCCTATCGTTATGTCTCGGCCAAGGCCGGGAACGGCAATTGGGAAAATGCCAACCACTGGCAGACCGACCTCGATCCGATGTACCGGATCATCAATGCGCAAGGCCAGGTGGTCAACGGCCTGCCGACCACGCCCGAACTCGGACCGGACGGCACCGACGGCAAGTTCGGCTCGTTCTGCGTCGAGTTCGAAGCACCTGGTGACGAATGCTTCAACATCGCTACCGGCGAGATCGAGGAAACCTTCACCCCGCCCGAAGGTGGTGAGGAACCTGCGGCAACTGGCGGAACCGTGACCAATGGCCGCGCTCAGGTCTCGCTCGATGCGATCACCGGCGGTGGCAGCGATATCACCTCGCTGCCGGGCGAAGTGACCGCGCTCACCGCGACGACGGCGAGCCGTCCGGGCCTGACCCGCGAGCTTCAGGCCCAGAACGGCGCCGCCACCCTGCCCGCTCCGACGCTGGCCAATGGCCTGCCGGGCGCGAGCGGCTTCGTGCCCAACAACATCGACGCGGTCACCACCGCCGAGGTGCGCGTTGATCCGCGCTACTTCGACGTGACCCTCAGCCGCGACGGCACCACCACGCTCAGCAGCGAAGTCACCATCGACCGGCTGACCATCCGCGGCAACGCGGGGCTGACGGTGGCGGCAGCGGGTGATTTGACCTCGCTGATCGACATCAACCAGTTCGGCGGCCGGGTGAACGTCAATGGCGGGATCACCTCGGTCGGCGATTACACGCTGTTTGCCGGGATGCTCGAAGGCACTGGCACTGTTACCGCACCGTTCCTGACCAGCGTCACCGGGGTCTTCTCCCCGGGTACCATGGGCACCACCGGCACGCTGACGGTTGACGGCAATCTGGTGATGTCGTCCGGCACCCAGTTCAATGTCGATCTGGGCAGCGGCCTCACGTCGGATCGTCTCGCCGTGACCGGCATAGCCAATGTCGGCGGGATCGTGAACCTCGGGTTGGGTATTGGCCAGCGGGTCAACGGCCGGGGCGAACGCTATACGATCGTGACCGGCGCCGAAGGCGTCTCGGGCGCCTTCACCGCACGTTCGCTGTCGTCCATCCTGCGCCAGACCTTCATCTATCAGCCCAACGCGGTGCTGATGGAGATCACTGCGGCGAGCTACAGCTCGGTGATCGATAGCACCAACCCGGTGCAGCGCGCCTATGCGCAGCTGTTTGACCAGAACCGCAGCAATGACGCGCTGTCGAGCCTGTACGGCCTCGACTTCGCCACGACCGACTCGATCCGCAGCACGTTCAACGGTCTGGCACCGGTGAACGAACAGGCGGTGCGTTCGCTCTCGGCCCAATCGATCAACCTGATCCAGAACTTCAACGATGCGCGTCTGCGTGAAGCGGACAAGTCACGTGCAGGGGGCAAGGTTGCCATCACCGGGCGTCCGCTGGATCTGGCGCAGATGAGCCTTTCGCCGATGGGCGCTCCGCTTGGCGGCGCGCTGATGGCGATGCAGGACGGTGCTGAAGACACCGAAATGCGCGAGGCGAACCTGCCCGAGAACGTGAGCATGTTCCTGTCTGGCGGATACGTGACTGCCGAAGCTGACTCGATGCCCGGATTTGCCCAGCAGACCGACATCTCTGGTTACTTCATCGCGGGCGGGGTGGAATTCTACCCCGGTGAAAACACGATGGTCGGCCTGTCGGGCTACTTCAATTCGCTCGAAGCGGACGTTCCGCTCGGCCAGCGCGTGGACAGCGACACCTATGCGGCGTCGCTCTACATGCGCCATGCCTTTGAAGGCGGGCCGATCATCGACGGTCAGTTCAGCATGGGCAGCGTGGGCATGGACACCACCCGCGCCGTGCAGTTCCTCGGGGCGACGCAGACGCTCGAATCCTCCTCGGACGATCTGCTGATCTCGGGTGCGCTGGGCATCTCCTACGACCTGACGAGCAGCCTCGGCACCTTCTCGCCGGGCATCGAGGCGCGGATTGCCAGCGTCGACCTTGCGACCGTTCGTGAAACCGGCGGCGCTGTTGCCCTGGCGGCCGCGCGCGAGACGTTCAAGAGCAAGCAGACACGGTTCGGCCTGGATTACGAAAAGCAGGGCAAGGGCGTTGCGATCAACGCCACCGCCCAGTTCGTATGGGAGTTCGAGGATGGCCCGCAGCTGCTGGCCGCCAACTTCGCCTCGGGCATCGGGCCGAACGCCAACTTCGTGCTCGACACCTCGGATCACACCTGGGGTGAAATCGGCGTCAGCGCGACGGTCGGCAACGGTCCGTTCCAGCTGAGCGTCGGCGCAGACACCACCATCGGCCGTGATAATGCCGATGCGCAGGTGTTCCGCGGCACGGCGACCTACCGCTTCTGATCCTTCGGACAGGCACAAAAAGAAGGGCGCCCGCAGCGATGCGGGCGCCCTTTTTCATTGCTCTTTTGACGCTTCAGCGAATTTCCAGCATCCCGCGCCGCCCGACCGCGATGAAGCTGGCGACCAGCACCAGCACGTAGAACAGCGTCAGCAGATCAAGCGGCGCGAGCGCGGCGACATAGTCCAGATGCGCCAGCACCGACCAACTGCCCACCACCGCGAACACCAGTCCGTAACTCAAGGCGCCGGCTTCGAGGTTGACCGCCAGCATCAGCTCGTCGGACGCACGATAGATCAGTACTGACATTACGGTGCCGATCACCAGCCCGCTCAGACCCACGATCAGCGCCAAGCCCTGCGGCACCGGCCCATCGGGCGCGGCAAGCGCCAGTGCGACCAGCGCCACACCCCACAGCAGCATCGCAACCCCGGAAAGGACAAGCACCTTCTTCTGCTCGCGCAGTTCGTCGGCATCTTCGACATTGAGGAACTTTGCGCCGACCTGGGGACTGAGGGCACCGATACTGATGCCGAGGCCGATCACGGCGTAGACCGCCCCGACCAACGCCGCGATTGAGGCAGAATCATCCAATCCCCCCACCGCGTCCGAATCGATCAGGCGCAGCATCCCGAAGCTGGCCGCAAAACCTGCCACCCCGCCGATTGCTGCGGGGATGAGGAATTTGCGCACCCAGCGGGGAGTGGTCGGTTCAGGGGTCGATTGGGCAACGGGATCGGGCGCGGAAAACTCGTCTTGGGTCATCATGCTTCAGGCTCCCAGTGATCGATGAACAGCTCTGGCACCCCCACCCCGAACAATCGCGCCATGCGCAGCGCCAGCGGCAGCGAGGGATCATACTTGTCGGTCTCAACCGCGTTGATCGTCTGGCGTGACACGCCGAGCCGGCGGGCGAGTTCGCCCTGACTCCAGCCGTTCGCTTCACGGTAATGCTTCAGACGGTTTTGCACGTTGGGCCGGGCTCGCAAGTTGATGAAGTGCATTCAGGCGCCGCCTTTGAACAAAAGTGCTCTGCACCAGCCCTGACAAGAGCTCTTTACAGACAAGAACTCTTGTCAGTCAAGAGCTCTTGTCACCTCCCGCCGCGAAAAGTGTTTTCCTACCTGCCTCGGACGTGCCTAATTGCCCGGCCTCACCCGCTTCAGGAGGCCCCTGCCATGCCCGACCGCCCACGACCTGCGCTGCTGACGCTGATGCGCCGCCTTGCCGCCCTGCCCACCGCCGCCACCGCCGTCCCGCGCCGCATCGGCCCGGAAGGCATTGCTCTGATCAAGAAGTTCGAAGGCTGCGCAAGGCTGCGGCCTGACGGCATGATCGAGGCCTATCCCGACCCCGGCACCGGGGCTGAACCGTGGACCATCGGCTGGGGCGCGACCGGGCGTGACGGCTTCCACGGCGGCCGGATCGGCCCCGGCACCCGCTGGACGCAGGCGCAGTGCGATGAGAGGCTGGCGCAGGATCTGGTGCGCTACGCCGCCGAGGTGGCCGCGGCAGTCGGCGCTGCCCCCACCACCCAGAGCCAGTTCGATGCGCTGGTCAGCTTCCACTACAATACCGGCGCGATTGCCCGCGCCACGCTCACCCGGCGGCACGTTGCCGGCGATCACGCCGGCGCCGCCCGCGAATTCGCCCGCTGGAACCACGCGGGCGGGCGGGTGCTCAAGGGCCTGGTGCGCCGCCGAGCCGCCGAAGCCGAACTCTACCTTCAATAATCCCGGCTGACCTGCAGCAGCACTGAATCGCGCCCGATGGTCGAGACCGTGCCCAGCAGCGCCAGCCAGCTGGTGATCCGGTATTCCACCTGCGTCGCGCTGTAACCGCGCCCGTCGGTCACCAGTTCGACATAGATCTTGCGGGTGATGTTCTTGCCGATGGCGATCCCGGTGCCGCGCCCGATCAGCGGATCCGCGCTGACGATCCGCAGCTGATCAAGCCCGATTGACCGGCGCAGCTCGCCAATCGGGTCCAGTCCCCCGCCCCCGCCCTGCAAGGCTGCGAGCGCCGCTGCCAGCTGCACCGCGTCAGTCGCGGAAAGCGACGTGACCGACCCGCCGAACAGCAGGCGTGCCAGAATTTCCTCCTCGGGCAGCGCGGGATCGGACGAGAAGGCGATGGCCGGTGACTGCGCGTTGCCGGTGATCGCAATATCGACATTGGTGCCATTGCGCGCCGTTTCCGCCAGCACGTCGAGCCGCGGATTGATCGGCTCGTTCACGTCGAACAGGATGCGCCCGCGGGTGAGTTCGAACCGGGTGCCGGCAAAGGTGTAATCGCCGCGCACCAGCCGCGCCGTGCCGCCGATGCGGGGATCCTCCACCGTGCCGCGCAAGGCGATGTCGATCCCCCATTCGCTTTCCAGCCCCAGCCCTTCGACCGCGACCCGGCTGGGCGCGCTGGCATTGACCAGATAGCGCCACGAGGCGTCGCGGCCGGAAACCTGCGTCTCCGCCCGGCCAACCTCGCCCCCCACTTCGCGCGTCGCGATGCGGGGGAGCGCATTGTCTTCCTCCGCCGTGCCCAGCGCCCAGCGGGCACGGTTGATGCTGACCCGTCCGGCAATGGTCCCGCCAAGCCCGTTGGAGACGATCCGCAAGGGGCCGGTGATCGTCGCCTCAAGCCCGTTCGCATCGAGCAGCCGCGCATCCTTGGCCGCAGCGCGCAGATCAATCGTCGGTCCGCGGGCGGCGCTCATGTTTGCCAGATCAACCGTTCCGCTGCCGCTCACCGTGCCGCCGCCCGCGGTTGCCCCGGCAAAGCGCAGAAGTTCGAGCCGCGATCCGACAAATCGCCCGCGCACGCTGGCCTTGGTGATGCGCGTGCCGGTCAGTTCGCTCTGCACGGTCAGATCGTCGCTGGCCAGCGTGCCGGTGATTCGCGGATTGCCAAGCGTTCCGGTCGCCCGCGCCGCAACGCGCAGCGGACCGGCAAAATCGAAGATCTCGACCCCGGACAGCCGCCACAATGTCTCGGCAGCGCCATCGAAGGCGAGCCTTGCGCCCAGCCGCCCGCGCATCAACCGGTCGGTCAGCGCGCCGTCCTGCGGCAGATCGCTGATGCGCATCGCCACATCGCCGCGCCGTTCTTCGCCTTCGAACAGGCGCAGCGCTGCGGTCAGGCGCGGCGCGGTGAGATCGATCACGCCCAGCACATTGATCGGCTTGGACGACAGCACCAGTCCCGCCCGGCTGAACCTTTCGATCCGACCGCGTGCGGTGGCGGTGGGCGGCTCGCGGCCCTGCTGGCGGTAGTCGATCACGCCGGTCAGCCGCCCGCCAAGGCCGAGATCAGCGCCCGCCAGATCGAGCAGGCGCAGCGGCATGCGTGCCAGTTTCAGCTCCAGCGCGGTGGCATCGCCGCCGAAGGTGCCTTGGGCAATGGCATATCCTCCGCCAAAGCCGATCTGTGTTGGCGCAAGGCTCCACCCTGCGCCGTCCTCCAGCGCGGTCAGCACGGCGCGGCGCGGCATGGTGAACTGCGCATTGCCATATTGCCCGCGTGCCACCGCGGCGATCCGGTTCGGTGCGACCTGCGCATCGAAGTTGAGCGCAAAGCGGTCAGCGCGGCGTCCGGCAACCGACCCGGTCACTGTGCCCCGCCCGCCCGCAATCGCCGCCTTGGCGTTGAGGCTGGCAAGGCTGAGGCCACCATATTCGAACCCGCTGGCGGTGATGTCCGCATCCACGCTGGTGCTGCCATCGGCATAGCGGCCGGTGGCGGCAATATCGGCGCTGGCGATGCTAATCGGCGTGTCTCCGCCGAAGCTGGCATTGCGGGCTGCCAGATCGACCGCAAAGCCGATCGCGCCGCCGGTCTGCGGCCGGAACGATGCCGTACCATTCACCCCGCCGCCTGCCAGCCTGAGGTTGCCGGAAGCACCCGCATCCTCCAGCAGCACCGTGCCTGTGACCGTGGTGCGGTAGACATCGAGCCGGTTGATCGCGATCCGCGTCGGCGCATCGGCGGGCAGGAACAGCTCCAGCGCGCCCTCAAACGGGCCAAGCAGTGATCCGCCCGCGACATCAAGCCCGAAGCCTTCCTCGCTTGGCGCAAGCGCGATGCGCACGTCCGTCAGCCCTGCGGCAGGCAGGGGATCGGCCAGCACCAGCACCGCACGCGGGCCATCGGCGGCGATTTCGGCGTCGAAGCTGAAGGGGCCGTAGTCCGCCTGCCGTCCGCTGCCCGCCAGCACGGTGCGGGTCACACCGCCGGCGGTCACGATCTTGCTGTCGAGCCGGGCGTTGAGGCGCGGCGCGGTGATCGTTGTGTTGCGCAGTATGATCGGCTGGCCTGCGCCCATGCCAAGCTCGCCATTGAAGCGCACCTGTTCGCCCGCAAGGTTGACGAGCGTGGCATTGCCGATCCGGCTGAGGACACCCGCCAGATTGGCGCGCAGGCTCCACGGCACGGCGGGGCCGAATTTGACGAGGATCTTGGCATTGGCTGTCACCTCGCCCGCGCCCTCGATGGGCAGGCGGGTCGCGGTGACCGGCCCGGCGATGGCATAGGCCCCTGCGGCAATGTCTCCGCGCAGCGCCAGCGTCGCCTCTGCGCCGGGGAAGATGATCTGCGTGCGGTCTGCAGCCAGTCGCTGGCGCGTGAAGTCATAGGTGATGAGGCCGGTGGCGCGCCCGCCCACCAGACGCGGATCGGCAAAGGCATTGCCGGTCGTCACCCGCTGCGCGGTGAGCGCCAGCGGCAGGCTGAGCACATCGCCCTCAATCCGGCCCACGCCTTCCTGCGCAAGGCCGGTGGCGACCACACCCGATGCGGTCAGGCGGGCAACCGCGATTTCGTGCTTGATCGCCAGATCGTCAAAAGCCCCGGAAAGGCTGGCGTCCATCCGTCCGCCCTCGATCCGCAGCGTTTCACCCAGCAGATCGGGATCGCGCAGGACAAGGCGCACCCGTGCCCCGTCGACGACGTTATCGGCCAGGTTCACCACCCCGGCCGCACGCACATCCGCCGCGTCCGACACTGCGGCAGCGCGCCCTTCGATCACGCTGTTGTCCAGCCGGAAGCTGGCGACCAGCGACAGGGCCTCTCCCAGTGCGCGGCCGGTGATGGTGTCATCGCCCAGACCCGCACGCAGCTGGCCGATGACGCCATATTGCCCGGCGTCATTGCTGATCTTGAAAGCGGCGACCGGCGGCGCTGCGTCAGCGCCAATCTGCCGCGCCACTGCCACCCCGCGCCAGCGCGCCCATGTGCCATCGCCGACAATCCGCCCGGCGAAACCCGTCTCCAGCCCCGCCAACCCGGCCAGCACGCCGCCTGCGGGGGCGCGGGCATCGCCGGAAAGGTCAAATCGGTCGCCATCAGGTTCGGCGTCGAGCAACAGGGTGATCCGGTCCTCGGCCCCCAGACGCGCCTTGGCATCGACCAGCGCCCGGCCCTGCCGGATGTCGATCCGTGCGGCGAGGTTGGCGCGTTCGTCCTGCGCAGTGGCGACGCCCCTTGCGATCACCAGATCCTCGATCACCAGCTTGTCCACCCGGATATCGAAATCGGGCAACAAGGGCGCGTCGGGATCGCCCGGATTGAGTTCGGGCAGCCGCGTCAATCGCCCGCGCCGCGCTGTCACCTCGCGGATATCGAGCCCGCTCCACAACCAGTTCAGCGGTCGCCAGTCGAGCCGCACTTCAGGAATGGTCAGGAACGCGCCCTTGGTATCGCTCACCGTAACGCTGCGCAGCACCGCCTGCCGGTAGATATCGCCCTCGATCCGTCCGACCGTGAACCTGAGGCCCGAGGCCGGGGCGACGCCCGCGATCTGATCGGCGATGAAGCGTTTGCCGATGGGGGTGGAAAAGAACAGCGCTGCCAGCAGAAAGGGTGCGGTGACCAGCGCCAGCGCCCATCCCAGCCGCTTGCCCCAGCGGCGCGCGCGCGGGGCTTGCGGGCGCACGGGCTCGGCGGCGGTCATGGTATCCTCGGCCATCAGAACGCTTGACCCAGACTGACATAGACCACCACCGGGCTATCGAATTGGGTCGGGTTGAGCGGGGTCGCCACATCCACGCGGATCGGGCCGAAGGTGGTCTTGTAGCGGATGCCGACGCCGGCGCCGTATCGGATGAAGCGGAAATCGGGCGTGCTGCCCAGACTGACCGTGCCCGCATCAAAGAACGGCACCACTTCCACCGCACCATCAAACAGCGGCGTTTCGATCCGCGCTTCGAGGGAGAATTCCACCAGCGATGCCCCGCCTGTCGCCTCACCGCGGTCATTGCGCGGGCCGACGCCCTGAAAGCCATAGCCGCGCACCGATCCGCCGCCACCGCCATACAGGCGGCGTGACGGCGCGACATTGTCCAGCTCCGCGCCCTGGATTGTCGCTGCGCGCACCCGCCCGGCCAGCACGGTCGATCCGACTGACTTGTAGTAACTGGCATCAGCCTGCGCCCGCAGATAGAAGCTTTCCGAACCGTCGGACCGCGACACTTCCGGTGCCGCGAACAGCGTCCCGCGCCACCCGGACGAAGGATCGAGCAGATCGTCGCTTTCATCGATGGTCGCGCTGCCGAACAGGCCGCCGATCAGGTAGCTCTGGCGCGGCAGCGCGATGGTGGAATTGCGCGCCGTGCGGTTGCGCTCGTCGGTCCACAGCACTTCGCCGCCCACCAGCCAGCTGAATTCCTTCTGGAACAGGAAGTTCGATATCCGCTCAAAAGACCCGCGTGCACCCACGGTCCGCGCATCGACCGCCAGCGTTGTGATGTCGCTGGCGAAGATATCGGCGGTCAGCACCTGATCGCGCCCGCGGAAATTGTTGCGCCTCACCCCGACGCTCGCCAGCGCCTCCCGCGTGCCGAGGATGCCGCGCAGCCGCAGCGCGCCTTCGGGCGGGAACAGGTTGCGGTGTTCCCACCGGCCTTCGACCTTCAGGCCATCCTCGGTCCCGTAACCGATAGCGCCGGCAATGGTGCGCAAGGGCGCCCGCTCGAATTCGACGTCGAGCGCGACTTCGCCCGGCTCCGTGCCTTCAGGGGCTTTGGTTTCGCGGGGGGTCACGGTGACACTGGAGACAAGGCCCGTGGCGATGATTGCGCGGCGCAGATCGGTTTCCAGGCTTTGCCGGAACACATCGCCTTCTTCGAAGCGGGCGATGCGGGAAAAATGCCGCCCGGACAGGAAATCGGGATCGCTGCTGACGACCTCGCCGAACACATATTTGCCGCCCGGCTGGACGGGTAACGCCAGATCGCCTTCGAGCCGGGTGTGGTCGATCAGCAGTTCAGGCTCGGCCACCTCGGCGAAGGGATAGCCGGTTTCGCCGAGCGTCACGCGCAGTTCCAGTTCGCGCTCCACGATCCGGTCGGCATACAGCGGATCGCCCGGCTTGATGCCAAGGGCCGCGATCAGGCGGCTGGCGTCAGGCTCGGGCAAGGCGGGCAGAGCGCCAAGGTCGATCCGCCCGAAGCGGTAACGGGTGCCGGGCAGGATGTCGAAGCGGACGCTGGGTTCGCGGGCGGCGGCTTCGGCGGCATCCTCGGCCTCCTCGGTGGTGGCGCCGGCGCGGCGACCGCCGGAAAGCTGGCGCACCACTTCGCCATCGTAATAGCCATAGGTGCGCAGGATATCCCCGAGCAGTTCCTCGTCAGCACGCGCGCGGGCGGCGACCTGCGGGGCGGATTCCTCCCCGTCATCAAGCGCACGCAAGGTCGACAAGTCCTTGAACCGCTGAACGAATTCATCCTTCTCGGGGAAGGCGTCCGCCGCCGCCGGCAGGGCCAGCACCAGCGTGGAGTTGACCCGGGTTTCAGCAAGTTCAGGCAGTTCGCCCAGCACCGGCGCGGCGATCGAGGCAAGCGCCTCAAGCTCGGGATCGGGGGGGGAGCGGTTCGGGCGTTTCCAGAGCAAAATCAGCGAACAGGCCGTCAATGGCGGGCTGATAGCCGGGGCCCGGCGGGGGCAGAAACTCGGCCAGTTCCGCGTCGGTCAGGCCCTCGTCTGCGAGAGCGCTGGCGGGGTCTGACGGCGAGCTGGCGGGGTCAAGGACGGGCGAGACACCGGCAACGCCGGCCGCGGCCCAGCTTTCCGGATCAGTGACGGCATCGGGCGGGATCAGATCATCGAGGGATTGCGGCACAGGGGCCGGTTCGGGCGCGAGATCAGGGTCGATCAGGGACGTGGTTGCAGGCGCATCATCCGCTTCATCGTCAACCGGCTGCGTGACATCGGGCACGTCAAGGCGCACCTCGTCCTCCGGCGCAGCCTGCTGCGCTGCGGCCGGGGCGGCACCCAATGCCAGAGCTCCCTGACCCAACCCTGCAACGATTGCGAGACCGAGTGTAAGGAGCCGCTGGCCTTCAACTGGCCGTGAATTTGACAGGCTGGCCATCCTTGCCCCGCACGCCTGCAAGTCCTGCCTCCTGCGGCTGGCGCGGCGCTGTGGCAGCGGCGATCAGGCGATGCTGCTCCTGCGACGGCATCAACTGCCAGCCTTCCCGCGTCAGCCGTTCGAGCGGGCGATAACGAACCTTGTACTGCATGCGCGGACTGCCTTCGACCCAATATCCCAGGTACACATAGGGCAATGCCTCAGCCGCAGCGCGGCGGATATGATCGAGGATAATAAAATTGCCCAGCCCTGCGCGGTCCGGGTGATCGGGTTCGTAGAAGGAATAGATCATCGACAGGCCATCGCCCTGACGATCGGTAAGGCAAGCCCCCACCAGCCGCCCGGGCTTACCGTTCGGCAGCGGCTCGCGGTATTCGGTGACGACGCTGTTCACCGGCGTGTGTTCGATCATGTCGGCATAATCGAGCTCGTCCATTGCCGACATCCCGCCATCGGGGTGACGCGCGCCGAGATAGCGGGCCAGCAGCGCGAATTGTTCGTCCGTCGCCCAGGGGCGGCATTCGGTGACGATCAGATCGGCATTGCGCTTCAGATCGCGCTTTTGCGTGGCCGAGGGCCGGAACTGGCTCGCCAGAACGCGCACCGACACGCAGGCTTGGCAATCAAGGCAGGACGGGCGATAGGCGACCGTCTGGCTGCGGCGGAAGCCGATGCGCCCCAGCGCTTCGTTCAACTGATCGGCGTGCGGCCCCTTCAGTTCGGTGAAGACCTTGCGCTCGCTCCGGCCCGGCAAATAGGGGCAGGGCGCAGGGCTGGTCACGAAGAACCGGGGAAAGCGGATAGGTGCCGTCACGGGTGGGGCCTGTCCTTTTTGCGCCAAGGGATTCAGATGAATCGCGGGCGGATCGAAATCGTTAAGAATTTCTTATGCCCGCACAGGCCCAAGGGTAAAAGGGCCTTAACCATCAAAATATCACGATTTGCGCAGGCAAGCCCCCGCGTGCCCGCAAAAGCGCGTCCGCAGTGGTGCAAAAGGGGACGCTAGCCCGCCCCGCCCTTCGCAATTTGCCCTGAAATCAGCCGAGTTCGACCAGCTGGACGATATAGCCCTTGGCCCGCAGCCCTTCGACCAGCCGTTCGACCTGTTCGGCATCGCGTGCTTCGCATTCGATGTCGGTGATCAGGCCCTTGGCCGGCAGCGTGGTGAAGATGCGCTGGTGATAGATTTCGATGATGTTGACGTTGTGCTCGTCAAACAGGCGCATCACCTTGAACAGCGCGCCGGGGCGATCCTGCAGCGTGATGCGCAGGCGTGCCAGCCGGCCTTGGCGGGCCAGATCGCGCAGCAGCACGTTTGCCAGAAGCCGCGTGTCGATATTGCCGCCGCACAGCGCCAGCCCGATCGATTTGCCCTTGAACCGCTTGGGGCTGCCCAGCACCGCCGCCAGCCCTGCCGCGCCCGCGCCTTCGACCACGGTCTTTTCGATCTGGAGCAGCAGCGCCACCGCCTTTTCCAGCGCGGGTTCATCGACCAGCAGGATGTCATCGACCTTCTCGGCGATCACCTTCGCGGTGAAATCGCCCGGCACCTTGACCGCGATGCCTTCGGCCAGCGTGTCACCGCCGCAGGGCAGGTTCGCGCCCTTGATCCGGTCGAACATGCTGGGGAACAGGCCCGCCTGCACACCGACGACCTCGATATTCGGGTTCAGCGCCTTGGCAACCGTTGCCATCCCCGAAATCAGCCCGCCCCCGCCAATCGGGGTGACGATGCAATCGAGATCGGGCTTCACGGTCAGCATTTCCAGCGCCACCGTGCCCGCGCCCGCCGCCACATCGGGATCGTCAAACGGGTGGACGAAGGTCAGGCCCAGTTCGATTTCCAGCTTGCGGGCGTGGGCGTAGGCTTCGTCAAACGTCTCGCCCTCCAGCACCACCTTGCCGCCGACGCTTTCGGTCTGCATCACCTTCACCGTGGGGGTGGTGCGCGGCATGACGATGGTGACCGGCACGCCCAGCCGGGTGCCGTGGTAGCTGAGCCCCTGCGAATGGTTCCCCGCCGAAGCCGCGATCACGCCGCGACTGCGCTGTTCCTGCGTCAGCAGCAGCAGCGCGTTCAGCGCGCCGCGCTCCTTGTAAGCAGCGGTGAACTGGAGGTTTTCGAACTTCAGCCAGATGTCCGCGCCGGTAATTTCCGACAGGGTGATCGAATGCATCATCGGTGTTTCGACCACCGCGCCGCGAATACGCTCCGCAGCGGCGCGCACGTGATCGAGGGTCAGGTCGGCCGGCGTGGCGGCGGCACCCTTGGGGCTGGCTGAGGCAGGTTGTGTCGACATAGCGACCGGGCGATTAGAGGCTTGGCGCGTCAAGGGCAATCGGTTGCCACGGAATTCCTATGCGCCCGCCTCTTGCAAGCGCCGTTGGCAAGCGCGCGGCAAAGCGATAGGCACCTGCCTTTCCCTGCTGTTCCCATCAAGGATGACCATGCTCCGCACCTTTGCTCCGCTGTTTGCCGCTGTCTCTGCCCTCGCGCTGTCTGCACCGGCATGGGCCGATACGCTGGTCGACAATGTCGACGGGGTGACGATTGACGAGGCGGGGACGGTCAAACGCTTCAACGGCCTCGTGTTCGACAAGGATGGCAAGGTGACCGCCGTTCTGGAACGCGGGGACAAGCGCCCGCCCGTCGATTACCGGCTGGACGGGGAAGGCCGGGTGATGATACCCGGCCTGATCGACGCGCATGTGCACGTGATGGATATCGGCTTTGCCGCGCTGACGCTTGACCTGTCAGGCACGACCTCGCTTGAGGATGCGCTGGCGAAGATCAAGGCGTTTGCCGACGAAAACCCGGGCCGTCCGTGGATTCTGGGGCGCGGGTGGAACCAGGAAAAATGGGGCCTTGGCCGCTTTCCCACCGCTGCCGAACTTGACGCGGTGGTACCGGATCGTCCGGTGTGGCTGGAACGTGCGGACAATCACGCCAACTGGGGCAACACCCTCGCCATCCAGACCGCGGGCGTGACCGCCAAGACGCCTGACCCATCGGGCGGCAAGATCATCCGCGACGCCAAGGGCGCGCCTGCGGGCGTGTTTGTCGACAAGGCGGTGGCGCTGGTCGGCAATGTCGTCCCCCCGCCCCGCCCCGAAGACCGCGATCTGGCCTTCGCCAAGGCGCAGGAGGTGCTGCTGGGCTACGGGGTGACTGCGGTGGCCGACATGGGCACCGAAATGGCCGACTGGACGACCTTCCGCCGCGCAGGCGACGCTGGGCGCCTGCAGGTCCGCATCATGGCCTATGCCGATTCGTTCGAGACGCTGGAGACCGTTGCCGGGCCGGAGCCGACGGTGTGGCTCTATGATGATCGTCTGCGCATGGGCGGGATCAAGCTTTACCTCGATGGCGCGCTGGGTTCACGCGGGGCGAGCCTGAAGGAACCCTATCACGACGATCCGGGCGCCAAGGGCCTGCCGCTGCTGACCCCCGCGCAGCTGCGCAACCTCATGAGCCGCGCCGCCATGAGCAATTTCCAGACCGCCGTTCACGCCATTGGTGATGCCGCCAACGCCGAAGTGCTGAACGCGGTCGAGGAACTGTCCGAGACCTACACGGGTGATCGCCGCTGGCGGATCGAGCACGCGCAGATCGTCGATCCGGTCGATATTGCGCGGCTGGGCCAGCACGGGGTGATCGCCTCGATGCAACCGCTCCACCAGACCTCCGACCGGCTGATGGCCGAAGCGCGGCTGGGGCCGGACCGGCTGGACGGGGCCTATCCGTGGCGCAGCGTGATCAAGGTGGGCGGGCGGCTCGCCTTCGGTTCGGATGCGCCGGTGGAGCCTGCCGATGTGCTCGCGGGCATGGCCGCCGCCATCAGCCGCACCGATGCGAATGGTGAGCCCTTCGGCGGGTGGTTCCCGGAAGAAACGGTGAGCCGCGAAACCGCGCTGGCGGGATACACGTCGGATGCGGCCTTCGCAGGCTTTGCCGAAGGGCGTTTCGGGCGGCTGATCCCCGGAGAACGCGCCGATTTCCTGCTGGTTGACCGCGACCCCCTGTTCGCCTCGCCCGAGGCGCTGCGGGAGACAAAGGTGCTTCAGGTGTGGATCGGGGGCGTGAAGGTGCGCGGGGAGTAGTTTACTCCGCCGCCGCCTTTTCAGCCGCTTCCTCCGCCTCGCGCGCGATCCGGTCAGCCTCGACCGCCTTTTCCTGCAAGCGCATCAGCACCAGCGAGGCTTCGAACAACAGCCACAGCGGCACCGCGAGGATAATCTGCGAACCGGGATCGGGCGGCGTCACGATGGCGGCGATGATGAAGATGCCAACGATCACATAGCGCCGTGCGCCTGCCATCTGCGCCCTGCTCACCAACCCGGCGCGGTGCAGCAGCAGCAGCAGCACGGGCAGCAGGAACGTCACCCCGAAGCCGAGGATGAACTGCATCACCAGGCTGAGATACTCCCCCGCGCTGGGCAGGGCCTGCACCTGCATCCCGCCTGTCTCCCCCCCGAAATCGAGGAAGAACCGGAACGCGGTGGGCATCACCACGAAATAGGCCAGCGCCGCGCCCGCGCCGAACAGCATCGGCGTGGCGAGCAGGAAGGGCAGAAACGCCTTCTTCTCACGCGCATAAAGCCCCGGCGCGATGAAGGCCCACAGCTGGTTGGCGATCACCGGGAAGCTGACCATGAAACCGGCAAACAGCGCCACCTTCAGCTCGACAAAGAACACCTCGGGCAGCTTGGTGAAGATCAGCTGGCCCTCGCCATCGGGGAAGGCCTGCTTCAACGGCCACACCAGCACGCCGAGGATGTCGTCAGCGAAATAGAGGCAGATCCCGAAGCCCACCGCCAGCGCCAGCAGGGCGCGGATCACGCGGGTGCGCAGTTCGATCAGGTGGTCGAGCAGCGGGGCACGCGTCTCGTCGAGATCCTTGACGTTAAACATCGGCGCCGCCCTTGGGCAAAGGCGCGGGCGCGGGTTCCGGCTCGGGGGTTTGCGCAAGCGGCTCGGTGGTGGTTTCGACCGGGGGCGCATCTTCGGCGGGGGGCGTTTCGACAGGCGGCGGCCCGGTCATCACCGGAGCGCCCGCTTCAGCCTCGGTCAGGGCAGCGGAACGGCGCATGATTTCCTCGTTCTGCGCCTTCCACTTCTTTTCCATTTCCTCCAGCTCGGCCTCGCGCACCATCGTGTCGATTCCGGAACGGAAATGGGCCGAGACGCGCCGCATCTTGCCGATCCAGCGCCCCGCAGTGCGCATGGCCAGCGGCAGGTCTTTCGGCCCGATCACCACCACCGCAACGATGATGATGACCAGCAGTTCTCCGATGCCGATGTCGAACATACAGGGGCGCGGTCAGCCCGCCTCCTTGAGTGGATCAGGCGCCGGTGCTGTCGGATTTGTCCACCGGGGCGGGAGCCTCGGTCTGCTGGGGGCTGGCGGCGGGAGGCTCGATCCGGGCGCTGGTGCCGGGTTCCTGCGTCTCGCTCAGGCCTTTCTTGAAGCTGGAAATGCCCTTGCCGAAATCGCCCATCATTTCCGAAATGCGCCCGCGTCCAAACAGGACCAGCACGACCAGTGCGATGATGAGAATTTGCCAGATACCGGGTTGCATGGTGCGAGACTCGTGTTGCTGTGAATGCCCCATATAGGGGCCTTGCCGCGCCGATGCCACCCGGCAGACGGATCAGGTGTGGTGTTCGTCACCCTCGTCCGCTTCATCGGGGTCAAAGCGCATGGATGCTTCCAGCGCTTCATCCACCGGATCGAGCAGGCCAGCGGCACGCAATTCGTCAATTCCCGGCAGATCGCGGCGGCTGGAGAGGCCAAAATGATCGAGGAATTCAGGCGTGGTGGCGTAGATCACCGGACGGCCCGGCACCTCGCGACGGCCCGCCAGCCTGATCCAGCCCGCCTCCATCAGCACATCGAGCGTGCCTGCGCTGGTCTGCACCCCGCGAATCGATTCGATTTCGGCGCGGCTCACCGGTTCGTGATAGGCGATGATCGCCAGCACTTCGGTCGCAGCGCGGCTGAGGCGGCGCACCTGCTCCTTCTCGCGGCGCAGCAGGTGAGCAAGGTCAGGCGCGGTTTCGAAATGCCAGCGCTGGTCGCGTTCGACCAGATGGACGCCGCGATTGCGGTAATGCTGTTCCAGCGTGGCCAGCGCAGCGCGCACATCGCCCGCTTCCAGCCCGCCAAGATGGGCAGCGATGGCGGCCGCCGTCATCGGCGCTTCGGCGGCGAACAGCGTCGCCTCGACCGCGCGTTCGAGGGTGCCCGGTTCTTCCTGGCGCTCCTCGCTCAAGCCGCAGCGTCCTTCAACCGGCGGATGCGCAAGGGGGCAAAGGCGCTATCCTGCGCAATTTCCGCCCTGCCCCGCTTGGCGAGTTCCAGCGCCGCGACGAAGCTCGAGGCGAGCGCGGAACGCTTCAATTCGGGCGAGGCGTGGGGTGGCAGGAAATCGCGGATTTCCATCCATTCCAGCGTCACACCCAGCATCGCCGAGACCCGCTCCAGAGCGCTGTCCAGCGTCATCACCGGGCGATTGGCAACATGGTAGATGCGCGGGGCCGTGCGCGCTTTCACCTGTCCATAGGCCTGAATCAGCGAGAAAATGTCCGAACGCCACACGGTCTTGCGGTCGGTGCGCAGGCCTTCCGGCGCGCCGCGCAGGAACACATCGCGGCCAATCCGGTCACGCCCCATCAACCGCGCCGCCGCCTCGCGCATCGCGCCAAGGCGTTGCAGGCGCAGTTGCAAACGCAGGGCGAGTTCTTCGGGGCTGGGGTCTTCCTGTTCCGCTTTGGGCAGCAGCATCGCGGATTTGAGATAGGCCAGCCACGCCGCCATCACGAGGTAATCGGCAGCCAGCTCCAGCTTCATCGCGCCCGCACGCTCGATATAGGTGAGGTACTGGTCCACCAGCGCGAGGATCGAGATTTGCCGCAGATCGACCTTCTGCCGCCGCGCCAGATCGAGCAGCAGATCAAGCGGGCCTTCCCAGCCGTCGAGCTCCAGATAGAGCGCGTCCTTGTCCTGCCGGCCCGCATCGGGGGGGAACATGAAGGACTGATCGTTCATGCGGCGGTTCCGGTGAGCGCCAGCAGCGCATCGCGTTTGGCCAGCAATTCAGCGGCTTGTGGCACGATGTCGGGCGCCACGCGGGTGCCGGCCAGCGCCCGGTCAAGCCGCGCCGCGGTGGTATCGGACATTGCAGGGAGCACATTGCAGATGCCCTCCATGTCGTCCATTTTCGCCCAGCAGTTCAGGATGATGTCGCACCCCGCCGCATGGGCGCGGGCCGAGCGTTCGGGGATCGAGCCGCCGAGCGCCTCCATGTCGATATCATCGGTCAGCAGCAGGCCATCGAAACCGATGGCCCCGCGGATCACGTCGTGGATCACGGTTTCGGACAGCGTGGCGGGGTTCTCGGCATCCCATGCGGTGAAGACGAGGTGCCCGGTCATGCCGATAAGTGCATGATTCAACGTGCGGAATGGGAAAATGTCGTCTTCCAGTTCCGCCGCCGTCGCCGTCACCGTGGGCAGCGCCTTGTGCGTATCAACGTCAGACCTGCCGTGGCCGGGCATATGCTTGATACAGCCGGTCACCCCGCCAGCCGCCAGCCCTTCGAGCACAGCGCGGCCCAGCGCCGCCACGGCCATCGGGTCACTGCCGAACGCCCGGTCACCGATCACGTCATGTGCGCCCGGCACCCGCAGGTCGAGCGGGGGGTGGTAATCCACCGTGATCCCCATCGCCGACAGTTCCAGCCCCATTGCCATCGCATTCACGCGGGCGGCCTCTATGGCGCTGGCAGGAGCGATTTCGTAAAGACGTTCAAATGCTTGCCCTGCAGGATAGCCCGCCCACAGCGGCGGCCTCAGCCGCGCCACGCGCCCGCCTTCCTGATCGATCGACACCAGCAGACGGTCCCGCCCGTGGATGGCCCTGAGATCATCCGTCAGTGCCCGCAACTGCTCGGGATCGGCGATATTGCGACCGAACAGGATATAGCCCGCCGGGTCGCAATCGCGGAAAAAAGCGCGCTCGTCTGCTGTCAGGACAGGGCCGGAAAGGCCGAAGATTGCCGGAATCATTAGGGCAATAGCGTCGCAGGCTAGCGGGGGTCTAGCAAGGGCAGGAGGGGGTCAAGAACGGGGAAAAGCCACGCAAGCGCGATCTGGCCGCCCCGCTCACTTGACCTGACAATCGACCCCGTCCGATTTCAGCGCCGCGCACAGCCGGTCCGCCTCGGCGCGGCTGCCCATGACCGCCTGCAGGCGGTACACCGTGCCGATATCGACCTTGCCTTCGACGATCCGGTACTTGACGCCCTTCAAGGCTTCGGTCCGCCGTGTGACGTCGCTCCACCCCTGTTCTGCGCGGGCGCGGGTGCCGTAAGCCGCCAGCTGCACGCCGACGCCGGGGATATCGCCCGCTGCCGGAACCGCGACGGGCACGGTCGAGACGCTGGGCTTGGGGGCCTGCGCCGGGGAAGTGGCAGCCGGCAAAGGCGGAGTGCCATCGGCCACCACCGCCGGGCGCGATCCGCCCTCGCCCACCACGGGCGCGACATTGCCGGTGCCGGCGAATTCCTTGCCGCCCGGATCATCGGGACGCTGCTTGATCGGGCCTTCGGGCGCGGCAATCACGCTGCCATCGGCGACCACTTCGCCGCCAGCCGCCCGGTTCGAGACCCACCACACCCCGCCGACGACCGCGCCGAGCAAGGCGACCAGCCCGGCAGCGAACAGCATGATCTGGCCTGCGTCCAGCCCGCCCGCGTCGCTGTCATCCTCGTCGGATTCGAGCCACGGCAGGCTGTCGCTGCTGGACAGGTCCAGCTCGCTGCTGTCGTCGTTCAACTCTTCATACTCGGCATCGATCATGGCGATTTCTCGCGCCTCCCCCCGGCGGCAAATTGCCTGCGGTTACATGGACTCGACAGCCTCGACACCGAGGACAGCAAGACCATTGCGGATCACTTGCCCGATTGCGGTGCCAAGGAAAAGCCTTGCCGCAGTTAGCTGCGGATCCTGTTCCACGATGAACCGCTTTTCTGGACGATCATTACCGAGGTTCCAGTAAGCGTGGAGATCGGCTGCCAGATCATAAAGATAGAAGGCGATCCGGTGCGGTTCGCGGGCGCGGGCGGCGGCCTCGATCTCGCGCGGGAACTGCGCGGCGCGGGCGACCAGCGCCATTTCCTCTGCGCCAAGCCGCGCCACATCCGCGTCAGACGGGGTTAGCCCCATGTCAGCCGCCTTGCGCAGCGTCGAACGGATCCGGGCATGGGCATATTGCACATAGAACACCGGATTGTCCTTCGAGGCTTCAACCACCTTGTCGAAGTCGAAATCCATCTGCGCATCGGGCTTGCGGGTCAGCATGGTGAAGCGCACCACGTCCTTGCCGACCATGTCCACCACGTCCGCCAGCGTCACGAAATTGCCCGCCCGCTTCGACATCTTGAACGGCTGGCCGCCCTTCATCAGCTGCACCATCTGGACCAGCTTGACCTCGAACGGCTTGGGCGCAGCGCCATCGGCACTGGTCAGCGCGGCGACCGCGGCCTTGATCCGCTTGACCGTGCCCGCATGATCCGCGCCCCAGATATCCACCAGCGCATCGGCGGTCTGGGCCTTCTGGAAATGATAGGCGAGGTCCGCGCCGAAGTACGTCCACGCGCCGTTCGACTTCTTGATCGGGCGATCCTGATCATCCCCGAACTTGGTCGAGCGGAACAGCGGAAGCTGCACCGGCTCCCAGTCTTCCGGCGGGGCCTTGCCCTTGGGCGCTTCCAGCACGCCGTCATAGACAAGGTCATGGGTCCGCAGCCACGCTTCGGCCGCATCGACCTTGCCCGAGGCTTGCAGTTCGGCCTCTGACGAGAACAGATCATGCTTGATGCCGAGCGTGGCGAGATCGTCGCGGATCATGTCCATCATCGCGGCGACGGCGCGGGTGCGGAACAGGATCAGCCATTCGCCGTCGGGCGCGGCGGCATATTGATCGCCGAACTCGGCGGCGAGTGTCTGGCCGATATCGACGAGGTAATCGCCGGGATACAGGCCTTCGAGAATGGTGATGCTTTGCCCCAGCGCCTCAAGATAGCGCAGGTGCACAGACCGGGCGAGCACATCGACCTGCGCGCCCGCATCGTTCACGTAATACTCGCGGATCACCTTGTGTCCGGCGAATTCCAGCAGGCTGCCCAACGCATCGCCCACCACCGCGCCCCGGCAATGGCCCATGTGCATCGGGCCTGTGGGGTTGGCGGAGACATACTCGATGTTGACGACCGTGCCGCCGCCCACGCTTGACCGGCCATAATCGCCGCCCAGCTGCGCAATCGCGGCGAGTTCTTCCAGCCATGCCGTGGGCGCAAGCCGCAGGTTGATGAAGCCCGGCCCGGCGATGTCGGCGCTGGTGATCGCGGGA
This sequence comes from Porphyrobacter sp. IPPAS B-1204, assembly GCA_003724185.1. Classification (GTDB taxonomy): domain Bacteria; phylum Pseudomonadota; class Alphaproteobacteria; order Sphingomonadales; family Sphingomonadaceae; genus Erythrobacter. The sequence continues at coordinate 460,803 of RHGM01000003.1, forward strand.
TGCGCGGCAAGCTTGGCAACAATCGCCTCGGCCAGCGCGCGCGGGTTCATGCCAGCGCCCTTGGCCAGCACCATCGCGGCATTGGTGGCCAGATCGCCGTGCGCGGTGTCACGCGGCGGTTCCAGCGTGACGTTCGCGAAGGAGGTAGCCGCGGGCAGCGTGCCGTCTGCGACCAGATCGGTCAGCACGCTTTCGATCAGCGCGGCATAGGCGGTGTAAAGGGTCGTGGGTTTGGTCATGATTGTCTCGTGCGAATGGCGCGGATACTCGCGCGTGCAAAGAAGAAAGCGGGGCCCCGGGTCAAGCCCGGGACGGGGAAGAAGAACAGCGCAAGCAGGCTATCACATCGCGCTGGCACGACGCCAAAGGCGTCGCAAGGCCGACCGGCCGCCCGCAGCGACGCGGCCTTCAGGCCGCATGAGCGAGGATATCGCATGCCCGGATGGGCTGCGCAAAAATCAACGCGTCACATTATACGCCAGCTGCGCCTCGGTCAGCTGGAAGCCGACCAGCATTTCAAAGCGCGTGCGGGCGATGGCGGCCTTCACTTCCGGATCAGCCAGCGGATCGAGCGCGGCTTCGGCATCGCCGGCGCGTCGTCGCTTGGTGATTTTCTGGCGGATATCCTCGGGCAGCGCGGCATCGGCGCGGTTGACGAAGCTGCCCGCCTTGGCAGACCCCGTGGCGCGATCCTGACCATCAGCGAAGGCGATCGTGACGGTGCCGATGCGCTTTGACACGACAGCGCTGCCGCCGCGCAGCACGGTGACGAAATAGGGCAGTTCCACGGTGCGCGCGCCGCGGGTGTCGGTGCGGCGGGCGTTCACGGTGAAGGTCGCTTCGGAATAGACCTTTTCGCCGCTGTCATTGCAGGTGGCGCGCAGGTTGGTCATCGCCGCGCTGACATCCAGGCTGCCGGTGGTGGTATCCCCGGCGGTGCGGAAAGTGGTCACATCGCCGGTGTAATCGGGAATCCCGACCGCCGGGCACAGGGTCATCACGCTGGCAATGCCAACGCCCTGATCGATCACCAGCTCGCCTTCTTGCGAACAGGCGCCGAGCATCGCCACAGCAGCCAGAGCGGTAAAAGCGCGTGCGCGGAGCATCATTAAACCCGTCCTCGAATATTCCGATCCCGTGCGCCCTAGCGAGCCGCCACGGAAAGCGCTAGGGGGAGCGACATGAACGCGCCCTTTCCCGCTCCCGATGCCAATACGGCCCAACGCCCGCCCCTCAACCTGCTGATCGCTGCCCCGCGCGGATTTTGCGCCGGGGTCGACCGCGCAATCGAGATCGTGGAGAAGGCGCTCGAACGCTATGGCTCGCCCGTCTATGTCCGGCACGAGATCGTCCACAACAAATATGTCGTCGAAGGCCTGAAGGCCAAAGGCGCGGTGTTTGTCGAGGAGTTGGACGAAGTGCCCGATGATGCGCCGGTTGTGTTCAGCGCGCACGGCGTGCCCAAGGCGGTTCCGGCAGAGGCGAAGCGGCGCAAGCTGCTGTATGTCGATGCCACCTGCCCGCTGGTGAGCAAGGTCCACCGTCAGGCCGAACGCCAGATCGAAAAGGGCCGCCACATCATCTTCATCGGCCATGAAGGCCACCCGGAAGTGATCGGCACGATGGGCCAGGTCGATCCGGGGCAGATGACGCTGGTGGAAACGATCGAGGACGTGGAAAAACTGCCCTTCGATGCTGACGAGGAACTGGCATACCTCACGCAAACCACGCTGTCGGTGGATGACACGCGCGAAGTAATTCAGGCGCTGGAATGGCGTTACCCCAACATCTCCGGCCCTCGGGCAGAGGATATCTGCTACGCCACCTCCAACCGGCAGGCGGCGGTCAAGGAACTGGCGCAGGATTGCGATCTGGTGCTGGTGATCGGTTCGCCCAATTCATCCAACGCCCTGCGTCTGGTCGAGGTGGCCGAACGGCTTGGCACCCCGGCCAAGCTGATCCAGCGCGCTGCCGAGATCGATTTCGGCTGGCTTGAAGGGGTGAAGACCCTTGGCCTCACCGCCGGGGCATCGGCGCCGGAAATTCTGGTGCGCGAAGTGGTCGATGCGCTGGCTGCCTATCGCCCGATCAGCGAAAAGACGATCACGGCGGCAGAAGAAAAGATGGTGTTCAAGCTGCCGCGCCAGCTGACCGAGTAACACCGGACGCGGGCGCATGGCGGTCTATACCCATCTCGGGGCGGAAGACCTCGCCCGGCTGATCGCGCATTATGACGTGGGCGAGCTTGTCTCGGCCAAGGGCATTGCCGAGGGCGTGTCCAATTCCAACTGGCTGGTGGAAACGACAGGCGCGGGCGAATCGGGCACGCGCTTCATCCTGACGCTGTACGAACGGCGGATCGACTATGCCGATCTGCCCTATTTCCTCGATCTGCTCGATCATTTGGCGGGCAAGGGCTGCCCGGTCCCGCGCACGATGCATGACCGCAGCGGCGCATCCTTCCGCATGGTCGAAGGCAAGGCGGCGGCGCTGATCGAATTTCTGCCCGGCGTCTCCCCCACCCGCCCCACGCCCGCACAGGCGCGCGCGGTGGGCGAGGTGTTGGCGCGGCTGCATCTGGCGGCTGAAGATTTCCCGCTCGCCCGCGCCAATGCGATGGATTTCGCCGCGACCTCCGCCATTCTGGAGACGTGCGGGGCAGAGGCGCTGGCAACCATCGACGCAGGGCTGCCCGCGATGCTGGATCATGCCCGCGCCGCCGCCGCGCTCGACCTGTCGGCGCTACCGCAATCGCAGACCCACACGGACTTGTTCCCCGATAATGTGCTGATGCTGGGCGACCACGTGACAGGCCTGATCGATTTCTACTTCGCCTGCACCGGGCCAATGGTGCTCGATCTGGCGGTGACCCATGCGGCGTGGTGTTTCGACAGCGAAAACGCCTACCGCCCCGATTGCGGCGCGGCGCTGGCCGAGGGCTATCAGAGCGTCCGCCGCCTCACCCCCGCCGAACGCGCCCTGTTCCCCGATATCGCCAAGGGCGCGTGTCTCAGATTTGTTGCCAGCCGGGCCGAGGACTGGCTCGACACCCCCGATGATGCGCTCGTCACCCGCAAGGATCCGATGCAATTTGTCCGGCGCTGGCACTTCTACGATCAAGCGGGCACCGGGCTGCTTGCCTGACAGGCCCTTCCGGCCCTAGGGGTTGTCCCCATGAAGCAGGTCAAAATCTACACCGATGGCGCCTGCAAGGGCAATCCCGGCCCCGGCGGCTGGGGCGCGCTGCTGCGTATGGGCCCGCACGAGAAGGAATTGTCGGGCGGGGAGCCTGACACCACCAACAACCGCATGGAAATGACCGCCGCGATTCGCGGGCTGAACGCCCTGATCGAACCGTGCGAGGTCGATCTTTATTCCGACAGCAAATATGTGCTCGACGGGATGAACAAGTGGATTCACGGCTGGCAGCGCAATGGCTGGATGAACGCCAGCAAGAAACCGGTGCGCAATGCCGATCTGTGGCACGATCTGATCGAGGCGGCGCGCCCGCACAAGGTGACGTGGCACTGGGTGAAGGGCCACAATGGCCACCCCGAAAACGAACGCGTCGACGCGCTGGCCAGCGCGGAGGCGGCGCGGATCGCGGCGGGGGAGAAATAAGCCCCCCCGCGCGCCGAAAAATCAGCTGTTGTCTTCGACCTCGGCGCCGGGGCCGTTCTTCTTGATCGAATCGATCGCGTTCTGCGCGCTCGCCTTGCTCGAATAGCCCTGCGTCGAGAACATCACTTCCGAATTGTACTTGAAGCGCACGCGGAACTCGCCCGCGTTATCCTTGTAGATTTCAAACTTGTGAGCCATCGGCTTTCCCTCCCTCGTGGTTAAACAAAGTTAGGAAATGGCAGATCGAACCGGGCTTGGCTAGGCGGTTTGCGCCTGCCTTGCGGGTTGGAAGCGCTGGGGCGAGAACATCGCCGGATCAATCCGTGCGGTCATTGCGTCAGCCCCCTGACCCAGCAGCAATTGTGCCGCCAGCCGCGCAGCAGCGGGGGCAGTCTGGATGCCGAAACCGCCTTGGCCTGCACACCAGAAGAACCCTTCGGCACGGGCGTCAAAGCCATAGACCGGTATCCGGTCCGGCGCGAAGCTGCGCAGGCCTGCCCAGCGGCGTTCAACCGCCGCGATCCGCCAGTCGGTGACCTGCTGGAACCGGTCGATGGCGATGGCGACATCGAGTTCCTCGGGCGCGGCGTCGCAGGGCTCTGAGGGGATTTCGTCATGCGGGCTCAGCCACAACCGGCCTGCATCGGGCTTGAAATAGAAGCCGCCATTGATGTCGAGCACCAGCGGCAGATCGGCCGGCGCCTGCGGTTCCACGCGCAGCACGGCGACAGTGCGGCGCAGCGGCGCGATGCCGACAGGCTCCGCAGCTGCGAGTCGCGCGATATCGTCAGCCCAGGCTCCGGCAGCGTTGACGATTGTGCCCGCCCGCCACGTCTCGCCGCGTTCGCTGGTGATCGTCCACGCGCCGCCAACCCGCGCCAATCCGGTGATTCGCGCACGGCAGGCAATGTCCACACCGTGCCTGCGCGCCATGCCAAGATAGTGCTGATGCAGCCCGGCAACGTCGATATCGGCGCAGGCAGGCTGGTGCAGCGCCTCGCTCCATTCGGGGCGGATGTGCGGCACTTTCTCTGCCAGCTGCGCAGGCGTCAGCCGGTGGGTGACAATGCCCGTTCCGGCGAAGGTGGCAACATGGGCATCCATCGCTGCGCGATCCTCCGCCCGCCCGACATACAAGGCGCCGCGCGGCGTGAGAAAGCCATTCTCGTCCAGATACTTGCCCGAAGCCAGCGTCAGCGGCACCACGCCCGGACCGCCGTAGGTTTCTTCCCAGAACGCGGCCGAGCGCCCGGTCGCGTGGTATCCCGGCGCGTCCTCCGCCTCCAGCAGCAGCACGCTGGCATAGGGGGCGAGTTCGGCAGCAAGGCTCGCGCCCGCCATGCCTGCACCGATGATGGCAATATCGTGGATCATGCCGCCTCCGCCCGTGCCGGGGCGGCAGATTCAAGGAAATCGGCGATTCGCGCCATGATCGCTGCGCGCACGCCATCTTCCTCACGCAGGACTTCGTGACGCGCCTCTTCGCCCAGCGCCATGATAGCGCCCTTGGGCAGCCGTGCGGCGGCGCGGACATTGGCGGGGTGGCTCACCAGCTTGTCCGCCGCGGTGGAGACGATCAGCACCGGCACATCGACTCTTTCGAGCGCGCCCGGCGCCTCCAGCACCCGCCACGAGGCATAGGCGCGTTCGACCCAGCGCCAGCTGGCGGGGCCCATCACCAGCTGCGGGCGGGTGTCACGCCACCATTGTTCATCGGCATAGCGGACCGGATCATGGGTCAGCAGATGCGAGCGTGCCGCGGGAAGCTCTCCCGGCTTTTCGCTCCATTTCCAGGCTTGGCGCAGCGGATCGCCGATCCGGCACATGGTCTGCGCCACGCGGTGGAGCATGGCGAGGGGCAGCGGCGGGCCGGCAACGCCGGTCATCGGCGCGCTGAGAACCACGGCATCGGGCCGCACCCGGCCATCCACCAACGCGCGCAGCACCAGATGCCCGCCCATCGAATGGGCGGCGAGAACATGCGGTCCCGGCGTTTCGGCCACCCACCGCTCCCACAGATAGGCCAGATCATCGACCCAGATACCGAAATCCTCGATATGGCCAGTGACCGCATCCCGGCCAAGCCGCCCCGACCCTGCCTGCCCGCGCCAGTCCGACGCGGTCACCCGCCAGCCGGCGCGGTGCCATTCGTCCAGCGTTTCGAGATACTTCTCGTAGAAATCCGCCCGCCCCGGCAGAAACAGGATCGAACCACGCGGTGCATCGCCGCCCGGCCAATCGATCCGGCGCACCGCATGGCCGTCCGCCGCGTGCCACAGGCTTTCGCGCGCGTGGGGAGGGATGGCGCGGCGATCAATCATGGCTGCGTCCCCGCGATCTGCGGTCGCAGGCCGTTAAGCGTGGTTACTATTTGGTAAGTCATAACCTGTAGCAGTGTCCCAATGAAGGACGACCCACGCATGTTGCATGGGCTCGCGCCGGGGGCACGAAGACGATGAATGACATTTCCTACGGTTTGCTGATCGCCTTGGCAATTGCGCTGCTGTTTGCCGCGTTCACCGACATTCGGCGCCGTCAGATCGACAATTGGCTGAACGGCGCGATTGCGCTGGGCGCACCGGTGTTCTGGTGGGCGAGCGGCATGGCCCTGTGGCCCGATGTCGCAATCCAGCTTGGCGTGGCGGTTGCTGCCTTTGCCGTGTTTGCAGGAATGTTCGCGATGAAGATGATGGGCGGCGGCGATGTGAAGCTGCTCACCGTTCTCGCGCTGTGGATCACCCCGTTCAATTTCATGCAATTGCTGCTGATCATGGCGCTCGCTGGCGGCGCGCTGACGGTGGTGATGTTCTTCTGGCACACCGCTCGCCGGCAGAAGGAACGGCTCGCCATTCCTTACGGCGTCGCCATCGCTTTTGGCGGACTTTGGGTGCTGGCGGTCAATTACATGCCAAGCGGCGTCATCGCTGCGCAGGCTGCATAACCCGATTTTAACCAGTCAGGACTTACGCATCGCAACCATACCTGCCCGCTAACCAACCAAGGGCATTTACGAGGGGGCTAATTGAGCCATGGATAGGAAGAAACTGGTTCTGCTGCTGGGCGCGCTGATCATTGCGATTGGTACGGCCATTGCTGCACGCAGCATGTTCGCCGGAGGCGCTGCCCCCGATGCCGAGGCCGCCGCTCCGACAGGGCCGCGGGTTCTGGTTGCCAAGCGGGCTTTGACCGCCGGCACCATCATCACTGCCGATGCGCTGGGCTTCCAGCCCTGGCCCAAGGAGCTGGTGCAGGACGCCTACTTCATCGACGGCGAAGCCGACATGAACAAGCTGCTTGGCACCGTGGTCCGTTACCCGATCACCGCCGGTGAGCCGGTGACGCAAGGCTCGCTTGTCGCGCCGGGCGATCGCGGCTTCCTTGCTGCGGCGCTTGGCCCGGGGATGCGCGCTGTCACTGTGCCGGTGTCGTCCACGACCGGGGTTGCAGGCTTCATCTTCGCAGGTGACCGGGTTGACCTCGTGCTGACCCAGACGGTTTCGGGCGATTGCACCGACTGCACGCTCAACACCGCCGAAACGGTGCTGCGCAACCTGCGGGTGCTCGCCACCGACCAGACCGTGGAAAAGACCACCGACGAAAACGGCAAGACCGTTGTGACCGAATTCCGCACCGTCACGCTCGAAGTGACGCCGAAGATCGCGGAAAAGGTTGCTGTCGCCCAGACCATCGGCACGATCAGCCTGGCGCTGCGCTCGCTCGCCGATAGCCCGGCCGAACTCGAACGGGCTGTGGCCGCAGGCGATGTCCAGCTGCCCGCCAACGCGACCCCCGAGCAGGAAGAAAAGCTGCTCAAGGCCGCGATGGGCCGCCCGATCGACAAGGGCACGACCTTCGTGACCGGCGGTGATGTGTCGCGCTTCCAGCGCTCCACCGTTCCGCCCAAGAACCAGCCGAGCCAGCAGGCATACCAGGCTGCTGCCCCTGCTCCGGCCCGTGCCGGTGGCTCGGATGGCAACGCTGCGCCTGTCTATCGTGGTCCGAGCGTGCGGGTGACCCGCGGCAAGGACACCGAAGAAACGCAGGTCAGCGCGAAGGCCAACAGCACCGCGATCCTTTCTTCCCAGCAACGGGGTGTGCGTGCCGCAGGCAAGACGCTGCCCGCTGCCGGCATGACCGTGATCAACTGAGGGGATCAAGACCATGCCTGACACCATGATCCATCGCACGCCTGAATGTCAGGCGACCCGTGGCAAAGCCGAAGGGGGGCAACCCATGAACCGCAATTCCAAGATCAAGCTGCTGGCAGCTGCAATGGCAATCTTGCCGGTGGCAGCAGCCATGCCGGCGGCCACTGCCACCGCGCAGCAGGTCGCCCGCCCTTCGCAGGAAATCGTCCTGTCGATCGGCAAGGGTGAACTGGTGACGGTGCCTGGCACCATGGCCGATGTGTTCGTCGCCAACGATACCGTTGCCGATGTGCAGGTCAAATCGCAACGCCAGCTCTATGTGTTCGGCAAGGCGGGCGGTGAAACCACCATCTATGCCAGCAACGAAGCCGGTGATGTGGTCTTTTCGGCCAATATCCGGGTCGGCTCCAACATCGGCAGCGTCGATCAGATGCTGGCGATGGCCATGCCCGATGCCAAGGTGAGCATTTCGACGATGGGCACCAACACCGTGCTGCTGACCGGCACTGTGGCCGCCCCTGAAGATGCCGCCGAAGCAGAACGGCTGGTCACGGCCTTCCTCGGCGAAGAATCCAACGTCATCAGCCGCCTCAAGACCGCGACGCCGCTGCAGGTCAATCTGCACGTCAAGTTCGCTGAAGTCAGCCGCAGCCTCGTCCGCGAAATCGGCGGCAACCTGACGACCATCGACGGCACGGGCGGCTTCCGCTTCGGCGTCGGCAGCGGGCGGCCGCTTGGTGGCCCCAACGTGTGGTCGCCGCAGGGTCCGCTTGCCGCGGGCAACACGGTGGCACAGTCGTCCTTCGTGCTTCCCGATGGCACCCGCATTCCGGGCCCGGCCGTGGATTCCGGCGGTGGCACCTCGCTTTCGGGTCTGGGTCGCCTGTTCGGCATCAACATGCTGGGCGCGCTTGATCTTTCGGAACGGCTCGGGTTGGTGACCACCATCACCGAACCCAATCTCACCGCGCTTTCCGGTGAAACCGCGACGTTCCTGGCGGGCGGCGAATTCCCGATCCCGATCGCACAGGGCCTCGGCCAGGTGGCGATCCAGTTCCGCCAGTTCGGCGTCAGCCTGGCCTACACCCCGACGGTGCTTTCGAACGGCCGCATTTCGATGCGGGTGCGTCCGGAAGTGTCGGAACTGTCGACCCAGGGCGCTATCACGCTGAACGGGTTCCAGGTTCCGGCCATCACCACCCGCCGCACGGAAACGACGGTCGAGCTCGGCTCGGGCCAAAGCTTCATGATCGCCGGGCTGATGAGCGCCAATTCGCAGAACTCGCTGGAGAAGGCGCCGGGCGTTGGGGACATTCCGATCCTCGGCAACCTGTTCCGCAGCCGCGAATTCCGCAAGGGCGAAACCGAGCTGGTGATCATCGTCACCCCCTATCTGGTCCAGCCGGTCGATGCCAAGGACATCGTCCTGCCGACCGATGGGTACCAATCGGCCAACGAGTTCGAACAGCTGCTTGGCTATCAGAACCACGCCGGTGTCTCGGGCGCACAGCGCCCCGGCCCGATCGCCGCCGATCAGGACGCGCCGCCCCCCAAGGTGAGCGAGGTCGATCCTGCCGGGATCGTCCCGACGCAGCAGGAAAAGCCGCGCCGCGCCGACAAGAAGAACCGCCGCGAGGAACGTGAGGCCGCTGCCGCCGCCCCGGGCTTCAGCCTCTAACGTGAGAAAGGTGAATACGATGCCGATTGCACGACACACCACGCGTCCCGATCATAAGGTCGCCAAACTCGCTCTCGCGCTGGCGCTCGGCCTCGGCCTGGCCGGCTGCGGCGGGATGCCCACCAACTCTGCGCTTTACAGCGTGAAGCAGCCGGTGGTGCAACGCACCAACATGACGCTGGACGTCACCACCACCACCGCGGGCCTGCCGATTTCCGAACAGCAGCGCATCAACGGCTGGTTCGAGACGATGGATCTGCGTTACGGGGATCGCGTCGCGATTGAAAACCCCAGCCAGAACCCCGCTGTCACCAACGCGGTCCGCGATCTGGCGGCACGGTATGGCCTGATGCTGAGCGACACTGCGCCGGTCACGCCGGGCTTTATCCAGCCGGGCCAGGCGCGCGTGGTCATCACCCGCGCCACCGCCAGCGTGCCGGGCTGCCCTGACTGGTCGGCGAAGTCGGACATGAACTACACCAATGGCATCAGCCCGAATTACGGCTGCGCGGTCAACAGCAACCTGGCTGCCATGGTCGCCGATCCGCAGGATCTGATCGAAGGCAAGAAGGGTGCAAGCGAAACCGTGATCGCCACGTCCAACAAGGCGATCTCGACCTATCGTGACAAGGAGCCGAGCGGCAAGGCCGGCCTTATGGAAGCAGGCACTGCAGCCGCTGGCGGAGGAGGTAACTAAGCCATGAATGCTCCCTGGAAATCCGGATTGCCCGGAAATCGTGATCCCTTCTCGGCTTACATCTGCGACGACAGCGCGCTCGATGTCATTCGCCCGGTGGTGATCGAACTCGGCTGGCAGCCGGAAAAGTGCAACAAGGGCGGCCTGCGCAACGCGGTGCAATCGCTTTCGGTCAGCGCTTCGCCTGCGATCCTGCTGGTCGATCTGTCGGAAAGCGGCGATCCGCTCAATGACATCAACGCGCTTGCCGAAGTGTGCGAGCCGGGCACGGTGGTGATCGCCATCGGCCAGGTCAACGACGTGCGGCTGTATCGCGATCTGCTTGGCAGCGGGATCCATGACTACCTGCTCAAGCCCTTGTCGCCGCAGCAGGTGCACGATGCGCTCAACCAGGCGCTCGCGGTGTTCATGTCGCCCAAGGCTGGCGATGCCGATGCGGCCAAGCGCCACATCTCGACCGCAGTCGTGGGCACCCGCGGCGGCGTCGGAGCCTCGACACTCGCCACGTCGCTCGCCTGGCTGTTTTCCGAACAGCACAAGGCGCCGACCGCGCTGCTCGATCTGGACGTCCACTTCGGCACGGGCGCCCTGGCGCTCGATCTGGAGCCGGGCCGCGGTCTGACCGACGCGATCGAGAACCCGAGCCGCATCGACCCGCTGTTCATCGAACGTGCGATGGTGCGGGCCGGGGACAACCTTTCGATCCTGTCGGCGGAAGCGCCGATCAACCAGCCGCTGATGACCGATGGATCGGCCTTCGTGCAGCTGGAAGACGAATTCCGTCAGGCGTTCGAAATGACGGTGATCGATCTGCCGCGCAACATGCTCATCAACTTCCCGCAGCTGCTGGCTGACGTGAATCTGGTGGTGCTGACCTGCGAACTGACGCTCGCCTCGGCGCGCGACACCATCCGGTTGCTGTCGTGGCTCAAGGCGAATGCCAACCACGCCCACCCGATGATCATCGCCAACAAGGTGCAGCCGGCGGTGGCGGAAATCAGCAAGGCGGACTTCGAAGCCTCGATCGAACGCAGGGTCGATTTCGTGGTGCCTTACGACATCAAGGCCGCGTCCAACGCAGCCAAGCTGGGCCAGGTCTTCGTTGACGCGAACCGTTCCAGCAAGGCCACGGCCGCGATCCGGCAGATTGCCGAGCGCATCATGGGCGTCAGCACGGATGACGCTCCGGGGTTCGGCGGCGAGAAGAAATCGCTGCTGGGCAACTTCGATTTCAAGGCGATGCTCGCCAAGAAGCCGAAGGTCGACCTGTCGCAGGCCGACTGATCACGATCCTGCGCGGGGGAAGCAGGCCAGGCGCGACATGCGCGCCCTGCCCTTCTCTCCCCCCGCGCGGCGAAACAGGACACGTCCCGCCGCAGCCCGGCGGAACAGGCAGAAAGCTTGAGCCATGGACTTCTTCCAAACCCTGCTCATCACGCTGGTGATCTTTGCCATGCTGGTCATGGGCTACGCGGTGATCGCCGGTTCGGGCGTGGCCAAGGCCCAGAAGCGACGGGTGCAGGCGGTGCGTTATCGCCACTCCGAAAGCCTCGATGCCAAGGTCGATGCGCAGTTCAAGCGCGCAGTCGCCGCTCGCAAGCCCAAGACCTACAAGGTCGCAGGTTCGGCCTCGCGGCTTCAGGCTCTGTCGATGCGGCTCAACCGCACGGGCAAGAGTTGGACCGTCACGCAGTATATCTATGTCTCGGTCGGGTTGGCGTTGGCCATTTCGGTGCTGGTGTTCGCGACGAGCCGCGCACCGCTGCTGTCACTGGGCGTTGGCCTTCTGGTCGGCGCGGGCCTGCCGCACATGGTGATCGGCTATCTCATCAACAAGCGCACGAACCTGTTCGTGTCCAAGTTCCCCGACGGGATCGAGCTTCTGGTGCGCGGTCTGCGCTCGGGCCTGCCCGTGACCGAAACGCTCGGCATCGTCGCGACCGAAGTGCCCGGCCCTGTCGGCTATGAATTCAAGAGCGTGATCGACCGCATCAAGGTCGGCAAGACGATGGAAGACGCGTTGCAGGACACCGCCGACAAGCTCGGCATTGCCGAATTCAACTTCTTCACCATCACCCTGGCGATCCAGCGCGAGACGGGGGGCAACCTTGCCGAAACGCTGTCCAACCTTTCCGAAGTGCTGCGCAAGCGTGCCCAGATGAAGCTCAAGATCCGTGCGATGAGCTCGGAATCCAAGGCCTCGGCCTACATCGTCGGCTCGCTCCCGTTCCTCGTGACCGCGGCCATTGCCTTCCTCAACCCGGAATACATGGCCCCCTTCCTGACCGATGATCGCCTGATCGTCGCCGGACTGGGCGCCGGGGTGTGGATGGGCATCGGCGTGCTGATCATGGCCAAGATGGTCAATTTCGAAATCTGATGCGGGGGGCATAAGACCATGATCGATCAACCCAAGGGCCCCATGCTGCTCGGCTTCGACGTCATCGTCGTCGGCACACTGCTGGCTGGCCTTGCCGCCTTCGCGATGATGCTGGCGATTTATGCCGCCGTCACGATCCGCGATCCGATGGCCAAGCGCGTGCGCGCACTCGAAGCGCGGCGCGAACAGCTCAAGGCTGGCATTGTCGTCGCCGGCTCCAAGAAGCGCACCAGCCTGGTGCGCCGCACGGATACGACCGACAAGGTCAAGGACAGCCTCGGCCGCCTGAACGTGCTTCAGGAAAGCCAGATCAAGACCATCCAGCAGAAGCTGGCCTATGCCGGCTATCGCAACAAGGAACTGGCGGTTCTGATCATCGGCGCCCGCGCCATCCTGCCGATTGTGGTTGGCGGGATCATGGGCCTGCTGATCTATTGGGTCGAATTCTGGCCCGATTGGGGCCCGATGACGCGGCTTGCCGCCTTCGCCGGCAGCGTGTTCATGTCCTACAAGGGCCCGGAAATTTTCCTGAGCAACAAGGCCCAGAAGCGCACCAAGGAAATCCAGAAGGGCCTGCCTGACGCGCTCGATCTGCTGGTGATCTGCGCCGAGGCCGGTCTGACCGTGGACGCCGCCTTCAACCGCGTCGCCAAGGAACTGGGCCGCGCCTATCCCGAACTGGGTGACGAATTCGCCCTGACCGCGATCGAGCTTTCGTTCCTCAACGAACGCAAGATGGCGTTCAACAACTTCGCCTACCGCGTCAATCTGGAAGCGGTGAAGGGCGTGGTGACGACCATGATCCAGACCGAACGTTACGGGACTCCGCTGGCATCAGCCCTGCGCGTGCTTTCGGCCGAATTCCGCAACGAACGCATGATGCGCGCCGAAGAAAAGGCCGCGCGCCTGCCTGCGATCATGACCGTGCCGCTGATCGTGTTCATTCTGCCCACGCTGTTCGTGGCCATTCTCGGCCCGGCGGCCTGTTCGATCTCGGACAATCTCGTGAACTCCACCCCCGGCGGGTAAGCCGGAGCGGAGTTGGTCTCCCCAGAGGGCCGGAGCAGGTTCAGTCCTGCTCCGGCCCTTCTTGCGTGTGGACGGCCAGTTCCATTGCGCGGGCCCGCAGTGACGCCAGCAAACGGCGCAGCAGCGCCTCTTCCTCAGCGGCGAGGCCTTCGAGCAGATCGCGCTCGGTCGCCCGGGCAATCGGCATGACCTCGGCATGGATCGCACGGCCCTCACCCGTCAGCGCCAGAAGGTGCGAGCGGCCATCCTCGGGATTGGGCACGCGTGCGATCAGCCCGCGATCCTCCAGCACCTTGACAGCGCGGTTGACTGCGACCTTGTCCATCACCGTCGCTGCGGTCAGCCCGCGCTGGGTCATGCTGCCCAGACCTTCTCCCATGTCGCCCAGCACCGCCATCACCCGCCATTCGGCAACCTTCAGGCCGAAACGCTTGCGATAGCGTTCGGCAATCAATCCGCTGACCGCGTTGGACGCCACTGAAAGCTGATAGGGCAGGAACCCGGCAAGCTCGCCGGTGTCGTTACTCATAGGGGCGCGCTTCCCACCAAGGGTAGAAATCGGGCATGTCGGCGCTGACCTTGCCGGGATACATGGCCTTGCGCTTTTCGAGGAAGCTGGCGATGCCCTCCTTGGCGTCGCTGCCGCGGCTCAGGCGATAGATCGCGCGGCTATCGATCTTGTGCGCTTCCATCGGGTGATCCGCGCTCATCAACCGCCACATCATCGCCCGCGTCATGGCGACCGATATGGCCGAGGTGTTGTCCGCGATTTCCCGGGCAAGGCTGGTGGCCGCAAACAGCAGGTCTTCCGGCGCGTGGACCGACCGGACGAGGCCGCCGGCCTTTGCTTCCTCGGCATCGAAAATCCGCCCGGTGTAACACCACTCCAATGCCTGCTGGATGCCGACGATCCTCGGCAGGAACCAGCTGGACGCGGCCTCCGGCACGATCCCGCGCCGGGCGAACACAAAGCCGTAACGTGCGGTGCTGCTGGCAAGGCGGATGTCCATCGCCAGCTGCATCGTCGCCCCCACACCCACGGCCACGCCGTTGCAGGCCGAAATCAGCGGCTTCTTCGATTCAAACAGCCGCAGCGTCAGCAGGCCCCCGCCATCGCGCACCTTAGGGTCTGAAAGGTCGGCGACTTCGGTGGGATCGGAGAACACCTGCCCGCCATTCTCCGGTGTCAGATCGGCGCCCGCACAAAAGGCCCGCTCGCCGCTGCCGGTGAAGATCACCGCACGCACGCTATCATCGGCATCGATATCGTCCATCGCCGCGATGATCTCCTGCCCCATGGTGCGGGTATAGGCGTTCATCTTGTCGGGACGGTTGAGGGTGATGGTGGCGATGCCATCGGCCTTGGTGACGATGATCTGGGTGGTGTGGCTCATGGATGTCCTCTCGTTCCTCTGCCTGCCCGTGATGCCATGCCCCGCGCAAAAGAAAAGCCCCGCAAAAGCGAGGGCGAGTTGCGGGCGCAGGCCGGGGCGATTACAACAGAGGCGATGACCGAGACACTCGCACGGCCCGCCCACGATCCGCGCGCGGCGTTGCGCGATCCGGGCTATTTTGCGCTGCACCTGCAAGCCGCAGCGGCCCTGCGCGCCGTCGGCAATCTGGGCTGGTACGATTCCCAGTTCCTGCGCCGCTTCGAAGCCGCGAGGCGCTATCTCGAACAGGTCTGTCCTGATCGGCTCCGCGAATTCTGCGACGGTTTCGATGCGGTAAGACCGCCGGCGGGCTTCCGCGAAATCGTGATCGAGGATGTGTTCGATCCTGCCACCCGGCAAGCCATCATCGCCGCCAGCCGCAACGCCGCGATCGAGACCTTCGACCAGCAGGCCAGCGAGAACGCCAATTTCGGCCGCGAGGTCGTGTGGGACCACCCCTTCTTCCTCGAATTGCAGGAACAGGTACGCCCCCGGATCGAGGCGCTGGTCGGCACGCCGCTGACATCAAGCTACAATTTCCTCAGCCGCTACGGGGCAAACGGCAAGTGCGATCTGCACATGGATCATCCCGATGCGATGTACACCTTCGACTATTGCATCGAGCAGGACGCGGTCTGGCCGATCTATCTGAGCCGCGTGGTGGACTGGCCGACGGCACAATTCGCGCGCAGCTTCGATCCCGAAACGATCATCGCCGACCCCGCCTATGATTTTGCCGAACACCTGCTGCACCCGAACCGGGCGCTGTTGTTCAACGGCTCGTCGCAGTGGCATTATCGGCGGCCGAAGGTGGCAGGCGGCTTTTGCCACTTGCTGTTCTTCCACTATGTCCCTGCCGGGTGCGAAGCTCTGGTGGAGCCGCGCCGCTGGGCGGAGCGGTTCGGGATCGCGGAGCTCCAGCCGCTATGCGACCTGTTCGCCCGACCCGATGTGGACGGGCTGGCATAAGGACAGCGTTGCCCCTCCCCGCCCGCAGGGGACGGAGAGGGGCCATCTGGCTTAGCGCGGCGCCATCCGGATCGCGCCATCAAGCCGCACGTCCTCACCGTTGAAATAGCCGGTCTCGATCATGGTCATGGCGAGCTTGGCATATTCCACCGGCATGCCGAGGCGCTTGGGGAACGGCACCGATGCGGCCAGCGCATCGCGCACGTTCTGCGGCGCGGCGGCGAGCAGCGGGGTGTCGAAGATGCCCGGCAGGATGGTGTTCACCCGGATGCCCTCGTTCATCAGATCGCGTGCGATGGGGAGCGTCATGCCGATCACGCCCGCCTTCGAGGCCGAATAGGCCGCCTGACCGATCTGGCCATCCTCACCCGCGACAGAAGCGGTGTTGACGATCGCGCCGCGCTCGCCGAACTCGTCGATCGGATCCAATGTCATCATGCCCGCCGCCGACTTGGCGATGCAGCGGAAGGTGCCGATGAGGTTCACCTGAATGACGAAATCGAAGGCCGAAATCGGGAAGTGCTTGATCGAGCCATCTTCCTTGGAACGGCTGGCGGTCTTGATCGCGTTGCCGATCCCGGCGCAGTTCACCAGAATACGCTCCTGCCCGTGGGCAGCGCGGGCCTTGGCGAAACCGGCGTCGACGTCTTCATCGCTGGTCACGTTGACCTTGCAGAACACGCCGCCGATTTCCGCGGCGAGGGCTTCGCCCTTTTCTTCGTTCATGTCGAAGATCGCGACCTTCGCGCCCTTGGCGGCCAGCGCGCGGGCGGTGGCGGCACCGAGGCCCGAGGCTCCGCCGGTGACGACGGCGGGGGTATTTGCTGAAACTTCCATTATTCTCTCCTGATATTGAACTGGTGGGGCGAGAGGCTCAAAGCGCCTCGATAATGGTGACGTTGGCGACGCCGCCGCCTTCGCACATCGTCTGGAGGCCATACTTCTTGCCGTGGCGGTGCAGGCCATGAACCAGCGTCGCCATCAGCTTGGTGCCGGACGCGCCCAGCGGGTGGCCCAGCGCAATCGCGCCGCCGTGGACGTTCAGCCGCTCGGGATCTGCGCCCGTGTGCTTGAGCCATGCCAGCGGCACCGAGGCGAAGGCCTCGTTGACTTCGAACAGGTCGATATCGTCGATGGTCAGGCCGGCGCGCTGCAAGGCCTTGTCGGTGGCAAACAGCGGTTCTTCCAGCATGATCACCGGATCACCCGCCGTTACCGTGAGATTGTGAATGCGCGCCAGCGGGGTGAGGCCGTGGGCCTTCAGCGCCGCCTCGCTCACCACCAGCACGGCAGATGATCCGTCGCAGATCTGGCTGGCCGATGCCGCAGTGATGGCCCCATCGGGGGAAAGCAGCTTCACGCCCGCGATGCCTTCAAGCGTGGCATCGAACCGGATGCCTTCGTCGATGGCGTGGAACTGGGTGCCTTCCGCCGTCTCGACCTCGACAACCACGATCTCGCGCTCGAAAGCGCCCGCCTTGGTCGCGGCGATGGCCTTCTGGTGGCTTTCGTAGGCAAAGCGATCGAGATCGTCCTTGGTGAAGCCGTGCTTCTTGACGATCATCTCAGCGCCCATGAACTGGCTGAAATTGATGCCGGGGAACTTGGCTTCGATCCCGTCAGCCTTGGCATAAAGGCCTTCCTTCATGTGCAGCGTCACGTTGGAGCCCATCGGCACGCGGGTCATGCTTTCGACGCCGCTTGCGATCACAACGTCCTGCGTGCCGCTCATCACCGCTTGCGCTGCGAACTGGATCGCCTGCTGGCTGGAGCCGCACTGACGGTCGATGGTGACGGCGGGGGTGGACTGCGGCAACAGCTTGGAGGCGAGCACGCCCATGCGCCCGACCTGCATGGCCTGCTCACCGGCCTGGCTGACACAACCGGTCACGACATCGTCAATCGCCTTGGGGTCGATCCCGCTGCGTTCGACAATCGCATCGAGCGATTTTGCCAACAGATCAACGGGATGCACGCCGGCCAGACGGCCGCCGCGCCTGCCACCGGCGGTCCGGACGGCTTCGACAATATAGGCTGTGGTCATGTCTCTCTCCTTGGGCATGCCCCCGCTGAGGGGCGGGCGCGCGGCGTGCAATCAGTTTCGCTTCGCCACTCGCTTATGGCCATTGCGCCTATGTGAGGCCCTCGCGCAAATCAAGCAGGCAAAATGGAGGATGACACCAAGCCTTTGTCGTACCGCCTATCTTCCGACTGTTGCACAAGCGTAACACGTGTGACGCAAGCGCGCAGCTACGGGCGAATTGCATTTGCACTGCCACGGGGGTTGGCGCATTCGGCAAATCGGAGAGGGCTGGGTCGATTTCTGTCGCTCACCCTTGACGTTTTGAAGTGTAATCGGACTAGGGCAAACCTAGAGGAGGAAAACCACCATGAAGAAGCACGCGCTTCTCAAAGCCGGTGCGGCAACCGCCGTCATCGCGTTGACCGTTGGCGCCCCTGCCTATGCGCAGGATGCCGACGTTACCACCGATACCGCAGCAGAAACCGAAGACGCCGGCACCCCGATCGTCGTCACCGGTACGCGTCTGCGCTCGCCGAACCTTGAATCGGCCAGCCCCGTTACCGTCGTGACCGCGGAAGAATTCGCGCTGACCGGTACGACCCGCGTGGAAGACCTCATCAACTCGCTGCCGCAGGTGTTCGCTGCCCAGGGCGGCAACATCGCCAACGGCGCGAGCGGGATCGCCACCCTTGACCTTCGCGGTCTCGGGCCAGAGCGCACCCTGGTGCTGGTCAACGGCCGCCGCATGGCGCCCGGTACGCCTTCGACCTCGGCTTCCGACATCAACATGATCCCCGCCGCTCTGATCGAGCGCGTCGACGTGCTGACCGGCGGTGCTTCGTCGGTGTACGGTGCCGACGCGGTCGCGGGCGTTGTGAACTTCGTGCTCGACACGGATTTCGAAGGCTTCAAGATCAACGCCAACTACGGCGTCTACAACCACAACAACCGTGCCTCGGCCGACATTCGCGGCGCCAATGACGCCCGCAACTTCGGCTACCCGACCGGCATGGTCACCGATGGCGGCACCTTCGATGGCACCATCGCGTTCGGCAGCAGCTTCGACGACGGCCGCGGCCGCGTCACCGCCTATGTCGGCTACCGCAAGATCGATCCGGTGCTTCAGGCCCGTCGCGATTACTCGGCTTGCTCGCTTTCGGCCAACACCGCAGCTGCGGTTGCCGGCGGCGGTCGTCTGTACAACTGCGGCGGCTCGGCCACCTCGAACACCGGCACCGTGTTCTACAACGAAGGTTTCGGTGACGATTTCACCTCGACCCTCGGCCAGTTCGGCCCCAACCGCACCCTGCTTGGCGGCTTCACGGCGTTCAACTTCGGCCCGCTGAACTACTTCCAGCGCCCGGACGAGCGTTACACCGCCGGTCTGTTCGCCGACTACGAAATCTCGAGCGCGATCAAGCCGTACATGGAGTTCATGTTCATGGACAACCGTACGGTTGCCCAGATCGCTCCGTCGGGTAACTTCGGCAACACCCTGTCGATCAACTGCGACAACCCGCTGCTGGGTGCTGGCCAGCGCGCTGCCCTTTGTAACGCGGGCAACCTGCTCGTCAGCCCGCTGCCGGGTGATGCCTTCGTTCTGACCGGCAATGTCGCCGCAGAAAACGCTGCTCGTGCCGCACGTGGCCTCGGTGAGCCGATCCTGCCGACCACCCCGTTCGGCTTCATCGATCCGCTGACCGGCAGCACCTACAACCGTGGCTTCGCGCAGATCCTGCGCCGCAACGTCGAAGGTGGCGGTCGTCAGGACGATCTGCAGCACGTCTCCTACCGCGCCGTCATCGGCGTGAAGGGTGATCTGTCGCCGGCATGGTCATATGATGCGTTCTATCAGTATGGCCGTAACAACTACGCCCAGACCTACCTGAACGATTTCTCGGTTGTGCGGCTTGGCCGTGCCCTCGACGTCGTGACCGGCCCGGGCGGTACGCCTGTCTGCCGTTCGACGCTTGATGGTTCGGATCCGAACTGCGTGCCGTGGGACATCTTCTCGCCGGGCACAGTCGCTCCGACCGCTGCTTCGGTGGCCTACCTCTCGACCCCGGGCTTCTCGCGCGGCGTTGTGGAACAGCAGGTCGCCAACGCATACCTGTCGGGTTCGCTGGGTGAATACGGTCTTCAGACCCCCTGGGCCAACCAGGGCGTCGATGTCGTGTTCGGTACCGAATACCGCAAGGAAAGCCTGCAGTTCAACTCGGACACCGCCTTCAGCACCGGCGACCTTGCTGGTCAGGGCGCGGCGACCCTTCCGGTTCGCGGCAGCTTCGACGTGACGGAATTCTTCACCGAAGTCCGTGTGCCGATCGCGCAGGACAGCTGGGTGTATGACTTCACCGTCACCGGCGGCTACCGTTACTCGGACTACAGCACCGGCGTGAGCACCGACACCTACAAGATCGAGGGTGAGTTCGCTCCGATCCGCGACTTCCGCATCCGCGGTGGTTACAACCGTGCGGTGCGTGCGCCGACGGTGCAGGATCTGTTCGCTCCGAACCTCGTGGGCCTTGGCGGATCGTCGGACCCCTGTTCGGGCTTCACAATCACTGCGGCCAACACCGGTTGTCTTGCTCAGGGGCTGACCGTCGGCCAGTTCGTTATCCCGAACCCGGCTGACCAGTACAACGCCTTCCTCGGCGGCAACAGCAACCTGACCCCGGAAATCGCCGACACCTACACTGTGGGTGTGGTGCTGACCCCGGGCTTCCTGCCTGGCTTCACCGCCAGCGTCGATTACTTCAACATCGACATCCAGGAAGCGATTGGCGGCATCGGTGCGGACACCATCCTGGCGGCCTGTACCGCCACGGCGGATCCGTTCTTCTGCGGCCTCATCAACCGTGACGCGACCGGCTCGCTGTGGCGTTCGGCACAGGGCTTCACGACTGACGTGACGCAGAACATCGGTGGCTTTGCGACCTCGGGTATCGATGCTCAGGTGAACTACAGCACCGAAATCGGTAATGTCGGCACCCTGACCTTCAACTTCCTCGGCACCTACCTCGATGAGCTGGTGACCGACACGGGGGTCTCGATTCCGAACCTTGACCAGACCTTTGATTGCGTGGGTCTGTACGGGAACGTTTGCGGTTCGCCGAACCCCGAGTGGCGCCACCAGGCCCGTGTCGGCTTCAACTTCCGCAACGGCATCGGCACTTCGCTGCGTTGGCGTCACTTCTCGAGCGTCTCGCTCGATGCAGTGTCGGACAACACCAACCTGCGTAGCACTGGTCCCAACGGTCCGGCTCCGGGTGGTACCGCCCGTCCGGGTGCTGCCGGCTTCGACGCCGTCAACTACTTCGACCTGACCTTCACCTTCGATGCAGGGGACAACTTCAACTTCGTCCTCGGCGCGAACAACGTGCTCGACAAGGCGCCGCCGACGACCGGTTCGCAGGCTTGCCCTGCCGGTCCCTGTAACGGCAACGTCTTTGCACAGACCTATGATGCACTTGGTCGCTACCTGTTCGCGGGCGTGACGCTTGATTTCTAAGCGTCGCTGTCGCTAGACAACGAATGGCGGGCCGAAAGGCCCGCCATTTTCGTTTGGGGAACATGACAAGCGTGAAGCACGCCGAAGCCCTTGCCCGGATGGCGCAGTTTCCGCTCGGCGATCCGCGCGCCGCGCTTGGCGCCGGGGTCGCGCTGCTCAATGCCGACTACCCCGAACTGCTGCTGCCGCACGCCACCGAATGTGCCGCGCGGCATCCCGGCAGCGCGCAGGCCCAGCAATTGCTCGGCCTGGCTGCGCGTGCCTGCGGGGAAAGCCCCACCGCGTACAACGCCTTCCGCACAGCCGCCGCACTGGCGCCGCGCGATTCGCTGATCGCCCATTCCCACGCAAGGACAGCGCTGGAGGCAGGCCTGCCCGCCGCTGCCCTGTTCGCCGCCGCAGGCCCTCTCGCGCCGCAGGACGGAACGATCCTGACAGGGCACGCCGCCGCACTGCTGGCAGAGGGCCGCGCAGATGAAGGCATTGCGCTGCTCACCGGCATCCTTGCCGCCAATCCCCTATGGCTGGATGGACACCGCAGCCTTGCCGCGCTCCGCGGGCAGATGGGCATGGACCCGCTCGCCAGCCTCACCGATGCGCTGACCCGAACGCCGCAATCGCCCGATTTGCACCACCTTTCCATCAGCCTCGCGTTGCAGGCGCGCGATCTGGTGCGGGCAGGCGATGGCGCGGCGCGGGCGATGATAGCGCTTGGACCGCAGCGCTGGCTCAGCCTGATGGCTGCACACATAGCATCCGAACGCGGCGCGCTGGACGAAGCCGACCAGCACTTCGCCGCCGCGGGCCCGTCCGCAGACCCGGGCGAGGCGTGGATGCGTGCCCGCCACCTCATCCGCCGCGGCGAAGCGCTTCCCGCTGCGGCCTTGCTCGAACCGCTCCTCGGGCAACCCGGAGCCCATGCCCTTTGGCCCTATCTCTCCCTTGCATGGCGCATGGCAGATGACCCCCGCGCCGACTGGCTGGAGAGCGATCCGCGCCTCGTCGGGGTGTACGACATCGGTTATTCGGAGAGCGAACTCGCCGCGCTCGCCGCCCATCTGCGCACGCTGCATCAGGCCAAGGCCCCGCCGCTCGATCAATCGGTGCGTGGTGGCACGCAAACTGACGGCAATCTGCTGCTGCGGATCGAGCCTGCCGTGCAGGATCTCAAGGCCAGACTGCTGGCAATCGTCAATCAGCACGTCGCGCAGCTCCCGCCGCCTGATCGCACCGGCCAGCTTTGGCACCCCACCCTGCTTGCCGCCCGCGCGCCGCTGCGGATTGCCGGGGCATGGTCAGTCCGGCTGGAGAACGCGGGCTTCCACACCGATCACGTCCACCCGCAGGGCTGGTTCAGCTCGGCACTTTATGTCGCCCTGCCCGAGACGCTGGGACAGGGCGAGGACGATCACGCCGGCTGGCTCAGCCTCGGCGAGGCACGCGATCTGGTGCCGGGGCTCGCCCCGCTGCGGCTTGTGGAACCCAAGCCCGGCCGTCTCGTGCTGTTCCCATCCATCATGTGGCATGGTACGCGCCCCTTCCCGCAGGGCGAGCGGCTGACGGTCGCTTTCGATATTGCCCGCCCCCGACAGGATTGACGCGAATGTATCAGGCTACCCCGACCCAAACCCTTCCACCCGCTTTGACCGAGGCGATCCGCTTGCGTCAGGCAGGCGACGCTGCAGGCGCGCTGGCGCTGGCCGAGCGCCATGCTGCTGCGACCGAAGCGGGCGCGCCGTTCCTTGCCATTGCCGGGCTGGCTGCGCTGGAACTGGGCGATGCGGCGCGGGCGGTGGCGCATCTCGAAGCCCTCGCCCGGCTGCGGCCTGACGATATCGAAATCCGCGCTGACCTTGCCAAGGCGCTGCTGGCGGCGGGCCGCGATGACGAGGCTCTGGCCCTGGCCCAAGGAGCGCAGCTGCCCGCCCTCGCCCGGATCGAAGCGTGGGTGCACCAGCAGCGCGGTGAACATGGCCCTGCGATGGCCGCCTATGCCCGCGTGCTTCAGGTTGAGCCGACCGATGCCGCCAGCTGGAACAATGTCGGCAATATCCACGCCGCCGCTGGCAATTTCGATTCTGCGATAAACGCGTTTGAACACGCGATCACCTATATGCCTGACGAGCCGGGCATGTATCTCAACCTTGCCGACGTGCTGCGCCAGGCCGATCTGGGCGGCCCGCGCCTCAAGGTGGCGCGCGATGTCGCCGCAATTGCCCCGGACAACCGCGCCGTGCAGACGGAGCTGGCGATGGCGCTGGCGCATAACGAACTGCTGGACGAGGCAATCGCGGTGCTGGAAGCTGCGGTGCAACGCTGGCCCGATTTCGGCGAGTCCCACCTTGAACTTGGCCGGCTTTACGAAGCCACCAACCGCACAGAGGCACTGGCCGCGTTTCTCGCCACACTCGATCCCGCAGCCTGCCCACCCGAGGTTGCTTTCCTCCACGCATGGCTTGCCCAGCGCGAAGGCCGGTTTGAGGACGCAGCCAACCACGCCGAGGCAATCCCGGCAACGATCCACCCGATGCGCCGCGCCGCGCTGATAGGCAACATCGCTGAACGGCTGGGCGATGCGCCCGGCGCCTTTGCCGCCTTCGAGGCGATGAATGCCGCCGCAATCGCCGACGCCCCGCCGCGCCGCGGACCGAGCTTCCGCGAAAGTATCGAAGCGGATCTGGCCCGGTGGACACCCGATTGGGCCGCTCGCTGGGCGCCGCCACTCGGCGCCGATCCGGCGCGGCGCGATCCGGTGTTTCTGGTCGGCTTCCCGCGTTCGGGCACGACGCTGCTCGATACCATGCTGATGGGCCTGCCCGATCTGTGCGTGCTGGAAGAACGCCCGGTGATGGCCGAGATTTTGCGGATGCTCGGCAATGCTGATCTGGCTGCGCTGACGCCGGAGCAGTGCGGGCAATTGCGCGATGCCTATTTCGACAGCGCCCTGCGACACGGCTGGGATGGGCAACGCTGGCTGGTCGACAAGCACCCGCTCAACATGGCGCGCGCGGTGCAAATCCACCGGATGTTCCCCAATGCGCGCTTCATCCTAGCCGAACGCCACCCGGCGGACGCAGTGCTGAGCTGCTTCATGGCCAATTTCACGCTCAATTTCGCGATGCGCAGCTTCACCGATCTCGAAGAAGCGGCCCGCACCTATGACACGGTGTTCCGCGCCTGGCATTGCGCAAGCGAGCTTTTCCCCATCGCGTCCCACGCGGTGCGCTATGAACGGCTGGTGGAAGACCCGCGCGGCGAACTGCAACCGCTGGTGACGTGGTTGGGCCTCGATTGGAACGACCGGCTGCTCGCGCATGAAGAAACCGCGCGTGATCGCGGCCGCGTGAAGACCGCCAGCTATGCGCAGATTGGCGAGAAGCTCTACACCCGGGCCAGCGGGCGCTGGCGGCGCTATGCCGATCAGCTTGCGCCGGTCATGCCGATCCTTGCCCCTTGGGCGGCCCGGATGGGATACGAGACCTGACCCGCGCTGCCCGTTTGCCTTGGCGGGCGGGCGGCGGTAATCGTGGTCGCACAGGACAGGGCCGCCCAGCGCCCGCAAGGGAGATGACCATGATGACCCGAAACCGCACTGCCGCTGCCGGTGCTGCCGCCTGCGCAGCGATTGCAGCCCTGGCCTTTGCAGCTCCGCTTGCCGCACAAGACAAGGCGGCATCTGCTGAGAACAGCTATGTTGCCGCCTTGCGCGCTTGTCAGGGCAAGACCGACCCGGCCGAACGCCTCGCCTGTTATGACACCGCTGTTGCCGCGATGGTTTCGGCCAGCAGCGAGGGCGAAGTGCGCGTTGTCGACGCCGAAGACGTGCGCCAGACGCGGCGCAAGCTGTTCGGCTTTGCCCTGCCCGATCTCGGCATCTTTGGCGGCGATAGCGACAAGGACGATCCCGAAAAGGCCGAGGAATTTACCACGCTCAACACCACCATCACCGGGGTGCGGGCAACCGGGCAGACCTTGGTGGTGACCACGGCTGAGGGCGCGCAGTGGCAGCTCGACGAGCTTCCCGCGCGACTGATGAAGCCCAAGGTCGGCCAGACGCTGGAAATCAAGAAGGGTGCTCTCAGCAGCTATTTCCTGCGCATCAACGGCCAGCGGGGCATCAAGGGCCGCCGGGTGCAATAACCTCCGGACCGGCCGCAGGCCTTCATGCAAAAGGGCGCGGCCATCGCTGGCCACGCCCTTTGTGTGTCCGGCTTGCCGCCTTCCGCCTTACAGCCCGCCGGGGCCGCAGTCGTTGGCGAGGAAGTCCAGCATCTTGGTGTAGAGCTGCTGCTTGTGGCGGAACATCAGTGTGACGCTGAAGTGATCCGCGCCCTGCATGGTGACAAATTCGCCGGTCTTCCCGGCTGCCGTGAAGGCCTTCTGGTAATCCTGCAGGTGGTAATACATCACGCGCCGGTCAACATCGCCGTGGACCATCAGCAGCGGAATGTTGACCTTCGATACCTCGTTGATCGGGTTGACCGTGGTGCCACCGCGGTGGCGGTTCCAGTCATCCAGAGCCTTGAGATCGGGCTGACGGCGGCCAAGATACTGCTTTTCGGCATCCGCCACCGCAGCCACGGCGATCGAGCACTGGTACAGCTGCTCCTCACGGCTGGTGGCCACCAGCGCGGCATAACCGCCATAGGACCAACCGAAGAACGCCACACGATCAGGATCAACGAGGCCCTGATCGATGAGGTATTTCACCCCATCATCCTTGTCGTCCTGCATGGCGAGGCCGTGCTGCTTGTAACCGGCATCGAAGTGCTTCTGGCCCCAGCCAGTCGAGATCCGGATTTCCGGGTGGAACACCATGTAGCCCTGCGATGCGAGCATCTGGCCCATCTCGTCATAACTGACCATGCCGTTCACGGCAGGGCCGCCATTGTGCTGGACCACAAGCGGGAACGGCCCCTCGCCCTTGGGCACGGTGATGTAGCCGGGGATCATCATGCCATCGCGCGCCGGGTAGCGGATGTACTTCACATCCGCGAGGCCATCGGGATTGACCAGCGGATTGCGGCTGCCCAGCTTGGCCAGCTTGCCATCCTTGACCAGCCAGAACGAGCCCGGATCGTGCGGCCCGTTATTGTTGACGATCATCGTCTTGCCATCGAGCGAGCGGCTCGAAATGTTCAGATTATGTGCGTGCGGGATCTGCTGCTCGAGCGCTTCGTAGAGCGCCTTTTCTTCCTCGTCGAACCAGTGGCGCTCCATCTTCGCGCCGGGATAGCGCGCGGCGACCAGCTTGCCGTTGCCGGGGATCGAGTGTTCCTGGATGCCCATCACGTCGGCATCCGGAGCCTCGAACAGCTTCTTGCCGATTTGCCCGGTGGTGAAATCGAATTCGTAGAGACCGGCCTTGTCCTCCCCGTTGGGGTTGTCAATCAGGTAGCCGATGTTGGCGTTGTTGGGATCGAACCCGGCAATCCCGTGAAAGCCCGAATAGACGCGGTAGATGTTCTTGGGATCGTTGAGATCGAGCTCCTGAAACTTGGTCCAGTCCCCATCGCCCGGCTTGCGGTAGTATGAAGTGAGCTTGCCGGCCGCGATGTCAGTCGACTGTGTGAAACGCGGATTGCCATTATCGTCCCACGTGTCGACAGCGCGGATCTTGCCGCCCGTGCGCAGAACCAGTTCGCGGGTGCCGGTCTTCAGGTTGAACTTGTAGTAAGACCGCGGGCGGATGGCAGCCAGCGGATCCACACCGGTCGGATCGGGCAATGCGGTGCCGGTGCTGATCAGCACTTGATCGGGTTCATTGGGCAGGGTGTTGACGATACCGAAATTGCCGTCGACGCGGTTGAACTTGTTTTCTTCGAGGCTGTAGGAATAGGCGAGGAAGTCGCGCACGTCCTCTTCCGGGCCCTTCACGGTCTTGCGCCGGACCTGCCAGGCCGAACCAAAGATGAAATCATTGCTCACCCACTGCGCGGTGATGATTTCCATCGGATCGGCATTGAGGCGACGCAGCGGTTTGCTGAGATCATCGGTCTTGTAGATCTCGAGCAGGTATTCCCCTTCCTTGCTTTCAACCTTGTGCACCAGCAGGTGCTTGCCATCGGGTGAAATCTGCACCGCGTTCACGACATTGCGCAGCGCCCAGACATCGACCGGGACAGTGCCCTGTGCCTGCGTGGGCACGGGCGCTGCGGTGACGAGACCGAGGGCGGAAACGCCAAGCATGGCGGCGGCGAGCGGGGCTTTGAGGAGTTTCATGATCCGGGCTTTCCGTCAGGACACAAGATGGGGGAGAAAGATAACACAAGGCATTCAGGCTGAAACGAAAAATGCGGCCTCTCGGCATTTGCCGGGAGGCCGCATTGTTTCAGTCAATCAGACCATTTCGATCAGAAGCGATACAGCAACTGAGCGAAGAATTCACGGCCATCGAGGTTGTAACCACCACCCAGCGGGGTGTTGCCGATCGACAGCACTTCCGAGCTGTCGACCCGCGGCGGGGCGGTGTTGAACAGGTTGGTGATCCCCGCGATGATGCGGAAATCGCCGTTGTCCCAGCGGACCGATGCGGTGTGTTCGAACCACTCGTCGGCAAAGCCGACGTTACGGCAGAACACGCCATCACCCTGCAAGATTCCATTCAGCTGGCCAGCATTGGGCGTGCCAGCCGGGTTGCGCGAACCACTGCCAAGGCAGGTGTTGGCGATAAAGCCGGTCGCGGTGCCGTCAGGACCGAAGCCAAAAGCATCCGAGAAAGGATCGACGCCCGCCGGATCCTGCGACACTGGGCCGATGTAACGGGTCTGCCAAGTGAACAGGAAGTCGCTGTATCGCACGTTGAAGGTCGCACGGCCGATCCAGCTCGGGAAGAAGAAGCGACCGGCAAAGTCGTCCGTGAAGCGATTGCCGGCAGCGTCTCGCGTGGTGGTCGACCGTTCGATCAGGTGGTTGGCCGTCAGGTTCAACGTCAGGTCCAATTCTTCCTGACCGATCATCACCGGGTAGCTGAAGGTCGTGTTGATATCGATCCCGCGAACCGCTTCCTCATCAAGGTTGATGAAGGCGGCCCGGACTTGGCTGACAAGGAAACGCGCCGAGGCCTGATCGCTGGCAGTGATTCGATCGCAGAACGGACTGCGGCCACCGTCGAGACGGGTAAAGCAGTCATCAACAATGAAGCCACCGCCCGCTTCAACGATCGAGTCCTTCAACTTGATATCGAAGTAGTTGAAGTTGAAGGCGAATTCGAACCCGCTGGCCCAATCTTCCTCGAAGGCGAAGCCGGTCGTGATCGAACGCGAGGTTTCCGGGTCGATGTCGAGCGAGCCACCGCTGAACACCTGCACACTGCTAGCCTGCACAGAGTTGCCAAGCAGCGGATCGGTCCCGACCCGAGTTGGGTCGCGTCCTTCGCGGCGACAGTTGGCAAGGATCTGCGGGTCACGCAGATCGTCTGCGGCACTGTAACCGTTGGCGCTGAAGGCTGCCGTCGGAACAGCGCAGGGATCGAAGATGTTGCCAAAACCCGACTGGCTAAGCAGGAAGTTTTCGCGAAGGTTCGGCGCACGGAACGACGTGCCGTAGCTGAACTTGAACAGCAGCGGAGACACCGGACGCCAGCCCATTCCCAGCGAGAAGGTGCCGTTGGTGCCGTAGAACTGTTCGTCGGTGATACGACCTGCGGCCTTGACCGTCAGTTCTTCAACCATCGGCTTGCCAGCCTGAAGCGGAAGGTCGATTTCGCCATAGAGTTCGCGGATCCACTTGGATCCGACTGCACCGCCGTCAGCGAAGAAGCCCCAGAACAGACCGTTCGAAGCCACGAAGTTGGGCTGCGAGTCGATCGAGTCTTCGCGCCATTCACCGCCGAGCACCACGCCGACCGGGCCAGCCGGAAGCTCGAACAGGTCACCGGTGATGTAGCCCGACAGGATCTTCTGCTCGTACACAGTGTTGAACGTGCGCTCACCGAACAGGTAATCACGCTCAGCCTGAGTGGCAAAATCACCGATGGCGGTGCCGGCTTCACCCGGGGTCCCGTAGAGCGACGGGGCAAACAGGTTCACCGGAACGCAACCCGCCAGCAGATCGGGGGCAGCGAAGGTCGGGTTGCGCAGACCAGCGGAGTTACACGGCGTGCCGGCGGCAACACCGGTGGTTGCAAGCAGCATCGGGCTGACTTCGAGGCTGATGTAGTCGTCGGCGATACCGTCACCATCGTTGTCGAAGGTGTTCCGCGGGTTGCCGGTCGGATTGAAGTCCGCTGTCGGGTCGATACCGAGCGCGAGCGCGAGCTTGTCTTCACGGATACCGCGACGGATGGTCTTGCCGATCGAGCGCGAGTAGACACCGGACACATCGAAGGTCCAGCTGGAACCGATGAAGGGCAGGTCACCGCGAACGCCGAGCACGCCGCGGTACTGCTCCTGCTCGACTTCGACGTTGTTACGATCGCCGCGTACGAACGGGATCGGACGCACGGGGAGCGAGGCCACCGAAGGAAGCACACCGGCACGACCGGCGTTGGGCTGCCCCGGAAGGATCTGCTGGAAGTTGTTGTCGATCGCGCGGCAATCCACCCCACCAGCTGCTTGGTTACAGGGGTTGAAGGGGTTGCCAGCCGGAACCCACGGGAAGAACTGCGGAGTACGACCATTCGGCGTGGTCGTCTCGAAACGGCTGTAGCCCGCCTCGAAATAGGGCGTGATGTTGGCCGCACCCGGCAACGTGTACTCACCATACGTGAAAACGTTGTACGAATCCTGCTGCGGGATAAAAGTCTGCGTCGGGTCAATCTGACCATAGTCGACCAAGAACACGTCATTTACGCCGTCGCCATTGGCGTCGATCGGCACGTTGAACGCATTGAAATTGTCCGAGAAACCAGGGACACCAGTGTTACCGGTAATTGCTTGACCGTTGCGGGTCCGGCCATAGGAACGCGGATCAAAGAACACGTCACCAAGACGCGTCCCAGGAGCACCCGAAAGCTGGACGCGACCACCGACATTCTGCGGCTTGCACTCCTGGATCGGCAGGCCAATGGTCCCATTGCTGCGGTTACGTACGTTGGCGTTCGACTGAACATCCTGCGTGAGGATGTTGCCATTCTGGTCAATTTCGATGTGACGGTCACAGCCCGCAAGGAACGGACGGCTCTCAAGCCTAATCTCATCCACCCGGCGCCATTCGGCGCCGATACCGAATACGGCGCGGTCAGTGTTGAAACCCCAAGCAGCACTGACAGTGAAGTCATTGCCGTCACCATATTCGTTGAGGTTCCCGTTGAGCTGCACTTCCAGACCATCAAAGTCCTTGCGCAGGATCACGTTGACCACGCCCGCAACCGCATCCGAACCATAGACCGACGAAGCGCCGTCGAGCAGGAAGTCATAGCGATCGACCAGCGAGCTCGGGATCAGGTTCAGCGACGGGTTCGACGGCGCACCCTCCACGCCCGCGGGCGAGATGCGGCGGCCGTTGACCAGCAGCAGGTTACGGTCGGCACCAAGGCCGCGCAGGTTCAGCGTCTGCGAACCCGGGCCGTTGTCGAGCACGAAGCCCTGGAAGGTCGCGTCGATCTGCTGACCGGCGGCGGCTTCCGAACGCTGCAGGATCTGGGCCGGGTCAAACGCGCCGACTGCCTGCTGGTTTTCGGTGGTGAGCACCTGAAGCGGCGAAATCGACGAGTAGGTGTCGCGCACGATACGCGAACCGGTCACCGTGATGTTGCCTTCGGTGGTACGGCCCTTGGCGTCGGTACCAACGCTAACCTGCTCTTCTTCCTCTTCCTGAGGCTCTTCGGCGTCCTGTGCATAGACAGGACCAGCCATCACGAACGCGATTGCCGAAGCGGAGAAGGCCAGCGCCTTGATCGAATTGCTGTGAAATTTCTTCATGGTCACTCCAGTTGCCCGAACCGGAGACGTCACGACAACCTCACGCCCGCCACATAAATGCCCCATGTGGACGGCGTACGCTTCAAAGGTTGCCCAAGTCAGTCCCCGCAGTGACCGTTTTGTGCAATGGCGAAAGTTTGATGTCAAAGCGCCCTGTCGCAATTCCAAAGCTTTTCGGGGGGGTGTTGCGTTAATCCCACATTCAGGGGGCTAGGGGGCCGACCAAAGCAATATTGTTAGTTTCTGACTTTGCGAATATTAAAAGCTAGGACGGTTTGCACGCAACAAACCGCCCCGCTTACCGGATCGAACGAAGCAAGCTTACAATCTTGCGCAGTCGTTTGAACGCAATGCTGCCGCAGCGATCAGCGAATCGTCATGGTCAGCTGCCCGTCACCCTCGTCCACCGCCAGCGTGCTGCCATCGGGCAGATTGCCCTCAAGCAGCATCTCGGCGAGCGGATCCTGCAGATAGCGTTGCACGGCTCGTTTCAGCGGGCGTGCGCCATAGACCGGATCATAACCCACCCGGCCAAGCCACCGCAACGCCGCCTCGGTGAGATCGATGGTGATCTTGCGATCTGCCAGCAGCTTCTGGACGCGCTTCACCTGGATCTCGACGATCGGGGCCATGTGTTCCTGCGCCAGACGGTGGAACAGGATGATCTCGTCCAGACGGTTGAGGAATTCGGGCCGGAAATGCCCGCGCACCACATCCATCACGTCCTTCTCGACCGTGGCCGGTTCGGCGCCATCGGGCAGGTTGGCGAGATACTGGCTGCCGAGGTTGGACGTAAGGATGATCAGCGTGTTGGCAAAGTCCACCACCCGGCCCTGCCCGTCGGTCAGGCGGCCATCGTCGAGCACCTGAAGCAGCACGTTGAACACATCAGAGTGCGCTTTTTCGACCTCGTCGAACAGCACCACCTGATAGGGGCGGCGGCGCACGGCTTCAGTCAGCACGCCGCCCTCTTCATAACCGACATAGCCCGGAGGCGCGCCGATCAACCGGGCGACCGCGTGCTTCTCCATGAATTCGCTCATGTCGATGCGCACCATCGCGCTGTCATCATCGAACAGGAAGCCCGCGAGCGCCTTGGTCAGTTCGGTCTTGCCGACACCTGTGGGGCCGAGGAACAGGAAGCTGCCGAGCGGACGACCGGGATCCTGCAGCCCTGCCCGCGCACGGCGCACAGCCTTGGAAACAGCCTCGATCGCCTGCGTCTGGCCGATCACGCGCTTGCCGAGGATGCTTTCCATCGCCAGCAGCTTTTCGCGCTCACCCGCCATCATCTTGTCGACCGGGATGCCCGTCCAACGGCTGACCACCCCGGCGATGTCTTCCTCGGTCACTTCCTCGCGCAGCATGGCGTTGGCGGCCTGCCCTTGGGCTTCGGCGAGCTGCTTTTCGAGCGCGGGGATGGTGCCGTAGGACAGCTCGCCCGCCTTGCCGAGATCGCCTTCGCGCTGGGCCTGTTCCAGCTCCAGCCGCGCGGCATCGAGCTGTTCCTTGATCTTGCCTTCGGCTTCGATCTTGTCACGCTCGTTCTGCCAGCGGGTGGTGAGTTCGGCCGACTGCTGTTCGAGGTTGGCGAGTTCCTCGCGCAGGGCGACAAGGCGATCCTTGGAGTTCTGGTCGGTTTCCTTGCCGAGCGCGCTTTCCTCGATCTTCAGCTGGATGATCCGCCGGTCGAGCGCTTCGATTTCCTCGGGCTTGCTCTCCACTTCCATGCGGATGCGGCTGGCGGCTTCGTCCATCAGGTCGATGGCCTTGTCGGGAAGGAAGCGGTTCTGAATGTAGCGGTCAGACAGCTTCGCCGCGGCGACAATCGCCCCGTCGGTGATGCGCACGCCGTGGTGGAGTTCGTACTTGTCCTTGATCCCGCGCAGGATGCTGATGGTATCTTCCACCGTCGGCTCGGCGATGAATACCGGCTGGAAGCGCCGCTGCAGCGCGGGGTCTTTCTCGACATATTTCTGGTATTCATCGAGCGTGGTCGCGCCGATGCAGTGGAGTTCGCCGCGCGACAGGGCGGGCTTCAGCAAGTTCGATGCATCCATCGAGCCTTCGCTCGCGCCTGCCCCGATCAGGGTGTGCATCTCGTCGATGAACAGGATGATCTGGCCATCGGCGTTCTTCACCTCGTCGAGAACGCTTTTCAGGCGTTCTTCAAACTCGCCGCGATACTTTGCGCCTGCAATCAGCGAGCCCATGTCGAGGCTCATCAGGGTGCGGCCCTTGAGGCTATCGGGCACATCACCATTGGCGATACGCAGCGCGAGGCCTTCGGCAATCGCGGTTTTCCCGGTGCCGGGCTCGCCGATCAGGGCGGGGTTGTTCTTGGTGCGGCGGGCAAGGATCTGGATCGTGCGGCGGATTTCCTCGTCGCGGCCGATCACCGGATCAAGCTTCCCGTCGCGCGCGGCCTGGGTCAGGTCGCGGGCGAATTTCTGCATCGCGTCATAGGTGTTTTCGGCCCCGGCACTATCGGCCCGCTTGCCGCCGCGCAGCTGTTCGATGGCGGTGTTGAGCCCTTGGGGCGTGATACCGGCGGCCTTCAACGCCTCCCCTGCGGCGGTCTGGGACAGGGCAAGCGCGGTCAACAGCCGCTCTACGGTGACATAGGCATCGCCTGCCTTGTCGGCGAGCTGTTCGGCGGAATCGAGCACCCGCACAGCATCATTGTCCAGTCCCGGAGTCGCCTGCGCGCCGCTGCCGGTCACTGCCGGAATCTTGGCCAGCCCGACATCGACCGCTGTTGCGGCCAGGGGTGCCTGACCGCCCGCACGCTGGATCAGCCCGGCGGCCATGCCCTCGCTATCCTCGAGCAAGGCCTTGGCAAGGTGCAGCGGCGTGATGCGCTGATGATTGAGGCGGATCGCGACGGTTTGCGCGGCTTGCAGGAAGCCTTTTGCCCGGTCGGTGAACTTTTCGAGATTCATGATCGTCTAACCCCTCCAAAGGTTACCCAAGCCAGATAGTGTTGCACATTGGCAACACAAGCCCCCGCCCGCAAAAATCACGTAGCAGGTGTGTTACCTGACTAGGTGGGTTCCATCAGGCGCCAAGGCAAGGGGGGTCTTGCACAAGGCGCAAGCCTTGACCTCACCCCACCGCCAAGCGATGGATGCGCCACACGATTTGGGAGAGAAATCGGACATGGTCTGGGTGAAGCGCGGCGCTTTTGCGCTGGTGGGAGTGTTGTTGCTGGCGGTTGTGGTGCTGGCCACTTGGGAACCGTTTTTCGCCAGCGCCGCCAATCCCGCACCGGCCCGCACCTATTCTGCCGAGATCATCCGTGACGATTTCGGCGTGCCCCATATCTACGGCACAACCGATGCCGACACGGCGTATGGCGTCGCTATCGCCCATGCGGAAGATGACTTCTTCACCCTGCAGGACGTGGTCGCCATGGCCCGCGGACGCTACGGCGCCATCGCGGGCGAGGACGGGGCCAAGGTCGATTATGTCTACCACCTGATCGACGCGCGCGGCACGGCGGAGCGGGAATATCCCAAACTCCCCGCCGACACCCGCGCCCTGTTCGAAGCCTATGCCGCAGGGCTGAACCAATATGCCGAAGACCATCCGGGCGAGGTCAAACTGGCCAATCTGTTCCCGGTGAACGGCATGGACGTCGCTGCCGGTTTCGCGCTGCGCCAGCCGTTCTTCTTCGGTCTTGACGGGGTGATCGGCCCGCTGGTGGCGGGCGAAGACCTGCGCCGCGAACACGGGCCGGACATTCCGGGCTTCCCGCGCCCGCCACTGCCGGGGGCCGAGCCTGCCGAAACCGCGCCCGCACCCCAGCAAGCCCGCACGCTGGTGCTGCCGCTGGGTGAGGATGCCGAGCACCTTGGCTCCAACGCCTTCGCCGTAGCACCGGCCAAGGGCGGCGGCACCACCACCCTCATCTCCAACTCGCACCAGCCCCTGCGCGGCGGGGTGGCGTGGTATGAACTCGTCGTCGAAAGCGGCGAGGGGTGGCATTTCGCGGGAGCGAATTTCCCCGGATCGCCCTTCCCCTTCCTCGGCCACAACGAACATCTCGGTTGGACCAACACGGTCAACACGCCCGACATGATCGATGTCTACCAGCTGGAGCAGGACGACACCGGCACGCGCTACAAGCTGGATGGTGAGTGGCGCGATCTGGAGAGCAAGTGGGTGACACTGCCGGTCAAGATTGGCCCCGTGGTTCTGCCCGTGCGCCGCGAAGTGCTACGCAGCGCCCACGGCCCGGTGATCCGCAATCACAAGGGCGCCTTCGCCATCCGCTATGGCGGGATCGGCCAGCTTCAGCAGCTCGATGCCTATTACCGGATCAACAAGGCCAAGACCTTCGCCGAGTGGGAAGCGCAATTGTCCCGCCTCGCGATTCCCAGCACCAACTTCATCTATGCCGATGAAACGGGCACCATCGCCTATGTCTACAACGCAGCGATCCCCCGCAGGCCGGAGGGGGTTGAGGCCGACTGGCGCAGCATCCTGCCCGGCAACCGCAGCGACCTGATCTGGCAGGGCGCGGTCGATTACGCCGCCCTGCCCCGGATCGTGAACCCGGCGAGCGGGTGGCTCTACAATTCGAACAACACCCCCTTCACGGCCGCCGGAGCCGGGAGCGATCTTGATCCGCAAGCGTTTGCGCCAATCATGGGGATCGAACTCAAGCAGACCAACCGTTCCTGGCGCGCCTACAAGCTGCTGAGCGAGGCGAGCGTGCTCGACCGGGCGACGCTGGAGGCGATCAAGTATGACACCGGCTACGAACGCGAAGGCTATGTTGCGCGGCTTTTCGATGCGCTGGAGGGACTGAAGGCCGAGGGCAAGCTGGCCGAAGCACGCGATCTGATGCTGTCATGGGACTTCACCGCCGACAGCAAGGGCAGCGCCGATGCCATCGCCCTGCTGATGATCCGCGACTTCATGTCCGCCGATTACAACAACAAGCCCTTCCCCGATGTCGCGGAAAAGCTGCAAGGCGCGGCCGATCACCTCATGACCCATTTCGGCAAGCTTGATCCGCCGATGTCCGATCTGTTGCGGCTGCGGCAGGGCGAGCTTGACCTGCCGCTGGACGGCGGGTCCGACACCCTGCGCGCATCGACCACCTGGGATGTGGCCGAGGACGGGCGATTGAGCCTGAAGCATGGTGACAGCTTCATCATGTGGGTGGAATGGCAGCCGGGGCAAAGGGTTGCCTCACGCTCGATCCAGCCCTTCGGCGCGGCCAGCACCCGGCCCGCCAGCAAGCATTACACCGACCAGATGCAACTGTTCGTCGATCACAAGCTGAAGCCGGTGCATTTCTGGCGCGATGATCTGCTGGCGCAAGCCAGCAGCCGCCGGACCGTCACCAATGCGCGCTGACTGACGCTTTCTTTCAAGCCTGAATTTTCCATCGGAGCCTTCGTCCATGACCCATCGTTTTGCCGCCGCCAGCCTTTCGGCGCTCGCTCTTGCGCTTTGCGTCCCCACCGCCCCGGCATGGGCCGATAACCATGCGGGCCACAGCGCTGCTCCGCAGGCGACCGCCGATCTGCCGGCGCTCGTCAGCCAGGTGACGATCCCCTATCAGGAATTCCAGCTCGACAACGGCCTCAAGGTGCTGGTCCACGAAGACCGCAAGGCGCCGATCGTCAACGTCACCGTATGGTACAATGTCGGTTCAAAGGACGAGCCCAAGGGCAAGACCGGCTTTGCCCACCTGTTCGAACACCTGATGTTCAACGGATCGGAAAACGCGCCCGACGACTACTTCAAGTATCTCGCGGAGATGGGCGCGACCGATTACAACGGGACCACCTGGTTCGACCGCACCAACTACTTCCAGACCGTGCCCCGCCCCGCGCTCGAACGCGCGCTGTGGCTGGAAAGCGACCGCATGGGTTACCTGCTTGGCGCGGTGACGCAGGGCAAGCTCGATAACCAGCGCGGCGTGGTGCAGAACGAAAAGCGGCAGGGCGACAACCAGCCCGGCGGTCTGGTGTTCTACGATGTGCTCAAGACGCTGTTCCCCGATGGCCACCCCTACCAGCACGAAGCGATCGGTTCGATGGCCGACCTCGATTCCGCCTCGATGGATGACGTGAAGGCTTGGTTCACCGAAAACTACGGCCCGAACAACGCCACGCTGGTGATTGCCGGCGATATTTCGGCTACGGAAGCCAAGCCGCTGGTGGAGAAGTATTTCGGCACCATCGCGCGCGGCCCGGTCAACGATCCGGCGCAGGCAGAAGTGCCCACACTGGCAGCGCCGGTGCGCAAGACCTTCAAGGATCAGGTCGCTGCCACCAGCATCACCCGTTACTGGCCGGTCGAAGGCCTGACCGGCAAGGACCGCATCGCGCTTGATGTGGGTGCCTCGATCTTGGGCGGGCTGGCCTCCAGCCGCCTCGACAACGTGCTGGTGCGCGACGAACAGCTGGCGGTAAGCGTGTCGGCGGGCAATTCGGCGTTTCAGCGCATCGGCATCCTTCAGGTCGAAGCGACCGCCAAGACCGGCGTTGATCTGGCCGTGGTCGAAAAGCGGATGGACGAAGTGGTTGCCCAGCTGATCGCCGAAGGCCCGACCGAAGACGAAGTACGCCGCGCTGTCACAAGCAACCTTGCCCGCACGATCCGCGGGCTGGAACAGGTCGGCGGCTTTTCCGGCAAGGCCCAGACCCTCGCCGAGGGCGAAGTGCTGGCAGGCGATCCCGATTTCTACGCGCGCGAGTTCGAAACCCTTGCCAAGCTGACGCCCGCTGACGTCAAGGCGGCGCTGGCCACATGGATGACCCGCCCGGCGATGACCGTGGTGTTGGAACCCGGCCCGCGCGATTCCACCTATGAAGAGGCCGCCTCGGTCGCAGCGGAAGGCGAAAACGCCTCCGAACGTGACCGGGAGGCCGAGACGATCACTGTCTCGACCGTCCGCCCCGCCCCGCCGATCGATTCGATTGCGCAGCTCGATTTCCCGGACGTGGAGCGCGCTACGCTGGCGAACGGGATGAAGGTCACCTACGCCCGCCGCACCGCGGTTCCGGCGACCTATGTGGCGATGTCCTTCAACGCCGGCGGCGCTGCTGATCCGGCGGACAAGGCGGGTCTTGAAGGTCTGACCATGGGCCTGTTCGACGAAGGCACGAAGAACCTCACCGCGCAACAGATCGCCGAGGCGAGCGAGCGTCTGGGCGCCAGCGTCTCGGTCGGCGGCGGCGATGACCGCTCGACCTTCACGCTCTCGGCGCTGACCGCCAACCTCGCCCCCAGCCTCGATCTGATGCGCCAGATCATGCGCGAACCGGCCTTCAACCCCGAAGACCTTGAGCGTGTACGCAACCAGACCGTCACGGGCATCCGTCAGGCGATGAAATCGCCGCAGGGCATCGCCGGGCGCACGCTGACGCCGGAACTGTTCGGCGCTGCCTCGCCCTATGGCAAGGTCAGCACCGTGGAGAGCGTCAGCAGCATCACCCGCGACGATCTGCTGGCCTTCAAGGACAGCTGGATCCGCCCGGACAATGGCGAGGTCTTCGTCATTTCCGACCGTCCGCTGGCCGAGATCATGACGCAGCTCAACGCTGCCTTCGGCGACTGGACAGCGCCCGCCACACCCAAGGGCACCAAGCAGTTCGCCGCCAACCAAGCCGCGCAAGGCAACCGCATCATCCTCGTCAACCGCCCCAATTCGCCGCAGAGCTTCATCTACGGCGCGCAGATCACCCCGCTGGATGCGGGCGATCCGGCGTTTGTCGCCTTCAACAGCGCGAACAACTCGCTGGGCGGCAACTTCCTCGCACGGCTCAACATGAACCTGCGCGAGACCAAGGGCTGGAGCTACGGCGTGCGTGGCGGCACGCAGGCGCGTGAAAACGCGGTGGTCTACGGCATTTCGGGCGGCGTGCAGGCGGACCGGACCGGGGATTCGCTGGCGGAAATGATCCGCGAGACGAAGGAGTTTCTGACTGAAAAGGGCGTGACCGCCGAAGAGCTGGAGCGCAACATCGCTTCGGAAATCGGCGCGCTGCCGGGCCGGTTCGAAACCTCGCCTGCGGTGCTCGGCGCGATGCAGGGCAACGCCCTGTTCGGCCGCCCCGACGATTATCAGGAAACCCTCGCCAGCATCTACAAGGCGCAGACCACAGAAAGCCTTGATGCCGCCGCCCGTTCGGCGATTGCACCCGACAAGTTCGTGTGGGTTGTGGTTGGCGATGCGAGCAAGGTGCGCAGCCAGCTCGATACGCTCGGCCTGCCGATCGAGCAGCGCGAGATGGAAGGGGAATAACTGACGCGATGTCAGCGCGCTTTGGCCGGAATCCGGTTGAAGCGCGCTGACAGGAGTGTAAATAGCGCATCCAGAAGTGCCGGGTCGTCCAAGGTCCGCACCAAACCCAAGGAGTGGTTTATGTCTGTTGCAGGTACCTACAAGACCATCGTCAAGAGCCCGATGGGCGACCAGACCGGCACCCTCACCGTCGTTCCCGATGGCGACACCTTTTCGGGTTCGCTGGTCGGCAGCCTCGGCTCGATGGACATCGCTGGCGGCACTGTCAGCGGCAACACCATCAGCTGGAAGATGAACATGGTCGTGCCGATGCCGATGACGCTCGATTGCGAAGCGACCATCGACGGCGACACCCTGACCGGTTCGGTCAATGCAGGCGCCTTCGGCGCAATGCCGCTGTCGGGCACCCGCGAGTCCTGATCGCTGACGCGACAGAATGGGAAAGGGCCGCCGGAGTTCGTGCTCCGGCGGCTTTTTCATGTCCGCACCAGAGCCCGGATTGCGTCTGTTCAGGTAGGCGGGCTAGATTGGCCCGCGCTGCCTTTTGGGGGATGATCCGATGAAGCCACTTGCCGTCTTTGCCGCTACTGTTGCCACTCTCGCGCTCGGAGCCTGCGTGACCCTGCCTGATACGCACCCGCTCGCTGGCACGGAATGGCAGCTGACCGCGATCGACACTTCGGGCAGCACCACAACGCTCACCCCCGCGCTGCAACGGCGCCACACGCTGGCCTTTCTGGACGGCGGCGAGGTGCAGCTCCAGCTTGATTGCAACCGTGGCCGTTCCACCTGGACAGCAGACACCCCGATGAACGGTGCGGGCACGATCACCTTTGGCCCGGTGGCCGGCACCCGCATGGCCTGTCCCGCCCCCAGCTTCGGCAATGATCTGGCCAGCGGTCTGGAACAGGCGCAACGTTTCACCACCACTCTTGATGGCCGCCAGCTGGTGCTGGAAACCGCCGACTTGCGCTATACCTTCGCCGCTGTGGAGTAACTCTCCCCGCTACGATCCCGCTACGACCCCTGCCCGCTACGACCATCGTCTAGCTACCGCCGCAGCCCCTAAAGCGCGACCTTGCGCGTCTCGGCACAAGCGGCATCGGCTGTCGCACGGCGACCGGGGGGACAAACGGGAGACGGACAATGGCGACGACATATGATGACGCCCTGCCCAAGCATCACAAGGTCACGGGGACGGAAAAGCGCGTCATCCTCGCCTCGTCGCTTGGCACGGTGTTCGAATGGTATGATTTCTACCTCTACGGGCTGCTGGCAACGATCATTTCGGCCCAGTTCTTTTCAGGCGTAAACGAGACCACGGGCTTCATTTTCGCGCTCGCCGCCTTTGCCGCCGGGTTCGCGGTGCGGCCCTTCGGTGCGCTGGTGTTCGGCCGGCTGGGCGACATGGTCGGGCGCAAATACACCTTCCTTGTCACGATGGGCCTGATGGGCTTTGCGACCTTCACCGTCGGCCTGCTGCCCAATTACGCGAGCATCGGGGTGGCTGCCCCGATCATGCTGGTGGTGCTGCGCTTGCTGCAAGGCCTGGCGCTGGGCGGCGAATATGGCGGGGCTGCGACTTACGTGGCCGAACACGCCCCCAACAACAAGCGCGGGCTGTACACCAGCTTCATCCAGACCACGGCGACGCTCGGCCTGTTTGCCGCGCTGCTGGTGGTGATCGGCACCCGCACCCTGATCGGCGAGGAAGCCTTCCTCGACTGGGGCTGGCGCGTGCCCTTCCTGATCTCGGCGCTGTTGCTGGGCGTTTCGCTGTGGATCCGGCTGCAATTGCAGGAAAGCCCGGTCTTCCAGAAGATGAAGGACGAAGGCACCAATTCCAAGGCGCCGATTTCCGAAGCTTTCGGCAACTGGAAGAATGGCCGCTGGGCGCTGATCGCGCTGCTGGGCGCGGTCGCGGGCCAGGCGGTGGTGTGGTACACGGGCCAGTTCTACGCGCTGTTCTTCCTTGAAAAAGTCCTGATGGTGGACGGGGCGACAACCAATATCCTGATCGCCGTCGCGCTCGCCATCGGGACGCCGTTCTTCATCTTCTTCGGCTGGCTGTCGGACAAGATCGGGCGCAAGCCGATCATCCTTTCGGGCTGCGCGCTGGCGGCGGTGACCTTCTTCCCGACCTTCCACGCGCTGACCGAAGCGGCCAATCCGGCGCTGGCGCAGGCGCAGGCGACGGCCCCTGTCACCGTGATCGTCAATGATGATGATTGCTCGGTGCAGTTCGACCCGATCGGCAAGAACAAGTTCGACTCCAAAAGCTGCGACATCGCCAAATCGTTTCTGGCGAAAAGCGGGGTGAGCTACTCCAAGGTCGAGGCCGAAGCCGGAGCCATCGCGCAGATCACCGTCGGCGCACAGACCTTCGTTGCGCCGGATCCGGCATTGGTGACGGGCGCCGAACGCAAGGCCGCGATCACCGCCTATAATGACGAAGTGAAAGCGGCGCTGGTGGCTGCAGGATACCCCACCAAGGCTGATCCCGATGCCATCAACACGCCGGTGGTGATCGCCATCCTCACCTATCTCGTGCTGCTGGTGACGATGGTTTACGGGCCGATTGCCGCGCTGCTGGTGGAGCTGTTTCCCACCCGCATCCGCTACACCGCGATGAGCCTGCCCTACCACATCGGCAATGGCTGGTTCGGCGGGTTCCTGCCCACCACCGCCTTCGCAATGGTGGCAGCGACGGGGAATATCTACTTCGGGTTGTGGTATCCGGTGGCCATCTGTGCCGCGACCG
The DNA here is from genome assembly GCA_003724185.1 of Porphyrobacter sp. IPPAS B-1204. Classification (GTDB taxonomy): domain Bacteria; phylum Pseudomonadota; class Alphaproteobacteria; order Sphingomonadales; family Sphingomonadaceae; genus Erythrobacter. The sequence goes on from RHGM01000003.1 coordinate 503,182, forward strand.
TGGTTATCGGGCTGTTGTTCCTGCCCGAAACCTTCCGCCGCAACATTGACGACTGAGCCCGCGCATCCGACGGGTCGCAGGAGGGGCGGTGCCGCAAGGTGCCGCCCCTTTGCTTTGCGCCCGCCTTGCAGTAATTTGCGCGCCGGGAGAGAGGGGATCGGGACATGATGCTGGGCGCGGCGCTGGTCGCCGCCTTGATCTATCTGGGGGGCCTGTTCTGGCTCGCCGCATGGCGCGACCGGACGGACAAACCGTTTCTGGCCCGCCATTCCGGCACTGTCTACGGCCTCAGCCTTGCGGTCTATTGCACCAGCTGGACCTTCTTCGGAGGGGTCGGCACGGCGGCCATGGCGGGGCTGGATTACCTGCCGATCTATCTGGGGCCGATCCTTGTCTTCACGCTCGGCTTCGGGCTGGTGCGCCGGATCCTCGCGCAGGCCAAGGCGCAGCATTCGACCTCCATCGCCGACTTTCTGTCCGCCCGCTACGGCAAAAGCGCCAGCCTGGCCGCGCTGGTGACTGTGATCGCGAGCGTCGGGACGTTGCCTTACATGGCGCTCCAGCTGGAATCGGTCGGCGCCACGCTGCTGCTGCTGGGGCCCGACCTGAAAACACAGGTGGCCACGGACGAACTGGTGCTGATTGTGGCCGCGCTGATGGGGCTGTTTGCCATCCTGTTCGGTTCGCGGCGGGCTGACCGGGCGGGCGACAATGCAGGGCTGGTGCTGACGATAGCGGTGGAGGCGGTGGTCAAGCTCACCGCGCTGCTGGCGGTGGGCGCGCTGGCGATCTGGCTGCTGTTGACCGGCGAAGCGCCCGCCCTCACGCCCGCCCCCGCGCTGTTTGCCCCCGATCCCATCGATGCGCGCTTCGTGGTGTTGACCGTCATTTCGGCCACCGCGATCCTGTGCCTGCCGCGCCAGTTCCACATGAGCTTCATCGAAGCCCCCTCGGAACGCGCAGGGCGGGCAATGCGCTGGGTCTTTCCCGCCTATCTTGCCCTTACCGCCGCCGTGATTGTGCCGGTGGTGCTGGCCGCGCAAGGCACGCTTCCGGCGGGGACGGAGCCTGACACCTTCGTGCTGGCCCTCCCCCTGGCGAGCGATGCGCCATTGCTGGCGGTGCTGGTGTTCATCGGCGGCTTTTCGGCGGCGGCGGGCATGATCGTGGTGGCCAGTGTGGCGCTGTCGATCATGATCACCAATGATCTGATCGCGCCGCTGCTGCTGCGCCGTGCGCTGGCCGGCCGGGGTGACCGCAGCCGCGTGCCGGGGCGGCTGCTGCTGATCCGGCGGGTGGTGATCGCGGCTCTGCTGGCGGCGGCCTATGCTTTCTATCGCGGCTTTGCCGGGATCACCGATCTGGCGGGGCTCGGCACACTGGCCTTCGCCGCCGCCGCGCAGTTCGCGCCCGGTCTGGTGCTGGGGATGCTGAGCCAGCACGGCAATCGCGCCGGGATGCTGACGGGGCTGGCCAGCGGCTTCGCGCTGTGGCTGGCGCTGCTGATCTGGCCTGCTGCCAGTGGCACTGCCCCCTTTGTCAGCATCCACCCCGATCCGCTGGTGTCGGGCGTCGTGCTGAGCCTCGGGGTGAACATTGCGCTCTATTGGCTGGTGTCAGCGCTGGTGCGGCCTTCGCTGCTGGATCAGGCGCAGGCAGCAGCTTTCGTCGGCATGCCCATGCCCGGCGAACCGCCGCGCCACGCCACGGCCAAGCGGGTGGGCGATGTGCGCGCATTGCTGGCGCAATTTGTCGGGCGGGAACGGGCCGATGCGGCGCTCGCTCCGCTGCATCTGCGCAACGGCGATCCGGCAGGCGCCGCCGTGCTGGAACTGGCCGAGCGGGTGATTTCGGGCGTCATCGGCACCTCGTCTGCCCGGATGCTGGTTGGGTCGTGGGCGGGCGGCGATCCCATCCCCCTGCCCGAAGTGGTCGCGATGTTCGACGAGACGAGCCGCCGGCTCAGCTTCTCCGCCGATCTGCTGCAGACGGCTATCGAAAGCATTGATCAGGGCATCGCGCTTGTCGATGGCGATATGCGGCTGGTGGCGTGGAACAGCCGCTACCAGCAGATCTTCGACCTGCCGGACAGGTTGGTGAGCGTCGGCACCCCGATTGCCGATCTGATCCGCTTCAACCTTGCGCGCGGGGCCTTGTCCGAAGCCGAGATCACGCAGCAGGTCGAACGCCGTCTGGCCTATATGCGCGCCGGGACCGAACACCGGATCGAGCGGGTGCAGCATGATGGCCGCGTCTTGCGGATCGTCGGTGCGCCCACGCCGGGTGGCGGTTACACCACCTCCTACACCGACATCACCGCCGACCGGCTGGCCGAACAGGCGCTGGAAGACAAGGTAGCGACCCGCACCCGCCAATTGAGCGCCGCGAACGAGGCGCTGGCGCAGGCAACCCGATCAAAAACCCGCTTCCTCGCCGCCGCCAGCCATGATCTGATCCAGCCCCTGAACGCCGCCCGCCTGTTCGCCTCGGCGCTGGGGGAGGAAGTGGCGGGCCGTCCGGCGCTGGAACGTCTGGTGGCCGATCTGGACGGCTCCATCGTGTCAGCCGACCGGCTGATCCGGGTGCTGCTGGAAATCTCCAAGCTCGACAGCGGCGGGGTGGTGCCGGTGCCGGAACCGGTGATGCTGGGCCAATTGTTCGAGGAGGTGGCACGCGAATTCATGTTGCAGGCGCAGGCCAAGGGCTTGCGGCTGCGGATGGTGCGCACCGATGCGTGGGTGATGGCCGACCGCGCGCTGCTCACCGCGATCCTGCGCAATCTGATGAGCAACGCGGTGCGCTACACGGCCAGCGGCGGCGTGCTGATCGGGGTGCGGCGGCGCGGGGACGACGTGGTGATCTGCATCCACGACACCGGACGCGGCATCGCGCCCGCCGATATCGAGCGGATTTTCGGCGAGTTTGAACGCGGCGCCTCGACCGATCGCGAGGGGCTGGGCCTCGGTCTTGCGATCGTGCGCCGCGCGGCGCGGCTGCTGGAGGTGGAGATCGAGACGACCTCGACCCTCGGGCGCGGGAGTCGTTTTGCGCTGGCCTTCCCCTTGCTGCGCCATGAGGCCATGCCGGCAGCGAAGCCTGCGCCCGCCCGCGCAGCCACGGGGCTTGGCGGGGGGCGGGTGCTGGTGGTGGACAATGACCCGGCGGTGCTCGCCGCAACCGCTGCCGTGCTAGGCAAATGGGGTCTGGATGTGACCTGCGCCGCCAGCCACGCCGAGGCTGCCGCCGCCATGCCGGTGCCGCCCGATATTGCGATCATGGACTACCGCCTTGACGGGGACGAACGCGGTGATGCGGTGTTTGCGCTGCTGTGCGAGGGATGGGGCTCTCGCCCGCCAGCGATCCTGCTGACCGCAGAAGGATCGGACGAGACCGAGGCCGCTGCTGCGCGGATGGGGGCCAACCGCTTGCTCAAACCCGCCCCGCCCGCCGCCTTGCGCGCCCTGATCGCCACCTGTCTGGCGCAAGGCCGCGCGGCCGAGGCTCAGGCCCTGGCCGAATCCGCCACCGGCTGATCGACCTCCAGCTTGGCCGCCAGCAGCACCGCCTGCGTGCGGCTGTTGACGCCCAGCTTGCGCAGGATCGCGGTGATATGGGCCTTTACCGTCGCCTCGGAGATGGTCAGTTCATAGGCGATCTGCTTGTTCAGCAGGCCCTGCCTTATGCCGCCAAGAATGCGCCTTTGTGCCGGCGTCAGGCTGGCAATGCGGGCGAGATCATCATCCGTGCCCTCGCCGGTTTCGGGGAACCACGCGTCGCCCTCACGCACGGCGGCCAGCCCTTCGCGGATGGCATCGAGGCTGGCGGATTTGGGAATGAACCCCGCCGCCCCCAATTGCGCCGCCGCCGCCGCCACGCGGGGTTCCTCACTGGCCGACACGATCACGATCGGAAGCGCAGGGTAATCCTGCCGCAGGTCCATCAGCACGGTAAGGCCGGAAGAATCCGCCATGTGCAGATCGAGCAGCAGGGCGTCCGCCGCGCCAGCTTCAAGCGCCCCGCGCGCCTCGGCGGCGGAGCTCGCCTCGATGATCGCTGCCTCTGGCCACACCCGGGTGACCGCATGCGCCAGCGCGCTGCGGAACAGCGGGTGATCATCGGCGATGACGATGCGCCCCCCCCATTGGCCTAGGCGTTCTGCCGCCCGTCGATCAGCCGTTCGACCAGCGAGGGATCTGCCAGCGTCGAGGTATCGCCCAACGCGCCGAATTCATTCTCGGCGATCTTGCGCAGGATGCGGCGCATGATCTTGCCCGAACGGGTCTTGGGCAGGCCATCGGTGAAGTGGATGATATCGGGCGTGGCGATGGGGCCGATTTCCTTGCGGACGTGGACCTTCAGTTCCGCCAGCAGCGCGGCGCTGCCTTCCTCGCCCACGTTCAGCGTGACATAGCAATAAATGCCCTGCCCCTTGATATCGTGCGGGTATCCGACCACTGCCGCCTCGGCGACCTTGGGGTGGAGCACCAGCGCGCTTTCGACCTCGGCGGTGCCCATGCGGTGGCCCGACACGTTGATGACATCATCGACGCGGCCAGTGATCCAGTAATAGCCATCCTCATCACGCTTGCACCCGTCGCCGGTGAAGTACTTGGCCTTGTAGGTGCTGAAATAAGTCTGCCCGAAGCGTTCGTGATCACCATAGATGCTGCGCGCCTGACCCGGCCAGCTGTGCGTGATGCACAGATTGCCCTCGGCCGCGCCGTCCAGAACGCCGCCTTCGCTGTCCACCAGTTCAGGGCGGATGCCGAAGAACGGCAGGCCCGCGCTGCCCGGCTTCATGTCATGCGCGCCGGGAAGCGTGGTGATCATGCAGCCGCCGGTTTCGGTCTGCCACCAGGTGTCGATGATCGGACAGCGGCCCTCGCCCACGGTGTCAAAATACCAGCGCCAGGCTTCCGGGTTGATCGGTTCGCCCACGCTTCCCAGCAGGCGCAGGGATGCCCGCGAACGGCTGGTCACGTGGTGATCGCCCTCGCGCATCAGGGCACGGATGGCGGTAGGCGCGGTGTAGATGATGTTGACCTGATGCTTGTCCACCACGTCCCAGAACCGCCCGTGATCGGGGTAGTTCGGCACGCCTTCGAACACCACCGCCGTCGCCGCGTTGAACAGCGGGCCGTAGACGACATAGGAGTGCCCCGTGACCCAGCCGATATCGGCGGTGCACCAGAACACCTCGCCCGGCTGGTAATCGAAGATGTAATGGAAGGTCGTCGCGGTCCACACCCCGTAACCGCCGGTGGTGTGGAGCACACCCTTGGGCTTGCCGGTCGAACCCGAGGTGTAGAGGATGAACAGCGGGTCTTCCGCGCCCATCACCTCGCAGGGGCAATCATCATCGCTGGCCATGTCGTCAAGCCAGTGGTCGCGGCCTTCCTGCATGGCGATGTCCCCGCCGGTGTGGCGGATCACCAGAACGCCATCGACGGGCGTGGCATGGGCGGCAAGGTTCAGGGCCGCATCGACATTGGCCTTCAACGGAACGCGCTTGCCCCCGCGCAGACCTTCATCGGCGGTGATGACAAAACGGCTGCCGCAATCCTCGATCCTTCCGGCAAGCGCCTCAGGCGAGAAGCCGCCGAACACCACCGAATGCACCGCACCCAGCCGTGCGCAGGCCAGCATCGCGGTAACCCCTTCAAGGATCATCGGCAGGTACAGCGTCACCCGGTCACCGCGCTTCACGCCCAGCTTCTTGAGCGCATTGGCCATGCGCACCACCTCGGCGTGGAGTTCGCCATAGGTGAGGCTGCGGCCGGGGGATGCCGGATCATCGGGCTCGAAGATCAGCGCCGTGCGATCGGCATGGGCGGGCAGATGCCGGTCGACCGCATTGTGACACAGGTTCAGCGTGCCATCGGCAAACCAGTTGATCCCGACCGGATCGTAAGACCACTCGCCGCCCTTGGTCGGAGCCTTGACCCAATCCAGCCGCTGCGCCTGTTCCAGCCAGAAGGCGTCGGGCGTCTCGACCGAGGCGCGATACATCGCGGCATATTGCTCGGGCGTGCAATGGGTGGGTGTGTGGGCCTTGGGCCGTTCGACGGCATGGATCATCTCGACTCTCCCTTGTTCTTGCCCCGTTGTACATCAGGCTACACCCCCCGCGCCCTCAGACAAAGGTCTTACGACCATCCGCTAGCTGTCAGCGCGCGTCCGCCAGGCGCACCTTGTGCAGCGATAAGAGAGGATGGGAGGGGCTTATGGTTCACACAGGGACAGTCCGCGGCTTGCGGGCCGCGTTGCTGGCGGCAAGCGCGCTGGCGGCGACGCCGGTGCTGGCACAGGAAGAGAGCGTCGATGCGCGGCTCGACCGGCTGGAACGGCTGGTCGAGGGGCTTATCACGCGGCTCGATGCCGAAGCGGGCGCTGCGCAGCAACAGACCGCAGCAGTAGCGGACATCCGCGAACAGACCGCGCTGATCCGCGCCGAGCAGCAAGCGATGCGCGCCGAGGTCGAGGCTACGGAGGAAACCGCCCGGACGCTGGCAACCCGGCAGGCGGAAATGTCGGACAAGCTGATCGATTTCGCGATCGCCCCCGGCGAAGGCTTCAAAATGGGCCAGACCCGCGTCACCTATGGCGGCTATGTCAAGCTTGACGCGATGTCCCAGCGCACCAGCGGGGGTCAATTGGCGGGCAATTCGATCCTGCGCGATTTCCTGTTTCCCTCGGCGATTCCGGTGGGCGGTCAGCCAAGCGGGTTCGACACCGATTTCTCCGCGCGCCAGACGCGGTTCCTGTTCAAGACCGAAACCGACGTGGGCACCGATCACAAGCTGAGCAGCCTGATCGAACTTGATTTCAACGTCACCGAGGGCGGCAATGAACGGGTCACCAACAGCTTTGTGCCGCGTATCCGCCATGCGCTGATCAATTACGACAACTGGACCTTCGGGCAGGGGTGGTCGACCTTCCAGAATGTCGGCGCGCTACCGGATTCGCTCGATTTCATCGGGGTAACGCCGGGCACGGTGTTCGATCGCCAGCCGCTGATCCGATACACCAAGGGCGGCTTGCAGATCGCGCTCGAACAGCCGGAAACCGTCGTCACCGCGCAAAACGGTTCGATGGTCACGCCCGGCGACGACCAGATCCCCGATATTGTGGGCCGGTATAACTGGAGCGGGGACTGGGGTGATTTCACAGCAGCCGGGATCGTCCGCCAATTGCATGTCTCCACCGACGATCTGATGGGCGTCGACGATGCGGCGTGGGGCTATGGTCTCAGCCTGTCGGGCAAGCTCAAGGTCGGCGCGAAGGATGATCTGCGTTTCATGGCCACCGCCGGTGACGGGTTGGGACGCTATATCGGCCTCAACATCGTCAATGACGCCGCGATCAAGCTGGACGGGACGCTGGATCCGATCTTCACCTGGTCGGGCTTTGCCGCCTACCGCCATGTCTGGGGCGATAACCTGCGGTCCAATCTGGCCGGGTCATACTTCAAGGCCGACAATCCGGTGCGCCTCACCACCAATCAGGTCACCGACGAAAGCTGGAACGCCTTCGTCAACCTGATCTGGACCCCGGTCGGCCCGCTCAATGTGGGGGTGGAGCTGATGTATGCGACGCGCACGCTGGAAGACGGGCGCAGCGGCAATCTGCAACGGGTGCAGGTGTCGACACAGTACAATTTCTGAGGTCGCCACTTTAACCAATATGGCGATGTTTCACGTGAAACATTGCCAAAATGGCATGGCCTGAGACAGTCTAGCAGGGGTCAATCCCGCCCTAGGGCCAAGCAAAAGCCCCGCCAGCGCATTGCTGACGGGGCCCTGCTTCCGGCCGGAGCCGACCAATCAGAAGCGGTACGAAACGCCCGCGCTGATCACCCAGGGATCAAGCTTGTGTTCCGTCTCGATCGCCAGCGTGTTGCCAACAAACCATTGCGCTGTGGTGTCGATGAAATACCGCTTCACATCGACGCTGAGGCCCAGCCCCTTGTCGTTGATCGGCAGGTCGAACCCGGCCTGCAGCGCCAGCCCCAGCTCGTTCGACAGCGTGGTTTTCGTCACGCCCAGCGGCAAGGTGGCCGCACCCGGATCATCGGCGACCCACAGGAAATAGGCCGGGCCAGCGCCCACATAGGGCTTCAGCCCGCCCAGATCGAAGTGGTACTTGGCCGTCACCGTCGCCGGGATCAGCTTGGCATCCGATACCAGCTCAGCGCCCACCGGCAGGCCTGCGGTCGCATCGACATCGTGCTGGGTCATGCCCGCAATCGTTTCGATCGAGACATTGTTGGTGACGAAATATTCGATCGCGATGGTGGGCGTCACATTGTCGTTGGCCTTGGTCTGCGTTGTCGCAGGCAGGTTTGGCAGGTTGACATTGATATCGGTGATCTTGCCATCCGGCGCGACATAGGTGCCGAGCAGCTTGAACTGGATATCGCCAGCGCGATCCCCGTCCTGCGCCATTGCAGGCGTGGCAAGCAGCGCCAGAGCCGCGCCGCCAAGCATCAAGATAGTCTTCATTATTCCCGTCCTCATCGGCAGCAGTGGCCGCCATGTGCGGCCCAGGATGGTTGCTGCCTGTGGGGGCCGGATAGAACGCAAAGGCCCGTGCGCTCATTGATCCGGATCAAAGACCTTTGCGCGGCGTGCGGCCATTGCCGCAACACGATGGCAACGATCAGCACATCTTTCGGGCAGGAATGCATGGAGGCGTTCCGTGAGGCGCTGCCGGTCGGCACCGGCGCTGCGCCAATCGCCGACCGACTGTGCGCCATCGGCTATTGCCTGCATCTGACCAAGGGTGATCAGCTGGCGCCCGATGCCCATGAAGACCGGCTGGTGTTCATCGCCCACGGTTCGGCCAAGCTGGCCGCGCCGCCCGCTGCCGATGCGCCATCGGGGCAGGTGCTGGCGTTCCATTTCGGCGGCGACATGATTTCGGTGCTGCGCCAGTCAGACGGCGATTTTCGCCTGTTTGCCCTGAGTGATTGCGACATTGTGATCTTCCCGGCGGACCGGTTTCTCGACATCGCGCAAGGCGATCCTGCGGTGCTGCGGTCGGTGCTCGCCCGAAGCCTTCAGGCGCTCCACCGGTCGCGCACGCGGATGATGCAGATGGGGCACAAATCGGCCCAGCAACGGATCGCCGATTTCCTCGTCTCGATGGCCGAACGGCTGGCGGATTGCACCAACGGCCCCTGCGCCTTTGCCCTGCCGATGAGCCGCCGGGACATTGGTGACAGCCTTGGCCTCACGATCGAGACCGTCAGCCGCCAGCTGACCGAACTGCGCGAGGCGGGGCTGCTGGAAACCGAAGGCCGATCAAAGGTGTGCCTGTCCGATGTGGCAGCGCTTGCCCGGATCGCGGGGCGGCAATCGGGGACATCAACAAACTAATCAAAATTGATCTCGGTCAAACACAAGCACTGCGGGGGTCAGGTATAAGCCGGGCCGACGGAAGGGATAGATTATCATGGAAGCAGTCGTAAAGCGGCTGGGGGTCTGGGCGTTGGTCCTGCTCGCAGCCATTGTCGCTATCGCGCTCACACCGGACAGCGGGTTTGCCATTCACATGGGGATCGTGGCGCTGGTCGCCGTGATCCTGATTGCGGTCACAGCCAGCAGCTATGATCCGCTGGCCAAGGCCCAGAGCATCTTCAGGATGCCCCCGGGGCCGAGCCGTTATGATGATGACGTGATCCGCTGGGGCGTGATTGCGACAATGTTCTGGGGTCTGGCAGGCCTGCTGGCGGGCGTGTTCATCGCCGCACAGCTGGCCTTCCCGTGGCTGAACCTTGAACCCTATCTCAACTTTGGCCGGGTGCGCCCGCTGCACACCAGCGCGGTGATCTTCGCCTTTGGCGGCAACGCGCTGCTGGCGACCAGCTTTTACGTCGTGCAGCGCACCTGCCGCACCACGCTGGCCTTCCCCGGCATGGCCCGCTTCGTGTTCTGGGGATACCAGCTGTTCATCGTGCTGGCCGCGACCGGATACCTGCTCGGCATCACCCAGTCGAAGGAATATGCCGAGCCCGAATGGTATGTCGATCTGTGGCTGACCATTGTGTGGCTCGCTTACCTTGCCGTCTTCGTCGGCACGCTGCTGCGCCGCCATGAACCGCACATCTATGTCGCCAACTGGTTCTACCTCGCCTTCATCGTCACCATTGCGATGCTGCACGTGGTCAACAATCTGGCGATCCCGGTCAGCTTCCTGGGCACGAAAAGCTACAGCGCCTTTGCCGGCGTGCAGGATGCGCTGACGCAGTGGTGGTATGGCCACAATGCGGTGGGCTTCTTCCTCACCGCAGGCTTCCTGGCGATGATGTATTACTTCGTGCCGAAGCAGGCGAACCGCCCGGTCTATTCCTACCGGTTGTCGATCATCCACTTCTGGTCGCTGATCTTCCTCTATATCTGGGCGGGACCGCACCACCTCCATTACACCGCCCTGCCCGACTGGGCGCAGACGCTGGGCATGGTGTTTTCGATCATGCTGTGGATGCCCAGCTGGGGCGGGATGATCAACGGTCTGATGACGCTGAACGGCGCATGGGACAAGGTCCGCACCGATCCGATCATCCGCATGATGGTGCTGGCGCTCGCCTTCTACGGGATGAGCACCTTCGAAGGCCCGATGCTGTCGATCAAGGCGGTGAACTCGCTGAGCCACTATACCGACTGGACCATCGGCCACGTCCATTCCGGCGCGCTGGGGTGGAACGGGATGATCACCTTCGCCTGCGTCTACTACCTCGTGCCGCGCCTGTGGCAGAAAGAGCGGCTCTATTCGCTGCGCATGATCAACTGGCACTTCTGGCTCGCGACGCTGGGGATCGTTTTCTACGCCTCCTCAATGTGGGTCGCCGGGATCACGCAGGGCCTGATGTGGCGCGAATACGGGGCTGACGGATACCTGGTGAACAGCTTCGTCGACACCGTCGCCGCGCTCCACCCGATGTACATCCTGCGCATGGTTGGCGGGCTCATGTACCTCGCTGGTGCGGTCATCATGGCCTACAACATCTGGATGACCATCGCTGGCAAGCAGCGCGTGGAAGCTCCGATGGGCGACACCGCCCATGATGAAGCCAATGATCGCCCTCTCATCGCTGAACCCGCCGAATAAGCGCTGCGCCAAGGAACGCGAACATGAGCAAGAATGCACAGCACAGCGACGTTTTCGAGAGCCACAAGAAGCTCGAAAAGAACGTTACCCTCCTTTCGGTCGCGACCCTTCTGGTGGTGGCCATCGGCGGGATCGTCGAAATCGCCCCCCTGTTCTGGATCGACAACACGATCGAGAAGGTGGAGGGGATGCGGCCCTATACCCCGCTGGAACAGGCGGGGCGGGACATCTACATCCGCGAAGGCTGCTACACCTGCCACAGCCAGATGATCCGGCCCTTCCGGGACGAGGTCGAACGCTACGGCCATTACAGCCTCGCGGCCGAAAGCATGTATGATCACCCGTTCCAGTGGGGATCGAAGCGCACCGGGCCTGACCTGGCGCGGGTCGGGGGCAAGTATTCGGATGACTGGCACGTCCAGCACCTGAAGGCGCCGCGTTCCGTGGTGCCGGAAAGCATCATGCCGAATTACAGCTTCCTTGCCGAAACCGATCTGAAGGTGCCCGATCCGGCCGCCAACCTGACCGCGCTGCGGCGGGTGGGTGTGCCCTACTCGGATACCGACATCGCCCAGGCCAGCAAGGATCTGATGGCGCAGGCCAACCCGGATGCGGACGCGGGCGATCTCGCCACCCGCTATCCGAAGGCGCAGATCCGCGATTACGACGGCGATCCCAAACGCGTGACCGAGATGGATGCGCTGGTCGCCTACCTCCAGATGCTCGGCACGCTGGTCGATGTGAACAGCGCCGCCGCGCAGGAGCAGCTGACGAAGGAGAAGGGCCGGTGAGCCTTTACGAAACCCTGCGCCACTTCGCCGACAGCTACGGTTTGGCGGTGATTTTCGCGCTCTATCTGACCTTGTGTCTCTGGCACTTCCGCCCCGGCGCCAAGCCCCATGTGGAAGCAGCCAAGCACTCGATTTTCAAGGACCAGACCGATGGCGAATAAGCGGATCGATCAACCCACCGGCACCGAAACCGTCGGCCACGAATGGGACGGGATCGAGGAACTCAACACCCCCCTGCCGCGCTGGTGGCTGTGGACCTTCTACGCGACCATCGCCTTTGCGGCGGTCTATGTGGTGCTCTATCCGGCCTGGCCGCTGATCGACAAGGCGACCGCGGGCACGCTCGGCTGGTCGAGCCGCGGCGATCTCGCCAAGGAGATGAGCGCGGCCGACATGGCCCGCCAGAGCGTGTTCCAGAAGATCGCGGCGACCGATATCGAAAAGCTCCCCGGATCGCCTGAACTGATGCAGGCCGCCATCGCGGGCGGCGCGGCGGCGTTCAAGGTCAATTGCGTCCAGTGCCACGGCGCGGGCGCAGCCGGGTATCAGGAATTCGGCTACCCCAACCTCAATGATGACGACTGGATCTGGGGCGGCACGCTGACGGATATCGAATACACCCTCAATCACGGCATCCGCTGGGAAGCCGCCGATGAGACCCGCGCCAGCTACATGCCCGCATTCGAAGGCGTGCTGGATACGGCGCAAGCCAAGGCGATGGCAGGCCATGTGCTTTCGCTGTCAGGCAAGGGCCAGTCGAGCCCCGCCGCAGCGCAGACCTTCGCGGAGAATTGCGCTGCCTGCCACGGGGCAAGCGGCGAAGGGATGCCCGCGATGGGCGCACCGGCGCTGAACGACGCGATCTGGCTTTACGGCGGCAGCGAGGCGGCCGTTACCAAGCAGATCCTGAAGCCCCGCCACGGCGTCATGCCCGCCTGGAAAGGCAGGCTCGATCCGGTGACGATCAAGATGCTCGCGGCCTATGTCCACTCGCGCGGCGGCGGGCAGAAAGCGGCGCCTGCGCAGCCTGAAACCCAGCCTGCTGACGATGTCGCAGGCACCCAGAAAGCCGAAACCGATGGCTGATCCCAAGGACCTCGAGCGCGCCTCAACCCAGCCGGGCCAGCCCCGCGACTGGGCAGGTGCGCTCGGGTCCACCGCGCCCGATGCCACCCCTGAACCCGAAACCGGCTTCATGGGCAGCAGCCTTTATGAAAAGGGCAAGACGGTTCACAACAAGCGGATCGACGGGCCTTTCCGCCGCTTCAAGTGGCTGGTGATGCTGGTGACGCTGGCGATCTACTACGTCACGCCGTGGATCCGCTGGGATCGCGGGCCCTATGCCCCCGATCAGGCGGTGCTGATCGATCTCGCCAATCGCCGGTTCTACATGTTCGATATCGAGATCTGGCCGCACGAATTCTACTTCGTTGCCGGCATGCTGATCATGGCAGGCATCGGCCTGTTTCTGGTGACCAGCGCCGTGGGCCGGGCATGGTGCGGCTATGCCTGCCCGCAGACAGTCTGGACCGACGTGTTCCAGCACGTTGACCGCTTTCTCGATGGCGACCGCAACGCCCGCATCCGGCTCGACAAGGCGCCGTGGACCGCATCCAAGATCGCGCGGCGCAGCGCCAAGTGGGCGGTCTATCTCGCCATCGCCTTCTGGACCGGCGGCGCGTGGATCATGTATTTCGCCGATGCGCCCACCCTCACCGTTGATTTCTGGACGGGCAACGCCGCGCCGGTCGCCTATGCGACCGTCGCGATCCTGACCGGCACGACCTTCTGGCTCGGCGGGTTCATGCGCGAACAGGTGTGCATCTATATGTGCCCCTGGCCGCGCATCCAGACCGCGATGCTGGACGAGAAATCGCTGATCGTCACCTACAAGGACTGGCGCGGCGAACAGCGCGGCAGCCTGAAGAAAGCCGCCAAGAACCCTGACCAATATGGCGACTGCATCGATTGCAACATGTGTGTTGCCGTGTGCCCCACCGGGGTCGACATCCGCGAAGGCCAGCAGATCGGCTGCATCACCTGCGGGCTGTGCATCGATGCCTGCGACAAGGTGATGGCCGAGGTCGGCCGCCCTCGGGGCCTCATCGACTACGCCACGCTCGACCAGTGCGAGGCCGAGGCGGCCGGCGCTCCCCCCACGCCTGCGTGGAAAGCCCTGTTGCGCCCGCGTCTGTTCATCTATTTCGGCGTCTGGGCCGCGATTGGCGCGGGGCTGCTGTTTGCACTGGGCACGCGCACCCACACCGATCTCACCGTCGAACACGATCGCAACCCGCCCTTCATGCTGCTGAAGGATGGCTCGGTGCGCAACGCCTACACTCTGCGGCTGCGCAACATGGAGTCCCGCCCGCGTGACATGGAGGTGGCGCTTGCAGGCCTGCCTGCTGGCGCGGTGATGTGGACCGATGCCGTAAGCCTTGAAAACGCCGCGCCCACCCAGACCATCGACGTGCCCGCCAACGCCACCAAGGTGCTGCGCACTTACGTGATGCTGCCGCCGGGCGTGACCGCCAGCGCCTTCGCCTTCCGCCTCACCAGCCTGGATGAACAGGGCGAGCAGGACGTGACTGAAACCACCTTTGCCATGCCGGGGAATGAATGATGACGAGCAATGCCAAAACCTTCACCGGCAAGCACATGGCGGCGGTCTTCGTCGGCGGGTTCGGCATCGTGATCGCGGTCAACCTGTTCATGGCCTACAACGCGGTGGGCGGGTTTCACGGCACGGTGGTCGACAATTCCTATGTCGCGAGCCAGAAATACAACGGCTGGCTGGCCAAGGCGGAAGCGTCAAAGGCGCTGGGCTGGCAGGTCGTGCCGCAGCGGCGCGCTGACGGGCGCGTGGTGCTGGAAACGATTGGTCTTCCCGAAGGCGCAGTCATCGAAGTGGAGGCAGAACGACCGCTGGGTGACCGCGAGACGATGACCCTGACCTTTGCGCCGCAAGGCCAGGGCAGCTGGCTCTCGACCGAGGCGCTGGCGGCAGGCCGCTGGCAACTGCGCATGGCGATCCGTGCGCCCGGCGCAGAATGGGCCGGGGAAAGCGAAATCCGGTGAACGCCCCCGCCCCCATCCTGACTGACGCTGCGACCGTCCCCGATCTCGCCCTCGCCACCACGCGCTTCACCGTGCCGGGGATGAAGTGCGCCGGTTGCATCGGCAAGATCGAGCGCGAACTGCCCAAGCTTGCCGGTATCGCTGCGGCGCGGGCCAATTTCTCGGCCAAGCGCGTGGCGATCCGCCATGATCCGGCGCTTGGAGAGGACGCGCTGATCGCGGCGCTGCTGGATCTGGGCTTTGAAGCGCAGCCGGTCGCCGACAACCCGCTGGGTGATGAGACAAAGGAGCGCAAGCGCCTGAATCGCGCGCTGGGCGTGGCGGGCTTTGGCATGATGAATGTCATGCTGCTGTCGGTCAGCGTCTGGTCGGGCGCGGACGGGGCCACGCGGGAACTGTTCCACTGGCTTTCGGCGTTGATCGCGATTCCGGTGATCGCCTATTCGGGCCGCCCCTTCTTCGCCAGCGCGTGGATGGCGCTGAGCCACCGCCGCACCAACATGGACGTGCCGATTTCGATCGGCGTGATCCTTGCCACCTGCATGTCGCTTTATGAAACCATCATCGGCGGCGAACATGCCTTCTTTGACAGCGCGGTGATGCTGCTGTTCTTCCTCCTCGCAGGCCGCGCGCTGGATGCCGAAATGCGCACCCGCACCCGCGCCGGGATTGGTGCGCTGCTCGGGCGGATGGGCAAGAGCGCTTCGGTGATCGGCCCCGATGGCTCCACCCGCAGGGTCGCTGCCAAGGACCTCGAACCCGGCATGCTGGTGCTGGTCGCCGCGGGCGAAGCGATGGCTGCCGATGGCACGGTGGTCGAAGGCACCAGCGCCATCGACAACGCCTTGTTGACCGGCGAAAGCGCCCCCGAACCCGTCACCCCCGGCGCGGTGGTGCACGCGGGCGCAATCAATCTTTCCGCGCCGATCCGCGTGGCGCTGACCCGCGTGGCCGAGGATACCGCCATTGCCGAAATCGCCCGGCTGATGGACGAGGCGGGCCAATCGCGCAGCACCTATGTCCGCATCGCCGACCGCGCCAGCCGCCTCTATGCGCCGGTGGTGCACAGCCTTGCGCTGCTGGCTTTCGTGGGGTGGATGATTGCGGGCGCTGGCTGGCACCAGTCGCTCACCATCGCGATTGCGGTGCTGATCATCACCTGCCCCTGCGCGATGGGCCTCGCCGTTCCCGCCGCACAGGTCGTGGCGAGCGGCGCGCTGCTGCGCCGGGGCCTGCTGGTCAAGGACGGGAGCGCGCTGGAACGCCTCGCCGAATGCGACATCGCGCTGTTCGACAAGACCGGCACTTTGACATTGGGCGAACCTCGCGCCGACATCAGCGCGCTGGACGCCAACGCGCGCAGCGTTGCTCTCGGCCTCGCGCAGGCGAGCCGCCATCCCTTGAGCCGGGGCCTTGCCGCCGCGCTGCTGCGCGAAGGGGTGACGCCTGCCGCGATCACCGACATCGCGGAAGTCAGCGGACAGGGCCTCGCCGGACGCTGGCAGGACCTCACCGTGGCGCTCGAAAAGCCCGAAGGTGCGGCCGATGCCCTCGCCACGCGGCTGCGCATCGGCGACTGCCTGCAAACCATCACCTTCGCCGATCCCCTGCGCAGCGATGCCGCCGCGACCATCGCCGCCTTGCAGGCAGGAGGGATCGACGCCAGCATCCTGTCGGGCGACCGCGCCGCGCCAGTGGACGACGTGGCCCGAACGCTCGGCATCTTTGCGCAGGCCGAAGCCAGCCCGCAGACCAAGTTGGCCGCCCTGGAAAGCCTGAAGGCGCAAGGCCGCCGGCCGCTGATGGTGGGCGACGGGCTGAACGATGGCCCCGCGCTGGCCGCCGCCCACGCCTCAATCGCGCCGGGCACCGCGTCCGATGCCAGCCAGCAGGCCGCCGACGCGGTGTTCATCGGCGAGGGGCTGATGCCGGTCGCGCTGGCGATCAAGGTTTCCAAAGCCACCATGCGGATCGTGCGCGAGAATTTCGGCTTTTCCATCGCCTACAACGTTCTAGCCGTGCCGCTTGCCCTGATGGGCCTCGTCACCCCCCTGATCGCCGCCATCGCCATGTCGGTGAGCTCGCTGGTGGTGGTCGCCAATTCGCTGCGCCTTGCCCGGAGTGCGGGACGATGACCGGCCTTGCCTTCCTCATCCCGATTGCGCTGGGCATGGGATTGCTCGGGCTGGCGGCGTTCTTCTGGTCGATGAAGGACGGGCAGTATGACGACATGGACGGCGCGGCCAACCGCGTTCTGATCGAGGATGACGAGCCGCTGGAGGACGATGCATGAGCGCCGCCCTCCCATTCGCCCTTGCCGCGCTGATCCCGGTGCTGATCGGCCCGCTGCCCGCCGAGGCCGAGGCGATCACAGCCAAGCTTTGCAATGGCGGCACGATCACCATCCCGGTGGGCAATGACGCGCCGGAGGACAAGGGCAATTGCCATCCCAAAGGCTGCCACGCGGGAAGCTGCCGTGAAAAGAACGACCCGAAAGGTCCAAAACGGTCTATTTGATCTCGCGCAAAGACGGGTAGTTTCCGGGGCGCTTTAAACGTCTCATGTGGACCTATCACCCCGAACTCCTCGCCAAGCCGGTGCCGCGCTACACCAGCTACCCTACCGCTGCCGATTTCGGCCCGCTGGAGGCTGGCGTGATCGAACGCGCCATTGCCGGGGCGGACGGGGACATCTCGCTCTACCTCCACATCCCGTTCTGCGAGAAGATCTGCTATTACTGCGGGTGCAACACCGCCGCTTCGGGCAAGGCCGCGCGGGTGGAGAGCTATCTTGCGGCGCTGCATCAGGAAATCGCGACGGTCGCCAGCCTTCTGCCGCAAGGGGCGCGGGTCAGGCGCATCGCCTTTGGCGGCGGAAGCCCCAACGCCATCGAGCCGCGTGAATTCATGGCGCTGGTCGATGCGCTGCACGCCCACTTCCCGCTTTATGCCACGCAATGGTCGATCGAGCTCGATCCGCGCAGCCTCACGCCGGACTGGGCTCCGGTGCTGGGCGAGGTCGGCATCACCCGCGCCAGCATGGGGGTGCAGACCTTTGCCCCGCATTGCCAGAAAGCCATCGGCCGCGAACAATCGCTGGGCATGATCTGCCGCAGTGTTGACCTGCTGCGAGGAGCGGGCGTGACCTCGCTCAATTTCGATCTGATGTACGGCCTGCCGCATCAAAGCGAAGCCGATCTGGAAGACAGCCTCGAATACACCACCAAGCTGGGCGCGGACCGGGTTGCGGTGTTCGGCTATGCCCATGTGCCGCATCTGGTGCCGCGTCAGGCGATGATCCCTGGCGATGCCCTGCCCGGTGCAGCAGCCCGCTTCATCATGGCGAGCGAGGCACACGCATATCTGACCGCGCGCGGCTATGAACAGGTCGGCTTCGATCACTTTGCCCTGCCGCATGATCCGATGGCCCGCGCGGTGCGCGAAGGCACGCTGCGGCGCAATTTTCAGGGCTTCACCGATGATCCTGCCGAAGTGCTGATCGGCATGGGCGCCACCGCCATAAGCGGCTTTCCCGGCCTGATCGCCCAGAATGAAAAGCACACCGGTCGCTACCGTGCGCTTTCGGCCCAAGGGCGGCTTTCGGCCAGCCACGGCATTGTGCGGAAACCGCAAGATACTCTGCGCGGCGGCGTGATCGAGGCGTTGCTGTGCCGTGACGAGGCGACGCTTTCACCCTGTCTGCTGGCAGAGGTGCAAGACCAGCTGACCCCCTTCATCGCCGCTGGCCTAGCGCAGCTTGATGGCAACCGCCTGACCATCCTGCCCGGCGGCCTGCCCTATGCGCGCGTGATCGCATCACTGTTCGACAGTTACCGCGCCGTGACCCAGCGGACTTTCAGCTCGGCGATCTGACAAGCGTTCGACCGCCAGCCCCGCTCCTTGCAAGAATTGCACTTTGCCCCGATAGAATGCCGCAAAACAACAAGCGGAGTCTCTATCGGGCGCATAAGTTCAACAAAGGGGGGGGGAATCATCATGGCAGTTACCGATCACGTCGACCTGAATGGCTTCATGGAGGGCGTGAAGAAGCGCAATCCGCATCAGCCGGAATTCGTCCAGGCGGTCCAGGAAGTGGCCGAGGACATCTTCGAATTCATGGAGGACAAGGAGGAGTACCACTCCCAGCAGATCCTCCGCCGCATTGCAGAACCTGACCGTGTGGTATCCTTCCGCGTCTGCTGGGAAGATGACGCCGGCAATATCCGCGTGCAGCGCGGCTGGCGCGTCCAGAACAACAACGCCATCGGCCCCTACAAGGGCGGCATCCGCTTCCACCCGTCCGTCACCGAAAGCGTGCTGAAGTTCCTCGCTTTCGAACAAACCTTCAAGAACGCGCTGACCGGCCTGCCGATGGGCGGCGGCAAGGGCGGATCGAACTTCAATCCCAAGGGCAAAAGCGTGCGCGAGATCATGCGCTTCTGCCAAAGCTTCATGACCGAGCTGTACCGCCACATCGGCGCGGATATCGACGTTCCGGCGGGCGATATCGGCGTCGGCGGGCGCGAGATCGGCTTCATGTTCGGCCAGTATAAGCGCATCACCAACAACTTCACCGGGGTGCTCACCGGCAAGGGGCTGGAATGGGGCGGAAGCCTGATCCGCACCGAGGCGACGGGTTACGGCGCGGTCTATTTCCTTGAAAACATGTTCGCCACCAAGGACGAAAACCTTGAGGGCAAGACCGCTGTCATCTCAGGCAGCGGCAATGTCGCCACCCATGCGGCGGAAAAGATCGTGCAGCTGGGCGGCAAGGTGCTGACCCTGTCCGACAGCGGCGGGTTCATCCACGATCCCGACGGCATTGATCAGGAAAAGATCGACTGGGTGAAAAGCCACAAGACCCACCGCCGCGGCCGGATCGAGGAATATGTCGAGGCCTTCCCGAAGGCGACCTTCCACTCAGGGAAAACCCCGTGGGGTGTGCCCTGTGATATGGCCCTGCCCTGCGCCACGCAGAACGAACTGCTGGGTGAGGACGCCAAAACGCTGATCGCCAACGGATGCCGCGCAGTATCGGAGGGCGCGAACATGCCGACCGATCTCGACGGGGTGCACGCCTTCAAGCACGCCAAACTGCTCTATGCCCCGGGCAAGGCATCGAACGCGGGCGGGGTGGCAGTGTCGGGTCTGGAGATGAGCCAGAACTCCGAACGCCGGTCATGGAAGGAAGACGAGCTTCAGCAAATGTTGAAGGACATCATGGCCGGCATCCACAATTCCTGCATCCGTTACGGCGATCAGGGCGGCGGCTATATCGACTATGTGAAGGGCGCGAACATCGCGGGCTTCAAGAAGGTCGCCGACGCGATGCTGGCCTTCGGGGTGGTGTAAACCCTGCCGATTGTTGCAAAAAAGGCCCCCGTCCTTCGCTGGCGGGGGCCTTTTTGCGTCCGGCACACGCCTTGACGAGGCCGCTTTGCCATCGGTCGCCGCATGTCAGGCACATTCCGGCGATATACCGTGTCTGAGGTGTCATATTCTTGCAATGCACCGAAAGATTTGCGAATTCGGGCCAGCCCGGTTTGGTCCTTAAGCCCGGGGCCGCACCAAAGGACACAGATTGACGATGACAGGTTACGAGCTTTCGCAGGAACGCAAGGTTACCCGCTGGAAGCGGAAGGTGCGGCAGTATTTCGGACCTTGGGGCGTTTTCTTTCAGGGGTTTGTCGAACATCCCGTGATGGTCGGTTCGATCATCCCGTCCTCGCGCTTCACCATCAAGAGCATGCTCGCCCCCGTCGATTGGGAGCGCTGCCGCCTGTTTGTCGAATACGGGCCGGGGGTCGGCACTTTCTGCCGTCCGGTGCTCGACCGGTTGCGGCGTGATGGCACGCTGATCGTGATCGACACCAACCCGCTCTTCATCGACTATCTCAACCGCACCATCGCCGACAGCCGCTTCGTCGCGGTGCTCGGATCGGCCGAGGATGTGGAAGACATCATCCGCGCCCACGGCCACGAACAGGCCGATTACGTGCTTTCAGGCCTGCCGTTCTCCACCCTGCCCCAAGGCCTCGGCCCGCGCATCGCGGCGGCCACCCACCGCGTGATCCGCCCCGGCGGCGCATTCCTGACCTACCAGTTCAGCAAGGCCGCGCAGAATTACAACGCGCGCTATTTCGACCGGGTCGACAGCGGGTTCGAATGGCTGAACATCCTCCCCTGCCGCCTCGCGTGGAGCTGGAAGGACGAGGCGGCGCGGGGCGATGGCGGGGCTGAGGGCTGACAGTTCAAGCCGGGCTGACGATGGCCGCTTTGGAGGCAGCTAAGCCCCATCCTCGTGAAACCAGATCAGGCCAACCTCGCTGTTTTTCGTCGAGCAGCATAACACCAGCTGTTCTGGATTTCTGGTAAGCGCAGCGATCTTGTGGGAGTTGCGGATCAGCGCCCGAACCATTGCCCGGAAGAATGGCACAGAGTTGTTGGGCGCCTTTATGGGCTCCCATCCAAGCATTTTGTACTGGAATTCACCCAACGAAAAGCTCCTGCCCGTGTTGCAGTTCCACACGGTTGCAGTCTCCAGATCACTCCGTTTAATGGCTGCAAAGAATTGCTCTCTGTTGAACGCGTTGCTGGCCCGAACGGTCCGCTGAGAATTGTAGACCGTGTCGGCGCATACTTCGACAGCCCAACCCTCATGATCATAATAGAGCGCGAAGGTGTAGATATCCACCTTCTTGTCGAAGAGAATATTCAGTGCCTTGTCGATGACCATGTCAAAGGTCTTGTCATATACGCTCATGCGGGTGGGGTATCACGAGGGCGGTAAAATTCAATGCTTACAGGGAGAAGGGACAGGCGTGATCTGCCCTACTTCACCCCCAGCGCCGCGGCCTGATCGCGCAACTGCGCCGCAGCGCCCGGGTTTGCCTTGACCGCCGCTTCCAGCGCAGCCTTGGCCTTGGCGGGCTCGCCCAGCGTCATGCGGCTGCGCATCAGCATCACCCAGCCATCGACATTCTTCGGCTCGGCCTGAAGCCGGGATTCCAGTTGCGCAACCATTCCTTCGGCCATTTCGCGCTGTTCGGATGGCTTCATCGCGCCTGCCGCAGCAACCTCTGCCGCGCTGGGGCCACGCAAGTTCGCCGACGCGGCTTCGCCTGCCACGCTGCCTGATCCGGGGGCAAGCAGCGCGGGTTTGCGGCCTTCCTGCGCCTTGGCGATGCGCGGGGCGACGTCGATCTTGTTGATCTGGCCCACCTGTTCGATGGTGCGCACCAGATCGGCCTCCCACGGCGCGCCCTGCGGGCTATCGGCCAAGAGATCGAGCCACGCGGCAATCGCGCCTTCGTGATCCTTGTCCAAGTCCTTCTTCGCCGCGAGGAAATAGCGCGCGCGGGGATCGGATGCGTCAAGGGCAACCGCCTTCTGGAACGCGGCCAGCGCCTCTGGCGGCAGCGGATCGCGCTCGCTTGCCAGCACCAGCGTTTCGCCCAGCGCCGACCACAGCACAGCTTCGTCCGGGGCGATTTCGAGTGCGCGGCGGTAGGCGGCGGCAGCCTCGGCGTATTGGCCCTGCCCGAAATAGGCATAGGCCAGATCGCTCCACGGGCCGGCATCGTCCTTTGATGCTTCGGCAGCGGCGCGCAATTGTTCGATCGAGGCGGCATCGTCAGCCGGGGCAGCAGGCGCACTTGGCCCGCGTGAACCCTCGTAGATATTGTAGCCGACCGAGCCTGCCGCCAGCAGCAGCGCCGCGCCCAGCAAGACCCAGCCCGCTTTTGAAGTTTCGCCCTGCGGCGATTGATCCCCGGTTCCCATGCCAGACCGCTAGCACCGCCCGCCAGACGGGGCAATTCGCTCTGGCATCGGGGGCCGTTTTGGGTATGGTGCATACAGGGGTGCGCTCTATCCGAAGGGGGAGGATAGGTGGGCGAGATTTACACAGTCGCCATCATCGGTTCCGGGCCCGCAGGCCTGAGCGCTGCTGCGCGTGCGGCGGCCCTCGGCCTGAGCCACGTGCTGCTCGAAAAGACCGATCACCTGTCGGACACGATCTACAAATACCAGAAGGGCAAGCACGTGATGGCTACCCCTTCCAATCTGGTGCTGCGCAGCGACATCGATTTCGAGGCGGGCAAGCGCGAGGTCATCCTCGGCCTGTGGGACGAGCAGATCGAAGGCCACAAGGTCAATGTGAAATACATGGCCGAGGCCAAGGCGATCCGGGGGACGGGCGATGCGATCCCCGGTTCTGTCCAGCAGCTCGTCACCCGTGCGCGGGATGGCACGAAGTCGGTGCGCGAAATCCAGCGCCACGCCCCGCCCTATGCGATTGAACTGACAAAGGGCGAGGTGGTGATGGCGGAAAACGTCATCCTTGCCATCGGCACGCAGGGCAACCCCAACCGGATGCGCTGCCCCGGCGCGGACCTGCCCCACATCCAGTACCAGCTCGATGATCCGGCGGAATATGTCGACGAGCATATCGTCATCGTCGGCACCGGAGATGCAGGAATCGAAAATGCGCGCGGCCTTGCCGAAGACCCGGCGCAGCGCAACACCGTCTCGATCCTCAACCGCGGGACGGAATTCCCGACCGCCAAGGATGCCAACGTCAAGGCGCTGATGGCGGATCACGAAGCCGGCAAGCTGATGATCCGCACCGAAAGCGAGACCAAGTCGATCGAGCCCGGCTTCATCACGCTGACCACCCGCGACGGGGAAATCCGCATCCCGTGTGACCGGATCATCGCCCGCATCGGCTCTGCCCCGCCGCGTGCTTTCGTGGAGGAATGCGGGATCGAATTCACCAGCGAGGATCGCGGCGCTTTCCCGCGCCTGTCCCCGGTGTTCGAAAGCACCGCGCCCGGCATCTTCGTGATCGGCGCGCTGGCGGGCTATCCGCTGATCAAGCACTGCATGAACCAGGGCCACGATGTCATCGAGTTCATCAATGGCAACACCGATCTGAAGCCTGCGGACGAGCCGATCATCGCCGCCAAGTTCGCCGATCTTCCCGGCAATCGCAGCACCGAGGAATGGCTCGAATTCCTGCGCGGCAATGTGTCGATCCTGAATGGCATGAACCCCTTGCAGATGCGCGAATTCATGCTCGACAGCGAGGCAAAGTTCTTCAGCGCAGGCGAGGTGATCTTTGAACGCAACGCCCCCGGATCATCGCTGTTCGGCATCGCCAGCGGGTCGGTGGCGGTGGAGGTCAATCCGGCTGATCCTTCGGTCACGATCCCCATTGAGGCCGGATCGATCTTCGGCGAAGTCGGGCTGATCTCGGGCCGCCGCCGTGGGGCCACGATCCGTGCGGCGGAAGACACCATCGTGGTCGAAATCTCGCGCCTTGCCGCGTTGAAGCTGCAATCGCAGGTGCCTTCAGCGAAGGCCGCGATCCAGCGCATCTCGATCGAGCGGCAACTGCTCCAGATGTTCGGATCGGGCCTGACCCGCGAAGATGTCGCGCCCCTGGTTGAAGCCGCCAAGGTCGAGGAAAAGCGCGCTGGCGAGGTGGTGGTCACCGAAGGCGCGGACGACAAGGACGTGTTCATCATCCGGCGCGGTTCGATGATCGTCGAAAAGCAGGTGGGGGACAGGCCGGTGTTCCTGTCCTACCTTCCCGCCGGGTCATACTTCGGTGAAATGGCGGTGATCGACGGGAGCACCCGCACCGCCACGGTCAAGGCCGCGATCAAGTCCGAAGTGATCCGCCTGCCGGGCGAAGGCTTTCTGGACCTGCTCGCCCGCAACCCCGCCCTGCGCGAACGGGCGATGGCGGACATGGCCGGACGCCGCGCCACCAACGCCTTTATCGAAGGGCAGAAGGACAGCTTCTCCAGCGTCGTCGACATGTATTCGCAGACCGCGCAGTTCCTGGTCGACAACGGCATCGGCGAGGCGACCGATGTGCTGCTGATCGACGAGAAGCTGTGCATCGGCTGCGACAATTGCGAGAAAGCCTGCGCCGACAGCCACGATGGCCTGTCTCGCCTCGACCGCGAGGCGGGCAAGACCTACGCCCACCTCCATGTGCCGACATCATGCCGCCACTGCGAACACCCGCATTGCATGGCCGACTGCCCGCCCAACGCGATCAAGCGCGGCCCCGATGGCGAGGTGTTCATCGACGAAACCTGCATCGGCTGCGGCAATTGCCAGAGGAACTGCCCCTACGGCGTGATCCGCATGGATGCCAAGCCGCCCAAAAAGCCCAGCCTGCTGCAATGGATGCTGTTCGGCTCTGGCCCCGGTCCGGGCGAGGCATCCTATAGCTGGCGTAAAAAGGCCGCCGAAAAGGAAGGCACCGCAAAGGCCAAGCTGGCGATCAAATGCGATATGTGTTCGGGCATCGACGGCGGCCCGGCCTGCGTGCGCGCCTGCCCCACGGGCGCGGCGATCCGTGTGGCGCCCGACAAGTTCCTGACCTTCACCAAGCTGACCGAGGATGTCGAATAGTGGCGACGTCTGCGAAAGGCCCGGCCAACACCCGCTTCAGGCAGGACGAGAAGCGGCGCGATTCCGATCATGTCAGCTTTCTGAAGCATCGGGGATTTCGCTGGCTGTGGATCGCGCTGGCGCTCAGCGCGGCGTCGATTGCCGGCTATGTCCTGATTGATCAGGAGCCGCGCCCCAATGGCGGCACGTGGTACGGATATACGCTCGGCACCATTGGCCTCGGCCTGATCCTGTGGCTGTCCCTGCTGGGGGTGAGGAAACGGCGGATCAATCCCGGCGCATGGAGCCTGAAGGCGTGGACCAGTGCCCACGTCTATCTCGGCCTGTCGCTGATCGTGGTGGGGACGCTGCACACAGGGTTCCAGATCGGCTGGAACGTCCACACCCTCGCCTATGTGTTGATGCTGCTGGTCATCGCGACGGGGATTTACGGCGTGATCGTCTATGCCACCCTGCCCGCCAGCCTCAGCGCAAACCGCAAGGAAATGACCCGAGCCCAGATGCTGGATGCGTTGACCGCGATTGACCGCCAGCTGGAAAGCGCCGCGCAGCCGCTGGGGCGGGCCGAGGCTGATCTGGTGATCGCCGCGCTGGGGCAGGACGTGTTTCACGGCGGGGCGTGGGGGCGGCTGACCGGGAGCTATCCGCGCTGCGCCACGACGCGCGCGCTGAACGGAATGGGCGGGCATTCGGACGAGACGGCGCGGGTCGCCGCCCTGCTCGCAAAGCGCCGCGAACAGCTTGCCCAGATCCGCGGCGCGCTGCGCATCCGGGCGCTGCTGGAAGTGTGGCTGTTCATCCACATCCCCCTCACCATCGCCCTGATCGCCGCGCTCGCCGCGCATGTCATCTCCGTGTTCTACTACTGGTGAGGGGCGGACGATGGCATTCCTGATCCGCACCATCGATTTCACCGCCGCCGGACGCGAGATCGTCCGCGACCGGGTGGCGGAGCAAGCCAGCCTCACCGTAGGCCGTGCAGCGGAATGCGACATCCACCTGCCCGATCTGGCGGTCGAACAGCAGCATGTGCGGATCACCACTGCGGCGGACGGGACGCTGGCGGTGGAGGCGCTCGGCACGCTGGGCTTTGCGCTCGATGGCCGGGTGGTGATGGACGGCGTCATCGACCCGCGCACCGGGGGCGAGATCGCGCTGGGCGCGGCGCGGCTGGCGGTGGCGCGTGAGGCCGATGGCCGGACGATCATCACTATCCGCCAGATCGCCACCGATGAGGGAAAAGGCGACACCCTGCGCGGCTTTGCCCTCGCCAGCGCGCTGCCGTCCAAGCGGGCGATGAGCTGGGTGCTGGCGGGCGCGATCCTGCTGTTGCTCCTGCTGGTGCCCGTCGCCAGCCACCTCACCCGCACCCCTGCCAAACCTGATCCGACCGGCAAGACGCCGGGCACCGTGCTGCTGGACAGCGCGTGGACGAGCGGGGAATTGTCGCTGAAGCACCACGATCTTGAGGACAATTGCGAAAGCTGCCACGTCGCCGCTTTCGAGAGCGTGCAGGATGAAACCTGCATCAGCTGCCACAAGGACACCGGCGATCATGCGCCGATGGGGCGGCTGGCCAAGGGCAGCCCCGCGCTCTCCCCCGGCGATGCGCTGCAATGGCGGATCGCGCAAGGCTTTGGCAAGGAAGGCCCGCTGGGCTGCGTGTCCTGCCATTCCGAACATGAAGGGCCGAAACGCCAGCAGGCAGGCGGGGAGGCGTTCTGTTCGGACTGCCACAACACGCTCGACACCCGCCTGACCGACACGGCGCTGGCCAACGCGCATGATTTCGGCAAGGGCCACCCGCAGTTCCGTCCGGCCTATTACGCCAGCTTCGGTGCGGCAAAGCCGGTGCGCGCCGCACCGGGGGCAAAGCCGGTTGAACGCTCCGGCCTTGTCTTCCCGCATGATGTCCACATGGATGCACGCGGCGGAGCGGCGCGGATGGCGGTCAGCCTTGGCCAATATGGCAAGCCGCTGGAATGCAAGGACTGCCACAGCCTGAACGCCGACAAGATCGGGTTCAAGGAAGTCAGGATGGAGGATAGCTGCGAAGCCTGCCACAGCCTTGTTTCCGGGCGCGGGGTCGGAGGGTTCACTAAGCTGCGCCACGGCGATGTGAAGGATCTGGCCGAAGACCTCGCCCGCATTTCATCCGGCCCGCGCGCATCCGCCGGCCCCGCCCGCCAGCGCCCCGGCCAGATCGGCAGCGGCGCGCCCGCCTATCGGGCCGATTTCGGCCGCCCGGTGCGCGCCTATATCGGGCTGTCGAATGCGCTGTCAGCGGGCGGTGTGTGTACCGAATGTCACCTGCCGACCCGCGGCCCGACGGGGCAGGCCGATCTGATGCCGGTCAACCTGCCCGACCGCTTCCTGACCAGCGGCTATTTCAACCATGAGGCGCACAAAAAGGAGAAATGCACCGATTGCCACGCGGCGGACACCTCGAAGGCGGCCGCCGATCTGCTGATCCCGGACCTCAAGAGCTGCCGCGAATGCCACCTCGGCGCGACGGCGGTGAAGACAAAGAAAATCGTGCCGAGCGACTGCGCCATGTGCCATGCCTATCACCTGCCAGCCGGGCAATGGACGGGCTTGGGGTCTCCCAAGGGCCCCGCGCCCCATTACAAGCCGCCGCCTCCTGCAAAAACGACAGTTGCAGCAATTGCAGCAAAGACTAAACCATAGCGATGAGCGGGGGCGCCTCTTCACCGGGCCGCGCGGTGCTGATCGCGCAGATGACCGACATCCATGTCGGCTTCGCCCCTGACGAACGCCCCGAAGAATTGAACCTCACCCGCTTCCGCGCAACCTTGGCGCGGTTGCTTGGTGGGGCGAACCGCCCCGACATGCTGGTGCTATCGGGCGACATCACCGATCATGGCGATGCGGAAAGCTTCGCCAAGACCGCCGAATTGCTGGCCGATTGCCCCTGCCCGATCCTGCCGCTGGTCGGCAACCACGATAGCCGCGCCGGGCTGCTGGGGGCTTTCCCCCAGGTTGTGCCGGCTGACGGGGGCTTCCTGCACTATGTCGTCGAAGCGCCACTGGGCCTCAGGATCATCTGTCTCGACACGTTGGAGGAAGGCCGTCACGGCGGGGCTTTCTGCGATGCGCGTGCCGCATGGCTGGCGGCGCGGCTGGCCGAGGCGCCCGATGCTCCGACGCTGATCTTCATGCACCACCCGCCTGTGGTCGCCGGGATCGACTGGATGGACCCTGCGCCGGGTGAACCATGGATGGAGCGCCTGCACGAAGTGCTTGAGGGGCAGCATCAGGTGCAGGCGATCCATTGCGGGCACCTGCACCGCCAGATCGTGACGCGGTTTGCGGGGATACCGCTGGGTGTGACCCCGTCAGTCGCGCCCTTGGTGGCGATGGACCTCAGCCCCATCGACAAGGACGCGCCCGACAACCGCGAGCTTATCACCACCGAGCCGCCGACCTATGCCCTGCACCGCTGGGACGGGCAGGCGCTGGTGTCGCATTACGAGCGGGTGGGCGATTGGCAGGTGCTGGCGCGTTTCCATGCGGGCCTGCAGCCGATGATCGAAGGCATGTTCGCCGAGCGCGATTGATTTCGTCATTGCGAGGAGCCGATGGCGACGTGGCAATCCATGGACTGCCCGCGCACCTTGGCGCAGCGGCGGTTCATGGATTGCTTCGCTACGCTCGCAATGACGAAGGTAAAAACCTACTTGGCGGCCGCCCGCAGCGGCCCGGCAGGCGCCACGCCCACCCAGCGCTTCATGTCGACCTCGTCCGAAACCTTCCACGGCACGCCGCTGCGGGTCATGAACAATTGCTCCATTTCAGGCCGGGTAAAGGGCCGGGAGCCAAGCCTGCCGAACACCGCCATCTGCCCGCCAGTCTCGTCCACGGCACGATCCCGGTCGAGGCCCTTGGACAGCGCAATCGCGGGCGAAGGCGTCTTCGCCGAGGCGATCATCTCGGGCACCGGCGCTGGCGAGAAGCCGTAGAAATTGCGCTGGCTGTCAGGGCTGGTGAGTTGCAGCACCTTCATCCCGTTGCGCCCATCGGCCACGTAAGCGAACAGCGAGGCGTTGGTGGTGCCGACGATCACATCCTCGGCATCGTTCAGCGTGCCGCCCAGCGTCACTGTCTGGAAAATGCGCGGGGCGCGCGGGTTCTTCACATCGAGGATCACCAGCCCCTCGCCCTTGGCGGCGACATAGGCGTAGGTGCGCGCAATATACATCCGCCGCGCATCGGCCAGCGGCACAGTGCCTTCGGGGACAGCGACCGGATCGCGCAAGGAGGTGACATCGAACAGCTTCACCCCGTCCGCGTCCGTCACCCACAGATACCGGAACTGCACTGCGCTGGCCCGCGCATCGCGCAGCGGGCGCACCGCCGTCAGCCTGGGCGTGTCGGGATCGGCGAGATCGACCACCACAAGCCCCTTGTCAGCGGTGATATAGGCCACCTCGCCCGCCAGCGTGATGTGCCGTGCGCCTGCCAGCACACCCTCGGGGTTCCACGCGTTGGAACCGTCTGCGAACACCTTGCGGCGCAGCTGGTTGTTGCGGAATTCGCCGTCGGCCAGCGTGTTGACGTTGACGAGGATCAGCCCCTCCACCGCATCCGTGACAACCGCATAGTTGTAGATCGGCAGGAAGGCCTGCTCCTGATTCATCGCGCGCATGTCCGGCGTGCTGCGATGCGGGGCGATCGGCTGATTGGTGGGCAGCGCCATGCAGGTGGCGTTGGCGGATTTGACCTGCGTATCATGGCCGAGGCTGGAGAACGGCCCCTTCAGGATGCGTTCGGAAACGCCCTTGTTGGCGATGCTGGCGACATCATAGGCGACGAACCCGCCCTTGCCTGCGGCGACGAACATGTATTCGCCGCGCAGTTGCAGGCAGCCGACGCGGTCTGACGTGCCTTCGTGGACGTTCACGAATTCCTCGAACGGCTGGGTTTCGCCGCTCAGCTTGTCGTCGAAGGTCTTGCCCCGCACCCAGTTCTTCAGCTCGCGCCCGTTCTTGTCGACATGAAGCCCCCAGTAATCGGGATAGGCATAGCGGTGCAGGTAGGAGCCGATCACCGCCTGCGGCTCGTCATATTCAGTGACGCGGATCGCCTGAAAGCCGCCCTCCAGCCCCGTCCACGCATTGAGCCCGACGAAGTTGACGTAGTTGGTGCCGAGCAACAGCAGCTGCGCCATGATCGCGTTGTTGTCGTCAGCGGCGCTGAGGTGGCAATCGGTGCAGGTCTTGGTCTCGGTCTTCCTCACCGTATGCGGGAAGTGCGGCGCGAAGGCTTGGGACGAGAAGCCGATCGCGCTGATCGGCGGCTGCTGCACATAGATGCGTTCGCGGTTGATATTGGTCGAGGACAGCACCAGCGCCGAGGATGATCGCACCGGCGCGACCTGGTTGCCCTTGGTAGTCTGGTGCTTGCCCAGCTGGAACATCTCATCGCGCGCAACCTGCGGGTTGTAGGTCGCGAAGTTCCTAGTCTCCCCGCCTTCGTAGCGGTGGCTTTTGGTCTTCCAGTTGGCCTCGATGGGGAGGTGGCACCCGCCGCAACTGGTCGTCCACGAAAGGTGGCAGGTGAAGCACGCCATTTCGGGATCGCGGTGAGCGCGATCATCGATCCCGATGCCGGTGCCGAATTCGAAATTGCCGGTCTCCGCGCCGTAACGGCTGACCAGCTTTGCCCGTGCTGCCTTGGCGTTGAAGGTCGGGGTGGCGGGATCGACCGTGTCCTTGACGAGGCTCATCTCCCATTCGAGCTTGGGATCGATGATCGAGCGCTGGACCAGCTTGCGGCGGCCATCGGCGCCTTCCATCCACTCAAACCTGCGCTTGCCGTCAGGGTTGCGCAGCAGGGCAAGATCGTGGCCTTCGGGCGGGGCGGCCGGGCCGCTGGTGCGCAGCGTGGGATAGGCATCGGGCGTGCCGTGGCAGTCCTTGCAGGTGATCTCGATCGCGTTGGCGACCTCGCCATAGATGAGGCCGTTGCCGTGGCTGTCCTGTTCGAAATGGCAATCGGCGCATTGCATCCCGATTTCGGCGTGGATATCCATCATGTGGACCGCCTTGCCGGGATTGGTGCCAGCGGGGACGAACTTGCCCTCGCCCTCCTTGCGCCATTTCTCCGGATCATCGGGATCAACGATGGCGCCTTCCGCGTCGAGCAGATTGCCTTCGCGGTCGCGTTTGAAAATGGCGCGGAAGTTCCAGCCGTGGCCGTGATAATCGGCGAACTGCGTGTCCTTCAGCTTCGGGTTGAGATCATAGACATTGCGCAGGAAATCGAGATCGCCCCACTTGCCGCGGGCCGCGGCGGCTTCGGGGTTGCGGTCATTGATGGCGCGCACTTCTTCGGCAGTAGGGTATTTCTGCTGCTCCGGCCACATTGCGGGCGCGTCGCTCTCGTAATCCCACATGGTGTAGCCGAGGAAGGAATTCAGGAAGATGTTGGGCTGGTGCATGTGGCAGTTCATGCACTGGCTAGTGGGAATGGCGCGGGTGAAGACGTGCTGGAGCGGGTGGCCCTTTTCCTTCTGCTTGCCGTCGAAGGTCAGCGTATCGTCAGCGCGCTTGCCCGGCCCCGATCCGTCGCCGTGATCCTCATGACCCGGTTCCTTCACCGCACCGTGCTTCTTGTCTGGATACCCCGCCGCGTGCTCGATCTTGCCAGCAATCGTCGGATCGACGGTGATCGTCTGACCGTCGCGCCCATATTGCGCGTAGGTGAGCGAATGGCGCGGTTCGCGGTCATTGGCATAGACGACGTGGCAGCTGGCGCAGCCCGAATGGCGGTAATCGCCCGGCTGATCGTTCGTCCCCATGAACCAGGTGAAGGGATCATTGAGACGGGTCTTGTGAATGTTGAGCGCGGGGATCGCCACGCGCAGGCCGGTGCCGGGGCCGCGGTTGGATTGCTTCAGATCGGGCCGCCCGGGTTCTTCCAGCCGCTGGATCTGGCCGCTCGGGTTGGGCAGGCCGATTTCGGGGAATTGCGAGTTGATCGTCCTCCCGCCGCGTTCGAACACGCGGAACACGTCGCCCGGCGGGATCACCTGCCATGTCGGCAGCGGATACATTTCCGCCAGCACGCCGCGTGCGACCTGATCTTCCGACAAGACACCCCCCGGCCCTGCGCCCGGCGAGGTGATCTTCGCGGGCAGGCCGTCGCGGGTGTAGGCCTCGCCCAGCAGGTAGTTCTTGAAGGGCAGAATCCCGTTATTGTAGCTCGCCCCGCCCCACAGCATCGCGCCTGAGGCCATGATCGACCGTTCCGCCGCCTCGATCGCCTGAATGTGGCACGATCCGCAGGCCTCCCGCGCTACGCGGTAATCGGACGGGTTGATGAACTTCACGAACTCCGGGGATTCCGTGTTCAGCAGCGCGTAGGACCGCTTGGGGTTGGCCGAGGACGGGAAGTGCCAGCTGTTCGGATACTTGGGCAGCACATGCGCCGTGTCGCGGGCGGCGACATAATCGGGGTGGTCGTGGGGCAAATCGGAATTGCCGCGCACTGCCGGATTGCCGCCGTGGCAATCGGTGCAGCCCAGCCGCACGGCGGGCGAGACATGCATGGTCGGCGCGTCGGTCTTGATGTGGCAGGTCAGGCAGCCATCGGACTTCGCCTCCATCTCCGCCACTGATTGCCGCTTGGGCGCGGGCGGGGCGAAGACTGCGGAATAATCGCGCTTCACCGGCTTCTCCTTGTCCGCCGCAATACCGGTGCCCGCGAACATCGAGACAGCAAGCACCAGCGCCGCTGCCAGCAGCGCAATATGGCGGGTGAGGGTTTGGCCGAGACGTTGCATCAGTAGGTCAGCACCACGTTGGCGAGGATCGAGACGAATTCCTGCCCGCCGCCGCGCGCGGTGAACAGGTCTTTGAAGCCGTCGCCCGCCAGCAGCGTCGCGGCAGACAGGCGGAAGACGAGGTTCTGGTTGGCCTTGGGCCGCCAGATGGCGGCGGCTGACAAGTCAAAGCCGATCTCACGCGGGATCGAGCCTTCGTTGCGCAGCACTTGCAGCGTCGCGGTGTTTTCGAACCACAGGTGGTTGGCGTTGGCAGACAGGCGGAACTGCGGCGTCAGGTCAAAATCCGCGCCGACACCGGCCAGGATCAGGCCGGGGTTGTTGAAATTGCTCTGGCCCTGCTCCTTGGAAGATCGCAGCGAATTGAGCAGGCCATTGCGCCCGTTGACCGCAACCGCCCGGCCCCCGCCGGCAAAGGGGATCGTCTGGCGGATCCAGTAAGATGTATCCGCGCCCGCAAACACCGGGTTTTCAAAGATCGCGTCAAACCCGCCCTCGGTATCGTCATAGGGATCTGAGTCCCCGCTGGCATAGGCAGCCGACAGGCGGAAGCGCATCCAGTTGCGGTCATAGCTGGCTTCGACAGCGGCGAACTGCGCGTTGATATTGGCTGGGCGGTCGGTGAAGAAGCTGTTCCGATCCTCCCCCAGCGCCCAGTAAAAACTGCCCGTCAGGTTCACGCGGCCGAGCCGGCCATCCATGTTGTAGCCGAGATAGACGACATCGTATTCCCGCCCCCGCAGCGTGCCGAGCAGCGCCGGGCGGACCGGGAAACCGTTGGTGTCGATCTGGATATCGTCCGCCTCGCGGTTCATGTTGTAGACCACGGTGAACTGGCTGGTCAGCGCCGGGATCAGGAAGTCCTGCCGGTAGGCGTTGGCGACGAAAACGAAATCATCGCGCAGTGGCCGCAGGATCGCGTTGAGGCCGGAATTGGTGTCCTTCTCCAACCGCCAGAAGGCGCCCAGATTGAACTGGAAGCGGTTGTTGTCACGCGATCCGAACAGGCGCACGCCCAATTGCTGGTCGTTGAACAGGAACCCGCGAAAATCCGACTGGAACGGCTGGATGCCGGCGCGGATCGAGATGAAGTCAAACCGGTCATTGTCGAACTGGCTGAAGTGGTAATCGACGAAGGCTTCCTGCACCCCGAGGAAGTGGTCGAGCCGGTGCGAGGGCCGCGAAGGCTCCACAAACAGCACGCGGCGTTCGGGCACATCGACGTAATTGACGTTGTAGGCCAGCGTGACGCGGTATTCGATGGTCGGCGGCTTGAAGGTGGTCGATCCCTTCAGCAGCGCGAATCCCGCGATGAAGGTCTGGCTGAAGACCTGCGAAAAGTCGTTGCCGAACACATCGTTGCGGTCGGGATCCTCGGTGGTCTGCACGCCCACAGGGATGGGGAAGGTGCGCGGTTCGTAGACAGAATCGCTGATCAGGTTGGCGACGAAGAACCAGTCATCCTCCTTGATCGGCAGCCACGGCACCTTGGCGCGGTTGATCGGGCGATCGCCCTTGTAGGTGTTCTGGTTATAGGGATCGAGCAGGTTCTCCTTCACCAGACCAAGGCTTTCGATCAGCCGCCAGCGATCCGGGATGGGGAGCTGGTCGGTCGGGAAGGCTTGCGGCGGCGGCGCACGGATCGCGCCTTCATTGCGTTGCTCGATCCGTTCGGGCAGCGGCGCGGTGTAGCCGGGGCGCTGGCGGCCGTCGATGATTGCGGGATCGACGGGGGGAATGTCCTGTTCGTCCCAGTTTTCCGGGGCCTTGGGCGCCTGTTCGCCGGGGGGCGCAACCTGCGGCTGCACATCCTCTGGCGGCGCAGCCTGAAGCAGCAGCAGAGCGGGAAGCATCCAGCCCATCTACAGCCCCTCACACACGTTCTGCGCGCTCGTATCGAGGAACGGCGCAAAGGGGCAATTGACGTAACGCAGCCGAACTTGGCGGTTGCCGACCGCAACCACGATCCGGTCGGAACGGATGGCAGCGGGCGCATTACCCAAGCCGCCACCAGCGCGGTTTGCGCCGTTGTGCAGGCCGAGGAAGCTGATCATGTCGTCCTGATCGATCCCGTCACCCGAAACCCCGATGCCGCCGACCAGCACATTGCCGCGGTAGACCGGGACCGAGCCGGGAAAGATCTGGATGCCGTTCGCCAGCCGCGAATTGCCGCCCGCCACGCCCGGCAAAGTGGTGCAATTGCGCGGGGTGTCATCCGGGCGCTGGCCGGTGACGAATTCGAGATGCTGACCGAGATTGCCGACAATCAGTGCCGATTGCAGCCCGGTCGAGAACGGGTTGAACTGCGTGATCGGGCGCGACAGCGGGCCATTCGGCTGGCCGACCTCGCCATCCGGGAAATAGGGCCGCGACAGGTTGCCGCCCGCGCGGTCGGAGAAAGCAAATCCGCCCGTCAGCGCGGCGGGATCGCCAAGGAATGTGCGGGTGCGGGCGACGAATTGCGGCACCTCGCCGCCCGCCGCCAGCAATTCGCTCGCCGCGAACCCGCCCGAGAAGAAATTGGCCGTGCGCGCCTTCTGCAAGCTCACGTCGATGCCGAAGATCGGCGCATCGGGCGACCGCACAAGGCCGAGCACTTGGCCCCGCGTATCGACCAGACTGATCGTCACCTGTGCGCGGCTGTCGAGCGGCTGGCGGATCTGCGCCCGGGCGCGGCTCATCACGGTGAAGGCTTCCTCAAGGATCACCCGCGCCTCGGCAGCGGTCAGCGGCGCGGTGATATCGCCTGCATCCGTGCCGCTGCGTAGCGGAAAGCGGTTCACGCCCGCGCCGTTGGTCAGCACGAAGGCATCGCGGTTGGCGAATTCGGCCGCCGTGGAGGCGCGCACGCCCGAAGCTTCCGACCCGTAAGCCGCACCGGCCAGCAGGCCTGCGCCCATGTAATAGCCCGCCACCGGCACCAGCGTGCCTGCGGTTCCGGTAAAGCTCGAACCGGCCACATTGCCGATCTGCGGGTATTCAACGTCGGTGTAGCGCAGCGACGTGCCGTCAGCCGTAATGCGGTCGGCGCGGATGGCGACGGGCGCTTCAAACCCCACCGTGCCCGCCAGCGCAATCGCCTCGTCAACATCCACATCGCGGTCGAGGACATTGGGATCGAAGCCGTAGGTGCCGTCAGCGATCACGCCCACGCCGCCGACGACCACGCCGTTCTGGTAGAGCGGGAAGCCGCCCGGATCAGCCGCAAGGCCCAGCGGCGACCGCTTGGGACCGATGAACCCGTCGCTCGCCCGCGCCGCGAGGTCGGAGCAGGGAAGCTGGCTGAACTGCACCCCGAACAGCGGGCCGCTTTCAAGGCCTGCGGTGGTTGGCGCGGGCGGGAAGTGTTCCTGCACGATGAAGCTCGCCGTGCGGGTGGAGAAGGCATTGCCGCCGCTGGAAAGATAGGCGCCGGTG
Source organism: Porphyrobacter sp. IPPAS B-1204 (assembly GCA_003724185.1). Taxonomy (GTDB): domain Bacteria; phylum Pseudomonadota; class Alphaproteobacteria; order Sphingomonadales; family Sphingomonadaceae; genus Erythrobacter. Next base: position 539,808 of record RHGM01000003.1, read on the forward strand.
ATCGCCTTGGCGATGGCCGCCCCGGCGCTGGGGATGGTGAGACCCTGCGCGTCGCGGCTGGTGCCATCGGGCGCGGCGGGGATGCGCGCCGTCGGCGCGGCGCCGGGCATGGCGAACACGCCGAGCACATTGCCGACGCGGTCTGTCACCGCGATGGTCGCCGCGACGCCCCGCGCCCGTGCTTCGGCGGCGGCTTGCGCGATGACTGTGCCGACTTCGGCGCTGGAAAGGCTTTCGGCGGCGGGCACCGAGAACAGCTGTCCGGCAGGCGGCGGTGTGGGTGTGGGTGTCGGCCCGGTGCCACCGGTCGCGCCGCCGCTGGACGACGGCCCGCCGCCCCCGCAGGAGGCGAGCACCAGCGCGCTCGCCGCAACCCAGAATGTCCCCCCCCTTGCGCATGTCTATTGCAGCCTGCCGATCGCGCCGCTTGCCGATTTCAGCGCGGCGCGGAAATCGGCGGGGCGGTAGGCGTTGGGCTCCTCCACCGCACGGTAGGCCCGCGCGATGTCTCCGCGGATGCCCGCCGCCGCGCCCTGCGTTACGCGGCCTTCACGCACCAGTGTGTTGAGCAGCGTGTCCACCGCCATCACCGCCTGCACCGAACCGGCATAGTCGGTAAAGCGGGGGGCAGTCGCCTCGCCCGCGATGATCGCAATCACCTTGAAGGCATCTGCCCCGGCATAGGCGCGGCCCGACAGCGCATCGGACAGAGCGCCCGCCCGCGCCGACAGTGCCTGCGCGGCTGCGCGGGCTTCGGCGGGGCCGGTGCCCATCGCCTTGTGGAAGTCGCGGCTCGCCGTCTGGAACGCTCCTGCCTCACCGGGCACCAGCGCGCCTGCCACGGCAGAGAGCATGATGATGTTCTCGTCATTGAAGGGCGGGTTGCCGAAGGGGATCGGGCGACCGGGATTGGTTTCGTGCGTCAGCTTGCGCTGCGGCCCGTCCGTGATCGTGCGGTGGCACGAATGGCAATCGTAGAAATAGAGCTGCGGAAAACTGCCTTCCATCCCGAACCTGGGCTGGGCGAACAGGCTGGTGGCCCGCCGCACCGCCTCGGCCTGCCCCACGGCCCAGAACCGCACCGAATTGGGAGCGCCTTTGCGCGCCGTATAGTCCCCGTCGGTATTGTGGTGCTGCTGCAACGCGCTGAACAGATCGAGTTCGAACGACACGCGCGGGTGGCCTGCCGCCATCATCGCATGGGTGACAAACTGGCCGGGCTTGGATGATCCGTAATGGCAATCAAGGCAGACATTCGCCCGCGCCTTGGGGTTGTCGAGAGGAGTCAATCCTGCCGCGATGTTCGAGGCGTGGGTTGCGGGCAGTGCGTAATGCTCCGCGAGCCAGGTTCCGCCCGAAGGCCCGTGACAGCTTTCGCAGCCAACCCCGTCGGTGAGCGTGAACTTCGCGCCGCGCTGGCCTGCGGGCGCATAGGTCGAATGGCAGCCGAGACAGGCTGGGGCCGAGGTCGCACTGCCCAGCCCGAGGCTCGCGGCGATCTGCTGGCCACGCCGCCCGCCGAGCACGGCATAGGCGCGGGAATGCGCGCCGCTGGCCGAGGACGGTTCCTGCCATGTCGCGATTTCATCCTGACGGACAACAGCGCCATTGCCTTCCGCACGGCCATGACAGGTCGATCCGGCACAGCTTGCCACACCTTCGAAGGTGCCGTTTCCGATGGCGCCGGAGGCCGGATAGAGCGCGGCGAGCGCCAGCACTGCCGCAACGCGCAGGGCCGCCGGCCTTTGCGCCAGCCCGCTCACCACATCCGCCCAAAAATGCCTCATCCCATCCCCCCCGAGATGCCCTTCAGCCGGATCGCCCACTACTCGCGAAAGCTAGCACCACGCGACCGGGCGATGCTTGTATCCCTGCGCCAGCATATGCCGTCCGTCTGCCGATTCCCCCGTCTGGGCGACCCCTGCCCCCTTGTCCCAAGCTTGGGGCCGCGATGCAACAGGCAATGCACCTGACATGGACGGCGGTTTCAGCCGCCGCTGGCTTCCGCCGAAGCTTCAAGGCTGGCCGCCATCGTTTCCAGCTGCACGGTGCAGCCCTTGGCAATCAGCGCCTCTGCCAGCGCATCGGGCGCTTCGTAATCTTCGGCGAGCAGCACGAATTTGACGACGCTGGTCGAACCATCGGGCGCGCTGATCACGAAGCTTTCGCCATCACCAACCGACACGCGCGAAGGATCGAGCGCGGCAACGGTCACGGTGTCATCGAAGGTTACTTCGGCAAGGGGAAGCGCGGCGGTCGGCTTGCCGATCAGGTAGGTGCTGGTGCCTTCCGTGCCGGGACGCCACAGGCGCACGGTCGCAAGGTCATAGAGACAGATCGTGCCTGACCGGGTGACGTCGACATACCACAGGCTGGGATTGGTCGGGTTCTCATCGGTCTCGCCGCGCACGGCCCCGGTGCGCACGCGGGTGGCGGCGCGTTTGCGGGTCAGGGATGCGAAGCGATCAGCGGCCACCTGCGGCCTGTCGCCGACACGGAAGGTGCCTGCGCCCTTGATCACCCGGGTGCCATTGGCAGTGAGCACCGTCACCACATCGCCCGCCTTCAGCGTGATAGTGGCGGCGTCATCGACCTTGGTGCCGACGGGGTACTTGGTCGAGGACGGCCCGGTGGATTTGACCACCACGCCGGCCATCGCCGCTACCGGCAGAGCAAGCGCAGCGCCCGCCAGCGCCAGCGCCGACAGCTTTGTCTTCAGTCTATCCGAGAACATAGGTTCCTCCCTCGTCCATTGCATGAATGCGCCGGGCAAGATTGCCGAGCGCTGAATCTTGCGGGTGGCGCTCCGCCACGGCTTGTACCAGCCGCAGCGCCGCGACGCGATCCGTTGCGGCAAGCGCGCAGCCTTCGGCCAGCAGCGCCCGGTCCTCCACAGGGAAATCCGGTGCCGGTTCAAACAGATCGACCGGCCGCGCGCGCCCGCGCAGCTGCACCCGTCCCATGGGGCGCCACCAGTCCAGCCCCGAAGCCTCGGCAAATTCGCGGCTCGCCATCACAGCGGAATCGAGCGCCTTGTTGGCCGCTTCCAGCCGCGCAGCGGTGTTCATCGAATCGCCAAGCGCCGTGTACTGGATGCGGCTGGCCCCGCCGAAATTGCCAATCACCGCCTCGCCGTGGTGGAGGCCGACGCGGGTCTTGCCGATGGGAGGAAGGCCGGAGTCCATCGCCGCAACCTCGCGGCGGAAGGCCTCGCCCGCCTGCCAGATGGCATAGCCAGCCCGGGCCGCACGCTCGCCGTCACCCGGCCGGGCAATCGGCGCGCCCCAGAAGGCCACCACCGCATCGCCCACGAACTTGTCGATCACCCCGCCATGATCCAGCACCACCTCGCTGAGCATATCGAGATAGCGGTTGAGCAGCTTCGCCACCATTTCCGGCGCGATCGCGTGGCTCATCTTGGTGAAGCCTTCCAGATCGCTGAACAGCACGAAGATTTCGCGCTTTTCGCCGCCGAGGCTGAGCAGTTCGGGCTTGTCGATGATTGCCTGCGCGATGTCGCGCGGGATGTATTTGCCCAGCGCCCCGGTCGCGAAGTTGCGCTGCACCGCGCCCGATGCGCGGGCTGCCACCGTGACTGCGGTGAAGACAAGGATCCACCCGATCAGCCAGCCGACCGCCGGCAATCCGTAGGTATCGACATTGCGCACCTGCAACAGCACCGGAAATCCCTGAAAGATCACGAGCTGCGCCACGCCAAACAGCGCCAGCCGCCGCGCGGGCCATTCGAGCAGTGCGGTCAGGATCGCGATCAGAACCACCAGAACCGACATGGCCCAAAGCACCCACGTCGGGATCGGGGTCAGAACGCGGCCATCGAGCATCTGCGCAATGATCTCGGCATGGACGGCGATCCCTGCGGGCACTTCGCCGTTGATCGAGGTAAAGGTCGTCTCGACCCGGTCATAATCAACAATATCGCCACCGATCAGGATGTATTTGCCGGCGTATTGCTCCTTGAGAAAGGGCAGGATCTCTGGGTCAGGGTCTACGAACAGGTCGATCTGGGCCGGGGGGAACAGCACCGAATCCTGAAACTTGGGCCGCCGGTAATCAATCGCCCCCTCGTAATCGGCAAAGGCGGTGGCAGGCTCCCCCGCATCGGCCAGCATGACGCGCCCCAGCAGCGGTGGCAGGCCTTCGCGGATGTCGGGCCACAGCCGGGTCGCGCCGAAGGTGTTGTCGAGCCGGATGCTCGCCGGACGCGCCTTGCTGCCCTCCAGCCGCGCCATGAACTGTTCGAGATATTGCTGCTGTTCGTATTCGATGTCGTCCGGATTGGTCGCCTTGGCGGCATAGGCGACCGCGACCGGGGTCTTCATCCCGCGCAGCACGGAAATCAGCTCATCGTCCTCGTCCTGAGGCTGATCGAACAGGATATCGATCCCGATCGCCTTGGGCTCGAAGGTGTCGAGCGTGCGCAGTGTCTTGGCCAGCAGGCCGCGATCCAGGGGCGAGCGTTTACGTGCAGCAATCAGGGTCTGGTCGGTATAGACCACCAGCACAACCCGCTTGTCTTCCTCGACCAGGTCGGCGGAGTAATAGGCCCTGAGGTCATAGAATGCGCGCTCCGCCTCGCTGGTGAGCGGGGTGGGTTCGGAACCGTCGGGCAGAACCCAGCTAAACCGGGCAATGAACAGCGCCACGCACAGGAGCATGACAGTCAGCCCCAGCTGGACAGTGCCAGCCTCGCGCACATCGCGCCAGCCGCGTGCGATCCAGCCAAGGCGGGCTGCGGTGCCGGGCTGCGCGTTGTTCACCGTCGCCTCAGCGGGCGAGGCGCGCCGCGCCGTCGCCCACCACGGCAAAGGCCGACCAGTAGAACGGGTGCGAGGTTTGCGCATCGTCCATCAGCGTTTCCTGCGAGGCCTTGAGCGCTTCGGCGGTGGCCCGCCCGCTTGTCGCAAACAGCCCGGAAACAAGCCTGCCGGTGGCGTCGAAATCATCGGGCACCGGCCAGTGGCTCGCCAATACGGTGCGCCCGCCCGCACCCACGAAAGCGCGCACCAGCCCATCAAGCGCAAACTCGCCGCCGCCGGTCACGCCTGCCTCACGGGTCGCGCCAACGGTGGCGCTGCCCGCAGTGTCGCAGGCCGACAGGATCACCAGATCGGCATCGATGCGCAGGCCGAAGATTTCGGCAAAGCTGAGCAATCCGTCAGACCCTTCGCGGGGATCAAAGCTGGTCAGCAGCGCCGGGCGCGGCGGACATTCGGGCTGGGGTGCGGTCACAAGGCCGTGGGTGGCAAAGTGCAGGATGCGGTATTCGCCAAGGTCCGGGAGGGTGGCAATCGCGCTGTCGGTAAAGGCATCACCGGTCAGCACGCGGGCGCCCTCGCCGATTTTCGCCGCAGCGCCGCGCAATTCATCGGCCTTGATCGGGTTGGCCCAAATATTGGGCGACCACTGGCAACGCTCTCCCGACTCCAGCGCCGCTCGGGTGCGCGCCGCGCCGGGCGAGGCGGTGCCGATCGGCGTGTTCTCGCCAAGGCCGAGATAGGCGCGCTTGCCATCCGACGGCCGCGCGGCGCGCACATCGCGGAAGGCCGAGGCCGCCACCGATGTGCTGATCTGCGTCGACCGGCCGAGCCACTTGGTGCCGCGGAAGTCATACTCGTCCGAACCCGCCTGCGTCTGGCGCTGCTGATAGGCGGCGACGCTGGCATCGTCGGTCACCAGCAGATTGATCGGCAGTTTCAGCAGCGCGCCATCGGGTTCGAACACGATGTGCCGCGCCTTGGGCAGCTGATCGGCGACCGGCGCGAACAGGCGGACGTACAGTTCACGCGCGCGCACGATGTCAAAAGGATAGGTGAGCACCTGCCCGCCCTCGACCACCGCGATGCTTTCACGGATCTGGTTCACCAGCCTGTCAAGCTGCGCAGGCGTTGCATCGGCGCGCCATGCCGTCGCGGAATCCTTTGTGGCGTAGACCACATAGGCATCCTGATCGAGCGTCACCAGTTTAACATAGGCCTCATCCGGGGCGAGGATCGCTTGCAGATCGGGCAGGCTGATCGCTGTGCCGCTGACGGCGCGATACCGCGGATAGGTTGCCAGCTTCTGCAGCACTTCGGCCTGCTGCAACTGCAATTGGCCCAGCCGTTCCTGCCTCTGGGTGATGGCGGCGGCCTGCTGCGTGGTGGGCTGCGGCAGGTTGCTGATTTCCAGCAGGGCGATGCGTTGCTGTTCGATGGCGCGGCCAAGATTGGTGGCGGTGCGGAACAGTTCCGAGGCCTCGTCACTTCCGCCCGAAAGCTCGCGCGCCAGCGCCGCCTGGGTCTGGGCAAGGCCGGGCCGCTGGAGCAGCTGGCTCGCGGCGAACACATCCTGCGCTGCGATTGTGGTGTCCGCGCCCTGCCCTTCGGACAGAAGCAGCGCGAAATAGGGCGCCATCAGCCCGCGCAACGACGGCAAGGCCCGCCCTTCAGCATCGGATACGATCCCGCGATAGATGCCCAGCGCCGCATCGCGCTGGCCGGTGCGGGCATAAAGACCCGCCAGCTGCGCCCTTGCGCTATCAAGCGCGGGGGAGCCGGGATAGGTGATGTCCAGCAGGCCGATACCGGTCTGGTGCAGCCGTTCCGCCTCGGCAGGCGCTCCCGATCGTTCGGCCAGTTCCGCCAGCTCCCCCAGCACCTGCGCGCGCAGCCACGCGACCGAAACCACGCGCCCTTCGCGCACGGAAGCAAAGGAGCCTTCAGCCGCGCTCAGCAGCGGGGCGGCATCATCGATGCGGCCAAGCTGACGCAGCGCGGTCGCCTTCAGATAGGCGTGCTGCCCATCGAGCAGTTCGGCCCGTTCCAGCGGGGTCAGGGCGGTGGAATAGCCGCCCGCGCCGCGATCCGCACCGATGGCCAGCTGGTTCGCCAGTGATGTGTCGATCCGCAATTCGCGCAAGGCGCTCACATCGGACTGTTCCAGCGCCAGCGGGGTATCGAGGATCGTCAGCGCTGACTGCGATTTGCGCTGGTTGAGCGCGTCGATCGCTTCGTAATTGCGCTGCAGGCGGCCAAGCACCGGATTGCTGGCGCTTTGCGCACGGCTCGCCGCGAACAGCCTGCGCGCTTCGTTGTAATTGCCGAGATTGGACTGCTGGAGCGCTTCGTTCAGCCGCGCCTCGGCCGCGCCCGGCCCTGTCAGCGCGGAGGCCGACACCGAGAAGAACTCTGCCGCTTCGGCAAAGTTGCCGGCGTTGCCGCGGCGATAGGCCTCGACCAGTGCCTGATCGGCCGCAATCGCGCTGGCCTGCTGGCGGGCAAAGGCAATCGCATCGGTGGCGCTGGTCAGCGGGATTTCCACCACGCCGGGCACCACCTCGTCACTGGCGAGCGAGGCGATCCCGAGTTCAAGCGCCTTGGCATAGGCGCTGAGGCCGGTTGCCGCATACGTGCGCCCGCCGCGGCTGCCGATCAGCAGTTCTGTCCGCAGCACGCCTTGCGCACGGCTGCAGTTGAGCCGCTCGACAGCGGGCAGACCGGGCAAGCCGCCACCTGTCTGGGCGCCGACCTGACAATCCGAATTGGCGCCTGCAAAGCGCGCAGGTTCGATCCCCGCGTCACGCTCTGGCTTGACCACCCACATCGTGCCCACCGGCGCTGCGGCATCGCGGCAGATGATCGAATAGCGCCGGTCGAACAGCCCCGCCCCCGGTTCCGGCGGGAGAATCTGCGCCTCGCACAGCCCGTTGGACCCGATCGGGAATGTGTCGCGCAGCGAAAGGCTGGTCGCGGCAGGCGAACGCGCGCCCGAAGGAACAGCGGCAAGACCCGCCGCCATGCCCGCCGCGGCAAGGGCGACAAGGATGATGCGTGGGCGGCTGACAGGCTGGCTCATCTCACTGGCTCCCCGCAGGCGGCGTCACACCGCTGCTGTAAAGCGTGGGATCACCCCCGCTGGTCACGGGTTCATCCAGCAGCACCTCTTCCTCGATCAGCGGCGCGTCCGGCTGCGCAGGGAAATCGATGCCGAAGCGGGCCTCTTCCTCGTCCGTCGCGGATGGCGTCGGATCGCCGGGCGTAATGGCCGGATCGAGGCTGATCGGGTTGTTGACCTCGGGCGGAGCCGGGGGCGGGTTGATCGTCAACTGGCCTGCGACAAAGGTCACAAGGTAGTTCGGCCCCGCCGCCAGCGAACCGATACCGATGGCGAAATTGCGCAGGGCCTCACCCGCTTCACGCGCAAGGGCGCCGGTCAATTGGTCATTGTTGACCAGACCATCGCCGCCAACCGTGAAGGTCAGCGCGGGATCGGGCTGACCGGCGAACTTGGCAAGATTGTCGGCAGTGATGATGATCGGACGCGGGGTGATGGTCAGCCCCCCGTTGACGAAGGTCAGCGCATAATTGGCGCCCGCCGCCAAAGTGCCCTGGGTGATGGCAAAGGTGCCCACACCGGTGGTCGCGTTGGCTGCGGTTGTCAGCGCACCGCTCAGCTGATCGCCATTCACCAGCCCCAGCCCGCCAACCGTGAAGGTGAACGTCGGGTTGGCATTGCCGTAAATGCGCGAGAAGCTGTCCGCCGTCACTGTGATCGGGCGCGGAGTGATCGACAGCGTCCCGCCGGCAAAGGTCACGGCATAATTCGCCGTTGCCGCCAGCGTGCCCTGCGTGATGGCGAACGACCCCACGCCGCTTGCCGAATTGGCCGCAGTGGCCAGCGCACCGGTAAGCTGGTCGCCGTTGACCAGACCCAGCCCGCCAACGCTGAACGTCAGCGCCGGGTTGGCATTGCCATAGATGCGCGAAAGGCTGTCCGCAGTGATCGTGATCGGGCGCGGCGTTATCGTCAGCGCGCCGTTGACAAAGGTGAGCGTGTAGTTCGCGCTCGCCGCCAGCGTGCCTTGGGTGATGGCAACAGATCCGACCCCGGTGGTGGCATTGGCCGTGGTGGCCAGCGCCCCGCTCAGCTGGTCGCCGTTGACCAGCCCCAGCCCGCCGACACTGAAGGTCAGCGCCGGGTTGGCGTTGCCATAGAAGCGCGACAGGTTGTTCGCTGTTACCGTGATCGGACGCGGCACCACGGTCAGCTGGCCGCCAGCGAAGCTGAACTGGTAGCCCTGCTGGCTCAACAAGGTGCCCAGCGCGGCATTGATAGCATAGAGGCCCACGCCCGACGTGCCGTTCGCCAGCGTCGTCAGCTCGGGCGCGCCAAGCAGGTCGGCGATGCTGTCACCCGGCAGGAACCCGGCAAAGCTGGCGGTCAGCCCGGGCGTGACGTTGCCATAGAAGCGGGTGATGTCGTCCGCCGTCACCGTCAGCACCGGGACGATCCGGAAGGCCGCAAAGTTCCCCCCCGGATTGAGCGCGTCATAGACCGCAGCGTCGGCGACATTGTAACGCCGCGCATAACTGGCAAATGAACCAATCTGCGATCCGGTGGGCGTGGCGGCGAAGATGCCATAATGCCCGCCGCCGGTCAGGATCAGTCCGGCATCGCCATGAAGGTTGATGACCTCACCGTTCAACGAGGCAAGATCGATCGCGCGCCCGCTGCCCGATGCGGTCAGCACGCCCGAGCCGAGCACGGTTATGTCGCTGCCGGTGTCGGTGCCGAAATTGCGCACATCGATCAGCCCGGCAGAGATGTTCGCCAGCGTGATCGCCCCGCTCAGCCGTCCGGCCACCCCGCCGCCATCGCCCATGCGTATGGTCACCGTGCCGGTCCCGGCATTGATCGAGGTGCCCGCGGTCATGGTGATATCAGCGGCGGAGGTGAAGCCGGTCGGCAGCGGCACTGCGGTGCCATTGTTGGCGTTAATCGAGATCGGTCCGTTCGCGGTCGCCATGTTGCCATCAAGCAGGATCGATCCGCCCGCGTTCAGGCTGATCGACCGCCCGCCAAGGCCCACCAGCCCGCTGTCATCATCCAAGAAGGAAATGTTGCCGCGAGAAGTGATGGTGACCTCGGTCAGGCTTCCTGCCATCCCTCGGGTGCCGATCACCCCGCCGCCAAACGCACCGATCTCGATATCGCCGAGCGCCTCGGCGATCAGCAGGCCGGCGACATTGAGACTGCCCGTGTCCACAACAATTTGCGAGGCAGAAGGGTTCGCAGCGATCACATCGCCCGCCGCCGACGCCAGCAGCACATTGGTGGTGACATCGCCCCCACCGATATTGATCGCAAACGTCCCCGCACCGCTTGCCCCGGCCACACCGATGCCATCTGCATTGAGCGTGATGAAGGCAGCGTTGAGATCCACCGAGCTGCCGCTTTCGACTGTAAGCGCCGATCGCCCGCCAAAGGCGCTTCCGCCCACCGAACTGAACGCAGCGGTGACAAGATCGATCACGCCCGTGTTGATCGTGCCTGTGCCAGACAGCACCAGCGATGCCTCCCCGCTGCGGGCAGTGCCGCCGGTTTGCCCGGCCGAACCTTGCGCAAATGCCTGCGCGAACACCTGCAGACCTTGCACGGAAAGAGCCGAGTCAGTCACTCTCAGAAGGGCTGACCCGCCGGTGGCATCACCCAGCGCTGCACCGAACCCGGCAACAGCGCGCGACTGCACGCGGAAGAAACTGACCCCGGTCTGGATGTCCTCTGCAACGGTGATAGAACTTCCCGCAACAGTCACCGCAACCGGGCCTCCGGTCGCTGAACCGCCCTGACCGTCCAGCCCTCCGCTTCCGCCAACCGCCTCCGACGAAATGATGTTCTCACCCTCAAGATCGAGCGTCGAATTGGTGATATTGGTCGTGACCGCGCCCGCAATGGCTGCGCCGCCCACGCCGTCGGGGTTGGTGGCCTGACCCCCGGCAGCGATCGGCGTAACCTGGATCGTTCCGCCATTGATGGTCGAGTTGGTCACGCTGATCACTGCACTCGGGCTGCGAGCAAAACCGCCTGCCGCGCTGCCGGTGCCGCCCTGCGTCGTCCCTCCGATCAGAAGCCGGCCGAGGCTGTTGCCGCTGGGGAGCAGATTGATGACCGAATCCGTGGCTGTCAGGAACAGGCCGCCGCCTTCGCCGCCGAGGCCGCCCAACGCATCGCCGCCGATCACCCCGTCGCCGCCGGTGGCCTGATCGATCAGCGGCAGATCGCCGATGATATTGAGGGTGCTGGAGATCACCTCGACAGAATTACGCCCCCCGATCCCGTCGCCGCCATCGCCCGTGCCGGAGCCATCGCCCCCGACCCCGCCGGTAAACCCGCCGATCAGTTGCAGCGTCGCCTCTGCTCCGTTCAGCACGCGGATGCGGCGCGTGCCGCCAAAGCCTGCGCCGCCGGTCACATTGCTGGTCGACAGCGCGCTCGATCCGCCCTCCCCATAGACCGAGAACACCGTCTCGCCCATGATGATGTCCGATCCTGCGCCATCGGCCTCGATCAGTCCGTTGCCGCCAAAGCCCGCGCCGCCGATCCCGTCATCAACCTCGGACGCGCCGCCAAACCCGCGCGCGACGAAGAGCATCGCCGGGAACGCGGCGTTGGGGTCGGCCGCGACATTGGTCGGCAGGGTGATCGTCCCGCCCTGACGCGCAAGAATTTGCAGCGCGCCGCCCTGGCCAAGACCGCCGATGCCGCTGCCGCCCCGTGCGCCTTCGCCCACGCCATTGGCGTTGAGCATGAAGATGTTCCCGAGCGTTTCGGTCTGATCTTCGGGAATGTTGCGCTGGATGGTCAGGCTGCTGCCGCTACCGGCGGCCAGCAGGCGCACGATCCCTCCGGTGCCGTTGCCGCCTTCGTGGAGGTTGGCAAAGCCGCCCTGCCCGATGGCCGTCACCTGCGTCGAGCGGAGCGCGATGCTACCCCCGCCCTGGGCCTCGATCCGGGCCAGACCGCCGAAACCGTCACCTGCGGCAAAAGCCCCGCTCGTCCCGCCGCCCACACCGTTGGCGAAGACCTGTGCGTGGCCCGCAACCGTGATCGTGCCCGGTGTGCCTGCCGTGACGAAGGCGATATAGGCCTCACCCCCGGTGCCGTTGCCGCCGCTCCCCGCGTCCCCGTCGCCGCCAAACCCGCTCGCATCGACGGCAGCAAATTCATTCAGAGTGACGCTGATCCCGTCACCTTCGATTGCAGCCGTACCGCCGATCCCGTCACCGCCGAGGTCGTAACCGGAAAAGCCGCCAAAACCCTGCGCCTGAATGAACGCCCGCGTGGCGGTCAGCGTGCCGCCCAGACTGCCGAAGATCCCGGCGTTCCCGCCCTGCCCGAGGCCAGCCAGCGTTCCCTCACCGCCATTGCCGGTGGCGCTGAGCACGATATCGGCAGCCGTGATGTCGCCTGCGCGGACGCTGAAGGCGGCAAAGCCCCCAATGCCGTCACCGCCATCGCCGGTGGCAAAATCGAGGCCCGAAAGCCCGCCCTGTCCGCCAGAGCCATCGGCCTGCACCAGAAGATTGCCGAACGTCGCCGTTCCCTGCCCGACCGATCCATCGAAGCCCAGCAGCGCCAGGCCGACCTGCGCGAGCCCGCCAAAGCCATCGCCCCCGCGTCCGCCGCCGCCAAAGCCGGTGATGCCTGGACCGCCCTCACCGCCAAACCCCTGTGCCGAGGCGAATGCGTCGCCGCCGACAGTGATCCTGCCATTGTCGCCGCCTGCCAGAATGAAGGCGCCGCTGTTGAAGGTGGGATCGGCCTGGTTGGGATCCGTGAACTGTCCGCCATAACCATCGCCGCCGCGTCCGGCCTGACCGCTCGGCCCGTCAGGCGCTTCGCCGCGCCCGCCCAAGCCTGTCGCAAGGACAGTCGCGTCGCCTGTGATAGTCAGCGTGGCAGTCTGTGTCAGCGATCCGGTCGCCTGGAACGCCGCATTGCCGCCGCGCCCGACCCCGCCATTGCCGCCTTGGCCAAAACCTGCCTCGCCGCCCACGCCTTCGGCTCCGGCAAAGCCGTTGCCGCCGATGGTGATCTGCCCGAGGGTGGCGATCGCTCCGGCGATTCCACCGAACCCGTCGCCGCCCGTCAGGCCACGGCCACCTGCGCCCAGCGCATCGGCATCGAAATCGCCGTCGATTGCAATTGTGCCGCCCGTGAAGGTGACTGCGCTTGCGCGCCCACCCAGACCCACGCCGCCGATCCCTCCGTTATTCTGCCCGCCCCGGCCAATCGCTTCCAGCCGCACCGCATCGCCAAAGGTCATCTGACCCGCGCCGTTGATCGAGACCGACGCCTCGCCCGCATCGCCGATGGAACCGGGGCCGGCGTTGTTCGATGATCCGCCTGTGGCGCTGGCGTCGGCCAGAACCGCTCCGCCCACCGTCAGCGTACCGCCGCCGTCAAAGATGCTGATCAGTGCCTGCCCGCCATAGGCGTTGGAGACACTCGACGCTGACGTGGTCCTGCCATTGGCGGCAACCGCGTTGGCCCGCACCGTGAGGCTTTGCCCGACGGAGGCCGATCCGCCCTGCGTCGCAAGTATCTGCGCAAGGCCGCCGCGCGCCTCTGCGCCGGTCTGGATGCCTGTCAACGAGGTGCCGATCCCGCGCGCCGAAACCGTCGCTTGCCCAGTGATGGCGACACTGCCGCCAAACCCGCGGATCTGCGCCGTACCGCCCCTTGCGGTCCCGGCGATCCCGCTGATGTCGTCAGCCCCGCCAAAGGCATCAGCCGTCACCAGCGTATCGCCGCTGATGGTGACAGAACTGCCGGCTAATGCGTTGATCACCGCGTTGCCGCCTTGGGCATTGATCTGATCGAGACTTTGCAGGCTGGAACTGACCACCCCGTAATCGCGCGAATCCACCAGCACATCGCCGCTGATGGTGAAGGTCCGCCCGTTGGCCGCGACAATTTCGGCGTTTTGGCGGCCGACCAGCAGGAGATTGCCCGCGACCGAGCTTGCAGCATTGAAGGCCGACGCCTGCACCTGATGCGTGCCGACGGCCAGCAGGCTGCTGCTGGCGGTGAAATCACCAATGAAGATATCGGCGCGAACGTCGGTCAGCCCATCGGTCTGCTGGAAGGCTCCGGTGATGCCGTTGCTGATATTCCCGCCGGCCACAAACCGCCCGAAGACGTTGTAATTGGCTGCAAGGATGATCTCGCCATTGACGATCCCCGCGCTTTGCGCCGGATCGAAGCCGAGATTGCCGCTGAACAGCATGCTGATCGGATCGGCCCCTGCGCGGGCGACGCCGTAGATCATGTGGTTGTCGTTCGTGATGCCTGTGCTCGAGGGCCCGCCAACCGTGCCGTCAACCGTCACCACCTCGCCGCTCGCCGCTGTGCCCACGGGCACCGAGATATTGAACAGCCCGTTGGAAAAGCTGAGATTGACCACCTCGCCCGCGACAAAGGCGTGGCTGCCATTGACGAGCGCCGTGCCGCGCATTTCGATATCGGCGGCGACCACCGCGAAGAAGGCGTTTTCCGGCGTGGCAAGGATCTGCGCGCCAGGATTGATCTGGACCCGCGCCGTCGACCCGGCCGCGCCGACCATGGTCATGTTGCCGCCCAAAGTGAAATTCTCGAAGGCGGTCGGCGACACATCCAGCGTGGTCAGCATCAGGCTGCCGACGTCGAACGTCGCGGTGCCCCCGATCAGCAATCCGGAGGGCGAATAGAAAGCGACAAACCCGCCCGCCTGCGGCGCGCCGGTGGCAGGGTTGGTGACCTGCGCAATCACGTTGCCATTGATCACCGCGATGTTGTTGTTGGCGTCTGGCAGGATGCGGTTGAGCACGGCAAAGGTCTGCAATTGGCTCGACCGGAATTGCAACGTGTTGTTCGCAGGCAAGAATGTCAGCGCATTGCCGCCATTATCCAGAAAGGGCTGCCAGTCGATCACTGTTGTCGGCGTCAATACATCGACATTTGTCAGCCCTGCGGCGGGGCCGTCGATGAAGGCCACGCCCGTGGTCACCGTGCCATTTGCATTGACCGCCTGCGCTTCGGCCCGCTGCGGAGCGAATGTCAGTGCCAGCGCCAACGCGGCGCTGCCGCAACCCAGCAAAAGGTGTGAGCGGTTCCGGTTCGAACAGATCATCTCAATATCTCCACGGGAACAGGCGGGCGGTCAGGGTAAACAGGAAGCGCACATCGCCCTTTGTCAGGGCCAGATCGGGGCGTTCGAGCGGGACGGCGACCACAAAATCGCTCTGGAGGCCTTGCCCCCATGCGACCCGCAAGCCCCCGCCGGCTGACCACAGCCGGTCAGGATTGGTGCCCCGGCGGCTCGGGTCTTCGTTCCAGACCACGGCGTAATCGGTGAACAGGTAGGGCTGGTAGGCCATGCCCGTCATGGTCTTGGGCGCGAGCGATCCGTAACGCATTTCAAACGCGCCCATCACCCCGCTGTCGCCCAGCACCGCACCGGGATCGTAACCACGCCCGATCGAGAAATTTCCGGCCGCGATTTCCTCGAAGGCGGGCAGGGCATCGCCCGTGATCTGCGCCTGGGTTTGCAGCGCAAAGGTCCAGAGCGGATCGGGGCGGTATTCGATATCGGCGTTGAGCCGCAGCAGCATCGGGGTGGGATCAGCCTCGATCCGGCTTGGCGGTGCCACTCCGCCAAGCAGGCAGGCGAGCAGGTTGGGGCGGCAATCGGGACTGGTGCCAAAAACATCGAGCCCCTGGCGCACCTCGGCCCCGTAACGCAGCCGGAACTTCGGTTCGTAGGGGCTGTATCCGCCGGCGCGCAGCACCGATTGGCGATCAGTCCATTCCCCCGCCACCCGCGCATAGGCCATGCGCACGCTGTCATCGGTGAGGCCGAAGGCGTTGACCGTCACCTCCTGATCGACATAGTCGAAGCCGCCTTCCGCCAGCAGCGTATGGGCGCGGGTGCGCACCACCGGGTAGCTGGCGAACAGGCTGGCAAAGATAGTGTCGGATTCAACGTCGATCCCGGCCAGACCGACCGAAGGGTTGGCCACACTCCAGGTGAACTGTCCGCCCAGCCTGAGGCCGTTGCTGCCGACGCGGAAATCATGGCCGATCTGCACGGTGTGCTGTTCGGCAAAGTCGAGCGTCGAGAACAGCGCCACCGTCGTCCGGTCACCCAGCCCGGTGAGATCATAGACCTCGCCCCGCAACGTCCCGCCAAACCGCCCGATCGCCCGCGAACCCATGTTCTGGATGTTGAGATCCATCATCGCCCGCTGGCGCAGCACCGCGACCTCGCCCACCAGATCGCCCGGCGCGCCGCCCGCTGCCGGACGCAGCGACAGGCGCACATCCAGACCGGGCAGATCATCGGCCAGCAGCAGGTAACGTTCTGCGGTGTTGATGTTGAACACATCCAGCGCGGTCAGCTTTTCAAGGTAAGCTTCGACCAGCTTTTCCGAAGGCCCCGCTTCGCCGCGCACCCGCACGGCGGTGAGCCGCCCGAACACCACCTTGAAATCGGGGATGCCATCGGCAAGCGATTGTTCGGGAATCTCGACCGTGGCGAGATAGCCCTGACGCCGCAGCAGGGCGTTGGCCTCGGCGCGGATGTCGCACAATACCGATACGGGCAATTCGCGCCCGACATAATCGGCATAGGCCCCTTCCAGCGACAGACCCGGCACACGGTCCAATCCGTCGAACTGCGCGCCGCGCACCGTGAAGCGGATTTCGGCGAAGTCCGGGCGATCAAGCGCGCAAGGGGGACGTTCGAAATCCCCGTCGACTGTCAGGCTGGGCGCACGTTCATCGCGGCGTTGGTCGGGCGGGATCAGGTCCGTGCGGTTGGACGGAGTAAGCGCCGGCACGGTGGGTGGCTGCTGCTGGGCCAGCGCGCTGGTCGGGACAACGGCAAGGCCAAGCGACAGGGCCGCAGCGCCACGAAGAAGGGACGTGCGCAGCGGATCAGCGGCTTTCCGTGACCACGCGCTCGGCTGGCTGAAATCGAGATGCAGCAATGTCCCCCCCAAACGAAGCGAGCGCCGGGCGCGCCGTCACCGGCGTTCCCATCATGCTCTGCCTGCCATTTCCGGGCTTCGCACATGCCGACGCTTCCCCGCGTCGATCACGCCCGATACCCAGCGACCCCTCGTGACGCAGGAGACTACTCCCCCCGATGGCAAACACAAGGGCGCTGACCGCATTCGAGGGCGGGGGCGGTGCACTTTGTCGCGTTTGCACAAAGTGCAAACGTTCGCAGTTGGAGGAGGGTCAGCTTCCGGAGGCGAGCATCACCTTGGCCGAAGCGCCTGACAGCGCACCGGCCTCAACCGGCAGCTTGGCCGGACGCGCGGCGCCCGGATAGGCCTGCGCCAGCACACCAAGCGCTTCGGTGATGCGGGCGTGGGCGGCGGGGTTTTCGGCCTTGATCGCGGCGCCATTGGCCGCAAAGCCGGTTTGCGCGACCTTGGCGAAACCGTAGCCATCAAGATAGGGCTCGTAACGGTCGTCCTTGGCAAGCTGGCGATACATCGCGCTGGCTCGTTCGATCTGGTCGGCGATCACCCCGGTGGCCACCTTGGCGGCGCTGGCTTCCGCCTTGGGAGCCTTGGTCGCGGCACCGCGCAGCGCGGCGATGATCGCGTCATAGGCTGCGTTGACCTCGGCCGCGGGCTTGCCGGCAAGGGCGGCATCCGATGCAGCCGTGAACAGCGGCTTGAAATCCTTGACCCCCAGCTTTGCAAAAACCGGATCCATCTCCAGCAGCACTTCGCTGACAGGGTGCGCGAACATTTCGGCGGAAGCGTCCTTCTTGCCCGCTGCATAGGCATCGCGGGCCGCGATCACGTGGGCTTCGGCGACAGCCAGCGCAATGCCATAGGCCACCGGATCGGTGGCCGCATCGCCAACCGCGACGCCGCCCTCGCCCTCGCCGCCGGCCGCCTCTCCGCCCGCACCTTCGCCGCCTGCGCCGCCTTCGCCTTCACCGGCGGTGGCAGCCGTGTCGGGCGCAGCGCCCGCTTCGCCAGTCGCACCTTCGCCCGCTTCCCCGCCGCACGCTGCCAGCAGCCCGCCCGCCAGTGCAGTGCCAAGGCCAAGCTGGGTCCAGAGTTTGAGCGTGCTGTTCATGCGCGAGGGTGTCCTTGATGCAGGGAGTGATATCGCAGGCCTCATGGCGCAGATGATAATCGTTCGCAAGAGCCTTTCGCGTGTCGTCAGCCTTGCCAGAGGCACAGGCAAAGGATAGGGATAATGTTACAACGTCTCATTTATTCCCGGCCGAGGTCGTATCCGCACATGACAACCCTGCTCACCCGCACCTGCCGATCTGCCCACCAGCCCGACATCCTCCGCGCCATCAGCGAGGCTGACTGCAACCTCGCCATCTGGCAGCGCCCGCCCTTCGCCGATTTCGTGCCGCTGGTGGAAGGCACCCCGCAAGACCTGCGCTTCACCTGCACGCCCGCCACTCTGCCTGCACTGCTGGCCGAGGGGCTGGCGCAGGGCGGTTATGGCGGCGATGCGTCGCTCCACGCCGCGCTGGTCGAAGACGCCGCGCTGCTGGGCGAACATTTCTGCGCCGCGATGGACCTTGCCACGCTGGAATTGCGGCTGGAGGTCGTGCGCACCGATTCCTGCCGCAAGTTCCACGCCGACTATGTCACCGCCCGCCTCATCACCACCTATGTCGGCGAAGGCACGGACTGGCTGGACGGGGCCGACGCCGCGCGCGTTGCCGTCGGCGCCGAACCCCAGTGCATCAATCGCCTTGCCACCTTCGATGTCGGGCTGTTCAAGGGCAAGCTTGCCACCGATCACCCCGCCATCCACCGCTCCCCCCCGATCCCCGATACCGGCGCGGTGCGGCTGCTGCTGGTGCTCAACCCTGCAAGTCGGTCGTTTGTCGATGGCGCGTAGGTCGCCCCTTTCGCCGCCACGCCATCTGTCCTAACAGCCCCGCATGCGCCCGCGCGGGCGCGAGAGAACAAGGCGGCGGCCGATCCAGTGCCCTCGCCATATCGCAAGAGGTACGCCGACAATGAAAAAGCTCCTGCTGGCCGGGACCAGCGCCCTGATGATCGCCGCCCCCGCCGCTGTCCAAGCGGACGAAGGCATGTGGCTGCCCAGCCAGACCGGTGCGATTGCTGACGACATGAAGGCCGCGGGCCTCGAACTCGACGCCAAGACGCTCGGCGATCTGCAGCGCCCGCCGCTGACCGCGATTGCCTCGCTGGGCGGCTGTTCGGCGGCGTTCCTGTCGCCTGAAGGTCTGGTGGCGACCAACCACCACTGTGTCGCCGGTTCGCTCCAGTACAATTCCTCGCCAGAGAATGATTACCTCACCAACGGCTTTCTTGCGAAGACGCTGGCCGATGAAATCCCCGCCGCGCCGGGCAGCCGGGTCTATGTGATCGAAGACCTGCGCGATGTTTCGGCGGCGATGCTGAAAGGTGCCGAAAAGCTGGAAGGCCGTGCGCGTTATGACCGCCTGCAGGCCAACCGTCAGGCGCTGGTCGAGGCGTGCGAAAAGCAGGCCAACCGCCGCTGCGATGTGCGCGCCTATTTCGGCGGACAGCAGTATTGGCTCCAGCAGCAGCTCGAAATCAAGGACGTGCGACTGGCCTATGCGCCTGCTGCGGGCGTGGGCAATTTCGGCGGGGAGAAGGACAACTGGATGTGGCCGCGCCACACCGGCGATTTCGCCTTCTACCGCGCCTATGTGGCGCCCGATGGTTCGTCGGCGGCGTTCAGCAAGGACAACGTGCCGTTCAAGCCCAAGGCGTTCCTGCCGATCGCCAAGACCGGCGTGAAGGAAGGCGACTTCATCATGGTCGCCGGTTTCCCCGGCACCACCGAACGCCTGCGTTCGGCTGAGGAAGCGCGTTTCTATTACGAGGAACTCTACCCCTATCAGCAGAACATGCTCGCCGAATATGGCGACATGATCGATGCGCTGACCGCGGGCAATCAGGCGGCCACCATCGCCTATGCCGCAACGTTGCAGGGCGTGGAAAACTACGAGAAGAAGATCGCAGGCCAGATGGCTGGCGCGGACGCCATCTCGCTGGTCGAAAAGAAGCAGGCCGAGGAATCGGCGTTCCGGGCGTGGATCAAGGCCGATCCGGCGCGTGAGGCGCAGTATGGCGCCGCGCTGGCGCAGCTCGACAAGCTGATTGCGGAAGGCAATTCCGAAGCGCTGGCCGATGCCAAGCGCGGGATGCTGGGACGCGGCCAGCTTTATGGTGCGGCCCGCTCGCTTTACCGCTGGGCCAACGAACAGGCCAAGCCCGACAAGGACCGTGAACCCGGCTATCAGGAGCGTGACCGCGCCTTCATGACGCAGGGCATGCAGCGGATCGAGCGGCGTTATGTCGCCGAAATCGACAAGGCGCTGTGGGAAGACGGTATCGCCGAATACCGCACCCTGCCTGCCGAACAGCGCAACGCCAGCTTCGATGCCTTCATGGAAGGCCGCGATCTGGCAAGCTTCTACGCCGCCACCGAACTCGGCAACACGGCCAAGCGGATGGAGTGGATGGGCAAGTCGGTCGCCGACTTCAAGGCCAGCAGCGATCCTTTGATCCAGCTTGCGGTTGCCACCTATGACGAGGCGATGAAGAACGAAGCGGAAGAAAAGGCGCGTTCCGGCCATGTCCAGAAGGCCCGTTCCAAGGTCATGGAAGCCCGCCTCGCCTATGCCGCGTCGCAGGGCAAGACCATGTACCCCGACGCCAACGGCTCGCTGCGCTTCACCTATGGCAAGGTGACGGGCAAGGCGGTTGACGGTCAGGTGTGGACCCCGTTCACCACCGCCGAAGGCATCGTCGCCAAGCACACCGGCCGCGGCGAATTCGATGCGCCGGACAAGATGATCGAGCTGATCAAAGCCAAGGACTACGGGCGTTATGTCGCGCCCGAACTCGGCACGTTGCCGGTCGATTACCTGTCCACCGTGGACATCACCAACGGCAATTCGGGCTCCTCGACGCTGAATGCGCGCGGTGAGTTCGTCGGCCTTGCCTTCGATGGCACGATCGAAGGCGTGGTCAGCGACTGGATGTATGATCCCAAGATCAATCGCACCATCCACGTCGACAGCCGCTTCATGCTGTGGACCATGGAAAAGGTCGACGGCGCTGACCGTCTGCTGGCCGAAATGGGCGTGACGGCTGAGTAATCTGAATAAGTATGCGGCGCGTGGGAATCCCGCGCGCCGCCTGCTATTGCCTCCCACGCGGACGCACCGTGACGGGGAGAGATGAAAATGCGCGATCTGGTGGTGGTCGATATCGGCGGCACCCATGCCCGCTTTGCGATTGCCAGCATCGGCGATAACGGCGCGATCACCCTCGACGAGCCGGAAACGCTCCACACCGCCGATCACGCCAGCTTCCAGACCGCGTGGCAGGCTTTCCGGGAACGCAAGGGCGGCACGTTGCCTGATGCGGTGAGCATGGCAATTGCCGGGCCGGTGGGCAGCCCCGGCAACCCCAATCCGGTGATCCGCTTCACCAACAACCCCTGGATCATCCGCCCCGCGCTCATCAATGAAAAGCTGGGGGTGGAGCGCTTCACCCTCGTCAATGATTTCGCTGCTGTGGCTCATGCCGTGGCGCGCGCGGATGACAGCCAGTTCCTGCATCTGGCCGGCCCCGATGCGCCGCTGGGCCGCGAGGGCACGATCAGCGTGATCGGCCCCGGCACAGGGCTGGGGGTGGCGCACCTCTATCGTTCGGGCGATCACTACCGCGTGCAGGCGACCGAGGGCGGGCATATCGACTTTGCCCCGCTCGACAGCATCGAAGACGCGATCCTCGCCCGGCTGCGCCAGCGCCACATCCGCGTTTCGGCGGAACGGGTCGTGGCCGGCCCTGCCATTGTCGACATCTATCAGGCGCTGGCCGCGATGGAGCATCGCACCGTGCCCGAACGTGATGCCATCGAAATCTGGGGCCTTGGCACGAGCGGCGAAGACAGCCTTGCCGCCGCCGCCGTAGACCGGTTTTGCCTGTCGCTCGGGTCGGTCGCGGGCGATCTTGCCCTGGCCCAGGGCGGCTTTGCCGGGGTCGTGATTGCGGGTGGATTGGGCTATCGCATCCGCGACACGCTGCTGTCGTCGGGCTTCGGATCACGCTTCAAGGCCAAGGGGCGGTTCGAAAGCCTGATGGCGAACATCCCGGTCAAACTGATCGTCCACCCGCAACCCGGCCTGTTCGGCGCAGCGGCAGCCTTCGCTTCCGAGCACGCATGAAGACCGTCGCCGCTCTCGAAGCCCGGCTGGGCGAATTGCACCAGCGCACGCGGGAAACGCCGCTGTTCAACCCGGTGTTCCAGCTCTCGCTCGATCTTTCGCGGGCGCTGGAGGGTGGCGAGATCAGCCTCGATGATCTGACCGCGCTGGTGACGCAGCTGGAGTGCGACGGGCTGAAGACGCGGGCAGGCAAGCTTCGCGCCCTGCTCGCTCCGCCCGCCGCGCCGCTGCCGCTGGCGGGCGAGGATGACGACTTCGAAACCTTCTCCGCCCGTTGGCAGCGCCCGCAATTGCACGCTGTGTTCACCGCCCATCCGACCTTCCTGCTCGCTCCCGCGCAAGCCGAGGCGGTGGCGGCTGCGGCATCCGGCGAGGCCGATGACGCCGCCTGCGCTGTCTCCGCAGCGCGCACCGCTGTCACGCTCGACCACGAACACCGCGCTGCCATGTCCGCCATGGCCCGCGCACAAGATGCGCGCGATGTGATCGTGGCCCGTCTGCTGGCCGAAGCGCAGACGCGCTGGCCCGACGAATGGCGCGCCCTTCGCCCCCTGCCGTTCCGGTTCGCAAGCTGGGTCGGCTATGACATGGACGGGCGCACCGATATCGGCTGGCACACCTCGATCGCGTTTCGCCTGTCGGAAAAGGCCGAGCGGCTGGCGCGCTACACCGCCACTCTTGAGAGCATTGACGCCGCCCACCCGCTGCTGGCCACCCTCAATCCCGCCGCTGCCTTTGCAGCCGCGCGGGCTGAAGATTTCGCTGCCGACCTTTCCAGCGCCGAAGCTCTGGCCGCCGCCGCCAACCGGTTGACCACCCACAGCGCGGACAACCTGCTGTCGCTCGCCCCCCTGATCGCCGCGCTGGAAACCGAGGCCGAAACCGCTCCGGCAGAACGCGCCATCAGCCTGCTGACTCTCGCTGCCGCGATGCGGGCCGATGGGCTGGGCATGGGCTGGATCCATTTCCGGGTGAACGCCAAGCAGCTCCACAACGCCATCCGCCGCCGCCTTGCCGATGACGAGGCGATTGATCTTGCCAGCAAGGGCGCAATTGCCACCTTGCGCCGGATGGTGGACGAAGCCCGCCCGCTGCGCACCAATTTCGCCGCGCTGGCCACCGAAAGCTCGACCGCGATCCGCCAGTTCCTCGCGATGGCGCAGATCCTCAAGCACATCGACGCCGACGCGCCGATCCGGATGCTGGTGGCCGAATGCGAACAGCCCGCCACGGTGCTGGCCGCGCTCTATTTCGCCAAGCTGTTCGGGGTGGAGGACAAGGTCGATGTCTCCCCCCTGTTCGAGACCGAGACCGCGCTGGAACACGGCGGGCGGTTCCTCGATGCGCTGCTGGCTGAGCCGGCCTACCGCGCCTATGCCCGCCAGCGTGGCCGGGTGGCGGTGCAGACCGGGTTTTCGGACGCAGGGCGCTTTGTCGGGCAGATCCCGGCCAGCCTCGCCATAGAACGCCTGCAAGGCCGGCTGGCCGAGGCGATGGCGGCGAACGGCCTTGGCGATGTGGCCGCACTCGTGTTCAACACCCACGGCGAAAGCATGGGCCGCGGCGCGCATCCGGCAAGCCTCAAGGACCGGCTGGAATGGCCGCTGTCCCCCTGGGCGCGGCGGCGCTTTGCGCGGGCGGGCGTCCGGCTGGAGCCCGAAGTCAGCTTTCAGGGCGGCGACGGCTATCTGTTCTTCGCCACGCCGCAGCTGGCGCTCGCCACCCTCACCCGCATCGCCGAACTGCGACCGGCCGAGACCGACCTCACCGCCCCGGCCGACCCGTTCTATCACCGCACCGATATCAGCTTGGATTTCTACCGCGCCATCAAGGAGCATCAGGGCGATCACCTCGCCAGCCGCACCTATGCGCGGGCGGTGACAGCGTTCGGGCTGGGCCTGCTGAACCCGACCGGCAGCCGCGTCTCGCGCCGCCAATCGGATATCAACGCCGACCGCGAGATGAGCTTGCGGCAGATCCGTGCGATCCCGCACAACGCGATCCTCCAGCAGCTTGGCTATCCCGTTAACGTGATCGCCGGAATCGGCAGCGCGTCGGACGCAAACCGCGAGGAAATCGCCGCGCTGCTGACCGACAGCGCGCGGGGCGGCCAGATCCTGCGGCTGGTGCGCGCCGCCAATGCGCTCGCCAGCATCAAGACCGTGGCGGCTTATGGCGAGCTGTTCAATTCAGCCTATTGGGCAAGCCGCACCTATCGCGGGACCGAGGATCACCTTGCCGGAGCCTGCGCTGCGCTCGCCGAATATCTGGTCGGCGATGACAGGACGGGGGTGTTCCGGCGCCTTGCCTCGCGCCTCAGGATCGACGCGATCAAGCTGCATAAGCTTACCGATCTGCTGCCCGGCGAAGCCCCCGATGAGGGCCGCGAGCATGTGCGCCGCCGTATCGGCGTGTTGCAGGCGCTGCGGCTCGCGCTGCTCCAGCACATGTTCCTGAAAGCGGTCGCTGTCCCCGCCTTCAGCCGCGCCAATGATATCAGCCGCCGCGACGTGATCGAGATGGTCATGACATTGCGGGTGGACGAAGCGCTCGCCCAGTTGCGCCGCGCTTTCCCGGTGCGGGTGCCGGGACCGCGTGACTTCCCGCTCGACGAGGCCAGCGATTATCCCGATGGGGGCGAGGAAGGTTATGGCGCGATCGAGCGTGACTTCATGACGCCGATTGCCCGCGCACAGGAATTGAGCCTGCGGATCAGCACCGCCATTGCCAGCGAATTCGGCGCGCATGGTTGATTGAGAAGGCCCCTGGCGGGGCCGCTCTCAAGAACGCAATGTGCTCCCCCGCGCGATCAGCGACACCGGCACACGGCGGCGGGCGTTGGCGCTGTCCTCGTCGAGCACAGCCTCGACCAGCGCGGCGCCCGCCTCGGCCGGATCGGGGGCGATGGTGGTGAGCGGCGGGCGGCTGAAACGGCCCGCGACAAGATCATCGAACCCCATCACGCCAACTTGCTGCGGCACGATGATGTCAGCCGCCGCAAACGCCTCCAGCGCGCCCAGCGCCATGGCATCGCAGGCGGCGAACACCGCGTCGATATCTTCACCCCGCTCAATCAGGCGGCGCGCGGCGCGGCGGCCCTCTTCCTCGCGTGTGGGGGCGTTGACCGTGGGGGCAAGGCACGGCTCCAATCCGGCGGCGCGCATGGCGTCGGCATAGCCTTCGTATCGTTCCGTGAACTGCACCTGCGGGGTGTTCAGCGCGCCGAGGAAACACGGGCGGCGGTATCCGGCGCCCAGCAGGTGTTCGACAGCAAGCCTGCCCGCAGCGCGGTTATCTGACCGGACCCAGTCCAGCTCGTCAAAAGGCGATCCCCAGTAAGCGACCTTGCGCCCCTCACCCTCAATCCCGCGAAAATGTTCCCAGGCTGCCGCGTTGGTGGTGGTGCCGATCACCACCAGCCCGTCAGCCCGGCCCTGTTCCTGATAATGGCCGAAGAAATCCTGCGGCCGCGCCTGAAAGCTCACCAGCGTTTCAAACCCGCGCTCTGACGCGGCAACGCACACAGAGCCGAGCAGGGCATAGGCGAAGGGATTGATGCTCGACGCATTGTCACCCTCGCGGCAAATCACCACCACGGCGAGCGTGCCGGTCGATCCCCGGCGCAGGCGCGCGGCGCGTTCATCGACGAAATAGCCCAGCGCCTCGGCCGCCTCGATCACCTTGCGGCGCGTGGCCTCGGCAATCGCGGGCGATCCTGACAGCGCACGGCTGACGGTCGGCTGGCTCACGCCCGCCCGCTCCGCCACATCGAACGATGTCGGCCGTCTGCGTGATCCCCCGTTCATGGCTGAGGCTTCTAGGGCCGGAGGGTGCAGACACGCAAGGCGCACGTGCATTGCTATTCGCACTGGATTTGTGCGCGAGGGTCTTGCAAATCGGAAGCAGTGCGCGGATTGTGAACGTTAGCAGAAAAATTGCGCGCTATGGGAGAGAGCGACAATGGCGATGGCACCAATGGGCGCGGCGACAGCCGCGGGGGATGATCTGAGCGATGCGCCGCAGGTGCATGCCCCGGGCCTCAACTATTTCGTCTTCGCGCTGTTCTTCATCTTCGGCGGGATCACCAGTCTCAACGATGTGATCCTGCCCAAGCTGCAGGAGCTGTTCACGCTCAGCTACACCGAAGCGATGCTGGTGCAGTTCTGTTTCTTCACCGCCTATCTGCTGATCGGCATTCCGGGCGCGGAACTGGTCAAGCGGGTGGGCTATATGCGCGGCGCAGTGGTTGGCCTGCTGACCATGATGGCCGGCTGCCTGCTGTTCATCCCCGCCAGCCAGACCGCGACCTACGGCCTGTTTCTGGCCGCATTGTTCATCCTCGCCAGCGGGGTCGTGGTGGTGCAGGTCGTTACCAATCCGCTGATCAGCCTGCTCGGCCCGCAAAAGACGGTGCACAGCCGCCTCACCTTTGCGCAGGCGTTCAACAGCCTTGGCACCACAATCTTCCCGCGCGTCGGATCGGGCCTGATCCTCGGCGGGCTGGCGGGTGTTTCCGCAAAGGAGCTGAGCGGCGCGGAGCTGGATGCCTATCGCACGGCCGAGAGCGCGGCGATTGTTTCGACCTATATCGGCCTCGCCGTGGCGCTGGCGGTGATTGCGGCGGTGGTGTGGGTCTATCGCAACAAGCTGCCGCATGATGCGACGGCCACGCGCGACGCAGCGCTGACGACAATGGGCCGCTATGTTGTCGGTCTGGTGCCGATCATCACTGGCGGCTGGATGGTGATCCAGGGCAATGAACTGCCCGGCATTGCCCTGCTGATGGCGGGCCCGGCGATCTGGCTGTGGGGCAATCCCCTGCTCACGCGCACCCGCTTTTCCTTCGGCGCGCTCTGCATCTTCCTCTATGTCGGTGCAGAGGTCGCGATCGGCTCGCTGATCGTCGGCTATCTGATGCAGGAAAGCGTCATGGGCCTTACCGAAAGGGCGGCGGGCGACCTGATCTTCATCTACTGGGGCGGCGCGCTGGTCGGGCGGATTATCGGTTCGGCGGTGCTGCGGTTCGTCAGCCCCGGAATGGTGCTGGCGGGCGTTGCGGCGGGCGCGATTGCGCTGGTGCTGTTCTCGACCTCGGCCACCGGCACCACAGCAGGTTACAGCCTGCTGGCGGTTGGCCTGATGAATTCGATCATGTTCCCGACGATCTTCAGCCTCGCCTGCGAGAAGCTGGGGGCCAAGGCTGCGGACGGATCGGGGATCATCAACATCGCCATCTTCGGCGGCGCGGTGATCCCGCTGCTGACCGGTATCCTCGCCGACGCCAGCGGCAGCCTC
The DNA here is from genome assembly GCA_003724185.1 of Porphyrobacter sp. IPPAS B-1204. GTDB lineage: Bacteria > Pseudomonadota > Alphaproteobacteria > Sphingomonadales > Sphingomonadaceae > Erythrobacter. The sequence continues at coordinate 567,145 of RHGM01000003.1, forward strand.
GGCACGGCGATGATCCTGCCGATTGCCTGCTATGCGATCATTGCCGGCTTTGGACTTTACGCTCGCCGACCCGCGTAACGTTCAAACGCTTGAATAAGTATGCGCCGGACTGGCAGGTAGGGGCGTGCGCGCCTAGGTAGGGCGCACGCCACAAAGGGGCCTTTGCGCATGAGCTTCACCGCTGACCGCCTGCTGCTGTTCGGAGCCACCGGCGATCTTGCCCAACGCATGCTGCTGCCCAGCCTGTTCGCGCTTGATGCCGACGGGCTTCTGGGGCCGGGCCTCAAGATCATCGGCACCGCCCGCAGCAGCATGACCGACAGCGAGTATCGCAACTTCGCGCGCGCCGCGCTGGAGAAGTATCTGCCCGCAGACCGGCGCGGGCGGATGGCGGGGTTTCTCAACCGCCTGTCCTACCAGACCCTCGATGCCACCACGCTTGAAGGCTATGACGCGCTGGCGGCCAAGGTCGGCACGCCCGAGAACGGCCTTGCGATCTTCCTGTCGACCGCGCCGAGCCTGTTCGGCCCCACGATCAAGGGGCTGCAATCGGCCGGGCTGACGGGCGAGAACGTGCGGATGTGCCTCGAAAAGCCACTCGGCACCGACCTCGAAAGCAGCCGCGAGATCAATGACGCGGTGGCAGGCGCCTTCCCCGAAAGCCGGATTTTCCGGATCGACCACTATCTCGGCAAGGAGACGGTGCAGAACCTTTTGGCGCTGCGCTTTGCCAACATCATGTTCGAACCGCTGTGGAACGCGGCTCACATTGACCATGTGCAGATCACCGTCGCCGAAACCGTGGGCCTTGAAGGGCGCGTCGCCTTCTACGACGATGCCGGCGCGATCCGCGACATGGTGCAGAACCACATGCTGCAACTGCTCGCACTGGTTGCGATGGAGCCGCCTGCGCATTTCGATGCGACCGCCGTGCGCGACGAGAAGGTGAAGGTGCTGCGCGCCCTGCGCCCCGTTGCCCCCAGCGAGACTGTCACCGGCCAATACCGGGCAGGCGCGATCGGCGGACAGGCTGTGCCGGGCTATGACGAGGAACTGGGCAAGGACAGCGGCACCGAAACCTTTGTCGCGATCAAGGGCCATGTCGATAACTGGCGCTGGAAGGGCGTGCCGTTCTACCTGCGCACAGGCAAGCGGATGCCCAAGCGCGTCACGGAAATCGTCATCCAGTTCCGCTGCGTGCCGCACTCGATCTTCGCCGGAAAGGGCGCGACGATGCAGCCCAACCGGCTGGTGATCGGTATCCAGCCCGAAGAAAACATCACCCTGTCGCTGATGGCCAAGGTGCCCGGCCTCGACCGCGAGGGCATCCGGTTGCGCTCGGTACCGCTCAACATTGCCATGCCCGATGTGTTTTCGGGCGCGGTGCGGCGGATCGCCTATGAACGCCTGCTGCTTGATCTGGTTGAGGGCGATCAGACTTTGTTTGTGCGACGTGACGAGGTGGAGGCGCAGTGGGAATGGGTCGATGCGATCCGCGCCGGGTGGGAAGCGGAAGGCCTCACCCCCAAAACCTATACCGCCGGCAGCTGGGGCCCCTCTGCGGCCATCGCGCTGGCGGAACGCGACGGAGTAACGTGGCATGAGTAACCTCAACGACACCCTGCACCGGGTGACACAGCGCGTGCTCGAGAACTCGCGGGCGAGCCGCAGCGCCTATCTCGACCTGATCCGCCGCGAAGGCGATAACATGGGCGAACGCAGCGCCGTGTCGTGTTCGAACCTCGCCCATGCCTATGCCGGGATGGAGGATGACAAGCCCGCGATGGTGTCCGGGCGCAGCGCAAATATCGGCATCGTCACCGCTTACAATGACATGCTGTCGGCCCACGCGCCCTATTACCGTTACCCCGAACGCCTGAAGATCTACGCCCGCGAAATCGGTGCCACCGCGCAGGTTGCAGGCGGGGTTCCGGCGATGTGCGACGGGGTGACGCAGGGCGAGACCGGCATGGAGCTGTCGCTGTTCAGCCGTGATGTGATCGCATTGTCCACCGCAGTCGCGCTCAGTCATGCGATGTTCGACGGCGCGCTGCTGCTCGGCATCTGTGACAAGATCGTGCCGGGGCTGCTGATGGGCGCGCTGCGCTTCGGCCACCTGCCGATGATCTTCGTCCCCGGCGGCCCGATGCCGACCGGCATCCCCAACAAGGAAAAGCAACGCGTCCGCCAGCTTTACGCCGAAGGGAAGGCGACCCGCGCCGAACTGCTGGCGAGCGAGATGGCGAGTTACCATTCGCAAGGCACCTGCACCTTCTTTGGCACGGCCAATTCCAACCAGATGATGATGGAGATGATGGGGCTGCACATCCCCAACAGCGCCTTCATCAATCCCGGCACCAAGCTGCGCCAAGCCCTGGACCGTGCGGCAGTGCACCGGGTGGCCGAAATAGGCCGCAAGACTGACGATTATCGCCCGCTGGGCCTGTGCGTCGATGAAAAGGCGGTGATCAACGCCGCTGTCGGCCTGCTGGCGACCGGCGGATCGACCAATCACGCGATCCACCTGCCCGCTATGGCACGTGCCGCTGGTGTGATCTTCGACTGGAACGATCTGTCCGAGCTTTCCGGCGCCGTTCCGCTGATCGCGCAGGTCTATCCGAACGGCTCGGGCGATGTGAACCACTTCCACAACGCGGGCGGCATGGGCTTTGTCATCGGCGAATTGCTGGAGGCTGGCCTTGCCCACGCCGACATCCTGACCGTCGGGCGCGGCGGCTTTGCCGATTATGCGCGCGAACCCGGCTTCGATGGCGAGGAACTGGTGTGGCGCGAAGTCGGGCCGAGCATGGACGACACGATGCTCCGCCCTGTCACCAATCCGTTCAAGCCCGATGGCGGGATGCGGCTGCTTGAAGGCAATCTTGGCCGCGCCTGTTTCAAGACCTCTGCGGTCGACGAAAGCCGCTGGACGGTAGAGGCCCCCTGCCGCGTGTTCGAAGATCAGCCCAGCGTCGCCGCCGCCTTCAAGGCGGGCGAGCTTGATCGCGATGTGGTCGTCGTCGTCCGCTTCCAGGGCCCGCGCGCCAACGGGATGCCCGAACTCCACAAGCTGACCCCGCCGCTGGGCGTGTTGCAGGATCGCGGGTTCAAGGTGGCGCTCGTCACCGATGGCCGGATGTCAGGCGCGAGCGGCAAGGTACCCGCCGCGATCCATTGCACCCCGGAGGCACTTGGCGGAGCCCGCTGGCCCGCCTGCGCGATGGCGATATGGTCAGAGTCTGCGCTGCTACCGGCGAGCTTTCGACCACCGCCGATCTGTCGTCACGCGAACCAGCTGCCGATCCGCACGCCGAAAGCGGCACGGGCCGCGAGCTGTTCGGCATGCTGCGCCGCTTTGCTGACGGGGCCGAACAGGGCGCCAGCGCGATGCTCGCCACCGGAGGAATGTAACCCATGAATATCGACGCCATCATGCGCACCGCACCGGTGATCCCGGTGATCGTGATCGACGATGTCGCGCACGCTGTCCCGCTGGCCGAGGCTTTGGTGGCGGGCGGTTTGCGTGTGCTCGAAGTGACTCTGCGCACCCCTGCCGCGCTGGATGCGATCCGGGCGATGAAGCAGGTGCCGGGCGCAATCGTCGGCGCGGGCACCGTCACCAATCCCGAGGAACTGGACGCGGCGCTGGAAGCGGGGAGCGAATTCATCGTCTCCCCCGGTCTCACCGACACGCTGGGCAAGGCGGCAGTGTCTGCGGGTGTCCCGTTCCTTCCCGGTATCGCCAATGCCGGCGACATCATGCGCGGGATGGATCTGGGGCTGGACCGCTTCAAGTTCTTCCCGGCGATGGCGGCGGGCGGGCTTCCGGCCTTGAAGGCGCTGGCCGCGCCGTTCGGCCAGTGCCGTTTCTGCCCCACCGGCGGGATAAGCCTTGAAAACGCGCCCGAATGGCTCGCCTTCGATCCGGTGCTGTGTGTCGGCGGCAGCTGGGTCTCGCCCAAGGGCGCACCGGACAAGCCAGTGATCGAGGCGCTGGCGCGCGAGGCTTTTGGCTTGCGCTAGTCCTTCGCGAGCAGCCAGCTGAAGATTTCGGGCAGGCGGGCGGCCCAGGCGTTCTCCTCGTGCTCGGCACCCGGGTAGACCCGGCTCTCCCAGTCGCGGCCCTTTTGCCAGCCTGCGGCGGCAAAGCGCGCGTCGATGACCTGCTGGTAGGGCGCGTAGTATGCGTCCAGCGTTGCGGTGCCGTGGTCGAGCCAAACGCGCCGCCCGTCTGGCTGGCCGAGGCGTGCAGCGAACCATGCGTCCCACAGCGCCTTCAGCTCCGCGCTTTCGCCCTCGACGCTGCGCGGATCGACTGCGGGCCAGTGCGAGCTGACACAGCCAGCGCGCCCGAACACCTCAGGGCGTTCGAGGAAAGCATAGCAGCTCATCAGCCCGCCCATCGACGATCCGACGATGGCGGTGTCATCGCGCCCGGGCCGGGTACGGAAGCTGGAATCGACCCATGATTTCAAAGGCCCGGCGATCCATGCGAGATAGCGATCCGACACAATCTCGCCATTGGCGGTCTGATCCATCTGGGCGCGCAAGCCGCCGGTCGCCGCGTCATATGCGCTGCGGGGCAGGTATTGGCGATAGCGGTCCGCGCCCGGCGCCCAGATACCGATGATGATATGGGGCTCGATATTCCTGTTCGTGACGGCTTCCAGCATCGCCTCATCGGCGGCCCAGATCTTGTTGAAGTTCGATTTGGCGACGTCGAACAGGTTGTGCCCGTCATGCATGTAAAGCACCGGATAGCGGTGCTGATAGACATCATAGCCCGGGGGCAGCCAGATCGTCAGGCGCTGATCGGGCAGGCCTGCGACGGGAACGCGCTCGTATTCGATCAGGCGGCCCCCATCCTGTGCGGTCAGCGGTGCAGCAAGACCAAGCAGTGCCAAAAGTGCAGCAAGCAGGCGCAGCATGGCGGCCCTCCCCTCCAATTCTCCGCCGCGACTATTGCGGCGACGGGGGCAATTCTCAAGCCTTTGCCGCAGCCTCGGCGAGCATCATCGCCCCGGTGATCCCGGCATCGCTGCCGAGGCGCGGGCGGATGATGGCGTGGCGCGCGCCGCCGGGGAGGTAGCCTGCGTCCAGTTCACGGGCACGGTGGGCGACCCGCTCTATCAGCCCCGGCGTGTTCGCCACCCCGCCGCCAATCACCACTTCCTTCACCGCTACGCTGGCGAACAGCGTGTGGCAGGCCTGTGCGATATAGTCGGCGATGATGGCGTGGCCGGGGTGATCGGCGGGAAGCTGCGAGAGCGAGACACCCCACCGCGCAATGATCGCCGGGCCACTGGCAAGGCCTTCGAGGCAATCGCCATGCGCAGGGCATATTCCTGCAAAATCAATATCATCGCGGTGGCGCCGCGGATAGATATGCCCCATTTCCGGGTGGGCGATGCCGTGGACGGGCTTGCCGCCGATCACCAATCCGCCCCCGATCCCGGTGCCGATGGTGAGATAGGCGAGGCCCCCCTCACCCCCGCCCGCTGCTGCAAGTTCAGCCAGCGCGGCGGCGTTGACATCGGTATCGAACCCGGTCGGCACGCCCAGCGCCTGCCCCAGATAGCCCGCGATATCGCAGTCCGCCCAGCCGGGCTTGGGCGTATTGGTGATGAAGCCAAAGCGGGGCGAGCGGGGGTCTAGATCGACCGGGCCGAAGCTACCGATACCCAAGGCGGCGCAACCGCCCTGCCCCGCCAGCCATTCCGCGGCCTCGGCCAAGGTGGTCGCCGGATCGCGTGTGGGGATGGTGTGCCGCGCGATGATGCGGTCTGGCGAGGGGCCGACTGCGAGCACGAACTTGGTGCCGCCCGCCTCGATCGCGCCCAGCATCAGGCGACCTGCTCCGCCACGTGAACGCTCGCCCGGTCGCCGTCCAGCGCCAGCCGGAGCAGCGGCGCGGGCACCCCGCCAAAGCTCCCGTCAGGCATGACATCGACGAAGCTGCACACGGTCAGCGAGGCATCGACGTACCAGCTATAGGTCTGCTGCGGGCGGTCTGCGGGGTTGGCGAGCACCAGCCCGGTCCCGTTCAAGGGCCGCCACGGCCCGGCCATGCTGTCAGCCACCATCCCGTACAATCCCCCCGGCGCATGGCGCAGATCGGGCGCGAAGGTGACCGTCTGCGTCGACCAGAAGGCGTAGTAATGTTTCCCGTGAAACACCAGATGCGCCCGCTCTAGCTCGTTGTTGACGCCCTCTGCATGGAGGCAAGGGGGGGTCAAGACCCACCCTGGGGCGGTCAAGCGGGCGATGCCGAAGGCCCCGTTGAACGCGCTGCCCGATCCCGCCAGCGAGGCGGTGAAGGCCAGATATTCAGCGCCATCATTGGGATCGCGGAAATAGGCCGGATCGCGAAACGCCTTGATCTTTCCCGCTTCGCCTTCATGCGCGTCGGCGGCCATGTAGTGGGGGCCATAGCCGGTCACCAGCGGGGCAGGAAACGACCATTGCCCCGGCCAGCCGTCCGCTCCCAGCGCGGCGCTGGCCGACCACAATTCCTGCTGGTAGCCGCCAGCGCGGGCCGAGGTTCCTGCGGCGGTAAAGAACAGCGTCATCACGCCATCATCCAGCAGGGCCGAGCCTGCCCATTCGCGTTCGTAAGGCACGTCAAGGGCAGGCAAGACCGGCCCACAATCATGCCATGCGTCATCTCGCCGTTCGATCCAGTGGATCTTGGCCTCGAAATGCCGGAGGCCCGGATCGCCCCGGTCGGGTGCGGTCAGGGCCATCCACATCTCGCGCCCTGCCAGCGCCACGCGGTGCCCGCCCGCATCCTGCAACGGCCACATATCCCAGTAATATCGCCCCGCATCCAGCCTTGAACGGTCAGGCCGATCGACAGCCGGGATCTGCGACCCGGCTGCCTGCTCGATCCGGCGCACGTGTTCGGCTGTCCAGGCGCTGGTCATGGCGGTAATCTATCCCACTTGTAGCTACAGAAAATGGGCTGGCCGCCAAAGGGGGGGAGAGTGCGGCGGCCAGCCCTGAAGCTTCGTTCGGCTCTAGAAGTCGAACCGCACCGAAGCGAGTACCGTGCGCCCGGCAATCGAGCGCGCACGCACGAGGCCATTGGCGGGGATCGAACCTTCTTCCGCCTCGGTGAAGCCCGTGGCGTTGAACAGGTTCTGGGCGTTCAGCCCGACCTCGATCCGGTCAATCGGACGGAAGGCAACGAAGGCGTTGACCTGCGCAAAGGCGGGCAGCACCAGATCGTTGTTGTCCTGGGTGAAGCTTTCCGTGGTTCCGACAATGTTCGCGCCGAGCGTGAAGATGTCGGTGTCGTATTGCGCGGTCGCCTGATAGACCAGATCGGCCTGACGGCGCGGCGTGTTGCCGATGGTCGCCGTGTTCAGCGCGTCCTTGATCTCCGCATCGGTCCAGGTCGCACCCGCCGAAAGCGTGAACGGCCCGGTGCGATAGGCACCTTCCAGTTCGATCCCGAAGGCCTCGAAGGTGGTGTCGAACAGCACCAGCGGCGCAATGTCGACATTGGTTTCAGCGGTCTTGGCAAAGAAGCCGGTGGCAAACAGCGACAGGCCATTGGCCTGATACTTCAGACCCGCTTCAAGCTGATCGACCGTGGCGATCACGCCCTGATCGCCGCCCGGAAGGCCCCCATCGACCGCGCTGATCGCGGGCGAGAACAGGCTGCGGTCTGCCGTGTGGCGGCCACCCTGACTGTAGCGCGCAAACACGCCCAGATCATCAGTCACGAGGTAGTTCGCACCCAGCGAGAAGCTGAAGTAATCGAACTCGTAATTGACGGGCCGCGCATTGCCGAGCGGCAGGATCGCGGTCTGTGCTTCGGCCGGGCTGATGGTGCCGTTGCGGTTGAAATCGAAGCTGCCGATGCCGGTGCCGAAGCCGCTGTCCGCGCCAGTGATCGTCCCGCTGGCATCGCCGTAATCGTAACGGATCGAGGCATCGATGGTCAGACGGTCCAGCTCAACCGAAAGCGAGGCAAACGGCGCATAGGTGCTGTAATCGACATCATAGTTCCGGCGGCAGCAATTGCCGAAGAAGCTGGCGCTGTAACCCACCGTGCCGTTCTGCGTGACCAGATTGCCCGCAGAATTGCGGATGTCGACCAGCACGGCCTGCCCGTCGCCCTGGATGGTCTGGACGTGGCTCGTCCACAGCCAATCGGTGTTGATCGACTGGCGCGACATGTAAAAGCCGGTGGTGAAGTTCGCCGTGCCGCCGCCGATGTCGAACGCCTTGTTCACGCGGAAATCATTGGTGACATTGTCGAGGCTGTTCAGCCGGACGTTGAACACCACGATGTTGGCGAGCAAACCGTTGCCGCCGATATTGGCCGGATTGGCGGTCTGCCCCGCATTCGGGCCGCTGGCAAAAACGATGCTGGAGCCCGCGCCGCCGATGCCGTTGGCGATGTTCTGCGCCGTGTCGGCACCCGCCGGGAAGGGCGACTGGAAGCTGCCCGAGTTGTCGGCAAAGCGGAACCGGTTGGTCAGCGTCCATCCGCCGCCCACGTCGATCTCGCTCTCGATCCCGAAGGCCATGCTTTGCACCGAAAGCCCGTCACGGAAATCGTAGCTTGCCGGATTGTTGTTGCCGTCAAGCGACTGGGCGGGCGTCAGGAACGGGCTGTAGAGCGAATCCGTGCGCGGGTCGAAACCGGCAATCGCCTGATAGTCAGGGTCGCTACCCGTGCCGCCGACGCGCACCGGCTGCGGCAGGATCGTGGGGGTGCGATCGTCAAGATACTTGGCGTGGAAGCGGACATAGCCGCCATCGAATTCCTTGGTGAGGTTGGCCTTGATCTGACCGCCATCATAGCCGTTGTAGCCGATGTCACGCGGGCCCTCGCCGGTGCGGTAGAAGCCGCCGACATGGAAGTAGAGGTCTTCGGCCAGCGGCGCGCCGTAATCGAAATCGAGCCGGTAGCTTTCGAAGTCGAGCCCGACGCTGCCCTGGATCGCGCCGCCTTCCTGCTCGCCGGTCTTGGAGATGAAGTTGATCACCGCGCCCGGTGCGTTCGAGGCGAAGGTGGAAGCCGAACCGCCGCGCACGGCTTCGACGCGGGCCACCGAACGGTCAACGCGCAGGAAGTTGTCGGCATTGCCGAAGATGATGTCGCCGAATTCGAGGATCGGCAGGCCATCTTCCTGAAGCTGGATATAGCGCGCACCGCCGGTCGACACCGGAATCCCGCGCACCGCGATGTTGGCGTTGCCTTCGCCGCCCGATGCTTCCGAACGGATGCCGGGGATCTGGCGGATGAGGTCTGCCGAAGACGGCACATTGAGATTAGCAATGGTGTCAGCGCCGATGGTGCTGACCGAGACCGAGCTTTCGATCCGGTTCTGCCCACGGGCGACAGCGGTGACGATGATTTCTTCGCCAAGGGTCTCGGCACTGTCGGCATCAGCCGAATCCTGCGCCATTGCCGGGCTGATCATCAGGCACGACAGGGCGGCACTTGCGCAAAGCGCATAACGCAGTTTCATGGTTGTTCTCCTCTCGGGTGCGCGCTTCTGTGGCGACGACGATGTGATGCCTAGCTTTCTTGCAAACGTTTGCAACAGAAATCTTGCAATCGTTTGCAAATCGCGTGGAATCATGTCACTCCAAAGCCACAGCACGGCGCAAGATCCGTGCGGACCAGAGGATCTGACAGGCGGACATGATGGACAAGCCCCGGCTTTCGCTGCTGCGAATCATCGAGATGAATATCGGCTTTTTCGGCCTCCAGTTCAGCTTCGGGCTGCAACAGGCCAATATGGGGCCGATCTACGGGTTCCTCGGCGCGGACGAGGCGGAGATGCCGCTGCTGTGGCTGGCGGGGCCGATGACGGGCCTCATCATCCAGCCGATTGTCGGGGCGATGAGTGATCGCACCAACACCCGGCTGGGCCGCCGCACGCCCTATTTCCTGATCGGCGCGGTGATCTGCACGCTGGCGCTGTTCGCCATGCCCTATTCCAGCACCTTGTGGATGGCCGCCAGCCTGTTGTGGATCCTCGACGCGGGCAACAATATCACGATGGAGCCTTACCGTGCCTATGTCGCGGACAGGCTGGCGCCCGACCAGCGCTCCGCCGGGTTCCTGACCCAGAGCGCGTTCACCGGGCTTGCACAGACCCTCTCCTACCTCGCGCCCAGCCTTTTAACTGCTTTCGTGGCGCGTGATGTGCTGGATGCCAACGGCATTCCGGTGATCGTGCGCATCGCCTTCATCATCGGCGCGATCCTGTCGATCTCGACCATCGTGTGGTCGGTGTTCCGCGTGCGCGAACTACCGCTCTCGCCCGAGGAAGAGGCGGACCTTGTCGCCAAGCCCCTGACGGTGCGCGGCACCTTTGCTGAAATCGGCGACGCGATCCGCTCCATGCCGCGCCCGATGAAACAGCTGGCGGGCGCGATGCTGTGCCAGTGGTATGCGATGTTCGCTTACTGGCAATACATCACCTTTGCCGTGGGCCGCAGCCTGTATGGCACCAGCGACCCCGCCAGCGCCGCCTTCCGCGAAGCGACGCTGACCACCCAGCAGGCGGGCGCGCTGTACAACTTCATCGCCTTCCTCGGCGCGCTGGCGCTGATCCCTGTGGTCCGGCGGTTCGGTGCGCGCCACGTCCACGCCGTCTGTCTTGCCGCATCGGGCGCAGCGATGCTGATGATCCCGGGCGCTAACACCCCGGCCGGATTGTTCGTGCTGATGCTGGGCATCGGCATCGGCTGGGCGGGAATGATGGGGAATACCTATGTCATGCTCGCCGATTGCATCCCCCCGGCGAGGAACGGCATCTATATGGGGATCTTCAACCTTTTCATCGTCATCCCGATGCTGATCCAGACGCTGACCATGCCGTTGATCTATCGTCCGCTGCTGGGCGGCGATCCGCGCAACGTGCTGATGCTGGGCGGCGTCTTGATGCTGGCGGGCGCGCTGGCTACGCTGCTGGTTGATGCGGGGCACAGGCAGCCGCGCGCGCAGGAGCTGGCGACAAGCTGACAATGGACGAGGACAAGAGCACACGGGTGATGGTGCGCAACATCACCGATCTGGCGCGGCTCGCCGGGGTTTCGCCCGGCACGGTCAGCCGCGCACTGGCGGGCAAGAGCCTCGTCAACGCCAAGACCCGCGAAAAGATCGAAGCCCTCGCGCGCGAACACGGCTTCCGTCCCAACCAGATGGCGAGCGGGCTGCGCCGCCAGAAGACCGGCGTGATCGGCGTCGTCATCCCCCTGGGCCATGACACCCGCCAGCAGATTTCCGACAGCTTCTTCATGACCCTGCTCGGCTATCTCGCGGACGAGCTGACACGTCAGGGCTATGACCTGATGCTGCGCCGGGTGGTGCCGGAGGAGGACAGCGACTGGCTTGACCGCTTCATCGGATCGGGAATGATCGACGGGGTGATCGTGATCGGCCAGTCCGACCAGTTCGACCGGATCGAGGACGTGGCTGACGGCTATGGCCCGATGGTGGTGTGGGGCAACCACACCGAAGGCCAGCGCCACTGCGTGGTCGGCACCGACAACCGGCTGGGCGGCAGGATGGCGGCCGAACGCCTGATCGCCGCTGGCGCGCAGCGGATCGCCTTCCTTGGCGATACCACACCGATGGAATTTGCGGCGCGCTTTGCCGGCGCGCAGGATGTGGCGACACGGCTGGGCCTCCCGCCGGTGCTGGCCCTGCCCACCCACCTTTCCCCCGACCGTGCGAGTGAGGAGATTGCCGCGCATCTTTCCGCCCATGCGGGCGCCATTGACGGGATCTTCGCCGCCACCGACACGCTGGCTGCGCTGTGCCTGACGGAACTGCGCGGCCAAGGCATCGCGGTGCCCCGGGATGTGAAGCTGACCGGGTTCGATGATCTTCCCATCGCCCGCCAGACCGTGCCGCCGCTCACCACGGTGCGGCAGGACATTGCGGCAGGCGCGCGGGGCCTTGTCGATCTGCTGCTGCGGCGGCTGGCGGGGGAGACGACCGAAAGCCTCGTCCTGCCGCCCGAACTGGTGGTGCGCGAAACCGCATGACGCTTTGCATCGCGGTGCAGGCCCGGTAAGGTCGCCCGCATGGACATGGCCGATCTTCTGCAACGCTATTTCGGCACCCGCGATCTGGACGAGGTGTCAGCCGCCGCCCTGCCCGATGGGGTGGAGCGGATGCGGGTCGATTTCGGCATGACCACTGATCGCGGCCAGCGGTTTGCCCTGTGGACCCTGCTGCTGGTGCTGGGCGCCGCGCCCGATCTCGATGTGGCGTTTGCTCACGAGGAAGACCGTGAAGCAGCGCGCAATCTGATGGACATGCTGGCCGCCGCGTCACCTGAATAGGTCTGCCTGCAATTTAAGCACAAGCCAAACCACGCATAAGTGTGTATGGGGGGCGCCTTGATGCGTTTCGCGTCACCAATCCTTTTGCCCGTCCGCACCCTTGCGGCAGGCACATAATCCCTGAAAGTCTCCTCCCCATGCCTTTTCCTCATCTAGCCGCTGGCCTCGCCGAGGCCCTGACCACGCGCGGCTATGACACGCTGACCCCGGTGCAGGCCGCCGTGGTCGAACCGGAGGCGCATGGGCGCGATCTGGTCGTTTCCGCACAGACCGGTTCGGGCAAGACCGTCGCCTTCGGCCTCGCCTTTGCCGATCAGGTGCTGGACGAGGACGGCCGCGTGCGCCGCGCATCCGGCCCGCTGGCGCTGGTGATTGCGCCGACCCGCGAACTCGCCCTGCAGGTCGCACGGGAACTGGACTGGCTCTACAAATCCGCAGGCGCCCGCATCGCCACCTGTGTGGGCGGCATGAACCCGCAGGTCGAACGCCGTGCCCTTGCCGGCGGCGCAAGCATCGTGGTCGGCACGCCGGGCCGCTTGCGCGATCACCTCGAACGCGGCGCGCTCGACCTGTCGGCGCTGGCCGCGGTGGTGCTGGATGAAGCGGACGAAATGCTCGACATGGGCTTCCGCGAAGAGCTGGAGGAAATCCTCGAAGCGACGCCGGAAGGCCGCCGCGTGCTGATGTTCTCGGCCACCATGCCCCGCCCGATCGAGGCGCTGGCCCGCCGTTACCAGCACAATGCGCTGCGCATCCAGACCGGTGGCAGCGAGCGCGGGCATGGCGACATCGCCTATCAGGCGGTGATGGTCTCCCCTTCGGAGATCGAGAACGCCGTGGTCAATCTGCTGCGCTTCCACGAAGCGGAAACCGCGATTTTGTTCTGCGCCACCCGCGACAATGTGCGCCACCTTCACGCGACCTTGCAGGAACGCGGGTTCGGCGTCGTCGCGCTGTCGGGCGAGCACTCGCAGCAGGAACGCAACCAGGCGCTGCAAGCCCTGCGCGATCGCCGCGCCCGCGTATGCGTGGCGACCGACGTGGCCGCACGCGGGATTGATCTGCCCAGCCTCAGCCTCGTCGTTCACGTGGAAATCCCCCGCGATGCCGAAACCTTGCAGCACCGTTCGGGCCGCACCGGGCGCGCCGGGAAAAAGGGCATTGCCGCGATCATCGTTCCCTATCCGCGCCGCAAGCGGGTGGAATCGATGCTGCAACATGCCAGGATCAATGCCGAATGGATCACCGCGCCGGGGCGTGAGGATATCATCGCGCAGGACCGGGTGCGTTTGCTCGACAAGCTGATGCAGCCGGTCGAAGTGACCGATGGCGACCGCGAACTGGCCGACAAGCTGCTCGAAACCCGCAGCCCGCAGGAAATCGCCGCGATGCTGGTGCAGGCGCACCGCGCCTCCATGCCGGAACCGGAAGAACTGCTGGCGCAAAGCGTGGACGCGCAGCGCGCCGCGCAGAAGGACCGCCACCGCGAAGGGTTTGAAGACACCGTGTGGTTCCGCATGGACATCGGCCGCCGCCAGAACGCCGAGGCGCGGTGGATCATGCCGCTGATCTGCCGCCGCGGGCACATCACCCGCAACGAAATCGGCGCGATCCGCATTGCGCAGACCGAGACCTTCTTCCAGATCCCCCGCGCCATCGTCGGCAAGTTTGCTGAAGCCATCGCGGCAACGGCGGGAAGCGAGGAAAACGGCGGCTACGTTGCGATCGAACAGTCGAACGAACCGCCGCGCATGGCCGCGCGCGAGAATGCCAAACGCGGCAAAGCCAATGGCCCCGCGCCGCAGCGCACCTTCAAGCCCAGGCCCGCTGGCCCCGGCGGCGCTCCCGGTGGCAAGCCGAAGCATTTTGCCAAGAAGCCCGGCGGCGGGTTCAAGGGCAAGCCCAAGCCCCGCGATTAAGGCTCAGGCCCGAATGCAAAAAGCCCCGCTCTCACCATCGTGAGAGCGGGGCTTTTTTGTGGTCCGGTGGCGCGTCAGCCCAGCGCGACGTGGCGCTTCATGTGGTGATCGACATTGCCGAATTCGCTGTCGAAGATCGTCAGGCGCTTGAAATAATGCCCGATGGCATATTCGTCGGTCACGCCGTTGCCGCCGTGGATCTGCACCGCTTCCTGCCCGATCAGCCGCGCCGACTGCCCGACGCCGACCTTGGCGGCAGACACGGCCTGCTTGCGGGTGCGCTCGTCTGACCCCAGCCGCATTGTGGCGAGATAGGTCAGCGACACGGCGGTTTCGTAAGCCGTATACATATCGACCATGCGGTGCTGGAGCACCTGGAAGCTGCCGATCGGCACGCCGAACTGCTTGCGCTGGCGGCTGTATTCGACCGTCATCGCATGGGCGACCTTCATCGCCCCGCAGGCTTCGGCGCACAGGGCGGCGATGGCTTCGTCGGTGACCAGCTCGATCAGCGCCAGACCTTCGCCCTCGGCGCCAATCAGCGCGTCGGCGCCGACCGACACATTCTCGAAATAGACTTCGGCCGCGCGGCGGCCATCGACGGTCACATAGTCGCGAGTGGTGATGCCTGCGGTATCCTTGGCAACCACAAACACCGACACGCCGCTGCGATCCCGCCGCTCGCCGCCGGTGCGCGCCGTGACGATCAGGTGGCTGGCCCAGGGCGCACCGATCACGACTGCCTTGTGGCCGTTCAGCACATATCCGCTGCCGTCCTTCTTGGCGGTGGTTTCCAGATCGGCATAGTCAAACCGGCCCTTGGGTTCGGCATAGGCGAAAGCGAAGACGGCAGAACCGGCGACGATCCCTCCGATATGCTCTTCCTTCTGCGCCGCCGTGCCGCCGTGCTTCAGGAAGCCTCCCGCGCAGACCACGGTGGGGACGAAAGGCTCCACCACGAGGCCCTTGCCGAACTCCTCCATGATCACCATCGCATCGACCGCGCCGCCGCCAAAGCCGCCATCGGCCTCGGAAAACGGCATGCCGAGGATGCCGAGTTCGGCGAGCTGCGCCCACACTTCGGGCCGCCAGCCTGCGCCGCTCGCAATCGCCTTGCGCCGGGTTTCCCAGTCATATTGCTCACGAACCAGCCGCGACAACCCGTCGCGGACCATGTCCTGTTCTTCGGTGAAGTTGAAATCCACGTATTCTCTCCCGTCGTCCGGCTCTTACAGGCCGAGGATCATCTTGGTGATGATGTTGCGCTGAATTTCGTTCGACCCGCCATAGATCGAGGTCTTGCGCATGTTGAAATAGGTCGCCGCAGCGTGCTGGGCGTAATCGGGGCCAACGGCATATTCGTTGGTGCCGGTGTCGTTGGCGATCGAGCCGTAATACGGCGCGCCATAGGTGCCGACCGCTTCCAGCGTCAGTTCGGTGAGGCGTTGCTGGATTTCCGTGCCCTTGATCTTGAGGATCGAGCTTTCCGGCCCCGGCCCCTTGCCCGCCTGCTCGCCTGCAAGCGTGCGCAGTTCGGTGATTTCCAGCGCGGCCAGATCGATTTCGAGCTGGCTGACCTTCTTGGCGAAGTCGAAATCCTTGATCAGCGGTTCGCCGTAAGCCGTCTCGTTCGCGGCAATTTCGCGCAGCTTTTCAACGCCGCGCTTCGACCGGGCAACCCCGGCGATGCCAGAGCGTTCGTGGGCGAGCAGGAACTTGGCATAGGTCCAGCCCTTGTTCTCCACCCCGACGAGGTTTTCGACCGGCACGCGCACGTCGGTCAGCCAGGTTTCGTTGACCTCGTAACCGCCGTCCAGCAGCTTGATCGGCTTCACTTCGACGCCGGGCGTCTTCATGTCGATCAGGATGAAACTGATGCCTTCCTGCGCCTTGGCGGTGGGATCGGTGCGGCACAGGAAGAAGCCCCAGTCGGCGTGCTGGGCCAGCGTGGTCCAGGTCTTCTGGCCGTTGATCACGTAATGATCGCCGTCACGCACCGCGGTGGTCTTGAGACTGGCGAGGTCAGACCCTGCGCCGGGTTCCGAATAGCCCTGACACCACCACACCTCGCCGCTGCGGATGCCGGGGAGGTGGCGGGCCTTCTGTTCTTCATTGCCGAAGGTGTAGATCACCGGGCCGACCATCGACACACCGAAGGGCAGCGGCATGAAGGTGTTGGCGCGGGCGTTTTCTTCCGACCAGATGTATCGCTGGGTCGGGGTCCAGCCGGTGCCGCCGTATTCGACGGGCCATGCCGGAACCGACCAGCCCTTGGCGCCAAGGATCTTGTGCCAGGCGACCATTTCTTCGCGGGTCATGTCTTCGCGCATCCCGAAATCACCCAGCTCCTTGGGGTGGTTTTCGGCGATGAAGGTGCGGACTTCGTCGCGGAAGGCCTGCTCTTCGGGGGTGAATTCGAGGTTCATGGCGTGCTCTCTCCAGCAGATGGTTTGTGCTTTGCGATACGTCTTGTCACGGCCTGCGGACGCGGAAAAGAGGCAATTGCCCCTCGTTTGCCGAGCCGTTTCGGGAACCGGCCATGCAGTAAGGGAATGTTTCGCGCGAAACATCGCCGAGGCCGGGTCTGGAAGGGCCTAACCGGGGTCTGGCGCGGGCTGGACGGGGGCAGAATCGAATCTGCCCCCTCCGCTCGGCTTACAGTTCGAGCGGGCCGTGCTGGATATGCGGCAGCACATGGCGGGCGAACAGATCGGCCTCCTGCGCGTGGGGGTATCCCGACAGGATGAACGCCTCGATCCCTTCGGCCTGATAGGCGCGCAGCTTGGCGAGCACCTGATCCGGCGTCCCGACAATCGCCGCCCCGCAGCCGGAACGTGCGCGGCCGATGCCGGTCCACAGGTTCTCTTCCACGAAGCCATCGCCATCCGCTGCGCCGCGCAGTTCCTGCTGGCGCTGGACGCCGTAGTTCTTGGCATCGAGGCTCTTTTCGCGGATCGCTTTGCCGGTTTCATCGTCGAGCTTGGACAGCAGCCGATCGGCATAGTGGCGCGCCTCGTCCTCGGTTTCGCGCACGATCACATGGACGCGGTAGCCGAATTTCAGCGTGCGCCCGTAATTGGCGGCGCGGGCCTTCAGGTCGGCGATATTCTCGCGCACCTTGTCCATCGTGTCGGGCCACATCAGGTAGACATCCGCCGCCTCGGCCGCGCACTCGCGCGCTTCGTGGCTGAGGCCGCCGAAGTAGAACGGCGGGCACTTGCCCGACAGCGTGGTGATACGCGGCGGATCGAGCTTCAGCTTGTAGAACTCGCCATCGAAATCGAGATGCTCGCCATTGAGCAGCGTCTTGACGATCTTCATGATCTCGGTGCCGCGGCGGTAACGCGGGCCGCTTTCGATCTTTTCGCCCGGCATATCGGACGAGATGATGTTGACGTTCAGCCGCCCTCCGGTGCCGGAAGCGTTCGGGCCGAGGATGCGGTCCAGCGTCGCGATCCGGCGCGCCAGTTGCGGGGGCCAGTCCTCGCCCATGCGGGTCGCCCACAACAGCTTGATGCGCTTGACCTGTGTGGCGACCGCAGCGGCGAAGATCGTGGTGTCAACACCGAGCTGATAGCCCGAAGGCAGCAGAATGTTGTCGAACCCGCCTTCCTCGGCGCGCATCACGATGTTGCGGCAATGCTCCCAGCTCGATTGCAGATAGGGATCGGGAACGCCGAGAAATTCATAATCGTCGTCACACAGCGCGGAGAACCACGCGATTTCGCATTGTTGCTGCTGGGTCATCAGGGAAGCCTCTCTCCACGCGCGGCGACCAGCACCGCGTACCAATCCGTCCGCGTCCAGCGCACTGTCATCGCCGCTGCGCCTTCCGCAATCCGCTCCGCGTTCTGCGAACCGATGATCGGGATGATCCCGGCGGGGTGCGCCATCAGCCAGCTGTAAGCGGCGACGGTGCGCGAGACGCCCTGCGCGTCGGCCACAACATCCAGCGCGGCGGCCACGGCCTTTTCGCGCGCGTTTTCCGGTGCAGTCAGCCGGCCGCCGCCCAGTGGCGACCACGCCATCGGGGTCAGGCCCAGCATCATCGCCTGATCCAGCTCGCCGTTCTCGAAGCAGGTGATCCTGAGCGGGCTGATCTCTGGCTGGGTCGTTGCCAGCTTGGTGCCGAGGAAGTGATTGAGCGCCGCCGTCTGGGCCTGCGTGAAGTTCGACACCCCCAGCGCCCTGATCTTGCCGCTTGCCACCGCATCATCCAGCACCCGCGCTGTCTCCTGCGGGTGGGCGAGGATATCGGGTCGGTGGATCTGCCACAGGTCAACGCTGTCCACCTTCAGGCGGGCAAGGGAATCGTCAATCGCCTTGCGCAGGTAATCCGCGCTCTGATCATAAGGCAGCGGGGGCAGGATGCCGCCCTTCGTCGCCAGCACCATGCGGCCCCGCAAGGCAGGTTCCGCGCTGAGCACTTCACCCAGCAGCACCTCGGCATCACCGAACCCGCCCGCACCGTCAAAGCCGTAGATATCAGCCGTATCGAGGAAGGTGATCCCCGCATCCAGCGCCGCGTGCACCAGCTTGGCCGCCTCGGCAGCGGTGCGCCCGTTTTCGGTGAGCCGCCACATCCCCCAGGCGATGGGAGACACATGGATGCCGCTCGCGCCAAGCTGGCGGGTGGCAGGTGGCAAGGGCAGTTCACTCATTCAATTGTTCCTCTTTGGGGGAGCGACCGAAGCGCGCTCGACAAGGTCGTGGGGCAGGCGTTTGTGGGTGATGTCCCCGCCTGCGATCAGGATTTGGGTAGCGGTGCGCGCCAGATCGGCCATCGGCTGGCGGATGGTGGTGAGCGGCGGCCAGACGGTGCGCGCCAGCGTCGTATCGTCGAACCCCGCGACCGACAGTTCCGCCGGCACGTTGATACCGCGATCATGCGCCACGGCAAGAACGCCTGCGGCCATGTCATCGTTCGATGCAAAGATCGCGGTCGGGCGATCGGGCAGATCAAGCAGAGCGCGCGCGCCGTTGACGCCGGAATCGAAATCGAACTCGCCATCGACCACCATCTGCGGCTCGAACGGGATGCCAACGCGGTCCAGTGCGCGGCGGTATCCGAACAATCGGTCGTCGGACGCCATGTGGTTGGTGTGGCCCTTGATGAAGCCGATCCGGCGGTGCCCTGCATTGATCAGATGGGTGGTCATGTCGTCGGCGGCCTGCGCGTCGTCCATGAACACGGATGATGTCAGCGCGTGGTTGGTCCCCGGAGATATGCGCACGAAGGGCACATCCATCGTCTCCAGAGCGCGCAGCACCGGATCGCAGTCCGTGACGGGCGAGGACAGGATGATGCCATCGACGTGCGTCTCGCTCACCAGCCCGCGCACCTGCTCGCCCACACGCGGATCGGCGACATCGACCGGCTGGGCCAGCAGGCGGATGCCGTTTTCCTGGCACACCTCCCAGCAACCCTTCTGGATCTGGAACATGTAATAGGGGCTGTGATTATCGTAGATCAGCGCGACCTGGTTGGACTTTGCGCCCGAAAGGATGCGCGCCGCCACGCTGGGCCGGTAATCGAGTTCGGCCATCGCCGTCTCGACCTTCTCGCGCAGGGCATCGCTGACATAGGGGTGGCCGTTCAGCACGCGGCTGACCGTCTTCACGGCGACCCCGGCGCGGGCGGCCACGTCCTTGATATTGGCGCGGCTCATCGGGCGAGCTCCGCGAACAGGGGCGCAAATGCGCTGCCGGGACGGGTGAACACCGGCGGCTGCCCGATAGGCGCAGGCACATCGTGCCAGCCGGAGGCGTAATCCCGCCCGCTCCACACATGCCGCCAATTGCCCTCCGGCAGATAGACTTTGCGCATCGACGCCCCCGCTTCGATTACCGGTGCCACCATCATGTCCGCACCATAGAGGTATTGATCCTGAACCGTTAGGCCCACGCGGTCTTCAGGATAATGCAGGAACATCGCCCGCTGGGCGGGAAGGCCGGTGGCTTGCGCTTCTTCGACGAGGTGCCGCACATAGGGAGCGAGGTGCGCGTGGACGCGGCTCCAGCGGACGAACCCCTCGATCAGTTCGCTGGTGCTGTCGATCTGGAGATTATCGTCGGGCCGGTTGCCTTCGTGCGTGCGCATCACCGGGCTGAAGGCGCCCAGTTCGTACCAGCGCAGCAGCAGTTCGGGTGTGCGGACATTGCCGAACAGACTGGTGTAACCGCCCACATCGGAATGGCTGAAAGCGTTGCCGACAAGCCCCGATGACAGCGCGGCGGTGATGACCGTGCCGATGCCGTCATGGCGGCTGAAATCCACCGACTGGTCCCCCGCCCACAGCAGGGGACAATGCGCCTGCACCCCGGTGTGGCCTGCGCGCATGAACCACAACACGTCACCGGTGCGCCCACGCGAGGCGACAGCGCGGGCGTTGACCTCGGCCCAGCGCACCGGCCAACGGTTGTGCTCCTGCATCGGGTCGCCATCATGGAGGCGCAGATCGGTGGGGAGATATTCGCCGAAATCGGCCATCCAGCCATCGAGCCCGAAATCGAGCATCCGCTTGCCGATCACCTCTTCCGCGAACCATTCGGCAGCGGCGGGATTGGTGAAATCGACCACGCCCGCGTGAAATTCGCCGAAATCGACCGCGTAGGGTTCATCGCTGTCGAGGCATGTGGCGAAAAAATCTTGCGCGGCGGCTTCGGGGTAAAGCGGGCCGTCAACCGCGAGATAGGGGTTCACATATCCCAGAAAGCGGATGCCGCGCTGTTTCAACGCCGCGATGCGAGCGGGGAGATCGGGGTAGCGTTCCGCGTTCCACTGCCAGTCCCAGAACAGGCGGCGCCCGAAGCTGGTTTCGCGGATGCCAACCCAGTCCTCGCACCACAGCCCGCTCACCGCAGCACCTGCGTCGATCAGCGCTTCGAGCCGGTCGAAACTTGCGTCGCCCTGCTTCAGCCCCACAACCGCGCCGCCCAGCGCCCATTCGGGGAGCGCAGGACGCGGACCGAAGCGGGCACCGAGCTGGCGGGTGAGGTCAGCGGGCGCGCCTTCGAACAGATCGACCGTCACCTCTCCCGACCACACGTGCACCCGCAGCCACCCTGCCTCGGACGCGTCAAGTTCGACATATTCGGCGTTGGCAAGGCTCAGCGCCCAGCCAGCCGAGCACAGGACTGTGGGTTCGGGATAATTGGTCGTCCAGTAATCCCCGCCCGCAAAGGAGCCATCGGCGCTGGCCTGATCGGTCAGCGGGGTGCCGGGTTCGCGGCCCACCCCCGGCTCGCTGGTCCAGACCGGGAATGTGCGTCCGTTCAGAGCAAGATAGCTCATCTGCTCGCCCCCGCCCCACAGCACGTCATCAGGGGCGAGCACGAAGTCCAGCGTGATGCGGTTGTGCCCGGTGAGCGCGGCGACTGTGAGACGCGATGCATCCGGCGCAAGATCGAGAGCCACTTTCGCGCTGCCATCAGCGCTGGACAGCACCACCGCGCCATCCCCCGCCACTTCGCAGGCCGACAGTGGCTTCGCTGCCACAGGGGTATCCGAGAGGCGGAAATTGCCGCGCACCATCGCGACCACGGGATCGCCTGAAGCCACTGAAATCACGACACTATCTGGCCTGTGGCGCAGGACGGTACGCCCTGCCAGTCGCAGGTCAAATCCCCCCTCGCATGGCGTCATCTGCACCATTTCCGTCCCAGATTCCCTCACCGGACTATCCCTTGGTCCCCCTATGACCACGTGTGACACCGCTTGACAGATCGCAGCAGAAAGCGCAACCCGATTGGCCGAAGATCGACTGCACGGGCGATGGCAATGCCGCTCGCCCGAATGACCCGATCACGACGCAGGGGAGAGAATGACCATGTCCGCCACCACTCGCATTGCGCTTAAGGCGCTTGCCCTTTCCGCCAGTTCGCTGGCGTTGATCCACACCGCACCCGCCATGGCGCAGGTCGAAGAAATCATCGTTACCTCGCAAAAAGTCGAGGAAAATGTGCAGGATGTTCCCATCGCCATCACGGCGGTTTCGGGCGACCAGCTGCAACAGTCGGTGGTCTTCAGCCTTGAAAACATCAGCACCCTGATCCCGTCCGTCACCTTCCGCAAGGGCACCACCAGTGCCAACAGCGCGATCGTGATGCGCGGCGTCGGCACCATCAGCTTCTCGGTCGCGGCCGAACCCAGCGTGTCCACCGTTGTCGATGGCGTCGTGCTGTCACGTTCGGGACAGGCCTTCATGGATCTGGTCGACATCCAGCGTCTGGAAGTGCTGCGCGGCCCGCAGGGCACGCTGTTCGGCCGCAACGCCTCGGCCGGTCTGGTGAACATCGTCTCCAAGGGCGGGACCGACACCTTCGAAGCCGAAGTCAATGCCGACTGGTTCGAGGGCGAGGAATACCGCCTGCGCGCCGCAATCAGCGGCCCGCTGGGCGAAAACCTCAGCGCGCGCCTGACCGGCTTCTACGGCACCTTCGATGGCAACATCACCAACGTGAATGGCGGCCGCAACAACACCGTCAACGGCTATGAACGCCATGGCGTGCGCGGGATCATGGATTATGACGACGGCGCCAATGCCGTCCGCCTGATCGCCGATTACTACAAGGCCGATGATGATTGCTGTGCCGACGTCACCGGCGTCAGCCGCGGCAACGCGGTGCAGGATGCCGAGCTTGGCCTGCCCGGCGGCCCGGCCCAGGGCACCGACCAGCGCTTCATCAACCACAACTTCGTCACCCGCACCGAGGACGAACAGTGGAGCCTGACCGCCACCGGCGATTTCGAAATCAGCGACACCCACACCCTCAGCGCGGTGCTGGGCTATCGCAACTGGTTCAACCGCGAACTGCGCGAAGGCGACTTCCTGCCGCGCGCGATTGTCGGCGTGGGCGAGTTGCACGATACCGGCGTGGTCAGGACCGAGCAGCTTTCGGCGGAAATCCGCATCGCGTCGGACCAGACCAAGCCGTTCTTCTATCAGGCGGGCGTGTTTGCCTGGCAGTCGGACAACACGCAGGATTTCACCCGCAACAACATCACCTGCGCCAGCTCGACCCTGCCGATCGATCCGGTCACCGGCGCGCGGCCCTGCAACCTGACTGACACGGTGAACACGATCTTCCCGACCGCCACTTCGCGCAGCGAAGTGCGCTCGCAGAACTATGCGATCTTCAGCCAGGCGACCTATCGCTTCACCGATCAGCTCTCGCTGACCGGCGGCCTGCGCTACACCTGGGACGATCTCCAGTTCACCCACACCCGCGCGCCGGGCGTGAACCGCACCACCGGCCTGCCCGCCACCGGGCCGGGCGTGGTCGGCAACCCCGCAGGCGGCCTCATCGCCAATGGCGGCAACGGCACCAACACCTCGGCCGGATCGACCACCAACGGCAACCTTTCGGGCCGCGCCGTGATCCAGTACGAGCCGAGCGAAGACATCATGCTCTATGCCTCGTACACCCGCGGCTACAAGGGTCCGGCGTTCAACGTGTTCTTCAACCACACAGCGCCCAACAACGCCCGCCCGATCGACGAGGAGCTGTCCGACAGCTACGAAATCGGGGTGAAGTCGCAGTTCCTCGACAACCGCGTGCAGCTGAATGTCGCGGCGTTCAGCGTCGAATATGACGGGTTCCAGGCCAACAACTTCGTGCTGATCAACGGCGCGACGGTATCGAACCTGACCAACGCCGGCACGGTGAAGAGCGAAGGCTTCGAAGCCGATCTGGTGGTCAACCCGATTGCCGGGCTGAACCTGCGCGCCAGCGGTGCCTATGCCGATGCCCGCGTCAAGGAGTTCAACCCCAACCCGCTGACCAACGCACCGAGCGCGATCAACGGCACCCAGCTGCCGCTGGCTCCGAAGTTCGTCTACACCCTCGGCGGCGATTACACCGCCGATCTGGGCGATGCGGCGGTGCTGTATCTCAACACCGATTACCGCCACACCAGCACGCAGTTTTCGGATCTGGGTGAGGCCGGGCGGATCGATCCCTACGGCATCTGGAACGCCTCGGTCGGGTTCTCGGACCCGGACGACAAGTACCGCGTGACCTTCCACGCCCGCAACATCACCGATGAAAGCTATGTGCTGCTGAACGTCGAGAACGGGCGTCGCTTCCAGATCCCGCGTGATGCGGACCGTTACTTCGGGGTGAGCCTGCGCGTCCGGACGCGTTGATCCTCTCCGGGGCATGACCATCAGGCAGGGCCGTCGGAGCGATCCGGCGGCCCTTGCCATATCACGGTGCGCTTGCCCTTCCTGACACTGAAGCCCAAGGAACCGCGTGATGGCCGCTGTCGAATATTCCTCGCCAATCCCCGCGCGCCTGCGCTGGTCGCTGTTCACGGTGCTGTGCATCGCGGGGGTGTTCAACGCGATGGACCGGCCGATCATCGCGATCCTGAAGCCCGACATGATGGCGGATTTCGGCTGGAGCGACAGTGACTTCGGTGATCTGGCCGCCGTCACCCAGTTTTCCGCCGCCTTTGCCTTCCTGTTCACCGGCTGGCTGGTGGACCGGCTGGGGGTCAACCGCTCGATGCAGGTGGGGGCTGCCGCGTGGAGCCTTGCCGCAATGGCCCACGGCTGGGCAATCTCTACCACACAGGTGGTCGCTGCGCGGGTCGGCCTTGGCGTCACCGAAGCGGTGCAGACCCCGCTCACGATCAAGACCGTCGCGGCGCTGTTCCCGCCGGACAAGCGCAGCTTTGCCTTCGGCTTTGCAACGATGCTGGCGGGCGCGGGGACAATCGCGATGCCCTTCGTGATCCCAGCTCTGGCGCTCACCGTGGGCTGGCGCGGGGCGCTGGTGGTGGGCGGGATCGGGGGCTTCATCTCGCTGCTGGCATGGATGTGGCTGGCGCGAGGGGTGGCGCAATTGCGCGAGACGACGCTGGCAAACAGCCCTGATCCGGGCGGGGAAAGCGCCCGTTACGGCGCGATACTCGGCAACCGGGCGACCTGGGCGATTGTCGTCGCCAAGGCGCTGTCGGACATGACCTGGTGGTTCATCAATTTCTGGCTGGCGGATTATTACCGCAAGGAATTCGGCCTCACCACACTTGAGCTGGCGGTGCCGCTGGCGATCGCCTTTGCCGGATCGGGCCTTGGCGCGCTGCTGGCGGGATGGGTGTCAACCCGCCTGCTGGAGCGCGGGCATAGCCCCAACCGCGTGCGCAAGGGCGTGATGCTGGTCTGCGCGCTGATCGTGCTGCCACTGCCGCTGGTGCTGGCGATTGACAGTTTCTGGCCCGTGGCAGTGATGATCGGGGTGGTGATGGCAGGGCATCAGGGCTTTTCGCTCTCGCTGTTCTCGACCATTACCGATGTCGTGCCGCAGGCCAAGGTCGGGCGGGTGACGGCCTTCGGTGCTTTCATGGGCAACATGGGCGGGGTGGCGATTTCGCTGATCGCGGGACGGGTGCTGGATGCAGGGCTTGGCTTCGTGCCGCTGTTCATCTTCGCCTCTTCGTCCTATCTGATTGCGCTGGCGTGGTTCCAGTGGATGCTGCCGGTCATCCTCCGCCCGGAAGACGAAGCGGACCTGTTCGAATAGGCCGCACGCGGTTGCAAAGCGGCGGGCTGCGGGGTAGGCGTATGACACCGAAAGACATACCCAGAGACACAAGGCAGGCTGACCCGGCATGAAGCGCGATGCGCGCCCCGATTACGAGGCTTTCGCCGGCGACCTGTTCGGCGAGATCATGCTCGCCGACACCGCTGCGGCGGCCGCTGCCAAGGCCGAAAAGAAGCCGCTGTCGCGCTTTGTCCCGGGCCTTGCGATCTGCGCCATTGCCGGAGCGGCGGCGGCGTGGATGAGCCAGAATTACGGTGTGCCGGTGATCCTTGCGGGCCTGCTGATCGGCCTTGCCGTCAACTTCGCCGCTGCCGATCCGCGCACGCATGACGGGCTGGACTGGGTGTCACGCCACGGGCTGCGCGCCGGGATCGTGCTGCTGGGCGTGCAGGTGACCGTGATGCAGGTGGCCGCAATGGGCGCAGTGCCGTTCCTTGGCCTTGCGCTGGTGATGGGCGCTGCGCTCACCGCCGCGCTCGCCGCCGCACGTGCCACCGGGCAGAGCGCTGCCATCGGCTTGCTCGGCGGGGGCGCGACGGCGATCTGCGGGGCATCTGCAGCGCTGGCGCTTTACGGTGTGATCGGGCGCGAAAGGATCGATCAGGCGCAATTCACGCTGACGCTGGTGATTCTTGCCGCGGCCAGCGCCATCGCGCTTGTCACCTATCCGATGCTGGCAGACGCGCTGGCGTTCTCCGACGCGCAGGCGGGATTCCTGACAGGGGCCGCGATCCATGACGTCGCGCAGGCGATCGGCGCGGGCTTTGCCGTGTCGGACGCGGCGGGCGCGCAGGCGACGGTGGTAAAGCTGACGCGGGTGGCGCTGCTCGCCCCGCTGGTGACACTTGCGGCGCTGTGGATTGCCCGCGCCCAGCCTCTGGCCGAAGGCGTGGGCAAGGCGCGGGTGCCGCTGCTGCCGGGCTTCATCCTCGCCTTCCTTGCTCTGGTGGGGGTCAATTCTGTCGTCACCCTCCCCGCCGATCTGGCCGGGTATGCGCTCACCGCGTCAAAGACCTTGCTGCTGCTGGCCGTCACCGCCACAGCGATGCGCACACGCACCGACCTGCTGCTTGACCTCGGCTGGCGAGCGGTGATGCCGGTGCTGGCGGCGACCATCGCCTCGCTGGTGGTGGCTCTCGGATTTGCACAGTGGGTGATCGGATGACCACGATGTTCGACCTTGCGGTGATCGGCGGCGGCGTGAACGGCGCAGGCATCGCCCGCGATGCTGCCGGGCGCGGGGCCAAGGTGCTGCTGCTGGAGCGCGGCGATCTGGCGCAAGGCACCTCGTCCAATTCCACCAAGCTGGTGCACGGCGGCCTTCGCTATCTCGAACATTACGAGTTTTCGCTGGTGCGCGAGGCCCTGACCGAGCGCGAGGTGCTGTGGGGCATCGCGCCGCACATCATCTGGCCGCTGCGCTTCATCCTGCCCCACCGCCCCGGCCTGCGCCCGCGCTGGCTGCTCCGGCTCGGCCTGTTTCTCTATGACCATATCGGCGGACGCAAATACCTGCCCACCGCGCAATCGGTGTCACTGGCGCAGCACCCTGCTGGCGCGCCGCTGAAGCCCCAATACACCCGTGCCTTTGCCTATTCGGATGGCTGGGTGGATGATGCGCGGCTGGTGGTGCTGAACGCCCGCGATGCGGCGGATCGCGGGGCCGAGGTGCGCACGCGGTGCGAGGTTTCGGCCCTTTCGCGGGACGGGGACCATTGGCGCATCGAAGCGGGCGGAGATGTCTTCCACGCTCGCGCTGTGGTCAACGCCGCAGGCCCCCGTGTGCTCGATCTGCTGGGCCGCGCAGGCGAGCCAAGCGCGCAGAAGATGCGGCTGGTGCGCGGATCGCACATCGTGGTCCGCAAGCTGTTCGATCACGATTACGCCTATTTCTTCCAGCTGCCTGACGGGCGGATATTCTTTGCCATCCCCTACGAACAGGACTTCACCCTGATCGGCACCACCGATGTCGATCACCACGGCAGCCTTGATGAAGTGCGCGCCAGCCCGGAAGAAATCGCCTATCTGTGCGCGGGTGCCAGCGAGTATTTCCGCACACCCGTCACCCCCGATGATGTCGTCTGGACCTATTCAGGGGTGCGCCCGCTGATTGACGACGGATCGGGCAAGCCAGAGGCCGCAACCCGGGGGTACAGCTTTGAAATCGACGGCGGCACGGATGGCGAGGCGCCGCTATTGTCCGTGTTCGGCGGCAAGATCACCACCTACCGCGAGCTCAGCGCTGAGGCGATCGGCAAGCTTGCGCCCTTCCTGCCCGTGCTGGACGGCGCAGACTGGACGGGCAGCGCGCCCTTGCCCGGCGGCGATTTCGGGCGGTTCGATGCCCCCGCCCTCGCCCGCGATCTGGGGCTGCGTTACCCGTTTCTGGGCACCGCCGGGGCTGAACGGCTGGTGCGGCTTTACGGCACGCTTGCTGCGGGTTTCCTCGGGACAGCCACCACCGCCGCCGATCTCGGCGAGGATTTTGGCCACGGGCTGACCGCTGCCGAAATCGATTACCTTCTCACCCGCGAATGGGCCGCCACGGCCGATGACATCCTGTGGCGGCGCACCAAGCTGGGCCTCCATTTCACGCCCGAACAGACCGCGCGCCTTGCTGCGTACATCACCGAAAGGATCACACCCGCATGACCCGAATCGTAGCCCTTGGCGGCACGGTCAATCCCGGCTCCTCCACCGAGCAGGCGCTGCGCCTTGCCGCCAGCGTGGCGGCAGAAAGCGGGGCCGAGGTGACGGTGTTCGGCGGCGAATATCTCACCGCCCTGCCGCATTATCTGGGGCCGCTCCACGATCCTTCGCAGGGGGCCGAGATGGTCGCGGCGGTGCGCGCTGCCGATGGCTTGCTGGTGGCAGCCCCCGGGTATCACGGCACGATTTCGGGCGTGGTCAAGAACGCGCTCGATTACCTTGAGGATCTCAGCCGCGATGAACGCCCTTACCTCGATGGCCGTGCGGTCGGTCTGATTGCCACCGCTTTCGGCGATCAGGCATCGATGAGCACCCTTCTCACCATGCGCGCCATCACCCATGCCCTGCGCGGTTGGCCCACCCCGATGGGGGCGACGATCCGCACCTATCGCGGGCTGTTCTCGCCCGATGGCGAATGCCTCGATGAACGCGCACGGGGCCAGCTGGAACTGGTTGGCAAGCAAGTGGTGCTGGGCGCCAGGAGCTTTGCCGCGGGAAGGGATCTGGCGTGAACGGCGCCGGGTTCGACGCGGCGCTGGCCGCTGTGGCGGCGGGGCGGATCGTGGTGATTTCGGGCGACCGGCTGCGCGGCGGGGACATCGATCTGATGTGCGCCGCGCGCCATGTGACGCCCGAAATCGTCAACTTCATGGCCACTTACGGGCGCGGGCTCATCTGTCTTGCGGTCACGCCGGAACGTGCCACACAGCTTGGCCTCACGCTGGTCAACCCCGGCACGGCGCGCCAGACCGGGCGGCCTTTCGCCCGCTCGATCGAGGCAGCGCACGGGGTTTCCACCGGCATCTCCGCCGCGGACCGGGCGCATACCGTGCAGGTCGCGATGGCTGACGGGGCGAGCCATGCGGATATTCACTCCCCCGGACACGTCTTCCCGCTGATCGCGCAGCCCGGCGGCGTGCTTGACCGGGCGGCGGCGTGCGAGGCGGCGATTGATCTGGCCCGGATGGCGGGCGCAGGCGATGCCGCGGTGATCTGTTCGATCATGCGCGACGATGGCGAGATGGCGCGGATCGACGATATCGGCGATCTGATCGCGGCCCATGATCTGGCGGTCGCCGATATTGCGGCATTGATCGAACGGCTGGAATCAGCGCGGGTCTAAAACAATGCAAGGAAATGTGGGTGCCGGCCTCTCGTGCGGGGGGGCATAGCAAGGCCGGCACCCGCGCGCGTCACCAGCCGAAGCGGACCGACGCGCGCAAGCTGTAGCCGATGTTGCCGAACTGCTGTTCCAGCCCGACTTCACCGGCGATCTTGTAGGAACCGTCCCCGCCCAGTGCGCGGGCGCGGGCGAACCAGCCGCTGTCGCGTGCTTCCGGGGTCAGCGTGAACTGCGCGCCTTCGCCGTAAGCCGCGCGGGTGGCGCCGAGATCGCTGGTCAGCAATTCACGCCAGCCGCCCTCGGCCTCAAGCCGGAACCAGCCGGAATCGCGGGCCTGCATTCCCCACATATCGACCCCCACGGCGACAGCGCCGTTGATGCCGACTTCCTTGCTGGACCGGCCTTCGACCACAAGGTTCAACGCATCGCCGCCGCCGGTTTCGTCATAGCCGTCTTCGGTCAGCCGCAGGTAATCGACCACCAGCGAAGGGCGGAAGAAGAAGAACTGCCCGCCGCCTTCAATCGACACGCCGCCGCTGGCGGTCACAAAATCGCCGCTCCAGTCGCGGTTGATGGTGAGGTTGACCGCGTCTTCTCCGGTGCCGCCTGCAAAGACGCGGCTGCCCGTAAAGTCGGATTTGCCCGCACCCACGCGTGCAAAGCCGATCACCGGGCCAAATTTGCCGCGCCAGTGGACGCCGCCTTCGTAGCTGTCACCCAGCACCGAATTGTCGAATGGGCCGGAATTGTGCTTGCTCCACAGCCAGCTGCCCGTCACCCCGACCGCGCCCAGTTTGGTGAGGTATTCCACCCCGCCCCGGAAGCCCAGTCCGCTGAGATCGAAATCGGCCGATTGCCCGCGATCCTTTGACGCGTTCCAGTTCGCAAAATCGGCGATGATCCGGAACTTGCCCTCCTGATCGAAGGGCGCGTTGGGGTCCATGAAATGCCGGTCGAAGGTGCGCAGCCCGCTCGACAGGCCTTCAAAGGTGCCGCCCGCGTGATCGGGCAGGGTTTGCGCGACATAGGCCTGGAACACCTCTGCCGTGCCGATGGCGAGGAACAGGTCGGCGACATCGTCATCCTCGCCCAAGGCCACGAACAGCGCGTCGAAGGCCCCCGCTTCCGACGAGTTGAGGCCCAGCTCGCCGGTCGCCTTGCGGTTGATCGCGACATTGATGGTGTTGCCGTTCACCGCCAGCGCCGCCTTGTAAAGGAACGGCACCAGCGCGCTGTCTGCGGTGAGGTTGCTTGCGCCCGTCAGACTGCCTGCGGAGATCACCGCATATGTGCCGCCTGCGGTGTTGAGATCGGACAGGCGGATACGGATCTTGGAACCGGCGGCGAAGGCGGCATTGCCGGTGACGGTGATGGCGGTGTCAGTGCCCGCCGCGCCGCCAAGGGTCGCGCCGATCACGCCGGTGGCGCCCACATCAAGGCTGGCGATGCTGGTCGGGCCATTCAGCGCCAGCGTCCCGCCGCTGAGGTTCACCGCGACATTCTGGGAATTGAACAGCCGCCCGCTGAAGCCCGCAGTTCCGGCAAGGCTCAGCGTCCCTGCCCCGCCGCCGAAATCGGCATTGCCCAGCATCACGGCATCGCCGGTCAGCTGCAAACGGTTGGTGCCGCCGCCGAAGAACACATTGCCGGCGAGCGAACCGTCAGCCAGATCGAGCAGGTCGCTGCCGCTGCCAAAGCGGATGTCACCAGTGATCGAGGGCGCAGGAATGCCCGCAGCGACCACGGTCTGGCGGATGATGCTGTCCCCCGTGCGCGCTGACAGGTCGATGGCGACATTGCGGGTCGATGTCGCCTCGGCCCCGGTCGCGCCGATCGTGCCGCTGTTCTCGATCAGGCCAAGCGTGCCCGAACGATCAAGAATGGCAAAAGCGCTGCCGTCCTTGATTGTAGTGGCGGTGATGCTGCGCGCGTTGCGCAGCACCGGCAGCGCGGCGTTCTCACCGATCAGCACCCCGGTCGCCTGCCCGGTGCCGGTGGTGCCGGACACGCCCGCAGCGATGGTGCCGCTGTTGTTCAGAACCGGAAGCGTGGTGCCTGCCGCGAGATCCAGCGCGGTGGCATTGCCGCCCCGCGATGCGCCGCCGATCTGGCCATTGACCTGCATCCCGCCCGCGATGGTCACATCCCCGCCGCGCCCGCCGATCCGCATCCCGGTGCCGTTCACTCCGGCATAGACCCCGTCACCCAGGATCGTGCCCGCCATGACGATGCCGAAATTGTTCGCCGTGCCTTCGGTCGCGCCGATGGTGATGTCATCGGTCGCGCTGCCGATCTGCACCGCCGGGGCCGCGCCATAGACCAGAATGCGGGTGTTACCTTCGCGCGCGTCCTCGATCCCGTCCTTGTCCTCGTCATTGTCGCCCGCAACCAGATCGGCAGGCGCGATTTCGAAGACGATCCCCTTGGCGACATTGCCTTCGATCACCAGACCGCTGCCGCCTTGCAGCAGATCATCGGCGTCAAGGCGCGAGACATCGGCAGGCGCGGGAACCGAACGGTAGCCGGTGACAGTGATCGCGCTCTGCACCCGCAGTGCGCCGCCGATGTCGCCCGCCAGCACCGCGCCCTGCGATGCGCCGCCGCGAACTATGATCTCGCCCGCCAGCCGGACATTGCCCGACACATCGCCCAGTGCCACGCCGACCGAATTGTTGCCGACGACCGTCGTCCTGCCTTCGTGCGTCACGGCTCCAGTGATCGGGCCGGAGGCGCGGATCCCGGCGGAGTTGTTGCCTTCGACAAGGATTGTGCCGGTATGGACAAGATTGCCGGTCAGTGCGCCATCAATCCGGATCGCCGCCCGCCCCGTGCCGATGGCGAACAGCCCGTCCAGATCGCCGTCATTGTCGCTGTCTGTCGGCGTGTAGGTTTCATCGATGGTGATCGTGCCGCTGTTGGTGATGTTGGCGGTGCGCGGCCCGGTCACCAGAATGCCGGTGGCGTTATCGGCATTGCTGATGGTGATGTTGCCCGCGTTGGTCACGTTGTTGTTGCTGTCGACTGTGACCGCAGTGCCGCTGGTCACTGTCACCGACCCTGCACTTTCGATCCGCACATCGGCCGGCTGGCCGCCATTCACGGTCGAAGTCACCACCGGTGTCGTGCGCGGTGTGCTGATGACGGTCTGCGCGGCCAAGGGGCTAAAAACAAGCGGCTGAGCAATGGCGACAAGCGCGGTGCCTGCCAGAAGCGTGCGGTGCATTTCGGGGGTTCCTCCTGATCCTTTGATCACAAGACGGAGGCATGGTTGCGCAGCCTTGGCGGCTTGGCGAAAAAACGTCAGAAGCGCGTGTCGAACCCGATGCGGATGGTGCGCGGCTGCAATGGGGTGATCTGTTCGCGCCCCGTCGAAAACGGCGTACCCAGCGCAAAACGGTTGCCCTCGCTGCCCGCCAGATTGGTGACTGTCAGGGTCAGTCCGGCATTGTCGCGCCCGAAGCGGATGATCGCCCCGCTGTCGAGATAATCGCCCTGCAACTCGCCCAGTTCCGGCCCGATTCCCAGCCGGGATTTGCCGACATAGCTGACCCAGCCATCGGCCTCGATCCGCAGGCCATTGTCGAAATCGCGCCGCCACGCGAGGCCCGCCCTGCCCGAGAATTTCGCGATGTTGGGAATCCGGCTGAGCCGGGCAAGCGCGACGAACACTGGTTCGTCCACGTCGCTGTCATTCAGCGTCGCCCCCGCCTCGGCGCGCAGGCCGGGGGCAAGGCGGACACTGCCCGAAACGCTCGCCGCTAGAATCGTGCCATTGCCGATATTGGCAGTGGAGGGCAGGCCGCCATCGTCGATGAAATCGGCCTGAATGTCGCGCCAGCGGGTGTAGGAGACGCTGGCAGCAAGATCGAAATCCCCCCGCCCCGGCAGGCCCCAGCCGCCGCCCAGCTCGACCGTGCGCGCATGGTCAGACCGGAACTGGCGCACGAAATCGCCCGAAACCGCCAGCCCGCCGGGCCGGAAGCCTTCCTGATAGCGGACATAGGCGCGGCCCTGCGTGCCGATATCGGCGAGCAGCGAAGCTGACGGCAGATAGGCCGTCTCGCGCCGCTCGGCCGTGACCGCGCGCCCGGCAAGCGCGATTTGCAGCGGGACATTCTCCCCCTCGCCGCCCAGTTCGACATTGGTGACGCGCAAGCCCGCCGCCAGCGTCAACGCAGGGAAAATGCGGTAACTTGCCTCGCCATAGCCGGTGATTTCGAACACCGTGTTTTCGACCCCGGTGGACGCAGCAGGCGGCTCTCCCGCTAGGCCCAAGGCGCGGGTCAGGGTGTTGCGGTTGTCGATCACACTGGTGCCCAGCACCCAGCCGAACCGATCCCCCACCGGCTGCCAGAGCCGCGTTTCATTGGCGATCATGCGGGTTTCATTGCGCTGGCTAAACAGGCGTGGCGACCCGCCGCCCGGCGTCGTGGCATCGTAACGCTCGGTCAGATCCTGCGCGCCGATCCCGGTCGAGGATTTGATCCGCACATCGCCGATCCGCCCGCTCACCACCAGTTGCGCCTGCCCGTACTGGGCGCGGCTGCCCTCGGTCACCTGCGCCGAACTGACGAGGTTTGCGCCATTGCGGTCGGCATATTGGCTGTCATCGGCCTGGGTGTCCTGACCCAGCACGATCACATCGGCGCGCCAGTCAGGCGCGATTTCCACCCGCAGCGCCGCTCTGCCCGATACGATCCCCGTGCGGTTCACATCGCTTCGCCCGATCGCGGGCTTGTCGATATAGCCGCCCAGCGATGCGACATCGAGATTGGCGCGCAAGGTCGCCGTTTCGCCCGCCAGCGGCAGGTTCAGCGTCGCATGGACATCGCCGCCCGGTTCGCCGCCCGCCAACAGGCTGGCCCCGCCAGACACGACAAGGCTGGTCTCCCCCGCCTCAGGCGCGCGCGGCACCAGCCGGATGATCCCGCCCAGCGATCCTGCGCCATAAAGCGTCCCTTGCGGCCCTTCGAGGATCTCCACCCGCTCCATGTCGGACAGGCGCAGGTCAGGGTCGGGCGCGTTGTAGCTCAATCGCAGGTCGCCGAAATACTGGCCCACGGTCGCCTGCGTCGGCCCGGTGAAGCTGGAATCCGCAATGCCGCGAATAAACAGCTTGTTGCGCCCGCTGCCGAGATAGGTCGAACTGACGGTCGCGGCGCGCTGCATGATCTTCTCGGTGCCGCCCACCCCGCCGCGTTCCAGCACCGCACCATCCAGCAGCGTCACCTGCGCCGCAACTTCGCTGAAGGCGAGATCGCGCTTGGTGGCGGTAACGATGATCGGCGGGCCTTCGGCCTCGGGCAGGGGCGCGGGGGTGGCGGGCGCGGCAGCAGTGCGGACGGGGCGCGGGCGGGCCATCACCGAAGCACGGCGCGGAGGCGCGGCGACAAGTCGCCAGGCGTTCGGTCCGGCCTTGACGGCCTGCATCCTGCTCGCCCGCGCAAGGGTCTTCACCGCGCCTTCGGCATCCATGCGGCCCCTGATCGCGGGCACGCGCTGGCGGCCCAGCGCCGGATCGGCGATGACGATGCTGGCATTGGTCGCCCGCGCAATGGCGATGGCGGCTTCGGACACGGTGCCCGCCGGAATCGCCAGTTCGGCCTTGCGCGCAGCCAGCGGCGCAGGCGCGGCCAGCACGGCAATGGCGGCAAGAGGAGCGAGAATTCTCATCACCTATTCGGCCACGATCACCCAGCCATCACCGGACGCGCTGACGCGTACCCCCAGCAGCGACCCCAGGGTGCGGGGATCGGCGCGCACCTCGGCCAGCGCGATACTGCCGGAAAGGCGCGTGATGGTGTCGGCACTGGTGAAATTCTGGCCGGTGGCGCGGGTCAGTTCGGCAGCGATTTCGGCGAGACTCGCGTTCTCGAAGGTGATGCGCCCCCGGCTCCATTCGCCCACCGCTGCATCATCGACCGCTGTCACGCGGTATCGCCCGTCCCGGCGCACGGCCCGCTCCCCCGCATCGACCCTCAGAGCCTGCGCCTCAGGGTTCACGATCACCGCGCCTTCGGCCACGGCAAGATCGACCACATCGCCTGCCAGCCGCACATCGAACACGGTCCCGGCATCGACCAGCCGATCCGCGCCCGCGGTCAGCACGAAGGGGTCAGCCTCGTCATGGCGGATGGTGAACAGCGCCTGCCCCGCCTCCAGCCGAGCGGCGCGCGGCCCCAGCACCGCCAACCGGCTGCCGCCCGCCATTTGCACCGTGCTGCCATCATCCAGCGCGATCAGCAGCGTCTCTCCGGGCGCAGTGGTGTGGAACGCCGCCCCCTGCGGCGCGAGCCACAGGATCGAGGTCAGCGCCAGCACCAGCGCTGCCGCGATTGCCCCGCCCAGCCATGCGCGCCTGCCACTGAACCAGCCGGCCGGATTGTCATTGGCTGCGAGGGGTTCGGACAACCCAGCCAGCACGGCATCGGCATCGTCCAGCGCGCATTGCACCTCGTCATAGGCAGCCGCATGGCCAGCGTCCGCTTCGAGCCACGCGGTAAGACCGTCCCAATCGGCAAAATCGGGCTCGCGCATCGCCATCGCCCAGGCAAGAGCCTGTTCATGGGGGGCCTGTTCGTGCAGCGGCTGGTCAGGTGTCATCACACAAGTTCTCCTGCCTGCAAGACGGAGCCGATCGCCTCAAGCCTCATCGATCGCTCTCCTGATGTCCACGATCCGGGCGTAAGCGCGCCGCAGGTCGCTTTCGACAGTGCTGAGACTGACGCCGAATTCGGCGGCAATGTCGCGCTGCGGGGTACCATCGATGCGGTGGCGGCGGAAGATCGCTGCGGCCCGCTCACCAACCTCGGCCAGCGCCTGTTCCACAGCCTCGACCTGCTGGCGCGCTGCGATGGTGCGCAGTGCATCGGGCGCGGGCGCGATATTGTCGGCAAGGCCGGGTTGCGCCTCGGCCCAGGCCTCGTCACGCAGGCGCGCCTGCCGCGCCGCGCGGTAACGGTCGATCATCAGCCGGTCTGCGGTGCGCATC
Organism: Porphyrobacter sp. IPPAS B-1204; assembly: GCA_003724185.1. Lineage (GTDB taxonomy): Bacteria > Pseudomonadota > Alphaproteobacteria > Sphingomonadales > Sphingomonadaceae > Erythrobacter. The sequence goes on from RHGM01000003.1 coordinate 603,752, forward strand.
ATGTAGGCCAGACCCGCCGCCGCCTGCGGATCGGGCGCTGCCGCGATTCGCAGCCACAGCTCCTGCACCACATCCTCAGCCGCGTCCCCCGCGCCGCGCGCCCGCACGAACCGCAGCAGGCGGTCGCGGTGGGCGAGATAGGCCTGCTGGAGCAGAGCGGTGGAGGCCATTGGTGGTCCGGGCACGGGGTCAAAGATCGGCAAACGGGGGCGAAAGGCGCAAGGTCACTCTTGTCGCGCCGGCGCCTTAACGCAGGGCGAACGCGGGCTTCCTTAGGCGCTATTGTCGTCCGCGAACAGACCCGCACCGCGCAGGATTGCGCAGCGGCGCTGCACCTGCGGTTCGGCCAACACCGCATCCAGCGGCGCATCGCAGCGGCGCCGCCAGTTGGGATGCTGCGCGATGGTGCCGGGCAGATTGGGCTGTTCAGCCTCGCCCAGCAGATCCTCCAGCGACACCAGCGCCAGCGCTGACGGTGTCGCGGCGATATGGGCAATCGCGGCATCGACCACCGGGGCGGGGTCATCGGGAGCAGGGCGCGGTGCCGTGTGGTTGAGGGTCGACCACAGCAGGCCCCGGTCCCAATCGCGGATCGACTCAGCCTCGGAACGGGTCACGCCTTCGGGCAGGCGCCCCAACTGCTCCGCCCAATCGAGATCGCGCCCGCGCCACCATCCGGCGACAGTGACGGTGTCATGCGTCCCGCTCATCGCGGCGCTGAGGGGTTCGTAATCAGCGGCGCCGATGAAGCCGTTGTCGGCGGCGCGTTCGAACCACAGCACGCGCATGCCGAGCATCTGGCGCTTCGTCACGGCCTGCGTGAAGCCGTAGGGCGCGGTGCCGAGATCCTCGGCAATCACCAGCGCGCCCGCACGGTGCGCCTCCAGCGTGGCGAGGCGGATCAGATCGTCGAAGGGGTAGCTGAGGTAGGCCCCTTCCCCCGTCGCCGCGCCTTCGGGAATGACCCAGAGCCGCGCCAGACCGAAGGCGTGGTCGATGCGCAAGCCCCCGCCCGCGCCCATCGCGGCGCGGATCATGGCGATCCACGGTTCATAGGCAGCGGCGCGCAGGCCATCGGGCGAAAAGCCGGTGATCGACCAGTTCTGCCCCAAGGGCCCCAAGGGATCGGGCGGCGCGCCAATGGTCAGACCGTCGAGCATCGCGTGGCGCAGCGACCAGGCATCGCTCCCCGATGGATCAACGCCCACGGCAAGATCGGCAATCAGGCCGATGCCCATGCCCGCATCCTTCGCGGCCGCCTGCGCCGCTGCCAGCCCCTGCCGGGCGAGCCATTGGACAAACAGGTGAAAGGCGACCTCGTCCGGGTTCTCGGCAGCAAAGCGCGTCGCCGCTGCGCCCGCCGGATCGTGGAATGCGGCGGGCCAACCCTGCCAGCCATGCGCACCAGTGGCTGCGCGAAAATGGCAATCCATCGCATCGAACAGCGCATGGCGGCGCAGCATCGGATCATCGGTTGCGGTGGCGACAGCGCGTTGTCCGGGCGAGAGCGCTGCGAAGACGGCGCGCTGCTGAGTTAAGCGCTGCGGCAAGGCCGCCGCCCAATCGATCAGCGGCTCTCCAGCCTGCTCGCCCAGCGGCGGCAGCCCCGCCAGCGCCGGATCGGCCAGCGCGCCGTTCAGGAAGAGGCGGCTTGAGGGCGAATAGGGGCTGTAACCCGTCCCGTGGCCGGGAAACAGCGCGTGCACAGGGTTGATCGCCAGCGCATCCGCCCCCTGCCCTCCCAGCAGCCGCGCCGCCTCTGCCAGTTCGGCAAAACTGCCGAAGGGGGAAGCGCGATGTCCCCTCAGCGCGGGAATTTGCAACGACACACCCCAAAGGCGGCGGCCTGCCGGCTGGGGCAAGGGGCATTTGGCCGGTGCCACCGCCAGTTTCAGGGTGCGGCCATCAACCGCAAGATCGTAATAGCCGGGCGCATCGGGCATGGTCAGCCGGTTGCCCTCGATGACCAGCGGGCGGGTGACGCCGTCCTCCCCGGTCACCTCGGCACGGGTCGCGGCGAAGGGCAGCGTGATGCCCGCCCCGCAATCGGCGACCAGCATCGCGGGCAATTGCGCGGACCTTGCCGTGACAGCGGCCAGACTGCGGGCAATCTGCGCTTCGCTCCCCGCGTCATGGCCCAATGTCGCCAGCACCGCAGCCAGCGCATCATCGGCCACCTGCTGTGCACGCCCCTCGACATCGGTCCATTCGCGCGCGACGCCGCAGGCCTGTGCCAATGCGTGCAGATGCTCCACCCGTGCCCCTTTCATTGTGCCCTGCCGCGTGCATCGGGCTGCCTGACGATCTTGGCAAGCAATCCGGCGGGCGATCCGGCCATGAATACGATTGTCAGGCCATTTGCATGATTGCTGCAAGGCATCATGGCTGCTTAGTGTAGGCGCGTGGCTTGCAGGGGGCACCAGCCGCGTGATGATCGTTGCGGCGACACCACCCCCCGCAGCGCCCGCAAGGCTGAAACAGGGAGTGTGCACCGCGTGACATCGAGCCCGACTGGCAATTCTACCGAGCTCGAAGCGCGGATCGTCGCCGCGCTGCGCCACCGCGTCGGCAAGACCGAGCGCGCTGCCAAGCCGCATGACTGGTACAACGCCGCCGTGCTCGCGCTGCGGGACGACATCATCGACAACTGGTTCACCTCCACCACCCGCACGCATGAGGCGGGGGGCAAGCGGGTCTATTACCTCAGCCTCGAATTCCTGATCGGGCGGCTGCTGCGCGATGCGCTGTCGAACCTCGGCATGACCCGCAAAATGGAGCAGGCGTTGAGCCAGCACGGCCTTGATCTGGCAGCGCTGGAGGAGCTGGAGCCTGACGCCGCGCTCGGCAATGGCGGGCTGGGGCGGTTGGCGGCGTGTTTCATGGAAAGCCTCGCCAGTCTCGACATCCCCGCCTTTGGTTATGGCATCCGCTACATCAACGGCATGTTCCGTCAGCGGATTGACGAAGGCTGGCAGGTGGAATTGCCGGAAACCTGGCTCGCCCATGGCAACCCGTGGGAATTTGAACGCCGCGAAAGCGCCTACCTGGTCGGATTCGGCGGCGAGGTGACGAGCGATGCGGGCACGATCCGCTGGGCGCCTGCGGAAAAGATTGAAGCGACCGCGGTCGATACCCCGGTGGTCGGCGCGGGCGGCAAGCGGGTCAACACGCTGCGGCTGTGGACGGCCAATGCGCTCGATCCGATCCAGCTTGATGCCTTCAACGCGGGCGATCACGCGGGCGCCCTGTCGGCGCAGGTGCGCGCCGATACGCTGGTGCGGGTGCTCTATCCGGCGGACTCCACCCCCGCAGGGCAGGAATTGCGGCTGCGGCAGGAGTTCTTCTTCTCGTCGGCGAGCATTCAGGACATCGTCCGCCGCCACGTCCAGTATTACGGCAACGTGCGCACCCTGCCTGACAAGGCGGCGATCCAGCTCAATGACACGCACCCTTCCGTCGCGGTGGCTGAACTGATGCGGCTGCTGATGGACGATCACGGCCTTGTCTTTGCCGAGGCGTGGGACATCACCCGGGCCACCATCGGTTACACCAACCACACCCTCCTGCCCGAAGCGCTGGAAAGCTGGCCGCTGCCGCTGTTTGAACGGCTGCTGCCGCGCCACATGCAGATCGTCTATGCGATTAACGCCCATGTGCTGCGCGAAGCGCGCAAGGCGGGGCTGGACGATGCGGCGATTTCCGCAATCTCGCTGATCGACGAGCACGGCGAACGCCGTGTGCGGATGGCGAACCTTGCCTTCGTCGGCGCGCATTCGGTGAACGGGGTGGCGGCGCTGCACACCGGGCTGATGAAGGAGACGGTGTTTGCCGACCTCCACAAGCTTTACCCTGACCGCATCAACAACAAGACCAACGGCGTCACCCCGCGCCGCTGGCTGCATCAGGCGAACCCGCGGCTGACCACCCTTGTGCGCGAGGCCATCGGCGACGGCTTCATCGCCGATGCCGAACAGCTTGCCAGCCTGTCGGCGATGGCAGGCGATGCGGCGCTGGGCGAGCGGGTGGACGAGGTAAAGCGCGCCAACAAGGTCGATCTGTCGAACACCTTGCGCGAACTCACCGGCCTCAGGCTCGATCCCGATGCCCTGTTCGATGTGCAGATCAAGCGCATCCACGAATACAAGCGCCAGCTTCTGAACCTGATCGAGACGGTCGCACTCTACGACCAGATCCGCAGCCATCCCGAACGCGACTGGGTGCCGCGGGTGAAGATCTTCGGCGGGAAGGCCGCGCCGACCTATCACAACGCCAAACTGATCATCAAACTCGCCAATGACATCGCCCGGCGGATCAATTGCGATCCATCCGTGGGCGAGGTGCTGAAGGTGGTGTTCGTCCCCAATTACAATGTCAGCCTCGCCGAACGGATCATTCCGGCAGCAGACCTGTCCGAACAGATTTCGACCGCCGGGATGGAGGCTTCGGGCACCGGCAACATGAAGTTCGCCTTCAACGGCGCGTTGACCATCGGGACGCTTGACGGCGCGAATATCGAAATCATGGAAAAGGTCGGGCGCGATCATATCGTGATCTTCGGCATGACGGCGGAGGAAGTCGCGGCCAAGCGTGCCGATGGCTACAACCCCCGCGAAGTGATCGAAGGCAGCCGCGAATTGGCGCAGGCGGTGCACTCCATCGCCAGCGGGGTGTTCAGCCCGGACGAACCGGGGCGCTATGCCGGATTGATGGACGCGCTCTACGGGTCCGACTGGTTCATGGTCGCCGCCGATTTCGATGCCTATGCCGCCGCCCAGCGCGATGTGGACGCCCGGTGGCGCAACCGGGCGGCGTGGCGGCAATCGGCGATCCAGAACATCGCCAATGTCGGCTGGTTTTCCTCCGATCGCACCATCGGTGAATATGCCCGCGACATCTGGGGCGTGATGTGAAACCCCCGGCAAGCGCCATCGCTGCACTGCTCGATGGGTCGCATGCCGATCCGTTTTCGCTGCTTGGCCCGCATGAAGGGCCGGAAGGCACCTTCGCCCGCGCCATCCTGCACGGGGCGGAAGAAGCCGAGGCGTTTTCGCTGAAGGGCGGCCGGCTGGGGCGGATGACCCGTGTCGATGGCCCGCTGTTCGAAGGGCGGCTGCGCGGCAAGCCCAAGCCGATCCGCTATCGCTGCCGTGGTTTCGGCAAGGAATGGTGGGTGACCGACCCCTATTCCTTCGGCCCGGTGCTCGGCCCGATGGACGATTTCCTGATTGCGGAAGGCACGCATCTGCGCCTGTTCGACAAGCTGGGTGCCCACGTGATCCACCATCAGGGCTGCGCGGGCGTGCACTTCGCGGTCTGGGCGCCCAATGCGCTGGCTGTTACCGTGGTCGGCGATTTCAACGGCTGGAACGGGGCTGCGCACATGATGCGCCGCCGCGTCGATATCGGCGTGTGGGAAATCTTCATCCCCGATATCGGCGCAGGCACCGCCTACAAATACCGCATCACCGGCCCCGATGGCATAGTGCAGCCGCTCAAGGCCGATCCCTTCGCCTTCGCCAGCGAATTGCGCCCCAAGACCGCCAGCATCGTGGCGGTGCCGGGCAAGCGCGAATGGGGCGACGCCGCCCACCGCGCCCACTGGGCCAATGTCGATCCCCGGCGCGAGGCGATTTCGATCTACGAAGTCCATCCCGGTTCGTGGCAGCGGGATGATAATGGCTGGTTCCTGACATGGGATGAAATGGCTGCGCGCCTGATCCCCTATGTCACCCGGATGGGCTTCACCCACATCGAATTCCTGCCGATTTCCGAGCACCCCTATGACCCAAGCTGGGGCTACCAGACCACCGGGCTTTATGCGCCCTCCGCCCGCTTCGGCGATGTCGAGGGGTTCGCCCGCTTCGTCGACGGCGCGCACCGTGCTGGGATCGGCGTGCTGATCGACTGGGTGCCCGCGCACTTCCCGGTGGACGAACACGGCCTTGCCCGGTTTGACGGCACGGCGCTGTATGAACACGAAGACCCGCGGCTTGGCTTCCACCCCGACTGGAACACCGCGATCTACAATTTCGGGCGCAAGGAAGTGCGCTCCTTCCTCGTCAACAACGCGCTGTTCTGGGCCGAGCAATACCATGTCGATGGCCTGCGCGTCGATGCGGTCGCCTCGATGCTCTACCGCGATTACTCCCGCAAGGATGGCGAGTGGATCCCCAATGCCGAAGGGGGTCGCGAGAATTGGGAGGCGGTGGAGTTCATGCGCGCCACCAACCGCGGGCTGTACGGCTCGCACGCGGGCGTGATGACCATCGCGGAGGAATCGACCTCATGGCCCGGCGTTTCCCACCCCGCCTTCGACGAAGGCCCGCGCACCGCCTTGGGCTTCGGGTTCAAGTGGAACATGGGCTTCATGCACGACACGCTGCAATACATGGCGCGTGATCCGATCCACCGGAAATACCACCACCACGAAATCACCTTCGGGCTGGTCTATGCCTTTTCAGAAAACTTCGTCCTGCCGCTGAGCCATGACGAGGTGGTGCATGGCAAGGGCACGATCCTCGGCAAGATGAGCGGCGATGAATGGCAGCAATTCGCCAACCTGCGCGCTTACTATGCGATGATGTGGGGTTATCCCGGCAAGAAGCTGTTGTTCATGGGGCAGGAATTCGCCCAGCGCCGCGAATGGAGCGAGGAACGCGCCCTTGATTGGGAGCTGATGGATGCGCCCGCACATCGGGGTGTGGCCGATCTGATCCGCGACCTCAATCGCCTCTACCGCCAGACTCCTTCGCTCCACGCCCGCGACTGCGAGGGCGAAGGCTTCGAATGGCTGATCGCCGATGATGCGGACAATTCAGTGTTTGCATGGCTGCGGATGACGCCGGGTGAGGCTCCGGTGGCCGTGATCGCCAACATGACGCCTGCGCTGCACGGCGAATATCGCGTGCCGTTGCCGCATGACGGGGTGTGGGCAGAGGTGCTGAATTCCGACGCCGAAATCTACGGCGGCAGCGGCAAGGGTAACATGGGGCAAGTCACGGCCAAGGACGGCGCAGCACAGATCGTGCTGCCGCCGCTCGCCACGATAATGCTGCAATTCACAGAATAAGAAGGCGCAAAAGCCAAATCCACGGGGAGAGAATGGGATGATTGAAAGGACTTCGGGCAGACCGCTCGCACGTGACGCAATGGCCTATGTGCTGGCCGGCGGACGCGGCAGCCGGTTGATGGAGCTGACCGATCGCCGCGCCAAGCCGGCGGTCTATTTCGGCGGCAAATCGCGGATCATCGACTTTGCCCTGTCGAACGCGATCAATTCGGGCATTCGCCGCATCGGCGTGGCGACCCAGTACAAGGCGCACTCGCTGATACGTCACATGCAGCGCGGCTGGAACTTCATGCGGCCCGAACGTAACGAAAGCTTCGACATCCTGCCTGCCAGCCAGCGCGTGTCGGAAAACCAGTGGTACGAAGGCACGGCGGATGCGGTGTACCAGAATATCGACATCATCGCCGCCCATGCGCCGAAATACATGGTCATTCTGGCGGGCGATCACATCTACAAGATGGACTACGAATTGATGCTGCAACAGCACGTCAATTCGGGCGCGGATGTGACCGTGGGCTGCCTCGTCGTCCCGCGCATGGAGGCGACCGGGTTTGGCGTGATGCAGGTCGACGGCGCGGACAATATCACAGCCTTTGTCGAAAAGCCCAAAGACCCGCCGGGCATTCCGGGGGACGAGCATATGGCGCTCGCCTCGATGGGGATCTACGTCTTCAACACCGATTTCCTGTTCGAACAATTGCTCCGCGATGCCGACGATCCAGCCTCCAGCCGCGATTTCGGCGGCGACATCATCCCCTATATCGTCAAGCACGGCAAAGCGGTCGCCCACCGCTTCACCAACAGCTGTATCCGCGCTGCCGAGGAGATCGAGGAATACTGGCGCGATGTCGGCACGCTGGACGCCTATTTCGAGGCGAACCTGGATCTCACCGACACCGTGCCCAAACTGAACCTGTATGATCGCGACTGGCCGATCTGGACCGATGCGGTCGTGGCGGCACCGGCCAAGTTCGTCCATGACGAAGACGGGCGGCGCGGCTTTGCCGTGTCATCGCTGGTATCGGGCGATTGCATCATCTCAGGCTCCGAAGTGCGGCGCAGCCTGCTGTTCACCGGGGTCAAGATCGGCAGCTTTTCCAACGTCAGCGAGGCGGTAATCCTGCCCTATTGCAACATCGGGCGCGGGGCACGGCTCAGCAAGGTGATCATCGATTCCGGCGTGCGCATTCCTGAAGGCATGGTGATCGGCGAAGACCCGGTGCTGGATGCGCAGCGGTTCCGGGTCTCGGAAAAAGGCGTGGTGCTGGTCACCCGCGACATGATGGCAAAGCTGTAGGCATGGGCATGAAAGTCCTGTCGGTTGCCTCCGAAGCGGCGGGGCTGGTGAAGACCGGCGGCCTCGCCGATGTGGCGGGCGCGCTGCCAGCCGCGCTGGCGGCGCAGGGCGCGGAGATGACGACCTTTGTGCCCGGATACCCGGCGGTGCTGGCGAAGATCGGAAAGGCGAAGGCGGTGCACAGCTGGGACTCGCTCCTTGGCACCAAGGCGCGGCTGCTGGCGGGCAAGCTGGGCGGACATCCGCTGCTGGTGCTTGATGCCCCCGCGCAGTTCGGGCGCGAGGGCGGGCCTTACGCTGATGCTGCGGGCCGTGATTGGGAGGACAACTGGCACCGCTTTGCCGCCCTCGCCCGCGCCGCAGCCGACATTGCGGGCGGAGCGGTCAAGGGCCGGGCCTTCGACCTTGTCCATGCCCATGATTGGCAGGCCGGGCTGGTGCCCGCCTATCTGCGCCTCGCGCCCTTCAAGGGCGGGCGGGTGGTGCCGAGTGTCATTACCATCCACAACATGGCGTTTCAGGGATACTACCCTGCCGAAATCTTCCCCCAGCTTGGCCTGCCGCCTTCCGCATGGACGGTGGACGGGGTGGAAAGCTACGGCGGGGTCGGCTTTCTGAAAGCCGGGATGCAGCTGGCCGATGCGATCACCACCGTCAGCCCGACCTATGCGGGCGAAATCCGCAGTGTGGAATTCGGGATGGGGCTGGAGGGGCTGGTGCTGGCGCGTTCCAACCGCGTGCACGGTATCCTGAACGGCATCGACACCGCCGAATGGAACCCGGAACACGACCCGCATCTCGCCGCCAATTACTCCGCCGGAAAGCTTGCAGCGCGCACCAAGAACAAGCGCGCGGTCGAGCAGGAATTCGGGCTCGAGCGTGATGATGGCCCGCTGTTTGTGGTGGTCAGCCGGTTGACCTGGCAGAAGGGCATGGACGTGCTGACGGGCGTGCTCGATCACCTCGTCGGCATCGGCGGGAGGCTGGCGCTGCTGGGGTCCGGCGATGCGGAGATCGAGCAGGCCTTCCTCGCCGCCGCCGCGCGCCATCCGGGACGCATTGGCGTAAAGCTGGGCTATGACGAGGGGCTGTCGCACCGCTTGCAGGGCGGCGGCGATGCGATCCTGATCCCCAGCCGCTTTGAACCCTGCGGCCTGACTCAGCTTTACGGGCTGGCTTATGGCTGCATTCCAGTCGTCTCTCGGACCGGCGGCCTTGCCGATACGGTGATTGATGCCAACCCCGCCGCGCTGGCCGCAAGGGTGGCGACCGGCATCCAGATGAACGCGGTCAACCACAATGCGCTGGCTATGGCGGTCAGCCGCGCGGTGGCGCTTTACCACAGCCCTGCCGAATGGAAGCGGCTTCAGACCAACGGAATGAAGGCGGATTTTTCGTGGGGGGCCAGCGGCGCTGCCTATGCCGCGCTTTATCGCCAATTGCTTGAGGAACAGGAATGATCACCACTGTCGCCACCACACCGTTTGATGGCCAGAAGCCCGGCACATCGGGCCTGCGCAAGAAGGTGCGGGTGTTCCAGCAGCCGAACTATGCCGAGAACTTCATCCAGTCGGTGTTCGACGTGGCTGAACGTCCGGCGGGATCGACACTGGTGATCGGCGGCGACGGGCGGTTCCACAACCGCGCCGTCATCGCACGGGCCATCGAAATGGCAGCGGCCAATGGCTATGCGCGGGTGCTGGTGGGGCAAGGCGGCATCCTCTCCACCCCCGCCGCCAGTAATTTGATCCGCCAGTATAAGGCAAGCGGCGGGCTGATCCTGTCGGCCAGCCACAATCCCGGCGGGCCGGAAGAGGATTTCGGCATCAAGTACAACATCGCCAATGGCGGCCCCGCGCCCGAAACCGTGACAGAGGCGATCTATGCCCGCACCCAGACGATCGACCGCTGGATGATGGTGGAAGGCAGCGTCGATCTCGACCGGATCGGCACCTCGCAGATTGGCGATATGGTGGTCGAAGTGATCGACTCGGTCGCCTATTACGCCGCGCTGATGGAAGTGATGCTCGACTTCCCCGACATCCGTGCGGCGGTTGCAAAGGGGACGCTGACCATGGCGTTTGATGCGATGCACGCCGTGACCGGGCCCTATGCGGTGGAGATTCTCGAACGCCGCCTCGGCTTTGCCCCCGGCACGGTGCGCAACGGCGTGCCGCTGGAGGATTTCGGCGGGCATCACCCCGATCCGAACCTCGTCCATGCGCGGGAACTCTGCGACCTGATGATGGCACCCGATGCGCCCACCATCGGCGCGGCGTCGGACGGGGACGGGGACCGCAACCTCATCATCGGCAAGGGGATTTTCATCACCCCCTCGGATTCGCTGGCGATGCTGGCGGCCCACGCGCATCTGGCGCCGGGCTATAGAGGCGGGCTGAGGGGCATCGCCCGTTCTATGCCGACCAGCGCCGCGGCTGACCGCGTGGCCGAAGCGCTCGGTATCCCGCTGTGGGAGACGCCGACGGGGTGGAAGTTTTTCGGCACGCTGCTCGATGCGGGCAAAGCCACGATCTGCGGCGAGGAAAGCGCGGGCACCGGCAGCGATCACGTGCGCGAAAAGGACGGGCTGTGGGCGGTGCTGCTGTGGCTCAACATTCTGGCAGTGACCGGCAAGCCGGTGATGCAGATTGCTACGGAGCATTGGGCGCGGTTCGGGCGCAATTACTATGCCCGCCACGATTACGAGGCGATCGAGACGGCAAAGGCGAACACGCTGATGGCAGCGCTGGAAGCATCGCTTGCGCACCTGCCGGGCAAGGCGTTCGGGCCGCTGACGGTCGCCGCCGCCGACCAGTTTGCCTATGTCGATCCGGTCGACGGCTCGGAAAGCCGCAACCAGGGCGTGCGGGTGATGTTCGCCTGCGGATCGCGGATTGTGTTCCGCCTGTCTGGCACTGGCACCGAAGGGGCGACGCTGCGGGTCTATCTTGAACGCTATGAAGGGCCGGACGGCAGGCTGGGTGAGGAAACCCCCGCGATGCTCGCCGATCTGATCGCGGCTGCGGAGGCCATGGCCGGGATCGCGGCGCACACAGGCCGCACCGCGCCCGATGTGGTGACGTGACGCAGGCACTGGGCGCGCATATCGCGGGCGACGTGACCCGCTTCGCCGTGCGCGCGCCGCTCGCCGATGCGGTTGACCTGTGCCTGTTCGATGGCACGGCGGAAACCCGCCTGCCCATGACCCGGCAGGGCGAGGTCTGGACGCTCGACCTGCCGGGGGACCTTACCGGCACCCGCTACGCCCACCGTGCAGATGGCCAATATGATCCGCCCGCCAACCTCTGGTTCGATCCGACCAAGCTGCTGATCGATCCCTACGCCGTCGAACTCGACCGCCGCTTCACCCAGCACCCGCGCCTTGCCGCCTATGGCGAGGATACCGCCGACATCGTCCCGCGCGCGGTGGTGACGGGGCCGCTGCCTGAAGTGCCGCCCTCACCGCCGCTGTTTCAGCGCGGCGGGCTGATCTATGAACTCAACGTCGCTGGCTTCACTGCGCTCCATCCCGATGTGCCCGAAGCCCAGCGCGGCACCATCGCCGCGCTTGCCCACCCTGCCGTGATCGCGCACCTTACAAAGCTCCACGTCAGCGCCATCGAACTGATGCCGATTATCGCGTGGATCGATGAACGCCATCTTCCGCCGCTCGGTCTGGCGAACCACTGGGGCTATAATCCGGTGGCGATGATGGCGCTCGATCCCGGTCTGTGTCCGGGCGGGGTGACAGAACTGCGCGAAACGGTGGCCGCGCTCCACGCAGCAGGGATCGGGGTGATCCTTGATCTGGTGTTCAACCATTCGGGCGAGAGCGACATTCACGGCGGCACGCTCAGCTTGCGCGGGCTGGACCCTGCCGCCTATGCCCGGGCGCCCGATGGCGCGTTGATCAACGACACCGGCTGCGGCAACACGCTCGACTTTGCTTGCGCATCGGTGCGGCGGCTGATGATCGACACGCTCACCCACTTCGTCCGGCATTGCGGCATCGACGGCTTCCGCTTCGACCTCGCCCCCGTCATCGCGCGCGGGCCGGGGTTCGACCAGCAGGCCCCGATCTTCGCCGAACTCGCTGCCGAGCCTCTTCTGGCAACCCGCGTGATGATCGCCGAGCCGTGGGACATCGGCCCGGGCGGTTATCAGCTTGGCCGCTTCCCGCCGAACTGGCTCGAATGGAACGACCGTTACCGCGACGATGTCCGCCGCTTCTGGCGCGGCACGGCAACGGTGGGCGAACTTGCCACGCGGATTGCCGGATCATCCGATCTGTTCGGCGCGGACTGTCGCAGCGTCAATTTCCTTGCCGCACACGACGGCTTTACCCTCGCCGATACGGTCGCCTACGAACACCGCCACAACCACGCCAATGGCGAGGATAACCGCGACGGGCATGGCGAAAACCACTCGTGGAACTGCGGGCACGAAGGGGTGACGGATGGTCCGGACGTGCTTGCCCGCCGCGCCGCCGATGTGCGTGCGTTGCTGGGCACGCTGTTCGCCTCCACCGGCACGATCATGCTGACAGCAGGCGACGAATTCGGGCGCACGCAAGGGGGTAACAACAACGCCTATTGCCAGGATATGCCGGTCGACTGGGCCAGGCGCGATGCGGCACTGGAAAACCATGTCGCCGCGCTGTCGGCTGCACGATCAGCCCGTCTTGCCGCTTTCACCCGCTTTCCCGAAGGCGGCGAATGGCTTGCCCCGGAAGGCACCCCGATGACCAGCGGTGCGTGGGAGAGCCTTGCCACGGACGGTTTCACTCACTGCCCTCCCCCCGGCAGCGGCCACCCCTGCATCAGCGTCAGCCGCAGCCTGCGCCGCATCAGCGGGTGCTGACAGGCTCAGCGTCATGGCTGCGGCGGCGCGCGCGGCGGGCTGAACGGATCGCTCGCACTTCGAACCACAGCAGCAGCAAGCCCATGCCACCGGTCAGCCCCGGCCCCAGTAACCGCGCTGTCCAGCTGTCGATCATCGCCTCTTCCGGTGCAGCTGGGTCATAGCGGACGCCGACCTGTTCTCCGCGGCGGTAATCGGGGGGATTGCTGCCGATGCTGCCGACAAACCGCCGCTCGGTCCCGGTGTCGTCACGGAAGGCGACGACAGGATAGTAGGCGACCCTGCCATTGCCGGTGGCCGACCGCTCCAGATCGATCACCGTGCCCACCGCCTTCATCTCCGCGCCCGAAAACAGCGGATCGCGGCTGATCATCCATCCGGCGATTCCCAGCAGGATGATCGCGGCCGTCATGAACACCGCTGACAGCGAACCGACCGATGCCTGCTGGCTTGTCACGCGAGCCTCCTTGCCTTCGCGGGGCAAGGCCGCCGCTCCCTCGCCTGAAGAACCAGCCCCATCATTTGATGATGCTGGCCATTTCGCGGGCAAGGCCATCGGCCACCGCCTTTGCGAGGCGCGGCCTGAACCGCGCGGTCACTTCGGTCACGATATGCTCGGATTTGACGTCCGGGCTGAGCTGCGCCAGCTTCGCCGCCTCCCCGCCCATCGCGTCCGCACCAAGTGCCACTTCATAGCGGCACTGATCATCCCAGCATTTGGGATCATACTCGGCCTTGACCTTCCCGATCCACTTGGCGGCTGACGCAGCGATCCTGGCACTGATGCTGGCCGTGACGGCCGAGCGCGCCTTGGTCTGGGCCGCTCTGACACTGATGGGGACCGAATAGCTGATGCCGAGATAGACCTTGCCGGGGTCCGGCGCGGGGATGCCGGCCGCGATCAGCTGCTTGAGCGTGGATTCGGTCTCCGCCCGGATCGCCTTGATCGTGTTGCGGCAGGCATTGTCGGGGCATTTGCCAGCCCATGTGGGTTCGAATTCGATGCTGAAACGGCGCAGGATCGCCCGCCCCCATGATTTCGACGCATCCCCTTCAACGCCGTTGAACAGCTTGGCGATCGCGGGATCGCTGCTGAGGTTGGCGGGCGCTGCGCCATTGTTGATCTTGTTCGTAACCACGGCCGCGGTTGCGATCCGCGTGGACCGAATTTCCTTCTCGCAGACGTCATCGGGGCAGGCTGCCAACCACCGCTTTTCGAATTGGTGCACCCAGCGCGCCAGATCCTGGTTCGCAGCCTCCTTGACGTCGGGTGCGAGGTCGAAGCCGCGCGTGCAGACCGTTCCGTCATGGCAGCCGAAGGTGACGCCACCCGAAGGCACGGTGACCGCAAGGCTGGGGAAGAAAACCGGCATGTCCCAACTCTTCCCCCAGAACCCGACATCCACAAACACCCGCGCATTGATGCCCGGTTCGATCGTCATGGTGAGGTTGTAGACCGGGTCCTTGATGTCGAATTGCAGCGCTTCGGAGCTGGGGTTGGTCCCCAGCGTGATGGTACCGCCGTTTGGCTTGAGCGTGACAGGCGCCCCGCCGTTCTTGTCGACCAGCGTGAGCGAGAATTCATCCGAGGTCAGGATCACGTTGGCGGCCGGGAACACCTGCGCGCCGACAAAGCCGAAATTCGCCTGACCCCCGATCAGATCGACATCGTCGATGGGGATGAACTGCTTAAGTTCCTGTCCCGGAAGCGGCGGTTTGAAATTGCCGCCCTTGAATTTACCGCCCAGATAATCGGCGAAATCAAGCTCCCGCGCGAAGTTGACCGAAAGCGCGGGATAAAGGGGAAGGTCGAAACCGAACCCGGCATGGGCCCCGAACTGGGCGACGAATTCCTGCGCGTTGAACAGCTTTTCGGGCGGCAGCCCGGCCGCCAGGTATTGATCGGCATTGCCATCAAGGGTGCGGAACTGGGGCGTGACATTGGCAGTGACGTTACCGGCCCCATCCTTATTGTAGACCGCACTGCCCGTCAGCTCGATCGGGAAGCGCAGCCCAAGCCCGTAATTGAACCCGGCAAAGGCCTCGACATAATAGGTCTTGGCGCAGCCGATCAGGCACAAATTGACCCGCTGTTCGACCCTGAGCCGCCATTCATATTCCCGCCCGAAGGTGAACCCGGCCAGGAAGTAGTGGGTGCCAAGGTCGAAGTTCTCGTTCTGCCCGGGCGGCAGCGGAGGCGGGGCGAGGCCGAGCTTGACGGCGGGCTTGAAGGTCTCGGCCACGTCGTTGAGGGGGATGTAGCTGACATCCTCCATCTTGGTGTCGCCGGAATTGACGATCTCCGCCGCGAGGCTGGCATCGTCGAGCCCCTCAAGCCGCTTGACCTCGGCCTCGCCCAGAGCCGCGACCATCTCGGCCCGCAATTGCGGGACCTTGAGATCGGCGCGCAAGGTGGCGACACTCTTGGCCAGCATCTTGGCATCGTCATCCGCCCGCTCCCGGGCTTTGGCGAGCGCCTCGGCGCGCTGGGCCGGATCGGCGATGTAACGCGGATCGCCGGGGGTGGAGAAGGCCTTGTCCCGCGCTGCAGCGGTCATCGGGGCGGCGCAGCGCACGCCTGCCGCCTCGACCTTCTGCCGCCGGGCAGGGACCGTGCAGGCCCCCGGACGCAGCGAGTAATTGACGAAGCTGCGCACCACCAGGCCGCTCTTCACCTCGGTCACATCGAAAGCGGTGCTGTTGACCCGGACCACGTCCGTCAGCTGCCCTAACGCAATCGCCCGGTTGGCGACCGACTGGGGGTTGGCCAGCACGCGGCTCATGTCGACCTTCGTGGTGCCGAGGGTGAAGCGGGGATTGGCCTTGAGCTGGGTGAGCGTGATCGACCGGGTGGGGCCTAGGCCCTTGAGCTGGTCGGTAAACCGGCCCGGTTTGATCAGGGCCTTTTTCGGGCGGTAAACGCCGGTTGGCATATCGATCTGGTCAGGCACGCGCGGGGCGGCAAGTCGGTTTGACGGCACGATCTCGTCAGCCCCGCCGCGCCGCGGATCGCTTTCGCGCTGGGCAATCGGCAGGATATCGACTTTCGCCGGAACGGCCACGGGTGAAGGCGTCTTGACGTCGGTCTTGGGCTGGCTGGCGACCGCTGCGCCGGGCTTGGCCGCCGTGGACGCCGGAGCAGGAGCGGGAGCGGGAGCCGGAGCGGGCTTTGGTGCGCCGATGCGGATCGGGGCCGTCACACGCGGCGCAGGCGCAGGGGTGGCCGCGGGTGTGGGCGATGGTGTGGGTGCAGCACGCGGCGGGCGTCCGCCCGGTGCGGTCTGGGCCGCAAGGCCCGAAAGGCTGGTGCTGGCCGCCAAGGCGAACAGGGCAAGCCGCAGGCCGGTCGATCGTGTCATGGTGATGTCCCCCGAGGATAATGGTCGTCACCATCAAAGACGAAGCCCGCCCGCCCATCCGGACATGGCCGGAGAAAAAAGGGCCACGCGCTCGGCAGGCTTGCCTAAAGCGCGTGCGCAAGGCACAAATCTTCGCAGGTTCAAAGGCTGGCGGGAGGCCATGACCGATCACGACGGGATGATGCGCGCACCTTCGTCGGAGGCGCTGATCAAGCTGCTCTATGACGAGCTGCACCAGATCGCCCAGCGCGAGCATCGCTGGGCGGGCTGCCCGGGCACGTTGCAACCCACCGCCCTCATCGGTGAAGCCTATCTTAAGATCAAGCACCGCGCCGATTGGCAGAGCAAGTCCCATTTCCTTGGCTGCGCGGCGACCGCGATGCGGCATGTGCTGGTCGATGCGGCGCGGGCGCGGCTGGCGGGCAAGCGCAATGGGGAGCGCGCCAGCCTGACCGGCGCTATCGCCGAACTGGCAGCGCAAAGCCATGATGACGAACAGCTGGTGGCGCTGGGCGATGCGCTGGCCGATCTGGCCCGCCACGATCCCGATCTGGCGCGGCTGGTCGATTGCCGTTTTTTCGTGGGCCTGTCCGAGGCCGAGACTGCCGAAGTGCTCGGCATCACCGATCGCACGGTGCGGCGCTGGTGGGTGCGTGCGCGGGCGTGGATCCACGCGCAGATGGCCGAAGCCGCGCAGGGCGGGGCCACACCCGGTTAGGGCAATTTGGCCACCCGCACGCGGGTTTTGGCGACCGCTTGCAGACCGAAAGTCCCCGCCGGGCCAAGCGCGGTGAAACCGGCTTCCGCCTTTGCCAGCGCGGCTTCAGCCGCCGACCGGTCGCGCGCTGCCAGCGCGACGATGGCGCGGGTAAGGTCAAGCTGCGGGGCAATCGGCGGGATCGCAGCGGCGGCAGCCTCCACCCGCGCCACTTGCGCCTGTGCGGTTGCGACCTTGCCCTGTTCGGCGAGGATCTGGGCAATCGTCAGATCCTGCATCACCACCGGAGGCGCGGCCTCACCCAGAAAACGCGCCAGCATCGGCCGCGCCTCGCTGGCTGCGGCATCAGCAGAAGCGAGCTTTCCTTCGGCCAATTGCTGCGCGAATAGACCGCCAGATCGGAAGCGAGCGCGGGGCTTTCGCCATACAGGCGCCGCCGCCGCTCAATCAGGCGGCGCAGCACGTCGCCCGCCTGCGCGTTGCGGTCAGTCCGCATCAGCACCGCAGCACGCAACTGGTCGAGGCCGAGGCCCTGGATCGTATCCCCAAGTCCCGATTTCGCCAGCAGCCGGTCCGCCCGCGTGAACACCGCCGCAGCCTCGTCCATCCGCCCTGCCTCGATCAGATAGACCAGCAGATTGTTGTAACGCACCAGAAGCTGGCTCTGGTTGCCGCCGAACGCCCGCTCGGCCCGGTCGAGATCGCCGATCAGGGCCAAGGCTGTGTCAAGATCGCCGCTGCGCCGGGCGAGGCTGGCGCGGGTGCCAAAGATCGCCTCCCTCACCTCGTCTCCGGCAAGGGTGCCGGGCGGCAGCAGCGCCTCGGCCTCGTCCAGCAGGGCAGGCACGCGTTCGCCCTTGCTGGTGAACAGTTCGGTATCGGCAAGGCTGGCCTTTAGCCGCGCTGTTTCCACCGGGCTGTCCTTGCCGATGCCCCTGGCAACCGCCGTGTCCAGAAAGGCCTGCGCGGCGGCGGCGTCCTGAAGGAAGATATACAGGTCAGCGATGGCATTCGCCGTCGCGCCCGATCTTTCGCTGGCGTCGAGCGTGTCGAGCAGGCGCCCTGCTGTCTGGTCGAGCGTCTGGCGGAAGGTCAGGTCGCTCGACGATCCGCCCTGCGCCAGTGTCAGGGTCAGCGTCTGCACGATGGAATCCGCGCGCCGCGCCTCGGCCAGCGCGCGATCACGCTCGGCCTCGGCGATGGCGGCTTGGCGGGTGGTGGCGATGATTCCGCCGCTAAGCGTCAGCACCAGCGCCGCAGCGGCGGCAACCTGCCAGCGATAGCGGCGCAGGAAGCGCTTGATCCGGTATCCGGTCGATGCGTCGCGGGCGGCGATGGGACGGAATTCGGCATAGGCATCAAGATCGGCGAGCAGCGCACCCACGCCCGGATACCGCTCTGCGGGGTCTTTGCGCAGCGCCTTCAGCACGATCGCATCGAGATCGCCTGCCAGCAGCGTTGCCGGGATCGCGGCAGCCCCGCGTCCCTCGGCCCGGCTCGGCCCGCGCATCTCGTCTTCCACGATCCGCCGCACCAGCGTTGACAGCGGGCTGCCGCTATCGCCCCACGGCTGGGTGTCAGCGAGCAGGGTGTAAAGCACCAGCCCCAGCGCGTGGATATCGGTCGCCACGGTCACCGGCCCGGCGGTGAGCTGTTCGGGCGAGGCATAGTGCAGTGTCAGCACGCCCCCCGTCACGCCCGAACGATCCGGGTCTTCAGCCAGCGACGCCACCCCGAAATCGAGCAGCCGGGCGCGGCCCTGCCGGTCGATCAGGATGTTCGACGGCTTGATGTCACGGTGCACGATCAGGTTGGCGTGAGCGTGGCCCGCTGCCTCGCACACCTGCCGGAACACGCCGAGGCGGTCTGCAAGCGAAGGGTTCACGCGGCGCACCCATGCGCTCATCGTCTCCCCCTCGACATAGGCCATCGCCATCCACAGACGGCCCTCGGGGGTCACGCCGCCATCGATGAAATGGGCGATGTGCGGGTGGTCAAGCCGCGCCAGCATCCGCCGTTCGCGCGCGAACAGCTTTTCGTCCACCGCCATGTCGATGCGCAGCAGCTTCAGGGCGACCTGCTGGCGGAACGAAGGATCATCGCGGGTTGCAAGGTAGACCTCGCCCATCCCACCCCGCCCAAGCAGGCGGTCGATCACAAACCCGCCGATGCGTGTGCCCTCGGCGAGGGTGGCGGGCTGCGGCGCGGCCGCGCTGCCAAGGCCCAGCGGCCCTGCATCGAGCACGCCGGTCAATTCGGCCGCAGCGAGCATCCGTTCCACCTGGGGCACGATGTCGGGCGCGAGCCCGGCGAGCGCCTGCGCGCGTGCCTCCCCATCAAGCGGTGCGATCGCATCAAACGCGGCCATGATCGCATCCCAGCGACCGGAATCAGTGCTTGTCATCCCATCCCCCTGCCAGGCACCATGCTGTCCGCGGGGTGCCCTCGTCAATTGTCAGCGCTTGTCCGCCTGCGCGGGCCAATGGCCCAGCCGCCAGCGGCCATCATCACTGCGGTGCGTATCGGCGCCATCGGGGGTAAAGGCGATCTGGGTGTCATCCGGCCCGGCCAGCATCAGGCGCATCCCATCCACATACCAACGGTTCATCCGCCGCAGCGCCGCGCTGCGGCAACGCCTTACGCTGACGCTCCCGCCCCTGTGCTGTCCGGGCGGGCCGAGATGCAGGATGCAGGGCTTCTCGCCTTTGGCAGAGACCTGCCACGGCCCCTCCCATTCATCGGGCTGGCGCAGGCGTTCAAAGCCCGGAATCGCAGGGACAAGGTAGTGGGCGGGCGCGGCGACGCTGGGGCTGGCGGGGAGCGCGGTTTCGTCCTCTTCAAAGCGCATAAGGGTTTCGCCCCCGTCATCCAGCAAACGGATCCCGTCCATGAAGGTCCACCCCGTAGCGGCAGCGGCAGCAGGGACGTTGGCAGGACAGAGCGGGTCCGGCTTCGCCTCCCACCCCCCCTGCACCGGAGCAAGACCGAACGTCACTGTGCAGGCAGGGGTGCCGCCCACAGGGACGATCTGCCAGTCGCCCGCAAGGTCTGCTGCCATGCCGGTGCCGACGTCGTCCTGTGCCTGCGCCGCGACCGCAAAGGTCAGCGCAAGCGCGGCCGCCAGCCGCTTCACGGTTCCACGGCGCGGGCCACCGCGCTCGCCTGCTCCAGCGTGGCCTCGCTCCCGCCCAGCGTCACCACCACCGACCGGCGTTCGTCAAAGAACACCTGCAGGCTCTTGGCCATCGGCGCCGCGCGCCACAGCGCCGCCTTGCCCAGTCCCGGCACATCCTCGGCCGGGTCCATCAGGCCATTGGCGGTGCGCGCCTGCTGGATCGCTTCAGGCGTGGCATCGTCAAAGGGTGCCTCGCGGGTGAGAAGCGTCACCGTCGCCCCGCCTGTGCCGCTGTATTCGCACATCGATACCGCCGCAGTGCTCGCGGTCATGGGCGCCATCGGGGTGAGCTTGGCCGTTTCAAGGGATAGCCCCGTCAACGAGGACATTTTGCCCAGGTCAAGCATAGCGCAGGCCGCAGCCGCGTCCCAGTCGCTCGCTGCCGGGGGAGCCGCGCCCGCCCCGGCATCATCGCCTCCGCATCCGGCCAGCACCCCCGCCAGCGCGGCCAGTATCGTCAATCGTGTCATCGCCTTTCCCCACCAGATTGCCCATCGAAGGCGCAATCGCGCCATTGCTGACAGAGACGCGGGCTGCGGCAAAATGCGGACATTGCTGCCAAGCGAAAAATCCGCCAGCCGCTCCACCGCACGCACAAACCGGTTCGCAGAGGCTTTGCCGGCCTATGCCGATGTGGGTGTCCTATGTGAGTGCCGCTGCCCCCTCGCAGCACCAGCATTGCACCTGCCAACCACAGGAGGATTATCCCATGGCAGACGCAATCAACACCAACGAAACCAGCGAACTGATCGCCTCGAACAAGGTCGAAGGCACCGCTGTCTATGACATGAGCGGCGAGCGGCTCGGCACGATCAACAACTTCATGGTCGACAAGCGTTCGGGCCAGGCCGAACATGCCGTCATGCAGTTTGGCGGGTTTCTCGGCATCGGCGCCGATTACTACCCGATCCCGTGGAAGATGCTGACCTACAGCACCGATCACAGCGGCTATGTCGTCGATCTCGACAAGGACAAGCTGAACGACGCGCCGCGCTACAGCGAAAGCGAAGAACCGGATTACAACGCCGGTTACGGCCAGCAGGTCTATTCCTATTACGGCGTGACCTACTGACAATCGCCTGACAGCCCCGCCCCGACCGGCGGGGCTGTCATTCTTCGGGGTCGAGAGCTTCGGCGACTTCCTTGGTCTTGCGCTGCGGCAGGGCGATCATGCCGAGGATGAACAGCGCAAAACACAGACAGATCGCATTGGGGATGATCAGCGTCCATTCGCTTTGTAGGACACCGAAGGTTGTCCATGCCGCGAAGGCAAGGCTGGTGAGCGCGAACATCCCGAGCGACAGGCCTTCGGTTGACCGCTCATGGATGATTTTCCACGCCTGGGGAGTAAAGCTGGCAACCGAAGCGCAGGCACCGATGGTGCCGACAACCGTGATCCAGTCGATGTTCATGGCGTCTCCATTTCTTCCAGCATCACCCGGCTGCGGCTGAGCGAGCCGGGCAGATCCGCGGCCAGTGCCCGCACCACAGCCTCACGCACATCGCAGCGCAGATCGAACAGTTCCGATCCGTTGCGCCCGCTCATCAGGATGCGCAGTTCGAGCGTTTCGGCAGTCATATCCGTGACCTGCAACGCCGCCGCGCGCCCATCCCACAACCGGTGCCCCCGCACGGCCCCAAGGGCAATGTCGCGCAGGGCCTCGATGTCGGCGGCATGATCGACATGAACGAACACCGTGCCCAAGAGCTGGCTCGATTGCCGGGTCCAGTTCTCGATCGGCTCCTCGACCAGTTTGGAGACGGGGATCACCAGCCGCCGGTCATCCCAGATGCGCAGCACCACATAGGTCAGCGTGATCCGTTCCACCCGCCCCCATTCGCCGCGATAGACCACGACATCGTCAATCCGCACCGGCTCGGTAAAGGCCAACTGGAAGCCGCCAACGAGGTTCTTGAGCAACGGCTGCGCCGCCACACCGAAGGCGAGGCCCGCGATCCCCGCCGATGCGAC
Organism: Porphyrobacter sp. IPPAS B-1204; assembly: GCA_003724185.1. GTDB lineage: Bacteria > Pseudomonadota > Alphaproteobacteria > Sphingomonadales > Sphingomonadaceae > Erythrobacter. The sequence continues at coordinate 626,202 of RHGM01000003.1, forward strand.
CAGCGCCACGCCGATCTCACGCACGGCGGGGATGTTGAGCAGCATCAGCCCGGCACTCACCAGAATGACGACGATGACAGCGATCCGGGCGAGGATATCGGCGCGGGTGCGGCGGCGGCGGGCTGCGAGATTATCCTCCGCCGTGATGTCCGCGTGGGAATCGACGAGGCGTTTGGCGAAGCGGATCAGCGCAATCACCAGCCAGCCCCACAGCAGCGGGGTGATCATGTGAACCGCGTCGATGATCCGCGCCGCTGCCTGCGGGCTGGGAACGGCAAAATTGTCGAGCAGCAGCAGACCCAGCGCGGCCATGATCCAGCGCAGCGGGCGCAGCAGGCAGCCGAGCAGCAGTTCATCCGTCTCGGTCCGCGTGCGCCGGGCAATGCGCCGCAGAACGAAGGACATGGCCCCGTGGACCGCCAGCGCCGCCGCCACCAGCGCAAGCGCCGCGCCGATCGTCCAGACTAGATCGATCAGCCCTGCCTCGTCCGGCAGGATGGCCTCCAGATGTCCCAACCGCATGGCGTCAACTGCCGACGATGATGCCGCCATTGGGATGCAGCACCTGGCCCGTCATATAGCTGGAATCCGCGCAGGCCAGAAACAGGAAGCACGGCGCGACCTCGTTGGGCTGGCCGGGGCGCCCCATCGGGGTGCTTTCGCCGAAATGCTCCAGCTTGTCCTCGCTCGCTCCGCCGCAGGGGTTGAGCGGCGTCCAGATCGGCCCCGGCGCAACCCCGTTCACACGGATGCCCTTGTCCGCAAGGTTCTGCGAAAGGCTGCGGGTGAAAGCCGTGATCGCGCCCTTGGTGGCCGAGTAATCGAGCAGTTCGCTTGCCCCCTGATACATCGTAACCGACGTGCAATTGATGATCGCCGCGCCTTCCTGAAGGTGGGGCATTGCCGATTGCACCATGTAGAACATGCCGTAGACATTGGTCTGGAAGGTCCGCTTGAGCTGCTTCTTCGAGATTTCGGTTACGTTCTTGTCGGGATGCTGTTCGCCGGCGTTGTTCACCAGAATGTCGATCCGCCCGAACTTGCGGATCGCAAGGTCGATCACCTCGCGGCAGTAATCGCGGTGGCCGATATCGCCGGCCAGCGTCACGGCCCGCGCCCCTTCGTCCTCGACCATTTCTGCGGTGGCGAGCGCGTCTTCGTCTTCGCTGAGGTACGAGATCACGACATTCGCGCCTTCACGCGCAAACAGCACCGCGACTGCACGGCCGATGCCGGAATCGCCGCCGGTGACAATCGCGACCTTGCCTTCCAGCCGCCCGGAACCGGGATAGCGCGGCTCCCAATCGGGCTGGGGATCGAGCCGGGCCTCACTGCCGGGCAGTTGGCCTTCGTCAAGTTCGGGGACGAGATCGGTCATGGGGTAACTCCAGTTCAATTCATGGAAAGGGGGCCGGGCGGATCACCCCAGCGAAAGGTCGAGAAACATCATCACCACCAGCCCGGCCATCAGCGCAGGGGTGGCAGATCCGTGTTCGATCCGGCGGCGGGCGTGGGGGATCATTTCAGCGATGGCGACAAACAGCATCGCTCCGGCCGAAAGTCCCAGCACCCACGGCAGCAGCGCGGTGGAGGCTTGCACCACGGCCACGCCGATGGCCGCACCCAGCGGCTCGACCAGCCCGGTCGCCAAAGCGGCCAAGGCGCAGCGGGCGTGGCTCCAACCGAGCGTTGCCAGCAAGGCGGCAACGGCCATGCCTTCGGGAATGTTCTGGATGCCGATGCCGATGGCCGTGGCCCAGCCGATCTGCGGGTCACCCGACATGAAACTGAGACCGACGGCCGTGCCTTCGGGCAGATTGTGCAGCGTCATGGCCATGACGAACAAGGCGATACGCTGCGTTTCGATATTGCTTGGCCAGATGGCGAGCCGTGCAGGCAGCAAACCGCGCACCGCCAGCGCTTCGATCCCGCGGCCCAGCCGCGCCGTCGCAAGCGCGCCCAGCCATACGGCCAGTGCGACACCGGCCACCGCCACCAACAACGATGCCCCGCCCAGTTGCGCCTGCGCGATCGCGGGCATGATCAGCGAGAAGAATGCCGCAGCGATCATCACCCCGGCAGCAAACCCGACAAGCAGGTTGTGCCGCCGTTCGTCCGGTGCGCCAAGCAGCCCGACAAGCCAGCCGCCGACGCCCGTCATGGCGCCGGCCAGCAGGCTCGCCGCAACGCCGATGACGGCGGCTTCAGCCATCAGCGCCGCCCGTCATGCGTCCGCAGCGCCCAGATCGGCTCCGGTCAGCGGGTCGCTCGACGCATCGGAAGCGGTGCGCTGCGCCATCGCCTCGACATGCTTGCGCTGGTCAGCCGGCAGCTTGACCTCGGCCGTGCCGTCGCCGCCATCGACGGGGCCTGCTTCCACGACATCCTCGATCCGCTCCCACTCCGGCCCGCTGTTCCACGGGCCTTCGGTGTCGCCGGGGCCGGTCGAGGCGTTGACGTAAAGGCTGTCAAAGGGCTTCATCCCCGCAAGCCGTCCCGACGGGAAGTTTTCATCGATGCTGTAAAGCGCCTTCTCGAAGCTCTTCTGGTGGGCGATTTCGCGAGTCATCAGGAACCCGAGCGCGTCCTTGATGCCCGGATCGTCAGTGATCGCGATCAGGCGTTCATAGATGATCTTGGCGCGCGATTCCGCCGCGATGTTCGACCGCAAATCGCAGGTCGGATCGCCGCGTGAATCAATATAGGCTGCCGTCCAAGGCACGCCGGATGAATTGGTCAGCGAAGGCCCGCCGCCATACAGGATCGACTGGGTGTGGCTGTTGCCGCCCGCTGTCAGCGACTTGTAAAGTTCGGCTTCCTCAAGCGCGGCTTCGGCCAGCTGGCCCTTGGCGCCCTTGTTGAGCATTGCCACGATCGAGCCGATCACTTCGAGGTGGCTGAGTTCCTCGGTCGCGATGTCGAGCAGCAGGTCTTTGCGGCCCGCGTCCTCTTCGGCCAGCCCTTGCGTGAAGTACCGCATCGCGGCTGCCAGTTCCCCGTCGGGGCCGCCGAACTGTTCAAGCAACAGCGAGGCGAGGCCCGGGTTCGGCTCGGAAACCCGGACAGTGTATTGCAGGCGCTTGTTGTGGCTGAACATAGGGGAAGCTCCGGGTTTTGCGGCCTGATGGGCCAGGGATCAGGCGGTCTGTTCGCCCGTGATGTTGCGATGTTCATGCAGCGCCAGACTGCCCTGCCCCAGCAGCCGCATCAGGCTAATGATTGAAACAGCCAGCGGACATCCAAGTATCCATGTCGGCAGAACAGAAGTCACAAGAGACAAGTTCATCGAATCACCACCCGACAGAATTACAAATGTAATATTTGTTAGGGAGATATTGCAGGTTCAGTGCAAACTTCCCCATAACATGGGTTCAAAACCTGAAAGAAATTCAGGATAATATGGGTGCTTCACCTATGTAAGACTGAAAATCCCGTGTTATGGGTAAGGTGCGTTGTCGCTCCTCTGCGACGCCGCTTCCCGCATCCGCGACTGGCGGCGACCCCCGTTTCCGGAAAGTCTGCCCATGCACCATCCTACCCAGCAGCCGCTTCCCCTTGCCCCGCGTCCGCAGCGTCCGACCTTGCTGTGCTTTTCGCATCTGCGCTGGAATCTGGTGTTTCAGCGCCCACAGCACATCATGACCCGGCTGCAAGCCAGCTTCGATGTCGTCTATTGGGAAGAACCCCGCATCGACGCCGAATGCCGACAGCCGACGCTGGAGCGTTCAGCACTGGCTGACGGGTTGGCGCGGATCGTGCCGGTGCTGCCCGCCGGTCTGGATGCGCGCGGCACGGACGCGATGCTGACGGCGCTGCTCGATGCCGAACTGGCCCGACGCGCAGGCCCCCTGGTGTTCTGGTATTACACCCCGATGATGCTGGGCTTCACCGCCGCGGCCCGCCCCGATCTCGTCGTTTATGATTGCATGGACGAACTCGCCAATTTCGCATTTGCTCCGGCCGATCTGGCAAAGCGCGAGCAGGCTCTGCTGGCAAAGGCGGATATCGTGCTGTGCGGCGGGCGAAGCCTGTACGAAGCGCGGCGCGGGCGGCATCACAATGTCCATTGCGTGCCATCCGGCGTCGACATCGCGCACTTCGCGCGGGGGGCCGATGGCTGCGCCGACCCGGCCGACCAAGCCGAATTGCCGCACCCGCGCCTCGGCTATTACGGGGTGATCGACGAACGCATGGACCTGGACCTGTTGGCGCAAGCGGCAAAGTCACGGCCGGACTGGGCCTTCGTGATGGTCGGCCCAGTGGTGAAGATCGGTGAGGATGAATTGCCCCGTGCGCCCAATATCCACTGGCTGGGCGGCAAGGACTATGCCGATCTGCCCGCCTATGCCGCGGGCTGGGACGTGGCGCTGATGCCCTTTGCGCTCAACGCCTCAACCCAGTTCATCAGCCCGACCAAGACGCCCGAATACATGGCGAGCGGGTTGCCTGTCATCTCCACCCCAGTGCGCGATGTGGTGAGCGGTTACGGCGCGCTCGGCAGCATCCGCATTGCCGATGACGCCGCAGGCTTCATTGCAGCCGCAGAAGCCCTGCTTGCCGCACCGGACGACACACGCGCGCAATGGAGCGCCGAAGCACGCGATTGTCTCGCCGACAAAAGCTGGGACGGGATCGCCGCCCGGATCGAAAGCAGGCTTCAGAACGGTCTTGTCACCCGCCAGATTGCCAATATCGCGGCCTCCGCACCGCTGCGAGAACCCCGTCATTATGATGTGCTGGTGGTAGGCGCGGGCTTTGCGGGCGCCGTGATGGCCGAACGCCTCGCCAGCGAATCCGGCCGTTCGGTGCTGGTGATCGACAAGCGCGATCATATCGCCGGGAATGCCTTTGACCACCGCGACGCGGCGGGGATTCTGGTGCACAAATACGGCCCGCATATCTTCCACACCAACAGCCGCGACATCCTCGATTATCTCTCGCACTTCACCCGCTGGCGGCCTTACGAACACCGGGTTCTGGCGGCAGTTGACGGGCTGCTGGTGCCCATGCCGATCAACCGCACGACGCTGAACCAGCTATACGGGCTCGATCTGGCGACCGAGGCGGAGGCGGAGGCCTACCTCAAATCGGTCGCGGTTCCCGTGGCGGACATCCGCACCTCACGCGATACTGTGGTCGCGCAGGTGGGCGAGGATCTCTATGCCAAGTTCTTCGAAGGCTACACCCGCAAGCAATGGGGCGTCGATCCAAGTCAGCTCGACAAATCCGTGGCGGCCCGCGTTCCGGCGCGCAGCAACACGGATGACCGATATTTCACAGACACTTACCAGTGCATGCCGGCCCACGGCTACACCAAGATGTTCGAACGGATGCTAGATGATCCGCGCATCACGGTGATGACCGGCCAATCCTATGACGATCTGCCCGGCGACATCAGCTGGGATCACATGGTCTGGACCGGTCCGATCGACGAATATTTCGGTCACCGGATGGGCAAGCTGCCATACCGTTCGCTGCGCTTCGAGCACGAAACGCTGGACACGCAGCAGGCCTTGCCGGTTGGCGTGGTAAACTATCCCGATTACAACGTGCCCTACACCCGTATCACCGAATACAAGCACCTCACCGGCCAGCAAGCGCCTGTCACCAGCATCACCCGCGAATATCCGGCGGACGAAGGCGATCCCTATTACCCCGTTCCGAACGAGCAAGCGCAGGCGATGTTCAAACGCTATGACGCGATGGCGCGGGAGTGTTCGCATGTGACCTTTGTCGGCAGGCTGGCGACCTATCGCTATTACAACATGGACCAGATCGTGGGTCAGGCGCTGGCGACATGGCGCAGGCTGGACGCGCGCTGGCCGACCGAAGCGATGGCGGAGACAGAAGCGGTGGCGGCGGAATGAAGGACGCCGCTTTGCTGGCGCAGGAGGCGGTCCGGCGGGTTGATCCGCCGGGGCTGGCGGACACGTGGATTCGCTGCGCCGCGAACGCCCCGTACTTCGCAACCGAGGCCGGCACCCCGTGGACACCGGTTGGCCACAACGACGCGATCACCTGGCCGCATCTCGAAGGGTTGTATCGCCGCCGTGATCCCGCGCGGGCAGAGCGCCACTTTGCCGATCTGGCCGCAAGCGGCGTCACCTGCCTGCGCCTGATGCTCGATTACAACCAGATCCGCCACCGCCATCTGGAGCATCGCTGCGGCGCCTTCAGCCCGGCGATGGTGGCGCTGTGGGACGATCTGATCGGTCTGGGCGAACGGCACGGTATCCGTTTTCTGCTGACCCCGTTCGATACCTTCTTCATGGCGCGGCGCTGGAAGACTCACCCCTATTCGCGACACATGGGCGGGCCGGCGCAATCGCCGGAAACGATGTTCACCTGCCGCGCCACGCGCGCAGCGATCATCAACCGGCTGCGGTTCGCCGCTGCCCGCTGGGGCCGCAGCCCGGCGGTCTTCGCATGGGATCTGTGGAACGAGATCGACAGCTTCTACGCTGGCGGCGACATGGCCGTGACGCACGATTTCGTTACCGAGGTTTCCGCTGCGCTGCGCGAGGAGGAAGTGCGGCTTTACGGCCGGGCGCATTTGCAGACCGTCTCGGTCTACCTTCCCAATCTGCTGAAACGCCCGGAGCTTGGCGAGGTCATCTATCGCCACCCCAACCTCGATTTCGCCAGCGTGCATCTTTACGAGAAGGGCACGATTGATGCCCCGCGCCGCAGTCTTGATCCGGCTGAGGCGACCTTCCGGCTGATGAGCGCGGCGGTGGCCCAATGCCCGCCGGACCGCCCGCTGCTCGACACCGAACATGGCCCGATCCACGCCTTCAAGGATCGCCATGTCACCCTGCCCGACGCTTTCGACACCGAGTGTTTTCGCCGCACCCAATGGGCGCATCTGGCCAGCGGCGGGGCGGGGGGCGGGATGCGCTGGCCTTATCGCCATCCGCACGTTCTGCTGCCCGCCATGCATGATGCACAGGCGGTGCTGGGGAAATTCCTGCCGCTGATCGATTGGGACAGCTTTCGCCGCCGTCCGCTGGGCAAGCGCCTGACTGTGAGCGATTTTTCCGGCCTTGCCGTCGGATGCGGCGACCAGCATCAGGCGATCGTCTGCCTGATGCCGGGAGAGGCCCATTGCGGGAAGGCCTGCCGGATCGGCATCACAGATCTTGCGCCCGGGTGCTACAATGTGACGTCGACAAACACCGTCACCGGCGAGCATGAAACCAGCCAGGTCCACACCCGGCAGGATGGCACCCTGATGGTGCTGCTGACCGGCACGGCGCATGACATCGCGCTGGCGATCACCCATGTGCCTGACGGCTGCTGAGGCTGATCGTCTAGCTGCGGTTGAAGTGCAGATAGTTGCTGTTGAACATCGCGACGCTTTTGAGCCGGTCGAGATCGATGATCCGCAGCTGGCGATCGGACAGTTCGATCAGCCCGGCCCGCCGCATTTCCTGCAAGGTGCGGTTGAGGTGGACGACGCTCAGCCCGTTGGCTTCGGCGAGATGGTTCTGTGTGATCGGCAGGTCGAAGCTCAGCCCCGTTGCAAGCCCCACCGCGCGCAGGCGGTAATACAGCTCGACAAACAGGTGCGACAGGCGTTCCAGCGGAGAACGCTGCCCGATCGACAGCAGCCACTCGCGCTGGATTCCGGCCGACACCATCTCGTGCCACAGCAGGGCCCGCACGAGATGCGGTCGCTGGTCGATAACCTCCTGAAACTGCTGCGGCTGAATGTCGTAGTACCGCACCTGCGTCAGCGCCCCAATCGAATGATCAAGCTCGCTCAGGATGTAGACATTCAGATCGCAGAAATCGCCCGGCAGGAAGAACGCTACGATCTGCCTGCGCCCGTCGGGCAAATCCTTGTAGCGGCAGGCCCAGCCGGAAACGAGCAGGCGGATAACGGTGGGGTTCTCGCCCTCGCGCGCAATGTCGGTTCGCGCATCGCAAGTGCAAATCGGACCGGTTTCAAGCGTGGAAAGCGCGGCGCGGTCCGCCTCGTCCAGCACCATGTAACGCCCGAGCAACCGAAAAAGCGGCTCGATCCCGGCAGCAGTCAATGTCGGCATGGTCTGGACCCTTGATGCTGCGTCAGGCTGGCGCAGCCGGCCAGCCTGAACGCGAAGTCACATCAGTAATCACTAACCCAGATCAGGTTTCATGCCATCGCTTGTGCGATTATCCGCCCCAAAGGATCGTCAGGCGGCGTTGCGTCAGTAGTTGGCGGGCGGATCGCTGGCCGGGAAGCTCTGGTCGCTGGCTTCGTCAACGCCCGACCATTCACGCGGCGAAGGATCGCGCATCGCGTCCGGGCCGGAGTCGCGAACCGGATTGTCGCCTGTTCCCGACTGGTCGTCGGCAAAGGCGGCACGCCCGTGTCCTTCGCGCTGGTTAGCGCTGCGCTGTGACCAGACATAGGCGCCGGCGCCAATGGCAAGCAGGCCGAGAAGTGTTCGCATGGATCGGTTCCTTGATGGGCGGCAGCAATGGCCGCAGGTCAGGCCAACACTGTCGGCGGCAAGGGCCAAGCCGTCTCTATCCTGCATTAGCCACCCCCTCGCACCGCCCAGACTAATCTAGGTTAGCCGCAGACTGGCCTTGCTCCCTTATGGGGAAGCCCTAAGTGACAATCAGATGGCGGATCACTCACCCAACATTGGCGATAGCCTGCTCGGTGCCGCGTTCGGAGCCCTGCCCGAGGCTGCCTGCATTGTCGAACCCGTGCCCATGCCCGGCAAGGATGCGCGCGACTGGCGCTACATCGTCACCAACACGGCCATGTGCGACCTTCTGGAGATCGAGGATCCGACCGGACACCGGCTGGGTGAGCGCTTCCCCGAGGTCGCAGAGCATTGGTGTGCCCAGTTCGAACAGGTGCTGGAAAGCGCGCGCCGGTCACACTGACCCATGAAAGCACGCGGCAGTCGCTGGTTTTCGAGATCATTCTGGTTCCCATCAGCCACGGCGAGGGCCATCGCGCCGTTCTTGTCCGCATCCGTGACGTTTCGGCCGAACACGCGGCGCGAGCCCTGCGGCGCGAGGCCGATGCCCGCTACAAGACCCTGTTCGACGCGATCGATGAGGGCTTTTGCATTGTCCAGGTGATCTTCGATCCTGAAGGACGCCCGGTCGACTACCTGTTTCTCGAAGCCAACCGGGCCTTTGTCGAGCACACCGGCTTTACCGAACCGGTCGGCAAGACAATGCGCAGCTTCGAACCCGAAATCGAGAACCAGTGGGCCGAAACCTATGGCCGGATCGCAAGGTCGGGCGTGGCCGAGCGCTTCGAGAGCGAATCTGCCGTGATGGGCCGCTGGTTCGATGTTTTCGCCTTCCCGATCGGCGATGGTGCCCCCCATCTCGTCGGCATCCTGTTCGAGGATGTGGGTGAGCGCAAACGCATGGAGATCGCGCTTCGCCACAGCGAAAACCGCCTGCATTCGCTGATCGAGGCGACATCAGACCTCATTTTCCGGATCAACCCCGAAGGCACCCTGATGGAACAGGTCGGCGGCAAGCCGCTGCTTGGCCCGGTTGACGAAGCGAGCAACTGGATCGCGGACTTCGTGCCGGACAGTGACCGCCAGGCGGTGCAGGAGGCACTCGATACCGCGATCGACAACCGTCAGCCGCTCGCCATCGAACACCGTGTCCGCACAGTTGACGGGGCCATCAGCTGGCTTTCTTCGCGCGCGGTGCCGGTGCTGGATGAAGATGGCACGATCACCGAATGGTTCGGCATGGCGACCGACATCACCCAGCGCCGCCACACCGAACAACAGCTGGCCCACGGAGCGCAGATGCTGCGCATGGCGAGCGAAATCGGCAAGGTCGGCCTGTGGGACTGGAATGTGGAAACCGGCGAGGTGGTCTGGTCGGACGAGCATTTCCGCATGCACGGCTATGAGCCGGGTGCGGTTGTGCCGACCTTCGACCTGTGGGCCGAACGGGTCCATCCTGACGACCGGGCTACAACGGACGCGAAATTGGCTGCAGCGAGGGACTCTGGAGAGGAATACGTCAACGAGCACCGGATTTGCCATCCCGACGGAGAAATCCGCTGGCTGTCAGCGCGGGGCCGCTTTCTCTATGACGAACGCCGCGAACCGGTGCGGATGCTGGGCGCGATGGTGGACATCACCGAACGGCGCCGCGAAGAGGAATGGCAGAAGCTGCTGGTCGCCGAATTGCAGCACCGGGTGCGCAACCTGATCGGCATGGTGCGATCGGTCGCGCGGCTTTCCGCCCCAAGCCACCGGCATGTCGACGATTATGTCGATCACCTGATCGGACGGCTGCAGGCGATGGGCCGCACCCAGAGCACCCTGACCCGCTCTCCGGGCCGCAATGTCGACCTGGCCGAACTGGTGAGCGAGGAACTGCTGGTGCACGCAGCCCAGCCCCATCAATACCATATCGATGGGCCGGCTGTTGCATTGTCGCCCCACGCAGCCGAAATCGTCACTCTGGCGATCCACGAACTCGCCACCAATTCGATCAAGTATGGTGCGCTGGGGGATTCAGGCTATATCCGGATCGTGTGGGCAATCGAAAACCGGGACGATACCTGCTGGATCAGCCTGCGCTGGCAGGAAACCTCCCCGCCGCGCAAATCCAAGGCCATCCGCAAGGGATTCGGCCGCCGCTTGATCGAGGAACGCGTGCCCTACGAACTTGACGGCAAGGGCCGTTTCAGCCTCCATGACACCGGCGTGCTGGCGGAGCTTGAGTTCCCGCTGACCGACGGGGGCAGCATCCTCGAAACGCGATCGTGAAATCGGCTGAACCCATGACCGACCGTCCCCTCTCCGGCTACCGCATCATCATCCTCGAAGATGACTACTACCAGGCCGAAGATTCGCGGCTGACGCTTGAACAGGCCGGGGCCACAGTCATAGCGGTGACAGCGAGCGCGCCCGATCTCGGTGAGCTTCTGGTCGAAGGACGGATTGATGCCGCGCTGATCGACATCAATCTGGGCAGCAGCCTTTCGTTCGATTTCGCCCGCGAACTGGGTGCGCGGGCGATCCCCTTTGCCTTTCTGACCGGCTATGATGCGGGAATGTTGCCGGATGATCTGGCGGGCCGTCCGTGCCTGAGCAAACCGGCGGACCCGGCCAGAATCATCGCCGCACTGGCGCGGCTTGCCGGCGGGCATCATTGAAAGGGAGTAGGTCGCTCAGGCAGCGGCCAGGTTTTGCGCCTCATCATCAACGTTGCCCGGCTTGCGCGGTCCGAGATAGGCGCTGTCGAAGCCGGCAACCTGCTGCAAGGTTCGCAGGTCAAGGATCGTCAGCTGTTTCGATCGCAGGGTGATAAGCCCTTCCTGCCGCAACTGCTGGAGCTTGCGGTTGATATGCACCGGGGTCAGGCCGAGCACGTCGGCCAGATCGTCCTGGGTCAGCGGGAAACTCATCTGCTGGCCCTGCCCGGGATCGACCAGCGTCAGCCGGTAATGCGCCTCGCAGATCAGGTGCGCCATGCGTTCAAGCGCATCGCGCCGTCCGACGTTGACCACCCAGGACGAAAGCACCGCGTTTTCCATGCAGCCATAATTGCGCAGCGCCTCGCCGATTGCAGGGAAGCGTTCGATCAACCGGCGCATGTCGCTGTGCAAGATGTTGACGATCCGGCACGGGCTGAGCGTGATGACCTCTTCGATCGCGATGCCATTGGGCGACGAGTCGAAATAGAACGCATCGCCGGGCAGCAGCAGCCGGGTGATCTGCCGGGCACCATTGCGCAGGATCTGGTATCGGGCCGCCCAGCCGCTGAGGACGACGGGGAAAGACACCATCTCGTCTCCGTCGCGCGACAGGTATTTCTTTGCGGCGATATCCTTGGACTGTCGGCACAATTCCTCAATCGCGGCGATTTCCTGGTCACCCAGGTCGGCAGCGTGCATCAGTCTTAGCAGGAAGGCGTTGGACACGTGCTTGCTCCTCGATTGGTGTTGCGTCTGATGCAATGTCGACGATTGCGGCGCGGTTCTCTCAATCAAAAGTTAAGCGCATCGTCGATTCACTGGCGGCTGAACCCGGAAAACCGTCAGATCAACCTGCAATCACCCTCCATTTGCCATCTTCGGTCAATCACCTCAACCCCGCCGAAGAGGGGCGCAAACTTGCAACAAATCAAATTTATCATTATTTTTCTTATACTTGGCTGTAATATGGGCCGAGATGGCCGGAGTCGGCAGGTCTGCGCGGGCAAGGATTTTGCCCCTGTCCGCTTGCTATCTCTCTTCTGCATCCTGCCGCTTGCGGTGGGCCGTCAGCCGCCCCTGGCCCAAAACGGCGCTGTGCGGGCCTGTGTCCGCATAAACAATCCAAGTTAAAGCGTGGCGGGCTTGAGGCGGGCAGAGTCCGAATCGTCAGGGGGTTCCCGATCCCTTTGACCTGCGGATGGCCGGGCAAACTTACGGTTTCCATTTGGCCCGGTCATGGCCCCAACAACTCCCCGCCCAGAAATGGGCGGGGTTTTTTGTGCCGATGGACGCCGCACGCACGAAAACGCCCGCAGGGTCGCAGCGCGTCCGGAGCCGTGGGCACGGCCTTGCCGGATAGCGCGCAAACCCTGCGGGCGCTGTTCCCGAACCGGCGCGGCGGGTCGCAAAACCGCGCCGATCCGAGATCAGGTCAGGTCGGGTCAGGCAAGGTCGACACGGCCGTAGTATTCGCTGAATTCGGCGCTCATCCGCTGGCGATCGCCAACCGGGGCGTGGCGGATCACATCGGGCAGCCAGCTGCTTTCTTCCTGATAGACATGCTGCTGGACCGCGCTTTCAATATGGTCGAGCTTTTCGCGCCATTCCTGCGTGCCCGGCTGCAGCTGCTGAAGCGCAGCCAGCTGCACCTTGGTCATGGCGTGCTCTTCATAGGCCATGCCGGCGTGGGCCTTGCCACTGTGTTCCGAGATCTCGGGATAGACAACCGCTTCCTCGGCCATCGAGTGCGCGTTGAGCAGAACCGCCAGTTCGCGCACGGCGGCTTGTGCGGCCGGGCCGCTGCTGTTGCGGGCTTCGGCAAACAGACCCTCGATCGCGCGGTGCTGGGCGAGGATGTCTTCGGCAAAGCCCTCTCCGCGCGCCAGTTCTTCGAGCTTCTGGCGGGCTTCCATGCGCTGTTCATCGGAAGCAGCAGGGGCGAGCGCGGCGGCGATGCGATCAAGAAATGACATAGGGTTCTCCAGTGGGCGACGGCAGGGGGGATTGTCGGTTGCACCCTAATGGCGCCGCACAAACCGGCCTTTTCCTGCGTTCCTATCCCCGGTTAGTGTTGCGGCCCTGCGCCCACGCCAACGGCTGAAGCGATGGATTATCACGACTTCCTGCTGTTTGCGGGGTTGGCAATCTGCGGCGCCTACTGGCTGCCGCGCTTTGTTTCCGGCCGCGAACCGGCCGCCTCTGCGCTGCTGATTGGCGCCGGGGTGATTTGCGGCCTGCTACTTGAAGAAGCGCCGCCGCTGTTCACGCCGATCGCCGATCCGGAACTCTGGGAAATCCTGACCGAACTCACGGTGATCGTCGCGCTGTTTGCCACGGGAATGCGGATCGACGTTATCCGCCCCTTTGCCCGCTGGCGGGCAACCTGGCCGCTGCTGGCGATTGCCATGCCGCTGTGCATCGGCGCGATGGTGCTGGCGGGCCTTGCCGCGGGCTGGCCGCTGGCCAGCGCGTTGCTGCTGGGTGCGGTTCTGGCGCCCACCGATCCGGTACTGGCCGGAGACGTGCAGGTTGGCCCGCCGACCGAAGGGGGCGAGCATCCGGTGCGCTTTGCGCTCACCACCGAGGCCGGCCTCAACGATGGTCTGGCCTTTCCCTTCCTCTATCTGGCGCTGGCGGTGGCGGTCGGCATGTCGAGCGGAGATCTGCTGCACTGGTTTGCCTATGATGTGGCGTACCGCATCATCGCCGGGGCGGTTGCCGGAGTGTTTGCCGGGTGGCTGCTGGGACAGGTGGTGTTCCGCTGGCCCGCCCCCAACGTGCTGGCAGAGACAGGATCGGGCGTGTTGGCGCTGGCCGGCGTGCTGGTGTGTTATGGCCTTGCCGAGCTGATCCACGCCTATGGCTTCATCGCCTGCTTTGTCGGCGGAGTGATGTTCCGCCGGATCGAGGCGCAGCACAGCTTCCACGGCAACCTCCACGTCTTCAATCTCGCCATCGAGCACGCGCTGACATCAATCCTGCTGCTGATGACCGGCGCAGCGCTTGGCACCTATGCGGGATGGGTCCGCTGGGAACATGTCGCCATCGCGGCGAGCCTCATTTTCGTGGTCCGCCCCCTGAGCGGCTGGTTATCGCTGGCCGGGGCGGGCCTGCCACCGCGTGAACGGTTCGTGACGGCCGCTTTCGGCGTGCGCGGGATCGGGAGCCTTTACTACCTCGCCTTTGCGGCGGGCGCCGTTCAGCTGCCCGTGCTGGCCGATCTGTGGCTGACCGTGCTGGTGACGATTGCCCTGTCGGCACTGGTGCACGGCCTCAGCGCGGGGGCAGTGCTGGCCGGAATCCACGCCGACACCCGTCCTGAACCCGAACCTGAGCCCGAGGCATCACAATGACGTCGCCCCGCCCCCTTTCGCTGCTGCTCGATTTTGACGGCACGCTTGTCGCGATCGGCGAAACGCCGGACGCCATCTGTGTCAGCGAGGAACTGCAAGGGCTGATGGCGCAGGCGGTGGAGCAGCTTGAAGGCCGGGTTGCGGTCATCAGCGGGCGATCGCTCGAACAGCTCGATGCGCTGTGGGGCAGAGGGCTCTGGCCCGTCACCGTCGCCGCCAGTCACGGACTGGAAATGCGCCACAACGGCCGGCTGCGCGCCCCTCCCCCGTCCAGGATCTTCGCCAGCCTGAGCCGCGCCACCGAAGCCCGGTTCGGCGCGCAAAGCGGCGTTGTGATCGAATTGAAAAGCTTCGGGCTGGGGCTGCATTACCGGCTGGCACCGCGTTTGCGCGATGCGCTGCGCGACTGGGCCGAGGAATGCGCAGTGGAACACGATCTCGTCGTCCAGCCGGGCGACATGGTCTACGAATTGCGCCTGCCCGGCGCGGACAAGGGCGATGCGGTGCGCGCCATCATGCAGCGTGTTCCGTTTGCGGGTAGCCTCCCGGTCTATATCGGCGATGATCTGACCGATATTCCCGCGATCGACGCGGCCCGTGCGCTGGGGGGACGCGGGATCGCCGTCGGCTCGCGCATCGGCGAGGCCGCCAACGAGACACTGGCAAACCCGGAAGAGGTGCAAGGCTGGCTGCGGAACCTGCTCGCCTGAGCCAGTTCATCACATAGCCTATTTTTCCTCCTGCCCCTTTGCGCGATGGCATGCGGGTTGCAGGACAGCGGGATACACCTGCCCCGCACACCACCCCCGTGAGGCTGCGCCCGGCGCCGCCCGCCACCATGGAGGGCCGCAGATGCGCCGCCTAATCGCCATTTCGAACCGCGTTCAGACCGAGACTGAAGGGGAAAATGCCAACCGCGGCGGTCTGGCTGTCGCACTTGCTGCGGCCCTTCGCGAAAGCAGTGGCCTGTGGTTCGGCTGGTCGGGTGAGCAGACCGACGAATTCACCGGCCAGATCACCTTCCGAAAGGCCAATGGTGTCGCCACCGCCACCATCGATCTGGAAGCCCAGGATATCGATGAATACTACAACGGCTTTGCCAACCGCACCTTGTGGCCGCTGTTCCATTACCGCCTCGATCTCACGGAAATCGCGCGTGACTTTGCCGGCGGCTATGCGCGGGTCAACCAGCGCTTTGCCGAAACACTGGCCCCGCTGATCGAACCGGACGATCTGGTCTGGGTGCACGATTATCATCTGATGCCGCTGGCCCAGCAACTGCGCGCGCGCGGGTTTGAAAACCGGATCGGGTTCTTCCTGCACATCCCCTGGCCGCCGCCAAGCCTGCTGATGAGCCTGCCTGACCACCGCGAACTGGTCGAAAGCCTGCTCGATTATGACGTGATCGGGTTCCAGTCGGACGAATGGCGGCAATCCTTCATCGATTATGTCACCGCCCATCTCGATGCCGAAATTGATGGCGAGCACGTGACGTTCGGCGCACGCAGCACCCGGCTGCTAGTTTGCCCGATCGGGCTCGACACGGCCGACTTCTGCAGTGCGGTACACAGCCTTGCGGCCAAGCAGGCCGAAACCCGGCTGACAGTCAGCGCCGTGGGGCGCGAGATGATCGTGGGGGTTGACCGGCTGGACTATTCAAAGGGCTTGCAGGAACGCTTTGCCGCTTACGAACTGCTGCTGACCAGCCGCCCGGAACTGTGCGAAAAGGTGTTCCTGCTGCAGATTGCCCCGCCCTCACGCGGGGACGTGCCGAGCTACCAGCAGATCCGGGCGGAACTGAACGCGCTGTCGGGCAGCATCAATGGCGAATTTGCATCAATCGACTGGGTACCGCTGCGTTATGTCAACCAGGGCTATTCGCGTGACGAGCTGTTCGGCATCTACCGCGCTGCGAAGGTCGGGCTGGTGACGCCCTTGCGCGACGGGATGAACCTTGTGGCCAAGGAATATGTCGCGGCGCAGGATCCCGCCGATCCCGGCGTGCTGGTGCTGTCGTGCTTTGCCGGCGCCGCGGCGCAATTGGAAAGCGCGGTGATCGTCAATCCGCACAGCAGCGAGGACATGGCCGATGGCATTGCCCGCGCGCTCGCCATGCCGCTCGCCGAACGGCAGGAGCGGCACCGGGCCATGCTGGACTGCATCGTGAAGCAGGACGTGCATTGGTGGTCACGCCGGTTCATGGATGCGCTTGGCGAAGACCCCGCCCCCTCGGCGGTGCCGCGGCTGGTCGATGCAACCCGCAACACGGCCTGACACCTGCCTTAGCAAATCAAGACCCCGCGCGGCCCGATCGGCTGCGCGGGGTTTCTGAGTATCCAGCCAGAGGCCGCGCCTTGCCGCCTTATTGCGCGGGCGTCGCACTGATGACTGCGCCCGGCATTGGCGCATTGCTTTCCAGCCAGTCGGCATGCTTCTGGACCACCGGAATCGTGCTCTGGGCAAACTGCCGCAGTTCGGCAACATCACCATTGCCGGCATAGGCCTTGAGCAGCGCCAGCGTCTTGCTGTGCGCGGCCATTTGCTGGGTCAGATATTCGCGGTCGAATGCGCCGCCCTGCAGGCTTTGCAGAATGTCGATCTGCGCCTGATGCTCGGTATCAAGGCTGGCGGGCATGGAGAAATCCTGACCCGATCCGCCGATGGCCTGCTGAAGCGCCCTTGATGCCTTCGTGTGATCGGCGATCATCATCTGCCCGAATTCACGCACCGCTGCAGATTCCCCTCTTTCCACGGCAATGTTGCCGGCCATCACCTCGTACATGTCCGACATTGCAGCCGCCTCGGCAAAGCCCAAGGCCCCCGGGGTCTGGTCGGCAAAGGCGCCAGCGGCATCGTTGGTCGCCGCATCGGCACTGCCTGCGTCCCGGTTATCATCGCCAGCGCGCTCGTTGCACGCAGCGGCGAGCAGGCTCGCGGCGATCAGTAGTGCAATCCGCATGCTCCATCCTTTCAATATCAGCGCCCCCGAAAAGCGAGGCGACGACAGCGATAGGGAAGAAGCGGACGCGGCGAACTCACATAGGCCAATGACCCGCATTAGCGCAGCAAAGCCGCGAACCCGGCCAAATCCTGACCGGGTATAGGGAACCGCCGCAAGACATGGCCGACAAGGAACGACGCAAATTCAACGGAAACAAGGTGCGATGACCAATACAGTTCTGAGCAACCCCGGCCATTGCGATCTTCCCTGGTTCAGCGATGAAATGACAGCATCGCTTCCGGCGCTGCGCAGCTTTGCCCGCGGGCTTTGCCGTCAGCGCGACATGGCTGATGATCTGGTGCAGGAAACGCTGATCCGCGCCTGGGTATCACGCCATACCTTCCTGCCGGGCAGCAAGTTCCGCCCCTGGCTGTTCACGATCCTGCGCAACCAGTTCTACACGACGCTGCGCAAGCGCAGCCGGATGACAAGCTGGGATCCCGAAGCGGCAGAACGCATTCTGGTGCAGCAGCCCGAACAGGAAGCAGGCCTTCACATCGCCGACATCGAAGTGGCGATCGGCAAGCTTCCGGACAGCCAGCGCGAGATGCTGATGCTGATTGCATCGGCGGGGCTCAGCTACGAAGAGGCCGCGATTGTCGCGGACTGCAAGATCGGGACGGTCAAAAGCCGCATCAACCGCGGGCGTGCTGCCGTGCGTGCAATCATCGATGGCCCGGAAGCCCTGCGCTAACGCCTGATTGCTTCACGACCCTGTTGCCAAAAAATCGTGCGGGCCCGCCTGAGAGACGCGGGCCCGCACAAGGAAGCGACAGGGTGTGCCCAGAAGGCCCTGCCGCTTCCCGATCACGATCTGGCGATCAGTTGTCAGCCTTCTGCTCGATGGCATCGGCCTCGCGCTCGGCGTTCTCGCGCACCTGATCGGCCTGGGCTTCAAGCCTTTCCTCTGCGGTGGAATCGACCCCGTCGACCGTCTGGTCGAGCCGGTCAGCCTGGTCTTCCATCGCATCCGCCTTCTGCTCGCCGCTTTCTTCCACGGCGTCGGCCTGCGCTTCAAGCTGGTCTTCGCGCTGATCTTCAGCCGATTCCTGACAAGCCGCGAGGCTGATGGCAGCTGCGCCCAGCGCAGCCATTGTGATGAGCTTCTTCATGTGACGATCTCCTTGGCTTACCGCACCGAACCACGGCGGAACAGGTTGACGATGGCGAGCAGGATCAGCGCCCCGAGGAACGAGACCACCAGCGAGCTGATGTCAAAGCTGCCCGAAGTGATCGGTGCCGCGCCGAGCAGCGGGCTGATCAGCAGGCCGCCAAGAATGGCACCGACCACGCCGACGACGATATTGAGCAGAATGCCCTGCTGCCCATCGGTGCGCATCACGAGACTGGCGAGCCAGCCGAGGATGCCTCCGATGATAATGATAAGAATGATGTTCATTGGCTTTCTCCTTGCCGAGAGGTGCCCGCCCGGGGCCTGAACCATGGGGCGCGCTTCGACAGCGCCCTGACTGACAGCATGGGGGCTTTTCACCCTCACCTATGTTGTCGTGGTGCCAGGGCCGGAGGAAGACCGGCAGAACAGTGGACATCCGGCGCGCAAATGATAGACTTTGCGCCTCGTGCGGGGGCACCGGTAAAGGATATTGGCAATGAAATCCGTGCGCCTGCCATCCCCTCTTGCAGCCTTTTCTGCGGCAGTACTGCTGGCTCTGCCCCATGCCGCAACGGCCCAGGCCGGGGGACAGCTCGTGGTCGGAAACGACCCTGCTCCCCCGCTTGCGCCAACCGCTCCAGATCAGTGGCAGAACTCGCTTGATCGCCTGGCGCGGGCGCGGGACAATCTGGCCGCGATCCTTGATGGACGGCAGAACATCAGCGCGCTGACGCCAGAGGAATTGCTGGACGTGATCGAGCTGGACCGGACGCTGCGCAACAACGTGGCCGAACCCCGTTCTTTCCAGCAGCAGTGCATCGACGACGAGGTTCGCCGCGCCGGTGGTCGGCCGTCTCGTCTGGCGTGGCAGGTGATCCGCCTCAAATGCCGTTGAACCAGCTGGCCGCGGCAATCCCAACATAGGTTGCACTTCAACGCCCTGATCCATGTCATTCCGCGATATCGTCCGGAGAATGTCCGCGCCCTGACGGCTGGAAGCGATGTCATGCTTCCGCGCAACGCCAAGCACCGGGAGCTGGTATCCGTGTTCGATCATCCGACCCTCGATCGCATGGTACGCAAGCTGGAAACGCGCGCGCCGCTGGACGAAAGTGACCGTGAGGCCTTGTTGGGTCTCAGGTTCGTTGACCGGACATACGAGCCATCATCCTTCCTGATCCGCGAAGGCATGGTTGCCACACACTGTGCGCTGATCATCGAAGGGTTTGCCTTCCGCCAAAAGCTGGGCATCGATGGCGGGCGGCAGATCGTGTCGTTCCACGTGCCGGGCGATTTTGTCGATCTTGAAAATTCGATGCTGCGGGTGGCCGATCACAATGTGCAGATGCTGACCCGTTGCCGGGTGGCGGAGATTCCGGTGCGTGACATAATCGCGCTGATCGAAACCCATCCCCGCGTGGCACGGGCGCTGTGGGTCGATACCCTCATCGATGCCTCGATCTACCGCGAATGGATCATGAATGTCGGTCGTCGTCCGGCCAAGCTGCGCCTAGCGCACCTGTATTGCGAACTCGCCAAGCGGTTAAAGCTGGCAGGTCTCGGCGATGAGAGCGGCTATCGGATGCCAATGACCCAGGAACAGCTGGCCGATGCAACCGGGCTGACCCCGGTGCACGTCAACCGCAGTCTGAAGGCTCTTGAGGCCGATGGCCTGATCCAGCGCGAGGGGCGGTTCGTTTCCATCCCCGATTGGCCGCGCCTACGGCACGCGTGCGATTTCAGCGAACTTTACCTGCACTTGGATCAAGCCACCTGATCCCTCGCATCGGCGGGCTAGATCTGATCAAGCAGGGACCGGGCCTCATCAAGGGCAAGGCGAACTTCGGCCAACGAAGCGTCCAGATCGGCCTTGGCCTGCTGGGCGCGCCGCTGCGTGTTGGCAATGGCACTGGACATGGCCTCCACGGATGCCGAAGGCTGGGCCGCGCCGACGCCAGCGACATCCAACAGCTCCATGAATTCGAACCGCAACAGCACCTCGCCGCGTTCATTGGCGATATCGAATGCGCAATTTATCAGGCTGATCCGGTCGGCCAGAAGCTCGGGCCACATTTCGAGCGCGGTTGCGCCCGCCTCCATGCAGGCACGCTCAACCGATGGCAGGTTTACCCCCGTGTCATCCGCGACGAGGGTCTTGCCGTCAAAAAAATGGAAAAAGAAGCGCGCCACGATGGTTCACCCTCACTTTCGGACGTGCTTGATCTGACAATCGGACGCGCTTCGCCATCGCGTGGTGTTGCAACCTATGTGACGATAGCCAGCCGGATTGGCTGATGGGCCCGCGTTGAAAAAGGCAGGCGTGCGTCGCAAGGGCCCTGAATTACGGCACTTGCGGCAATTCCTGACAATCTCTTTCCCCAATCTGCATGAAACGCGATATGGCAAGATATGAACAGTGTCCCTGATGAAACGCCCGCGGCTGCGCCTGCGACAAGCCGGACAGACAACATGCCGGCAACCAATCCTGCTGCGGTGGCCCGATCAACCCTGATCGTTCTCGCAATTGTGGGATGCGCCTGGTTGCTGGTTGAGCTGAACCGGTTCTTCCTGCTGGTTTTTGCAGCGATCGTGCTTGGCGCAGTGTTCGATGCGATCACCGACCGGATTTGTCGCTGGACCGGCATCGCCCGGCCTTACGGACTGTCGCTGGCGATCATTGCTTTTCTGGCCGTTTTTGTCGGTGCTTTCGCGCTGTTCGGGGCGCAGTTGGCTGGCGAATTCGACACCATCAGGCAGACGATACCGGCCGCGATTGAACGGCTGCAAGGCTCTCTTGAAAGCTACGGCATGGGTTCATCAATCAGCGAGCTTGCCCAGCTTGGCAGCGATGATGTCTCCCGCCTTTTCACCCAGGCGGGCGGCTTTGCGCTTGCCGCCGGTAACGGGATCGCCGATTTTGTTCTGGTGCTGGTCGGCGCGATTTTCATGGCCGCCAATCCCGATGTGTATCGCCGGGGGTTCCTGCTGCTCATACCGGACAAGGCCGAACCGATTACGGCACAGGCGCTGGATGACACTGGCAAGGGTCTGCGGGGGTGGATGATGGGGCAGGCGATCTCGTCGCTGCTGGTCGCCGCGCTGACATGGATCGGGCTGTGGCTGCTGGGCGTTCCGGCGGCAGGCGGGCTCGGCGTGATTGCCGGATTGCTTGACATCATCCCGATGGTCGGGCCGATCATTGCCGGCGTTCCGGCCGTGCTGCTGGCGTTTACGGTATCGCCGCTGACGGCCTTGTGGACGCTGCTGCTGTTCCTCGCCATCCAGCAGTTGCAGGGCAACTTCCTGCAACCCATGATCCAGAAGCATGCGGTGGATATTCCGCCCGCATTGCTGTTGTTCGCGGTGCTGGCGTTCGGCTTGCTGTTCGGATTTCTGGGCGTGCTGCTGGCCGCACCGCTGACGATTGTCAGCTTCATTCTCGTCCGGCGGGTCTACGTCGAGGCGATCCTGGGCAAACCGATCACCGTTGCCGACGTGGAATAATCCGGCTCCGGTGTCCGGCTTCCTGCCGGGCGCAATCCTGCCATCAGTGCGAATGGACGTTCATGACTATCAATAGTTTCCTTTTGCCGCTTGCCGTGATCGCCATGATGGTGGTGGCCAATGCGCTCTATGTCGCGGCCGAGTTCGCGACGGTGGGATCGCGCAAGTCTCGGGTGCAGGAACTCGCCGAAAACGGCAATCGCGCGGCATCGGGATTGCTCGCCATTCTGCAGGATCCCAAACGGCTCGATGATTATGTCGCGGGCTGTCAGGTCGGGATCACGCTCAGCAGCCTGATCGCGGGTGCCTACGGTCAGGCGCAGCTGACCCCGCTGCTGACGCCCTTACTGGGGCCGATTGGCGGCGCGGTTGCTGCCATCATTGTGGTTCTGCTGGCGGTCACGGTGCTGCAGGTCGTGCTGGGCGAGCTGCTGCCCAAGACCGTCGCCCTGCGTTATCCCGAAACCCTCGCCATGGCGACGCTGTGGCCGATGAAGATCAGCCTGCTGGTCTTCAAGCCGCTGATCTTCGTGTTCAACGGAACGGCATTCGCGCTGATGCGATTGTTCCGCCTCAACACCGAACATGGCCACACGCATGTCCATTCGCCGGACGAGCTGGAGGGCCTTTACCGCGAAAGCGCAGCAGGCGGCCTGATCGATGCCGACGAACGCAACATGCTGGCCGGCGCGCTGGGGCTGAGTTCGCGCACCGTCCGCGAAATCCTGACGCCGCGCACCCGCCTGACCACAATCGCCGCCAGCGAAACCGTTGGCGACGCCCTGGCGCGAATTGCCAAGGAGCCCTATTCGCGGTTCCCCGTGACCGGCCCCAGCACGGAAGATATCGTCGGCATTGTCCATATCCGCGCGCTGTTTGCCGCCTTCGAGCGAGATGCGGATGCCCTGGTCGAGACCGTGGCGCACACGCCGCTGGTGGTGGCCGAGATGATGCCCGTGCCAAAGCTTTGGCAAATCCTGCGCAAGAACGGGCGGCGCACCGCCATCGTGATCAACGAATACGGATCGGTCGCGGGCATGGTCACGCTGGAAGACGCGCTGGAAGAGGTGTTCGGCGAGATTCAGGACGAATTCGATCAGGAAGAAGACCCCGTGATCGCTCGCCCTGATGGCCGCTCCGTGCGCGGCGACATGAACCTCGCCGCGCTGGCGGACCGTTACGATATCGATTTGCCCGATGACCGGGCCGATACGATTGGCGGTCTTGTCTGGCATGAACTGGGCCGGCTTCCAGCGGTTGGTGACAAGGTCGCTCTGCCCGGCACGCCATACAATCTGAAGGTGGAAGCGATGGCGGGCTATGCCGTCCAGCGGGTGCTGGTGCGTGACAATATCGAGCCGGAGGACGAGGTATGAGCGAATATCTCCTCCCGATCCTGATCATTGCTGTTCTGGTCGCGATCAACGGCGTGTTCGTTGCCGCGGAATTCGCGCTGGTCGGATCGCGCCGCAGCCGGCTGGAAACAATCGCCAAGAGTGGCAGCGGCTCTGCCGCATGGCTGGTGCGGGTGTTCGACCGCAAGGGCGGCAAGGACAGCTACATCGCCATCGCCCAACTGGGCATCACCCTCGCCAGCATCGGGCTGGGGATGTATGGCGAACCGGCGGTTGCCGCCTGGCTTTACCCCACCTTCGAAAGCTGGGGGATGAGCTATGACCAGTCGCATCTGGCCGGGTTCATCATCGCGCTGGGTGCCATCACCTATCTGCATGTCGTCTTTGGCGAGATGATCCCCAAGGCGCTGGCGCTGCAACTGCCAGAACAGGTCAGCCTGTCGGTCAATCCGGTGATGCGGTTCTTCGGGATCCTGTTCCGGCCGATGGTCTTCGTCCTGAACCAGATCGCCTTTGGTCTGATGCGGATGCTGGGCATCCCCGATCCGGGCAAGACCGCATCGCTCTACACCAGCAAGGAACTGGAAATCGCCACGGAAGAGGTCGCGGCCAGCGGCCAGTTCGATGAAGGCCAGCGCATCCTGATCGACAACATCTTCGAGATGGAGGACCGCACCGCCGAAGAGCTGATGACCTCGCGTTCGCGGATGACCGCGATTGCGCTGGACACGCCGCCAGAAGACCTTGCGGCGCTGATCGCTTCGTCGCAGCAGACCCGCTATCCGGTTTACGCGACCTCGCTGGACGACATCGGCGGGGTGCTTCACGTCAAGGACTTCATCCGCGCACGCACGCTGGGCAGCAGCCGGCCGCTTTCCGGCATGACCCGCCCGCTGCCCCGCGTGGCCGCAACCACATCGGCCACCGAACTTCTGGCCCTGTTCAAGAAGCAGCGCATCCACGCCGCACTGGTCGTGGACGAACATGGCGGCACGCTGGGTTTTGTGACGCTGGATGATATCGTCGAAGACCTGATCGACGAGGAAACCTCCGACGATGCCAATTGGGTGCGGGCATTGCCCGAAGGCGGTTTCCTGCTGGACGGCGAGGTTACGCTGGCCGAACTGGCCGAGGATTACGACATCGATCTGGCCGAAGGCGATGTCGTGACCATTGCCGGGCTGGTCCTCGCAAAGCGCGGTATCGTGCCCGAACAGGGCGAGAGCATCGAATTGCCGGGCTATCGCCTGACCGTGGAACAGACGGAAGGCTACAAGATCACGCAGGTCAAGCTGGAGCCGGTGATCAATTCCAAAGCGGAAGCAATCGATTAACACCGTGTCGCCAGCTCGCAAAACCTTTCAGGCTAATGGGGGCGCTCATGGGGTGCATTCATGCGTGCCGTGCCCTTTATCGAACACAGGGAGAGGCTCAGGAACAGCAGCCCGCCGATGATGACCTGCGGCCCGGGCAGAACCAGCCATCTCATAGCTGGCAGGCGCATCAACCTGGTTCCTGCCCGATCCGCGATCGACCGGCAGCGAAAGCGGCGATCGCTACCGCCAAGGCAAGAACGACCAGATCCTCCACCACCAGCGCAATGGTGAGGTTCGACAGAGGTGCTTGCGCGCTACCAAAACGAAGGAAGATTGCCACCAGCGCGAGCACGGCCATCAACGGCGCGGCCAGAGCGATAGTCGCACGGTAGCCATGGCGCGCCGTCGCCAAGGCGCCGATAGTGAAGATCAGCGCCGTAGCATATCCGAAAACCTCCGGCACCAGCGCCCCATTGATGGACATGCGTCCGGCAAAGCGGATGTTCAGCCCGGCCCAGAACATCGCTCCGCCGATCAGCAGGCCGCGGGCGGCTGCGTTGACGAATGGCGGCGAGATCACCCGTTCCCTGATCGCTGCAAGCAGGCACCCAAGGGCAAACCGCCCTCGCGCCGAAACCGGGACGTGATCGAACTCGGCTGCCATCGCAGCGAACCACTCATGGCGCTCGGCAGGAGCGATTCTCAGGGCCAACGCGAGCAATCGTCGGCCATGCGTGTCTGGCTTTTCGATCATACAGCAAGACCCTTCCCGAAATCGGCACGCGGCATATCGTCGGACTGCACGGTGCGCGCCAGCGCCAGCCCGGTGAGTGTCAGCCGATAGGCATGACGCGGTGGGCGCCCTTCCCGTGACGACGGAACCCAGCGCGCCTCAAGGTGGCCCTGATCGGACAGCCGGATCAGCATGGGATAAAGCGTGCCCGAAGCGATGCCCGTCTGCTCCATCAGCTCATACCCGTAACGCCATTCCTGCGGCCGTTCGAGCAGCGCCAACAAGGCGCTTTGGGTTTGTCGGGAGATGTTGGCTCGCCTAGGCATAGGCACAATCTACATATGTAGAGTTTATGGAGCAAGCGGAGATTTGGACGCGGGTGAACCGATGGCGAGACTACCCGCGTGACATCGGCCGCAACCGGTGCAATGATCTGATAATGAGGGGGAAAAGCTCGCATATTCTGGCGGCGGTCGCGTTTATCGTCTTCGTTGACATGCTGGGCATCGGGCTGATTCTGCCGGTCATGCCGCGGCTGATCGGGGAGATCGCGCAGACCAGCCTTGATCGCTCTGCCGAGATCGGCGGATTGCTGACCTTTGCCTATGCCGGGATGCAGTTTCTGTGCGCGCCCTTCATCGGGGGTCTCAGCGACCGGTTCGGGCGGCGGCCGGTGCTGCTGACGACGCTGTTCCTGCTGGCGGTGGATTACGCCGTCATGGCTTGGGCACCGACTCTGGCCTGGCTGGTGGCGGGGCGCTTGATATCGGGCATCATGGGCGCAAGCTGGGCCGCGGCCAATTCCTGCATTGCCGATTGCATCCCGGCGGAAAAGCGCGGCGCGGCGTTCGGGATGCTCGGCGGGGCGGGTGCGGCGGGCTTCGTCCTCGGCCCGGCGCTGGGCGGGATCGCAGGCGAGATCGGCACGCGCGCGCCCTTCATCATCGCGGCGAGCCTTGCGGCAATCGGAGTGATCGGCGGGCTCGTGTTCCTGCGCGAGACCCTGCCGGCTGAACGCCGGCGCGCTTTCGATCCGGCGCGCGCCAATCCGCTGGGTTCGCTCATCCAGATGGCGCGCACGCCCTTCGTGCTGTCCTGCCTCGGGGTGGCGTTCTTCATGCAGCTGGCAGCGCAGGCGCAGATGTCGATCTGGGCCTATTGGGGCGAGCTGGAATTTGGCTGGACGCCGACCATCAGCGGGCTGACTGTGTCGTTCTACGGCGTGCTGATGGGCGTGGCGCAGGCAGTGCTGACGGGCAAGAGCATCGCGCGGTTCGGCGCAGCGAACACTGCGCGCTACAGCCTGCTGCTGGGCATCCCCTCCTATCTGCTGCTGGCCTTTGCAACCGGCACGCCCATGGTGATCGCCGCCATCATCGTCGGCGCACTGACCGGCATGACCTTCCCGGCGATGCAAAGCCTGATGACAGTGCGGGTGAGCGAGAACGCGCAAGGCGAATTGCACGGCGCGATTGCCAGCACGGTGAGCCTCACCTCGATCATTGGCCCTGTGATGATGACACAGATCTTCGGCCATTTCGCGGACGACACAGGGCTGTTTTTCCCCGGCGCGCCTTATCTGGTCTCGCTTTCCCTCCTGGCGGTGGCGATCGTGCTGCTGTGGCGCACGCTGGGGACGCTTTACGCGCCGTCGCGCCCGGCAGCCCTGCCGGATTGAGCAATGGCGCAACGGATCGCCCTGGGCGTTTATGTCGTCTGCTTCACTATCGGCACCCTCAGCCATGCTCGGGAATTCTGGGCGCTCGGTCTGCCATTGCAAGCGGCCTTCCTCGGCCTTGTATTGGGGTCGATCGGATTCCTGTGGCCCGCCCGGGAGCAGGCGGCATGACAATCATCCGCCTTCCCGATGGAGGACAATTTCGGAGCGACACGGGGTTTCTGTAAAATTTTAACAGCTTGGCGCATCATGTCCCACTTTCTGCCATAGCGCGCCTGAGAAATGCGATGACCCGCGGCCAGCTGTCGGCCCGCGCAGCGGCATTGCCTTCCACGCTGCCGCCATATTCTCCCAGCCGCGGGTAGAAACGGTGATCACGCGCAATCGGCGGGCCGAACACGAAATGGCCGGCATCCTTGTAGGATAGCACGGTGACAGGCGGGCCGGAGCGGGCCTTGCTGCGCGCGGCAACCTGACGCGACATCGGGCAGGCCGGCCACATGGTTTCCGCCTCGCCGCACACCAGCAGCACCTCGGCGGCGGCGCGCTCGATCGGGATCGCGGCGCGGTCGGCTTCGGCTTGGCGGGCGGGGTCTTCGATCGTGCGATAGACGCTGATGATGCCATCGGCCTGATCCCAGTCGCCGAACGGCATGGTCGGCACGTCCTTGCCGGTCGCTGTCCACGAAGAGCGTTCGCTCTGTCCGCCGCTGGCCCAGTTGACGCCGTTCCAGGCAACGCTTGTCGGCATCCCGGCGACCACAGCGGTCAGATCGGGACGGCGCGAGGCGACCAGAAGCGCGGCCTCCGCACCCTTGGATGCGCCCATCACCGCCACCCGCGCCGGATCGACACCGGGCTGCGTCTTCAGCCAATCGAGCCCCTTGTCGAACAGTTCGAGCCGGATACCCTCAAGCGCATCGGACTGGCCCGGCGCGCCGAAATAGGCGAGATGAAAGACAGCAAAGCCCTCCTTCTGCAAAGCCAGCGCCATCTGATGCGCCCCGCCGCCCAGCCCGCCTTCCGATCCGCCGAGCAGCAGCACCGCGGGGTGCGGGCCGGGGCCGGCATCCGGGCCTTGCGCGGGGAAGTAGTTGCCGAAAAGCTCCCCCTGCGCGATCCGCTTGCCGGTCGCTCCCGGGGCAAGCACCTCGATCTCCGGCAGGCCGTAGCGATCCGGCGCCAGACCCTTGAACAGCGCCGCCCCGCCCAGCAAGGCGGCAATTCCCACTGTCACCATCGCTGCGTTCTTCCATCTCATCGGCAAACTCCCTTGTTGCCTGAGGGAGTGCCGCATCTGCGGCGGCGGCGGCAGTGCAGGGTGTCAGCGCGGCGGGGTGACAAGCGTCATGGCGCGCCTCACAGCCACCCTTTTTCGCGCGCAATGCGTCCCGCTTCGATCCGGCTCGCGGCGAAGAGCTTGGCCGAGGCTTCGGAGAGGTAATTACGCACGGTGCCGGGCGAAAGGTCGAGCTGGCGCGCGATTTCCTTGTTTGATCGGCCTTCATCGGCCAACCGCAGGACATCGCGCTCGCGGTCTGTCAGGGGGTTGGCGGGCGCGTCCCAGGCGAGTTCGGCCAGTTCCGGTGCAATCGCGCGCCCCCCTGCGGCGACCTTGCGAATCGCGGCGGCAAGGGCATCGGCAGGCGTATCCTTGAGCAGGTAGCCGCGCACGCCTGCATCCATCGCGCGCCGCAGATAGCCGGCGCGGCCAAAGGTGGTGACGATCAGCACCTGCGCTGCCAGCCCCTCGCGGGCAATCGCTTCGGCCACATCAAGGCCGGTCATCTGCGGCATCTCAATGTCGGACAGGAGGATATCGGGCTTATGCTCTCGCACCGCGTCAAGCGCGGCAGCACCATCACCCACACGGGCAATGATCTCGATGTCGCCTTCAAGGCCGAGCAAGGTTGCCAGCGCGCCCAGCACCAATGCCTGATCCTCGGCGATCACGATGCGGATCATGCGAGCGCCCCCTGCGGCACGCGTGCCGTCAGCCGTGTGCCGCGTGTATCACCCTCGATGGCCAGTTCGCCCCCTGCTGCCGTGAGGCGCGAGGTGAGGCCAGCCAGCCCTCCGCCGGGGCGCACGGCCTGCCCATCGCCATCGTCGCTGACCTTGAGTTCCAGCCCGCCTGCCTGCTGGATCAACGCGATGCGGCAGGTGCGCGCGCCCGAATGGCGGATCACGTTGGTCACCGCCTCGCGCAAGGCCATGGCGAGCACCGCGCTGGTGCCCGGATCAATGGCCTCGGCGTCGCCTTCAACCTCGCAGGCGATCCCGGCAGCGGCCAGCGCGGTCTTGGACCCGGCGATTTCGCGGGCAAGGCTCGCGCCGGTCATCCCGCTGACCGCGGCGCGCACTTCGGCGAGGCCTTCGCGCGCGGCGGCGGCGACGTCGCGCATTTCGGCCACCGCCTTGTCCGGCGCAGAATCCGCAAGGCGCGCAGCGAGATCGGCCTTGATCGCGATGAGGGTCAGCGTGCGGCCGAGCAGATCATGCAGATCGCGCCCGATCCGCTCGCGCTCGGCGGCGGCGGCGAAGTGGCGGACCTCGCCTTGCGCGGCGGCGAGTTCGCGGTTCTTGTCCTGCAACGCCGCACGCGAGATGTTGCCGATGCCGACCATCACCATCAGGAACACCCCAAGCACCCAGTAGACGGCGGGCTGCCCGGTCGCCAATGCCAGCCCGGCGCTGGCTGCGGCAAAGACGCCCACCCCAAGGCTTGCACGCCATGCGGGGCGCAGCTCGGCGATCATGGCAGCGGCATAGACCGCAATCACCGTCCAGTTGCTGTTCGTGAATGCCAGCGCGAAGGACAAGAGCAGCGCGGCCAGCGCCAGCCCGATCAGCCGCCACCCCGCCGCCTTGAGCGAGATGAAATAGACCACCAGAAACACCGCCAGCCCGATCCCTGCGGCGATCATCTGCGCAGGGCTCGGCAGCATGATGAACCACGGGATGAAGAACAGCGGCAGATAGGCAAGCCAGATGGCCGGATGATCGATGGCTTCCCATCGGAGCATCCGGCCCCCGTGCTGCGCGCTTTGCTGGGCTTGCGTCATCTCACTTGGCCTGCTGGCGCTCGCCCGTCCAGGCGAACAGGGCGGCGGCAAGCGTGATCAGCGTCAGCGGCCCGGCGTGGAGCCACAGATTGGCCGCCTCGCGCTGGCCGGCTGCCATCAGCGCCATTTCACCGAGGTGATAGGAAGGCAGCGCCCAGGCGATGGTCTGCATGGCCTGAGGCAAGACAGCAATCGGCATCCACAGGCCCCCGAGCACAGCCATCGCCAGAAACGCGATATTGGCGACCGCAATCGCGCCTTTCTGGCCAAGCCGGTAGCCAATGCCAAGCCCGATCAGTGCAAAGGGGATGATCGCCAGCGTGTGCACCCCTGCGAGCATCACCCATTGCCCCGCGGTGAGCGCAACGCCGCCCGCCAGCCCCAGCGCATAGAGCATCACGAAGGCAACCATGCTGAAAGCGGTGGTCGCGGCCAGCTTGGCGGCGATCTGCGCGCCTGCGGGCATGGGCGAGAGGCGCTTCAGTTCCAGCTGGCCGCTTTCGCGCTCGGCCGCGATGTTGGCGCCGAAGCCGAACAGCGCCGGTCCCATCACGGCAAACACGCCGAAGGTTGCCAGTGCGCGGGTTGCCGCCTCGGCGCTACCCTGCCCCATCGCGAGCGCGAACAGGGCGTAGAAAGCGGGCGGCAGAGCGATGGTGGGGATGATGAATTGCGGCATCCGCGCCGACTTGATGATCTCCGCCCAGCTTTCGCGGGCATAGACGGCGGGTGCGGGAGCGATCAGAACGTCGGACATCATGCGGCCTCCTTCAGGGCGGTGCGGTTGGACTGGACAAGATTGGCGAGGGCATCTTCAAGGCTCGCCCCGGTGACTTCAAAGTGCTGGAGCGCCGGATCGATTGCGAAAGCGGCCTCAAGGCTGGCGCGCGGTGCGGTGGTCAGGACTGAAAGGTCAGCGCCAACCGTCTCCACCTTGGCCACGCCGGGCAGAGCGCGGAAACGTTCGGCCGGAAGGCGGGTGCGCAGACGGATCGCGGTCGCGGCGACTTGCGCCTTGATTGCGGCCGGCGTGCCATCGGCGATGATGCGCCCGCCCGCGATCACCACGATCCGGTCCGCCAGCGCTTCGGCTTCGTCCATGTGGTGCGTGGCGAGCAGCACGCCGGCGCCCGCATCGGCCTTGGCGCGGACCACGTCCCACATCGCGCGGCGGGCATCGGGATCGAAGCCGGTGGTGGGTTCGTCCAGCACCAGCAGATCGGGCGCCCCGGCGATGGCGAGGGCGAACTGCACCTTGCGCGCCTCCCCGCCCGACAGCCGGTCGCAGCGGCGGTTCGCCAGCGCGGTGAGCCCCGCCTGTTCGAGCACGGCGGCGGTCGGCAGGCGGCGGGCGAAATAGCCCGCGTGGAGGTCGACCGCCTCGGCCACGGTCAGCGTTTCGGGCAAGCCGCCGGCCTGCAGCATGATCCCCAAGCGCGCCCGCGCCAGCTGATCGGACGGATCGCGACCGAACAGGGTCACGCGGCCGCTATCGGCCTGCAACCGGCCAGTCAGCAACCCCGCAACGGTGGACTTGCCTGCACCGTTGGGGCCAAGCAGCGCGGTGACCGATCCGGCCTCAAGCGTGAAATCGAATGCTTCAAGCACCCGGTGCGTGCCGTAAGCCTTGGTCGCGCCCTCAAGTGCGGCAATGGTCGAAGAATGGTTGGAAAGCATGATCGTTCTCCTGACTGTGGAGCCCGATCTAGCCTGCTGCCCCATGGCGCAGCAGTGCCCGGCGTCAGCGCGGCGACATGACGGATGTCACCCCTGGTGCAATGCCGGCGTGAGCCGGCCTGACCGCAAAGCTGCCTGCAAATCCCCACCTATTGGCGGTCAAGCGCTCCATTCGGCGGGATTGGCATCGCTGCCTATCAGGGCGAGGCCATGCGCAATCGATGTCAGTTCCCCGCCGGTCGCGATTTGATCGGCGCTGAACCTTCGTTCGAAAATTGCACGGATGGCCGGGATCAGGGACGAACCACCGGTCAGGAAAACACGATCGATTGCGGCAGGCTCCAGCTTCGCCTTCACCAGCGCGGCGTCCATCGCTGCCTCGATCCGGCGCAAGTCTTCGGCGATCCACTGCTCGAATTCTCGCCGACTGACGAGCGCGTTTATCTCTACGCCGCCACCCGAAAACGAAAACTGCGCTTCGTCACTTGCCGACAAGGCCCGCTTCGTCTGGCCGACAGCTTCGTAGAGCGGGAAGCCCTGTTCATGTTCAATGAGAGCGATCATGCGCCCGATCGGTGCCGGATCGACCGCGCTGCGTTGGAGCTTGCGAAGCTCCCCCAATGTGCGCGGGTTGCGCATTAGTGCGAGCCGGGAGCAGTCGGCAAAGTCGCCGAAATACCCGCCGGGTATCTCGAGAATCTTGTCAAAGGAGCGGTAGGTCCCGCCCTTGCCGAGGAGCGGCAAGACGAGATGATCGACGATCCTTTTGTCGAAGCGGTCACCCGCAATGCCCACGCCTGACGATGCCAATGGTTCACAGCGGCGGCTGCTGCCGGGCGCTGCAACGCGCACAACGGAAAAGTCGGTCGTACCGCCGCCGAAATCAGCGACTAGCAACGTCGTCGGGCGATCCAGCCGGGACGCAAAGCTGAAAGCTGCCCCCAGCGGCTCGTAGACATAAAGTATCTCCGATCCCCATTGCGCAAACATCAGATCGTAGCGTTGACGCGCCAGCGCCGGATCCGGCCGCGCGCCGGCATATTCAACCGGCCGGCCAACCACGATACGCGCCGGGAGCTGTGATAGCTGGCCGCCGGCATGATCCCTCAGCTTGTCGAGAAACAGCCGGCCCAGATCTTCGAAACTGAATGCCCGTCCGAAGATCTGCGCACGTTCGAATGTCGCAGTTGCGGCGACGGACTTGAACGACTGCACGAAGCGGCTGTCGAGCGGCGACTGAAGATACTCCCCAATCGCCCATGGACCGGCTTCGCTGGCAACACCATTCCGGCCACTGGCGTCTTCCCAGAAGCACAGAGCTGACCGGAATATCTCTCCGGTCGAATCGCCGCCCTCGAACGAAATCAAATGGGACCCGTCACCATCACCGCTAAGCGCGACAACGGTGTTCGTCGTGCCGAAATCAAGGCCGAGCGCAGTTGGCGCAATATCGGTCAACGGGGCGGCACCTTCGAATTGAGCATGTATTGGAGGCGAGGTGCGCTTATGCGGTCACCTCGTTGCGGCCTTGCGCCTTAATCTGCTGCTCTCGCCCCGTCACGTCCCGAAATTTCTCGTGGTATCGCGGATGCTCGGTCCCCATCCACTTGTCCCACCAGGTGAAATAGAGGCCGTAATTGGTGTTGAAGCCGCCGTTGTGGTGCAGATCGTGGTGCACCGTGGTGTTGATCCAGCGCGTCAGCGGCGAATCCAGCCACCACCGGGGGAAGAATTCGAACCCGGCATGGCCCATCGCGTTGCGGATGATCTGGAAGTTCAGCCAGGTGAACATCACCCAGCCCGGCGTCGGCACGAAGAATTGCCACAGCGGCACGAACATGAACATCACCGCCGCTTCGGGGATCGCGAAGCTGTAGGCGGCCCAGGGCGTCGGCGTGATCGAGCGGTGGTGCGCGCGGTGAAAATGCCTGAACAGCCGGGGGTGGTGCATGATGCGGTGCGCCCAGTAGAAATAGGCGTCATGCGCAATGATGATCCCGGCGAGGATCAGAAGGTCAATGCCAAGTCCGAAGCCCTCCCCGAACACGCTGTAGAACAGCCCGACCTCGCGGCCCCAAAGCAGGAAGCAGACACCGACCACATAGACCAGCACCGATTGCAACGACTGCGCGAACTCGCGGCGCATGTCGGCCACGGTGGCCTCGCGCGGCTGGATCTTGCGCGCCCTAAGCGCCGTTCGCCGCAGCAGCCACACGATCGCGAAGGTCACCGAGGCGGCGACAAGGTATCGGGTGAAATCGAAAGCGAAGATATCCTGCCCTCGTGCGAGCAGGATATCGAGGGGCGGTATGCCGGTGCGCATGATCATGTCCTTGTGGCCGTGGGTTTCCGCCACCTGCCGGGGTTTGCATCAGACTGCGCCGCTGTGTCCAATACCGGCTAGCCGATTTCGGAAACGGCCAGCGCGCGGGCACGAAATTCGCTCGGGGTCATGCCCTCGGCCTCGCGGAAGGCGCGGTTGAAGGGGCCGAGCGAGCCGAAGCCTGCATCCAATGCGATGGTGATGATCGGCACCTCCCTCTGCGCGGGATCGGCCAGCGCTGCCTTCACCTCGGCCAGGCGGTAGCCGTTGAGGAAAGCGGAGAAATTGCGGTGCCCGAGCCCCCCGTTGATCGTGCGGCGCAGGCGATATTCCTGCTCGCCCAGCTGGGCGGCGAGCTTCGCGATCGACAGGGTCTCGTCGCGATAGGGCATCTGCGTCGCCATGAACTGGAGCAATCGGACCGCGAGCGGGTCATCGCCCTGACGGGGCTGGGGCTTGGCTGCGACGGGCAGGACCGGCGCCGCACCGAACATGTCGCCCTGACGCATCCGCAGCAGCACCGCGCAAAAACCGAAGACGGCGAGCACCGAGCCGCTTCCCACCAATTGCTTGGACGAGCCGGGCGGCAAGCCCGGTGGACCAGTGAACTCCACGACGGCGATCACGATCACATAGAGCGCCACGACGCAGACCAGAACGGGGCGGATACGCCGCCGTCGCTCGACCAGATCGCCCTCGCGGCTTCGCCACACCTCCCAAAGCGCGGCGGCGGCAAAGCCCAGCATGATGATCCTGAACAGCACGGCGGCGATAGAGTTGACCATCCCGCCATCGCGGAATGTCAGCTGCATCACCAGCGCATTGAGCACCGACAGCGCCACCAGCCCGGCGCTCAGCGCGCTGATCTGCCGCTCGTCATTGAACCACGCCTTCGCGAACAGCCAGAACAGCCCCGGCGCGGCGGACGCGCCCAGAGCAAAGATCAGCCCGACGACATCGGGCCCGCCCTGCCAGCCGGCCGTCCTGATCAGATAGCAGCCAATCGCGGCATTCATCGCCACGGCAAGCCGCGCGGGCAGATCGCGCCAATGGTCGCGGATCAAGATCCAGCTCCACAGCATCAGCAAGGCAATCGCCCCGCCACGCGCCATCTGATCGAGCTGCTCCACCACCGTCATCGGCGCTTGGCTGCCAGAACCCGGCATGGGCGACAAGCCGATTCCGGAATCGCCCAGTCTGTCAGGATTCCATCAGCATAGCGTGATCCGAAAACGACCAGCCCAATTTCGAAACCGGGCAGCATCCGACGTGCCGAGCTGCAAACACTGACGCATCGCCGCTCAAATTGGTGGGCGGCGACCTATCAAAGGAGATGATCATGAAGCCCATTCATGCCCTGCTTGCCGTCGCCACAATTACTGCCTCAGGCTCCGTAGCAGCTGCCCCCATTCCGCAGAGCATCACAGTCGAGTCTGGGGACCTCGATCTCGGCACGAGCAAGGGGCAACACATTTTGGCGATGCGCATTCAGCGCGCAGCAGTGGCGATGTGCAAAAGCCAAGCGGTGGCAAGCCTACCGCACAACATCCGCCACGAGCGCCAGTGCATCCGGCAGACGCAAGCCAGTGCCGAAACCGCTGTGAAGACTTTGACTGCGGCAGCCGCGTCAACGTCGGGCAAGGGTGGTTGACGCTACAGGTCTGATCGAGCTGGGCGCAAGGGATGGCGCCAGGCTGCGATTGGGGGGAGAACGGAAGCGCGGCTTTAACTTCCGTGCCTCGGCGGGTCTTCAGGTTCCCGCAGTCGGAGGTTGATCGGAACGGATCAACGCCGCGCTGCAGACCCGATGCCTGCCTGAGAACCTCTCCGGGGCCGCTTGCAGCAGGCCTGCTCTCGGCAACCAGATATCGGGCCGATCTGCCGCTTTCAGGATCGGGCTGTGACCTTTGGTCAGGCGCAAACAGCGGTAAAGTCGCCGGCAAATTCGCTGCGCTTCAAAGTCCGCTCGCCAATCGACGACAAGGCCCGCGACTTGCTGCATGCCAATGGTGGGCATCAGCAGCTCATCGCAGAGCTTGAGACGAACGTTGAGCGCCTGCGTGCGATAGCGCCCGTTGATCGCAGAGAGGGGCAGGCACGGCGGCTTGCCTTCCTCGAGGCGCCCCCCGAATACCGCGCCATTGATGCCGCGCAGTCGCTGGAGAGCATCGGAAGCCGACACGCAGGAACTGACCGCGAAGCCTGCATGGATGCCGTCCAGGCGAAACTCGGCGTGCGCGAGATGTCGAGCTCGATGCAGCAGGGCGAATGCACGATGGAGGACTTCAAGCAGGGCGGCGGCACCATGTCCGGCACGATGGTGTGCAAGGGCGCCAGCGGCTTCGGCGCGCCGAAGATGGAGATGAACGGCACCTACAGCGCCGACAAGGTCACCATGACGCTGGCAGGTCTCGTCACCGACGACAAGCTGCCCGGCGGCAAGGCCAGCATGGAGATGACCGTGACGAGCGAACGGACGGGCGATTGCAGGTGAGGGCCTCGCGGGGGTAAGGTGTGACGCCATGCGATGCCTTACCCTTTCCGCCTGTACCGCGCTTGCGCTCGCCGTTTCGGCGCAGGCCGTTTCGCCCGCCCGCGTTCCGGTGATGGTCGGAGGCTACGGCGATCTCGACGCCTGCCCCAGCCTTGGCGCGATTGTGACCTTGCGCAAGGGCGGTGACGGCTTCGTCGCAGTGCGCGCCGCGCCCTCGGTGAAGGCGCAAATGCTCGACCGGCTGGGATCGGGACGCGAGATGCTGCTGTGCACAGACAGCCCGGACGATAAGTGGATTGGCGTGGTCTATCCCGAACCCTTCGGCGGCGCGGGACTTGAAGATTGCGGGCTATCCGAGCCAAGTGAAGGCCCGCCACGTCCCTATGACGGCGTGTGCCTTTCGGGCTGGGTTTATAAGCCTTACGTCAAGATCATCGCCGGCTGACTGGCCATGATCAGGTTCTGACCTGATCCCATCCTTGCTTCGCTAGGTTCTTTTCCAATCCACAAGGCTGGATGGCGCGTCATTACCTGAAATCCGCAGTGTGGCTGCGATTGAGGGGACAGAACCCAAATAAGAAAAAATGTCAATCTTTTCATATACTAGTGGCGGAGCGGGTGGGATTCGAACCCACGATACGCTTTTGACGTATACACACTTTCCAGGCGTGCGCCTTCGACCACTCGGCCACCGCTCCGTCTGCTCGCTAGAGCAAGCACGCGCCCCTAGCCGCGAATGGATTGCTTCGCAAGGCGCGTGGTGGCACCAATGTCGGTATGAGAACAATGCTTCTGGCGGCTTCAGCTGCGCTTGCCCTCGCCCTGCCAGCTTCCGCTCAGGAGGAGCCGAAGGGAGCGCCTGCGCCTTCAGAGATCGTCGCCGCTGCGCTCAAGGCGGATTGGGTGGCGATTGCGGCGGAGGACCTGCTGGTGATGACGCTCGCGCCTGAGGCGGACGGGAGCCCGCGCACCGTGGTGATCCAGTTGATGCCTGCGCCGTTCAGTCAGGGCTGGGTGCACAACATCCGGCTGTTCGCCCGGTCGGGCTGGTATGACGGGATCTCGGTCAACCGCGTGCAGGACAATTACGTCACCCAGTGGGGCGATCCCAATTACGACAATCCGGAGGCGACGGGGACCCCCAAGCCCTTGCCCGAGGGGCTGAGGGTGATGGGGGAGGCGGAGTATACCGTCACGGATATCCCGCCGGGCATCAAAGATGTCGTGACAAAAATCTTCGAGAAGATCGAAGCGGACCAGCCGGGTCAGCCTGCGCCGTTGAACAACTTCGAACCCGGCCTCGTCTCGGTAGCAGACTTCCCGTTTTCATTCGCCGCAAGCTTTTACAAGGGGTTCCCGTTTGCCTGGCATCTGGAACAGCATTTTCAATCCATCGCCAGTCCGACCCACTGCTACGGCATGGTCGGCGTAGGGCGGAACTATTCGCCCGACACCGGTTCTGGCGCGGAGCTTTACACCGTGATCGGCCATGCGCCGCGCCATCTTGATCGCAATATCGCGCTGGTGGGTCGGGTGATCGAGGGGATGGAGCACCTCTCATCCCTGCCGCGCGGGTCGGGGGCGCTAGGGTTCTACACCGCCGAGGAAGCCGCCAAGCGCACGCCGATCCTGTCGGTACGGGTGGCGAGTGATCTGCCCGCGTCCGAGCAACCGACGTTCGAATACCTCTCGACCGAAAGCACCACCTTCGCGACCTACGCCGAAGCCATCGCCAACCGCCGCGATCCGTTCTTCATCGTGCCTGCTGGTGGGGCAGACATCTGCAACATCCGCGTGCCGGTCCGGCGGGTCGAGGAATAATCGTCCTTGCGAGCGTAGCGAAGCAATCCATGGGCCGGCCTCGCCCCCGCTGCTAGTTTAGGGCCATGGATTGCCGTGTCGCCTGCGGCTCCTCGCAATGACGATGGAGCTTACTGCCGCTCTGCCTGCGCCACCGCGTCACTGGCACGCAGGGCCGATACGATGCGGTTCAAATGCCCCACGTCCTGCACCTCGACCTCGACATCATAGGTCACGAAGGGCGGATCAATCTGGGCCTGCATCAGCGTGATGATGTTGGCCTTGTTCTGGGCAAAGATGCCCGCCATCTCCGCAAGCGTTCCCAACCGGTCGTAGATGGTCACCGACAACTGCCCCACCGCGCCGACCGAGCGGTTGCCCCAGGCAAGATCGATCCAGTCGCTGTCCACGCCGTTTGCCAGTTCCATGCAGTCGATGGCGTGGACCAGCACGGGTTCACCCTTGCGGCGAATGCCCACAATGCGGTCACCCGGCACCGGGTGGCAGCAGGGAGCGAGTTCGAAGGCCACTCCCGGCGTCAGCCCCCGGATCGAGATGGCGCGCTCGCGCCGCTCCCAATGTTCGTCCTCCTCGATCCCTGCGGTGCAGCCGGGGACCAGCGCTTCCATCACATCGCGGTCAGCGATCTTGGCGGCGCCGATGGCGTACATCAGGTCATCAGGCTCATCCATGCCGAGCCGTTCGATAGCGGCGCGGATCGCCTTCTTGCCGATCCGGGCGGGGACGCGTGCGGCGATTTCA
Organism: Porphyrobacter sp. IPPAS B-1204; assembly: GCA_003724185.1. GTDB lineage: Bacteria > Pseudomonadota > Alphaproteobacteria > Sphingomonadales > Sphingomonadaceae > Erythrobacter. Next base: position 665,562 of record RHGM01000003.1, read on the forward strand.
TCGAACAGCTTGGAGCCGATGGTGGCAACCTCGGCCCGCTCCTTCAACCGCACCGCTCGGCGGATCGCGGCGCGCGCCTTGCCGGTGACGACAAAGGCCAGCCATGCGAGCTGCGGGGAGGCGTGGGGGTTCTTGATGATCTCGACCACATCGCCGTTCGCCAGCGGCGTGCGCAGCGGCATGTGCCGCCCGTTGATCTTCACGCCAGCGGTCTGAAGCCCCAGATTGGTGTGCACCGCAAAGGCAAAGTCCACAGCGGTCGCGCCCTTCGGCAGCTGGAACAGCGCGCCCTTGGGGGTGAAGGCGAAGATGCGATCCTGATAGATCGCCATGCGCGTGTGTTCGAGCAGTTCTTCGGCGTCGTGGCTGGCATCGACAATCTCGATCAGGTCGCGCAGCCAGCCCACCGCTCCATCGGGCTTGTCACCCTGCTTGTAGGCCCAGTGCGCGGCGAGACCGAATTCATTGGTGCGGTGCATATCGCGGGTGCGGATCTGCACTTCGACGCGCATCGAGTTTTCATACATCAATGATGTGTGAAGGCTGCGGTAGCCGTTCGATTTCGGCGTCGAGATGTAATCCTTGAACTTGCCGGGCAGGAATTGCCACGTGGTGTGCAGCACACCCAGCGCGCGGTAACAGTCTTCCTCGCTTTCGGTCAGCACGCGGAAGGCCATGATGTCCGTCACCTGTTCAAAGCTGACGTGGCGTTCGGCCATCTTGTGCCAGATCGAAAAGGGATGCTTTTCGCGCCCGTAAACCTCGACCTTAAGCCCGGCTTCGGCGAGCCGCTGCTTGATCGTGAGCGCAATCGCATCGACCTGCCCGCCATCCTGACTGCGCAGGGCATCAAGGCGGGCCGTGATGGTGGCGTGGGCTTCCGGTTCCAGCTCGCGGAAGGCCAGCGCCTGCATTTCGTGCATATATTCATACATGCCGACGCGCTCGGCGAGCGGGGCGTATATATCCATCGTCTCACGCGCGATCCGCTGGCGCTTTTCGGGCGACTTGATGAAATGCAGCGTGCGCATGTTGTGCAAGCGGTCAGCCAGCTTGACCAGCAGAACGCGGATGTCTTCGGACATGGCGAGCAGGAACTTGCGCAGGTTTTCCGCCGCACGCTCGTTCTCGGGCATTGCCTCGATCTTCGAAAGCTTGGTGACGCCATCCACCAGCCGTGCAACCTCGGGGCCGAAATGCGCCTCGATATCCTCGATCGTGGCGAGGGTATCTTCCACCGTATCATGCAGCAACGCGGTGATGATCGTCGCCATGTCGAGCTTCAGATCGGTCATCAGCCCCGCGACTTCGACCGGGTGGCTGAAATAGGGATCGCCGCTGGCGCGCTTCTGGGTGCCGTGCTTCTGCACGGTGTAGACATAGGCGCGGTTCAGCATCGCCTCGTCAGCCTGGGGGTCGTAATCGAGGACCTTTTCGACGAGTTCGTACTGGCGCAGCATGATTTGAATATGTGCGCCGCAGCATCGCGGGGCAAGGCCTATCACGCGACCGCGGGCTGAGCCCGGCGTGCGGCGAACCGAGGCAGCTTGTCCAAGTCCTACAAGCGCAGCCGCAGGCCCGCGCTTTATCCTCATCGCCGATGGCCGCGAGGGGGCATCCTCACGGCATTGGTTTTGTGGGGAGATTGCTGATGCGTGTTGCGCTTGCGGTGCTGGCGGGGGTCTTGCTGGCCGGAACGGGGGCCGAGGGTGTGGCCGCCCAGTCGCTCGGAAACGTGATCAAGCGCGAAGCCGAGCGCGAGACCAAGCGTCAGGCCCAGCGCCGCACGCGCGAGGCGGTGCAATGCGCCACCGGCGCGCGCGATTGCCTGCCGGAGGACGAGAGCGCCAAGAGCCAGACACCCGCTGCACCGGCAACCGCCTCCGCTCCTGCCACTTCGGCGCCTGCCGCTTCGGCAGGTAACGTGCTCGATCCCTTCGAGACCTCCGGCACCCCGGCGGCGGAGCGTGCGCCCTTCAGCGTCCCGCCCATCGCCGGGGCCACCGCGGTCGATCATCAGGCGGGCACGCTGGCGAGCTATCGCCGGATCACCGGCTACAAGCCCAAGCTGATCAGCTATTCCGACCACACCGGCCTGCTGACCCGCACGCGATACGACCTGACCGGCGGGCAGACCCCTTCGGCGATGATCGCCGCCTGGCGCGAGCCGCTGCTGCGGCAGGGGTTCGTGGTGGAGTGGCAATGTTCGCGCAAGGCGCAGTGCGGATCGTCGGCCTACCACCAGCTCGGCGCAGGCTATGTGCCGGTCAACGGCATCAATCTCGGCATCGCGGGCGATGTCGAATATGTCACCGTCCGCCGCACCGTCGCGGGTGAGCCGACCGTCTATGTGGCGATCGCGCTCAATCGCAATGTCGCCTATGTCGACGTGGTGGAAGTCGCGCCGTGAGCCTGCGCGCCCTCGTGCTGGGCGCGGGACTGGTGCTGGCGATGGCACCGCCGGTTGCCGCGCAATCGGGCGATTTCGTGACCTTGCCCAACGGCCAGCGCGTGCGGGCCACCGCGCCCGATGGCGGCCGCGGCAAGGTCAATCCGGATGGCAGCATCAGCTATCCCGATGGCACGCGGGTCGGTGTCGGCGCCGGTGACAGCACCGTGGTCACGCGGCCCGATGGCAGCACCCGATCCAGTCCTCCGCCCGACACCTTCGAATTGCCCAACGGCCAGCAGGTGCGCGCTACCGACCCCAGCGGACAGCGCGGCAAGCAGAACGCCGATGGCAGCGTCACCTATCCCGATGGCACCACCGTCGGGATGGACAACAAGGGCGAGACCGTCATCACCCGCCCCGATGGATCGCTGAGCGGCCGCGACGCGCCGGACAAGGGGCCGGCGGGCGGCGGCACGGATAGCGCCGGGACGGGCTGGGCCACCCTCCCCAATGGCGAACGGGTGCCGGCGACCGGCCCCGACGGCCAGCCCGGCGTGCTCGATAGCGCGGGCAACATGACCTATGGCGATGGCACGGTGATCTCCGGCGCGCCCGGCACCGCCACCACCGTCACCGGCAGCGACGGCGTGACCCGCGACTATCGCAATGTCCGCGAGGCGCTCGACGAGGCGATGGCCAAGGCGCCGCTGATCGACGTGGAGCAGGCCCGCGCGATCAGCGACCGCATGACGGAGCGCGGCCTGAAAATGGCCGAACTCGCCCGCGAACGCCGCAATTGCGCCAAGGGCGATGCCGGCGACCAGTGCCGCAAGACCATATCCGACGCGATCCGCCAGCTGGAACGCGAGAACAAGGACGATGCCGCCGCCTATCTCGAAGCGGTGCAGGCAGGGCGCGGTCAGCCCCGATAGACTGCGGCAACCTGCCGGACGACCGCGCCGCGCGCTAGCTCCAGGTCGCGCGGGGCGGCAGGCTCATCAGGATCGCGTCGATATTGCCGCCGGTCTTCAGTCCGAAGATCGTGCCCCGGTCATAGACCAGGTTGAATTCGGCATAGCGGCCCCGGTATTCGAACATCTGCGCTTCATCCTCCGGCGTGAATTCGGTGTTCATCCGCTTGCGGACGATCGCGGGGTACACTTCGAGGAACTGCTTGCCGATGTCCTTGATGAATTCAAAATTGCGCTGCCATGCGGCATCATCCGGGCATTCCAGATGGTCGGCAAAAATCCCGCCCACCCCGCGCCCGACCTGACGGTGGGGAATGTAGAAATATTCCTCCGCCCACTTGCTGTAACGTTCGTAGTAAGTTTCGTTGTGCGGATCACAGGCGGCCTGCATCGCGGCGTGGAATTCCGCCGTGTCCTCGGCATAGGGGATCGGCGGGTTCAAATCCGCGCCGCCGCCGAACCACGCCTTGGTGGTGGTCAGGAAGCGGGTGTTCATGTGCACCGCGGGCACGTGCGGGTTGCTCATATGCGCGACCAGACTGATGCCGGTGGCGACAAAGCCGGGGGCATCCGCGCTTGCGCCGTTGATGGAGCCTGCAAATTCCTTGGCAAAGCTGCCGCGCACGGTCGAGACATTGACGCCGACCTTTTCGAAAACCTTGCCCTTCATCAACCCCTGCACCCCGCCGCCGGGATCGGGATTGCCTTCCTCCTCACGGTTCCAGGGTGTGTATTGGAAGCTGGCGTCCGATCCCGCCTCGCGCTCTATCGCTTCGAATTCCGCGCAAATCTGGTCGCGCAAGGTTTCAAACCACGTCCGCGCCGTTGCGGTGTGTTGTGTCCAGTCCGTCATACATCCCCGTCCGTCATTCACGCGCACCATAAGCGATGGGACGCAGCGCACAAGTCCGCACAAGCTGTTGCCAAGCCGATTGTTTGGCGGCAGGGGATGCGGCATGGTTCGCGCTATGTTCGCCCCCTTCCCCTTTGCCGGGCACGAGCTGGCGCTTGGCGCCGGACGGGCGCTGTATTGGCCTGCCGAACGCGCATTGCTGGTGGCTGACCTGCATCTGGAAAAGGCCAGCTGGTTCGCGCAACGCGGCCAGATGCTCCCCCCCCTATGACAGCCGCGAAACGCTGGAACGGCTGGCCGATGCGGTGCGGATGACGGGCGCGCGGCGCGTGATCACGCTGGGGGACAATTTCCACGATGATGCGGGCGCGCTGCGGCTGGACGCTCACTGCACGGGTATGCTGGAGGCGCTGACCCGCGCACTGGACTGGGTGTGGATCACCGGCAACCATGACGAGGAATTGCCCAAGGGCTTTGGCGGGGTGATCCTGCCGGAACTGCAACTGGGCGGAATCACGCTGCGCCACGAAGCCCGCGCCGGAGAGACCGCGCCAGAAATGTCGGGCCATTACCACCCCAAGCTGCGGGTTAATGTCCGCAATCGCCACATCGCGCGGCCCTGCGCCGTGATCGGCCGCAGTGCGAGCGGCGCCGAGCGCATGATCCTGCCCGCCTTCGGCACGCTGACCGGCGGCATGGACGCGGGCGCGCCGGAGATTCTCGCCGCGCTGCAACCGGCCAGCCGGATCGAGGCGCTTGTCCCGGCCAGCGGCCAAATCGCACGCTTCGCCCTGTGGCAGCAGGCCGCTTAAGACTCACCTAGCGTTGATCCGCGTTTCGGATTAAGGAGCGCCCAGCAAGTAGGCTACCAAAGGAGAACACCCCATATCACGTCCACCCCGGCGCTCGATGGCCCCGCCCGTAAAAAGCGGCCCTCGGTTTGATAACATGATCAACGTCCCCAAGGTCCGCGTCATTGATGACGAAGGCGAAAACCTTGGCGTGATGTTCACCCGCGAAGCGATCGAGCAGGCCAATGAAAAGGGCCTGAACCTCGTCGAAGTGTCCCCCAATGCGGACCCGCCGGTGTGCAAGTATCTCGATGTCGGCAAATTCCGCTACGAAGCGCAGAAGAAGGCCAACCTGGCGCGCAAGACGCAGAAGACCCAGGACATCAAGGAAGTGAAGATGCGCCCCAACATCGACACGCATGATTATGACGTGAAGATGCGCAACGTGACCAAGTTCATCGAACACGGCGACAAGGTGAAGATCACCCTGCGTTTCCGTGGCCGCGAAATGGCGCACCAGCACCTTGGCATGGACCTGCTGAAGAAGGTGCAGGAAGATGTCGCCGAAGTCGCCAAGGTCGAAGCTTTCCCGCGGCTTGAAGGCCGCCAGATGCTTATGGTGCTCGCGCCCAAATAAGCGCGTGACACTGGCAGGCAATCTGAAGGGGGCGGATCTCGTGTCTGCCCCCTTCGCCTTTGCGGAGCCCGCGCCCCGGCCCCGACAGACGGCATGGTGCGTCGACCAAGCGCCAATGGAAACCGATTGCGGGCAACACCGTTCAGAAGGCTTATGCTATTGAATAGCGGTGGGAGACAGGTGAGGCTTTAGCCACGCCCAGACCCCGCCCAGATGCCTTCAGACCCGCTTTAGACCTTGCCTTAAACCTCGCCACACCCCCCTGCGGGATTGTTTCACGGGAAACATCAGTCATGTCGCTCCTCCCCCTCGTCCGCTCAGCTGTCCGCCCGGCCCTTCTGGCCGCCACGATGCTCGTTGCCGCTCCGGTGCTCGCCAACACCCCTCCGGGCGAAGCGCAGCTGGCGACCTTTGCCCCGTCCGACACGCCGAACAACGACAAGATCGATTATTCGATCTGGGACGAGGCGATGAAGAACATCGTCATCTCGATGGGCCCGTCCCTGCGCGAAGGCGCGGGCCGCCCTGATCCGAGCTTCGGCACCCGCCGCCAGTTTGGCCATGTCTCGCGCTATCGGCTGGAAGGCACGCGGGTGATGTTCAGCTTTCTTGATGCGGACGTCATCGCCAGCTTCACCGAGTATCGCAAGGATCTGGAAAACACCGCGAATCTCGTCGATATTCAGGCCCTGTCGCGCAATGAACAGCTGGCCTACTGGATCAACCTCCACAATGTCGCGATGGTCGAACAGATCGCCAATGCCTGGCCGACCCGCCAGCCGCGTGACATCATGCTGGACGGCGTCCCGCTGGATGAAGCCCGCTTCATCACCGTGGAAGGCGTCAAGCTCAGCCCCCGCGATATCCGCGAGAAGATCGTCTACCGCCACTGGAAGGATCCGGTGGTGATGTACGGCTTCTGGCGCGGGGAAATTGGCGGACCATCGCTCCAGCGTGAGGCGTTCAACGCCGACAATGTCGCGCGGCTGCTGGTCCGCGGCGCGGGCGATTTCGTGAACTCGCTGCGCGGCACGCAGGAACAATCGGGCACCCTGCAGGTGTCGGAGCATTACCGTGAGGCCGCACCGTTCTTCTTCCCAGATTTCGAGAAAGACCTGCGCGCTCACCTCGCCCGCTTTGCCGATGAAAAGACCAGCGCGCTGCTGAGCTCGACCCGCGGCGCCGACCCGGTGGTTGGCGAACGCGACATTGCCGATCTGGAAGGCGGGTCTCGCGAGCCGACCTATCAGAACATCACCTCGGGCGGTATCTCCACCAGCTTCCGCATCCCGCAGAGCATGGCTGCGCTGCTGAAGGAGCGCGAAACCAAGTTCCAGGAGATCATCCGTCAGGGCCGCACCGGCACCGTGACCATCAGCAACATCGCTCTGCCTGACGGCACAGAGGAAGGCGCCGAAGTCGAATAGGCAGCGGCTTGGCGGACGGCGTTCATCCGGGGTTTATCAGACTGATATAGCATGGCTTTCCGATAGGCCTTCAAGGCCTGTGGGGAGATAAGCCGTGCCGCCGAAATGGCCGATCGCCTGTGCCGCTGTGATGGCGTTGGCTGCGCCCGTGCAGGCGATGCCCCCGGCTCCGCCTGCGCCGGATGAGGCGGTGCAAGGATCCCTCGCCGTTTTCACCCCGCGACCGGACGGGCGTGACCATCGCCTCGATTACAGCGTCTGGACCGAATTGCTGCAGGCCTATGTCCTTTCGATGGGCCCGCCGCTCCGCAAGATGCCGCCAGGCGGCGCCGCCACGCCCAGAATCAACGGACACAATTCGATCTACCGGCTCGAAGGGGCGATGGTCGGGTTCGACCTGATGGATGCCGAGACTATCGCCAATATTGCGCGCTATCGCCGTGAGCTTGAGGCGGTGGCGGACAGCGTTGATATTCCAGCCCTGCCGCGCAACGAACAGCTCGCCTACTGGTTCAACCTCCACAACGCCGCACTGATCGAGACAATCGCTGCCGAATGGCCCATCTACGTCCCGCGCGAAATCACGGTAGGCGGCGTCCCGATCAATGAGGCGCGATTCATCACGGTGCGCGGTGTGGCCCTTTCACCGCGCGACATCCGCGAGGGGATTGTTTTCAGCCACTGGAAAAGCCCGGAGGTGATCTACGGCTTCTGGCGCGGCGAAATCGGTGGTCCGGCGATGCAGCGCATGGCCTTCGACGGGAGCGATCTTCGCAACCAGTTGGAGCGCGTCGCCCGCGAATTCACCAATTCGCGCCGCGGTGTGGAGCGTCGCGGACGGACGCTCCATGTCTCCCACTTCTATGATGAGGCCGCGCCGTTCTTCTTTGCCGATTTCGAGGCCGATCTGCGCGCGCATCTCGGCAAATATGTCGAGGGCAAAGTCGCCAAAATGCTGACAGAGACCGAACGGGTGAAGCCCAGCCTTTACGAACACGACATCGCCGATCTGTCCGGCGGACGGCGGCCCAGCCTGTTCTACACCAACGGCAGGCTCAGCAAGCCCGTGCTCAACCTCCTTTTGCAACGGCGCAGCAAATTTGCCTATATCGCACGCAAGATGCCGCGAAGCGGCACGGTGACCTTCAGCAACATCATCCTGCCCGGAGATCCGCTGGACAAGAGCGAAGTGGAGTGACGCATCTCCATGAACCGGTGTTCTTGCTAGGTTTATCCATCTGAGATATCTTCGCTTTCGGACGGGAGCAATTGATCTGGTGGGAGAGATTCGGGTGCTGCCGAAACACATGATCGCGCTGCTGACGGGCGCCGTTCTGGCTCTGCCTGCGGTGGCGGCTGCCGAAACCCGCGCCCTTCACGGCCAGCCTGACCCTGCGGACCGCCAACTTGTCCCCGCCATTGCCGCGCCCCAGGTTCAAGCATCGCCGTTTGACGAGCGGTTGGCGGCCTTCACCCCCACCACCGATCCGATCCGCCACACGATCGATTACGAAATCTGGGATTTCGCGCTCAAGCGGATCCAGATCTCGATGGGCCCCTCAGACCGGCAGGGCGCCCCTCGCCGCGAACCGATGACTGGCACCCGGGTCAAACACGGGCCACAGTCGCGTTACCGACTCGAAGGGTCAATGGTGATGTTCCGGTTCTTCGATGACGAGGTGATCGCCAGCTTTACCGAATACCGGCAGGATCTGGAACGCGTTGCCGAAACGCTCGATATTGCCGCGCTCCCGCGCAACGAACAGCTCGCCTATTGGATCAACCTTCATAACGTGGCGCTGCTGGAGCAGATCGCGAAGGATTGGCCGGTGCGCCAGCCGCGCGATATCACGCTGGACGGGGTGCCGCTTGACGAGACCAAGTTCATCACCTTGCGCGGTATCCCTGTGTCGCTGCGCGATATCCGCGAGAACATCGTCTATCGCCACTGGAAGGATCCCAAGGTCATCTATGGCTTCTGGCGCGGCGAGATCGGCGGACCGCAGCTGCAATCCTATGCCTTCACCGGTGCCAATGTCGGCTCGTTGCTGGAAGTGGCGGCGGCTGATTTCGTCAACTCTCTGCGCGGCACGCAGAAACGGGGCGACAGGCTTGATGTCGCGCTGCTCTATGGCGAGGTCGCACCGTTCTATTTCCCCGATTTCCAGTCCGATCTGCGAGCGCATCTGGCGAAATATGCCGACGAGCCCGTGACAGAACTGCTCGCCATGACCGGCGAGCTTCGCGCCGCGATCAGCGAACCGGACATTGCCGATCTGCACGGCGGCGCGCGTCCGCCGAGTTACCTCGCGGTCCAGATCCCCGGCTGCCCCAGCGCGTGGCATAACGCGGCCTGCGAGCTGTTACAGGCGCGCAGGTTGAAGTTTGAGGCCATGGAACGCCGCGGCCAAGCGACCGGGCGGGTGTTCTTTTCCAACGTCGACCTGCCGGGCGATCCGCCAAACAAGAACGCGGTCGAGTGAGGTATCTGCATGAACCTGCGTTCATCGCAGGTTTATCCAATTGAGATAGCTTGTCTTTCGGACGGGTTCGATTCATCTGGTGGGAGAGATGATATGCTGCCGAAGTTCGTGATTGCCCTGCTGGCCGGGTCAAGTCTGGCCGTGCCTGCCATCGCTGCCGCCGAAACGCCCGATGCGCACCAACAGTCCGAAAGGAAAGATCTCCATTTCGTCCCCGGCATCGCCCCGGCCGATACGAGAGCCTCGTTCTCGGACGAGCGGCTGGCGATCTTTACCCCCACCAGCGATCCCGTGCGCCATGCGATCGATTACGAAATCTGGGATTACGCGCTCAAGAACATTCTGGTGTCGATGGGCCCTTCAGACCGCCAGGGCGCGCGCCGTCCTGATCCGGCGATCGGCTCGCGGTTGAACCACGGACCGCAGTCGCGTTACCGGCTCGAAGGGTCGATGGCGATGTTCCGCTTCTTCAACAAGGACGTCATCGCCAGCTTCACCGAATACCGGGAGGATCTGGAGCGGGTGGCCGGCACGCTCGATATCTCCGCCCTGCCCCGCAATGAACAGCTCGCCTTCTGGATCAACCTGCACAATGTTGCGATGATGGAGCAGATTGCGAAGGAATGGCCGGTTCGCGAACACGCGCGAGATCAAGCTGGGCGGTGTGCCGCTGGACGATGCCAAGTTCATCACCTTGCGCGGCATCCCGGTATCCCTGCGCGACATCCGCGAGGAGATTGTCTTTCGCCACTGGAAGAACCCCAAGGTGATTTACGGTTTCTGGCGCGGCGAGATCGGCGGGCCGGAATTGCAGCGCCACGCCTTCACCGGTGACAACGTCAGCTCGCTGCTCGACGTCGCGGCAGCGGATTTCGTCAACTCCTTGCGCGGCACGCAGATTCGCGGCGAACGGCTTGAGGTCGCCAGCCTCTACGCCGAGGTTGCCCCGTTCTATTTCCCCGATTTCGAAAGCGATCTGCGCCGGCATCTTGCCGCCTTTGCGGAGGAGCCGACCGCCGAGATCCTGGCCAGAACGCGCACGGTGAAGGCCACGATCAGCGAACATGATATCGCCGATCTGCACGGCGGCGCGCGTCCCCCCAACTATCAATTCGCGGCCTCGGCCCCGGGCGCGATGGACGATCCGCTGATCGGCTGCTCGGAAGAGGTCGGATTTGCGGCCTGTGACCTCATGCAGGCGCGGGAAATCAAGCTGCGCAACATGCACCGCCGCGGCCAGCAGACGGCCCGTGTGTTCTTCTCGAACATCAGCCTGCCGGGCGACCCGCCGAACAAGAACGCGGTGGAGTAAACCCGTTCCCCGGCGCCGCTGCCTGCTTGCCGTGGGCGGCGGCTTGCTGGTAGGCCCTGCCCACTGACCGGGGAGGGCCACAACCGCATGACCGCGCGCCGTATCGGCCTCATTCTCGGCCCGCTGGCGCTGGTGCTTGCGGCGGTGAGCACGCCGCCTGCCGGGATGCCGCCGGGCGCGTGGCTGGTCGCCGGCTTGGTGGTATGGATGGCCGCCTGGTGGATGACCGAGGCGGTGCCGCTCAGCGTGACGGCGCTGCTGCCCTTTGTCGTGCTGCCGCTGGCGGGTGTTTCAACCGCCGAGGCGACTGCCAGCACCTATTACTCCCCGATCCTGTTTCTGCTGCTGGGCGGAGCGTTCATTGCGCTGGCGATCGAGCGCACCGGACTACATCGCCGCCTCAGCCTTGCGATCCTGCGTCTGGTGGGCGCAGGCGGCGGGCCGGGGCGCCTGCTGCTCGCCTTCATGATTGCTGCCGCGCTGTTATCGATGTTCATATCAAACACCTCGACCGCGCTGATCATGATGCCGATGGCGCTGGCGGTGCTGGAAGGCGGCGGCGGCGCAGACCGCGAAGGCGGCGCGGTCCAGCAAACCGGTCTGTTCGGCGCGCTGCCGATGGGGATCGCCTTTGCCGCCAGCATCGGCGGGCTGGGCACCATCGTCGGATCGCCCACCAACGCCATCGCGGTAGGCCTGCTGGACGAGATCGCGGGGGTGCGCATCACCTTTGCGCAATGGTCGCTTTACGGCGTGCCGCTGGTGCTGCTGGCGATACCGTTGGCCGCGTGGATCGTCGCCAAGGTGGCGCGGGTGGCAGACCACCCCTTCGACATCACCTCCGCCCGCGCCGCGATCGACAGTCAGGCCGCATGGACGGCGCCGGAAAAGCGGCTGGTGCCGCTCTTCGCGCTGACCTTCATCGCCTGGGTCACACAGCCGCTGGTCGCGCCGATGCTGCCGGCGGGATCATGGACCGATGGCACCATCGCAGTGATCGCCGCGCTGGCACTGTTCCTAGCTCCCGATGGCACGGGCCGCCCGCTGCTGGTGTGGAAGGAGGCCGAACGCGCGCCGTGGAGCGTGATCTTCATGTTCGGCGGGGGCCTCGCGCTGGCGGGGGGGGATGCAGGCATCGGGGCTGGCGGTCTGGATCGGGCAGGCGCTTCTGCCGCTGGCGGATTGGCCGCTGGTGCTCGTCGCGCTGGCGGTGGTGGCGCTGGTAATCGTGGTGACCGAATTTGCCAGCAATGTCGCAACGGCGACGGGGATCATCCCGGTGGTCGCGGCGCTGGTCGTCGCGCTGGGGGCCGATCCCGTGCTGCTTGCCCTCCCCGCCGCGCTGGCATCCAGCTGGGGCTTCATGCTGCCCGCCGGAACCGGGCCGAACGCGATCGCCTGGGCAACGGGCCGCATAAGGATCGGGCAGATGGTGACGGCAGGCGCACTGCTGGATGTGGCAGGCGTGGTCCTGATCGTGGGCGTGGTATGGGGCATCGCCGGACTGACCTGATGGGAGAGACTTGATGACCGACAGCCGCAAGCCGGTGTTCCTCGTGATCGGGGCAGGCGCAGGGATCGGCGGAAACGCCGCAGCGCGCTTTGCAGCCGGGGGCTATCACGCCGTGCTGGCGCGCCGCAGTGACGAAGCCGGGCTGGCGCGGATGGTTGACCAGATCACGGCTGCGGGCGGCACGGCGTCCGGCACATTGCTCAACGCGGCAGAGGACGGCGCGATCGAAGAGCTGGTTGCACGCACGGAAAGCGACATCGGCCCGATCCAGTGTGCGCTCTACAATCTCGGCGCGCAGATCGGGAACCGCGCGCTTGACCAGACCCCGCACCGCATTTTCGAACTGGGGTGGCGGCTGGGCACCTATGGGGTGTTCCGCCTCGCCCATGCACTGTTCCCGCAGATGGTGGAGCGGGCGAAGACCGGCGCGCATGGCACCCTGCTTGTCACATCGGCCACGGCGGCGGTGCGCGGAAATGCCGGACAGCACAGCCATGCCGCCGCAATGGGCGGGCGGCGGATGCTGTGCCAGACCCTCAACGCCGAGTTCGCTCCCAAAGGCGTCCACGTGGCGCACGTGGTGGTCGATGGCGCGGTAGATGCACCCGATACCCTCGGTAAGCTGCTGGGTGACAAATACGAAGCGTTCAAAACCCGGAAGGGCCGCGAGGGCATCATCGATCCGGCGGCGCTGGCCGAGACCTACTGGCACCTCGCCCACCAGCCGCGCAATTGCTGGAGCCACGAGGTCGACGTGCGCCCCTGGACCGACGTGCCGTGGTGGAACGACAACCCCGACCCGCAGATCGACAGCCGCGGCAAAGGCTTTGCCGGACCAAAGGATTAGCCGCCGCAGCCCAATGCTGGCATAAGGGCAGCCCCCACCCCAGACGGCGCAAGACCCCCATGAGCTTTCTCCAGCGCGGCGAACCTGAACCGCAGGCCGAAGACCTGTTCCACCCGGAAACCTATGTCGATGCTGCCATCAGGCGGCAAAGGCGCATTCCCGCGATGGTGCTGGCCGTGCCGATGGTGATCGCCTTCGTGTGGCTGATGTGGACCGAGGGGAGCATGATCGGCTGGGCTGTCTCAGTGCCGCGCCTTGGCGAAGGACAGTTCGCGCTGATCGTGCTGCACATGTTTGCCCACGGCGGGCTGATGCACATCGCCTTCAATCTGGTGGCCCTCGCAGCACTTGGGCCTGCGGTGATGGAGCGGCTCGGCCCGCTGGGCCTGCGCAGTTTCGCAGCTTTCATGGTGCAGTTCTTCGGATCGGGGCTTGGCGGTGTGGCCGTGTGGCTGGCGATCAATCCGACCAGCGAGGTCCCCATGCTGGGGGCCTCGGGCGCGATCTTTGGCCTGCTGGGTTATCTCATGCGCCAGCCCGATCCGCAGGATCAGCCTGTGCCTTTGATCGGCCCGCAGCTCGGACGCGCCTTCGTCGAATGGGTCAAGTTGCACCTCCCGCTGCTGGCGATCTTCATCATCCCAGTGCTGCTGGGCGGGAGCAACTTCGGGCTGGCATGGGAAGCGCATCTCGGCGGATTTCTGGCCGGGATGCTGCTGTGCAGGCCAATCTGGGCGTGGAGCGGCGGACGTCCCGACTGGGTGCCGGACGAGGAAGCCTCCGCCTAACCGATCACCCCCGCCACTCGCGGCGTTCTTCGGCGGCACGCAGGACTTCGTAACTGGTCTGGATCAGCTGGAACTGCTTGGCTGCGTCCGCATCGCCCGGTTTCACATCGGGGTGCACTTCCTTGGCGCGGGCGCGGTAGGCCTTTTTTACCGCGTTGAAGTCGGCATCCGCTTCCAGCCCAAGTACCTCAAGCGCGCGCATTTCATCGGCCGAGCGTGATCCGTCGCCCGATCCTGCCCAGCCATAATGCGCGGATTCAGCATAGCCTGCGCTTTCCTGCCGCTCAGCCTTGGCACGCTCTTCCTTTTCGGAGGCCTCAAGCCCTTCGAAATAATCCCACTTGGAATTGTATTCGGCCGCGTGCTTCTGGCAGAAATACCACCGGTCGCGGCTGTTGGGGGCCTTGGGCGCGGGGCAATTGCCCGGCTCGTCGCAGCCGTGGCGATCGCAGATGCGGACATTAGTCGCTTCCTGCGAGGAGCCATAGGGACGCCAGCGCGGAAAGCCCCAGTCCATTGACCGCTTGGCACGGCTCACCGGGAATCACCGCAGGCGTGCGGGTGCATGTTGTTTGTCGATTGTCTCACGCGCTCAATCTAGGCGAGGTAGCCCGTAATGGGAAGCTGTGAGAATACGGGAACCGGTTGCAATGTGAAATGTTGCATTGCAATACCCCGCGAATGAAAGACCGTTTGATGAGCCCGCAACTGACCCTCTCCAGCCTGTTCTGCGTGCTTGCGCTCGCGGGGCTGTGCGTGGTCACGTCGGTGCGCGACCTCAGCGGCGTGGAAGGCCCTGCATTCGAACAGCAGGCCGAACTTTCGCCCGGCCTGCTGCAAGGTTGATCACGCCTAGTTGATGATGACAGACGCGGCGCGGCGGTTTTGCGCCCAGGCGCCTTCGTTGGAAGCCAGAGCGACCGGGCGTTCCTTGCCGTAGCTCACCACCGAAATGCGGTTCGCATCGACCCCTAGGCTCACAAGATAGGCCTTGGCCGAATTGGCACGGCGTTCGCCGAGTGCGAGGTTGTATTCACGCGTGCCGCGTTCATCGGCGTGGCCTTCGATGGTGAAGGTCACCTGCGGGAAGCGCGCGAAATACTGCGCCTGTGCCTGCAAGGCAGCCGCGTCCTGCGTGTCGATGTTGTAACGATCCGTGTCGAAATAGATCGTGGTCGACGAACCCACGGCAGCGGCAAAGTGCCCCTGTGTGCCCACAGCCGGGCCGGACGGCTGGACCTGCGGGGTCGGCTGGGTGGGAGCCGCGGTTTGGGTTGGGGCCGGGGGCAGCACCTCGGGCGCCTTTTTGGCGCAGGCGGCAAGGCCGGTGGCCGAAGCCAGCAGCAGGATCGTGGCAATTTTCGTGTTCATCGCTCTTTTCCTTTCACGTCAATCATCAGGGGCGGATCGGGCCCCAGGCGGGGTCTGAGGCATCGACCGGGGTCGGCAGGCGGCGTTCGTTCTGGCCGGTCAGATCGACCTGCCAGATACCCGAACGGCCTGTGTTCTGTTCGGTGCGGAAGAACTGGATGATGCGGCCATTGGGCGCCCAGGTCGGCGCCTCGTCCTGCCAGCCGCGGGTCAGCACGCGCATGTTGCCGCCGGAGGTGTTCATCACCGCGACGTTGAAATCGCCTGCGATCCGCGTGAAGGCGATCTGGTCACCGCGCGGGCTCCATTCGGGCGTGGCGCAGCGCCCGCCAAAGAAGCTGATGCGCTTCTGGTTCTTGCCATCGGCGTCCATCACATAACACTGCTGGCTGCCTGAACGGTCGCTTTCAAACACGATCTTGGTGCCATCGGGCGAGTAGCTTCCGCCCACGTCGATGCCGGGATTATCGGTCAGCTTGACGCTCGCCCCGCCGGTGGCCGGCACGCGGTAGATGTCGGTATTGCCCGCGACCGCCATCGAATAAAGAATGTGCTTGCCATCGGGCGACCAGCGCGGGGCGATGGTGGGATTGCGGTTTTCGGTCACCAGCGTCTGCTTGCCGCTGCCGATGTCATAGACATAGATGCGCGGATTGCCGTCGACGTAGCTGAGATAGAGGATCTTCGAATAGTCGGGCGAATAACGCGGGGTAAGCGCGGTGGCGCTGCCCAGCGTCAGAAAGCGGTGGTTCGCCCCATCGCTGTCCATCACCGCAAGGCGCTTCACGCGGCGGTCCTTGGGGCCGGTTTCGGCGATATAGGCGATACGGCTGTCAAAGAACGGGCTTTCGCCGGTCAGGCGGCTGAAAATGAGGTCGCTGCACTTGTGCGCCGCCCGCCGCCAGTCCCCCGGCGCGACGACCCAGCCTTCGCGCACCAGCTCGTTCTGGAGCGCCACGTCATAGAGATAGCAGCCCACGACCAGCCGCCCATCGTCCCGCGCGCGGACATAGCCGTGGACCAGCATCTCGGCGCTGCGCCCGCTCCACGTGCTGAAAGACGGCGATGTGATCTGGGGGAAGGTCGGCTGCGGCAGGCTGTCGGGGCCGACCGGCTTGAACAGCCCGTTGTTGCGCAGGTTGGCGGTGATGACCCGTGCCACTTCACGCCCCAGCGCGGCGGTGCCAGCCTCGTTGGCGGGGGTGGCACGGTCACGGTCGGTGGCGAAGGCGGGGATGGCGATGCCGATGTCCTGCCATGCGCTTTCGTCGGTGACGGTGAACGAGATGCCTTCTTCGGCCTGCGCCTGCGAGGCTTCGGTGGCGGCACGCTCAACCGGACCATCCTCACCGATCGGCGCTCCCAGATCCTGCGCAGTGGCTGCGGCGGGCCATGCAACGGTGAACAACAGGGCTGCAAGCAAAGCGGGCTTCATCGTGATGTATTCCTATCGAAACGGGCGCCCCGGACAGTCTTCCAGGCCTCGTAGTATTCTTCAGGCAGTTTGAACGGCGCGGCAAGCTGCACCGCACGGATAGCGTTTTCGGCATGGCGGGCAGCCTGGGCGCGGTTTGAATCGTTCACGCCGCTCTGGCTGCGCACCCTGGGGCGGCCCTTCAGGCTGCCATCGGGGTTGAGGTCGAAATCGACCAGGGTCACCAGCTGATCAACATCCAGCCCTTGCGGCGCGGTCCAGTGGGGTTTCACCTGCCGGGCGAGCGCCTGCCCGATAGACGCCTTGGCCGCAGCGCCGATCTGCGTTGCAGGCGCGCGGGTTTCGGTTGTGGTGGTCGAACTGCCCTTGCCTTCAAGGAAATCGTCGCCGATCCGGCTCCCCCCGCCTGCCTTGGGCGCTGCCTTGGCTGCTGTGGTCGCGGGCTTCGCCGGAGTGCGATCCGGGCGCGAGCGGTCGCGGGTCGGCGTGGGCTGCTGCGGGGCGGTGCGGGCTGCGGGCTTCGGCTTTGTCTGGGTCGGGGTGGGACGGGCCGCAGGTTCGGGCTTCACCTCTTGAGGCGCAGGCGCAGGTTCGTCCGACAGCGTCGGCGCAATCGCGGCGCGGCTTTCGGACACGATTTCCGGCGCGGCAGCCTCCAGCCCCACCTCTGTCGCAAGGCTCACCGTCATGCGTTCAGGAAAGACCGACACCTCGCTGCGCACCGTCTGCATCAGCAGCACAGCCACCACCGCACCGTGCAGCACGACGGCGGCGGCAAAGCCGACCTTTTCGTCATTGCGGAACGTGCGATCTGCCATCATCCCTCCGGACTATGGAGCCGAAACTGAACCATCGGTGACCAGCGAGATCGAGGTAAAGCCCGCCCGGCCCAACTCGCCCATAACCTGCATCACTCTGCCGTAATCAAGGCTGCGATCACCGCGCAGCACGATCAGCGGTTGTTCGCCGCCGCGATCCAGCGCTTCGAGCGCGGCGGGCAGCCCGCCTGATGGCACGGCTGTCTCCTCGATATAGATCACGCCTGCGCGGTCGATGGAGATGGTGATCTGGTCGGGCGCCTCCTCGACCGGAGCGGCGCGGCTTTCGGGAAGGTCTATCGGCACGCCCACGGCGGGCAGGGTCACCGTCACCATGAAGATGATCAGCAGCACCAGCATCACATCCACCAGCGGCGTGACGTTGATCTCGGACATCGCGGCACGGCGGCTGCGCTTGCTCCGGCGGCGCGAGGATAGCCCCATTCCCATCAGGCGCGGTCCAATTCGCGGCTGAGGCCCGCGTGGAGCTTGTCGGCGAAACGCTGCAGGCCTGCCTCGTACCGATCAACCGCTCCGCCGAAACGGTTGTACGCGATGACAGCGGGGATCGCCGCGAACAGGCCGATGGCGGTGGCGAACAGCGCCTCGGCGATGCCGGGGGCGACCACGGTCAGGCTGGCGCTCTGCTGCGCGCCGATCTGGAAGAAGGAGTTCATGATCCCCCACACCGTGCCGAACAGTCCGACAAACGGAGCGACCGATCCGACCGTGGCGAGGAAGTTCAGCCGTCCGGCCAGCTCGTCCGCTTCCTCGGCGATCTGGCTGTCCATCGCAGCGGCGATGCGCTGACGGGCGGCGTCACGGTCAACCGGCTGCTTGGCGGTGGACTTGCGCCATTCGTCGAGCCCCGCAGCTGCGACACGTGCCGCGGGGACTTCCTTGCGCATCTGTTTGGTGAGCAAGGCCTCGCGGTCACGCTGTTCCCAGAACTCATCCTCGTATTCACGCGACTTCTTGCCGAGGCCGCCGATCCGCATCGAGAAGGAGACGATGATCGTCCACACCCAGATGCTGGCAAGGATCAGGCCGACCATCACCGCCTGCACGATGATATCGGCGGTCAGGAACAGTTCGACCGGATCGAGGCGGGTCGGGGCAGCAGCGGCGGCGCTGAGCAGGGCAAGCGTCACGTGTCAGGGTTTCCTTGGTTCATGAAATTCAGGAAGGCTGTGCGCCATTCAGGGGGTTGGCGGCGCGGGCGTCCATCTAGCGTGATAAAACCGACGCGCAAACCGGCCTCGCACAACACCTCCTCATTTCGCCGCGCAATTTGGTGCATCCGGCACGAAGCCGCGCCGAGTTCCGTGCAGCGGGTTTCGATTATCACATCGTCATCAAGCTTTGCGGGGCGCAGGTATCTGAGATTGACCTCGGACAGGGCATAGGCGCCCTCGCCGCTTTCGATCGCAGCGCGCTGGTCGATGCCAAGCAGACGCAACAAATCCGACCGCGCCCGTTCGAACCAGCGCAGGTAATTGGCGTGATAGGTGATGCCCGACAGGTCGGTATCCTCGTAATAGACGCGCACGGCATAAAGGTGCCGTGCGCCATCCAGGACGCCGCCAGGGGCGTGCGGAGTAATCATCAGGAGAGGCTCGCAATCATCATCTGGTCAAAAGCGCTTCCCAGCTTAAGCTGCGATGAATGGTGCTTTTGCAGCGCCGAACGGTTGCCAGTCACGTTATCTTCGCAGGATCATCGGCCCCAATGGCTGTCCGCCGAAGATGTGGACGTGCAGATGCGGCACTTCCTGCCCGCCATGCGCGCCGATATTGGCCATCATGCGGTAGCCGGGTTCCACCAGCCCCTTCATTCGCGCCACTTCACCCACAGCCCGCACGAAACCGGCGATTTCCGCGTCGCTCGCCTTCGCGCTGAAATCGTCCCAGCTGACGTATCGCCCCTTGGGGATCACCAGCGTGTGCACTTCAGCCTGCGGGTTGATGTCTTCAAAGGCGAAGGCCCAATCGTCTTCATAGACCTTCTTCGAGGGGATTTCGCCGCGCAGGATCCGGGCGAAGATGTTGTTGTCGTCATAGGGCAGGGTCGGGTCGATCGGCATTATTCGCTCCGTGATGCTTTTTCGGCGAGGCCGGACACCCCCTCGCGGCGGTCAAGCTCGGCGAAGACCTGTTCGAGCGTCACGCCCTTTTCGGCGAGCAGCACAATGAGGTGGAACAAGACATCCGCCGCTTCGCCCACCAGTTCGGCTTCGTCACCTGCCAGCGCGGCGATCACCGCCTCGGTCGCTTCCTCGCCAAGCTTCTGGGCGATTTTCTTCAGCCCCTTGGCGTGAAGCTTCGCCACATAGCTTTCATCGGGCGAGGCCAGAAGGCGCTGGGCGATGGTGGCTTCAAGTCGGGTCAGGGTGTCAGACACGTTTCAACTCTCGTCATTGCGAGCGCCGCAGGCGCGCGGCAATCCATGAACCAACGGTCGCCACGTGTGGGCGGGTCAGGCCATGGATTGCTTCGCTACGCTCGCAATGACGACAATTCAACCGCGCGCGGGCAAGCCTGCTGCGCGAAGGGCGGCGTGCGCCTCTGCAATGGTGTGGGTGCCGAAGTGGAAAATGCTCGCCGCCAGCACCGCGCTGGCGTGGCCTTTGGTGACGCCTTCGACGAGGTGTTCAAGGCTGCCCACGCCGCCGCTGGCAATAACCGGCACGCTGACCGCATCGGCGATCTCGCGGGTCAGGGCGAGGTCATAGCCGCGTTGGGTGCCGTCACCATCCATGCTGGTGACAAGCAATTCGCCCGCGCCAAGGTCGGCGACCTTCAGCGCATATTCCACCGCGTCGATCCCGGTTGGCTTGCGCCCGCCGTGGGTGAAAATCTCCCAGTTGCCCCGCGGCGTGCGGCGGGCATCGACACTGGCGACAACACATTGGCTGCCGAAGCGCACCGCGATCTCGCCCACCAGTTCGGGCCGGGCGACAGCGGCAGAGTTCACTGCCACCTTGTCCGCGCCTGCCAGCAGCAACGCCCGTGCATCATCGGCGCTGCGCACCCCGCCTCCCACCGTCAGCGGCATGAAGCACACCTCCGCCGTGCGCCGCACCATATCGAGCAGCGTGCCGCGCCCTTCGTGGCTGGCGGAAATGTCGAGGAAGCACAGCTCGTCCGCGCCTGCCGCATCATAGGCGCGGGCCTGTTCGACCGGATCGCCCGCGTCTTTCAGGTCGACGAAGTTCACGCCCTTGACCACGCGGCCATCGGCGACATCAAGGCAGGGGATCACGCGGATGCGAACGGTCATCGGGCGGGGCTCAGGGTGACGGTCATTTCGGGTTCCTTGGGCGGGCAGGCAGCGCCCGCGCAATAGGCCTCGTCGCGCGCGGCATGGATCGCGGCGGGCCACATGCAACTCAGAAAAAACGCGCCCGCCATGCCGTAGACCAGACCGTTCTTGCCATAGCGCGGGGTGAGGAAATGCTCGGCAGCGAGCGCCAGCGCCATGAAGACGATGATGTTGACCAGCGCAATCTCGACCGTGCCGACAGTGACCCCGGCAAGGAAGGTGAGGCACAGGAAAAGGAGGCTCATCAGGCGCATTTTGCGTTACCCTCGGCCCAGAGGGGCCTGCGGGCGCCTGGTCGGGCTTGCGGTCGCTTGCGCGACCGGATCGTGACCTAAAAAGATCACGACCTGCTCCCCATCGCAATCGCCGCCGCCAGATCGAGCCGCCCTTCGTACAGAGCGCGCCCGGTGATCACCCCCTCGATCCCTTCATGCGCGTGGAGCGCCAGAATGTGGATGTCATCGAGCCCCTTCACCCCGCCGCTGGCGATCACCGGAATGTCCACGCGGCGGGCAAGATCGACGGTCGCTTCGATGTTCACGCCCTTCAGCAAGCCATCGCGGCCAATGTCGGTGAACAGCAGCGAGGCAACCCCTGCGTCCTCGAACCGCCGGGCGAGGTCGGTCACGGGAACGTCAGAGACCTCCGCCCAGCCCTCGGTTGCCACCATCCCGTCCTTCGCGTCGACCGCGACGACGATGCCGTTCTCCCACTCACGGGCCATGTCCTTGACGAATTCCGGGTTCTTCAGCGCCGCAGAACCCATCACCACCCGCGCCACGCCGAGGTTGAACCAGTCCTCCACGGCCTGCGCATCGCGGATTCCGCCGCCCAGTTGGACGTATCCGGGGAAGGCTTCGACGATGGCTTCCACCGCCGCGCGGTTGCGGCTTTCGCCGGCGAAGCTGCCATCCAGATCGACGACATGGAGATGCTCCGCGCCAGCTTCGGCAAAGATCAGCGCCTGCACGGCCGGATCATCGCCGTAGATCGTGGCGCGGTCCATGTCGCCTTCTGCAAGGCGGACGACCTGACCGTTTTTCAGGTCAATGGCGGGGAATACGATCAAGGATACCACTCCAGAAAACGCCGGAGTGTTGCCAGCCCGAAAGACTGGCTCTTTTCCGGGTGAAACTGCACGCCGATGATGTTCTCGCGGGCGACGGCGGCGACTAGCCCCTCGCCATGATCGGTCATCGCGGCGACATCGTGCGGATTGTCGGCGGCGAAATGATAGGAGTGGAGGAAATAGGCCTCCCCCTCCTCGATCACCGCATGGTTTCGAGCATGGGGCATCACCGCGACATCGTTCCAGCCCATGTGCGGCACCTTGATTGCCGGGTCGGAAGGCAGGATCAGCCTCACCTGACCGGGGATCCAGCCAAGGCCGGGGGTCTCGCCATGTTCGAGGCCGCGATCCGCAAGCAGTTGCATCCCCACACAGATGCCAAGGAACGGCGCACCGCCCACGTGGACACGCTCGGTCATCGCTTCGACCATGTGCGGGATCGCGCGCAAGCCTTCGGCACAGGCCTTGAAACTGCCGACACCGGGCAGAACAATCCGGTCGGCGGCGCGCACCACGTAAGGATCAGCGGTGACGGTGACCTCCGCCCCGGCTGCCTTCAAGGCATTGTGAACCGAGTGAAGGTTGCCCGCGCCGTAATCAACGAGCGCGATAACCTCAGCCACCAAGCTGCCCCTTGGTGCTCGGAATCGCCCCGCCCTTGCGCGGATCACGCTCGACCGCCTGCCGCATCGCGCGGGCAAAGCCCTTGTAGAGGCTTTCGCAAATGTGGTGATTGTTGCTGCCATACAGCAGCTCCATGTGGAGCGTGATCCCGGCGCTCTGGCTGACGGAATGGAACCAGTGCTCGATCAGCTCGGTATCCCATTCGCCAAGACGTTCCTGCGTGAACTTCGCCTTCCAGACGAGGTAAGGCCGACCGGAAATGTCCAGAGCAACCCGAGAAAGCGTCTCGTCCATCGGCGAATAGGCCGCGCCGTAACGCCCGATCCCGGCCTTGTCGCCCAAGGCCTGCGCGATCGCCTGCCCCAGCGCGATCGCCGAATCCTCGGTGGTGTGATGCTGGTCGACATGGAGATCGCCTTCGACCTTCATCGTCACATCGATCAGCGAATGGCGGCTGAACTGTTCGACCATGTGATCGAGAAAGCCGATCCCGGTGGACACGTCATAGGCGCCCGTCCCGTCAAGATTGACGGCGATGGCGATTTTCGTCTCGGTGGTGTTGCGGTCTACCGAGCCGGTGCGGGCGAGGGCGTTGGGCATAGTCGGCGCTATAGTCCGCTCGGCGCGCATGACAAGCATCGCGCGCATTGCCTTGCGATACCATGGCAAACCCGTGCGCCAATGCGGTGCCAAAGCGGTTAGGGGGCTTGACCAAGCGCGCGCGCGGCGTCACCAATCGCCGAGTGATGACCAGCGATGCACCCGACAGCCTGATCCCCTACGACGAAATCGTTCAGGAAGCCCTGCGCGCAGTGGTTGGCCGGGTGCTCGGTTCGATCGTCAGCAGCGGCAGCACGCTGCCCGGTGCGCATCATTTCTACATCACCTTCAAGACCGGCGCGCCGGGCGTTTCGATCCCGCCGCACCTGCGCGAACGCTTCCCCGATGAAATGACCATCGTGCTCCAGAACAAGTTCTGGGATCTTGAGGTGTTGCCGCACAGCTTCTCGGTCAGCCTGACGTTCAATCAGGTGCCGGCCAAGCTGACGATTCCCTTCGCCGCGATCACGGCTTTCGTCGATCCGGCTGTGGATTTCGGCCTCCAGTTCCAGGCTGCGGTCGAGGAGCTTGAACCCGAAGCTCACGAAGACGCCGAAAATGACGGGCCGGACAGCGATCCCGATGGCTCGAATGTGGTCAGCGTCGATTTCGGGCGCAAGAAATAGGCGCCATGGCGCGGGGCAAGCGGGCGAGCGCCAAGGGCATCGGGGGCAAGCGGGGCAAGGCTGAAGCCACGCCGCCCACCGCCGATAACACGCCCACCCGCACCGCCGGTCTGCCGCTGCCCAGCCCTGTCGCAGGCACCAATCTCGTCATTGCCGATATCGTGCTGCGCGCCGCGGGCGGATTGCTGCGCGACCAGATGGAAAAGGGCCTGCTGCGCGGCAGCTATGACAAGACCAAGGTCGACAAGCTGATCCACGGGCGCGGGTTGACCGCCAGCGTTGCCCTGTGGGGCGCAAGCCACCTTGCCCGCCGGTCCCCGCTTGGTCTTGCCGTGGTCGCCGGCGGGCTTGCCGCCAAGGTGTTCTATGACCGCGGCAAGCGGCTGGAGGCCAAGCGCCGGGCGAAGCAGAAGTCCGGCCCCGAATCCTGACCGCCCCTTGATTTATCGGCCCCGGTTGGTGCAACGGAGCCTATGGGCGACTCCTCACACCATTCCGACGACCGGCTTCACCGCCGGGGGCTGATGTTCATCCTGTCCTCGCCGTCCGGCGCGGGCAAAACCACGCTCTCGCGGATGCTGCTGGCCAAGGATGCCGAAATCAAGCTGTCGGTGTCGGCGACCACCCGCCCGCCGCGTGCCGGGGAAGTCGACGGGGTGCATTACCACTTCGTCACCCCCGAACGCTTCCAGGCGATGATCGACGAGGATGATTTCTACGAATGGGCCGAGGTGTTCGGCCACCGCTACGGCACGCCCAAGGGCGCAATCCGCGCGGCGCTGAAGGAAGGTCAGGACTTCCTGTTCGATATCGACTGGCAGGGCACCCAGCAGCTTTACCAGAAAGACCAGCAGGACGTGGTGCGGGTGTTCATCCTGCCGCCTTCAATCGACGAGCTTCACCGCCGCTTGCAGGGCCGCGCCACCGACAGCGCCGAAGTCATCAACGCCCGCATGGAACGCGCCCGCGCCGAAATCAGCCACTGGGACGGTTATGACTACGTCATCATCAATGATGATGTGGAGGTGTGCTTCGAAAAGGTCCGCGCGATTCTGGAAGCGGAGCGGATGAAGCGCCAGCGGCAGACCGGGCTTATCCCCTTTGTGCGCGGATTAATGGGTTGACCACCCGCCGCGTCGCGACCGCCACTTGTCGCATTTGTGATAATGCGGTCGCAAATGTCATATATATGACACGGAATCGACATATCGGCGCGGCCAGCCGGTTCATTGTGAGCGGGCATGTTGCGAAAGCGGTCATCCATGCCCCGCCCTTCTGATGGCCGATCCGGTCGCCATGCCGCCCGTCTGATCGCCGCCGCGCTGCTGGCCGGCACCAGTGCTCCGGCGCTGGCGCAGGCCGTCGCTCCTGAAGCGGCGGATCAGGCTGCCACGATTGCCGATCTGCAACGCCAGATTGACGAGCTGAAGGCCATGGTCAGCGCGTTGCAAGCGGCCCAGCCCGCGCCAGCCCCCGCCCAGACTGCCGCAGCCCCGGCGCAGGCTCCGCCAGCCTCCGCCAGCTTTCAGGGCGCACCGCCTCGGGTGGAGCTCGCGGCTGCTCCCCCGCCGGAACCAGTAAAGCCCAAGCGCGAGGCATGGTACGACAAGTTGCGCCTACGCGGCTATACCCAGATGCGCGTCAACCAGATCACCACCGGCGATGCCGATGCACCCGCCGGGGTTTCACGCCTGCGCTCGATCCACGACAGCGGCCTGAACGGCGACAGCAATTTCACCTTCCGCCGGATGCGGCTGGTGCTGCAAGGCGATGTCAGCGACCACGTCTCGCTCTATTTCCAGCCCGATTTCGCCGCTGCCGTCTCCAACCAGTCGGTCGGCGAACGGCGCGAAAACAGCGTTTCCCTGCGCGACATGTATGCCGATGTCTTCCCGACCGGCGACAAGGCGTTCCGCATCCGGCTCGGCCAGTCGAAGGTGCCTTATGGCTGGGAGAACATGCAGTCCTCCTCCAACCGCCTCGCGCTGGACCGAACCGATGCGATCAACACCGCCGCTGCGGGCGAGCGCGATATGGGGATCGTCGCCTACTACACCCCGCCCCGCGTGCAGGCGATCTGGGACCGGCTGGAAGACAACGGGCAAAAGCTGTTCGGCAACTACGGCGCCTTCGGCCTCGGCGTGTTCAACGGGCAGGGCCTTAACCGATCGGAAGTCGACAACGACCTGATGACCGTCGCACTGGCGACCTGGCCGTTCGAACTGGACGGGCTGGGGCTTGATGGTCAGGTGTTCGAAATCGGCGGGTCAGTGATGCGCAACACCATCCGCCCCGAAGTGCGCAGCGGCGGGGTCAGCGCGGTCGGCTTCAAGGACAACCGCGTGAATGTCCACGCGATCCTCTACCCGCAACCCATCGGCGTGCAGGCCGAATGGAACTGGGGCACCGGGCCGGAATTCATCCCCGCCACGGGCCGGATCGAGGAACGCCCGGTCGATGGCGGCTATGTGCAGCTCATGGCCAAGATCGACAACTCACCCATCGGCACCATCCATCCCTTCGCTCGCTGGCAATATTACCGCGGCGGCTTCAAGGCGGCGATCAATGCGCCCCGGCTGGAGACCGAAGAGCTGGAACTCGGTTTCGAATTCCAGCTCGATCCGGCGCTGGAGATCACCACCACCTATGGCTGGGCATCACGCAAGGAAGCGGACGAACGCCGCTTCGGGCAGGCCGAAGGACAGATCCTGCGCGTGCAGGCCCAATGGAATTACTGATCTGAAACGCGGCTGCCGGATCACTCCGGCGGCACTTCATCCGGCCCGCGGCCGGGCTCGTCGGTATCGGGCGGGGTCGGTTCGGTTTCGGGCGGCGGGGTCGGTTCGATGGGTTCGATGGGCTGCGGCGGGGTTTCGACCGGTGGCGCGGCGGGTTCGACGGTGTCGGGTGTCGGCGTGGGGACTGTGGCCATTGCTGTTCTCCGCTAAACCGGACTGTGAACCTTGGCATTGATCGGCCCGGCGGATGACAGTGCCGTTGCCCGGCGCGTTTCACCTTATGCTAGGATAAGCCCCTACGGAATAAGAAAGGGCCGGAAGATCGCTCCCCCGGCCCCTTACTCATCACGCTTGATCGCGCCTCAGCGCCCGCCGGACGGATCGGCGAAGTGGTTCGGCAGCAACGCGTTGACCACGCCGCCATCCACCGTCAGCGTCTCGCCCACCACATAATCGCCTGCACGGCTGCACAGGTAGATTGCAGCGGCGGCCATGTCTTCGGCAGTGCCGATGCGCTTGGCCGGGATACCGCTCGCGCTGGCGTCGGGCGCGTCCTTGGCTGCCTTGTTCATTTCGGACGGGAAGGCCCCCGGCGCAATCGAGGTGACCACGATATTGTCCTGGATCAGCCGTGCCGCCATGCGCCGGGTCAGCTGGATCACCGCCGCCTTTGACGCCTGATAGGCATAGGTTTCCCACGGATTGATCCGCTGGCCATCGATAGAGGAGACGTGGATCACCTTGGCCGGATGACCATTCTGGCCGCCTGCGACCAGCAGATCATGCAATTTTTGCGTCAGGAAGAACGGGGTCTTGACGTTCAGATCCATCGTCCGGTGCCACCCGGCCTCGGAGAATTCGAGGTACGGCTGGCCCCACGCCGCCCCTGCATTGTTGATCAGAATATCGAGCCGGGATTCGCGCGCCTTCAACTCATTGGCCAGCGCCACCATCCCATCCATTTGGCTGAGGTCAGCCGGGATGCCGATGACGCGGTCGGCGCCGAATTCGTCGATGGTCGCCTGCATCTGATCGGCCTTGCGCGCCGAGATATAGACCTTGGCACAGCCCGCTGCGAGCAGACCCTCGACGAACATCTTGCCGATCCCGCGGCTGCCGCCGGTCACCAGCGCAATGCGCCCTTCGAGGCTGAAAAGTGATTGAATGTCCATGTGTCAGTACCCGCTAAGTTCGGCCACGCGGTTCGCGTGGAAATGGGCGTCGCCCAGGAATTCGGCCAGAGCGCGGTCGCGCTTCATGTAGAGGCCGATGTCGTATTCGTCGGTCATGCCGATGCCGCCGTGCATCTGCACGCCTTCCTGCACCGCCAGCCGTGCGGTCTTGGCGACCTTGGCCTTGGCCACGCTGGCCATCAGATCGGCGTGCGCGCTGCCACCGTCGAGCAATTGCTGCGCCTTGATCGTGGCGGCGCGGGCGATTTCGACTTCGGAATAAAGGTGGCTGGCGCGGTGCTGGAGCGCCTGAAACTCGCCGATCAGCTTGCCGAACTGCTTGCGCTGCTTGAGGTAGTCCACGGTCATGTCCATTGCGCCTCTGGCGACGCCCACGCCTTCCGCCGCTGCGCCGACGCGCCCTGCGAGCAGCATGGCATCAAGCACTGCGCGCCCACCGTCGATCTCGCCGATCACGGCATCGCCATCCAATTCCACGCCGTCGAAACGGGTGTGGGTCGCCATCGAGGAATCGACCAGCCGCACCGCATCATGGCTCATGCCGCTGGCATCCTTGGGCACAGCGAAAAGGGTAATGCCATCGGCATCCTCGTCCCCGCCCGATGTGCGCGCGGCGACCACGATCATGTCGGAGCTGCTGCCGTGGATGACGAAGCTTTTGCTGCCGGTAAGGCGGAAGCCGTTGCCCGACTTTTCGGCACGCGTGGCAATGCGCGAGGGACGGTGCTTGGCGGTTTCGTCAATCGCGACGGCGAACACAGAGTCGCCCGCGATCAGCCCAGGCAAGTAGCGGCCCTTGAGGTCATCCGAGCCGTGCTTCAGCGCAGTGGCGGCCAGCACGGATGAGGTTAGGAAGGGCGAAGGCGTCAGGTTGCGGCCGATTTCCTCCAGCACGATCCCGGCTTCGACATGGCCCATGCCAAGGCCGCCGTCAGCCTCGTCCACCAGCATCCCGGTGAAGCCCATTTCGGCCATCTGCTTCCACAGGCCGTGGCCGAAGCCGTCCTTGCAATTGCGGTCGCGCCAGTGGCGCAGCTGCTTGGCAATGTTGCCTTCCTCGGCGATGAAGCCGCGCGCGGTGTCGGCGAGCATCGCCTGATCTTCATTGTGATACAGGGGCATTGTTTTTCCCTCTCCCGGAAATTCAAATCGTCATCCCGGGCCTGACCCGGGATCGCCATCGTCCTGGCGCCAGTTGCGAGCGGCCCCGGGTCAAGCCCGCGGCGACGCCAATTTTAAGCGCCCGGCAGATCAAGGATGCGCTTGGCGATGACATTCAGCATCACCTCGCTCGTCCCGCCCTCGATCGAGTTCGCCTTGGTTCTGAGCCAGCTGCGCGAAGGCTTGCCGCCTTCGGTGGCATCGCTGTCCCATTCAAGGCTGCGTGAACCGCCGACTGCCATCATCAGCTCGTGGCGGCGCTTGTTCAGTTCGGTGCCTGCATACTTCATCATGTTCGGCTGCGCGGGGTGCGCCTTGCCGACCTTGATTTCATCGAGGAACTTCTCGCCCATCGCGGTGTAAGCCAGCGCATCGACATCGAACATCGCGAGTTCGGCGCGCAGCACGGGATCGAGATCATCGCCCAGCTTGGAAGCGTGCCGCTTCATCGCCGCGCCGATGCCCGCCGTACGGTCCCCGCCATCCGCGCCCGAAATCATCTCGCGTTCGTGGCCGAGCAGATACTTCGCCACATCCCAGCCGCGGTTGATCTCGCCCACGTAAGCCGGGCAATCATCGCCATAGGACTTGGGCACGGTGACATCGTCGAAGAAGGTTTCGCAGAAGGGCGAATTGCCGCTGATCAGCAGGATCGGCTTGGTGGTGACGCCGGGGCTTGCCATGTCGAACAGCATGAAGGTGATGCCGCCGTACTTGTTGTCCTTGTCGGTGCGGACAAGGCAGAAGATCCAGTCGGCGTGATCGGCGTATGACGTCCAGACTTTCTGGCCGTTGACCACCCAGCTATCGCCCTTGTCCTCGCCAAAGGTCTGCAAGGAGACCAGATCGCTGCCGGAACCCGGTTCGGAATAGCCCTGACACCAGCGAATTTCGCCGCGGGCGATTTCATTCAGGAACCGCTGCTTCTGCCCTTCGGTGCCGAAATGCAGCAGCGCCGGGCCAAGCATCCAGATGCCGAAGCTGCTCAAGGGCGGGCGGGCGCCGATGCGGGCCATTTCCTCGCGCAGCACCTTCGCCTCGGCCGGGCTTAGCCCCGCCCCGCCATAGGCTTGGGGCCAGCTTGGCACGGTGTAGCCCTTGGCCACGCAGGCTTCGAGCCACGCCTTTTGCGCGTCATTCTTGAAGGTGGCGCGGCGGCCGCCCCAATAGATATCGCTTTCATCGCGCACCGGCTCGCGCATTTCGGGCGGGCAGTTGGCCTCAAGCCAGATGCGGGTGTCAGCGCGGAATGTTTCCAGATCAGCCATCGGCCGAGTCTCCTCTCTCGTCTCTCACTTGACGCTTACGTTAGGAGCATTTCGCAGCCCCCTGCAAGCGCCCAATGCGCCTGCACAGCTTGCCGTAGCGTCAGCTTGACGGTGATTGGCGCGGGGGCCAATGCGCATCGCCAATGGAGGGTGATATGACCGAACAGCGCGAAACCTACGCGGAAATCCGTCAGGCGGCCTTCGAGAGCGCCTATTCGTGTTGCCGGTCACGGCTCAGCAAAAACAGAGTCATCCGGCCTGGGGAGACGGATGATGGGTTCGATATGTTCGCGCGGTTCTTCGATGGCACCCATGAGGTCATGGAGGAACCTCTGCTCGAATTGATGTTCCGCTCGCTCGAACTGATGCTTTTTGTCGGAAGTGTCCCGCCAGCGCACCGGGCGTATAACTTGAGGATCGCCGCAGACATTCTGAACCGCCATGGTTTTGAAGACCTCGTGAAGGACATCCCGCAGGACGAAGCAGACGAATTGAGAACTGATCTCGAACTGCTTGGGCTGCTGCCCAGCAGCTAGGTTCGGATAAGCGGAAGGGGGCCAGCCGCGCATGAGCAATTCAGAGGCCCCTGCAAGCGCCCAATGCGTCCGCTCCGGTTACAGTAACGTCAGCCTCACAGCGATTGACGCGGGGGCCAATCGGTCTAGGTTCGCAACCGAATAAGGGAGAGAACAATTGGCCGGATTCGGCGGATCGCCGTGCCATAAAGGCAGGCGCGGATGAGCATGATTGCCGGGCCGCTTCCGGGCAGGCTCAAACTGATGCACGGCTTCGGATCGGTCGCTTTCGGGGTCAAGGACGGCGGCTTTTCGTTCTTCCTCCTGCCGTTCTACAATCTGGTGCTGGGGGTGGACGCCGGCATCGTCGGCGCGGCACTGGCGACCGCGCTGATCATCGACGCGCTGGCCGATCCGCTGATCGGGCATCTCTCGGATCGCACCTACACACGCTGGGGCCGCCGCCTGCCATGGCTTTACCTCGCGCCGATCCCGCTGGCACTGGCCTGGGCGCTGCTGTGGTCGCCGCCGTTCACCGGCGTTCCGACCTTCTGGGAAATCGTCGCGCTGGCGGTGGGCGTGCGCCTGCTGCTGTCGGCCTGCGAGGTGCCGTCCATCAGCATGGTGCCTGAAATCACCGATGATTATGTCGAGCGCACCACGCTGTTCCGGTATCGCTTCCTGTCGGGCTGGGTCGGGGGTCTGACCATGTCGGTGCTGGCCTTCACAGTGTTCCTGCCCACGCCGGAAGCGCAATTGCAGCCCGATGGCTATGCGGTGTTCGGAATGGTTGGCGCGGTGGTCATTCTGGTATCCGTGATCGGCTCGGCGCTGGGGCAGCATCGCTATGTCGCGCGGCTGCCAGACCACGCGCCGCCGCCGTTTTCGCTGGCCCACGCCTTTGCCGATATCTTCGATGCCTTCCGCGAACGCGCCTTCGTGATCTTCGCCTATGGCGCGCTCGCCGCCTACATCAGCCAGGGGGTGACGCTGTCGATCACGCTCTATGTTCTGCGTTATGTGTGGCAGTTCAGCGAACTGGCGTTCAAGCTGTACCCGCTGGCGCTTGGCCTTTCGATTGTGGCGATGTTCGTTCTGGTCGGCCCGCTGCACCGTCGCTTCGGCAAGCCGGCGAGCGGTGCAGGCGGCGCTCTGGCCGCGCTCGTCATCGCGGGGACGCCTTATGTCCTTTATCTCACGGGATTGTGGCCTGAGACCGGCGGGGCGCTTTCGACCAGCCTGTTCGTCGTCTTCATGGTTGCCGCCAACACGGCGGGGGTCGTGTCGATCATCTCGGCCACATCGATGGTCGCCGAAATCGTCGAGGCCTTCGAGGAACGCACTGGCAAGCGTGCGGAGGGAACCTTCTACGCGGGCAATTGGCTGATCCAGAAATCGGCGACCGGCGGCGGCATTCTGCTGACCAGCCTGATCGTCGATGGCGTAGGCTTGGCGCCCGGCACCGCGCAGGATGCCGTCGCCCCCGGGGTGGTCGCCAACCTTGCTTTGGCATATCTGCTGGTGACCGCCGTGCTTGCGTTGATAGCGGCGTTCTGGCTGGCCCGCTTCCCCATCACCCGCGCCGATCACGAGGCCCGCATTGCCGCACGTATCGCGGGCGAACGTGCCGTTACGGCAGGGGCCGCGCCGCACAAATGAGAGCTTGGCGGGTCGCCCATGCTCTGCCACGGTCACACCCAGATTCGGTTTTCAATCAGGACGAGAGAGGAACACCCCCATGGATTTCGAACCCACCGAACGTCAGGTTTACTGGCGCAATCGCGTGCGCGATTTCATCGAGGCGCATGTCCGCCCCAACATGGCGGTCTATGACCAGCAGGATCACGAGGGCGAACGCTGGAAGGTGCTGCCCATTGTCGAGGAAACCAAGGCCAAGGCCAAGGCCGCTGGCATCTGGAACCTGTTCATGCCCCCCCGCAATGACAGCCACCACCATGTCGATGACACCTTCGAATTCGAAGGCCCCGGCCTCACCAACCTCGAATACGCCATGTGCGCCGAGGAAATGGGCCGCATCGGCTGGGCATCCGAGGTCTTCAACTGCTCCGCGCCAGATACCGGCAACATGGAGGTGTTCCACCGCTATGGCACCCGCGAGCAGAAGGAACAGTGGCTGCGCCCGCTGATGAACGGCGAGGTCCGTTCGGCCTTCCTGATGACCGAACCGAACACGGCTTCGTCTGACGCCACCAACATCGAAACCCGCATCGAGCGGGATGGCGATCACTACATCATCAACGGGCGCAAGTGGTGGTCTTCGGGCCTCGGCGATCCGCGCTGCAAGATCGCGATCCTGATGGGCAAGACCAATCCCGATGCCCAGCGCCATTCGCAGCAGTCGCAGATCCTGATGCCGATCGACACCCCCGGCGTGAATATCCTGCGCCACCTGCCCGTGTTCGGTTATGACGATGCCCCGCACGGCCACATGGAAGTCGAGATGGTCAACGTGCGCGTTCCGGCGGAGAACATCCTGCTGGGCGAGGGCCGCGGTTTCGAGATCGCGCAAGGCCGCCTCGGGCCGGGCCGCATCCACCACTGCATGCGCACCATCGGCGCCGCTGAAGAGGCGCTGGAGAAAATGTGCCGCCGCCTGCAGGAGCGCGAAGCTTTCGGCAAGCCGGTCTACAAGCACTCGGTCTGGGAAGAGCGCGTCGCGCGCGCCCGCATTGATATCGACATGACCCGTCTGCTCTGCCTCAAGGCGGCCGACATGATGGACAAGGTCGGCAACAAGGCCGCCAAGCAGGAAATCGCCATGATCAAGGTGCAGGCCCCCAACATGGCGCTGCGGATCATCGACGATGCAATCCAGGCGCATGGCGGCGGCGGCGTGTCGGACGATTACGGCCTTGCCCGCAGCTACGCCAACCAGCGCACCCTGCGTCTGGCGGACGGTCCGGACGAAGTCCACGCCCGCTCCATCGCTCACATGGAGTTCGCCAAGCACGCGCCGCGTCCCGGCCCCACGGCCAACGCCCTGCGCGGCGATCATGGCCGTGCGACCGAGCCGCAGAGCTTCAGCTCGGGCGACATGGGCGTGGCGCGGTAAGTGTCTTCCCCCTCCTCCCCGGAGGAGGGGGACTTTGGGAGAAGACCATTGGCAAAAGCCGCCATTCTTGAAGCCCCCGGCCAAGGCCTTCGCATCGCCGAGGTCAGCTATGCCGAACCCGGCCCGCATGAAGTGCTGATCGACACCAAAGCGTGTGGACTCTGCCATTCGGACCTGCATTTCATCGACGGGCATTACCCCCACGCCCTCCCGGCGATTCCGGGGCATGAGGCGGCAGGGAT
Organism: Porphyrobacter sp. IPPAS B-1204; assembly: GCA_003724185.1. Classification (GTDB taxonomy): domain Bacteria; phylum Pseudomonadota; class Alphaproteobacteria; order Sphingomonadales; family Sphingomonadaceae; genus Erythrobacter. The sequence continues at coordinate 699,630 of RHGM01000003.1, forward strand.
TGTCCGTGCGGTCGGCAGCGAAGTGCGCACGGTAAAGCCGGGCGATCACGTCGTCTCCTGCCTTTCGGCATTTTGCGGGCACTGCGAATTCTGCGTCACAGGCCGCATGGCGCTGTGCCTTGGCGGGGACACCCGCCGCGCCAAGGGTGAGGCCCCGCGCATCGCCTTCACCGATGGCGCGCCGGTTGCCCAGATGCTCAACCTTTCGGCCCTGTCCGAACAGATGCTGATCCACGAACACGCCTGCGTCGCCATCGACAAGGACATGCCGTTCGACCGCGCCGCGCTGCTCGGCTGCGCGGTGACGACCGGCGCGGGGACGATCTTCAACGCCTGCAAGGTGACGCCGGGCGAAACCGTGCTGGTGGTGGGCTGCGGCGGGGTCGGCCTTGCGGTGATCAACGCGGCCAAAATCGCGGGCGCAGGCAAGATCATCGCCGCCGATCCGCTACCCGAAAAGCGCGCCCTCGCCGAAGTGCTGGGCGCAACCCACACCGTCGATGCGCTGGCGCCCGATGCCGCCAAGCAGATCATCGCCATTTCGGGCGGCGGGGTCGATTGGGGGATCGAGGCGGTAGGCCGTCAGGCCTCCGCCGATCTCGCGGTCGCCAGCCTCAAGCGCGGCGGCACGGCGGTGATCCTCGGCATGATGCCGCTGGACTGCAAGGTCGGCCTTGGCGCGATGGACCTGCTTGGCGGAAAGAAGCTGATGGGCGCGATCATGGGGATGAACCATTTCCCGGTCGATTTGCCGCGCCTTGTCGATTTCTACCTGCGCGGGCTTCTGGATCTCGACACGATCATCGCCGAGCGGATCACGCTCGATCAGGTGAACGAAGGCTTCAATACCATGCGCGCCGGCCATTCTGCGCGCACCGTTGTGGTGTTCGACTGATGGATATTGATTTCGACAAGGAAATGGTCGGCACGGTCGAAGTGACCGAGAAGGACGCGCTTGATCTGGAGGCGCTGACCGCATGGTTTGCGGCCCATGTCGATGGCTTCGAAGGCCCGATCAGCTACACCAAGTTCAAGGGCGGGCAGTCCAACCCGACCTACCGGATCGACACGCCAGGCGCGTCCTATGTGCTGCGCCGCCAGCCGTTCGGCAAGCTGCTGCCCAGCGCCCACGCGGTTGACCGGGAATATGCCGCGATGACGGGGCTGTTCCCCACCGGCTTCCCGGTGCCGCGCACCTATGGCCTGTGCGAAGACCCGGAGGTGATCGGATCGAAGTTCTTCGTCATGAGCATGGCTGACGGGCGGAGCCTGTGGAACGGCGCGCTGCCCGGCATGACGCCGGACGAACGCCGCGAACATTACCACGCGCTGATCGACACAATGGCCGATCTGCACCTCAACCAGCCCGACAAGATCGGCATGGGCGATTACGGCAAGCCCACCGATTACTGCGCGCGCCAGATCGCCCGGTGGAGCAAGCAGTACAAGCTTTCCGAGACAGAGCTGATGCCGGAAATGGAGCGGCTGATCGAATGGCTGCCGCAGACCATCCCGCCGCAGCACGGCTCCAGCGTCGTTCACGGCGATTACCGGCTCGACAACGTGATCTTCCACAAGACCGAAGCCCGCATCATCGCGGTGCTCGACTGGGAGCTGTCGACGCTGGGCGATCCAATTGCGGACTTCAGCTACCTGATGCTCAACTGGTTCCAGCCTGCCGATGGGCGGGCGGGGTTGATGGGGCTGGATCTTGACGCCCTGGGCATCCCCACGGTCGAGGAAGCGGTCGAACGCTATGTCGCGCGCACCGGATACCCCGTGCCGCCGATGGACTGGTACTTCGCCTATAACCTGTTCCGGCTCGCGGGGATCATGCAGGGCATCAAGAAGCGCGTGATCGATGGCACCGCCTCGAGCGCCCATGCGCAGGCGATGAGCGAGCGGGTCAGGCCGCTGGCGGAGCGGGCGTATGAGTTTGCCTTGGCAGCAGGTATGCCAGCGTAATACTTGCCGAGCCTCGCGCCGGCGGCTAGGCGCGCTTGCGCAACAGCCTGCCGGAGAACGCCCATGCATGACGACCTGATCGCCGCCATCGAAGCCGCGTGGGAAACCCGCGCCGACGTGACCCCCGGCCACGAAGTGCGCCATGCGGTCAGCGATGCCCTTGCCCTTCTCGATAATGGCGAAGCGCGTGTCGCCGCGCCCGACGGGAACGGCGGCTGGCAGGTCAACCAGTGGCTCAAGAAGGCGGTGCTGCTGAGCTTTCGCCTCAACGACAACCGCGTGATGGAAGACTGCGCTTCGGGCGCTCCGGCCTATGACAAGGTGCCGCTGAAATTTGCCGGATGGGGCGCAGACCGCTTCAAGGAAGCCGGCTTCCGCGTGGTGCCGGGCGCGGTGGTGCGGCGCGGGGCGCATATCTCCAAGGGCGCGGTGCTCATGCCGAGCTTCGTGAATATCGGCGCCTATGTTGGCGAGAACACCATGATCGACACCTGGGCGACCGTGGGCTCCTGCGCGCAGATCGGTGCGAATGTGCACATTTCGGGCGGCGCAGGCATCGGCGGCGTGCTGGAACCGTTGCAGGCCGAACCCGTCATCATCGGTGACGGCGCCTTCATCGGCGCCCGCGCCGAAGTGGCCGAAGGTGTGCGCGTGGGCGAAGGCGCTGTGCTGTCGATGGGCGTCTATCTCGGCGCATCGACCAAAATCGTCGACCGTGCGACGGGCGAAGTCCACATGGGCGCCGTGCCGCCCTATGCCGTGGTCGTCCCCGGCTCGATGCCCGGCAAGCCCCTGCCCGATGGCTCGATGGGGCCGAGCCTCTACTGCGCGGTGATCGTCAAGACAGTGGACGCGCAGACCCGCTCCAAGACCGGAATCAACGAACTGCTGCGCGACTGAGGGCGCGGCCGGTTCGTCCCGCCGCGTTTCCGCCCCGCCCTGTCCACCGGCGCGAAACAACACCGCGCCGGCGGGCTAGTCTCCTTGCCCCTTTCCTGCAGGAGACTTTCATGCCCACTTCCGACCGCGAGACCCGCATCGACCAGACCGACGCCAAGGGCGGCAGCCGGGAAGGCGTGGTGCGCTGGGTGCTGCTTGTCAGCCTCAGCCTCGCCATTGTCGCCATGACGGTGATCTGGGTGACCGGCGCGCTGACACAGGACAATGTCGAAAGCCAGGGCACCGCGACGGGCCGGATCGAAGCCCAGGCCGAAGCCGACAACGCGCAGCGCGAAGACCTCGCCGAGCAGGCCGATCTGGTCGCGCCCGCCACCGACCAACGGACCGAAACGCCCGGCCCCGGAGCGCGGGGGAACGCCCCTGACGCCGATTGAACGGGAACCGTTTGCGCTCGCTTGACTTGATTGACGTTACGGAAGATGTTTCCGTAACGTCAATAATAACGGGGAGAGCAGAAATGGCCGATCAGAACGAAGCCTTCCGCATCACTGACGAAGCGGCACGCGGGGCCGTCAGCAACACGGGCCTGCGTTACGTGCTGGGTTTCAGCCTTGGTTTCGCGGTGATCGCGATGAGCTTGGTGTGGATCATCCCGGCGCTCACCCGCGCAGCGCACTGATCACTCCGCCTTGGCGGGCGGGGTAATCAGCGTCTCGATCGCAGGTTCCCCCGCCACGCTCGCGGCGTAGGCTTCGGCTGCGCGCATCACCCTGAGCGCATTGCGGCTGGCGATCATCTCCAGTTCGGCCTGCGAATAGCCGCGCTTCGCCAGTTCGGCGAAAAGCAGCGGATAGCCGCGCACGTCCTCGAAGCCGACGGGGCCGGAGGGCATCCCGTCAAAATCCCCGCCGATTCCGATGGATTCGACGCCCGCAACCTTGCGGATGTGGTCGATATGGTCGGCCATGTCCGCGATAGTGCTCTTGGGTTCGGGATTGGCCGCGTCCCATTTGGCCATGCCCGCCTTCACCATGTCGGGCTGGCCCAGCAACAGCGCGCCCAGACGCGCTTCCTCGCCAGCGCGCCGCGCGCCCCATTGGCGCAGATCCTCTGTAATGAAACGCGGCAGCGCCACCACCATCACGATCCCGCCATTTTCGGGCAGGCGGGCGAGCACGCTGTCCGGCACATTGCGCGGATGGCCGTTCACCGCCCGCGCCCCCGAATGGCTGAAGATCACCGGAGCCTTCGCCACATCCAGCGCGTCCATCATCGTGTCTTCGCTGACATGGCTGAGATCGACCAGCATCCCGATGCGGTTCATCTCGCGCACCACATCCTTGCCGAAATCGCTGAGGCCGCCATGCAGAGGCTTGTCGGTCGCGGCATCGGCCCAGGGGATGTTGCTGTTGTGGGTCAGCGTCATGTAGCGCGCGCCCAGCGCGTAAAGCTGGCGCAGCACGCCAAGGCTCGATCCGATCGAATGGCCGCCCTCCATCCCCAGCAGGGAGGCAACCTTGCCATCGGCCATCGCCCGTTCGACCTGATCGGCAGTTTCGGCATAACGCAGGCCTTCGGGATAGCGGGCGATCAGGCGGCGGGTCACGTCGATCTGTTCGATCACCTGCTGCACCGCCTCGGCCTCATCGGTGTTGGACGGGACATAGACCGACCAGAACTGCGCCCCGACCTTGCCCTGCTTCAGCCGCACCAGATCGGTCTGCATCACCGCGCCCTGCGGATGGGCATCGCCGGTGTGGGAGGTGTCCTCGAAATCGAAGCCGTTGATCTGGTTCGCCACGCGGGCGCGCAGCTGGTTGGGCACATCATTGTGCCCGTCAAACACCGGCGCGGCTTCCAGCGCGGCATTGGCGGTGGCCGTGGCAGCATCGACCGGCGCATTCTGCGCGGCGAGCGGGCTCGCCAGCAGCAGCGCGGCCGTGATGGCGATGCGTGAGGGCGCGAAACGTTGCATGGGGGTAGCTCCCGAAGCTAGAGCGCCCGGACACACGGGCAAGGATATCGGAATGAGTGATAGCGCGGCAGCACTGATCGAACAATTGGGCCTTGCCGCCCACCCCGAAGGCGGGTGGTACAAGGAAACGTGGAGAGGGGCGTCCTCAACCGCAGACGGTCGCGCGAGCGGCACCGCGATCATTTTCCTGCTGCGCGCCGGAGAAGCCTCACACTGGCACACGGTCGACGCGGCGGAACTGTGGCTGTGGCAGGCGGGCGACCCGGTCGAACTGCGCCTTGCCGCCGATGATGCAGGCCCGGCTCGCTCGGTGATTCTCGGCGCGGATGTCAGCGCGGGGCATCAGCTGCAGGGCATGGTCAACCCAGGCGAATGGCAGGCGGCGCGGCCTTACGGTGAGCCGCAGCACGGCTACAGTCTGGTTTCCTGCGTGGTGGTGCCGGGGTTCGATTTTGCCGGGTTCAGGCTCGCTGCGCCGGGCTGGGAACCGGGGAGCGGAGCCCCCGCATGATCCGCGCTGTTCTCAGATGGGTGCTGGCGGTGTTCTACTTCGCTGCTGGCGTGATCCACCTCGTCAACCCCGCGCCCTTCCTGATGATCATGCCATCATGGGTGCCCGCGCCTTATGCTGTGGTGTTGTTGACCGGCGTGGCCGAAATCCTCGGCGCGATCGGGCTGGTGCAGCCGTGGTCATTGCCGCTGCGCCGCGCTGCTGGGTGGGGCCTTGCCGCCTATGCGCTGTGCGTCTGGCCGGCCAATATCAATCACTTCATGCTCGACATGGCACGCGCCGATGGCGGGCTGGGGCTGGCCTATCATGTGCCGCGCATGTTCGCACAGCCCGCGATCATCTGGCTGGCGCTGTGGCTGGGCGAGTGCCTGCCGCTGCGCCGCCGCCCCATCACGCCCCCCCCGGTAACTTCCGACGCATGACGCCCAAACAAAAGCGGCGCGGACCCTAACGGATCACGCGCCGCTGATGTGTGCCAGTGGCAAGGCGCCGCGAGGGCGCCGGACCAATTAGCTCAGATGCTTGGAGACCGCAGCGGTCATCTTGAACATCGAGATCTGGTCCTTGCCGATCACCGCGCCCAGCTTGGCGTCGGGATTGATCTGGCGCTTGTCCTTGGTGTCCTGCAGGCCGTGGGCCTTGATGTATTCCCACACCTTCGAGGTCACCTGCGCGCGCGTCATCGGACCCTTGCCGATCACGGCTTCGAGATCACCCGAAAGCGTCACCGGCTTCTGCAATGCGTTGGTCGTGCCAGCCATCATCTACTCCCTTATTTAAGTGGCAGGTTAGTCAAGATCGTCATCTTCCCAGCCTGCATCATCGTCTCCGCCCCCTGTAAAAGTGGCATGGAGCACTGCACAGGCCGTAATCGTCCCCTGCAGCGATGCAAGCAGTTCCGCTCGCCCCGCGCCGGGCATCAGCACCAGCGGCAGGTCGGTCGCGAACAGTTGAAACAGGTAATGGCGCGTCTCGCCTTCGGGCGGATCGGGCAGCAGCCATTCGGAATTGCCGACAGCGTTCTTGCCGGACCGCGGCGGCGCTTCGCCTTCGAGCAGCTTGCCGCGCTGGCCTTTCAGCCCCCACACCAGCCAGTGACAGGCCGGTTCAGCGCCCTTGGAAGACGCATCTTCCACCACCAGCACCAGTTCCTGTGAACCGGGCGGGGGCGCGCTCCATTCCAGCGGCGGGGCGACGGCGTCTTCCTCAGCAGCGGTAAAGCTCGCGTCAAGTTCGTCCCCGCTGGCAAAGGCGGGGCTGGTCAGCGCAAAGCCGCCACGCGCGAAGGCCTGCGCCGATCCCAGCTTCGCGATGGCGAGGCCGGGATGACGCGCGGTTGCGGGCACATGGGGTGCGAGCCAGGCAGGGAATTCCGTCATGATTCTGTCAGTTCCTGAGCCCGGTGCTAGTCCGTTCGGATGCCCGATACGAGACTGCGCAAGGAGGTTTTGCGCTGTTTCTGCGGAAAACCCGGCAAATGCAGGCAAAAAAGTCACGCTTTTGCGCGGTTTGGCGCTTTTTGGGCACGGCGTTCTTGCTCTTGGCCCTGCGCCATTGCATCCCTTGGCGGGTCGGGCCGCCCCCTGGCCCTGCCTGAACTTACGGAGTTGCACCCTTGATGAAGTGTGGTCGCACGGCACTCAGCCTTCTGCTTTCGGTCAGTCTGGTCGCTTGCGGCGGCGGCGGATCATCCGCACCGCCCACGGTCGGCGGCGGCGGCGGCACGCCCACCCCAACCCCGCCACCTTCGTCTGCCTGCGGCGTGCGCGCGCAGCAGGATTTCGCCGACAGCGTGCTGAACGAATGGTACCTGTTCCCCGATCTGCTTGCGCCCGCCAATCCGGCGCTGTTCGGCGACCTGCAATCCTATCTCGATGCCCGCGTCGCCCCGGCCCGTGCGCAAAGCCGTGACCGGTTCTTCACCTTCGCAACCTCGATCGCCGAAGAAAATGCGCTGATCAATTCCGGCTCCTCGGCCGGCTTCGGCATCCGCGTCTTCTATGACACGGCTGCACGCCGGGTGTTCGTGCAGGAGGCCTTTGAAAACGCCAGCGGGTTTGCCGCAGGGCTTGACCGGGGCGCCGAAATCACAGCGATCGGGACAAGCAGTGCCAACCTCCAGTCCGTGACCAGCCTGTTCATCAGCGGCGGCACGCAGGCGGTGGTCAATGCGCTTGGCCCGTCAACGGCAGGCACAACCCGCGTGCTGCGCTTCACCCAGCCCGGCGGCGCGGTGATCGAACGCAGCATCACCAAGACAGACTTCCCGCTGGATCCCCTTTCCGACCGCTATGGCGCGCTGATCCTCAATGACGGGGCCAAGCGGGTGGGATACATCAACCTGCGCACCTTCATCATTGCCGATGCCGCCAACCAGCTGCGCGCCGCCTATGGCCAGTTCGCGGCGCAGGGCGTGACCGAGCTGATCATCGACCTGCGCTACAATGGCGGCGGGTTGGTCGATGTGGCCGATGTGATGGGCGATCTGATGGGGCAGGGACGCGTCGGGCAGGTGTGGAGCCGCACGGTGCTGCGCGCATCCAAGGCGAACGAGAACGAAACCCGCACCTTCCGCGCCGAGGCCAACGCCATCGCGCCCACCAAAGTCGCGGTGATCACCACCGGCGCGAGCGCTTCGGCGAGCGAGCTGGTGACGAACGGACTGATCCCCTATCTCGGCAACAACATGGCGCTGGTTGGCGCCAATTCCTTCGGCAAGCCGGTCGGCCAGTTCGGGTTTGACCTTCCCGCTTGCGACCTGCGCGTGCGGGCGGTGACGTTCCAGACGGTGAACGCGAACAACCAGGGCGAATATTACACCGGACTGGCGAGCGTGGTGCCTAACACCTGCCGCGCGGGTGACGACACGACGCGGCCCTTTGGCGACCCGCGTGAGGCGTCGATTGCCGCAGCGCTCGATTTTCTCGCCGGGCGGGCCTGCACGCCGATCACGTCCGGCGGGACGGACAGCGTCGCGGGCGGGCTGACCGAGGGCCAGCGTGCGCGCCAAGGTCTCGACCTGCCTGAGCGCGAGCCGCTTCAGCCGCTCCGGCCCACGCCTGCCCAGCGCGAATTGCCCGGATTGTTCTGACGGCGCGTTAAAGCCCCTGGGGCACAGTCTCGAAGGCCGGGATATCGCCCAGGTCGACCCAGTCCTGCTTGCTTTTGGCATAGCAGTGAAAGGCGGGTTTCAGGATGCTGGTATCGTCCAGCGTCCCGGCCTTGATGAACATCATCCCCGGCGGGCTGTCGACGCGGGTGAAGACCGGCGATCCGCAAGCGGGGCAGAACTGGCGCCTGACTGTCGCGCCGCTGTCGCCGGTGTCATTGTAGGTGGTAAGCTCCCCCTCGAATGCCACGGCATCCTCGGGCACGCCGACGATCACCGACAGGGCGCTGCCCGCCTGCCGCTGGCAATTCTTGCAATGGCAGGTGACACACAGCAGCGGATCGGCCGCGCAGGTGTAACGCACCGCGCCGCACAGGCAGCCTCCGGTGATGGTCATGCTTTCCTCCCCCCTTTGATCCGCCTTATGGCGCAGCATCGCCCGTGAAGGGCTGGCTTTCCGTATAGCCGCAGCCCTTCAATGTCTCCCCGTCCAAAGCGATAGTGGCAACGAAGGGGAAGCTGCGGTCGCTCATCCCGTCGCTGCATTCGCCCGGCGTGAGCGTGGCGGTGAACGCCTTGCCATCCAGCGTTCCGGAAAAGCCGAGGCCGTTGTTCCCGGCAAAGCGGGTGACGGGAAAGGCAGTGCCGGGCTGGTTGTCAGGGGTGGTCCACAGGCCCTCATCGCCGCTGATGGCGAGGTTCCAGAACGGCTCGGTCCCGGTCATCGTCACGGCCTCCTGCGGCGCAACCGCGTCGAAGGTCTTGCCTTCGGGGTCGATGCCGTCATCGCCGGAAGGGGCGCAGGCGGACAAAGCCGCAGCGAGCAGGAGACCGAGAGATGGAGCGGTGCAACGATGGTGTGTGGGCATGACGAAACTCCCTTCGTAAAGGCTGTCTAACCCGCATCCGGCACCATGGCAAAGCGCCCAAAAACAAAGGGCGGGCGCCGGTTGCCCGGTGCCCGCCCCTGTTCAGGCTTTCAGCAGATGGCCGAAATTACTGCGGCATCAGCACGGTATCGATCACGTGGATCATGCCGTTCGACGCTGCCACATCGGTCGCGGTGACCTTGGACGTGTTGCCCGCTGCATCGGTCAGTACCACGCCGCCATCGACGATCTTGGCATTCAGCGTACCGCCGCCGACAGTGTTGACGGTGTAGCCCGCATCACCCGCTTCGGTGATCGCGGTGGTCAGCGTTGCCGCATCAACCGCGCCTTCGACCACATGGTAGGTCAGGATCGCCTTGAGCGTGTCCTTGTCCTCGGTCGTCAGCTTTTCCACCGTGCCGGCGGGCAGCTTGGCGAAGGCAGCATTGGTCGGCGCAAACACGGTGAAGGGGCCGGTGCCCGACAGGGTCTCGCCCAGTTCAGCAGCGGTCACGGCGGTCACCAGCGTCGAGAAGTCTGCATTGCCCTGCGCCACTTCAACAATCGTGCCAGCAGCAGTGGCATCATCAGCAACTGCGGTGGTGTCTGCAGCGGTGTCTTCGGTGGGGGTTTCGCTGGCGCAGGCCACCAGCGAAAGCGCGGCAACCGATGCGAGCGTGAAATGCATGATCTTCATAGGGGTATCCTCATTGGGGCACAAAGGCCGGGGACACGCAGGATGCTGTAGGCAATCCGGCGCAAGCAGGTGCATCGCCAAAACAGCGCGACCCGATAGTTATACGAATGGCCCGGCCGGATAGATGTTCCATCCCCATCGCGCGCCTGCCTCCGTTCGTCCGGAACCATACCCGGGTCAGCGGGTTGCCCCCACACATGACCCCCGAACCCACCCGCGAGGCCGCTCTGGCCCGCCTCGCCGCCTTTCTCCCCGCCGCCGGTCGCCGCTACGCCGAAACCCGCAACGCCGATGATGGACCGCGCGACAATGCCGGGCGGAGCAATGTCAGCGAGCTTTCGCCATGGCTCCACACAGGGCTGATCGGCGAGCCGGAAGTGCTGGCTGCGGTGCTGGCTGCGCACTCCCCGCGCGCCGCCGAAAAGTTCATCGCCGAGGTGTTCTGGCGGATCTACTTCAAGGGTTATCTCGAACAGCGCCCGGCAATCTGGGCGGATTACGTAACGGGGCGTGACGGGGCACTGGCCGCTATGGAGCGCAATGCCGGTCTGCGCACCGCCTACACGCAAGCGGTGGAAGGCCGCACCGGGATCGAAGCCTTTGACGTCTGGGCGCAGGAACTGGCCCGGACCGGCTACCTCCACAACCACGCCCGAATGTGGTTCGCCAGCATCTGGATCTTCACGCTCAAGCTCGACTGGCGGCTGGGGGCGGATTTCTTTCTGCGGCATCTGATGGACGGTGATGCGGCGTCGAACACGCTGTCGTGGCGCTGGGTTGCGGGGCTCCACACCAAGGGCAAGCATTACCTCGCACGCGCCGACAACATCGCACGCTACACCGCCGGACGGCCCGGCGGCCCGCTGACGGCAGAGCGGCTGGCGGACGATGCCGACCCTTTGACGGAGCCGCAGGATTATGGCCGCCAGCCCCTCGATCTGCCCCGTCCGGTCTTACCCGCCGACCTTGCCCAGCCCTTTGCCCTGCTGCTGCATGACGAAGCGGCGCACCACGCTCCGCTGGCGCTGCCCGCTGCACCTGCGCTGGTGATCGGCGCTGCCCGTCCTGAGGCGCGGTCTCCCGCTGCGGTCGGCGCGCTGGCGCAGGGCTTTGCGACGGGCGCGGTGGCGGGCGGCATGGCTGAGGCTGCCGCAGCTTTCGGCTGCCCGACGGCGGAATGGTGCAGTGGTGAGCCGCTGGCAGCGCTGCTGGCGCAGGCCGGGGTCAGCCGGATCGCCGTTCCCTATCTGCCCACCGGCTGGACCCGTGACGCGCTGCGCGCCGATCTTGCCCCGCTGGAGGCCGATGGCCGCGCCGTCACCCTTCTGGGCGATCTCGACCGCGCAACCTGGCCCCATGCCAAGGCCGGGTTCTTTGGCGTGGCCAAGGCGATTGACAGCCTGCTGGCGGAATGCGGGATCACGGGAAGCGCCTAAGGCTCTCAACCCGGAATTAACCTTGGCGGCCTAGTCTGGATGTTTCAACACGTCAGGGTCCGCCGCGCCATGCTCTATCCCAACCGCCTGCAAGCCGCGCTGCTGTTCGAGCGGCGGGAGGATTGCCTCGACGCCGTTATGCGCGATTTCACCCGCATCGAAGGGATGCGAACGGGCACGGCGTTCCACCTTTCAGAATGCAATCCGGGTCGCTTCTACCGTCTGTTCAACGCGACCGAAGAGCTGATGCTGACCTTCGAACGGATTGACCGTCCCGCAGATCCCGATGCGTTCCGCGCCGCGCTGGCCTCGCCCTATACCGGGATTGTCACGCCCGACATCCGCGAGCGGCTGGCGCGCACTGACAGCCACATCCTGCTCGAAGTCTCGCACGGGGTGCTCGCAGGGGTCGAGGAAGACCCGAAACTCGCCGGCCTGTTCACTGCCATCGGCCACAAGCGCGCTGGCGCCAGCCAGGCCGAGTTCGAGCGGCGGCTGCGCGTTCTGACGCTGATGACGCGGATCACGATCGATCACGCGATGCCGCTGGCGGTGCACTGGACCCAGTCGGACACATTCCTGAGCGGCGATCTGTTCGACCGCATCGCTGCGGGAGACGAGACGCCGGGGCCGCTGCACATCCACCCCATCCTGTTCGGCCCGCGCCCCGCGGCGGGCGACGAGGCGCTGATCGGTGTTCGCACCTTCGGCGTGCGCCACTGGCTGGGCCGCGAGGTCATCATCCAGCCCAACGTGCTGCCCTGGGCCGCCAATCTGGAAACGGTCTTCGCCTTCCTGCGCGTGGCGACCATGCCGGGCGGCTATATCATCCCCGATGGCGATACCTTCGGGCCGGAAGATCGCAGCCTGTCCTACCGCGTGCTGCACCATGATGCAGGGACCGTGATCGGCGATGGCGCACCCGTCGACGTGCCGACCTACGAACTGGTGCCGCTCAAGCACGTCGAATATGGCTACGTCACGCCCGACCACGTGCCGGACGCCAATGTGTTCGATGACCGCGCCTTTCCGGCTGGGATCATGCCTGATGATCAGAACAGCAAGATGGCGCTCGCCAACGAGTGGGGCGAAAAGCGCAAGCTGGCCGAAGGGATCGGGGGTCGGTTTGAAGTGCGTGCGGCGGGCGAAGCCGAAGCTGCACCGCCGCCGCCGCCGCCTCCATCGCCAGTGATCGCGCCGACCCCGAGCCAGCCGGGCCTGCCGAGCCTCAGCGGCCGGGGGCTGCGGTCACGCGTGTTCGGGCGCAAGGAAGCCTAAACGCCCCCCCCGCGCCCGCACGCGCCGTTTCAGATCTGCTTGTCGGGCGAGGGATCGTGGCGGTGGCGGTCGGCCTTGCCCAGCACCCGCTCCAGCCGCTCTGCCATGATGCCCGCCGCGATGCGCGCCGCCGCGTCGACATCGGCCGCCTTGCCGGTCACGCCGATCGGACGGCTGCCGCGCGGGCGCGCTTCGATGGTGCAGTGCTTGTCATCCGCCCCGTGCTTGCGACCATTGACGTCGGAGACATGCACCTCGATGCGGGTCAGCCGGTCGGCGAACCGTTCCAGCCGCTTGCGCACCTGTGCTTCGATCCGTGCGGCAACATCCTGCGTGCCCATCACCGAACTGTCGGTGTTGAACTGGAACTGCATGGTGCTCATGGAAAAATCTCCTTTAGCTTCAGTGTCCTGTTGCCCGAGGAGAATATGGAACGCCGACCGCGGTAATACCAGCGAAATCGGCTGAACGGTTCAGGGTATCAGGCTTTCCGCCGCACGCTTTTCGGCGCGGACCAGATCGGCCTTCACGCGTTCTTCCGCCGTCTTGCGCGCCTGTTCGGCAAGGCCCCGCCAGGTCTTTTCCGACCGCAGCTCCCGATCGCGCACATTGTCGAGCGATGCTTTCTCGGCGAGGGCGGCCGCTTCGTCGGCGCGTTCGCAGTAGAATTCGTAAGTCTGGGCCATGCGGTGTGTCCTGCCATTGGAGGGGGAAGGCGGGAGTCTGGTGTGGCAGGCGGGACGCCGCAAGGCGCCCCGCCCGGCCGGTATTCGTCTTAGGCAGCCGACAGGTTGACGGCGCTTTCCTTGCCGTTGCGCCCGCGCTCAAGCTCGAAGCTCAGACGCTGGTCCTTTTCGAGGCTGTGCATGCCGGCGGCCTGCACGGCCGTGATGTGGACGAAGCTGTCCGACGAACCGTCGTCGGGCTGGATGAAGCCATAGCCCTTGTCGGTGTTGAAGAACTTTACGGTTCCGGTCTTGGTGCTCATGAGTTGTTCCTTTCAAGAACAATGTAGTCCGCACGGCAAAGGGCCGAGCGGTTAGTGCGTCGTATCGTCCGATGAAAGGAAGTCGTCGTCTGGTTAACGCCGGGGCCGGAGGGATGAACCTGTGGCAAGCGGCGGAGCGCAAATTTCGAAGTCCGTCGCAAATTTCGACGTCAGCGGTGACGGTTTAACACACAAGAGGGGTTTCTCCTAATCGGGGATAAAAGGACTGTTCCGGCGCGCAGCGCCGCAAGGCCGACCGGCCGCCCGCAGGTGCTCGCGCGAAGCGCGAAACGCACCGAGGACGCTGCCCGGATGGGCAGGCGAAAAACAAAAAGGGGTTACGAAAGTTACACCCTGTCACTTTGGCGCTTTCCATCCATTCTCTTGTAATGCCGCCATTAATTCGTCATCCGTCATGGCGGACGGACAGGGGAACGCGGCCCTTTCGCGGCCATTTGCGGGGATGCTGGAATAGCTGCGGTGCAGCGCCTCGATCTCGCCCGGTTCGTGCGGCAGCAGCGCGCCGGTATCCACCAGCTCGCCCTCTTCCAGCTTGCCCAGCAGCGTTTCGAAATCGCGGGCATGGCGTTCGGCCATCGGCCCCAGCCGCCCGAACGCCGGATTGCCCCCCGCCGTAAACCGCCCGAGCAAGGCCACCGTCAGCCGTTCGTCATAGCGGCGATAGGCGCCCACCTGCTCCCCCTGGAAAAACACCGGCACTTCCACCCCGTTCAGCGCCCGGTCGAGCGCGGCGTGGGCCAGCACATCATAGGAGTGATGGAACGCCACCTCCCACGCCAGATCGAACGGCAGGCCCTTCATCCGTGATCGCAGCCGATAGGCCGATTGCCGGCTCATCCCCACCGATCGGGCCGCTTCGGACACCGAATGGCTGGCCGAGAGCGCGCGCAGGAACGCCGCCTGCTTGGCTCGGGTCCAGCCATCATGGCGCTCTGCGGCGCCGGGCGGCGCGGCGGCGCCCGATGATCGGGGGGGTTTCAGGGACAGCGCGCAGCTTGGCAGCGGCGGCGCGGGGCGAGCGGGGGGTGTGTGCGCGGGTCATCGCGGCAGGATGATGCGCCGTTGCGGTGTAGGAAAGTGCGGTTTGCACCGCTAGGCTCCCGCCATGACACCCATCACCATCCTGATCGACGCCGATGCCTGCCCGGTGAAGGACGAAATCTACCGCGTCGCCGACCGTTTCCGCGCCGAAGTCCGCGTGGTCAGCAACGCCCCCTTCCGCATCCCCGATAGCCCGCGGGTGAAGCGCGTGGTGGTGAGCGATGGCTTTGACGCGGCGGACGACTGGATCGCCGAGGCGGCAGACGCCCTGCCCCCGAAAACCTGCGTGGTCATCACCGGCGACATCCTGCTCGCCGACCGCTGCCTGAAAGCGGGCGCACGGGTGCTGAAACACAACGGCGAGGAATTCACCGCCGCCAGCATCGGCGGCGCGATAGCGACCCGCGCGATCATGGCGGACTTGCGCGCCGGGATGGACGGGGTTGGTGGCGGGCCAGCGCCGTTCGGGAAGGCGGATCGGTCGCGGTTCTTGCAGGCGCTAGACCGGGTGCTGGTGGGGATGGGGTGATGGGGGGGTGAGGGGCAAGGTGGGCCTCGCGGAAGAAAAATGCACTGCAGAGCCTGTAGCAGCCATTTCTCGACCCTCTACATTAGCCAAAATTTAGGGCTTTGATCTCCTACCAATCAAACCCTATGACACTTAGATCATCGAACGGGAACGTCCTCTTAAGTTTAAATTCATGAAGACTTGCAACTCGAAACTCCACGTGTCGACCGCCAAAGAAGGTCCTGAATTTTAATTTATTTTTTTCTGATTTATGTGCTTTCATATGGACTGCATTTTCATTATAAAGCTCAATTCTATCTTCTATGGCAATCACGGTTCCATAATAACGCCACATTGTGTCCTGATCTCGAGTTTTCCACCTTCGATAAGCGATATGTACGACTCGGGGATCTCCCTTTGAGTTTTTTCAAAATTGAAATCCAACAAAGCGTAACTATTTAATTTATATTCTTGTGTATTATCAAATTCTTCGATGAACCAGTCTCTACCCCATATCTTTTTGGCGAGACAATTTGACGGCCATTCTTGATCTGGCTCAAGCAGTTCAAACAATGGTCCAAAGCCACCTAGAGCTCCAACTCCTCGCTGAACAGCTTTCCTGATTCTCCCGAAATGAGAAAAATACCCGTTCCGTTGAAAGTCAAAGAGAGCCAAAGGGTCTACATCGAGCTGCGCACAAAAGGCCAGCAAGCTGTACCGCCCCCTTCCGGTCAGCTTTGATGGGAATCCATTCGTAATCCAAGACTGTATCGTGGACTCGCTCGGCTGGGGCGGATAATCATCTTTATCCGAACCGTCAGGCGGGGACCATCGAGTTGCCATGCCGTCGACAGTCTCATATCGTTGCCGAGCCAGTTTCCGGGTGAATTCAGGTCGCAGGTAAACAGGCTTCCGGTCCAGTCTAAAAAAATCCATGAAAATCTGGACCCCGTCTAGTTAATCTTAACTCTGCCCGTTTCTCAATTTTCCGACTTTATGGCAATCCACTTGACGTCAGAACACTGACGGAAAGGAGGTGACAATCATGGCATACAAGCCCCCCCACTCAGAAATGAGCAAGCTCTTTGCTAGCCCCAAACGCCACGGCGAGATGAACCGCGAGAATCGCGCGGCTCGCTCCGCTTACGAACGCGGCAAACAGTTTGAGCGCGGCCGTAAGGACGCCTGAATTATGGCCGCTCGCAAGCCAATGCGAGCGGCCAGTCTATCAAAGGAGCGTCAAGTTTATTGCGATGACCGACTTAATGGGCAACTAAAGTTCCATCAAACTGAAACGTACATCTGCTGATATCTGCTGCATGAGCTAAACTCTAGGTTGCCCCACATTGACACCACCCCCCATCAGGCCCACGCCCGCGCTCGGGCATCTCGCCCTCTGATCGGAACATCCTATGGCCAAGGGCCAGCAGAAGAAGAGCCGCGAAGCGCGCAAGCCCAAGGCGGACAAGGGGCCGAAGCTCAACGCCAGCCAGCCCAGCACCAAGCCCGGCGGGATCAAGGGGCTGGAGAACATGAAGAACTCCTGAGGCGGCTTTGCGGGCCGGGTTGACGGATCAGCCGCGCCCGCCCCTCCACCATGCTGCGCATGGTCCCTCCTTCGGCGCGCTCAGGACAGGCCTACCCTGATGGGGAGGATTGCAGCGCCCCTCTTTGCCATGCGTTGCTGCGGCGCTAACACCCGCGCTCCGGTTGCGTGAAGGGAACCCGCGTCATGGCTGCATTGCCCGATCTGTTGCTTCGATACCGCGTGGGGGTCGGCCTCGCCGCGATGGCGCTCAGCGCGCTGACGTGGGGGGTGGATCTGGCCGAGATCGTCTACCAGTGCCCCTATTGCCGGGTGCAGCGCAGCGTGATCGGGCTGCTGGGACTGATCCTGCTGCTGCCGTGGTACGGGCACTGGCTGGCGCGCTATGTCGCGGCGGTGCTGGCGGTGTTCGGCTTGCAGGTGGCGGGCGCGCAGCACTTCATGGGCTGGGCGAAGATTTCGGGCGGGAAGTTCGAATGGGGGGAGATGTGGTACATCAACCCGTGGATGCTGTCGGGCTTCGCGCTGTTCATCATCACCGCGTTGGTGCTGCTGATCTGGCGCGGCCGGGCAGCGCCGGGGGTCTGAGCGGGGGCGCGCAAAAAGGGCCTCCCGGATTGCCGGAAGGCCCTTTATGGCGGATCGGGTCACGCCGCGTTAGCCGCGTTCGTCGCGGCCCTGAGCGTCGCGGCCGAGATTGTGCTGTTGTTCGGGGCTGCGGTGGGCCTTGCTGTCTTCGGCTTCGAGCGGCTGGAAGGTGCTGCCGCCTGACGCTGTGCCGCGATCGGCGGGCACGCCGCCCGCAGCCTCGCCGCGCGGTGTGTCCATCCCGCCGCGGCTGACGCCGTCCTGACCATCGGTGCGGGTCTGGTGCTCGCTGCGGCCGTGGCTGTCGCGCTCCTCGTTGCCGCCCTGAACGAGCCCCGCGCCGTCCACGCCTGACCGGCGTGCGGCCTCCTGATTGGCGCGGGCCTGGCTCTGGCCCTGCGCGTCAAAGCCGCCCTGGTTGCCGTTGGCCTCGGGGCCTTCCATGCGGGCGTTGGGGCCCTGCTCCATCTGGAGGTTGACCGCGACCGGCAGCCCGTTCGCATCGCCGCGCGTTTCGAAGGCGTACACCTGGTCCGAGCGCGGCTCTTCACCATGCTGCTGGAGGCTGTGCCGATCGAACGGCAGGGCTTCGGAGCCATCCTGCGGCGCGATCATGCCGGCGCCGGATTGCTTGTCGAAGTGTGTGATCTTGCCAAGTTGAGTCATGCTGGGATCTCCTCAAATGATCGCACAGGCCGCGCATTGCAGCTACTTGTGCGATGTGTGCAGAGTGGCAATGAAAACGGTGCATCTTCATTGTCTGTTCGGTGATCGAACCCTTGCTTGCCATCAAAATATGGTTGGTTTGGCAGACTGCTTCAATCAAAACCTCGTTATACTATGTAATGAATGCGGCGGGTTGTGTTGCGTTACGGTTGACTTGCGGGAGAGGGCGGGCGTTGCCTTTCCGGCGGGACTGGGCCACGCTGGCGCAATGTACCACCCGTCCCCCGCCCGCCGCGCCGTGTTGCGCACCGCCGTCATCCTCGCACCACTGCTGGTGCTGGCCGGCTGCGTCTCGCCCTCGGAAGCCAGCGGCGATCCGCAGACCGCTTTCATGGCGATGCTGGCGAGCCATTGCGGCAAGGCCTATGCGGGGCGCATGGTCTCCGCCGACGCTGCCGATGCCGACATGGCAGGCCGGGCGATGGTGGTGCATTTCCGCGAATGCTCACCCGCCCGCATGGCGATCCCGTTCCATGTGCAGGGCGCGGAGGGGACATGGGACCGCAGCCGCACCTGGCTGATCACCCGCACCGATGCAGGTCTGCGCCTGAAGCACGATCACCGCCACGAGGACGGCTCTCATGATGCGGTGACGATGTATGGCGGGGATACGGCAGACAGCGGCACGCCGCCGCGCAGGATTTCCCGGTGGACGCGGAGAGCATCGCGATGTTCCGCGCCAATGGCCTGACCGCATCGGTCACGAATATGTGGCGGGTCGAGATCACCCCCGCGACCTATACCTACCAGCTCAGCCGAGCAGGGCGCCTGTTCCGGGTGGAGTTCGATCTCACCAAGCCGGTCACCCCGCCGCCCGCGCCGTGGGGCTGGTAGGCGCAGCTACTCGCGCAAGATATCCTCGACCAGCACGGCCGCGGTTACCCCAAGCTGGCTGATGCGCGTGACGTTGTGGGCGCGCTGACCGTCGGGCGAGAGGGTGAGTTCCTGACGCACCTTGAAGCTGCCCTTGATGGCAAATTCGATCACCAGCAGATTGCCCTGCACGTGGGCGGTGACGGGGCTGATCGCATCGGACAGGGTGCCTTCGAACCGGCCCGGCGCGACCTCATGCAGCCGCCACTGCCGCTCGCGGGCGGGCTTTTCGCCTTCGCGGATGGTCTGATCAATCACCAGCACCCGGCGCGGCGGCGCGGCCCAGCTGGCTTCGCGCATACCCTCGGTGATGATCCGTCCGCGGCTTGTCACCTGCACGGTGACGGGATCGGACCTCACCTTGTTCAGCACGCCCTCCCCGCGGGTTGCCCCGTCGAAGAAGGTGAAAGGATCGAAGCGCGGTGTTTCGGCCTGCGGGATCGGCGCGAGGGCTTGCGGCGCGGTGACGCAGCCGGCGAGCATCAGGGCAAGGGGAGCGAGCAGCACAGTGCCCGCTCCCCGCAGCCAATCAATCATGCTCGCGCCCGCCCGCGCCCACATACAGCTCGCGCCCGCCTTCATTATACCGGCGGCTCATTTCCTCCATGCCCTTGAGCGCGGCCTGACGGCTGGCCTCGGCCGTATCCGCACCCAGCTTTTCCGATGCGAGGAAGCTTTCGGGGCTGGAGTTCTGCTTGGCGGCGAAATCCCGCACGTCCTGGCTGATCTGCATCGAGCAGAACTTCGGCCCGCACATCGAGCAGAAATGCGCCGACTTCGCGCCTTCGGCCGGGAGGGTCTGGTCGTGATATTGCTCGGCGGTTTCGGGGTCCAAGCTGAGGTTGAACTGGTCGCGCCAGCGGAACTCGAACCGCGCCTTGCTCAGTGCATTGTCGCGCACCTGCGAGGCCGGGTGGCCCTTGGCCAAGTCCGCCGCGTGGGCGGCCAGCTTGTAGGTGATCACGCCGACCTTCACATCGTCACGGTCAGGCAGGCCCAAATGCTCCTTGGGCGTAACGTAGCAGAGCATCGCGGTGCCATACCAGCCGATCTGCGCCGCGCCGATGCCGCTGGTGATGTGGTCGTATCCCGGCGCAATGTCGGTGACGAGCGGGCCCAAGGTGTAGAACGGCGCCTCGCCGCACACCTGCAGCTGCTTTTCCATGTTCTCCTTGATCTTGTGCATGGGCACGTGGCCCGGCCCTTCGATCATCACCTGCACATCCTGCGCCCAGGCGCGGTGGGTGAGTTCGCCCAGCGTGTAGAGTTCGGAGAATTGCGCTTCGTCATTCGCATCGGCGATGCTGCCCGGGCGCAACCCATCGCCGAGGCTGTAGGCGATGTCATAGGCCTTCATGATCTCGGTGATCTCGTCGAAGTGCTCGTAGAGGAAGCTCTCCTTGTGGTGGGCGAGGCACCACTTGGCCATGATCGAGCCGCCGCGGCTCACGATCCCGGTGACGCGCTTGGCGGCCATCGGCACATAGGCAAGGCGCACGCCGGCGTGGATGGTGAAGTAGTCGACACCCTGCTCGGCCTGCTCGATCAGCGTGTCGCGGAAGATTTCCCACGTCAGTTCCTCGGCCACGCCGCCGACCTTTTCCAGCGCCTGATAGATCGGCACGGTGCCGACGGGGACGGCGGAATTGCGGATGATCCATTCGCGGGTGTCGTGGATGTTGCGGCCCGTGGAGAGGTCCATGATCGTGTCAGCGCCCCAGCGGGTCGCCCACACCATCTTGTCGACCTCGCTCGCGACGTTCGATGCCACGGCGGAGTTGCCGATATTGGCGTTGATCTTGACGAGGAAGTTGCGCCCGATCGCCATCGGTTCGCTTTCGGGGTGGTTGATGTTGTTAGGGATGATCGCACGGCCGCGGGCGACTTCCTGCCGCACGAATTCGGGCGTGATGATGGTCGGGATTTCTGCGCCCCAGCTTTGCCCGTCGCGCACCATGTCGGCGGCGATTTCGCGCCCGAGGTTTTCACGCTCGGCGACATATTCCATTTCCGGTGTGATGATGCCTTTGCGGGCATAATGCATCTGGCTGACGTTCATGCCTGCCTTGGCGCGCAGGGGGCGCTTCACCGCGTTGGGGAACTGCGGGACGCCGCCCGAACGGTCAGGGCCAAGCTGGCCGTTGTCTTCGGGCTTGATCTCGCGCCCATCGTACGCCTCGACATCGCCGCGGGCCATGATCCAGTCACGGCGCAGCTGGGGCAGGCCGGCGTTGATGTCGATATGCGCATCGGGATCGGTATAGGGGCCGGAGGTGTCGTAAACGCGGACCGAAGGCTCGCCGCCCTCAAGATCAATCTCGCGCATGGCGACGCGGATGCCGCTGCCGGTGCGCGCGCCGACGTAAATCTTGCGGCTGCCACGGATCGGGCCGGTGGTGACGCCAATTTCGACGGGGCTGTTGATGTCGGCCATAGTGCTCTCTCCTCACAGCGGATGGAGCGCGGGCGCATTGGTGCAAACGACCAGCCCACTCCCTCCGCCGATGCTAATCGGTTCAGGTTCGACGGGTCGTGGGGTGCTTACACCCACCTCTCAGCCTCAGCAGGCTCCCCGGGGATGTTTTGGAAATAGGACAAGGCGGGGGCCAAGTCCAGTGCAGCCTCAGGCCACTCCGCCCGCCGCCTGCCACTCGGCAATTGCTTCGATCGGATAGATCAGCATGATGACGTTGAAGGTCAGATTGTCGCGCACGACATAGCCTGCCACCAGTTCGCCGATGATCGCCAGCGCCACCGTCACCTTGACCGGCAGACGCAGCGCCAGCCAGAAGCCGAACGACATCCACATGAGGTCAGCCCCCGAATTGAGGACGCTGTCACCCGAATATCCGTGGTTGGCGGTGACCGCACGAAAGCGGTTGATCACCATCGGGGTGTTTTCGAGCACTTCCCACGCCGCCTCCAGCAGCACCGCGAGCGGCAGGCCCCAGCGGAATGCCTCGCTCCCGCCCCAGCCCCGCTTCACGAACAACCACCACCCGAATGCGTAGAAGATCATCCCGTGGATGATGTGGCTGGGTGTGTACCAGTCGGTGATATGCTGGCTGTTGCCGCTGTCGTTGATCTGTCCGTGCCACAGTTTCACGTACCCGCACTCGCAGATCGGCGAGCGGCCCATGGCGAGCAGGATGACGATAGTGACCGCCGCGATGGCCAGCGAAACGATGACCGTGCGGCGGTTGGGGATGAGAGCGCCGTAACCGCTCATTCAATCACCCGCCCCCGCACCATCACGAAGTCCACCTCTTCCAGCACGGTCACATCGGCGAGCGGGTTGCCGTCGACCGCGATGATGTCCGCCGAGAAACCGGGCGCGAGTTTGCCGATCTGGCTCTCCATGCCCAGCACCTTGGCCGCGACCGTGGTTGCCGAAGCCAGCACTTCGCGGTCGGTCATGCCCTGCTTTTTCATCAGCGCCAGCTCCTCGCCGTTGCGGCCATGCTGGTACACGCCCGCATCGGTGCCAAAGGCGACGGTGACGCCATACTGGCGGGCGCGGCTGACCAGACTGGCCATCAGCGGCTGCACGGCGCGGATCTTGTCTTCGACCACAGGGGTGTAGACGCCCTTGCCCAGCCCTTCACTGACGCCTTCGAGCGCCATCAGCGTCGGCACCAGCACCGTGCCATTGGCCTTCATCGCCTTGGCGGCGGCTTCGTCAAGGTAGGTGCCGTGTTCGATCGAATCGATGCCCGCTTCGGCGGCCTGCTGGATGCCGCGCGCGCCGTGGGCGTGGGCCATGACCTTGAGGCCCAGCGAATGCGCGGTGTCGGCAATGGCCTTCATTTCCTCAGGCGTGAAATGCGCTTCAAGCCCGCGTCCCTGCTGGCTCAGCACGCCGCCCGTGGCGGTGATCTTGATCACATCGGAGCCGTTCTGACTGGCGAGCCGCACCTTGGCGGCGCATTCCACCGCGCCGGTGCAGGTAAATCCCGAATCGAGCAGTTCGTTGACCTCGGAACGGAAACCGTTGACGTCGCCGTGCCCGCCGATGATCGCCAGCGCCGGGCCAGCCGCGACAATGCGCGGCCCCGGCACCAAGCCATCAGCCGTGCCGCGCCGCAGCGCAAAGGCGGTGTCGCGCCCGCTGCCCGCTTCGCGCACGGTGGTGAAGCCCGCCAGCGCGGTCAGGCGCGCATTCTTGGCGCCCACGACCACGCCCCATTCATCGGCCTCGGTCGCTTCCTTCCAGAAATCGCCGCCGGGATCGCCGGTGAGGTGGGTGTGGAGGTCGATCAGGCCGGGCAGCACGGTCTTGGCCTTGAGGTCGATCTCGCGGTCGGCGGTCACGGTTCCGTGGCCGGGGGTGATGGAGACGATCCGCCCATCGGTGACAAGGATCGTCGCCGCGCCGGTCGGCTCGGCCGAAGCGTCGGTGATCACGCTCCCGGCGCGGATCGCGACCGTTTCGGCGGCCAGCGGCGCTGCCGTCAGCGTGCCTGCCAGTGCCAGCCCTGCCAGCAGCCGTCTGCGGAAAATATGCATGATTGTCTCCCCTTCCCCTGTCCGATCCCCGCGCCGTGATGGCCCGCCTGCGGTGCCAAGGCAAGCGTGCCTGCAAAAAAGCGCAGCTGCCCCGGACAATTCGCTTGGGCGGCAACGGGGAGGCAGTTATGCCTTGGCGCTCAATGACCTGAGCCAGAAGGGGCCCCACCATGATCCGATTCTCCGTACTGCGCGGCGCCGCGCTGGCACTGGCTGCGATGCTGGCCGCCCCCGCCGCCGCAGCGCAGGACACTGCCCGGCCCGTGCCCCCTGCCCCGCCCCCGATCTTCCCCGGCTCAGCCGAAAAGATCGCAAACCCCCAGCCCGATAACCCCGCCTATGGCGATCTGCTCGATGCGATTGAAAGCACGGTCGACAAGACCCTGATGATCGACAACGGGCTCGCCGCGATCAAGCGGCAGATGGAAGCCAATGACGCGCTGGCCGGGGCCGAGGCTGCCAGTCGGGGCATTCTCGACGAGATTATCACCAATATGCGCCCGGTGCTGGAACGGCAGAACCTGCGGGTGACAGCGCAGTACCGCCCGCTCATGGCCGCAGCGATGGCCGATTATCTCACCCCGAACGAAGCAGGCAGCGTGGCGGCGTTCTACCGTTCGGACATCGGGCGCAAGCTGATGGGCAGCGTGGTGAAGAACTTCAACATGGACCAGACCATGGCCAAGGCGATGACCGACACGCCGGTTTCGGAATCCGACGTCAATGCCGACATCGTCAGCGCGGTGACCAAGGGTATGGAGACGATGGATGCGCAGGATCTGGCCGAGATGGGCAGACAGGCGTTCTCCAATCCGGCCCTGCTCAAGCTTCAGCGGGTGAACCCGCAGATCCAGCGCCTGCGCGCGCAGATGGAGAACGAGCCGATGACGCCGGAAGAAGACGCTGCGATCGGCGCGATGATCGAAGGCATCTTCGCCCGGCGGTTCCCGCAGTAATCCGCCCCGTCAGAAGGTATAGGCGAGCCCCAGCCCGACGATGAACTGGTTGGCATCGCCGCGCTGGGCGGTGAAAGGCGTGTCCGCCGCATCGCCCAGCAGGCGTGACATGCCGCCGATCCCGGTGATCGCCCAGCCGCCGCTGAGCGGCTTGCCGTCGAGGTCATAGGTGAGGATCGCCACCGTCCCGACACGGTTCAGGCCGCCATCGGCGCGGAACTGGGGCAGGCCGGTGGCCAGCGCCTGCGCCGGGTTCACGGTGAAATAGTAATCGGCAAAGCTGTCATCGACGAACTCGGCGCTGGCCTGCACCTGCAATGCAAAGCTGCGGCCCACCGGCGCACGGTAGGTGATCTGCGGTTCAACGATCATGCCGCCATGCGCGCCCAGCACATCCCAGCGCGCCTGAACTCCGAAACCCAGCTGGTCGAAGGTCTTGAACACGCCGGGGAAGGTGACCGCGACATTGCCGCCCACTTCCAGCGCCGCATCCAGCTTGCCCGCACGCGCCACCACTTCATCGCTGATGCGGTCATTGCGATCATTGCGGAACCGGAACGCCGGGCCAAACGCGACCCGGGCGCCCTTGCGCGGGCCCATGGCCGGTTCGGGCGAATTGAGATCGAGCACAAAGCCCGGACCATTGGGGCTGATCCCCACCCCGCCCACGCGGCCCACGATCAGCGGCAGCGGGAAGGCGATGTAATCATCGGACCCGGCATAGCTCGGCACCATGCCGACGCCGATTCCGATGGTGGCCCAGGTTTCATCAAACACCGGCTTGCTGAAGGAAAACTGCGGCGCGCCTGCCGGAGGGCTTTGCGGCGCGGCCTGGACCGAGACGACCACCGGCCCGGCCTCATCGGCTGCGGCGTCGCTATCCTCTGCGGTATCGGAGGCCAGCGCGGGGGCAGCCCAGAATGCGGCAACAGCCAGCGGGGCAATGGCGAAGGAAGCAAAAGCGGGGCGGGTTTTCACGAGGGTGCGATCCTTGGTGTGCGATTGGAGACGTGTTGCGAGAGTCGCAACGCAAACTCGCGCGCGCCTTATTGTTTCCACGTGATGTTGCAACATTTGAAAGCGGCGCGGATTGCGGGAGCGATTGCCGATCGCGCTGGCGTGGCCTAGGGCCAAGGGAACATGGTCGACTCAACCCCAAATCAGCAGCTTGATGACAGCGCGCCGCATGATGTGATCCCCCATGACGTCATCATCGTCGGCGGCGGGCTGGCGGGCGGGCTGATTGCGCTGGCGCTGCACCGCCATGCGCCGGACTGCCGCTTTGTGGTGGTGGAGGCCGGGCGCAGCTTTGGCGGGCATCACCGGTGGAGCTGGTTCGAAACCGATCTTCCCGTGAAGGCCCGCCCGCTGATGGCAGGCTTTGATCTGAACGGCTGGGACGAAGGGTACGACATCACCTTCCCGCGCCTTGGCCGCACCCTGCCGACATCCTATCGATCGCTTGCCAGCGCGGAATTCCACGCCAAGCTGATCGCCGAATTGCCGGCGGAACGCGTCATGCTGGAAACGAAAGCCGCCAGCGTCGATGCGGGCGGCGTGACGCTGGCCGATGGCACGCGGCTGACGGCGAAGCGCGTGATCGACTGCCGCCCGTTCAAGCCGTCCAAGGCGCTCAGCGGCGGCTGGCAGGTGTTCCTTGGCCAGCAGTTCCGATGCGAAACACCCCACGGCCTCACCCGCCCGGTGATCATGGATGCAAGCGTCGACCAGCTCGCCCCGCACGGCAACGGCGCGGCCTACCGCTTTGTCTATGTCCTGCCGCTGTCGCCCACCGATGTCTTCATCGAAGACACCTATTACGCCGATCAGCCCAAGATGGACGCCGATGTGCTGAAAGGCCGGGTGGCCGAATATGCGCATCGCAACGGGTGGAAGGGCGAAATCGTCGATCAGGAGGCAGGCATCCTGCCAGTGATTTCCGGCGGTGACTTCACCGCCGCGCTGGCGGAGGTCGCCATTCCCGGCGTGGCGCTGGCAGGTGCACGCGGAGGTTTCTCGCACCCGCTGACCAGTTACACGCTGCCCTTTGCGGTCGACAATGCGCTCGCCATCGCGCACCTCATTGCCCGCCGCCCCGACCTGACCGGCACGGAACTCGCCGCCTTCTGCCAGCGCCGCGCCAAGCGCCACTGGCGCGCCACCGCCTATTACCGGATGCTGAGCCGGATGCTGTTCGAAGCCGCCGAGCCGGACAAGCGGGTGGTGGTGTTCGAACATTTCTACACGCTGCGCGGCGCCCTGGTGGAACGGTTCTACGCGGGCCGGTCGACCTGGCCTGATCGCCTGCGCATCCTGACGGGCAAGCCGCCCGTAGCTATCCCGCGCGCCATCCGCGCACTGTTTTCCTCAGGCAAGCCTCTCAACATGGAGACCCCGGCATGAACGCCGATGTGAAGATCAACATCCCTGGCGCAAAGGGCATCAACCCCGCCTCGGCCGAACGCTATGCCGGCAAGACCGCCTGCGTGATCGGATCGGGCTTTGGCGGCATGGCGCTGGCGCTGCGGCTGCAATCGGCGGGCATCAGCACCACCGTGATCGAAGCGCGCGACAAGCCGGGCGGGCGCGCCTATTTCTGGGAGCGGGACGGCTTCACCTTCGATGGCGGGCCGACCGTCATCACCGATCCGCCCTGCCTTGAGGAACTGTGGCAGCTGACCGGCCATAACATTTCGGAAGATGTCGAACTCATGAAGGTCATGCCCTTCTACCGCCTCAACTGGCCCGATGGCACGAACTTCGAATATTCGAACAACGAGGAAGAGCTGAACGCGGAAATCGCCAAGCTCAACCCGGCGGACGTGGCAGGCTATGCCCGGTTCCTCGAATATTCGGAACGGGTGTACAACGAAGGCTATCTGAAGCTCGGCACCAAGCCGTTCCTCGACTTCAAGACCATGCTTAAGGCCGCCCCTGCGCTGATCAAGGAACAGGCGTGGCGGAGCGTTTACTCGATGGTGTCGAGCTATATCGAGCACCCCAAGCTGCGCGAGGCGTTCAGCTTCCATTCGCTGCTGGTCGGCGGCAACCCGATGAGCACATCGTCGATCTACGCTCTGATCCACAAACTGGAAAAGGACGGCGGCGTGTGGTGGGCGCGCGGCGGCACCAACCGGCTGATCGCGGGCATGGTGCGCCATTTCGAACGGCTCGGCGGCACGATGCGCATCGGCGATCCGGTGGTGCAGGTGCACACGCTGGGCACCAAGGCCACCGAAGTCGAAACGAAAAGCGGCTTCCGCCAGCGGTTCGATGCGGTGGCCTCCAACGGCGACATCATGCATTCCTACAAGGATCTGCTGTCCGGCAGCGAACGCGGCAAGCAGATGGCCAAGAGCCTGAACCGCAAGAGCTACAGCCCCTCGCTGTTCGTGGTGCATTTCGGGCTGGAGGGCACCTGGCCCGGCATCCCGCACCACATGATCCTGTTCGCCAAGCGGTACAAAGGCCTGCTTGACGACATCTACAAGAACGGCGTGGTGCCGGAAGATTTCGCGATCTACCTCCATCACCCGACCGTGACCGATCCGAGCATGGCGCCTGAGGGCAAGAGCACGTTCTACGCGCTCGTCCCCGTCAGCCACATGGGCAAGATGCCGCTCGACTGGGACGATGTCGGGCCGAAGCTGGAAAAGATGATCCTTGATGAGCTGGGCCGCCGGTTGATCCCTGACATCCACAGCCGGATCATCACCAAGTTCAGCTACGCGCCCAAGGACTTCAAGCAGGACCTCAGCGCCCACATGGGCAGCGCCTTCAGCCTCGAACCCGTGCTGTGGCAGAGCGCCTACCTGCGCGGCCACAACCGCGATGATGTGATCGACAACTTCTATCTCGTCGGCGCCGGCACGCACCCCGGCGCAGGCATCCCCGGCGTGGTCGGCAGCGCCAAGGCGACGGCGGGGCTGATGCTGGAGGATCTGGCAATCAAGGCGCCTGCGTGATTGCGTTGGCGCTGCTGGCGGCTCAGCCTGAACTGCCCGAATTGCCAATCCCTCTCGCCATCCACGGCTGGGAGGAAGTGGGGTCGCAGCCCGCTGTCAACGATACCACAGTCACGATGCGATACTGGGTCGCGCCCGCATCCATCAAGGCCACCCCCGAACGGCCCGACCTGCGCATGGTCACGGTGACGGTCGAGATCATTTCCGAAGACGGCACACAGGCTGAATTAAGAACGCTGGGGCAGCTGATCGATTGCGGGGTCCGCACTTGGCACAACGAATGGGGCGCTTTCTCGATCTACGACAAAGCCTTCGTCTCTTACTTCACCGAAAGGCAAAGGGGGACGCCGCAGGTGCCCGAAGCGGGCAGCGGAATGGCGGCAGTGGTTGACCGCGTTTGTTCGGTCGGTATGGGGCCCGTGCCATGACCAAAGCCATCAAACGTCTCGCCGTCTATTGCGGTTCGGCCTCGCCTGAAGACCCGCGTTATATCCAGCTGGCCTATGATGTCGGCGCGGAGCTCGCGCAGCGCGGCATTGGCGTCGTCTATGGCGGCGGCCGGCTTGGGTTGATGGGCGCGGTCGCCAAGGGCGCGAAGGACGCGGGCGGCGAGGTTATCGGCATCATCCCAGAGGCGCTGGTCAAGGCCGAGGTTGCCAACCACGATTGCGACGAGCTTATCTCCGTTTCGGGGATGCACGAACGCAAGCAGAAGTTCACCGACCTCAGCGATGGCTTCGTCACCCTGCCCGGCGGGGTCGGCACGATGGACGAATTGTGGGAAGCCATGAGCTGGTCGCAACTGGGCTATCACTCAGATCCGGTCGGTCTGCTCAACGCCTTCGGCTTCTATGACGATCTGCTCGCCTTCAACGCCAAGATGGCGGCGGTCGGTTTCGTGCGGCCCGCGCACCAGAACATCCTGATCGCGGCGACTTCCATTCAGGAACTGCTCGCCAAGATGGAGGCCTATCAGCCGCATACCCCGATCTTCCGCATGAAGGCCGAGGAGCTGTAAGCCTCGCCATGCCGGTCGATCCCGCCACCCGCGCCGCGCTGGTCGAGCACGCTCGGCTGTCGATCAAGCGCGGATCGCAAAGCTTCTCCGCCGCCGCGCGCCTGTTCGACAAGCAGACGCGGGAGCGGGCGTGGCTTCTCTATGCCTGGTGCCGCCGGGCGGATGACATTGCCGACAATCAGGACATGGGCGGCGAGCTTGGCGACCAGACCGATCTGGCCGACCGCCTCGCCCGCATCCGCCGCCTGACCGCGCTGGCGTTCGAGGGCCAGCCGACGGGCGATCCGGCCTTCGATGCGCTGGGCGTGGTCGCCGCCGAAGTGGGCCTGACCCCGCAGATGGCCGAAGACGTGATCGCCGGTTTCCAGCTCGACGCCGAAGACTGGCGCCCGCGCACCGAAGCGGACATGCTGCGCTATTGTTATCACGTGGCAGGCGCGGTGGGCGTGATGATGGCTGTCGTGATGGGGGTCGATCCCAAGGATCAGGAAACGCTCGACCGCGCCAACGACCTGGGCCTTGCCTTCCAGCTATCGAACATCGCCCGCGATATTGTCGAGGATGACGCGGTTGGCCGCTGTTACCTGCCCGAAATCTGGCTGGTCGAACAGGATATCGAGCCCGGCCAGCACACCAAACCGCACCACCGCAAGGAATTGGCTGCGATGGCCGCAAGGCTGGTGGCGCTGGTGGAAAAGCACGAGGCGGCGGCGCGGGTGGGCGCGGCAAAGCTCCCCTTCCGCAGCCGCTGGGCGGTGCTGTCAGCGGCGCGCATCTATGGGGCAATCGGGCGCAAGGTCAGGGCAAGAGGGCCCGAGGCATGGGCGAGCCGCACCTATGTGCCACGCGGCGAAAAGGCGCTGTATGGCGTGCGCGCCTTCCTGTCGGCAGTGATCAACCGCGAGAAGATGCCCGAAGGCGGCATCCACTGGGGCATCGCGGATTACCGGCCCAAGGGGTGACGATCCGATTCCGTTCGTGCTGAGCTTGTCGAAGCACTGCCTTTCGCTTTTGACGGATGCGCTGGCCGAAAAGAACGACAGCCCTTCGACAAGCTAAGGCCGAACGGTTTTCTTTTGGGGTAAGCTGGACTAATCCGGCGAGCATGAAAGCCATTCTCGCAATAGCCGCCCTCATCGCCGCGGCGCCGCTCGCCGCTGAGGAGCAGAGCCCCGAACAGGCAGAGGTCATCGCCGCTGCCGACGCCTTCTTCGCCGCGCTGGGCAGTGATGACAAAACCGCGCTGGCGGGCGTCATGCTCACCGAAGGCGTGATCTTCGTCCACAACCGGATGAACCCCGAAAGCCCGCGTGTGGACGCCGTGCCGGTCGCTGATCATCTGGCGCGCTGGGCCAAGGGCACGCGCAAGGCCGACGAGGTGATGCATTACGAAACCGTGCTGGTGACAGGCGATATGGCGCAGGTTTGGGGCCCCTATTCCTTCTGGTCCGACTATGAACTGACGCATTGCGGGATCAATTCGCTGAGCATGGTCAAAACCGCAGAGGGCGTCTGGAAGGTCGCCAACACCAGTTTCACGATGGAACAGCCCAGCGAATGTGAGCGTCTGGGCGTGCCGGGGTTCCCGGCAGATGCGGCTCGGGACCTCACGCCATGATCACCAAACTCCTGATTGCCAACCGGGGCGAGATCGCCTGCCGGATCATGCGCACTGCGCGCAAGCTGGGCGTGGCGACGGTCGCGGTCTATTCCGATGCCGATGCCAAGGCGCTGCACGTGCGGAGTGCTGACGAGGCGGTGCATATCGGCCCCTCGCCCGCTGCGGAATCCTATCTGGTCGGCGCAAAGATCATCGCGGCGGCCAAGCAGACCGGGGCGGACGCGATCCACCCGGGCTACGGGTTCCTCTCGGAAAACGCCGATTTCGCGCAGGCGGTGCTGGACGCAGGCCTCATCTGGGTCGGCCCCAAGCCTGCCAGCATCCGCGCCATGGGCCTGAAGGACGCGGCCAAGGCGCGGATGATCGAGGCGGGCGTTCCGGTCACCCCCGGCTATCTCGGCGCGGACCAGTCGCTGGAACGCCTCACCAGGGAGGCCGAGGCCATCGGCTACCCCGTCCTCATCAAGGCGGTCGCGGGCGGCGGCGGCAAGGGGATGCGCAAGGTCGATGCTCCGGCTGATTTCGCCGCCGCGCTGGAAAGCTGCCGCCGCGAGGCCAAGGCGAGCTTCGGCAATGACGAGGTGCTGCTCGAAAAGTGGATCACCTCGCCCCGCCATATCGAGGTGCAGGTGTTCGGCGACAGCCACGGCAACGTCGTCCACCTGTTCGAGCGCGACTGCTCGCTCCAGCGCCGCCACCAGAAGGTGATCGAGGAAGCCCCCGCCCCCGGCATGGACGCGGCCACCCGCGAAGCGATCTGCGCCGCCGCCGTGCGCGCCGCCAAGGCGGTCGATTACGAGGGCGCAGGCACGATCGAATTCATCGCCGATGCCTCGGAAGGGCTGCGGGCGGACCGCATCTTCTTCATGGAGATGAACACCCGGCTTCAGGTGGAACACCCCGTCACCGAGGAGATCACCAGGGTCGATCTGGTCGAATGGCAACTGCGGGTTGCGAGCGGGGAACCGCTGCCCAAGCGGCAGGAGGAGCTGTCGATCAACGGTCACGCGATCGAGGCGCGGTTGTATGCCGAGGATCCGGCCAAGGGGTTTTTGCCGAGCACGGGGCGGCTCGAGTATCTCAATATCTCCGATTACTTCGCCCGCGTGGACACAGGCGTCGAGCAAGGCGCACAGGTTAGCCCCTACTACGACCCGATGATCGCAAAGGTGATCTGCCACGGGGAGGATCGTGATGCGGCCATTGCAGCCCTGCGCAAAGCGACCGGCAATGTGCAAGTCTGGCCGGTCAAGCAGAACGCATGGTTCCTGTTCCGCCTGCTCGATCTGCCCGCATTCAAGAACGGCACCATGACGACCGGCTCAATCGCGGAGAACATCGACGCTCTGACCGCCCCTCCGTCGCTGCCCAAGCTGTCCTTGGCTCTCTACGCGGAAGACCTGCTCTATGCCGATGCTTGGGGCAACGATTACGCCCGCCAGTCGGGTATCGGCGGCTTCCGGCTGAACGCCGAACACAAGCAGTCGGTGCGATTGCTGGTCGAAGGCGCAGAGGTCGAAGTCGACCCGGCATTCGAAGGCGACAATCCTGCCTATGACCGCACCATTCAGGGCCACTCCAGCAAGTTCTATTTCTGCAATGGCGCGACCTTCCACGTCCAGCCCTACCGCCACGAGGGCACCGGCCAAGCCTCCGCCGCCGATGGCGCGATCATTGCGCCGATGCCGGGCAAGGTCATCGCGGTCGATGTCGCCGAGGGCCAAGCCGTCACCGCCGGGCAGCGGCTGCTGGTGCTTGAGGCGATGAAGATGGAACACGCCCTCACCGCGCCCTTCGACGGGGTGATCGAAGGGCTGGCCGTCACAGCAGGCGCGCAGGTGCAGGTCGAGGCGGTGTTGGTGACGGTGGTGCCTGCTAGCAAAGAATAGACTTGCCCACCCCCGACCCCTCCCGCAAGCGGGAGGGGAGAAGCGGGCGCGACCAGTCCCCCTCCCGCCTGCGGGAGGGGTTAGGGGTGGGCCCGAGGGGAGAGGGAATGACCTGGGCCAAGGAACTCGAAGAACTGCGGCAACGCGAAGCCCTCGCCGAGCAGATGGGCGGCGCGGACAAGGTTGCGCGCCAGCACGGACGCGGGAAGATGGACGCCCGCGCGCGGCTGGCGGCGCTGTGCGACGAGGGAAGCTTCCGCGAGATCGGGAAGATTGCAGGTTCCGCGAAGTATGACGCCAACGGCGATCTCCAATCCGTAACCCCCGCCCCCTTCCTGTTCGGCAAGGCGCTGATCAATGGCCGCCCCGTCGTCGCCACGGCGGACGACTTCACCATTCGCGGCGGCGCGGCGGATGCGGGGATCGCGCGCAAGATGGTGCAGGCCGAGATGATGGCGCACCAGTTGAAGCTCCCGATCATCCGCATGATCGACGGCACGGGCGGCGGCGGCTCGGTGAAGACGCTCGAACAGATCGGCGCGACCTATATCCCCGCGGTGCCGGGCTGGGGCGATGTGGTGACGAACCTCGACACTGTGCCGGTAGTGGCGCTGGCACTCGGGCCGACGGCGGGCCTTGGCGCGGCGCGGACGGTCGCCAGCCACTATTCGATCATGGTCAAGGGCCTCTCGCAGATCTTCGCCGCCGGGCCTGCCGTCGTGGACGGGCTCGGGGATGCCTACAAGGGCGGCGCGGCCAATCATGAGGAGGCCAAGGAGGCGCTTGGCGGCAGCGCGATCCACACCCGCAACGGGGTAGTGGATGACGAGGTGGCGAGCGAAGCCGAAGCCTTCGCCCGCGCGCGGCATTTCCTCAGCTTCATGCCCGAATATGTCGGCCAGCCTGCGCGGCGCTCGGCCTGCGACGACCCCGCCGACCGGCGCGAGGAGGCGCTGCTCAGCCTCGTCCCGCGTGATGCGAAACAGGTCTATTCGATGCGCCGCTGCATGGAGATGCTGTTCGACAGCGGCACCGTGTTCGAGATCGGCAAGCACTGGGGCCGCGCCGCGATCACCGCCTTTGCGCGATTGGATGGCTGGCCCGTCTGCGTCATCGCCAGCGATCCCAGCTACCTCGGCGGATCGTGGGAGGCCAAGACCTCCGAGAAGGTCGAGCGTTTCGTCCGCCTCGCAGACCAGTTCCGGCTCCCCATCGTCCACCTGGTCGACAACCCCGGCTTCATGATCGGGCGCGAGGCGGAGATGGCGGGGACGATCCGTTACGGCGTCAATGCGATGAACGCGATCTACCGGGCGACCGTGCCGCTGGCCTCCATCGTCATGCGCCGCGCCTATGGCATTGCCGGCAGCGCGATGAGCAATGCCGACCGCTACCAGTACCGCTATTGCTGGCCGTCAGGCGACTGGGGGAGTCTGCCGATCGCGGGCGGGCTGGAGGTCGCCTACAAGGCGGAACTGGAAGCTGCGGACGATCCGCAAGCTCTGCTGGAGGACATCCGCGAAAGGCTGGCCAAGGTCACCTCGCCGTTCCGCAGCGCGGAAAGGTTCAATGTCGAGGATATCATCGACCCGCGCGACACGCGGCCCTTGCTGTGCGAGTTTGCGGGGCTGGCCTGGCGGCGGTTAGGGGCGGACTAGCCCCCCATCTCCGCATCGGACGGGCCGAACAGCTTGCCCTTCTCGCTCAGCAGCACCAGCACCAGACAGGCGAGGCCGCTCGCCAGCAAGGCCAGCGCCAGCGGGCGTGCCGTGCCGTCAAACGCATAGCCGATCGCCCCCCCCAGCAGCGCCGCCGTGGTCATCCGCACGAAACCGTGGGCGGAACTTGCCGCGCCCGCGATGTTGAAGAACGGGTTCATCGCAATCGCACCGAAATTGCTGCCGATGAAGCCCAGCAGCGCCATGTTGATCGCCATCAGCGGCACGAACACCCACAGCGCCTCGTCAGGCTGGAACGCGGCCATCACCTGCACTGCGCTTACCGCGATGAAGGCGAACAGCGCGGTGTGGCTCACCCGGCGGGCGCCGAAACGCTCGACGATGCGCGAGTTGGACCAGCTGGCAAACGCCATTGACCCGGCGCAGATTGCGAAGATCATCGGGAAGATGTCGCCCGCGCCAAATGTCTCGGTGATCAATTGCTGCGAGGAATTGATGAAGCCGAACAATGCGCCAAACACCAGCGCGGAACCGATCACGTAACCCGCGGTGCTCGGCAGGGCGAGCGCGCGGGTCATGTTGGCGGCGATGGAGCGCGGGCGGATCGGCTGGCGGTTTTCGTCGGTCAGGCTTTCGGGCAGGCGGATGAACACCCATGCGCCCATCACCACGCCCAGCACCGCCATCGCCCCGAAGATCGCGCGCCAGCTGCCGAATTGCAGGATGCCCTGGCCGATGGTCGGCGCCACGGCCGGGACCATCAGGAAGATCACGAAGATCAGGCTCATCATGCGGGCCATCTTGTCCCCGCCCACACGGTCACGGATGATCGCAGGCGGCAGCGCCACGATACCGGCGGCAAAGAAGCCCTGCACCGCCCGCACCGCGATCAGCGCGTCATAGGTCGGCGCCAGTGCGGAGAGGATCGACAGCGCGATATAGACCACGACCGCGCCCAGCAGAATCGGCCGCCGCCCGAAGCGGTCAGCCAGCACGCCGGGCACCAGTGATCCAAGGCCACCGGTCAGCAGATACACCCCGATCACGAACTGACGGTCATTGCCGCTCACCGAAAGATCAGCCGCCAGCGCATCCAGAGCGGGCAGGATCGCGTCGATTCCGAAGGCGTTCAGCGCCATCAACATGGCCATCATCCACAGGAGCTCGGTCTCTCCGAGCGCCTTGCGCAGCGGTGCAGAGGGGGCCATCGCGGTCGCCATGGGCGGCCCTTTGCCGAGGGGTTCACCCGATGACCACTGTTCTTTTCGCATATGCACAAAATGGCGGTCCGGGTGAATAGTTCCAGCAACAGTTCCTTCGCCGCCGCCAAGGTTCTATTTGGCGAGGGATGACCCGCACGGCTCCGCCAGACGATGATGACACTGCGCCCCCCGATCAGCCGGGCCTGCGCAAGATCATCCATGTCGACATGGATGCCTTCTTCGCCAGCGTGGAACAGCGGGACAATCCTGATCTGAAGGGCAAGCCCGTGGCGGTCGGCGGGGCGGGCGGGCGCGGCGTGGTGGCGGCGGCGAGTTACGAGGCGCGAAAGTTCGGGGTGCGCAGCGCCATGCCATCCGTCACGGCGCAGCGCCTGTGCCCCGATCTGATCTTCGTACGCCCGCGCTTCGATGCCTACAAGGAAGCCAGCCGCCAGATCCGCCGGGTGTTTGAACATTACACCCCGATCATCGAGCCGCTGAGCCTCGACGAGGCCTATCTTGATGTCACCGAGGACCGGCTCGGCATCGGCAGCGCCACCCGCATCGCCACCCTGATCCGGCAGGAAATCCGTGCCAAGACGCAGCTGACCGCCAGCGCGGGGGTGAGTTACAACAAGTTCCTCGCCAAGCTGGCCAGTGATCAGAACAAGCCTGACGGGCTGTGCGTGATCCGTCCGGGTGAAGGCGCGGCGTTCGTTGCGGGGCTGCCGATCCGGCGGTTCCATGGGGTCGGCCCCAAGGCCGAGGAAAAGATGAAGCGGCTCGGCATTGAAACCGGCGCGGACCTTGCAGGCCGGGACATCGCTTTCTTGCGCGCCAATTTCGGCAGCATGGCCGATTACCTGTTCCGCGCCGCCCGCGGCATCGACCTGCGCCCCGTCGCCGCGCACCGGGTGCGCAAATCGGTCGGCGGTGAGCGGACCTTCTCCGAGGATATCGGCAGCGGCGCGGCATTGCGTGACACGCTGGAAACGATCATCGGCATCGTGTGGGAACGGATCGAGGTGGCAGGCGCAAGGGGACGCACTGTGACGCTGAAACTGAAGTTCACCGATTTCCGCATCATGACCCGCGCCGCGTCATTGCCCGATTTCGTCAACGACAGGGGCGAGTTCGCAGCCCTCGCCCGCGGGCTATTGGAGGCGGAATTGCCCTTGCCCGGTCCGATCCGGTTGATGGGCCTTACCTTGTCGGCGCTGGAGGGGGCGGAAGATGACAAGCCGCCGCGTGACGAGGCGCAGCTGCGCCTGCTGTAGCCCTACCCCACGCCCCGCGCCCGCCATACCGCGATCCGGTCCCGCGTGGTGCGGCCCAGCGGTTCGGGCAGGGAGTGCGAGGGGAAGAAACGCGCCTCGATCACCTCACGCCCGTCAGGCTTGGGGCGCTGGTCGCATACGGCGGCGAAGATATGGGCCGTATGAGGGGAGCCGGACAACACCTCTTCCAGCGTGCCGATCGGTTCGATCCGGGCGAGTTCCACGCCCAGTTCCTCACGCACCTCGCGCCGCGCTGCGGCCACCGGGTCTTCCCCACGCGCAAGGCCTCCGCCCGGCAGGCTCCATACCGCAGGGCCATAGGAATGCTTGAGCAGCAGCACATCGCCGGTGAGATTGGTGATCACCACGCTCACCCCGGCAATCGGCACCTTGCGCCAGCGCCGCCAGCGGTGCCGCAGCATATGCAGCAGCGGCAGAAGGGCGCGGTGGAGCGGGGCGGGCAGGAACTGCGGCATCAGGTGAAGACAGTAACGGGAATGGCCTGCGCCTGCACCGTGCGCAGCAGGCGGGCGATGGGCAGATCATGATCGCCGCGCAGGGCCGCATCCAGCACCGCACGCTTGTCCGCCGCGCCGCCGAGCGTGAACACCACGGCATCGGTGTTAGCGAGCGCCGGGATCGTCAGCGTGATCCGGTCGAACGGGGCATGGGCGGGCAGCGGGTCGGGCGTCAGGCGGCGGATGGCCTGCGGATCATCGGCTTGCGGATCGGTGTTGGGAAACAGCGAGGCGATGTGCCCGTCCGGCCCCATGCCCAGCCATGTCAGCGCGAAGTGCGGCGGCGCTGCGTCTTCGGTCAGCGGGACGATGTGCGCACCCGCAGGCTCCAGCAACGCGCGCATCTTGCCGGTGTTGGATGCGTCATGATCTTCGGGCACAATGCGGTCGTCATTCGGCCAGACCTGCCATCCGGCCCAGTCCAAGCCGCCGCGTTCGATCAGTGCGGCGAGTATGGGGAACGGGGTGGATCCGCCCGGGATGGTCACCGCCCCTGTCCCGACCAGGCGCGCCGCCAGCCAATCGGCCACCGCGTCCGGATCGGCGCCGTCGATGATCGTGATGTCAGCCATGCGGCGAACCTTAGCAAACGTGCCACCCCCTGCAATGGCAGAGCGGGGCGGCACGACGTGGATAGCTATGCGCGGGTGTGGTGGTTTTGGTCGCGGATTACGCCAGCAGCGAACGCAGGAACCAGGCGCGCTGTTCGGCCATGTCGGTCCAGTCGTCCAGCAGCCCGTCGGTGGCGTTGTCGCCCGCTTCCTCGGCCAGATCCTTCATGCCCTTCAGGCGCGCAATCACGGTTTCGTTGTCGGCCAGCAGTTCGGCAATCATGTCTTCTGCCGAAAGCTTGGTGCTGTCCTGATCCTTGATCTTGGTGTGCTTGCCCATCGTCCCGATCGAGGTCAGCGTATCGGCGTCAAGTTTGCGCACACGCTCGGCAATCAGATCGATCTGATCGCGCACTTCCAGCGCCTGCGTATCGAACAACAGGTGCAGATCGTGAAAGCGCGGACCTTTCACGTGCCAATGAAAATTCTTGGTCTTGATGAAAAGAGCGAAATGATCGGCGAGCAGGCCGTTGAGTTCGCCAACCAGAGCAGTTTTCGAATTGTCTTTGGTATCGGCCATAAATTCCTCCATTATTGGGTGCGGCGCGACATTGTCTGTCGCCTTGTTGCTGTCATTGTAATAACACACAAACGTGGATTGGGTTTCATCATTATCTAGGTCGTCAGCATCGCCGCAGACGATCAATATGCGGCGAAACGGGCATTCAATCCGATGAAGAGCGCCGCGATGCCAAGGCACGCGGCAAGGCCCATCCGCACCATCCTGAGCGGCCAGCGGGCGAGCGTATCAGCCCCCGCGGCCCATCCGACTGTCACCGCCGCTACGCCGCCCAGCGCGCCGCCAATCCCGGCGGTGACCGGCAGGGCTGACCATGCGGCCAGCGCAAACACGGCAAAGCGCGCCCCGTCGCCGATCTGCCGCGCCAGCAGCACAATGCCGATTGCGCCCAGTGATCGGGTCGGCTCCTGCGGGGTCTTGATCCGCACCGGCATGGCCAGCTCGAACGCCGCGACGCCCAGCGCAAAGGCGACCAGCATCTGCGCGGCGCGGCGCGGCAGCATGGCGGCGAATTCTGCCCCCACCCACGCCATCGCGCCCGCGCTCACACAGGCGCAGGCCGCCGCGACAGCCAGCAGCGCCGCACTTTGGCCCAGCGCACCGGCCCACTGCGCCACCATCCGCTGATCGCGCCCGCCCATCGCGAGGGCGAACACCAGCAGCAGGGCGAGCAGAAATCCGTCCATGCCTAAGCGGTTACGCCGCCCACGGCCCCGTGATCGCCAATGTCGCGGTGGGGCCATAGGCGTTGACGAACAGCACCTTGCCATCGGGCGAGAAGCATCCGCCCGCCAGTTCCGTCTGCGCCGTAAGCCGGGCTAGGGTATAGGCCTCGCCCGCCGGGGTGATCCCGCGGATGTGGTTGTCCACCACGTCGGTATACTGGTCCTCGCACACGATCAGGTGGCCATTGGGAGCAACGGTCAGGTTGTCGCCGTAGTTGAACTGGTCGGTGCTTTCGCTTTCGAAGAACAGTTCCAC
The DNA here is from genome assembly GCA_003724185.1 of Porphyrobacter sp. IPPAS B-1204. Lineage (GTDB taxonomy): Bacteria > Pseudomonadota > Alphaproteobacteria > Sphingomonadales > Sphingomonadaceae > Erythrobacter. The sequence goes on from RHGM01000003.1 coordinate 739,404, forward strand.
GGTATCGGGCGCGCCTGCCAGACCCGGCGTCAGCTTGAGGATCTGGCCAAGCTGCTTTGCCCCGCCGCTGGTGCAGCAGGCGAAGACTTCGCTTGCGCCGCGGTTCACGCCCATGTGCAGCCCTTCGCCGCGCGCGACAAGCGCAGCGCCCTTGGCAGCGGCGCGTTGGCGCAGATCGTCCTTGGGTGCTTCGACATCATCGAGATCGACCCACGACACGCGGTAAGGCTGGCCCACCGGCATGGCGGCGCCGGACCAGTTGCGGGTATCGGTCAGCCCCTCGATCACCATCGCCTGCAAGTGCCCGCCTTCCGCCAGCTTGCCGGGGATCTTGGGGATGAAGCGGTAGAGCACACCATCATCGCGGTCTTCGGTCTGGTAGACGATGCCGGTTGCCGGATCGACGGCGGCGGCCTCGTGATTGAAGCGGCCCATCGCGGTCAGCGGCACCGGATCGACCAGCCCGCGTGCAGAGGCGGGGACTTCGAACACCCAGCCGTGGTTGCGCTCCAGCCCGTCACCATACAGCTGGCCGGGGCCGGTGGGCGCTTCCTCGCAGGTCAGCCAGCTGCCCCACGGCGTCACCCCACCCGAACAGTTGCGGATCGTGCCGCCAAGGCTGCGGAACTGGCGCTTGACCGCCAGAGTCGCGGCGTCGAGCACAATGGTGGTGGTGCCGCCCGGCACAAACGCGCCATTGCGCTTGCCAAAGCCCTTGGCGATTGGCCCGCCCGCATCGTGGCGCGGTTGCAGTTCATGGTTGCGAACGAGGGCAATCTCGCCGTTGCCGAGATCGAAACACCCCATCCCGTCGGCGCGGTCGGGCACGGTGCCGCCATCGTCCATCTTGTCCCCAAGGCGGGATATGACGCGGTAGCTGAAGCCCTCGGGCAGATCGAGCAGCCCTGCCGGATCGGGCGTGAGGGCACCATAGCCTGCAAAGCCGCTGGCGGCGGCGCGGGCCGATGCGGCGGGCGCCCCCCCTTGTCATGCACCCGCTGGCGGCAAGCGCGGCAAAGGCGGTGGCTGTCGCGCCGAGAAAACGGCGGCGGTCAGGGGCGATGCTGGCATGAGAATTCATATCATGTCCCTACGCCCCTGCCCGACCCGTCGCAAGCCGGTCGTCCCGGCGCGCACGCAGCAGCGCACGCGCCGGGGAAGATTGCACGGCGTCAGAAGGTCAGGCGGATGCCGCCCTTCATCGTCCAGTTGTACTTTTCGAACTGGAGCGCGTTCTGCTGATTGCCAAGCCGGTTGAACGCGAAATACTCCGCGTCGTTGATGTTGATCCATTCGAAATAGGCCTGGAAGTTCTTGTTGATCTTGTAACGGCCCGAAAAATCGAGCTGGAACAGGCTGTCAACGAAGCGGTCTTCATCGGACCCGCCCTGGATTTCATCAAGATACAGGTCGCGATAAGTGCCGGCCAGACGCAGCGAGACGGGGCCCTTTTCGTAGCCGAGCACGCCGTTGAAGGTGTGCTTGCTTGCGCTGGGCAGAGTGATCTCGCGGAAGTCCGGCGTATCGGTGATGGAACCGATATTGCCATCCGAAATCAGGCCCTTGGCATCGGTGAAGGTGTAGTTGGCCTGCACCAGGAAGCCCGAAAGGAAACCGGGGAGGAAATCGAGCTGCTGCGAGAAGCCCAGTTCGACCCCGAAGATTTCGGCAGTCCGCCCGTTAAGCGTGGTGTCCAGCCGCGTGATGTTGACCCCAAGGAGCGGATCGGGATCGGTGATGCGCTGGCTGAAGATGAAGTTGTCGATTTCCTTGTAGAACAGTCCGGCCGTGATCGCACCGTTGTTCGACATGTAGTATTCGACCGTCGCATCGAAGTTCCAGGCTTCATAGGGCACCAGATTGGGGTTGCCGGCCTCGGCCTCGTCATCCTCGATCACGGTGCGCGGCGCGAGATCGCCGATGTTCGGACGCACAAGGCTGCGATAGGCGGCGGCGCGCAGGATCAGGTCGGGCTGCGCGGCGTAACGGATGTTGAGACTAGGCAGCCAGTGATCATAGTTCCGCTCGGTCGTGGTCGGGGTGACGATCACGGTGTCTTCGGCCGCGATGCCGCCGCCCGGCAGGGTGCCGTCTTCCTCTATCAGCTGCACCAGATTGCCGGTCAGGGAGTTGTAGGTCCGCTCGTAGCGCACCCCGCCGATGACCAGCAGCTTGCTGCTTTCCCAACGGCCCAGCAGGTAGCTGGCGAAGATGTCTTCCTCGACCGCGAAATCTTCGACATTGCTGGCCAGCGCCGTGTCGATGTCGTTCAGTTCAAAGGCGCCGCGGTTGGCGTTGAAGAAATCGGTCGCCTCGGTGAAGCCCGGAAGGGGTGAGATGTCAGTCAGGCGGTAGGTTTGCCCCGCGCCCAGCACATCGGCCAGCGTCAGATCGTCGTTTTCCCAGAATTCGAACCGCCCGGCGAAGAACTTCTCGCGCCAGCGCGCCTTGACGCCGCCTTGCACGGTCAGCGTTCCGGCATCGCTGTAGATTTCGTAGCCGAGATCGAACCGCGCCGCGAATTCCTCGTCCTCACCCACCGAACCGGCGGTGAATTCGATCGAGTCGAGCTCGTAATTGTTGGGGTTGCGGAAGCCGGTGTTGTTGCCCGTCACCGAATAGAGCGGAATGCGCGGGTTGCTGTAATCGAAGGCGATTTCGAGGCCCGAATCTTCGAAATTGCCGTCAAACCGGGTCGGATCGAGCGAGCCGTCCTTGGTTTCCCCCGACTTGGCCCAGCTCAACGCATAATCGGCCTTGAGCGCGCCGAACCGGCTTTCGCCGCCGAACACCACGGTGCGGATCTTGCTGGATTCGAAGCGGTCCTTCACGCGGCGGCGAATTTCGATTTCGGTGTCCTCGTCATCGAACACCGCGCGGGTGCCGCTGCCAGAAACATTGGCGTCTTCAAGGCGGAAGATCACATCGCGGCGGAATTCCTGATCGTTGAATTCGCTGTAGACGCCCTTGAGGTACAGCTCGGTGTGCGTGCCGATGCGGGCATCGAAGCCGAGCGTCGCACTGATACGTTCGCGTTCCACGTCATAATCGCGGTACTGCACTTCTTCGGAGTAGATGAGGCCGCCGTCTTCCTGCCAGCCGTCTGCTTCGATGTTGTCGCTTTCGAACTCGCGCTGATAATAGGAAAGACCGCCGGTAACGCCGAAATTGTCCGAAAGCTTGGTGGCGAAATCGAACCCGACGTCAGGCGTCAGTGCGCCCGAATAGTCATTGTAGCTGCCGCCGATCTTGGCGACGTAGAGATCCTTCTTGCGGTCAAAGGCGCTGGTGGTCTTGATCTCGATCGAGGCACCGATGGTATCGGCGTCCATGTCCGGGGTCAGCGACTTCTTCACTTCGATGGATTCGATGATGTCGGACGAGATCACGTCCAGCGCCACGCCGCGTTCGTCGATCCCCGGCGCAGGCACGCGCACGCCGTTCAGCGAGGTGGCATTGAGGTTCGGGTCAAGCCCGCGCACCGTCACAAACCGGCCTTCGCCCTGATCGTTCAGCACATTGATACCCGGCAGGCGGCGCAGCGACTCGGCGACGTTCTGATCGGGGAACTGGCCGATCGCATCGCGGGTCAGCACGTCGGACACGCCATCGGCGGCGCGCTTGCGCGACAGGGCTGAGGCGAGGTTCGCGCTCTGGCCGAGCACGAGGATGTTGCTTCCGGTTTCACCCAGCGTGAAGTTCTGGCGGACCATGCCCTCGGCAGGAACAGTGATGCTGGACCGCACGGCTTCCGCCCCGACATAGCGGGCGGTGATGGTGTAGGTGCCGGCCGGAACATCGTTGAACACATAGGTGCCATCGCCGCTGGTCACGGTGCGGCGGCCAAGCTCCTCGATAACCACTTCGGCGGCGCGCAGGCCTGCGGTGTCGCTGGCGTCGGCAACAACACCGGCCACATCGCCGGCGATGGCGGGTGCGGCGAGGCCAGCGGCCAGAGCGATTGCGGCGCTGCCCATGGCAAAACGGATGCGGATCATGCTGGTATTCCCCCTTGAGGCGCCCTGGTGGTCAGGGCCGTGTTGCAGGGGCGCTTAACGCGGGTCGGTGACATACAAGCGACCGCTTGGTGACGGATCAGTGACTCGGGCCGGTGTGGCGAAAATGCCGCAATTGAAGAGGTGGCGAGCGGCCGGCGAAGCGCCTAGCAAGGCACCAAAACCACCACAGGAGAGGACATTCATGAAAATCGAACCGGGCATGGCCGCTGTCGTCACCGGCGGCGCGAGCGGGCTGGGCAAGGCGAGCGCGCAGGCCTTCGCCGATGCAGGCATGAAGGTCGCCATTTTCGACATCAACACGCAAGCGGGCGAAGCGCACGCCGCCGCAATCGGTGGCACCTTCCACCATGTCGACATCATGGATGAAGCCAGCGTCGAGGCAGGCTTCGCCGCGGCCCGCGCCGCACACGGGCAGGAGCGCGTGACGCTGCACTGCGCGATGGCATCGCGGCGCGGCAAGACACTGGGCTGGGACAAGGAAGCGGGCGCCTACAAACGCCTGTCGACCGAAGATTACGCCTTCGGGGCCGAGGGCATTCTGGTCGCCAGCTACCGCGTTGCCAGCCTGTCAGCACTGGGAATGGCGAACGCCGGTGCGGTGAATGACGATGGCGAACGCGGCTGCATCATCCTCACCGCCAGCGTGGCGGCGCAGGACGGGCAGATCGGGCAGGTCATCTATGGCAGTTGCAAGGCCGGGGTAAACGGGTTGGTGCTGCCGATGGCTCGCGATCTGATGGATATGGGCATCCGGGTGAATTCGGTCATGCCGGGCATCTTCGCCACCCCGCTGATGCTGGGAATGAAGGACCGCAATCCGCCGATGTGGGCGCAATTGAACGCGTCCGTTCCCTTCCCCAAGCGCCTTGGCGAGCCGGAGGAGTTTGCCAGCCTAGTGCTGGAAATCGCGCGCAACAGCTACATCAACGGTCACCAGTTCCGGCTGGACGGGGCGATCCGGATGCCGCCGAAGTAACGCCCCCACAAAATCATCAAATCTTCATAGGTTCTAATATTCAGGCCTCGTTATAAATAATTATTACGTAATTTGAATTTGTTTCCTCCCTGCAACACAGTTGCAACAATAAGACTTTGGCCAAAGCATTACGAATTGTGCGATGCGGTACAGTTGTTATTGGGCTTTCTTGCTGCGAACGAAGCCCGTTCGAAACAAAAGAAGGCACAGGCGCAGCACGCAGGCGGAACGGTCCCACCTCTCTATCAGGAGCGTTCCATATGACAGTTCGTTTTGCTTGCGCCGTTTCGGCGCTGACCTTGGCATCTGCCCTGTCGGCCCCGGCATTTGCGCAGGGTCCGGACAGTGTTGCGATCGATGCCGCGGCTATCACGATTGCCGTGCCCGCCGCCGAGAAGACCATCACTCTGGATGACAGCGCAGACTTCGATCTGGCCGCTGCCGCTCCGGCCCCGATCGCCGTGGGAACGGGCTCTGCCGAAATCGCCGTCGATGCTGCCGTCATGGCCGCTGCTGCCGCCGCGCAGGGCAGCGAAACCGGCGGTCGTTCGGATTCCTTCACCGTCACGCTCAACCAGGATTCGTTCTTCGGCTTCTACCCCGCGTTCAACGGCCTGATCCCGGTCAGCGAGAATGTCGATTTCAGCTTCTACGGAATCCTCTGGACCACCGACGCTTTCGGCACGACCCTGGGTGCTGACCTGTGGACCGAATTCGGCGTTGGCGCCGCGATCTACAGCGGCGGATTCGTCATCAAGCCGCAGATCGGCCTCACCAACGGGGCATTGCTGTCGCGCGGCGTGCGCGGCGGCCCCAACGATACACCGACCAACACGGGCGGCAATTTCGCCGACGGCATCGTGCCGAGCCTGACCATCAACTATTCCGACGACACGTTCGAGGCGGAATATTACGGCGGCTACTACGCTGCGCTGCGCAACCGCAACGATGTCGGTTCGCTCGACTTCCTCCACACCTGGATCAACGCGGGCTACAAGTTCAGCGACAAGGTTTCGGCCGGGGCGCATTACGAACTGCTCAGCAACACCCGCACGCAGGGCGGCGGGACCGCACGGGTCTACCAGTGGGTCGGCCCCTACGTGCAGTTCAAGACCAGCAACGGCTTCTTCGCCCGCTTCACCGCCGGTGCCGATGTCGAAAGCGGGAACGACGGTGACTTCTACAAGCTGACCGCCGGCTTCACGTTCTGATCGGCCCAGCAATCGGCCCGGGAAGGGTCACCATGACAAGAGGCGCTGCGACCACATCGGTCGCAGCGCCTCTTTTTTGTCGTCCGCACGCGCCAAGCCAGCATGTGCCTGCCATACTGCTAATATAAGAATCTTCGTATCTGCAAACTGTGGCAGGAATGACACGCAAGATGATAATGTGAAACACGCCTTTCACATAAGCTTTGTGCGCGCCGGTCGCTTGGAGGAAGATGACCGCGGCGTGACGGGATCCCGATTCATCGGATAATAAATCCTGCACGCCGCGCAGGTGGAACGATCCAAACCTCTCTATGGAGCGTTCCTTATGTCCATTCGTTTTGCTTCGGCCGCATCGGCTGTCGCCCTCGCCGCCTGCTTCGCCGCTCCCGCTTTCGCGAGTGATGCCGACGCTGCGATCGCAGGCCCGGTCGAAGCCGTCGAAACCCCTCAGACCGAAACCGCCGTGACCGATGATGCCGCAGCCGTGATGCTGCGCGCAATCGAGCCGGTCGACCTCGCCACTGCCACCGGTCAGGAAGATGATACCCCTGCCATCACCGTGTCGGGTTCGGCCACCCTCACCTCCGACTACCGCTTCCGCGGCGTGTCGCAGTCCGATGAAGGCATGGCCGTGCAGGGCGGCTTCACGGTCGCCCATTCGAGCGGCTTCTATGTGGGCACCTGGGGTTCCAACCTTTCGGGCTGGGGCACCTTCGGCGGCGCCAACATGGAGCTCGACATCTACGCCGGGTTCAAGTTCCCGGTCGGCGAAGGCACGCTGGATGCCGGGGTGACCTGGTTCATGTATCCCAGCGGGGCCGACACCACCGACTTTGCCGAGCTCTATGCCAAGCTTTCGGGCGCGGCTGGCCCGGTCTCGCTGACGGCAACGGTCGCCTATGCGCCGCAGCAGGAAGCGCTGGGCAATGCCTTCCCCGTCGGCCGTCCGGCTGACCCGGGTGACAAGGAAGACAACCTCTACCTCGCTGCCGACGCGGTCTATGGCATCGCCGATACGCCGATCAGCCTGAAGGCGCACCTCGGCTATTCGGACGGCAACCCCGGCCTTGGCCCCAACGGCACCAGCATCGCACCGACCGGCACCTATTTCGATTGGCTGATCGGCGCGGACATCGTCCCGATTTCGGGCCTGACCCTGTCGGTCGCCTATGTCGATACCGACATCAGCGAAGCCGACGCCAACCGCATCCGCCCGAACTTCGCCACGCTGGCGGGCAATTCGATCTCGGACGCGACCGTGGTGTTCTCGGTCACCGCATCGTTCTGATCATCTGAGCTTTGCAGGAGGGGGCGCTCCGCCATCAGGCGGGGCGCCCCTTTACTTTGCGCTGTCCCTTGCCGATAGGTTGCATGCCAAGACCCGATAACGGGCGCCCGGAACGGACAGGCGAGAGGAACGATCATGCGGACGGCTTTACTGGCGGCGACAGCCGCAGCGCTTGTGGCGGCACCTTCAGCCGAGGCGCTTGCGGGCAAGCGTTACGAAGCGACCATCACCCGCACCACCTATGGCATCCCGCATATCGAGGCCCGCGACTGGCGCGGCGTCGGATATGGCGTCGCCTATGCCTATGCCGAGGACAATCTGTGCCTGCTGGCCGAGGAACTGGCCACGGTGGCAGGGGAACGATCGCTGCATTTCGGGCCGGAGGCCAAGGCGGTGCTGGGCTTCGAGGAGGTCGATAACCTCTCTTCCGACACCTTCTTCCGCGCGATCATCGATCTGCCTGCCTTGCGGGAAAGTGCCAAGACTCTGCCTGCGAGGGTGCAAGGCCTGCTCGATGGTTATGTCGCGGGCTATAACCGCTTTCTGAAAGACGCTGGCGCGGATGGCATCCCCGCCGAATGCCGCGGCAAGGCGTGGGTGCGGCCGATCACGGCCGACGACATGCTGCGCCTCAACGAAAAGCAGATGCTGCTGGCAAGCTCGCTGAACCTTGCGCCCGCCATCGCCAACGCCGCCCCTCCCGGCGCCCCCGCGCCCAAGGTTGCGATCAATATGCCCAAGCCGGACGAGCTGGGCATGGGCAGCAATGGCTGGGCGTTCGGCGCGGATACCACCACTGACGGACGCGGGCTGGTGATCGGCAATCCGCACTTCCCGTGGAAAGGCCCCAGCCGCTTCTGGCAGATGCACGTCAAGGGGCCGGAGGGTTACGAGGTGATGGGCGTGGGCCTTGCCGGCACGCCGCTGCCGACGCTCGGCTTCAACAAGGATGTCGCCTGGACGCACACCGTCACCGAAGCGCGGCATTTCACGCTCTACCAGCTGACGCTCGATCCGGCAGATCCCACCCGCTACATGGTGGACGGGACAAGCGTGCCGATGACGACCCAGACCGTCACCGTGCCGATGCCCGAAGGCACGCCAGCCGTGTCGCGTACATTGTACAGCACCCGCTTTGGTCCGGTGTTCATCATCCCGCGCATGGGCGTCACCTGGAGCGCGGCCAGCGCCTTCGCGCTCAAGGACGCCAACCGCGGCAACCAGCGCGGGATCGAAACCTGGCTGCGCATCGGCGAAGCGAAAAGCGTCGGCGAGGTGCAGCAGGCGGTTAGCGAGACGCTGGGCATTCCGTGGGTCAACACCATCGCGGCGGATCGCCACGGCGACGCGCTCCACGCCGATGTGACGGCGGTGCCGAATGTCTCGGGGGAGTTGATCAAGGCCTGTTCGCCGCCGATTGCCGGGCTGTTCACCGAATTTGCGGTGCTGCTCGATGGCGCACGCGCAGCCTGTGATTGGGAGGTTGCTGCAGGCACCCCGGCCCCCGGGCTGATGCCAGCCAGCGATCAGGCGGCAACGGTCACGCGCAGCTGGCTCACCAATTCGAACGACAGTTACTGGATCAGCAACCCGGCGATGCCGCACCGCCAATTGTCGCCGATCCTTGGCAAATATGCCACGGCGCGGAGCCTGCGCACCCGGTCGAACTTCACCGAAACCGCCGCGATGCTGGCGGGCGGCAAGGTCGATCATCTCCGTGCGCAGGCGTTGGCGTTTGGCAACAAGAGCCTTGCGGCGGACATCACGGCGGACAAGATCGGGGCGCTGTGCGCCGCTGCCTCTGCCCCGTCCGAAGCGGTCGTGCGCGGCTGTCTGGCCTTGGCGGGCTGGGATCGCCGGTTTGAGGCGACCAGCCGCGGCGCGGCGCTGTTCCGCGCCTTCTGGCCCAAGGCAGCCAAGCTTCCCGGCCTCTGGGCGGTGCCCTTCGATCCGGCCGATCCGGTCAACACGCCCCGCGATCTCGTCACTGACGGGGACAAGGGCGACAAGCTGCTCGCCGCTCTGGGCGAAGCCGTCGCCGAACTCGACGCGGCGAACATCGGGCCGGGTACGCCTTGGGGCGAGGTGCAGCACGTGATGGCGGGCAATGAGGCCATCCCGATTCACGGCGGCCCCGGCACGCTGGGCATCCTCAACATGCAGGAATCCGTGGCCACCCCCAATGGCCTCACCCCGCGCCACGGGACGAGCTATATCCAGATCGTCGGCTTCGATGATGCCGGCCCGGTGGCCGATGCGATCCTCAGCTACAGCCAGTCCACCAACCCCGCCTCTCCCCACGCCGCCGACCAGACCCGCGCCTATGCCGAAAAGCGTTGGCACCGCCTGCCGTGGCACGCTGCGGAAATCGCCAAGGCTGCACTGGGCAAGCCCAAGCGGATCGCAGAATAAAAAGCCCGGCCTCGCGCCTGGATTGCGCAAAGGCCATTGCTTTCAACGTTCAGCGTGGCACTTTCGGGCCCGGGCGGCGATGCATTTGCCGAATTGGGGGGACTACCGATGCCGAGCATCTCGGAAAACATGATGGGTCTGTGGCGCAATTATCACCTGACCCAGCAGGGCCGATATGTCCCGGTGCTTACGACCGATCCCGATTACGCGCGCGTGCTGGCGCAGGGCAAATATCCCGATGGCTCCGTGCGCGATACGGCGAGCATCAATTGCAGCGATCTGGCCGGGGAGCCCGGCCCCGCCATGTTCGCCGCAACCGCGAGGGAACTGCAGTGCTATATCGCAGGGGTGCTGACCCCGCCGCGCCTGCTGGTGCCCAAACGCAAGGCGGTGGACCTTGTCCCGATTGGCCGGGGCTGGAGCTTTTCGGCGCTGGTCGGCGCGGTTGACACGCAGATCGATCTGTCCGGCCTGTCCGGCTTTGCTCTGGCGCGCACTTGGCACATGGCGGCCAAGCCCGCTGTCCCCGCCCGCCGCACCGCCTTCGTGCTCGGCGGCACACGGCTGCGCGAATTGCTGGGCTGGGCGCAGCGCAGGCACAAGCTGTCGATCAAGACATCCGGCACGCATCTGGGGCTGACAGTGGCCGGCGCGATTGCCACGGCCAGCCACGGATCGCGGCTTGGCTTTGGCGGGATGCAGGATCTTGTCACCGGGCTGCATCTGGTGACCGGGCCGAACCAGTCGGTGTGGATCGAGCGCAAGTCCCGTCCGGTGCTGAACGATGAAATCATCGCCAGCTTCACCAACCAGCCCCCGATCCGCGATGATGCCGTGTTTGACGATGCGCTGGTGCATCTGGGCGGCATGGGGATCGTCAACGGCGTGACGATGGAGCTGAACCGCGACGTCGGCTATGCGCTCAGCATCAAGCGCGAACTGATCGACACCGCCTGGCTGGCCGATGTCGCGGCGGGCCGCTGGACCCGCATTGCGCGCAGGCTTGGCCAAAGCGGCAAGCCGGTGTTCTATGAACTCACCATCGATCCGATGAACTGGGATGGCAACCGGGCGGTGCACACGCTGTATCTGCCCGGCCAGAAGGATGGCTTCATGCCCGATCCCCCGGTATCGCCGCGCGGCTTTGCCGATCTTTCGGGGACGATGATCTCTTCCTTCATCGCGGCGAAGGAAAAACGGGGCTTCCCCGGCGCCTTCAACCTCTACACCGAGGAACTGGAGCGGACCCCCAATTACACCAACCCGCCGCGCAACGCCCCCTGGAACCGGCTGCACCTTGACGAGATCACCGGAGGCTATCCCGGCGCGCTTTACAACGCCTCCTATGCGGTGAAGCGCGAAGAGGTGGCGGACATCATCCCGCTGATCTGCGAGGCGGTGAAGGATCTGGTTCCGACCTTTGTGTTCACCCTGCGGTTCGTGTCCAACCCGGGCGGGACGCTCGCCTTCACCCGCTTTGCCGAAACCTGCGTGATCGAGATCGACGGCTTTTCGCGCAACGCGCCGGGCTTCCCTCCCGATTTCGGCAATGTGATCGCCGAAGGCGCGGCGCGGATAAGGGCGTGTCTCGACGGCAGGTTCGATTACTCCATGCACTGGGGCAAGCTGGGCAATCTCGACGGGGACAAGGTCTGGGCCGATTTCGGCGCGCCGGGCACACCGGGTTCGCGGATCGATCGCTGGCGGGCAACCCGTGCACGGCTGCTTGATCCGGCCTTTGCCAAGGTGCTGTGGAACAAGGCGCTGATCGATTATCGCCTGCTGGAACGTCCAGCGGCAGCGGCTGAAGGGGAGGCCTGACCATGCGCAATGCACTCGCCCTTCTGATCGGAGGCCTGTCCCTCGCCGGTTGCGCAACACCGATGAATGTCGATTGCAGCCCGTTCCGCACCGATTACGCCAAAGCCGTGCCGCGTTCGGCGACGTTTGCGGCCATTCAGACTGACGTTCTGCCGCCGGGCGACGGTGCCAAAAGCGCTGCCGAAATCGAAGCGGACACCGCCGCAGCCTATGCCAATCTGGTCGGGCTGACCCTGTCCGATATGCCCGGACTGAAGCAATCGGGCGGCGGCGCGGTGCTGGCGCTTTCGGGCGGCGGGCAGTGGGGCGCATTCGGGGCGGGCTATCTGAAACAGCTGGACAGCAAGAACGAATTGCCCCGTTTCCGGATGGTGACCGGCGTCAGCACCGGGGCATTGCAGGCGCTGTTCGTGGGGGCTGCGCAGGCTCCCGGGCAGGATTCCGGCAAGGTGCTTGGCGATCTGGTGACCGAATACACCATTCAGGACGAAGACGATGTCGTTCACCGCGGCGGCTATATCGGGGCGGTGGTCAGGGGATCGGTGGCCAAGCTTGATCCGCTGCGAATGAAGATCGAAAAGGCCCTTTGCAGCGAGGTGCCGGTGAGCCCGCAGACCGCAGAAGATTGCCCCTTGATCAAGGCTTTGGGCACTGAAGGCGCGCCGGTTGTCCTGCTAGGCTTTGTCGAAGCCGGTTCGGGCGAAATGCAGGCGGTCAATGTCAGCGCCATCGCGCGGGCCGCCGTCAGCCCCGAGGCCGAGGCCAAGCTTACCATGACTGAGGCGCAGCAATGCATCACCGGCGGCGCGCTGGCGTCGGTGGCGATGCCGTTCTTCTACCAGCAGGTGCAGGTCACCTCGGACGATCCCGACCCGGCCAAGCCCGGCAAGGCCGATCCCGAGGATGCAAAGGTCACCTATTACGATGGCGGCGTGCGCCAATCGATGTTCCTGTTTGAATCGATTGATGCCCTCGCTCGGGCCGAGGCAAAGCTGGCGCAGGCGTCAGGGGCAGCCGCCGCTGATCCGGCCCGGCAGGTCTACATGATCCGCAACGGGCCGACCGTCGCCAAGGTGGACGAAAAGGCGGATGGCACACGCGGCGCCATCCCCACAGCCCAGCGCGGCTACAGCCTGATCGTCAACCAGTCCGAAGTGACCGCCATCGAAGCGATCCGGCTGCGCGATGACACAGCCGAAATGCGCGTGGTCACGGCGGACGGGTACGACCAGAAGTTCAGCGACCCACGGTCGCAAACGGGCGGCTCCCTGATCTGCAAGAAGCAGGAGGAGGATGCCATGTTCGAACCTGGTTTCATGGACTGCCTGCAAGCCTTCGGGCGTCACAAGGCCAAGGAAGGCTACGGGGGAAGGCCGGGCGGCTGGATCCTCCTCACCCCGCAATCGTCAGGAACGACGCCGGAAACGGGCCGCGCTGACCCATTGGTGAATTGAGCCCAATATCTGAGAACAAAGTGCAGATCGAGGCCGCAACGGACCGACGGGGGGCCGCATCGGCTACCGCGTCGCCGCCACGGTGGTCTGGGCGGGCTTCATGAAACCGATATCGGCGGAGGCAAAGCGTCCGATATTGGGCGCAACCGAAGGCAGCTCGGATGGTGCGACGCCGAACCACAGGCCCAGTGTCGCGGAAAGCTCGTCGACCGATGTGGTCGGCAGCAGCCGCCCCTGCCCGACCTGGTCGTTGCTGGAGACCGAGACCTGCGGCGCACGCCCGTAGAAGCGCCCGCCGCGCACGCCGCCGCCGACGATGAAGTGGTGCGCGCCCCAGCCATGGTCGGAGCCATCGCCATTCGATGACAAGGTGCGCCCGAAATCGGACGCGGTGAAGGTCGTGACATTGTCCGCGACGCCCAGTTCCACCGTTGCGCGGTAGAAGGCATCGACCGCAGAATCCACCTGTCCCAGCAGCCCGTCATGCGTGCCGATCAGCCCGTCATGGTTGTCGAACCCGCCCAGCGAGACGAGGAACACCTGCCGCGTCACCCCCAGCCGCCCGCGCGCCGCGATCAGTTGCGCGACCACCCGCAGCTGGTCCGCCAGACGGTTGCCGGTGCCAAAGCTGGTGTTCAGCGTCACGCTGCGCAGCGCATCATTGACGAAGGCGCCATACTGGATCGAGCGGTCGTTGAAGCGCGCATAATCGGCCGCCATGACGTTGCCAGACCCACTGCGCAGCAGCGTGGAAAGCGCCTGCGAGGCGGCAGCGGAGTTGAACAGGCGTCCGTTCTGCAAGGGGTTGTACAGCGTCGCCCCCGCTGGCGACACCTGATAGGGCACGGCAGTCTGGCCGCTCAGGAACACCGCGTTGCCGGTGGCATTGATCGCGGTGAACATCGCATTGGTGTTCGAACCCAGCGCCAGATCGCCCATCCGGCCGCCCCACCCCGTGCGCGAGCCTTCCGGCTGCGAGCTTTGCCAGGTCGATTGCTGGTCATTGTGCGAAAACAGCTTCGCCGGTCGCGGCACGCTCCCCGCGTCATACTGAGCGCGGGTCAGCGGGGCGATCAGCGGGCCGACATTGAGCAGCGGGGCCATCGCACCGGTATCGAACAGGGTCTTGAGGCGCGGCATGGTGGGGGCCAGCGCATAGGTGATGTCATCGGTCAGCTGCTGGTCGGACGGGGTCGCCAGCACGGTATTGGCAAGCGCATTGCGGCCGATTGCAATGCCCGATGCCTCCTCCGAACCGGCCGTTCCCCGGATCGCAGCATAACGCGCATAATTGGTGGCATCGAAGGGAATCAGCGTGTTCCCGTGATCGTTCCCGCCATACAGGAACACGCAGACCAGCGCCTTGTAACCGCCGCCGCCATTGAAGGCCGCCGCTTCGGCAAGGCCCGCAAGGTCAAGCGCGTAGGACGATGCCGCCCCCATCATCGCCAGCTGGCCGGAGCGCCTGAGGAACGCCCGCCGCTCGATTTCGATGCCCTTGCCGATGAACATGCCCGCGTCCCCCGAAGCTTACTTCTGAACCAGATAATCGGTGGAGGCGAGGATCAGCGCCACGCCGATCTGCACGCGCCGCAACCGGTCGGCGTTGGTCGAACTGGCGGTCAGCACCACGTCCTCCATCGCTGTGCGGATGGTATCGCGAACGCCCGTGCTGAGCTGCCGGCCGGTCAGCAGCAGATCGAGCCGGTCAAGCAATGCGGTGCTGTCCTGCGCGATCGAGACCTCGCTGGCGAAGTCGAGCGCGATATCGGCCACCGGCGTCCGCCCCCCAGTGATCGCACGTTCAAGGAAGTTGACATAGCCCGCCACCGAGGTCTCGTTGACCAGCTGGAACTCGGGCGCGAGCAGGCCGCGATTGGCGATTTCTGTGTTGGCGGGGAAGTAGCCCGGGCGGAAGAAGTTGAACACCGATGGTGATCGCAGCGGGCTCTGCCCAAGCGCGCTCGCAGCGTCACTCAGGTCACCGACCAGCCAATTGCCGCTGTTCGACCGCGCACCAAAGGTCCGCGCCAGCTGCACATAACGCAGCACCGGTTCGCGCAGCTTGCCGAAATTGGGATTGACGACCCCCGCCGGATCAAGCGCCTCATTGTCGGTAAGGATCGCCTTGAACACGGCCGCAAGATCCCCGCGCCGCCCTTGCCCGTTGTTGGCAAAGACAGCGGCGACGCGTCCGACATAGGCCGGCGAAGGATTGCTCGTCACCAGCCTCTGGATCATCTGCTTCGCGAAGAAGGGCCCCACATTGGCATGATTGAACAGGTGATCGAGCGCGCGCCGCAGGCTTTCGGCTGCATCGGTTCCGGCAGGGATCGTCAGGCCCAGAAAGGTCTTGGCTTCGTTCGAATGGAAGCCATTGGCCCGCGCCGGGACCCAACGCGCCGGGTTGGCCGTCATCGGGCGGCGTGCATATTCGGGATCGGGGATCTGGCGCGTGCCGCCTACCTCGGGTGTGAAAGTGAGGCCAGCCTGATCGAAGTCATAGCCAGTGAACACCTTGGCCAGCCCTGTCACATCCTCGCTTGTGTAGGTTTCGACAGGATTACCATTCACCAAACGGTTGGTGCCATCGGCGTTCAGTTCGAACAGCCCGATGGTGAACAGCTGCATGACCTCGCGCGCGTAATTCTCGTCGGGCACGCGGCCGGTGCGGGGATCGGCGGCGCGGTTACCGCGGGTGTTGAGGAACACCCCCATCGCGGGGTTCAGCGTGATATCCTGCAACAGGTCACGGAAATTGCCGAACGCGTGGCGGTTGAGGATGTCCCAGTATTCACCGATGGCAGGGCCTCGCCAGGTGAGGTTGATGCCGCCCAGCGACACCACGAAGAACTCCGACAGGGCAAAGGCGATCCGCTTGCGCACGGGATTGCCGCCCGACAGCAGCTGCGACCAGATCATGTAATCGCCGATGATCGCGGAATTGTAGAAACGGTTGGCATCGACGCGGTCGAGGCCACGGTCGGCGAAATAGCCGCGCGCGGTCTGGGAATTGGCCGCGACGAACTGGCGATCCAGCCACGGCCCGTAGCCTTCGCTGCGGACTTCGGCGATGGCCGCGGTAGACGCGACTAGCGAGGCCTGAAGCAGGAAGCGCGCGGCTTCGGCGTCAGTCTGGGGCTTGCGCACCGCGGCAACCGGCGGGCCACCACCACCGGTGTTGCCGCCTCCCGCGTTTCCGCCCCCACCCCCGCAGGCAGCGACCGCCAGAGCCAGCGTGCTTGCCGCAGCGGCCTTGACGTTTGGGGCGACAAGCGGCTGATCTATTGGAACGGACGATAGCAAAGCAGCATCGCCCTCCGGTGTCGGCTTCCGAGGCGCCTCCACCGTTTCGCTCCGCAGCAAGTCATCCTCATCATCACCCGGAAGATACATTCGAGCGCCCCCTCGATGGCTTAACGCGCAAAGACTAGGAGACCCTTCGCTAACTTACGATAAATTTTCCTACGGGGTGAAAAGCGCCTGAGCGAAGCTGCTTGTGCGGTGCAAAGGTCACGATCCGGCGGGACACGGCTGCGGCGCAGTCATGAGGTTACAGCGAGAAACGAACCCCGCCGACCATCCGCGATCGTTCCGAAAACTGTCCGAATATGCCGCGAGACGTGCCGTAAAACATATCGGCCCCGAGGAAGATCGCAAACCGGTCGTCGATCCGCCGGGAAAGTTCAAGCCGCACGAGGCCATCCGTGTCCGTCACCGAATTCAGCCATTCGGCCCGGAGCGCGTGCAGATTGTCGCCGAAGTCTTTCTGGACCCGCAAGGTGGAGATGATGTCCGTTCGCGGGCGGACGAGCACCTGTTCGGATGAGACGTGATCGGCGATCAGCTGCACATTGACATAGGTGCCGAGCGGGCCTGAAAAATCCGCGCCCACCCCGCTGACAATGCGATCGGCTTCGGCAACCTGTGCGCCAAGGGTGCCCGCGACCACGAAGCTGGCGTCCGGCGTCCATGCGGTCTCCAGCCTGCCCACGAACCCGCCGAATTGGCGAACGAATTCGAACCCGATCGTGTGCCTGCGCGGATGGCGCAGCGCGATGTTCCGGCCATCAAAAACGGGAACGCCATCCTGATCGATCCCGCGCACGATGGATATGCGCAAATCGGTCGCATCGAGCCGATAGGACAGGCGGGCGGCGATCGTGGCGTCGCCAATCAGGTCGCCGCGACTGTCCCGCAGGATCGGCGGCAAGGGGCCGGTTGGCTGCAATCCTGCCAGAAACCGGGGTGCCTGCGGGAAGAAGGCCGCGCCCGGCTCGGCCAGCTGGTTCGCCGTGGGATCGGGCGCGAACACGAAATCGAGATCGATCCTGCCAATAATCGCCTGCATCCGTGCTGCCCATATCGCGATGCGATCAGGGCGCGGATCGCGTGCCAGTCCTTCGGTGAGGCGCGCAGGGCTGACCGTATCCACAATCCGCGCGCCATCGATTGATCCCCAGGCGATCTCCTGCTTGCCAAGCTTGAATTCCAGCGCACCAGCCGGGATCGAAAGGTAGAACTCGTCGATCTCCACGCGCAGGTCATCGCCATTAAGCAGCGGCGCTGAGATAGGGGAAAAACCGCTGCGCGCGCCTGTTCCGGTGTCGGACCCGGCAGCCTCGATCCGCAAGGACATGACCGCTTCGATGCCAGAGCCAAGCGCAAGGGTCGCCTCCGGCTCGATCAGCAGATTGGCCTTCGCCAGCCCGCCTTCGTCCAGCGCCACGATCAGCGCCCCGTCCACTGATTGCGCGCTCGCGGCAGTTCCCCCCAGACCTGCTGCAAGCGCGCACAGCGCAGCGACCAGCCTCACGGCATGCGGCCGGAGGCACGGTCAAGCCGCGCTGGATCAAACAGGGTCTCGTCCGCGACTGACGCCTTGGCCAGCCCGGATACGGTGACAATCGTGGCCCTCCCGGTGACATGGTTGGTCACGGTAAAATCGGTCGCGGTCAGGGAAGCACCGACCTTTTCGAGCTTGCGGACCGACACGCTTTTCAGGCGCTTGCCGGCCGGATCGGTGAAGGTGATGGTCCGGGGAAACCAGGTGGCCGGATCGACTTCCGCGGTAAAGCCGCCATAGCCGATTTCCCGCGCGATCTGGGGCGTCTTGGCGGTGCCCTTCAGGATGTACCGCCCGTTGGCGGCGCGCCCCCCATAGGCAAAGGTGTAATCGCCAAGCCCGAAAATGAAGCTGTCCTTCACATCGCCGTATGACATTTCGGTCCCCATGAAGCTGTCGGCCCGGTCGGATGCGGGAACGCGGCGGGTGCGGCTGGTCGCGGGGAGGTAGAGCCAGGTTTCGTCCGACTTGCTGGCCGCCTTGTGATCATAGCTGAGGAAGGATGTGCCGCGGATGGTGGCGGGCGTATCGAAGGCCAGCAGCAGGCGGTGCGTCGCCCCCGTTTCCGTCCGCAGCATCTTGGCCGCGCGGGTGCGCGACCGGCCCTGATCCTGCATCACAAAGGTGATCGTGCCCTTGCGCGGATCGGCATTGGGACGGTCGGCGATCTTCCTGGCAATCGTATCCCCCGTCATGCCCCCTTGCGCCGATGCGGCGAGCGAAAACGAAACGGTGGCTGCGGCCGAAACCGCGATCAGCGCCATTTTATGCATGTGACGAACTCCATTTGCGTGAGGTGAAAGAAGCGATCGCCGGCACCAGCACCAGCGCGCCAAGCAGGCTGCCCAGTGCGGCAAAGGCGATCAGCAGGCCGAACCAGCGCAGCACCGGCGTTTCACTGAGGGCAACCACCGTGAAGCCCGCGCCGAGGCTGACGGCGCTGAAGAAGCAGGCGCGCATGACGGTGATGTAATTGCCTGAAAGCGCCGCGCTGAGGTCTTTCCCCCGCGCCATCCGGCTGCGCAGTTCCTGGACCAGATGAATGCCGAAATCGACGCCCAACCCAGCGGCAATCGCGGCGCACATGCTGGTCGCCGGGGCAAGATCGATGCGGGCAAGGCCCATCGCGGCATAAAGCAGCACGATCCCGGAAAGCACCGGCAGCATGGCAACGCTCGCCGCGACAAACCCGCGCAGCAGCACCCAGGTCGCGATCCAGACCATCAGGACCGCCGCCGCGATGGTAAAGGGATGGCTCGCTTTCAGCGCATCCATCCAGCCATCATTGACGGCCATTCGCCCGCTGAGCGATGCCTTGAGCCCGGTCTCCTGCGACCATGCGCGGACGATGGCGCTGGCCTTCTGGATGACCGGCTTGTTCGACGAATACTCGCCATTGTCGAGATAGCCGCGCACCATCGCGTAGCGCCTGCCGAAATCGAGCTGCGCGTTGAAATCCGCGGGGTCGCCGCTGGATTCGTAGAGGAACATGTATTGCGCGGGCGCATCGCTGCGGTCGGGGAGCGCGCCCGGAGGGGCAGCGTTCAGCCGCTCGTGCATCAGGCCGATTGCATCGCCATAGCTCGTCACCTTGCCCACTCCGGGAATCGCATTGATCCGCCGTTGCAGATCGACGATCTGGCTCACGGCGGTGGCCGTCAGCAGCGCCTCGTCCTCACCGCCGTCGATGATGACATCCAGAATGTTGCCGCCTGCAAATCGCGCGGCCAGCAGATCGTCGGCCACCAGCACATCATCGCCAGCGGCAAAATAATTGCGCCGCTCGTAATCGAACTCGACCTGGGCAGCAGCGGCCAGCGCGCCGCCGACGATCGCAGCTGACAGCGCAAGAGCAAGGCCCGGGCGAAGCGCGCTCCACTGGGCGATCCGCGCCAGCGAGCTGTCAAGCAGCGGAGCGCGCGCCACCGATGGCGGAAGATCGGCGAGCCGCATCTGGATCAGCGGCAGCACGGTCAGACTCAGCAGGCAGGCGACCATCACGCCGACCGCACCAACCAGGCCGAATTCGGCGATCGGCTTCATCGGCGAGCCGATGGCAAGGCCAGCAAAGCCGAGCGCCGTGGTCACGCTGGTCAGGATGATCGGCAGCGCGACCTTGTCGATGGCCGCCTCCATCGCCCGCGCCCGCGTCCCCAGCGGGTCGGCCGCGCGCGCGGTCTGGTAGGCGAGTGTCAGGTGAATGCAGTCAGCCACCGCAATCGCCATCACCACCACCGGCAAGGCTGTGGTGATGAGGTAGTATTTCGATCCGATCAGGCCAATCGCCCCGACCGCGCTCACCGCAGCGCCGATCACGACGACAATCGGGCCGATGATCGCCTGCCCGCGCCGCAGCGCCAGCAGCAGGAACAGCCCGATCACAACGAAAGCGGCAGGCAGGAAGATTTTGGTGTCGCCTGCAATATGTTCGGCAAGCCGCGCGTTCATGGTTGCCACGCCCGAAAGATGCACGCTGACGCCCGGCGGTGCGACCTCAAGCGCGAGATCGCGCAAGGCGGCAGTCACGGCTTCGGCGCGGTTGGGATCGGTCACGGGGACGATCACCATCAGCGCATCCTCCCTTTCGGAGACAAGCGTGCGCGCCAGCGCCGGCATCTGGCGGTAGAGCGCCAGCGAGGCCTGCGGGTCGATCGCTTCGGGATTGATGATTTCAGGCGTTTCAAGATCGCCCGCAGCGCTCGCAAGGATCGCCTTTTCAGAGCCTATGCTGATGACGCCGGGCGCGGCGCCATCGAGCTTGGCGGCTTCATCGGTGAAGCGGTCAATCGCGGCCAGCATCGGTGTGTTGAAGGCGCTGGTCCCGGGTTCCTGTGCAAAGACCACAATGGCCGGATCCTCCAGCCCGAATGTCTCGCGCGCCAGTTCCCGCGCCTGCCATGCCGGGTGATCGTGGCTCACGAACGCATCGACCGAAGGATCGCGCTCCAGCCAGCCAAGGCCCACCGCGAACAGCGCGACCGGCAGCAAACCGATCAGCGCGCTGACCCACGGCAGGCCGAGGATGAGCGTCGAGACAGTAGGCCATTCGATGTCGGGAAACCCCGCATCCATGATCGCGCAGCGTTGCACATCAAGGCGGTCGTTGCCGGATTGCTCTGGATTGGTCATGCGCATGTCCCCTGCGAGCCTTGCCCGGCTCACCATGGATCACGCAGTCGCGCCGAAAATCCGGCCAAATTTTTCTTGCCAATCGTGCGTTTTCTCGACAAGTTTATGCCAACAAAGCACAATTTTGGGTCGCAATCCAAAAGTCCTCAGCCAGCACTGCGCGATTCCCGTGATGGCAAGGACAGGTTTGATTGCCTTCCGGCCTGTTGCGCCGTGATCGGATGCGAAAAGGAATTGAGCGATGCTGCTGGACACGCAATCGGCCGATCATGGACAGGTGACAGCCTGCGAGGGCGAAGATTTCGCCGGTCTGATCGCCTATCAGCTTGCCGAGCGTCAACGCGCCGAAGCACTGATTGCAGAGCATTATGATGTGCTGATCCGGATAGCCCGCGCCAAACGCCGCCGCAGCGGCCTGAGCGATACGGTCAGCACCGTCGATCTGCTGCACGAGGCCTATGTGCGGATCGGCGGCAAGACGCTGTTTGCCGACGGCGACCATTTCATCCGGGCCGTCAATCTGGCGATGCGCCATGTCATTATCGACCATGCGCGGCGAAAGCTGGCCGAAAAGCGCGGTGGCGGGCAAGGCATGGTCACGCTCGACGAGCGCACACCGATCTTGCCCGAATTCTCGGAAACGCCTGAAGAACTGGTGGGCATCGGCCAATTGCTGCGTGCGCTGGAGGCGTGCAATCCGCGCTGGCTGCAGGTGGTGGACGCCCGTTATTTCGGCGGCATGACCGAGGACGAGACCGCCAGCGTGCTTGGCGTATCGAGCCGCACTGTCCGCCGGGACTGGACCGATGCGCGGCAGTGGCTGGCCCAGCGGATGGGGCTGGCCGCCGCCTGAGGCGCAGCATGAAAGGCTAGCGACTGGCCGCCTGACGTTTGGCCTCTGCGGCGACCCACGCTTCGGTCTGAGCCAACCGCCAGGCATTCGGCATGCCGCGCTCCAGCCCGTCCTTGTTGGCGCGGGCCAGCGCCAGTTGTTTGCGTGCGCCTGCGACATCGCCGCGCTTCGCCAGCAACCGGGCACGCGCCAGCTCGCCCATGGTCGGCGACAGGTCATTGTCTCTGGCAACCGCCTCCATGCGCGCCACCAGCGCTTCTGCACCTGCCAGATCACCGCTCGCCACCAAGGCCGCAGCGTGGGCGCAAGCGCCATTCAGCCAGCTTGCGGTCGTTTCGCCGTTGAAGCGCGCAATCATCGCAAGGCCGCTGCGGGTGTCCGACATGGCTCCGGCAAGGTCGGCACGCGCCAGCTTTGCCTCCCCGCGCAACATATTGGCAAAGCCGGTCATCACATTCTCGCCCATTGCCGCGCGCAGCGGGCCGAGCACGATGTCGGCCTGCTTCTGTGCGGCATCGGGCCGGTCCGCGAAATAGAGTTCTGCCGCCGCAAGATTGACGCGCAAGGTGCCAAGGTTGGCCTGATCCGCCAGCGGATTTACGGCCTCCGCCTTGACCGCTTCGCGATAGGCCGCAGTCGCGCCAACCCGGTCCCCCACCCCCAGCCGCGCACTGCCCAACTGGTTCCACAGGAAGCTGCGAACGGTCGGCGAGTCCTCGTTCTTGAGCGCGGCCTCCATCACGGTGATGGACCGCTGCGCGGCCTCCGGTGTGCTGGTGGCAAAGGCAAGGTCGCTCACAACCTGGGCATGGTTGATCGAATTGGCATCGAAGTTGCCAGACATTTCGCGGTCGAGTTGCTCAAGGATGGCGATGGCCTTGTCGCTCTGACCAGCCGAGTAATAGGAGTTCGCCAGAAACACCCGGGCCAGATCGATCAGGCCCTTGGGGCCATAGCCTTCGGAAATCCACGGCTCCAGCACCGCGACCGCCCGCTGGTTATCTCCGCGAAGCGAGAAATGCTTACCCACCGCATAGCTGATGGCGGCCGCCGTGCCGGGTGCAATCTTGCGATTGTCGTGCGCCTCTTGCCAGCGCTCCATCAGCAGACGCGTTTCGCGCTCCACGTCGGTGTCGCTGCCCGTCATCCGGCGCAGCAGATCGCCATAGGCTTCCTGCGCATCGTTGAGGGCTTCGGCGCGGCCCAGAAAAAACTCCGCCCGCTCAAGTTCGGACTGGGCCCTTGCGGCCTCGGCTGAGGCTTGCCGGGCGTAGGCGAGGCTGACGCCAGTGCCGCCCACCAGCGCCGCCATGAAGGCTACCCCCAGCGCGGTTGCCACCGGCGAGCGGCGCGCAAATTTCCCGGCGCGGTACAGCGCCCCGCCCTGCCGGGCCGCAACCGGGCGATGTTGCAGCATCGCCGTGACATCCTCGGCCAGCGCGTCGACCGTGGCATAGCGATCGGCGGGGAGCGGCGCAGTTGCCCGGTCGATGATTGCCAGGAGGTCCGGCTCGGCGATGGCGCCGGCATTCACCCGGACGCCGCCCGCATCGGTGCGCTCCGGCACGGCGGCGGTCAGCAACTCGTGGAGGATGCAGCCAAGGGCGAAGATGTCGGTCTGCACCGTGGGTGGCTCGCCGCGCAGCTGTTCGGGCGCCGCGGTGGCTGCGGTAAAGCTGCTGCTGGGCGCCGCTTCGCCCTCAGCCAGCGAGGCGATGCCGAAATCGATCAGCCGCACCGCACCCTTGGCATCCAGCAGCACGTTCTCGGCCTTGAGATCGCGGTGCAGCACCAGCCGGGCGTGGGCGTGCGACACAGCCGAACACAGCCCGATGAACAGCCGCAAGCGATCGGTGCGCGGCATAGCAAAGGCCTGCGGCATGATCGGCTTGCCTTCGACCAGCTCCATCGCCATCCACGGCCTGCCATCTTCATGGGTACCGCCATCGATGATCCGGGCGATGCCGGGATGGTCCATTTCCGCCAGCCGCTGCCGCTCTGCGCCGAAGCGGTCGACGCGAACGGGATCGTTGTCGTGGATCAGCTTAACCGCAACCGCCTGATTATAGACGCCGTCCGCCCGCATTGCGCGGTAAACCTGCCCCATCCCGCCGGACGCAATCGGCGCTTCGATGGCCCAGGGGCCAAGCCTGACGCCAACCATCAGCGGCGGCGCGCTGCGGTCCGAGCCCGCAGAGGTGCGCATGAAGGTCCGGTCTGTCCCTAGCGAATCGTTCGAATTTGCCATGCGCTGCGTGCCCCCCGGCTTGCCCCCGACCTTGTGACAAACCTGCAACTGCGACTCAAGGCCGCATGGTCTGCGCGCGCCCGGCGATCAATGACGGCACCAGTTCCATTGGCGCGCCTTCGCTAGGGGCCGCGCTTCTTTGAGCTGTCAGCCGACAAAGCGGGCCGGCAGCCACAGCGACAGGGCCGGCCAATAGGTCACCAGCAGCAGCGCCGCGATCAGCGTGAGGTAGAACGGCCAGATCGTGCGCACCAGCGTCGTCACCGGAATCCCGCCAACCGCCGAGCCGACGAACAGCACCGATCCGACCGGCGGGGTCACCAGCCCGATGCCGAGATTGAGCATCATGATGATCCCGAAATGCACCGGGTCCACCCCGACATCCATCGCCACCGGCAGGAAAATCGGCGTGGTGATCACGATCAGCGGCGCCATGTCCATGAAGGTGCCCAGCAGCAGCAGCAGGATATTGATGATCAGCAGCGTCAGCAGCGGATTGTCGGTCATGAACCCGATCATCGCGCCCAGCTGCTGCGGCACTTCCAGCAGCGCCATCGCAAACCCGAAGGCCGTCGCTGCGGCAATGATGAACAGCACCATCGCCGCGGTGCGCACGGATTTGCCTGCGGCTTCCCAGAACGCCGTCCAGCCCAGACTGCGATAGACCAGCACGCCGACCAGCACGGTGTAGAGCACGGCGATGGCCGAACTTTCGGTGGCGGTGAAGATCCCGCTCAGGATGCCGCCCATGATGATCACGGCGGTCATCAGGCCGGGCACCGCAAACACCGCCGCACGGATAAAGGCGCGCCAGCCGGGGAAGCTGCCGCGCGGCAGATTGCGTTGCCGCGCCACCAGCCAGGTGGTGCCCATCAGCATGAAGCCGGTCAGCAGGCCCGGAAACACCCCGGCCAGAAACAGATCGCCAATCGACACGCCAAGGCCCGTCGCCGCCGAATAGATGATCATGTTGTGCGAAGGCGGGATCAACAGCCCGACAATCGCCGCCGTCACCGTGACATTGACCGCGAAATCGGGCGGATAGCCCTTTTCCTTCATCAGCGGCACCATGGTCGAACCGATGGCCGAGGCGCTGGCGATGGCCGAACCAGAGACAGCCCCGAACATCATCGACGCGCCAACATCGACCAGACCCAGCCCACCGCGCACCCGGCCCATCGCCGCATCGGCCACCCGCACCAGCCGCTCGGCAATGCCGGCGCGGTACATCAGGTCTCCGGCAAAGATGAAGAACGGGATCGCCATCAGAGTGAAAACGCTGATACCGGCGGCAACCCGCTGAACGGCGACAATCGGCGGAATGCCCATCACCGCAAAGCAGGCCAGCGCGGCCCCCAGCAAGGCAAAGGCCACCGGCACACCCAGCACCAGCAGCAGCGCAAGGCTGCCGAACAGGACCAGCAGCTCCATCAGCAATTGCTCCCTTCGCCGCGTGGCTTTCCGTCGAGCACCTGCGGCCATGCGAACAGCGCCATCAGCAGGCCCGCAATCGGCATCGGAATATAGGCGACCGCACGGCTGATCCCGAGCGACGGCATCGCGTTGCCGCGCACCAGCCAGACCAGCTGCGCGCCATAGACCAGCAGCACCAGCCCCAGCACCATCACGATCAGCGCCGTGATCCGCCGCAGCGGCGCAGCGCGCGGCCCGAGGCGGTCTTCCAGCAGGCCGATGCGGATATGGAACCCTTCATGCACCCCGGCAGCGCTGGCGAACATCACATACCAGATCATCAGCACCAGTGCCGCTTGCTCTGTCCAAGAAGGGCTGGAATCGAGCACGAAGCGCCCGAACACCTGCCAGATGACAATCGCTGCCATGGCGACCAGTCCCACCGCCGCAAAACGGGTCAGCCAACCTGTCATTCGGGTCATCGCCGTCATTTTGCGCGCATCTCCAGAATCCGCTCGACCACCGATTTCTGCCGAGGCGAGGTGATAAAGCGGTCCCAGACCGGGCGCATCAGGTCTGCAAAGGGCGCGCGGTCGACCGTGTTGATCTTGACCTCGGAGGCCGCGAGCGTCGCCTGTGCGTCGGCCATGCGTGCATCCCACAGACGCCGCATTTCGGGGATCGAGCGGCGCGCAGCCTCGCGCACCAGATCACGGTCAGCCTGACTGAGCCGGTCGTAGCTGACCTTACTCATTACCAGCGCCTCGGGCGTGAACAGGTGATCGGTGACGCTGAGATAGGAAGCGACCTCGTAATGGCGCGAACTGGTGAAGGAGGGCAGGTTGTTCTCGGCCCCGTCGATCACGCCCTGCGCCAGCGACTGGTAGGTTTCGCCCAGCGGAATCGGCACGGCATTGGCGCCCAGCGCATTGATCATCGCAACCGACAGATCAGACGCGGGCACGCGCAGTTTCAGCCCCTTCATGTCCGCCGGAGAACGGATCGCCCGGCGTGTGTTGTAGAAGCTGCGCGAACCGGAATCGTAGATCGCCAGCCCGATCAGCCCATGCGGTTCGAGCGATGCCAGCACTTCGCTGCCCACCGGGCTATCCACCACCCGGCGCATATGATCGACATCATCGAACACGAAGGGGAGCGAGAACGGCAGGGTCATCGGCTCAATCGAATTGAGCGGCGCGAAATAGACGCGGTTGAGATCGATGCCGCCAAAGCTGGTGATTTCGAGCGTATCGGTCTCGCTCCCCAGCTGTCCGCCGGCAAACATCTTGATGCCCAGCCGCCCGCCGGTCTGTTCGGCCATGAACCGGCCCATGTATTCGACAGCGCGCACCGTGGGGTAATCGGCGGGGTGGCCATCGGTCGCGGTCAGCAGCCCGCCCAGCCGGGGGCCGCAACCGGGCAGCAATGCCCCGGCGGAGAGCGCGATCCCGCCCGCCAGCACGCTGCGCCGCGTTGGTCGTGCTGTGAACTTCGGTTGCATCTCAGTCATCCAGCGCCATGAAGCGGAAATCGCGGAAAGTGGCAGCGCCCGGCCCGGCTGCATAAAGCCCCGGACGCAGCATCAGAAACCCGCCGCGCACATTATGATGATAGCCGGAAACTTCCATCCCGCGATCGAACCGCTGCCAGTTTTGTCCGCCATCGCCGCTGGTATCGAAAGTGACGATATGTTCGCGATTGGTGACCCGGATCCGCATCCGGCGCCCATGCCGATTGGCGGGCCGGCCACGCTCGATCCCGTATTGGTGGGTGACAAAGCGGCGTTCGTCAAAGCCCAGCCCGCAGTAGAGTTTGTCGTCATAGAACAGCACCAGCCCGGCCGTGCCGCCGGGCGCGCATTCGATGTCGCATTCGAAGGCGTAGCTGCGGTCGCCTGCGGTGAGCAGCAGCGGCGATCCAGAGGATGGCGCTTCGCCCTTGCCCGCCAGATGCAGCGCGCCATCGGCGATCCTGATCCGCGCATCTTCATCGGACGCAGGACGGAACCACGCCCATTTGCTGCCAAGTGCCAGCGGCGCACCGAAATCATCGCTCAGCGCCATGCCGTGCGGCACAGCGTCCCCGCCGCCGGGCTTGGCGACCGGCTGCGACAGATCGCCGCCGGTCATGCGGAACCAGCCGTCAGGGGTGAACTCGACCGGATCGAGCAGGCATTGGCGCCCCAGCGTCCAGAACCCATTTTCAAACCCGTGATAAAGCGACCACCAGCTGCCATCGGGCGCCTCGACCAGTGAGGCGTGGCCGCGTGACCACCATGCGTCGGCGACGCTGGTGGTGCGCACCAGCGGGTTGCCCGGGTGATGTTCCCACGGCCCGTGGAGCGACCGCGAGCGCGCCGCGATCACCATGTGCCCGGTCGGCGGCCCGGCAGTGCCGCCGACGGCGGTGAGCATGTAGTACCAGCCATTGATACGGTGGATTTTCGGCCCCTCGGGCGAGAAGCCCTCCACCACCCAGTCCGCCGGATAGCGCCACGG
Source organism: Porphyrobacter sp. IPPAS B-1204 (assembly GCA_003724185.1). Lineage (GTDB taxonomy): Bacteria > Pseudomonadota > Alphaproteobacteria > Sphingomonadales > Sphingomonadaceae > Erythrobacter. The sequence goes on from RHGM01000003.1 coordinate 767,572, forward strand.
ATCATAGACATGTTCGACCGCGCCCACGATGCTGAGGCCATCATCGGCGAGCCGCACCCGGTCCCCGCCCGACAGAAACAGCCACAGGCTGCCATCTTCTTCGGCTTCGGCCATGCAGGGGTCGATGTGATGGGGCAGGCCGAGCGGGACGGGATCGCTCCACGGGCCTTCGATGTGATCGGCGTGGATCACGAAGATGTCGTTGCTGGGCTGCGCTTTCACCGGAATATACAGCAGGTAGCGCCCGCGATGCTTGTGCAGGCTGGGCGCCCAGACCGCACCGATATTGCGGGTCAGCGCTGCTTTCAGCGGCCGCCAGTTCACCAGATCACGCGAATGCCAGATGGTGAGGCCGGGATAGGCATCGAAGGTCGAAAAGGTAAGGTAGTAATCCGCCCCGTCTTTCAGAATGGCCGGATCGGGCCGGTCACCGGACACCACCGGGTTGAGGAAGGTGCCATCGCCCCGGTCGGGAATGCGCTGATTGTCGAAACCGCGCGGCCCGTTAGCGGTCGGCACAGCGGCAGCAGCGGTCGCGGCTCCGACCAGCGGCAACGGCAGCGTGCGCGCCAGCCCCAGCCCGCCCAGCCCCGCCAGAACCTCGCGCCGCGCCGCGCTCATGCGAGCCCGATCGCCCGCGCCCAGGCGAGCCATTGTTCGGGCCATGCTGCCACCGGCTTGCCCGCCGCCCGCCGCAAGCCGAACCCATGCCCGCCGCGATCATAGAGATGCGTTTCGACCGCAATGCCCTGCGCCTTCAAAGCCGTACGCAGCATCAGCGCGTTTTCGACCGGGACAACATCATCGTCCTCGGCATGAAGGATGAAGAAAAAGGGCGCATCCGCAGGAACCTGCTGGTCCGGCGAATGCGCCATCTCGCGCGCAGCGGGGGGAGCCGCGCCGATCAGACGTTCACGCGATCCGGGGTGAGCGATCCCGGCGCGCATCGAAATGACAGGATAGATCGGCGCCGCGGCAAAGGGCCGCGCCGACAGCGCATCGGCGGCATCGACCGGAGCATAGGTGTGTGCGGCAAAGCGGGTCGCCAGATCGGCACAGACATGCCCGCCAGCGGAAAACCCCATGCTGGCGATCCGCGCCGGGTCGATCCCGAATTCGGCATGGCGATGGCGCAGCAGCCGCATGGCGCGCTGGGCATCGGACAGCGGCGTATCCGGTCCGGCAGCCCACCCTTCGTGCGGCAAGCGGTAGAACAATACAAAGGCGGTGAACCCGCGCGCGCTGAGCCAGCGCCCCATTTCATAGCCTTCCTTGTCGATCACGACATGGGAGTAGCCGCCGCCGGGCGTGATCAGCACCGCCGCGCCATTGGGCTGCGCGGGCCGGAACACCGCCATGCGCGGCCGGGCAATGGCCCGCATGATCCGGTCGGGGAAGGCGGGATCGGCCGAGCGCTCGACGATCTGCTCAGCTGGCAAGGGGCTGGGCGCACCCGGCGGCAGGCCGGGCCAGAGGTCGATCATCTCGACCGGATCAGCCGACCCGGACAAGGGCGAACCGACCGCAGCGGGCGCAAGGCCTTGCCCAAAGGCCGGTCCCGCCACCCCGATCCCCAGTCCAGCCAATGCAGTCCGGCGATCAAGCATGGCAGGTTCCTGGCAATCCTGAGTCACGATGAACGGCCCTGCCCGCCCGAATGACGGTGCAGGGCCATCCGGGTTTAGTTGGCGTTTACAGGGCGAAGCGCGCACCGACCATGATCACGCGGCCAAAGTGGTTGTTTTCGTAATTGCGGCGGGCAGGATCGTTGACCCACCGCTGGCGATAGTCGTCGGTGAGGTTGGTGCCTTCGAGCGCCAGTTCGATCGCATCGTTGATCCGGTAGCGGATCGTCGCATCGACGTTGAGGCTGTTGCCGAACCCTTCGAAGATGTTGCGGGTCGCGCTGACACCGTCGATGAAGCCATCGCGATAGGCCACCGACGCGCGCGCCGAGAACTTGGCGTCTTCGTAATAGATGGTGGCGTTGGCCGACTTCCTCGCAAGGTCGAACAAGGGGCGGGTGAAGGTCTCGGGCGTCCCGCCGGTGGGGTTGCCACTGCTGTTGATCGCAGGCGCCGGGCCGAGCAGCGAATACTCCGCATCGCTGTCGATCAGGGTGACGTTGCCCAAAACCCCGAAGCGGCTGAGGAAGCCTTCCGCAAACACGCTGAAGGGCAGGTTGAGCTGGAATTCCACACCCTTCAGGCTGCCGCCTTCGCCATCGATCTGGGTACGGAATTCGATCGGCACCGCAGGGTTCGCACCGCCGACAACGGCGGTGTGCAGCGGGGTTCCCGGAACGAGCAGCGAGGTCGGCAGCTGGCTGTCGGCATAGGTGCCGTCAAAGCTGCTCGCAATCGGGAAGCTCTTGATGTCCTTGGCAAAGAAGGCAACCGAGGCGATGGCGCCGGGGGCGAAGTACCATTCCAGCGCGGCATCATAGGCGTCAGCCCGGAACGGCGAGAGGAAGGGGTTGCCCGATGTGATGCGGAAGTTAAACGGGTCAATGGCGCCGCCGGGCGTCAGGTTGCCGAGGCCGGGACGGGTGATGACCTTGCTCCAGGCACCGCGCAGCACCAGATCATCGGTGATGAAGGCGTTGAGGTTCACCGCCGGCAGCCAGTCGTCATAGTCGCGCACGACCTCGACTTCGGTTCCGGCGATCCGCCCGGTGGAGGCCTGATCGGTGCGGACATAGCGCAGGCCGGCGTTGCCGGTGACCTTCATCCCGCCGATGTCAGTATCCCAGTCGACCTGCGCATAGCCGCCCTTCACCTCTTCGGTGACGCCGCGGTCGGAGCCCTGATTGAGGATTGCCGGACGATCATACAGCCCGACCGCCGCCGCCCCTGCTTCGATGTTGGGGATCAGCCACGAAGTCGTGGTGCCAGCCGGCTGGCCGGCATTGCCGAGGTTGAAGACCTGCGAAATTGCAGCCGTCACCGGCAAGCCGATCTGTCCGGGCGCGCAGGTGAAAGCGGCACAATAGGTGCTGTCGCGCTGGAACTGGGCAGTATCGAAGGTGAACTTGCGATACAGCGCGCCCACTTCGAACACGATGCCGTCGGTCGCTTCCCACTGGAGGTTGCCGGAGATGGTCTCGAAGGTGTTCGTGACATTGGTCGGGCGGTCGCGGAATTCCGCCAGCTGGAACTGCGCCGGATTGCTGATGCCCGCGCCGCCGAAGGTGATCTGCGGCGAGAACATGTCGGTGTAATCGTAGGAGAAGCCGTTGAAATCAGGGTCGTCGAACACGAGCGTGGTTTCGATCGGGCTGTCAGCATCGGACTTCGAGGTGCCGACCAGCAGGGTGACATTCAGCCGGTCGTTCAACCGCTGCTCCAACCGCCCCGAAATCTGGTAGAATTCGGTGTTGAGTTCACGGCGGAAGTTTTCCGTGCGGACATAGGCATTGTTGAAGGTGCCGGAAATCAGGTTGTTGTTCGCATCGATGGTGTAATCGGCCACGTCAATCCCGCGTTCGAGAGAGCGGAACAGCACCTCGCCCCACAGCTCGTTGCGGGTTTCCTTGAAGGTTGCGTAGAGCCCGTCGATCGACAGCTTGGTGTTCTCGCTCGGCGCCCACTGGACCGCGCCGGTCAGGCCGAGGCGTTCGCGGTTGTGCTCGATCAGGCCGTAGCGCGGAATGCGCGGGTGGAACGCCAGGGCGACCTCATCGCAGCCTGCGCTGGGCACATAGCGATTGCCGGAAAAACACGGGACTCCCCGGACCGAACGGAACGCCCCTTGCGTCCAGCGCACGGTGTTGTTGCCAAGCTGCGGGGTCACATATTCGCTGTAAGCGGCCGAGACCGAGGCGCCGAAGGTGCCGTCGGCATTGGTCCAGCCCAGCAGGCCCGACAGGCGCGGCCCGGCGTCATCGTTGAGGTCATTGTAACGGACCTGCGCCGAGGCGATCATGGTGATGCCGCTATCGAGCGACAGCGGATTGCCGGTGTTGAGGTCGATCACCGCCCCCAGCGAACCTTCATCCAGCCCCGCTTCGGCGGTCTTGTTCACCACAATGGAATTGAACAATTCGGACGCGAAAATGTTGAAGTCGAACCCGCGGCCGTTGTTATCGGGGGAGGTGGCGATCGTTTCCATGCCATTGACGCGGACCCGGGTGAATTGCCCGCCAAGACCGCGCACGACGACCGTGCGCCCTTCACCGGCATCGCGCTGGATCGCAATGCCCGGAACGCGCTGCAGCGATTCTGCAAGGTTGGTATCGGGGAACTTGGCGATGTCTTCGGCGACGATCACATCGACCTGATTGTTGGAATTGCGCTTGGTCTGGATTGCCGCAGACAGCGAATCCCGGAACCCCTGAACGACGATCGCCTCGCCATCTTCGGTCACATCGTCATCTGCAACAGTGGTCTGCGCTTCCTCTGCAAACGCACCTGCAGGCAGGAACAGCGCACTGCCGACCAGCAACGCAGCCTTGAAACGATGCAACTTGGTGATGTGTGACACGCCGCCTTCTCCCTCTGGATCCCCGGGAGAGATTGACACCGGTTTCCGCTGACACCGCAAAGCGTCTAACGCACCCCTGCTCTCTCTCCCGCCCCGATTTTTGGTAACCGGTGTCATTGTGAATTGCCATGCGCCGCCCTTTCTGTCAAGCAACTAGCCTGAACTTGGGAGAGTGACGGAAATGCGCGGATTTTTTGCTTGGATCGCAGGTCTTGCGCTGCTGATTGTGGTCTTGCCGCAACAGGCTTTCGCACATCCGGCTGACCCGACCCAGGGCGGTGCCGGTGGGCGGATCATCCGCGTGACGACCTTGGCCAAATCCGGGCCGGGCAGCCTGACCGAAGCGCTTGAGGCCAAGGGGCCGCGCATCATTGTGTTCGAAGTCGGCGGTGTCATCGATCTCGGCCTTGAATCGCTGGCGATCAACCATCCTTACGTGACGATTGCGGGCCAAACCGCGCCCTCGCCCGGCATTACCATCATCCGCGGCGGGATTGATGTGCGCACCAATGATGTGAAGATTTCCCACCTGCGCGTCCTGTCCGGCGTATCCGGACAAACAATCGCCAGCGGCTGGGAAGCCGATTCTTTCTCCACGGTGGCCGCGCATAATGTGGTGATCGAACACAGCACCCTGATGTGGGGCGTGGACGAGAACATGTCCGCCAGCGGCCCGCGCTTTACCGGCGACAATGTGGAGGACTGGCGCAATGGCACGAGTCGCAACATCGTGTTCCGGCTGAATCTGGCGGCTGAAGGCCTGGCCGAAGCCAGCCACCCCAAGGGCGAACATTCCAAGGGATCGCTGGTGCACGACAACGCCACCGGCATCGTGTTCGACCGCAATATCTGGGCGCATAATGTCGAACGCAGCCCGCTGGTGAAGGGCGGCGCGCAGGTGTTGATGGTCAACAACCTGATCTACAATCCGCAAAAGCGCGCGGTGCATTACAACCTCATGGACCTCGAATGGGCCGGGCAAGCGCCGGTGACCGGCGAGATCACCGCAGTCGGCAATGTGATGCGCGGGGGAGAGGATACCGATCCGGGTCTGCCGTTCCTGATGCTGGGCGGGGTCGGCGATCTGGCATTCTACGGGCGTGACAATATCGCGGTCGACAAGATGGGCAATCCGCTGCCGATGTTTGGTCGCTACGGGGTGACGGGGGCCAGGCTGATCGAAGCCGCAGCGCCGCTCGCCAGCCTTGAGGGGTACGATATCATCCCCACGAGCGAGGTTGAGACCACCCTGCTCGCCACCGCCGGGGCGCGCCCCTGGGACCGCGGGGCGGAGGAAATCCGGGTGCTGTTCTTCATTGCCGAAGGGCGCGGACAGATCATCGATTCCGAAGACGAGGTTGGCGGCTATCCGAAACTGACGCCGACCGCTGCGCCCTTTGTCGAAGCGGATTGGGATCTGGTCACCATGACCCCGAAATCGGGCATCTATCCGGGCCAGAAACCGGGGGCGCAGGAGCACCTGTCGCCGCGTGACCGGGCCATGCGGGCGGGCGGCCAATGATCATCGCGGCGGCCGCGCTGCTGCTCGGCGCAGAAACGCAGGAGGCTGAGCCACCCGACCCCGCGCCTCCGATGGTGGTGATCGTCGAGGCCGACACAGTGCGCGAGGAGCCTCCGCCACACGGTGCCATCGGGATGAGCACCGCGTTCCGCATCTCCGACGCCGTGCCAGCCCCGCGCGCCATGGAGTTCCGCCGCCGCGTGCTGCACATCGGTGCCGCCATCGGCGAACACCCGATCGACCATGACGAGGTTTACTACGTCCTCTCCGGGCGCGGCGAAGTTGTGTCAGACGGGGTCAGGGCGACCCTCGAACCCGGCATGGCGGCCTATCTCTATCGCGGCGCGGTGGTGAGGATTGCGCAGGTCGGCGATGCCCCGCTCGATCTGATCGTCAGCTACCCCAACCCGCCGACACACTGATTCAGGTGCCGGGCTGCACGTAAGGTACGCGGGCGAACAGCTCGCGCTCCCATACGCGTGGGTTATCGACCACCCGGCTTTCCGTATCGAACACCATCGTTGCGCGCCGGGTGAGGTCATAGGCAGACCAGCCGGGATCGCCTGTCCGGGCGAAGCGGACAAAGGCATCCATCACGACCGCGCTCATCGCCGACTGCCCTAGGGTGGGATCGGGCACGGTGCCAAAGGCGAGCCCGATATCATCTGTGTGCGCCGCGTTTTCGAAATCGAGCTGATAGACGAAGGTGTTGGCCCCGCCATCCCGCGCCCGCGCCTCAGCCTCTTCGACCTGCCCGCGCCAACTGCGCGCAGCGGTGACGATGCGGTGGAACAGATCAAGCGGGTTCGCTTGCGGATAACGTTCGCGGAACTGCGCCACGACCCAATCGGGGGCAATATCGACCTTCATTTCCGGCGCAATCCGGGCGGCAAGATTATCCCATGCCAGCCCGCCCAACACCCGGCCATCGGCAGGATAGAACGCCCGCGTCTCGGCCACGGTGTTGCCCAGCAGCATCGGGATCTGCGCCGATTGCGGCGGGGCATCGGGCCAGAACGGGTGACGCAGCAGGCTGCGCATATCCAGCACCGGGCCGAAATAGACCCGCCCGCCGAGCACCGGGTCCGTGGCATCCAGCGCGGCGAGCAGGGCTTCGACCGGCGCTGTGGCCGGATCGACGCCTTCGCCCAGCGCCGCCACAAAGGCAGCGGCGCGCTTGCCCGCATTGATCGGGCCGGAGGCGGTGACTTGCTGCCCGCTCATGGTGATCGCCTTGTGGAGCAATCCGGCAGCGGCGGGCATCGCCATCAGCGTCGCAATCTTCGCGCCGCCGCCCGATTGGCCGAACAGCGTGACATTGCCCGGATCACCGCCGAAGGCTGCGATGTTCCGCTGCACCCATTCGAGCGCGCAGATCAGATCAAGCTGCCCGGCATTGCCACTGTCGGGGAAGCGTTCGGGCAGGTAGAGATAGCCCAGCGCGTTCAGCCGGTGGTTGACCGTCACCACCACGACATCGCCCCGCGCCGCCAGCGCCGCGCCATCATTCAGCGGATCGGTGACCGAACCGTTGGAATAGGCCCCGCCATGGAAATAGACCATCACCGGGCGCGGGGCAGCGGCGGGTGCAGGCGGGGTCCAGACGTTGAGGAACAGACAATCTTCCGATTGCGGCTGATAGGCCTTCCCCGGTTGGGGACACACCGGGCCAAAACCGGGGGTCTGCTCTGCCATCGGCGTGGTCGAGGCGACCGGAACCGGCGGTTCGAACCGTGCGGCGCGGGCGTAGCGAATACCCGCGAAGCGATGGGCGCGCACCGTCACCTGATCGGCGGGGTCATCGGCGAAAGTACCGATATAGTGCCCTGATGCAGCGCGCACTTCGGGCAGACGGATCGCCGCCCCCCGTGCTGGCAGCGCGATTGTCCCAACCGCAAATGCCCCGCCCGCCAGCACGGTGCGGCGGTTCCAGCCCTCAGCGGCGGACATCGCCCGCGCCTGCGCTGAAGCTATCAAGCATGGCGCGGCTGACCAGACACATATCGCCGGGAATGGTGTGCTTGAGCGCGGCCAGCGCCAGCCCGCGTTGCGCCATCAGCGCCAGATCGCCAGCTGCCAGCCAGCCATCAAGCACGCCTGCGGCAAAGGCATCGCCGGTGCCGATCCGATCGATGATCCCGGTTACGTTAATTTCTTCGGTCTGGTATCCGCCCGCACGGCTATCGACTCTTGCGGAAATCCGGTGGTGATCGCTCGTCACCAGATGCCGCGCAGTGGAGGCGATCAGTTCAAGGTTTGGAAACTCTGCAAACGCCGCTTCTGCCGCCTCCCGCCGCCGGGCTTCACCATCGCCTGAAAAGTCGCGCCCCAGAAGCAGCGCGATGTCGCGGTGATTGCCGATCAGGATGGTCGCATCGGCAACCAAATCGCGCAGGATAGTGCGCGGATCGCTGTCCCATGCGTCCCACAATTGCGCGCGGTAATTGCCATCAAAACAGATCGGCACGCCCGCCGCGCGGGCCGCGCTATGCGCCGCCTTGGCCAGCGCCGCGCCTTTCAGGCCAAGCGCCGGGGTGATCCCGCCGCAATGCAGCAGCCTTGCGCCCGACAAGGCCCCGGCAAAGTCGATCGCCGCAGGATCGGCGTTGGCAAAGGCGCTTCCCGCCCGGTCATAGGTGATCGCCGAGGGACGCGGGCCGGAACCGGCTTCGAGGAAATAGAGCCCCATCCGCCCCGGCGCGCGCGCGACAAACCGCGTGTCGATGCCGCAGCCGCGCAAAGCCGCCAGCGCACGGTCACCCAGCGGATTGTCGCTTACCACGCCTGCGAAGCGCACCGTGTGTCCCAGCGACGCCAGCGCCGAGCCGACATTGGCCTCCGCCCCGCCGACCGCGAGATCGAACCCTTCTGCCTGCACCAGCAAGCGCCGGTCAGGCGGCGACATACGCAGCAGGACTTCGCCGAAGCAGGTGATCGTCATCGCAGGATGCTACCGCGCCAACCAGCCGCCGTCGACCGCCAGCACATGCCCGGTGACATAGTCCGACGCAGGCGAGGCGAGGAACACCGCCGCGCCGGCGATATCCTCGGGCTTGCCCCAGCGCCCGGTCGGGATGCGCTCCATGATCTGGCGGTTGCGGACCTCGTCCGCTTGCAGCGCGGCGGTGTTGTTGGTGGCAATATAGCCCGGCGCAATGGCGTTGACCTGCACGCCCGCAGGCGCAAGTTCGTTCGCCAGCGCCTTGGTCAGCCCCGCCACCCCCGATTTGGCCGCAGCATAGCTCGGCACCCGGATGCCGCCCTGAAAGCTCAGCAGCGAGGCGATGTTGATAATCTTGCCCGATGCCTGGCGCATCATTACGCGGGCGGCGGCCTGACTGAGGAAGAACAGCGTCTTCAGGTTGGTGTCCACCACCGCGTCCCAGTCTTCTTCGGTGAAATCGGCAAGGTCGTTGCGGCGAATGATCCCGGCATTGTTGACGAGGATGTCGAGCCCGCCAAGCGCGGCGACTGTCTCATCGACGAGGCCTTGCACCGGGGCAATGGATGACAGGTCAGCGCGAATATCGACCGCCTTGCGCCCTGTCGCCGCAATCAGCGCCAGCGTCTCGGCAGGGGCGCTGCGTCCGGCCAACGCCACATCCGCCCCCGCATCGGCCAGCGCGACCGCAATTGCCTGCCCGATCCCGGTGTTGGCCCCGGTCACCAGCGCGCGCTTGCCCGTCAGATCGAATGAAATCGCCATCTCAGTCGCCCCCGTGGATCACAGCGCCTTCAGGTAAGCGGCGATGCCATCGTCCTGGCAATTGGGATAGAAGTATTCGGCGAACCTCTCGCCCGCAATCGCGGCGCGCAGCAGGTCCTGATCGACGTTTTGGAGGACGGTGAGCATATGATGACAGCTGGCCGCCTTCAGATCAGACAGCTTGCCGCGATTGACCGCCATGATCGCAGCGCGTTCCTTGGGATAGCCCGCGCCCGGCTCACCCTCGAACAGCTTGGCGTAGCAATCCTGCAAATTCAGCTCCGCCGCCCAGCCAAAGCCCTTGGCATAAGGCATCGAAATCGCATTGCCGGCGTTGATCTGGCTGAACAGGAAGGCATCGGTCGGATCGATCACCAGCCCGCAGAACACGCCCGGCATGGCGTTGCAGGCCAGCATCGATCCCATCCCGGTGCCGCAGCCGGTGACGACGAAATCGGCGGCCTTGGAATTGAGCAGGATGCCGGTCAGCAACCCGTTCATGACATAGGTCAGCGATGCCGCGTCTTCGGCGGAGTACATGCCGTAATTGAACACCTGATGCCCCAGCGGCTCGGCCACGGCGGTCAGCGCGTCATGGATGACGGGGTTCTTGGCGGCCTGGCTGTTTTCGGTAATCAGCGCGATCTTCATATGCTCTCTCCAGCGCGGGTCCGGCCCATTAGGAAACCGGTGTCATGAGCGACATAGCCGCAAAGGCCCCCGGGTTTCAACCATAGTCTTCAGGCGCGAGGCGGAGCGACCGACAGGCGCTTCACCAGCTTGGCCGGGAAACGGAAGGCCTGCGCTGCCGGATCATCGGGCGCGATCAGCTTCAGCGCGGCGGCGCGGCCCATTTCGCGCACTGGCCAGCCGACCGTGGTCATCGGCGGCCAGATATGGGCGGCAATCGGCGAATCGTCGAAGCCGATGATCGACAGGTCATCGGGCACCTTCAGATCGCTCAGGCGCGCAGCATGGAAAGCCCCGGCGGCCATTTCATCATTACTGGCAAAAATCGCCGTCGGGCGATCAGCCGCTTCCAGCAAGCGGGTTGCCGCCGCCATGCCGGATTCAAAGCGATAGGTCCCCTGCACACGCCATTCCGGCAGCACCGCCAACCCATGCGCCTGCATCGCGGCCATGAACCCTTCACGCCGTTCGAAAGCAGACCGAAAACCCTCCGGCCCTTCGATCAGCGCGATCTTGCGGTGCCCCAATTCGACCAGATGATCGACCGCCTGACTCACCATCTCGCGGTCGTTCGAAGCGACGATGTGATCCTCGTCATCCAGCATCGCCGACCCCATCCGCACATAGCCGCAGCCCATTTCAAGGCAGAGCTGCGCCAGCGCGTCATTCTCCGAAATCGGTGGCAGGATCAGCACGCCATACAGCCGCTGCTGTTCAAGGAATCGGCGGATATCGTCCAGCATCGTTGGCGAGTGGCGATCCACCGGGCGCACCACCAGCGCAAATTCGGTTTCGCGGATCGCGTCGAGCACGCCTTCCTGAAAATTCAGCACGGTTTGCGCATTCGGGTTATCGTGCAGCAGCCCGAGCAGGAAATTGTGCCGCAGCGCCAGCGCGCGCGCCTGCGGATTGGGGACATAGCCCAGCTGCGCGATCACTGCCTCGACCTTGGTTCGGGTATCCTCGCTCAGCAAGGCCGAGCGGTTGATGACCCGGCTGACAGTCTTCTTCGATACGCCGGACAGCCGGGCCACGTCATTGATCGTTGGCGTCTTGTTCGATTTGGGCATCGCGGATTGTGTACATCTTTCCCTGAAACGCCCCTCTTCTAGAGAGCAATTGCACGAATGCAAAAATGCGCGCTCCGAAGCCTTGCGACAGTGCAAAAGAAAGCTTTTGACACCGGTTTCCTTTTTCGCCAAGGCTCCACCGCGTGGGTCCAGAGGACGAGAGGAACATTGTGGTTTCGGAAGCTTGCGAGATCGCTGGTGCGTTCGTCGCTGCGCGCCGCAGCGGTGCCGCATTAAGCCAGTTTCCGGGCCGCCGCCCCCAGGATCTCGCCGCCGCCTATGCCATTCAGGATTGCGCGCTATCACTATGGGATCGCAAGGTCGGCGGCTGGAAAGTCGGCCGGATCAATCCTCCGAGTGACGCCCTGCTTGGTGCGGATCGGCTGGTTGGTCCGGCGTTTCACGATGCGATCTTCATGGCTGCAGACGAACGTGGCCGTCTCAAAACCTTTCATGGCGGATTTGCGGCAGCCGAAGCCGAATTCATGCTTCGCCTCGCGCCGAAAGAGGGTCCGCTCCCCGCAACTCCTGAAGCGGCGATGGAGTGGATCGACGAGGTGCGCGTCGGTATCGAGATCGCCTCGTCGCCCTATGCAGGCATCAATGCCGACGGGCCATGCGTCACCATCGCCGACCATGGCAACAATGCCGGCCTACTCCTCGGACCGGCCGTGCCGCGGGCCATGTGGGGGCAGCTTGACGAAATCGAAGTGAGGCTTTTTGTCGACGACCGTCAGGTCGGGCGCGCGACCACCGCAACCATGCTCGACGGGCCATTCGGCGCGGCACGCTTCCTGATTGCAAACCTCGTCAGCCGCGGCATTGCCATCCAAGCGGGTTGGTGGATTTCAAGCGGCGCGATCACCGGCGTCCACGAAGTTTCACCGGGCAGTAAGGTCACTGCCGACTTTGGCAAAAACGGTTTGGTCGAGACCTTGATCGTTTGAGCCAACACCTTCTGGCCCGGCCTATCTGGGGCGCGAGGGCTGGAGCGGGTGAAGGGAATCGAACCCTCGTCGTAAGCTTGGGAAGCTTCTGCTCTACCATTGAGCTACACCCGCATTGCACAGGCGGACAGGGCCGCTGGCTGACGCGCGGGCCGCTTGCCATGATTCCGGGCGGCTGGTCAATATGCGAATGCCGGAGCCGGCGCGCATAAGCTTTGCCATTGCATAAATTTAAGCAGTGGTGATGTATGTCCCTCACGCGCCGGGCCAACCGTAGCATGGGAGTTTCATCAGCGTGTTGTTTCCCCGGCGGCTGCTTGCCTTCATCGAATCCTTGGGCGGGGCCGGGGCGGCTGGTACGCTGGCGGCGCGGTTGCGGGGATCGGGCGCGGCGCAGACGCGGCACCGCTTCACCGTGCGCCGGGATGTTGATGCCGATGCGATCCGCGGTTGGTGGTCCTCTGCCGGTGTTGACGCCGGTCCGCTCGCGGATGCGGCAGCGCTCAACGTGCTGGCCCAATGTGCCGGCAACATCGAGAACCCCATCGGCATGGCCGCCCTGCCGCTTGGCGTAGCGGGGCCGCTGCGCGTGAACGGATTGCACGCCAGCGGGGATTACTGGCTGCCGCTCGCCACCAGCGAGGCCGCGCTGGTCGCCTCCTATGCCCGCGGCGCCCACGCCATCAACGCCGCAGGCGGGGCAAGCGCGGCGCTGCTGGGCGAGAATGTCGCCCGCGCGCCCGCCTTTGTGTTTGCCTCGCTCGCGGAAGCCGGGAGCTTTGTCGCCTGGGCCACGCAGCATGAAAGCGAACTCGCCGCCGCCGCCCATGCCACCACCCGCCATGGCCGCTTGCAGAGCATCGAGCCGATGATCGACAGCGACACGGTGTTCCTCGTCTGCCGCTACACCACGGGAGACGCATCCGGGCAGAACATGGTCACGATCGCCACGGACGCGCTGTGCCGCTGGATCATAGCCCACACCCCGGTCCAGCCGCTGCGCTGGTTCATCGAGGGCAATTTTTCGGGCGACAAGAAGGCGAGCTACCTCGGGCTGATCGGCGGGCGCGGGCGCAAGGTTTCAGCCAGCGTCACCCTGCCCGCCGAGGTGATCCGCCGCACGCTGGGCACGGATGCAGACGCGATGCTCGCCTATGCGCGGGTGGCGCAATTGGGCGCGACGCTGTCGGGCCAGATCGGGGTGCAGGGGCATTTCGCCAATGGCCTTGCCGCGCTGTTCATCGCCACGGGGCAGGACGCGGCCTGCGTCGCGGAAAGCGCGGTCGGCTTCACCCGGATGGAACCGCGCCCTGACGGCGCGCTGTTCATGAGCGTCACCTTGCCCAACCTGATGGTCGGAACAGTAGGCGGCGGTACGGGGATGCCGCACCAGCGCGCCGCACTGGAACTGATGGGCCTATCAGGCAGCGGCAAGGCGCGGGCGCTGGCGGAAGTCACCGCTGGGCTGTGTCTTGCAGGCGAGATTTCGATCATGGCGGCGATTGCCAGCGGGGTGTTCACCAGCGCGCACCACAAGCTTGCCCGGACACGGGGCTGAAGCGATGGCCAGCGCCCGCCCCTCCCTGCCTGCGCGCCTGTGGACCTATCAGGCCGAACGCTTCCCCTTGGGCCGCACTTCCGTGCTCTGCGCGGTGTTTGCTGGCGCGAGCGTCAGTGTCTCGACGCATCTGGCGGGCCGCGCTGCGCCGGGGCTGACCGCGTATCTGGCCGCCTTCGTCATCACGCTCGCGTTCTTCTTCCAACTGCGGGTGCTCGACGAGATCAAGGACAAGGAGGATGACGCCCGCTTCCGCCCCGAACGCCCGATCCCGCGGGGGCTGGTGCGGTTGGAGACGATCATCGCGCTGGGTATCGCCAGCGCGGCGGTGGCGGCGCTCGCCGCGCTGGCGGTGGACCTGCGGCTGATCGCGTTGCTCGGCATCGCATGGGCGTGGATGACGCTGATGAGCTTCGAATTCTTCGTGCCCGCATGGCTGAAGGCGCGGCCGTTCGCCTATCTGGTCAGCCACATGGCGGTGATGCCGCTGATCGATCTGGTGATCACCGGAGCCGAATGGACACCTCACGGCACGCCGGTGCCCGCGCTTTCGCTGTTCCTGTTCCTGAGCTTTGCCAATGGCTGCGTGCTGGAGATCGGACGCAAGCTGTGGGCGCCCCAGTCCGAGCGTGAGGGGGTGGAGACATACAGCCGCGTGCTCGGGCCAAGGCGCGGGGCGGTGCTGTGGCTGGCCTGTCTGGCGGCGGCGTTCGCGCTGCTGCTGGCGGTCGGCTGGGCGACGGGAGCGCCGTGGCTGACCGGCGCGATCGGGCTGGCGGCGCTGGCCTATGCTGCGCGCGCGGCGCTGCTTTACCGCGCCGAAGCCACGCCTGAGCGGGCGACCGCGCTCGAGGATGCATCGGGCCTGTGGGTTTTCGCCTGTTACGGCGCGGCGGGCTTTGCGCCATTTGCGGGGGCCTTGCTTCGATGATCCTGACGGGGTCGCAGGCCGATACGGGGGCGGCAGGCGGCAAGGGCCGTGCGCTGGCCCGCGCCAGTGCGGCGGGCTTTGCGGTGCCGCCATTTGTTGTCGTGCCATCTGGCGAGATGCCGGATGCACAGGCGCTTGCCGCGGCGCTCGCGGCCCTCGGCCCGGGGCCTTATGCGGTGCGATCATCGGGCCTTGCCGAAGACGGGGCCGAGGCAAGCCATGCCGGGCAATTCGAAAGCCTGCTCAACGTGCCGGCAGAGGGGGTCGCCGCCGCCATCGCGCAAGTCGCCGCCTCAGGCGCTGGCGAGGGGCTGGCCGCCTACCGCGCGACCAAGGGCGTCGCCGAGGCCGCCGCGCCCGCAGTTGTCATCCAGCGCATGATCCCCGCGACCCACGCAGGCGTCGCCTTCTCCGCCGATCCTGTGGCGGGGCGGCGTGACCGGGTGGTGGTATCGGCCACGCGGGGCTTGGGCGACCGGCTCGTGGCGGGCGAGGTCGATGGCTCCGGCTGGTGGCTGGCGCGGCCCTCGCTCGAAGTGGTGGAGACCACCGGCGATGGCGAGGGGCTGACCGCAGACGAGGTGCGCGAAGTGGCCGACCTGTGCCTCGCCGCCGAAGCCGCCTTCGGGGCCCCGCAAGACATTGAATGGGCCTTTGCCGATGGCGCGCTCCATCTGCTGCAATCGCGCCCGATTACTTCCCCCCTGCGCCCCGCACCGCTGGCTGATCCCGGCTTCATGGTGTTCGACAATTCCAACATCGTCGAAAGCTACCCCGGCATCGTCGCCCCGCTGACCTTCTCCTTCGCCAGCTATGCCTATGCGCGGGTCTATATGGCGTTTGTCGGGTTGCTGGGGGTCGCGCCGGAGCGGATCCGGGCGGAGCGGGTGGTGTTCGAGAACATGCTCAGCCGCATTGAAGGCCGCGTCTATTACAACCTCGGCAACTGGCACCGCGCGCTCGCGATGCTGCCGGGATACAGCCTCAACCGCGGCTTCATGGACGGGATGATGGGGACCAGCGCGCCCCTGCCCGAACGGTTGCTGGGGCAGATCGAACATGGCCAGCCGCAGCGCCTGCGCGAATATGCGCGGCTTGCGCGCTCGGCGTGGCGGCTGTGGCGGGCCTCGCGGCAATTGCCCGAAACGTCCGCCCGGTTCCGCGAGCGGCTCGACAGGGCGCTGAAGGCTACCGCGCCGGAACGGGTGGCGACGCTGTCGCTCACCGAACTCGCCGCCGAATATCGCCGGATCGAGGCCGATCTGCTGGACCGTTGGGACGCGCCGATCGTCAATGATTTCCTCTGCATGATCGCCTTCGGGGCGGCGAGGAAGGCGCTGGAAGGCTGGGCCGGGACAGAAGGCACGGCGGCGCTCAATGATGTGCTGATCGGTCAGGGCGATATCATCTCGGCCCGCCCGGCCCAGCTGATCCGCGCAATGGGGGAGACGGCGCGGGACGATGCCGCACTGCTGGCCGCGCTCGATGCGCAAGACCGCGCCGCCGTGGAGACCAGCGCCATCGCGGCGGGCATCGCGGGCTACATCGCCGAATTCGGCGACCGCTGCACCGAGGAGCTGAAGCTCGAAAGCGTCACCCTCGACGAAGACCCCACCCCCCTGTTCGCCGCCATCGCTGCCGCTGCGCGCAGCCGCCACGGCCCCGCGCCGACACGCGGCGATCCCTGGGCGCGGCTGGACGGAGCGCTTCGCGGCAAGCCGGTCAAGCGCATCGTCGCCCGCTGGCTGGTGCGCTGGGCCAAGGACCGCGTGCGCGACCGCGAGAACCTGCGGTATGAACGCACCCGCATCTTCGGCCGCGCCCGCCGCGTGCTGCTGGCGATGGGGACGCAGTTTCACGCGATGGGCCTCATCAGCGCGCCCCGCGATGTGTTCCTGCTGACCCTGCCCGAAGTGCTCGGCGCGATTGAGGGCTTTGGCGTCACGGCTGATCTGGCGGGCCTTGCCGAAGTCCGCCGCCGCGAGATGGAGCGCGCCGCTGCCCTGCCCGATCCGCCGGAACGCATCATCACCGAAGGCCCGCCTGCGCCGCCGCAACTCTCGCCGCACCTGCGCAAGCCGCCAGTGACGAACGCACCCGCTCCGGCACCGGCGCGTCCGCAGGCACCGTCACCGCCGTAGCCCGCGTGATCGCCGACCCGCGCGGCCAGAGCATTGCGGCGGGCGAAATCCTCGTCGCCCGTCACACCGATCCGGGCTGGATCGCACTGTTCTCCAGTGCGGGCGCGATTGTGGTCGAGCGCGGCAGCCTGTTGTCGCACAGCGCCATCGTGGCGCGCGAGCTTGGCATTCCCTGCGTTGTCGGCCTGTCCGATGCCACGCGGTGGATTGTCGATGGCGAGGTGCTGACGGTGGACGGCGCAAGCGGCAAGGTGGCCAAGGCATGAGCGAGATTGCGAGCAAAGCGGCCTTCGATCACATCCGCTATGCCCAGCTATGGGAGGATGCCGATGTGCTGGTGGCCGCCATCGGCCCGCGCCCCGGCGGGCGGCTGGTGTCGATCTGTTCGGCCGGCGACAACGCGCTCGCCATGCTGCTGTGCGATCCGGCAGAGGTGATTGCCGCTGACCTTTCGCCCGCGCAATTGGCGTGCCTGAAGCTGCGGCTGGCGGCGTTTCCGCTGCTGAGCCACGCTGAACTGACCGAACTGCTGGGCGCGGCCCCGTCCACGCGGCGCGGGGCGCTGCTTGACCGGGTGCTGGCAGACTGCGACGCGGACACCGCCGCCTTCTGGCACGCCTTGCGCGCCGAAGTCATCGCCCACGGCGCGGGCGGGGTTGGCAAGTTCGAACGCTATTTCCGGCTGTTCCACCGCCGCCTGCTGCCCTTCGTCCACTCGCGCCGCACGGTCGAGGCGGTGTTCCAGCCGCGCACGCAGGAGGAACGCGCACGTTTCCTCAAGCAACGCTGGAACAACCTGCGCTGGCGCTGGCTGCTGAAAGCCTTCTTCTCGCGCCGCGCAATGGGCGCGCTGGGCCGCGATCCGGCGTTTTTCGATCAGGTGGAAGGAAGCGTCTCCGACCATGTCGCCCGCCGGATCGAGCACGCTTTCGTGGCCAATGATCCGGTCGCCAACCCCTATCTGCGCTATGTGTTGACCGGCCAGCACGGCCCCGTGTTGCCGCTGGCATGGCGGGCGGAACACCACGCCACCATCGCCGACAGGGTGGGCCGCGTCAGCCTCCATCTCGGCCCGCTGGAGCAGGCAACGAGCGGGGGCGTCGACGGCTGGAACCTGTCCGACATCTTCGAATACATGTCCCCCGAAGGCTTCCGCGAAGCCTATGGCGCGATCCTTGCCGCCTCGAACCCCGGTGCGCGGCTGGTGTACTGGAACATGATGGCCCCCCGCGCCATGCCGCCGGAATACGCCCCGCGGGTCCAACCCCGCCCCGACATCGCTGCCCCTCTCGCGGCGCGCGATCAGGCGTTCTTCTATTCGGCCTTCCACGTTGACGAGGTTGGCCCATGAGCATTGCGCTCAACCTCGCGCTGCTGGCCGGATCGGTCGCGCTGCTGATGGGCGTCATCGCCGCCGTGCGATACGCGGGCGAGCGGTTTGGCTGGCACGCCGAGGTCAGCCGCAAGACCATCCATGTCGCCATCGGACTTTACGCGATGGGTCTGCCGCTATTGTTCGACACCGTCTGGCCGGTGGTCGCCCTGCTGCTGATCGCGCTGGCGCTGATGGGCTGGCTGCGGCTGCCGCAGGTGCGCACGAGCGGGCTGGGCAAGGCAATCCACGCGGTCGAGCGGCGGTCATTGGGCGACATCTGGCTGGCGCTCGCTATCGGGTTCGTCTTCCTGCAATCGGGCGGAGAATACATCTTCTACGCCCTGCCGCTGGCCATCATCACCCTGTCCGACACCGCCGCCGCGCTGACCGGAAGCGCCTATGGCCGCAGGCGTTTCACGGTCGAGGATGGGGTCAAGAGCTGGGAGGGCGTGGTCGCCTTTTTCATGGTCAGCGTGATCGTGGCGATGTCCATGTTGCTGCTGCTAACCGATGCGCCGCGCATCAACGTGGTGGTGCTGGCCTTCGCGATTGCCGCCTTCGGCGCAATTGTCGAGGCGGTGTCATGGCGGGGGCTGGACAATCTGTTCGTGCCGATCGGCCTGCAATTCTTCATCAAGGGCTACCTCTTTGCAGCGCCGATGGATCTCGCGTTGATCGCGCTGCAATTCGGTGTGGCGGTGATCGCGGTCGCGCTGATTGCGCGGCGGCTGGCGCTGTCGGTCCACGCCAGCCGCGCTTTCGTTATTGCGATCTTCCTGTTTCTGGGCGCGGGCGGGCCATACGGCGCGGCGGTGCCCATGCTGGCCATGGCCGCGCATTTGGTCGCCCGGCGCCGGCCATGTGCGAGCCCGCACCGCGACCTCGATTTCATCGCCACCTTATGCGGCGCAGGGCTGATCTGGTATTTCGCTGGCGAAGTGACCGGGCCGAGCGCGCTCAGCTTCTACAATCTCGGCATGGCAGGGATGGCGCTGGGGCTGCTGCTGGTGGCCGCAGGGGGCCGGGTGCTGGCCGGGGCGGCGCTGGCGGCGGCGGCGGGGGCTGGTTACATCGGCCTCCTCGGCCTTGCGCCGGGCCATGCGTTACACTCGCCCTATCTGCCGGCTCTGGCCGCCATGAGCCTTGCGCTGGTCGCGGTGCTGGTGATCGCCCGCACTGCATGGTTCGATCGCTGGCGTGCGCCGCGTCTGGGGATGCTCGCCAATCTGGTGCCGTTCGCGGCCTATTTCGCGACAGTGGGGATGCAATGAGCGGTTTCGAGGAAATGCGCGCCGACGGCGCAAGCCTGCGGTTTTACGCGGACGGCCCGACGTGGGACGGGGCGCCGAGCGTCGCTCTGGGGGCGCTGGCCTTTGACAATCCGGCAGCAGGCGCGGCGCTTTTGCGTGAGGCTGTGGCGCGTGCAGGCTCTCGCCCCGTCCTCGCGCCGATGGATGGCGACACCTGGCACGCCTATCGCACGGTGACGCAAAGCGACGACAGCCCGCCCTTCCTGATGGAGCCTGCCGCCCATCCCCACGTGGCCGAGGCGCTGACGCTGGCGGGGTTTGTGCCGGTCGCGCATTACGCCTCGACCCGGATGGCGCTGGACACCTCGCAGGCGCAGCCCGCGCCGGTGGAGGGCATCACGGTCGCGGCGTGGGATGGGCAAAACGCGCAGCCCTTGCTGGAACAGGTGTTCGCGCTGGCGGGCGGGTCTTTCGCGGACAAGCAGTTCTTCAAGCCGATCAGCGAGGGCGACTTCCTCGGCCTCTACCTGCCGCTGCTGCCTCTGCTCGATCCGCGGCTGGTGTTTCTGGCGCGGGACGAGATCGGCGCGATTATCGGCTTTCTGCTCGGCTACCGCGATCCGGCGGTGCCGGTCCGTGCGGTGCTGAAGACCTATGCCGGGACACGGCGGGGCGTTGGCCACCTGCTCGCCCACCATTTCCATGAGGCGGCCAAGGGGCTGGGCTGCACCCATGTGATCCACGCGCTGATGCACGCCGACAATGTCTCGCTGGTGCGCAGCGGGCAACACGGCGCCGAGGTGTTTCGCCGCTACACCCTGTTCGGGCACCGCGCCGCTTGAGCATCCTTTCCGCCTTTGATGCGCAGGCTTTCTCTCGCTGGGATCAGCCCGCGATCATTGACCGCTTGGGGCGCAAGGTCAGCTTTGCCGACCTCCATTTCCGCGCCGGGTTCCTCGCCGATGCATGGGCCAGACGCGGGATCGGGCCGGGGGACCGGGTGCTGATTGCGATGGGGGTGACGCCCGATCTCTACGCCGCGCTGGCCGCATTGTGGCGGCTGGGGGCGGTGGCGGTGCTGCCGGAACCGGCGATGGGGCTGAAGGGGGTCAGGACCGCGCTCGCGGCAGCCGAGGTCAAGGCGTGGATCGGCGCGGGCCCCCTCAGGGCATTGCCGCTGCTGGTGCCGCGCCTGCTGACCGTCAAACGCCTTTCGCTGGCAGACGGAATGCTGCGCGGGACGGAGCCTTCGCCTGAATGGCCGGACGACCACCCTGCCCTGATGAGTTTCACCAGCGGGTCGACCGGGCGGGCCAAGGCGATCCTGCGCAGCCACGGTTTCCTCGCCGCGCAGAACCGGGCGGTCGCGCCGCTGCTGGCGAGTGACCGGCCCGAGGTCGATCTGGTCGCCTTCCCTGTCTTCGTGCTGGCCAACTTGGGGAGCGGGGTGACATCCGTGCTCCCCAACTGGCCGCTGCGCCGCCCCGACCGTGCCGACGGCCAAGCGATCCGCGCCCATATCGCCCGCCACGGTGTGACCCGCCTGCTGCTCCCCCCGGTGCTGGCCGAGGCTCTGGCCGACGCGCCGCAGCCCGCCAGCGTCACCACGGTCTTCACCGGCGGGGGGCCGGTGTTTCCCGATGTCGTGGAGCGGCTGACCGCGCACAACCCGGCGCTGCGCGTCATGGCGGTCTATGGTTCGACCGAGGCCGAACCGATTGCCGAGCTGGAGGTCAGCGACCTTTCACCCAAGGACCGCAACCGGATCAACGCGGGCGAAGGCCTGCTGGCCGGGCCTCCGGTGGCGGCGGTGCGGGTGCGGATTGTCGATGACGAGATCTGGGTGGCGGGCGATCACGTGGTCGAAACCTATGTCGATCCCGCCGACAACGCCGCGACCAAGACCCGCGATGAGGCAGGCACCATCTGGCACCGCACGGGCGATGGCGGGCGCTTTGACGCTGAGGGGCGGCTGTGGCTGCTGGGCCGCACGCAGGGGCGGATCGAAGGCCTGTGGCCTTTCGCCATCGAGACGGCGGCGCGAAGCTGGCCGGGGGTCAGGCGCGCGGCGCTATGCCCGCGGGAGGGCCGCGCCTGCCTCGCTATCGAGGGTGACACCGCCCACCTTGCCGCCTGGAGCAGCGCCGCCGCCGCGCTTGGCGTGATGCAGGTCGTCCCGGTCAAGGCCATCCCGCTTGACCGCCGCCACCGCTCCAAGGTCGATTACGCCCGTCTCGCCGAAACGGTCAGGGGAAGCGCGGTCTAGTCGTCCAGCCAGTGCCGCCAAGCAAACCACCCCATCACCAGCGCCCCGATCACCCCGCAAAACGCCACCACCCCCCAGAAGGCCCAGCCCTCATCGGCATAGGGTATCCCTTCGACATTCATGCCCAGCAGCCCGGTCACGAACGTCAGTGGCAGGAAGATGAAGGCCGTCACCGCGATGGCGAGCGACCGCTGGTCGATCTTCTCGGCGCGCAGATCGGTAAGCTGTTCGTGCAGCAGCGCGGCGCGTTCGCGCACGGCTTCCAGTTCCTCGGCCATGCGGGCGAAACGGTCCGCCGCCTCGCGCAGGTGCAACCGGTCATCCTTGCCAATCCATTCGAATTCCAGCTGCGCCATTGCGGCCAGCGCATCGCGATCGGGCGCCACGAACCGCCGCAGCACGATGGCTTGCGATCGGATCGCGGCGATCTGGCGGCGCAACACATAGATATCGCCATCGTCCAGCATCGCCTCGCAATCATCGAGCGTATCGCCCAGATCGGCGACCTTGGGATCGAGATCGATGCTGATCGCATGGGCCAGCGCGGCGACGAAATCGCCCCCGTCGGTCAGCCGCCCGGCGCGCATCAGCGCCTCGACCTTGCCCAGCGCGGCGAGGCGGTGGCGGCTGACCGATGTCACCCGCACGCCTTCCACCCAGACCCGGATCGACACCAGCCCGTCGCTATCCTGCATTGTGTCAAAGGCAGTGCCGCGCAGGTTGATCAGCGCGGCCTCGTCGACATCGTCGCAGCGGGGGCGGGTTTCGCTCGCCAGCAGCGCATTGGCGGCCATCGGCGGGACGTAGCCCGGCAGATCGTCCCGCGTCGCCCCGACCGCGCCTTCGACATGCAGCCAGACGAAACCCGGGCCGCGATAGGCCGCCGCATCGGCCCCGCCCAGCTCGCTAACGACGCCGTTTTCAACCACAAGGGCGGTCAGGATCGGCGAGGGTTTCGGCTCAGTCATCGCCCGCCGTGTTAGCGCCGCCCTGCCATTGCGGGCAAGCGCGGCCTGTTCAGAAGTACCGCTTGCTGGCGATCTCCGCGCCCTGCGCCAGCGCGGCGAGCTTGGCCCAGACAATCTCGGGGTCGAGCGCATTGCTGCCCGCGTGCACGGAAAAACCGCAATCGACGCCCGCCATCACCCGCTCTGCCCCCAGCAGATCGGCATAGCGGCCGATGCGCTGGGCGATCAGATCGGGGTGTTCGATGTAAGGCGATTGCGGTTCGACCATGCCGGGGCACAGCACCTTGCCATCGGGCAGTGCGTGCTCTTCGAAGAAAGCGAATTCATGCGCGTGGCGCGGGTTGGCGCCTTCGATCAGCACGGTCTGCGGCTTGGCCGTCCAGACGATGTCGGCGATCTCGCCCAGCGCCACGTCGCAATGGTGCGGGCCGGGGTAATTGCCCCAGCACAGGTGCATCCTGAGCTGCTCGGCCGGAATGTTCTGCACAGCGTGGTTCAAGGCGGCGATGTTCATGCCGATGCGCTTGCGGAAATCTTCAAGGGAGAGATGCGTGAACTGCACATGGCGGCCCATCGCCAAATCGGGGCAATCGACCTGCAAGGTGATCCCGGCCGCCGCGATGGTCTCGTATTCGTGGCGCAGCCCTTCGGATAGCGCGAAGACGTACTCCTCGTCGCTCGCGTAGTACTGGTTGGGGAAGAACAACGCGGTCACGCCCGGAGACGCCGCCGACATGAAGGTGGCGTGGCCATTGGCGAGGCGGACGAGCCGTTCCGCGTCGATCCGGGGCGCTTCCATGTCGATCACTTCGATAGGCGCAGTGCAGGCGGGGGCGGACCGCTTGGCGCGGCCCTTGTTGCCGAACACCTGTGCCTTGGCGCCGGGGAAGGCTTCGAGATCGGCGAATTCATACTGCCCCGCCTCCCCGCCAAAGCCCGACAACCGGTGCTTGATATAGGTCGCGTAGCTGGGCTTGGACTGTTCGCCATCATTGACGATGCTGACGCCCGCCTCGATCTGGCGCTTGATGACATAGGCGGTGGCTTCCTCCACCGCCGCATCGAAATCGGCCTCGGACACCGGCTCCGCGCCCTCGCGCTTGAACACCAGATCGAGCAGGGCTTCGGGGCGCGGCAGGCTGCCGACATGGGTGGTGAGGAAGCGGTTGGCGGTCATGGCAGTCAGGCCCTTTTTGTGGGATCGGCGCAGGATGTGAGAAAGCTGGCGACCAGCGCATTGAAGCGCGCCGGGTTGTCGGCATTGGCAAGGTGGCCCGCGTCCGGCACAGCTGCGTGCATCGCGCGCGGGGCGACCTTGGCCAGAGCCTCGGCACAAGCGCGCCGCCACAGCGTGTCATGCGCGCCGGTCATGGCCAGCACCGGCACCGCCAGCTTCGCCATATCCTCATGCGGGAACGCCGGCAGATCGGAGCGAGCCAGCAGGTCACGCCCGTCATAATCAGCCAGAATTTCGAGCATCAGCGCGCGGGCGTCAGGCGTCTGCGTTGCCATCAGCGGGTGCCGCGACCATTCGGCCCGCAGCCGTTCCAGATCGCCGCTGGCGGCCAGCGTGCTGAAATGGTCCAGATCAATCGCCTCGTCCCGCGCCACCAGCGCCGGCAACGGTGCGCCCGACACCACCACGCCGGTCAGGCGCGAGCCGAACCTGCGGGCCGCATCCAGCGCAACCGCCGCGCCTTGCGACAGGCCGACCAGCGCAAACCGGTCAAACCCGAGGGAATCGGCAATCGCGATCACGTCCTCCGCCTCACGCGCCAGATCAGCGGGAGCAGTGGCCCGTCCAGCGCCGCGCCGGTCAGGAACGACGAGGAAGAACTCCCCCGCCAGCCCGTCCACCTGCGGCGCCCACATGCGGTGATCCAGTGTCCAGCCATGCAGCAGGATCACCGGTGGTCCGTCTCCGACCATGCACAGGGGCAATGCGCCGCCATCGACTGCGACCTCACCCTGCGAGATGCACATCGGGTCTGCCACGGGGGCAATCATCATCGCACTGCCCCCGCAGCCCCTGTATCAAGCCTTGTTCTCAGGCCGCTTCTTCGGCGCGGAACGGGTTGTTGTTGTGGTGCTGACCCGCCAGCCAACGCTTCAACTCGCCATGCGCCGAAGCGCGGCGATCCGCATCCAGCGGGGCTGCGCGCGGATCGTCATGGGTGAATTCGATGATCATGCCGTTGGGATCGGTGACATAGAGCGAACGGCAATAGCCGTGCTCCAGCACATAGGTCTGCGGCTCGGTGATCCCGGCAGCCGCGATGCGCTTGGCCAGTTCGTCCTGTGCATCGGCATCGACCTGCAGCGCGATGTGGATGAAGGGGCTCGACGGCATTTCAGGGCCGAATTCGGCCTGATCGTCCGGATCGGCGAACTGGAAGAAGGCGAGCGCGCTGCCATCGGCGAGTTCGAAGAACACATGGCAATAGACGCGTTCCTTGCCGAACAACTCGTCCTTCTCGCAATAGGTTGCCATCAAGGGGAAGCCGAGAATATCCTCGTAGAAGGCGCGGGTCGCCTCCAGATCCTTGGTCACATAGGCGGTGTGGTGCAGGCGGTTGGCGAGGATTTTCTGCGTCATCGTGCTCCCTTTCGTCAGTGCGTCAAAGTGTCAGGCGGCCAGCTTGGCAGCGATTGCAGCCACATGCGCGCCCTGAAAACGCGCGCCCGCAAGCTCGTTGTCGCTCGGCATCCGGCTGCCGTCATTACCCGCAAGCGTGCTCGCGCCATAGGGGGTGCCGCCGCTGATTTCGCCCATCTCGGAATTGCCCGCGAAGGTATAGGGCAGGCCGACGATCACCATGCCGTGGTGCAGCAGCGTGGTGTGGAACGAGGTGATGGTCGTCTCCTGCCCGCCGTGCTGGCTGGCGGTGGAAACGAACACAGAACCAACCTTGCCGACCAGCGCCTTGGCGAACCACAGCCCGCCGGTCTGGTCGAGGAAGTTGCGCATCTGCGCCGCCATGTTGCCAAAGCGGGTGGGTGTGCCGAAGATGATGGCGTCATATTCCGCCAACTCGTCCGGGGTCGCAACGGACGCGCCTTGGTCGGTCTTCATTCCTGAAGCCGCCGCCACCGCCTCCGGCACCAGTTCGGGGACGCGCTTGATGCTGACCGTGGTGCCGGGAACGCTGGCCGCGCCCTCGGCCACGGCAGCAGCCATCGCCTCGATATGCCCATAGCTCGAATAGTAGAGCACCAGCACCTTGGTCATCGCGTCACCCCTTAGAATTTGTAGCCGACTTCAAAGCCGAAGCGGCGCGGCCGGGCGC
The DNA here is from genome assembly GCA_003724185.1 of Porphyrobacter sp. IPPAS B-1204. Lineage (GTDB taxonomy): Bacteria > Pseudomonadota > Alphaproteobacteria > Sphingomonadales > Sphingomonadaceae > Erythrobacter. Next base: position 793,765 of record RHGM01000003.1, read on the forward strand.
GGAAGACGAACCCTCCGGGCGAGAATTCGGCGTTGTACGTCTCATCGAACAGGTTGGCGGCAAAGGCGGTGAAGGACACGCCATTGGCCAGCGTCACGCCCGCGCGCGCATCGACGATGTCGACCGGCTGGCGGACAGTGGTGTTGAACGGCTCCCACCAGGTCTTGCCGGTGCGGCGGTAATCGATCCGCACGAGACCGTCGACACTGTCGCTGATCGCGCCGGCATATTGTGCGCCAAGGTTGAAGGTGTAGTTCGACACCTGCGGCGCCTTGTTGCCGATCACCGATGCGTCAGGGAAGTCCTTGATCTCGCTGTCGGTCACGCCGATCGCAGCGTTGATGTCGAAATCGGGCAGGACTTCGGCGGTCGCCTCCAGCTCGAAGCCGGTCAGGCGGGTTTCGGGGATGTTGCCGAGGTTCTGGGTGGACGACTGGGCGAGGAAGACGAAGAAATACGAGTTCTTCGACAGCGTGGTATAGGCCGCGCCCGCCAGCCGGACAGGGCCAAGCTGCGCCTTGGCGCCGACTTCAAATGTGTCGGCGGTTTCGGCGTTGAAGATGTCGCCCACGCCGACAATGGCCGCCGCGGTGGCTTCCGCGCCCACGCCGGTCTGGTTGAACCCGCCCGAACGGAAGCCGCGGCTGTATCCGCCGTAGATGGTGAGATCGGGGTTGGGTTCGTAGGTCAGGGTCAGCTTGGGCTGCCAATCGTCGAAAACCGCCGTGCGGACTTCACCGCTCTGCGCCTGCGGGACGCCGGGCACGTTGGGCAGGAAGCCCTGCGGGGTCAGCGTGGTCTGTTCGCGCTTGTCACGGTCGTAACGCAAGCTCGCATCGACGCGGAACTGGTCGGAGAATTCGTAACCCGCATTGGCGAACAGCGCCCATGCGAAGTTTTCCTGCCCGTCCGACAGGAAGCTGAACTGCGGGTTGAGGGGGTTGGTCGAAGGGCTGCGGAACACCGGGAACACCCCGTTGCCGGTGTCCACCATGTTGCCGGTCGAAATGAACCGCGTGGTGTCGATCAGGTAGCCGCCCACCATCCAGTTGAACTTGCGATCATCCTCGGGCGAGGCGAGGCGCACTTCCTGGCTGAACGCCTTGACGTTCAGGTACTGCGCCTGGTTGAGGTCAAACCCGTTGCCAGCGCCGAAGATCGCTTCGAACAGGTTGAAGAAGAAGCTGTCGGGGATCGGCAGGAAGTCGAACGCGTCACCGGTCAGCACTTCCTTGACCGTGTCATAGGACGAGACCGAGGTGAACACCGCGTTGTCGCCCGCGTGCTCGATCTTGAGCGCGAGGTTGTAGATATCGCGATCATTCTGGCCGGGGTTGTTCACCCGCACCGGGGCGACCGTGTTCACGTCACCGACGATGTTGTAATACAGCCCCTGCGTGCGCAGCTGGTTCATCGACCCGCGCAGATCGAAGGTCAGCTTGTCGGTCGCCTCCACCAGCAGATTGGCGCGCAGGCTGAAATCCTCGACCGGATCGGCCTTTTCATTGAGGAAGGTGTTATCGATGAAGCCATCGGTGTTGTAATAGGAGCCCGCCACGCGGAACTTCACATTCTCCGCCAGCGGCCCGCTGATGCCGCCGCGCAAGTAATAGCCAAAGCCATTGTCCACGCCCGCCGTGACGTTGCCCGCGAATTCGTCGGTCGGCGCCTTGGTGGTGATGATGATCGCCCCGCCGATGGCGTTGCGACCGTAAAGGCCACCCTGCGGGCCCTTGAGCACTTCGATCTGTTCGATATCGAACAGTTCCTGGTTGAATTGCGCGGGGTTTACTTGCTGCACCCCATCTACAATCACTGCGACCGAGGGTTCGGAGTTGCGGTTCTGGGTGATGCCGCGAATGATGACGAAGGCGTTGCCCGCGTTCTGCGTTTCCACCAGATTGACGTTGGGGGTGAGCGCGATGAAGTCCGCCGGACGCTCGATCCCGGCATTGCTGATCGTCTGAGAATCAAACGCGGTGACGGCGGCTGGGGTATCCTGAAGCGTTTCAGAGCGGCGCAGGCCGGTGACGACGATGCCCTGATCGTCAACCGCTTCTTCAGCCTGAGTCTCCTGCGCGGCGAGCGGCGCGGCGGCCAGCGTGATTGCCGTCAGAGCGGTGGTGCTGACCAGCGTGTTGATCGCGCGGTTCATGCCCGAAAACTTCATAACTCTCTCCCCTGTGGGCGCGCAAAGGCGCGTCGCTCTTATTGGCGATCCCTCCCGATAGCGGGTTAGAAAATTCGCAATGCGAAGTCAACTTCGATATGCGAAAATGGCAATGTGTGGCGCGAAGGCCACGCAAGGCGGATTCCAGCCGAGTTGCAGGCTGGGCCTAGACCGCGCCAGGCTGGCTTAGGGGTGGCTTAGGTCGCTTCAGGGCACCCCTCGCGGGGCGTCCCGCGATGGTCGAAACGCGGTCTAGACCCGCAATCTGGGCGAACGCGGCAGCCAGTCGGGCTCGGCCCGGCGGCGCTCTGCAAAGCCTAGCGCAGCGATAACATGGTCAGCCATGATGTAGGGCACGAACCCCAGACGGTCGCCTTGCGCAAAGGCCTGCCTGTAGGTTTCGAGCACTTCGACATTGCCCGTCACCGCCAGCGCCGCAAGATGCCGTGCGGGCATGGCACCAGAGCGGTTGGCGTCCTTGTCCAACAGCGCAGTAATCCCTGCGTCCAGATCAACCCCGCGCGCCCAGTCCATCCATGTCGCGCAGGCACCATCAATGTCCTCATCAGAGGCAACCTGACGATTGATCTCAATGTACGGCGAACTGACGAGAGGCGTGGATTCCGCCCGGCGCTTTCGGGGATGAAGCATGACGGTATAGGCAATGCTCAACGCGTCGGTCGTGATCCATCCGGCGGTGTAGAACGGCGAATTGGGAGAGCGCTTGTTCAGGAGCGACACCAGCACCCGGTCCCCCAACCTCAGTTCGGCAGAGGGCTGGCTGGTTTCGTCATAGGAAATCCGCCAGCCACGGGCCGCGAATGCCTCCACGAGATCTTTCTGGTTGACCACTTCCATTGCGGTCAGGGCGATATCACAGGCGAATGGGAGCTGGCAAAAGCTTTGGCAAATTCAGAATGTTCGGCCACTCCCCGCCCAGCCAGACCGCATTCAAGGCCGCAAGCTGGCCTCCAGCGCGGGCCAACGTTTGAGCGATGCCTCGATCTCGCCCGCCGCGCTGCGCAACAAGGGCAAGCGCGTGCGCACCAACTCGTCCTGCGAGATGCGGGTGGTGGAGGTGGAGCAGTTGATGCTGGCGATCACCCGCCCGCCGCGCCCGAAGATCGGCACCGCGACCGAGACGATGCCGTAATCGAGTTCATCCAGCGCTGAATCGTAGCCGCGCTCCGCAATCAGGTGGAACCTCTCGCCCAGCATCGGCCGGTCGGTCACGGTGCGCTCGGTAAAGCGCTGGAACGGGGCGCGGGTCATCAGCGCCGCGCGCTCGTCATCCGGCAAATAGGCCGCCATCGCCTTGCCGAGCGAGGTCGCGTGGAAGGGAAAGCGCGTGCCCACCCCTGCCGCCACGCGGAAGCGCCGGTCGGTGGAAACGTGGGCGACATAAAGAATGTCCGTGCCCGACAGCACCGCAAGGCTGGCGCTGTCGCCGGTCTGATCGCGCAGGGCTTGCAGCGGCGGCAGCACCACCTGTTCGATCTGCATCGAGGCAAGGAAGGCCGATCCGATGGTCAGCACCGCCGGGCGCAGCAGGAACTTGCGTTCATGCTGGCCGACATAGCCCAGCTCCACCAGCGTGATGAGGCAGCGCCGCGCCACCGCCGGCGGCAGTGCGGTCTTGGCGGCGACCTCGCTGAGGGTCATTTCCGGGTGTTCCTCGTCAAACGCCTTGAGAACGCGAAGCCCGCGTTCCAGCGTCGAGAGGTATTCGGGGTTCTTGTGTCCACCCTCTTTGTCAGGCGTTTCAGCCCCTGCGGATCCCATGCACTGGCCCTTCGATGGAGCGGCGAACCGCCGCGTCGTCCGCTCCCAATAGCGGCGGCGCCGTGACGCTGTCCATCCGCTCGCCATCGAAGCTGAGGGGGAAACGGATTGTGCGGAAGGTGCCCTTCGGCCCGTCCGGATCGGTGACTTCGATGCCCAGCACCCTGGCCTGCTCGGTCGCCAGCACTTCGGCGGTGTCGTAGACGGGGGAATTGGGCACTTCGAGGCGGGTCAGCTCAGCGGTCCAGTGATCGCGGGTCTGCGTGGCGAAGATCGGGGCGAGGAAGGCGACGACATCCTCGTAATGCGCGATCCGCGCCTCGCGGCTTTCGAATGCGGGGAGGCTCAGCATGTCAGGCTGACCCACCGCGGTGGCGAGGTTTTCCCAGAACTTGGGCGGTGAAGACATATGCAGCGCCAGCCACTTGCCGTCGGCGCACTGGAACACGTAGCTTTGCGAGACATGCGGGCGGGAATAGGGCCCCATCACCTGATCGGCGGAAAGCAGGTGGGTGAAATCATCGAGGTTGAAGTGGCACATCGCCTCGAACATCGAGGTTTCGACCACGCGGCCCCTGCCCGTGGTGTGCAGTTCGTTGAGCGCGGCGAGGATACCCAGCGCGGTGTAGAAGCCGGTCATGGCATCGGCGATGGCGGGGCCGACAACACGGGGATGCTCGGGATTGACGAGCAGCCGCAGGAAACCGCTCGCCGCCTGCGCAACGGTGTCGAAGGCGGGGCGATCGCGCTCAGGCCCCTCGCTGCCGAAGCCGGAGATCGAGGCATAGACCAGCGCCGGGTTGATGGCTTGCAGGCGCTGCGCATCGACATTCAGCCGGCCTGCCACACCGGGGCGGAAGTTCTGGATGAAGACATCGGCGGTCGCGACCAACTGATCGAGCACGGCCAGATCATCGGGGTTCTTGGGATCAATGGTGATCGACCGCTTGTTGCGGTTATAGGTCTGGAAATGCGGCGAGTAGAGCTCGCCCTTGAAGCTGCGGAACGGATCGCCGGTGCCGGGCTGCTCGACCTTGATGACATCCGCGCCCATGTCGGCCAGCAGCATCCCGGCGGCAGGGCCGGTGATGAAGGTGCCCATTTCGAGCACGGTAACACCCTGTAGGGGTCTTGCGGTCATCCAACAAATCCCATCTGATTGCCCAACGCTTGCCTCGCGGTCGATGTGACACTATATTCTTCGCATACCGAAATCAACTTCGAATATCGAAAAGGATAACCCATGCGCATCGGCAAGCAGGATAACGCCGTGACCTCGATCTGCACTTCGGATGCGGAGAGCATCACGGTGCGGGGCATGGACCTGTGTAGCGAGGTGATCGGCCATGTCGACTTCACCAGCTATTTCTGGCTGCTGGTGACCGGCACCATGCCCTCGGCCCCGCAGAAGGCGCTGGCCGATGCGGTGCTGTGCGCCATCGCCGAACACGGTCTGGTGCCATCCGTGGTCGCCACCCGCATGACCTACGCCGCCGCGCCCGAGGCGTTCCACGGTGCGGTTGCCGCCGGGTTGCTCGGCTGCGGCAGCGTTGTGCTGGGCAGCGCCGAGGTCGCGGGCAAGTTCTATGCGCAGGTCGTGGCCGAGGGCGGTGACCCTGCTGCCGCCGCGACTGCTGCGATCAAAGACCTGCGCAGCCAGAAGAAAGCGATTCCCGGCTTCGGCCACCCGCAGCATTCCGGCGGCGATCCGCGCGCGCACCGGCTGCTGGCGCTGGCGAAGGAGCACGGGATGGAAGGCCCGCACATCGCCATGCTGCGCACCATCGAAGCCGTGCTGCCCGACGCCATCGGCCGCAGCCTGCCCATCAACGTCAATGGCGCGATCCCTGCCGTGATGCTCGACGCAGGCTTCCCGCTCGCGGCGCTCAAGGGCATCTCGCTGCTCGCCCGCACCGCCAGCCTGATCGCACATCTGCAGGAGGAGACCGAGCGGCCCATCGGCTTCATCATGTCGGGCGCCGCGGCGGAGCGGATCGGGTTTGATGACGGGAGCGATTAAGCGCGCTTGATCCCGCGCTTCCTGCGCGCCACTGTCGGCGCAACACGGACAAGGGGACACACATGATCGCGCGGCACATCATTTCTCTGGCAGCGCTGCTGGCGGCAATGCCTGCCCTTGCGGGTTCGGAGGCAGACAGCCCCTTGCCCCTCAGCGAAACCGAAGTCGCCGCGCCCACCCTGCCCGCGATCCTCGTCCCGCGTGAGCGGGCAGCGCTGGAAAACCGCATCCTGCGCGAGCGGCTCGACACCCTCATCCCGCAGATCATGCGCGAGGAGGGCATCGACCTGTGGCTGCTGGTGGCGCGGGAATATTTCGAGGAACCGGTGGTCGCCACCATGCTCGATGCCGAGAACATGCACGCCCGGCGGCGGACCATTCTGGTGTTCCACGATCCGGGCAACGGGCAGCCGGTGGAGCGCCTGACCGTCAGCCGCTATGGCCTTGGCGGGTTGTTCGAGCCGACCTGGGATCCCGACAAGCAGCCCGACCAGTGGCAGGCCGTCGCCGATCTGATCGCGGCGAAAGACCCGGCAAAGATCGCGATCAACTCCAGCGATCTCTACCAGTTCGCCGATGGCATGACGCTGAGCCAGTATGACAAGTTCATGCAGGCCCTCCCGCCCGCGCTACACGAGCGCGTGACCAGCGGCGAGAACCTCGCGATCCGCTGGCTCGAAACCCGCACGCCTGCCGAGATGGAGCTTTACCCCACCGTCGTGCGCATCGCCCATTCGGTGATCGGGGAGGCGTTTTCGAGGAAGGTCATCACCCCAGGCGTGACCACCGCTGAACAGGTGCAATGGTGGTATCGTGACCGGCTGATGGGACTGGGCCTTGATCCGTGGTTCCACCCCTCGGTCGCTATCCAGCGCGCAGGGGTGAAGGGGATGATCGAAGGCGAGGAGGTGATCCAGCCGGGCGATCTGCTGTGGACCGATTTCGGGATCACCTATCTGCGCCTCAACACCGATACCCAGCACCTCGCCTATGTCCTCAATCCCGGCGAGACCGAGGCGCCTGCGGGGCTGCGGGCCGGGCTGGCGAACAGCAACAAGGTGCAGGATTACCTCACCCGCGCCTTCAAGGTGGGCATTAGCGGCAACGAAGCGCTGGCCCAGGCGCGCGCCGACGCGATTGCGGCAGGGCTCGATCCCTCGATCTACACCCACCCCATCGGCCACCACGGCCACGGCGCGGGGCCGAGCATCGGCTTCTGGGACAACCAGAAGGCCGACCCACGCGGCAGCGGGCCGATCCGGGCAAACACGGCGTGGTCGATCGAGCTGACGTCTTACGCCAACGTGCCCGAATGGGGCGGGCAGCGGGTCGATTTCCGCACCGAGGAGGACGCCTTCTTCGACGGCGAAACCGTCCGCTATATCGACGGGCGGCAGACAGCGATCACGCTGATCCCCTCGGGTTAGCGGCTCGACGATCCGATGCCCTTGGCGCGGGTGCTGACTCGGTACACATCGGTCAGCGCGGTGATGTAAAGCTCCGACAGGTCGGCCCCGCCCCATGCGAGGTTAGTCGCCCGCTTGGGGGTGGCGAGGCGTTCGATCACGCGCCCGCGCGCAGGATCGACCACGCAGATACCGCCCGGGCAGGTGATGTAGACGCGGCCCTCGCTATCGACCCGCACCCCGTCAACCCGGCCCGGTGTGCTCTCGTCGGTCACATCGACCACCAGCCGCTTGCCCGAGGCGGTGCCATCGGCGGCAAGGTCATAGGCCCACAAGGTCTGGGTCGCGGTGTCGCCGACATAGAGCACTGTTTCATCGGGCGAGAGCGCGAGGCCGTTGGGACGCGAAAGCGCATCGTCGATCAGCACCATCCGCCCGGTCGCCTCTTCGAGTGCGAAGACGCCGGAGAAACCCACCTCGCTCGTCCGCTCGCCAAGGCCATAGGGCGGGTCGGTGAACAGGATCAGCCCGTCGCTGCGCACCACCACATCATTGGGACTGTTGAGGCGCTTGCCCTGCCAGGTGTCCATGATCACCTGCCGACCGCCCTCCGGCGTCCAGCGGGTGATCGCCCCGCTGCCGTGTTCGGCGTTGATGAGGCGGCCTTGCCGATCGAAGGTGTGGCCGTTGGCGTTGGCAGACGGCGCATAAAGCTCGGGCGGCGGCCCCTCTTCGGGGGTCAGGATATAGACCGTGTCGCCCGGAATATCGCTGAAGATCAGCCGCGTCCCGTCCCACGCCGGGCCCTCGGTGAAGGTGTAGCCGGTTGCAGCCAGTTCGAGGCTTTCGGGGATGAAAATGGCGCCTTCTGCCTCGGGCGCCTGAGCCAGAGCGGCGCTGGCCGCCCACGCAGCCGCCAGCCCCGCCGTTATCCGCCAAGCCTTGCCCATATCCGTTCCTCCTCGTCTCATCTTACGCGCAACCTGCCCTGCCGCATTCGATGAAGCCAGCACTTTTGAGGGGAGCCGCAAGGCTTGCAAGCGCGTCCCTCGGGGGGCATTGGGGCGGCAGAGACAGGAGACCCCATTCCATGCGTCAGATCGACCACTTCATCGTCGGCGACAGCCCCGCCCCCACGCGCAAGCACGCCATCTGGAACCCCTCGACCGGCGAAGTGCAGGCCGAGGTTGCGCTCGGCGATGCTGCGCTGCTCGCCCGCGCAGTCGAGACCGCCAAGCGCGTGCAGCCCGGCTGGGCCGCCACCAACCCCCAGCGCCGCGCGCGGGTGATGTTCGCCTTCAAGGAACTGGTCGAGGCGAACATGCAGAGCCTCGCCGAGATGCTCTCCAGCGAACACGGCAAGACCGTGCCGGACGCGCGCGGCGATGTGCAGCGCGGGCTTGAAGTGATCGAATATGCCTGCGGCATCCCGCAGGCGATGAAGGGCGAGTATACCCACGGCGCGGGGCCGGGGATCGATGTCTATTCGATGCGCCAGCCGCTCGGCATTGGCGCAGGCATCACCCCGTTCAACTTCCCGGCGATGATCCCGATGTGGATGTTCGGCATGGCCTGTGCTGCGGGCAACGCCTTCATCCTCAAGCCTTCGGAACGCGATCCCTCGGTGCCGGTGCGGCTCGCCGAACTGTTCCTTGAAGCGGGGGCGCCGGAAGGGCTGCTGCAGGTCGTCCACGGCGACAAGGAAATGGTCGATGCGATCATCGATCACCCCGATATCGCCGCGATCAGCTTCGTCGGCTCATCCGACATCGCCCAGTACATCTACGCGCGCGGGTCGGCCAACAACAAGCGCGTGCAAGCCTTCGGCGGCGCGAAGAACCACGGGATCGTGCTGCCCGATGCCGATCTCGATCAGGTCGTTACCGATCTGACCGGCGCGGCCTTCGGCTCGGCGGGCGAGCGCTGCATGGCGCTGCCCGTGGTGGTGCCGGTGGGCGAGGACACCGCCGAAAAGCTCAAGGAAAAGCTGCTCAAGTCGATCGCCGCCCTGCGCATCGGAGTCTCCAACGATCCTGACGCGGATTACGGCCCTGTCGTCACGCCCGAACACAAGGCGCGGATCGAACAGTGGATCACCACAGCTGAGGAAGAAGGCGCCGAAATCGTCGTCGACGGGCGCGGGTTCACGCTGCAAGGCCACGAAAAAGGCTTCTTCGTCGGCCCGACCCTGATCGACCACGTCACCCCGCAGATGAAATCCTATCAGGAGGAAATCTTCGGCCCGGTGCTGCAGATCGTGCGCGCCGCCGATTTCGAGGAAGCGGTGCGGCTGCCGAGCGAACACCAGTATGGCAATGGCGTCGCGATCTTCACCCGCAACGGCCACGCCGCGCGCGAATTCGCCGCCCGCGTGAATGTCGGGATGGTCGGCATCAACGTGCCGATCCCGGTGCCGGTCGCCTACCACAGCTTCGGCGGGTGGAAGCGTTCGGGCTTCGGCGATATCGACCAGTACGGCACCGAGGGGCTGCGCTTCTGGACCAAGAACAAGAAGATCACCCAGCGCTGGCCGGACGGCGGCGGTGATGGATCGAACGCCTTCGTTATCCCGACGATGGGATGATGGGGATACGGCTGTTTATCCTTGCGTGTGCTCTCGCCCTCGCCGCCTGCGGGGGCGAGGCTGATCGGGAGGCCGCTGCACCCGAACCCGTGCCTGCAGCCACAGCCGGAAACATACTGAAGGAGCCAGCCTCCGAACCCACTGCTGGCTCTGCGATCCCCGCGCAATTCCTCGGCGTATGGGATGCCGAGACCGGAACCTGCGATCCGGCCTCCGATCTCAGGCTCGACATCACCCCGCAGGCGATCGGTTTCTACGAAAGTCAGGGGATCCTCATCCGCCTTGCCGAAGCCATTGACGGATCGACCGTCGTGGAGCTGGCGATGGAGGGCGAGGGCGAAACGTGGGATATGACCATGACAATCAGCCTTTCCGGCGCGGGCGCGACCGAGCGGCTGATCGTGCAGCACAGGGGCGAGTCCGGCCAACCCGCGCCCGAGCCGCTCCGCCTCAAGCGCTGCCCCGCCTAGCCTTCTGACGCCCACTCCGCCGCATTAGTTGCGCCCCATGCGCCATCCGCGCTTGGCGTGATGCATCATTTGCGGCTAAGCGTCGCCGCGTTATGGCAAACCCGTCCCGGCCCGCATTCTAAGCTGATGCACGCATGAAGCGGGTTTTCGCCAATATGGGCTGGCTGCTCGGCGGTCGCGGTTTCAACGCGGTGCTGAGCCTTGTCTACCTCGCCATCGCCGCGCGCACCCTGGGCACGCAAGGCTTCGGCCATTTCGCCCTCATCATCGCGCTGGGGCAGGCGATTACCGGCTTTTCCAGCTTCCAGACCTGGCAGTTCATCGTCCGCTGGGGGGCCGATCCCGATCAACCGGGCGTCGATCTCCAGCGTGCACGCGAGGCGACCGGATTTGCCGTCGCGCTTGACGGGGTGTCGGTGGCGGTCGGCACACTGGCAGCGGCGGTGCTGGTGCTGACCGCGCCGCTGTGGCTCGATGTGCCGCCCGAACTGATGTGGCTGACCTTTGGCTATTGCGTGATTTCGCTGCTGACGATCCGCACCACGCCCACCGGGATGCTGCGGCTGCATTCCGAATACGGCAAGGCGACCGGGGCCGAAGCGGTGCAGCCGGTAATTCGTGCGACCGGCGCGGTGCTGGCATGGTGGTTGATGCCCGACGTGACGGGTTTTATCCTCGCCTTCGCCCTGTCCGAAGTGGGCACGGCCATCGCCCTGTGGATCGTCGCCGCGCGGGTGCAGCCGGTGCCGCTGTCCTCTATCAGTCTGCGGACCATCCCGGCGCGGCACAAGGACGCTTGGCGCTTCGTGCTGTCCACTAACATGTCGGGAAGTCTGGCCGTCGCGGGCAAGCAGGTGATGATCCTGCTGGTGGGCACCTTTGGCGGCGCATACCTTGCAGGCGGTTTCCGCATCGCCAACCAGCTGGGCGTGGCGCTGATCGCGCTAGCGCAGACGATCTCCAAGGCGATCCTGCCCGAGCTTGTCCAATCGCGTGACGGCGCGGTGGAGATTGCGCGGCGCATGGCCAACATCGCCGCCATCGCAGGCGTGACAGCAGTGGTCACCGCGATCCTGTTCGGCCGCCCCGGCCTTGCCCTGATCGCGGGCGAGCAGTTCACAGGCTTTTACTGGGCGATGATCATCCTCAGCATTGCGGGCGCGGTGGAGCTGGTGGGGGCGAGCCTGGAATCGCTGCTGATTTCGGCGGGCAAGGCGCATGTCGCCTTCCTTGTCCGCCTGTTCCCGACGATCCTTGCGCTGCTGATGCTGGAGCTGGCGATCGACTGGAAGGGTGCGCAGGGCGCGGGCTTTGCCGTGCTGGGGTCAAGCGTGCTGACCGTGGTCGGGTTTTACCTGGCGATCGTGAACCTCAAGCAGTTCCGGATCGTGGTGGTGCCGGAAGAAGAAGGGGCGGACAAATCGCCCGCCCCTCCCAAATCCTAGAGCCTCTCGGTGTAAACGAGAAGGTCTGCCTCACCCCTCGTAAGCGAGCTTGGGCTTGCGCGCCGCGCCGGTTTCATCGAGCCGGCGGCGGGGGGCGTAGTAGGGTGCGGCCTTGAGCGCCTCGTCACCCGCCAGCGCGCGTTCCACCACGGCGCGGAAGGCAGTGATGAACTGGTCGATGGCGGCCTTGCTTTCCGTCTCGGTCGGTTCGACCAGCATCGCGCCGTGGACCACCAGCGGGAAATAGACCGTCATCGGGTGATAGCCCTCGTCGATCAGGCCCTTGGCCACATCGAGCGTGGTCAGCCCTTCGGTGAAGTCCTTGTCGCCAAACAGCGCCTCATGCATGCACGGGCCGCTGGCGGCGAAGGGGGCGTGGAGGATGTCTTCCATGCTGCGCAGGATGTAATTTGCGTTGAGCACCGCATCCTCAGCCACCTGCTTCAGCCCGTCCGCGCCGTGGCTGAGCATATAGGTCAGCGCGCGGGTGAACATCCCCATCTGGCCGTGGAACGCGGTCATGCGGCCAAAGGTCGGGCCGCGCTCCTCGCGGTTTTCTTCCTCGACAAGATAGAAGGCTCCGTCCGTGTCCTTGCGCACGAAGGGCAGCGGGGCATAGGGCGCGAGCGCTTCCGACAGCACCACCGGCCCCGAGCCCGGCCCGCCGCCGCCATGCGGGGTGGAGAAGGTCTTGTGCAGATTGATGTGCATCGCATCCACACCAAGGTCACCCGGGCGCACCTTGCCAACGATGGCGTTGAAATTCGCCCCGTCGCAATAGACGTAGCCGCCCACCGCGTGCACCGCATCGGCGATCTCGCGGAAGTCCTTTTCGAACAACCCGCAGGTGTTGGGGTTGGTGATCATCACCGCCGCCACATCGGGTCCGAGGCGAGCCTTCAGCGCCGCCACATCAACCCGGCCTTCCGGCGTCGCGGGAATATCCTCGACCCGGTAATTGGCAAAGGCCGCCGTGGCGGGATTGGTGCCGTGGGCGCTTTCCGGCACCAGCACCACTTCGCGCGCGTCACCGCGGGCTTCGTGCGCGGCGCGGATCGCGAGGATGCCGCACAGCTCGCCATGCGCACCGGCCTTGGGGCTCATGGCGACAGCGGGCATACCCGTCAGCGTGCAGAGCCAATGGCCAAGCTGATGCACCACCTCCAGCGCGCCCTGCACCGTCGATTGGGGCGCGAGCGGGTGGATATCAGCAAAGCCCGGCAGCCGCGCCATCTTCTCGTTCAGGCGCGGGTTGTGCTTCATCGTGCAGCTGCCGAGCGGGAAGAACCCGAGGTCGATCCCGTAATTCTGGCGGCTGAGGCGGGTGTAGTGGCGCACCGCCTCGGGCTCGGTCAGGCCGACCAGACCGATGGCTTCGGACCTCGCCAGCCCGCCAAGGCGGGTCGGGGCGCTGGTGTCGATGTCCGGCAGATCGACGCCGGTCACATCCAAGCGGCCGATTTCAAACAGCAGCGGTTCTTCCAGCATCAGCGCACGGTTGCCGGTGGTGGTGGCGGGGCCGTTGTGCATCCCGTCTTCCGAGACGATCATGGCGGGCTTCCAGCCGGATTGGTTGGGGGCGTTCATCACACGGTCTCCTTGATGCTGGCTTCCAGCTCCTGCGCCAGGCGCTCGATATCCTCTTCGGTGGTGGTCTCGGTCACGGCGACCAGCAGCGCGTGTTCCAGCGCCTCGACGCCGGGATAGAGCCGACCCAGCGACACACCGCCGAGCACGCCGCGATCCGCCATGTCGCGCACAATCTCCCGCGCAGGCTTGCCGCCGAGCATCAGCGTGAATTCGTTGAAGAAGGCGGTGTTGAGCACTTCCACGCCCGGCACCTTGGCGAGGCGATCGGCGGCAAGGCAGGCGAGACGGTGGTTCTCTGCCGCCAGCCGGCGCAGGCCCTTTTCGCCCAGCAGGGTCATGTGCGCGGTGAAGGCCAGCGCGCACAGGCCGGAATTGGTGCAGATGTTGCTGGTCGCCTTTTCGCGGCGGATATGCTGTTCGCGGGTGGACAGCGTCAGCACGAAGCCGCGCTTGCCTTCCGCATCCGTCGTCTCGCCGCACAGCCGGCCCGGCATCTGGCGCACGTGCTTGGGATCGCGCACCGCGAACAGGCCGAGATACGGGCCGCCGAAGTTGAGGCCCACGCCGAGCGATTGCCCCTCGCCCACCACGATATCGGCGCCCATCTCGCCGGGCGAACGGATCGCGCCCAGCGCTACGGGTTCGGTGTTCACCACCACCAGCAGCGCGCCCTTGGCATGGGCGGCTTCGGCCACCGGCGTCAGATCGCTGATCCGGCCGAGGATGTCGGGATATTGCACCACCACGCAGGCGGTATCCTCGTCGATCCGGGCCATCAGGCCTTCCAGATCGGGTTCCGCCGTGATCGCGGGCTGCGCATCGGCGATGGTGTCACCGGTGAAGTGCGCCATGGTCTTGACCACTTGCGCATAGTGCGGGTGCAGCGCGCCCGACAGCACGGCGCGGCTGCGCTTGGTCACGCGGGTCGCCATCGCCACCGCCTCCCAGCACGCGGTCGATCCGTCATACAGCGAGGCATTGGCCACCGCGCACCCGTAAAGCCGCGCAACCTGAGTCTGGAATTCGAACAATACCTGCAACGTGCCCTGCGCGATTTCCGGCTGATAGGGGGTGTAGGCGGTCAGGAACTCGCCGCGCTGGATGATGGTGTCGACGCTCGCCGGAACATGGTGCCGGTAAGCGCCCGCGCCGAGGAAGAACGGCACATCGCCCGCGACCAGATTCTTCGCCGCCAGCGCTTTCATGTGGCGTTCCACCGACATCTCGGATGCATGCATCGGCAGATCATGGATCGGGCCATCAAGCCGCGCGACTTCGGGCACGTCGACGAACAGATCGTCAACCGTGGCTGCGCCGATTTTTGCCAGCATCGCCTGCCGGTCTGTGTCGGTAAGGGGAAGGTAGCGCATGGGAGAGGGTATCCGTGGCTGGGGGTGGAAAGGTCAGGCGGGAACGGCGCTGAGCGCCGCAAGATCGGACAGAGCCCCGGCAAAGCGCGCGGGGCCAGTGTGGGTGGTGCGCATCCACGGGGCGAGCCAGATGCGGTAACCCGCATCGCGCACGCGGCGGCAGAAGGCGTAATCATCGGACAAGAGATGCCCGGTGTCAGGGTCGATCAGCGGCTGGAACAGCGCGGTCAGATAATCACCCACAAGGCCGCTTTCGCGGTCGAGCGCATCGGCGTTGTAGCGCAGTTCGGGGTGGCGCTGGACAAGCGCCTCGATCACATCGCGGCGGATCAGCATGAGGCCGGTGCCGACGCGCTTGAGCTCGATCGGCTGATCCAGCCGGAATTCTCCCTTCGGATCGACCAGATCGAGCGTGAACACGCCCGAAAACCGCTCCAGCCCCGCAGGATTGCCGCCCGCCAGCCCCTTTGCGGCGGCGGACGCGACGAGGTTCCAGTTCACCGCCCGCTTGGGGCACGGGGCGCCGACCACGGCCAAGCTGTCATCAGCCTGCATCCGCTGGACGAGGCCGAGAACATCGTCAGGCGCAAAGCCGATATCGCCGTCCACGAACAGCAGGTGCGTGGCATCCGATTGCAGGAAGGCGGCGGCGAGCACATTGCGCGCCCGGTCAATCGCGGCATTGTTGCTGAGCCAGGCGAAAGCGCAAGGCACCCCCGCCCGCTCGGCAGCGCCCGTCAGGCCCACCACGGCGCGCAGATAGTCAGCCTCCGCCCCGCCATAGAGCGGGGTGGCCACCATCAGGCGCGCAGGGGTGGACGCCGCGTTGGTCACAGGCCCTCGACGAAAGCCTTGTAACCGTCTTCGTCCATCAGCGAGTCGAGCTCGCCTTCGTCAGCGATGGTCATCTTGAAGAACCAGCCGCCGTCTTCGGGTGAGGTGTTGACCAGCGCGGGGTCTTCTTCCAGCGCGGGGTTCACTTCAGTGATCTCGCCGGTGATCGGGGCGTAAACGTCCGATGCGGCCTTGACGCTTTCCACCACGGCGGCGTCCTTGCCCTGCTCGATCAGAGCGCCGACTTCGGGCAGTTCGACGAAGACGATATCGCCAAGCTGGCCCTGCGCATATTCGGTGATGCCGACAGTGGCGATGTCGCCTTCGACATCGATCCATTCGTGTTCGTCAGTGTAGTAACGCATGGGTCAGCTCCCTCTGAAATAGCGGTGGGGTACGAAAGGCGTTGGCGCGACGGTGGCGGCGAGACGCTTGCCCCGCACCTCCACCTCAAGCGCAGTGCCGATGGCGGCGTGTTGGGCGGCGACATAGGCCATGGCGATGGGCGCGCCCAAGGTGGGCGAAAAGCCGCCGCTGGTGACGGTGCCGATGTGGTCAGCACCGGCGAACACCTCAGCGCCTTCGCGGGCGGGCAGGCGGCCTGCGATGTTCAGGCCAACCCACTTGCGAGCCGTGCCTTCGGCGATCTCGCGGATGATGCGATCAGCCCCCTGGAAGCCACCTTCCGTGCGGCGGCGCTTGTTGATGCCGAAGATCAGGCCCGCTTCGATGGGCGAGGTTTCGGGCGACATGTCGTGGCCGTAAAGCGGCAGCCCCGCCTCCAGCCGCAGCGAATCGCGCGCCCCAAGGCCGATGGGCTTCACTTCCGGTTCGGCGCACAGCAGGTCCGCGATCTCGGCGGCGGCGTCTGCGGGGAGCGAGATTTCGAAGCCGTCCTCCCCGGTATAGCCCGCCCGCGCGATGGTGACGTCATGACCTGCCAGCTTGAACTGGCCGAACTTCATGAAAGTCAGCGCCGACAGCGGATATTCGCCGGTCGCATGGCGGGCCAGCGCATCCGCCGCCTTCGGCCCCTGCAAGGCCAACAGTGCGCGATCATCGAGGTAATTGAGGGTAATGTCATCGGGCAGCGCCTCACGCAGCGTGCCCATATCGTCCCACTTGGTCGCGCCGTTGACCACCAGATAGAGCGCATCGGGCCAACGCGAGACCATCAGATCGTCAAGCACCCCGCCATCCTCGTCCAGCAGCAGCGAATAGCGTTGCTGGCCCAGCTTCAGGGTCGAAAGGTCGATCGGCAAAACGGCTTCCACCGCCGCATCCAGACCGGGGCCGGACAGCAGCAATTGGCCCATGTGGCTGACATCGAACAGCCCGGCGCTTTCCCGCGTCCAGTTGTGTTCGGCAACGATCCCTTCGTACTGGATCGGCATCTCGTAACCCGCAAAGGGCACCATCCGCGCACCCTTCGCGCGGTGCCAGCTATCGAGCGGCAGGGCATCCAGCGGGATGTCTTCGAGGTGTTCTTCGGCGGTGTCGTGGTCGGTCATCAGGGGCACCCGGCAAACAGAAACGGCAGTCCGACGATGCGCGAAGGCACCGCCACGATACTGCCCCCTCTGTCGGGTGGACCTGAGAGCTTCGGTGCAATGCCAACGCGGCGCAGCACCTCCCCTTCGGTGGCCCCGGACGGATCCGGGACGCTTTCCAGAGTGTCATGCAGCCGAGCGGTCCGGTGGCCTGAGAGTTTCCGGGGCGGTTGCTCCTTCGGCGCCTTTGCCCCCGGTGAAAGGGGCATCGGGCTCTCCCGCTCGCCTACCCGCCACAGAATCGCTCCTGCGCCGGAAGACGCCTTCGCCCTGCTTGATTTGCTGCACCGCGTCAATCGGGCGAAACGCGCAAGGGCGGGGGAAAAACGCATTTGATTGCGCCAGCGCGGCGGAATAGACACGGCGGCGGGCATGAACCTCACAGAAATCTATCTGATCGCGCTTACGATCATCTTCGCCGCGCCGTGGCTGGTGTGGCGCGTGGGGCGCACCGATTACTGGGCGCCGCTGGTGGTTGTGCAGATCGTCGGCGGCATTCTGCTGGGGCCGGGCGTGCTGGGGGCGGTGTTCCCGGATTACTACGCCTTCGTGTTCCGGCCCGATGTGATCGTGGCGCTCAACGGGGTCGCGTGGTGGGCGGTGATGCTGTTCGTGTGGATCGCGGGGATCGAACTCGACCTGTCCCAAGCATGGAAGCACCGGGGCGAAACGGGGCTGACCGCGGGTCTGGCGCTGGGGATGCCGCTGATCGCCGGAACGCTGGCGGCGGCGGTGATCCTGCAATTCCCCGGCTGGCGCGGCGCGCAGGGCGAATATTGGCAGGCGCTGCTGGGCATCGGCATGGCCTGCGCGGTCACGGCGCTGCCCATTCTGGTGCTGCTGATGGAGAAGCTCGGCATCCTGCGCGAAGCGATCGGCCAGCGCATCCTGCGCTACGCCAGCCTTGATGACATCGCGATCTGGGGCGTGCTGGCGATCATCCTGCTCGATTGGGAGCGGATCGGGCGGCAGGCGGTGTTTCTTGTCGGCTTTGCGATTGCCGCGCTCGCGGTGCTCTGGCTGATGGCGCGGCTGACCGAGAATGACCGCTGGCCAGTGGGGCTGATCTGGCTGGCGCTGTGCGGGCTGGCGGGCGACTGGTCGGGCCTGCACTACATGGTCGGCGCGTTTCTGGCGGGCGTGGTGCTCGATGCCAAGTGGTTCGGGCACGAGGCGATGGACCGGTTCCGCAATGTCGTGCTGCTGACGGTGATGCCGGTGTTCTTCCTCTCCACGGGCCTTCGGACGCAATGGGAGGGCGGTGGGCTTGCTGTGTTTGGCGTGGCGGCGCTGCTGCTGGTGGCTGCGGTCGGCGGCAAGCTCATCGGCGTCCACATTGCCGGACGGATGCTCGGCTGGAGCCGCACCGAGGCGAGCCTGATCGGCTGGCTGCTCCAGACCAAGGCACTGATCATGATCATCTTTGCCAACATCCTGCTGGATAAGCAGGTGATCACGCCGACAACCTTCACCGCGCTGCTGCTGATGGCGGTGGGCAGCACGATGCTGACGACGCCGCTGGCGACGCCCTTGTTGAAGAAGCTGGGGGACCGGGTGAAGGCGGAGGCTTAGGGCTTCGTCGCAACCATCCCCAGCGCCCGCGCCATCAGCGCCTTTTCGCGGGGCGTGAAGTTGCCTGTATCCTCGCCGCCATCAGGAGGCGGGTTCTGGGTGGTAAAGTAGGCGAAGCCGCGCTGGCTCGCATTGTTGAACCACAGCCCGGACAGCAGCCCATAGGCCTCGCCCGAATGGCCCAGCCACGGGCCGCCTGTGCCGAACAGTGTGTCGTCGCAGGACGGATCTCCCATATCGATCATTTGGACACCCAGCCCGTAACGGCAGAACAGCTCGGCCTTGCCGGTCTTGCCGACGAACACGCTAAACATGAGCGGGGCGAGGCTCTCCCACTTGAGGAAGCCCGTCCGCCCGGCCTGCATCTGCGCCTGCCCGATCTTTGCCAAGTCCATCATCCCGATCCTGACGCCTCCCTGTGGGCTAAAGATCGAGGCATTGGTGCCCGGGACGTAAGCTTCGAGGTCGCACGCCTGCCCCTCGGCCACAGGAATGGTGCAGGCGGGCGGCAGGCGCTCTGGCGCGTCGGCGGCCACTTCTCCGGTGTGGCGGTAGAGCGTGACCGCACGGGCTTGCACGTCGGGGCCGCAGCCGATCCAGTTGAGGCACGCCTTCACGCCCAGCGGCGTGAACACCAGCCGCTCCACCAGCCGGTCGTAACGCTCGCCGCTTGCCGCCTCCAGCACGGTCGCCACCAAGGGCGAGCCGAGGTTGGCATATTCGAACGCCGCCTCGCCCGGCTTGCCGACATCGCGCCATGAGGCCGGATCGGCGAACTTGGCCTGCAAGCTCTCGCCCAGCGGGATGACGTAACCCCCAGCGTCCGATAGCCCCGCGCGGTGCATCAGCAGGTGCTCCAGCGTTACCGGCGCATCGGGATGATAGGGCGAACGCACCTGCCAACCGAGATAGTCCGACACATCCCTGCCAAGATTGACCTTGCCCTCGTCCACCAGCCGCAGCGCCGTAAGCGACATCACCAGCTTGGAAATGCTGGCAATCCGCACCGGATCATTGGCTTCGACCGGGCGCTCGGTTTCAAGGTTCGCCTGCCCCTCGACGATCAGCGGGGTGATGGTCTCGCGGTCGAAACCGACCACCACCGTTGCAGGCGGGGGCGGGACGTAAACCTCGGCAGCGGCGGGCGCGGCGAGGACAGTCAGAGCGGCGACGAGACGGCTAATCATGCCGCGCATCATCGCCACCCCAGCCCGAAGGTCAATCGAGATTCGGCCGCAGCCAGCGCTCCGCCGTCGCCAGATCCACTTCGCGCCGTGCGGCATATTCCGCGACCTGATCCGGCCCGACGCGGGCAACGCCGAAATACTGCGAGTCCGGGTGCCCGAAATAGAAGCCGCTCACCGCCGCTGTCGGCCACATCGCGAAGCTTTCGGTGAGGGTCAGGCCGGTGTTGGTCGGCGCGTCGAGCAGGTCGAACAGGATCGGCTTCAGCGAGTGATCGGGGCAGGCCGGATAGCCCGGCGCCGGACGGATACCGCGATATTGCTCCTTGATCAGCGCCTCGCAGGTGAGCTGTTCGCCCGCGGCATAGCCCCACAAGGTGGTGCGGACATGCTGGTGCAGGGCTTCTGCAAAGGCTTCAGCGAAACGGTCGGCCAGCGCTTTGAGCAGAATGTCCGAATAATCGTCCTTGTCAGCCTGGAACCGCGCCGAATGGCTGTCGATCCCGTGGATGCCAACCGCGAACCCGCCGATCCAGTCGCCATTGGGGTCGATGAAATCGGCGAGGCACATATTCGCCCGGTCACGCGATTTCTTGACCTGCTGGCGCAGCATGGGGAGGCGCGTGCCGTTATCCAGCACAATATCGTCACCATCGCGCCCGCACGGCCACAGGCCCGCAACGCCGCGCGCGGTCAGCCATTTTTCAGCAATGATCTGGTCGAGCATCGCATTGGCATCGGCGAACAATTGCGTCGCGGTTTCGCCCACCACCTCGTCGGTCAGGATCGCGGGGTAATTGCCGTGCAGTTCCCATGCGCGGAAGAACGGCGTCCAGTCGATGAAGTCGCGCAGGTGTGCCAATGACCAGTCATCGAACACATGCACACCCGGCTGTGCGGGCGCGGCGGGCTTTTCGGCCAGATCGATGGTGAAAGCGTTGGCGCGGGCATCGGCGAGGCTGAGCAATTCGCTCTGCGACTTGCCCGCACGCGCATCGCGCACGGCGATGTATTCATCCTCGACCTCGGCGACATAGCTATCGCGTTGGGTGTCGGACAATAGCTTGGACGCCACGCCCACCGCACGGCTCGCGTCGAGCACGTGGATCACCGGGCCTTCGTAGGCTGGGTCGATCTTGAGCGCGGTGTGGACCTTCGAAGTGGTCGCCCCGCCGATCAGCAGCGGCATGGTCATGCCGGCGCGCTGCATTTCCTCGGCGACGGTAACCATCTCGTCCAGCGAGGGCGTGATCAGGCCCGACAGCCCGATCATGTCGGCCTTGTTGTCATTGGCGGATGCGAGGATCGTCGGCCAGGGCACCATCACGCCAAGGTCGATCACATCATAGCCATTGCACTGCAGCACCACGCCGACGATGTTCTTGCCGATGTCGTGCACATCGCCCTTCACCGTTGCCATGATGATCTTGCCCTTGGCTTTGCGTTCTTCCTCGGGGAGCAGGTCCTTTTCCGCCTCGATATAGGGGATGAGGTGGGCGACCGCCTTCTTCATCACGCGGGCGGATTTGACCACCTGCGGCAGGAACATCTTGCCGCTGCCGAACAGGTCGCCGACGACGTTCATCCCGTCCATCAGCGGGCCTTCGATCACTTCGATCGGGCGGCCGCCTGCCTCAGCGATGGCGGCGCGCATGATTTCGGTATCATCGACGATATGCGCGTCGATCCCCTTGACCAGCGCGTGTTCGAGCCGCTTTTCGACCGCCCAGCCGCGCCATTCCTCGGCGGCCTTTTCATCGGCGACGTTCTTGCCCTTGAAGCTTTCGGCGAGGGTAATGAGGCGTTCCGTGGCGTCAGGATCGCGGTTGAGGATCACGTCCTCGCAGGCGTCGCGCAGCGCCGGGTCGATCTGGTCGTAAACGTCGAGCTGCCCGGCGTTGACGATCGCCATGTCGAGCCCCGCCGGGATCGCGTGATACAGGAACACGGAATGCATCGCGCGGCGCACGGGCTCATTGCCGCGGAAGCTGAAGCTGAGGTTCGACAGCCCGCCCGAATAATGCGCATGGGGGCACAGCTCGCGCAGTTCCTTGACCGCTTCGATAAAGTCGACGCCGTAATTGTTGTGTTCTTCAATGCCGGTTGCCACCGCGAAGATGTTGGGATCGAAGATGATGTCTTCGGGCGGGAAGCCCTCGGCCACCAGCAGATCATAGGCGCGTTTGCAGATTTCGACCTTGCGGGCCTTGGTGTCAGCCTGACCCGTCTCGTCAAAGGCCATCACCACCACCGCCGCGCCATAATCCATGCAGATGCGCGCATGTTCGAGGAAGGCGGCCTCGCCTTCCTTCATGCTGATCGAATTGACGATGGGCTTGCCGCTGACGCACTTGAGCCCCGCCTCGATCACGTGGAATTTCGAGCTGTCGATCATCACCGGCACGCGGGCAATATCCGGTTCGGCAGCGATCAGTTTCAGGAAGGTCGTCATCGCGTGGACCGCGTCGAGCAGCCCTTCGTCCATGTTGACGTCGATCACCTGCGCGCCGTTTTCGACCTGCTGGCGCGCCACTTCCACGGCGGCGGGATAATCGCCCGCCATGATCAGCTTCTTGAACGCCGCCGATCCGGTGACGTTGGTGCGTTCACCGATATTGATGAAGCGCGAGGAGGATGAGGGTTGGTTCATTTTCTCAAGTTCTCAGTTCCGTTCGTGCTGAGCTTGTCGAAGCACCGCACTTTTCTTCGGAAGGAAGGACGGCCCTTCGACAAGCTCAGGGCGAACGGGTGTGGGTTCACGCCGCAATAAAGGCCTCAAGCCCCGCCAGCCGCATGGCCGGTTCGGGCGACGGCACCTTGCGCGGCTCGGACTTTGCAACCGCTTTGGCAATCGCAGCAATATGGGCCGGGGTCGATCCGCAGCAGCCGCCCAGCAGGTTCACCTGCCCGTGATCGGCCCAGTCGGCGACCAGCCCCGCGGTGGTCTCGGGCGCTTCATCATATTCGCCCAACTCGTTGGGCAGCCCGGCATTGGGATAGATCAGCAGCAGCGTATCGGCGATCTGGGACAGCACCTTCACATGCGGGCGCAGCTGTTCCGCACCGAAGCTGCAATTGAGGCCCACGGTCAGCGGCTTGGCGTGGCGCACCGCGTACCAGAACGCCTCGACCGTGTGGCCCGACAGATTGCGGCCCGAAAGATCGGTCAGCGTCATCGAGATCATCAGCGGGATATCCTTGCCCGTCTCGCGCTCCAGCTGCTTGACCGCCATGATCCCGGCCTTGGCGTTGAGGGTATCGAACACCGTCTCGATCAGGATGAAATCGACGCCCCCTTCAACCAGCGCAGCGGCCTGTTCCTTGTAGACCGCGACGAGTTCATCGAAATCGATCTCGCGAAAACCGGGGTCTTCGACATCGGGGCTGAGCGACAGCGTCTTGTTGGTCGGCCCGATGGCACCTGCGACAAAGCGGGGCTTCCCGTCCTTCGCGGCATATTCATCCGCCAGCGCGCGGGCGAGGCGGCCTGAGGCGATGTTGATATCGGCCACCAGCCCCTCGGCCGCATAATCGGCCTGGCTGATGCGGTTGGCCGAGAAGGTGTTGGTGCTGACCACATCCGATCCGGCATCCAGATAGGCGCGGGTGATGTCGGCAATCACATCGGGGCGGGTCAGCGCCAGAATGTCGTTATTGCCCTTCTGGTCGGCGGGGAGGCCCAGCGAACCGGCGTAATCCGCCTCGGTCAGCTTGCGGTTCTGGATCTGCGTCCCGAACGCGCCGTCGAAGATCAATACGCGCTCCGCGGCGGCGGCGAGGAGTTGGTCACGCTTGCTCATGCGGCTTCTCCGACAGGACGCTTTCCGAGCATGTGGCAGATCGCATAGGCAAGCTCAGGGCGGTTGAGGGTGTAGAAGTGGAAATCGCGCACGCCGCCGGCATAAAGGCGGCGGCACAGTTCGGCCGCGACCGTGGCGGCGACCAGCTGGCGCGCGGCGGGCTTTTCGTCGAGGCCTTCGAACAGGCCGTCCATCCACGCCGGGAATTCGGCCCCGCAGGCAGAGGCGAACTTGCGCGCCTGCGCGACGTTGGTGACCGGCAGGATGCCGGGCAGGATCGGCGCATCAATGCCGCTCGCCGCGCAGGCATCGCGGAAGCGGAAGAACGCCTCGGGCGAGAAGAAGAACTGGCTGATCGCACGGGTCGCGCCTGCGTCCAGCTTGCGCTTCAGATTGTCGATATCGGCCTGCGGGCTCGCTGCATCGGGGTGGGTTTCAGGATAGGCGGCGACGGAGATTTCGAACGGAGCGATGGCCTTAAGCCCGCTGACCAGCTCTGCCGCGCTGGCATAACCTTCCGGGTGCGGGGTGAAGGGTGCGCCCGGCTCTCCCGCATCACCGCGCAGCGCGACGATGTGACGCACGCCCGCTTCCCAGTATTGTTCGGCAACGTCGCGGATTTCGGCCTTGCTGGCCGCAACGCAGGTGAGGTGCGCGGCGGCGGGCAGCTTCGCCTCGCCGATGATCCGCGCCACCGTGGCGTGGGTGCGTTCCCGGGTGGAGCCGCCCGCGCCATAGGTGACCGACACAAAGCTGGGGCCAAGCGGGCGCAACTGCGTCACCGCGTCCCACAGCTGTTCTTCCATCTTTTCGCTCTTGGGCGGAAAGAATTCGAAACTCACCGCGACATCGCCCGGCAACCCGCTGAACAGCGGCGTATCGGTGGCGGTGCGGTATTCGTGAAGCTGGCTGAGGGTCGGTGTCATCGGGCGGTTTCCAGAGCGGGGGTCTTGAGAGAGGCAGGGGCGGCGCGGCGCCGGGCGGTCCAGATTTTCACCACGAGCGGCCCGCCGCCCAGCGCCAGCGGCGGGGTAGCGATGAAGCCTGCGTCTTTCAGCAGTTCGGCCATCTGCCGGTCGGTAAAGCCAAGGCGCGCGTGCTGGTGGCGGGTGCGCAGTTCCTCGTGATCATGCGCGGCGAAATCGACAATTGCGATCCGGCCGCCTGCGCGCATCACACGCGCCGCTTCGGCAAGGGCAGGCAGGGGATCGGTCGCAAAGTGCAGCACCTGATGCAGCAGCACCGTGTCAAAGCTGGCATCGGCGAAGGGCAGATCATAGAAATCGCCCTGCACCATTTCGATCTGCGCGGTCGGCAGGTGTTGCAGCTTGGCGCGGGCGACGCGGAGCATTTCGAGGTTCTTGTCCAGCGCCACGATCCGCTCGGCCCGGTCGGCGAATAGCTCCGCCATCCGCCCGGTGCCGGTGCCGATGTCGAGCATGACCCCCAGCGGCGCATCCGCCATCGCTTCGAAAAGGCGGCGTTCAACCTCGGTATCCGAGCTGTGGAGCGCGCGCAGTTCATCCCATTCCCCGGCGTGGCGGGCAAAGTAATGTTCTGCCGCCGCTTCACGGGCATGGCGAATTGCAGCGAGCTTCTTGCGATCGGCGTCGCACAGGGCGGCAAAGGCGGGTTCTTCGGCTTCGGCGAGCGCCAGCAAATGCTGCACCGCTTCGATCACGGCCTCGCGCGCTTCGCTCTGGCGCAGGAACACCCAGCTGCCTTCGCGGCGGCGTTCGGCAAGGCCCGCATCGCACAGGATGCCGACGTGGCGCGATACGCGCGGCTGGCTTTGCCCGAGCACTTGCGCCAATTCGCCCACGGCCAGCTCCATCGTCCCGAGCAGGCGGGCGATGCGCAGCCGGGTCGGATCGCCCAGCGCCTTGAAGATATCCTCGATCACCATGGTGAGGACACCATATAAAGATATTTTTATATCTGTAAATCACCCGCTGCGGCAAAGCGCTGACAAATTTGCAGCCGCACGCCGCCCCCCCCGGCGCGAACCTGTTCAATCAAGCTCAATCGGTGCTGCCCCGCCAGCGGGCCGGAAGGTGTCTGCCCGGGCGGGGAGATCGGCGTTGGTGTTGTAACGCTTCACCGCATCGTCAATCGCGGGCAAGGCATCGCGGCTGGTCACCGCCACCAGACAGCCGCCAAAGCCCGCGCCGGTCAATCGGACCCCGCCAGCCTCTCCCAGCGCATCGCGGACAAGCGCAACCAGACGGTCAATCTGCGGCAGCGAGACATCGAAATCGGTCGCCAATGACTGGTGCGCCTCATGCATCACCGCAGCAAGCGTCGCGGTGTCCCCCTGCGCCAGTGCCACGGCCAGCGGCTCGACCCGCGCGATCTCGCCCACCACGTGGCGGGCGCGGAAATAGAGCGTCTGATCGAGCGTGGCGTAGCCCGCCTTCAGCGCCTCGGGCGAAAGATCGCGCAGCGCCTTCACCCCGAAATGCGCTGCCGCTGCCTCGCATTCGGCGCGGCGCTGGTTGAAGGCGCTTTCGGTCAGACTGCGGCGCAGACCGGTGTCGATCACCGTGATGGCAAGATCGGGGTGGATCGGGATCGGCATGTGCTGCAAGTTGCGGCAATCGAGCAGCAGCGCATGATCCGCCGTGCTTGCGGCAGAGGCCATCTGGTCCATGATCCCGCAGGCGCAGCCGACAAAATCGTTCTCGGCGATCTGCGCCACCTTGGCGAGCGTGGTCGGTTCAAGATTGAGGCCGGAATATTCCGAAACAGCCAGCGCCACCGCCACCCCGAACGCCGCCGAAGACGACAGCCCGGCGCCAATCGGCACGTCGCCTGCAATCGCGATCCGCGCGGGCCGCACCCGGTGCCCGTACCGGCCGAGCGCCTGCACCACGCCGCGGACATGGTTCTGCCAATTGTTCTCACCCGGCAGAATCTTGCCGACCAGATCGAAGCTGTCGCGCGCGGTGCCCATATCGCCCATGTCGAGCGCGACCGCCTCCATCCGCGGAATCTTCACCTCCGCCGAGCGCGGGCCGAGCGCGACGATGGTTTCCCGGTCGATGGCACAAGGCAGCACATAGCCGTCATTGTAGTCGACATGTTCGCCGATCAGGTTGACCCGCCCCGGCGCAGCATAGAAGCGCGTCGGCTCGACCCCGTAAGCCAACCGGTACCCCTGCCGGGCGCGGGCAATCAGTCGTTCGCGGCGATCCATAAGGCCTCTCTCTTCCCTTACCCGCGGTAATGCACCAGCCCGCTGACATTGCGCAACATCTGTGCAGCGCGTTCCGGGGTGAGGTCGCGCTGGGGTTCGGCGAGCATTTCATAGCCGACCATGAACTTGCGCACCTCGGCCGAACGCAGCAGCGGCGGGTAGAAATGCGCGTGAAGCTGCCAGTGGTCGGAACCGCCCGCGGCGAAAGGCGCCTGATGCCAGCCCATCGAATAAGGAAAGCTGGTCTGGAACAGGTTGTCGTACCGCGTGGTGAGCGCCTTGAGGATTTGCGCGAGGCTGCTGCGCTGCGCGTCCGAAAGCTGCGGCATCCGCTGCACGGCAAAGCGGGGCAGCAGCAGGGTTTCGAACGGCCATGCCGCCCAGAAGGGGACGATGGCGAGCCAATCGGCGTTGATTTCGACCACGCGCTCGCCCGCAACTTCGCGCTCCGCCGTGTCGATCAGCAGCGCGCGGCCATGTTCGGCAAACCAAGCGCGCTGGGCGGCGTCTTCGGCGGCGGTTTCCTGCGGCAGGTGGCTTGTCGCCCAGACCTGCCCGTGGGGGTGCGGGTTGGAACACCCCATCATCGCGCCCTTGTTCTCGAACAGTTGCACATGCTGGAAGCGCTGGCCGAGTTCAGCTGTCTGATCGGCCCAGCAATCCACCACAGCGCGCAATTGCTCCGGCGCAAGCAAGGGAAGCGATTTGCCGTGATCGGGAGAAAAGCAGATCACCCGGCAGACCCCCGCCGAAGACTCGGCCCGGAACAGGGGATCGTCGCTGCGGGCAGCATCGGCATCTTCTGCCAAGGCCGGAAAGTCATTGGCGAAGACATAGACGCCTTCGTAATCCGGGTTCGCCTCACCCCCCACGCGGGTGTTGCCGGGGCACAGATAACAGGCCGGATCATAAGACGGCGGCGGCGGATCGGGCGGGCTGACCTCGCCCTGCCACGGCCTGCCCATGCGCTGCGGGGAGACCTGCACCCACCCCCCGGTGAGCGGGTTGAACCGCCGGTGCGGGCGCGTCAGATCGACCGCCATCAGCCCTGCCCCCGCATCACCGCGACAGGCGCAAATTCCGCCCGTCCGCCCAGCGCAAAGCGGTTGAAGGCCAGCGCCGCGATCACGCTCGTCACCAGCGTCACCACCATGAAGTGGATGTAATGCAGGGTGATGATCCCGGCCGGGCTGAGGTGGAAGGTGAACAGCCCGTACAAGGCCACGCCCCACACCACCCCGAAAATCGCAGCCGGAGCCGCCACGCCGCGGAACAGCAGCCCGGCAACAAAGGCGCTGAGGATCGGCATCGAGAGCAGGCCGTTCAACTGCTGGAGCAGGTTGATGATGCTGGTGGCGTTCTGGTACAGCGGCACAAGCAGCACTGCCGTTGCCGTCAACAGCACACACACCCCCGCCGACAGCTTCCAGTGATCCTTGACCTCGCCGATGAACTGCTCGTGGAAATCGACCGCATAGAGCGCCACGGATGAATTCAGCACCGCGCTGAAGGTGGTGATGACGGCAGCGGCGACCATCGCGGCAAAGGCTCCCGAAAGCCACGGGGGCAGGATTTCCGCCACCAGCATCCCGTAGGCCTTGTCACCCACAACGCCGAACAGCTTGAAGGCGATGACGCCAGGGATCACCACGATCGGCGGCACGATCAGGATGCGGATGATCGCGGCAACCATGACGCCCTTCTGCGCCTCTCGCACCGAAGGCGCCGCCATCGCCTTCTGGGTGAGGTTCTGGTTGGTCGACCAGTAGAAGATCTGGATGAAGATCATCCCCGTCAGCAGCGTGGGCCAGGGGATCGGGCTGTCCGGCCCGCCCAGCATGGTGATCCGCTCGACCGGGACGCCGGTGACGATGTCCCAATCGACCGCCGCCATGCCCAGCACCACGATCAGCATGGCGAGGCCCAGAATGCCGATGCCGGACCATGTGTCCATCACCGCCACCGCCCGCAATCCGCCCAGAATGGCATAGCCCGCCGATATCACCGCGAGGATCGCGGCGAACACCAGCAGCGGCACGCCATCGCCAAACAGCGATTGCATGAACAGGCTGCCCGAATACAGGGCGGCCGGCAGGTAGATCAGCACATTCCCCGCCAGAAACAGCCCCGCAATCAGCGTGCGGATGCTGCGCCCGCCGTACCGCTTTTCCAGCAGTTCCGTGACGGTGGTGCACTGTTCGCGGTAATAGATCGGTACAAACACGAAGGCGAGGATCATCAGGCCGACAAACCCCGCAATCTCCCACCACGCCAGCAGCAGCATCTGGTTGCCGTTCATGCCCACCAGCTGATCGGTGGACAGGTTGGTGAGCGTGATCGAACCTGCCACAAACAGCCACGACAGCTTGCCGCCGGCAAGGTAGACGTCACGGCGCGAGCCATCGTGCTTGTCACGGCGGATGGTGAGCCAGGTGGCCAGCCCCACCAGCACCGTGAGGCCCACGCACACCGCGATCTGGATCATGCTGCCTGTTGGCATGGCATCGAACATTGCGTGCTTTCCCCTCAACTCGTGCGCGGTTACAGCGCATTGGCGCGCGCCGGACAAGCCTTGTGGCGGGTTCATCACCGGCGCTGCAAGGGAGAGGCTACGGGTGGATTTCATTCGGTGCGATGGTGCGGCGCTGACGCTGGTGTTCGCGCTGGAGGCGGGCGGCACTGGGGATTGCGTCTATTGCGGCCTGCGCCTGCCTGCGGATGAGGGCCTCGCCGCGCTGGCCGCCTCCCATGCGCGGGGGCGGCACGAAAGTCAGCCCGATGCTCCGCCCCGCCCCGGCCTTCTGCCTGAACGCAAGGGCGGATGGAGCGGCGCACCGGCGCTCGTCCTGCGCCGCAATGGACAGGCGGTGGACACCGACTTGCGGCTTGAGAATTGCGATCACGCCGAGGGGCAGGCGACGTTCGCTTTCGTCGACCCGGTCGCAGGGGTCGCCGTCAACGTAAGATGGCAGATCAGCGCAGGCGATATCGTCTCTGCGACCTGCACGATAAGCAACCGCAGCGAAACACCGCTGGAAGTGGAACGGCTCGCCGCGCTTGCCCTGCCAGTCCCTGCACGCTTCACCGAATTCACCACTTTTTCCGGCCGCTGGGCCGCAGAAATGCAGGAACACAGCAGTGCGATTGCCGCCGGCGGCATCATGCGGGAAAGCGCCATCGGCAAGCCGGGGTTCGCCGGCGCGGGCTGGGTGCTGCTTCATGCGGGAGAGGAGACGCTCGGGGCACACCTTGCGTGGAGCGGCGACGCGTGGCTGACGCTTGCCCCCGACGCGCAAGGCTCGGGTGACGGGCGGGCCATGCTGATGATGGGCGCAGGCTGGTCGCGCGGCGAAGTGGTCCTGCCGCCGGGCGAAAGCTATACCACGCCGCCAGCCGTGTTCTCCCTCGCTCCGGATCGTTCGGCATTGGCGCAAGCCTTTCACGTGCACGCGCGCACCGAAGTTCTGCCAAGCCGCGCCACATGGGGCCCGCGCAAGGTGCATCTCAATTCGTGGGAGGCGCTGGGGTTCAACCTGTCGGAGGGCGGGCTGATGGCGCTGGCCCAGAGTGCCGCCTCGCTAGGGATCGAACGCTTCGTGCTGGATGATGGCTGGTTCGGCGGACGGCGGGACGACACCTCCAGCCTTGGCGACTGGACTGTATCGCCGGACGTTTTCCCGAACGGCCTCGACCCGCTGATCGACCACGTTCACGCGCTCGGCATGGATTTCGGCCTGTGGGTTGAGCCGGAAATGGTCTCGCCCGACAGCGACCTCTACCGCCAGCATCCCGATTGGTGCCTTCATGTCGAAGGCGGTGCGCGCCCGACGATGCGCGGGCAGCTGGCGCTCGACATGGCCCGCACCGAGGTGCGCGACTATCTGTTCACCCGCCTCGACGCCCTGCTCGGCGAGCACCCGATCGCCTACCTCAAGTGGGACCACAATCGCGACCTGTTCCCTTCGGGCCCGGGTCAGGCCGAGGGTTTCTATGCCCTGCTGGATCGCCTTCGCGCCGCGCACCCCCGGGTCGAAATCGAAAGCTGTTCGAGCGGCGGCGGGCGGATCGACTTTGGCGTGCTCACCCGCACCCACCGCGTCTGGCCGAGCGACAACAACGACGCCATTGAACGCCTGCGGATCATCCCGGCATGGAGCCAGTTCCTGCCCTTGGAAGTGCTGGGCAGCCACGTCGGCCCATCGCCCAACCCGATCACCGGTCGCAGGCTCGACATGGATTTCCGCGCCAAGGTGGCGATGTTCGGCCACATGGGAGTGGAGGCCGATCCCGCCCGCATGACCGAGAAAGACCGCGCAACACTGGCGGCACATATCGCGCTTTACAAGCAGTGGCGCGGGGTGCTGCATTCGGGCGCGCTGCACCGGCTCGCCCACCCTGATCCCAACGTGACCGGCATGATGGTGACGCATGGCGAAAAGGCGCTGTCGCTGGTCGCCCAGACCGAGTTCTCGCCAGTGTTCGACGCTGCGCCGGTGCGCCTTGCGGGGCTGGAGCCGGAAGCGCGTTACCGCGTCACCCTGCCCGAACCGTGGCCGGGGAAAGCCCGCCATTACCTCGCCAACCCTGATGCATGGCGCCAAGGCCTGACGCTGAGCGGCGCGGCGCTGATGGGGCATGGCCTCGCCCTCCCCCTCACCCATCCCGAAACCGCGTGGCTGATCGCCTTGGAAAGGTTGCCTCAATGAAACTCGGCTGCTGCTATTATCCCGAACACTGGCCGGACGACATCTGGGCCGATGATGCGCGCCGGATGGCCGACATGGGCTTGCGGCTAGTGCGCATCGGCGAATTCGCGTGGAGCCGGATCGAGCCTGTTCCGGGGCATTACGACTGGGGCTGGCTCGACCGCGCCATCGAAACGCTGGCGGCGGCGGGCCTAAAGGTGATCCTCGGCACACCCACCGCCACCCCGCCCAAGTGGCTGGTCGACCGGATGCCCGACATGGTCGCCATCGACGAACAGGGCCGCCCCCGCGGCTTCGGTTCGCGGCGGCATTATTGCTTCAGCCACGCAGGCTACCGCGCCGAAGCCGTGCGGATCGTGACGGCAATGGCGCAGCGATACGGCCAGCACCCCGCCATCACCATGTGGCAGACCGACAATGAATATGGCTGCCATGACACGGTGCTCAGCTTCTCCGCCGCCGCCGCTGTTGCATTCCGCGATTGGCTGGCGGCGCGTTACGACACGGTGGACGCGCTCAACCAAGCCTGGGGCAATGTGTTCTGGAGCATGGAATACCGCAGCTTTGCCGAGGTCGATCCGCCGCATCTGACGGTGACAGAGGCGAACCCTGCGCATTGGCTCGATTACCGCCGCTTTGCCTCGGTTCAGGTGGCCAGCTTCAACCGCGAACAGGTGGCGATCATCCGCCAGCATTCGCCGGGGCGGGACATCACCCACAATTTCATGGGCTTCTTCACCGAGTTCGATCATCACGATGTGGGCCGCGATATCGATGTGGCGACGTGGGATTCCTATCCGCTCGGCTTCCTCGAACAGTTCTGGTTTTCGCCTGAGGAAAAGGCGGCCTATCTCAGGCAAGGCCACCCCGACATCGCCGCCTTCCACCATGATCTGTATCGCGGGTGTTCAAACGGGCGCTGGGGGGTGATGGAGCAGCAGCCGGGGCCGGTGAACTGGGCGCGTTTCAATCCCGCGCCGCTGCCGGGGATGGTGCTGCTGTGGACGCTGGAGGCCTGCGCGCACGGAGCCGAACTGACGAGCTATTTCCGCTGGCGCCAGGCGCCCTTTGCGCAGGAACAGATGCACGCCGGATTGCTCCGCCCCGATAGCAGCGAGGCCGAGGCCGCGCCCGAAGTGCGCGCGGCGGCAGAGGTGCTGGCCGCCATCGGGCCGCAGGTCACCGCACAGGCTCCGGTCGCGCTGGTGTTTTCCTATGAGGCGGCTTGGGTGATCGGCATCCAGCCGCAGGGGCAAAGCTTCCGCTATCTGGAACTGGCGTTCCAGTGGTATTCGGCATTGAGGGCCAAGGGGCTGGATGTCGATATCGTGTCGCCCGATGCCGACCTTGCGGGCTACCGGATGGTGTTCGTGCCCACTTTGCCGATCATGCCCGAAGGCTTTGCCGCGAAACTCGCCGCGCTGGATTGCCCGGTGCTGGTGGGGCCGCGAACGGGGAGCAAGACGGACAGTTTCTGCATCCCCGAAGGCCTCGCGCCGGGGGCCTTGCGCGATGTCATCCCGCTCACCGTGACGCGGGTGGAGAGCCTGCGCGATGGCGTCGCCGAACCGGCTGATGGCTGGGCCGTCACCCGCTGGCGCGAGGATGTGGCGAGCGAACTTGCGCCCGAATGGGCCGATGCTGCGGAGCGCGGGGTGGTTTACTACAGTGATGGCGTTCGATACTGCGCGGTGTGGCCTGATGCTGGCTTGCTCGGCAAGGTGGTGGAACGCATGGCGGGCGAGGCTGGTGTGACACTGGCCAATTTGCCCGAAGGCATCCGTGTCCGCCGCACGCAAGCTCATGTTTTCACGTTTAATTATGCCGCCGAGCCGGTCTTCGTGCCCCATCTTGGCCTGACCCTTGGCCCGGCCAGCTGGCACCTTGACCCCCTTTAGGCTCCGCTAGCCCCTTCTAGCCTTCGGCCAGCAAGCGCCGGTAATGGTCACGCAGCGTCTCAGTGCCGAATTCGGGGGTGAGATCGGCGGAATATGCGCCGGTTTCAGGGTCGAGAACCAGCATCGATTCGGTGGCGTAGTAATGGGCGATCCGGGCATATTCGGCCTTCTCGGCCAGCCAGCCGGACAGCGGAGCGCCAAGGCCCAGCACCCGCCCGGCATAGGTGAACAGCTTGGGCGAGACCGACGTGAATTGCGGTTCCTTGCCAGCCGCCGCGAACAGCAATTCGCCCGCATCGCGCAGGCTGACCGCTGGTCCGGGGCCGCCGATGGGCAGGATTTTCCCTGACATTTCAGGGTTGTCAATGGCCGAGACGATGAACCGCGCCAGATCGCCATCGCTGATCGGCTTGCAGCGGGTGAGGTTCCCGTCACCGAAGATCAGGAACGGCTTGCCCGCCTTGACCCGTTTCACCTGCCCCGACAGCGATTTGAAAAAGGCGGTGGGACGGATGATGGTGTAGCCAATCCCGCTGGCTGAAAGCTCCGCCTCGAACCGCAGTTTGGCGTGCTGAAAGGCGAGGAGCGGCCTTTGCACGCAGATCGCCGACAGCAGGATGAACTGCCCTGCACCTGCCGCCTGCGCCGCCTTCAGCAGCCGGGAATTGGCTTGATAATCAACCGCCTCGGCATCCTTGGGCGCACCGGAGCGCGAGGCGATGCAGGAGATCACCACCTCGGCCTGTGCCGCTGCCAAAGCCGCTGCCAGCCCCGCCGGGTCAGCCAGCTCCGCCCGCCCCAGCGCCGTCACCGCGTGCCCTTCCGCCGCCAATCGCGCCGCGACCGCCTGCCCGATGGTCCCGCTTGCCCCGGCAAGGGCGACGCGGCGGGGGGCGGGGGCGGTGGATGTCATGCCCTCACCCTAGCGCGCCCCTGTCCCATGCAAAAGTGGCAGTTGCCCGGTTGCCCCGCGCTCCGGCAGGCCTATGCTGCGCGGCGGAGAGGGATAAGCACAAGATGGCTGACTATGATTGGGTGATCCGCGGCGGCACGATTGCCGATGGCACGGGGGGCGATCTGATTGATGGCGATATCGCCATCGCCGGCGGGCGCATCGCCGCCATCGGCGAGGTCAGCGGGCGCGGCGCAGAGGAAATCGACGCCAAGGGCCGCGTCGTCACCCCCGGCTTTATCGACGTGCACACCCATTATGACGGACAATGCATCTGGGCCGAGGAGCTTTCCCCCTCCTCGTCGCACGGCGTCACCACAGCGGTGATGGGCAATTGCGGCGTCGGCTTTGCCCCCTGCCGGAAAGCCGATCACGATATGCTGATCAACGTCATGGAGGGGGTGGAGGACATCCCCGGCGTGGTGATGACCGAAGGGCTGGACTGGGACTGGGAGACCTTCCCCGAATATCTCGACAAGGTGGCAGCCGGGCGGCGAGATATCGACGTGGCGGCTTACCTCCCGCATTCGCCCTTGCGAGTCTATGCGATGGGCGCACGCGGCGCGGCGCGTGACGTAGCGAGCGCGGATGATCTCGCTTGCATGCGCCGCCTCACCGCCGAGGCGATGCGGGCGGGCGCGCTGGGCTTTGCCACCTCGCGGCTCAGCATCCACAAGACCGCTGACGGCGACGCCATCCCGACCTTCGATACCGACATCGCCGAGTTGGAAGCGATCACCAGCGGCATGAAGGATGCAGGGGCGGGGACGTTTCAGGTGGTGCTCGATGCGTTTGTCGGGTGGGACAAGGAATACCCGGTGATCGAGCGGGTGATCGCCGCCAGCGGCCGCCCGGCAACCTTCACCCTCGCATCCGGCAATGATGGGCCGCCGCGCTGGCGCCGCGTGCTGGAGATGCTGGAGGCGACCAATGCGGCAGGCGGCGTCGCCAACGCACAGGTCATGCCGCGCCCGATCGGGTTGATCGCCGGGCTGGAGCTGACGGTGCACCCCTTCGTGCTGTGCCCGAGCTGGGCGAAGATCGCGCACCTGCCGATCCCCGAGCAGGTCGCCGCGATGCGTGACCCCGCCCTGCGCGCCGCGCTGCTGGCGGAGGATTTCACCCCCGGCCACCCCTTCAACGAACTCGCCCGCAACTGGCGCTGGCTGTTCCCACTCGACAACCCGCCCGATTACGCCCCTCCCGCCCACATGAGCATGGCCGGGCAGGCCGAGGCGCGCGGCTGCACCCCGGAGGAGGTCGCCTATGACCGGTTGCTGGAGACGGACGGTCGCGGGCTGTTCCTCGCCGCGCTCGGCAATTACGAAAACGCTTCGCTGGCCAGCGCGCACGAAATGCTGCGCCACCCGCACTGTGTCCCCGGCCTTGGCGATGGCGGCGCGCATTATGGGGCGATTTGCGATGCCAGCTATTCGACCTATCTGCTGACCCAGTTCGTCAAGGCCACCGGCCCGCTCACCCTCGGGCTGGCAGAGGCCGCGCATATGCTCGGCGCCAAGGCGGCGCGGGCGGTGGGCCTCAATGATCGCGGCACTTTGGCCGTGGGGGGCCGGGCTGACCTCAACGTGATCGATCTCGACCGCCTCACCCTGCACCTGCCCGAAGTGGTGCGCGATCTGCCCGCAGGCGGCCGCCGCCTGCACCAGCGTGCCACCGGCTATGATGCAACGATGGTGGCGGGCGAGGTGATCCGCCGGTTCGACCAGTCCACCGGCGCGCGGCCCGGGCAGCTGGTGCGCGGGGCGGGGTATCGCGCCGCCTAGCCTGCCGGTGTGACGGCGTAGAGCAGGCTTCGGCCCTCCACAGGCACCGCCTTGAAGCCTTCTGGCGCGGCCAGATCGGCGGGATATTCGCCGACGATCCAGACATGGGTGAAGGCCCCGCGCGGCAGCTTGGCCAGCGTGTCGGACAGCCGCGGGCGGGTGGCGCCCGTGCAATCATCCTGCTGCACCAGATGCGAAGGATCGCGCACGAACGGCTCTCCCGCGGGATAGCGCACGATCATCGGGTTCACGCCGGGCTGCTGCCACTGGTCATTCACGAAGGCATTGCGCCGCGCCAGCGCCGCCCCGGCAAGGTGATCGAGCGGCGACAACGCCCAGCGGGTGCGGCACGGCTTGACCACGAAAAACGCCACCCGCGCGCCCATCGGCATGGCATCCAGCGCCGGCAGCGCGCTCCGCACGATCCGGTCCTGCGCGATATAGGCCTTGCTGGTCATCGTCATGGTTGCCGCAAAGAACGCCAGCGCGATGATGCTCGCCCCCAGCAGGATCTTCGATCCGCGCTGCACAGGATTGATCGCAACCAGCGCAATCGCCAGCGCATAGGGCAGCAGCCGCATGTCGGCAAAGGCCGATCCGAACACCCGGAACGGCAGCACGACAAAGAAGGCAAGGCACAGCACCGCCGCCAACCCCAGCACCCGGTCATACCGCACCGTGCGGCTGAACAGCGCCCATGCCAGCAGCGCGGCAATCACCCCTGCGGCAGCCAGATCAATATGCCGCCAATAGGTGCGCAGCGGGGACAGCAGCCAGTTGAGTTTGAACTGCCAGGCCCAGCCCGACATCGCCGCTCCCGAGGATTCCGCCCGCCAGATCACCATCGGGATGATCGGCAGCAGCAGCGGCCAGCACGCCGCGATGATCCGCACCACCGCATCCACCGGCCTGCGCCGCGCCGCGATCACCTCGCACAGCATCGCCGATCCCGTCAGCAGGCCAAGGAACGCCCAGCCATAGGTGTGGCACACCCAGATCACCGCCCCCGCCGCCGCCAGCCAAAGCTGCGCGGCCAGTGCGCGGTCGGTACGGTGCAGGCGCAGCCACACGACGAAAGCGAGCATCCCCAGAGCCATGCTCAGCGCGTAATTGATGAAGCCGTAATTGAACGGATAGCCATACAACAGCGGGATGGCCGCCACCGCAAAGGGGGTGATGCGGCCATGCACCTCGCGGCTGACCAGCAGCAGACCCAGCGCTCCCAGCAGCTGGGTAAGGATCACCGCAAACCGCACCGATCCCTCCAGCCCCAGCACCCCGTGCAAGGCCTCCACCAGAATGTCAGCGCCCAGATTGCCGATCAGCTTCCATTCGTAGATGTAGAACGGCTGAAGTTCGGGCCGGTTGGCCAGATCGGTCTGCACCGCATAGCGTCCCAGATGGCCGTAAAGATCGACCAGCGGCGGAAACTCCACCACCAGCAGCGGCGCGATGGACGCAAGGCAGATCAGCGCGATCACGGGCCAGCGGTCCAGCAGCCCGCGCAGCCCATGCGCGCCAGGCGTGCCGCGGCGCAGCACGGTGTCGGTGAAGTTCGTGAGGATCATTCGGAGACTGCAGGCCTGAAGACAAAGCGTTGGGAGAGGAGGAAAAAGATCACCACATAAGCGCCAATCGCGGGCAGCTGCGCCCAGGGGCTGGCTGCGCCAAGCACCGATTGCGCGGCCAGCAGCACGGCGACGTTGACGCCGTAAGCAAAGGCAAAGGCTGCCAGAAACCGCGCAACCTCACGCCCTCCCACCGCGCCGGTGACGCCGAAAACATAGGTGCGGTTGAGGGTGAAGGACAGCAGCAGCCCCACCGCATAGCCTGCCGCATTGGCGACCAGACCGCTCAACCCCGCCCACAGCCCGCCGAAGATCACCGCCCAGCCGACCGCCGAATTGGCAAGCCCCGTGAGCGCAAAACGGAACAGGCGCTGGAGCATCGGTCTAGCGCGCGACAAGGCAATATTGCGCGCCCAGCGGCAGCCAGCCGAGCGCGCGTTCCAGCGGGCGTAGCGGGGCGGCGAAGGCCGGGAAGAACAGCGTCCAGCGCAGGGACACGTCTTTAAAGCCTGCTGCCAGCAACCGGCGGCGCATTTCCGGCCCGGTGATCAGCACCGCGTTCACATCGAAGGGACAGGTCGCCACCGCGTGACGGGTCAGCGGGTTCCAGGGATTATGCTCGAACAGGATGAACCGCCCTTGCGGTGTCAGGGTGTGGCGGATTTCGGCCAGCAGGCGAATATGATCGCCCTCGGGGATGTGGTGGAACACGCAGGCGGTGAAGGCGAGATCGAAGCTGCCTGCATCGAACGGCAGGGTCTGCCCGTCATAGCACACCGTCTCCAGCGGCCGGATCGCCCGCGCCTCGCAATGGGACAGCGACCGCGACGACACATCGAGCGCGGTCAGCGCCGCATCGGGAAATGCGCGCTGCAAATGGGCGATGCAATTGCCACGCCCCGCGCCGAAATCCATGATCCGCGCCGGAGCAAGGCCCGCCGCTGCCATCGCCTGCGCCGCATATTTCGCTTTGTATTCCGCGAAATACTCAGGGTCCTCACCGCTCAGTTTGACGGACGCCGCGTGCTGCGCGTCATATTCATCAACATAGGCGTCAAATTCAGCCTGCGACATGGAGCCCCTCTCGCAGTTCGGGTTCGATTGTGCCCTCGGCCCCGCCGGGCTTGGCGTCGAGGCTGACGGGGTGGCGGCGCACTTCGGCGATGATGAACAGCGGGCGGCGCTTGCCCTCCATGTACATCCGGCCGAGATATTCGCCGAACACGCCGAGAACCAGCAATTGCACGCTGCCCATGATCAGGATCAGTGCGGCAAGGCTTGCCCAGCCCTCCACCGTGCCGCCTTGCAGCCACACCCAGCCGATCCAGCCCAGTGCCAGTATTCCGCCCACGCCGAACACCATCCCCAGGTGCGAGGCAAAGCGCAGTGGCACGGTCGAAAAGCTGGTCACCGCATCCACCGCCAGCGCGATCATCTTGCGCAGCGGGTAGTTCGTCTCGCCAGCGAAACGCGCATCGCGTTCATAGGGGAAGGCGATCTGGTTGAAACCGACCCAGCTGACCAGTCCGCGGATGAAACGGTACCGTTCGGGCATGGCGTTGAGCTGTTCGACCACCCGGCGCGTCATCAGGCGGAAATCGCCGGTGTCGCGCGGGATGTAGGTATCGACCATGCTGCCCAGCATCCGGTAGAACGCCGCCGCCGTGCCGCGCTTGAAGGCGGTTTCGCCGTGGCGTTTGATGCGCTGGCCGTAGACCACGTCATAGCCTTCGCGCACCCGCTCCAGCATCGGGCCGAGCAGTTCGGGCGGGTCTTGCAGATCGGCATCGAGCACAAAGATCAGATCACCGCGCACGTGATTGAGGCCCGCGGTCAGCGCCAGCTGGTGGCCGTGGTTGCGCGACAGGTTGATCGCGACAATGCGCGGATCGCGGGCCGCATGCTGGCAGATCGCGTCCCAGCTGCCATCTTTCGACCCATCATTGATGAGGACCAGTTCGAACCGATCGCCAAATATCGCCCCGGCCGAAGCGGTGACGCGCGCGATCAGCGCGTCGAGCCCGGCTTCCTCGTTATAGACAGGGATCACCACCGACAGGTCGCAGGTGCCGGGGAATGTGTGCGGAAGCTGCAAGTTCCCGGTCCTCCTGAGGCAAGGCTGGCAATTGGGTCGATGGCTTGGGCGGGTGCGCCGGCTTCCCCCGCCGGAGCCGCTATATCCGGCATGGCCCGCCGGATTGCAACGGGTGCCCTGTGGCACTCTTGCATCAAAAGGTGGAGGCCCGAGCCGGAATCGAACCGGCGTGCAAGGATTTGCAGTCCTCTGCGTAACCACTCCGCCATCGGGCCGAGCCTTTCAGGGCCAATGCCCCGAACGGAAGCGGCGCACTAGCGATTCGGCAGGGCAAAGGCAATGCGTGATTGCGAAGCGGCCTTCCCTAACGTCAATCTGGACGGACAGCGAAGGGCACGGCAAAGCATCGGCCATGACCATCGCCAGCCTGCTCGAACCCGTCACCGGCCAGCCCGGCCCCGCCCGTCTCACTCACGCCGCCGACTGGTTGCAGGGCCGCACGCTTTATGGCGGGGCATCGGCGCTGGTCGCCTATACGATGGCGGTGCGTGCCTTCCCCGGCCTGCCGCCCCTGCGCGCAGGGCAGGTCGCCTTTGTTGCGCCGGTGGGGGAGGACATCGAACTTTCCGCGCATATCGTCCGGCAGGGGCGCAACGTCACCCAGCTGCGGAGCGAGATCATCAGCGAGGGCAAGGTTGCCCTGAGCGCCTTCTGGCTGTTCGGCGAAGGGCGAGAGGCGAATGCGCTGGTGCCGTCCGCCCCGCCCGAAGACTGGCCCGGCCCGCCCGAGGACAATAAAAGCGTCACCCACAGCTTCGCGCCCAGCTTCGTCGCCAAGAATTTCGAGCTGCGCCACGGGCAGACCAGGGGCTCGGACCGCGGCGCCACGGTGCGCCGCTGGGCACGGCTGACCGAGGATCACGCCCTCGATCCGGTGTCGAAACTGGTGCTGATGGGCGATGTCATGCCGCCCGGCGCGATGCGGGCAATGCAGCACCAGGGCCCGATCAGCTCGATCAACTGGTCGTTCAACGTTCTCGACCCCGAAAGCCGGTCACGCGATGGCTGGTATCTGGCGGAGAACGCCAGCCAGCACGCGGGCGCGGGCTATTCGTCCGAACGGCTCAGGATGTGGGACGCTGACGGGAAGCAGGTGCTTGACGGGCTGCAATGCGTGGCGGTGTTCGGGTAGGGGCGCATCAGCCCCACAATTGCTGCGACAGCTCCGGCAGCGCGGCGGCATAGCGCGCAACATCCTCCAGCCTGCCGGTGCTGACCCGCGAATAGCCCTTCCACGCGCCGTAGCTCCCGCGGATGGCAATGCCGCGTTCACCCATCGCGAGACGCAGGGCGTCGGCATCGGGCACCTTCACGAAGACGAAATTGGTCTGCGAAGGCAGTGCGGACAGCCCGGCCTTGGCCACGGCATCGAGGATCATCGCGCGCCCTTCCAGCACGGCAGCGCGCGACTGGGTGAGAAACTGCGTGTCGTCATAGCTCGCAATCGCCGCAGCCAATCCGGCCAGATTGCCGCCAAAGCTCATCAGGTGCGACTGGATCCGCTCGGCATTGGCCTCGCTGGTGATGGCATAACCGACCCGCAGCCCCGCCATGCCGTAAATCTTGGAGAAGGTGCGGCAGACGATCACATCCGCGCCGCCGCGCACCAGATCGATCATGGCGTTGTCTTCAGGCCGGTCGGTCAGTTCATTATAGGCTTCGTCCACCAGCAGGGTGGCGTGCGGCGTCACCTGCGCGGCAAAGCTGCGCAGCGCGGCGGGTTCGATCAGCACCCCGGTGGGATTGTTGGGATTGCACAGCTGGACCAGCGCGACCCCGTCCGGCGCCTTGGCCGCCATTGCCGGCAGATCGACATTCATATCGGCCGTAAGCGGCACCCGGATTGAGGTGATGCCCTGCCGCTCGCCATAGATGACCGTGGTATCCCAGAACAGATCGGGGCACAGGATCGCGCCCTTGCGGCCCCACGCCAGCGCAATGGCGCACAGGATCTCGGTCGACCCCGCGCCAACCACCACCTGTTCGGGCGCAACGCCATGCCGTTCGGCAATCATCGCGGTCAGCCGCAGCAGGCCGCGATCGGCGTAATAGCAGCCCATCTTCGATGTCTCGGCAATCGCCCGCAGCGCCGAAGGGGCCGGGCCATAGGGGTTTTCATTGCGGCTGAGCAGCGCCTGACCGATGGTCGGCCCGAAATCGGGCTGGTTGGCAGGAGCGCGCACCGCTGCACCAAGCGCGGACAGCGGCATGGCGCCAAGCCCGCCGGCCAGACTGGCCCCAGCAATGAAGGATCGGCGGGTGGTCGGCATGGGCAGCTCCTTTTGGATCAATGGCGAAGGGTCAGAATTTGGCGATCATCAACACACCGATGGCCGTGAGATAGAGGGCGAAAACGCGGCGCAGGACGGCGGGCGGCAGCATATGCGCCGCCGCCACACCCAGCGG
The DNA here is from genome assembly GCA_003724185.1 of Porphyrobacter sp. IPPAS B-1204. Lineage (GTDB taxonomy): Bacteria > Pseudomonadota > Alphaproteobacteria > Sphingomonadales > Sphingomonadaceae > Erythrobacter. The sequence goes on from RHGM01000003.1 coordinate 836,147, forward strand.
CGCGAACAGGACAGAGGTTGCCACCAGCACGGCGGCAGTGGGCAAGTGGACATAGCCAAGCGCGCCCCAGCCGCGCCCGGCCTCGCCCAGCCCGATGACGACAAAGCCGAGCGTTGCCGGAATGGCGATGACAGCGCCCATCCCCGCCGCCGTGCCGATCGCACGGTGGATCGGCGTGCCGCAGACCGTCATGGTCAAGGTGGTAAGCGTGCCGCCGCCGATGCCGAGCAAGGTCGAAAAGGCCCCCAGCGCGCTGGCGATCCCGGCGCGCGGCAGGCCCGATGGCAGGGCGGCAAACAGGGGCTCGCCCTGCCGGGCCGGCAGCATGAAAAAAACGGCAAAAGCCAGCACACCCGTCCCGAAAATCAGGGCAAGGTGCGCGCCCGACACCCAATCCGCGAGCACCGTGCCGAACGCCGTGCCCAGCACCACCCAGATCGCCCAGCCCTTGAGCAGTCCAAAATCAACCGCATCGCGCTTGGCGTGGCTGCTGGTCGAACGGATCGAGGTGAAGATGATCGAGGCGAGCGAGGTGCCCACTGCGACATGGGCAGTCTGTTCTGCCGCCACGCCCAGCGCCGGGAGCAGAAGCATCAGCGCAGGGACCACCACAAACCCGCCGCCGATGCCGAACAGGCCGCCGGCAAAGCCAGCGGCAGCGCCCGCCATGGCCAAAGCCGGAAGCGCGAAGGCAAGGGGAGAGAGGGAGCTCATTCACGCGGGAGAATAGGCCCGCGACCCTGTTCGCCAAGCGGTTTTTTGCACTGCAGCATGGGGTAAATACCCCATATGGCCCCGGCCCGCAGGGCGGCTGAAAGCTGGCGTTACAGGTCCTCGAAATTGGGCTTCCTGCGCTCCATTTCAGCCATCACCGCTTCCACCTGGTTGCGGCTGCGCATGATGCCATGCTGTTCGATGCTTTCTTCCAGCAGGATCGCATCGGTCTCGCGTTCCCACATCCCCGCCTGAAGGCGTTTGGCTGCGCGGATCGCGTGGGGGTTCTTGAGCGCGATGGTGCGGGCGATGGCAAGCGCGCGGTCACGCGGGTTCTCGTCGAGGTAAGTCGCAAGACCCAGCACCTGCGCTTCGGCCCCGGTAAATTCGCGGTTGGTGTAGATCAGTTCGCGCAGAACATCGTCGCGCACCAGTCCGCGCCACAGCGCATAACCGCCCATGTCGGGGACTAGGCCCCACTTCAGCTCCATGATCGCCATCCGGGTGGCCGGGTGGGCGATGCGGATGTCCGCGCCGCTGGCAATCTGAAGCCCGCCGCCAAAGCACACGCCATGGATCGCGGCAATCACCGGCACCGGCAGCTTGCGCCATTGCATCGCCACCTGCTGGAACTTGTTGGCGTTGCCATAAGTGCGTTCGGTGATCGAAGGTTCGTCCTCCGCCGGGGGGCGGGAGAAATTCGACAGGTCGAGCCCCGCGCAGAACGCCTTGCCTTCGCCCGACAGCACAACCGCGCGCAGGCCCTTCATCCGCTGGAGCGTGCTGCCCGCTTCGATGATCCGCTGAAACATCTCCGGATCGAGCGCATTCATCTTGTCAGCGCGCACGAAGCGGACTTCAGCGACGCCGTCTTCGCCAAGTTCGATGGCAACGCGGTCGTTGGCGATGGTGGTGGCAGTTGCGGACATGGCGGCGTGATCCTTGGGCAGCGAGACGTTTGCCTTCAGGATTTGGCCGATCCGCCCCGCCCTGTCCAGAGCCGCCTAGGGGTGGCCGCTCTCCGCCAGCGAGCGCAGCCCGGTCGTCGGGGGCGCATCGAGGAAATAGCCGCCATCGGGATGCGTGGCGATCAGCCGCACAAGTCCAAAGGGTTCAAGCTTGGCGCGTACGCGGGCCACGTGCACCGCCACGCTGTTCGTCTCCGGCTCGAAATGGATGGGCCACACCTCGGCCAGCAATTGCTGGCGGGTGATGCGCTCGCCCGGTTGTTCGGCGAGACGCCACAGTAGCGCAAATTCACGCGGGTGGAGCGCCAGCCAGCGGTCATCCACCCGCCCGTCACGGTGGAACAGATCGAGCGTGACATCGCCTGCCTCACGGAAGCGCGGGATCATCGCGTCTCGGCCGGGAAACTGGTGATGCGCCGGCACAGCGTTCATATCAGCCCTCCTGCGCGCATCGAATAGATCGTATCGCTGGTGAAGATCAGATGATCGATCAGCGCGATGTCGAGCGCCTTTGCAATGTCGGCCAGCCGGCGTGTGGCAGCGATGTCGCAGCCGCTCGGGCGGCAGTGGCCAGACGGGTGGCTATGGGCCAGAATGATGCCGGCCGCATCGTGGCGCAGCGCATCCCCCAGCAGACCCCGCAGCCGGAGGCTGAGCGTGCTCATGGTCCCGATCCCGCAAGGTGCGTCGCCGAGCCAGATGCTATTGGCATCAACGAAGACCGCATGACCGCGTTCGTGCGTCACCGGGGGGGGCAAGCACGACTTCGCGCAGATAGGCGATCATCGCGCCGGCGCGCTGTTCGGGCGACAGAGCCTCCTCGCGCAGCGACGGCCGGGCGAGCGTCAGGAGCGACATCGGGCAAGGCCTGGGCCGGCAGGGGCCGCTGGGTCGGACATGGGAATTCTCCCGGTAAGTTACGGTCGCAGCCAGTTTAATCCAGGCGGAGTCAGGCGCCATTCGCGGTAGGGGCCAAAGCGCCGCTCGCGCAGCCAATGGCGCCCAAAGCCGCCGAAGATCAGCAGCAACTGGCAGTAGGACGGGCCGATGACGAGAATCGCGAAAGCCAGGGGCGAGATCGAATCGACCATCGCCTTCACCAGATGCGCGACCACCGCGACCATCTGGAATGCCGCGATCCATAGCGGGTAATTGCGGTTGGCATTGAGCGCTATCGCGACAAACAGCATGGCCGCGGCGAGATCGAGCAGGAACACGAAAGGCGCCAAGGGCCCGCTTTCCGCCGGGCCGGGCGCGATCCAGTCGATCACGTAAATCGGCACCACCATCGTCGCAAGGAAGATGCTGATCAGCCAACGCTCAGGGGCCCCGCCCCAGCGCCAGATCGCGGCTGCCAGAAGCAGGCTCGCAATGTGCTGAGCGGAGACCCGGTACGCGTTGAGAAAATCCAGCAGCTCGCCCATGATCAGGCCCGCAGACGCTCCTGTTCAGCCTCGACCGGTGCAAGGACGGCTTCGGGAATCTTGGTCGGCACGCCGCTGTCGCCGGCGGCGTGAACACGCGCCACCTTGCTCAGTTCGTCATGGACCCGCAGCAGGTTGGTCGACATCGACAGCGCCTGGCTTTCGGCTTCGGTCAGGCGCAGCAGCGCGCGCTGGCCGGTGTGGACCTCGATCTCAGGGTTCTGGCGGGCAGCCAGCATGGCCTGCTTGAGCCGCGCCATCGCGATGATGGCTTCATCGGCGAGCGCTTCGGCTTCGCGGATCAGCTTCTTGAGATTGTACGCGTCTGCGAGGATGCGATTTTCCATCGTTGATCTCCTGCGGTGCCGGTGCTCACCCGGCAACGACCCCAGTTTCCGCGGAGTAGGTTGCCTTGCCTTCCGTCGCGTCGCTGAGAGTCTTTGCAGCGGTGATTGCGAGGATCACCGAGGCCAGGACACCCGAGGCGATCCCGATGATCGCGCCCAATCGCAGCAGAACGGCATGCTCACCATCGAGCACTCCGGGGACCACCCGAGGCTCTCCCGGCCTCAGCCACGGTGCCTGTTCGATCAGGGGCATCGCGTCGCTAAGGACCAGTTGGCCCGGGTCATCCCGGCCCGGCCAATCCACCGGATCCGCTGCCGCGATAATCTGAGTTTTTGTGTATGCAGCTTCGCTGAAGGGCTTCAGCAAACCTGTATCCGCAGCTGTGCTTAAGTCATTTTCCGCAGATGCTTCAGCAGCTTCCGGGGTCAGCGTGGCGCGATAATTCTCCACCAGATCGCCCAGGCTTCCGGCGTCATAGAAGTCCTTGAGCGCACGGATATGCTGGTTGATGCGGGTTTCGGACACGCCGAGTTCCTGCGCGATCACCTTGATTGGCACGCGCCGGTCAATGCGTTCCATCACGGCCCGCTGTCTGTCGGTCAGCCGCCTCGCGGCTCCGGACGCCATTACCATCTCCCTAAGCTGTCCATCCCGGTTTACACGCAAACTAACGCAAATCGGACAGGAATTCTTCCGTTTTGGACCAGAAAGCGTCGAGCCTCGGCAAACAGCTTAGGCTGCAGAAGAGTTAACACCCACCGATTGCAGGTAACGCTTGATGTTGCGGGCGGCCTGACGAAGGCGCTGTTCGTTCTCCACCATGGCGATCCGGACATAGCCTTCGCCGTTCTCGCCGTACCCCACGCCGGGCGCAACCGCGACCTGTGCCTGGGTCAGAAGCTGCTTGGAGAATTCGAGGCTGCCCATGCTGCGCAGGGCCGGCGGCAGCGGAGCCCAGGCGAACATCGAGGCGGGCGGCGGAGGAATGTCCCACCCGGCGCGGCCGAAGGCCTCCACCATCACGTCGCGGCGCTTGTGATACAGCGCCCGGTTGGTGTCGATAATGTCCTGCGGTCCGTTCAGCGCCGCACAGGCCGCCGCCTGCACCGGGGTGAAGGCACCATAATCGAGGTAAGATTTCACCCGCGTCAGCGCCGCGATCAGCTGCTTGTTGCCCACCGCGAAGCCCATCCGCCAGCCGGCCATCGAATAGGTCTTGGACATCGAGGTGAATTCAATCGCAACATCCTTGGCGCCCGGCACCTGCATGATCGAAGGCGTGGGCTTGCCGTCGAAATACAGTTCGGAATAGGCCAGATCGCTGATTACCCAGACCTGGTTCTCCTTCGCCCAGGCAACCAGCCGTTCGTAGAAGGCCAGATCGACGATCTCGGAGGTGGGGTTCGACGGGTAGCTCACCACCAGCACGCTGGGCCGCGGCACGGTGAAGTTCATCGCCCGTTCCAGCGATTCCCAGTAATGTTCGTCCGGCGTGACCGGCACCGAACGGATCGTGGCGCCGGCAATGATGAAGCCGAAGGTGTGAATCGGGTAGGACGGGTTGGGCGCCAGCACCACGTCGCCCGGCGCGATGATCGCGGTCGCAAGGCTGGAGAGGCCCTCTTTCGAACCCATCGTCACCACCACCTCGGTCTCGGGATCGAGATCGACACCGAAACGGCGTGCATAATATCCTGCCTGCGCGCGGCGCAGTCCCGGAATGCCCTTGGACTGCGAATAGCCATGCGCATCGGGCTTGGCCGCGACTTCGCACAGCTTGTCGATCACATGCTGCGGCGGGGGCTGATCGGGGTTGCCCATGCCAAGGTCGATGATGTCCTGCCCCGCAAGCCTCGCGGCATGACGCATGGCGTTGACCTCCGCAATCACATACGGTGGCATGCGCTTCATGCGGTAGAACTGGTCATTCATCGTCTGTCATCACCTTGTCTTCAGCGGCCATGATGAGACCGCCGCGCCTTCTCCCTAGGCCAAACCCGCGGATCGTGGGAAGGCGTTTTCGGCAATTGCGGCTTGGCCGGATGGGCGACACTGGTATGACAGTGCCATAGAAAAGGGACAACTTCAGGCGATGACACAGGATACCGACCTGATGGCGGCGGCAGGCGAGGGGCTCAAGGGCTTCTTCGACATGCAGGGCGAAGCGATGCGCGAGATGATGGGGGGCAAGGGGTTCGATTCGCTGCTCGCCAAGGGCGCCGATGCTGGCGAGCTCGCCGAATGGGCGGCAACCGCCACACAACTTCAGCAGTTGTGGCTCGATTTCGCGACCCATCAGGCGCAGGCCGCCGCCGAGAAGGCCGGCAAGGGCGGCATGGGGGGCACCAACATGCTCGACCCCGCGCAGTGGCTGGTGATCTCGCAATCGATGCTCGGGCAGATGCCAAAGGGTATGTTCGAAGCCTCGGCCAAGCTGGCGCAGGACCAGATGCAGCTGTGGTCGGGCGTGATGCAGAGTTTTGCAACGGGCATGACCGGCGGCAAGCTGGGCGAAGCGCCCGATGCGGCCGCCCTACCCAAATCCGATCGCCGCTTTGCCGATCCGGCGTGGCGCGAACACCCCGCCTTCCTGCTGCTCCACCAGACCTATCTGATGCTGGCCGATCACTTCCGCCAGATGGTGAGGGGCATGGAGGGTCTCGACAAGGCCAAGCGCCAACAGCTCGAATTCGCGGTGACGGCGTTGGCCGAAGCGATGAGCCCGGACAACTTCATCGCGCTCAACCCGGTGGTGCTGAAGCGCACGATGGAAACCAAGGGCGCCAATCTGGTGCGCGGGATGCAGCATCTCGTCAATGACATGAAGCGCGGGCAGCTGACCCACACCGATCCCGACGCCTTCCGCCTCGGCGAAAACCTCGCCGCCAGCCCGGGCAAGGTGGTGCACGAAACCCCGCTGTATCAGCTGATCCATTACACGCCGTCCACCGAGGCTGTGCTGGAGGCGCCGCTGGTGATCTTCCCGCCGTGGATCAACCGCTTCTACATCCTCGATCTGACGCCGAAAAAAAGCTTCATCAAATGGGCGGTCGATCAGGGCATTTCGGTGTTCGTGGTCAGCTGGAAATCGGCGGACGAAAGCATGGCTGATGTGGTGTGGGATGACTACATCCGCGCCCAGATGGATGCGATCGACCATGTCCGGGCGCGGCTGGATGTGCCCGCCGTCCACACCATCGGGTATTGCGTTGCGGGCACAACGCTGGCGGCGACGCTGGCGATCCTCAGCCGCCGGGGTGAGGCGGACAAGGTCAAAAGCGCCACCTTCTTCACCGCGCAGGTCGATTTTGAACGCGCGGGCGATCTCAAGAATTTCATCGACGATGGCCAGATGGAAATGATCGGGCAGTTGTCACCGCATGGCTATCTGGACGGGCGCTATCTTGCCGCCGCGTTCAACGCGCTGCGGGGCCGCGACCTGATCTGGAACTATGTCGTCAACAATTACCTGCTGGGGGAGGATTACCCGGCCTTCGATCTGCTGCACTGGAACGGTGACGTCACCAACCTGCCGTCCAAATGGCACAATGCGTATCTGCGTGACCTTTACCGCGACAACAAGCTGGTGGTGCCGGATGCGCTGGAGGCGGATGGTACGCCGATCGATCTGACCCGCGTCGCAACCCCGGCGTTCGTGCAGGCGGGGCGCGAGGATCACATCGCGCCGGCCGAAAGCGTGTGGCGCATCACCCGGCACTTCACCGGACCGATGGATTTCCTGCTGGCAGGCTCCGGTCACATCGCCGGGGTCGTCAACCCGCCCTCTGCGGGGAAGTACCAATACTGGGTGGGTGACAGCACGGCGCCATCATTGAAAGCCTTTGTCGAAAGCGCGACCGAACATCCGGGCAGCTGGTGGCCGCACTGGCTGGAATGGCTGCACCGGCAGTCCGACACCCGCGTTCCTGCTGCGGGCAAACGCGTGCCCGGCGGCAAGGGCGACCGCGTGATCGAGGACGCGCCGGGGCGTTATGTGAAGACGCGCTGACGAGGGTAACGTTCAGCAAATATATCCGGGCCGCAGCAGCAAAGGTCTGAATATCCGCAGGTCTTTAGGTTTTTGTGCACTGCACAAAAAACGCTTGACTTCGCATCTGCGATCGCTATTTTGTGCGGTGCAACATGAAGCGAGGTCGTCATGTCCGAAGTTGAAAACACCGTTACCGAAGTGAAGGCGCCCGTCGCCAAGATCGACGCTGCTGCCGAAAAGGCATACGCCGAAGCCGCTACCACGGCCGCTGACGCGCCCAAGGCTGTCGCCGCTCCGGTCGCGAAGACAATCGCCGCGCCCAAGAAGGCCCCGGCCGCCAAGAAGGCAGCTCCGGTCAAGAAGGTCGCAGCCAAGACCGTCAAGAAGAAGACGGCGACCAAGACCGCTCCGGTCAAGAAGCCCGTGCTGGCAAAGAAGGCTGCCAAGCCCGCCGCGCCCAAGGCCAATGCACCGAAGACCAACCCCGTCATCAAGCTCAAGGATACCATCATGGCCACTGCCAAGAACACCGACATCACCGCCACCGCCAAGGAAGTCCTCGCCGACGTCCAGACCCGCGCCAAGACCGCCTATGCCCAGACCACTGTGCTGGCGACCGAAGCGACCGAGTTCACCAAGGCGAACGTCGAAGCTGTCGTCGAAAGCGGCAAGATCTTCTTCAACGGCGCGCAGGAACTGCTCAAGGACAACGTCGAAACCGGCAAGACCGTGATCGAAACCGTCACCGAAGATGCCAAGAAGGTTGCCGCTGTGAAGTCGCCGACCGAACTGATGCAGCTGCAGGGCGAAATCGCCCGTCGCAACTTCGATGCTCTGGTGTCCTTCGGTTCCAAGCGCACCGAAGCCTGGGTGAAGCTCTACAACGAAGCCTTCGCCCCGATCTCGAACCGCGTCAGCGTCGCGGCCGAAAAGATCAAGAAGGCTGCGTAAGCACACAAGTTTCTGAGCCGGGCCTCTCTCCTCTCTCCCAAACCCGGTTCACGAAAGAGCGCTGAAAAGCGCGGGCCGGCCAGACCAGCGTCTGGCCGGCCCTTTTCTTTGCCCCTTTTCTTGGGGCGCCTGCCAAGCAACCGCTTGCACACGCGCGCGGCTTTCCCATAATGAAGGCTCATGCCGATCAACGCTCTTCCCGCCCTCGCCGATCAGGCCGAGCCGCATCTGTCGCTCGCCCAGCCCGCGCGCGCCAATGACGAAGACGGCGGCAAGGACGAAGGCGGTTCGGGCGGCAGCCAGATCGGCGTCGCCACCAAGACCCGCGCCAAGGCCAAGAAGCCGAGCCAGTACAAGGTGCTGATGCTCAACGACGATTACACCCCGATGGAATTCGTGGTGCTGGTGCTGAAGCGCTTCTTCTCGATGGATCTGGAACAGGCCACCCGCGTCATGCTGCACGTCCATCAGCGCGGCGTGGGCGTGTGCGGGATTTTCACCTACGAAGTGGCCGAAACCAAGGTCAATCAGGTGATGGACTTCGCCCGGCAGAACCAGCACCCGCTGCAATGCACGCTTGAAAAGGCGTGACGCGCAGCCCGCACCATCCCGATCCCGATCCGCCACTGGCAGGACAGGAAAGCGTCTGGGACTATCCCCGCCCCGCCATTGCCGAGCCAACGCAGCGCCATATCAGGATCGTGCATCGCGGCAGTGTGCTGGCCGACACCCGCGCCGCGTGGCGCACGCTCGAAACCTCGCACCCGCCGACCTATTACATCCCGCAAAGCGATATCGCGATGGACCGCCTCGCGCCCAATCCGACGCGCTCCATCTGCGAATGGAAAGGTCAGGCGGCCTATTGGGACGTGCTGATCGGGGATGAACGCATCGCGGGCGCTGGCTGGAGCTATCCCTCCCCCACCTCCGCCTTTGCCGGGATTGCAGACCACATCGCCTTCTACGCCGCGCCCTTCGATGATGTTACAATCGACGGCGAACAGGTGACGCCCCAGCCGGGCGGCTTTTACGGCGGGTGGATCACCTCGGCCGAGGCCGGGCCGTTCAAGGGCATCCCCGGCAGCCGGTTCTGGTAATCCGGTAAATCCCCCGCTCATCGCCAATCCCCCAGAATTGGGGGCATGACGCAGGGGCGCAGCCTCGCTATGGCCGTGAGGCAACCGACGGAAAACCACGTGTCCAACCTGATCCCCAGCATCGACCGCTATATCCTGCGGCTGACGATCGTGCCGATGCTGGGCGTGTTTGCGCTCGCCGCCAGTCTGCTCACGCTCGACAAGATGCTGCGGTTGTTCGATTTCGTCGCGGTCGAAGGCGGGCCGGTGGGCGTGGTGTTCAAGATGCTGGGCGCGCTGATCCCTGAATATGCGAGCTTGGCAATCCCGCTGGGCCTTTTGCTGGGCATCCTGCTGGCGTTCCGCAAGCTGGCGACCTCGTCCGAACTCGATACGATGCGCGCGGTAGGCCTGTCCTATGGGCGCCTTTTGCGGATGCCCTATGTCATCACCGTGGTGCTGCTGGCGATCAACGTGGCGCTGGTGTTCTACATCCAGCCGGTCAGCCGCTACTATTACGAACAGATGGAATATGAGCTGCGCTCCGGCGCGCTGGGGGCATCGATCAAGGTGGGCGAGTTCACCACCATTGCTGACCGCATGGCCCTGCGGATCGAGGAAAGCGAGGATGATGGCCGGCGCCTGATCGGCATCTTCGCCCGCGTCGCCAATGCCAAGGGGCAGGTTCTGTCCATCTCTGCGCGTGAAGGGGCCTTCCTTGCCACCCGCGACAATCCCGACACGATCATCCTGCGCCTGACCGAGGGCACGATCATTCAGGACACCGGCATGCAGGGGCAGACCCCGCGTGTGCTCAGCTTCAGCCGCCACGACCTGCCGATCGATCTGCCCGCGATCGAGGCTTTCCGTGCGCGCGGGGACAAGACCCGCGAATACATCCTGCCCGAATTGCTGAGTATCGGCTGGAGCCGCGATGCCGCCCCGCAGCAACGCGATGCGAGTGTCGCCAGCTTCAATTTCCGGCTGGTTGAAATCGTGATGATGATGCTGATGCCACTGCTGGCGGTGGCGCTGGCGATCCCGCCCAAGCGGTCCACCAGCGCGCTGGGCGTGTTCGTGTCGATTGTGATGGTGGTCGCCTATCACAAGATCAACCAATACGGGGAGGACGTGGCGGCGCTGGGCCGGATTGATCCGATTCTAGCCTTCTGGGTGCCCTTCGTGCTGTTCGCCGCGCTGATCCTGTGGATGTATTACCGCGTCGCCTATGTGCCGGGCGGGCAGGCCATCGGCGCTCTGGAAACCGCCTTTTCCAAGCTGGCGAAGCGGCTGGGCAAGCTGTTCAAGCGCCGCCGTCCAGCCGCCGCCGGGCCCGCGCCCCAACCGGCCCCGGCTGAGTAACGACAATGCAGCTCGATTTCTTCCCGTCGCGCACGCTGACGCTCTATCTGGCGAAGCTGTTTGTGGTCCGCATCCTGGCGGTGCTGGTGATGCTGGTGCTGGTGCTGCTGGCGCTCGATCTGCTGTCGGCGACGGGCAAGATCCTCGCCGCACCTGGCAACGGGCAGGCGGAGATCCTGCAATATGCCTCGCTCCGCCTGCCGCAGCTGGTGTCGCGGTTCCTGCCATATTCGGTGCTGCTGGCGACGCTGATCACGCTGGTGACGCTGAACCAGAATTCCGAAGTGGTGGCGATGAAGGCGGCGGGGCTTTCCGCGCATCAGGTGCTCGCCCCGCTGCTGCTGACAGCGGCACTGGTGGCAGCGTTGAGCTTTGCTTTCAACGAACGCATCCTCACCCGCGCCAATGCGACGCTGAAGGCGTGGGAAGCGGCGGAATATGGCCCCATCCCCGAAGCCGACGCCAGCGCGGGCGGGATGCGGTCGAGCCTCTATCTCACCGATGGTGACAACATCCTGTCGGCCGCCACCCTGACCGGATCGGGCGATGACATCGTGCTGACCGGGGTGACCTGGTACGCCCGCGCACCGGGCGGGATCATCCGCGAACAGATCCGCGCACCCCGTGCGACGTATGCTTCCCCCGGCTGGCGGCTGGAAAGCCCGGTCCGCTTTGATGTCGCGGGCGCGATCACCGAACGGCCCGCCGCGCTGGTCGTCGGGCAAGGCCTGACACCGGAACGGATCATGCTGCAATCGATCGATCCCGATGCGCAAAGCTTCGGCGAACTGGGTGACAGCATCGCCGCCTATGAGGCCGCAGGACGCAACACCGATGAAATGCGCGCCAAGTGGTGGCACCGCCTGTCCGGTCCGCTGTCGGCGCTGCTGATGCCACTGCTGGGTTCCATCGCCGCCTTCGGCCTTGCGCGTTCGGGGCAATTGTTCGTGCGCGCGATCATCGGGATGGCGCTGGGCTTTGCCTATTTCGTGGTCGACAATGCCGCGCTGGCGATGGGCAGCTTTGGCGGATATCCACCGTTTCTCGCCGCATGGGCGCCTTTCGTGCTGTTCCTGCTGGTGGGCGAAACCGTGCTGATCCGGACGGAGGAATGACCGCCTACCGGATCCGCTTGGCCCGGCCCGAAGATGCAGCAGCCTTCCACCTGGTTGAGGACGATGCCGCCAGTCTGTTGCGGGAAGAGCCTTCGCTCGTAGGGACGGTTATCCCGCCGACCGCTTCGGTATCCGACCACGCCCGAACCATTGCCAAGGGCCGCAGCCTTGCGGCCTTGAACGCGGACAGCATCATCGGCTTTGCCGCTATCGGCGTCGTTGGGCGCGAGCTGCATCTGGCCGAATTGAGCGTCGCGCGTGCGCATCAGCGCTGCGGCGTCGGTTCCCTGCTGATCCGGGCGATGAAGATCGACGCACGCAATTCGGGTTACCGGGCGATCACGTTGAACACGTACCGCGACATCGCGTGGAACGCGCCCTTCTATGCCCGCTTCGGCTTTGTCGAGGTCGAAAATTTCGAGGGACGGCCCCATCTGGTGCAAAGCCACGAAGGCGCTGCTGCCTTGGGCATGCCGATGGATCGCCACTGCGCGATGATCTGCTTTCTGGATTGAAGCAAGGCGCGCTCTAGGCCGCTTTCTTACCCATCGTGCTGCGCGCAATGCGCCCGACCAGCACCAGCATGCCGGGATGGTTCGCGCCTTCATAGGTCGAACCCGTGCCCAGTTCCCGCGCCAAGCGGCGGTGGGCCTCGGGCAGATCGTGATAGGGCATGGAAGGCATCAGGTGGTGCAGCGCGTGATAGCGCAGTCCGACCGGTGCCCAGATCTCCGCCGCCAGACCGGGCGGAGGGACGTTGACGCTATCGAGGAACTGCGCGGTCACGGTCATCGCCTCACCTTCGTTCTCCCACAGGTGGGCGACGAGCGTGCGCAATTGGTTGAGCACGGCGGTCAGCGACAGGATCGCAAGCGCCGTGGCCAGCGGTTGCCAGCCGATTACGAAGGTGCTGCCGATCAGCGCCCATGACCACACGAACACCCCCGCCTCCTGCCAGCGCACCCGGCCCACGAAATCGCCTTCGGGTGGCTTGCGGCGGAAATCAGGGTTGATCGACAGGGCGGAGAACCGCTCCCACGTGAAGGTGCGCACAGCCGGGATCAGCGCCCCCAGCGGCACCAGCACCGCCGCGCGCACGATCAGCGCCACCGGCGCGAGGATCGCCACCAGCACAAACAGCGGCAGGCTCCACGGCTTCATCAGTGCCAGTGGCAGGTATTCAGGGTCTTCCACCGTGCCATATTGCGTGCGCTTGTGGTGGATGGTGTGGACGCCTTCATACATGAAGCTGGGCGTCAGCAGCGGAATACCGATCAGCAGATTCCAGCCCGTGCGGAAGCCCGGCAAGGCATCGCGGTGGATGTGGGTGAGTTCGTGAATGAACATCAGCGCGCGGTACAACGCCAGCGCCGCCACAAGGCCCGCTGCAACCTGCACAGCAAGACTATCCGACAGGATTGCGGCGGCAATCCCGGCATAGCCCACGCCCGCCGAGACAAGCATATCGGGCCAGTAAATCCCCGCCTTCGCCTCACCCAACCCCTTGGTCAGGTCGCGCGCGGCGCGCAGCATCGCCTTGTCATCCTCGACCATGAACTGGACGCGGGTAGCCTTTTGCGGCTGGGAGGGGATGGTCTGGTGCATGGTCATTTCTGGCAATTTCCTGAGGCTCGCCCTAGCCGAAAAGCGCAGGCGAGCCAAACGCGCGTTGTTGGTGACAGTGATCGACAGCCTTGCGCGATTGGCGCGGGCGAGACACAGACACCTTGATCAAAAGCAAATACGAGGATGACTGCGTGACGGATGTGCTGGCCCGCAGGGCAGAGATAGAGATCGTGCCCGTCAGCGACAAGCGTGGGCGTGCCGCTTTTGTCGATTGCGGGCGGGCTTTTTCAGACCGTTTGCCCAATTTCGTGCCGCAGATCCGCTCCGAACAGATCGAACTGGTCGATCCCGGAAAGAACCCGTTTTTCGGCCATGCGCGGGTGCAATTGTTCCTCGCCATGCGCGGCGGCAAGGCGGTCGGACGGATTTCGGCGCATATCGACGAGCTCGCGCTGGCCATGCCGGCAGAGCAGGGCTTCGGCCCCGGCACCGGCTTTTTCGGTTATTTCGATGCCGAGGATGAAGACATCGCCCGTGCGCTGCTCGCCTCCGCCGAAGCCTGGCTGGCGGGCGAGGGGATGCGGCGCGTGCTCGGCCCGATATCCCTGTCGATCTGGGAAGAACCGGGCCTGCTGGTGAGCGGGCAGGATCATCCGCCGATGATCATGATGGGGCATCACCCGGCGCATTACGCCGGCTGGATCGAGGCGGCGGGATATGCCCGCGCCAAGACGCTCTACACCTATGATCTGGACATCACGCACGGGTTTGGCCCGCTGGTGGAGCGGCTTGTTCAGACCGGCAAGCGCAATGCACGCATCAATGTACGCCGGGTGCGCAAGGATCGCTGGGACGAGGAGGTTGCGACCATTCTGGCGATTCTCAATGATGCATGGTCTGACAATTGGGGCTTTGTCCCCTTCACTCCGGCCGAGGTTGCCTATGCCGGGAAGAAACTGCGCGCGATCATTCACGAGGAACTGAATGTGATCGTGGAGATGGACGGGCGGCCCGTGGCGTTCATGCTGACGTGGCCCGATGTGAACGATGCGCTGGCGAAGATCAAAGGCAGGCTGTTCCCGTTCGGCTGGATCCACATGCTGCGCTGGCTGCGCCACCCCAAGGGTGCGGGCATGCGGGTGCCGCTGATGGGCGTGCTGAAGGAACTGCACGGCACGCGAACGGCAGGGCAGCTCGCCTTCATGATGATCGAGGCGATCCGTGAGGAAGCAATCGGCAAGTTCCAGTCCTCGCGCGGGGAGCTGGGCTGGGTGCTGGAAGACAATCAGGGAATGCTCGCCATCGCCGATACGATCCAGAGCAAGGTCAACCGCGAATATGCGATTTACCAGCGCGCTCTTGGTTAGAGAGTTTGTTTGCGCGCCACCTTTGGTGGCGCAGACCACCCACCCCGCCTCCCCACCCGGCCACCAATGATACCATCAGGCTATGGTGGCCGGGTGGGGAGGCGGGGCGGGGTGGTCTGCATCGCGCGCCAGCGCGATCCCAAGAAAAAAGGCCTCCGCTGCAGAACAGCGGAGGCCTTTCGGGATCGTATCACCGGCCGCTTGGACGGGAGGGGGGTCTCGGCGGTGACAAGACTATAATGATCAGCTTTGAAGCCGGTTCCCGGGCATTGAAAAATTTTTTTCTGCTTGTCGGAAACCCCCTCAAATGTGCACAAATCCAATGTCTTGCCGGATAGGCGCGACGACGCGGCAGGGAACCGCTATGCCGACCCCTCGATTGCTGTATCGATTGCGGTATCGACGATATCGCCAGACCCATGCGAAAGGTGCCTCATGTCTCTCGGAGCCCAGATTGCCGCCAACCTGCCCTTCCTGCGCCGCTATGCCCGCGCACTGACCGGCTCGCAGGCAAGCGGCGATGCCTTTGTGCGCGAGATGCTCGAAGCGGCACTGGCGGATGATGATCTGAAGGCCAGCCTCGCAGGCGGGCGGGTGCCGCTGTACCGCGCCTTCAGCAAGGTCTGGGCGAGCGCGTCCGGCCCGCTGGCCACTGGCGAGACCACCAGCGAACACGAAGCAGGCGCGCAAGCCCGTTTGGGCACGATCACGCCGCCCGCCCGGCAGGCGCTGCTGCTGACCACGCTGGAGGATTTCACCTATCCCGAAGCCGCCGCGATCCTCGACCGCTCGCCGGAAGACATCGCGCAGATGGTTGCCGAAGCCATCGCCGAGATCGAAAGTGAACAGACCACCAGCGTCC
This sequence comes from Porphyrobacter sp. IPPAS B-1204, assembly GCA_003724185.1. Classification (GTDB taxonomy): domain Bacteria; phylum Pseudomonadota; class Alphaproteobacteria; order Sphingomonadales; family Sphingomonadaceae; genus Erythrobacter. Next base: position 851,891 of record RHGM01000003.1, read on the forward strand.
TCATCATCGAGGATGAACCGCTGATCGCGATGCAGCTGGAAGACCTCGTCACCGGCCTTGGCCACACCGTCAGCGGCACCGCGGCCACGCGGACGCAGGCGCGCGCTGCGGTGGCAGAAGCCATGCCGGGTCTGGTGCTGGCCGATATCCAGCTGGCTGACGGATCGTCCGGGCTGGATGCGGTGGACGATATTCTGTCGGCAGGGTCGATGCCGGTGATCTTCATCACCGCCTACCCCGAACGTCTGCTGACCGGCGACCGGCCCGAACCGACCTACCTCGTCACCAAGCCGTTTCAGGAAGCAACCGTGCGTGCGGCGATCAGCCAGGCGCTGTTCTTCGGATCAACGCGGCCGCTGTGATCCCGGCGTCCCGCTGACGCGGGGCAAGGGCCGCTCGATATCCTTTTCCCGGATCCGGAAATCCGCCGGGCGGCGCACCGGCACGCGCAGCACGCAGCGCACCCCGGTGGGCGCGAAATCGAGCGTGACCGGCTGGCGCAGTTCGTGGGCGACGACCTTTTCGATCAGTTCCGTGCCGAACCCGCGGCGGCGTTCGGTGGGAACAGGCGGGCCGCCCGTCTCCTGCCATTCGACTTCAGCCCATGCCGCTTCCGCGCCCTGCTCCTCACCGCGCGTCCAGCGGATCGTCACCTGCCCGCCGGGTACGCTGAGCGCACCATACTTCGCGGCGTTGGTGGCCAGTTCGTGCACCGCAAGGCCGAACGACAGCGCATCATTGGGCGCCAGTTCCAGCTCCGGCCCTTCCAGCAGGATCGTATCGTCAAGCGCACTGCGGAAATGCTGCAATTCTGCCTCGATCACGGCGCGGATCGGGGTGGTGCCCCAGTCGGTCACGGTGAGCAGATCATGCGTCGCCGAAAGCGCGCGGATACGGCCTTCCAGGCTGTCGGCAAAATCGTCCAGTCCACTCGCCCGGCGGCGGGTCAGCGACAGGATCGACAAGACATTGGCCAGCGTGTTCTTGACCCGGTGGTTCAATTCGCGGGTCAGGGAATTCCTGATCGAATGCTGTTCTTCGAAAAACGCCAGCCGTGCCTGATCCTCGAACGCCTGCTGGGTCAACAGCCGGGCGAGCAGCATCAGCAAGCTCGCCAGGGCAAGGCCAAAGGTCAGCGTCACCATCGACAGCGGGGACAAGACCTGGCTTTCGCCGCTTTCGATCACCAGCATCAGCTTGCGATCGGCGATGGTGACTTCCTGTTCGACCGTTTCCTTGGCGGCATCGCTGATCGAATGGGCGACAAGCAGGTGACCGGTTGAAACCTCGCCATCATAAAGCCGCACACCAAAGCGCCCCTGGCCCTGCCGGTCGATCGCCGCATCGAGGAATTCGCGGGCACGAAAGGGCGTGTAGACAAAGCCCGCCAGCCCGCGTTCGCCCGCCCCGCCCCCTGCTTCGTTCATCCGCATCACCGGCATGTAAATCGCAAAGGCAGGCGCGGTGCCGCTGGTTTCCTGCACCAGCACGATCCGGCCCGATGCGGCGGGTCGCAGGGTAAGCTCCGCCTCGGCCATGGCTGCGGCACGGGCGGGTTCGGAATACATGTCATAGCCCAGCGCCCGGCGGTTGGTTGGCGTGGCCGGCGCAAACATGGCGACCGGCGCGATGCGTCCGGTGCCGCTTGCGGGTGTGGGATAGATATCGGGATAGGCAGGCTGGCTGGCGCGGGTCCGGGCGAGGAAGGCGGGCATGTCGCGCGATTCCAGCACCGGGATCCAGCCGATGCCTTCAGCGCCCGAGTATTCGGTGTTGAGCTTCAACGCGCGTACGAAGTTGTCGAAGGTTTCGGGGCTGACGTCATCGAGGCTCGAAAACAGCGCCGCGCCTGCGCGCAGGTAGGAGGCAAAGCCGCTGCCGCTGCGGTCGAGCGCGGCCGAGACGCCTTGCGCATATTCGCGCATCACCGCCTTCTCGCGGGCGCGGGCGTTGCTCTCGATCGCGAAAACGCTGAGCGCGGTGATCGCGGAGAGCGCGAGGAAGATCACCAGCGGGATCGCCCGCGGATAAAGCACCAGCCAGCGCCGCGCCCGGCCCGATGCCGCAGGCGGCGGCGGAGCGGCCGGATCCATGCCAGGTTTGAGAGCGATAGGGTCTATGGCGCGAAATCCTGTCCGGGCGCGGGCCAAAGCGGGACGCATGGGCCGGTGCCGGAACCAAACAAGTAGCGCATCGTTCCCAATTCGTCCAAACTCGCAAGCGTGTCACTGCGGCGGCCATCATGGTATGTCAGCCAGCAGGGCGGCGAATACGGCTCCGCAGTGGGGCCGGGACGACGGGATCAGGGACTTATCTGAACATCATGGCCTCGAATCACAGACAGGGTGGCAGCAATGGCGGAGGCGACGACGGCGCCCAGCGCCGCCCGCCCGAATGGGCCGACGGGCTGAAGCAGCTCTACGATTCGGTGGTCGAAGAAGCGCTGCCGGACAGTTTCAAGGACCTGCTTGATCAGCTTGACGGGCTGGACAGCGGGGGCCCTTCGCCCGGCAGCAACGATAACGGCAAACCCGCGCCGGACAGCCGCGCGTGAGTGGAACCGAAGGCCCCGGCGGCAGTCTTTCGGCGATCGACAAGGCGAGCTTCAAGCGCGAATTGACCGAGGTCGTCCCGCACCTGCGCGCCTTTGCACGCGGGCTTTGCGGCAGGCCCGATCTGGCCGACGATCTGGTGCAGGAAACCCTGCTCAAGGCGTGGGCGGCGCAGGACCGGTTCGAACCGGGCACCTCGATGCGGGCATGGACCTTCGTGATCCTGCGCAACGCTTACCTGACCGACATGCGCCGCAACCGGTTCCGCGGCGAGTATGACGAAGGCGTGGCCGAACGCATCCTGACGGCGCCTGCGGGACAGGAAGAACCGATCCACCTTTCCGACCTGCACCGTGCGCTGCTGACGCTTCCGGCGGAACGGCGCGAGGCGCTGCTTCTGGTGGGCGCGGGGGGGTTTTCTTACGAGGAAGCCGCGCAAATCTGCGGCTGCGCAGTCGGCACGATCAAAAGCCGCGTGGGCCGTGCCCGCGCCGCGCTGACCGAAATGCTCGCCAATGGCAGCATCCCGCGCCGCTCCACCGACGACGCAATCGCCCACCGCGCGATTCTGGAGGAACTGGACACGGTCGCAGCCGGAAACGGGGTCAGTTCGCGGGGATAGGCAGTCACGCCATCCCAGCGAAGGCTGCTGCGAAACCAACGAAAAGGCCCGAGGCGTCTCCGCCCCGGGCCTTCCTTATTCCAAAACCGGAACCGACTTAGGCGTAAGTCCACACCGTGCCGCGCGCGAGGTTTTCGCTGGCGAAGGCCCAGTTGAGCTTGTTCTCGACCACGGCATCCAGATAGGCCGGGCGCTTGTTCTGGTGATCGAGGTAATAGGCGTGCTCCCACACGTCGAGCACCATCAGCGGGTTCATGTCGCTGTCGGCGAGCGTGTCGGCATCGTGGGTTTCCTCGATCGAAAGCTTGCCGTCCTTTTCGGCCAGCCACACCCAGCCGCTGGCGAAGTGGCCGACGCCGCGATCCTTCAGCTTCTGCTTCAGTTCGTCGACCGAGCCGAAGGCGTCGTTGATCTTGGCCACCAGTTCATCCGACGGCGCAGTGGTTTCGGCCGCCATCGAGTGCCAGTAGAACGCATGGTTCCAGGTCTGGGCCGAGTTGTTGAACAGGCCCTGGTTGCTCCCGCGGGATGCGGCGATGATGTCTTCCAGCGAGGCATCGGCGTGGGGCGTGCCTTCAATCGCGGCATTCATCTTGTCGACATAGGTCTGGTGATGCTTGCCGTGGTGGAACGACAGCGTCTCGGCCGAAATCGCCGGTTCGAGCGCGGTGTCGGCATAGGGCAGCGGGGAAAGTGCGAAAGCCATGGGTGTCCTCCAGAAGGCGTAGGTTGAAGTCAGTCTGTCGTTGTAACGCAGATGAGGGCGAAGGGTTGCAGCTTCAAGTCGTCGTTGTCTGCTCGGCGCTCTCGGACGAGACGGCGGCGCGGTCAACTGCGCTTGTGACGGCCACGTTCATCGTGACGTTGCCCAAGGTGCGCATCAGATCTGGCAGCATTTCCACCGCAACCAGCAGCGCCAGCGGCTCGACCGGCACGCCCATCGCCAGCGCAATAGGGCCGATCGAAACGACAAAGCTGATCGATCCCGGCAGGCTGACGGCGGAAAGGCTGATGACGCTGGCGATCAGAATGCCTGCCACAGCAATGGCGGGGGAGATTTCGATGCCCGCCAGCGCGGCGATGTAATAAACCACGGCGAGGTTCATCGCCGCGCTGGTTGCGCGGAAGATCACCACTGCCAGCGGCAAAACGAATTCGGCAGTGGATGCCTTGAGGCTGAGCCGCCCTGCGCTGTCCAGCATGGCAGGCAGGCTGGCGAGCGAGCTTTGCGTTGACAGTGCCACCGCCTGCGCGGGCAGCACCGCCTTGGTAAAGGGCAGCAGCCCTGTACGTCCCAGCCCTGCCGCCACTGCATAGGCAAGCACCAGTATGAAACCGCCCATTGCGGTCACGGTCAGCACATAATGCCCCAGCGCCGCAAATGCCCCGCCGCCGCTCTGCACACCGACCCCGTAAGCCAGCGCGAACACGCCGACGGGCGCAATGGCCAGCACCCAGCCGATGATCAGCAGCATGACATTGCCGAGCGCATGGAAGAAGCCCAGCAGCCGCTCGCCCTGATCTTCGGGCAGGCGGGTGATGGCGACCGCGAACATCACGAAGAACAGCGTCAGCGGCAGCATCGCGGTCTCGGCGGCGGCGGCGATGATGTTGGGGGAGACGAGCGAGGCCATGAAATCGAGCACGCGCGGCACCTCGCCGACGCTTTGCGGGCTCTGGGCGAGGAACGCGCCTGCGCCTTCGGGCACCGGAAAGGCCCGCAGCAAGGCAGGCATGGCGATCGAGGCGAAGGCGCCGCCTGCCAGCTGTACCGCCACCATCACCGCCAGCATCCGCCGCGCCGCTGTGCCAACGCGGGCGGCAAGGATCATCTGGACCAGCCCCAGCACCAGCAGCGCCGCCACCAGCGGGATGATCGTCATCTGCAAGGCGCGCAGCCACAGCCCGCCCAGCAGGGCAGCGATATCGGTGGCCATCGCGGGCGCGCCCGCTGCCGCCCCCGCGATCCCCGCCAGCAAGCCGCCCACCAGCGCGGCAAATGTCAGCGCCACCGGCAGGCGGATCGGCACCAGCGCGAATTTCCCCTGCCCGCTTGCAGCGGTGCTTTCACTTTCCAGCAATGGCCTGTCCTTATGCGGGCGTCTCGCCCTTCCCTTTGCGCGATAACCGCGCCAGAAGCGCGAGACAATGATGCCAGAAAGACGGGGCGGGAATAGATGACACGCAAGCTGTTCGGGACGGACGGAATCCGGGGGCGCACCAATACCGGCGTGATGACCGCTGCGACCGCGATGAAGGTCGGCCAGGCGGCCGGACGCCACTTTGTGCGCGGCGGGCACCGCCACCGTGTGGTGATCGGCAAGGACACGCGCCTGTCAGGCTACATGATGGAAAGCGCGCTGGTCGCAGGCTTCACCAGCGTCGGGATCGACGTGATCATGACCGGTCCTTTGCCCACCCCCGCCATCGCCCTGCTGACCCGCGAAATGCGCGCCGACATGGGCGTGATGATTTCCGCAAGCCACAACCTGTTCGCGGATAACGGGATCAAGCTGTTTGGCCCCGACGGGTTCAAGCTGTCGGACGCAGCCGAGGCCGAGATCGAGCGCTTGATGGAAACCGACATCCCGCTTGCCCCTGCAGAAAAGATCGGCCGCGCCCGCCGGATCGAGGACGCGCGCGGGCGCTACATCCACGCGGTCAAGGATTCGGTCGCCTCCGAAATCCGTTTCGATGGCCTGAAGGTGGTGGTCGATTGCGCGAATGGCGCGGCCTATCAGGTCGCCCCGTCTGCCATCTGGGAACTTGGCGCAGAGGTTGTCGCGCTTGGCGTCAGCCCCAACGGGATCAACATCAATGATGGCGTCGGATCGACCGCCATCGCCGCGCTTCAGGCCAAGGTGGTCGAGGAAGGTGCGGATATCGGCATTGCACTGGACGGCGATGCCGACCGGCTGATCGTGGTCGACGAGAAAGGCCGCGCGGTCGACGGCGACCAGATCATGGCGCTGATCGCAGGACGGATGCACGAACGCGGTTCCCTGCGCGGCGGCGGGATCGTGGCAACCGTGATGAGCAATCTCGGCCTTGAACGCTATCTGGCGGGCCGGGGGCTCGATCTCGTCCGCGCCAAGGTGGGCGATCGTTATGTGCTCGAAGCGATGAAGGCGGGCGGATACAATGTCGGCGGCGAACAATCGGGCCACATGATCCTGCTTGATTACGCCACCACCGGCGATGGCACAGTGGCAGCCCTGCGCGTGCTGGCGAGCCTCGTGCGGTCAGGCAGGCCCGCAAGCGAGCTGCTCCACGTGTTCGATCCGGTGCCGCAATTGCTCAAGAACGTGCGCTACGAAGGCGGGGCGCCCCTGGACAACGCGGATGTCCGTGCAGTGATCGCAGAGGCCGAGGCCAGCCTTGCAGGCAAAGGCCGTTTGGTGATCCGCCCATCGGGCACCGAACCCGTGATCCGCGTGATGGCCGAGGGTGACGATCAGAGCCAGGTCGAACAGGTGGTCGACACCATCTGCGAAGCCGTGCGCGCGGCGGTGTGATGGCAAGCCCTGTCATCAACCTCGACACCGTAACCTTCGACGATATCGAGGACAATGGCCGCTATACCTCCCGCCGGGCATTGTTCAGCGAGGGCATCGGCGCACGCAATCTGGGCTACAACCTCACGATCGTGCCGCCCGGCAAGGTGCAATGCCCGTTCCACGCCCACCGCGCCGAAGAGGAGATGTTCCTGATCCTCGAAGGAACCGGCACACTGCGCTTTGGCAAGCAAACCTATCCGCTGCGCCCCCTCGACGTGATCGCCTGTCCAACCGGCGGGGCAGAGGTAGCGCATCAGATCATCAACACCGGCGATGTCGACCTGGTGTATCTTGCTGTCTCCACGCTGGCGCAAGTAGAGGTCTGCGAGTATCCCGATTCGGGCAAGGTTTCGGTCTATGCGCCCGGTGAACACGGCCTAAGGCACGTGTTTCGGACTGCCGACGAAGCCGATTATTATGCAGGCGAGGCAGGCACCGGCGATGCTTGAAATGCGACCCGATTGCGAAATGTGCGGCGCGGGTCTGCCGGCAGAGGCGCCGGGCGCTTTCATCTGCTCGTTCGAATGCACCTTCTGCGCCGAATGCGCCGAAGATCTGGACGACCGCTGCCCCAATTGCGGCGGCGAGCTGATGGACAGGCCGACGCGCGCCAAACCGCTGCATGCGAAGTTTCCGCCGAGCACCGAGCGCAAATACAAGGGGTGATCCGGCAAGGCCGGGCCTGTTCTGGCATCGGCCACATCCTTGCCGCACGATGTCTCGCAATACCCGCATGACGCGCAAGAATGGTGGTTCTGTAGCGCGCCATGCGGGCAAGGCGACCCTGCCTTGCGACCCTAAAGGGCTCGCACCCGACCATTGTGTCGCGGCGCAATGACTGCTTCTGACGCTTGCGCGTCTGTCGCAGCGCGGCGGTCGGTCACATCAGGCAGAGCGCCGAACACGTCACGCAGTGCGCTCGAAATTCCGTAACGCGTTCCCCATCCTCGCAACGAGAAACCACCGCACCCCGCGCCGAACCAGCATTGGCCGGCTTGGCGGTCTTTGTTTGCGAGAACAGCTCACGTCTCTGTGACCTGACCCGGAGGAACTCATGAACGAAAGCCCGGGATTCACGATGTAAAAATATGTAAAATCCAGAGAGCCGAAAAGATCACAAGCTGGCCCCGCGAAATCACGGCAATCAGCCATGTTTTCTTTCATAACCATCGCAGATTTTATCATTCAGTCCACTCAATCGTGGCCTTTACATGGGCGCGAGCGAGGCAAACTCTTGACGCTCTGGTAACGACCTGCTGTTCCGCCCGCATGAGAATAGCAGTCGTCGACGATGATAAGGAAATCACCCGCCACCTTGCAGCCGCGCTGCCTGAAAAGGGGCTGCTGGTCGAGGTTTTCGCCAATGGCGCCGCGTTAAAGACGGCCATTTCCCGCGATACCTTCGATGCCGTCGTGATCGACTGGAACATGCCCGGCGAAACCGGACTCGACATTGTGAAGTGGGCCACAGCCACGCTCAACGATCCGCCCCCGTTCCTGATGATGACCAGCCGATCGGACGAGGCCGATATCGTCGCGGGCCTTGAAGCAGGGGCCAGCGACTACATCGTGAAGCCGGTCACCATCGCGGTCCTGTGCGCACGAATTGCCGCCGCCGTGCGTGAACGCTCGCGCACCAGTCAGCAGACGGTGGTAAAGTACGATGGCTACACGATCGAACGGGCGATGCAGTCGATCCAGCTGCACCGGCAAGCCATAAAGCTCACGCCGAAGGAGTTCCAGCTTGCCGCCTTGCTGTTCGACAACCTCGACCGGCCGCTTTCGCGCAGCTATCTGCTGGCGCAAGTGTGGAGCGCGGCAGCAGCGGTCGAAACGCGGACGCTCGACGTCCACATCTCGCGCATCAGGGACAAGCTCAAACTCGGGCCGGAAAACCTCTATGTTCTGCAAACCGTATTCGGGTTCGGTTATCGATTGGCGCGTTATGTCGAAGATCAGGAATAGCCTGCGGCCCCGATCCGCAGCGGCAATGGCAATCATCCTTGGCGCGCCGCTGCTGGCCGGATGTGCGATCAACAAGGATCTGCGGCTGGATACGCAGGGACCGGGCCTCCCGGCCAACACGGCTGTCTCGATCGAAACCGTCCCTGCCGGCACCGAGAACGCGTCGCGGTTCGCGGCCGCTCTGGCGGATGCCTTCGCCGGGAGCGGCCATGCGGTGAACGAAGATGCGCCGGTGACTGCGGTGTTCGGGTTTTCGCTGCGTGACCGTTCGACCGGGACAGCGCAGGTGAGCGATGCTGGCGAAGCTCGCCCGCCCGAAGTCAAATGGATCTCTGCCCCTGCCCGCAAACGCGCATTTCAGGCGTGCGAGGGCGAGCGCCTGCGCGCCACGCTCGCACTCTACTCCCGCAACGATAAAACCCTGATCTACCGCGGGACCGGCGAGATCGACGGATGCGACATCACGCAAGGTGAAATCGATGCGCTGGCCAAGGCGCTGGTCAAGGGCGCCGGGGGGTGATTGCGAGCGCGTAGCTGCTTGGACGGAGAGGCTCCACCGCCCCTGTCAGCAACTACTGCGCAGCAAAGGCACTGCGCCGGCCAGCTTGGCTGAGCGGCAATCTGATCACGAAAATCGTCCCGCCATCAGGGTTCTCCTGCAGGACGATCTCGCCATGGTGGGCATCAACCACGTGCTTCACGAAAGCCAGCCCGAGACCGGCGCTCGGTTCCTCCGCGTTCGCGCGCGATCCAAAGCGTGCGAAGGGGCTGTCCATCCGCTCAGGGGGCAGACCGGGGCCGTTGTCTGCCACGCTGATTTGCGCCTCATCGGCGGCGAGCAAGGCGAGTTTCACCACCACGACGCCTTCTTTCTGCGTGAACTTCACCGCATTGCCGATCAGGTTCGCGGCCATTCGCATGATCAGGCCGGGGTCGATGTCGGCAAAGACCGGATCGCCGGTAATGTCGCGCTGCAAGGTGATCCGTTTCCTCGCCGCGAGGGGGTAGGCCTGATCGATCGCCTCATGCAGCAAAAGCGACAGATCGTGACTTATGAAACTGGCGCCTTTTTCCCGGACGCGGGCCAGCTGCATGAAGCCATCGGCAAGCCCGAGCGTCAGCTGGGCCTGACGGCGGATGCGAACGGCAAGATCGGCATTGGCGGCACCGAGCGCTTCGGTGAGAGCGATGATCGCGACCTGCGGTGATCGCATGTCATGCGACAGGAACGCGATCAGCTCGTCATTCTCGCGCTGTCTGCGGCGCAATTCAGTGATGTCGCGAAAGGCTACAATGCGGTTGCCCTGCTTGCGGGCAAGCTTGCCCGTCAGCTGAGCGGTCGCGATCAGGAACACCCGCCCGTCACTGAGAGTGACTTGCGCGTTGTCGGGGTCAACAGCGAGGTTCTGGCTGATGTAGAGATCTGTCAGGCTGAACCCGACCAGCTCCGGCGTTGCATCGAACAATTGCAGGGCAGCCTGATTGGCGAGCGTCACGCAGTCATGTTCGTCAAGCACCAGTGTCGCATCGGGCGATGCCTCAACCGCGCTGCGAATAAAGGCGAGCGCGTTGCTGACTTCACCGACCAGCTGCCGCAGCCGGTTTACTTGCCGTGCGACCATGTCAAATCCGCCTGCGGTGCCCGTTTCGACCGCCGGTTCGCCGGTCGCGGCCATCAGGCCCTCGGCCTCGCGGTGGAGGTAGCCGGATACGACGGTGAGTCGCCGCCAGCTCCACAGCGGGTATGCCAGCGCCACAACCAGCAGCGCTGCCCCCGGTGCAAGCCATATCTGCGCCAGCGGCACGAGCGTAATGGCGAGGGTGGCGATCCCTGAAATGAGGGCAATCGTGAGCAGCAATCCTGCGCGGGCCGGGAGTTTCCAGAACCCGAGAAACTGGATCAGCAGAGCGGCCGCAGCCAGCGCTATGGCCCAGATCAGCGGAAGCTCCCGGATCAAGCCATCAGATCGCAGGCTGTCGAGCAGGTTGGTCTGCGCTTCGACGCCGGACATCAGGCCGATGTCGCCGGATGGTACAGAATGGGTATCACCCATGCCTTGCGCGGTTGCCCCGACCAGCACCGTGCGGCCTTGCAGCAGGGCTTGCGGCACTGTCCCGTCAATCACTGCAAAGGCCGGGATGGTCGGATATGCATTGCCCGGTTTGAACGGCACGATCGGCCACGGATCGCCGGGCGCAATGCCGGTCATGGTCGCGCCCGTATCAGACCGTCCAAGCCCTGCCACGACGAAATGCGGAAAAGCCTGGCCATCGATCGTCACGTTCAGCGCAAACCGCCGCAACACCCCGTCAGCATCAGGAGTCATGTCGACATGGCCCAGCGCGGCGGCAGCGGCGGCAAAAGCAGGCAAGGGATATTCCGGCGCGATTCCCTCTGCCCGGTTTAGCGTCGGGACAAAACCGAAGGGCAGCACCACATTGCCATGGCGGGACATCGCCTCGGCCAGGGCTGCATCGTCCTGCGGATCGCCCGGCTCGACCAGCAGCACGTCGTAAAGCACCAGCTTTGCACCCGCCTTGCGCAGATTGTCGATCAACCGTGCATGGGTCGCACGCCGCCATGGCCATTCACCCACCGCCGCAAGGCTGCGCTCGTCAATCGCAACGATGGCGATATCCTGTGCGGGCTCCTGATCGACCAGCGACGATGCAAAATCGAGAAGGGAGAAATCCAGCCTGCGGGTGAAATCGCCCTGCGCCGCGAATACAGCCAGCAGCACACTGGCAATCAGCAACAGCAACCATTCAACGGCCAAACGTCGCTGGCTTAACATTGCTCCGCCATTGCCCCCCCGAAACCGGCTATTCGGTCACATTCAGGCGCTGTGTCGGCCCCCACACCTGCAGTAAACCCTCTTCGTCGATCTGGATCGCGGCGACCCGCCATTCATAGGTGCCGGGCGCCAGGTCGGTGACGACGATCTCCTGTTGGCTCAATGCGACCTCGTCGGCAATCAGGTTTGCAGGGCTGGCGGTGTTCCAGAGCTGGAAGGCATAGGTCGTCTCGCCCTCGCCGTCCTGCAGCCAGACGAAGCGATAGGCATCGTCAAGCGGAGATGGTTGGGTGCTGGCGCTTGCCCCCAGGCGCTTGCGGCGGAAGGAATAGACCTCCGACTGCCCTTCGATCCCGCTTGCGCTGATGGCGCGGGCGCGGACGAAATAGCGCCCATCAGCGACATCACTGAAGGCAGGGGCCTGCCCGCCCTCGCTGACCTGTTCGCCGATAATGTCGGTGAAACCGGCATCGCGCGCGATCTGCGTTCGGATTCCGACAGCGGTTGGCGGCAAGGCGATGGCGAACGACAGCAGCGGCTGCGTCTGGATGGCGCCCGGTTCGACGATTGCGGGAGGAGGCAGCAACCGTTCCTCGCGCGATAGGCCAGCGGGGGTGGCCGCAATGCCGAACCCGGCGGCGGTCAGCGCTTCCTGTTCGCCTGCAGCGGTCGATACCGCGCCTTCGACCACCTCGACGACGGAACGACCGCCTGCATCGTCGTATCCGACCCGGAACACCGTACCGCGAACGGCAGTTACGGCTTTGGGCGTGCCGATCTTGTATCTTTCCCGCGGACGAAGGCCGGGAACCTGCGCCTCGCCGCGCCCCTCCAGCACCCTGAACTCGATGTCCTTGAGATCATCGAGCCGGTAAATGCGTGCACGCACCAGCTGGGCCAACGTGTTCGTCGGCATTGTCACAACCGAACCATCGCTGCCCCGCAGCGATACAAAGCCCATGCGGCCCGTGCGGATCTTCGCGCCCTCCGGCACGGCCATGCCGCGCGCGGCGGGCCGTCCGTCAATTGTCACCTCGCCCGAGAACGCCTCGACCCGCAGATCAGCGGAGCGGTAAGCGAGCAGATGGCGGGGCAGGCGAATGATCGTGCCCAGCGGTATGCGGCGCGCATTTGCGATGCGATTGACTTGTAAAATGGCGGGATAGCTGCCGGGCGAGGACATGTAGTCGCGCGCAAGCGTGAAGGGTGATTCCCCGGCCTTGAGGCGATGCTCGATATAATCCTGATCCTGCGCGACCGCAGCCACAGACAGCAGCAGGCACGCCATTGTCACTGCCCACTTCATCGCGCGGTGATGTTCCCGGAATGCAGCATTGCCTGTCATTTTGTCCGCCAATTTGCTGCTAGAATGCGGCAGTAGAAAAAGTATAGGAAATCGCGAGGCATCCGACAACGACAAGACCGCCCACGCCGATGACCAATCGGCGCAGCGTCTCATGCCGAACGCGGCCAGTCCCTTTGCCCCTTGTGATCATTTCCTGACGCCCTCGACCCGGTTTGCCCGGAGCCTAGACAGGGCGGGGCCGATGATCCGAGTAAACATATGTAAATTCCGGATCCCATCGACATTGTCTTTGCCGTGCAGCGATCCAGAGGGCGTCATCCGGATTTAAGGAGCGGCGGTTCCGGCAGACGTGAGCGGCGGCGCACCGCGCTGCAGATCATGGATCCGTTTGCGGTCCGCTATTTGTCAAAGGATAGGTCGCTGGATGCCCCGCAAGGATTCGAACCTTGATTGACGGAGTCAGAGTCCGCTCTCTTACCATTAGAGGACGGGGCATCGGCCATCCCCCGGCAAAGGCCGGCGGCGTCAGCGAGAGCGCTCCCTAGTTTCGCGCAGGGCCAAGGTCAAGCGTGCGTTGCGCCTGCTTGCTTGCTCTTGACCCATGCTTGGGTTAGCTTGGGCCCAAGTGCCATGCGTTCACGGGATAGCGCATGGTGAGATGAAAGTAACGTGAGCATGGCGGAAACACTCCCGCCGGACAGGAATAGAAGTGCTGGGAAAAACCGGGGCAACAAGTCCGGCAAGGTAGCCGATTTCCGCTACAAACGCCCCCCTCAGCCCGATGGCCGCAAATCCAGCCGCGAAACCCGTGGCAAAACCCAAGGGGCTGGCCGCGCCAGCCCTGATCTTGCCGATATTGGTGCGCTCAAACCCGCCTCTCACGGAGAGGCCTATGCCGCGTTGGATCTCGGCACCAACAATTGCCGCCTGCTGATCGCCCGGCCCTCGGGCCGCGATTTCACCGTGATCGACGCCTTCAGCCGGGTGGTGAAGCTGGGTGAGGGGCTGGCCACCAGCGGGCGCCTGTCCGATGCGGCGATGGACCGCACGTTGGCCGCGCTCACCATCTGCGCCGACAAGCTGCAACGCCGCAATGTTCGCCTTGCACGGTCGGTGGCGACCGAAGCCTGCCGCCGGGCGGAAAACGGCTTTGCCTTCATCGAACGGGTGCGGCGAGAAACCGGTATCGCGCTCGACATCATCAGCGCAGAGGAGGAAGCGCGGCTGGCCGTGCTGGGCTGCCACATCCTGCTGGAGGAAGGCACCGGCCCCGCGGTGATCTTCGATATCGGCGGCGGATCGACCGAGCTTGTGTTGGTCGAGGCCGGCGGCGAAGGCACCGCCCGCGTGCCCCGCATCCTTGACTGGCAAAGCGTGCCATGGGGCGTGGTTTCGCTGACCGACACCGTAGGCCGCGCCGAAGACAGCGAGGCAGCGCGCATCGCCCGATTCGCCCGGATGAAGGCGATGGTGTCGGAAAGCTTCGCACCTTTCGCGGGCCGGGTCGCGGGGGCGGCGGGGCATCCCGATATCCGCTTGCTGGGCACCAGCGGCACGGTAACGACGCTCGCCAGCCTGTACCTCGAACTGCCGAGCTATGATCGCAAGGCGGTGGACGGACTGATCGTGCCCTCTGGCGAAATGCGCGAAATCAGCGCACGGCTCAGCGTGATGACACCCTATGAACGCAGCACCCTGCCCTGCATCGGCCAGGACCGCGCCGAGCTGGTGGTGGCGGGCTGCGCGATCCTTGAGGCGATTCTCGACCTGTGGCCTGCGCGGCGGCTGGGGGTGGCAGATCGGGGCATCCGCGAAGGCATCCTGCGCAGCATCATGGCCGCGGAACGGCAATCGGAACGATCGCTGAAGGCGCTCCACAAGCAACGCGGCAGCCAGGCCGCCGGACGCCCCGCGCGATGAGCCGCGGGGACAAATCGCCAAGCAAGCGCGTCAAGACCGCCAAGGGCCGCACAGCCAGCCAGGTGCGCTGGCTGGAACGCCAGCTCAACGATCCTTACGTGCGGCAGGCCAAGGCTGACGGCTATCGCAGCCGCGCCGCTTACAAGCTGATCGAACTGGACGAGAAGTTCGGCCTGCTGAAGGGCGCGACCCGCGTGGTCGATCTCGGCATTGCACCCGGCGGCTGGGCACAGGTGGTGCGCGCCAAGAAGCCCAAGGCCGAAGTGGTGGGGATTGACCTTCTGCCGGTAGAACCGCTGGAAGGCGTGACGATCTTCCAGATGGATTTCATGGCTGATGAAGCCCCTGCAGTCCTTGCCGAGGCGCTGGGCGGTCCGCCCGATCTGATTCTGTCCGACATGGCGGCCAACACCGTGGGCCACAAGCAGACCGATCACCTGCGAACGATGGGGCTGGTCGAGGCCGCTGCGTGGTTTGCTGCTGAAAACCTCGCCCCGGGAGGGGCGTTTGTGGCCAAGGTGCTGGCAGGCGGGACCGATGCTGATCTGCTGGCGCTGCTGAAGAAGAACTTTACCACCGTGAAGCACGCCAAACCCCCGGCGAGCCGCAAGGGCTCGTCCGAGTGGTATGTGATTGCTCAGGGCTTCAAGGGTTGAGATCGAGGGGCGGGCGTCACGCCCACACCGCGATCAGGCCGTGATTACTGGCCGGCACCCGGATTGGAGGCCACCGGCTGATCCGCACTCGCCCCGCCAGCCGCTTCAACCGCACTGGCATCCGCGCCCTCGACCGGGCCGGGGCCTTCGGTGGTGGCGTCGGCAGGCGCAGCCGGAGCACTGGCTGCCGGAAGCGGAATATTGCCGCCCTTGGAGTTCAGATAGGCAGCAATCGCGGCGCGGTCTTCAACCTTGCCGAGACCGGCAAAGCTCATCTTGGTGCCAGCCACCAGCGCCTTGGGGTTCTTGAGCCAGGCGTCCATCTTGTCCCAGTCCCAATTGCCGCCCAGCGCCTTCATTTCGGCACTGTAGGCAAAGCCGCCCTTGGCCGCGACCGGGCCGCCCATCACACCGGCGAGGTTCGGGCCGATGCCATTGGCGCCGCCCGCATCAATGGTGTGGCAGCTCTGGCACTTGGAATAGGCCTTTTCGCCAGCAGCGATCAGCTCGGCAGCGGGCATGGCGTTGAGCGCATCGGCGATCGAGGCTTCGGCCGGGCCTGCGCTTTCATCGGCGACGCCTTCGATCACATAGCCAAGCTGTTCCGGGCGCTGCGGATCGCTGCCGTGGAAATACTTGTCCGCCAGAATCGAGAGGCCAAGCCCCAGAGCGGCGGCACCCAGCACCCAGCCTGCGGCAGTGTTGAACAGATCGCCGCCACCATTCTGGCCTGCGGCGTTATCCTGCGAAGAGTTGTCCTGTGTCATCCCGGGCGGCTCATAGTGCCGGGCAACCTTGCGCGCAAGACTGATCGTGGCATCAATTCTTGCACCTTTTGCAAGCGGGCTTGTGCGCCTGCGCCGAGGGTTCTAGGCGGCGGGGATCATGCGATCATTTCCCGGCCCTGCCCTTGAACTCGTCGACCGGATGCGCGTTGTCGCCACGGCTGACCCGGCGTGCGCCATTGCGTTTCAGGGCTCACCCGGCGCAAATTCGCACCGCGCAGCAACCGAAGCGCGCCCCGAAATGCACCCGCTGCCGTGCTTCAGCTTCGAAGACGCGCTGGAAGCCGTGAAAGACGGGCGGGCAGGGCAGGCGATCATCCCGATCGAGAATTCGCAGCACGGGCGGGTCGCCGATATCCACTTCCTGCTGCCTGAAAGCGGCCTGCATATCATCGGCGAATATTTCATGCCGATCCACCACGCGCTGATGGCGCTGGGGAGTGGCCCGTTCGAAGCGGCCTACAGCCACCCGCAGGCCTTGGGCCAGTCCCGCCATTACCTGCGCGCGCGCGGGATCGTGCCCCTGAGCCATGCCGACACGGCGGGCGCGGCGGCCTATGTGGCGGAACGCGGCGATCCGACCGTGGCCGCCATAGCCCCCGCGCTGGCGGCCGATCTGTACGGCCTCACCATCATCGAACACAATGTCGAGGACAGCGCGGACAACATGACCCGCTTCGTGATCCTCGCAGCAGAACCGCTGGCTGCCGACCGGCTCGCAGGCAAGCCGGTGATGACCACCTTCATCTTCGAGGTGAAGAACATCCCCGCCGCGCTATACAAATCGCTGGGCGGATTCGCCACCAACGGGGTCAACATGACCAAGCTGGAAAGCTACCAGCAGGGCACCAGCTTTGCGGCGACCACGTTCTACGCGGACATCATCGGCGCGCCCGGCGATCCGGCGGTGGACCGGGCGCTGGAGGAATGCGCCTTCCATTCCAAGGAATTGCGCATTCTGGGCACCTACGAACAGGCCCGCGCACGGGGATAGCGGCACGGCTGCGCGGTTTCCCGTTGCGCCGCGCCGGTCACCGTGCCACCAACCGTAGCGGGATGACCGCAGCGGCCGCAACAAACCCTTCCGAATCAATCGTCAATTCAGGCGCTTCCCCGCCCGACGGGTGGAAGGCGCTGCGCGCCGACGACAATCTGCAATTCGCCCCGGTGGACATCCCTGAAATCCCTCCGCGCCAGCCCGGCTGGTTCGAACGGTTTCTTGGAGACCTCGCAGAGTTTTTCGCCGAAGTGTTCGGGCCGGTGGGGCAAGCGTTCGGCGCATCGTGGTGGTGGGTGCAATGGGTGCTGCTGGGCATCGCCGTGATCTTTGCCGCTGTGCTGCTGGTGCGGCTCTACGGCCCCGGCTTTGGCCGCAAGGGCAAGCGCAAAACCACAGACCTTCCCGCCGCAGAAGAATGGCGGCCCGATTCTGCGGCTAGCGTCGCGCTGCTGGAAGACGCCGACCGGCTCGCCGCCGAAGGACGGTTCGATGATGCAACCCACCTTTTGCTCCAGCGGAGCGTCGCCCAGATTGCCGCTGCACGGCCCGGCTGGGTGGAACCGTCAAGCACTGCGCGCGAGCTGGCAGCCCTGCCCGCTCTGCCCGAAGCGGCACGCGGTGCTTTCGGGGTGATCGCGGCGCGGGTGGAGCGGTCCCTGTTTGCGCTCACCACGCTTGACCGCGCCGATTGGGAAGCGGCCCGCGCTGCCTATGCCCAGTTCGCGCTGGCAAGGCTGGATCAGACGGCGACCGGCGGATGAACGGCGGCGCGGCCTTTTCGCGTGGCGGGGCGCTGGCGCTGGTGGCGGTCGGCTGCGCGCTGTTCCTTGCCATGCTGTATCTGATTGGCGCGGGGGAGGATTTCGGCGGGGAACGCGGGCAGGGTCAGGCCCACGCCGCCAGCAACGGATTGAACGGCTATTCCGGCCTGTACCGTCTGGTCGAGGCGCAGGGATACGACGTCGAGCGTTCGCGCAGCCCCGCGCAGCTTGAAACCTCGGGCCTGCTGGTGCTCACCCCGGCATTTTTCGGCGACGGCAAGGAGGTCAACGAGATCCTCGAGAATCGCCGCTTCCGCGGGCCGACGCTGGTGATCATGCCGAAGTGGACAGCCAGGACGCCGGGCCCCAATTTGCCGCCCGAGGTCAGAAACAGGTTCAAGCGGGGCTGGGTGACACTCGGTCCGGCCCGGGCGTCCGAATGGCCCGAGGTGCTGGCCACGTCCTTCAGCTTCAAGCACAAGATCTTTCCCGAGCCGGTCAATGTGGCGCAGGCGATGGAGATCGCCATCGACCCCGAGACCGGACAGCCGGCCCCGCAGCCGGTGAAGGCCGACACGCCTGCCCCGCCGCCGCCCCCGCCGCCCCCGCCGCCAGGCCGCTGGAGCGGAATGGGCTTGTCGGGCGTGCTGCCCACATCCTCGACGCTTTATGCCGAACCGGGCAAGGGGCACGAGACGCTGATCACCGACGGCGCAGGACGCGTGTTGGCCTTCGAGGCAACCTCAACCCTGCGACAGGCGGTCCGCGCGGGAAGCGGCGCCAACCCCGACGAATACACCGTCGATGACAACCCGGCCTATCCGGTGATCTTCCTCGCCGAACCTGACCTTACCAACAATTACGGCCTTGCCGATCCGCAGCGCGCCGCCGCCGCGATCGCGCTGGTGGACCAGCTGACCGAGGATGGCGACATTTACGAAGTCACCTTCGACCTCACCCTCAACGGCTTCGGTGCTTCGGAGAACCTGCTGACGCTGGCTTTCCGTCCGCCCTTCCTCGCGGCGACACTGGGCCTGCTGGTGGCGCTGCTGATCGTCGCGTGGCGGGCGTTCCAGCGATTCGGCCCTCCCGCCGCTCCGGCAGGGCCGGACATCGCCTTCGGCAAGCGCCAGCTGATCGCCAACGGCGCAGGGCTGATCGTCCGCGCGCGGCGGTTCGGGTTGCTGGGCGCGCCCTATGCGGCGCTGTCAGCGCGGCGGCTGGCAGAGCGGCTGGGCCTTGCCCGGCCCGATCCGGAGGCGATTGACGCAGCCCTCGCCCGCCGGCTGCCGCAAGAAGAGCCCTTCACCCGCCGCGCCGCGCGCATGGAGGCGGCTGAGAAACCCGCCGACCTCGTCGCCGCCGCGCAGGCGCTTGATGACCTTTCGACCAAGCTTTCAGAGCCAGCCAATTCAGGGACAAAGACCCGATGACCATGACACTCGACCAAGTCCGCAGCCTCGCCGATGCGATCCGCGCCGAAATCGCCAAGGCAATTGTGGGGCAGCAGGATATAGTCGACATGCTGCTGGTGGCGCTGCTGAGTGAGGGTCACGTGTTGCTGGAAGGCCCTCCCGGCACGGCCAAGACCTTCCTCGCCAATGCCTTTGCCACCGCGCTGGGCCTCGATTTCGGGCGCATCCAGTTCACGCCTGACCTGCTGCCGGGCGACATTCTGGGATCGAACCTGTTCAACTTCCAGACCAGCCAGTTCACACTGACCCGCGGGCCGATCTTCTGCGATCTGCTGCTGGCCGACGAAATCAACCGCACCCCGCCCAAGACGCAGGCGGCATTGCTGGAGGCGATGCAGGAACGGCGCATCACGCTGGACGGGGAGACATACCCCCTGCCCGACAGCTTCATGGTGGTCGCCACGCAGAACCCGATCGAGAACCAAGGCGTCTATCCCCTGCCCGAAGCCCAGCTTGACCGGTTCCTGTTCAAGCTGCTGGTGCCCTACCCGGCCGAGGAGGAAGAGGCGCGGATCGTGGCGACCTATGGCCAGCGCTCCGGCCCGCAGCGGCCCGCCGATCTTGGCGTGGCGGCGGTCACCAACGGCGCGGGGATCAGCGCCGCCAGCGCCGCGCTGGGCCAGGTGACGGTGGCCGATGACATCACCGGCTATGTCGTGCGCCTGATCCGCGCCACCCGCGATCACGCCGAATTGACCGTGGGCGCATCCCCGCGCGCCGCCGTGCTGCTGTCAGGCGCCGCCCGCGCCCGCGCCGCGCTGGAAGGGCGCGATTATGTCATCCCTGACGATGTGAAAGCCCTCGCCGTCCCCGTGCTGCGCCACCGCCTCACCCTCTCGCCCGCCGCAGAAATCGAGGGCCGCGACATGGAGGCACTGGTTGCCGAACTGGTCGAAAGCACCGAGGCGCCCCGCTAGCCAATGGCGCGCTTCGCTCTCCCCCGTGTGAACCTGCCGGCACTGCCCTTCGTGCCGACCGAGCGTGCGGCGTGGATCGCTGCGGCGCTTGCGCCGGTCGCGGTGGTGATCGCTGCCACCGCGCCGGGGGCATGGGTGATCGCGCCGCTTGCCGGGGCTGCGCTGGTGACGCTGGTGCTGGTCGATGCATGGCTGGCGGGCAAGGTGCTGCGCTGGGGGGTCGATGTCCCTGCCGATACGGAGGTCGGCCAGCCCGTTGCCGTCACCGCTCATGCCGAGTTCGCCAAACGCACCACCGGGCAGGCCGAGGTCATGCTGGGCTGCGACCCGCGTCTCGCAGCGGAAGGGCGCATTGCGATCCCCGTCCCGCGCTCGCCCGAGGTCGGCCTGTGGGAGGGGCGTGCAGACGTCACTCCCTCCCGGCGCGGCACGGCGGTGATCGGCGATGCGTGGCTGCGCTGGCGCGGTCCGCTGGGCCTGGGCGCTCGGCAGACGGTGCAGGCGCTGAACCAGACCGTGCGCATCTGGCCCGATCTTTCACCCGTGCGTTCCCCCGATTTGCAGACTTTTCTGCGCAACGCCCAGCTGGGCCTCATCAACCGCCGCATCCGGGGCGAAGGCACCCAGTTCGAGGCGCTCAGCGAATACGAACCCGGCATGGACCGCCGCCGGATCGACTGGAAGGCCAGCGCCCGCCACACCCGCCTGTTCGCCCGCGAGAATGAAAGCGAGCGCAACAACCAGATCGTCTTCGCCTTCGATTGCGGGCAGGCCATGTGCGAGCCGGTGGACGGGTTGCCCCGCATCGACCGCGCCGTGTCTGCCGCGCTGACCTGCGGATACGTGGCGCTGAAGGGCGGAGACAAGGTGGCGCTGTTCGGCTTTGCCCGCACCCCGCAGATCATGACCCCCTTCATCGGCGATCCGCGCGCCTTCCACCGCTTGCAGAGCGCGGCGGCGGGCCTCGATTATCAGCCGGTTGAGCCCAATTTCACCCTGGCGCTGGCGACGCTCACCGCGAAATTGAAGCGCCGTTCGCTGGTGGTGGTGTTCTCTGACTTTACCGATCCCACCGCGGCGGAACTGATGGTGGAAAGCCTCGGACGATTGTCCGGCAAGCATCTGGTACTGTTCGTCACCATGACCGACAGCGAGGTTGAAGGGCTGGTCGCCGCGCACCCCGGTGACATCGCCACCCTCGCCCGCTCTGTCACCGCCGACAGCCTCGCCCAGCAAAGGAAGCTGGTGCTGACCCGGCTGCGCAGGCTGGGGATCGACGTGCTGGAGGCCCCGTGGGAAGGGATTGGCCCGCGCCTGATCGACCGCTACCTGTCGATCCGCAGCAGCGAGGCGATTGGATGAAGGCCCCTGTCATCTCCTCATGGTTCGGACGCGGGGCAGTGGCCGCGCCGCCCGATATCGAAAGCGCGGCACTGCGGTCGGACCGCTTCCGGCTGGAGCGCGAAGGCGAATGGCGCAGGCTCGACGACATCATCAAGCGCATGGAAGGCGGCGGGCTGCGGCGCATTACCGACGAGGATCTGATCGCGCTTCCCGCCCTGTATCGCACCGCTGCATCCAGCCTTTCGGTCGCACGCGAGACAAGCCTTGATGCCGCGACCCTTGCCTATCTCGAAGCGCTGGTGCAGCGCGCATGGTTTCAGGTCTATGGCCCGCGGCAGGGTTTTCTGCGCTGGCTACGCGGGTTTCTGCTGGGCGGGTGGAGCCACGCGGTCAGGGGATTGTGGCTCGATATCTGCATCGCGCTGTTCGTGATGGTGGCCGGCGCCATCGTCGGCTGGCTGCTCGTGGCGCAGGACGAGGCGTGGTATTACCGGCTGTTCCCCGCAGGCGGCGGCGATCCGCGCGTGCCCGGGGCCAGCCGCGAACAATTGCTGGAAACGCTTGCCACCGAAGAAAGCGCGGCGGGCCTGTCTGCCTTTGCCGCGCAATTGTTCAGCAACAATTCGGGGGTGTGCATCCTGGCCTTTGCGCTGGGGTTCGCCTTCGGCATCCCCTCGCTGCTGCTGCTGGTGCACAACATGGCCCTGCTGGGCGCCCTGCTGTGGCTGTTTGACGGGCAGGGGCTGGTGGTGGAGCTGGCCGCGTGGCTCAGCGTCCACGGCACCACAGAACTGTTCGGGATCCTGCTGTCGGGTGCAGCGGGGCTGCATATCGGGCGGGCGATGGCGTTCCCCGGCAACCTGCCAGTGCTGGATGCCGCCGCTGCCGCAGGGCGGCGGAGCGCGGTGGTGATGGTCGGCGTGGTGATCATGATGATCGTCGCCGCGCTGCTCGAAGCCTTCCCGCGCCAGCTGGTCGATGGCACCGGCAGCCGCTTCCTGATCGGGGGGACGATGCTGATTGTCTGGCTCGCCTATTTCTTCCTCTACCGCCCCGCCGCAGCGGCGCAGGACAACGCATGAGCAAAGCCGCCGCCACAAAGCCCGACGCCGCGAAACAGGACAAGCGCGCCCGCACCCTCATCACGCCGGAAGGGCTGGCGCTGCCGATCACGCTGTCCCCGCGCTCCAGCCGTGCAGGGGCGCTGATCATTGACGTGATCATCATCGTCACCGCCCTCATCGCTTTCCAGATGGCGATGAGCAGGATTGCCGGCGGGTTGATGGACGGCACCGGCGTCAACGCCTCGCAAGGGGCGCGGGAGTTTGTCGCGATCATGTTCGCGCTGATCGTCTTTGCATCGTGGTACGGGTATTTTCTGGTGCAGGAACTGGGGCCACGCGGGGCGACGCTGGGCAAGCGCATCGTCGGCATCCGCATCGCCGCCCGCGGCAGCGCGCGCCTGACGCCCGAGGCAGTGATTGCCCGCAACCTGCTGCGCGATATCGAGATCTTCTATCCCCTGATCGCGCTGCTGGTGCTGCTGGTGCTGGCCGAGCAGGGGCAGGACATCGGCATTCTGGGCTGGGTGCTGACCGGCTGGTTCCTGCTGTTCCTGCTGTTCCCGTTCTTCAACCGCGATGGCCTGCGCGCAGGTGACATCGTGGCGGGGACTTGGGTGGTGGAACGCCCCCGCCCCAAGCTCGCCGCCGTGCTGAGCGCGCAGGGCGCCGCCACCGGGGCCAGCGAAGTCACCGGTGTGCGCTATGACTTCGGCGAGGCGGAGCTTTCGATTTATGGCGAGAAGGAATTGCAGACGCTCGAACGGCTGCTCCGCGATGCCCAGCCCGATGCGCTCAAGGCCGTGCACGCCACGATCTGCCGCAAGATCGGCTGGGATCCCGGCGCGGGCGATGAAAGGGCTTTTCTCGAAGCCTTCTATGCGCAATTGCGCGAGCGGTTGGAGGCCGACATGCGGTTCGGCAAGCGGAAAGCGGACAAGTTCTCATGATGATTGATCGGCGGTTCTTCCTCGGCGGCTCGCTGGCCTTGGGCGCAAGTGCCTGCATCCCGCCCGACCAGAGCCCGATGGGCAGGCTGGCGGCCGAACTGCGCATCATCGAGGCGGCAGGAAACGGCACGCTGGGGGTGGAGATTTTCAACACCGCCACCGGCATGGCGGTCGGGTTGAACAGCGATAGGCGGTTCGGTCATGCCTCGTCCTTCAAGCTTTCTCTCGCCGCTCTGCTGTTGCAGCGCCATGCGGCGGGCGCGATCGATGCGGACAGACGGGTGACGTGGACGCAAGCCGACATGCTGGAACACGCGCCTTTCACCAGCGAACGGATGGCGACCGGAGCGACCTTGCGCGAGCTGGCGCGGGCAACGCAGATCACCTCGGACAATCCGGCGGCCAACATCCTGCTGCGCCAGCTGGGCGGCCCGGCGGCGCTGACCGCGTTCTGGCGCAGCATCGGCGATGATATCAGCCGGGTGGATCGCTACGAGCCGGAGATGAACAACGTTCCGACGGCAGAATTCCGCGACACCACCACGCCCGCCGCCATGGCGCGGACGGTGGCAAAGATCGTCTATGGCGATGTGCTGCCGGAAGCCGAACGGGCGGAACTCAAGGGCTGGATGGTCGAAACCGAAACCGGCCTCAGGCGCGTCCGCGGCGGGCTGCCCGAAGGCTGGGTTGCCGGCGACAAGACCGGCACCAGCGGGCTGATCGGCGGGACGGAATACAACTACATCGACATCGGCTTTGCCGAAGGGCCGAAGGGTGAAGGTCCGATCACCTTCGCCTGCTATTTCCGCGCCCGCCAGACCGTGCCGGGGATGCAACCCATCGGTGAAGAGACGCTGGCCCGCGTGGGCCGGGTCATCAAGGAATTCGCCGAGCCAGAGCGGGGATTGCCGCTGGTGGGGAAGGTTTACTGATTGACCCCCCTCCCGCTTGCGGGAGGGGTCGGGGGTGGGCCCGCGAAGGGGAAGCCGAGCGCCAGCTGCCACGCAGCGAGGCCTGCGGCCTCTCGCCCCACCCCCGGCCCCTCCCTGAAGGGAGGGGAGTAGGTAGGATCAATGATCCGGCGTGCTCGACACCTTGTCCTCACTCCCAAAGATCGCAACCTCGTTCACCCCGTCGCTGGTCGCCCGCCCGCGATACATGCCGGTGGTGTTGAAGCTGAAGACTGCATGGCCTTCGGGCGTGACAAGGATCACCCCGCCATCACCGCCGAGGTCTTTGACGTCGGCCATAACAGAATCAGCAATGTACTCAGCCTCCTCTGGCTGCAGCGCGGCGGCGCCGTCGCTTTCGGCGGTCAGTGCGTTGAATTCCTTGACGCCGCGCAACCGAGCACAGATCTCATGCGCCACCCCGACGCGGAGGAAATACTCCCCCCACCCTGTCGCCGAGACCGCGCAGGCGCGGTTATCCGCGTAAGTCCCCGCCCCGATCACCGGGGCATCGCCCACGCGGCCCCAGCGCTTGCCGGTCATCCCCCCGGTCGAAGTCGCCGCCGCCATGTTGCCCTTCTGGTCGAGCGCCACCGCGCCGACCGTGCCGAACTTCAAGTCCACATCCAGCGCCGAAAGCTGCTTCGCCTTCATCCGCTCCAGCGCGTCAAGGCGCATCGGCGTGATGAAATAGCTCTGCGGGGTGACGGCAAAGCCTTTTTCGAGCGCAAACTGCTCCGCGCCTTCCCCCACCAGCATCACATGCGGGCTGTCGGTACGCACCCGGTCGGCCAGCAGGATCGGGTTCTTCACCGTCCGCACCCCCGCAATCGCACCCGCTGAACGGTCGCGTCCGTCCATGATCGAGGCGTCAAGCTCGGCGTCCCCGTCCCAGGTCAGCACCGCGCCCTTGCCCGCGTTGAACAGCGGCGAATCCTCCATGATGATCACCGCCGCCTTGACCGCGTCCATCGCATCGCCGCCATCGGCCAGCACCTTGGCCCCCGCATCCAGCGCGGTCTGGAGCATGGCCTCGTACTCCGCCTCTTTTTCCGGGGTCATGGCATCGCGGCTCAACGTCCCTGCCCCGCCGTGGATCGCCAGCGACCACCTGGGCTTTTCGGACGCGGGAGCCTCTTGCGCCAATACAGCGGCGGGCATCAGGGCGAGGGCGATTGTCGCGATCAGTGTCTTCATGGGCGCGAGGTGTAACGCGGCCCTGCATCTTTCGCCAGCTTAACAACACAGATCAGGCTCGCTAGGGCGAGGCCCATGATCTACCGTGCCGCCACCATCGCCGATGCCCCCGCACTTGCCGCACTGGGCGCCGAGACGTTCATCGCCGCTTTCGGGCATCTCTACACCGAGACTGACCTTGCCGCCTTTCTGGCGCAGGTCCATTCCCCCGGCCCGGTCGCCGAGGAGATCGCAGGCGAAAGCTGCACCCACCGCCTCGCCGAACAGGACGGCAGCCTCGTTGCCTATTGCAAGCTGCGCTACCCCAGCCACTACACCGCTTACACCGATGCGCGCGATCCGATCGAGCTTGGCCAGCTTTACGCCCTGCCCGGTTACACCGGCGCAGGCATCGGCGCGCAGCTGATGGACTGGGCGCTGGCCACGGCGCGCGAGCGGTCGCACGATGCGGTCCTTCTGTCGGTCTATGCCGAGAATTACGGCGCGCAGCGGTTCTATCAGCGCTATGGCTTCGGCAAGATCGCGGACATCACCTTCCCGGTCGGCGAGCAGCTCGATCCGGAGTTCCTCTACGAACTTAAACTTTAGGCGGGAGAGACAGCATGAGCGAATTCGGATGGGCCAGCACCACGGACGAGGTGCTGGACGGCAAGGACTTGCGCGGTCTCACCGTGTTCATCACCGGGGCAAATTCGGGGCTGGGGCAGGAAACCGCCCGCGCGATGGCGTCCAAAGGCGCGCATATCATCATGGCGGGACGCGATCAGGCCAAGCTGGATGATGCCGCCGCCGCGATCCATGCCGAAGTGCCCGGCGCGCAGCTGGACACCATCACCGTCGATCTCACCAGCCTCGAAAACATCCGTGCCGCCACCTCGCGCGCGCGCCAGCGGTTCAGCAAGATTGACCTGCTGATCAACAATGCGGGCGTGATGGCCACCCCCTTCGGGCACACCGCCGACGGGTTCGAAATGCAGTTCGGCACCAACCACCTCGGCCATTTCGCCCTGACGGGGGAGCTGTTCCCGTTGATCGAGGCAGGGGAAGGCAAGCGCATCGTCAACCTGTCGAGCCGGGGACATCACTTCGCGCCGGTCGATTTCGAAGACCCGCACTTCCGCCACCGGCCCTATGATCCGTGGCAGAGTTATGGTCATTCCAAGACCGCCAACGTGCTGTTCAGCGTCGGGTTGGAGCAGCGTTACGCCGTGCTGGGCATCCACGCCTATGCGGTGCATCCGGGCGGCATCCAGACCAATCTCGGCCGCCATATGACCCCCGAAATGATCGAAACGCTGATGAAGCGCGTCACCACCTCCGACGCCGGCTTTGCCTGGAAAACGATCCCGCAAGGCGCGGCGACCAGCTGCTGGGCAGCGACCGCACCCGAACTGGAAGGCACAGGCGGGGTCTATTGCGAGGATTGCCACGTCGCAGAAGTGGACGACGAATCCTCGCAAGGCGGCGTGCGCTCCTATGCGCTCAACCCCAGCTATGCCGACCAGTTGTGGAAGCTTTCCGAAGACCTGACCGGGGTGAAATACCCGAGCTAATCCACGAGGAAATCCCGCAGCAGCGCTATCACATCCCTCGCCTCGCGGGTCGGGGTGATCGCCATGAAGACATGCGGTGCGGCTTCGTATTCATACAGTTTCGCGTCCACCCCGGCGGCGCGCAGCTTGGCGATGAAGGTGCGCGAATCGATGATGAACAGGTCGTGCCGCCCGGTCCAGATGCGGGTCGGGGGCAGCAGGGCCAGCTCTTCGGCGGGGGTATAGAGCGGGCTGACCTCGGCGCTGGCAGGATCGCGCCCGCCCGCCACCAACGCCCCGCAGGCGCGCAGGGTGCCGATCTTCAGCATCACATCATGCGGCTCGACAGCCGCAATCGCCGGATCGGCCAGCGTCAGATCGAGCCACGGCGCGAACAGCGCCAGCTTGCCCGGCATCGCCCCGCCCGCCTTGGCCAGTCGCAGCGCCAAGGCCAGTGCCATATGCCCGCCCGCAGAATCGCCGTTCAGGATGATCTTCGCCGGATCATGATGCTCGGCCAAGGTTGCCCAGGCCGCGTCGGCAACCGCGTCCTGTTCGGCATGGCTGGCTTCGGGCACCACGGGGTAAAGCGGGACGGTAACGCTGATCCCGCAATGTTTCACCATCGCAGCCACCAGCGGCCAGTGCACCTTGAACATCGGCCGCACGAACCCGCCGCCGTGGAAATAGAGCATGTGCCATTCCGCAGGGCCACTTTTGGGATGGATGGTCACCACCGGGTGCCCTGCCGCATCCCACCCGCCGACCTGAAAATCGCGGAAAAAGGCCTCCGGCATCGGCGCATCGGCAGGCAACTTCCTCCCGGCCATAGCCGCTTGAAACCCGGCGGCATCATGCGGAAACACCGGTGGCCGCCGCGCGATCACCCATTTAACCGCACGCATGATCAGGCTCGGCGCGCTGCTGCGCAGTTCAATCGCGGTCTCGGTCAGCATCTCTCATCCCCTTGCCGCGCCAGACTGGCGCAGCAAGGGGCCAAGTCAAGCGCGACTGCTGGTCATTGCAGGGCCACGCTTTGCCGACTATATGCCGCTCCATGTCTTCCATCCGTCCGTGGCGCACGATCGAACGGCGCAAATCGCGCCAGATCATGGTGGGGAATGTCCCCGTAGGCGGTGATGCTCCCATCACCGTGCAAACCATGACCAACACCCCGACAGAGGACGTGCGCGCAACGCTCGACCAGATCCGGCGGTGCGAGGAAGTGGGCGCGGACATCATCCGCGTGTCCTGCCCGACCGAGGAATCGACCCGCGATTTCAAGAAGATCACCCGCGCAGCGCGCATCCCGATCGTGGCCGACATCCATTTCCACTACAAACGCGCCCTGGAAGCAGCCGATGCGGGCGCGGCGTGCCTGCGCATCAACCCCGGCAATATTGGTTCCGCCCAGCGCGTCGCCGAAGTGGTGCGCGCCGCCAAGGCCAATGGCTGCGCGATCCGCATCGGGGTTAACGCGGGGAGCCTTGAGAAAGACCTGCTCGAAAAATATGGCGAGCCCTGCCCGGAAGCGCTGATCGAAAGCGCGCTTGATCATATCAAGCTGCTGCAGGATCATGATTTCCACGAATACAAGGTGGCGGTGAAGGCCTCCGACGTGTTCCTTGCGGTCGCGGCCTATCATGGCCTCGCCGAAACGGTCGATTGCCCGCTGCACCTCGGCATCACCGAAGCGGGCGGGTTGATCGGCGGCACGGTGAAATCCAGCATCGGCATGGGCAGCCTGCTGTGGGCCGGCATCGGTGACACGATCCGCGTCAGCCTGTCGGCGGAACCGGAAGAAGAAATCAAGGTCGGCTACCATATGCTCAAGGCCCTGGGCCTGCGCACCCGCGGCGTGCGGGTGGTGTCCTGCCCGTCGTGCTCGCGGCAGGGCTTCGATGTGATCCGCACGGTCGAAACGCTGGAAAAGCGGCTCGAACACATCAAGACCCCGATGAGCCTTTCGGTGCTCGGCTGCGTGGTCAACGGCCCTGGCGAAGCGCGCGAAACCGATATCGGCCTGACCGGCGGCGGCAATGGCAAGCATATGGTCTACCTGTCGGGCATGAAGGCCCACGCCATCGATGACGAGGCGATGCTCGATCACATCGTCCGGCTGGTCGAGGAAAAGGCCGCTGCCATCGAAGCGGGCGAGGCGACTGCCTTCGATCCCCACGCTCAGCCCGCCGAAGCCGCCGAGTGATCCGCGCCGCGTTGGCCGCAGGTCTGGCGCTGGCGCTGGCCGCCTGCACTGGAGGGCCTCAACCCACGACCGCTGCCGCCCCGGCCCACCCCGAGGCGAAATCCTTCGCCGTAACGCCCGATGCGATGGGCGATGTTGACGCCGCGCTCACCCGCGCCGCCGGCAATGGCAAGCGGGTGCTGCTGGTGATGGGCGCGAACTGGTGCCACGACAGCCGCGCTCTGGCCGGATGGCTGGAAACCCCGCGCTTTGCCGCGCTCGTGGCGGACCGGTACGAACTCGTTTTCGTCAATGTCGGCCTGCCGCAAACCGGCGACGGGCATAATCTGGCGGTGTCGGAACGGTTCGGCCTCAAAGGCTTCCCCGGCACGCCCGCGCTGCTGGTGCTGACAGCGGACGGCCAGCTGATCAACGCCGACACCGCGCAAAGCTGG
The DNA here is from genome assembly GCA_003724185.1 of Porphyrobacter sp. IPPAS B-1204. Lineage (GTDB taxonomy): Bacteria > Pseudomonadota > Alphaproteobacteria > Sphingomonadales > Sphingomonadaceae > Erythrobacter. The sequence goes on from RHGM01000003.1 coordinate 881,876, forward strand.
CGCAACGCCGCCAGCCGCAGCGAAGATGCCATCCACGCCGAACTTGCCGCTCTGGCCGAGGCTCCCCCGCCGCCCGCACCATGATCGCGGCCCTGTTCCTCGCCTTCGCGCTGGCGATGGACGCCTTTGCCGTGGCGTTGACGCAGGGCGCACGGTTCCGCCCTTCGCTGCGCGGGGGGCTGGCGATTGCGCTCACCTTCGGGGTGTTTCAGGCGGTGATGCCGCTGGCGGGCTGGGGAATTGGCGCCATTGCTCTCGGCTATGTCGAAGCGGTCGATCACTGGATCGCCTTCGGGCTGCTGACATTCCTCGGCCTGCGGATGGTCCGGGGCCATGTCGGCGAGGAAGAAGCGTCTCGCAAGCTCACTGGCAGGGCGCTGATCGTCGCGGGCGTGGCGACAAGTGTCGATGCGCTGGCGGCGGGGATCACGCTGCCCACACTCAGCATCGCGCCACAGCTGGCCGCGGCGCTGATCGGCATGGTCACCTTCGCCATGAGCGGTGCAGGCGTGGTGCTGGGGCGGAGCGCGGGCGACCGCTGGGGCGCGTGGGCCGAACGGGCGGGCGGGATCATCCTCATCGCCCTAGGCGGCAAGATCCTCGCCGAACATTCAGGCTGGGTGTGATCCGGCATGCTCCACGTCGTCCACCATGCCGACTACATGGCCCCGCGCCCCGAACGCGGCAGCTTCCGCTTCGACAAGTACTATCTCGTGATGGAGGAATTGCGGGCCAGCGGCACCGCGATCACCGAACACGCGCCCGAACCAATGCCGCGCGAATGGCTGGAAGCGGTGCATTGCCCCGATTACGTCGATCAGGTGTTCCGCGCAGACGTCCCGCGCGACAAGGAACGCCGGATCGGCTTTCCGGTCACGCCCGCCATCACATCGCGTGTGCGCCACACCAATGGCGGCACTTGGCTCGCCGCGCAGTTGGCCCGACAACACGGTTACGCCGCAAACTCCGCCGCCGGGAGCCACCACGCGCTGCATGACACCGGCGCGGGATACTGCGTGTTCAACGATCTGGCGGTGACCGCCAACCGCCTTATCGCAGACCGCCACGCAGCCCGCGTGCTGATCGTCGATCTCGACGTGCATCAGGGCGATGGCACCGCCAGCCTCACCGCCGGGCGCGAGGATATCTTCACCCTCTCGCTCCATGCCGAGAAGAACTTCCCGGTCCGAAAGGCACGCTCCAGCCTTGATGTGGGCCTGCCGGACGGGGTGGATGATGATGGCTACATGGCCGCGCTGACCCGCCATCTGCCGCAGGTGTTTGCCGACTTCGCGCCGGATTTCGTGCTCTATCAGGCGGGCGTCGATCCGCATGTCGATGACAAGCTGGGGCGGTTGGCGCTGACCGACGCGGGGCTGGCCCTGCGTGACCGCTTCGTGACCGGTGAAGCGCGGCGCCGCGCCCTGCCGATCGCCAGCGCTCTGGGCGGGGGATACGGCGACGATCCGCGCACGGTTGCCGCCCGCCACGCCGCCTCGATGCTGACAATGGCCGACGAAAACGGGCGCTGGCCTCAGAAATAGATATCGATGTAATCGGTCAGATAGTCGCACCATTCAAACTGGCGCAGGCGGTAATATTTGCGGTTCTGGGTGATCTCGAACCGCCAGTCGGCTGTGGCCTTGCACATCCGTCCGGCATCCGGCGCGTTCTCGATCGTGACGGTCCCGTTGAGGATGAAATAATTCTCCCCCACCTCGGTGATGATCCCGTCGACGCCGACATAGGCATTTGCTGGCCCGGCCTGACTGCCGATCATCCGCCACACCCCGTCGCCATCGACCAGTGTGCGGATTTCTCCGCGGGTATTCCAGTCAATCCATTGCAGGGTGATCCCCTTGGCTGCGGCGATCCGTACCAGATCCTCGGGGCTCAGCACGCGGGTCGGCTGGATCAGGGGTTCATCATAATTGTCGTTGTACAGCTCCTCGGGCGGGAGGTTGTCATGGACCGTGTCCGGCGCGTCCTGCGCCGCGAGCGGACCGGCCACCAGCGCCAGCGCAGCCACGATCAAACCCCGCATTCCGACCCCTCTTGCGCGCATTCCGATCACTCCGTCTTGTGCGCCCGGACATAGAGCACGGGCCGCCAGCAAGGAAAGCCCCGGCGCGTTTCGGGCACCTTCCTCCATGAACCGAGGCTAGTGTGCGACGAACCGTTGCCAGCCCTTATTGGGAACGCAAGGAGGGCGGGTTACGTTGTGACGTAATGAAGCGTCGGGACATTCTGAAGGGCACTCTGGTGGCCGGGGCAGCGCTGGCCTTGCCGGCCCGCCTGTTCGCGTCCGTCGCCCCCGGCTCTCCGCGTGATCGCATCCTGTTCGATATCGCCAAGCGCGAATTGCTGCGCGCAGGCAATGCAATCTGGAAGCACGACATTGTCGGCATCGCCGATTTCGGCCTCCATTCGGCCAAGCCCCGGTTCCACTTCGTCAATCTCGAACTGGGCGAAGTGCAGTCCTATCACGTCAGCCACGGGCAGGGTTCCGATCCGCAGCATGATGGCTGGCTCAAGCAGTTCAGCAACACCGAAGGATCGAACGCGACCAGCCGCGGGGCCTATGTCACCTGGGAATGGTACAAGGGCCGCTATGGCACTTCGGTGCGGCTGGGCGGGCTGGATGAAAGCAACAACGCCGCGCTGCAACGCTATATTGTGATGCACCGCGCCGATTATGCCGAATCGCGTCACCTTGAAAAATGGGGGCGCCTCGGGCGCTCCAACGGCTGCTTCGCGATGGGAGAAGAACAGTTCCGCATCGCGCTGATGCACCTTTCGGGCGGGCGCCTGCTGTTTGCCGATTCCCTCGGGCTGGAGGAAGACGGCAGCATCCAGCCGGTGCCGGAACTGGCGATGATCGAGCGCGCACCGCTGGATCTTTCCCCGCGCCCGATGATCAGCGCGTATTGAAGCTTGGCCTACCGGGGCGGCTTCGGCAGACCTGCATCGCGGCTGGCAGCGACGGCTGGGGCCATTGTCCCGGCCAGCATCATCGCCGGGATCATCGGAACGGCCTGCCTGATGGTCGGAATGATGGGCGCAGCCCTGTTCACCGGCGGGTTCGGCTCCTTTTCGATTGATGCTCTGCTGGCCATGCTGGTCTTTACAGGGGCGCTGATCGCAGTGGGATCGATCGGCGGCACCTTTATGGTGGCTTTCTATCTGGTGATCTTCGGCCTTCCCGTCGCACTGCTGCTGGGCGAGCACATCCGCACGCCCGCCGGACTGCTGGCCGCGATGGCGACCGGCCTTGCAGCCGCCTATGCGGCGATGCGCTGGCTGTGGGGCATGACGTGGGCCTCCGGCGAGCCGGTCTGGAACGGAGAAGCGTTCGTCGTGTTGTGCTTCGTCCTGCCCGCCGCGTGGTTCTACCGGAAGCAGGTCATCGCCATGCTCGACGAGCTTCCGGCATAGCCTAGCTGTCCTGCAGATCGTCCTCGATCACGATCACCTCGTCAGTCGGCACGGTGGTGCGGTTGCGCACCCGCGGCTTGTCGAGGCTGGCAAGCACCTTGGTGTCGCGGCCATAGATGTCCTTGAAGGTCGCCATCTCGCCGTTGATGTCGGAAGCCATCGTGAAATAGGTGATGTAGGCTGGCCACTGCTTTTCCAGCATAACCTTCTTGTACTTGCCCGAGGTCGAGATTGCGACAGCCTCTTCCTTGGTCGCGCCCTTGCCGAGGATCGCCATCGTCATCGCCAGTTCAAGCGCGCGTTCGGTCCGCACACAGCCGTGCGACAGCGCGCGGAATTCATTGGCGAACAGGTGGCGTGACGGCGTGTCGTGGAAGAAGATCGCGTGCGGGTTGGGCATCTCCAGCTTCATCTGGCCCAGCGAATTGCCCTTCCCCGGCTGCTGCACCACGGTAACGTAACCGTTCGCACCCTTGGTTGCGACATAGCCATTGGCCTTGGCCCACGCCGGGTTGGCAAGCGCGCGCGCACCCAGACCTTCGCCCTTCACGATCGATTGGGGCACGGTCCAGGTCGGGTTGAACACCACACCTTCGACCATTTCAGCCAGCTGAGGGGTGGCGGTGCGCCCCGGCTTGCCGACGATGGTGCGATAGGTGCTGATGATCTTGTTGCGCACGGTCAGGCGCAGCTGGAATTCCGGCACATTGGTGATGAGGTATTGCGAACCAAGGTCGCGCTGCAACCAGCGCCAGCGGTCCATGTTGGCGCGGATCAGCTTGCGCCGGGCGGTCTGGCCATCCGAGGTGGCGGCCAGTTCAGCCTTCAGCCGGGCATAATCGGGGTGGGTGGGATTGAGCTTCATCAGCGCACCCGCGATGTCGCCGCTCGCCAGCGCTTCGGCCATGACCTTGCCAGCCGGATACAGATCGCGGTCGGGATCGATGACGAACCACTGTTCGCGCGCCTCCATCGGGGTGCGCCCGTCGCGCAGATCCTCGACCAGCCAGACGAAGCTTTGCGATGCGAGTTCGTTCAGTTCCTTGGACGGGCCGGAGGCCAGCGCAACTTTCAGCGGTTCAAGATCATAGTCCTTGGGGTCCAACCCCTCGGCAGCGATGCCTTCGATCACCGCGACCAGCCGCGCGGCCTGACCCACGGTCCACGCCTGCACCAACGGTTCGAACACGGGCTCGCCGAAAGCCTCGGCCACGGTCTGGCCTTGTGGGGGGAGCGTGACGGGCTGCGGGCCGCCCTGAATGTCGCTGCGCACCGGCGGGGGGCTGGCGGGCGTGGATCCCCCGCTGTCCTGTGCCAGAGCGGCGCTCGCCACCAGTGCCGCGGCGCTGATGCCACCTGCGAATTTGCCCGGAAACTTCATGTCGATACTGCCTTTTCGCCCCGTGCCGCTTGCCACCACGGCCCATAACCGTCGCAACCTGCATACTATCTGCGCCTCGCCCCTATCAACCATCTTGGCTTTCACCTGCATTAATGTCTCCAGCCTGTGGCCTTGGCGTGACCTTCGCAGGCTCTGCGCCTAAGGAGCCGGAATGCCGCCGCTGCGCGATCACCCCCTGCTGCCCTTTGCCGCTGCGTTGATGGGCGTGGGATTCCTGTCGTTGATGGATGCCTTCATGAAAGAGGCAGCGCTGGCGACCGGAGCCTACACCGCAACGGTGCTGCGCGCTTTCATCGGCGCCGCCCTGATTGCGCCTGTGTGGCTGTCGCGCGGGCCGGCGATGCCAAGCCGGGCGGTGTGGAAGCTGCATCTGACCCGCGGCGTGGTGTCGGCCTTCATGGCGCTGACCTTCTTCTATTCGCTGACCCTGTTGCCGCTGGCCGAAGCCATCGCATTAAGCTTCATCGCCCCGCTGATCGCGCTTTACCTCGCACGCGTGCTACTGGGCGAGGTGATCAGCCGCGCTGCCATCGGGGCCAGTGTGCTCGGCTTTGCGGGCACGCTGGTGATCGTGGGCGGGCGGATCGGACAGGGGGAATTTGATGAAGGCGCGGCGCTGGGGGTGGCCTCGCTGTTCGTCTCTGCGCTGCTTTATGCCTATAATTTCATTGTCATCCGGCGTCAGGCGCAGGTGGCAGGGCCGTTGGAGATTGCTACCTTCCACAGCGGGATCGGCGGGCTGGTGCTGCTCACCCTCGCCCCCTTCCTCTGGACCCCGCCGCAGGGCGAGGCGTGGCTGGCGCTGCTGGCGGCGGGCGCCCTGACCGTGGCAGGATCGCTGTCGATCGCCTGGGCCTATGCCCGGGCCGAGGCCAATGCGCTGGTGCCAACCGAGTATTCGGGCTTCGTGTGGGCCAGCATCTTTGGCTGGCTGTTCTTCCGCGAGGCTGTGACCTTGCCGACGCTGGCCGGGACCGCGCTGATCGTCGCCGGATGCTGGCTTGCCACCCGACCGGCCCGTCCCGCACCGGAACCCGCAGCCTAAGACCTATTGCCGAGGGCCGTAAGTCCCTTGCCCCCCTTGACCTCGCGCGCGCGAAAGCGCAGTGCGCCCCTCGAAAACCGCGCCCTTGGTGGATCGGGGGCGGGTCAATCTGAAAGGACGGAAACCCTCCCATGACCGCAATCGGCCAGGATTCGCTCGGCACGCGCCAGATGCTTGACGTCAACGGCAAGCAATATGCCTATTACTCGCTCGCGAAAGCCGCAGAGCAACTGGGCGACATCAGCAAGCTGCCGATTTCGATGAAGGTGCTGCTGGAAAACCTGCTGCGCTTTGAAGACGGCGGCTTCACCGTGGACCGCAAGCACATTCAGGCGCTGGTCGACTGGCAGTCGAACCCCGCCACGGGTGAGGAAATCCAGTACCGCCCGGCGCGCGTGCTGCTGCAGGATTTCACCGGCGTGCCCTGCGTGGTCGATCTGGCCGCGATGCGCGATGCGATCAAGAAGCTCGGCGGCGATACCGCCAAGATCAACCCGCTGGTGCCGGTCAACCTCGTGATCGACCACTCGGTGATGGTCGACGAATTCGGCCACCCCAAGGCGATGGAAGCCAACATGGCGCTCGAATACGAGCGCAATGCCGAGCGTTACGACTTCCTCAAGTGGGGCTCCAAGAGCTTCCAGAACTTCACTGCCGTGCCCCCGGGCACCGGGATCTGCCACCAGGTGAACCTTGAGCATCTGGCGCAGGCCGTGTGGTCTTCGGAAGGCCCGGACGGCGTGATGGTCGCCTATCCCGATACCTGCGTGGGCACTGACAGCCACACCACCATGATCAACGGTCTGGGCGTGCTGGGCTGGGGCGTCGGCGGGATTGAGGCTGAGGCCGCGATGCTCGGCCAGCCGGTCTCGATGCTGATCCCCGAAGTGGTCGGCTTCTACCTTGAAGGCCGCATGGCTGAAGGCGTGACCGCCACCGATCTTGTGCTGACCTGCGTGCAGATGCTGCGCGAAGTCGGCGTGGTGGGGCGTTTCGTGGAATTCTACGGCCCGGGCGTCGCCAATCTGACATTGGCCGACCGCGCCACCATCGCCAACATGGCCCCTGAATACGGCGCGACCTGCGGCTTCTTCGGGATCGACGACAAGACCATCGAATATCTGCGTCTCACCGGCCGCAGCGAAGAGAACATCGCGCTGGTCGAAGCCTATGCCAAGGCGCAGGGCATGTGGTTTGATCCGGCCAACGTGCCGGTCTTCACCAAGACTCTCAGCCTCGACATGGCTGCCGTGGTCCCCAGCCTTGCCGGCCCCAAGCGCCCGCAGGACAAGGTGATCCTGCAAGAGGTCGACGATCTGTTCAACGCTGACCTGACCAAGGTTTACGGCAAGTCCGCCGCTGCCCGCGTGGGTGTCGAAGGCGCTGCCCATGACATCGGCGATGGCGACGTGGTGATTGCCGCGATCACCTCCTGCACCAACACCTCCAACCCTGATGTGCTGATTGCCGCTGGTCTGGTCGCCAAGAAGGCGAACGAGCGGGGCTTGAAGCCCAAGCCGTGGGTCAAGACCTCGCTGGCGCCGGGCTCGCAGGTGGTGACCGATTACCTTGTGAAGTCGGGCCTGCAGGAGCACCTCGACGCCGTGGGCTTCGACCTTGTCGGCTATGGCTGCACCACCTGCATCGGCAACTCCGGCCCGCTGGCAGCGCCGATCAGCGCCGCGATCAACGGCAATGACATCGTCGCCGCCTCGGTCCTGTCTGGCAACCGCAACTTCGAAGGCCGCGTCAGCCCCGATGTGCGCGCCAACTTCCTCGCCTCGCCCCCGCTGGTGGTGGCCTATGCGCTGAAGGGCACCGTCACCGAGGACATCACCACCACCCCGATCGGGCAGGACCAGAACGGCAACGACGTGATGCTCGCCGATCTGTGGCCGACCAACGCCGAAATCGCCGAAAACCGGGCCGCGAATATCGACCGTTCGATGTTCGTCAGCCGCTACGCCAACGTCTATGATGGTGACGAGCACTGGCAGGCGATCACGGTCACCCCGTCCGACACCTACCAGTGGCGCGCCGGCAGCACCTATGTCGCCAACCCGCCCTATTTCGAGGGCATGACCATGACCCCCGCGCCGATCATGGACATCGTGGACGCCAAGCCGCTCGCGATCCTCGGCGATTCGGTCACCACTGACCACATCTCGCCCGCCGGTTCGATCAAGGAAGACAGCCCGGGCGGCAAGTTCCTGATGGCCAATCAGGTCGCCAAGAAGGACTTCAACTCCTACGGCTCGCGCCGCGGCCACCACGAAGTCATGATGCGCGGCACCTTCGCCAACATCCGCATCAAGAACGAAATGGTCCCCGGCGTTGAAGGCGGCTTTTCGACCTATGGCGGCGAGACCATGCCGATCTACGACGCGGCGATGAAGCACAAGGAAAACGGCACCCCGCTGGTTGTGATCGGCGGCAAGGAATACGGCACCGGCTCCAGCCGTGACTGGGCGGCCAAGGGCACGATCCTGCTCGGCGTGCGGATGGTGATCGTCGAAAGCTTCGAACGCATCCACCGCTCGAACCTCGTCGGGATGGGCGTGCTGCCGCTGCAGTTCAAGGAAGGCGACACCCGCCAGACCTTGGGCCTCAGCGCAACCGACACCTTCTCGATCCGCGGTCTGGCCGACCTTGTCCCGGGTCAGGATGTCACCGTGGACGTCACCCGCGAGGACGGTACGCAGTTCAGCTTCACCGCGCTGTGCCGCATCGATACCGCGAACGAGATGGAATATTACCGCCACGGCGGCATTCTCCATTACGTTCTGCGCAAGCTTGCGGCATAAGGAGAGGCATGACGCGCACCCGCCCCTCACACCACCGGACCCTGCTGCTTGCCCCGGCCCTGCCGCTTGCGCCCGTGTTGCTGGCGCTGGCGGCCTGCGGAAGCGATAAGGGAGAGGCGCGCGAACGGCGGGAGGCTCCGGCCGCGCCATTCGGCTTCGAACTGGCGATGGCAGGCACGGCAGGGGCTGGCGCGGACGATGCAGCGGCGGTGCCCGCTGCCTCGCCGTCGCCACTGGTCACGCTGTCGCCGGAAGAGCTGGCAGCGCGGATCGCGGCGGGCAATGTCCGTCTGATCGACGTGCGCACCGATGCCGAGGTGGCCGAAGGCATGATCCCCGGCGCTGAACACATCCCGCTCGACCGCTTCGATCCCGCTGCTCTCGGGCCGGATGACGGGCGCGCGGTGGTGCTCTATTGCCGGTCGGACCGCCGCTCCGCCATCGCAGGGGCCAAGCTGGCCGAGGCGACCGGCGAGCCTGTGACCCATCTCGAAGGCGGGATCCTCGCCTGGGAAGCGGCGGGGCAGCCGGTCGAAAAGAAGCCCTGACCCAGCCTGTCATGGCGCAAACAAAAAGGGCGGCCCTCACAGGCCGCCCTTTTTGTTTGTGTGAGCGTCCCGGCCTAGCCGAGGAACTTGCGGCGCCCGAGGATCGCTGCGGCGGCAAGGCCGAACAGGATCGTCATCGGCGGGGCCGGCACATCGTGGCCGCCCGAGGTTGAAGAGCTGCTGCTGCTGCTGCTGCTGCTCGAAGACGAGGAGGACGACGAAGAGCCGCTGCTGCCAGAAGATGAACCCGAAGACCCGCTGCTGCCCGACGAGCCGCTGGAGCTGCCCGACGACGACGAGGAGGAGGAGGACGAGGACGACGAGCTGCTGCTGGTGCTGCTAGTCATGTCACCCGAGGTGGTGCTGCCACCCGAGGACGAGGAGCTGGAGCTGCCGGACGAGGAGCTCGACGAACCCGACCCGCCCGAGCTGCCACCGGGCTTCCCGCTGCTTCCGCCCGACGAGGACGAGGAAGAAGATGAGGACGACGACGAGCTGGACGACGAAGACGACGAGGATGAGCTCGAGGACGTCACCGCCCCGGTCGAGGAACTGACATTCCCCGAAGAGCTGGACACGTTGCCCGACGAGCTGGAGACATTGCCAGAGCTGCTGGACACGTTGCCCGAAGAGCTCGACACCGCGCCGGTGCTGGTCGACACGCCGCCCGTGGAGCTCGACACCGCCCCAGTGGAAGAGCTGACATTGCCCGAGGACGACACCGCCCCTGTCGACGAGGAAACATTACCCGAAGACGACACCGCGCCGGTCGAGGACGACACATCGCCCGACGATGACACCGCGCCCGTCGAGGAGGACACATTGCCGGACGTGCTGGTGCTGGACACCTGACCGGTGCTGCTCGAAACCTGACCGGTCGAGGTCGAAGTCGACACCTGACCGGTGGACGAGGTGATCTGGCCCGAGGAAGACGTGGTCGAATTGTCGATGTCGATATCGATCACAACGCCGCTCGATCCGCCGGTCGTTCCGCTGGTGCCGCCCGAGGTCGAAGTAGTCGTCGAAACCGACACATCGCCCGAAGACGAACCGCCACCGCCAAAGAAGCCGCCGAAGAAGCCTCCGCCGAAGCCGCCACCAAAGCCCAGACCGCCGCCAAAGCCGCCGCCGCCCCAACCGCCGCCGGGGCCACCGCCGCCCGAAATCGGCGGAAGCGGCGGAAGCGGTGCGGGCATATACGCCATCTGCACGACCGGCGGGCATTCGGCCGCATCAATATAGGCCTGGGTGGCACCGGCGGGCGCGCTCGCCGCGGCCACTGTCCCCGCCGGGCCAATCGGCTGGCATTCGACCGTCCGTTCGACAATCCGGCGGCGGCGCTGTTCGGGCAGCGGAAGATCGCGCTCACGCGTGTTCTTGATGTAACGCGCACCGGTCACCGGATCGACCGCGACCAGCTTGCCATCGATGTTGGTCGAGTAATCCGGCGCATCGGTGTTCATCGGCTCGGCCATGCGCACCGCGCCGCCTTGCAACAATGCAACACCCGCAGCAGCGGCGGAAAGCTTCGCGATGGCCAGTTTGAGCGACATAGTCGGTAACCCTGTTTGCCTGAGGCGGTGGATGCGGACTGTCCGCACCTCCTCCAAATCCAGCGTTCTTTTGATGTCAGAAGGCGGCAGCGGGCAATCCGCTTAACCATGCCGGAGCCGCCGAAGCGGCGGGAATCGGCGCAGAATCGCGGGATTTCAGGCGCGCTGTCCCGAACTGGCACCGAAAACAGGGGTCGCGTTAGTCAAAAGGTTAACGCATGGCGGGAAGACTCAGTCTTCGAACAGGCCCGACTGGCTTGGGGGTGATTCTCTCGGCGGGGTCAGCTCCAGATGCGCCCAGCCGCCATCGTTCAGCACCCGCCCACGGGCCGTGCGGGCAATCAGGCCGAGCTGGATGAGGTAGGGTTCGACCACCTCCTCCACCGTGTCACGCGGCTCGGCGAGGCCCGCTGCCAGCGTCTCGATCCCCACCGGGCCGCCTTTATACGTGGTGGCGATCATGGTGAGATAGCGCCGGTCCATCGCATCGAGGCCCAGCCGGTCGATCTCCAGCCGGGTCAGCGCCTCGTCGGCGACATGGCGGGTGACGCTGGCCGCGCCTGCGACATCGGCGAAGTCCCGCACGCGGCGGAGCAGGCGGCCTGCGACTCGCGGCGTGCCCCGGCTGCGGCGGGCGATTTCATGCGCGCCATCGGGCTGGATCGCGAGGCCGAGCAGCCCCGCGGCGCGGGTGACGACGCGCTCCAACTCCTCGTGAGAGTAGAAATTGAGCCTGACCGGGATGCCGAACCGGTCGCGCAGCGGCGTGGTCAGCAGGCCCTGGCGAGTGGTCGCGCCGATCAGGGTGAAGGGCGGCAGATCGATGCGGACAGAGCGGGCGCTCGGCCCCTCCCCGATGATGAGGTCGAGCGCGCGGTCCTCCATCGCCGGATAGAGCACTTCCTCGACCACGGGTGAGAGGCGGTGGATCTCGTCGATGAACAGCACGTCATGCGGTTCGAGGTTTGTCAGCAGCGCGGCCAAGTCCCCCGCCTTGGCGATGACGGGGCCGGAAGTGGCGCGAAAGCCCACGCCCAGCTCGCCCGCGATGATCTGCGCCAGCGTGGTCTTGCCGAGGCCTGGCGGGCCAAAGAACAAGGTATGGTCCATCGCCTCCCCCCGCGCACGCGCGGCCGCGATGAAGACGGCGAGGTTCCCCTTGGCCGCCTCCTGCCCGACGAATTCGGCCAAGCGGCGCGGGCGCAGCGCCGCGTCGGGGTCGCCGGGCTGGCGGGTGGGGGAGTGGAGGGGGGTGTCAGTCATAGATTCCGTCATGCTGAACTTGTTTCAGCATCCATTGTGCCGCACTTTCAGGCCCATGGGCAAAGAGCGCCATCCCTGCGTCTACATCCTCGCCAGCCAGCCCTACGGCACGCTTTACATCGGCGTCACCAGTGACCTTATCGCGAGACTCTGGCAGCATCGAAACGAAACGGTCGAAGGATTCACCGGCCGTTACAAAGTCCACCGCCTCGTCCGCTACGAGCTGTTCGGCGACATGGAGCGTGCAATCGCCCGCGAGAAGCAGCTGAAGCGTTGGCACCGGCAGTGGAAGATCAACCTGATCGAGAGCGAGAACCCCGATTGGCATGGTCTTGCCGCGGGGCTTGGGATGCCGCCTGTCGACCTGAGCCAATCGCTGGATGGATCCTGAAACAAGTTCAGGATGACGGAGCGGGACGAACATCACCCCGCAGCCTTCTTCAACGCCACACGGATCAGGTCACCCTCGCTCGCGCCCTCGCCCAATTCCTCCAGCGCCCGCGCCACTGCCTGCGCCGCGACCGCAGGCTTGAACCCGAGGTTCTCCAGCGCGCTTGCCGCATCCGCGCCCTTGCTCCCCGCAGGCGCCGCCACGCCGGCCGCAAAGCCGCCCGAGCCACCGGGCATCCCGCCCGCCTTGTCCTTCAGTTCGTTGACGATCCGGCCCGCCAGCTTCGGCCCCACGCCCTGCGCGCGAGCGACCATTGCGGCGTCGCCCTTGCCGCAGGCGTCGCGCAGTTCTCCGGTGGAGAGCGCGGAGAGGATCGCCAGCGCCACTTTGCTCCCCACGCCCTGCACACCGGTCAGCAGCCGGAACCAGTCGCGCTCTGCGCTGTCGGCAAAGCCGAGCAGGCGCATGTCGTTCTCGCTCACCTGCAATTGCGTGTGGACGGTGCAGCCCTCCCCCACCTCGCCCAGCGCGGCGAGTGTGCGGCTAGAGCAGTGGACGAGGTAACCCACCCCGCCGACATCGACCACGGCCCAGTCCTCACCGGTCGCATCAAGCCTGCCTGAAAGTTTGGCGATCATGTTATGTTCCTGACGCAACCGCCATCCAGCGTCCAGCCTTTATGGACAGATGCCCACACTTGCGCCAGATGGCGAGGCATGAGCTGGAACACCTTCGGGCGCGTGCTGCGCTTTACCACTTGGGGCGAAAGTCATGGGCCTGCGCTGGGCGCAGTGGTGGACGGGTGCCCGCCGGGCCTCGCCATCTCCGAAGAATTCATCCAGCCGTTCATGGACGCGAGGAAGCCGGGGACGAGCCGCTTCACCACCCAGCGGCGCGAGGATGATCTGGTGCGCATCCTTTCGGGCGTGTTCGAGGGCAAGACCACCGGCACGCCGATCGCGCTGCATATCGAAAACACCGATCAGCGCTCGAAGGATTACTCGGCCATCGCCCAGCAATATCGCCCGGGCCATGCCGATTACGCCTATGACGCCAAATACGGCATCCGCGACTATCGCGGCGGCGGGCGTTCTTCGGCGCGCGAGACAGCGGCGCGGGTTGCAGCGGGCGCCGTGGCGCGGCTGGTGATCCCCGAGGTCACCATCACCGCCTATGTGTGCGAATTGGGCGGCGACCGGATCGATCCTGCGCGGATCGACCATGCCGAAATCGCCAACAACCCGTTCTTCTGCCCTGACCCGGAGGCTGCCAAGCGTTGGGAGGCCAAGGTCGACGAGGCGCGGAAGGCCGGATCGTCATTGGGCGCAGTGGTCGAATGCGTCGCCACCGGCGTCCCGGCAGGCTGGGGCGCGCCGATCTATGCCAAGCTCGACAGCGATCTGGCTGCCGCGATGATGAGCATCAATGCGGTCAAGGGCGTCGAGATCGGTGACGGCTTCGAAGCCGCACGCCTGACCGGCGAACAGAACGCCGACCGGATGCGGCCCGGTGAAGATGGCCTGCCCGTCTACGCCAGCAACCACGCGGGCGGCACGGCGGGCGGGATTTCGACCGGTCAGCCGGTGGTGTGCCGGGTGGCGTTCAAGCCGACCTCCTCCATCCTCACCCCGGTGGAGTCGATCAACTCTGCGGGCGAGGCGGTGGAAGTCGTCACCAAGGGCCGCCACGATCCCTGCGTGGGCATCCGCGGCACGCCTGTCGTGGAAGCGATGATGGCGCTGGTGCTGGCCGATCACAAGCTGCTGCACCGCGGGCAGGTGGGATAGCGCTAGCGCGCCAAGGTCACCTGCCTCATGTGCCGCGCGCGCTTCAGGCGTTGTCAGTGCAGCGGGCTTGGCCCGCCCCGATAATCGCAGCGCGGAGCGCGTGCGCGAGCTTGCCGTCGGACACCTGCGCCAGCACCTCGCGCTTGATCGCGATGAATTCCGGATGATCCGGCCCCAGTTCGTCAAATGCCGACTGGACAATCCCCAGCACGTCCTTGCGAGACAACGTCATGTAAGCATCGGTCTGCGTCAAATGCGGGGCATTGTCGAAATCGTACACGATCGCCCGCATTGCCGGCTTTGAATATTGCTCTGACACTCGACCCCTCTTGTTTTTTGCGTTGCGCCCTTTGTCAGGCGTAGCGCCGGAGTCCTCGCAGCCCTGCAATCACAGCGCAAACACCCCGTGATCGCACCGGGCCTGAAAGCGCAAAATTGCCCGAAATCAGTTGCAGGTTAGCGAGCCTTTGGCGCAAATTTGTTGCGTGATTACGGGCGATTATGTGCACTCAGCCCGATCAGACGCGCGCTAACGCGGTTCGCAGCATGTGGTGCACGCTTCATCGAACGCTGGCGCGTAAACCGGTTAGCAATTCGCGCTTCCAGCACATTCTGAACGGTTCCCGGCGCTTCGATTGAAAATTCCGATCTTCGCAATCGCAACAATGAACTTTTGTGCAGCGCAATAAGCCCTATTTGGGCAGCATCAGTTTCAACCCTCTCTCTCAACCCAACCAACAAGGAACACATTCCATGGGTATCATCGGTTCGACTCTCCAGCCGTTCACCGCCACCGCGTTTCAGGCAGGCAAGGATTTCTTCGACGTCACCGACGCCGATCTCGCCGGCAAGTGGTCGGTGTTCTTCTTCTACCCGGCCGACTGGACCTTCGTCTGCCCGACCGAGCTGGAAGACATGGGCGAAAAGTACGCCACCCTTCAGGCGATGGGCGTTGAAGTCTATGCCGTCAGCACCGACACGCATTTCAGCCACAAGGCCTGGCATGATCACTCGGACAAGATCAGCAAGCTGACCTTCCCGTTCCTGGGTGACCAGAACCACGTGCTGTCGAACCTGTTCGGCGTGCTGCGCGAAGGCGTTGGCCTTGCTGACCGTGCGACTTTCGTGGTCGATCCGGACGGCGTGATCCAGATCATGGAAATCACCTGCGAAGGCGTGGGCCGCAATGCCAACGAACTGACCCGCAAGATCAAGGCCGCCCAGTATGTGCGTGCCAACCCCGGTCAGGTCTGCCCGGCGGCGTGGGAAGAAGGCGGCGACACGCTGGCTCCTTCGCTCGACCTCGTCGGCAAGATCTAAGCCTTTACTATCGGTCGGTGCGGGGGCTCTCCCCCTCCCCCACGTTCCCGTGCTGACCGCATAATCCCGAGCGCCGCAAAGCCCTCGGGTCGTAGCCGGGACCGGATGTGCCCGCCCCTTCCCCCCTTTCGGGGCAAGTGCCATCCGGTCCCGCGTTACCCGACTGCAAATCACCCCAGAATTCTCGCGCGATGACACGCGCCCGGAGGACACCATGCTCGACGCCGCCATGCAGGCCCAGCTCAAGACCTACCTCGCCAACCTTCGCGAAGGCGTGGAACTGGTCGCCTCGCTCGATGACAGCGAGAAGTCGCGCCAGACCCGTCAGCTGATCGAACAGATCGCGTCTCTGCACGACCTCGTCACCGCCCGGTTTGATGGCACCGATGATCGCAAGCCCAGCTTCGTGATCCGCCGCGCAAGCGATGCGGAAAAGTGGGTGCGGTTCGCCGGCCTGCCGATGGGGCACGAATTCACGTCGCTGGTGCTCGCGCTGCTGTGGGCCGGCGGCCACCCGCCCAAGGTTGACGCCGATCTGATCGAACAGGTGCGCGCGCTGGAAGGCGATTATCATTTCGAGATGTTCTTCTCGCTCACCTGCCACAACTGCCCCGATGTGGTGCAGGCGCTCACCCTGATGGCGCTGGAAAACCCGCGCATCACCGCGACGCTGATCGAAGGCGGCACCTTCCAGCAGGAAGTCGAAGCACGCGACATCATGGCCGTGCCCGCGACCTTCCTGAATGGTCAGCCGTTCTACAACGGCAAGATGGAACTGGCCGAAATCCTGTCGAAGCTCGACAAGAACGCCGATGCCAAGCAGGCCGAAAAGCTGGCCGCCAAGGCCCCGTTTGAAGTGCTGGTGATCGGCGGCGGCCCCGCTGGCGCGGCGGCGGCGGTCTATACGGCGCGCAAGGGCTTCAGCACCGGAATCGCGGCGGAACGTTTTGGCGGGCAGCTGATGGACACGCTCGGGATCGAGAACCTCCCCGGCACCTCCTACACCGAAGGCCCGAAGCTGACCGACAGCCTCAAGAAGCATGTCGGAGAATACGAGATCGACCTGATGGACCTCGCCCGCGCGGTTGAACTGCGCGCCGCCAAGGATGTTGGCGGTCATCACGAGGTGGTGATGGCCAACGGCGCAAGCCTGCGCGCCCGCTCGCTGATCCTCTCCACCGGCGCGCGCTGGCGCAACCTCGGCGTGCCGGGCGAGGCGGAGTATCGCAACAAGGGCGTGGCCTATTGCCCGCACTGCGACGGCCCGCTGTTCAAGGGCAAGCGCATCGCGGTAATCGGCGGCGGCAATTCCGGCGTCGAAGCGGCGATCGACCTTGCCGGGATCGTCGGCCATGTCACGCTGATCGAATTCGACGTGAAGCTGCGCGCCGACGAAGTGCTCCAGCGCAAGCTGCGTTCGATGCCGAACGTGGAAATCATCACCAATGGCCAGACCACCGAAGTTCTCGGCGATGGCACCCGCGTGAACGGGCTGGTGGTGAAGAACCGCGCCAATGGCGAGGAGCGGCGGATCACGCTGGAAGGCGTGTTCGTGCAGATCGGCCTCGTCCCCAACACCGAATGGCTGCGCGAGACAGGTCTGGAACTCAGCAAGCACGGCGAAATCGTGATCGACGATCACGGTGCGACCAATATCCCCGGCATCTATGCCGCGGGCGATTGCACCACTGTCCCGCACAAGCAGATCGTGGTGGCGATGGGCGAAGGCGCGAAGGCTGGCCTTGGTGCGTTCGACTTCCTCATTCGCAACGAGCCGGTCGAAGAGGTCGCGCAGGCGGCTTAAATCAGTCTTGCGATAATCAAAAACGCGAAGGGCGGGTTCTCAATGGAGAGCCCGCCCTTCTTCTTTTCGTCATTGCGAGGAGCCGAAGGCGACGTGGCAATCCATGGATTGACCGCCAACCGCAAGCTCAGGCCATGGATTGCTTCGCTACGCTCGCAATGACGAGGTGACTAATCGTCCCACTCAATCAAAAACCACGCATTAATCGATTGGACGCACCATCCTGAAAGCGTCATTCTCCCCTCATAGGCTACGCTCACAGGCGAGTCTGAACCTTGAGAGGAGACATATCATGGACGCAAAAACCGGAGAGATGAGCGGCGGCTGCCCGTTCCACGGCAGCATGGACATGCGCAACCTGCTGGGCCGCACCAACCGTGACTGGTGGCCGCAAGCGCTGCAGGTCGACATCCTGACCGAACAGGGCAAGAGCGCCAATCCCTATGGCGAAGACTTCGACTATGCCGAGGCGTTCAATGCGCTCGATTACAACGCCCTCAAGGCCGATCTGACCGCCCTGATGACCGACAGCCAGCCGTGGTGGCCGGCGGATTACGGCCATTACGGCCCGTTCTTCATCCGCATGGCCTGGCACGCGGCGGGCACCTACCGCACCGGTGACGGGCGCGGCGGTGCGGGCAGCGGCCAGCAGCGGTTTGCTCCGCTCAATTCCTGGCCCGATAACGGCAACCTCGACAAGGCGCGTCGCCTGCTGTGGCCGATCAAGCAGAAGTACGGCAAGAACATCAGCTGGGCTGACCTGTTCATCCTCACCGGGAATGTCGCCATCGAAAGCATGGGCGGCCCGGTATTCGGCTTTGGCGGCGGCCGCGCAGACGTGTTCGAGCCTGAGAGCGTCTACTGGGGCACCGAGGAGCAGTGGGTCAACGAAGGCGTAGCCACGCGCATCAACGCGCAGGAAGGCAAGGCGCTGGAAAACCCGCTCGCCGCGATCCAGATGGGCCTCATCTACGTCAACCCCGAAGGGCCGCAGGGCAACCCGCATGACCCCGAAGGCATGGCCCGCGACATGCGCGAAACCTTCGCCCGCATGGCGATGAATGACGAGGAAACCGTGGCGCTCACCGCTGGCGGCCACGCCTTCGGCAAGGCGCACGGCGCGCACCCGGCCGACACCTTCGGCGGCGCTCCGGAAAGCGAAGACCTGCACCTGATGGGCTTCGGCTGGCTCAATGACGAGGCCGAGATTGCTGCGGGCAACATCACCACCTCGGGCATCGAAGGCAGCTGGTCGAACAACCCCACCGCGTGGAGCCACGACTACTTCCGCCTGCTGTTCAAGTATGACTTCGAACTGGTGAAGTCGCCCGCCGGTGCCAACCAGTGGACGCCGATCAACCCCGATCCGGAAGACCTCGCCCCCGACGCGCGCGACCCGAACAAGCGCGTGCCGACGATGATGACCACCGCCGACATGGCGCTCAAGAACGATCCGGAATATCGCAAGATTTCCGAGCGGTTCCTTGCCCATCCCGAACAGCTGGACGACGCCTTCGCCCGCGCATGGTTCAAGCTGTGCCACCGCGATATGGGGCCGAAGGTGCGTTACCTCGGCCCTGAAGTGCCGGAAGAAACGCTGATCTGGCAGGATCCGGTTCCGGCGGGCACGACCCCCTCGGATGCCGAAGTCGCCCGCTTCAAGGATGCGATCCTGAACAGCGGCCTTTCGGTGCGCGAGCTGGTGAAGGCGGCCTGGGCGTCTGCCTCGACCTACCGCAACTCCGACCACCGCGGCGGCGCCAACGGCGCGCGTGTCCGGCTTGAACCGCAGCGTTCGTGGGCGGTCAATGATCCGGCTGAACTCGGCAAGGTGCTGGACACCATCGAAGCCCATCGCGGCAGCCTTTCCATGGCCGATGCGATCGTGCTGGCAGGCTCGGCTGCGGTCGAAAAGGCGGCGAAGGACGCCGGGTTCGACGTGACCGTGCCCTTCATGGGTGGCCGCGGCGATGCCACGGAAGAACACACCGATGCCGCCAGCTTCGAGCCGATGGAGCCGTTTGCCGATGGTTTCCGCAACTACCTCAAGACCAAGGCGCAGGTCCGCACCGAGGAAATGCTGATCGACCGGGCGCATCTGCTCGGCCTGTCGATCCCCGAAATGACCGTGCTGGTCGGCGGGATGCGGGCGCTGGGCGCGGTGAGCGATCATGCCCACCACGGCCACCGCATCGGCGTGCTCACCGAAACGCCGGGCAAGCTGACGCCCGACTTCTTCCGCAACCTGCTCGACATGGGAACCAAGTGGTCGCCGGTCGATGACAGCGGGGACGAGGAATATGTCGGCGTCGACCGCAAGACCGGCGCAGAAAAGTGGCGCGCCACCCGCACCGATCTCGTCTTCGGATCGAACTCGATCCTGCGCGCGCAGGCCGAGGTCTATGCCGAGAGCGGGGCCGAGGGCAAGTTCGTGTGCGACTTCATCTCGGCCTGGAACAAGGTGATGAACGCGGACCGCTTCGATGTGAGCTACGCCAAGTATCACTGAGGCTTTTGCGCGGCAGCGCGCATAAGCTTGCCCCGATCAAACCCCCGATCTGGGTCGCAAGGAGGCTCCCGGCAGCAATGCCGGGAGCCTTACTTGTTTGCGCCCCTTGGCGTCATATCCAGCGCGCGTCGCGCAGGGCCGCGACATTGGCGCGGGCGACGGGGGCCTCCAGCCCGCGTGGCAGCTTGAGGCGGATATTGCGCCCGTCGCGCACCACCTCCTCCACCGCGCTGCGCGCCACCCACCAGCTGCGGTGGACCTGCATTCCCTCCTGATCGCCCAGCAGCGCGATCCCGTCACGCAGCCGCATAAGCACCAGGGCCGAGCCGAGCATGGTGTGAACACGCAGGTAGTGGTCCTCCATCTCCAGCGCGATGATTGCGCTGCCGAGTTCGGCGGGGAGTTGATCGAGCAAGGGATTGGGCGGCGGCGGAGCGGGCGGCGCCGGGTTCTGGGCAAGATTCTGTGGCTCAGCCGGTGCAAACACCGGCGTAAGCATTGGTGCAGGCATCGCAGCGGGGGCGGCCATCGGCGGCGGCGCGGCGGCGGCGGTGCCCTGACCCGGCTTGGCCATATTGAAGAACGCTGTCACCGCACCGCCGATCATCAGCACCGAGAAATAGGTCGCCATCGCGGCTTCCAGCCCCGGCCATGACGGCGCGTCCGGCAGGCTGCCGATCGCGATGATCGCAAAGGACATCGGAAAGGTTGCGATCATGCAGGTGCCGATCAGCATCGCCCAGCGTGGCAGATCGAGCGCACGATGCGCCCAGGTCGCCAGCGGGTCCATCGGGCGGTAGAACATGTAGCCGAGTATTGAAAAACCGACCCAACTGACGATCCGCACGGGCAGCGGCGCGGCGATGCTGCCGAATGGCCCGATAACGCCAAGAAACACACCGATCGCCACCATCACCGTCAGATCGATGACGATCCGGCGCACAATCTGGCGGCGCTGCGCGGGAGGCGGCTGGTCCATGGCCCCTAGGTGCCTGCCCATTCACGCTTCGTAAAGTGGCAGAGTGGCGGATTTCGGGGCAATCTGCGCCCGAGTTGCGCGCAATTTGCGAATGCCCTGCGCAATTGGCGCAAGCAGCGTTGCCCGTGAACGGCCCGGCGGCATCCTGATCCCAGCAACCGACAAACCGCTGCACAGGAGACCCGCCATGAACGCCATCAGCCTGCCCACCTTCGCCCGCCGCGCCGCAGCCGCCAAGCCCGCTGCCAGCTTCGACATCGGCCCCGTCGCCCGCACGGCGGTCAGCCTCGCCTGCTTCACGATGAGCTTTGCGGTAGCAGTGTCGCTTGGCAAGGCGGCGCTCGGCATGGTCGAGAACCTCCACCACTACAACAAGCTGCCGGTCATCATCCATGTCGCCGCCGTGCTGCCGACCATTCCGCTGGGCGGCTGGCTGCTGCTGGCGAAGAAGGGCACTACCCTGCATAAGCAGCTGGGCAAGCTGTGGCTGGTGCTGATGCTGATCACCGCCACATCGGCGATCTTCATCCAGTCATCGGGGGGCTTCAGCTGGATCCACCTGTTCGTGCCGATGACTTTCCATGCCGCATGGAAGGTGATGGCAACCGCCCGCCGCGGGGATATTCAGGCGCACAAGCGGCATCTGGTGTTCACCTATCTGACCGCGCTGATGCTGCCCGGTATCGCCGCCTTCCTCATTCCGGGCCGGATGATGAACGTGATGCTGCTTGGCTGAGCCGAGCAGTCTTGCGCGGGGCGGGAAGCGGCTTAGGGTGCGCCCCATGATGAAACTTGCCACCCTGCTGCTCGCCGGAAGTGCCCTCCTCGCCGCCCCTGCCTTGGCCGAGGAGGCGCCAGCCAACCCCGCCCAATCCACGCCCGAGGCCACCGCCGGGATCGGCCCCGGCGCGCGGCCGGTGGGGGCGCAGTGGAGCCGCAGTCCGGTCATCGCGCCCAACGGCATGGCCGCCACTGCCCACCCGCTGGCAACGCAAATCGCGCTCGATATCCTGAAGGCGGGCGGATCGGCGGTCGATGCGGCGATTGCGGCCAATGCGGCGCTCGGGCTGATGGAGCCGACCGGAAACGGGATCGGCGGCGATCTGTTCGCGATCGTCCATGATCCCAGGACCGGCCAGCTTGTCGGCATCAACGGATCGGGCCGCTCGCCTGCGGGCCAGACGCTGGAGCAGCTGAAGGCCAAGCTTCCCGCAGGTGCGACCAGCCTGCCGCCCGTTGGCCCGCTGCCCGTCACCATCCCCGGCACGGTCGATGCATGGTTCGATCTCCATGCCCGTTATGGCAAGCTGCCGATGGCAGAGGTGCTGGCGCCGATCATCCGCTATGCCCGCGAAGGCCACCCTGTCGCCCCGGTGATCGCGATGTATCTGGATCGGGGGCTGAAGAATTACGAGCGGCAACTGGCCCGCCAGGTCTTTGAATTCGACAACGCCAGGGCGACATATTTCAAGGAGGGCCGCGCCCCGCGCGCTGGCGAAATCTTCCGCAACCCAGATCTGGCCAACACGCTGGAACGCATCGCGGCAAACGGGCGCGACGAGTTCTACGCAGGCGAAACCGCGAAGGTGATGGCCGATTATCTCCAGCGGCAGGGCAGCGCCTTCACCATCGAAGATTTCGCGGCGCATGACAGCACATGGGTCGATGTCGCCTGCGTCGCCTATCGCAAGGGCTACGAACTGTGCGAACTGCCGCCGAACTCGCAGGGCTTTGCGGCGCTCCAGATGGTCAACATCCTGAAGAACGTCGACCTTTCGCAGTGGGAGCGCGGCAGCCCTGAGGTGATCCACTATATCACCGAGGCCAAACGCCTCGCCTTTGAAGACGCAGCGCGCTTCTACGCCGATCCGGCCTTCGCCCCCGCGCCCGCAGACCTGCTGAGCGAAGAATACGGCAAGCAGCGCTTCGCCCTGATCGACCCGGCGAAAGCAACCCCGGCCTTCACCCCCGGCGCGCTGGTTGCGCCGAAGCTCGAAGGGCCGGGCGACACCACCTACCTCACCGTCGCCGACAAGGACGGGATGATGGTGAGCCTGATCCAGTCGAACTATCGCGGGATGGGCGGCGGGCTGGTGCCCGATGGCCTGGGCTTCATGTTGCAGGACCGGGGGGAACTCTACAGCCTCGATCCCGCGCACCCCAATGCTTATGCGCCCGCCAAGCGCCCGTTCCAGACGATCATCCCCGCCTTCATCCGCAAGGACGGCAAGCCGTGGATGAGCTTCGGGCTGATGGGCGGCGGGATGCAGCCGCAGGGGCACGTGCAGGTGCTGATCAATCTCGTCGATTACGGGATGAACCTGCAGGAAGCGGGCGATGCTGCGCGGCTGCATCACGATGGCGGCCGTCAGCCGACCAATGCACTGGCGGGCAGCCCCGCCGACACCGCGCCCGTCGACACGCTGGGCGTGCTTCAGCTCGAACCCGGCATCCCCGCGGCGACAGTCGAGGCGCTGCGGGCGATGGGCCACAAGGTGGAGGTGGAGAGCACCGGCATCCCCTTCGGCGGCTATCAGGCGATTGTCCGCGATCCCGTGACGGGGGTTTACACCGGCGCGACCGAGATGCGCAAAGACGGGCAGGCCAGCGGGTATTAAGCAGGCAACGCGAGATGCTTGGCGCCGAACACCGCCTGCCAGCTGGCCAGTTCCTCGACCACGGCTTCGTCAAGCGCGTGGATCAGGTCAGCCGCCGCCGCATAGGTCAACGCTTCAGGGGCGCCTGACAGCAGCAGGCCGATGCGCGCTTCGATCGCGCCCAGCTTGTCCGCCGCCACCCGCGAAATCGCGCCGAAGCGTTCGAAATCGCCGAAATAGCGGATGCCCGAAAGGTTCGCGCCCAGCGTCGGGAAGGCAACGCCGAGGAAGGTGAACACGGGCGACAGATCCCCCGCCAGCGATTTGGGCAGCCATCCTGCCAGCCCCGCGCCCTTGATCGCCAGATAGGCCGTGACCGAGGCGACCGCGAAGGCGAAACAGGTCTCCGCCGCCTTGTCCAGCCCGTGGTGCACCCGTTCCAGCCGGAGGGCCTTGCCCTGATGATAAGCGCGCTGGGCGGCGACATAGGGAAGCACCGCCCCGCCGAGGCCCGCCCGCAGATAGTCGCGCGTCACCGCCACCTGCGGCAGGCCGACATCGCGCAGCGCATGGCGGGCGAAATGTTCGGGCCAGCCGGCCGTCTCGTCACCGTGCCCGCCGCTGCGGGGCCAGCGCCCCGTGGGCCGCGCGACGCCCAGCAGCAGCAGCGCGGGCGCATGGCGCAGATATTCCGCCACCCGCCGCATCGCGAACCAGCGCCGGTGCCAGCCGAGCCGCGACCCCGCCGCGGTCAGGCCCAGAATTCCGCCCAGCAACAGCAATTCGACCAGAGCAAAGGCCCACTTCATCTCGCCCAGCCCGGTCGGCAGGAAGGCAATCCCGACAATCACCGCCAGCGCCGCGAGCACGAAATTGACGCACATTCCGCTGCGATAGGCATCGGCGAGGCGGCTGGCGATGCCATCGGCCCAGATGAAAGTCGGCAGCACATCCTCGGCCAGCTGGCGCACAACCTGTGGATCGCCGCCGGGGATCGCCTCGGCCGCGGCAATCACCCCCGCGCCGCTGCCCGTGGCGATGGCTTGCGGCGCTTCGTATGTGACCTGCAACGAGCCCAGCCAGCGGCCATCGCCGAACGCGCATTCGATCCGGCGGTAAAGGCCGAAGAAGCGCGAGCTGCGCGGGCGCCATTCCTCGCGCGCCAGCATGTCAGCGCTCCAGCCTTCGACCACCATAGCCGCACGAATGATCGCTTCCAGCCGGGCCGGATCGGGCGCGGTCTGTTCATGCGGCTGGGCCAGTTCTTCGGGTCGATTGAGGATGCGCCATCCCGCCGGCGCCGCAGGATCGATCAGCAGCACCGGAGCGCCCATCGTCAGCGCGGCGGTGACCGTGTGCCCCGTTCCACCCGGCAGATTGGCGACCTTGCCATCCCACACCGCGATCACGAGGTCGGATCGCTCGATCATCGCACGCCCGGCGAGCGCGACATTGTCCGACACCAGCGCATCGAAGGCACGCTGCGCGTCGCGGTCGTCCGGATCGGCCAGCGTGGCGCGCCACAGCGCCTCGATCTCGGCATCGCGGTCTGCCAGTTCGAAGGCCTGCGCCCGCGCAGTGATCGCCCGGATCGCTGCCGCCTTGGCCTCGACCGCCGGATCGCTTGCCGCCCGCCCGGCCAGCAGCGCAGCGGCATCCTCCAGCGTTTCAGGGCGGGCATTGATCGCGCAGTTGAGGCTGGCGCCAAACGGCATCGGCACCGCCAGTTCCCACCCCTGCGCCAGCGCCAGTTCGGCGGCGACCTGATCGGTGCCATCGACCAGCAGGCTGTGCAGCCGCACCGGTCCGCGCGCGCCGGGCAGGCTGTCGGCAAAGGTTTCGATCCGCGCAAACAGATCGGTCAGCGCAGCGGCAATCGCCGGGGCATGGGCACGGAACGAGGCGTTGGAAGCGCGGTGGCCGGTAATCCCTATCGCCAGATGCGGCCGCCAGCTTGCGGCAATCGGGGCAGGCAGGTTTGCTGGCTTCGGCAATGTCGTCTCCCCCCAAACCTGCACCCTGTTGCCGGTATGCGATGTGCTTAATCGCTCGCCACGTCCGCTTACAAGCGCCGATCCTGTCCGGTTTGACGATTGCCCCGAAAAAGCGCATTATTCCCTTGAGCTTGGGGGAGCTGATCAATGCGCAGAACACTTGCCGCCTGGTGCACGATGATGCTGGCTGCATGGCTGCTGGGGGCCGCGCCCGCCGCAGCACAGGACGCGCCGATCCCGCGCATTTACCCCACCACCTTTTTTGACCGCGCATCAACCTACCTTACCCCCGACGAGATCGCGCGCGATCAGGCCGCAGCCGATGGCCACGAGGCCGCTTGCAACCGCGCCGACATGGCCGGGTGCGGGGCGCTGGGCACCGCATTCGAAACCGGCACAGGCCGCACGCAAAGCCGCCCGGTCGCCGAACTGCTGTACCGCGAAGCCTGCACCGGCGGGCTGGCCGAAGGGTGCTTCAGGCTGGGCCAGCTGCTGCGCTATGCCGATTCCCACAACGATACGCCGGGCGATCTGGCGGTGTCCGCCGAGCTGTTCGTGCGCGCCTGTCGCATGGGATCGGCCGCCGGGTGCGAGGCTAAGGCCGCCGAACTGCTGTCAGGTGTCGTCTACGTGCGCGATCCTGAAGCGGCGCTGTCGCTGCTGCGCACCACCTGCGACAGTGGCAGCGCGGGAACGTGCAGCCGGCTGGCGGCCATGCTGATGCAGCAGGATCGCAGCGCGGAGCAACAGGCCGAAGGGCTTGCCCTGCTTGACCGCCAATGCCGCGCCCGCGAGTCCGGTGATTGCCGCACGGCGGCGCGGTATTGGCAGCAGCGGGAGGAAGAAGGCGCATCCCGGCGGATGCGCGAATACCTCGCCCTCGGCTGCGCTGCCGGTGACGCCTCCGCCTGCACCGAACGCGGGACGCTGGCGGTGCGCAATGGCATCGGGCCAGAGGCGCGCAGCGCCGGAATCGCCTATTTCGAAAGCGCCTGCGCGCTGGAGCCCCGTCACTGCGACATCGCGGCCACGATCCGCGATGAGCCGCAACTCATCCCCGCCTGCGGTGGCGGGGACAATGTAGCCTGCGAACGGCTGGCAACCGCCTATGCCGATGAGGGCGGGCCTCTGGAAAACCTGCCGCAAGCCGCCGACCTGTTCGGCTGGCGATGCGATCGTGCCGCCACCGCTGATGAAGCGCGAGAGGTCTGTACCGAAGCCGGGGTGCGGGCAGTCGGTTTTGCCGCCAATCCTGCCGAAAACAGCATCCCGCCCGATCCGGCCCGCATTGACAGTTTCCTCACCCGTGCCTGCACGGCAGGGTCGGAGAGCGCGTGCAACACGCTCTCCGACCAACTGGCCAGCGGCACGATCCTCCCCCTCGACATGCCCCGTGCGCTGGCCCTGTACGAAGCCCAGTGCGACAATGGCTCCTTCACCAGCTGTGGCAGGCTGCAAAAGGCGATCTTTACCGAGGCCGCCGCACCGCTGCTGGAGGTAAGCGGCGACACCTCTCCCCCGCCCGAATACAGCCCCGAAGAACTCGCCGAAATGCGCCGCGAGTATGATGAACGGGCTGCGGCCATCAAACGCAACCTGAATGAAAACGCCTGCACCACCACCGAAGTCACCTTTCGCGGTGTGACCTATACCGATACCATCTGCGCTTACCTTGCAGCGATGCTCAACGCGTTCGACGCAAGGGTCGGCTCGGCACCGTGGCAGGCGATCTTGTGGCGGCCCGAGCGGGTGAACGGAAAGAGGCTGAAGGCCGACCGGCGGGTGCTGTGCGGCGGCGCGGTGATCCGCACCGGTTGGGTGCTGACGGCCGCCCATTGCCTGACCGATCCGGGCGGGGTTGCGGTGTTGACCGGCGGCCACACGATCCGGCTGGGGGTGTT
This sequence comes from Porphyrobacter sp. IPPAS B-1204, assembly GCA_003724185.1. GTDB lineage: Bacteria > Pseudomonadota > Alphaproteobacteria > Sphingomonadales > Sphingomonadaceae > Erythrobacter. The sequence goes on from RHGM01000003.1 coordinate 909,208, forward strand.
CGACCAGTCCGCGCCCGAAGGCTATGAATACCCGATCCTGCGGGTGATCCCGCATCCCAACTACCGACGCAAGGATTTCGCCTTCGATGTCGCGCTGATCCAGTATGACCCGGCGCGGGGCAAGCGGTTGGGCGAGGTGGTGCACAAGGTCGCCCGCATCAGGGTCGATCCGCTATCGATGGAAGCGCGCACGATCCGGGCGCGGATGCCGGCCTTCTCCTTCGGCTGGGGGCGGACAGCTTTGGACAGCGGGGCTGCACCGCCGAAGCTGCAGGCGGCGCGGTTGGAGCTGCGCGATACGGACAACTGCACCCGCATCACCAACTTCCGTGACGAAATGCGCAATGCCGTGCTCTGCGCGGCCGGTCCGAAGGGCGAGCAGGCCTGCATGGGCGACAGCGGCGGCGCGCTGATCTCTTATGATGGTGCCGACAAGGTGCCGACCGTGATCGGGGTGGTCAGCGCCGGGGTGAAGTGCGGGACAACCGGCGTACCAAGCCGCTTCACCCGGATTGCGCACCCACTGGTGCGCGACTGGCTGAACTCCATCGTGCCGCCTGCGACACGCCGTTAGAAACGGTTCAGAGGGCAGCCAGACCCCGCCAGACCCCATTCAGACCCCCTCCAGACCGGGGGCCTTGCCGCCCCCGCGCCATGTTTCACGTGGAACACGGCGCGGGAGGAGCCTGTCAATTATTCGGCAGTGGCCGCTTCGGCAGAGGCTGCGCCCTCTTCGGCCACATCGTCCGGGCCAATCGGGTTGCCGGTCGGATCGAGCTCTTCCGCCGCCGGAGTTGCATCGGCCGGAGCCATCATCTCGGTCGCGGTCGGTTCAGCTGCGGGTGCCTCTCCGGCCTCACCGCCGCACGCAGCCAACACCAGCGCACCGCCAGCAAGCGCTGCAAAAGTAACGATTTTCTTCATGATGTTACCCCCTTCTTCATGCCCTTCATCGGGCAAGATCATGCTATCACGACCCGAAGCGGATTAGCAAATCCTTGAATGCAGGCTCGCCGCGCAAGGGATCGAGCAGCGGGTCATTGGGTGCCCACAGGAACCCGGAATCGAGCGTCGTCAGCGCTGTGTCCAGCAACGCGATGGCCGCCGCTGTCTCGCCGCGCTGGGCGTGCACTTCGGCAATCTGGTAGCGGCTGTCCCCATACTTCTCCGTCAGCGTCTTCAATGCAGCGTCCGATCCCGCCGCATCGCCCAGCCGGTGCGCGGCAATCGCGGTGGCGGTGAGGGCGTAGGCCTCCCCCGGCTCGGCCTTGGCGGCGGTCAGCGCGCCTGCGGCATCGCCCTGCATCAGCCGCGCCACGGCAAGGCCGAAATGCGCGCTGGCAAGGCTGGGATTGAGCGCCAGCGCCTTCTGCATCCGGTCGATCACCTGCGAATAATCGCGGGCGAACAGAGCGATATATCCCGCTGACCGGAAGGCGCGGGCGTTGATCGGGTCAAGTTCCAGCACCTGATCAATCATTTGTGATGCCAGCGCCCGGTCCTTGCCATAGGCGTAGAAGCCCGCCACCGAGCGCAGCACATCGGCGTCGCCGGGCGCCAGTTCCTGCGCGGCGCGGTAATGGGGCGTAGCCTCGGCCGGTTTCAACCAGCCATTGTTGAGCACGAACCCGATCGCCAGATGTCCGCGCGCCAGCCGCTTTTCCAGCGTCAGCGACCGCTCCGCCGCGGCCTTCGCCTCGGCGAACATCCGACGGGTTTCGGCGCCATTGCTGGCGGCGCTGTTGGCGAGCGAGGCCAGCATGGTGGCGCGGAACGAATGCGCCGCAGCGTAGCCCGGATCAGCAGCAATCGCGGCATCGAACTGTTTGAGCGCGGCCTGATCGGTCGCGCCTCCCGCGCCCAGATCATACAGCGCCACGCCGCGCAGGAAGGCCTCGTATGCGGCCACGTTCTGGGTGCCGCCGATATCCTCGTGCCCGGCGGCGGCCTGCTTGGCCTCCTTGTCGCCGGCGACTTTGGCGACGAGAGAAAACGCAACCTTTTCCGCGATTTCCGATTGGACCGCGAAGATATCTTCCAGCGCGCCGTCAAAGGGTTGTGACCACAGCACCTCCCCGTCATCAGTCGCGACCAGTTCGGCCGATACGCGCACCCGCTGGGCATCACGCTGAACGCCGCCGCGCAGGATGTTGCCGACGCCAAGCTTGCGGCCGATGGCGAAATCATCCTCACCATCAATCGCGGAGGACGATGTCGGCGCAGCGACCTTCAGGCGCGGATTGCGCGCCAGCACCGACCGCAGTTCACGCGACAACCCGTCGGAGAAATACTTCTTGTCGGGATCGCCCGTTTCATTGGTGAAGGGCAGCACCACCATCGAAATCGCCGCCGATGCCGGGCTGCCGAACAGCCCGAACTGCCACGCGCCAAGCAGGCTCGTCCCTGCAGCCACACCCGCCCCGCCCAGCATCAGCGTGCGGCGTGACACCGCGAGGCTGGATGGGGCCGGGGCCGGAGCAAGCGCCGGCAAGACCGGGTCTGGCGTGGGCAGGGCCTCACCAAGCTTGCCTCTGACCGCCGCCACGATCCGCTCCGCCTCTCCGCTGCCCGGCTTGCCGTCCCAGCCACTGATGTCGAGCAACTGGAACTGGCGGAACCCCAGCGGCGCCATCGTGCCGTCAATCGTCAGCGGCACCAGACAGCCGCGCTCGCGCCCGCGCTGGGCCTCGTCACGCACCCAGTGCGAATTGACCGAGGTCGCCGACCACAGCACCACCACCACCGCCGCACCTTCCAGCGCCGCCTCGGTGGTCTGGAGATAGTTTTCGCCTCCCTCCAGACGCCCGTCCCACCAGGGGTCGAACCCGGCCTGCTGCAGCAGATCGATCACCGGGCGGGCGCGGGGCAGATCGGTGCGCGAATAGCTGACGAACAGCAGCGGGCGCGGCGGGGCTGGCGTGTCGTCGGTGCTATCCATTGCCCCTGCCCCCCTTTGCGCAAAAAATCCGTGCCCTTCTGCTATAACCAAACGGGGGGTTCCGCCAAGGGGTGATGTCAGCGGCGCACAAAGGCCGGACGCCAAATCCGCTTGACGGCTCTCACCTATGATATAAATATGATACCATAATTATATCGCATCTGGAGATTCGTCATGTCCCCATTGTCTACCCCTGCCCTCAATCGCAGCCACGAAGTCCCGGCGACCACGCAAAGCGGATATGTGATGCTGTTGGTCAGTCTGGTGCTGGTTACGGCAGCCGTGTTGCTGTTCATCCAGGCCATAGCGCCCGATCCGCAAGTGGATGGGCTGATGATGATCGGGGCGATCATCACCGGCGTCATCGGTCTGCTGATCCTGACCGGGTTCTATATGATCAACCCCAACGAAGCTGCCGCGATCCAGCTGTTCGGCGCCTACAAGGGCACCGACCGCAACGAAGGCCTGCGCTGGGTGCTGCCCTGGCTGACCCGCAGCAAGATCGCGGTGCGCGCCAACAACGTCATTTCCGAAAAGATCAAGGTCAACGACGCACGCGGCAACCCGATCGAGATGGCAGCGCAGGTCGTGTGGCGCGTCACCGACACCGCGCAGGCGCTGTATGATGTCGACGATTACCGCGAATTCGTCACCGCGCAGATGGAAGCCGCCGTGCGCGCTATCGGGTCGCGTTACCCCTATGACGATATCGAGCATCAGGAAATCACCCTGCGCGGCAACCACGAGGAAGTGGGCGTCGAACTGCGCGCTGCCCTGATCGAGCGGCTGTCGGTCGCCGGGATCACCGTTGACGAATGCGGCCTGACCCACCTTGCCTACGCCCCGGAAATCGCCAGTGCGATGCTGCGCCGCCAGCAGGCCGAGGCGGTGATCGCGGCGCGTGCCAAGCTGGTCGAAGGCGCGGTTTCGATGGTCGAGATGGCGCTCAATATGCTGAGCGAGAAGGGCGTGGTCGAACTCGACGATGAACGCCGCGCGGCGATGGTGTCGAACCTGATGGTGGTGCTGTGCGCCGAACAGGAAGCCCAGCCGATCGTCAATGCAGGGTCGCTCTACTGATAGCACTATGCCTGCCAAGAAAGCCTTCCCCCTACGCCTCGATCCGGCGCTGCACGATGCGGTCCAGCGGCTCGCCGATGCGGAATTGCGCAGCGTGAACGCCGAGATCGAGGTGTTGCTGCGCGAAGCCCTCGCCCGGCGCGGGATCAAGGTGGCCCGCAGCGAAGCGCCGAAACGCGGGCGGCCGCCCGGCGTCGCCAACCAAGGAGGTGATGATGCGTGATTCCGACAAGCCCTTCGTGCTTTATCGCAGGGGCCCTATGAACTTCACCATCGTGCCTCGCGGGGTGAAAGGCTGGGCGCAGTCGGCATTCTGGATGCTGATGCTGGTGCCGCTGACCATCGGGTTTGCGGTTTACGCCGAAGCGCATGAGGGCACGCCCCGCGTTTACATCGCCCTCGGGCTGTATCTGGCGGCGACCGCGATCTGGAGCGTTGCCATGATCTGGTGGATGAAGGCCCGCGCCGAGGTGGTCGATGTCAAAGCTATGCTCGCCATAAAGCAGCAGGCCGAACGCGATGGCCGCAGGCGTTAGTTTACCAGAGTTTACAATTGTCTCTGTAATTGTTGCAGAAATCGTCTATCGTTCACGGGCGTGAGCGCGGCTGCCTGGGCAGGCGCGCTGCCGATTCGCTACAAGGGTCGTGGACCTGCGCCGGGAAGCGCGCAGGCCGTAGGAGAGAGACATGCGCGGAAGGGAACAGCCCTTCATCGTTTACCGGCGCGGGGCCGGCATTTTCACGGTCAGGCCGCGCGGTGCGAAAGGCTGGCTTCAGATCGGTGTCTGGGCTGTGCTGGTGGTGCCGCTGGTCCTGTGGTTCTTCGATCATGCCAGTGCAACGGCGAAGGGCGACGATTTCGTGCCCGCGCTGTTTCTGTTCTGCATGGGGATGCTGGCTTGGGTGATTGCCGGGCTGTGGTGGGTTTTCGCCCATTCCCAAGTCATCGAATATTCCGTCATGCTGCGCGACAAGCAGCGCGCACGGCGCGCAAAGCAACGCCGGGGCTAGGAACGCCGCTGCCCTGCCGGCGTTTCGATAGCATGGCTGCCCACACCCTGATCGCCCTAGCACTGCTTGCCGTGACAGCGGCGAACAGCCTGCCGCTTGCTGCGCAGGACATGGCAGAGGCCCCCGCACCCCCAGCGCCCCTGCCCGATGAACTGGTGCTGGAGGGTGACAATATCATCACCGTCACCATCAACGGCGAGCCTGTGCGGCTGGAAGTCAGTGCCGACAGCTTCGGATCTGCGGTCATCAACAGCGAGGTCGCCGCGTGGCTGCAACTCCTCCCTGTCTCGCAGCGCGGATGGCGCTTTGGTCCGGTGGTGGTCGACGGGATAAGCTCGGTGCAGTTGGTCGATTTCGGCGGCGGCCCGGTAGCGATGCCGGTCAGCTGGGCTGATCGCGCCGCCTCACGCAAGGCCGATGGCGTGATCGGCGTCCACCATCTGCCCTATGCCCGTGTGACCTTTGTCCTCGCTCCGCCAGCCGAGGGCGAGACGATCCAGCGCTTCCCCCTCAAGCGCGCAAACGAGCGCGGCGACACCAGGCTCGGCACGGAACTGGTGGTCGGCAAGAAGCGGCTGATGATGATCTTCACGACCCAGCGCGCCGAAAACCTCGTCACCGCACCGACCGCCAATTTCATCGCCACGCATCTGGAAGGCGGGTTCGAGCCGAACAGCGACGGGACGGCGATCATGAACTTCGCGGTGGAACGTCCGACGAGGATGATGCGCATCGCCGAACCGATCATGCTGGGCGATCTTGTGATCGATCGCTTTGCGGTGCGGGTGGAGGATTACGGCGATCCCCGGCGCGTGGGCGAGATCGGCGAGAATGATCCGCGCTTCGACAAGGGCCAGATCCTCGTCAGCCGCCGTAAGGGCCGGGGCAAGCCTGACCTCCTCACCCGCATCGGGCGTGACCAGATCGCGCATTGTTCCAGCCTGACCTATGACTTCACGGTAAGCGAAATCCGGTTGAGCTGCGCAGCCCTGCCCCCTGAATAGCGCCTTAGTCTACGCGGTGGATGGCGTAGGCGCGCAGCGGCACGTGGTCAGCCGCCGGTGCCTGCATCCGGCATTCGCACCCCCGCGACACCAGCTGGCGATAGAGCCGGGTGAAGACCGCCGCATACCACGCAAATAGGCTGTCGGGCGGAGGCAGGCTGTCACCCGCAGCGGTGCGGTCGATGGTGAAGCCCCATGCGCCCTGCGGAGCAAAATCGCCCGCGCCCACGAAGGTCCAGGCGTGCTTGCGGATCGCCGCCATCAGCAGCGGCGCGGCGAGCATTGCGGGCAGGCGGCGCAGCAACCACACTGCCGCGCGCGGGATGCGGTTGGCGATGATGTAATCGGCGGTGCGCGCGCCCGATTCCTCGGCGATGACGAAGGCCCCCAGCGGATCGTGCAGCGCCAGCCAGCGGTGTAGGCGCAGCGCGTCGGCCTCGGGGATCATGTGCGTGCCCGAGGGCAGGTGCTCAATCTGCGCATCGGCGAGGATCGCGGCGGTTTCGGAATGGCCCAGCCGCTCCTCCATCACCGCCACCGCCTGCAATACCGCGTTCGGCCCGATCAGAGCGCCGGGGCGGCGGCGGGCGTGAAACCGCGCCTCAATCGACATCGATCCGGTCCCGCCGGCGTTCTTCACCCCGCTGCTTCATCTGGGCGCGCACCGCATCGCGGCGTTCCTGCGCCTGCGCGGCCTTGTCGGCATTGGTGACCCAGTCGGTCGCGGCGTCGGCAGCGGCAAGACGGCTTTCGTCGAAGTGGAACTCCACTTTCTTGGCGGTCTGCGGCCCCCAATATCCCGCCTTGCCGAGATCGTAGAAGGTGCGCTGGAAGCCCGCCCGCAGGAACGCCCACAGGCACCCCAGCAGATAGCGCCGCCGGAAGCCCGTGCCGCGCCACGGGTAATGGAACAGCGCCTTCCTCATGTAGAACCGGCGGTAATTCTTCATCACCCCGTCCAGCAGTTCGCCCCGCTCCATCGCGGCCGGCTTCATGATCGGGGTGACGAAATTGTACTTGCTGAAATCGTGGACCTCGACCTGATCCTTCAGCGTCTCGAACAAGGGCGTGTAGGGCCAAGGCGTGTACATCGCCCAGTTGGCGAGATCGGGCTGCCAGTCCCACGCCATCTGGAAGGTCTCCTCCAGCGTTTCGGGCGTTTCATTGTCGAGGCCGACGATGAACTGCGCCTCGACGAAGATATCCGCCGCCCGCAGCAGCCGGATCGCTTCCTTGTTCTCCTCGACCTTGGTTTCCTTGTTGAACCGGTCGAGCTTCATCTGCGCCGCCGCTTCCGTGCCGAGGCTGACATGGACAAGGCCCGCCTTGCGGTAGAAGGGCAGCAATTCCTTGTCGCGGTAGATGTCGGTGACACGGGTGTTGATGCCCCATTTCACCTTGTCGGGCAGTCCGCGATCAATCAGCTCCTGACAGAATTTGATGAAGGTCTTGCGGTTGATGGTCGGTTCCTCGTCCGCGAGGATGAAGAAGCCGACGCCGTGCTTTTCGTGCAGCTCCTGAATCTCGTCGACCACGTCCTTGGGATCGCGCACGCGGTAATCGCGCCAGAACTTCCATTGCGAGCAGAAGGAACAAGTGAAGGGGCAGCCGCGGGCGAGGTTGGGGATGGCGACGCGGGTTCCGAGCGGGATATACTTGTACTGGTTCCAGTCGAGGATATCCCAATCGGGCTTGATCGAGGCCATGTCCTTGATCGTGTCGGCGGCTTCGGTGGCGATCACCTTGTCGCCATCGCGGTATGCGAGGCCCTTGATGGAGCGCGCATCCTGCGGCCAGCGGCCTTCCTTGATCGCGGTGAACAGTTCGACCGCGATCTCCTCGCCCTCCCCGCGCACGATCACATCGATATGCGGCGCCTCGGCCAGCACCTGCGTGTACATGAAGGTTGCGTGGATGCCGCCCAGCACCCGCACCGCCTTGGGCACGGTGAGCGCGGCGACTTCCAGCACACGTTCGGCGGCGTAGATGCTCGGCGTGATGGCGGTGGTGCCGACCAGATCGGGCTGAAGGTCGCGCATGCGTTCGGCCAGATCGTCATCCGACAGACCTTCCGTCATCGCGTCGATGAAGGTGATGTCGTCAAACCCGGCGCGCTTCAGCGGCCCGGTGAGATAGGCGACCCACGCCGGCGGCCAAGTGCCGGCGATCTCGGCCCCGCCGGAACGATAATTGGGATGTACGAACAGAATGCGCATGGGCCGATTCCCCCTCTCTGGATGGCCCAAAGTGAGGGAGACGGCGGGGATGCGCTTTGCGTTGAATCAAAAAGGGGCGTCTACCCCTTCGCCGCGTGTTCCTTGCGCGCCAGTTCATGCAGCCAGTCGGCGTGGCGCGGAGCTTTCTTGGTCTGCGACCATTCCTCCAGCATCACCGGCGCGACGCGGGCGAGTTCTTCATATTGCTCCGCCGTGCCGATATCGGCAGCAAGTTCCACACGGTGGCCATTGGGGTCGAAGAAATAGATCGACTTGAAGATACCGTGATGCGTCGGGCCGAGCACGTCGATCCCCTGCGCCTCAATATGCGCTTTCGCCGCCAGCAGCGCGTCTTCGGACGGCACCTTCAGGGCAAGGTGCTGCACCCATTGCGGGGTGTTGGGGTCTTTGCCCATCTCCGGCTGGTTCGGCAGTTCAAAGAAGGCGAGGATGTTGCCGTTCCCCGCATCGAGGAAAATGTGCATGTACGGATCATACTCGCCGGTCGAGGGCACGTGGTCCTCGGCAAAGGCGGTGGTGTAGGTCATGCCCAGCACGCGGGCGTACCATTCCACCGTCACCTTGGCGTCCTTGCAGCGATAGGCGGCGTGGTGGATTCCGGCGAGGGCTACGGGGTGGGTCATTGCGCCGGTTCCTCGACAGTGAGCACGCCGCGGATGATCTGGTCGCGCTCAAGACTTTCGAACAGGGCCTTGAAATTGCCTTCGCCGAAGCCTTCGTCGCCCTTGCGCTGGATGAATTCAAAGAACACCGGGCCGACCTGCGCCTGCGCGAAGATCTGGAGCAGCAGGCGGGGCTGGCCGCCTTCGGTCGTCCCGTCGAGCAGGATGCCGCGCATCTTCAGCGCGCCCACATCCTCGCCGTGGCCGGGCAGGCGCTCGTCGAGCATCGCGTAATAGGTAGCGGGCGGCGCGGTCATGAAGGGGACGCCGAGCTTTTGGAGGCGGTCCCAGCAGGCCAGCAGATCATCGCAGATCAGGGCGATGTGCTGGATGCCCTCGCCGTTGAAGGCTTTCAGGAACTCGTCGATCTGGCCCTTGCCGCCTTCACCTTCCTCGTTCAGCGGGATGCGGATCTTGCCGTCGGGCGCGGTCAGCGCCTGCGAGGTGAGGCCGGTGTATTCGCCCTTGATGTCGAAGAAGCGGATTTCGCGGAAGTTGAACAGGGTCTCGTAATAATCGGCCCAATACTTCATCCGCCCGGTGTAAACGTTGTGGGTCAGGTGATCGATGGTGTGGAAGCCCGCGCCGACGGGGTGCTTGTCGACGCCGGGCAGGTATTCGAAGTCGATGTCGTAGATGGTGAGGTTGTTGCCGGTTCCTGCACCTTCGTAACGGTCGACCAGATAGAGGATCGCCCCGCCGATGCCGCGGATCGCCGGGATGCGCAGTTCCATCACCCCGGTCTGGACCGCCACCGGCTCCGCACCCTTGGCGATCAGGTGGTCATAGGCCTTGGCCGCATCGCGCACCCGGAACGCCATCCCGCAGGCGGACGGGCCATGCTCGCGGGCAAAATACCATGCCGCGCTGCGCGGTTCGTAATTGGCGATGAGGTTGATGCCGCCCTGACGCCACAGGTGCACATCCTTGGACCGGTGCTGCGCCACGCGGGTGAAGCCCATCGCTTCGAACACCGGCTCCAGCACGCCCTTCTCGGGCGCGCAGAATTCGACGAATTCGAACCCGTCGAGACCGGCGGGATTGTCGAACAGGTCTTTGGCCCCTTGGTTGTTCGTCTGTGCGTTCATCGCGGTGATCCCCGTTGGCAGGCATTTAGTTTCAATTGAAACCAATTACCCGAAATCACCGATTCGCGCAAGGTCAGGCGATGCGCCCCACGGTTCGGCCTCGATCATCCTGCGTTAGTGCCAATCGCGTGCCGAACGGCTCGCCGCCCTCGAAGGCCGCTGCGGTGGCCGGGTCGCCAAGGTCGGCATTGCCCACCACCCGCTCGCCCGCGTCGCTGCGGCCGATAAAGATCGCCTCGTCGCCCTTGGGGCCTCGGTTGATGGTGTAGGTTTCGACCACCGCGGCATCCACCGGATCGCGGGCGACGGGCACCTTGTCGGTCGCCTTGGGCAGCACGGCGAAGCGGTCATTGCCGCTCCAGTCGGCAGGCTCGATCGAGTAGATGCCGGTCGCATATTTGCTCATCCACCCGCCATTTGCGCCCACCAGCGCGTAGGAGCCCCGATCCCCGCGCACCCGCTGAACCGCCTCGGCGATGGCGTGGGCGGAGTAGTTGTTCCCCGCCCCGCCGAAGAACGGCAGGCCGCCCGTCAGCGTCAACCCGCGCGGATCGTCCACAGACAGGCCGAAATGGTCGCACTGGTTGAACACCGGAATCGCGAAGCAGGAATAGAAGTCGATATAGCGCATGTCCGCTATCGACTTACCCGCCCGCGCCAGCGCCGCATCGACGCTGGCGATGGAGGCAGGGTTGGCCGACAGATCGGGCCGCTGCGACAGCTTCAATTCGGTCGCGGCGGTGACCGCGTGGATGTGGACCCACTTGTCCTCGGGCACGCCAAGAGCGCGGGCGAGGCCTGCGCTGGCGACGATGACCGCCGCGGCCTGGTTCACCTGATCGCGGGCGACCGTCATGCGCGGATAGGGTTCCGCCACGATCCGGTTGCGGTCTGTGATAGTGGCAAGTTCCTCCGCGTTGCGCTCCACCGGCGCGGCCGAATGCGGGTTGGCCGCCGCCACACGGGTGAACGGCGCAAACAGCTTGCCGATTTCGAGCCGGTAGTCTGCAAGGCTGAGCCCCAGCTTCGCCCGCCGCGCATTCTCGGCCAGCGCATAAAGCGGGATCGCCCCGCTTGCGCCGTGGGCGAACAGCACCGGCTCCATAAGCTCCTCGACCCCGAAGCCCTGGTCTTCAAATTCGCCGCCGATGGCCTCCGACCAGTCGGGGATTTCGCCCTTCGCCGAGAGCGCCAGCACGGTCGAGATCGCCTCAGAACCGACGATCACTGCGCATTGGCTCTCCCCCGCCGCAATCGCCTGCGCAAATTCGCCCACCAATTGCTGGTTGGTCTGCCCGCCGGTCGTCGTCAGGATCGCCCGCGCCGGGTTTGCGCCCACCCGATTGGCAATCGCGCGCGGCACATTGTCAGCCGCCCCGAACGGCGGCTTGCGATCCGGGCGCGACATTTCAAAGGCGCGGATCGCGGCGAGGGTGTCGATGGCGCCCGCCACCGAACCGCTCGCCCCGCTGTCGGCAATCGCCGCCGCCAGCGCCTTGCCGCCCAGATCCATATAGGAGAGGGCGGCATAGCCGGGCTCGCCCACCCTCTCCGAATATTGACCGACCCCGATGATGACCGGGGTGTTATCGGGCACCTCAGTCGACAAAATCTTCGACCCGCTCGACAATGATCGCCGGGGCCATGCCGCCAGCGGCGCACATCGTCACGAGGCCATAGCGCCCGCCGCGCCGTTCCAGTTCATCGACCACGGTGCCGATCAGGATCGATCCGGTCGCGCCAATCGGGTGGCCCAGCGCAATCGAACCGCCATTGACGTTGACCTTGTCCCAATCCAGCTCGAGATCGCGCACGAACTTGGCGGCGACGACCGCGAAGGCCTCGTTGATTTCGAACAGGTCGATATCGTCAGTGGTCAGCCCGGCCTTGGCCAGCACCTTCTTCGCCGCAGGCACGGGCGCGTTCAGCATCAGCGTCGGATCATCGCCCATATTTGCCGTGGCAACGATCCGAGCACGGGGCTTTAGCCCGTGCTTTTCGGCATAGGCCTTGGACGTGATCAGCACCGCAGCCGCACCGTCCACGACACCCGAGCTGTTACCCGCATGGTGGAAGTGCTGGATGTCGAGATCCGGGTACTTCTGGTTGATCAGCTTGCGGAAGGTGGTGCCATTGGCATCCAGCGGCACGTCGGCGATCTTGGGGAAGGCCGGTTCCAGCTTGGCCAAGTCTTCCATCGTGGTCTGCGGACGCGGATATTCGTCATGGTCGAGCAGGACGGTGCCATCGTCAGCCACCACCGGCACGACCGACTTGGAAAAATGCCCGGCGGCCATCGCGGCGGCGGCGCGCTGCTGCGAACGGTAGCCGACTTCGTCCAGCTCTTCGCGTGTGAAGCCTTCCATGCTGGCAATCGCATCGCCGCAGATGCCCTGGTGCGACTGCGGGTGAACCTTTTGCAGGCGCTCATTATAGCTGCCCATCATCGGCGGCTTGATCCCGGCGCGCATCTTTTCCTGCCCCATTGCGGCGGTCAGGCTCATCATCTCGGTGCCGCCTGCAACGATGCAATCTTCCATCCCGCTCATCACCTGCGCAGCGGCCAGCGCGACGCTGGTGATCCCGCCGCCGCAGAAACGGTCCAGCGTGGTGCCCGACGAGGTGATGTCAAAACCGGCATCCAGCGCCGCCATGCGGCCCATGTCGCCCGCCTGCATCCCGTCCTGCGTCGAGACCGACCAGATCACGTCATCGACAGTGGCGGTGTCGAGATTGTTGCGGTCCTTGATCGCCTTCATCACGGTTGCGGCCAGATGCTGCGGGTGCTGCGCGGCCAGCGCGCCCTTGCCCTGCTTGCCGATCCCGCGCGGTGTGCGCACTGCGTCGATGATGTATGCCTCAGCCATGATGTTCCTCTCCCGATGTAGCGAAAATGCGGTTGACGCATCCGTAAAGCCACTGCACCAGTCGCACAAGAATTGCGTTTCAAAATGCAATGCCAAATTCGATAGGGAGAGAATATCGTGAGCGAAGCCACCGCACCCGAAGTGCTGACCGAAGTCGAGGACGGCGTCCTCATCGTCACCATCAACCGCCCCGAAGCCAAGAACGCGATGACCAAGGCCGCGGCTGAGGGAATCGCGGCGGCGATGGACCGGCTGGATGCCGAGGATGATCTGCGCGTCGGCATCATCACCGGTGCGGGCGGCACCTTCTGTTCGGGCATGGATCTGAAAGGCTTCCTGCGCGGCGAAACCCCCAGCGTCGAAGGGCGCGGGTTTGGCGGCGTGGTGCAGGCCCCGCCCGCCAAGCCGCTGATCGCGGCGGTCGAAGGCTATGCGCTGGCAGGCGGGCTGGAACTGATGATTGCTTGCGATCTCGTCGTTGCCAATGCCAACGCCAAATTCGGCATCCCCGAAGTGAAGCGCGGGCTTGTTGCAGCTGCTGGCGGCGTGATGATGCTGCCCGACCAGATCCCCGAGCGAATCGCGCTGGAACTCGCCCTGACCGGCGATTTCATCGGTGCAGAGCGCGCCTATCAGCTGGGCCTGATCAACGAAGTCACCGAAGGCCCGGCACTCGATGCGGCCAAGGCGCTCGCGGCGAAGATCGCGGCCAATGGCCCGCTGGCGGTGAAGGTGTCCAAACAGGTGATGAAGCAATCGCGCGGCTGGGCGATGGAAGACCGCTACACCAATCAGGGCAAGCTGATCGCGCCGGTGTTCGTCAGCCATGACGCCCGCGAAGGCGCAGCCGCCTTTGCCGAAAAGCGCAAGCCCAACTGGACGGGCAAGTAAGAATTCGGGGGCGGCGCGCAGACAGCGCGCGCCGCTGCCTTGGGATCAACAGGAGAGAAAAATGCCCGTCATCGATGTGCCGCAGCCGGCCTTCATGGAAGAAGAAGAAATCGCCATCTTCGCCGACGCGGTCGGCAAGTTCTACGCCCAGCACGCCCCACAAAAGCGGGTCGAGAAATGGCGCGAGGATGGGATGGTGGAACGTGAATTCTGGCGCGAGGCGGGCGCAGCAGGCCTGCTCGGCGTCAGCGTTCCGACCGAATATGGCGGCCACGGCGGCGACTTCCGGCATGACATGGTGGTAATCGCCAAGCAGGGCGAGTTCGGCGTGGACGGCTTCGGCGCGTCGCTGCACAACACCATCATCCTGCCCTATCTGGTGCGCCACGGCACCGAGGAGCAAAAGCAGAAGTACCTCCCCCGACTGGTGAGCGGCGACCTCGTCAGCGCCATCGCGATGAGCGAGCCCGACGCAGGCAGCGACCTCCAGTCAATCAAGACCACCGCACTGAAGGATGGCAACGGCTACCGCCTCAACGGGTCGAAGACCTGGATTTCCAACGGGCAGCTGGCGGATTTCATCATCGTTGTCGCCAAGACCGATCCGGCCGAAGGCGCCAAGGGCATCTCGTTGCTGCTGCTCGAAACCGATGGCGCGGAAGGCTTTGCGCGCGGCAAGAAGCTCGACAAGATCGGGCTGGATGCGCAGGACACCAGCGAACTGTTCTTCGACAACGTCTTCATTCCGGCTGACAATCTGCTCGGCGGGGTTGAAGGACGCGGGTTCTACCAGCTGATGGGCGAACTGCCGCAGGAGCGTCTGGTGATCGCGATGGGCGCGATTGCGGGGATCGAAAAGGCGCTCGATGTGACGGTCGAATACGTCAAGAACCGCAAGGCTTTCGGCAAGACCATCTGGGATTTCCAGAACACCCAGTTCGTGCTGGCCGACCTCAAGGCGCGCGGCACGGCGGCGCGGGTGTTCGTGAACGATTGCATCGCCAAACTGCTCGAAGGCAAGCTGGATGTCGCCACCGCCAGCATGGCGAAATACTGGGTGACCGAGCTGCAATCCGAAGTGGTCGACAAGTGCCTGCAGTTCCACGGCGGGGCGGGCTACATCAATGATTACGCCATCGCCCGGATGTACCGCGATACTCGGATCGCCCGCATCTACGGCGGGTCGAACGAGATCATGAAGATGCTGATCGCGCGTTCGATGTAAGCGTGCCCGCCTCCGCGGGCGCGTCCTCGGCGAATTTCAGGCCCTAGCGGGCCTGATCGCCTGCGGGCGGCCTTGCGGTCGCTGCGCGACCGTTCCAACGCGACGATTGATGTAAGGAATAGGCGGCTTGGGAAACCGGGCCGCCTTTTTCGTGCCCCCCACATCACTGATAACGCGAGTTCGACGCCGCAGGCGTCGCGAGCGCACGCGCGCGAGCCGCAGGTGCTCGAGCCTGAAAGGCTCGAAATGCACCGAGGACGTGCCCGCGGAGGCGGGCACGCAAACCAAAAAAGCGAAAGGGCGGCTCGCCTAAGCGAGCCACCCCCTCTCCCGCTCCTTTTCGGAGCTAACTGTTGGCGCGCCTTAGAACTTGGCGCGCAGCGTCACGCCGTACTGGCGCGGCGGCAGGGTGAAGGCCGAACGCGAGTTGGTCGCGCCCGATCCGCGCAGCGTGGTGTTGAAGGTCACCCCGCGCACCACTTCGTCGGTCAGGTTGTTGACCCAGCCTTCGATCGCATAGGCGCCATCGCCGAACCGCAGACCCGCACGCAGGTTCACGAAGGCCTTGCCGTCCTGAATGTCGGCGATGATCGGCGGAGCGGCATCGATTGCCTGCTGGAGCCCGCCATTCGCCGCGATTTCGGCGGCACCGGGCAGGATGATCGCCTGCGTCGACGTGCGCTGGTCGCCTTCAAGACGGACCTGACCGGCGAAGAAGAACTCCATCGAGTCATTCAGCGGCTTTTCCCACATCGCCCCGGCCAGCGCGACCACCTGCGGTGCGTTGGTGAGATCGTTTCCGCACAGCGCCAGCACCTGCACCGACGTCTGCGTTCCGGCGCAATCATCCGGGTAGCTCGCTTCGAGGAAGGTCGCTGCCAGGTTGAAGGTCAGTTCGTCATTGGGCCGGATCACGCTTTCGATTTCGATCCCGCGTGTTTCCGCAAGCGGCACGTTGAAAGTCGCAAATGCGGTGCCGGTGAATTCAAGCACCTGGAAGTTGGTGAACTCCTCGTAGAACGCGGCGATGTTCACGGTGACAGCACCATCGGGCGTCCGTGCCTTCACGCCCAGTTCCCAGGCATCGACCTCTTCAGAAAGGAAGGTCGGGTCAGCGCCAAGCACGGCGGCGGTGGTATCGAGGTTGATCCCGCCCGCCTTGTAACCGTGGGTGAAGCTGGCGTAGCTGTTCACATAGGGGCTGAATTCATAGCCCAGCTTGATGGTGTAGATCAGCTCCTCGTCCTCGAAATCGGACTGGAAGGTGCGGACCAGCGGCAGCGGGGCCACCGGCGGGGTTCCGGTGGGGTTGCCGAAAGCGGCGGGAAGGTCAGCCGGGGCGGTGAAGCCGAAGCAGCCAAGGCCGATGAAGGTCGGACGCAGCGGAGCCGGAACCGCACCCAGCGCGCCGAGCACCGAAGGGCAGATCTGGTTGTTGGTTGCCGTCTGCGTGAAGCCGCCCGACTTTTCTTCCCAGGAATAGCGTGCGCCCACCGTCAGTTCGAGCCCGTCGGTGATCTCCAGCGAGTTGTGGGTGAAGATCGCGTAGCTCTTGGCGTCCTGCTGGAAGCGGTTGGTCGTCCGCGTGCCAGCCGGATCGCGGCCGGTGAACACCGACAGCGGATTGGCGCCAAGCGCCCCGCCGGTCGGCACAAACAGCAGCGCGCCAACATTCTCGCCGAAGTCCTGCCCGAGCGAGAACGTCACCGACTGGTCGATCGTTTCGTCGGAGTAGAACCCGCCGACCATGTAGTTGAGCTTGCCTTCCAGCCCCTCACCCTGAAGCCGCAGTTCTGCGGTCCAGTTGTCGATTTCGAGGTCGAGCGCCGGGACATTGAAGATGTCGAGGGCGGTGAAGTCAGAATCGTAATTCTCGAAGCTCTGATACTTGCGGTACGAGCCGATGAAGATCAGGTCGGCGTTGTCCGAGATCGGAAATTCCAGTTCGCCGGTCACACCGTAGTTGTCGATATCGGCAATCGGCGCAAAGTTGGCCGAGACCGTGCGATTGTCCATCGCCCGTTCGAACGCGCCCTGGTCGTCACGGTTGGTCGCCACCGAAGGCTGCCCGTTGCCGCCATTGGCGCCAAGGCCGACCGCGGCATAGGCGCCGCCCGTCACCAGCGGTGACTGGAACAGCTCGATCGCGCCGCAGCAGCTCGATGTGCTCTTGGAGTAATCAGCAATGATGCGGCCGCGCAGGCCGCTTTCGGTGTCCCAGCCGATCTGGCCGCGCACCAGCCACTGATCGACATCGTTGGTATCGCCGATCTTGGTGCCCGTCCGGTCAACCACATCAAGGAAGCCGTCGCGCTGGCGATAGGCGCCGGTCAGGCGCACCGCGACCGTGTCCTTGACGATCGGCACGTTGATGGCGCCCTGCAGGCTCCGTTCATCGAAATTGCCGAGTTCGGCGTTCACGAAACCGCTGAATTCGGTCACGTCGGGACGGTTGTTGATGACGTTGAGCGCCCCTGCCGAGGTGTTGCGGCCAAACAGGGTGCCCTGCGGGCCGCGCAGCACTTCGACGCGTTCCACGTCCACGAATTCGCTCAGCGCCACGCCGGGGCGGGCCTGATAAGCGCCGTCGATGAAGATGCCGACCGCGCTTTCAAAGCCGATATTGTTCGACGTCGTCCCGATACCGCGAACGCGCAGCACCACCGAGCCCGAGGCAAGCTGCGCCTGGCTGGCGGTGAAGGACGGCGCAAGCGCGGCGATCTGCTGGATGTTGACCACGCGCTGCGCTTCGAGCTGCTGCGGCGCAATCGCGGTCACGGCCAGCGGAATGTCCTGCACGTCCTGCGCGCGGCGGGTTGCGGTCACGATGATGACGTTGTCTTCGCGGGCGGTGGGCTGATCGTCAGCTTCGGCGTCCTGTGCGAAAACGGGGGTAGTCAGAGCGCTGCAGGCCAGCAGGCCGCAGGCAAAGTGTGCGAACTTGCGCGTCATGGTTTCTCTCTCTCCACATGCCAGCCGGTCTTGGCGCCGGACTTGGGTTAGCGTGCCGAAACCTATCAGCGTCCTGCGACCTAACAAGAGTCACAGGTAACTTATGATGGAGAGTAGCAAAAATACCACATCCCGTGTTGCGGCGCAGCATGACTTCGCATTTGCAGTAATGCCCGCAAGATTGTTGCCTGCAAGGCTCGCGAGTACTGCATCGTCCGCCATCGCCCCCGCCCATCGCCGGCGGTTTCAGACCCATGCGGCAAACTCAGTTGCAGTTTGCCATTCAAGACTCGCTTTTCGCAGGGGCCTGTGGTTACATCACTGTCAACAAGGGAGAGAGAGGCCCCGTCATGCTCGCATCACCGCCAGACTTCGACGTGCTTATCGTCGGCGCCGGGATTTCCGGCATCGGCATGGCCGCGCATATGGGGATGAAGGCCCCGCACCATTCTTATTGCATCGTCGAACGGCGCGACAATCTGGGTGGCACGTGGGATCTGTTCCGCTATCCCGGCATTCGTTCGGACAGTGACATGCACACGCTCGGCTTCGATTTCGAGCCGTGGACCCACGAAAAGAGCATCGCCGATGCGCCCGCGATCCTCGAATATCTCGACCGGATCGTGGACGAGCGCGGCATCCGCCAGCACATCCGCTTCGGCCACAAGGTCATCAGCGCCGACTTCCACCATGATGACGCGCGCTGGCACGTGGAGATGGAGAAGGATGACGGTTCGCGCACGCACATGACGGCGAACTTCATCTATCTGGGCGCAGGCTATTACGACTACGACGAGGCCTATGATCCCGGCTTCGACCTTGGTGCGTTCGAAGGGCAGGTGGTTCACCCGCAGTTCTGGCCCGAGAACCTCGACTATGCGGACAAGCGCGTGGTGGTGATCGGATCGGGCGCAACGGCGGTGACCATCGTCCCTGCGATGGCACAGAAGGCGGCGCATGTGACCATGCTCCAGCGCACGCCGACATGGATGTTCACGCGCCCCGCCAAGGATGCCGTCGCCAACTTCCTGCGCAAGGTGCTGCCCGAAAAGCTCGCCTACCGGCTGACCCGGTTCAAGAACATCAAGATGCAGGACTTCAGCTTCAAACTGGCGCGCGACAATCCGCAGAAGGTGAAGGACGCGCTCTACAAGAAGATCGAGGAATCGCTCGGCCCGGATTACGACAAGGCTGCCTTCACCCCGCCCTACAACCCGTGGGAGCAGCGCCTGTGCCTGGTGCCGGATCAGGACCTGTTCACGGCAATGAAGGCGGGCAAGGCCGAGGTTGTGACCGGCCATATCGCGAAGTTCGAGAAGGGCGGCGTGCTGCTGACCGACGGGCAGTTCATCCCCGCCGATATCGTTGTCACGGCAACCGGTCTGAAGCTGGCGGTCGCAGGCAAGATCGATGTGCGAGTGGATGGCGAACCCGTCGCCTTCAACCAGCGCTTCTATTACAAGGGCTGCATGTTCTCGAACCTGCCCAACCTTGCGGTGGTGTTCGGATATTTGAACGCCAGCTGGACTTTGCGCGCGGACATCAATTCGGATTACGTCTGCCGGGTGCTCGAACACATGCGCAAGACCGGTGCGACCATCGCCACCCCGGTCCTGACCCCGGAAGGCGAGGCCGCCATCACCGAGGACGACGTGTTCGATTTCTCGTCCGGCTACATCCAGCGCGGCAAGCATATCATGCCGCGCAATTCGATCAGCTATCCTTGGCGGCTCAATCAGGAATATGTGGTGGATCGCAAGCGGATGAAGGACGATCCGCTGATTGACGGCATCCTGACCTTCACCCGCCCCGGCGCCAATGCACGCGGGGCTGAGGAACAGCTGGAAGCGGCCGAATAAGGGAGGGGCAGGGCGACGAATCTCTTTCGATTGTGTGCGCCTTGCCCTAATCCTCCCCCATGACTTCTCCCGAAAAGATCTGGACCGCAGGGCTTATCGTCATCGGCGATGAAATCCTCTCCGGCCGCACGCAGGACAAGAACATCGCGCAGGTCGCCACCTGGCTGCAGGTGCAGGGCATCCGCCTTGCCGAAGTGCGGGTGGTGCCTGATGTCGAGGCGCGGATCGTCGAGGCGGTCAATGCGCTCAGCGCTGCCTATGATTACCTGTTCACCACAGGCGGGATCGGGCCGACGCATGACGATATCACCGTGGATGCGGTGGCAGCGGCGCTGGGCGTGCCAGTGGTGATCCACCCCGAGGCGCGCGCGCTGCTGGAACGCTATTACGCAACGCGCGGGGGCCTTAACGAAGGGCGTCTGCGGATGGCACGGGTGCCCGAAGGCTCGGAGCTCATCCCCAACCGCATGTCGGGCGCCCCCGGCATCCGGCGCGGTAACCTGTTCCTGATGGCGGGCGTGCCGCACATCACCGCCGGGATGCTCGACGCGCTGACAGGCGAGCTGGAAGGCGGGGCGCCGCTCCTGTCCGAAACCATCGGTTGCTGGGTCGCCGAAAGCGAAGTCGCCGATCTGCTGCGGCAGGTCGAAGCCGCGCATGACACCTGCCAGATCGGATCCTACCCCTTCTTCCGCGAAGGCCGGGTTGGAGCAAACTTTGTCGTCCGTTCGGTCAGCGCCGAAGACCTGAAACGCTGCTGCGACAGCCTGTCCGATGGTCTTGCCGCCAGCGGCCACGATTTCACCCCCGGCGGGATCTGAACCCCAAGAGACATCATCACGCGGTCTTAACCCTCTGGCATTATAGCCGTGCGCGCCATGACGCGTGTGTTCATCACCATCGACACCGAGTATTCCTCGGGGCTGTATACGGGGCCGGGCGCGGCGGACCGGGCGGACAACTTTGCCCGCTCGATCGCCTGCGACACTCCGCAAGGCCCGGCGGGCATCGCGCACAAGCTGGCGCTGCTGAACCGCTATGGCCAGAAAGCGGTGTTCTTTGTCGATCCGATGCCCGCGCTGATATGGGGCGTGGCCGCGATCGAGGACATCGTCGGCCCGATCGTCGCTGCCGGACAGGATGTACAATTGCACTGCCACACCGAATGGCTGGGACTGGCCGGCGCGGCCAACCCCCTGCCTTTGGCGGCTACCGGGCACGACCTTGCCGATTTCCCGTTCGAGGACCAATGCGCCATTCTCGATTACGCCCGCACCACGCTGATGGCAGCGGGCGCGCCTGCGCCGGTGGCGTTTCGAGCGGGCAATTACGGCGCTGACGACAACACCCTGCGGGCGCTGGCCAGCCTGGGGATCACCTATGATTCGAGCCACTGCCCGGCGCTCGTCGGCGCAAGCGCGTGCCGCATCAGCCTGGGCCCCGAGGCACGCGATCCTCTGGAGTACATGGGGGTAATCGAGGTGCCGGTCGGCACCATCGGCGCCTTGGGCGGCAGGCAGCGCCACGCGCAGATCACTGCGCTGTCGCTGGGCGAAATGCTGGCCGCGATTGCCCATGCACGGGCCGCCGGGCGCGAGACATTCACGCTGGTCAGCCATTCCTTCGAACTGATCAACCGCCGCAAGATGGCGGTGAACCGCGTGGTGCGGCATCGCTTCGCCCGGCTGATCAAGGCGCTGGCCGAGATGCCGGGGGTCACAACCGGCACCTATGCCGACGCGCCGCCCAGCGTTGCCGCGTCCGCCCGCCCAAGCCAGCCGCTGCCGCACAGCAGCTTGCGCACCGGACGGCGGATTGCCGAACAATTCGTCTCCAACGCGCTTTACGGCGCCCTGTGAGCGCGGCGTAACAATGGCGGGCGCGGCCATCGACTTCACTCTGGGATCACGCCGCGTGCTGAGCGTGAAGCGCGATCTGGCGACATGGGCCTTCGGTCTGGAAGACGTGCTAGCGGGCGCTTTGCCACCGGCCCCGCCCTGCGGGAAAGACGGGGTCCGCGTGCTCTCGGCCCCGACCGGGCGGCTGGACAGCGTCACCGCCCGCTACCCCGGCTTCATCGCCGGCGGGCGGCAGGATTACCGCCGCCACTATATCGACATGGGCCAGAGCTTCGATGCCTATATGGCGCAGTTTTCGGGCAAGACCCGCTCCACCCTGCGGCGCAAGGCGCGCAAGCTGGCTGACGAGACGCCGGGCGGCTATTCGGTGACCGAACACCGCACCCCGGCGCAGGTCGAGGCGTTCCTTGCTGCCGCCCTGCCGCTGTCGGCGCGCACCTATCAGGCGCGGCTGCTCGACGCGGGATTGCCCGATAGCCCCTCAGCCCGCCGCGCCATGCTGGAAGCCGCCGAAGCAGACCGGATGCGCGCCTTCCTGCTCCATGCGGACGGCGCGCCGGTCGCCTACCTTTCGCTGCCGGTCACGGGCGCAACGCTGGTCTATGCCCATCTGGGCTATGATCCCGATTGGGCGCGGCTGTCAGTCGGCACGGTGTTGCAGATGGACGCGCTGGAGCGGTTGTTTGCGGAGCAGCGTTACCGCTGGTTCGATTTCACCGAAGGAGACGGCGCACACAAAGCCATGTTCGGCACCCACAGCGCGGCATGTTCCAGCCTCATGCTGCTGGAGCCAACGCTGGCCAACCGCACCCTGCTTGGCGCGCGCGAGGCGTTCGATGCGGGGGTTGGCAGCGCCAAGGCGCTGGCGCAGCGATCAGGGGCGCTCGGCCGGATCCGCGCTTTGCTGCGCGCCTAGCCGCGCGGCCACGTCGCGGCGAATGTCCTCGCGCACGCGCACCTGCGCCAGCAGTGCCTTGCGCCCCGAAGGTGCGCCGCTGAGCGAGCCGTAGCGCAGCGCCAGATACAGCCACATCACCAGGACAACACCCAGAAACGCGCTCGCCGCGATGCCGAGGCGCAGATCATAGCTCATCAGCAACCCATCGGCGGCCAGGGCAACGCCTGCGACCAGCCACTTGGGACTGAGCAGAGCGCCATCATCAGAAGAAGCGACCATCAATAACCTCGATATCGGGCGCGCCTGCGGAGAGGGGGAGGTTGCGCGCTCCACCTATCAAAATGGGGAAGCGGCGGGAAAAGGCAAGTGGGGCGAATGGCTTATAGACAAAGGGGCCGGAAGCACCCGGCTTCCGACCCCTTTTCAATATCGCATCCGAAGCGCCAGACGATCCCGCAGGGATCGCAAGGCCGACCGGCCGCCCGCAGCGGAAGCGAAGCTGAACCGCCGAAGGCGGGACACCCGACCTTCAGGTTGCATGAGCGAGGAAGCGAAGCCGCGGACGCGGCTTCGCCCCATCAATTCACGCGCCTTCGACCTCCGAAAGGTCGACCTTGAGGCCCGGGCCCATCGACGAGGTCACGGTGACCTTGCGGACGTACTTGCCCTTGGCGCCCGAAGGCTTGGACTTCACCACCGCTTCGGTCAGCGCCTTGAAGTTCGCCTTCAGCGCATCATCCGAAAAGCTCAGCTTGCCGATGCCGGAGTGAATGATGCCCTGCTTTTCCACGCGGAATTCGACCTGGCCGGCCTTGGCGTCCTTCACGGCCTGCGCCACGTTCGGGGTGACGGTGCCGAGCTTCGGGTTCGGCATCAGGCCCTTGGGACCGAGCACCTTACCGAGGCGGCCGACAATGCCCATCATGTCCGGCGAAGCGATCACGCGGTCATAATCGAGGTTGCCGTTCTGCATGTCTTCCAGCAGGTCTTCGGCGCCAACCTTGTCGGCACCGGCAGCCAGCGCCTTGTCGGCGTTGTCACCGCGGGCGAACACGGCCACGCGAACGTCCTTGCCGGTGCCCGAGGGCAGCGACACCATGCCGCGCACCATCTGGTCAGCGTGACGCGGATCGACGCCGAGGTTCATGGCGACTTCAACCGTCTCGTCGAACTTGGTCTTGTACTGGCGCAGCGTGGCCAGTGCCTCATCGACGGTGTAGAGCTTTTCGCGATCGAGCGCGGCCAGCACCTTGGCCTTCTTGGTGATCTTGGTCATGTGCTTAGCCCTCCACCACTTCGAGGCCCATCGAGCGGGCGCTACCGGCGATGATCTTCATCGCCTGATCAATGTCGTTCGCGTTCAGATCGACCATCTTGGCTTCGGCGATCTCACGGATCTGCGAGCTCTTGATGGTGCCTGCGCTGATCTTGCCCGGCTCCTTGGAACCCGACTTCAGGTTCGCGGCCTTCTTGATGAAGTAGGTCGCGGGCGCGGTCTTGGTGACGAAGGTGAAGGAACGGTCGCCGTAGACGGTGATGACCGTCGGGATCGGCATGCCCTTTTCCATTTCCTGCGTGGCGGCATTGAACGCCTTGCAGAATTCCATGATGTTCACGCCGCGCTGACCCAGCGCCGGGCCGATCGGCGGCGAGGGCGTGGCAGAGCCCGCGGGCACCTGCAGCTTGATATAGCCTTCAATTTTCTTGGCCATGTGGCCTTACTCCTGTCGCACTGTTGCCGCGCTGTTTCCATCGCGGCTCATGTTGAGCGGTCAAGCGCCCCTGCTTGTGCATTGCAGGGGCTCCCGCACGGAATCACCCGGCGTTGGGCCGAGCGAAGCCGCGCGGTTAGAGGCAAGCGTCCGAAAAAGCAACCCGCCCCGTGCAGGCCGGCACGGCGTCCTTTGCCGCTATGGTGCGGAGAAGATTATTTTCGCGGGCGACTTCAACCATTAACCGCCCCATGATAGTGCCACGACAGCCATCCTGCGGGGGACCACATGATCACCATCGCCATCCGTGCGCGTGAAATCGTTTCGAGCAATGTCGACAGCCTCGTGAGCAAGGCGGGCGACCCGCGCAAGATGCTGCGGCTGCTCCAGTCGGAGATCGAGGAAACGCTGATCGCGCTCCACGGTGACGCAGCCAAGGCAAAGCGCCAGCAGGGCCGGATGCAGGACAACGCGGCGCGTCTCGCCGCCGCTGCCGAAGAATGGACCGG
The DNA here is from genome assembly GCA_003724185.1 of Porphyrobacter sp. IPPAS B-1204. Classification (GTDB taxonomy): domain Bacteria; phylum Pseudomonadota; class Alphaproteobacteria; order Sphingomonadales; family Sphingomonadaceae; genus Erythrobacter. Next base: position 934,000 of record RHGM01000003.1, read on the forward strand.
CAAGGCCAAGATCGCCATCGACCACGGCCGCGAAGACTTGGCCCGTGCCGCGCTGCTGACGCGTGAGGCCGAACGCGCCAAGGCCGCCGATGCCGAAGCCGCGGCCGAAGCGCTGGGCACGCAGATCGAAGACGCCGCCAGCGTCATCGCCGACCTTGAAGCCAAGCGCGCTGCGATCACCGCACGCATCGCTGACCTCGCCCACACCGAAACTGCGGCAGCGCCTGCGGCGGATACGCACATCGACAAGCGGATCGACCGGATCGAAGCGCTCGAACGCCGCGCCGGGTTTGCCGATACGCCTGCCGAAGCGCCGTCCCCCACCGCGCTGGATGACGAGATCGCCGGTCTGCAAAAGGCCAGCGCGATTGAGGCTGAACTTGCCGCGCTGAAGGCCACGGCGGCTCCGGCGAAGAAAGCAGCTGGCAAGAAGCGCGGCTAGGTCAGTTTCACGCCTCTGGCGCCGCACTCACGCGCGGCACCCGCAGTCCCTTGGTCCGGCTGGTGAGGTGGAATTGCCCGCAAAGCGCGCATTTGTAAGCGCGCAAGGTCACATCAGCGCGCACCGCCACCTGCTCGGCCTCCTCACGGGAAGCGTAGCGGCGCTTGCGCTGGCAGATGCCGGGGCGGGTTTTCACAACCGCGCCCCTGCAAAACTCACTTCGAAAGTTCGACGTGCTCGAAATCGAGCTCCACCGGCGTGGCGCGGCCGAAGATCGATACGCTGACCTTGACCTTGGCCTTGTCGAAATCGAGCTCTTCCACGATCCCGTTGAAGCTGGCGAACGGGCCGTCGAGCACCTTGACCGAATCGCCGATCTCGTAATCGACGCTTATGTCGCGCTTCGGGGTCGCCTGAGCTTCGGCCACGCCGCCGAAATAGCGCGAGGCTTCGCGTTCGGAAATCGGCTGCGGCTTGTTCATCGAACCAAGGAAGCCGGTCACCTTCGGGGTGTTCTTGACCAGGTGATAGATATCATCGGTCAGATTGAGCTTGGCCAGCACGTAGCCGGGCATGAACTTGCGCTCGACCTGCACCTTCTTGCCGCGCTTCACTTCGGTCACGGTTTCAGTCGGGACCTGCACTTCCTCGACGCCTTCGGACAGGCCAAGCCGCTCGGCTTCGGCGATGATCGCGTCGCGCACCTTGTTCTCGAAACCGGAATAAGCGTGGATGATGTACCAGCGAGCCATGAAACGTCCTTGGAAAATAGTGTCTGACGGGCAGAGAATCGGGGGCGCAGCGCGCCGTTACTGGAGCAGGCCGATCAGCGAGCGCACCACCGCGCCGAACGCGCTGTCGATGGCGAGGAAGAACAGCGAGAGAATCAGCATGAAGATGAACACGAAGATCGCCGTGCGCACGGTTTCATCGCGCGTCGGCCAGATGATCTTGGTGGTTTCGTTGCGCACCTGGGTCACAAACTCGCCGGGCGAGGTGCTGCGCTTCTTTTCTTCAACCTTGCCGGGTTCGGCGTTCTTCTGATCGGCCATGAAAGGCGTTCCTTCGCGTATTGCCTGCTCGTCTATCCGGGGCGGCTTTCAGGTAGGGGTCCGCGCCGCCCGGGACAAGGTCGCCGGAGGGGCTGGAAATTATGCCGATGTCGGAAAGACGGATAGGCTCTTACGCAAGGGGCCGCGCAATTGCAAGATTGCTTGGGATGCCTTCAGGCGGCTCAGTGGGCGCCGAACAGCCGTGCGATCAGGCCGGTGCGCGGCTGCATCGGTTGCAGCGGGCCGTGAATCGCCAGACGCCGTGCCGGATCGCGCGTCGGGCGCGGGCTGACCCAGTGATCGGGGCGCGAGGAACGGAAGGTGTAGGCACTCATCTTCGTGTCTCCTGTGCGGGCGTTTGCATTCGGTTCGTCGACAGGAATACACGGCTCGGCTTGCGACAGGATGAACAGGGGGTGGGGTGAAGCCCCGCCATGGTCGCGAAGGCCGACGCCAAAGACGTCGCAAGCGCGACCGCGCGTCCGCAGTGGCCCGAAGTGTAGCAAAGCGAAACGAAGGAAGCGCCGCGAGGAGGAACCGGCGAAGGCCGGTTCGCAAACCTAATGGCAGGGGTGACAGGATTCGAACCCGTGGCCCTCGGTTTTGGAGACCGATGCTCTACCAGCTGAGCTACACCCCTGCACTGGCGGAAGCGGCCCCTTATCCGAGGGGCACGGACAAGGCAATCCTCTTTGCCTCTTTGCCCGCGCGCCTGTATTGTGCGCCGCAACCATGCACGCACCCCAGCGCCCTCCCATCCCGGTCGAAACCTTGTTGCTCGCCTATCGCAGCGGGATCTTCCCGATGGCGGACAAGCGCGAGGACACCGAGGTGTTCTGGGTCGAACCGCGTGACCGGGCCATCATTCCGCTGAACGGGCTGCACCTGTCGAAATCCCTCCGCAAGGTGCTGCGTGCCGATCGCTTCACGGTGACGGTCGATCGCGCCTTTGAACAGGTGATCCGCGCCTGCGCCGAGCCGCGCGAGGATCATCCTGAAACCTGGATCAGCGAACGGATCGTGCAGTCCTATATCGGCCTTCACCGGGCGGGCCATGCCCATTCGGTCGAATGCTGGCTGCCGGGCGATGATGGCGCGCTGCAGCTGGTCGGCGGACTTTATGGCGTCAGCTTCGACCGGGTGTTTTGCGGGGAGAGCATGTTCAGCCGGGTGCCGGATGCCAGCAAGGTGGCGCTTGCGTGGCTGGTGGCGCTGATGCGCCGCGCCGGATTCGCGCTGCTCGACTGCCAGTTCATGACCGAACATCTGCGCAGCATGGGCGCACAGGAGCTGGCGCAGGCCGATTACCGGCGGCTGGTGGAACGTGCATCAGGCCAGCCCCAAACCAGCCTTGGAACGGCGTGGCGCGCCTTCAACGAAGGCTATGCGCCGGGGGCAGGTGTCGCGGCGGGCGCAGGTGTCGCGGCAGGCGCGGGGGTTGCGGCGGCGGAAGGCCGCGCAGCAGGCTTGTCCGATGTATCGGCGGCTGCCGAACCTTCCTCGCCCGGGAAGCGCATCGTGCAGTCCTTGACCCAGACATCATAGACCGGGTGTTCGACCACATTCAGGCTGGGCGATTCGAGGAACATCCAGCCCGAAAACACGCGGGCGTGCTGCGCCTCGCCGCGGCCCTTGATATCGACCTGCACAAAGGCGCCGGTCTGCTGCGGCATTTCCCACGGCGCAGTCCGCTCGCAGGCGGAAACGCTGACGATCACCGGGCCGATCTCACGCGATTCGCCGGGCTTCAGCTGGATTTCCTCGGAGACATTGTTGCGCTTGTTGAGCAGGCCGAGCACCGCGACGCGCTCGTTCATCGGGGTCGCCCCGTAGGTATCAGCCGCAGGAGTGGCGGATGCAGCGGCAGCCGGCGTGGCTTCGCCCAGCGGCACCTTGACCGGCTCGGCCTCGGGCGCGGCGAAGTAATCGCAGGCTGCCAGCAGCAGCGGCAGGACGATGACCGCAGCCCGCACCTTGCCGCCTCAGCTGTCCGCGCTGCCGGGAGTCCACGCCTCGTAATCGCCCACGGCGCGGGCGCGCTGCCCGCCGCGTTCCAGCGCGCCTTGCGGGCGATAGGCCTGCGCGGTGCCGGTGGCGTTGGGGGTGTAATCGACCTCCCAGATCTTGGCCGGGGGCAGATGGCTTTCGGGCACATCGTCATAGGTGCCGTGCAGCCAGCCATGCCATTCGGGCGGTACGCGGCTGGCATCATTGGCGCCGGCGTAGATCACCCAGCGCTTGTCACGGCTGGTGTAGGAGCCGGTGTTGAGACCCGCCGCCTTGGGCTTTGCCCGGTAATACATATTGCCGGCCGCATCCGTGCCGACATGTTCGCCGCCTGCGCGGCTGGCCCAGAGCTGGGTGCCGAGCGTGGCACCGTCCCACCAGGTGAAGATTTTTGCGAGGATACCCATGCGCGTGCGCCTAGCGGAATTGGCGGGCAGCGCCAAGGGGTGAGAGTCCTTGTTTGCGTGACCGCCTCCGCGGTCACGTCCTCGGTGCGTTTCCGCCGCTACGCGCCGGAGCACCTGCGGGCGCCCGGTCGGGCTTGCGGCCCGTCCGTTGGCGGGCCGGGATCGCGCTTTACCGCCTGACCCGCGCTCAGTCCGGGCTATTCCAACTCACCTTATCCCCCGGCACGATGCCCAGCTCAGCCGCCCGGCCTGCACGCAGTTCCAGCACCGCGCTGGCGGGGCCGCTCGACCGCACCGATTCGAGCGAATAGGGCACGGTGTTCGCGGCGATATTGACGATCCGTCCGTCCGGGCCGATGAAGATGATGTCGAGCGACAGCGGCGTGTTCTTCATCCAGAAGCTGCGCACCTCAGGCGCGGCGGAGGGGAAGATCATCCCTTCATTGTCGCCGAGCGCCGTGCGGAACATCAGCCCGCGTGCCTGCGCTTCGGCGCTGGCGGCGAGTTCGACCTTGAAGGCAATCGGCTTGCCGCCGCGATCCACGGTCAGATCGATCACCTCGAGGCCCGAAACCGGATGCCGCGCCGCTTGCGCCGCCGCTACCGGGGCGGGGGTCTGCGCGCTCGCTGTGGCGCTGCCACCGGGAGAACAGGCCGCCAGTGCCCCCAAAATCAGCGCGGCACCTGCCAGCATCTGCCTTACCATTGGTCCTCGATTCCTTCATCCCCGGCAGCCTCGCCGAGCCATTCCTCGATATCCTCGGGGCTTGCCGCGCCAAGGACGAAACGCACATGCTCATACTGGTGGCCTGCGCGCAGCATTGCTGCAACGGCTTTTTCGTGGGCCTTGCGGCGGGTGAGCGCATCGCCCCCCTCCTGAGCGCCCGCGCCATAAGGGCCGAGCCGCCGCTTGCGCGCCATCAGCGCGGCTGCGCGGCGGCTGGCGGCCTCTCCGGGCGCATGGGCCTGCCGAAGCCCCTCACCCACCCCGGCATGGCGGAGCGTTTCCTCAACCCGCCGCGCGCCGTAACCCCGCGCACCCAGATCGCGGGCGCGCATCCGGGCGTAGGCATCGTCATCGACATATCCCAGCTCCACCAGCCGTGCGACCAGCGCGGGAATGTCGATGTCGATCGTGCGCCCTTCACCATCCTCGGCCAGCCCGCGTTCGCGCACCTTGCGGACCAGATAGCCCTCCAGCCGCGCCCCGGTGGTGGCAAAGCGGGCGGCATAATGCAGCGCCAGATCACGCAGGCTCGCTTCGCCGAGCGGGGGTTTCACCCGCTTCACGCTCCGGCGTTTCCACCCGGAATCCTCCCCGGCTTGGCGACCGGGTGATGACGAATTCGCTTTACGTGAAACCATTTCGCCTTATTCGTGCCACTTTCCTTATCAAATGCGGTTCATTGGACGCCGCCGGACTATGCCCGGCGACACGGGGTTATGCCAGAGCGCGTACGTGACGCCACCATGAAACGCGCCGCAAGTGACGGGTATCGTTGAAAAATATGACCGACGCCGTTTTGACGCCGACGCCGAATGATTGCGATCTGCCGCGGATTCGTGCGCAATTTGCAACCTTCAACGATGCGATCGACTATGCCGCGCAGAGCCTGAAGGGGCTCAACTTTCACGATATGCGTGGAGAACTGGCGCGGGTCTATCCCTACTCCGAAATGCGCGAAGATGCGCTTGTCATGGCCCGCCGCCTGACCGCAGCCGGGATCGGCAAGCAAGACCGCGTCGCCCTGATCGCGGAAACCGGGGCAGAGTTTGCCGCGCTGTTCTGTGCCTGCGTCTATGTGGGCGCGTGGCCGGTGCCGCTGCCGCTGCCGACCAGCTTCGGCGGGAAGGAAAGCTTCATCGATCAGCTGGCGGTGCAGCTGATCAGCAGCGACCCCAAGATCCTGCTCTACCCCGAAGAGATCGCCGAAATGGCCTCGGCCGCTGCCGCCCGGCAGGGCTGCGAGGCGGAAAGCTGGCAGGATTTCGCCCAGCGCCCCGCGCCAGATTGCGAACTGCCCGCCGCCAGCCCGGACGATATCTGCTACCTGCAATATTCCAGCGGCTCGACCCGCTTCCCCACCGGCGTCGCCGTGACCCACCGTGCGCTGCTGCACAATCTCTATGGCCATTCGACCACGATGGAGCTGGGCGCAAATGATCGCTGCGTCAGCTGGCTGCCGTGGTATCACGACATGGGGCTGGTCGGCTGCCTGCTGTCGCTGATCGCCAATCAGGTTTCGGGCGATTACCTGAAGCCCGACGCCTTTGCGCGCCGCCCGCTGGCGTGGCTCGACATGATCAGCCGCAATCCGGGCAACACCCTCAGCTATTCGCCGACCTTCGGTTACGACATCTGCGCCCGCCGCATCTCCAGCCAGAGCAATGTTGCCGAACGGTTTGACCTGTCGCGCTGGCGGATTGCGGGCAATGGCGCGGACATGATCCGCCCGGACGTGATGCAGAACTTCGTCAACGCCTTTGCCGAAGCGGGCTTCAAGGCGTCCAGCTTCACCCCCTCCTATGGCCTCGCCGAAGCGGTGCTGGCGGTGACAGTGATGCCGCCGGGCGAAGGCATCCGCGTCGAACTGGTCGAGGAAGAGCGCCTGTCCGGCGCGCCGCGCGATCTGTCGCGCCCCGCCCGTTACCGCGCCATCGTCAATTGCGGCAAGCCGCTGCCTGACATGGACGTGGCGATCCGCGGTGAGGACGAAAAGCCTCGCGGCGATCACCAGATCGGCAAGGTGTGGTGCCGCGGTCCATCCGTGATGCACTCCTATTTCCGCAACCCCGAAGCGACCGGCGATTGCCTTGTCGACGGCTGGCTCGACACAGGCGACATGGGCTACACCGCCAATGGCTATCTGTTCATCGTCGGCCGGGCGAAGGACATGATCATCATCAACGGCAAGAACCACTGGCCGCAGGATATCGAATGGGCGGTAGAACAGCTTCCGGGCTTCAACCACGGCGATATCGCGGCCTTCTCCATCGAGATGGAGAACGGCGAGGAAGCGCCCGCCGTGCTGGTGCATTGCAAGGTCAGCGATCCCGAAGAGCGCGTCCGCCTGCGCGACCAGATCGCCGACAAGGTGCGGTCTGTCACGGGCATGAGCTGCATCGTCGAACTCGTCCCCCCGCGCACCCTGCCGCGCACGTCATCGGGCAAGCTCAGCCGCGCCAAGGCGAAGAAGCTGTATCTGGCGGGCGAGATCGTGCCGATCTATCTGGCGGCCTAGGCGTTACGACCCCGGCACTGGCTCCGGCGGTGCCAAGACGATACCGCTCTGCGCGAGGACGGCTTGCGGGTCCTTGAACCGCAGCAGCTCGCGGATCGCCGTGCGCCGGTCGGGTGAATTGGCAACATAGCCCGCAGCGATCTGCATCCCGACCCAGTATCCCAGTTCGTCGGGCCAGCCTTCGGGTGCGCTCCCGGCATTGCCGATCCAGCGGCGCAGGGCATCGTAACGCTCCCGCTCGCCAAGCGCGGCATTGCCGGCGGTCGCAACGTCGCGGGCAAATTCGGCCCAGACGAAATCCGCGCGCGCCTCGGCCCAGGCGTTGCGTTCGGGGTGCGGGATTTCACCCGTCACCAACAGCGCCAGATAATCGGCGGTGCCCTCGGCAATCGCGCTGGCAAGGAGGGGGTCGCGTTCAAGCCGGCTGCGGTCGAGCCGCTGGAAGGAATGCACCGTTTCGTGGGCGTAGAAGCTGCGCATCAGGCGGCGGAAGGCGGCTTCGTCAGGTGCCATGCGGCAGAGCACCTCAAGGCCCAGCACCTGCATATCGGCCTGCGCAGTTCCGCCACTATTGCCGGCACCGAACACCATCGCAATGCGCGGCAAAGGCAGGTCGGGCAGCAGCCCGCGATAGGCGAGATAGATCGCCCGCAAGTCGGGCTCGGTGCCGCGCACCCACGGCAGACAGCGGGTGATTGCATCGCGATAGCCTTCGGGATCGCGGGCAATTGTCGCGGCGAGATGCTCCGCATTCTTTATGCGGCCGGGAGTAAAGATGGTGACCGCACGGCCCGCCGGGTCGAGATAGCGCTGCTGTATCTGCGCCGCGTCGGGGGCGCCTGCGGTTTGCTCGAAAAGCGCCGCAAAGCGGATCGCATCGTCAAGCTCGACCTCAGCAGTCAGCGGATCGACCCTCTCGCCTTCGCTCGTCGCGCCGAGCGGCATCGCCAGTGCCAGTGCCAGTGCCAGTGCCAGTGCCGCAAACCCGCGCAGACCGGCTTTCGCCCACCTTTCCATGACAAGCCCCCTTTTTTCCTACTCCTCGGCCCATTCGGCGCGCAAAACGCCGGGGGCGCTGCGCAGGGTGACCGCGATGCCTTGCCCGCGCAAGGCCTCGGCGGCGGCCTCGGCCTCGGCCGCCGGGCCGGTCAGCACCACGCCGCGATCCAGCCGCTGCGCTGCCCAGCCGGTCAGGGCCAGCGCCGCCGCGCCCGCATCGGTGGGCTCCCCGTCATCAAAGGCAATGCTTGCCGGAAGCGCGCCCGGCGGCGGGATCAGTTCGATGGTCCAGTCCGGCTCGCTCGCCGCGATGCGCCCTTCCAGCGCGCGGTAAGTGACAAGATCCGCCCCCGCCAGCCGCTTGGCCCGCACCAGAGCGCGGCGGCGGTTGCGGTCGATCAGCACGTCGTCTTCCGGAACGCCCGCTGCCAGTGACAGGCGCAGCGCCAGCGCCTGCAATCGCTCGGTCGCAGCAGCCTCCTCCCGCGCGCGGGCGGCAGACAGCTGCGCCCGCTGCGCAGCGCCCGCGCCGGTTTCGGTCTGCGACTGCGTCAGCGTCAGCTCCACCGGACGGCCCAGCCGCCGCAGCAGGGCGCGCTTGATGTCGGCCTCGGCGTCGGGGCGGATCACGGGGGTGAAGATGATCGCGCTGACATCGACGGGGCTGGCGGCAAAGTCGATCTCCAGCGCATCGAGCTGCGCCGGGCGTTCGAATTCGTCGCGGATGGCGTCGCTGACGATGCGCTGCGCGTTGGTTTCCCATGCGATCTGTTGCAGCGAAAAGCCCAGCGGCACGGCCAGCGCGATGAACACCACCGCCACGGCGATGTTCTGGAACATGGTGTTGCGCGCGCTCAGCGAATTGCGGAAGCCATACAGTTTGGCCATCGCGAAGGCGGTCAGCGCGATGGTGATGAAGTTGGTGACGAACAGCAGCAGCGCGCCGGAAAACACCGTCCAGTTCCACGTCGCCAGCCCGAAACCGACCACGGCCAGCGGCGGCATCAGGGCGGTGGCGATGGCCACGCCGACAATCGCGCCCTCGCGCCCGCGGATCATCGCATATGCTCCGGCAAGGGCCGAAAACAGCGCCACGAACAGATCGAACAGATTGGGCCGGGTGCGCGCCGCGATTTCCGTGGTGATGGTCTGGATCGGCGAAAAGAACACGAGCACCGCACAAAGCAGCACCGCCATCGCGCTGCCCAGCGCCAGTGTCAGCACCGACCGCTTGAGCCAGTCCCAGTCCCCGATCGCCAGCGCAAAGCCCAGCCCCATGATCGGCCCCATCAGGGGCGACAGCAGCATCGCACCGATCACCACCGCCGGCGAAGACAGCAGCAGGCCGAGGATCGCGATCCCGCCGCTCATCGCGGTCATGAACAGGTAGTGTTCGGACAGCTTGCCGTCCTCGCGGCGGCGTTCGGTCACTTCGGCCTGATCGATCTGGCCGATGACGTGCACCGTCCACCATTCGCGCACCTCGTCCAGCGTCTTTCGCAGCACGCTCACATCGGACGGGGCGGCGGGGCCGGAAGGTTCATTCATCACACAGGCCTCACCAATTCCACGGGATTTCCCGCGATAGCCCGCCACACCGCCCCTTGCCAAGCGTGCGCGCTCAGCCGGCTTGTGGCGGTGGACGCGGGGGGCCTTTCACAGCTACCATGCGGCAGGCCGCTTGAAAGGCGTGTTTTAGATCACTAATACAGTCAAATTGGCGCCGCGCGCGTTGCGCCGGAAGTGAGGGAGCACTAGGCAGGCATGAGCACCGAAACCACAACGGCAACCGCGACCGCGACCCCGTTCTCGCTGACCCCGCCCGATCCGGTACCGCAGGTTGCGCCCGAACAGGCCATCGGGCTGGTGCCGGTCACCACCGAACAGAAGTCCAAGCTCGACACCAAGGTTGATGCCTTTGTGAACGAGTTGGTCGCGGTCGATGCCAATTCGCCCCAGTTCGGCGAGAAGGTCGACCAGATCACCCGCATGGGCCAGGAACAGATCCGCGCTGCCGCCGCGATGTCGAACCGCTTTCTCGATCGTCCGGTGCGGGCGATGGACGGCGATGGCACGGTGGGCAAGGATCTGGCCGAACTGCGCCGCACGGTCGAAGACCTCGATCCGGGCCGCAAGGGCAAGCTTTCAGGGCCGCGCAAGATCCTCGGCATCATCCCGTTCGGCAACAAGCTGAAGAACTATTTCGACAGCTACACCTCCGCGCAGGGCCATATTTCCTCGATCCTTCAGCGGCTGGAAAGCGGCAAGAAGGAACTCCACCTCGATAATGCCGCGATTGATACCGAACGCCAGAAGCTGTGGGCGGCGATGGGCGAGCTGGAGCAGATGATCCACATCGCCAAGACGCTGGATGCGCGGCTTGAGGCCAAGGCACTGGAGCTCGACAGCTCCGATCCGGCCAAGGCCAAAGCCTTGCGCGAATCTGCGCTGTTCTATGTCCGCCAGCGCACGCAGGACTTGCTGACCCAGATGGCGGTGAGCGTGCAGGGCTACCTTGCGCTTGATCTGGTGAAGAAGAACAATGTCGAACTGGTGAAGGGTGTCGACCGCGCTTCGACGACCACCGTGGGCGCGCTGCGCACTGCGGTGACGGTCGCGCAGGCGATGACCAACCAGCGGCTGGTGCTGGGGCAGATCACCGCGCTCAACAAGACCACCAGCGACATCATCGATTCGACCAGCACGCTGCTGCGCGAACAGACCGCGCAGATCCACGAACAGGCGGCGTCCTCCACCATCCCGCTGGAAACGCTGCAACGCGCCTTCCAGAACATCTATGACACGATGGACGAGGTCGACAATTTCAAGGTCCGCGCACTGGATTCGATGAAGCAGACCGTGACCACGCTCAGTGCCGAGGTCGAGAAGTCCAAGGGCTATATCGCCCGCGCCGAAGGTCAGGCGCAGGCGCAGGCCAAGGTCGCATCGCAGACGCCGTCGCTGCTGGCGCTGGATAGCTGATGGCTGACAGCACCCGCGATTCCGACCGTATCCTGCGCGAGGCCAAGACCAGCCTCGCCGTGCAGCGCGAGGGCGGCACCCATCGGCCCGGCCCGCGCAGCATCGGCAAGGGTTCGGCGGAGCTCAAGCTGAAAGGCCTGCTCAAGCGCGTGCGCAACATCGCCATCGCGGTGGTGGCAATCTGGATCGGAGCGGGAATTTTCAGCGCGGTCGTCGGGCCGCTGCTGTTCTGGGGCGTGATGGCCACGCTGGTTGCCACCGTGGTTGCGGTTGGCGTCCTCGGGTTTTTTCCCAAGGTGAAGGTGCCCAAGCGGGCGGAGCTCTCGTTGGGCAACCCGCAGCAGATGGTCGCCCGCACCGAATTGTGGCTGGAGGCGCAGCGCCCCGCCCTGCCCCCTCCGGCGCAGGTGTTGATCGATCAGCTGGGCGTGCAATTGGATGCGCTCGGCCTGCAACTGAAGGGCCTGGGTGACAACGAGCCGGCGATGGCCGAAGTGCGCGAGCTGGTGGGCGAATACATCCCCGAAACCATCGACAACTACCGCAAGATCCCCGCGCACCTCCGCAGCGAGGAACACGCCGGAAAGACGGCCGACCAGCGCTTGACGGAAAGCCTCACCAAGCTGTCGGGCGAGGTTGACCGCGTGACGCGGCGGCTGGCCGAAGGCGCGCTCGATGATCTGGCGATCAAGAGCCGCTATCTCGAATACCGCTATGGCGGGGCCGAGGCGCTGGAGGATATGCGCGACAACGGGATGCCCGACACCGGCGTGCCGCTGCCCGATTTTTCGGTGCAGCCCGCCAAACAGGAGCGCTAGGCCATGCGCGTCACCCTTCCCCACGATCTGCCCAAGGACGAAGTGCGCCGCCGGATGCGCGCCCATGCCGACGAGATCGCGGGCTTCTTCCCGCCCGGTCTGGCCCGCGTAACCACGGGCTGGCCCAGCGATGACCGCATGGACATCACCGCCGAGGTGATGGGCATGAGCATCCCCGGCGGGGTGGATCTGCGTGAAGGCGAGGTGGTGATCTCGATGGATCTGCCGCTGCTGCTCAGCGTGATGAAGGGGCCGCTGGAGGCAGCGGTGAAGAAAGAAGGCGGGCGGCTGCTCGCCCCCTGATCGGGTCGCTCCAATCCGGCGCAGTCCGTCACAGGGACAGCGCGGTTCCGTTTGCCAAGCACCTGCCTATGTGTCATATTATTTGGACACAAATTTATGCCTAAATTGCCTTACACTCGGGCCTATCGCCCCGGATAACACGGCAGTTCGGCTGCTGGGCCGATTCGGGCGGGAAGGACGGGTGACATGGCACCGGTCAGGAATATTGCAGAACCGGACGAAAGCCTGCGCACCCACCTGCGCGCCGCGACGATGGCCGCGCACGATCTGCTCGATCACGCGATGCAGGCCGCCAGCGGGTGGCAGACCCGCGCTGATTATGCCCGCTTTCTGGCGCTGCAGCACGCCGCCCGCGCACCTCTGGAAGATTGGCTGGCGGCCCATGCGCCCGCCGATCTGTGCCCGCCGCCGCAGACCCCCTTGCTTGCCCGTGACCTGGCCGCGTTAGGCCTGGAATTGCCCGCGCCTGCCCCGGTCCTGACCCTGTCCAGCCCTGACGCCGGAACGGCTCTTGGCACAGCCTGGGTGCTGGCCGGATCGGCGCTCGGCAACCGGGCCATTGCCAAGCAGGTCGCCCGGATCGGCAGCGGCGAATGGCCGGTGGCGTTCCTTGGCGATGATGCGATGATGGCCTTCTGGCAAGGCCTGCGCCTCAGGATCGAACAACCCGCCGCCCCCGGCGAGGCCGAGGGCGCAACCCGCGCAGCAGAGGCGGTGTTCGCGCATTTCCTCGAGGTGGCTGAGAACAGCCAAAGCGTTGAAACCACGCCCGAAAGCCTCCCCGCATGAACCTCCACCAGCGAGGCGACACGCTCACCGAATGTGACCGCGAGGCGATCCATCACATCGCGGCGGTGCAAAGCTTCGGCGGGCTGATCGCTGCCGATGACAAAGGCTGCGTGGCCCATGCCTCGGCCAATGTTGCCGGCTTGCTCGGCTTGGCCGAAACCCCCGCGCCCGGCACCCCGCTCGCCGCGATCATCGCGCCGGAAGCGCTGGCCGCACTGGAACAGGCGCTCACCCATCTGGCCGGAGTCGACACTCTGGAGCGCCGCTTCGGCCTTGATCTGACAGGCAAAGGCCAGTTCTTCGATTGCGCGGTTCACCTGTCTTGCGGGCTTTCGATCATCGAATTCGAACCCCATGCCCGCAATGATTTTGCCGACCATGTCAGCATGATCGTGCCGGTGATCGCCCAGCTTGAACAATCCACCAGCGTCGCCGGCTTGTGCGACACCGCCGCGCGGCTGGTGCGGCAGATGACCGGGTATGACCGCGTCATGATCTACCGCTTCCACCCCGATGAAAGCGGCGAGGTTATCGCCGAGGACCGTGACGAAGCGCTCGAACCTTATCTGGGCCTGCGCTACCCCGCCGCCGACATCCCGCAACAGGCGCGCGAGCTGTTCCGCCGCAACCGCTTCCGCATCATCGCCGACATGAATGCCGAGGCCGTGCCGATTGTCCCCGCCTTGGGCGCGGATGACATGCCGCTCGACCTGTCGATGTCGATGCTGCGGTCGCATTCGAAGATGCACCTTGCCTATATGCGCAACATGGGCGTGGGCGCCTCGCTGGCGATTGCGATTGTGCGGCATGACCGTTTGTGGGGCATGATTTCCTGCCACCACCGCGAAGCTCGCCTGCCGCCCTATTCGCTCCGCACCGTGGCCGAGCTGCTCAGCCAGACCTTCTCCCTGATGCTTGACCGCATCCTGGTGGCGCAGGCCGAAGGCTTGCGGGAGCGGGCGCGGCATCTGAATGACCGGCTGCTGCTGCGGCTTGCGGGCGGGGTTACGCTGGCCGACAGCCTGCCGATGATCGAGGAGCTGCTGCGCGGCACGATCCAGCATGACGGCATATCGCTGTTCGCCGATGACGAATATCGTGCCAGCGGCAAGGCACCTGACGAAACGCAGTTCCGCGCGATTGCCCCCTTGCTGGCGAGCACGCTGGGCGGGGCGACCCATGCCACCACAAGACTCGCCGATCAGGTCGCCGAAGCCGCCGCTTTTGCCGATCGTGCTGCTGGCGCGCTGGTGCTGCCGCTGTCGCGCGGCACCCGCGATGCGCTGGTGCTGTGGCGCAGACCGCTTGACCGGGTGATCCAGTGGGCGGGCGATCCGGCCAAGGCTGCCGCGGCGCCCGGCGAACTGCTCCAGCCCCGCGCCAGCTTTGCCGCATGGTGCGAGACGGTGCGCGGCCACAGCGCCGAATGGAGCGCCGACGAATGCGAAATCGCCGCCCGGCTGCGCCGCACCCTGATCGAGGTGGTGCTGCGGATGAGCGAAGACCTCACCCGTGAACGCGCCCGCGCCGCGCAGCAGCAGGACCTGCTGATCGCCGAACTCAATCACCGGGTGCGCAACATCCTCGGCCTGATCCGTGCACTGGTGGCGCAATCGCAGGCCGAAGCGCTGAGCGTGCCCGGCTTTGCCGCGATCATTGGCGGACGGATCGCCGCGCTGGCGACAGCGCATGAGAACATCACCGCCAAGAACTGGGGCCCCGCCAGCCTCGTCCGCCTTATTGAGGCGGAACTGGCACCCTATGGCGCTGCAGACCGCACGCGCTTCCGGCTGACGGGAGACGATGTGCTCGTCACCCCCGAAGCCTATACGATCCTTGCGCTGGTGGTGCATGAACTGGCGACCAATTCCGCCAAATACGGCAGCCTTTCGGCCCGTGCCGGTAGCGTTGAGGTCACTCTGGCCCGCACGGCGTTCGGCGACCTCGCCCTGCGCTGGCGCGAGGCGGGCGGCCCGCCGGTGACCGCGCCTACACGGCACGGGTTCGGTTCCACCATCATCACCCGTTCAATTCCGCACGACCTTCAGGGCGAGGCCGATGTGCGTTACAAGCTGGCCGGGGTGGAGGCGGATTTCCTTGTGCCTGCGCGCTATCTTGCCGCCGCCTATACGGTTGCACTGCGCGTGCCTGCCCCGCTGCCCGAACCGCAGCACCCGCCCGCCAGTTCGCCGCAGCATCAGCCTGCCCGCGTGCTGGTGGTGGAAGACAGCATCATCATCGCGCTCGACACCGAGGAAAACCTCAAGCGGCTCGGCGTGGGCGACGTGCGGCTGGAAAGTTCGGTGACAGGCGCGATCGCCGCGATTGCAGAGCAGCGGCCCGACTTTGCGATCATCGATTTCAACCTCGGCAGCGAATCCTCCGAACCGATTGCCGAGGCCCTGCGCGCAGCAGGCGTCCGGTTCGTGCTGGCAACGGGCTATGCCGAGGGTGCGGGCAGTTTTGAACGGTTGGGCGCAGCCGCCGTGCTGCGCAAACCCTATGGCATGACCGAGATCGAACGCCTGCTTACCGTGCAATAGGCGCCCGTCAGAACCATTGCTGGCGCCAGTAAAACGGGGCGGGCACCGGGCGGCCGCTGGCATCGGTCGCAGGGCGGAAGCCGAGGCGGTTTTCGACCAGCTGGCAGGTGATGCGGTCAGCCTCTGGATCGGGGCTGGGGCGATAGATGGAGCATCCCCGCGCGCGGCCATCCGTGCCGACGGTGACACGCACGATCACCTGCGTTCCGCGCCGCGCAGAGCGGCCCCCGAGAGGCACCGGAAAATCGCGGGCATTGTCGATGCTGCCTGAAATGTGCACCGGCTTGCTGACCGCCACCCCGCCGCGTCCGGAGCCGCTGTTGCCGCTGCCGGTGCTATCGCCTGTGCCCGCTGCGCCTGTGCCTTCGCCCGCAGCCGCCGCACCGGAGCGGTTGGCCGTCCCGGTTGAAGCGGCCCGCGGCAAGGGATCATCCTGCTTCGTGCGCACGCGCGGCGGAGGGGCAGTCACGGGCTTCGCCACCGCCTCCTTCCCCGGAGCGCCCTGAGCGCCTTCATCCGGTTTGGATTGATTCTCCGGCGGCGGCGGAGGGTCGGGCGGGGTGGTGACGGTGACAGAGAAGGTCGACAGCACCTCGCGCTCGACCATGGCGGTCATGTCCGGCGCAAGTGCGCGTGCAAGGCCGTAAAGCGCGGCCAGATGCAGCAGCACGATCACCGCGATCAGCGGCCAGCTCAGCCGCCGCGGACGCGCCTCAAAGCCGCGATTGGTCGTCATAGCCTCAACCCTGTCTGCCTGATCGCTCCATTCCGGATGCGGTTGGCGCCGCATCCCGAAAAGCGGGTCTATACCAGAACCGGAGCAATTGGCGATGGAGCGCCGGGAATCGAGCGCGCACTGGATCATGACCTGCCCGGCGGCATCGATGCCCCGGATGCCGAAGCCGACTGCGGCCCGATGGGCGCGGCCCGTGATACCATGTCCGCCGCGCCGGTAGAAAACACCCGGTCGGGCAGCACCACCGCAGAAAATCGGGCGCCGCCCTCCGGTGCGCATCGCACCATGTCCGCCGGGCTTGGCGGTGCGGGCGGTGCGCTGTTGGCGTGGGCTCACCGCCAGACGCGCGGCCGGATCGCATCCGGCCCGATCGACCGGGCCAGCATCCTTGCCGCGCTGTTCGGGGGCGCGGTCTACCTCGCGCTGGCCTGCGCCAGTCTGGTGATTGCCACGGCGGGCGAGACTGTCAGCCCGATCTGGCTGCCCAATGCCTGTGCGGTCGCGTTCCTGCTGCGGGTGCGGCTGCGCAACGAATTGCCATTCCTGCTCGCCTGCTTTGCCGCCAGCCTTGGCGCAAACGCCGTGGCGCAGCTGCCCGATCATATTGCCCTGCTGTTTTCGTGGGGCAACATGATCGAGATCGTGATCGTGCTCGCGCTCACCCGCACGGGGGGATCGCTGCTGCCTGACATGAGCCGCCTTACGGATCTGGCCCGCTTTGTCTGGGCTGGTGGGCTTGTGGGTCCGCTGGCTTCAGCAATGCTGACCGCCCCGGCGATGGGCGACACACTGGAACAGGTGCGCGCCGGAGCGGTGACCTGGTTCCTGACCGACAGCATGGCGATGGTGCTGGTGGTGCCGATGGCGCTGCTGGTGACAGACCGTATCCGCGGCGTGCTGCCGCCTGCACCGGCCCGCCCGCTGGAAAGCGCGGCGCTGCTGGGCGGCGGCATGGCCTGCGCCTTTCTGGTGTTCAACCAGACCCATTATCCGCTGATGTTCCTGATCCAGCCGATCACGCTGCTCCATGCCTTCCGGCTGGGCAGCCTCGGCAGCGCGCTGCTGGTCAGCGGGGTGGCGGTGGTGGCGGGGGCCATGACCTGGGCCGGTGCGGGGCCGATCGCCGGCGCAAGCGGGGGCGGGATCACGCAGCTTCACCTGCTGCAGGCCTTCATCGCCGCCAACTTCCTTACCGGGCTGCCGGTCGCCGCGATCCTGGCCGGGCGGGACCGGATGATGGCGCGGCTTGAGGCCGGCAAGCGCGAGGTCGATCTTCTGGCGGCCCATATCAGCGATGCGATTCTGCGCTTCGATCTGGCCGGGGTGTGCACATACGCCTCGCCCTCGGTGCGCGATGTGCTCGGCACCCCGCCCGAGACGTTTCTGGGCCAGCATGTCGGCGCGCGGCTGCATCCCGATGCGCGGGACCGGGCGATGCAGGCGCTGGGACGCTTGCTGGGCGGCACCAGTGAACGCGAGCGCGTGACCTATCGCCGCTTCGCCGATGCGCCCGATGGCTCGCCCGTGTTCCTTGAGGCGGATTGCGCTGTCGTCCGCAATCCCGAAACCCGCGCCCGCGAAGGCGTGGTGGTGGCCGCGCGCGACGTGACCGAGCGGGTGGAGCTGGAATTGCTGCTGACCCGCGCCCGCCGCCACGCCGAAAACGCCGCGCGCGCCAAGTCCGATTTCCTCGCCAATATGAGCCATGAGATCCGCACGCCGATGAACGGGGTGCTGGGCTTTGCCGAACTGATGCTGCAAGGCGATCTGGCCGCCGACCAACGCCGCTTTGCCGAGCTGATCGTGCAATCCGGCCGGTCGATGATGATGCTGCTCAACGATGTGCTCGACCTCAGCAAGATCGAAAGCGGCCAGTTCGCCATCGACCGCGCACCGGTGGATCTGCACGCCAGCCTCGCCGAATGTGCCGCGCTTCACCGTCCGGCCGCGGAACGCAAGGGGGTGGTTCTGGATCTGGCCTGCGACTGCGGCGATGATCCGGAATGCCGCTTCAGCGAAGACCGCCCGCCGTGGTTGCTGACCGATGGACTGCGCCTGCGGCAAATCCTGATCAACCTGATCGGCAATGCAGTGAAGTTCACCGAAGCCGGGCACATCCGGGTGAGTTACCGGGTGAGCCGGCATGATGTGCGGGTCTGCGTGGCCGACAGCGGGATCGGCATCAGCCCGCTGCAGCTCGAAACGATCTTCCATCCCTTCACGCAAGGTGACATCGACATCGCGCGCCAGTTCGGCGGCACGGGGCTCGGGCTGTCGATCAGCCGCCAGCTGGCCGCGCTGCTGGGGGGCAGGATCGAGGTGGAAAGCCAACCTGGCGAAGGGTCGCGCTTCACGCTGGTGCTGCCTGCCATGCTTGCACCGCCCCTGCCAGAACCCACGCTGCCCGAACCAGAGCTGGCGCCGCCGCTGCAGCCGCAATCGCTTGCCCCGTCCCGTATCCTGCTGGTCGAGGATCACGACATCAACCGCCTGCTGGTCACGGAAATGCTTGAACGTTGCGGGCAGGAGGTCGCGCTGGCGCATGACGGGAACGAGGCCATCGCGATGGTGATCGATTCGATCATGCGCGGGCGGCCCTATGATCTGGTGCTGATGGATGTGCAGATGCCCGATTGTGACGGGCTGGAGGCCACCCGTGCGATCCGGGCCGAGGGCATCGGGCCGTGCTTGCTGCCGGTGATCGCGCTGACCGCCAATGCCTACCCCGAAGACATCGCCGCCGCACGCGCAGCAGGGATGCAGGCGCATCTGGCCAAGCCGGTCGTGTTTGCCCAGCTTGCCCGAGCCTTGCAGCGCTGGCTGCCGACCCGGATAGTCGAGACCGAGCAGCCCGGCGCAGCGCCGCCGCACACGCGGGCATCGGCGCTGGCAGGCTCACCCCGGCTGGTGGCGCGCTGGCAAGCACGGCGGGCAGAGGCGGTGGACGCGGTGCTCGCCGCGGTGGAGGAAGGCTGGCTGACGGCCGCCGCGCCTCCGCCCGAAGCCGCAGCACAGGGCCTTGCGCGCCTGCTGCACAAGGTCGCAGGGACCGCGGCGATGTTCGGTGAGGCCGGACTTGGCGAAGCCGCTGCGGCGCTCGAACGCGCGCTGGTCACCCGGGCCGAAGGCACAACCCGCGCCGCTCTCGCGCACGGGCTGCTGGCCCAAGGTGGCCCTGCTGCCGAAGCCGAAGCGCTGCACCGCGCGCGCGGGTAACGCCGCCCGGCGCGCAAGCCGGTTCGGCGGCCACCCGTCCCGCACCCAGCTGTCCCGCAGCTCCCCCAACGCAAAAGGGCGACCCGTTGCCGGGCCGCCCTTCCGCAATCATCGTGTCAGGTGTGCGCGATCAGAAGACCACGCGGACCCCGAAGCGAACGCCCCACAGCGAAGCGTTGAGGTTCACGTTCTCGATCGGCGGGGTGAACTGGTTGTTGCTCGCACGGTTGCTGAACTCGTACTGCGCGCAGTTCTGGGTCAGCGTGGCAGCGGTCGTGCCGCCAGCGGTCTGCAAACAGCGCACGTTCACCAGCGGCACCGAACCCGCGATCTGGCGCAGCGTGCCCCAATCGGAGTTGACCAAGTTGAGCACGTTCTCGACGTCGGCGATCAGTTCGATCTTGCCGCCGAACACGAACGGCACTTCCTGGCTGAAGCGCAGATCGACATCGTGGAACCACGGGCTGCGGGCGATGTTCTTCGGCGCAATCTGGCCCTGATACTGGCTCAGCGACGAATTCTGGACGAAGTTCTGGAAGTCCTCGAAATCGAAGTTGGCCGTGTAGGTGACCAGCGGATCAGCCGTGCGGCTGCTGACGTCCGGCACATACATCAGGTAACGCGAGTTGGTGCCGACCGTGCCGAACACGTTCGAACGGTTGGAGCCCGATGCCTGATCGGCAAAGGTGTAGCTGTAACGACGGCCCGAACGCACGTTGTAGAACGCTTCGATGCGGGTGTTGTTATCGCCGAACAGTTCCTTGTCGAACCCGGCCACCAGACGGAACGCGTGATCACGCTGGAAGTCGGAGATCCCGACCGCCGAGAAGTTCGGATCTTCGTTCACGGTGTTGGTGTAGTTCGAGAACGCCACCGACGAGTTGCCCGGGTTGCCATCGTTCACCTTCGAATAGGTGTAGGCACCCGACAGGTAGAAGCCCGAGCTCCAGTTCTTCGAGAAGCGGGCCACGATGTTGAGGCTGTCACCTTCGCTGGTGTTGGTCAGCAGGATGTCGGTGTTGGTGTCGCCAGCCTGAAGACCATCAAGGATGTTGTAGCGCGGACGGCCATCAGGCAGCGTGCCGAGGTTGCCGGCCTGCTGGACAGTGCGGATGTCGGTCCATTCCAGACCGTTCTGCACATCCGAATAGACCACATCGACGCCGAAGTTCCAGCCATCGCCCAGGAAGCCGAGATCGGCTTCATAGTCGACCGAGCCCGAGAAACGCAGCTGCGACAGCGGCTCGAAATTCGGGTCGAGCGCGTTGGTCGGCGCGTTGGCCGCACCGCCGGTGCGCACCGCATCGAGGGTTGCTGCAGGAATGCCTTCGCCGCCGGTCACGTTGTTGAGCGTGGCGGCACCGATGGCCTGAAGCTGCGCCGGGGTCTGGCCGGTGATGCCGGTGACCAGGAACGTGCCGTTGGCGTTGCGACGCGCCCGGGCGCGGCCCAGCGTCGGGCCGGGGTTCGAATAGTTGTTCGAAATCCACACCAGCGGGTTGCCGCCGCCGAAGATGCCGGCCGAACCACGAACCTGCAGACGATCGGTGGGCTGCCAGTTCACACCGAAGCGCGGCTGAAACAGATCACGGCCGTTGAGGGTCGAAGTGTTGGGGAAGCCGAAGCGGTTCAGGAAGTTCTGGTTGAACGCCGGACGATCAGGCGTGTCGAACAGATCGTAACGCATGCCCGCAACCACGGTCAGGTTGTCGGTCACGTCGATCGTGTCCATGATGCCGAAGGTCCAGGAGTTGTTCTGGAAATTGGCTTCGACCGTCTCGATCCCACCCTGCAGCGGCACCGCGAAGTCAACATCGCTGGCGCGCTGGGCTTCAAGGTCGGCAAGCGATTCGAAGAACCACACACCCGAAGTGCGCTGGGCAAACAGATTGCGCACGTCCTGCTGGCGGCGCTCGGCAATCAGCTTGACGGTGTGGTTGTTGAGCTTCAGCTGGGCCTGGAATTCGACCGCCAGCGACTGGCTTTCGAGTTCGTTCGACTGGCGGCTGAAGTCAGGGCCGAAGCGCAGCTGACGCGTGCCCGAGGGGCAGTTCTGGAACACGGTGTCGGTGGTCGGCGCAAGGCAGACGGTGAATTCACCGAAGGTGCGGTTGCCGCCGATCGGCTCCTGAATGCGGACATAGTCGGCATAGGAGACGCGCAGCTGGGTCGAGAAGCTGTCCGACCACTGGTTGTTCGACTGCAGAATGCCGAAGTGGTTGATCGCGCCCTGGTTGTAGTTGTTCGACAGCAGGTTGAAGGTCGGGTTGGTGGCATTGATCTGGCCTGCACCGGTCTGGCCCGCCAGCAGGCTGGCTTCGTTCCAGATGTAGGTCGCGGTCACGCGGTGACCGTCAGCCACGTTCCAGTCGAGCTTGGTGATCAGCTTGTCGTCGCTTTCGACCACGGCATCGGCCACGCCGAGGGTGTCGAAACCATAGACGCGCTGGGCGATGTCATTGACCGCGGTCAGCTGCGCATCGGTGATGCCGAGCTGCGAGGGCAGCACGTCCGACGGCACGGTGTCACGGGTGCGTTCATAGGTGACAGCGAAGAACAGCTTGTCCTTGATGATCGGGCCGGTGACCTGGCCAACGATGATTTCGGATTCAAAGGCGCCGGTGCGGGTCAGGTTGCGGGCGCGATCACCGCGCAGGCTGTCGTCCTGATAATAGGCGCTGCCCAGGAAGGTGAAGTTGTTGCCGCCCGACTTGAGCTGGGTGTTGATCGAACCACCAGCGAAGAAGCCCTGCTGGATGTCGACCGGAGCGGTTTCAACCGAGAATTCGCCGATCGCGTCAAGCGGGATCGGGCCGCGCGACGACACGAGGCCGCCAGCTTCGAGGCCGAAGGGGTCGCCAAAGGCCACGCCGTCAACGGTGAAGCGGTTGAAGCGGTTGTTCTGGCCGGCGATGCTGATCGAGTTGTTGGTCGGATCAAGGTTCACCAGCGGGTCGCGCGCCGCAAGGTTGCGGATGTCGCGGTTGACGTTGGCGATACCGGCGATGTCGCGGGCGGTCAGCACGGTGGCGGCGCCGGTCGACAGGGTGATCGCCGAACGCTGGCGGGCGCCCGAAACGACGATGGTCTGACCGGCATCGGCCAGCGACACGCTGATACGCTGCGCCTGGCCAGCCGAAAGGAACCCGATTTCCTGGTTCGCGGGTTCGTAACCGTCCGCATCCACCACCACGCTGAAGGGGCCGCCCAGACGAAGGCCGGCAGCGTTGAAGCCGCCCGAGGCATCAGTGGTCTGGGTCGAGGTCGTGCCCGACGGCACGTGGGTCACGGTGACAGTCGCGCCAGCAACGGGCGTGCCGTTCTGGTCGGTCACGGTGCCGCGAATCGACGAGGTGGTTTCCTGCGCGAAGGCCGGCGTGGCGATGGTGGTGGTCGCCGCAAGGCTGACGATGCTCGCGGCCAGAAGATACTTAAGCTTCATGGATCAAGGCCCCTGTAAACAGTGGAGAGGAGAGAAACGGAATGTAGTGCGGCCTGCCCTAGGCCTGAACGCTTGCGGCAAAGCGACTGTTCTGTGACAGTTTGATGAAACGCCCCGCTCCCGCGCGGCGATTCATTAAAGCGAGTCTTTCAGAACGCCAGAAAAGTGTAGGATTTGCGCGTGTTCCATGCCCGTGTGTTGCATCGCAGCAACGCTCTCACGGAATTTCCTGAAGCCAATCAATGGGGCGCAAAAACGCCCTTTACGCCAGATTGATCTCGCGCAGGCGTTGCATCAGGTAATCATGCGCGCTGATCGGGGGCAGCGGCGGATTCGCGTCATCCGCTGCGATGCATTCGGGCAGGGGTTCGATCATGAAATCGGGCCGGAAATGCAGGAAGAACGGCATGGAGTAACGCGCCCGCCGCGCCGCGTCTCCGCGCGGGTTGACCACCCGGTGCGTGGTGCGAGCGCAGCCGCCCGTTGGTCTGGCGTTGCAGCATGTCGCCGACATTGATCACCAGCGCGCCCGCCGGAACGTCAACCGCGTGCCATTCGCCCTGCTTTGTCAGCAGTTCGAGGCCTGCCTCCTCGGCGCCAAGCAGCAGGGTGATGGTGTTGATGTCCTCATGCCCGGCAGCGCGGATGGCGCCTTCGGGTGCGCCTTCGCCCAGCGGCGGGTAATGCAGCAGGCGCATCACCGAGTT
This sequence comes from Porphyrobacter sp. IPPAS B-1204, assembly GCA_003724185.1. Lineage (GTDB taxonomy): Bacteria > Pseudomonadota > Alphaproteobacteria > Sphingomonadales > Sphingomonadaceae > Erythrobacter. Next base: position 957,685 of record RHGM01000003.1, read on the forward strand.
GCCGTCCTCGACGCTGGCGGCGAAAAAGTCGCGCGGGCGGCCCAGATGCAGCGCAATCGCTTCGAGCACACGGCCCCCGGCAACTTCGAAGGCGGCGAACAGCGCGCTCATCGTTTCGCGGAAACCTTCGACTTCGCTGGGCCAGACGTTGGGGGCCATGAATTCGGCCAGCGGGTGACCTGCGGGCAGATCGCGGCCGACGTGCCAGAATTCCTTGAGGTCGAACACCTCGGCGTCTTTCGCCTTTTCGGTGCCGAACGGAGTGTAGCCCCGTGCGCCGCCGCCGCCTTCGAGTTTGTAGGCGCGCTTCACATCATCGGGCAGCGCGAAGAACGCCTTGGAGACGGCCTCCGCCTCGTCGATCAGGGATTGCGGGATGCCGTGATCGCGCACCACGGCAAAGCCATATTCGCCAAAGCTGCGCCCCAGTTCGTCGGCGATGGTTTCCAGCGGCTGGGCGAGCGAGACGGATGCAATATTGATCATGCCCGCGCCCTTACACCCGCTCTGCCGCGCCTGCCAAGAGGCGTCAGAGCGGCAGGAACAGGCTCGCCAGCGCGGCGCTCATCAGGTTGGCAAGGCTGCCGGCGGCCAGCGCCTTCAGCCCCAGCCGGGCGATCACCGGGCGCTGGTTGGGGGCCAGCCCGCCCGTCACCGCCATCTGGATCGCGATCGAGGAGAAATTGGCAAAGCCGCACAGCGCAAAGGTGACAATCGCCCGGCTGCGCGCAGTCAGTTCATTCCCCTGCATCGCCCCCAGATCGATGAAGGCGACGAATTCGTTCAGCACGATCTTGGTGCCGAACAGGCCGCCCGCAATCTGCGCCTGATCCCAGTCGGAAATGCCGATCAGGAACATCACCGGCGCGAACACATAGCCAAGCAGCTTCTGGAAGCTGATTCCTTGCAGCCATGCCGCTGTTTCGGGGCTGAACGGCGCACCCGCGCCATCGGCGAGGTTCACAATCCCACCGCCAATCCCGGCCAGCATCCCGTTCGCCAGCGCCACCAGCGCCACGAACACCATCACCATCGCGCCCACAGCCACCGCCAGCTTCACGCCGGTCTGGGTGCCTTGGGCAGCGGCTTCGATGATATTGGCAGGGCGCTGGCCTTCCTCGAAGGTTTCCGCCGCGCTGACCTCGTCCGCCTTGGCGCCGCCTTCGAGGATCGAGGCCGGGCCGACCGCGCTGATGCGCGCCTGCGGGAGTTCGACCTGCTCGCCGTTCTCGTCATACATGACCACGCGGGTCGCTTCGGTGAGGGACTGGGTGCGCCCGCGCGCCTGCGCCACAGCGGCGGCGGCAATGCTGTTGTCGCGGCCCTCACGCAGCGGGGCCTCATCCGGCATCATGATCTTCGCCATCAAAATCCCGCCCGGCGCCGACATGAACGCCGCCGCCAGCAGGAACGGCACGGCCTCTTCGCCGATGAAGCTGGCATAGGCCGCAAGGATCGTGCCCGCCACGCCAGCCATCCCCACTGTCATCAGCGTGAACAGCCCGGCAGGCGACAGCGCGGCGAGATAGGGGCGCACCACCAGCGGGCTTTCCGACTGGCCGACGAAGATATTCGCCGCAGCGCCCAGCGCCTCGACCTTGCTGATTCCGGTGATCCAGCCGATCGCCCCGCCCACCCAGCGCACCAGCCGCTGCATGATGCCGAGGTGGTAAAGGATCGAGACAATCGCGGCGAAGAACACGATCACCGGCAGCGCGGCGATGACGAAGGTGTTGGCGAAGGGGTTGTTTTCCATCGGTCCGAACACCGACGTGATACCGACCTTGGAGAAATCGAGCAGCGCGATCACCCCGCTCGACAGCCCGCCGATCACCGCCACGCCCGCATCGGTACGCAGCACGATCAGCGCGGTAATCGCCTGCAAGGCAAAGGCCGATCCGACCACGCGCAGGTTGATCTTGCGCCGCGCCGATGACAGCGCAAAGGCAATCCCCAGAATGGCGAGCACGCCTGCAAGGCTTAGCAGGATGGACGTGATACCCTCGTTCACGGCAGCAAATTGCCCTTATGTGTGGCTGGACAAGCGATCTGATCCCGATGCCGCGCGCGGGAGCTTGCCTTGCGTGCAGCACCTTCGGGCGTGGCAGTTTGCGCGCAGCGTTGCAAGGGTGATGCGGCCTTGCGGCGCGCATCCCTGCGCAAAAGTGCCGGTGACAGGGGACACGCGTGCGCTTTTCATTTCCCGCCGCGCTGGCTAGCACCCTGTCATGAACCAACCCGCGCCAGACGCCCTTCCCCCCGCCACCCTGCCGCCCAACATGCCGCTGGGCCTGTTCGTGTTCACGCTCCTGTATGGCGGGATGACGGTGCTGGCGGGCGTACTCGCTTTCAAGCAGGTGCAATTGTGGCCCACCGATCTGGCGGTGGAGAGCGGGATTTTCGCCTTTCTGCTGCTGGTGGTGGTGTCCAGCACCATGTCGCAGATCTACGGGCGCAAGTTCGCGCAGCGGATCGTGTGGTGGGGGTTCCTGCCGCTGCTGATTTCGTCACTGCTGATGCTGCTGGTGCTGGGCCTGCCCGCCTCGACAGAGATGGCGGCGGGCCGCGCCGATGATCTTGCCGCGTTCGAGCGGGTGCACAGCACCGTCTGGCGGGTATGGGCGGCGGGGCCTGCGGCTTACATCACCTCGCTGCTGCTCAACATCTGGATCTTCGACCGGCTGAAGGGCGACGGCGCGGAATCGACCATCGGGCTGATGGTGCGCGGCGCGATTGCCTCGGCGCTATCGCAGGCGGTCGATTCGGTGATCTTCATCACGCTGGCCTTTTACGGCCTGTTCCCGATCATGAACTTGCTGATCGGCCAGGTGATTGCAAAAGTGGTGCTTTCGCTGGTGCTTGTGCCGTTCCTGATCACCGGGGGTGTGAAGGCGGCGCGCTGGCTGGACGCGAAGAACGCGGCTTAGCCCGGCAAGCGGGTCGCACCAGAACGCCCCAACGGGCCGCAAGGGCGACAAACCCGCCCTCAAGCAGCGAAGCGGTAGGGCGTAAAAAATTGGTGGACCCGTCGGGGCTCGAACCCGAGACCTACAGATTAAAAGTCCGTTGCTCTACCAACTGAGCTACGGGTCCACGCTGTTGGCGTTGGCGCGGGGCGCTCACGCGAAGGGCGCTCCCCTAGGCAGGGGGCGCGGGCGGGTCAAGCGGGCTTGATGGTGGGCGAGGGTTAATCCGCCCGGCCCGGCGCGCCAACCGGGGGCGATGGCGCAGGCCGGGTCCAGCACAAAGCGACGCTGCGCGAAGGCGGGGTGGGGGATGGTGAGACCCCCCGGCCGACCGCCGCTCCGCCATTCCCCGCCGCTCCACAGGATGATGTCGCAGTCCAGCACCCGGTCACCCCAGCGCTGTCCGCGCCGCCTGCCGAAGTCACGCTCGGTGCGCTTCAGCGCGGCGAGGAGCGCAGTGGGCGAAAGTTCGCTGTCCAGCACCAGCGCGGCATTGGCAAAGCGCCGCTGCGCCGCGCCCATCGCAGGGGTGGCCATCACCGGAGAATGCGCGGTGACAGTGCCGAAGGCAGCGCATTCTTCCATCGCCGCGCGCACCACGCCCTCTGGCCCGCCGTAGTGGCGGTGCCTCCGGTTGCTGCCCAGCGCGACGAGGTAGGTGCTGCTCAAGGATCAGATGTCTTGCGCAATCCGGCCGTAAAGCTGCGGGCGGCGGTCGCGGAAGAAGCCCATGCCGGCGCGGTGCCGCGCCGCTTGCGCCAGATCGAGCCGGGCGATCAGCACACCGGTTTCCGCAGCGCCATATTCGGCGAGGTAATCGCCCCATTCATCGGTGACGAAGGAATGGCCGTAGAAATTCTGGGCGGTTTCGGACGGGCCTTCCGACCCGATGCGGTTCGCCGCCACCACCGGTATGCAGTTCGACACCGCATGGCCCAGCATCGCACGCCGCCACATCCGGCTGGTGTCGAGGTCCGCATCATAGGGTTCGGACCCGATCGCGGTGGGATAGAGCAGCACTTCGGCCCCCATCAGAGCCATCACCCGCGCGCATTCGGGATACCACTGGTCCCAGCAGATGCCGACGCCGACCTTGACGATTGCCCCGCCCTCGCCCGGCACGTCCCACACCTTGAACCCGTCATTGCCGGGGCGGAAATAGTACTTTTCCTCGTAGCCCGGCCCATCGGGGATGTGGCTTTTGCGGTAGGTGCCTTGGACAGCGCCATCCGGGCCGATCATGGCGAGCGTGTTGTAATAGTGGTGCCCGTCCCGTTCAAAGAAGCTGGTGGGGATGGTCACCTTCAGCCGCGCCGCGAGTTCGCGCATCGCGATCACGCTGGGATGTTCCAGCGTCGGGCGGGCGAGCGCGAACAGCGCCTCGTCCTCCTCGCGGCAGAAATAGGGGCCGGAGAACAGCTCCGGCGGCAGGATCAGCTGCGCGCCCTTGGCGGCGGCGTCTTCCACCAGCGCGGCAACGGCGGCGATATTTTCGGCCTCGTCATCGGAGCCGAGGGCAAGCTGAAGGGCGGCGACAGTGATAGCGGTCATGCCGCCGCCCTTAACCGATTACTTGGACTTCTTGAAGAGCAGCGTCATCCGGTCGCTTTCGCCCATGCCCTTCAGATCGTCACGCTTGGTCGCCAGCGTCGGGGGCATTTCCCACACGCCTTCGGGATGGTTGGCAGTGTCCTTCGGGTTGGCGTTGATCTCGCTCGCGGCGACCAGCTCGAAGCCGTTGAGGCGCATGAAATCGACCACGTCCTGCTGCTTCAGATAACCCTTGGTGCCGTTGGCATAGGACCACGGCGCATCCGCCTTGGCGCGGTGCTGGACGATGCCGATGAGGCCATCATCCTTGAGCAGTTCGCGCATTGCGCGGATTTCGGTGTCGGCAATCCCGGCGCGGGTGATGCCGTGCATGGCGCGGATCACGAGGATACGGTCGAAGGTGCCCTTCTGCTCGGCCGCCTTGTCCAGCGTCAGGCCGCTGAACTTGTCGGCGGGGAGCCCGGTGTAGCCCGCCACTTCCGTGCCGAAGCCTGCTGCCTGATCGCGGATGCGCTGCTGGCGGGCCGGGTCTGCGGTGGCGGTCAGCGGATTGCTGTAAAGCCCGACCAGCTGCCCCTCGCCGCCCAGATAATGGCCGAGCAGGCGCGAATACCAGCCGCCGCCGGGCGAATATTCACCCACCTTCATGTGCGGGCCGACATGGAAGAAGGCAAGCACGTCAGCCGGATTGCGGTGAGCGTCACGCACCTTGTCCTCGGCACGGGTGGGGTGGTTGATCGCCGCAGACACCTGCTCGCCATGCATTTTGTTGAAGGTGGCGGTGTCGAGAATATGGGCATCGCCGTGCTCGCCATGGGCAGCGTGGTCCATATGCTGGTGCGCCATCACGGGCGCGGCCAGGGCAAGCGCGCTGGTGGCGGCGGCAAGGATCAGTTTTTTCATGGGGTCTCTCTCCGGGGAAATGGAAATATTCGCCAGCCTGCTTGTGGCAATCGCATCGTGCTAGCCTATCTTTGCCCCATACCAACGGAGATTTCGATGAGCAACTTGGACACGGCGATCATTGCAGGCGGCTGCTTCTGGTGCACCGAGGCGGTGTTCCGCGATGTGGTGGGCGTAACGATGGTCGAAAGCGGCTATATCGGCGGCACCAAAGCGAACCCGACCTACAAGGAAGTTTGCACTGGCACGACTGGCCATGCCGAAGGCATCCGTGTGACCTTCGATACGGATGTGATCGGCCTTCCCCAGATCTACGACGTGTTCCTCGGCACGCATGATCCGACGCAGCTGAACCGCCAGGGCGGCGACATCGGCACGCAATACCGCAGCGCAATCTTCCCGCTTTCGGCGCAGCAGGGCGAGGAAGCCGAGGCCGCGATCGGTCGCTGGAACGCGGAAAACGGCAAGATGGCGGTGACCACCATCGAGGGCCTGTCTGGCGGCGCGCAGGTGATGGAATGGTATCCGGCCGAGGATTACCATCAGGAATACTGGGACGGCGAAGGCCAGCGCAACCCCTACTGCCTCGCGGTGATCCCGCCGAAGCTGATGAAATTGCGGAAGTCTTTTCAGAAGTATGTGAAGGATTGAGGTAGCGCACGCGGCAGGTGGCCGGGGCTACCCGCCGCGCGCCGCCACCGAATAGGCGATCGCCAGCGCAGCGCCGATCTTGAAGAGCCTGAGCGTGGTGCTGGTGAGCGGCGAATAATGGGGCTTCGCCCGGTCGGGGCGCGATCTGGGATAGCGTACCATCAGCGATTCCCCGACCTTGAGGGCGCGGAGCGGATGGCGAACTTCCTCGATCATGTGCATCTGCCCGGATTCGGCCCGGAATTCGACGATGAACCCGGGCGAATCCTCGCCGAACTTGAAGCGGCTGTCCGTGACCTTGCCGCGGGCGACCTCATATTCGCTCTCGGCAAAGTCGCTGACGAAGCCTTCGACGGCGAAATAAAACGCGAAGGCGAGACAGCCTGCAAACAGGATGAGGCTGCTCGTTTCCAGCTTGCTGATATTCTCCAGCAGCGCAGGTGCGTCGAGCAGGGGTGGCATGGAAAAGATGCCTCGCATGCGGTCCCTATAGACGCAGAGCTTCAAGAATGGGTTAAACGGTCAGCCGAGAGGCTTCACCCACCGCCCCACGAAGAACCCGTCCAGCCCGCCTTGATCGGTTAGCATCCCCGGGTGCGTGCGCAGCCAGCCTTCGGGTGTGGGGGCAAGGCCAGCGGGCAATTCCTCGGACATGATCGGCGCAGGGGTCAGGTCGAGTTCCGCGTCGATCCACGCCGCCTGCTCCTCGCCCTCCTCGGCCTCCAGCGAGCACACGGCATAGACCAGCACCCCGCCGGGGTTCAGCCATTCCGCCGCCTTGGCCACGAGGCCGCGTTGCAGTTCCACCATCTCGGCGATCTGGCCCTTGCCGATGCGGTGCAGCACATCGGGATGGCGGCGGCAGGTGCCGGTCGCGGTGCAGGGCGCGTCGATCAGGATCGCATCGAAGCGGTGCTTGGGCTCCCACGTCAGGGCATCGGCGCGCACGGGCGAGGCTTTCAAGCCGGTGCGCTTGAGGTTGTCTTTCAGCAGTTCCAGCCGCCGCTTGGAACTATCGAGCGCAGTGACGTTCCAGCTTGCTGCGGCCAGCTGCATCGTCTTGCCGCCGGGCGCGGCGCAGAGGTCGAGCGCATTCTTGCCCGCTCCATCACCCAGCAGCCGCGCCGGGATCGAAGCGGCGAGATCCTGCACCCACCAGTCACCCGCCTTGTAATCGGCAAGGCTTTCCACCGCCGCGCCGCGCGGCAAGCGGACATGTCCGGGGGCAAAGGTTACGCCCCCCATCGCCACGGCGCGGGTTTCCGTCTCGGCGGCGTCCTTCAGGGCGAGGTCAAGCTCGGGCGGGAAGGCGAGGCCCGGCGCGATGGCGGCGGTTTTCTCCGCGCCCCAGCGCTCGGCCACGCGTTCGGGCAGGGTCGGCGCTTCGGGCAACACGCTGCGCCCCGGCTTGACCAGCGCCGAAAACACGCCGTGGGCAAGCCTGCGCGGACCGCCCGCCAGCAGCGGCAACCCGGTCGCGATCACCGCGTGGGGCGGCGTATCGAGCCGCAGCGCCTGCGCCAACATGATCCGCAGCACCATCCGCGCCTTGGCATCATCGGGCAGGTTCTGTTTGGTGGCGCTGTCGATCAGGGCATCAAGATCGGTCAGCCAGCGCAGCGTCTCGCCCGCAATCGCCTTGGCCAATGCGCGGTCAGGCGCTTTGCGAATGTCGCCAAGCGCGGCGCCTTCGGCCTGTTCGAGCGTCTCGCCCCGCCGGAACACGGCATCAAGCAGGCGAAGCGCAGCGCGGCGCACGGGAAGTCCGGGGGTCTGAGGCATAGCCTGCCTCTAACTGTGGTTGAAACAAAGTGCCAGCATGCGCATTTGCATGACATGACCAAGGAAAAGTCCGAAGCCGCCAAGCAGTTCAAGAAGCCCGCCCATTGGACCAATGATCCGGTGCCGGCGCCCAAGGCAGTCAAGAACGACGAAAAGCTCTCACCCACCCGCTATGGCGACTGGGAGCGGGGTGACGGGATCGCGGTCGATTTCTAGAATACTTCGTCATTGCGAGGAGCCTCGGAGAGGCGACGCGGCAATCCATGGACTGCCGTCCCGCCAGCGCAGAGGTTCGACCATGGATTGCTTCGCCTGCGGCTCGCAATGACGAGGTCCAGACCCACCCTAGACCCCTTTTAGACCCCCGCTTGCCGATGTTTCACATGAAACATCAGATGGTTCGGCGGCATCGCCGCCGCAAGGCCGACTGGCCGCCCGCAGCGACTCGACCTTTAGGTCGCATGAGCGAGGAAGTCGCAGCGCGGAGGCGCTGCGAAATCAAAGACGCACGAACGTCACCTTCAAACCATCCTTGGGCTGCGGGATCGGCCAGTCCTGCCAATCGGGATCATAGCCCTCTGCCGCCTCGATCCGGTAGCGTTGCAGCAGTTGGGCGAGCAGGATCTTCACCTGCATATAGGCAAAGTGCAGGCCAAGGCACATATGCGCCCCCCCGCCGAACGGCACCCAGGCATATTTGTGGCGGGCCTTCACCTGATCGGGGGTGAAGCGCAGCGGATCGAAGGTGAAGGGGCTCTCCCAGTATTCCTCGGAATGGTGGGTCCAGTAGATGTTGATCCCGACCATGGTGCCGGCCGGGATGCGATAGCCACCATATTCGAACTCACGCAAAGCGCGGCGCGGCATCGAAGGCACCGGCGGGATCATCCGCAGCGATTCCTTGAACGCCATCTCGGTGAGATCAAGCTTGGCCAGATCATCGTAATCGAGCGGGCGGGGATTGCCGTCACCATCCGGGCCGCCGGTGACTGCCATGATCTCCTCGCGCAGCTTTTCCTGCCATGCGGGATTGGTGGCGAGGTGATAGATCAGCGAGGTGGCAGATGATGTGATGGTGTCATGCGCCGCCATCATCAGGAAGTTCATGTGATCGACGACCTCATCGACCGGCAGCAGGCTGCCGTCCTCGCGTGTGGCCGTGGCGAACTGGCTGAACATGTCCTGCCCGCCGCCTTCCTTGCGCCGGCGCAGCGTTTCCCTGGTGAAATAGTCGACCAGAAAGGCGCGGCCATCGACGCCCTTCTTCATCTTGGTGAAGGGCAAGGGCTTGCGAATCGGTGCGACCGAGGCCTGCACCATGTCGACAAATGCCTCGTTGATCTTGTCGGCTTCAGGCCCCCAGGGCAGGCCGATAAAGCTGTCCGCAGCCAGATCGAGCGTGAGCTTCTTGATCGCCGGGTAGAACTCCATCGGCCCTGCCCAGCCCGCCACTTCGCGGGCGATGCCGCGGTTCAGCGCACCCGAATAGTGCCGCATCGGTTCGGGCTTGAACGCGATCGACAGGGCGCGGCGGTCGATCCGGTGATGGTCGAAATCCATCAGCATCAGCCCGCGCGGGAACAGCTGGTCGAGGATCGGGCCCCAGCCCTGTTCGGAACTGAAGATCTTGTCCTTGTTGAACAACAGCAGCTCGTTCGCCTCGGCGCCGATCAGCGCCACCTGCCAGCCGCCGAAAGCGCGGTTGCGGTAGACCTTGCCGAATTGCTTGATCCGCTGCGCGACAAAGCCGTGCGGGTCGGCCAACATCTTGAAGGTATTGCCCACCAGCGGCCAGCCGCCTTCGCCGGGGATATGGGCGAGGTCGGCTTCGGTCGGATTGCCTTCGCTCCAGTGAGGGAACGAGGGGGATTGGGTCGGCGCGTCGGCGGCAAGGGTAGCCATGAGGGGGCGAAGCTCCGTTTCAGGTTCGGATTAGCAACTGACTTTAGTGTAAATAGCCCTGCGGTGTAAACAGACTGTTGCGCCGGTCCGTCGCGAAATTGGGGTGGGATCAGGGATAACCAGCCCAATTGCGCCGCACCATCCCGATATCCGCCAGCCGGATCACCTCTTCGACCAGCGGCATCAGCGCGGCGGGCCGGTTGCAGCCGATATTGATCGACGAGAACCGGTAACCCGCCGGATCGGCGCGCTCCATGTCGAGCGTCTGGCAATGCAGGTAGATCGTGTCGGGCGGATCGCCCGCGTGCCAGCTGCCGACGGCGTGATCGAAGGTGCTGGATTGTTCGGCCAGGGCTACCAGCCCAGCCAGCTCATCCGCCTTCAGCCGCCGCCGCACCGGCTTGAGATCGACCCAGGGTGAACGGACATCGCGCCGTTCGAAACCGCCGCCGACCACCTCCATCCGCCCGCTGCCATCGGGCAGCTGGATGATGGTGACGCTGCGCCAGAACAGCGCATGGCCGGAAGAGAACGTGAAGCGCATCACCTGCGCCGCCCCGTCCGGCACGCCTTGCCAAAGCGGCTTCAGGCCCGCCTCGCACATCCGGCTTGCGGAATAGCCGGAATTAACCCCCGCCTCGCGCACCGAAGGCGGAAACAACTGGCAATTATCTTCAGCAACGGCAGGCGCGGCCCAGCAGGCCGCCGCCAGCATCAGCGGCGCGGCGCGCCTCAGATCCATCCCGCCAATTCGCGGCGGAGCATCGCCTCGATCATTGCAAGGCCGTCGTCCGATGTGTTGAGGCAATCGAGCACGGCGTAATCCTCGCCCCCGTGCTCCATGAACTCCTCGCGCCCCTCGATCGCCAGTTCCTCCAGCGTCTCCACGCAATCAGCCGCAAAGCCCGGCGCGGCGACCACGAGCCGCTTGGTGCCCTTGTCGCCTTCAGCCATCAGCGTCGCATCGGTGGACGGTTCAAGCCAGGCCGCCGGGCCGAAGCGCGACTGGAAGGTGGTTTCGAACCGCACGCCGGCAAATTCGGGCCGGGTCGCCAGTTGCTCACGCAACAGGCGGGCGGTCTTGCTGCAGTGGCAGTGATAGGGATCGCCCTTTTCCAGCGTCTGCTGCGGCATTCCGTGGAAGCTCAGCAGCATCACCTCGGGCGTGAAGGTCAGGCTGCGCACCTGCCGCGTCAGATCATCGGCCAGCGCGGCGATGTATCCCGGCTCGTCATGATAGGGCGGAACAAAGCGCAAGGCGGGCTGCCAGCGCATCTTCTTGAGCACGCGGGCGATTTCGTCGAACACCGTCGCGGTCGTGGCGGCGCAATATTGCGGATACATCGGCGCGATCAGGATACGGTCGCACCCGTCGGCCATCAATGCGGTGAGGCGGCTTTCGATCGAGGGGTTGCCGTAACGCATTGCCCAGTCGACCTGCACCTTTTCGCCGAAACGCCCCACCATCGCCTCGGCCTGGCGGGCGGTGATATCGGCGAGCGGCGATCCGCGGTCCGTCCAGATCTTGGCATAGGCCTTGGCGCTTTTCTGGGGTCGGGTGTTCAGGATGATCCCGCGCAGGATCAGCTGCCATGCGATCGGCGGAATCTCCACCACGCGGGTGTCGGACAAAAACTGCTTGAGATACCGCTTGACCGATTCCGGGTCCGGCCCGTCAGGCGTGCCGAGATTGATGACGAGCACGCCGATACGGCCGCTGCGCACAGGAGGATGATCGCCCGGAAGGCGCTGGGTCTGCCAGGTCATAGCCCGCCTAACGGTTGGCAGGGGTTTCGTTTCCGGGCAAAGTCCATCGCCCGGACGCGGTGTTGCAGAAATGTGCGGGTCATATGCCGTCCGAAAGTAGGGGTAGGCGTCTCAGGCGCAAGCCCGTAGCCGAAAACAGCGCATTGGCAATGGCGGGCGGAGCGACAACCGCGCCCAGCTCTCCCGGGTCGGCAGGCGGCGCTTCGCTGGCGATGAACTCCACCCGCATTTCCGGGCAATCGGCGAGCACCGGCAGGCCGAGCGCGTCCTCGCCTGTCGCTTCGGGCACGCCGCCGCGCAGCCGCAGCGCATTGCCGAGCGCGATGCCGATACCGAACACCAGCCCGCCTTCGATCTGCTGCTTGGCGATGTCGTGATTGACGATCCGGCCGATATCCGCTGCCGCCGACAGCCGGATTACCCGCACGCCGCCTTCGCCCTGACGTGCGGTGGCGACACAGGCGATTCGCGCCGCTTCCGGCCCTTCGCCGATGCGGGCGCAGGCGAGGCCCTGCCCGCTTTGGTCCGCGCCCCCGTCCCAACCGGCCAGCTGCGCGGCACGTTGCAGGCAGGCGGCCAGCCTGACATCGCTGCCCAGCATCGACATGCGGAACGACAGCGGCTCACGCCCCGCCTTGGCGGCAATTTCATCGATGAAGCTTTCGATGGCAAAGGTGGTCGGCCCATAGGCGTTGCCGCGCACCCGGCCGACCGGCAGGCCGATTTCGGCCGGGATGTGTTCAACCATGACGGCGGGCAGCTGGTAGGGCGGCACAGCGCCTTCGCAGGCGAGCGGATCGGGCATGCCGGTGGTCTCGCGGATCGCGGCCATGCTGGTGAGGTTGCCGAACAACCGCTTGCCGAATTCCAGCGCGGCGGGCGGCGTGGCGATGCGGATGCGCAAGGCGTCAATCGCGCCCTCTGCGCCATTGCCTCCGCCCTTGGCCAGCTGCGCGCCGAGCAGCAACCAGGCCGGGGCGCGGGGGCGGGCGCGGATCAGTTCATCCCGCCGCGGCCAGGTCAGCTGCACGGGACGGCCCAATTCCCGGGCGATCAGAGCGATTTCAATGGCGTGATCATGTTCCAGCCGCGCATCAAAGCTGCCGCCTGCCGGCATGGGATAAAGCGCGACGTCCTCGACCGCGATCCCGATGGCCCGGGCGGCGGCGATGCGCGCTTGTTCGGGCGCCTGCGTCGCAATCCACAGATCCAGCCGGCCATTGTCAAAGCGCGCAGCGGCGGTCGCGGTCTCGACCGGGGCAGCATAGCAGGCCTCAACCTCGTAACGCCGCCCGATATCGACCCGCTGCAGCGCCTCGCCGCCATAACCTGTCTCGGCGATGACATGCGCCTCCCCCGCCGTCAGCAGGGTATCGAGCCGGGCGGCAATATCGGCGCTGTTCACCGGATTGGGCGTGGCGAATTTGGGCTTCATCGCGGCGAGCGCGGTCTCCGCGCTCCACCACGTGTCGGCGGCAACCGCAAGCCAGCGCTTGCTTTCCACGATGCCTGCAAGGCCCTTGATCCCGGCCGCGCCTTTCGGGTCAAAAGCGGTCAATTCCGATCCGTCGGCAGGGCCGTGGCGGATCGAGGCGAACACCATCCCCGGCAGGCGCACGTCGCCCGCAAAGCGGTAAGAGCCATCGACCTTGGATGGCAGATCGAGCCGGGGGAAGGCCGGCGCACCGTCAACATCGGCGGGCAGCGGCTTTTCACGCGGGGGTTCGGGGCGGAGCGGCGGGGGATCTGGCGGCGTGTATTCGGCGGCCGCCTCGGCGAGCTCGCCAAAGCTGGCGCGCTTGTCTGCGTGCGTCACAAAGCCGCCTACGACCTCGCATTCCTCCCAGCCCACGCCCCAGCGCGAGGCTGCTTCCTGCGCCAGCATGGCACGGGCAGCGGCGGCGGCCTCGCGGCACGGCAGTTCGTAGGCGGCAAGCGAGGTGCCATCGGCCGTGGCATTGAAGCGCTGCGATCCGGCAAAGCGGGCCGCGATCAGATCGTCTGTGCTGGCTGACAAGCCGGCGCCGAAAGGATCCCACAGCGCCATCCACTTTTTCGCCAGCGGGATATTGCCATAGGCACCCGAAACAGGCGCAGGTTCGACCGCGATCTGCCGCCAGTCCGCGCCCAGTTCATAGGCGACAATCTGCGGCAGCAGCGTGGTGATCCCCTGCCCCATCTCCAGCTGCGGCACGGCGACCGTCACCACACCATCGGTGGCGATCTTGAGCCAAGCGCCAAAAATATGCTCGCCCTTCGCTGCAACCAGCGGGGTCGCGTAAGTGCGCGGCATCAGCCACCAGGCCACGACCAGACCACCGCCCGCCGCCGCTCCGCCCAGAAGTCCGCGCCGCGTCAGACCCATTGCTCAGACCGTTCCGGTATCGAGCCAGCGCGCCAGCTTTTCCGCAATCGCCCGGAAGGGTTGCGCCGTCTCGTCATCTCCCGCAGCCGGAGGGTTGCCCTTGTCGCCCGCGATCCGCGTCGCCAGTGTCAGCGGCACCCGGCCAAGGAAGGGGATGTCGAGCGCCGTCGCAAATTTCTCCACCCCGCCAGACCCGAAGGGATCGCTGATATGCCCGCATTCGGGACAGCAGTATCCCGCCATGTTCTCGACCAGCCCGATGATCGGCACTTCGCCCTGTTCGAACAGCTGGCCCGCACGCGCAGCGTCGATCAGCGCGAGATCCTGCGGGGTGGACACCAGCACGGCCCCATCGGGCTTGTGCGCAGACAGCATCGACAATTGCACATCGCCTGTGCCCGGCGGCAGATCGACCAGCAGCAGATCGGTCTCGCCCCAATCGGCATCGACCAGCTGGGTGAGCGCCTTGCCCGTCATCGGCCCGCGCCATGCGAGCGCCTTGCCGGGGGCAACAATGTGACCCATCGACAGCACCTTGACGCCGTAAGGGCTGTCAATCGCCACCAGCTGCGTGCCATCGGGGGTGGCGCCGGGCTTGATCCCTTCGGTTTTCAGTAGCTTGGGCTGCGAGGGGCCGTAGATGTCGCCATCGATCACGCCGACCTTCCGGCCCATACGCGCGAGCGCGACCGCAAGGTTGGTGGTCAGCGTCGATTTGCCGACCCCGCCCTTGCCGCTGCCCACCGCAATCAACCGGCGGCGGCGGCGTTCGCCGGTCAGCGCGATGCGCACTTCGTCGATTTCGGGAAGCGCGCCGAGCGCGGCCGTGATGGCCGCTTCCAGTTCGCCGCGGGCGGAATCGGACAGGTCACCCGCCTCGGCAACGATCACGGCGCGGCGCGCCACGATGCGCGCGGAACGCAGACGGTGATTGATCTCGGGGGTCAGCGCCGCCCGGATCAGCGCCTCTTCAGCGGCCGGATCGCGGCCTGAATCGGCGGGTGTCTGACGGGGCGTTTCAGGCGGGTTGTTCATTTCGCCACGCCTCTACCACCAAATTCACGCAGCGGACCCCTGTTTTTCGCCTGAACCCGTGCCTATAAACAGCTTATGCAAAGAATGGACGGCTGGAGAGAACGTCTTGGCGCAGGCCTCAAGGGTCTTGCCATGGCTGGAAAGAACAACCCCTGGGGCGGCGGCGGAAGCGGCGACGAGCCCGGCTCCGACGGTCCGTCGGGGGACGGCGCAGGTGGCGGAGGCGACGGCGGAAGCGGTGGCCCGCGCAACCCGTGGCTGCCCGGCGGGGGTGAGCCCGGCAAGCGGCGCTCGGCCAGCATCGAGGACATCTTCAAGACCCGCGGCCCCGAAGGCCCGCGCCGCGCAGGCGGCGGAGGCGGGGGCCCGGCCTTTCGCCTGCCCGAACGCCCCGACGGCAAGAGCTGGCTGCCCTTCATCATCGGCGGTGCCGCGCTGGTATGGGTCGCCGTGACCAGCTTCCATTTCGTCCAGCCGGGCGAAGAGGCGGTGGTCACGTGGTTTGGCGGCAAATACTCGCACGAGCTCCAGTCCGGCACCAACATCACCGCGCCCTACCCGATCCACATGGTCGAGAAGGAAAACGTCACGCAGATCCGTTCGGAAGAGGTGCCCGGCACCAACACCGAAAAGCTGATCCTGACGGCCGACCAGAACCTTGTCGATCTCAGCTACCTGATCCGCTGGAACATCTCCGATCTGGCCCTGTTCAAGTATCAGCTCAACGATCCGCGCAACGCCCTGCTGGAAATCGGCGAATCAGCCATGCGCGCGGCGGTGGCCCGTCAGGATCTGGACAGCGTGCTGACCGGTGCCGGTCGCGCCGAAATCGAACAGGACGTGCGCAACGCCATGCAGGCGCGGCTCGATGCCTATCGTTCGGGGATCAGCGTGCAGGGGATCGAAATCAACAAGGTCGATCCGCCGGGCCGCGTCGAGGAAGCGTTCAAGGACGTTTCCAGCGCCGAGCAGGACGCCGATGCCGCGATCAACCGTTCGCGTGCAGTGGCGCAGCAGACCCTTGCCCGCGCGCAGGGTGATGCCAGCGAATTCAACGACATCTACGAGGAATACAAGCTCGCGCCCGAAGTGACGCGCCGCCGGCTGTATTACGAGACCATGGAGCAGATCCTGTCCAAGACCGACAAAACCATCGTCGAAGGCGGCAACGTGACACCTTATCTGCCGCTGCCCGAACTGAAGCGCCGTGCGCAGCAGGCCCCGCAGCCGCAGCAGGGAGAATAAGGCGATGACCAACCTGTTACAGAACTACAAGGCGTTCGTGATCGGCGGGATCGTGCTGCTGGTGGCGCTGCTGTCGAGCGTGGTGATCGTCCCTGAAACCCATCAGGGCGTGGTGGTGCAGGCCGGTAAGCCGGTGCGCGTGTTCAACCAGTTCCGCCCGGATGTGCCTTATGGCCAGACCGGTGCGGGCATCCAGTTGCGCATCCCGTTCCTCGAACAGGTGCAGATGATCGACCGCCGGGTGCTTGATCTCGACATGGAGCGCCAGCAGGTGCTCTCGAACGATCAGCAGCGCCTGCAGGTCGACGCCTATGCCCGCTACCGGATTATCGATCCTGTGAAGCTGGTGGAACGCGCAGGAACGGAACGCCAGCTTGAATCGCAATTGCTGCCGATCCTGACCTCAGTGCTGCGGCAGGAACTGGGGCGCAGGCCGTTTGCGGCCCTGATCAATGCCGAGCGCGGGACGGCGATGGCCAACATCACCAAAACGCTCGATGCCCAGGCCCGCACTTACGGCGCGCAGGTGCTCGATGTGCGGATCAAGGCGGCAGATCTGCCCGAAGGCCGGCCGCTCGATGCGGCCTTCACCCGGATGCAGACCGACCGTGAGGAGCGGGCGACCACGATCCGCGCCGCCGGTCAGCGTGACGCGCAGATCATTCAGGCCGAAGCCTCGGCCGAAGCGGCGCGCATCTATGCCGATGCTTACGGAAAAGACCCGCAGTTCTACGATTTCTACCGCGCCATGCAGAGCTACCGCAAAACCTTCCTTCAGGGCGAGGGCGAGAGCACCATGGTCTTGTCGGAGGACAGCGAGTATTTCCGCCAGTTCAAGGGTCAACGCTGAGCAATCGACCAACCGTAAACCGGGGGCGCTGAACGCCGCCGGTGTTCAATCGGCGTTCAGCCCCGAAAAGGGCATTTGGGGGACGAAACCAGCCCATGCGGCTGGCCCCGTAAACGGCTTTGAGGAACGCTGCGGCATCCCCGCGCATTTCTGCCATGGATAAGGACCAAGAGGACGTGAACAAAGTGCGCTATGTATACGGACTGACAAGCGCGCTGCTGGTGGGCGGCGCAGCTGTTTCGCTGATCACGGGCTCGCCAGTGGGCGCGCAGGTGGCGCAGAACGATGATGCGGTGATGGACCGTGTGGTGCCGGTCGCCGGTGCGCCGGCCAGCTTTGCCGATCTGACCGCGCAATTGCAGCCCGCAGTGGTCAACATCGCCACCCGCCAGCGGGTCGAGGTTGCCAACAACCCGTTTGCCGGCACGCCCTTTGCCGAACTGTTCAACCGCCGCGGCGGCGGCGGTGGCACACCCCAGACGCGCGAGGCGCAGTCGCTGGGGTCGGGCTTCATCATCTCGGCCGATGGCTATGTCGTCACCAACAACCACGTGATCAACCCGCCAGACAGCCGGGCAAAGCTTGAATCCATCACCATCACCCTGCCCGATGGCACCGAATACGAAGCCGATCTGGTTGGTGCCGATGCGGCGTCCGACCTTGCGGTGCTCAAGATCCGTTCGAACAAGACCTTTCCCTTCGTCCAGTTCGGCGATTCGAGCGCGGCGCGCGTGGGTGACTGGGTCGTGGCGATCGGCAACCCTTTCGGCCTCGGCGGCACGGTCACCAGCGGGATCATTTCGGCGGTCTATCGCAACACCGGCCAGGGCGGCGCCTATGACCGCTACATCCAGACCGATGCCAGCATCAACCGCGGCAATTCGGGCGGTCCGCTGTTCGACATGCGCGGCAATGTGATCGGCATCAACAACGCGATCTTCTCGCCTTCGGGCGGCAGCGTCGGGATCGGCTTTGCCATTCCGGCCGAAATCGCCGCCCCGATTGTCGAGCAATTGCGCGAGGGCCGCGAGATTGCGCGCGGCTACTTGGGTGTGCGCCTGCAGCCGATCGACGAGGATTTCGCCGCATCGCTCGGCCTGCAGAAGCGTCGCGGTGAACTGGCGCAGACGGTCGAGGACAACAGCCCCGCCGCCAAGGCCGGCCTGCGGGCGGGTGATATCCTGACCAAGGTGAACGGCAAGGAGGTGACCGCCGATCAGACGGTGTCCTTCCTCGTCGCCAACCTCCAGCCGGGCACCACTGTCCCGGTCGAAGTGCTGCGCGATGGCAAGCGCGTGGCGATCAACGTCACCCTCGGCAAGCGCCCGAGCGAGGCGGAACTGCTGCAACAGAACCAGACCTTCGATCCCGAAGCCGAGGAGCCGATGGCACCGGGCACTTCGGACGGCACGATCGAGCAAAAGCTCGGGATGCAGGTTATGCCGATGAACGCCGGTGTCGCCCGCTCGCTTGGCGTGCCCGCGGATACCAAGGGCGTGGTCGTCGCGGCGGTCGATCCCAATTCGGATGCGGCGCGCAAGGGCCTGCGTCGGGGCGACATCATCCTGTCGGCCAATTACCAGCCGGTCGAAACGGTCGAGGCGCTGCTGGCGCAGGTGAATGCCGCCACCGCCGAAAACCGTGAGGCGCTGCTGCTGCGCATCCAGCGCCGCACCACGCCGCCCGCATTCGTGGCCGTGCGCCTGCGCTGATCTGTCAGCCAGCAACGGCCCAAGCAAAAGGGCGCCGGGAGATGATCCCGGCGCCCTTTTTGCATCCCGCCGCTATTGCTCGCCCGGTTTGATCGCGGGCTGCTGCGGCGGCACGCGGCGCGGGGGGCGCTGCTGGTTTTGTGGCAGGGAACCGCCGGTCGCTTCCTCAAGGAAATCCTGACTCGCCGCCGGCGGCGCATCGGGCCCAAGCGGATCCTCGCCCGGCTCGCGCCGACCCGGTTCGACCATGTTGCCCTGTTCGTCGATGTAGTAATAATCCTCAGGCACGCCGAACATTGCTTCCTCGTCCGGCTCCAGCTGCCATTCCGGCAGTTCGAGCGTGACATCGAATTCCTCGACCGGGCGGCTCTTGACGGCATAGCGCATATAGGAGGCAAAGGCCTGGGCAGGCGCACGGCCGCCCTGCAGGCCCGGCACCGCCTTGGCATCGTCGCGGCCCATCCACACGCCGGTGGTGATGCCGCTGGAAAAGCCGATGAACCAGCCGTCCTTGTTCGATGATGTGGTGCCGGTCTTGCCCGCTACCGGCCGGCCGATGTCGGCTGCGCGGCCCGTTCCGGTCTGCACTGCGGCCTGCAGCAGATCGGTGATCCCGGCGATCACGTAGTCTGGCACCACCGGGGAATTGGACGAAGCCTCGCGCCGGTAGAGCACCTCGCCGCTCGCGCCTGTGACCTTGGTGATGCCATAAGGCTCCACCGCCACGCCCTTGGCCGCGACCCCGGCAAAGGCCTGGGTCATCTCGATCACCCGCATTTCGGACGCGCCCAGCACCATTGAAGGATTGGTATCAACCTTGGAATTGATCCCGAACCGCCGCGCCATCCCCGCGACCGTGCCAAATCCGACCTCGTTGCCAAGCTGCGCTGCGACGGTGTTGATCGAAAAGGCAAAGGCCGTGCGCAGATCGGTCTCTCCGACGTTGCGGCCGTTGGAATTGCGCGGGCTCCAGCCGTCAATGGTGACGGGGGTATCAACCACCTTGTCCTCGGGTGTGTAGCCCGCCTCAAGCGCGGCGAGATAGACAAACAGCTTCCACGCCGAACCCGGCTGGCGCATCGCAGTGGTGGCGCGGTTGAAGTTGCTGGCGACGTAATCGGTGCCCCCCACCAGCGCGAGGATCGCCCCGTCGCGGTCAAGACTGACCAACGCGCCCTGCGCGCCCTTGGGGGTGTTGGCCTCGATCGCAGCGGTCGCGGCGCGCTGCATTCCGATGTCCAGCGTGGTCCACACCTCGATCGGCTCATAGGTTTCGGGCAGAATGATTTCGAGCTGCGGCAGCACCCAGTCGGTGAAGTACCGCACCGAATTCTGCCCCGCCTGCTCCTTCAATTGCACGGCGCTGACATCGACCTGGGCCTGGTCTGGGCTGATGTAGCCCTGCTCCTGCATCAGCCTGAGCACCACCTGCGCCCGGTCAACGGCGGCCTGGACATCGGCGGTGGGGGAATACTGGCTGGGCGCCTTGACCAGACCGGCGATGATCGCCGCTTCTTCAACGCTGAGTTCGTTGGCGGGGTGGCTGAAGAACTTGCGGGAAGCGGAATCGATGCCGTAGGCGCCGCCGCCGAAATAGACCTTGTTGAGATAGAGCTCGAGGATCTCCTCCTTGGAGAATTTCCATTCCAGCGCCATCGCCAGCACCGCCTCGCGGGCCTTGCGGTCCAGCGAACGGTTGTTGTTGAGGAACAGGTTGCGCGCCAGCTGCTGGGTGATGGTCGATGTCCCGCCCAGCCGCGCGCGCGATCCGGTTACGCCTTCGATCAGCGCCCCGGTCAGGCGCACGGGATCAACCCCCAGGTGCGAACGGAAGCGCTTGTCCTCCACCGCGATCATGGCGTTGGTCATGTTCTCGGGGATTTCGCTGTATTCCAGCCATTCGCCGAAGCTCGGCCCGATCTCCACCAGTTCGCGCCCGTCACGCGCGCGAACGACGATGGTCTGGCCCGGCTGGGTCGCCTGCAAGGTGGCGTAATCGGGCAGAGACTGCGCAGCAAAGCCGACCGCGAAGGCGAGGAACACCAGCCCCAGCACCGCCAGCGCGCTGCCCCAGACGAACAGGCGCTTCAGCCACAGCTTCCAGCGCGAAGGCGGCGCAGAACCTTCGCCGCCGCTGCCGGACGGAGGCGCAGCGGATCGCTCCGCCGCTGCGCGGCGCGTGCCCCGCGCGCCCTTGTTCTGCAACCGCTCACCCCGTTTGGACATCATCCGTGCCTATCTGTGCCCCACCGGACCGGGGTGGGAAGCGCTTGCCTGCATAGGCAAGTTGTAACCGGGGGTGAACCCGGCTTGACCACGATCTCCCCCGACCGGATGCCGAACCGCCTCAACTGTCAGCTGGCGTGAAGACCAAAGCGGCGGAATTGATGCAGTAGCGCAGCCCCCCCTGCTCGGGCGGGCCGTCGGGAAAGACATGGCCCAGATGTCCGCCGCACTTGCCGCAGCGGACCTCGGTGCGGATCATGCCGTAGGCGGTGTCGCGATGCTCCTCGATCACCTCCTCGTCCGCCGGACGGGTGAAGGCAGGCCAGCCGCAGCCGCTGTTATACTTGGCGGTCGAATAGAACAGCTGGGTGCCACAAGCGGCGCAGTGGTATTCGCCTTCATCGTAGAACTTGTCATATTCGCCGGTGAAGGCGCGCTCGGTCCCGGCCTCACGCAGGATGTGATACTGCATCGGCGAAAGCTTCTCGCGCCATTCGGCGTCACTGATGGTGCGGGGGTCGGGATTGTCCATGAAATGTCCTCTCTAGGAGGCACTATATCGGTTCATCTCCAATGAACCGCAAGGCCGCCAACAGGCATAGGCGCCCGCCCGCAGCGACGCGGCGTTCAGGCCTCAAGCAGCGAAGCGGCAGGCCAGCAAAAATGCCGCGTGAGCGAGGATGCTACCCGTCCAGCAAAGCATAATGCGGCGGCGGCTTGATCGTCTCCATCCGCTCGGTCAGCAGCGGGCGGAAGCTGGGGCGGCTCTTGAACACGGCATACCAGCCGCGTGACTGTTCATGCCCCGCCCAGTCGATCCCGCCGAGGTAATCCGCGACCGAAATCTGCGCCGCCGCCGCCAGATCGGCAAGGCTCATGGTGGACCCTGCCACCCACGGGCGATTGTCGATCAGCCAGTCGAGATAATCCAGATGCCCGTGCGCCATCTTCATCGCGTTGCGCAGCGCGCCGCTGTCGGGCGGCTGGCGCAGGATGCGCTTCTTCATGCGTTCGGACAGCAGCGGCGCAGTGACATCGGCGTAGAAATTCTCGTCGAACAGCGCCACCAGACGGCGGATTTCGGCGCGCTGGGCGGCGGTGCCGTTGATCATCGGGTTGCGATCCACCGTCTCCTCGAAATATTCCGCGATGGCGCGGCTATCGGGGATGGTGATGTTCTTTTCCTCGTTCACGATCACCGGGGTGCGCCCGGCGGGGTTGCGGTTGAAGAACAGATCTGACGCAGCCCACGGATCCTCGCGCTCCATATCGAAGGGCACGTTCTTCTCGCTCAGCAGCAGCCGGATCTTGCGGCTGAAGGGGCAGAGCGGAAATTGATAGAGGGTCCACATAAGGCCCCGATCTGTGCCGCATTTTGCAGGGCAAATCCAGCGCGGCGCGCCGCTTTCGGGGGAGTAATCAGAGCCGCGCGGCTTCCAGCATCAGCAGGCAGGAGGGCATGATCTTTGCGATGTCGTCATTTGCCGTAAGCGCCTGTGCTTCGGTCTGGGCCAGGGCGGCGATTGCGGCCCGGTCGCTCCCCGTTTCATCCATCAATTGCGCCATCGCCCGGACAAAGAATTCGCGCCCGCGTGTGGTGAGATCGGGCCAGGCCTTGGCGGCGGCGTCACCTTCTGCCTGCCCGCGCGCGACCAGCGCAAAGGCGGCGGCGCAGCGCAGCAAGGCGCGGTTTTCCTGCGACAGCGGGGCGGGTTCGGCGGTTGCAGGGGCAGGGGCGGATTGCAGCGCCAGAGCGGCGACCAGAAGGGGCGTAAGCATGGTGCATCCTATGCCCTGCAAGATGAACCGGGCGCTACCGAAATCGCGCTCGAAATGCCGATTGCGGGCGCCGCTATTCCGTCCTAATCCGCAACCTGTCTTATGAGAGGAGACGCAATTCCATGTTCAGTCACATCATGATCGGAACCAGCGATTTTGATCGCGCCAAGGCCTTCTATGACACGGTGCTCGCCACGCTCGGCGCCGGGCCGGGGATGATCAACGTCGCCGCAACCGGCCACAAGCGCGCCTTCTGGATGCACAATGGCGGGATGTTCTCGATCAGCGAGCCGATCAACGATCAGCCTGCTTGCGCTGCCAATGGTTCGACCGTCGGCTTTGCCTGCGATTCGCTGGAACAGGTGCAGGCCTTCCACGACGCCGCAGTGGCCGCTGGCGGCAAGTCGATCGAAGACCCGCCGGGCCCGCGCGTCGGCCCGATGGGCACGCTGAACCTGGGCTATGTGCTCGATCTGGATGGCCACAAGCTGTGCATGCTGCACCGCGCAGGCTAATTACCGACTGAGCTCAAACACCGCGAATTCGGCGCGCCAGTTTGCTGCTGGCGCGCCGATTTGTTTTTCATTGGCGAAGAACCACGCGCGTTCGATCCGCGCTCCCTTCATCCGCGCCAGATCTCGGAAATCCTCGACCGTGACGTGGTGGATGTTTTCGGTCTCGTACCAGCTCACGGGCAGCGCCCGCGTCACCGGCATCCGTCCGCCCAGCAGCAGCGCGGTGCGCGTGCGCCAGTGGGCAAAGTTGGGGAACGAGACAAACGCCCGCCGCCCCACGCGCAGCAATTCGTCAAGGATCAGGTCAGGCCGGGTGGCGGTCTGGAGCGTCTGGCTGAGGATCGCGTAATCGAACGCCTTGTCCGGGTAATTCGCCAAATCGAGGTTGGCATCGCCCTGCACCACGCTGAGACCCCGCGACACGCAGCGTTCGACCAGCGCGCCGTCCAGCTCCATGCCCCGCGCATCACAGCCGCTGACGCTCTCCAGTTCCGCCATCAGCGCGCCATCACCGCAGCCGATGTCCAGCACCCGGCTGCCGGGCGCGACATGGGCGGCGATGGCGGCGAGGTCGGGGCGCAGGGAAGCAGCGGGGGACGTCACTCGACAAACCCTTTCACCACCCGGTCGAGCTGGTCATGTTCCAGCAGGAAAGAATCATGCCCGTGCGGCGCGGAGAGTTCCACGAAGCTGACCTTCGCGCCGGCCGCGTTCAGCGCGTGGACCACGTGGCGGCTTTCGGCGGTGGGGTAGAGCCAGTCGGTATCGAAGCTGACGATGCAGAACCGCGCCTGCGTGCCCGCAAAGGCGTCGGCCAGTTTCCCGCCGTGTTCTTCGGCAATGTCGAAATAATCCATCGCGCGGGTGATGTAGAGGTAGCTGTTCGCATCGAACCGGCGGGTGAAGCCGCTGCCCTGATACCTGAGGTAGCTTTCGACCTGAAATTCGGCGTCAAAGCCAAAGCCCTTGGCCTCGCGGTCCTGCAGGCGCCGCCCGAATTTCTCGGTCAGCCCGGCTTCGGACAGGTAAGTGATATGCGCCGCCATCCGCGCCACGGCGAGGCCGTTGTCGGGCTTGGCTTCGCCCGCGTAGTAGTCACCCCCTGCCCACGCCGGGTCAGCCATGATCGCCTGCCGCCCGACCTCGTGAAAGGCGATGTTCTGCGCCGAGTGCCGCGCGGTCGAGGCGATCACCAGCACCCGCGCCGCACGCTCGGGCCAGTTGGCGGCGAGGCTCAACGCCTGCATCCCGCCCATCGACCCGCCAACCACGGCGTGGAGCTTTTCGATCCCCAGCCCGTCCAGCAGCGCCACCAACCCGCGCACCATGTCGCGGATGGTGATGACGGGGAAGCGCATGGCATAAGGCTCACCGTCCGGAGCAAGGCTCGCCGGGCCGCTCGACCCCATGCAGCTGCCGATGACATTGGCGCAGATCACGAAGTGGCGGTTGGTGTCGATCGGCTTGCCGGGGCCTACCATCCGCTCCCACCACCCGGGCTTGCCGGTAATCGGGTGCGGGCTGGCGAGATACTGGTCCCCGGTCAGCGCATGGCACACCAGCACCGCGTTGCTCTTGTCGGCGGCCAGCGTGCCGTAGGTTTCGTAAGCAACCTGCGCGCCCTCAAGCACCTGTCCGCTGTCGAGCGGCAGGGGGTGGGGGATGGGATAAACCTTGGAGACCGGCGCAGTGTTCATTCGCGCTGCGAATTGGGGGAGCCCCCCGCCTATGTCAATCACCGCCACCAGTCCTGCCGTTTTCGCGCTGTATTCGCGGGGCCAAACTGGCTATCGCGCACATCCCATGTCCAGACCCACCCCCAAACCCTGGATCGAACAGATCCATGCCTATGTGCCCGGCAAGTCGCGGTCGGCGAGCGGCCGGCCGCTGACCAAGCTGTCGGCAAACGAAAACCCGCTCGGCTCCAGCCCGGCGGCGCTGGCTGCGCTTGTCGAAGGTCACAATCCGGCCGACTATCCCGATCCCGATGCGCGGGCGCTGCGGGAAACAATCGCCGCCGTGCACGGCCTCGATCCGATGCGGATCGTGTGCGGCACGGGCTCAGGCGAACTGCTGCACTGCGCGGTGCAGGCGCTGGCCGGGCCGGGGGACGAGGTGCTGGCCTCGCGCTATTCCTTCTCGCTCTATCCGCTGCTGGCGCAAAAGGTCGGGGCAACGGCGGTGCTGGCGGCGGACGATGCTTACGCGGCGAGCGTCGACAATCTGCTGGCGGCGGTGACCCCTGCCACGAAGGTCGTGCTGCTCGACAATCCGAACAATCCGGTCGGCAGCTTCCTGCCCCCGTCAGAGGTTGCCCGCCTGCACGCAGGCCTTCCCGCAGAGGTGCTGCTGATCGTTGACGAGGCTTACGGCGAATATGTCGATCCGGCGCTGCAACGCGCTGCCTTCGAACTTGCCGCTGCCCACGAAAACGTGCTGGTCAGCCGGACCTTCTCCAAGGCCTATGGCCTCGCTTCCGAACGGGTCGGCTGGGTGACGGGAGCGCCGCACCTGATCGACCTCGTCAACCGGCTGCGCGGTGCGTTCAATGTCTCGGTCAGCGGGCAGAAGGCGGCGCTGGCGGCGCTGGGCGATCAGGCCTTCGTCGCCGCCAGCCGCGAACACAACGCCAGAGAGCGCGCCCGTCTGGCCGATGCCATTGCGGCGCTGGGCAACCACGGCATTTCGGCCACCCCCAGCGAGGCGAACTTCCTGCTGGTGCATTTCGAGGGCGCGGTGATAGCCACGCAGGCGGTCGAGGCGCTGTCGGACGCCGGGTACGCCGTGCGCCATCTGCCGGGACAGGGCCTGCCCAATGCCTTGCGCATCACCATCGGCAAGTCGGACGACATGACCCGCGTCATCGCCTGCTTGCGCGCACTATGCGGGGAAGCGGCATGACCATCAGCCGCGTTGCGATCATCGGGCTCGGCCTGCTGGGCGGCTCGATCGGGCTGGCAGTCAAGGCCCGGGGCCTCGCCATCACCACCACCGGCTGGGACCGCGACGCGCAAGTGCGGGCGCGGGCGGCAGAGCGCGGTCTGGTCGGCACGGTGTGCGAACGCCCTGAAGACGCGGTCGCCAAGGCCGATCTCGTCATCCTTTGCGTCCCCGTCGGCGCAATGGGCGATGCGGCGCGGGCGATTGCGCCGGGGCTGGCTCCGGGCACGATCATCAGCGATGTCGGCTCGTCCAAGGAAGCGGTCGCCACCGCACTGGCAGACGCGCTGCCGGGCGCCTGCATCATCCCCGCCCACCCTGTCGCGGGCACCGAACAGAGCGGGCCGGACGCGGGCTTTGCCACCCTGTTTGCAGGCCGCTGGTGCATCATCACCCCGCCCGAAGGCTGCGACCCTGCCGCGCTTGACGCACTATCCGGCTTCTGGACCGCCCTCGGCTCCAAGGTCGAACTGATGGACGCGGCCCACCACGATCTGGTGCTCGCCGTCACCAGCCACATCCCGCACCTTATCGCCTACACCATTGTCGGCACCGCCAGCGATCTGGAGGACGTGACGCAAAGCGAGGTGATCAAGTACTCCGCCGGGGGTTTTCGCGATTTTACCCGAATCGCCGCGTCTGATCCGGTGATGTGGCGCGACGTGTTCCTCAGCAACAAGGGCGCCGTGCTGGAGATGCTGGGGCGCTTCACCGAAGACCTCACCGCCATGCAGCGCGCGATCCGCTCAGCCGATGGCGACGCGCTGTTCGACCTCTTCACCCGCACCCGCGCGATCCGCCGGCAGGTGATCGAGCAAGGACAGGACGACGAACGTCCCGATTTCGGGCGTGAGCACGGGAAATGATGGCACGACCGCTTCAGGGTTAACGGGGCAAACGCAGCCCTTCGGGAAACGCCCCCGAAGCGGACAAAGGTGACACCCTGTCCGCTTTGCTGAGCTTCAATTTGCGCAGCAATTCCAGTTACCTGTTACCGAATCCGCCAAGCGGACGGACAGGGGAACGAGGGCTTTGTCACGCCTCGCGGGTCAAACGGCCTCGCAGGCCGGGCAGAACAATGGGAAAGAACCGGGCGAGCAGTGTAGCAGCGCCGCGCCGCGTAGGAAAACCGCCGAGAAGGTCCGCTATCCGCACCGCTGAACCGCGAAGCTGCCGGTCGGGAAGCGAGCCCGAAGCGGACATTACCAACCTCGTCGCCCCGTGCTTGACACAGGGCGACGATTGAGAGGATGGCGATAATCCACCCAATCCCAGCCATTCGAACAATCCAACATCGCACCCGAATGCAGGCGTTCCCGGCACGGCGCTATCGTGGATTCAGCGCGGCGCTCCGGGCTTTGGCGGCGGGGCCGCGCGCTGACCGCCTGTGCCCCTGCCATCCAGCAGCAGCATCGAGATGCGGCGGTTCCTGGGGTCGGCGGGGTTGTCGGCGACCAGCGGTTCGGTCTCGGCCACCCCTTCGATCCGGGCGAACCGCTTTTGCGCCACCCCGCCCAGCACCAGCGCCTGACGCGTCGCCTCTGCGCGGCCGGTGGAAAGCGACCAGTTGTTCGCCGTCACCCCGCCGCGCCACGGCAGCGAATCCGTATGCCCGCGCAGGATCAGCGGCGCGCTTTCGTCTTTCAGCGTCTCGGCCATCACCTCCAGCAGCCCGCGTGCTTCCCTGGTCAGGATCGTGGTGCCGATTTCGAACATCGAAAAATCGGCATCGTCCATCAGGTCGATGCGGATGCCTTCGGGCGCGCGCATCACCCGCACCTGGCGGGCAAGGTGCTTCAATTGGCGGCGCTGGACGAGCTTCTTTTCGATTTTGTCGCGCAGCTCCTTGAGCTTTTCCGCGTCCATCTCCCCGCGCCCGCCGCCTTCGGACGGGCCGCCGGTGACGCCGCGCGGGATGGTGATGGACCGTGTGCCGGTTTGGCCCATTTCATTGGGATAGTTATCCGGATCGGTTAGCGACGATCCGCCCAGCAGCCCGTCGGCCCCGGCGCTTTCCTGCCGCATCTTGACCAGCGTCGGCGCGAAGTAATCGGCGATCCCCTTGCGCTGCTTCTCCTCGGTCGCGCCGAGCAGCCACAGCAGCAGGAAGAACGCCATCATCGCGGTCACGAAGTCGGCATAGGCGACCTTCCACGCCCCGCCGTGGTGCCCGCCTTCGACGATTGTGACCTTCTTGACGATGATGGGTGCTGGGATCGCCAGTTTGGGATCGGCCTCGGCCACGTCACCGGCCCCGCATCATGTCGAGCAGGTCGGTCAGCTTGGGCCGGTGCGCAGGCGGCAGGCCGGACCGCGCCGCCTCCAGCACCAGCGGCTGCGGGTATCCGTGCAGGCTGGCGATGATGACCTGCTTGATCGAATGGAAAATCTGCTGGTCGTGGGTGTTGATCTGCTTCAGCCGGGTGCCGAGCGGCCCGGCAAAGCCATAGGCCAGCAGCACCCCCAGAAACGTCCCCACCAGCGCAGACCCGATCATCTTGCCGAGGATTTCGGGCGGTTCGTTGATCGCGCCCATCGTCTTGATGATGCCGAGCACCGCCGCCACAATCCCCAGCGCGGGCAATGCGTCGGCGAGGCTCTGGATCATGTGCGCAGGCTCATCCATTTCGTGGAGCTGGGTCTTGATCGCGTTGTCGATCACCTCCTCCACCGCATGGGTATCCAGCGTGCCGGACGACACCACCATCAGCGTCAGCGGATCGCAGATCATCGCGGTGACGACCGGATCGGCCTGAAGCCGGGGGTATTCCGAAAACAGGGTGGAACTGGCCGGTTCGGTGACATGGCTTTCCAGCGCCACCGCGCCTTCGGACCGCAGCAGCTTCATCAGCTTGGAGGTCAGGGCAATGGCGTCGATGTGATCCTCATCGGTGTATTTCGGTCCCTTGAAAATCTTGCCCATGCCGGCGCCGAGCAATTTGATCTCGTGCATGGAATTGCCGATCAGCGTGGCGCCCACCGCCGCCCCGCCGATCATCATGAATTCGAGCGGGAGCGCGGCCAGCACCGGGCCCATCGCCCCGCCGGCGAGCATGAAGCCGCCGAACACCATGACCAGCAGCACGACAATGCCGATTGCGACAAACATGGTCCGGTGCCCCTTAGCGCAGCGCGTCGAACAGGGTCAGCGAACTGACGCGGGCGAAGGCGGCTTGGCTCGCCTCCAGCGCGGTCAGCGATTGCTGCAACCGGGCGATGGCGTCGGCGATGTCGGTATCGCCCACACGGCTGCGGCGTTCGGCGAGCGCGATGCTGCGTTCGCCCTGCTGCTGCTGCACCTGTTCAACCCACGCCATGCGCGTGCCGAGGATGGTGGTGGCGCGATTGGTGGTGTCGAGCGCCGCGTCGATCCCTTCCAGCGCGGCATTGGCCGCCGCCGCCGGATCGGGCGCGCCGCCCTGCAAGGCTGTGACCAGACCGCCCAGCACCGCAAAGGCGCTGGTGGGCGTGCCACCCAGATCGAATTCGAACACTTCGTTGCCCGGCAACCCGCGCTCGATCGCAGTGCCCGGCGCGACCGGCACCGCACCGCTGGTCGGCGTGCCGGCATAGGTGACATTGCCAAGGGCATCCTGCGTGAAGGCCTGCCCCGATGACTGGCCCGCAAACAGCGGCTCGCCGGTCAGTGATGTGCCATTGGCGCGGCTGAACAATTCCTCGCGCAGTTGCTCCAGTTCAAACGCAATCGCCCGCCGCCCGTCCGCGCCGGTGGGCGAATTGGCGGCCTGCACCGCCAGTTCGCGGGCACGCTGGAGCAATGCGGTCACCGCCTCGACCTCGTCTGCCGCAGCGCCCAGATCCTGACCCAGCCGCGCGGCGTTGTCGCCTTCGACTCGGGTGAGCGCCTCACGCCGCGCCACGCTGCGCAGCTGCGCCGCGCCCGCAGGGTCTTGCGATCCGCGTTCGAACTTGCGGCCCGTGGCAATCTGCGCGCGGCTGCGTTCGATCCCTTCGCGCAGGTCCGTCATCTGGGCGAGCGAGCGGTTGAAAAAGGAACCGGTCGAATTGGTGATGGAACTCATGTCGGCGCGCTCCCCTATCTGAGGCCAAGGATCGTATCGAACAGCTCTGCGGCGACCTGGATCACGCGGCTGTTGGCCTCGAACGCCTGTTGCAGACGGACGAGGTTGGCGGCCTCGGTGTCGAGATCGACGCCGGTTTCGCGCAGCAGTTCAGCCTCGGCGCTGGCGGAGACGACGGCGAGGCCTTCGCTGCGGGTTGCCAATGCCGAGACGCGGCTCGACAGGCCCAGCAGCAGCGTGTCCGCGCCCGAGGCCGGGCCGGTGGGCGCAGCCAGTGCCGCGATCAGCGCGGCAAGATTGGCGGTGTCCCGGCTGCCCGCAGGCGATCCGGCGGGCGCGGTGGCGAGGCCTTCGGCGGAGGTCAGAACCACATTGATGTCGCCAGCACCAGTGCCCGCGAACAAGGGCTGCCCCGGGGTGCCATCCGTGCCCACACCGGCGGCCTGCGCGGTGTTGGCTATGGCGATGGCAGAGGCCGCGATGGCATCAAGCCCGGTCTGGACGCTCGCCATTTCCACCAGCGCGCTGGCGCGGCCAGCCATTGCGCCGCCGGTGGGGGCAAAGGTGGTGGCGCCCACGGCAAAGGTAGCAGTGCCATCGGCAGCGAAACTCACGCTGACAGCCTGCGCATTCGCGCCCGTCACCAGCGCCACCGGGGGCGTACCCGCCAGCGTCACATCGGCGGTGCCATTGGCATTGATGGTGGGCTGGATGGCGAATTCCTCTGCCAGCCCCCGCAGCGCCTTGTCACGCGCATCCAGCAGCGCCGCGCGCCCCGCCGTGCCTTCACGCGCGCCGACCAGATCGGCGTTGATCGCGGCAAGTTCATTGGCGAGTTCGTTCACCGTCAGCGTCTCGGCGCTGGCTTCGGCCTGCACCAGCGACCGGGCATTGGCGAGCGTGCCGTTGGCGATGCGGAAATTGCCCGCCATCTTGCGCCCCGCCTCCAGCGCGGACAGACGCAGCGCAGGTTCGGTCGGGTTGTTCTGCAACCGGGTCAGCGCGGCTTCGAAATCGACGATGCCGGTAAAGACGCCCGATGTTTCCAGCGCGCTTTCCGCCTCGCGCAGGGCGAGGAACTCGGCTTCCGCTGCTGCCAGCGCCGACGAGGCATCGCGCGCCTGGCGCTGCACCAGCGCGCTTTCTGCCCGTTCGATCACGCCGGGACGCACCCCGCCCAGCGAATCCGCCGCATTGGTGCCGATCGAACCGGTCATCACCAGCTCGCCCTGCGTCAGGTTGCGGCGCGAATAATCGGGGTTCGCGGCGTTGGCGATGTTCTGCGCGGTCAGCTCAAGGCTGCGGCGGGACGCGGTCAGGCCCGAACGACCGATGGTGAAGATTGCGGTGGGCATCAGCTATCACCTTGGCGCGGAAGGTGTTGCGCGAGGGTCGCTTCGATACTCCGTGCAAACCCGAAGGCGCCCGACTGCGCGGCCAGATCGGCGAAATGTTCATCGCGCATCGCCTGGAACTGCTGCATCCCGCCGCCGGTCAGCGGGTTCTGTTCGGCGAAGCTGGAAGCGCGCGCGCTGGCGAGCAGCTTGCGCAGCATGATCGCCTCGAAACCCTCCGCAGCCTCACGCAGCGCGGCACGCTCCCCCGAGACAGGGGGCAAAGGGGAGCGTGCCACGCCGCCGGGCAGGGGCGTGCCCGAGGGGGGAAGAGGCGCCATCACAGCACCACCATTTCGGCTTGCAGGCTGCCGGCCTGCTTCAAGCTTTCAAGGATCACCACCAGATCGGACGCGCCCACGCCAAGCAGGTTCAGCGCATCGACAATCTCGGTCAGCGAGGCTGCGGCGGGCATGTAGGCGACGCGGTCGGACGTTTCCTCGACCGTGATGGTGCTGGATTCCTCCTGCGCGGTCTGACCATCGCTGAACGGCGCAGGCTGGACGATCATCGGGTTTTCATCAATGCGGATCACCAGCTTGCCGTGGCTGACCGCGGCAGGCGCGAGGCGCACCGCATCGTTGATGACCACCGTGCCGGTGCGGCTGTTGACGATCACTCTTGCCGCAACCGGCGCGGGGGAGACGGCGAGCATCTCGATCTCGGCCATGATGCCTGATCTGAGGTCATTGCCCTGCGGCAGGGCGAGTTCGATGCTCACCCCGTCGGCAATGGTGGCGATGCCGGGGTAACGGCTGTTGACCGCATCGCGCACGCGGGCGGCGGTGAGGAAATCGGCCTTGTGCAGGTTGAAGCGCAAGGTGGGCGACAGGTCGAACCCGGTGGCGACAGCGCGCTCCACGCTCGCCCCGTCTGCGATGCGGCCCACGGTGGCGACATTGACGCTGACCTGCGACCCATCGCGCCCCGTCACGCCGAGGCCGCCGACGGCAACATTGCCCTGCGCCATCGCGTAAATCTGCCCATCCGCGCCGTAAAGCGGGGTGAGGATCAGCGCCCCGCCGCGCAAGGACAGCGCCTGCCCCAAGGTGGACACTGTGATGTCGATCCGCTGCCCCGGCTTGGCAAAGGGCGGCAGTTCGGCGGTGACGATCACCGCAGCGGCATTGCGCAGGATCGGCGAGACACCGGGCGGCAATTGCAGCCCCAGCCTGCCGGAGACACCGCGCATGGCCTCGGTCACATATTGCAGGTTGTTGTCGCCGGTGCCTTGCAGGCCGACGACCACGCCATACCCCGTCAGCTGGTTGGCGCGCAGGCCTTCGAACTGGCCAAGATCGCGGATGCGTTCGGCATGGGCGGTCGCGGGCAACTGGCCTGCGATCATGGCGATCAGCAGATAGAGGATCGGCGCAAGAATGCGGATACGGTTCATGGCGCGGCCCCTCAGAACGGCGAAATCTGGTTGAAGAAGCGGCTCAGCCAGCCCGGACGGCTCGCCTGCTGCACCGCGCCCTTGCCCGAATAGATGATCCGGGCATTGGCGACCTGCGAGGAGGCAAGGCGGTTGTCGCTGTCGATATCGACCAGCCGGATACGGCCGGCGAATTGCACCCACTCGTCTCCCTGGCTGAACATCATCTGCTTTTCTCCGACCACTTCGGCGGTGCCGTTGGGGTAGATTGCGGCGATGGTCACAGCGACCGCACCATTGAGGCGGCTTTGCTGCGCGGCATTGCCCCCGCCTGTGAACGACCCTTCGGCCGCAGCTTTAAGGGCATCGGGGTTGAGGAAATCGAGCGGGCCGGAGGCGGGCGGGGTGATCCCGAAGCTGCCTTCGCGCTGCGTGCGGCCCTGCGTGCTCTTGGTGGTGGTGGTGGCTTCGGTGAGGATGATCGTCACCATGTCGCCCAGCGCACGGGCGCGGGTGCCGGTGACAAGGCCAGAATAGCCATTGCCCGCCTGAAAGATCGCACCCGCGCTGTGGGTCTGTGCGATGGGCTGCGGCGCGGCGACCAGCAACGGATCGCTGGCGCCGCCAACGACCATCGCAGCCCCCGGCGGCGGCGGCGCGGTGAAGCCCATTTGCGGACCGCTGCCACCGCTACCCATGCAGGCAGACAGCAGCAACGGCGCGGCGAGGATGGCGATAGGGCCCTTCATCATGACTCTCACAAAGTCTGGTTGGCGTTGCGCAGCATCTCGTCGACCGCGCTCACCATCTTGGAATTGATTTCGTAGGCGCGCTGGGCCTCGATCATTTCGACCAGCTCCTCGACCACGTTGACGTTCGAGCTTTCGAGCATCCCCTGCCGGATCTGCCCGCGCCCGTTCTCACCCGCAAAGCCGAGTTCGGCGGGGCCGGAAGCGGCGGTCTCGACCAGAAAGTTGTCGCCGATCGCGCGCAGGCCTGCCGGGTTGACGAAGCTCGCCACAGTCAGCTGGCCGAGCAATGTCGGCTCGGCGTTGCCGGGGGTCAGCGCGCTCACCGTGCCATCGGGCGCGATGGAGATGGTCTGCGCGCCCTGCGGCACCTGCAAGGGCGGCTGGAGCGCATAGCCCTGCGCGGTGATCAGCGTGCCATCATTCGCCAGCGCGAAATTGCCCGCGCGGGTAAAGCCAATCTGGCCTCCCGGCGGCAGTTCCACCTGAAAGAACCCGTCGCCGTCCAGCGCAAGGTCAAGCGGGTTGCCGGTGGTGTTGAGCGTGCCTTGGGTGTTGATGCGGCTGGTGCCCTGCACCTGCACGCCCGTCCCCAGATTGAGGCCGACCGCAAACGCCGTCTGCCCGGTGGACGCCTGCCCCGCTACCCGCTGTTCCTGATAGGCGAGCGTGGCAAAGTCAGCGCGGTCGCGCTTGAAGCCGGTGGTGCCGATATTGGCGAGGTTGTTGGCGATGACGCGCATCCGCGCATCCTGCGCCTCAAGCCCGGTGCGGGCGACGTGAAGGGCTGAAGTGGGCATGGTTCAAATCTCCGTGAGTTAACGCAGCGCCATCAACCCGCTGCCCGCTTCATCAAGCGTGCCGGCGGTGGCGATGATCTTGGCGCGCTGTTCGAAGGCGCGCTGCGCCTCGATCATCTGCACCAGCGTATCGGCGGTTTCGACATTCGACATTTCGAGCGCGCCGGGGGTGAGGCGAGCGGTGGGATCGGGGGGCAGCACGCCTCCGTTCGGCACCTTGAGGAATGAATCGATCCCCTTGGCGAGCGGACTGCCTTCGGGGTTCACCAGCCGGATGCGGTCGATCGCTTCAGCGGCGGCATTGGGCGCGGCGGGATCGCTGGCCAGCACGGTGCCATCGGCGGCAAGGCTGATGCTGAAACCGGGCGGCACGGTGATCGGCGTCCCGCCCTCACCCAAAACCGCCAGCCCTTCGCCATTCTCCAGCACGCCGGAAGCCGCCACGCGCAGATCGCCCCGCCGGGAGTAGATTTCCCCCTGCCGGTCGGGCGACTGGTAGGCGATCAGCGCCTTGCCTTCGAGCGACACGTCCAGCGGATTGCCAGTCGGCACCACGCGGGCGGTTTTCATGTCCGCCCCGCGCACATTGCCGCGCGCCATGGCGCGGGCCTCCAGCGATCCGTCCTTCAGGGTCGCCGGGGTGACCGCGAAGATTTCCTGACGAAATCCCGGCGTGCTGGCGTTGGCGAGGTTGTTCGCCACCACCCGCTGCCGGTCCATCGCCGCGTTCATCGCGGTCATCGCGGTATAGATCAGCCGGTCCATGGCTTACTGCTGGCGCAGGTTGATGACGGTGGTCGAAATCTGCGTCGCGGTGTCGATGGCGCGGGCGTTGGCCTGGAAATTGCGCTGCGCGGTCAGCAGCGACACCATTTCCTCGGCCAGATCGACATTGCTGCGTTCCAGCGCGCCGCTGATCATCTCGCCATAGGAACCGATGCCGGGATTGCCGAACACCGCTGCGCCCGATTCCCCCGTCGCCTGGAACTTGGTCTGGCCGATGGTGCGCAGGCCCGTGGGTGCCGGGAAGGTCGCCAGCGCGACCTGGCCGACCGGTTCGGTCGTACCGTCGGCATAGGCGGCGTTGACGATCCCGCGCACATCGATGGTGACATTGGCGAGGGTGGAACCGGCGGCATTGGTAATCGGCACATCGACATCGGCGGCAACCAGCGATGTGGGATTGCCCGCAGCATCGACAGGGTAGGCCTGCAAGCGGTTGCCCCATGCGTCCTCCAGCTCGCCCGCCGCGGTCAGGCGGAAATTGCCGTTGCGGGTGAAGGTCACATCGCCGGAAAACGGGTTCGACAGGGCAAAAAACCCGTCACCGTCAATCGCAAGATCAAGGCTGCGACCGGTCTGTTCCAGCGGGCCGAGCACGAAATCCTGCGTGATCCCGGCAATCGTCGCGCCGATGCCGGGGCTGCGGCGCGGATCGGTGGCGGAACCCGTGGCAACCAGATCGGCAAACTGCACCGAGCTTTTCTTGAAGCCTACGGTTTCGGCATTGGCGATGTTGTTGGCGATAACGCGCAGGTCGGTTTCGGCGTTGCGCAGGCCGGACAGGGAGGTGAAGAAAGACATGGGGCTGTGATCCTTTCAGCGGTGAAATCGGGTCAGGGTTGCGGGGCGGTCACGGCGCGGGCGGTGGCCTCTTGCGCGGCGATCAGGCGGTCAAGCTTGGCCGAGATGTCCTCCAGCGTCGCACCGCTTTCGGTGGTCGCCGCCAGCGCGGAAAACTGCGCCATCTGCGCCAGCATCTCCTTGTTATCGGTCGGCGCCAGCGGATCCTGCATGGTCAACTGGGTGGTCAGCAGTTTGAGGAAATCGGCCTGCCCCAGGGACTGCATCCCGCCGCCTTTCAGCCGCGAAGGGGTGTTCAGCCGGTCAAGCGTGGTCTGGGCGGCGGGGGTCAGGGGGGTGGTGTTGGTAGTCATCACTGGCTCCTCAGGGTTTCGAGCATCAGCTGCTTGGCGGTCTGAAGCGCCTGCACCAGGTTCTGGTATTGGCGGGCGCTTTCCATGATCTCGACCATCTCGGCGGTTTCATCGACGGGGGCTTCGAAGACGTAGCCTTCGGCATCGGCGAGCGGGTGGGAGGGATCGTGGCGTTTGGTGGGCGCGGTTTCGGCGCGCACCAGCCCGCTGCTCGTCACCCCGGCAAGGCCGGAAGCGCGATCCAGTTCGACCGCAAAGACCGCCCGGATCGGGCGATAGGCGCCCTCTTCGGTGGATGAGACGGAACCGGCATTGGCAAGGTTCGATGTCGCCGCGTTCATCCGCACCATCTGCGCGCTCATGGCGCGGGTGGTCATGGAGAACAGCGTCATGGGGGCGCGGTCGGGCATCTTATTCGCCCTTCAGCGCGCGGGTGATGGTGTTGACCTTGCCCTGCACAAAGCTGAGCGTCGCCGAATAGGCCACGGCGTTTTCGGCAAAGGCGACCTGTTCGCGGTTCAGCTCCACCGTGTTGCCATCCAGCGAGGGCATGGTCGGGCTGCGCCACACCATCCCGGCTTCAGCATTGAGCGCGGCGCGGCCCCGCCCGTTTTGCAGCCGGGCGTCGAGCGCGGCGTTGAAGTCTATGTCGCGGGCCTTGTATCCGGGGGTGGCGGCGTTGGCGATGTTGGACGCGATCACGCCCATCCGTTCCGACCGCACAGCCAGCGCGGCGCCGTGGATACCGAAAAGTCGCTCGTTCACGCTTGAGGCCTCCTGAAAGCTGCGGGACAGGCCCGCGGGGTCGCAGCCCGAACAGCAGGAAGCGTGCCAAACCGGCGCCATACGGGGGGAACAGCGCGGCGGCACGGCGGCGGGCGGCAGGCTTTTGCCGCCTTGTCTGCGCCTGCGGGCAAGCCTCTGCCGCTGCGGCGGTGCAGGGTTCGGGCGGGCTTAATCCGCTCTTTTCGCGTCCGTTCTGTCAGGAGCAACCAGCGCGAGGGGATCCGTTATGCCGCCTGCCTTTTCCACCCTGTTTGATCCCGGCGCGCTGGGCATCGTCATTGCGGGAACCGTGCTCGCCACGGTCGCACGCTGCGGGTGGCGCGATTTCGGCGCGGCGCTGAAGGCGGCGGGCGGGCTGACCCGGCGCGGCTTTCAGCATGAAGCCAACCGCAAGGCGCTGGCGCAGGCGGTGCAGGCGATCCAGCGCGACGGGCACCACCGCGCCAACCCTGTTCTGCCGCCCGACCGGGCGCTGGGCCTGATGCTGGAGACGTACCTGCGCCACGGTGCCCCGGCGATGCTGGGCGCGATCCGCCGGGCCGAACGCGCGCTCGACGAAGCGCGCCGGGTCAGCGCCGCGCAGGTGTTCGTGTGGGCGGGAGAGCTCGCCCCGGTGTTCGGGATGATCGGCACGCTTTATGGCCTCACCCAGCTCGCCCCCGGCGCTGCTTCCGGTGCCAGCGCCACCGCCACGATCATGGCCGCGGTGTCCGCCGCGGTGCTGACCTCGCTTTACGGCGCGCTGCTTGCGCATCTGGTCTGCCACCCGCTGGCAAGCGCCATCGAACGGCGCGGGCTGGCCGAAGAACAGGAGCGCGAGGCGCTGGCCGACTGGTTCGCCGCACAGATCGATGCCATCGACAGCGCTGCACAGGCGCGCCGCGCCCATTTGCGGGGTGTGGCATGACTGCGGCCGCGAACAGCCCGCGCGGCGGGCATGGCTGGCAGCTGATCCTGGCTGACCTCGCCCTGATCCTGTTCCTGCTGACCCTGTCGGCCCTGCCCGCCGCCGAAGCGACAGGCGGCCAGCGGCTCGCCGATACCGAAGCGCGGGAGAAGGAGGCGACAGGCGCCCTGCAGCAGGAGGTTGCCCCCGCCCAGGCCCTGTTTCGCCCGGTTCAGGATGGGCCCAGCCTCGCCATGTGGCTGGCAGCCCAAGCCCCCGATCCACGCGCCACGCTGACGATCTTCGCCTCCCACACCGCCGGCGGGGAGACCGCCGCCTGGGCACGCGCCGAAGCCTTGGCGGCCGAGGCGCGAGCCAGCGGGACGCGTGTGCGCACCATCATCACGGCAGGGGCAGAAGAGGACATCTACGCCAGCCTCGCCTATGATGCGGTGGTGGCCGATAATGCCGAGGACCGGCGCAAAACCTGATCCGTGCCGCACGGGCAGGCTGGCGGTTCAGCCCAGTTCGACCCGGTTGCGGCCTTCCAGCTTGGCGCGGTACAGCGCCGCATCGGCGCGGGCGAGCGCGCTGCGGGTATCGGCATCCTCGGTCACTTCGGCGACCCCGGCAGAAAATGTGATCCGCCCGAACGGCTGCCCGGTATCGCGGTTCATCAGCTGGCGCGCAGCCTGCGCGCGGCGGATCGCATCGAGCCGGACCTTCGCCGCCTCCTTGTCCAGCCCGGCGAACAGCAGCACGAATTCCTCGCCCCCGTGGCGTGCGACAAAGCAGCTTTCGCCTGCCGCCTCGCTGAGACTTGCCGCCAGTGCACACAGCACCCGGTCGCCCGCGGCGTGGCCGTGGCGATCGTTGATCTGCTTGAAGTGATCGACATCGCAGAACGCCAGCGCCAACGGCTCCCCGCGCTCACGCGCCTGCATCGCGGCCGATACCAGCCTGCGTTCAAAGGCTCGGCGGTTGGGCAGGCGGGTGAGGTGATCGACATCGGCCTCGATCCGCGCCTTGGCGAGACTGTCACGCAAGCGCTCCAGTTCAGCCTCGCTGCGTGCCATCGCCGCTTCGATCTGTTCGATCCGCAGCATCATCGCGCGCGACAATTCGAGCACCTGCGCCAGCCCCTCCGGCCCGGCCAGCGCTGCAATCTGTTCGCCGATCGCGCCGCGATGATCGCTGGTTTCGGTCTGGGCCTCCCGCGCTGTCTCGGCAAA
Source organism: Porphyrobacter sp. IPPAS B-1204 (assembly GCA_003724185.1). Classification (GTDB taxonomy): domain Bacteria; phylum Pseudomonadota; class Alphaproteobacteria; order Sphingomonadales; family Sphingomonadaceae; genus Erythrobacter. The sequence continues at coordinate 997,076 of RHGM01000003.1, forward strand.
GTGGGTCAGCGCATATTCGAGCTTGTCCGACAGCGTCTCCAGCGCCGCCAACCGGCTGTGCCCGTCGGGATCCATCCGCGCCAGCATATCGAGCCAGCGCTGGTCGATGGGTTCGCCCGATGCTTCGCGCTGGACCAGAGCGCCCGCCAGTTCCGGCTGCGAACCCGACAAGGCGCCGCAGATGGTGGCCATGTTCGGCGCTGTCACCGCCAGATCGTGGCGGGTGACGAATTCCCCGATCCGTTCCAGCAATTGCAGCCGCGCTTCTTCCGCCCGGCCATGATCGGAAACAGGCACCGCAACAGCGCGGGCGCGGGCGGAACGGGAAAAGCCGGAGGAAAAACGCATGGGCGACCAATCGCAAGCAGAAGTGGGAAACAGTGGCCCGCAGCTTAGCGGCTCATGCTTAAGCGCACCCGCATCCGACCCCCGCAAGACTGCGTAGCGGGGCGCTTGGCACGGCCCTTGCTCCACTCCGGACATCCGATTGGCGCAAAAACAAGGAGCGCGCACATATGGAAACCACAATGTCCTGGCTGAATGGCTGGCGGCTGAGCCCGCTGGCCCTGCCGATGCTGCTGCCTTTGTGCGATCCTGTCGCCGAGGCACGCGGGTTCACCGATCCGGCGATGATCGATAGCGCGGTGGAGGCCTTTACCGGCGCCGCCATCGGCGCGCCCGGAGGAGCACGCGTGGCAACTGATCGCCGGCTGCAACTGGCTGCCTGCGGCGGATCGCTTGCCGTCAGCTGGCACACCGCGGCCCGCACGGCGGTGCAGGTCGAATGTCCGGGGCCGACCAGCTGGCGCATCTTCGTTGCGATCAGCCCCGCCGCAGGGGCCGGTGCAACCGGCGCCCCTGCTGCGCCGGCGGTCAAGCGCGGCGATGCCATCACGGTGATGGTGCGCGGGCGCGGTTTCAGCGTCCAGCAACCGGGCGAAGCGATGCAGGCCGGCGCGATCGGTGACTGGATCGAGGTGCGCACCGCCCGCAAGGGCGAGGCGCTGCGCGCCCGCATCGAACGCCCCGGCCTCGCCGTGATCCCGGCCAGCTGAAAAACCCCTTTAACGCCCCCTTAAACCCTGCCGCCGGGTGCCGTTCTCGCTGTCAGGAACACCACCGAAGGACATTGCCCATGCCCTCTTTCGAACTGAGCAAATTGCCGGGCGTCAGCGCCGCCCGTGCGCTGTCGGCCAGCGACCGCGCGCAGATCGAAGCGCGCGCCCGCCCTGCTGCATCGCCCGCTGCCCCCGCTGGTCCGGCGTCCGGTATCAGCCTTGAAGTCACCGGCGCTGCCGAAGCGGTCAGCCCGCCGGTCGATGCCGAACGCGTGTCGCAGATCCGCGCCGCTCTGCGCGATGGCTCCTACCCGCTGGTGCCGACCAAGATCGTCGATGCCATGATCGCGGCGCAGGTCAGCCTGTCGCTGCCGGAAGGGTACTGATCCGTGGCCGAAGCTCTTGCCCTGACCGCCCCGCTCGCGTCCAATCTGCGGCAAATGATTGCCGTGCTCGAACGCGAACGGCAGGCGCTTGCCGCGCTGGATGCCGATGGCCTGATCGGCGCGGCGCATGACAAGGAAGCGCTGTGCGATGCGCTGGCTGCCATCGGCCCGCAGGCGCTCGACGGGGAGACCCGCACGCTGGCGGAAACCGCACGCCAGCTCAACGACGTCAACCGCCGGGTGCGCAACCTGCTGGCCGCCAATGTCGCTGCCCGGATCGAAGCGCTGGGCGGGGGACGCCGCGCTTTGGGCCGCCTGCCCCGCGCCACTTACGCGCCCGCCCGCACCTGAGGGTTCATACCTAGGCCTCGCTCGCACCCATCTGGCACGGCGTTTGCTGATTGCCCCGTGAAGGCGCCGCATCCCGCAGCGCCAAGCACGAGGCGGAGAGCGCGTGAGCCAGTTGTCGTCATCGATGGGCCTGACCCCCGGCACAATCCGCGCCGGTTTTGAAAACGCCGCGCGCACCCATGCCGCTGCTCGTGACGGCCACACGCTGCCCGCAGCGCGCCAGATCGCCGCGCCCGGCACCCCGGTCGAAGCCGCGATTGCCCAGGCTGCGCAGGCGACCAACGTCGATTTCAACTACCTCCTCGCGCAGGCCGAGGTCGAATCCGCCATGAACCCCAACGCCCGCGCCGCGACATCGAGCGCGACAGGGCTCTACCAATTCATCGACAGCACCTGGCTTGATACGATGAAGAAGCACGGCCCCCGCTTTGGCCTTGGCGCGGTGGCGGACCAGATCGGCATGACCGCTTCGGGCAGCGCCTATGTCGCCGACAGCGGGCAGCGCGAGGCGATCCTTGGCCTGCGCAGCGATCCGCGCATCGCCAGCCTGATGGCGGCAGCGCTGGCCGAGGACAACCGCACGCATCTGATGCCGATCCTTGGCCGCCAGCCCGATCATGCCGAGCTGTATCTCGCGCATTTCCTCGGCGCAGGCGGCGCGGGCCGGTTCCTGAGCGAATTGCAGGCCGATCCCTCGCAGAGCGCCCCCGCCCTGTTCGCCCGCCCAGCAGCCGCCAATCGCGGGATTTTCTACGCCTCGGACGGAAGCCCCCGCTCGCTCGCACAGGTCATGGATGTGATCGGCGGCAAGATGGACCGCGCGCTCGCCCGCGCCAGTGACGGCAAGGCAGCGCGCTTTGCCCGCGCCGATTATGGCGCCGGTTTCAGCCCTGCTTTCAGCAACGCGGGCGGCTTCACCCCCGCGCCTTACCTGATCGCGGACGAGGACGTGTTCGGCCCCGGCATGCCGCCCGCGCTGACGCAGGCATCGCTGCCCGCCCCCGCCATGCGCCCGCCACAGCGCCCGCCCATGTCGCAGGTGCTGGGCGCCACCTTCGGCACCGATCCGGCCGCCGCGCCAAGACAGGTGCGCCGCGCCTATGACACGCTGAAGGCGCTGGGCCTGTGATGACCGCCGCTCCCCTGCCCTCCCGCGCCGCACGCTTCGGCACAGCCTCTGCCGCGCTGACCCTGCCGATTGGCATCTTTGCGCTGCTGGCGCTGATGGTGCTGCCGATCCCGGCGCTGCTGCTCGACATCTTCTTCGTGCTCAACATCGCCATTTCCATCGCGGTGCTGATGGTCGCGCTGAACGCCCGGCGCCCGCTCGATTTCTCCAGCTTTCCCTCGGTCCTTCTGTTCGCAACCCTGCTGCGGCTCGCATTGAACGTCGCCTCGACCCGCGTGGTACTGGTCAACGGACATGAAGGCGGCGCGGCGGCGGGCGAGGTGATCGAAAGCTTTGCCGCGTTCCTCGTCGGCGGCAATTTCGCGGTCGGCCTGTTCGTGTTTGCGATCCTCATGATCATCAACATGATTGTCATCACCAAGGGCGCAGGCCGCGTGTCGGAAGTCTCCGCCCGCTTCGTGCTCGATGCCCTGCCCGGCAAGCAGATGGCGATTGACGCGGACATCGCCGCTGGCCTCGTCACCGCTGACGAAGCACGCGAACGCCGCCGCGAGGTCAGCGTCGAGGCGGATTTCTACGGCTCGATGGATGGCGCGTCCAAGTTCGTGAAAGGCGATGCGGTCGCCGCGCTGCTGATCCTGGGCGTGAACATCATCGGCGGGCTGGCCGTCGGCATGGTGAGCCACGGCCTCAGCGCTGCCGAAGCGGGCGAGGTTTACGTGACGCTGGCGGTCGGCGATGCGCTGGTGGCGCAGGTGCCGTCACTGCTGCTCTCCATCGCCGCTGCCGCCATCGTCACCCGCGTATCGGACACCCGCGATCTGTCCGGCCAGATCGGCGGCCAGTTCGCCGATCCCCGCGGGTGGCTGCCGGTGGCGCTGATCCTTGGCGCTGTGGGTCTGGTGCCTGCCATGCCGCAAATGTTCTTTCTGCCCGGCGCCGCCATTGCCGCGGCGATCTGGTGGCAATTGAAGCGCCGGGCCGCCGCCCCTTCGCCGGTTGTCGAGGTGGCTGACGAGGTCGCCCCCGATCATATCGCGCTGGCAGACGTGGCAGACAGCACGCTGGTCACGATCGAGCTGGGTTACGGCCTCGTCGGGCTAGTCGATGCGGCACAGGGCGCGCCGCTCATCACCCGCATCACCGGCATCCGCAAGCAGCTGTCCCGCGATCTCGGCTTCGTGCTGCCGCAGTTCCGCATCCGGGATTCGCTCGACATGGCAGCGCAGGATTACGCCGTGCTGATGGGCGGGGTCAGCATCGCACGCGGCAATGTTCGCCCGGGCAAGCTGCTCGCCATCGACGCGGGCGATGTTCGCCCCGGCCACGGACTGACGGGCGAGCCGACCCGCGATCCCAGCTTCGATTGCCCCGCCTTGTGGATCGCCCCTTCGGCCCGCGATCATGCCGTGGCGGAAGGCTTTCTCGTGGTCGATCCCGCCTCGGTCATCGCCACCCACGCCAATCAAGCCTTGCTGGCCGAAGCGCACCAACTGCTCGGCCCGGATGAAGTGCGCGAATGGGTCGATGGCCTCAAGTCCCGCGCGCCCGCGCTGGTCGAGGCGGTGACGCCCGATCCGCTGCCGCTCGCCGCACTGACCCGCACTCTGCGCGCATTGATGGCTGATGGCATCGGTCTTGCCCACCCCCAACCACTGTTCACCGCGCTGGCGCTGGCCTTGCAGAAGACCGCCGATTTCGACGCGGTGATCGACGCCGTGCGGGCTGATATGGCGGCGCGGCTTGTTGCCCGCATTGCCGCGCCGGGTGAGCCGCTCAAGGTCGTCACCCTCGATGCGGGCCTCGAAAGCGCGATCCTCGGCGGGATGATTGACCCTGCCACCGGCCAGCCGCTGATCGAGCCTGATTGCGGCAGCATGATCGTTCGCGAGACGGGCCGTATCGCCGATGCGCAAGGCGGCGCCATCGCCCTGATCGTCCAGCCGCCCGCCCGCCGTGCGCTCGCGGCGCTGCTCAAGGCCCGCAGCCCGCGCTGTCTGGTGCTCTCCATCGCCGAACTGCCAGCCACCCAGCCGATTGCCGTGGTCGGTGTGATCGGTGCCGCTGACGAGGGGCCCATGCTTTCCCCGCCGCAGGAGATCGCCGCATGAAGCACGATCATCTCGCCTTTGCACAAAGCCAGCCTTACGCCCCGTCCCGGGCCGAGGTCGAAGACCGCGTGCGCCGCTTTCTGCCGCTCGTCCGCCGCACCGCGTGGCACATCAATGGTCGCGGGAGGGAAGGGCTTGAGATCGAGGATCTGGTGCAGGCCGGCATCCTCGCGCTGACCGAATGTGCGCAGCGCCACGCCGGCCCGACCGAGGACGGGTTCGCCGCCTATGCCAAGATCCGCGTGCGCGGGGCTATGCTGGATGAAGTGCGCCGCATCGCCCATGACAGCCGCACCGCCCGCGCCAAACGCTCAGGCTACGAACGCACATTGTCCGCCCTGCGCGGATCGCTGGGCCGCGAACCCAGCCGCGCCGAACTCGCCCGGGCGATGGAGGTCAGCGATGCCGAACTTCTCGCCATCGAGGCATCGGGCGTGAAGCTCACCCCGATCGACGATGCCTATGACGAAACCAGCCTCGCTTTCGCCAGCGACGATCCCGATCCCTTCGAGGCGCTGTGCGCCGCCGAGGATCGCGACCGGTTGCTGCAAGCGATGATCGAACTGCCCGACCGGCTGAAACTGGTGCTGCAACTGTTCTTCGTCGAGGAATTGAACCTCACCGAAATCGCCGCCGTACTGGAAGTCAGCGTCCCGCGCGTCCACCAGCTGCGCGCCAAGGCCCTGAAAGACCTGCGGGCACTGCTAGAGCGGTCCTAGGGCCTCAAGCAGCGAAGAGATAGGCCCGCAAACACGGCTTCAAGCATCGAAGCGGTAGGCCGGCTAAAAACACCTAGAAGCTCAGCCCGAACGCCTTGTAGGTCGCCGCCAGCGAAGGCCGCATCTTCAGCGCCAGCGCGATGTCGTCCTTGCCGCTCTTGTCGCCCATTTCGCGCAGGATGATCCCGCGCAGCAGGCGGGATTCGACCTGATAGGGTTCGGCCAGCAAGGCCGCGTCGATATCCGCCTTGGCCGCCGCCAGATTGCCGAGCCGGAAATGCGCCAACGCCCGGCTGTCGAGCGCGGTGGCGGCGTTTTCGCTTTTCTCGATCGCCTTGGTGCAGGTTGCCATCCGGGTATCGTCCATCTTCGACCAGATCGCCGCCTGCCAGCACAGGGTGTTGAGCAGCGCGCCATCGGTGGGACGCTGGGCGATCATGCCGTCCAGCAGATCGAGCCCTTCCTCCGCTGCGCCCTGCCAGCCGAGAGCAGTGGCCATGACCTCAGCCCCGGCGCCGCGTTCCTTGGTCAGCGCTTCGAAATCCTCCGCCAGCGCAACCCCTTCCTCAGCCCGGCCAAGCAGGGCGAGCACTTCGATCTGTTCGCTATAGGTCGAACCATCGGGTTGCAGCGCCTCGACCTCCATCAGATCGGCGAGCGCACCGTCCAGATCGCCCAGCTCGCGCCGCAGCCCGGCGCGCGCATAATAGAGATCGCGCGAATCCTCGATGGCCATCGCCGCCTCGACATCTTCAAGCGCGCCCTGGTGATCGTAAATCCCGATGCGGAACGAGGCGCGGTTGATCAGCGGCCACGGATCATCCGGCTCGGCCTCGGCGATGCCCTTGGCAAACAGCGCTTCGAGCCCGGACAGGCGGGCGCGGTCTTTCCCGAAATATTGCCACAGCTCGCGCACCTCGCCTGCAGACCGCAGCGCGGGCAATTGCCGGTCAAACCGGTTGAGTTCGCGCCGCGCCGCGCCAATGGCATCGGCAGCGAGTTCTTCGTCCAGCGTGCGCATCGATTGCGCGATGGTCAGCTTGCGGCCGTCCAGCTTGGCGCTGGAGGACAGTTCTACCCCGCCGATGGTGGCGGACATCGGCGCGGCGCTGCCCTCGAAGGTCACGCCGGTATCATCCTCTGGCAGCAGCACATCGGCGGTGCTGGTGAAATAGACCGGGCCGCCCAGTTGCAGAGGGATCGCGCGCCACGCGCTGCGGGCGCGGTCGGCATCGAAGCCGACATTGCGCGCCGCCTGCGCGGGCGGTTCAAAACGGTAGGCGGTGCCATCACGCGTCCACGCGCTCGACTGGATGCCGCGCGCGGTGAGCACGGCAAGGCCGGATTCCGCATCGTAACGCACCGTATGGTCCACCACCTGCGCATCGCCGATCACCTCGGTGACGGCGGTGGCGACGGCATTTTCGCGCATTTCGTCGCTGCCCTGATCGGCCATTGTGCGCCAGCCTGCGCCCACGGTGCCGCGATATTCGATGGTCACGTCGAATATGGCTGGCACGCGCAGGCCAGCACGCTGATCCAGCGTCAGCTTCACCACACGGTCAGGGGTGGTCTGCAAGCGCGTGTCGAGCGGCATCAGCTCCGCACCCTCGTCACGCAGCGGCAGACCGTGGAAGAAGCGCGGCACTTCGTCGATGGTGTCGGCGCGCACACCGGATGTGGTGCCATCGAGCCAGTAGTTCTTGCCATCAATCACTGCGCGCACGATCACGTGATCGAAATTGCCCGGCATCGGCGCCAGCAGCGGCAGCGCGTCCCCGCCCTGGCTGCGCACCAGCACGGCCTCGGCCTCGACCCCCAATTCGCGCAGCATGGTCAGCAGCAGCAGGGTCTTGGCCTTGCAATCGCCGAAGCGCTTTTCCCACGTTTCTTCGGGCGATTGCGGGATGTAATTGCCCCCCGCCATGCCGTTCATCAGGTAACTGACATCGTCCTGCACCAGCCTGAGCGCCAGCGCGGCGCGCGTCAGGGGGTCAGTGCTCGCCTTGGCAATCCCGGCGATGCGCCCCGCCAGATCGCCGCCGGGCGTCACCTTGCCTGCGGTGCCGTAATGCTCGGCATGATTGCGCGAAACCGCCGGCCAATCGGCATAGGTCGACACCTGCAAAAGCTCGCCGATCCGGAAGCGCGAGGGCGCGTCTTCGGGCATGGGGTCAGCCTCGGCCACCGGCAGATCGGCCGACCAGGTCAGGAACCCGTCCTTTGCCGCGGGTTCCGCCACTGCCGCCTTGCCAAGGCGGAGGCGGCTAACGGGCATCGCTTCGGGCCAGGACACCGCGATGCGCCCCTGCTGAAGCGGGAAGGGCTTGGCAATCAGCCCGCCCTGCCACTGCACATTGTCGCCCATCGCCTGATCGCTGGTGGTGGTGGAATAGGCCAGCCGCAGCACATCGCCCAGCTTCGCGCCCTGCACCGCCAGCGTCGCGGTCAGCTCGCCATCGACCAGCCGCTTTTCCAGACCGGTTTCGCGCCGCAGCACTTCGAACTTCGCGCCGCCCTTCAGCACATCGATCACTTCACCGCCGCGGATGAGTTCGACCCGGTGGACGATGAGATCGCCCTTGTCCGGCATCCAGCTGGCCGTGAGCGTGCCGAAGCGGGTCAGCGCCTCGGGCGAATCGAGCGCCACAGCGGTGTCGATATAGGTCCACAGCCGCCCTGTCTCGATCCGCGCCTGCTGGTCCAGCAGCATGATGATGGCGTTGGAGCTGGCGGGCTTGGGTTCGACCGTGGCGACCTCGATCCAGCCGGGCGCCGTGTCATACAGCACCGTCTCACCCGCATGGGCCACCACGCTGGCAGTTCCGGCAAGCAAGGCGGCGGCGAGATAGCGCATCAAAAGGTCCCCTGTTTTCAATCACGGAGACTAGCGGGGCCGATGGAAATTGCTAGGGCCAGAAACGGCAAAGGTCGATTACGGCACAGTTGTCGCGGGGAGGCTTCGGGGGCAGGCGATGCTGCGCACCATCACCAACAATTTTGCTGCTTTGACCGTGGCGGGCGTGGCGGGCGCGTGGCTGTTCCCACCTGCCTTCACCTGGATGACCGACGGCAGCATCCGCATTGCGGGCCAGCCGCTGCTGAGCATTGCGCTCGGAACCATCATGCTGGCGATGGGGCTGACTCTGCGGCTCGACGATTACCGCGGACTTGCCGCCGCCCCGCGCGCGCTGATGGCAGGCGTAGCGCTGCAGTTTGCGGTGATGCCGCTGGCGGGATTTGCCATCGCGCGGGGGTTGGCGCTGGAGCCGGGGCTGGCGGTGGGCCTGATCCTTGTGGCCTGCTGTCCGGGGGGCACGGCATCGAACATCGTCGCCTATATCGCGCGGGGGAACGTGGCGCTGTCGGTGGCGATGACGATGGCATCGACGCTGGCCGCCGTGGTGCTGACCCCGCTGCTGACGGGGTGGCTGGCGGGGGCCTATGTCGAGATCGACCGCTGGAACCTGCTGGCCAACATGGTGAGCATCGTGCTGCTGCCGGTGGTGCTGGGAACGCTGCTCAACACCCTGTTCCCGCGCGCGGCCGAACGGGTGAACGCCGTGCTGCCGCTGGTCGCGATTGTGCTGGTGATTTTGATCGTCGGCGGGATCGTCGGCGGGGCCAAGACGCAGATCGCGCAGCACGCGGGCGTGCTGCTGCTGGCCACCTTCCTGCTCCACGCCTGCGGTTTCGGGCTGGGTTACGCTTTGGCGCGGCTTTTGAAGCTGGGCGAGGTGGAGGCGCGGACGATCTCTATCGAGGTGGGGATGCAGAACTCCGGCCTTGGCTCAGGCCTCGCCAAGACGCCTGCGTTTGCCGCGCAATTCGCCGACATCACGCAAGCCGCGCTCGCCCCGGTGCCTGCCGCGATTTCGGCGGTGTGGCACGTGGTGATCGGCAGCCTGCTGGCGGGGTGGTGGCGCCAAAGAGACGGGGGGCGGGGTTAGTCTTCGGGCTTCCAATCGAAGGGCGATTCGCATTCCGGCCATGAAAGCGGCGTCATCTCAATAAGCTCGGCGACCTCGTAGCGGGAGTTCCACCCGCCCAAATGCCCTGACACGCCGAAATGGCGCTGGCCCTTGAAGCGCAGCGCGAAGGCCCGGACCTTGTAGCAATCGGCATACCCGCCATCGCGGGCAAACAGCTTTTCAACGTCGATCGCATCACCCTCTTCGAGCCAGCCTGCATCGGCCGGATCGAAGTCACGCACCGTCGCCAATGTCGCGCCTTCGAAGAATTGCGATCCCTCGAACTCCAGAAGCCAGACGCCGGAAAATTCCCTCGTCTGGTCAGTGGGCTTGGCCGCCCACACCGCCCCGCCAATCGCAAGCGCGATCAGTGCGATGACCGCCCAGCTGCGGGCCTGGCTCACCCGTACATTCCCCGCTTCGGCCCGAGATAGCCGAACAGGTAGGCCCCCACCTTGCGCATCTGGATCTCCTCGCTGCCCTCGGTGATCCGATACCGGCGGTGGTGGCGGTAGATGTGTTCGAACGGCTTGTGGCGCGAATAGCCGATGCCGCCGTGGACCTGCATCGCCCGGTCCGCCGCTTCGCAGACCAGCCGGTTCGCCCAGTAATTGCACATCGAGACCTTGTCCGAGATCGTGCGTTCGATCTGTTCGTGGGGCATGTTGTCCATCTCCCACGCGGTCTTGAAGATCAGCAACCGCAGCATTTCCGCCTGCGTCGCCAGCTCCACCAGCGGGAACTGGATGGCCTGGTTGCGGGCCAGCTCCTCGCCGAAGGGCTTGCGTTCCCGCGCGTATTTCACGCTTTCATCGATGCAATAGAGCGCCGCGCCGCAGCTGCTCGCCGCCTGCCGGATGCGGTTCTGGTGGACGAAGCTTTGCGCCAGCGCGAGGCCGCGCCCCTCGACGCCGAGGATTGCGCTATCGGGCACCCAGACGTTGGTGACGCTGAGGCGCGGGTGGTCGGTGGGCATGTTGAAGGTCCACATCCACTCCTCGATTTTGAGGCCTTCGGTGGGGTTGGGGACGAGGAAACAGGTGATCCCGCTCGCCTCCCCCGCGCTTCCGCCCGTGCGCGCGAACATCGCGCAGTGGGTGGCGACGTGCATGCCGGTGATCCACATCTTTGCGCCATCGATCCGCCAGCCGTCCACCCCGTCGCGGGTCTCGCGCACCGCGACGGTTTCCATGTGGGTGGCGTCCGATCCGTGGTCGGGTTCGGTGAGGCCAAAGGCGACGCGCCGGGTGCGCTCGAACCCGCCGAGGATGAACTCCTGCTTCTGCTCCTCGGTGCCCCACTGGTCGAACATGGCGACGAAGGGGAAGTTGCCGACGATGGAGTGTTCGTTCTGTAAGTCGTTGTGGAGCCCCAAGCCTTGGCGCGCAAAATGCTCGCGGATCACCGCCATCCAGAGGTTGCTGCCGTCCTTGCCGCCGTAACGCTTGGGGGTGGAGAAGCGCCAATGGCCTGCCTTGTCGGCGCGGCGGGTGGCTTCCTTGAGCAGTTCCTCCCACTCGTGCCGGGGCAGGCCGCCCGCCTCGAAGTCCGTGCGCGCATATTCGCGGCGGTGGTCGAAGAAGCGGATGTTGTCGTCCTGTTGCTCCAGCGGCTTGATCTCGGCGGCGATGAAGGCGTCGAGCTCGTCGAGATAGGCCTGAAGGTCAGCGGGGATGGCGAAGTCCATGGGTTATTCCTCTCCAGTCCATTTTGTGCGCGCATGCGCCAGCGCGGGGTATTTGGGCGAGTCCACAGTCACCTTTCTGAGCACGTCCTCGCGCAGTTCCTGGAGAAATTCGCGCCGATGGAGATTGAGCCGACCCGCAAGAATTGCCGGGATTTGCTCTCTGTCTGGCCGCAGGGGGATATGCTCATCTTCGCGCATGATGATACCCAGCGCGTTTCTGGCGACCGCGTATTGAAACCGATCATGTCCGCTGAATTGATCTTTCACCGAAGCAAGCCACTCGGAAACAGCCAAAGCCAACTCGGATAGCTCCGCTTCGCCATTTTTGCGGAGATAGGGCGCGTGATCAATGACTTCTCGATCCCGCTCCGCCTTTGGTGCATCCTCCTCCAGCAGCAACAGCAGGTCCAATTCCTGCTCGCTCGTCCGGCGCGAGATCACCACGCGTTCGAGCATCCGGTCCGCGCCCGAGCGCCATTGCGCCGCCATCTTGAGGCAGCCGAGCGCCCACCACACCGTCCGATAAATCGTCCAGAAGCGGAAGCGCGCAGGGTCGAGGCGCACCCCCGCCTCGGCCTCATAGGCGGCGATGTAATCCGCGATGCTCCCCAGCCCCAGCGCAGGCCGGTCGTAGCGGGCGAAGCGCCATACGGCCATGCAGCCGAAGGCCAAGTCCTCGTGGGGGTCACCGAAATGGGCGATTTCCCAGTCGAGCACGCCGGTCAGGGTCGATCCCTCCACCAGCAGATTGCCCATGCGGTAATCGCCGTGGTTGAGGACGGGCTCGACCTCTGGCGGGCAATTGTCCTCCAGCCACTTCAGCCCCAGCGCAATGATCGGACGGTCACCGCCCGCTTCCATGAACTGCGCCTTGAGGTCGGCAATCGCGGTGCGGTAGTCCATCACCGGCACGCCCTCGGGCACATCGCCCTGCCGCAAGCGATGGATGCGCGCCAGATCGCGGGCGGCCTGCCGCAGCAACCCCGCCGGATCGTCGCACGCCAGAATGACCTTGGGATCAGCCGTCCCCGGCAGGGCGCGCATCACGAAGCCTGAGCCAAGCCCGTCCGCCTCTTCCAGAACAGCGACCACCTCCGGCGCGGTCACGCCCTTGGCGCGGGCCGCTTCGATCAGCGCAGCCTCGGTCGCGTGCCCATAAGGTCGCCCCTCCATGAAGGCGAGGCTGGGTGCGCGGCGCAGGACGAAACCGGCATCCCCGCACACAAAGCGCCAGCTTTCCATCACCGCCCCGCCGGTGAGCCGCTGGGGATCGCCCGACAACACGCCAAGGCCGGCGCGGTCGGAGACCCTCGCCAGCCCTGCCTGCAACCTGTCCGGATCGATCACTTGATCTGCTTGCGCATCCGCTTGGCGCGTGCGGCGGGGTTGGGGTGGGTTTGCAGCAGGGCAATCCCGCCGCCCCCGCCCAGCGCCGCCAGCTTGTCCATCGCGGTGGCGCAGGCTTCACGGTTGTAGCCCCGCGCCGCCATGAACTGCAGCGCGTAGTCATCGGACTGCGTTTCGGCCGCCTGCGAATGCTGCGCATACATCACGTTCTGCACCAGCCCGCCCAGTTCGGAATTCGCAAGCTGCCGCACGCCGCCGCTGGCGGTTCCGGCAACGCTGAGCGCAGCATCCTGCTGGAGCGCGCGGCGCAGCCGCTTGTGCCCGTGCTCCAGCTTCACATGACCGATTTCGTGGCCGATCACGCAGCGCACCTCATCGTCATTCATTTTGTCCATCAGCCCGGAATAGACCCGCACCGTGCCATCGCCCATCGCAAAGGCGTTCACCTCATTGACCAGATAGGCTTTGATATCGAGGTTGAGCCCGTCATAGCTGTCCAGCCCCTGCGTCAGCTTGGCCAGCCGCACCGCATAGGGGTTCTTGGCCGGGGCGAGAGGGTTCTGGCGGTCCATCTCGTCCGACATCTGCCCGAAATAGGCAACGATCTGCTCGTCCGAGACGGTGGCAGCCTGCACGATCTTCTTGCCCGCCCCCATGATGTCGCCCAGGCTTTGTGAATGGGCCGGAGCGGCGGGTGCAAGCAGTGTTGCACCCGCAAGTCCGGCAGCGGCGAGCATCGGCGAAAGCACGGCCAAAAGCTTGATCGAATTGCGCATAATCATCCCTCCCTCTGGCCGCACGATGCTCGCCAACCGCATGATTATCAAGCCGGAACGTTGTCCTTCTTGACGGTGATCACCTGCGCATAGGTGAACTCCTTGAGGCCTTCCTTGCCATATTCGGCGCCAAAGCCCGACTGCTTGTGCCCGCCAAACGGTGCAAACGGGGACAGGTGGAGGTATTCATTGACCCACACCGTGCCGGTTTCGAGCTGCTCGGCGATTTCGACACCCTTTTCCGGGTTGCCGGTCCACACCGCACCCGCAAGGCCATATTCGCTGGCGTTGGCACGGGCGATGACCTCTTCCTCGGTCGAGAACTTCATCAGCGGCATCACCGGGCCGAACTGTTCCTCGGCCACGATCCGCGCATCTTCGGGCGGATTGTCGATGATGGTCAGCGGGACGAAGTAGCCGGTGCCGCTCGGATCGACATTGCCGCCGAGCAGGAACTTGTAGCCATTGTCCTTGGCGTCCTCGATCAGTTCGAGCACGCGCTCGTACTGCTTCTTGTTCTGGATCGGGCCGACGCCGGTGCCCTGCTGCGCGCCGTCTCCCACGGTGACGGTCTTGGCATATTCGACGATCGCGGCGCTCAATTCGTCATAGATATCCTCGTGGATGTAGACGCGCTTGGCCGCGACGCAGATCTGCCCGGCGTTGGAGAAGCTCGACCAGAACAGCTGTTCGGCGACCTTCTTGGGGTCCGCATCGGGCAGCACGATCGAGGCATCATTGCCGCCCAGTTCCAGCGTGATGCGCTTGAGGTCAGCCGATGCGCCTTCCATGATCTTCTTGCCGGTCGCGGTCGATCCGGTGAAGGTGATCTTGTCGATATCGGGGTGGCTGGTGATCATCGGGCCAAGGTCATCCTCACCGGTGATGATGTTGACCACGCCCGGGGGAACCACGCCCGCGATCAACTCTGCGATGCGCAGCGTGGTGAGCGGGGTGAAGGGCGAGGGCTTCAATACGATGGTGCAACCCGAAAGCATGGCGGGGACGATCTTCTGGATCGCCATCATCACCGGGAAGTTCCACGGCACGATGCCGCCGACCACGCCCACAGGCACGCGGCGGGTGCGCGACAGGCGCGTGTCGCTGTCCTCGTTGATCTCGTCATCGAGGCTGAGGGTGGACTGCGCCGCGCTCATGCCGGCTGCTCCGTAGATTTCGCCCTTGGCCTGATCGTGCGGCTTGCCCTGTTCGCTGGTCAGCAGGCGATAGAGTTCCTCGGCATTGGCCTTGATCGCGCCGGAAATCGCCATGATCGCGGCGCGGCGTTCTTCGATGGGGGTGTTCTTCCACGTCTTGAACGCGGTGCGTGCAGCGGCAACGGCGCGGTCAAGCTCGGCCTTGCCGCAAGCAGGCACCTGGCCGATGACCTGTTCGGTCGCCGGGTTCACGACATCGAGCCAGCGGTCGGTCGCGATCATCTCGCCGCCGATAAGATTCTTGTACTGGGTGACCATGATTTGTCCTCTCTAACGAATGGGGGAGTCGTCTCTCTCCCGCACAGGTTGGCGCGTTGCATCCGAAAACGCAATCGCTGCTGTGGCGGCAGGTGTATCGGGTGCGGCGTGGCCGGACCACTGACGATTGCGCTATTGGCCCATGCCCTTATGGAGACCGCGAGAGAGCTTTGGAGGAGAGGCCGCATGAGTGATTCCCGCCCCGATCTGGTGATTTACGGCAGCCCTGTCTCGCCCTTTGTGCGCAAGGTGGCAGGGGTGTGCATCACCAAGGGCGTGGATTACGAGGTCGAGCCGGTAAACGTGTTCGATCCGCCGCAGTGGTTCCGCGACATCTCGCCGATGAAGCGCATTCCGGTGCTGCGTGACCGCAGGGTGGCGGAAGAAGGCGTGGCGGGCACCATCGCTGACAGTTCCGCAATCTGCGCCTTCATCGAAAAAAAGCACCCTGCCCCTGCGCTTTACCCGGAAAGCCCGATGGCGCTGGGCGAGGCCTTGTTCATCGAGGAATATGCCGACACCGCGTTGGCAATGGCCGGCGGGCTGGGCATCTTCCGCCCGATATTCTTTGCCGTGAGCAAGGGGCAAGAGCCTGATCTCGACAAGGCGCGTGACGCCTGGGCGAACCAGCTGCCGCCGCTGTTCGATGTGCTTGAAGCAAGGCTCGCCGGACGGGAGTTCTTCGCTGGTGACGCGCTGTCGATTGCCGACATCACCGTGGCGACCGTGCTGATGCAGGTGTCGCTGGTGGCAGAGACGCCGCTGGAGCGCTGGCCCGCTCTTTCGGCGCATTTCACCGCGATGCAGGCCCTGCCCGCCATCGCCGGGCCTTACGCGGCTGCGGATACAATGATCCGCAAGGCCTTGCCGACCCGCTTCGACCTGACCTAAGGCCTCAGGCGAGAAGGGAGGACAGCGGCGCGCATGGCCAGCGAATGGTGCATCGGGATCATCGGCGGATCAGGCCTCTATGCCATCGACGGCATCGAGGACGCGCAGTGGATCGCCATCGAAACCCCTTGGGGCGATCCCTCGGACGAAATCCTGTGCGGGACGCTCGGGGGCGTGAAGGTGCGCTTTCTGCCGCGCCACGGCCGCGGTCACCCGATCACGCCGACAGAGCTGAACTCGCGCGCCAATATCGATGCGCTAAAGCGCGCCGGCTGCACCGATATCCTCGCGATCAGCGCGGTGGGAAGCTTGCGTGAAGAGCTGGAGCCGGGGCGTTTTGCCGTGGTCGAACAGTTCATCGATCGCACCGTCCACCGGCCCAGCACCTTCTACACCAGCGGCTTTGTCACCCATGTCTCAATGGCCGATCCGGTCTGCCCGCGCCTGTCGGAGATGGCCGCGCACGCAATCAGTGATGCCGGTGGCAAGGTCGCGGTCGGGGCCACTTATCTGGCGATGGAAGGCCCGCAATTCTCGACCCGCGCCGAAAGCCGGATGTACCGCCAATGGGGCGCCGACGTGATCGGCATGACCGCCATGCCCGAAGCGAAACTGGCCCGCGAGGCGGAGCTGCCCTACGCGCTGGTCGGCATGATCACCGACTATGACTGCTGGCGCGATGGCGAGGCGGTGGACGTGGCGCAGGTGGTCGGCCAGATGCAGGCCAACGGCGCACTGGCCCGCGCAATGGTGCAGAACTTCATCACCGGCCTTCCGGAAACCCGCGAACCTTCGCCGATCGACTTCGCATTGGACGATGCGGTGATCACCGCACCGGACGAGCATGACCCGGAACTGATGGCGAAGCTGGACGCGGTGGCAGCGCGGCTGTTCGGGTAGCGGGCGGCGTCCGCTTTCGCCGGATTGCGGAGAAAAGCTGTCGTTCGGGAAACGACCCCGAAGCGGACATTGCGACGATCAGTTCGTCAGCAAATCGGAACCGGGCGAAAGGTCGTAAGCTTCCGCTCTCGACCGGTCGATCCGGTAGCCTTGATCGGTCATGACCAGATCGCCTGGCAGCGGGAGGCTCCCGCCAGGCAGAATTGGAAGAGCATTTGCGTCAGGCCAGCGCTTCATGATCAGATCTATCGCCGCCTCTCGAAAAGGTGTCTCCAATTCAGGTTTTGGGCCCTTATTGAAGGTCGCCCAAACCCTTCCACGATTTGTCAGATCGCTCACGCTGCCGACCAGTTGATCATCATCATCCCCTCGCCAAATCGTAATGGTCGGTATCAGGCGTTGATCCGGCCCAAGCGCGTCAGTGTCCTCGGGATAGTCGGCAGTTCGACCGCTATGATCATCGACATGAAGGCCTTGGTGACGACGCGCCAGAGAGCTCAAAAGCTTGGCGAGTGCAGCCTTGTCCTCGCTGTCTTCGACAGGGATTTCGACTGCTGCAACATACCGCAATGCTTCCTGATCTGCAGGTGTCGGAACACAACCCGAAAGACCGAGGCAGGCAATCAGCAGCGCAACGATTTTCCTCATTCAGAGACCTTACGCTATCGGCAACCTTTTGAAACGTCAGAAAACCACCCGATCGCGGCCATTCCGCCGGTCGCGCCCCTACCCCACCGCAAATTCCGCCCACACCGGCAGGTGATCGGACGCGGTCGCCGCCAGCGCGCTGCGGTGGACGCCGCAGGCTTCCACACGCAGACGGTCGCAATGCATGATCCGGTCGAGCCTGCCGATAGGCCGCTGGCTGTGAAAGCTGGGGCCGGGGTCGAGCACGGTGAAGTGCCGGCCGAACTCGCGGAAACACCCCGCATTGGCGCGCCATTCGTTGATGTCGCCCATCAGCACGGTGGGCCGTTCGGCCCGCGCCGCATCGCCCAGCGCGGCGATGGCCCGGGCCTGACGGACGCGCCACAGGCCTGACAGATCGAGGTGCATCCCGAACACGCTGAGGCTCACCCCGCCGATGTCCACAGTCGCCGTCACCACCCCGCGCGGTTCCAAGCAGGGGATGTGGATGATGTCGTGGCTCTCCACGGTGATGCCGCTGCGCACAAGGATCGCGTTGCCGTGCCACCCCATCGAATCGTGCTGCACATCCAGCGGCACGGGGACGTAGTCGGTGTGGCTCTCGATCAGGAACCTTGGCAGGACAGAAGCGCGGGTGCCGAACCTGAGGTCGGCTTCCTGCAGGCAGACGATATCGGCATCCACCTCGGCCAGCACCTTGAGGATGCGCGCAGGGTCACGCTTGCGGTCGGTGCCCACGCCCTTGTGGATGTTGTAGCTGGCGAGTTTGATCCGCTGCGCCATCATCCCGCCGCCAGCAGGGTCGCGTTCCCCCCAGCCGCCGTGGTGTCGATGGTCATCACCCGCTCGGTCGCGAAGCGGGCGAGGTAGTGCGGGCCGCCGGCCTTGGGACCGGTGCCCGACAGGCCTTCCCCGCCAAAGGGCTGGCTTTCCACCACCGCGCCGATCTGGTTGCGGTTGACGTAGAAATTGCCGACCCGTGCCCGCGATTGCACGAACCGCCGCGTCTCGGCGATGCGGCTGTGCAGGCCGAGCGTGAGGCCGAATCCGGTCGCGTTGATGTCCTCCACCACCTGCGCCAGCTCGCCCGACTTGAACCGCACCACGTGCAGCACCGGGCCGAAATGTTCGCGGCTCAGATCGCGGATCGAGCCGATTTCGATGATCGTCGGCGCAACGAAGCAGCCCTTGGCGGCCTCGGGCGGCAGCGGCAGGCGGGTGACGCTGCGCCCGCTCGCCTCGCTGCGCGCCACATGGCGTTCCAGCGCAACCTGCGCGTCCTGATCGATCACCGGCCCGACATCGGTGGCAAGGTTGGCAGGGTGGCCGATGTTGAGCGCTGCGAACCCGCCGCGGATCATGTCGAGCACGCTGTCGGCGATGTCGTCTTGCAGGTAGAGCACCCGCAGCGCCGAACAGCGCTGGCCTGCGCTCTGGAAAGCGCTGCCCAGCACATCGCGCACCACCTGTTCGGGCAGAGCGGACGAATCCACGATCATCGCGTTCTGCCCGCCGGTCTCGGCGATCAGCGTGGCAATCGGCCCTTCGCGGTTTGCCAGCGCGCGGTTGATGGCGCGGGCGGTGTCGGTCGATCCGGTGAAGGCAACGCCTGCCAGCCGCGGGTCGGCGGTGATCATCTGACCGACTGGCGCAGCGCCCGGGAGCAGTTGCAACGCCTCGGGCGGGATGCCGGCTTCGTGGCACAGCTTGACCGCAAGCGCGGCGATCAGCGGGGTCTGTTCGGCGGGCTTGGCGATGACGCTGTTACCAGCGGCAAGCGCGGCAGAGGCCATGCCGATGAAGATCGCCAGCGGGAAGTTCCAGGGGCTGATCGTCGCAAACACTCCGCGCCCGTGGAGGGTAAGGGTGTTTTCCTCCCCCGTCGGCCCCGGCAGGATCGTCGGCGCGCTGAATTGGCGGCGGGCCTCGGCGGCGTAATATCGCAGGAAGTCGACCGCCTCGCGCAGTTCGAGCACGCTATCGAGCAGCGTCTTGCCCGCTTCGCGCTGGCACAGGCTGATGAATTCTGCGGTGTGGGCTTCGAACAGGTCGGCGGCTTCTTCCAGCAGCAGCGCACGCGCTTCGCCCCCCAGCGCATCCCAGCCAGGCTGGATCGCGGCGGCGCGGGTGAAGGCGGCCTCGACTTCTTCCGCCGTGGCATCGCGGCGGGTGCCGACGATGTGCGACAGATCATGCGGCGCAGTGATCGGCGCGACCTCACCCGCCGCCGCGTGCGCGAAGGTCGGCTCGGCCCGCCAGTGGACGCTGTCGAGCGCCTGCAACCGCGCCATCAGCGGTTCGCGCACCGTGGGGTCAGACAAGTCGATCCCGGCGCTGTTGAGGCGTTGGCCGAAAATGTCCTTGGGCAAGGGGATTGCCGGATTGCGCTTCGGCGAAAGCGCGGCGAGTTCCGCCACCGGATCGCCGACAAGTTCTTCTGCGGGAATATCGGCATCGCCCATGCGGTTCACAAAGCTTGTGTTGGCCCCGTTCTCCAGCAGGCGGCGCACCAGATAGGCGAGCAGTTCCTTGTGCCCGCCCACCGGAGCATAGATCCGCACGGGCGTGCGCTGGTTGCCTTCGAGCGCGTGGAGCGCGTCGTAGACTTCCTCGCCCATGCCGTGGAGGCGCTGGAATTCGAAGGGTTTTTGTTGGCCTACCGCTTCGCTGCTTGAGGCCTTGGCCAGCTCCTTGATCGCCGCGATCGTATAGGCATTGTGCGTGGCAAAGGCCGGGCGCAGCACATCGGCGTGTTCGAACAGGCGTGCCGCGCAGGCAAGGTAGCTGACGTCGGTCGCCACCTTGCGTGTGAACACCGGATAATCGCTGTATCCGCCGACCTGCGCCAGCTTCACTTCGCTGTCCCAGTAAGCGCCCTTGACCAGCCGCACGAACAGCTTGCGCCCGTGCCGCCGAGCGAGCTTCCCCGCCCAGTCGCACACGGCGACACCGCGCTTCTGGTAGGCCTGAATGGCAACGCCAAAGCCCTCCCAGCGGCTGCCATCCGGGCGGCGGAACAGGTCGTCATCGGCGACCAGCGCTTCGATGATATCGAGGCTGAGTTCCAGCCGTTCGGCTTCTTCCGCATCAATGGTGAAGTGGATGTCGGCATCGCGCGCCTTCACCGCAAGGTCGCGGATCATCGGCACCATCGCCGCCCTGGCCTCGTCCGCGTGGAAAAACGTGTATTTGGGATGGAGCGCCGACAGCTTAACCGAAATGCCCGGCGAACCGGCCACGCCAGCGCCTGCCTCACGCGCCAGCCGGGTGAGCGCGGCTTCGTAGCTGAGGCGGTATTTCTCCGCATCATCGAAGGTCATCGCCGCTTCGCCCAGCATGTCGAAGCTGTGGGTGATCCCGCGCGCGCGTTCGGGCGCGGCGCGCTTGAGCGCTTCATCAATGGTGCGGCCGAAGACGAACTGCCCGCCAAGGATCTTCATCGCCTGCCCGGTGGCCGTGCGGATCACCGGTTCGCCCAGCCGGTTCATCGCCCGCTTCAGCACAGAGCCCATCCCACGCTGGCGGGCGTCTGGCGGATCAAGCACTTCGCCGGTCAGCATCAGCGAGAATGTCGCCGCGTTGACGAAGGTGGAGGAGCTTTCGCCCAGATGCTCGCCCCATTCGATGCTGCCAATCTTGTCCCGGATCAGCGCATCGGCGGTGGCGGCATCGGGCACGCGCAGCAAGGCTTCGGCCAGGCACATCAGCGCGATGCCCTCTTCGGTATCGAGGCCGTATTGCTGCAGGAACGCGTCGATCCCGCTGGCCTTCTTGCCCCGTGCGCCTTCGATCAGATCGACGGCCAGCGCCGCTGCTGCGCCATGCACGCGCGCCGCGGGGGCGGCCTGTTCCAGCCGCTCGGCAATGCAGGCTTCCTCGTCCTGCCGATAGGCGCGGCGTAGATCGGCGCGGTCAATTGACGGGGGGGCGGAAAAGTCGGCCATCTGGTTTCACCTGAAACGATTCGCGGGGGAATGCCCGGCCCTCTGAACCGGCCAAGGCTGCGCTTCAAGCGCGGTGTTTGCAACAGCCTGCGCTTGTGCCCAAGGCGGCGCACCGTTAGCCTGCGCATGAACCAAGGGGGCCACACCGATGCGCATGTTCTGCTTCCACTGCCGCGACGGCGAAGACGGCGGACGCTTGCGCGCAATCCATCGCCCGGCGCATCTGGAATTCGTCCACGCCAACGCCGATCATTTCGTGATCGTCGGCCCGCTGAAACGCGCCGATGGTCTGATCATCGGATCCCTGCTGATCGTGAAGGCCGCAGACGAAGCCGCCGCCCGCGCCATTCTGGCCGACGACCCCTACCTCACGGGAGGGGTGTGGCAGCTGATCCGGGTGGATGAGTTCACCCCGCTGCTGGGCGACTGGGCCTAAGGCCCGCCGTCAGATCAGCGCATCCTCCGGGGCCGGATTGGCCTTGTTCCAGCGCACCGATGACCAGAAGGCGAGCCCGATCAGCACCGCACCGATCAGCCCCGTAATCACCTCGGGGATGTGCGCGAAGGTGTTGATGTACATGATCACCGCCAGCGCCATGATCGCATAGAACGCGCCATGTTCGAGATAGCGGTATTCCGACATCGTCCCCTTCTTGACGAGGAAGATCGTCATCGAACGCACAAACATCGCCCCGATGCCAAGGCCGATGGCGATGATGATCAGGTTGTTGGTCAGCGCAAAGGCCCCGATCACCCCGTCGAACGAGAAGCTGGCATCCAGCACTTCAAGATAGAGAAACGCACCGAACCCGGCCTTGGCGACATCGCCGGTGGTGGGCGTGGGCGGTTCGAGCAGGTGGTTGACGATCTCGACCGCGAGATAGACCAGAAGCCCGGCAATCGCGGCTGTAACGAAGGTCAGCGCATCATCATCTGTCAGCATGGTGGACGTCGCCCAGGTGCCTGCCAGCACCAGTCCGATGGCAATGGCCTCGATATCGGCGACCTTGGACAGCGGACGCTCGATCGCCTCGATCCAGTCGATCTCCTTTTCGGAATCGAAGAAGTACTTGAGGCCGACCATCCCCAGAAAGGCGCCGCCAAAGCCCATCAGACCGATATGCGCGTCGCTGACGATGCGCTGATATTCGGTCGGCTGATTAAGCGCGAGATTGACCGCTTCCACAGGCCCAAGCTGGGCTGCGACCATCACGATCACCAGCGGGAACACGATCCGCATCCCGAACACGGCAATCGCGATCCCCCATGTCAGGAAGCGCTGCTGCCAGACCGGGTCCATGTCCTTCAGCACCGAAGCATTGACCGCAGCGTTATCGAACGACAGCGAGATTTCCAGCACCGCCAGCACTGCGCAGATCCACACGATGCCCAGCATCCCGTCGATCGTGCCGTGAAGCTCCCAGCCATACCAGGCGCCAAGCACGAGCCCTGCGGCCGTGAACAGCAGCGAACCGCCAAAATGCTTGAACATCGAAAATCCCTATCTCTGTAACAGCCGCGGCCATGCGCGGGGCGGTCTTACTGCGGCTTTGTCGCGCAATCTATATACCGAAGCTGCCCTTCAGGCCGTCTATCACATATTGCGCCGCCAGCGCGGCCAGCAACACGCCGAGCAACCGGGTGATGACCGCTTCGACCTTGTCGCCCAGCAGGCGGATCAGCGGCCCGGCCGCAACCAGCGCCGCCGCCGTGATTGCCAGCACTGCGGCCAGCGCGCCAAGCACCTCGAACATTTCGGGCCAGCCTTCGGCCTCGTTCATCAGCAGCATCACCGCAGCAATCGCGCCCGGCCCGGCCAGCATCGGCATCGCCATCGGGAAGACGGAGACATCCTCGATTTCCGGGGTGGCGGCGATCTTTTCGGCGCGTTCCTCACGCCGCTGGGTGCGCTTTTCGAAGACCATGTCGAAGGCGATGAAGAACAGCATCAGCCCGCCCGCGATCCGGAAACTGTCGAGCTCGATATGCAGCGCGCCCAGCAATTGCTGGCCGAAAAGCGCGAAGATCAGCAGGATGATCGCCGCAATCCACGTCGCCCGCAGCGCCATGCTGCGCGCCTGCTGGGGGGTCGCGCCCTTGGTCAGCCCGGCATAGATCGGCGCGCATCCGGGCGGGTCGATCACCACGAACAGGGTGATGAAGGCGGAAAGGAAGAGTTCGGTCAGCACCATCGGTTCGCTTCAGAGGGGGACTGGCGCCCCCTCACATCAATCGCCGGTCGGCACAAGGCTTTGTTCGATCGCGGTCAGCCAGCGGCCCTGATAGAAATATTCCGCCGCGACATACCGGGTGCCATCGGCGCGGTGTTCCCACCGCCAGCGCAAGGTGCCATCGCGTGACAGCTTCGCATCGGTCTTGCCATCCTCACCCAGCGGGATCGCGGGCGGCGGGGGGATGCCAGCATCCCCGCGCGGGCAGGTGGCGACAAGCCCCTGCACCGCGTCGATCTCGGTCACGACGATATCGCCTTCCTCGGTCCGGGGGCGCGGTGCGGGCTGGGGGACGTCATCGCCGCCGACATCGAAGACATAGCGATAGGAATTGTCCGCCTGCCGTTCCCAAACGGTGACGAAATTGCCGACCTTGCCTTGCGGGTCGCGGAACCGGCCCTGGCTGACGGCAAGCGCGCCGTCACAGCTCAGCACCACGGTGCGCGGTGCCCATTGCACGGCCTCGGGGGGATCGGTCTGGGTGGCGAGCCAGGGTTCGATCGGGAACGGCCCGTTCTTGCCGTGCAGCAGCGCGCCGGGGGCGGCAAACTGGCGAAACGCCGTCCACTGCCCGCGTTCGCGCGCGGCGCGCGAAAAGGCCAGTTCGGCCGCGACGATCGTGCTCGGCTGCGCGGCTCCGGGCGCCGTGGTCAGCATCCGGTTGATTTGCGCCACCTGCCGCTTGTTCGGCTTGGGCGGACCGCCGCCGCCGGCGCAGGCGGTGAGCATCAGCGGAATGGCGAGAATCACAGCAAAGGCGGTCAGCCGCATCGTACTCTCCGTTCGGATTACAAGCCTTCGGGCGGCTCCAGCCCTGCGTGGCTGTGCGCGGCGACAAGCGTGTTTCGCAGCAGCACCGCAATAGTCATCGGCCCGACCCCGCCCGGCACCGGCGTGATCGCACCTGCGACCGCGCTGGCCTCGGCAAAGGCGACATCGCCGACCAACCGGCCCTTCTCCTTGCCCTCGGCAGGGGGCAGGCGATTGATGCCGACGTCGATCACGGTCGCGCCCGGCTTGATCCAGTCAGCCCGCACCATTTCCGGGCGGCCCACCGCGGCAACCACAATATCGGCGCGGCGCACCACATCGGCGAGGTTCCTCGTCCGGCTGTGCGCCACGGTGACGGTGGCGTTGGCATCGGTCAGCAGCTGCGCCATCGGCTTGCCGACGATGTTCGACCGGCCGATCACCACCGCGTCCAGGCCAGACAGATCGCCCAGCCGGTCTTTCAGCAGCATCAGGCAGCCCAGCGGCGTGCAAGGGACAAACCCCGTCTGCCCGACACTGAGCCGCCCCGCATTGATGACGTGGAACCCGTCCACATCCTTGTCCGGGCTGATCGCGGCGATCACCGCCTGTTCGTCCAGCCCGCCGGGCAGAGGCATCTGGACAAGGATACCGTCCACCTCGGGATCGCGGTTCAGCCGTTCGACCAGCGTAAGCAGCTCCGCCTCGCTGGTTTCGGCAGGCAGGCGGTGTTCAAAGCTGGCAATGCCCGCTTCCTCGCAGGCGCGGCCCTTGGCACCGACATAGACCTGGCTGGCCGGATCATCGCCGACCAGCACCACCGCCAGCCCCGGACGCCGCCCGGTGGCCTGTGCAAAGTCTCCCGCCAGCGTCCCGATCCGGGCGCGCAGGGCGGCGGCAAAACCCTTGCCGTCGATCAGCGCCGCCTCTCCCATCAGCGCATCGCGCCTTGCAGGATATAGCTGATGGCGTTGAGCAGCAGCAGGAACACCATCGGCGAAAAGTCGATCGCGCCGGTATCGGGCATCACCTTGCGGATCGGGCGCAGCACGGGTTCGAACAACCGGCTCAAAGCATCGTGCACCGCAAAGGCGAACTGGTTGCTGGGGCTGACCACGTTGAAGGCGAACAGCAATCCGATGATGAACCAGATGATCAGCAGCATGTTCGCGGTGCTGATCACCATCGAGAGGATCTGGAAAAGTGCGTCAGTCATTGCTGTCCGTTGTCCGTTGCAAAGGCGCAGGCCGATGCGGCATGCGCTCCGTGAAGTCCCTTGGGGGGCGTATTAGCCTGTTAATACGCCTCACGCCATAGCCCAGTTCCCGGCTCAGGCGCGCACCAGCGTGCCTGCCCCGCGCGCGGTGAAGAATTCGAGCAGCATCGCATGGCCCACCCGGCCATCGAGCACCACCGCCGCCTCGCACCCCGATTGCACCGCCGTGACGCAGGTTTCCAGCTTGGGCACCATGCCGCCGCGGATCACGCCGTCTTCGCGCAAGCGGGCGATGTCGGCGGGGGTGAGATCGGTGAGCAGCTTGCCCTCCCCGTCCAGCACGCCCGGCACATCGGTCAGCAGGAACAAGCGCGCCGCGCCCAGCGCCGCTGCAATCGCGCCCGCCATCGTATCGGCGTTGATGTTGTAGGTCGCCCCGTCCGCGCCCGGCGCGATCGGCGCGATCACCGGGATCATCCCGGCGGCCACCATCGTGTCGATCACCGTGGTGTCGACCGCCGCCGGCTCTCCCACGAAGCCGAGGTCAACGACCTGTTCAATCTGGCTGTCGGGATCGCGGGTGGTGCGACTGACCTTGCGCGCAGTGACCAGCCCGCCGTCCTTGCCGGAGATGCCGATCGCCTTGCCGCCCGCTGCCGCCAGCCAGCCGACCAGCTCCTTGTTGATGGCGCCCGACAGGACCATCTCGGCGACCTTGGCGGTGGCTTCGTCGGTCACGCGCAGGCCATCAACGAAGGTGCTTTCCACCCCCAGCCGTTTGAGCATCTGGCCGATTTGCGGCCCGCCGCCGTGGACCACCACCGGGTTGATCCCGACCGCCTTCAGCAGCACGATATCCTCGGCAAAATCGCGCGCGGCCTCGGGGTCGCCCATCGCGTGGCCGCCATACTTCACCACAAAGGTGCGCCCGGCATAGCGCTGGAAATAGGGCAGCGCCTCGATCAGCACTTCGGCCTTCGCAAGATCGGGCGTGTCGGCCCCCGAACGGGGCGGTTGGTGGTTCAGCTTGTCAGTCACCGGTGGTCAAACCCCTCGCGCGCGGGTCGCGCTTCAGGTGCGCGCCCTAGCGCCTCGTCGCCCCGCGGCCAAGCCGATTGGTGGAACCTGGACCACGGATTAGGAAATTCTGCACCATAATGCTATGTTATGTTAGCAGAGAGGTGCCCATGAGCGACAAGGATAGCGATACTCCGGCAACAGATGCGTCAGGCGGCGGGCGGCGGCAGGGTGACCGGCGCAAGGCGCAGCTGCCGTTTGACGGCCCCGATCGCCGCAAGGGGGACCGCCGGTCCGGCACGGACCGCAGGACCACCCCGCGCGAAGACGGCGGCGACGACTCCTAGCCACCGCGCCCGCAAGGCTCACCCGCAGGGTTGCAGGCGGGGCATCGCCTCATACCCCGCCCGCACAAGTGGGTTGGCGCCAGCCAGCCTCAGACAGCGTCCGGCGCGGCTTCCAGCATTGCGGCAATCTCGTCGAGCAGATGGAGCCGCTCTTTCTTGAGCGCCTCCATCCGATCGTCACCCGCCGCCTCGATCCCGGTTTCGACCCGGTGGATTTCGCGGTTCACCGCATGGTGCTGCTCGGCCAGCCGGGCGAAATGGGCATCGGTCAGCTTGAGCCGGTGGAGCGCATCGGTGTCATCGGGAAAGACATCGGCGAGTTCGTTGGGGGTGTGTGCGGACATGGTGTTCTCCCTGTGTGATGACACCCGGCCTAGCCGCATGCCCGGCACGGGGACTTGATCAAGGTCAAATTCGCCGCAACTTGATCCGCACGGCGCGGTGCGACACCGCCGGGATCATCGCGGGCGGTGCCGCCAGCCGGACAAAGGTGACACCCTGTCCGCCATGAGGGCCCGCTGATTGTGTCACCGTTTCAGACACTTGCCCTCAATTTGCCAAAGCGGACGGACAGGGTAACGGGCGCCTTTTCACCGCGCTGCGACCATGGCCGCGCCTATGACAATGCCGAAAGAGCCGGGCCACCGGGGCCGCCCGCACAATAGGCGCGCAGCGCGGGCGTAGGAAAGCGGGGGAGCGGCGTTAGCGCGATCTTGAGGATTGGCGCGGCACCATGTCACCATGGGCAAGATAGTCCGCTTCCGTTCCCGCCCCCGTGCGTCCCGCTGGACTAAGGCCAGTGCCTATCTGCGCGGCATGACCTCCCCCCAGCCCAGGCGGCGGCCTGCACGGGCGCGCGCGCTGTCGGGGCGCGGGTTTGCGGCGCTGCTGGTGGGCCTGCCGCTCGCCGCCTTTACCGCCGTGTGGCTGATGCCGCTGTCAGGCGGGCCGGACGAGGCCACGGCGACCGGCCTTGCCGCGTCCGAACGCACCGTTCGCACCGCCGCCGATCTCGATGCCGAACAGCCGCAGATTGCCGGGCTGGCCGCAGGCGGCGCGGGCGAATCGTCAGCGGGCGATAGCGAGACTGCGCGATTTGGCCTGTGTTCGGGGCCGGTGCGTGTCACCTGCGTCGTCGATGGCGACACCATCTGGTATCGCGGCACCAAGATCCGCATCGCCGATCTCGACACCCCCGAAGTTTCGAGCCCCGCCTGCGCCAACGAGGCCGCGATGGGCCGCCGCGCCACGCTGCGGCTGCAAGCGCTGCTGAACGCGGGGCCGTTCACGCTGGAGCCGAACCCCTTTGGCGACAGCGTTGACCGCTATGGCCGCAGCCTGATGCTGGTGACGCGGGGCGGGGAGAGTCTGGGCGCGGTGCTGGTGCGTGAGGGGCTGGCCGAGCAGTGGGGCGGGCCGCGCAAGGCGTGGTGTTAGGGGAGGACAGACCCCAGCCCCAGCACGTCCCCGAACTGGAGATAGAGAACCAGCGCCGCCGCGCCGGTCACTTGCAGCACGGCGATGGCGCGCAGGTTATCGCAAAACGGCTGCTTGCGCGTCTTGTGCCGGAACAGCGCCCGCCCGGCATAGGCCCCCGGCGTGCCGCCGACGAACGCGAGCCGCAACAACGCCCCTTCCGAAATGCGCCACGCCCCGCGCTCGGCCCGTGCCTTGTCGATCCCGAAGGCGGCAAAGGCGAGGAAGTTGATCATGACCAGCGCGGCGGCGATGTTGCCCGGATCGGAGACGAACGCCCACAGGCGGCTCGGCATGGCAGGGTCAGTGACAAGCGCGATCGGGTCCATGCGCGATGGTTAGCGCAAAAGGGGTTGCCGAAGGGTTGATTGGCTCCCTCGCCCCCCGTCATCCAAGCGGCGTCGAAGACGGCGCGAAGCGCCTACGCCGGGATTGAGGGCGGCTGGGTGCGAGTGTCAGGGTGCATTCTGACAAACTGTCATTCCGAAGCGTCTAAATTAGTTCGCACGACAAAAGAGTCACTATCGGCTCTATATTCCATGGTGCCAAACAGTAATTCAGGATCGCTCAGTTGGCGGTGCTCGTTCTTCCGTAGAATCATGGCCGAAGTCGCTTGTCCAACTAAACTATACCCAATGGATCTAGCGACGGCTAGCTCATGCATGCCATCAGGATCTTCAACAAGATAAGCTAGCTCGCGCCCAACCTGCGTGAGAAAAACAGCCTTAACGCTCACTTCAGCCGTTGAATGAACTTGAAGATGGAAACGTCTTCCAGCAAGGCCGCCAAACAGCTTTCCTGGCGTGTGCATCAATGGCTTGGCCAAAGTGCCCAATACACCAGACAGTAACCCCAAATCTTCCAAAACCCGTGCGTCAGAGAAATTGTCGCCCGACTTTCCAATACTTTCAGTTGGAATTATGTTGCCAAACGACAATTGTACGATTTTTGAGAATTTCTCCGCCTCCTGACGATCGAGTGTCTTAAGTACTTCTAGGGAACGCTTTGAGAAACTACCCGGAGTGGCAATTTCGCCAGCCAATACTCTAGACCAAAGAGCTCTCATTTCGTCAGAGCGGGCCGTCTCCGCCTTATTGATAAAAGAGTCCAGCCAATCTTCGTCGACTTTCTGATCGCTTGTTTGCTGGCTTCTCTCGGCCAATATAGTTAGAGTGCCTGACGCGACAGCTTCGCGGCTTCTTTGCTTATTGACCTCTTCATTTATTAATCGGTCGACTGTGCGTTGTACAATGGCGTCATCTTCAACGATTTTGGCAATAGCGGCGTTCGAGAGCGCTTGGCGAAGTGTACGCGTTTCCTTATTTCGGTCCTCCAAGCGCTCTTTATATCCGGCCAAGGCGATGGCGGGGATATCAACGAGTCCCGTCACAAGCCTTGAAATTGCACCAAATGCGGTTTGGGACAAAAACTCTGGGAGGTGAGACAGACCGTTGGCGAGAACCGACTCAATGGTCGTAAGCTCACGTGGTCCGTTGTCACTCTCCCCCACTACCCCCTACTCCGCAGCCTCAGCCCCAAACAGCCCGACCTCGGCGACCTCGACCCCGTCCTCATTGACCGCCTTGGCCTTCTGGCGCTTGTCGAAGCTCGTCCACACGGTGTTCCAGTCGCCGCGGGTGGCGCCCTTGGAATATTCGGTGGCGCGGGTTTCGAAGAAGTTGGCGTGTTCCACCCCGTTCAGCAGCGGCGCGAGCCACGGGAGGGGGTGTTCCTCGATCATGTAGATTTCCTGCAGGCCGAGCTGCTTCAGGCGCCAGTCGGCGATGTAGCGGATGTAGCGCTTGATCTCCTTGGCACTCATGCCGTTGATCGGGCCCATTTCGAAGGCGAGGTCGATGAAGTTGTCTTCCAGACGCACGGTCTTCTGGCAGATGTCGATCAGGTCTTCCTTCACCGCCTTGGTGAGGCACTGGCGTTCCTCGCAGAAGGTGTGGAACAGCTTGATGATGCCTTCGCAGTGCAGCGATTCGTCGCGCACCGACCAGCTGACGATCTGGCCCATGCCCTTCATCTTGTTGAAGCGCGGGAAGTTCATCAGCATGGCGAAGCTGGCGAACAGCTGCAGCCCTTCGGTGAAGCCGCCGAACACGGCGAGCGTGCGGGCGATGTCTTCATCAGAGTCGACGCCGAAGGTCTGGAGGAAATCGTGCTTGTCCTTCATTTCCTCATATTCGAGGAAGGCGGAATATTCGCTTTCGGGCATCCCGATGGTGTCGAGCAGGTGCGAATAGGCCGCGATGTGCACCGTCTCCATGTTGGAGAAGGCGGCGAGCATCATCTTGATCTCGGTCGGCTTGAACACGCGGCCGTAGTTTTCGTGGTAGCAGTTCTGCACCTCGACATCGGCTTGGGTGAAGAAGCGGAAGATCTGGGTGAGCAGGTTGCGCTCGTTCTCGGTGATCTTCTGCGCCCAGTCGCGGCAATCCTCGCCCAGAGGCACCTCTTCCGGCATCCAGTGGATCTGCTGCTGGCGCTTCCAGAAATCATAGGCCCAGGGGTACTGGAACGGCTTGTAGGTGGAGCGGGCTTCGAGCAGCGACATGGGCGGTCTCCTGGGACAGATGAGGATAGCAGATACGGAGCGCGGACGCTCCCGGATTCAGTCGCGCATCAGGGCGCGTAGGCAATCAGGATGTAGATGCAGAAGGGCACGAACATCGACACCATCGCGACGTGGATCATCGCGGCGTTGCGGGCGTGGCCTTCGCGGTTGCGGCGCAGTTCACGCACCGCGTTGAACAGGAACACGGCGCTGACGATCAGGCCCATTATCCCCCCGGCAAGTGGCAAACTCATAAGTCTCGTCCTTCTCTCACCCTCGGCCTGGCGCTGTACCGGGCCTTGCAGTCCAGTTACGCATGGCGCCGGGGTCTGGATTGTGCCGGCGGGCACAGGCTACCGGAGCCGGCCCGCCACGCTGGCCTGTGTTGCGGTTACTGGCAGCTCAGGCATTCTTCGTAATCGGTCTGCTCGCCATTGGCGGACAGTTCGATCTTGGCGAGTTCGGACGTGTTGTCCGCCTCCACCCCGCCGACGAAACCGGCGCGCTGCACGCTCTTGGAGCGGAGGTAGTACAGCGACTTGATGCCGCGCTCCCACGCCTGATAGTGCAGCATCATAAGATCCCACTTGTCGACATCGGCCGGGATGAACAGGTTCAGTGACTGGGCCTGATCGATATAAGGCGTGCGGTCGGCGGCGAATTCGAGCAGCCAGCGCTGGTCGATTTCGAAGCTGGTCTTGAAGGTCGCCTTTTCCTCGATGGTGAGGAAGTCGAGGTGCTGGACGCTGCCGCCCCGCTCAAGGATCGAGTTCCAGACATTGGTCGAGTTCTTCGACTTCTTGTCGAGCACCTTTTCCAAGTACGGGTTCTTGACGATGAAGCTGCCCGACAGGGTCTTGTGGGTGTAGATGTTCGCCGGGATCGGCTCGATACAGGCCGAGGTGCCGCCGCAGATGATGCTGATCGACGCGGTCGGCGCGATCGCCATCTTGCAGCTGAACCGCTCCATCGCGCCCATGTCGGCCGCATCGGGGCACGGCCCGCGTTCCTGCGCCAGCAGCATCGAAGCTTCCGATGCCTTGGCGTGGATGTGCTTGAACATCTGCAGGTTCAGCGCCTTGGCCATCGCGCTTTCGAAGGCGACGTTCTTCTGCTGCAGGTACGAGTGGAAGCCCATCACCCCGAGGCCGACCGAACGTTCGCGGCTGGCGGAGTACTTGGCGCGGGCCATTTCGTCCGGCGCGCGGTCGATATAGTCCTGCAGGACGTTGTCGAGGAAGCGCATCACGTCCTCGATGAACTGCTTGTCACCCTTCCACTCTTCCCAGGTTTCGAGGTTGAGCGACGACAGGCAGCACACCGCTGTCCGGTCATTGCCCAAGTGGTCGATCCCGGTGGGGAGGGTGATTTCCGAACACAGGTTCGAGGTCGAAACCTTGAGGCCCAGATCGCGGTGATGCTTGGGCATCATGCGGTTCACGGTGTCGTTGAAGACGATATAGGGTTCGCCCGTGGCCAGCCGGGTCTCGACCAGCTTCTGGAACAGCGAGCGCGCATCGACCGTCTGCCGCACCGAGCCATCGCGGGGTGAGCGCAGCTGGAATTCGGCACCTTCGCGCACCGCGTTCATGAATTCGTCGGTGACCAGCACGCCGTGGTGCAGGTTCAGCGCCTTGCGGTTGAAGTCGCCCGAAGGCTTGCGGATTTCGAGGAACTCCTCGATTTCAGGGTGGCTGATGTCGAGATAGCACGCGGCCGAACCACGGCGCAGCGAGCCTTGCGAAATCGCCAGCGTCAGCGAATCCATCACCCGCACGAAGGGAATGATGCCCGAGGTCTTGCCATTGAGGCCGACCGGCTCGCCGATCCCGCGGACATTGCCCCAATAGGTGCCGATCCCGCCGCCCTTGCTGGCGAGCCACACGTTTTCATTCCACGTGCCCACGATCCCTTCGAGGCTGTCCTCGACCGAGTTGAGGTAGCACGAGATCGGCAGGCCGCGGTTGGTGCCGCCGTTCGACAGCACGGGCGTTGCCGGCATGAACCACAGGTTCGAAATGTAGTCATACAAACGCTGGGCGTGATCCTGATCGTCGGCATAGGCATCGGCCACGCGGGCGAAGAGATCCTGATAGTTCTCTCCGGGCAGCAGATAGCGGTCGGTCAGGGTTTCCTTGCCGAAATCGGTCAGCCGCGCATCGCGCGACGGGTTGGTGACAATCGTGAAGCGACGGTCATTGACCTTCTTGCTGTCACTCGCGGCCGCCTTGGCAGCCTCCGCCATCGCACCAGCCAGCGCTTCGCCCGCCTTGGCGGCGATCAGCACATCGGAACCGGCATCACTCGTCTTCATGGTCACAGCCTTTTCATCCCCCACGGCAGGCAAAGCGCCCGCGCCGGTATCCAGTTCATTCGTCACATCGCCCGGCACGTTTTCGCTCGCCTTGAAATCCATCTGAAGCCCCTGTTGTCCCCCGAATCAGACCATGGACGCAAGGGGCCATGTTCCAATTCTGTTCTATACCGGTTGGTCCACAGACTTGCCAACAGGCACACCCGTTGCCGGGCCTGCTGACGCATCGGTTGATCCCATTTGCGGCGCGGGGCGGACCATCAGGCCGGGGCGAATCGTTCTCCCTCTGCCCTTGTGCGGGGCGGCGGGGTTTCACCAAGGCTTGGGGGTCCGATCAGCACCGAACCACTAGATGATGAATCACTGCGGGACTCCCGTCAACGGGCGATTAAGCACGTAGTTACCATGACAGGCCGGTTTCAGACGTGCGTCAGACCCGCGACGCGTGGACCAAGCTTGAGTCGTGAGACCCGCAAGCCCCAAATTGAATCTGTGAAGAAAAATATGGTGATTGAATCATTCGAATCCACCCGTGAATCTTTTGCACGCGGGTGGGTTGGAATGTTGCGCGGAATGGGTTTGCAGCACCGGCGGTGAACAAGGCCGAGGCGATCCGCCTAACGGTGCGTCCGGCCCGGGGACAGAGCCTCTTCCCTGCGTCATTAGAAAAAAAACCTGCACCATTCGATCAAGTCGGCGCTCCGCGGGCGCCGCGGCCGTTCGTCCTCGATCAGGTGACACTCGCCGATGATGGCCCACTCATCGTGCACCCGCCGCCCCGACGGGCTGATCAGGCGGGCCCGCGTATGCTTCTCGAACTCGAAGGCGACCGCCTTGCCGAAGCCCCACCCCTTCGGACTTTCGAGGACCATCGTGCAATCGCTGACCCGGTCGCGAGGCAGCATCTTGCATCGCATCAATACGACGCCCTCGATATTGGCATCCAAAGCCGCCTGCGGATGTACACGGCCCGGTGGCGGGTCATTGAAATAGCCGCGCCGATACCACGTGCTGACCGTGTAGCCGTCGCCATCACCGAAGGCGTTGCCAAATCGGCCCGCCGCCATGCCGTCTCCCTGCCCGCCCGCCTTGCCGGGCGTGTCCGACGTCGGGCCGGGCTGAGCACCGGCGCCCGCTCCGGTCACTTGCGCCGGCGGGGCCGAAACCTCCGGAGACGCCTGTGACAAGGGTGGGCTGGCAGCCGTATCCGACAGCGGCACCAGGTTCGGGACCGGGACCGGCGCGGGCTCCACCGGCGGCACCCTGGCAGGCGCCGGGCTGTCGGTCGCGGTCCTTGCCGGACTGGCGACGCGCGCACCCGGATCCTGTGCCTTGCTGTCTTGCGCCTGATCGCCAGGGCTGCCACCGCCGACCGCGATTGTAACGATCGCCGCAAACGCGTCGGCGCCCCGCTCGATCGACCGCGCCGAGGAGATGAAAAGTATCAGGCCGAACAACGCTGCAGTGATGCAGATCGACAGCACCATCGCCACGCGCTTGTGCGCGGGCATCGTACCGGAGGCGTGGAACAACCCGGCCGGATCAAACAAGCGAGCAGACGTCAACATGAGGGGGTCGATCCCATCATGGGTATCCTCAAAACAGCGCCAAGGCACCGACCGAGGCGTTCCGCCACGGCTTTCAGTCCTTCGGCGATGCTCCCATCGAGCCGCAGCATTAGTACGCTGCACAAGCTGACTACCTGATTAACAACGATTAATCGGGCAAGCTGATCGCAGGATATGTCCCGGTTCAAGCAGATCGAGCGCAGCAGGAAGCTGTTCAGGCATCCGCCGTCATGACCATGGCACGGCAGGTCTCTCCGGTCCCTGTCCGCCACACAGGGCTTCACGCGGCACCCTGTCCGTTCGCCTCCATGGCAACCGCGCACCACGCACCCCGGATGATCCCTTAGCGCGCCGTTCGCATAAGCTCACGAGAACGCCGCGCCCGTGCGCGCCTATTGCAGCGTCACAATCTCCTCACCGCCATCGTGGCGGCCGAAAAACTGCATCAGTTGCACCAGCAATTCGCAGCGGTCGGTCAGGGTCTCGGCCTCCAGCAGCGCCTGCTTGGACGCCGGATCGAAGGGCGCGATCTGGGAGACGCCGTTGATCAGCGAACGGTCATCCAGCCGCTCGACCGAATCCCAATCAACCGAATAACCCTGCATATCGGCAAAGCGCCGCGCCTCGCGTTCAAACCCGCCGCGCTGGGCGTGGGAGAGGGTTTCGTCCTCGTCCTCGGCATAGATTTCGGCCTCGATCTGGCGGAAGGGGGTGGCGACATCCAGTTCGCGCACCAGCCGGAACCGGGCCGTGCCTTCAAGGATGAGGTTGTAGCGCCCGTCATCCATCGCCTGCACCTCGCCGATCTTGCCGATGCAGCCGACTGAATAGAGCGGCGCGCCATCTTCGGGGCGCTGCGGCTGGATCATCGCGATCTGGCGATCACGGATCAGCGCATCGCCGACCAGCGCACGGTAGCGCGGCTCGAAGATGTGGAGCGGCAGCTGCATCCCGGGAAACAGCACCGCGCCGGTCAGCGGGAAGATCGAAAGGCGGCGGGTCATGGTCTGGTTCATCCAAACAATACGCGCGACAGGCGGCGGCGGACGCCGACCACCCATTCATCCTCAAGGCCGGTCGCCTCGAAGATCTTGAGCAGTTTCGCCCGCGCCGCGCTGTCGTTCCACTCGCGGTCGGCGGCGATCATGGCGAGCAGCGTGTCGGCGGCATCATCGCGCTGGCCGGCGGCAAAGGCGGCTTCGGCAAAGGCGAACTGCGCGTCCATGTCGTCCGGCGCGGCCGCGGCGGCGACGCGCAGCGCGGTCAGCTCGCTGTCATCGACGCGGGTGCCGGCGAGCTCCAGCGCGCTGCGGGCGGGCGCGATGGCGGGATCGGTGGCGAGGCGCGGATCAGAGTCGATCACTTCCATCACCTGCTTTGCCTGATCGACCTCGCCCAACTGCACCAGTGCGCGCACCAGCCCGGCGTGGGCGGGGACATTGTCTTCGGCAAATTCGGTGATCTGGGCAAAGATGCCAGCGGCGCGCTGGGCATCGCCTGCCGACAGCGCTTCCTCGCCCAGCTTCACGAACTGGGCGATTTCCTCGGCCGAGGGGCCTTGCGGCGCGGCAGGGGCGCCGCCGTCACCCTCACCGGCCTGCACCGGCAATTGCGTCAGCAGCTGATCGAGGATCGCCTTCAATTGCGATTCGGTGCGGGCGCTGGTCAGATCGGCAATCGGCTGGCCCTGGAACATGGCATAGACCGTCGGGATCGAACGCACCTGAAACTGACCGGCGATGAACTGTTCCTCGTCGACGTTCAGCTTGGACAGGACCACGCCCTTGTCGGCATATTCCGCGGCGACCTTTTCCAGCACCGGGGTCAGCGCCTTGCACGGCCCGCACCACTCGGCCCAGAAATCGAGGATGACGAGCTTGGTCTGCGACGGTTCGACCACTGCCTTGCGGAAACGGTCTACGGCCTTCTGTTCGTCGATGCTCAGTCCCATGCTGGCCAAGGTCAATGCTCCTGCTGTGTCGTTGAGCGCTTCACGCGCCTTTGCTCCCATGTGGGGCTTTGTGCCCGGATGTGAAGCGCGCAATCGTGCTGGCGGGTAAGCCACAGGCGATCAAGCCCCAATCGCGCCAATTTTGCGCTTGCAGGCAGTGAGAGGCGCTGCTAATCGCGCCGCCTCTCCGGCAGGAACCGCGCAATTGCGGCATTCTGTCAGCGCCAGTGAGCGGGCGTAGCTCAGGGGTAGAGCACAACCTTGCCAAGGTTGGGGTCGAGGGTTCGAATCCCTTCGCCCGCTCCAGTTTTCCAGCAGATGGGTCAGCGTTTCCGCGTGTTGCAGCAGCGACACAGCGGCCCGCTGTGGGCTGCCATTGCGGCTCGCCGAAGCCGCAGAATTGCGCGCTTTGCACCGGCACTTGCAAGAATCTTGCACCCCTGCTGCCAGCGTGACATACTTCTTTCATGGACGCAGAATTCTTCTGTCCCCTCGGCGGTCAAGTGACCGTGCGCCGCTCGGTCGAGTATCACCTCACCGACTGGTTCAACGAGTAATTCCCTGCCGCGCGGGATAGGCGCGGATTGATCGCAGCGTTTTGGGCCGTGGTGCCCGCGCTGCCCTTCACCACAGATCCGGGCCGGTCCCGATGATTCGCCTCGCGGCTGCATGGCCGCGCTTGAGGGTTTCAGGGGGTTCTCCTTATGTCATATCCAACACCGCTTCGCCGCGGCGCGCTGCGCGTCGCGACCATTCTGCTCGCCGGCGTTGCCGCTCCGGCATTGGCCCAGACCACGGCGCAACCTGCCGAGGACGAAGCCGACGTTACCACCCAGCAGGCCGCCACTGATGAAGGCCCGGCCATCACCGTGACCGGCAGCCGCATTTCCGGTCTGCCCAAGGATGGCCCCGTGCAGACGCTGTCCGTCACGCGCGAGGATATCCAGCAATCGGGCGCGGGCACCATCATCGAGGTGCTGCAGGATCTGCCCGTCACCAGCGGCGGGGGGCAGACCTTCTCCACCGCGACCGCAGGCGCCTTGTCCTCCGATACGCCGGTGGGCGCCTCGGCGGTGTCGCTGCGCGGGCTGGGCGCATCGTCCACGCTGACGCTCATCAACGGACGCCGCGCCCAGATCAGCGCCTTTGCGCGGGGCCAGGAAAGCTTCATCGATGCCAGTTCGATCCCGCTTGCCGCGATCGAGCGGGTCGAGGTGCTGCCATCCGGCGCATCGGGGATCTACGGCGCGGACGCGGTGGCGGGCGTCGTCAACTTCGTGCTGCGCGAGGATTTCGAAGGGCTGGAGCTGTCCGGCTCCTACGGCAATTCAACCGCCGGCACCGATGAAGGCCGCTTCAACATCGCAGGCGTGTTCGGCGCGCAACTGGGCGAGCGCAATTCGGTGATGGTGGTGGTCGATTACTTCCGCCGCAATCCGTTTTTCCTGCGCGACCGGGCAATCAGCCGCAACAGCTTCAGCCCCAGCCAGCAGGGCTTTTTCCCGAGCTTCAACGATCTGTTCCTGATGACCAATGACCAGACCGAAGGTCCGGGCGGCGGCGGCTGCGCGGCCGAGGATTTCGGCGTCGGCAACCTTGGCGAATTCTGCGAGGTCAACAACAACGCCTTCGTTTCGGCCAATGACCGGCTGGAAACGCTGGGCGGATTGCTGACCCACCAGTTCCGCATCACCGACAGCCTGACGTGGTACAATGACGTGATCTACCAGCGCGTCCGGTCACGCGGGGTCAGCAGCCCGGCCAATTTCAGCCGTGCGCCGGTGGATCCCGAAAACCCGTTCTGGCCCGCCGCGCTCCAGCAGGACATCATCGATGAAGCCGGGGTGGACGATTTCAGCGAGTTCTTCGGCTTTCCCATCTTCGCCTGGGGCAAAGTGCCCGAACCGCGCGGGGTGGAGGTCGATTCCGACAGCTACCGCATCACATCCGGGCTGAAGGGCGATCTGGCGGGCGACTGGGATTTCGATGTCGCCTTTCTGTTCGGCGGCAATGACCGGGTGCAGCGCGGCACATCGGGGCTGTACCAGTCCGGCAATTTCTTCGATCTCAACCTCGGCAATATCTGCACCGATGGCAGCCGGGTGAACCGCTGGCGTGTCAACGCCGCTCGGCCATCCGCGAACTTCGTCGGCGACACCTGCGAGGACGCAGGCAAATCGACGCTGTGGTACAACCCCTTTGGCGGGCAGACGCAGCAGGCCGACGGCGTGCTCGACCTGCTGGAAACGCAGGCCGAACGGCGCGGCCAGTCGCGGCTCTATGCGCTGGACGGCTTTGTGAGCGGCACGGTGCTCGATCTGCCCGCAGGCCCGGTCAAGGCGGCCTTCGGCGGCGAGTTCCGGCGCGAAACGCTGAGCGATGTGCCGTCAGGGCTGGCGGTGGCGACACCGACCAACCCCGATCCGATCCTCGGCTTTTCGTCGACCAGCGCCAATGCGTCGCGCAACAACTGGGCGCTGTTCGGTGAATTGGCGGTGCCCGTGACGGAGGGCCTCGATCTGCAACTGGCCGGGCGTTACGATGAATTCCAGGGCTTTGGCGGCAAGTTCAACCCCAAGATCGCGGGGCGCTGGCAGCCGGTGGATTGGCTGGCGGTGCGCGGCAATTTCTCGACCAGCTTCCGCGCCCCTTCGCTGGCGCAAAGCGGGGCGGGGGTGCTGCTGTCGGCCTACCGGGTCGATTGCGCGGCCACGCCGGGCGCGTGCGGCGGTGATCCGGATGAGGATGGCGAGGCGCTGCTGTCAGAGGACGTGGGCAACATCAACCTCGAGGCAGAAACCGCCCGCAGCTTTGGCGGCGGGGTGGTGTTCCAGCCGACCCGCAGCATCGAACTGCTGGTCGATTACTGGAACATCCGCCACGAAAATCTGGTCGGCATCGACGAGGATGATTTCATCCGCCGCGCATTGGCGGGTGAGTTTCCGGTGGTGGGCACGGGCCTGCTGCCGACCGGATCGCCCGGACTGGAGGTGAACGGCGGCTTTGTGACCGACGCGCATTTCCAGATCACCAATCTCGGCTTCCAGAAGACCGACGGGATCGATGTGGCCTACACCCACCGTTTCCCCGAAGGGCCGCTGGGGCTGTTCACGCTGACAGCGGACGTCACCCACATCTTCAACTTCGACCGGCAGGCATCGCCCTCCAGCCCGGTCGAAGCGCTGGCGGGGGATTACCTGTTCCCCGACTGGGTGGGCGCAGCGCGGCTGCGCTGGCGCAAGGACGAATGGCGCGCCAGCATCGCGGGCTTCTACACCGGCGGTTACCGCGACGATCCCACCAACCGGACACTGGATGCGCTGGGCCTGCCGCGCGGGCAGGAATACTTCGTCGATGATTACATCACCTTCGATCTTTCAGTCAGTTACGATTTCGCGGAAGGCAGCTTCGTCCAGCTGGCGGTGCGCAACGTGCTTGACGAGGATCCCCCGCTGGTGCTCGGTTCGTCGTCCAATGTCGATCTGTTCAATCACGACCTGATCGGTCGTTATGCGACAGTCAGCATCGTGACGCGGTTCTGAGCCCCACGCGCAGGGTCGCACCACCCGGGCTCGGGGCCGAACGGGTCCGGGTCCGGGGCGGCGCGGCCCGGCGCGGCAAGGAGAATGCATGACTGACCAACCCGCTCCCGGCGCGGCGCTGCCCCAGCAGCGCTGGCAGATGCCCGACACGCTGCTGATCCTGTTCGCGCTGGCGGCGCTGGCATGGGCGGCGACATGGGTGTTCACGCCGGGCAGTTTCACCGTATCAGGCGATCCGGCGCGGATCGTGCCGGGCAGCTTCACCGCGGCCGCCGGTCCGATGCCCGCACCGGTCATGGGTGACGAGGCGCGCACCGGCTTCATCGACTTCCTGTTTGCAGGGCTGGTCACCGGCGACCGTTATTCGGCGACCATCGGGCTGATGGCCTTCATCATCGTGCTGGGCGGGGTGTTCGGCATGATCATGCGCACCGGCGCGATCGACGCGGCGCTGCAGGCCGCGCTGCCCGGCGGCAGGGCAGCGAACGAGCGGCTGGTGATCGGGCTGTTTATCGCGTTCTCGTTGGCGGGCGCGGTGTTCGGTCTGTCGGAGGAGGCTATTGCGCTCACCCTGCTGCTCGCCCCGGCGCTGACGCGGGCGGGCTATGACGCGGTCACCACCATGCTGGTGTGTTATGGCGCGAGCCAGATCGGCTTTGCGACCAGCTGGATGAACCCCTTCAGCGTGATCATCGCGCAAAGCATTTCGGGCCTGCCGCCCATGTCGGGTCTGGAGCTTCGGGCGGCGCTGTGGGCGCTCTACACGGCTTGCGCGGTGCTGTTCACCTGGCGCTATGCCCGCGCCGTGCGGCTGGGCACGCGCCCGCGCATCGGTGTGCTGGCGGGAGACGACAGCAACGCAAGCGTCGCGGCCTTCACCTCCGCGCATCTGATGGTGCTGCTGGTTGTGCTGGCAGGCGTCGGCTGGGTCGCCTGGGGCGTCACCACACGCGGATATTACCTGCCGGAAATCGCCGCGCAGTTCTTTGCCGTTGGCATCGCAGTGGTGATCATCGCCAAGGCGGGCCGCATTGCCGGGGCCAATGTCGCTGCGATGATGGACGCCTTCCGCGATGGCGCGGCGCAGCTGCTCCCCGCCGCGCTGGTGGTGGGGGCCGCCAAGGGGATCATCCTGATCCTGGGCGGCGACGATCCGGCCAAGGCCTCGCTCCTCAACACCCTGCTCGATACGCTCGGCAGCCTGACCGCCGCCATGCCCGAGTGGCTGACCGCATGGGCGATGTACATGGTGCAGAGCCTGTTCAACCTGTTCGTCGCCTCGGGATCGGGGCAGGCGAGCATCACCATGCCGATCATGGCCCCGCTGGCCGACATTTCCGGTGTCACGCGCCAGACGGCAGTGCTGGCCTTCCAGCTGGGTGACGGGCTGACCAATCTCGTCATCCCGACCTCGGCGGTGCTGATGGCCTGCCTTGCGGCGACGCGGCTGAGCTATGGCGAATGGCTGGCGTTCATCTGGCGGCCGATGCTGGGCCTTGTGGCGCTATCAAGCGTGGTGATGATCGCCGCGCATGGGGGAGGTTACTGATGCTGTTGCGGTGGATTGTCGCGCCCCTTGCGCTGCTGGGCGCTGCTGCGGCGCAGGCCGAAGGCGGGACGCTGGTGATTGTCGGCGGCGGGCTGGATCCTGCCAATGGCGAGATTTACGGCGCGCTGCTGAAGGCACGGCCCGATGGCGCGCCGACAATCGCGATCATTCCGGCCGCATCGGGCGAATCCGCCGCCTCTGCCCGCTCTGCCACCCGCGCGCTGGAACGGCACGGGGCGAAGCCGGAAGACTTCGTGACCATCCGCCTCGCGCTGGTGGACGATCCGGCGACTGCGGAGGTGGACGAAAGCGGCTGGGCCGGAAACGCGTATGACCCTGCAGAAATCGCCGCACTCGAACGCGCAGGCGCGATCTGGTTTCTCGGCGGGGATCAGGCGCGCATCACAGCACTGCTGCTGGAGAAAAACGGCAGCGACACCCCGATGCTCGCCGCGATCCGGCGAAGGCTGGCGGCGGGCGCGGTGGTGGGCGGCACATCCGCCGGTGCTGCGATCATGAGTGAAGGGATGATCGGGCAGGGCGACAGCCTTGGCGCGTTGCTGGGCGGCAAGGTGGGGGAAGCGCTGGAGCTGACCCGCGGGCTGGGCTTTCTGAAAGGCGCGCTGGTCGATCAGCATTTCGGCGAGCGCGCAAGGCTGGGGCGGTTGGCGGTGGCTCTCACCGATCCCGCGCAGCGGCAGCGCATCGGCTTCGGAATTGACGAGGACACCGCGCTGATCGTCAGCCTCGGCGATGGCCGCGCTACCGTGGCAGGCAGCGGCTATGTCACACTGCTCGATGCCCGCAACGCGCAGCGCACGCCCGGGCGGCGGATCGGGATCGCGGGCCTGACGCTGGGCCTCGCCGGGGCGGGCGACAGCATCGACCTTGCCGAAACCGCCATCACCCCTGCCCCCGCCCGCAAGCCCACGGCAGGGCGCGAATACGTCGAACGCCCGCTGCTTTCCGGCGGCGGGATGGCCTATGGCGACCAATCGCTTGGCAATGTGGTGGGGGAAGGATTGCTGGACAATGCTGCGGCCACGGTGATCGAGGCCCACTCCTTTGCAGGCACCACCGGGGTCACCTATCGCTTTGCCAAAGCGTCCGCAGCGCGCGGGTGGTGGGGCCGCGACGGCGAGGGCCGCGCGCGCTACACCATCACCGGCGTCGCTTTCGATATCACGCCGATCACTGTTGCGATCAGGAAGGCCGCCGATTGATGCCGCACCCCCATGTCATCGCCCTCCACGGCGGAGCGGGGGTCCATCCCACCCGCGATTACAGCGAAGTGGAAACC
Organism: Porphyrobacter sp. IPPAS B-1204; assembly: GCA_003724185.1. Classification (GTDB taxonomy): domain Bacteria; phylum Pseudomonadota; class Alphaproteobacteria; order Sphingomonadales; family Sphingomonadaceae; genus Erythrobacter. The sequence continues at coordinate 1,040,293 of RHGM01000003.1, forward strand.
CATCTGGCGGCGCTGGTGCGCGAATGCGACCGGCTGCTGGCAGGCGGCGCGGGCGCGATCGACGTGGTCGAACACGCGGTGGCGGCGATGGAGGCGAGCGGGCTTTATGTTGCCGGGCGCGGGTCTGCCCCCAATGACCGGGGCGAGGTGGAATGCGATGCCGCGATCATGGACGGGGCGCGGATGCGGGCGGGCGGCGTGTGCGCGGCGGTGGGCCTTGTCCACCCGATCAGCGCGGCGCGGGCGGTGCTGGAACACACGCCCCATGTGCTGATCGCAGGCGCAGGCGCGCGGCGGCTGGCAGAAGAACAGGGGCTGGCGCTCGTCACAGACAGCGCGGCGCATTACCGCCTGCCGGTAGGCGTGGAGGCGGAGGAACTGCTCCAGCTCGACAGCGGGCTCGCCCACGGCACCGTCGGCGCGGTTGCGCTGGACGGGGAGGGGCGGCTGGCAGCGGCAACCTCCACCGGCGGGCTGTTCGGCAAGCGGTCTGGCCGGGTCGGCGACACCCCGATCACCGGGATCGGCAACTGGGCCGATGGCGATATCGCGGTCAGCTGCACCGGGATTGGCGAGGCCTTTGTCTATGCGGGCGGCGCGCGCGATATTGCAGCGCGGATGTCCTATGGCGGGGCCAGCCTTGATGACGCGTGCGAAGCGATGCTCGCCAGCGTCGCACAACAGCGCGGCGATGGCGGCGTGATCGCGATCGATCGCAGCGGGGCGGTGACGCTGGCGTTCAACTCCCCCGGCATGAAACGCGCTGTTGCCGGAGCAGGCCGCCAGCCCTTCGTCGCTATCCGCTAGACCCCGCCCAACCCCCCTTCGTCCCCCTCCAGACCGGCCCTGACCTGTCGCAAACTGGCCGCACTTTGTCGGTCTTTGTGGCGCATCGGTCCGATTTTGGCTTGCATTCGCCGGAAGCGGCGCTAGGCGCAGGATACGTTATCTCATCAAAACAACGGGACACCCCATGAACAGCAAAAAGACGCACACCGCGTCCTCTCATCTCGCGCTTGCCACTGTGCTGGGTCTGGCCTTCGTCGCCAGCCCTGCCCTTGCGGACACTGCTGCCGAAGCGGAAGCGGCGCAGCAGCCCGCTGGCGGCGCGGTGATCGAGGATGACGTTCACAACCGCCAGACCGATGCCACCGGCAACATCATCGTCAGCGCCTCGGGCGTGAAGGAACTCGATGTGCTCGCCGGAACCAGCGTGCTCGAAGCGCGCGAGATCCAGCGCGATATGGTGACCGGCCAGATCGGCGAACTGCTGACCAAGCTGCCCGGCGTTTCGGCCACCAGCTTCGCGCCCGGCTCATCGCGCCCCGTGCTGCGCGGCCAGCAGGGCGAGCGTGTGCGCGTGCTGGTTGACGGCGTGGGCACGGCAGACGTGTCGAACACCTCGGTCGATCACGCCACCAGCATCGAACCGATCACGGTCGAACGCATCGAAGTGCTGCGCGGCCCGGCCGTGCTGCTTTACGGCAGCCAGGCGATCGGCGGCGCGGTCAACGTGATCGACAAGCGCATCCCCACCCGGATGCCCGATGAAGCGTTCCATTTTGATGGTTTTGCGGGCGTCGACACCGCCACCGACCTGCGCACGGGCGCGGCCAGCCTCGATGTCGGGGTCGGCAAAAACCTAGTGTTCCACGTCGACGGGTCGTGGCGCCAGACCGGCAACATGGAAATCGGCGGTTTCCAGCTGTCGCCCGAACTCCGCGAAGAACTGCTTGAAGAAGCCGCCGAAAAGGACGCCGACGGCGAGCCGGACGAGGCCGCAGAATTCCGCGAGGCGGCCGCCCAGCGCGGGGTTGTGCCCAACAGCGACATGGAAAGCTGGACCCTCAACGCGGGGCTGGGCCTGATCCTCGGTGAAAGCACCTTCGGCGCCTCGCTCGGCTGGTATGACACCAACTATGGCGTCATCAAGCGCCCCGGCCTCAAGCATGAACACGGCGACGAAGAAGGCGGCGAAGAGGAGGAAGAGGAAGGCGAAGAAAACGTCCGCATCGATCTCCGGCAGTTCCGCGCCGACTTCAAGGGGGACATCTTCCTTGGTGATGGCGCCTTTGAACGGCTGAAGCTGCGCGTCGGCTATTCCGACTACACCCACACCGAATTCGAAGGCCCGGGTGAAATCGGCACGGTGTTCGAGGCCGCCAGCATCGAAGCGCGCGCCGAACTGGTGCAAAAAGAAAGCGGGATGCTGCGCGGGGCGACCGGCATCCAGTTTCTGCACCGCGACTTCTTCGCCGAAGGTGCCGAAGCCTATGTCCCGCCCAACCTGACCGATCAGCTGGCGGTCTTCACCTTGCAGGAATTCGGCACCGGCCCGATCCAGATCGAAGCCGCCGCCCGCGCCGAATTCACCAATGTCCAGGCCCAGACCCTCGGGATCGAGCGTGACTACGATACCTTCTCCGGCGCGCTCGGCCTGGTCTACGAAGGCGTCGAAGGCGTCCGCATCGGCATCAACGGCTCGCGCGCCGAACGTGCGCCGAGCGCCGAGGAACTGTTCTCCAACGGTCCGCACATCGCCACGCAGGCCTTCGAGATCGGCGACGCCAACCTGCGCACCGAACGCGCGTGGGGCCTTGAAGCCTATGCCCGTGGCAGGATCGGCGCGGGCACCTTCAACCTTACCGCCTATCGCCAGTGGTTCAGCAACTACATCTTCCTGGAAGAAACGGGCGAGGAGGAAGACGATCTTCCGGTGTTCGAATACCTCCAGCAGGATGCCGATTTCTTCGGGATCGAAGCGGATATCAACTATCCGATCATCGACACCGAAGGCTTCCGCCTGCTGACCGATCTGCGCGCCTCCTATATCGAGGCCGAACTGGCCGATGGCACCGCCGTTCCGCGCATCCCGCCGCTGAGCCTGCTCGGCGCGCTGGAAGCGCAGACGGGGGCCTTCGATCTGCGCGGTGAGGTGCAGTGGTTCGACAAGCAGGACCGGGTGACCGCGTTCGAGACCGAAACCGACAGCTTCACGCTGGTCAATGCGCTGATCGCCTGGCGTCCGCTGGCGAACAACCAGAACGTCACGGTTCAGGTCGCCGCCGACAACATCTTCGATGTCAACGGCCGCCGCCATGCCAGCTTCACCAAGGACTTCGTGCCGCTGGTGGGCCGCAACTTCCGTGCGAGCGTCCGTTTGAGCTTCTGATCCGTAGCTGGCCCGGGGCCTGCAACAGGGTCGCAATCAGGGGCAGCCGGCCAAACCGGCTGCCCCTTTTTCGTGCCTCAGCTTTCCACCGCGAAGGTCAGTTCGGCGTGTTCTTCCAGCCGCTTGACCAGATCCTCGCCAAGGAAGCTGCCGGGCGTGCCAATCCCGCCCGGCTTGGTGCAGGATAGCAGCGCAATGCCTGTCTCGCTCAGCATCCGGCAGGTCGAACCATAGCCCGGATCATACCGGCCCTTGACCCCGAATTGCAGCCGTCCGCCGTCTTCCATGTCGGCGACGAACACCACATCATAAAAGCCGTTTGCCCGCTCTTCCGGGGTCGGCCCTTCGCCCGGCTTGGGCGGCTTGGAGCCGAACGGGTTCTTCATGAATTCCAGCGCCGCATTGGCCGCAGCCCGGCCCGCATCGCCGGGGCTGGTCAGCATCATCTCGTCATACTTGAAATCGGTCCCGTAAGGGTGGCCGAGCAGGAAGTTGGTGCGGTGCACGTTCTTGGTGTTGATCGGTGCCATCACGAAAGGCGCAGACCACTTGCCCAGATCTTCCTCATGGCTCGGGATCATGCCCGAAGGCTGGTCCGGCCCTTCAAAACCGGGGGTCAGCGCGAAGGGATTGCGCAGCACGTTGATGAGCGAGGGGCTTTTCGCCGCCGCCTTCATCGTTGCGCCAAGGCTGGCGGCGGTGCCGCCCGAGAACGTCCCCTGCATCGCACGGACCCGGCCACGGATGCGCGGGGCGGGCTTGCCGAACTTTTCGACACAAGCCTTCTGCGTCATCATCACGCCAAGATCGAAGGGGATGGAATCGAACCCGCTGGAAAAGCAGATGCGCGCGCCGCTGGCTTCGGCAGCCGCCTGATGCTCGGCGATTTTCTCGGCCATCCACGCCGGTTCGCCGCACAGGTCGGCATAGTCGGTGCCGGTGGCAACGCAGGCGGCCAGCAGCTTGTCACCGTAAAGCTGGTAGGGGCCGACTGTCGTCAGAACGACCTTGGTGCGCTTGCACATCGCTTCCAGATCATCGCTGCTGTCGGCATCGGCGACCACCAGCGGCGTTGAGGCAGGTGCGCCGATCAGATCACGCACTTCCTCCAGCTTGGCGAGGCTGCGCCCCGCCATCGCCCACTTGGGCCCGTCTTCGCGGCTGCCATAGTGGTGCGCGAGATATTCGGCGACGAGGCGGCCGGTGTAACCGGTGGCGCCGTAAATGATGATGTCGAATTCGCGGGTGGTGGTCATCCTAAGTTTCCTCCGTTCGCCCTGAGCTTGTCGAAGGGCTGTTTTTTCTTCCTCGACGTTCAAGAGGAAAAGCAGTGCTTCGACAAGCTCAGCACGAATGGAGTGAGAAAAAACTGGCGATCAGAGCCGCGGCAGCGTCACCCCGCGCTGGCCCATGTATTTGCCTGCGCGGTCCTTGTAGCTCGTCTCGCAGCGTTCGTTGCCTTGCAGGAACAGGAACTGGCACGCGCCTTCGTTGGCGTAGATTTTCGCAGGCAACGGCGTGGTGTTGCTGAATTCCAGCGTCACGTGGCCCTCCCAGCCCGGCTCCAAGGGCGTCACGTTCACAATGATTCCGCAGCGCGCATAGGTGCTTTTGCCGAGGCAGATCACCAGCACATCTTCCGGCACGCGGAAATATTCGACCGTGCGGGCGAGCGCGAAGCTGTTCGGCGGGATGATGCAGACATCAGTCTCGCGGTCGACAAAGCTTCTGGGGTCGAACTGCTTGGGATCGACCACCGAGCTATCGACATTGGTGAAGATCTTGAACTCCGGCGCGACCCGCGCATCGTATCCATAGGACGACAGGCCATAGGAGATCACCCCGTCGCGCCGCTGGGCTTCGACGAAAGGCTCGATCATGCCGTGCTCAAGCGCCTGAGCGCGGATCCATTTGTCGGAGAGAATCGCCATGCCAGTGTGATTCCCGATGGCCGCAAGGCCAGCAAGGGGCGGGGCGGATTTATCCGGATGAGTCTGTGCTGCGGCTGGTTCAGCGTGTGCCCGTTTGTCTGAGACTTTGGCTCCAAACCTGCCCATCGGCCACTGATCCACCTCCCGCCAGCATCACCGGGCAGCGGGCATGGCGCGGTTCAATTTGACCGGTTCAGCGCGTTGATCGCCGAATGTACCTGCGCTTCGACCGTTTCGCGGGGCAGGCCCGCCGGGATCGCCTCGCCCACCTTGTAGGTGATCCGGCCCGGGCGCTTCACAACATGGTGATAGGTCGCCCCGCTATCCACCGCGATCGGCACCACCGGCAAGCGCAGAAGCTTGTAAAGCCCCGCAAACCCCGCCTGCAGCGGCGGGCTTGCGCCATGCGCCACACGCGTGCCTTCGGGGAAGATCACCAGCGGGCGGCCTTCCTCGACCCGCTGTTTCGCCAGCGCCAGCATCGCCCGCAGCGTCTTTGCCCCTTCCTCCCGCGCAACCGGGATAAGGCCGTAGACCAGCGCCGAATGGCCCCAGCCGGGAATGCGGAACAGCTCGTGCTTGGCGAACACCGCCGGAAAGGTGAACAGGCGCGGCGTGTCGATCGCCTCGAAGAAGCTTTCGTGCTTGATCGCGATCAGCATGGGGCCATCGGGCAAGGCGCCCTCCATCACCACTGTGATCCCGAGCAGGTTCTGCACGCACCACAGATGCCAATGCCCCCAGCATCCCACGATCGGGCCAAGCCAGCGGCGCTGCGCCACCACGGCCACCACCGAAGCGACAACCAGCACTGCGGTGCCGCCGTAGAACAGCAGGTAGAAGACCAGGGATCGGAAGGCAGCCAGCAACCAGCTCAAAGATCGGCCAGTCCCGCCGCGCGGCTGGCGATCAGTTTGTGATATTCAAGGAACAGGGTGCCCATGTTGGGCTGTGACGGCACGGCATCGCGGACCACGGTGACAGTTGCGGGCAGGGTGCGATCCAGCTCGCCCGCAGCGCGGCGCATGTGCCAGTCGGTCGTCACCAGCCGGAGCGATCGCACTTCGTTCTGCGCCACCCACTTGGCGGTTTCCGCCGCGTTGGAGCGCGTATCGACCGCCGCAAAGCCCAGTGTCACGCAGCAGGCCATCATGCGCGGGGAAACGCGGAACTGGGCGGCGAATTCCTGCGGCCTCACCTCGGGGTCGACGCCGCTGACCAGCAGCTTGTCCGCCTGACCCCCGGCCAGAATATCGAGCCCGCGCGCGATCCGGCCCGGCCCGCCCGTCAGCACGATCACCGCATCGGTCTGCGCGGCCTCGGCCGCAGGGCGCGGCAGGGCCACGACGAACCACAGAAAGCCGATCACCCAGACCAGAAACACGAAGGACAAAATACGCCGGAACATTGCGGACCGCCTAAAGCATGTCGCGCAAGGCAAGCGCAATGGTGATGCGCGCCGTAACCAGCGCGAGCACCACGCCAGCGAGCGGAATCGCGGCAATCACCATCCAATCGGCCAGCCCCAGCCCGCCGCCGCCCACCATCCCGCTGTCGAGTGCGGCAAATTGCTGGCCGAGCAGCCACACCGCCCCCACGCCCAGCCCGGCACCTGCCGCCGCGCCGAACACCGCCTCGCGCAGCACATCGCGCAGGAACACCGCTGAAATCTGCGGCCCGCTTGCGCCCAGCAGGTGCATGATCTCCACCGTCTCGCGCGCGCCGGCAAAGGCGTTGCGCGCCGCCAGCCACACCGCCGCCGCTGTTGCCAGCGCCACCAGCGCAATCAGGCCCAGCGCCAGCCATTGCAGCGCGGCAAGCGCATCATAGACCGGGCGCAGGAAATCGCCCTGGGCATCGACCCGCGCACCAGGAACTTGCGCAGCCAGCGCGGCTTCGATGCGGGCGATGTCGGCCGGGCTGGCGCTGCGGACCAGCTCCACATCGATCAGCGCGGGGATCGGCACGTCGCTGCTTGTGACCGCCTCGCCCAGCCACGGTTCAAGCATGGCGACAAGTTCCGCCTCGGGCACCCGCTTTACCGATTTGACACCAGCGATGCCGGTCAGCGCCTTGACCGCCGCCGCCCCGCGCGCCTCGCGCAGATCGGGGTTGGGTTCGATCACCTGCACACTCACCGCGCTGGCCAGATCGGCCCGTGCGGTCAGGGCAAGATTGCGCAAGGCCAGCCCGCCTGCCGCCGTGATCACCACCAGCGCGATCAGGATCGCGATGACCCACGGGATCGGCCCGGTCAGGCGCGCAGGCGGCAGCAGCCGCGCCGCTGCGCGGCCCTGCGGCCGCACAAGGGCAGTGTCAGGCGCGTCGGCTTCTGGCGCAGCGGGAAGCGGGGGAAGCGTGCTCATCCGGCCGCGCCTCCGCCCCCGCCCGGCCCGGAAGGACGCGGCGGATAGCGCAGCGCGCCGGTGGGATCGGACAGCTGCCCCTTGTTCAGCCGCATGATGAGGGAATCCGGCACCTTTTTCAGCAAGTGGACATCGTGGGTCGCCACCACCACCGTCGTGCCGACGCGGTTGTTCAGCGCCTCGAACAGGCGCAGCAGTTTGAGCGCCATTTCCGGATCGACGTTCCCCGTCGGCTCGTCCGCGATCAGCATCCGCGGGCGCGCAATCACGGCCCGGGCGATGGCGACGCGCTGCTGTTCCCCGCCCGACATCGTCGCCGGGATCGCATGGGCACGGTGCGACAGGCCGACCCAGTCGAGCATGTCGCTAACCGCCTTGACCACCTTCTTTTCATCTGTTCCCGCCAGCCGCAGCGGCAGGGCAACATTGTCGAAGGCGGAGAGGTACGGCACCAGCCGGAAGTTCTGGAACACCACCCCCAGCCGCCGCCGCAGATCGGGCAGGCGTTCACGCGGCATGGTGACCAGATCCTGCCCGAACATCCGGATCGCCCCGCGCGAGGGCCGCTGCGCGAGGTAGAGCAGCTTCAGCAGACTGGTCTTGCCGGCTCCGCTTGCGCCGGTCAGAAAGTAGAAGCTGCCGGGGTAGAGCGTGAAGCTCAAGTTGCTCAGCACCTCGGGATCGGTGCCGTAGCGCAGCCCGACATTGTCGAATTTCACGATCTCGGCGAGATGATCATTCATGCCGCGGCCCTATCAGCGAGGCAGGCGGCGGGAAAGCCGTTCAACGCTCACCAGCGCCCGGAATGCCCGATTTACGCCCTGCAATGTGGAAAACACCGCGTAAACGGCCGCTCAGGGCGCGGTTGCTCTTGTGCATGGATGCGCGAGGACTATTGCAATTTGTGACATGATCATCGCCTGCCCAGCCTGCGGCACCCGTTACGCCGTGCCCGATGCTGCCATCGGCAGCGAGGGCCGCACCGTGCGCTGCGCCAAGTGCAAGCACAGCTGGTTTCAGGATCCGCCCGAACTCGAATTGAACAGCCCGGTCGAAACGCCGCCAGCGTCCGCTGCGCCGCCTGCCGATCCGGACCCTGCGCCCGCTGCTCCGGCCCAACCGGCGGCAGGGCCGGCCCCGGCGCCCGAACCGCCCAGCGATGGCCCCTCGGTCAGCCACTGGCGTGTCCCAGAGCCTGCCGATCAGCCCGCCTACACCGAAGAAGACTCCACAGTCGCGATGCGGGCGCTGCGGCGGGGCCTCAACCCGTCCTCCGAACCGGACCAGACCGCGCCCGAACCGCCCGCACTGGTCGATGAAACGCCCGAGCCGCCGTTCGACGATGAAGAGACGGAGGATGATGGCGAGTCGCAGTTCGATTACCGCGCGCCCTTCACCCGCCGGCGCAACACGCTGCGGATGTGGACCATCGCTGCGGCGCTGTTTGCGGCGCTGGCGACGGGGACTATCGTTGCGGTCAACTATTACGGCCTGCCAGACTGGGTGCCGATCAGCCGCCCGACCTTTGGTGTCAGCCGCCCGGGCCTCGTGCTCGATTTCCCCGAAACGCAGCAGCGCAAGGAAGCGCTGGAAAGCGGCGAGGTGATCTTCCGGGTGCGTGGCACCATCGCCAACACCGGGCGCGAAAGCCTTGATGTTCCCAACGTGCTGGTGGTGTTCAGCGACCAGCGCGAGCGCGACATCGGCGATTGGCTGGTGACGCCATCCCAGCGGCGACTGGCCCCGGGCGAGACGATTACCGTGACCCAGGCGATCAACAATATCCCGCCGGGCGCGGCGGGTGCAGCGATCGGCTGGGCACCGAATTGATCGGGTAACAACCCGCGCGTCAAAGAGCTTGCACGGCACCAAACCCCTTGCTAGGGGCGCGCTCCTACCGCGGGGCTGGCAACTGGCTACCCCGACAAACCCGAGTGCGGTCGTGGCGGAATTGGTAGACGCGCAACGTTGAGGTCGTTGTGGGCGAAAGCCCGTGGAAGTTCGAGTCTTCTCGACCGCACCATTTCCTGCAAAAGCTGGCTTCTCGCAAAATACCGGCCTTGCCCCTGACGCAGGGGCGCCGGACGGGCGCGCATTTCCATGCGGAACCGGGCCTCTGCCTCTGACCTTAGCCCCACGTTAACCATTCCTGCCCTAGGCCCTTCCCGTGCAGGAGGGCTGGTGACGTGCAGGCTGCTCATTCTTGGTCGGACGCGCCCGCGCTTTCGGTCGTCATTCCGGTCTACAACGAAGAGGCAGTGCTGGACGCTCTGGTGGCGCGGGTGATCCCCGCGTGCGAGGCAGTGTTCGGCCACCGCTTCGAGCTCCTGCTCGTCAATGACGGGTCGAAGGACGGCAGCTGGGCGGCGATCTGCCGCCACGCCGACCGCGATCCCCGCATCGCGGGCATCAACCTTTCGCGCAATCACGGCCACCAGCTGGCGCTGACCGCAGGCCTCCATCAGGTGCGCGGCGATTGGGTGTTCGTGCTCGACGCCGATCTGCAAGACCCGCCCGAATTGCTCGGCCCGATGCTGGCCAAGGCGCAGGAAGGGTTTGACGTCGTCTATGGCCAGCGCACCCGGCGCGAGGGCGAGACCGCCTTCAAGCGCGGCACGGCGTCGCTGTTTTACCGGATGCTGGGCAGCATGGTCGATACCGACATTCCCCGCGACACCGGTGATTTCCGCCTGATGACCCGGCGGGTCGTCGATCAGCTGAACGCCATGCCCGAACGCTATCGCTTTGTGCGCGGCATGGTGAGCTTTGTCGGCTTCCGGCAATGCGCCTTTCCCTATGCCCGCGAGGCGCGCTTTGCGGGCGAAACGAACTATCCGCTGCGCAAGATGATCGCGCTGGCGGTGGATGCGGTGACCAGCTTTTCGACCGTGCCGCTGCGCTTTGCCTCGCATCTGGGGATGGTGTTCGGCGTGGGCGGAATGCTGGCGCTGGGCTGGATCGGCTGGGTGTGGCTGCAGGGCGGGACGGTGCAGGGCTGGGCCAGTCTGGCGGCGCTGATCCTGATCATGGGCAGTGTCCAGCTGATGGTGATCGGCGTGTTCGGCGAATATCTCGGCCGGATGTACATGGAGGCCAAGCAGCGCCCGCTGTTCATCATCGCCGATGTTCACCGCCAGACCGCCGCGGCGGATGGCAGCGCGGGCAATCCCGTGGCCCGGATGGAGCAGGATCTGGCAGCACGCCTCGCCGCCCCGCAAAGGGCGTCGCAATGAACATGATGCCGCTGGCCGATGGCGGACTGCAGGCTCCCAAGCCCCGCCACGGCATTGATATCGACAGCTGGCAGGCTTTCGCGCTGCTGTGCGCGCTGTCGCTGATCCCGCTGCTGGCGGTGGGGTTTCCGCCGCTGGTCGATCTTTACGGGCACCTTGGTCGCTATGCGATGCAGACCGACCTTGCGAACCGCCCCGAATTGCAGCCCTTCTATTCCTTCGAATGGCAGCTGGTCGGCAATCTGGGCGCGGATCTGCTGGTCGAACTGCTGCATGGCTGGCTGGGTCTGGAAACCGCGGTCCGGGTGATTGTCATGGCCACGCAGCTGCTGTCGGCGGCGGCGGTGCTGCTGGTGAGCCGCCAGGTTCACGGCCGGATCACGCCCTTTGCCATCGCCGCCCTGCCGCTGATCTATGGCCTGCCGTTCAACCACGGTTTTCTCAATTTCTCGCTCGGCATGACGCTGGGGATGCTGGCGTTCGTTGGGTGGATGCGCCTGCGCCGCACGCGCGGCGGGATCGCGGCGCGGGTGTGGCTTGCGGTCGCGGGCATGATGGTGTGGGTGAGCCATGCCTATGGCTGGGCGTTCCTCGGGCTGCTGTGCGGATCGACCACGCTGGCCGAGGTGATCGACCGGCGCGATCGTCCGGTGGCGGCGCTGAAGCACATCCTCGGCGAATGCTGGACGCTGCTGCTGCCGCTTGCCCCGATGATCATCTGGCGGACGGAATCGGGCGGCATGGACCTGATCGCCTCCACCCCCATTTTCAAGCTGCTGGGGCTGGTATCGCCGCTGCGCACCAGGTGGATGGTGCTGGATGTGCTGTCGTTCTTCGGTCTGGTGGTGACGATCTACTGGGCGATCCGCAACCCCGCGATCCGCATCGACAAGCGGCTGGGCATCGCTGCGCTGCTGTGCTTTGCCTGCTTCCTGATCCTGCCCAAGCAGGTGTTCGGTTCGCTGTCGGCGGACTTGCGGCTGATGCCCTATGTGCTCATGATCGCCCTGCTGGCGATCCCCACCGCGCAGCTTGGTCGCAAGACAATCGGCATTCTGACGGTGGCAGCCCTCGTGTTCTTCACCGGGCGGACGCTGGCGACTACGGCGGCCTATGTTGCAGACGAGGACCGGGTCAATGCGGTGCTCCCCGCCATCGACGCACTTCCGCAAGGCGCGCGGGTCGCGTTCTTTTCCGCTGCACCGTGCAAGCAGACATGGGCTTTGCCGGTGCTCGATCATGTGGCCGGCGTGGCCCATGCGCGGCGCAGCGTTTTCGTGAACAACCAGTGGCAGGTGCCCGGTGCAAGCCCGCTCACCGTGCATTATGCCGCCGCTGGCCGGTTCGCGCATGATCCTTCGCACCTTGTGCTGGCCGATGGCTGCGACCGCGATTTCTACCCCTTCCTTTCGGCGGTCCTTGCCGAACTGCCCTATGACGCCTTCACCCATGTCTGGATCGTGGGCGAACTGCCGGACACAATCGCCGTGCCCGCCCGGCTTGAAGCCGTGCCGCATCAGGGCCAGGGCGCACTCTACGCGATCAGACCGGCGCGATAAGGCCGCTGCGCCCGGACATTTTGCGCAACTACGCCCCTATGCAGCCACGGTTTCTTAAGGGCTTTTCGGGCAAAGGCGCGACTGTGAAAGACAAGCGCCGCATCGATGCCATCCGTGATCTCGGGCTTCAGGCGATCCCCGATGGCGACGTGTTTGCGCACATCACCCACCTGGCGAGCGTCATGCTCGATTGCCCGATCGCGCTGCTTTCTGTGGTCGAGGATGACCGGCAGTGGTTCCTCGGGCGCACCGGCACCGATTTGCTGGAAACCCCCATCGGGGACTCCTTCTGCCGGTTCTGCGTGCTGAGCGAAGGCCCGCTGCTGATCGAGGATGCGCGCACCGAGCCAAGCCTTGCTGATAACCAGCTAGTCACCGGTGCGCCCTTCATCCGTTCCTATCTCGGCGTGCCGATCCGGTCGGATGACGGCCTGTTGCTGGGCGCGCTGTGCGCGATCTCGCCCGAACCGAACGCTTTCCGCCGCGAACATATCGTGCCGCTGGCGATGCTGGGCGAACTGGCCGAACAGAGCCTTGCGCTGCACGCCCGCACGCGCGCGCTCAGCTCTGCCAACGCTGCGCTCCAGCAATCGAGCAAGATCTTCCAGCAGGCCGAACGGGCGGTCAATGTCGGCAGCTGGCGGGTCGATGGCGCGACGCGGCGGCTGCACTGGTCGGATCAGGTCTATGCCATCACCGGGCTGGAACCCGGCCGTTCGGTCAACGTGGCCGATGTGGTGCAGATGTATCATCCCGATGACCGCGCGATGGTCAGCAAGGCGATGGCCGACACCATTGATGACGGCAAGCCGTTCATGTTCGAAACCACCATCCGCCGGACCGATGGCGAACAGCGCCGCATCCGCGTGGTGGGCGAACGGCTGGATGTTGACGGCCAGCCCGATTGCGTCGCCGGGATCATCCTCGATTGCACCGAGGAACACCTGCGCAATGTTGCCCTGAAGCGCGCGGCCGAACGCGACCGGCTGACCGGGCTGTTCAACCGCGCCAGTTTCGACCGGCGGCTGGCTGCGGCCATGCAGCGGGCCGAAAGCGAGCCGGTGACGATCGCGCTGCTCGATCTCGACGGGTTCAAGGATGTCAACGACACGCTCGGCCATCTGGTCGGCGACCGGGTGCTGGAAACCATCGCCGCGCAGCTCCAGATGCGAATTTCGCCGGGCATGTTTCTGGCGCGCTGGGGCGGGGATGAATTCGCGCTGCTGTTCCCGTCGGCCATGCCGCTGGAGGACGTGACCCGGTTTCTGGAAGATCTGCTGGCCGAATTCGGCGACATGCCGCCGCTCGGCAGCGCGCTGCTGAGAATCGGGGCGACCTGCGGCGTGGCCCGGATGACCACGGCGGCCGGCAGCGAGGAAATCATGCGCCGCGCCGACCTTGCGCTTTATCGCGGCAAGGAAGCCGGGCGCGGTTCGGTGGTGTGCTGGGATCAGCAGATCGAGGCCCGCCAGTCCGAACGGCAGAAGGCCATCGCCAAGCTGCGCAGCGCGCTCAATGGCGGGCACGCAGTGGCGGCCTATCAGCCGATTGTGGAGCTCGACACTGGCCGCGTCCTTTCGGTCGAGGCGCTGTTGCGGCTGCGCGACGACGACGGGACAATCCTCGCCGCAAGCGACGTGTTTGCCGCGCTGCTCGATCCTGAATTGTCGCGCCGCGTCAGCCGCGTGATGCTGGATCAGGTGGTGACCGATGGCGCCGCGATCCTCGCCCTGTTCGGCCCGGACACGCGCATCGGCATCAACCTGTCCGAAGCGGATCTGCGCCGCGGGGATTTCGTGCAGCACCTGATCGACGTGATAGACGACAGCGCATTGAGCCCCGCCAACATCACCATCGAAGTGACCGAGACCATGCTGCTTGACGCAGGCGGGCAGCTGCGCGCCTCGCTCGCCATGCTGGACGAGTGCGGCTTTACCATCTGCCTCGATGATTTCGGCACCGGGTTCTCATCGCTGACGCACCTGCGCGCTTTCCCGATCCACAAGGTCAAGATCGACCGCGATTTCATCGCCGCCATCGCCGAAGATCACCAGTCGCGGCTGATCATTCAGGCAATCGTGCAGATGGGCCACAGCCTTGGCCTGCGGGTGGTGGTGGAAGGGGTGGAGACGGAAGAGCAGGAGATTTTCCTGCGCGCGATCGGCTGCAAGCACGTGCAGGGCTATCGCTATGGCCGCCCGGCGCTGCTGGCGGACTTGCAGGCGCGCTGTGCCGCGCAGGAGCCGCCCGGCGACACGCGCCGCCGCGCCTGAGCTATTGCTGCAAGGCTGCCGTCTGGGGGGGATCCCCGGCGTGGAAGATCAAGGTGGCGACCTGCGTTCCGGCGCCGATATTGACCCGGTTTTCCTGCCGCGCCCAGACATCGGTGAAGATCTGCGAATTGATCCGCACCGTGGCCTCGCCCGCCGGCGCGGGGGCCTCCTGATAGACCCACAGACTGCCGCCGGTGATCTCCGCGCCGACATAATCGGGGGTGACGATGTCGCCATTGACCATCAGCAGAAACCGCCGGGCGACATAGCGGCCAAAGGCTTCCCGGCTGGCCTCACTGCCGATGATGTCGGGGTTCTTCGTCCCCTGAAACCGCAGCGCGTGTTCGGCATCGTGGACCGGCACCTGATGCACGATCTCGATCATGCCGGTGCGCGGATTGTGCGCGATGGTGGTGATCGCGATCTTCTGCTGGTGCGCCTGGGCCGGGCCGACCCCGATCGGGGCCAGCACCAGCGCCAGCAACACCAGCAGACGGCGCAGCATCACTTCTTCTTCTTGTTGGGTTCGGCCCCGGCAGCCTCACCCATCAGATCGCGGCTGACGCGCGACTTGCTGGCTTCGTCCTTGAAGGCTTCGACGCGGCTGGGGATGATCCGGCGCGGATATTGGTTGTTTTCGATGTCGGCATCGCCCGTCTCCCAATCGGGATCGACCACCACCTGCACCAGTTCCTTGCCCTTGGGATAGACCAACAGCTTGGCCACTTCGCGCGAATTGCGCCGCCAGATTTCGGCCGGGATGTTGAGCTTTTCGGTGCTGCCGTCCTTGAAGGTCAGGCCAAGGACGATCGGCATCACCAGCCCGCCCTTGTTGCTGAAGTTGAGGACGTAGTAATTCGCGTCCTCCTTCACCGCCCGGTCAAACGCGGCGCGTTCCCACGGGACGAGGCCTTCGAGGAAATCGGTGTAGCCCTTGCGGTCCTTCGGCGTGACGGTGAACTGGTCGTTTGTGTCATAGAAATCGGTGACGCCGGGGTTTTCGAGCACCCAGATCGGCAGGCGCTGTTCCTTGTCGAGCTGGATACCGATTGGTGTCGGCTCATTGGCCTTTTCCTTGCGGCGGCGCGGCAGGTCGATGTCGGGATCCTTGCTGTCCATCTTCAGGCGGTAGATCGAATCGAGGCTGATATCGACGTGATCGGTGGTGTAGAACCACCCGCGCCAGAACCAGTCGAGATCGGTGCCGCTGGCTTCCTCGATGGTGCGGAAGAAGTCGGCCGGCGTGGGGCGCTTGAACTTCCAGCGGCGGGCATATTCCTTGAGCGCGAAGTCAAACCGTTCGCGCCCGATCACCGTGTCACGCAGCACATGATAGGCGGCGCTGGGCTTGCCATAGGCGTTGGAGCCGAGATCGGTGATCGAGTCCGACTGGGTCATGATCGGCTGCTGGTTGTTCGACACCATATAGGGCACCAGATCGCGCGCCAGGCTGCGGGTCCACGGCATATCCGGATCCCATTCGTAGCCTGCGACCGAATCCAGAAACGAATTCAGCCCTTCGTCCATCCAGGTCCACTGGCGTTCATCCGAATTGACCGTCATCGGGAAGTAGATGTGCCCGATCTCGTGGATCACCACGCCGACCAGGAACATCTTCTCCGCCAGCGAATAGGTCCGGCTGCCATCCTTGTTTAGGATCGTGCGCGGGCCGTTGAAGGTGATCATCGGATATTCCATCCCGCCAACCGGCCCGTTGACGGACTGCGCGGTGGGATAGGGATAATCGAAGCTGAAGCGCGAATAGACCTTCATGGTGTGGACCACGGCAGCGGTCGAATACTTCTTCCACAGATCGCCGCCTTCCTTGGGCCAGAAGCTCATGGCGAGGACGGTTTCATGCTCGGCGCCGGGCTGCTTGTGGCCTTGCGCGTCCCACATGAACTTGCGGCTGGAGGCCCAGGCGAAATCGCGCACATTGGTGGCGGCGAATTGCCAGGTCTTGGTGCCCTTTGGATTGCCCGCCTCGGCGGCTGCGGCTTCCTGCGGGGTGACGATGAACATCGGCGCATCGGCATTCTTCGCGGCCTCAAGGCGCTGGCGCTGGGCGGCGGTGAGCACGGCTTCCGGGTTCTGGAGAACGCCAGTGGAGGCAACGATATGATCGTCAGGCACGGTCATCGCGACGTCGTAATCGCCGAATTCCAGCGTGAATTCGCCGCGGCCGAGGAACTCCTTGTTGTGCCAGCCTTCGTAGTCCGAATAGACCACCATACGCGGGAACCACTGGGCCAGCAGGAAGATGTCGTTGCCGCCCTTGCGCGGATCATCGGGGAAATGTTCAAAGCCCGAACGCGCGCTGACCGCGTCTTCCTCGACAATGTTGAACGCCCAATCGATCGCGAATTCCACCGTCTGTCCGGGCGCGAGCGGTTCGGGCAGGTCGATCCGCATCAGCGTGCCGACGATGGTGTGCGGCAGCTTGGCCCCTGCCAGCGATGTTACCGCGTTGATATCATAGCCGTAATCATTGTCGGCCATCGCCTGCTGGCGGCGCAGCTCTTCCATCGAAAGCTTGGTCGGCTCACTGCCGGAACCCAGCGTGACCTTCGGCCCCCGGCGGCCCGCACCACCGAAAGCATCGGTCAGTTCGGCCATCGAATCCCGCTTGAAGATGTTCTGGTCAAGCTGCATCCACAGCCACGGCAGGCTGTCGGGCGAATTGTTGGTGTAACGCACCGTGGCGCGCGCGGTGATGCGGCGCTTGGGTTCGTCCAGCGTCGCCTCGATCCGGTAATCGACCTTCTGCTGCCAGTATTCATGCCCCGGCGCACCGCTGGCGTTGCGGTAGGTGTTGGGGTCAGGCAGCACTTCGTCAAGCTGCCGGAACTTGTCCTCGAAATCACCCTTGGTCTGCTGGATTCCCTGCGCATGGGCAGGAAGGGCGAACAGCAGGGCGAAGGCAAACAGCACGAGGCGCAAGGGCGGTCTCCGGGTCGATATGACAGTCACGTGGCCGCAGGAAAGAGCGCAAAACCGGCAGGGGCGCAAGCCACTATGCGGCGAATGATCGACGAACTGCGTGGTATTCAGTATCATGCGGCATCGAAGACACGCTTGGCGGCAGAGGCGGTTCACTCTAACGCTCGGGCGATATGACGCTCCCCCCATGGCACGCCCTGCACGAAGCCGCCTGCGCCCGCGGGGACAGCACCTATCGCGACCCCGAAACGGGCTACACGGTGTTCACCGCGCTGGCCCACCTGAAGCGCGGCAAGTGCTGCGGATCGGCGTGCCGCCACTGCCCCTATGGCCACGAAGCCGTGCCCGGGCGCAGCTGAACTCAGCGAACGCCGATCCCGTGGTTAACCGGGTGGTTACACGGCGGCGCTAAGGCGGGGGAATGTACGAAAGCAGGATTGCAACGGGCCGCCTGACGGTCTCGGCGGTGGAGGGCTTCCCGCCTGATATCGACGCGCTCGCAGCCCGCAATCTCGCCGGACACGGTTTCCTGCGCGCCGCATGGTTTGCCGCCCCCGCGCCGACCGGCGGGCGCACGCTGCTGCTGCGGCGCGATGGCGATGAAGGGGCGCTGGCTGCGATCCCCACCATCGCCTTTGGCCCGGCCATCGCCCGGGCGCGCAAGGTGCCGGGTTCGTATTGGCCGCTGCGCGCTGCGCTGATCGCGCCCGATTGCGATGTCTTCGAACTCGCTCACGCTCTCGATCACAGGGCCGCGCGGTGCCTCGGCCCGGTGTGGCGGGTTGGCCCGACGCGGGCCGATGATCCGGCGACCACGATGCTGGTCGCTGCTGCGCAACTCGCCAACTGGACCGTGCTGGCTCGCCCCGCCGGGACAAGCTGGGTGATCGATCTGGACGCCGCCCGCGACCGGGGCTGGCCGCACGCCTCGTCCGCCCGCAAGCTGCGCGCCGCCTGGCGCAAGCTCGAAGACTTCGGAAGCCCGCATTGGCGTTATGTCCGCGGCGCGGATTGGGACTCCGCCGCACTGGAAGACATGGGCCGGATCGAAGCGGAAAGCTGGATCGCCCGCACCACCGATGGCAGCGGCGCCAAGTTCATGACCCCCGCCCAGCGGGCGTTGTGGAGCCACGTGCTGAGCGACCCTGTCCTCGCCGAAAAACTCTCCGCCACGATCCTGATGCTGGGCGACCGGCCAATTGCCTTCAGCTTCGATCTCGACGATGGCCCGGTGCAATATGGCATTGCCGGCAGCTATGCCGAAGATCTGAAGCGGTTCTATATCGGCAAGCTCGCCAATGTCCGCGCGATTGAAGACGCTATTGCTGCCGGGCAGAGCGTGACGGACCTTGGCGCGGGCGACAACGGGTACAAACGCGACATGGGCGCAGTGCGCGGTTATGACATGACCGATCTGCTGTTCGTTCGCAGCCGCACAGCGGCGCGGGTTCTGGCGCGGGTGTGGGGCGAGGCACTGCCGCCCTCGCCGCCGTCAGCAGCGATTATCCCGGGCGCCGCAGCCAATGGCTGAAGCTGACCCCATTCCCCCGGCTCCGCCACCCTCGCTGGCATCGCAGGTGCGCACGGCGGTGATCTGGCGTTCGGGCAGCCAGGTGCTGACCCAGATCGTGTCCTGGGCTTCGACCCTGATCGTGATCCGCCTGCTTGCTCCGCAGGATTACGGATTGTTCGCCATGGCGCAGGTGATGCTGGTGCTGCTTTCCACCATGAACGGCTGGGGGCTGGCGAGCGCACTGATCCGCGAGGAGGAGGTCACAGAAGAACGCTTGCGGCAAACGCTGGGGATGCTGATCCTGCTCAATTTCGGGTTGGCGCTGGTGCAGTTTCTTGCCGCGCCGCTGGTCGCCCTGTGGTTCGAAGAACCGATGGTGACCGATCTTCTCAGGGTGCAATCGCTGATCTATCTCGCCGTGCCGTTCAGCGCTCTGCCCCACGCGATCCTCAGCCGCAGGATGGATTTCCGCCGCCCGGCGCAGGTGCGGCTGGCGGCGGCGTTGGCGGGGGCGACAACCGCGCTCACCGGCGCATTGAGCGGCTGGGGCGTGTGGACGCTGGTCGCCGCGCCGATGGTGATGTTCCTGACCGAAGCGGTCGGCATGACCTGGGCCGCGCGTTCCCCGATCCGCCCGAGCTTCCG
Organism: Porphyrobacter sp. IPPAS B-1204; assembly: GCA_003724185.1. Classification (GTDB taxonomy): domain Bacteria; phylum Pseudomonadota; class Alphaproteobacteria; order Sphingomonadales; family Sphingomonadaceae; genus Erythrobacter. The sequence continues at coordinate 1,059,925 of RHGM01000003.1, forward strand.
CTTCAAGGGCGCAGGCCACATCGCCGGTTTCGGCGGGGTGATGACCGCGACCCAGTTGTTCTGGTTCGTCCAGAGCCAGGCCGATGTGGTGATCGCGGGCCGCGTGCTCGATGCGCATGATCTGGGGGTTTACACCACCGGGCTGTTTCTTGCGCAGTTGCTCGCGGCCAAGTTCGTGCCGCCGATCAATGAAGTCGCCTATGCCGCCTATTCTCGGCAACAGGATGCCGCCGCATCGGCGCTGCTCGCCACGATCCGGCTGGTGACGATGGTGGCGCTGCCGGCCTATGCCGGGCTTGCCGTGGTCGCGCCTGTGCTGGTGCCGGTCCTGCTTGGCGAGAAATGGGCCGAAATCGTGCCGCTGCTGCCGATCCTGTCTGTGGCGATGGCGATGATGACGCTGCAGATTCTGTTCGCCCCCGCCACCAATGCGCGGGGCGTGCCTTGGGCGGCGCTGCGGATCACGATGATCGGCAGCGTGATCATGCCGAGCGCCTATTTCATCGGATCGCACTGGGGCGTCACCGGCTTTGCGTGGGGCTGGGTGGGCGGCATGGCGGTGCTGACCGGTGCAACGGTGATCCTTTCGGGCGGTATCATCGGCCTGACCGTCAGCAGCCTTGCCCGTGCGCTTGCGCCGCCGCTGGCCGCTGCGCTGGTGATGGCGGCGGGCGTGGCGCTGATGCTGCGGGCGCTGCCGCCGGTGCCGGACTTTGCTGCGCTCGGGCTGGCGGTGACGCTGGGCGTGGTGCTGTACCTCGGCGCGCTGCACCTGATCGCACCCGACCGGCTGGCCGAAGCGCTGCACTTCATCCGCAACCGGGGCGAGCCTGACGCGCTCCCGGCCGAATAGAACCTGACAAAAGCGCGCGATTGACTTGGGCCCAGCGATGCGGCCAAGCGGGGCCATGAGCACAGCGCGCCCTGCCCCCACGATCCGTTTCTACCCCACCGGCGGGATTGACCTTGCCGTGCATGAATGGCCCTCTGACGGCGCGGGAGCGCCGCTGGTCTTCGCCCATGCGACCGGGTTTCACGGACGCGTGTGGGACGCGATCGTGGAACGCTTCCCCGGCCACCCCGTCTATGCCATCGACCTGCGCGGTCACGGCCAATCCCGCGCCGGGCCGATTGACGACTGGCGGCTGCTCGCAAGCGATGTGGCTGATTTTATGGAACAAGCGGGCATCGGCAAGGCCATCGGTATCGGCCATTCGATGGGCGCGCACACCCTACTGCAAACCGCCGCCGACCATCCGGAGGCCTTCAGCCGCCTCGTCCTGTTCGATCCGGTGATCCTTGCGCCCGAATTCTACGCCCCCGGCCCGCCGCTCTACACCGCCGAAAACCCCCACCCGACGATCTACCGCAAGCGCGATTTCGCCAGCGCCGACGCCATGATCGAACGCTTCCGCAGCCGCGATCCCTATGACCTGTTTGATGCCCGCGTGTTCGCGGATTACTGCCGCCATGGCCTGACCCAAGCCGCATCGGGAGAGGGTCTGGAACTGGCCTGCGCGCCGGAAGTGGAGGCCAGCGTCTATGCCTCAAGCCGCAGCAATGCGGGCATTCTGGAGGCCGCGAAGACGGTCGATATTCTTGTGCTGGTGGTGCGGGCACAGCACACCAACCTCAACGATTTCAAGAGCTCGCCGACCTGGCCACAGCTTGCCGCGCAGCTTGCGCAGGGGACCGATCTTTACCGGCCCGACATGACCCATTTCCACCCGTTTCAAGACCCGGCGGATGCGGCACGGATCATTGCGGAATGGATCGCGGCCTAGTGATGTTCCGCAAATGTTTCACGTGAAACATCGCGCAGGCATCACCCCGCCGCGTCCAGTATATCCCTGATATCACTTTGAATTCCCGTAAGGCTTTGCGCATCGGCCTGTAGGATATTGGCCCCGATCTGGCCCGCCAGCCCGCCATAGAACGCCTTGAGGCTCGTCCCCAAAGGATGCCCCGGCGCGACCGATCCCGCCAGCCACAGCAGGATCGTCTGCGCCCGGCTGAGCGGCTCGCTGGGGGCGGGCAAGCCCCGGTCAAGCGCGATCAACGCCTGCCCTAAGGCGGCCTGCGCTTCTTCCAGACAGATCCGGGTAAGGTCAGCGCTGCCCGACGCCTCGATCCGGGCTTCCAGCGCAACGCGGCGATAGGCGGCGGCGGGGGTCTGGCTGAGCATCTGCATCACGCGGCGTCCTTACCTGTCACTGTTCGACCAGATGTCGACCTGCTGGCGGATGAAGGTCAGCGTCGATTGCGAAGCCGCCACCCGGCGCTCCGAGGCGGTGAATTCGCGGGTCAGGCGTTCGCGCAGGGCCTCCTGCTGTTCGGCAATCCGGGCGAGGCGATCATCGCTGACTTCCAGCTGGCGTTCGAACCGGCGCACCGACCCGCCAAGGCTGCCGGGATCGGTGACCAGGCTGTTGTCCCGCGCCAGCCGGTCCATCGTCGCAAACACGCCTGTCGCCCCGGTGGTGAACATGGCGGCGACCGCATCGGGCGCGGTGTCGAGCGAGCGGTTCAGCGCCGCCGTATCCAGCCGGAAGGTGCCATCGCGGTTCAGCGCAAGGCCCAGATCGCTCAAAGTGCGCGGCTCGCCCGGCGCGGCGCCGGGGCGCACCACTTCGCTGGCCAGCCTCGCCAGATCGCGGCGCAATTCGCGCGCGCCCGGATCATTGCCCAGCTCCCCGCCAAGCGGCGCGGCAAGTTCGCCCAGCTGGCCGACAATATCGTTCAGCGCCGCGACGAAATCGTTCATCACCGATGAAATTGCGGCGGTGTTGCTGGCAAAGCTCAGCGTCGTGGGTGCGCCCGGATTGGTGCCGGTGAGGTTGAGGGTAAAGCCCCCGGGCAGGCCGGTGACGCGGTTGGTGGGGCTGGTGCGCTCCACAGTGTCGAGCAGGAAGGTCGCATCGCGGGCGGTGGTGCGCAGTTCGCCATTGGTGCTGGCGGGCTGCCAGCCGAGATAGGAAAGATCACCCGGAGCCTCTGCCCCGCCTGCCCCTGCCGCTTCCAGCACAAAACCGTTGGCCGCGCCTTCCTGCCCCTTCATCACCAGCTGCGCGCCGTTCGGCCCTTCGGCGACATAGGCCTGCACCGCGCCGCCGCTGGCCTGCGTGATGCGCCCGGCGATGGTGGCAAGGGTATCGGTAGCGGTCACCGCGATATTGATGGCGTCCCGCGCTGTATCGGGGGCAAAGGTCGCGCCGCTGACCGTGCCGAACCGCAGGGTCAGCGTGCCTTCGCCCACCAGCGCATCGCGGCTGGCAAGCGGGCGGCCGACCAGCGTTTGCCCCTGTGCCAGCTGCGTGACTTCGAGGCTGAAATTGCCACGCGGCGAAAGACCCGGCGGCACACTGACCTGCGCCACCGCCGCATTGCCCAGCGTCCCGCGCGGCGCCAGATCGCCATTGCGGATCCGGTCACCCAGCGCGCTTGCGAGGCCATTGACGCTTGCGCGCAGCTGGCCCGCAGCGGAAATCTGCGCTTCCAGCGCGGTCCTGCGCGCAGCGATGGCATCGCGCTGCACGGCGAAGCTGGCAGCGGAAATGTCCGAGGCCAACTGGATGAAATTGACGCCGCTGCCAGCGCCAAGCGCGGAAATGATCGAGGAGCCTGCGTTTTCCATGCCGGTCAGAACGTCCGGTCCGGGGCAAGTTTAAGCACGATTTTCGGGCCTCCCGTCGCCATCGAAGCGCAAGCCTTCGGGCACCTCCACCACCGGACGGCGCGGGCGCTGTCCGCGCTTCAGTGCCATCACGAAAGCCACCAGCGAAGCGAGCGCGACATACAGTTCCTCACGCACCATCTGGTTGGGGCGGGTGGTGAAATAGACCGCACGGGCGAGGCTCGGGTATTCCAGCACCGGCAGGCCTTCCTCGGCCGCGATTTCCCGCATGGCGAGCGCGGTTTCGCCCCGCCCCTTGGCCAGCACGATGGGCGCAGGCGCACGGGCGGGATCATAGGTCAGCGCCACGGCAAAGTGCAGCGGATTGACGACGATGAACTGCGCTTCCTTCATCGCTTTCGCCACGCCCCCACGCGCCAGATCGCGCTGGCGCTGGCGGCGGGCGCTGCGCATTTCGGGCGAGCCTTCGGATTGCTTGTTTTCATCCCGCAAATCCTGAAGGCTCATCTTCAGGCGCTTGTCGCGCTGGAAGCGTTGCAGCGGGTAATCGATGGCGGCGATCACGGCGAGGCCGATCAGCAGGGCGCCGATGAGGCTGGAGAACGCCTCCAGCGCCTGCCCCAGTTGCGCCTCCAGCGGCAGCTTGCCGAGCCTCAGCAACTGCGGAACGCGATCCCCGGCCCAGTACCACGCGATCCCGCCCAGCAGCGCCAGCTTGGCCAGCCCCTTGCCCAGTTCGATCAGCCCCTGCCAGCCGAGGATGCGCTTGAAGCCGGACAGCGGGTTGATGCGCGATCCCTTGAACCCCGCATTGCCGATGACCCAGCGTCCGTCCTGCCCCAGCAGCAATTGCGATGCGGCGGTGAGGCCTGCGGCAATCAGCCCCAGCGCGATCACCGGCGGCAGGGCGGCCATCGCCGCGTCAGACAGCGCCGCGCCGGGTGCAAAGCCGTCCAGCGCCGCACGGTCAAAGCGGAAGCCCGCGCGTGCAATCCGGCCCATGGCGTCATTCAGCCACGATCCCAGCCCCCACAGCGCCAGCGCGCCGGCTGCGGTGCCCGCCAGCGTGCCAAGTTCCTTCGACCGCAGGACATCGCCCTTTTTCGCCGCGTCTGCACGGCGTTTGGGGGTGGGAGCGAAGGTCTTTTCGCCCGGAGTCTCTTCAGCCATGGCGCGTCTCGTCGGCCATCTACGGCGCCTCGATCAGCGCGGCGGAGTGATCGAGCGCGCTCTCGATCACGCCCTTGAACTGGTGCACCATCACCGGCAGCGCGATGATCAGCGCGGCAATCCCCGCCAGCACGCCCGCCGGAAGGCCGAGTGCGAACAGGTTCAGTGACGGCGCGGACCGGGCGATCAGGCCCGTCACCACCTGCACCAGCAGCAACACCAGCACCACCGGCAGCGCGATGGCGGCGGCGGTGGCGAGGCCGTAGCCCATGAACATCACCACGCTTTGCGCCCGCCACGCCCCGAAGGCGAAGGCGCCCGCAGGCAGCAGGCGGTAGCTTTCGATCAGCAGATCAAACCACAAAAGATGCGCGCCGATGGCATAGAACAGCAGGCTCAGCACAAGGCCGAAAAACGTGCCGAGCGCGCCCGATTGCGCGCCGCTGGCGGGATCGATCGAGGTGGCGATGGCAAGGCCCATGGTGCCCGAAATCTGCTCTGCCGCGATCAGCGGGATGGCAAAGGCGAGTTGCAGCACGAAGCCCAGCATCAGGCCCACGGCGACCTCTTGCAAAACGGCGAGCACCGCGGCGAGGCTCATCATCGCAGGCGCGGGCGGCAGCGGCACCCAGGTGGCGATGAAATATCCCAGCACGAGGCTCAGCAGGATGCGCACAGGCGCTGGCACCGCGTTGCCGCCCACCATCGGCGCGGCCATCAGCGCCGCCCCGCAGCGGATCGACAGGAACAGGATTTGCCACAGCTGCGCCTCAAGACTGCCGAGGCCGACATCGAGGACGTTCACGGTGCCCCCCTCACGCGGAAAGCCCGGCAACCTGCGCCATGATCTCGCGGGTGAAGTCGCTCAGCAATCCCATCATCGCCGCGCCCAGCACCACGAAGACCAGCGCGGTGATCGCCAGCTTGGGGATGAAGCTGAGGGTCTGTTCGTTGACCGATGTGGCGGCCTGGATGATCCCGACCACCAGACCCACCACCAGCGTCGCGATCAGCACCGGCCCGGCGATAAGCGCGGTGATCCACAGCGTCTGGTCAGCCAGCGCAAGCAGGGCGGCATCTTCCTGCATCACGCGAAACTCAGGGCAAGGCTGCCCATCAGCAGCGCCCAGCCATCGACCAGCACGAACAACAGCAGCTTGAACGGCAGCGAGATGATGGTGGGGCTGAGCATCATCATGCCGAGGCTCATCAGCACGCTCGCCACCACGAGGTCGATGACGAGGAAGGGGAGGAAGATCATGAAACCGATCTGGAAGGCGGTCTCCAATTCACTGGTGACAAAGGCGGGCAGCAGGATCGAGAAAGGCACATCTGCGCCGCTTTTGAAGGTGCCTCCCCCCGCAATATCGGTGAACATGATCAGGTTCGCCTCACGCGTCTGGGCGATCATGAAGGCGTGGAACGCCTCGCCCGCCTTGCCGATGGCGGCGTCTGCGCCGATGGTTCCGGCAGCATAGGGGGCGATGGCCTGCACGTTCACGATGTCCAGCGTCGGGGCCATGACGAACAGGCTGAGGAACAGCGCCAATCCGGCCAGCACCTGCCCCGGCGGAGAGCCTTGCAGGCCCAGCGCCTGCCGCAGGATCGACAGCACCACCAGTATACGCAGAAAGCTCGTCATCATCAGCACCAGCGCGGGCAGGATGGTGAGCAGACCCATCACCACCAGCAGCTGGAGTGACATGCTCAAGGGGCTGTCCTCGCCCGCGCCCTGATCGCCCAGCGCGCGTTCAATCGCGGTGCCGACCCCGGCTGCAACCGGATCAGGCGCTGGCGCGGCGGCCAGCGCCACATCGGGCGCGGCGAAAAACATGGTTAATGCGGCAAGGCACACGAGGGCCGGGCGCAGCATCGCTAAGCCTCGCATCACTCGCTCTCCGTTACCGGAGCAGGGGCCTCGCTCAGTCGCACCAACCCGTGGCGCGTGCACCCGAGCAGAATCTCGCGGTCGTGAAATCGCACCACGGCGAGCTTCATCCCCGGCGCGATCAAGCTGGTCTCGACCAGTTGCAGGTGCCGCCCGCCCGCCTGTCCCGCAGCCCCGCCGTGAAGGCGCGTTTGCAGGTAGCGGGTCAGCCACAGGCTCCCCCAGATGAGGCCCGCCAGCAGCGGCAGCAGCAGCGCCAGCCGCAGGAGATATTCGAGCATCGCCCCGCCGCCCGCTTACAGCAGATCGTCAAGCGCGGCGGTCAGCGGATCGACCGGCGGGGGAGTGGGTTCAGCAGCCGCCGGAGCATCGCTGGCGCTGGTGATATCGGCCTGCGGTTCGGGCGCGCGTGCCCCGGCACCGGCCGGTGCGGGAACATCCTGCCCGTCCTCACCCACCAGACTGACGATCCGCAGCGCAAAACGCCCGCGTTCCGCCACCACCTCGCCGCGCGCGATCACGCGGCCATTGGCGGTCACATCCAGCAGTTCGTCCGTCAGCCGGTCGAGCGACACCGTGCTCCCCTCGCCCAGCATCAGCACATCGCGCAGGGGCATTTCAGTGCGCCCCAGTTCGACCGAAAGGCGCACGGCGACATCGCCGAAGCGGGCAAAAGCAGCGGGTTGGAAAGCGGTCATGGTGCGACACCTTGATGAGAAGCGGAAACGGGAAGGCGGGTGAGGCGGATCGCCATGTGATCGTCAGCCGTGCCGACGCTGCCGTGGGCGAGCACCGTGTCGCCCACCATCAGCGGCACCTGACGGCCCATCGCCAGCGGGATGGTGTCGCCGGGAGCCAACGTCTGGAGCCGCGCCAGCGACAGATCGAATTCGGCCAGCACAACATGCAGCGGCAAGGGCACAGCGGCGAAGGGCGCGGCAAGGCCATTGGCGGGGGTGCGCCGGGAACGGGCGCGGGGCGCGCGGCCACCGCCCGGCAGCAACCGCGCCATCCGCTCTGCCGCCACCGCAAGGCTTGCCCGCCAGGTGCAGCCCTGCCGGTTGGCGATGTCGATGGTGAAGACCAGCACATCGGCATCCAGCGCAAAGGGTTTCAGCCGCGCCGCGCTTTCGCTGCGGACAATCACTTCGCCCCGCGTCACAGCACCAGCAGGCGGCGGCATGTCGCCGTAACTGGCGCGGGTGATCGCGCCTGCAATCATCGTTGCGGCTTCTTCCACCAGCAGCGCGGCCGAGCGCGGCAGGGCATCGGGCACGCTGCCCGTGGTGCGCCCGTCGCCGCCAAAGCTGCGATCCGTCAGCGCAATCGAAGTGGCGAAATCGACGCTGAGCAAGGCGGTTTCCGCCAGCGCGCCCACCCGCAGCAGGCTGTTGGCCGCAACCTGCCCGATCCGCCGCAGCGCATCGGCGCCGGACACGCGATCGGGTTCGGAGATGGTCACATCCAGCCTGTCACCCGACAGCAGCCCCGAAAGGTCATCGGCCAGCAGCCGCGCCAGATCGCGCCGCCACGCCGCCAGCAGCGCGGCGCTTTCCTCAGGACGCGGGCCGCGTGTCGTCAGCTCGGCGCAATGCAACGCCGCTCCCCGCGCGGGCGCGAAATCGTGGCCCATCCTCATTGGACCAGAAACCCGCGGAAGTGGACATCATCGATCCCGCCGAAGCCTTCGTTTTCCTCCAGCACCTGATTGACCGCCCCGGTCAGCCGCTCTGCCAGCTTCTTCTTGCCCGCAACGTCATAAACCTCGGCCTCGGTGGTGGCGGCCAGTTGGGCGAGGATTGCGGAGCGGATCGCCAGCTCGTGGTTCTTCACCCATTGCAGCACCCGGCCATCGCGGCGGGTGGAGACCGCCAGTTCGACCTGCACCAGCCCCGGCGAATCCGCGAGGTTCGATGTGAAACTGTCGGCGAAGGAATAATAGGCGGTGCGATACTTGCTGCCGCCCTCGCCATAGACGGGGGCTGCGGCGTCCTTTTCCTTCTCCGCGCCGGGCAGAGGGTAGGGATCGGCTTCGGTCTTGAGCACCAGCTTGGGTTCGTCAGGCTCATGCGCGCCTTCGCCCCCGCCGATCAGGCCCGCGGCAAAAGCGCCGTAGGCTCCGCCTGCGCCAAGCCCCAGCAGCAGCACCGCGCCCAGCGCGATCTTGATGACGCCGCCCTTCCCGGACTTGGCGCCGCCCTCGCCCTCGGGTTTGTCCTTATGCTTGGCCATGCCCTGTCAGTTCCCTGTGTTCACTGTCTGCGTTTTCATCATCTGCCGTTCAGGCGAACAGGCCGCGTGTTTCGCTGCCGGATCCCTCCGCCGCACCCTCCTGCCCGCGCGCCGCCAAGGCAGCGGCGGTGGAGGGGCGGCGGTGGTCCGGCGCAGCCTCACCGTCTCGTCCACCCGATTGGCCCCCTGATTGGCCCATGTATGGTGAAAGGCCCCCTTGCCCCCCGTTAGGGGATGCCCCGTAGCGTTGGTCTCCTGACCCATTTTGAGGCGTGCCGTTCTGGCCCATGAACTGGCCGGTGTCGGCGCTGGCCGAGGCAGCGGCGACCGCGCGTTCGGCCAGCGCGGCCTGAATGGCGGGGACAAAGCCCGGATCGCGGCTCGCCAGTACGGCGCGCCACTGTTCGGGCGCAGGTTGCTCCAGCCGCAGCGAGACAAAGCCGAATTCGGCGTGGCGCAGGGTTATTTCCGGGCGGGCAGAGCGCAGCGCCTCACGCAGATCGCCGACCTGGGCGATGGTGGTTTCCTGCTGGGGTGCAGGGGCGCGGGGGGCTTCGATGCGCTCGGGTGCGGGGGCTGGCGGGGGCGGAGCGATCGGGGTCGCCAGCGCAGGCGGCGGCGCGCTGTCCCATGCGGCAAGCAGGGGAGCGGGAGATTGCGCGGGGGTGGGCGCAGGGGAGGACGGGGTGGCCGGGGTGCCCTGCGGATCGGGCGTATCCCCGGTGGGCGTTTCTGCGGCAGGAGCGGGCGGTAGCGTGACCCGTGCAGGCAGGGGCGCAAGGTCGCCGCCAGCGGGGCGGATCAGACCTGCGCGGGGCAGTCGGGCAGGCGCGGGCGCGGGCGACGCAACCGGCGGAGCGACAACCGGGGGCACCAGCGCGGCCAGCAGCGCGGGATCGGGGGACTGCGGAGCGGCATCGGGGGCGGCATCCTCTGCCAGCGGCGGGGCTATGTCTGCGTGCGTTGGGCTGGCAGGATCAGTCTTGAGTGCAGCGGACACGGTTTCGGCGGCGACAGGATCGGCCAGCGGCGCATCATCGCGCAGCAGCGGGCGCACGGTTGTTGCCACAGGCGCGGCGGTCGGCTCGGCGGGAACAGCGGCCAGACTGTGCGGCAAGGAGGCGCCCCTATCCGGCACAATCTTGCCGCCCGGCAGGGCCTCGACCGGTGCGGGGATAAAGGCGGGCGGGGTGTAGGCCGCAGGCAGCGCGGCCCCGGCCTTAGCATCGTTCACGGTTCCGCTTGCTGGCAGTGGCTCAGGCGGAAGCGAAGGCGGCGCCGGCGGCGCGAAAGCGGCGCCGAGCAGACCGGCGAAATCCAGCCCCGCCCCTTCCGCCGCAAAGGCTGCGGGTGGCAAGGCCCCGCTGGCATGGAACACCCCGTGCGGGCCGGGCACTTCGGGTAGGAACGGGATCATGGCGGGTGTCCTTGCGCAATCGGGTCAGTCTTGCGGGCGGCTTTGCAACTTGCGTGCCAGCGGCAATTCGCGCTGCGCCTCGGCCCGCTCCTTCGCGGCGGAGAGGGCGGCGCGGGCTTCGTCGGTGCGTTCGGCGAGGCGCTGGGCGCGGGTTTCGGCGCGGGTCAGACTGTCGGCGGCCCAGGCGCGCTGGCGGGCGGCATCGCGTGCAGCGTCAGTGGCATTGGTGGCAAGCTGGGCAAGCCCTGCGGTGAAGCCCGCACGTGCCTGCAAGGCGGCGCCGGTGGTGGCCCCCGTTCCCGGCGCGCTGGCGGCGACCAGCCTGCGGCTGCGTTCCGCCAGAGCATCATGGCGCGCCTCGGCCTCCAGCGCCTCGGCCAGACCGCGCAGGGCCTGCTTGCGGGCGACTTCGGCGATCAGGCCCTGCCGGCGGAGCAGGGCCAATCGCCGCGCCTCACGCACTTGCGCCCTCCATGAGCGCGGCCAGTGCGGCATGGCTGGGGCCAAGCGCCACGGCCTCGCCCCGCGCCTGCGTTAGGAAGGCGTCGATCGGCGCGCTCAGCGCCAAGGCCTCATCCAGCAGCGGATCGCCGCCCGCACGATAAGCCCCCATCATCACCAGATCGCGCCCGCTTTCCCGCGCTGCGATCAGCGCCCGCAGGCGGCGGGCGGCAGCGGCAAGATCGGGCGGCACCAGATCGTCCATCACCCGGCTGAGCGATGCGGGCACGTCTATCGCGGGATAATGCCCGCGCTGCGCCAGATCGCGTGACAGAACGATATGCCCGTCAAGGATCGCCCGCGCCGTATCGACCACGGGATCGTTCGCGTCGTCACCGTCGGCCAGCACGGTGTAGACCCCCGTCACCGCCCCGCCAGACCGCGCAGAATTCCCCGCCCGCTCCACCAGCCGGGTCACGGCGGCCAGCGCAGATGGCGGATAGCCCCGTGCTGCGCCGGGCTCGCCCAGCACCAGCGCCAGCTCCCGTGCGGCGTGCGCGACGCGGGTCAGGCTGTCGAGGATCAGCAGCACGCGCTTGCCCTGCGCCCGGAAATATTCGGCAATCGCGCTGGCATATTGCGCGGCGCGAAGGCGCAGATTGGGGGCGTGATCGGCAGGCACGGCGACCACCACGATCCCCCCCGCGCCGGTGCCCTGCCATGTGGCGGTTCACGAAATCGGACACCTCGCGCGCACGCTCGCCGATCAGGGCGACCACGGTCACGTCAGCAACCGCATGGCCCGCGATGGTATCGACCAGCACCGATTTGCCGACGCCGGAACCCGCCATGATGCCGAGCCTTTGGCCGACGCCCATCGTGGCGAGCGCGTTGATCGCGCGCACCCCGCAATCGAAGGGATGTTCGACACTCGCCCGTTCCAGCGCGCCTTCGCGCTTGCCCGCCAGCGGCCAGATGGCGGGCAGATCGAGCCTCGGCCCGCCATCGATCGGATCGCCCAGCGCATCGACGGCACGGCCCAGCAGGCCCGGCCCGACCCGCACCTCTCCCGGCTGTCCCAGCGCCCTTACCCGCGCCTGCGGACGCAGCAGCATGGCATCGCCCAGCAGCATCATCAGCGAATGGCCGGCGCGAAAGCCGATCACCTCGGCAAGACATTCGGCACCGCACTCGTTCTCGATCAGCCCCAGCGAGCCCACCGGCAGCGGCAGCCCCGCCACCTCGATCAACCCGCCATCGCAGGTCACCACGCGCCCGGTCAGCACCGGACCTCCGGTCACAGCCGCCGCCCGCATCCGGGCGAGATCCAGTTGCAGTTCGGCAATCATCCCTGCACCGCTGCGGCAATGGCGCGGCGCCATTCGGCAGGGCCATCGGAAACGGAGCCATCCGCGCCTTCGATCAGCACACCGCCGCGTTCCAGCGCCGCGTCGGGCGTTAACCGCCAGCCCGCCAGCGCGTCCGTCCCCAGCAGGGCAATGTCATCGGGGTGGAGATGCAGCGACAGGCTCTCCGCCGCCCCGCCAATCCGCCGCGCCGCCGCATGACAGCGCGCCAGCAGGCCATCCCGGTCAATCGCCGCGCCCGCCAGCGCGCCATCGCACAGCGCCATCACCGTGGCGGCGAGATCATCGGCGAGCACGCCTTGCGCCGCTTCATCCAGAGCGCGGAAATTGAGCCTGAGCGCCCGTTGCCGTGCAGCGCGATCCTCAGCCTCGGCTGCGGCAGCGGCGCGGCCTGCGGCTTCGCCTGTCGCATAGGCGCGGGCGATGGCTTCGGCGTGCGGATCGGGTTCGGGTTCTTCGGGCGCAGGCTCTGGCAGCGACGGCGGAGGCGCGTCCGGTTCAGGCCCGGCAAACGGCGACGCCTCGCGGAAACCCGCGCCCGATCCCAGCATCCCCAGCCAGTCCGGCCCGTCCGCCGCAGCGGCAGGTTCGGCCAGCGCGGCCATCCAATCAGACAAATTCGCCCCCACCGCTTCCGATCACGATCTCGCCCGCTTCGGCAAGGCCGCGCGCGATGTCGACGATGGCCTTCTGCGCGGCGATGACCTCGCTCTTGGCGAGGCGACCGCGCAGTTCGATCTCGTCGCGCACACCGTCGGCTGCGCGGCTCGACATGGCGGCGAAGAACGGCGCGCGGTCGGCTTCCTTGAGGCCTTTGAGCGCATCGACCAGCTTCTCGTTGTCGACATCGCGCAGCAGGCGGCCCATCCCCATCGGATCGAGCGCGAACAGCATTTCGAAGGTGAACAGCTCCTCCTCGATCTTTTCGGCCAGCGGTCCGTCGCGCTCGGCAATGGCGGGCAGCACGGTGCCACGCATCTCGCCAGCGGCCAGATTGATGAGGTTTGCCGCATCCCTCGGCCCGCCCAGCATCAGCGCCGCGGTGCCATAGGTTGCCGAAATGCGCTGGGTCAGCAGCGTGTCGATGGTGCTGATGGCGGTGGCAGAGATGGCCCCGCTTTTCGCCACCCGCTCCACCACCAGCGTTTGCAGTTCAAACGGCAGCATCGCCAGCACTGCGGCCGCCGGTTCGGGATCGATCAGTAGCAGCAGCGCGGCGATCACCTGCGGGTGTTCGTCAAGGATCAGCCGCACCAGCACGCCGGGGGCAAGCCATTTTGCCAGCTCCAGAGAGCGCGGCGCGGCGTCCGGTTCGATCCGCTGCATCATGCTGTCGGCCCGCGCCGGGCCAAGCGCCTTGTCGAGCAATGTGCGCACCCGGTCTGTCCGTCCGCGCATCGGCAGCATCTCACGCGATGCCTCACCCGCAAAATCGGCCAACGCCTCGGCCATGTGCGGCTGTTCGATCTCCCCCAGCGCCATCATCGCCGCGCCCAGCTTTTCCAGTTCAGCGGGGCTGAGGCGGGCGAGCAGGCTGGTCGCCTCGGCATCATCCAGCAGCATCAGGAACACCGCCGCCCGGTCCACCCGGCTCAGCAGCGCGGGGGCGGTTGCGGGAGCAGCGGCGTCGTTCAGGGCAATGTCGAGGCTCATGCCGCACCTGTTTCGGGTGCGGGGGCGGCGGGCGCTTCGAGCATCCGCTGGAGCGCCTCTACTGCGCGTTCGGGCTGGCTTGCCGCCAATCGCCGCGCCAGTTCGACCTGGCGGGGAAGATCGGGGAGCGCCGCGCCTTCATCGGCGGCGTTGATCGGGGTGCCGTTGTCCGCGCCGTTATCCTCCGCGCCGATCACGGCAAGCGGGGCATTTTCGGCGGGGGTGACAGCAGGTGCCTCACCCTTCCCCTTCAGCTTGCCGATCAGCGGGCGCACCGCCAGCAGCAGCACCAGCAGCACCGCCACCAAAGCCGTGCCATACCGCACCAGCATGGCGAACCACGGCTGTTCGTAGAAGGCGGGGGGTTCGAGATTGGCGGGTTCGAACTTGCTTGCGACCACCTGCACCATGTCACCGCGCTGGGTGTTCGCGCCTACAGCGGCACTGACCAGCGCCTCCAATTGCTGCCGGGTCAGCGGCGCGGCAGCCTTCAGCGCGGCATCGCTGACCGCGACAGCGACCGACAGCTTTTTCAGCGCGCCCGGCCCGGCGGTGGTAACCGCAACCTCGCGGCCCAGTTCATAGGAACGGTCGGTCGCGGTTTCGGTGTCGGTTGATGTCGCGGCGGCGGGCGGCGGGGGGTTGGGCGCGCCATCGACCAGCTGCGCTTGCGGCGGGGGCGTGTTGGCCGGAACCCCCGGCACGCCGCCCGCCGGGCCTACGCCCGTGCGGGTCGCCTCGCGGGCACTTTCGGCGCGGATTGCGCCTTCCTTTTCGTAAGTTTCGCGCGCGGTGGTGACTTCGGCTGTGTCGAGTTCGACCTGCACCTGCGCGCTGAAGTTGCCTTCGCCCAGCAGGGGCAACAACAGCGCGTCGATCTGCTGGCTGAGCTTCGCCTCATGCTCGCGCTGCAAGGTCAGGCCCTCGCCCGCCGCCTCACGCGGATCGGACAGCAACCGGCCGTTCTGGTCGACCACGCGCACAGCGTCCGCGTTAAGCCCCGGCACCGAGCCGGCAACCAGATTGACGATCGCGCTGACCTGATCGGGCGAAAGGCTGCGCCCGCTGACCAGCCGCACCATCACCGACGCGGACGGCGCGTTGTTATCGCGCACGAACACCGATCGTTCGGGCGTGGCAAGGTGGACGCGGACGCTTTCGATCCCGTCGATCTCGCGGATCGTCAGCATCAATTCGCGTTCCCGCGCCAGCCGCAGCCGCTCGCCCTCAAGCGTGCGTGACGTGCCCAGCGGCATCGCATCGAGCATGGCTTCCGCGCCTTCGGGCGCGGCAATGCCTGCGTTGCTGGCGACCAGCATCTTGGCGCGGTAGAGATCGCTTTCGGCCACCGACAGCGCGCCGGTGGAATTGTTGATGGCGTAATCGATCCCGCCCGCCTCCAGCGTCTCGACCACCTTGGCGCGCTCGGCATCGGTGAGGCTGGTGTAGAGCACGCGGTCAGGGCCGGAGGATATCGCCATCCACAAGGCCGCCGCCGCCGCCAGCGCGCCCACTCCCGCCAGGGCAGGCAAGGCGCGGGCAAGCGCGGGCTGGCTGATGAAACCGGCAACCGGCGGCGGCAGCATGGTGCGCCAGCCGGTGGTTGCAGGGGCGAGCGGCAGGCCTGCCGCATCGGCGGGCACAGGCAGAGCGTCAGCCATTTATCAGCCCCCCATCCGCATGATGTCTTGATAGGCGTTCAGCAGCTTGTTGCGCACTTGCAGCGTGGCCTCGAACGCGACGCCCGCTTCCTGCCGCGCCAGCATCACCTGCGCGATGTCGGTCACTTGCCCGCGTTCATAGGCGACCTGCATCTGGCTCGAATGGTCCTGCACCGCGCTGACCTGCTTGAGCGCATTGTGCAGCGTATCGGCAAAACCCGCGCCGGGGGCCTGCGGCGGGGCAAACGCCCGCCCCGCCTCGCTCGCGCTGCGCACATCGCGCAAGGCAGCGCTGCGCGACAGCACCGATGCGCGCAGGGCCATCACGTCCTCGATGCCGAATCCGGTGCGACCAACCAGGTTCATGCCGCACCTCCCGCCGCCAGCATCCCGGCCCCGCGCATCGAGGCGAGGCGGTATCTCAATGTGCGCTCCGATATGCCGAGCGTGCGCGCCGTCGCGGCGCGGTTACCGCCGTGGCGGTCAAGCGTTTCCATGATCGCCCGCGCTTCGGAGGCGAATGCCACATCCGACAGGGATCGCGGCGCGGTGATGCGGGTCAGCGGGATCGCCGCGCTTTCCAAGGCCGGGCGCACAGCGGTGTCGAAGATGATATGTTCAGCCGCAATGGCCTGCGCCCCGCCCGCCAGCAGCAGCGCGCGGCGGATGACGTTTTCCAGCTCGCGGACATTGCCGGGCCAGGGATGTGCTTCCAGCAGGGCGAGCGCGTCCGCCGCGATCCAGCCGGGTTGGCCGGCTGCGGGGGCGTGGCGCAGCAGCATCGCAAAGGCCAGCGGGGCAATATCACCGGGCCGATCCCGCAGCGCGGGCAGCGTCAGGGGGAAGACATTCAAACGGTAGAGCAGATCTTCGCGGAAGCGCCCGGCTCGGGCCTCGCTGGCGAGGTGGCGGTTGGTCGCGGCGATGATCCGCACGTCCACCTTCAAGGGTTTGGTCGCGCCCAGCGGCAAGACCTCGCCTTCCTGAAGCGTGCGCAACATTTTCGATTGCAGGGCGAGCGGCAATTCGCCGATCTCGTCAAGCAGCAGCGTGCCGCCATCGGCTGCGCGGAACAATCCCTCGGCCGCTTCCGCCGCGCCGGTAAAGGCGCCCTTCTTGTGGCCGAACAGCAGCGCCTCCAGCATGGCTTCGGGCATGGCGGCGCAATTGACCGCGACAAAGGGGCCATCCTTGCGGGCGGACAGGCGGTGGACGAAACGCGCCAGCACCTCTTTGCCGGTGCCGGTCGGCCCTTCGAGCAGCACCGGAATATCGCTCGCGGCAATCCGTTCGGCCAGCGTCAGCAGCGCCAGCGACTGTGGATCGCCCGCCACCGGCCAGCCGCCCTGCGCAGACGCCGCGATCAGCGCGGCGCGGGCAGAGGGCAGCTGCGCCGGATCATAGGCGAGCGCGATCCGGTTCGCCCCTGTCATGGCCAACACGGGCGTATCCGCATGGGTCAGGGCGATGGCGGTCTTTCCCCCGCGGGCGATGGCGGCGGCCATCGGTTCGCGCAGGGTATCGCCCAGCACAATCCGGTCACGCTGCCAGCTGCCACCCATCAGCGGCACGGTCATGCCGATCAGGATGTCATGCCCTCCTGCCGCTTCACCGGCTGCCGGGCCTGCCCCTTTACCGTCCCGCGCCGCGCAGATCGCCGGTTCCATCATGTATGCCCCTGTTTGCCGTATGTGTGCCTGTGTGTGGCAAAGCTCTGCCGCATACAGGCTGCACGCGAGGCAAATTTAAGCCCCCGTAGCTTCCCCTATGCGGCCCGCGACAAACACCTATTGCGCCGCGCCCTCCCTTGCGGGCGGTTTCGCCATCGGGGATTTATCTATTTGTTTTAAAGCCCGAAATTTTCCGGCTTAAACATTCCCGCCAGCAGCCGCTCTAATGGCCAGCAGCGACGGGCCTGTTCGTCCTGCCTGACCATTCGGGAGTTTGAACAATGAACGTAGTGAACACCAACATCTCGGCCCTGCGCGCCACCAACGCCAGCGTTTCGGCGGGCAAGATGCTCGGCACCGCAATGGAGCGCCTGTCGACCGGCCGCCGCATCAACAGCGCCGCCGACGATGCCGCCGGTCTCGCGATTGCCGCCTCCTTCACCTCGCAGATCCGCGGCATGTCGCAGGGTATCCGCAACGCCAACGACGGTATTTCGCTGGCCCAGACCGCTGAAGGCGCGCTCGACGAAGTCACCAACATGCTCCAGCGGATGCGCGAACTGACGGTGCAGCGTTCGAACGAGACCTATTCGGCCGACGACATCGCCAACATCGATTCGGAGCGTGACGCGCTGGCCGGGCAGATCAACTCGGTGATCTCCAACACCACCTTCAACGGCATCAACCTGTTCTCCACCGCCACCAACGAAATCAGCATCCAGGCGGGCGCCGCCACGGTCGACGCGCTGAGCGTGACTTTGCCGGAACTCGACGCCGCAGCCGATCTGACGGCGGTCGTCACCTTCGGCGGCACGCCGGCGGCAGTGGCAACGGCAACGCTGGAACAGTATGACACCGCAATCGGTGCCGTCACCACCGCCCGCGCCGATCTCGGTGCCTTCCAGAACCGCCTGCAGTCGGCGGTGAACAACCTCACCAACGTCTCGACCAACCTGACCGATGCGCGTTCGCGGATCATGGACACCGATTATTCGGCGGAAACGACCCAGCTCGCCAAGGCGCAGATCCTTGGTCAGGCGTCCACCGCGATGCTGGCCCAGGCCAACCAGTCGCAGCAGAACGTGCTGTCGCTGCTGCGTTAAGTCTCCCGCGCACCACCCCTTTTCCCCTGAGGGGCGGGCAGGCAAGCCCGGAGCCGCAAGGCTCCGGGCTTTTGCTGTGAAGGCAGGCATGGGATGGGACGTGAAAGGTGCAGACCCGCCGCAGAAAAACGCGCCTGCAGGCAGCCGTGCTGCTATCCCGCCGCCTCTGCCAAAGCTTGCGCAGTCTTGTAGTCGGGCTTGCCATTGTTGAGCCGCAGCGACTGGCCGGTGATAATGTAGCGCCGCGGGATCTTGTATCCGGCCAGCCCTGCGCGGGCCCAGGCGTCGAGCGCCGCTTCCTCGACCTCGCCTTCAGGCTGGACGACAGCCACCACCTTGCGCCCGAACCGGGGATCGGGAAGGCTGACCACGCGCACATCCTTGACCGCCGGATGATCGAGCAGCACCGCCTCGACCTCCTCGGGGAAGACCTTTTCGCCGCCGGTGTTGATGCACATATTGTCACGGCCGATGAATTCGAGCGTCCCGTCCGCCGCCCAGCGCGCGCGGTCACCGGTCATCAGCCAGCGCTGGCCGCCGATGACGGGGAAGGTCGCCGCGTTCTTTTCGTCCTCGCCGAGATAGCCGAGCGGCAGCGGGCCGGTGCGCGCAACGATGCCGACGCCGTCGCTGCCGGGGGGAATCTCGCGCAGATGCTCGTCAAACAGCTTCGTCTCGCGCCCGGGCAGGGGCTGGAACTTGCCCCCGCCGCTGCTACCCGCCGCGGTGGTGATGACGATGCCGGTGCCGGAACTTTCGGACGATCCCAGCGCGTCGATGATCATCAGCGAAGGGTGATGCGCGATAAGCCGCTGCTTCAGCGCAGGCGAAAACACCGCGCCTGATGATGTGATGCTGCGAAGGGACGCCAGCACGTCGCCTGCGTCGCTTCTCGCATCCAGCCGGTCGGCCAGCGGCAGGGCAAAGGCATCGCCGACGATGAAAATCCCGCGCGCGCCCAGCCGCCGTACCTCGTCCAGCGCCAGATCGGCATCGAATTTCGGCCCCGGCAACAGCGCCAGCGTGCCGCCTTTCAGCAGGTGGATCACCGCCGTGAATTGCCCCGCGCCGTGCATCAGCGGGCTGAGCAGCAGCATCGGCGAAGTGCTCGCGGGGTGATCGGGGCCGATGGCAGCAGCCTGCGCGACCTGCTCCGCAAGGCTTCCCGCGACAAAGGGCGGCGTCCCCGGCGGGCGCTGCCACAGCCCGATGTTGAAGGCCTGCCACGCCTGATCCATCGGCCACATCACCGCCTTGGGCATCCCGGTCGTACCTCCGGTTGCGGTCAGGAACAGCGCTGCCGGATCATCATGGATGGCGAAGTCTTCGGGCAGCGGCGTTTCGCACAGGCCCGACCACTCCGCGCCGCCGACATCCACCGTCAGCGTGCCTGCGGGCATCGCCTCTGCCGCCGCTGCGGCAAAATCGCTCTCGGTGAACAGCGCCTTCAGGCCGAAGCGGCTGAAGATATCGGCCAATTCGCGGGTCTTGTAATGGTAGTTCACATTGACCGGCACCACGCCCGCCTTCACGCAGCCGAAATAGGCGAGCATGTAATCGGGCGTGTTGCGCAGCATCTGCCCGGCAATGTCACCGGGCCGAAGGCCGCGCGCGATCAGGCCTGCGGCAAGGGAATCGGTGATCGCGTCAAGATCGCCCCACGTCACAACCCGTGTGCCGTGCACCAGCGCCGGCCGGTCCGCCGGGACCGCCGCCGCCAAAGCCTTCAGCACAATCCCGAAATTCGCGCCCGCAAACACCATACCCGCATCTCTCCTTGTCATTTTCGCTAGCCCCCGCAGCCGCAGCTTTCCCCTAGGTAAATGATGAGGACATCCTGCGTTATTGCGCTAATGTCCCGATTGAGAAAACAAACAGAGGAGCAAGGCACGGCAATGGCTACAAATGTTGTCGAACTGCGCACGCCGCAAGGCCGCGAGTCGCTTGATCTGCTGCTTGAACAGGTCACCATCACCTGCCCCGAGGATATCCACGATGCAGCGGTGAACCTCGCCCGGATCGCGCAGGAACGCGGGATGCAGATCGCGGTGTGCGATGACATTTCCTCGAAAGAGCCGATGGTCGATGCCGAAGGCACGATCCTCAACGCTGATATCTTCCGCTGGCTGGATGACGGGGCGCGCTGGTGGGAGGATCACCGCCTCGCGCTGCATTCGCCCCTGCCGCGCGCCTGCCGCTATGAAAGCGAGCCGTTCTGGGTGAACCGCCACGGTTTCAACACCCGCTGGCGCAACCACTATCTGGCCGAGATTGACCTCAACGATTTCGAAAAGCGCGCCCTGTGCAAGGCGGCGATCGTGGTGCCGGTGCACCTGCCCTTCGGCCAGATTTCGGCCAGCAGCTTCATCAGCATGGACCGCGACAAGGAAGACCTCTCGGCCGAATTTGCCGAATATGGCGCGCTGTTTGCGATGGTGACGCGGTGCTTTGTCGCCGGATACGTGCAGGCCAACCGCACCAAGCGGCGCATCCCGTCCGATTGCGTGCTGTCCAAGCGCGAAGTCGAATGCCTGCGCTGGGCGGCGATCGGCAAGACCGACAAGGAGATCAGCATGATCCTCAACCGGTCACACGCCACGATCCGCTATCACATCCACCGCGCGGGCGAGAAGCTGGACAGCGTCAACCGCGCGCAGACGATCTTCAAGGCGGGGCAGCTGGGTTACTTGGGTGCGTCGGATTAGTTTCGAGGGCGCCTCCGCGCCCTCGTCCTCGGTGCGTTTCGATCCCTGCGGGATCGAGCACCTGCGGGCGGCCGGTCGGCCTTGCGGTCGCATTGCGACCGGACCAGCGCTTTAAATCCCCCTCCCGCGTGCGGGAGGGGAGTTCTCAGCCCAGCTTCCGCAGCGGCTCGCTGCCGTCCCAGCCGATCCCTGCGGCCTTGATCATCCCGAACAGGTCCGGACCGTCCTTGGCCTGCTGGAGAATCTCCACCAGCGTCCCCGGCCCGCCCCCTGCATCGACATAGATCACCTGGCTGGTGCCGAATGTCCCCTCGATCACCACCTCGGCGCCCGCCTCGGCACACACCCGGCGGGCTTCCGCGATGTCATCCACCAGAATGCACACGTGGTGCAGCCCGTTGCCGGTCGCCCCATATTCTCCGCGATAGATCGAGGGGTGATTATCCCTCGGCCGGATCAGTTCGATCTGGATATCGCCCCAGTATGCCAGCGCCAGATCGAACACCGCATCGGTCGGCTCGCCCCGGTACTTCATCCCGTCAAGGTGGATGCCTTCGATGATGTAGAACGGCCCCACGCCCATCGTCTGCGTCCAATGGGCCACCGCCGCATCGAAATCCTCCGGCACGAAAGCCAGCTGCATGATGTCGCCCAAGGCGGCGATTGTGCCCGGCAAACCCATATTCCTCTCCAATCCGCTAGGGTGACCCCTTGCCGAGACTGTGTGATATTCTCCCCCGGAGACACTGCACAAAGTGCGAGGACGAGAGCCCCGATGAACGAGATCAAGGATATTGCCCGCGCCGATCGCTGCCCGGGGATCAGCTACACCGACATGCTGAACGGCGACACGCGCCGTGCGCCCGATTACCTTTTCGAAGAATCGCATATCGAAATGGGCGACGATCCGCTTCCCGTGGCGCCCTATATCTCCGAGGAATTCGCCGCGCTTGAGCGCGAAAAGATGTGGCCCAACGTCTGGCTGTTCGCCGCGCGCGAGGATGAAATGCCGGACGCAGGCGACACCGTGGTGTTCGACATCGCGGGAAAAAGCTTCCTGCTGATCCGCCAGAAGGATGGCGGCGTGAAGGCGTTCTACAACGCCTGCCTCCACCGCGGCCGCAAGCTGCGCACCGAAAGCGGCAATTCGGTGCAACTGCGCTGCCCGTTCCACGGCTTCACCTGGCGCAATGACGGGAGCCTGAAGGAAATCCCCTGCGCGTGGGACTTCAAGCATCTTGAAGGCAAGGAGATGTCCCTGCCCGAAGCCCGCGTCGAGCTGTGGCAGGGCTTTGTCATGCTGACCGAGAACCACGACCTGCCCGATTTCAAGACCTGGCTCGGTCCGGCGGCGTCACATTACGAGCGGTATGATTTTGCGGGCCGCTACACCGGGATGTGGGTGCAGAAGAAAATCCCCGCCAACTGGAAGGCCACCGCCGAGGCCTTCATGGAAGCCTGGCACTCGATCACCACGCACCCGCAGCTGCTCGCCTTCCTTGGCGATGCCAACACGCGGTATGATCTGATCGGCGATCACTTCAACCGCGCGATCACGCCGTCGGGCGTGCTCAGCCCGCATGTGAAGGGCAAGAATTCCGATTACGTGCTGGAGAAGATGAACGAGTTTTCCGGCGGGGCCGATGCGGCCACCAACCGCCGCTTCAACGCCAGCGGCACTCCGCAAGAATATGACGCCAACGATCCGCTCGGCGCGCGCAAGGTGCTGGCCGAGGCGGGGCGCAAGGGGTTCGCGGAACAATACGGCTACGATTATTCGGACGCCGCCGACACCGAGATCCTCGACAATTTCACCTACAACATCTTCCCCAACTTCGCCCCGTGGATCGGCTTCCTGCCGACGCTGGTCTATCGCTGGCTGCCCGGCGACACGCCCGACTGGTGCATCATGGAAATCCGCCTGCTGTTCCCGACGCCCAAGGGGCAGGAGCGCCCCCGTTCCGTTGCTATGACCTATATCCCCGATGACGAGCCCTTCGCCTGGGCCAACGACATCATGGGGCCGCAGCTCGCCAATGTGTTCGATCAGGACATGGCCAACCTGCCTTACGTGCAGGAAGGCATGAAGAGCATGAAGGACGGGCTGATGGAGCTGGGCCATTATCAGGACAGCCGCGTGCGGCATTTCCAGACCACGCTGATGAAATACGTGAACGGAGAGCTGCCTGCAGCTTCGTAACGCCCTTCGTCATTGCGAGGAGCGTAGCGACGCGGCAATCCAAGGATCACCTTCACGCCAAGAGCGACAGTCAGTCCATGGATTGCTTCGCCTGCGGCTCGCAATGACGAGACTTTGAAACAGGCATGAGCTTCACCTTCGACCTCACCGGGCGCACGGCGCTTGTCACCGGCGCATCCTCGGGCCTCGGCACCCGCTTCGGGCGCATTCTGGCAGCAAGCGGCGCGAATGTGGCGCTGGGGGCGCGGCGGGCGGACCGGCTGGCCGCGCTCGCCGCCGAAATCGGCCCGCAAGCCGCAGCGATCCGCATGGACGTGGCGCGGGAGGCCGACATCATCGCCGGGTTTGACGAGGCCGATGCGATCTTCGGCAAGGTCGACACGGTCATCGCCAACGCGGGTGTCGATGGCGCAGGCATGGCGACCGCGATCCCGGAAGAGGAGATCGAACACACTCTCGCCATCAACCTCAAGGGCGCGATCCTGACAGCGCGGGAGGGGGCGCGGCGGATGATGGCCCACGGCGTCACCAATGGCCGGATCGTCCTGATCGCCTCGATCACCGCGACCGAGCCATCCCCCGGCCTCGTCGCCTATGCCGCGTCCAAGGCGGGCGTGGTGCAGGCCGGGCGCACCTTGGCGCGCGAATGGGCGCGGGCGGGGATCAACGTCAACACCGTCTCCCCCGGCTATATCCGCACCGCGATCAACGATGCGTGGTTCGATACCGATCCGGGCAAGAAGCAGATCGCCAAGTTCCCCAAGCGGCGGCTGATGGGCGAAGAGGGGCTGGACGCGATGATCCTGTTCCTGTGTTCGGACGCTGCGGAGTTCGTCACGGGGACCAACTTCGTGCTCGATGACGGGCAGACGTTGTGAGCCGGCGCCAGATCTCCCTCGCCGCCGGGATCATGCCCGAGGCGACCCCGGCGCAATTGATCGAAGCCGCCGCGGCGAGCGATTTCGACTTTGGCGGGATGTGGGCCGAGCGCGAAACGTGGACCCCCGCCACCACCCGCGCCATCCGCCAGCAGGCAAAGGATGCGGGGGTGGAACTGCTCGATCTGGAAGTCGCGTGGATCATGCCGGGCGCGCCCGATCCGTGGCTTACCGAACTGGTCGACATCGCGGCAGAACTGGGCGCAAGGAACCTGCTCTGCGTCTCCTCCGACCCAGACATGGCCGCCACCACCGCCAAGTTTCAGGCCATGGTCGATGCTGCCCGAGGCACCGGCGTGCGCGTCAATCTCGAATTCGGGATCTTCACCGAGGTGAAGACCATCGGCATGGCCCGCGCCGTGCTGGAAGCGGTCGAGGGTGAGGCCAAGGCGCTGCTGGTTGATACGCTGCACTGGTCGCGGTCGGGCGGAACGGCGGAAGACCTCGCCGCGATCCCCCGCGAATGGCTGTCCTATTGCCAGCCCTGCGATGCGCCCGCCGATCCGCCTGATCTCGGCAATTTCGATGCGATCATCGATGATGCGATCAACCGCCGGATGCCGCTGGGACGAGGCGGGCTGGCGCTTGGCGCAATGGTCGATGCCCTGCCTGCGCACCTGCCGATGGCGGTGGAGGAACGTTCGGCGGCCCTGCGCGATGCCTTTCCCGATCTGAACGAGCGCGCCCGCGAAGTCGCTCGCACCAGCCGCGCATGGCTTGACCAGCGGGGCTAGACGCGGCTTTCACCCGTCACGCCTCACCGTGACATCACCATCCTTTTCATCCGGGCAGATGGCGGATAACGGAAGGCCCCCGCCCCCCTTGCCGTGCCCCACCTGTCTGAAAGTTGCCCGATGAAAGCCCTGCTCCGCCTGTCTGTTTGCGGCATCGCCCTTGCCCCGTGCGCGCCGCTGGCTGCGCAGGACGCTGGGGGCGAGGCGGAGGATGCGGAGGTTGTTGAAGAGATCATCGTCACCGGACGCGGGCTGGATCCGGCGCTGTCGACCGGGATCTATGCCACCACCACCCTTGAACGCGATGTGATCGTCGCCAGCCCCTCGGGCCGGATCGAGGATGTGCTGAGGAATGTCGCCGGCTTCCAGCAGTTCCGCCGGTCGGACAGCCGCTCGTCCAACCCCAGCGCGCAGGGCGTGACGCTGCGGGCGCTGGGCGGCAACGCGACGAGCCGCGCGCTGGTGCTGCTCGACGGGGTGCCGCTGGCCGATCCCTTCTTCGGCTATATCCCGCTGCCCGCGATTGCGCCCGAGACGCTCGGCATGGTCCGCGTGACACGCGGCGGCGGGTCGGGGCCGTTCGGCGCGGGCGCGCTGGCAGGCACGATCGAACTCGAAAGCGCCGAGCCGGGGGCCACCGCAGGCTTCCTCGGCAGTGCGGCGATCAATGACCGGGCCGAGACCGAGGCAAGCGGCGTGCTGACCCAGAAGCTGGGGCGCGGCTTTGCGGTCGCCAGCGGGCGCTGGGACCGGGGGCAGGGGTTCTTCACCACGCCCGCCGATCAACGCGTCCCCGCCTCCGCCCGCGCCGGGTTCGACAGCTGGAACGCCGCGCTGCGCGCTGTCGCCCCGCTGACCGACAGCGTCGAAGTCCAGGCCCGCGTCGCTGCCTTCCGCGATGATCGCACGCTGCGCTTTGAAGGCGCGGATTCCTTCAGCACCGGCGAGGAAGCT
Organism: Porphyrobacter sp. IPPAS B-1204; assembly: GCA_003724185.1. GTDB lineage: Bacteria > Pseudomonadota > Alphaproteobacteria > Sphingomonadales > Sphingomonadaceae > Erythrobacter. The sequence continues at coordinate 1,085,692 of RHGM01000003.1, forward strand.
TCGATCCGCTTTGTCGGGCGCGGGGCGTGGCAGTTCGATGCGCTGGCCTATGTTCAGGCGCGTGACTTCGGCAATGTGGTGATCTCCTCGACCCGCTTTACCCCCACGCTCGACCAGCGGCGCACGCCCTCGACCGGGATCGGCGGCAAGTTCGAACTGCGCCCGCCGATCCTTGAAGGCCACGATATCCGCATCGGCGCCGACTATCGCCGCGCCGAGGGGGAGCTGCAGGAAGAAGCGCTCAATGCCGTCTCCGGCGCGATCACCGAACGCCGCCGCGCCGGCGGGGCAACCAGCAACCTGGGGCTGTTCATCGAGGATGACTGGCAGATCGGCCCGCTGCTCATCAACGGCGGGCTTCGGGCGGATCGCACCACCATCACCGATGGCTTCTTCCGCGCGGTCAGCGCCGCTGGCGTTCCGGTCAGAACCCTCGCTGCGCCCGACCGCGCCGACTGGGCGGTGAACTGGCGTGCGGGCGCATCGTTCAACGCGACCCGCCGCCTCGACATCCGCGCCGCCGCCTACACCGGCCTGCGCCTGCCGACATTGAACGAGCTCTACCGCCCCTTCGTGGTGTTCCCGGTGGTGACCGAGGCCAATGCCGCGCTGGAGAACGAACGGCTCGAAGGGTTCGAGATCGGGCTGGACTGGCAGCCGGTTAACGCCGTGGTGCTGTCGGTGACCGCCTTCGACAATGAGGTGGAGAACGCCATCGCCAATGTCACCATCGGCCCGAACCTGCGCCGCCGCGAAAACCTGCCCGCGATCGAAGCACGCGGGATCGAGGCGAGCGTCGCCGCGAAGTTCGGCGCGGTCAGCCTTGATGGCGCGCTGGCGTGGACCGATGCCGCAGTGCGGGGCGAGGGCGCATCGCTCAACCTCGACGGCAACCGCCCGGCGCAAACCCCAGCGTTCGCCGCGACGCTGACGCTGGGCTGGCAGCCTGCGCCGGGCTGGCGTGTGGCCGCAACCGCGCGCCACACCTCCGCCCAGTTCGAGGATGATCTGGAGAGCGACCGGCTTGCGCCCGCCACCACGCTCGACGCCTTCATCGCCGCGCCGCTGTGGGGCAAGCTCTCCCTGATCGCCCGCGCCGAAAACCTGACGGACGAGGCCATCATCACCCGCAACCAGGGCGGCTCGATCGACCTCGGCGTGCCGCGCACGCTGTGGCTGGGGCTGCGTTACGGGTTCTAGACGCCCCGCGCGTGGGCCGCGATCTCGCTGGCAATGCGCGGGACGAGCGGGATTGGCAGGTCATGCCCCCAGCCGGGGATCGTGACCAGCCGCGATCCCGAAATGTGCTTGGCGGTGTCCTCTCCCGCCTCCAGCTTGACCAGCGGATCGGCCTCGCCATGCATCACCAGCGTCGGGACGGTGACGCTCGCAAGACGTGCGCGGCGGCAGCCATCGTCGATGATCGCGGCCAACTGGCGTGGCAGGCCCGCCGGATAGACCGAGCGACGGATGTTCACCAGCACCCGCTCGCGCTGCGATTCGGGATCGAAGGGAAAGCCCGGGCTGCCGATATTCTTCGCAATATTCAGCCCGTGGGCGACCAGCGATTCCTCCTCCATGCTCGTGATCGGCGCCACCAGCGAATCAATCGCGTGCTTTTCCGCCTGCGGCAGCTTGCCGTTGCCGGTGGTCGACATGATCGAGGTGAGGCTGGCGAGCCGATGCCCATGATGCACCGCCATCAGCTGCGCGATCATCCCGCCCATCGACGCGCCGACCACGTGGGCGCGGGGCACGCCGAGCGCTTCGAGCAGCCCGATCCCGTCATCGGCCATGTCCTTCAAGGTGTAAGGCACCTTCGCCGGAAAGCCGATCTTCTTGCGCAGCACCTGCACCGGCAGGCTGGGCGCGCGCTTGCCCTCGAACTTCTGGCTGAGGCCGATGTCACGGTTGTCGTAACGGATCACCCGGAACCCGTCGCCCACCAGCGCGGCCACCAGCTCGTCCGGCCACAGGGTCATCTGCGCGCCGAGGCCCATCACCAGCAGGATCACCTCATGCGAGGGATCGCCCCGATCTTCGTAGAAAATCTCGATGCCGGTGTTGGGGGTGATGGCGGTGGGCATGGTGCGGGCTGATCCTCTCAGTCGGCCCGGATGGTCACTTCCATTCGGGTCCGGAGATATCGAAGCCGCGCGCGTCCAATTGGTCAAGCACTCCGCCGCTTTCCGCCAACACCCTTAGCGGCACGACGGCGAGCGTGGTGCCCTTGGCGGCGGCGACATCGGCGATCTTCTCGACCCAGATGGTCCTGAGTTCACTGCCCAAAGTGTCATCCGCCCAGGGCCAGCACTGGCCAAGGGCGCTTTCCAGCGGGTTCGCCATGACGCCGGGAATATCGTAGCGCCGCCAGTCCGCTGCGCGCTTTTCGACCGTGTCGGGGCCAGCCTCGACCGCGTCCATCGCGGCGTTGAGGCAGGGGATATGCGCGGCAGGCGGCGCATCGGCGAGGTTGTCGATGATATCCTCGCCCCGCAAGGTGGCGGCGCGGGTGGTGGGCACCTTGGCCTTGTCGGCGGCTTTGCGCACGACATCGGAGGGTTCATCGGCGGTGTCGCGGTTGAAGCGCAGTTCCTTGCGCAGCATCTGGAACGAGGTGAGCAGGAAGGACTGGCGCGCATAATCTTCCTTGTGCGCCGTGCCGAGCGCCTCCAGCCGCGCCCATTGGTCCGGCGTCAGATATTCGCTCGCTTGCGATTTGTCGGGCAGCTTGGTGAATTTCGAGCCCGAGAAGATCAACCGCAGCACATCGCCCGGAGAAACCTTGGGCTTCGCGCCGAGGATCACCCGGTCGGCCTGTTTGGTGGCCTCCTCCAGCCGCACCGGCTCCCACGGGGTGGTTTTGGGAATGGCGCGGATTTCGCCGACGAGGATGATCGTGCCGGTGGGCGTGTCGATGGTCCACATCGGGGCGCCGGACCGCTGGGCGGTGACGACGATGGCATTTTCGGAGGCGTTTTCGGCAGCGGCGGGGTCTTGGGCGGTGGCGGCAGCGGGGATCGCTGCGGCAAGGCAAAGAATGCCAAGGATTTTTTGCATGAGAGCGCCTTTCAACCGATGACTTTGCATGTCGCTATGCGTTATTCTTTCGCAGATGAACCGCGACCTAATCCTGCCATCTATCGATGATCCATCCGCAATCTTCGAATTTGCAATGACCTTCGATGGATACCAAGCGCACGGGTCATTCGATGCATGCGCCGCCGCCGCCAAGACGAGGAAGCGTGACACGCTGGAAGACATTCGCAATGAGTTGTTTTTCGCCTGCCGCGCTTCAAGACACATGCAGGACGACCAGTTCGTCACGGTCTACGCCGAGTTGCTTCCGCATTTCGAGCGCCTGCTTGGTCAGCCGGATTAAGGCACCAGCACCGTATCCCTCGGCTCGTCCGCCAGCTCGGGATAATCCAGTGTGTAGTGCAGCCCGCGGCTCTCCTTGCGGTGGAGCGCGCTTTTTACGATCAGCTCCGCCGATTGCAGCAGATTTCGCAGCTCGATCAGGTCGGTCGTCACCCGGAACGCGCCGTAGTAATCCTCGACCTCGCGCTTCAGCAGTTCGATCCGGCTTGCGGCGCGTTCCAGCCGCTTGGTGGTGCGCACGATGCCGACATAGTTCCACATGAAGCGGCGGATTTCGGTCCAGTTCTGCTTGATCACCACCTCTTCATCAGAGTCGGTCACGCGGCTTTCGTCCCACGGCAGGATCGCGGGCACGTCCTCAAGGCTGTCCCAGCGCGCCAGAATGTCCCGCGCCGCCGCCTCACCGAAGACGAAGCATTCGAGCAGCGAATTGGACGCCAGCCGGTTCGCGCCGTGGAGGCCGCTTTCGGTGCATTCGCCCGCTGCCCACAGGCCGGGAATATCGGTCCGGGCGTCCAGATCCACCACCACGCCGCCGCAGGTGTAGTGCTGCGCGGGGACGACCGGGATCGGCGCCACTGTCATGTCGATGCCCAGACCCATCAGCTTGTCATAGATCGTCGGGAAGTGGCCCTTCACGAAGTCCGCAGGCTGGTGGCTGATATCCAGATGCACGTAATCGAGGCCAAACCGCTTGATCTCGGCGTCGATGGCGCGGGCGACCACGTCGCGGGGGGCCAGCTCCATCCGCTCGGGATCGTAGAAGGTCATGAACCGCTTGCCGGTGCGCGGGTTGATGAGGTGCCCGCCCTCGCCGCGCACAGCCTCGGTGATGAGGAAGTTCTTGACGTCGAGATGGTAGAGGCAGGTCGGGTGGAACTGCATCATCTCCATGTTGGAGACGCGTGCGCCCGCCCGCCAGGCCATTGCGATGCCGTCCCCCGTCGCGCCGCGTGGGGCGGTGGAGAACTGGTAGACGCGCCCTGCACCCCCGGTGGCGAGGATCGTGGCGCGGGCAACATGGCGTTCGACCCGGCCGGTGGCTTCGTTCAGCGCGTAGACCCCCCAGACGCGGCCCGCTGCGGAAAACTGTTCGCGGTGGCGGTCGGTGATGAAATCGATGCAGGTGCGGCCCGGCAGCAGGGTGATGTTGGGGTTCGCCTCCGCCGCCTTGACCAGCGCGGATTGCACCGCCCAGCCGGTCGCATCGTCGACATGGACGATCCGGCGGTGCGAATGGCCGCCCTCGCGGGTCAGGTGGAGGCTGTCCGCATCGCGGTTGAACGGCACGCCCAGCTCGCACAGCCGGTCGATCGAGCGCGGGGCGCGTTCGATCACGAATTCGACCGTGGCCAAATCGTTCAGCCCGGCCCCTGCAACCATCGTATCGCGGACATGGTCTTCGAAGGTGTCGCCGGTGTCGAGCACGGCGGCGATACCGCCCTGCGCCCAGGCGGTGGATCCGCCGGTCAGCGTGCCCTTGGCCAGCACCAGCACACGGCGCGTTTCAGCCAGCGCCAGCGCTGCCGTCAGCCCCGCCGCGCCCGATCCGATCACGACAACGTCATGCGTCTGGGCCATTGCATCCTCGTTCGCCATGGCCGCGCCATGCCGCGCAAATCGGCCATCGGCAAGCGCCATGCTTGTCACAAGACCTTAAGGCAAATGACTTAGGCATTTTTGCTGGGTTGCAGTGCAACAAAATGCTAACTTGGGTTTACCGCGCGAATCTCTGGAAAACCGGGGCGCGGGAGGATCGCACAACACTTGCCTGTCAGCTCATCCTCTCCCCCGGAGCGCGATTTTCCATGTCTGTTTTCTCCTCCATTGGATGCCTGCTCAACCAGCACGAACCCCTGCGGCGCGATGTTACGTGGGATGGCCGCACCTATGTCGGCCATTGTCGCCATTGCAACGCGCCGATCGAACGGCACGGGCGCCGCAACTGGCGCAAGCGGAGTGTCGCTTCGCACGGCAATCACGACGCACCGACCCCGATCTGAGTCGGGTCAGGCCGCGCCGGCGGTCAATTGCACGAACACGTCTTCAAGGTCTGCCTCGCGGGTTGTGACATCCTCGACGGTCAGCCCCTGTGCCTGAAGGATAGCGAGCACCTGCCCGGCGCTGAGGCGATCCTTGTCGTAGGTGACTTCCACCCCCCGCGCGCCGTCCCATTGCACCCGAACGAAGGCCTCGTGCGCAGGAGCGGCGGCGAGATCCTCGGCGACGGTGACCGCGACGATCTTCTCGCGCGCCATGTCGACAAGCTCGCGGGTGGGTTTGTTGGCGATCAGCTGGCCGTGGTTGATGATGGCGATCCGGTCGCACAGCTGCTCGGCTTCCTCGAGGTAGTGGGTGGTCAGCACCACGGTCACGCCTTCGCTGTTCAGCTCGCTGACCAGTTCCCACAACTGGCGCCTGAGGTCGACATCGACCCCGGCGGTGGGTTCGTCCAGCACCAGAATCGGCGGGCTGTGCACCATCGCCTTGGCCACCAGCAGCCGCCGCTTCATGCCGCCGGACAGGGTGCGGGCATAGGCGTTGCGCTTGTCCGCCAGCCGCACGGCCTCCAGCAATTCGGCGCTGCGCCTCAGGGCGGCGGGGATGCCATAGAACCCGGCCTGATTCTCCAGCACCTCGAAGGGGGTGAAGAACGGATCGAACACGATTTCCTGCGGCACGATCCCGATCGACCGGCTGGCATTGCGGCGGTCACGATCAATGTCGAAACCCCAGATCTCGGCACTGCCGGAGGTCTTGTTGACCAGCCCTGCCAGAATGTTGATCAGCGTTGACTTGCCCGCGCCATTGGGGCCGAGCAGCCCGAAGATCGACCCTTGCGGCACATCGAAGCTGACCCCGCCCAGCGCCAGCTTGCCTTCTGTCAGGGTGCCCTTGGCCCCCTTTGCCGGGGCGTAGCGCTTGACCAGATTGTCGATACGGATGGCGGGTTCTGCGGACATGGCCTTGCCCTAGGCAACCGCCGCACCAAAGGCAATTGAACTGACGCGCGCAGCGGAGTATCGGCAGCGCCATGAGCATTCCCCCTCCTGAAGTCCTGCTGGTCGATACGCGGCGCGTTTCCTGCGACGGGGCCAGCGGCATCCGTTCGCGCGCAGGCTACCGTCCGGCGGCGCTGGGCCACCCGCGCGTGTTCCTTGAAATCGACGAGCACGGCTATGTCGATTGCGGATACTGCGACCGGCGCTTCGTGCTGCGCGGCGGGCCGGCCGATGGCGCGGATCAGGCGGCGCTGCCCGATATTGCCGCAGGGGCAAGCCCGGCTGGGGCGTGACCCTGCTCAGCGCCCGTTAAGGCGCTTTGTGGCAGGCGCGGGGACATGAACCGGAAGGATCGTGACATGCGCCGTTTTCGCCCCGCTCTGTTTGCGGCACTGCCGCTTGCTCTCGCCGCCGCGCTGGTCAGCCCGCTCGCTGCGCAAAGCCAAGGCTCGCCCGATGTCGAGGCCGAGGCTGAAACCACGCCGATGACCAAGGGCGAAAAACGCCTCGCCAAGCTGCTCGAAGGCCGCGTCGCGGGGGAGCCTGTGCGCTGCATCCGCACCCTGCCCAGCCCGCGGATGCAGACGATCAGCGCCACCGCCTATGTCTATGGCTCGGGCAACACGATCTATGTCCAGCGCACCCGCAACCCCGATCAGATCGACGATAATGATGCGCTGGTTACGACCCGCTTCAACGCGACCGAACTGTGCCGGCTTGACCAGATGACCACGGTCGACCGGGTGCTGGGCGTGTTCACCGGCGCGGTGTTTTTCGAGGATTTTGTCCCTTACACCCGCGTGAAATCGGACACTGCGGGCGAAGGCTGAACCGCGTGCTGGGGTAGCGAGCGGAACGCCGTACAGCCGCTCCCGCAGGCCGAACCGTGCCGCACTGCGGCGGGCATCGGGCAGGTCGGCTGCCCGCTGACACCGAGATAACGGCAATCGTGCCCGGCCTGGACCGGGACCAGCACCAGATCCAGCTGCTCGCGGCCCATGCTGGTCAGCACTTGCTGCGCACGGCGATAGGCGCTGACTTCCGCGTGGAGATCCCCCAGCGACGGCGCTGCCTCCAATGCGCCGCGCCGTTCCGCCTGCGCGGCCTGCTGGCATGGTGTGGCAGGGGCGGCGCTGTCAGGCGCGTGATCGCAGCGATCTGGCTGCGCGCCTGCCATAAGGGCCACCGCACCGCTTGCCTGATCGGCAGCCGGGGTCAGCCCGCCCTGCCACCGCCCCAGCATCCACGCCCCCAGCGCCACACACATGATGATGCCGCCCAGCACCGCCGGGCCTCCGAAAAAATCCATGCCAACCTCCCCGTCCAGTCCTTGTCAGGGAGCCTCCCGCAGCCCGCCGACGTCACGCAGCCAAATGCTGCCACGGCGATCCCCTCCAGAATCGGGCGCGGCGCGGCGTATCCTGCCGCAGGCTGGCATGGGTGAGAATGCGGGGGGATACCTAGGGGTTATCCCTGGGGTGGGGGCCGCCAGCCTGTCACATTCGGGAAAGGTTTGGCCGGAGCCCCAGCCCCGTCAGGCGCGGGCCATCGCCTGCATCCGGGCGATGATTTCCTCGGCCTGCAGCATGATCCGGTCGATCAGTTCCTGACAGGTCGGGATATCGTGGATCAGCCCGGCGACCATGCCGCAGCTCCACGCGCCCGCATCCATCGTGCCTTCGGTCATGATCTTGGGATAGACCCCGGCGACTTCGGGCAGGATGTCCTGAATGGTGATGGCGTCGCCCAGTTCCTTTTCCTTGATGATCAGGCGCTCCACCGCCGCGTTATTGAGCACGCGTTCGGTGTTGCGCAGCGGGCGCATCACCAGCCGCGTGTCGAGTTCGCTCGCCGCGAGGATCGCCTGCTTCACGTTCTCGTGCACGGGGGCTTCCTTGGTGGCGATGAAGCGGGTGCCCATGTTCATCCCCTGCGCGCCCATCGCGAGGCTGGCGACAAGGCTGCGCCCGTCGGCCATGCCGCCGCTGGAGACGAAGGGAATGTCCAGTTCATCCGCCGCGCGCGGCAGCAGGATGAAGTTGGGCACGTCATCCTCGCCCGGGTGGCCGCCGCATTCGAACCCGTCGACGCTCACCGCATCGCAGCCGATGTCCTGCGCCTTCAACGAGTGGCGCACGCTGGTGCACTTGTGGATCACCTTGATCCCGGCATCCTTCAGCGGCGGCAGCAGATCGACGGGGTTGCGCCCCGCCGTTTCGACCACCTTCACCCCGCCCTCGATCACGGCCTTGACCAGCCCCGGATAATCGGGCGGGGTCAGGGTCGGCAGGATGGTGAGGTTCACGCCGAAGGGCTTGTCGGTCATGTCCTTGCAGCGTGCGATTTCATTGGCGAGCTTTTCGGGCGTGCCTTGCGTCAGGCCGGTGATGATCCCCAGCCCGCCCGCGTTCGACACCGCCGCCGCCATTTCGGCAAAGCCCACATAGTGCATCCCGCCCTGAATGATGGGGTGCTGGATGCCGAACATTTCGGTGATCGCGGTCTTCATGGCCTGTGTTCTCCCGTGCAAAGCCGTGTTTGCGCGGGAGACAAGCCGAGTTGGCCCACGCTTTCAAGCCCGCTTTTGGAGAGGCTTCCACGCACCCGCGCACGCCGTAGCGTCAAACCTGTGACAAAATTTCGCAGGAACCGGGCGGTGGGAGAAGCGGTGGGATCGGTCCGTCCCCCAAACCACCCGGCTTGCAAACATTGCCTTCAGCCGCGCTGGATCGCTTTGATCCACAGCAAGGTTTCGCGATTGGCAGAGCCCTGCGTCAGCCGCGCTTGAAGGCGAGGCTGAAGGTCACCGGCACGGCAGGTGTAATCGAGGGCAATTGTGCCAGTGCGCGCAACTCGCCCAGTTCGTCGGTCAGTTCGAACATGTCCGTCGAGATGATCACCGGCGCGGTCGGCACCACGGTCACGCGGTCATCGGCGACGCGGGTGACCAGCACTTCGGTGTCCACATCGCTCGATACGCCCTTGATGGTCACGCTGGCTTTCAGCGGACGGGTCAGCGACTGGCCAACCGCGAGGCCCGCAAAACCCGCCGGATCAAGCTTGGCGGTGACATTCGCCTTGGGGAAGTCGGCCACGGCGAAGAAGATGTCGCGCATCCGTTCATTGCGGATATCGACCCCGGTGTTGACCGAGGCGAGATCGATGTCGAGCGTGGCGGTGCCGTCTTCTGAGACGCTGCCGCTGAGCGTGTCGAAGCGGTTGGTCTCGGCCACCTCGCCCGCCTTGATGCTGACATAGCTAAGGCGCGAGCCCGCCGGATCGAGCGTCCATGCGCCGTCAGTCACCGGGGCTGCGGCGTTCGCCGCATCGGTGGGGGCTTTGGCCTGCTCGGCGCAGGCGGCAAGGCCGAGCGCGAGCACGGCACTGAGGGCAAACTGGCGAATCATCAGCATTACGGAAAAGAACCTCTCAAGCAGGATCGCGGTGGGGTGATTATGCGATTTGATGCGCCGCTGAAAGGGTGATGCGCCTGCAACCTGTGTGGGGATTTGTTGGCCGCAAGGCCTTTGCCCCCTGATCGTGTCAAAAGGGCAATGCCATCAGGGCCTGCAAATGGTCGCTGACGAACAAGCAGGCTCAGGCGTTCGGTCCGTCCCAGCAGGGTTCGAGGGCCTTGAGCGCGGTATCGGTCCACTGCGCCAGCGGACTGCCTGACTGGGCGCTCAATTCAATGCGCGCATCCGTGTTCGACCCGCTCTCATGACCGCGCATCGCCAGCGTGTAGGTGGTGGGATGGATGAGGATCGTGACGACTTCCGATGACCTGGTTCCCGGTGCAGCGAAATGCGGCATGGGAAGCTCTTCCACTTTTGCCAGCTCGGCCATCATGGCGGGGCAGGTGCGGCTGTCCGCCGAACTGCGCAGGATATTGCCTTGCCGATCGATCAGTCGGCGATCCATGCGGTGATGCCTGAGATTGCCGGGCTCAATAACCAGAACAACATCGATCTCCACCACCGGAGCAAGGCGCATACTGTCGGGCCTGACCGAAAGCGATCCTATGGGAAGTTCAGTAGCCGCGGCCGCCTGTGCTGCGGCTGTGGGCGCTGGTGCCGCGGCCAGACCGGCAGCGAGGGCGAGTAGGATCATGTGGCTAGACTCCCAGCACAATTCGGACGTCGATCTTCCGGTCCGAAGGCTGAACGGGGCCTGAGTTCTATTCCCACTCAATCGTGCCGGGCGGCTTCGACGTATAGTCATACACCACCCGGTTGATGCCCTTGACCTCGTTGACGATGCGGGTCGCCACGCGGGTCAGGAACCCGGCGTCATAGGGGAAGACGTCCGCGGTCATCCCGTCGGTCGAAGTCACGGCGCGCAGGGCGCAAACGTTGTCGTAAGTGCGCCCGTCGCCCATCACGCCGACCGTTTTCACCGGCAGCAGCACCGCGAAGGCCTGCCAGATCGCGTCATAAAGGCCCGCGTTGCGGATTTCTTCGAGATAGATCGCGTCGGCCTTGCGCAGGATGTCGCAGCGTTCCTTGGTGACTTCGCCGGGGATGCGGATCGCAAGGCCCGGGCCGGGGAAGGGGTGGCGGCCGACAAAAGCATCGGGCAGCCCGAGTTCGCGCCCCAGATCGCGCACCTCGTCCTTGAACAGCTCGCGCAAGGGTTCGACCAGCTGCATGTTCATGCGTTCGGGCAGGCCGCCGACATTGTGGTGGCTCTTGATCGTGACGCTCGGCCCGCCGGTGAAGGACACGGATTCGATCACATCGGGATAGAGCGTGCCCTGCGCGAGGAAATCGGCGCCGCCCACCTTGTTCGCCTCGGCCTCGAACACGTCGATGAAGGTCTTGCCGATGAACTTGCGCTTGGCCTCAGGGTCAGTGAGCCCGGCGAGCCCGCCGAGGAACAGCTCTTCGGCCTCCACGTGCACCAGCGGAATGTTGTAATGGTCGCGGAACAGGGTGACGACCTGCTCGGCCTCGTTCATCCGCATCAGCCCGTGGTCGACGAAGACGCAGGTCAGCTGGTCGCCGATCGCTTCGTGGATCAGCACCGCCGCGACCGCCGAATCGACCCCGCCGCTGAGGCCGCAGATCACGCGCCCGCTGCCCACCTGCGCCCGGATTTCCGCGATCTTGGTCTTGCGGAACTCGGCCATCGTCCAGTCGCCCTTGAGGCCGCAGACATGGCGCACGAAATTGGCGATCAGTTTGCCGCCGTCGGGGGTGTGGACCACCTCGGGGTGGAACTGGGTTCCGTAGAACTTGCGCGCCTCGTCCGCGATCACCGCAAAGGGGGCGCCGTCACTGGTGGCGACGATTTCGAAACCGGGGGCAAATTGCGTGACCTTGTCGCCGTGGCTCATCCACACCTGATGGCGCTCGCCCACCGCCCACAGCCCGTTGAACAGCGAACATTCGCCGGTGACGGTCAAGAAAGCGCGGCCGAATTCGCCGCCCTCGCCCGTTTCGTGCCCGGGCCGGACTTCCCCGCCCAGCTGGTGGCTCATTACCTGCTGACCATAACAAATGCCGAGGATCGGCAGGCCCGCCTCGAACAGCGCCTGCGGCGCGCGCGGGCTGCCGTCTTCGGGGACGCTGGCGGGGGAGCCTGACAGGATGATGCCCTTGGGCTTCATCCGTCGGAACGCGGCTTCGGCCTGGGTGAAGGGGGCGATCTCGGAATAGACCCCGGCCTCTCGCACCCGCCGGGCGATCAACTGCGTCACCTGGGAGCCGAAATCGACGATGAGAATCGATTCGGATGCGGGGGAATCGCCCGCTGCGGGGCTGGAAGGGTGCGCGCTCATGGCGGCGGATTACGAAGCAGGCCCCGCCCTGTCCAGCATCGCCGCATTGTGCGCGGTTGATTTTGCGCTGCAGCAAATTGATGACGGTGCAATTTCAACGGGTTCCCGCAAAAATGCACGATTCCAGTTGCAAACTTTGGAACCAATTTCGCGCATTTCGCATTTGCACATTACTCTTGTGCACTGCACCAGAGTTTCAAATAGCAACCGAATGCCGGGAAACGGCATCGATAATCCTGACACCCTCTCAAAAACCCGGAGTTTCCCCCAATGCGTTTCACTCTCCCCCTGATCGCTCTCGCCGCCATCGCCGCCCCCGTGGCGGCAGCCCCTGCGGCTGACGAAACCGTGACCGTGCGTATTGCCTATGGCGATGTCGACGTGACCACCACCGAAGGCCGTGCAGCGATCGAAGCCCGCATCGACGCCAAGCTGCGCAAGGCCTGCACGATCGAGAACGCCGGTCGCTACACCTATGGCCGCCCGGCCGTGGACAGCAAGTGCGTGGCTGACGCACGCGCCGTGGCGCTCGCCGAAGTCGAGCGTGTGGCCTCGGCCGAAGCGCGCAACGGCCGCGCCGTCGCCGCCAACTAAGCGCCAGCAAACATCTGAAAGACAAGGCCGCCGGAGCGATCCGGCGGCCTTTTCGTGTCCGGATGAGACACAAGTCTGTTGCAGATTGTGCAACCAATTTTGGTGTTTTCGCATTTGTATTCGATTGCGTGGAACACCACTTGCACGCTCGAACGATGCGGCGCCGGGCCCCTCTCTCCAATCCCGGTAATCTCCCCGCGCGGGAGCCATCGTCCGGTAGCGGCATCCGAACACGGACCCGCTGCCTGCCTGCCTGACCCGGCAGGAGCGGCCAGCTTCCCCCCCTCGCTTGGCCCTCCCGCCCTGTCACCGCCCGGCCAGCGCCGGGCACGCAGCGAAAGAGGCGCGGCCGCC
>RHGM01000004.1 GCA_003724185.1 Porphyrobacter sp. IPPAS B-1204
CTCTGAGCTTGACTGGTTCGATCAGGTGATATCCGAGCGTGGGGACTACCTTTCCGGAGAGGAATTCGGTCGAGCTGATCTCACCGCAGCTAGTTTGCTGGCGCCAATCGCAAACCTTCAAACCGAGCCGGTTCGCAGCATATCTGAGGGCATTCGCTGGCCCGTATCGCTAGCCTCGGCCCTGAAGCACTGGTCGAAGCGGTCATCGGTGAAATGGGTTCAGCAGGTTTATGCCACCAAGCGCGGGTCGGTCCGGAACCTGTAGAAGCAAGGACCAAAGGGTCGGCCGGCTACTAACATGTTGCAGCCTGAGCCACCCCAAAGCTGCCAGTCGCAAAACCACCCAGTTGCAGTCGTCAGCAGGGCAGGTAGGAGAGCCCGAAAGCGGCAAGGCGGCTTTCGGCGGAAGCAGACCTCATCGTTGACGAACGGGAATGACCGAGTCTGGGTCGAGAGCTGCCAAAGCTGAGATCCACAAACGCGTCCTTATCTTGGCCAGCACCACCTTACCGCGAATGGCGCATGGCAAAAGCGGGATAGCTTTCCGTATCGCCCCGGCGAATCTGCGCTTCTAACAGCGCAATCGCGGTATCCACATCGGCATTGGTAGCCCCCGTCGCCTGCGCCAATTTCAGGCCATGATAGAATGTTGCGGGATATTCGGTGGTGTATGGATACGCGCTCGGATCATCCACCGGCAGATCGAAACTATTCCACGGTCGCTGCGCAATATCGGCAGGCAGGCCAAGAACCTGCGCCATTTGCCGCCAATCGCTGAACCAGCGCCCTTCCAGTCGCGCTGGCAGATTGAGGAAGCAGAACGGCCCGCTCGCCAGAAAGCGCCGCGCCTGAAACCGCTCGGCATAGGCGGTCTGCAATTGCGACCAGCGCGGATCGCCGTGCAAGCGCCGCCCCCAATCGAGCGTATAGGCAATATAAAACACGATCGCGCCGGTATAGACGCCGGGTCGTTGCCGCGTCCGGATCGATGGCCAGAATGTCGGATTGGGCTGGCTGTCGCTAGCATCACCTTCCCAGAACATCCCCAATTGCCCCATCCCCGGCACCGCGAGCGCCCTGACCGCGCGGTCCAGATTGGCAGAAAGGATCGCATCAAAACGCTCTGCCGGGGGCAACCAATCAAGCGGCGGCATGGATCGGAGCAAAGCATGGGCCAACACCAGATCGCGCATGGACCACGCCCAATCGCGGCCCTGATCCTGATCAACCAGCTTGCCGCTGGCACCGCGATAATCCGGGCCTACAGTATTCAGCACGGTGCACGCGGAGAACACCTGCTCCTCAACGAAGAAGGGATGCAATTCGGACAGCAAAGCCGGAATGAACGAGGGGCACGGGCGGTGGGCGTTATCGATGTCCCATTCAAACTGCATCCCGGGGCTTACGCCGATGACTCTTTCTTCGGGATAATTTTGATAATATTGGTGCACTTTCAGCGGCGTATTGGGTTTATCGAGCAGCAGCGGCAATCCATCGGCGCCGCGCACATGCCACGGGATTGATGCCGCGGTCAGCCCGTAAGCCATGGTGATGCGCCGCATCTCTGCGCTGCGTTCGATGAGGTAGCGTGCCTGCCGGTGGATGATCGGTCCCACTTCATCGCGCAATCCTGTGGTTCCCATCGCCGGCGTGAGCCCGCCCTTGTCCAGCGGCGTGTAGTCCGGAACCGGGTCCAGATAGGGCCATTCCGATGGTGCCTGCAGCTTTGGTCCGGCGCCCCAAGGCAACAACAGGCCGGAGGCTTGCCAGCGGTTCAATTCACGATCGGAAACAGGCCATGGGCGCGATGCCATGACCCAGCGTTGGAAGTCGCCATGGCCGTACAGCGGGAAGCTGCGGCCAAATACGCTCGCCCGGTAGCTGGCCGCAGGGGTCTCCGCCGCCAGATTGGTCCAGCGTTGCCGTTCGACCACCACCACATCGAACGGCTTGCCGTCCACCGGGGAGGCGGGTTGCAGATACCAGATCAGCGCCCATGGCCCCTTGCGCAGGAACACCCGCACTGTGTGCAGCCCCGCGCTCTGCCACAAGGCATCGGGATCATCAGCAGTGAAGATCGTGTCGCCAAGGCGCACGGGCGGCGCGGCAGCCGCCATGGCGGGATCACGCGGGATTGCACCGCCCCGCGTGCGCTCCTGCGCTCGCAATGGCGCGGACGCGGGGCCGGGCGAAAGAAGGCCGGGCGCAACGATGGCTGCCGCTCCACTGGCCATCATCAATCGGCGAGACATCATGTTTTGTTTCCCCCGTCGAGCCTCTGGCTCCGTTCCGATGCGGCAAGCTATATCACCGCAATCGGGGCACTGGAACGGCGTGATCCCGGTCGATGACGAAGCGTGACAGCTCCCCGCCCTTGCGGTGGCCGAATTGCGTCCCTCTGGCAGGGTGCGAGCAGATCACCTGAACGGGTAATAGCGATTGCCCGGGCGCACCCGTAGCCTTCTGCGGCCCGTCATGATCGGCGCGGCAAGGCATACACAGGTCCGGGGGGTAACGATGACGCAGCGCGTTGGTTGGGCAGGAATGGGTCTGGCGCTGGCCGCCATGGCGGGGCTGACGCTGCCTCTTGCCGCACAGAGCCTGATCGAGCGCGACGCTGCGCGCCAGGCCGAGCGCGCCGCACGGGTCGCTGCGGGCGACAAGGCTTACAAACGCAAGCAGTGGAATGTCGCCCGCGAACACTATCAGACGGGCTGCGACGAGGATGGTTATGGCGAGGCCTGCTTCAAGGTCGCGCGCATGGAAGAGCGCGGCGAGGGCACCCAGCGCAGCATGGCATTGGCCTTTACCTATTACCGGCTCGGCTGCACCATGCAGTATGGTCCGTCCTGCGACCGCGCGGGATATCTGGCGAGCGGCAACGACGGCATCGAACGCAACGACGAACAAGCCTTCGAGATGTTCTACTTCGGTTGCAGCTTCAAATCGGCCGAAAGCTGCTCCAATTTCGGGTTTATGCATGATTTCGGGCGGGGGACCGCGCAGGATCGGGTCAAGGCCCGCGAGCTTTACCTCAAGGCCTGCGACATGGGGTCGCCCAATGGGTGCACCAATCAGGGAATGATGCTGATCGAGGGGCTCGGCGGGCCTGCTGATCCGGCGCAGGGCCGCGCTTTCCTGAAACGCGCCTGCGATGCGGGGCACAAGCCGGGGTGCGAGAAACTGGCGATGGCGTCAGGCAAGACCCCGGCCAAGCCGGCGACGAGCGCCGTTGCTGCCGCGCCGGCCGCCAAGCCGGCTCTATCGCAGGCCGATTACCGCATGGGGCTGGAGGCCTTTGACCGCGATCAGTTCCCGGTCGCCTATCGCAACCTGCGCCCCTTTGCCGATCAGGGCGATACCACGGCCGAATATGCGGTCGGGTTCATGCATGCCTATGGCCAGGGCGCAAACCGCGATTATCTGGACGCCGCACGCTTTCTGGTGCGCGCGGCGCGAAAGGGCGACAAGCGCGCCGAGGAACTGCTCGGCATCATCGGGCCGAACATCAGCCAAGCGCAATTCGTCTACATGATCGACGCTGAAGGCCCCGACATGAGCAGCCTTTCGGCCTTCGATTACGAAGTCGAGGTCTACTGCCAGTTCCGCGGGCCGAACTGCGCGACCTGGCGCAAGCGTTACCAGCAGGCCGAAGACGCCAACAACCGCCGCGCCTTTTCCGAACAGCTGGCACGGGCATGGCGGCAGAGCGCGCCCGATGCGCGCTTCGGCAATGATCCGCGGCGCGGGGGTGAGACTTTCGCCGCCTGCATCCGTCGTCAGGTGCGCACCCGCGGGGCGACGGCGGGCAGCACGTTGGTGGACTACGACTGCTTTTGAGGCCTTGATCAAGGCCTGTCGGCAGGAATGCATGGAACATCCGAACCCGTTCCAAAACTGGAGGGGCAAGATCATGGTGCGGAGCAATACTGGCGCCCACACCCCCTGAACAGGTGATGGCGGGCGGGCCATTTTGCTGCTCTCATGATCGGGTCGATCGGTGGGGGAGAGGAGCGACCATCCATGAAACTGCGTGCATTTTCAAAACCGATGCTGGGCGCGGCCCTGCTGATGCTGGGGGCAGTGGGGGCGAGTTCGGCCCCGGACACACTCAACGGCGGCTTCCCCGATCCGGCGCGCAGGCACCACCAGCGTTCCAACTGCCACGGGGCCTATGATCTGGTCGTCACCCGCACCCTGAACGGCGTTTCGCAGTCCTTCGAGGAAGCGAAATTCGTCGATGCCTACGAAGCCAATGCCGCTGCCGGGCAGCCCTGTCCCACGCCGCCTGACACGCTGCAGATCTGGGCGATCAACCGCGACGTGGTGAACCAGGAAACGTTCTACCAGCTCACCCAATATGTGCAGCAGAACGATGCCGCCGCCTATTACGAACTGGCCTTCGCAACGCTGATGGGACGGGTGCCCGATATCGGCATGAATATCGGTTTCGATACGCTGATGGAGGCCGCAAGGCTGGGCGATCCTTCGGCCAACTTCCTTGTCGGCACCCTCAGGATGCAGCCGAGCAAGCTCGGCCCCAAGGACGAGGGCAAGGCGATGGAGCATTTCCTGATCGCCGCCAAGACCGAGCATGTCGATGCCTTGTTCATGCTGGGGCTGATGCATTCGGAGGGGATCGGCACGAAAAAAGACCCGAAGAAGGGTCTCGAATATCTCAAGCAGGCGGCCGAGCGCGGGCATGTCCACGCGACCTTCAGCGCTGCGAGCATGATCAACAACGGGATTGGCGTGAAGCGCGATCTCGACTTGGCCTACCGGCTGGGCCGCACACTGATCGCGGATGGCGAAGTGGTGGGTGCGGTGATCGCGGCGAGCGCCCTGCTGCAACGCAAGGACGTAAAGCAGCATCAGAGCGAGATCCTGCACTGGCTCGACTTCGCGCAAGCGCACGGCGATGCCAAGACCAAGGCCGAAATGAGCCGCTTCCGCCCGCAGGTGGCAAGCATTTTCAAGGACATGAACGCACCCCCCGCCTACACCCCGCGCGAGGTGCGCATCTGCCCGCAACGCAAGGTCTGCTACGTGGACCGCTCCACGGGCGCGCGCAATTCGTGCCACACTTATACGGACTACTGGAACGACTGTAACACGACCATGTGAGCGAGGGGGATGGACGGAACGAGGAAGATGCGCAGGATGCGGGCAAGGCAGCTATGGGGCGCGATGATGGCGGGGCTGGCGCTGGTCGCGGGGGGAGGCGCACAGCCGACAAACGCCGCGCAGTCAGACGGCGCGCCTCGGCTCACTGATCTGGCCTGCGCCACCAATTTCTGGCTGGCCGGACTGGTCTGGCCGCAGGAACGTGAAGGCTGGCTGGGCTATGCCAATGGCGCCATCGCCATGCACCTCGCCGCCACCCCTCAGGGCAACAGGGCGCAGATCGAAGCGCAGGTGATGGCGGACGGGCAGGCGCGAGCCCAGCGCCTGCAGCAGGGCGGGACCGAGCCTGAGGCGTTCAAGATCGACCTGACAGTCTGCGCTCGCCAGTTCGGCATCCAGCCCAACACCGCCACGCCCGCCGCAGCGCCGCCGTCACCCCCTGCGCCGAAGAAGGGTCTGGCCGAAACCGCTGGCGGGGGTCTGCGGATCGCCGGTGCCAGTGAAAATGGCATGTTCATGATCGCAGGCCCCGCGCCGCTGCAGGGCCCGCTGGGGCATTTCAAGGTGTGGACCTGGTTCTTCCCGCGCAAAATCCAGAATGACGGGTTTCAGGATTACGACACCATGGCAATCCAGATGGAGATATCCTGCACTATGGGCACGGTCCGTCCGCTATATTTCGAGCCCTATCTTGCGGGAAAGCTCGGCCAAGGTGTCCCCTCGAACGAAGCGGCCACGAACGTGAGCCCGGGATCGAGCCAGCATAATCTTTGGACGGAGGCCTGCGATCCCCTCAACATCACCGGGCTGGAAGAGCTTATCGGCGGCAAGCCCTTGCCGGATCACCGTACGGCGCGGCTTGCAGCCGATAGCTGGCTGCGCATCCTGTACGACAATCAATAAACCGTCCGGCGCCGCGGTTGGTGCCGGGCCCGCCGGGGGGCGGACCGATATCTGCGCGAAGCTCGCCAGGGAGGCGTTGCGCGGCCAGTGTCAGGAAGGGGTGGCTTGCTGGCCCCCGGGCATCACGCTGCGTCTCATGCCAGCGCCTTCCTCGATGCTTACTGCCCTTGCGCGCGGGGACGCTCGGGCGGACGGGTGCGGCCATACTTGGCCTCGCAGGCGGCGATTCCGGCCGCGATGGGCTGGCCGGCGGCTGCCTGCCGGGCCTGCCATTCCTGCCGCTTGCGCTCCAGACGCGCCCGCCGCTCGGCGACATCGGCATAAATTTCCGCATCGCGCCACGTTTCGGAGATGTGGTTGCCTTCGGCCATCAGCGCCTCGAACGGCTTGAGGCGTCTGGTCGCTTCGGTCTTGATGCGCTCTCCGATGGCAGCCGGGGTATCTCCCGGGTTGGTTTGCAGGTGGGCGGCGGCCGACTGGTTCGCCCGCTCCATTGCTCCGGCGCGGTCCTGCGGCACCAGCTGCCCGCCCACCACATAGCGCACCGCGCATTCGAAATCAGGCGGCGGCGCGGCGCGCGTGACCGTCGGGAAGCCGAACTGCCTGTCGCACTCCGCCAGCGCTTCGATTGCCCGCGCTTCGTGCTGAGGGTTGCCGGAGTCGAGATCGGTATGCACCGGGAAGGTATTCATGCTCGTCAGAAACTCGGAGAACATCAGGCCATTGCCGCGCGCGGTCGCTTCGAGTTTCTCTTCGAATTCAGCGGTGACGAAGCCATAACCGGATCCGGTGCCGCCATAGGCTGGCGACATCAGCCCGTGCCTGAGCACAATCTGCTGGTATTTCGCCTGATACCCCATCCGATCAAAGTCCGCGATCAGCGTGGCGCCTTTCTCCGACAGCAGCGCGCGGCGGTAATCGCGCACGCAGGAGGCGGCCCGCGCCGGGGAGGGGGCCTGCGTTCCGGCGGTGGGAGAACGCGTCTGCGCCGCAGTGGGCAAGGGCAAGGCAGCACCAAGCGCCAGCGTCAGCCCCGCCATCCCCGCAGCCATCACTTTCGCCATCACCAAGCCTCCCCCCCAGTCGCCGCAGTCTGCCTGCCTTATCCCTGCCCCGGCAATCGCGCCAATTACCCGAACAGGGGATGGCATCGGCGCCGCGTTGGTGCTTTTATGCCGCAAGACGAAGAAGGGGATCGACCATGCCTGCACGCGCTTTTGCCGCGGATCGCCCCGGTGGGCTGCTCACGGCTGCGCTGCTGGGCCTTGGCGCGGTCGCCCCTGTCGCCGCGCAGGAGTTCGACCGCTACGAAGGCCCCGGTGCGCAGGCCGTCAACGCCCGGCTGGCGGCGCTGGCGGCGGAGTGCCGGAGCGAGATGGAGCTCCCACTGACCTATGACCCGCAGGAGGTGATCGCCAGCGTCGATTTCAACGGTGACGGGCGGATCGACCCGGTGCTCAATCAGAGCAAGGTTGGCTGCGATGGCTCACCCGTGCTGTGGTCGGGCACGGGCGGCGCGCCGGTGCGGATTTTCGTGTCGAACGCCAGCGGCGGGTGGGACGAACACACCACCGGCGGCTTTGCCGGGCGGGTGGTGATGATGGGCCATGTGCCTGTGTGGGTGCAGCTGGTCCACGGCACCGCCTGCGATGGCGCGGGGGCGCTGCCCTGCGCCGAGGCGCTGATCTGGGGGGATGGCCGGTTCCGCTCGGTCGCGGATGGCAAGCCTGTGCCCGCGGATGATGACCCCCAATGACCTTGCGCGTGCTCATCCTCGAAGACCATGCCGACATGCGCGCCTGGCTCACCGGCGTGGTGATCGAGGCCGCGCCGGAAGCCAAGGTTGTGACCGCGCCCGACATGCGCACCGCGCTCGGCCTGCTGACGCAGGAGGAGAGGTTCGATCTCGCCCTGATTGATCTCGGCCTGCCGGACGGGTCGGGGCTGGACGTGCTGCGTGCGCTGAAGGCGAAGAACCCTGAAACCCTGTGCTGCGTTGCCACCATTCTTGGCAATGATGCCTCGGTGGTGGCGGCGCTGGCGGCGGGGGCAGACGGCTATCTGCTGAAAGACCAGACCAGCGCGTTGCTGGTGCGCCAGATCCGCCAGATGCTCGACGGGGTGCCGGCGCTTTCGCCCGCCATTGCCCGGCGGATCATGACCCATTTCCGCAACACCGGCCCCGTCACCGAAGAGGCCGACCTGACCCCGCGTGAACGCGAGGTGCTTGGCCATATCGGCAAGGGACTGCGCAATCAGGAGGTCGCGAACCTGCTCGGGATCGGGACGAACACCGTCGCTGCGCATATCAAGGCGGTCTATGCCAAGCTCGGCATTTCCTCACGCGCCGAGGCGGCGTGGCACGCGACCAAGCTGGGGCTTTAGGCGGCGAGCGGCAGACGCGCGCTGATGCAGGTCCCCTCTGACCCGCTGAGAAGCGCGAAGTGCCCGCCCAGTCCCTCAATCCGCCCCTGCATGTTGCCAAGGCCGTGTCCGGCGCGGGCAATGGCGGCATCAAATCCCCTGCCGTCATCGGCGATATCAAGCGACAGCCACTGCCCCTGAATGGTCACGGTGATGTCGATGCGGCTGGCCTGTGCGTGGCGCAGGGCGTTGCTCACCGCCTCGCGCACGAAGGCCCGCACAGCGCGCAGCGTTTCACGCGGGGGATCGAAGGGCGGCACGGCATCACCGCGCCATTCCAGCGTCAGCCCGGCCAGCTCCACCCGGTCAGCGGTCTCGATCCTCAGATCGGCGAGCAGTGCATCAAGACTGCGTGCTTCGGCATCGGCGTTGCGGATCACGTCGCGCAGATCGCCAATCGTCTCGCGGATCAGCTCGTTCTTGCGCTCGCCGCCCGAGGCGTGGAGCGCGGTGAGCAGCTGTGCGCCGATATTGTCGTGGATGTCCTGCGCAATCCGGGCGCGCTCCGAGGTCACTCCGCGGTCATAGGCGCTGCGGGCCTCGCCGAGATAGGCGATCAGCCCGAGCATTTCCCTGACCATGTCGGCATCGGCCGGGCTGAACAAGGCGCGCCCTGCATCCCGGTTATGCAGTGCGACGGCAGCCAGATCGTCCAACGCCGGAACCTCCAGCATGCGTCCTTCGTCCGCGATTGCCACTGCCTTTCCGCCGGCCGTTCCGGGGATGATCTCCAGCGGAGCAAAGGTGTCGCTCAGCAATTTGTGCCAGGCCTGGCTGCGTTCGCCCGGACTGGGTGCCAGGGCGACGCCCGCCACGGAACGGAAAAGGGCTGTCTCGTTTGGCGGCGGGCGCACGGCCAGCCTGGTCCACAGCCAACTGCGCGTCGGAAGATAGGCGAGCGCCACCAGCATCAGCGCAAAGCCCGTAGCCCGCGCCGGATCGAGCGCCAGCCAGACGATAATGGCAATGTCGACCGCCAGCACGCACAGCACGGCGCCCGCCAGAAACAGCAGCTGGAAGGCCCATCGTCCGAGGCCAAAGACCCGGTAACGGAGCAAGGCCACTGCCAGCGCGGCGTAAATGATTATGAACAGGGCAAAGCCATATTCCGTCGCCACCAGCGGTGGCCGCTCCAGCGCCGAAGGCAGCGCCACCAGCGCGATGAAGCCCCCCGCGCCGATAGCGATGCTGGCACCCAGCCACACGGCAATGGCACGCTCCACCGGTTCGTGCCGGGTATGGCGCAGCTGCGCCCCAGCCAGCAGCAGGATCACCACCATTTCAGCCAGCGTGATGCGGTGAATTTCGACAAAGGGTTCGAACGGGCCGAACCAGCTGGCAAGGGTCCATCCCGGAAACACCAGACAGCTTGCCGCGATGATCCAGCGCCGCTGCGGCAGGGGCCGGGGATAGCACGCAAGGAGCGCGATCATGGCGAGGCCAAAGCTGCTGGCCGCCACGACATTGATGAGCGCCGCCGTCGAAAGCACGGCGGGGGTCAGATCTATCGGCAGGAAAAACACCCCCGCGCCGAGGCAAAAGCCGTAGGTCGCCAATCCGCTGACCGCGAACAGCCACACAGCCACGTCACGCGGCCGAAGCGCAAAAATCCAGGCCGACAACAAGGCCGCACTCGCACCGGTCACGAGACAGGAGACAAACCGGGGATCGGGCCACCGGAAGCCGCTGCCATCGCCCGGGCCGGCGGCCAGCCACAGCATGATCAGCACCGGCACCATCAGTACCAGCGCAAGCAGGCCGAAACGCCCGGCAGGCGTCAAGCGCCACCTGCTGGCGAGACCGGGCGTCACAGGCTCGGCTGAAGGTGCCGGCATTGGTGTTATCGCGCGACTCCGATCACTGTTGCCGCATCAATTCTGCCTTTTCCTCGGCATGGATGATGTCGGCGGCAAGGGTGACCGATTCTTCAAAGGCGCGCAGGTTCTTGACGAAAGTCGTGACCGGCACGCCGTCACCCAGAACCAGATCCCAATGCAGAAAGGGATCGCCTTCGTCATCGAGCCGCACCGACAGGAAGGTCAGTTGGTCGGCAAGGCTCAGTGCCTCTTGCGCGGTCCATGGTTTGGCCCGGTCAAAGGCGACCTGAAAGCGGATCGACTGGCAATTGTCATGCGTTTCGGTGTTGCACCCGTAGAACAACACGAAAAGCGATGCCTTGGGCCCGCGTGAGACGATCATCGGATCGCCGGTCCGGTCGGTTGTCAGTTCCGGGTCGTGACCGGCATTGAGCATCGCGATGACGATCCCCGGCGGATTGCTTGCGGTGATCATTTCCGCGCGATCTTCGGCCATGACCGGTGCTGCTGCAACCAAGCCCAGCAAACCCACAAGGACGCGTCGCATGGCGCCGCCCAGGCCCCCGCGCGCCTCCGCTATATGCATGATCAAACTGTGCAAATGCCAACGTCCGGCAATGGTCACTGCTATCATGTCATCCCCTGTAGTTTTGTATCGGCTCCGCATCCCAATACCCGCCAAGTGAAATCAAGGAGTGTCGCACCCCGCACGCTCCATTGGCTCACAATCGCCCCGGAAACCTGCGGAACGCCCGGCAAGACAAGCATAACCCTTGTGCCAGCACAATTGTCTTACCCGAACAGGGGATGCGCAAACGGAGGATTTACGGGAAAATGGCTACCTGACCGAACCGGGTAGACCAGAAATTTACCTTCACCGGATAACCATCCCGCCATCGATTGGCGAGCTATGGTCCATGAATGTCATCAACTCTCAGCCTGCGTCTGCTGCTGCCATAGGAACGGCGGACGATGGCGTTTGGGAGCGCCGGATCGAACTGCTTTCCCAACGCTACTTTCTTGACAATATCGCCCGCTGGCAATCGGCCAACCTGCTTCCGCTGGTGCTTATCGCCCTTTGCAATATTGGCCGGCCCGGCTTTGGTCTGACCTTGTCGATCGTCTTGGTCAACGCGGCCTGCATGGCCGGGATGCGGGGGATCTGCGGACGCCTGCGTCTGCATGAAAACCCTCCCGCGCAGCACCGGCTCTGGCAGCTTTATCAGGGGCTTGCGTTCGCATCGGGGGTGTTGTGGGCCAGCCTGATGCTGCCGGTTGCAACGACACTGGGCAAGGATATTGCCTCCACCTTCGTGTGCGTCACCATCATCGCCACCGTGTCGGTGACCAGCATGGTGATCGCCACCCGGTGGAAGGGGTTTATCGCTTTCGGGAGCGGGTTCTTTGTCTGCCTGCTGCCCCAGACCTTGTGGTTCATCGATGTCATCGGCCCGATCCCGCTGGTCGCGACAGTCGCCTTTATGCCCGCCGTGTGGAGCCTTGCCAGCGCGGTCTACAAGCAGGACCGCTCGCTGATCCGGACCCAGCTGGAAAAGGAAGACCTGACGACAGAGCTGACGCGTGCGCTTGAACGGGCGGAATATCTCGCCACCCGCGACAGCCTTACCGGGCTGTACAACCGGCGTGCGTTCGAACAGGTGGCGCACCGTTTGCGAGCAGCGTCGGATGGCAGCCCGATCAGCCTGATCCTGATCGATCTGGATCACTTCAAGGCGATCAATGACGAGCATGGCCATGCCTGCGGCGATTCCGTCCTGCAGAAATCCGCAGAACTGATCCTTGAAACGATGCGGCCAGTGGACGTTCTGGGCCGGGGAGACAGCGCGGTTGCGCGCTGGGGCGGGGAGGAATTCCTGCTGTTGCTGCCCGATTGCCCCTTGCCGATGGCCGTGCAGGTGGCCGAGCGCATTCGCCAGCGCCTGGGCGGACTGACCGATCCTTCCTGGGCCCCGCACTTGAGCGTTTCGGGATCGTTCGGGGTTTCTTGCTGGCGTCCGGAAGCCACCTTGCATCAATGCATCAACGATGCCGACGAGGCGATGTACCGGGCCAAGCACGCTGGCCGCAACCGGGTGGTTGCAGGGCAGGGCGCCGATGGGCCAGCGCATGCAGACGGTGAGGGCAGTTCTCGCGCTGTGAACGGCTGAGCCCGGTTCACCGTGCCGGGCGCATCATGCCCCAGAATCGTGGGCCTTCGGGCACCTGCCAGCTTTTGATGACTTCAAACCCCAGTGACCGGTAAAGCGCAAGGTTCGCCACATCCGCCGTTTCAAGCCATGCGTTCGCCCGTTCAGCATCGGCCAGCGCCAGTCCGGCGCGTATCGCGGCCCCGCCGAACCCCTGTCCGCGATGCTGCGAATGGGATCCTGCATAGTGCAGATACCAGCAACCCTCAGGCGGCAGGTTTGCCTTGATCAGATCAGCCACTCTGGCTGCGCGGCCGATCGCCGTGCCGAAGGCCAGCAGATAAGGCAGCCGGGTGCGCAGGGCCTCCCAGCGGCCTTCGCGCATCTGCTGCGGGCTGCGCCATGCCGTGACCGCTTCGGCTTGGTCAGTCAGGAACACGGCACCGGCTCTGACGTCTTCGTCGAACACGATCCCGAAGGCGCGCATCAGCGCGCGGCATCGCGCATCGTAATCGGGGAGGATGAAGGAAAAGGCCGGTTCATGCGCAAAGGCATCTGCCAGCGTGGCGATCACTGCCTGCCTGTCTTGTACTGATGCCGCACGGCAGGCAATCGGCGGGCGCGAACGGTCTGAAGGTTTGTCCGGGTGGTCCATGAGGTTATCCGCCTGAATAGCCGGTTGACAGCGTCAACATCTGCCGCCAAATGTTGACAGTGTCAACCTGCGAGAACCTGTCATGCCGCGCCTGTTTGTGACTGCCGCTGCCGGTCTGTGCGCCCTTGCCGGTACAGCCTTTGGCCCTGCGCTGGCGGCGGGCAAGAACTTGCGCCACGGGGTCGCGGTTGCGCAATGATGGTCCGGGCCGAAGCCAAGACCGGTGCCGATCTGCGTGAGGCGTGCCTGACCGAGGCGCTGGCGATCATCAGCGCATCCGGCGTCGAAAAGCTGTCCCTTCGTGAAGTCGCCCGCCGGCTTGGCGTGTCGCATCAGGCCCCCTATCGCCATTTCGCCAGCCGCGACCACGTGCTTGCCGAGATCGTCCGGCGGGCCTTCGCCGATTTTGCCTCGGCGCTGCGCAGCCCCCCTCACACAGACAACCCGGCCACAGATACCCTCGCAATGGGCATGGCCTATGTCGCCTTCGCCTTTGCCGAGCCATTGAAATATCGACTGATGTTCGGAGGCACTCTGCCCGAGCCGGATGCCCATCCCGAAATGATGCGGGGCGCACGCGAAGCGTTCAACGTGCTGCGCGCCGCGCTGGTCCGGCTGTTCGAAGCGCGAGGGCAGCAGCCCGATCACGACCTGATTGATCGCGAGGCGCTGTTTGCCTGGTCGAGCCTGCACGGCGTCGTCAGCCTTATGCGCACCGACGCGATCGACACGCTCGACCTTGCGCCATCGGCCCGCGCCGCGTTTGTCGCGCACGCCTTGCAGAAGGTCGGGACGGCTTTGGGGATCGATGTGCAAGGCACACGAACAACGGGGGGATCGCAATGACCGGAATCATGAAAGGCCGATGGACAGCCCAGCCCGAAGAAGGCTTCGTGGTGTTCATTATCGGTATGCGGATCAACCGCTGGTGGATGGTGCACCGCTGGTTGCCGCCGATCCTGGCGATGGGGCGGATGATCCGCGAGCTATCGCTCCAACCCGAGCTGGGCTTTCTCGGCGGCAAGACATGGTTCGGACGCACAATCGTGCTGATCCAGTATTGGCGCTCGTTCGAGGATCTTGATGCCTATTCCAAGGCCAGGGATCTTCAGCACGTTCCGGCCTGGGCCGATTTCAATCGCAAGATCGGCAATGACGGGACAGTCGGCGTCTATCATGAAACCTACCGCATCAAGCCGGGCGATTACGAGAACGTCTTCGTCAATATGCCCCCGACCTTGCTGGGCGATTGCGCCACTCTGATCGAAGCCAAGGGCGCGCTTGCCACGGCCAGGGGGCGGATTGCGCAGGCCTGACCGGCGATTGGTGGCAAGCCATGCCCCAAGCGGTATGGCGGTTTCCATCAAGGTTCCGCTAACCGCCTTCCTTTTCGCGGGCTCTTTCAGGGGCTTTCGGTCACCACCTTAACGATCACCTCTGCGGAAGCGGGGAAACGTCGCCCCCCGGTGTGCCGAGCCCCGGCAAGGGCTGCGGCACCAGCGCCGGCACCGGTTCGCGCGCGATTGTGTCCTTGAGCAGTGCCACAGCAGCACCCAACTGCGCATCCTCGCCCTTGAAACTCGCCGCCGGCGGATTGTCGACCTCGTAATCGGGCGCGATGCCATAGCCCTCGACGATCCAGCGCCCGTCGAGGCTGTACTGCGCGTTCTCGGCGATCCGCACCCCGCCATTATCGGCAAGGCGATTGCGATCCGACAGCCAGATGCCGGCGCCTGCCGTGCGCTGTCCGATCAGCGGGGCGAGCCCCAGCGCCTTGACTGCGCCTGCAAAGGTCTCGCCGTCCGAATAGGTGCGCTCGTCGATCAGCACGGCGACATGGCCGCGATAGGCGTTCTGCATGTTGGTGGTGGGGATACCGGTCCCATCGGGCCGTGCCCAGAAGGCCCAGGTGCGGCGCATCAGCATGGCGACGACGATGCTGTCGATATTCCCGCCGTTGTTGTTCCGTACGTCGATGATCAGGCCCGGCTTGTCCAGCTGCGGGAACCAGTCACGCGCAAAGCTGGCGACGTCGTCCGAACCCATCGCGCGCAGGCTGATATAGCCGATCTGCCCGTCCGATAGCTGCGCGGTGGCGGCACGCTTGGCCTCGACATGATCTAGATAGCTGGCGGTCTGGAGACCTTGCAGCGTCATCGGTTCAACGATGGTGCTGAAATTGCGCGTCCCGCGCGCAAGATCCAGCCGCACCTGCTGGCCCGCCTTGCCCGCCAGCGCGAGCCGCAGGTCGGCCAGCGAAGCGACCGAGCGGCCGTCGACGAGGCGGATCACGTCACCTTCGCGCACGTCGACGCCGGGACGGCGCAACGGCGGCCGGAGGGACACGAGATCGTCCTCGGAACGCAGGATCCGGTCGATGCGCAGGCCCGCCGCGACCGGGGTGTAGCTTGCTCCGAGGAACGCCAGGTCGGGGTTCTCGCCG
This sequence comes from Porphyrobacter sp. IPPAS B-1204, assembly GCA_003724185.1. Taxonomy (GTDB): domain Bacteria; phylum Pseudomonadota; class Alphaproteobacteria; order Sphingomonadales; family Sphingomonadaceae; genus Erythrobacter. The sequence goes on from RHGM01000004.1 coordinate 15,514, forward strand.
TCGCCCGGCAGGTCGCCGGCGCGCACCTGGCTGTGGAGGATGCCGAGCTGCGCGGCCATCAACCCGAGAATGGTGTTGAGTTCCGCGCGGTGGCCGATCCGCGCGAGCATCGGTTCATGGGCGGCGCGCACCGCGTTCCAGTCGACCCCGCGCAGGGCCGGATCATAGGCAAAGTCGCGGTGCATCCGCCAGGCATCGACGAACATCTGCCGCCATTCGGCCTTGGGATCGACGATCAGCCGCCAGTCGTCCAGCCGGAGCAGGTGCGGAGCAAGCTTGTCGGGCATCTTGCCTTCGGCGGGAACCAGCGCCAGCGCCGGTTTGGCCGGCGATCCGGAGGCGACCATCGCGGTCTTGCCATCGGCGGCGAGCGCGAAGTCGAGTGCGCCCTTGGCGAAGACCTCTTCCTTGGCGTCGCTCTTGTCGATGGCGATTGCCACCACATCATCGTCGCGGCGGGTGTACAGGAACTTCTCGTTGGCGAAGAGCTGACCGCCGACGCCGGGTTTGGCGGGAACCTTGTAGAGGCGCTCGGCAAGTCCGGCGAGAACCATGTTGGCAGGCTTGTCGGCCGTCTTCGCCGCCTCGTCCTTGTCCTTGCCTTTCTCGCCATCCGCCCCGTCAGTCCCGGCATCGCGCTTTTCGCGATCCTCGTCGCTCATCGTAAGCTCGTTGTCCTCGCGGAAGCGGAATTTGGCCTTGGGGTCGAGCTGGAGCGCGTAGATCTCGCCGCGGTCGGGGAAGGCGACGCCCATGTTGCGATCACCCCACGGGCTGCCGGGCGTGGGCGCGAAGTTGCGGTCGGATATGAAATAGAGCCACGCCCCGTCATGCGCGAAGGCGGGCGTAGTCGTTGTACTTGCCAGAGGTCGCCTTGACCCGCTCGCCGGTCGCAAGGTTCTGCACGTAAATGTCAGACGTGTTGGCCCCGTTCGCCGAGGATGTCTCTGCGTAAGCGATCATTTTGCCATCGGGCGAAAAGGCAAGGCCGCCAAAGGGAGCATCGTCGCCGGTGGCGTTCTTGGCCAGCAGGGTGACGCGTCCGGTCGCGACATCAATCTTCTGCAGCCGCGCCAGCTTGTCCCAGACCACCAGCGTCTTTCCGTCGGGTGCGACCGCAAAAGACCAGATATGCGCGTCATAACCTTTCGTGACAGCGACCGGTGCGCCTGTCCCGTCTGCCGCCATCGCAAAGATATCGCCGCGATCCCCTTGATCGAGGATCATGAAGGCCCTGCCGTCCTTCGATCCCACCACCGCCTGCCGGGCGCGCGCTTCCATCGGGACAGCAAATTCGACCCTGCGCAGCTGCTTGGGCGCAGCAAGGGCGACACGCCCGCGGGCGGTGATCGCGACTGTCTCACCCGAGGGCGATATGCGCGCCGCTTCCAACTGCTTGAGCGGTTCGCCAAGAGCGCGGGTGCGGGTCTGTTCGCGGTCGGTGACGAGGTCGATCGCAAGCTTGCGGACCGCGCCGGTCGCCAGCGCAACGGTGTGGAGGTCGGCACCGTTCTGGAGGAAGGCCATATCGCCATCGATGCTCGCCTGGAGCACAGGGAAGGGCAGATCAGGCGAGATCTGCCGGACATCGCTGCCGTCCTCGGCGGCCGACCACAAGGCGTCCTTGCCGCTCTTGTCGGACAGAAACCAGATGCGGCCGCCCGATGCCATCGGCTGGCGGATCGGGGCACCGAAATCTTCGAGCAGACGCGTCGCCTCGGTATCCGAACCTATCGTCCAGCGCCACAATTGCTCCATCCCGCCGCCGCGATAGAGCACGGCATTGTCGCGGGCGCGGGCGTAGAGGCCGCGGCGCGCAAAAAACAGCGTGCGCCCGTCGCTACCAAAGGCCGCACCCGTGGCGCGCCACAGCGGGATTGGCGTCGCCTCTCCGCCTTCGGGCGAGACCGTGTAGAGGATTTCGCCCTGACCGCCGCCCGGAAGGCGCGAGGCGAAGATCACACGGCCATCGGGCGTCCAGCCCACGGTCTGCACAAAGCCGCCCTCGAAAGTCAGGCGCCGCGGGGTGCCGCCCCTAAGCGGCATGACGTAGACATCGCGCTCGCTGTCATAACTGGCGCTGAAGGCGATCCATTTGCCATCGGGCGAGATATGGGCTTCGCTTTCCTCGGCTGGATGATTGGTGAGCCGGACGGCGCTTCCGCCATCGCGTCCCGTGCGCCACAGATCGCCCTCACTGGCGAAGACCAGCACATCGCCGCGTGCGCTCGGGTACTGGTAAAAACCCTCTTCGGCTGCCGCAGGCACCACGGCCAAAGTGCACACGCCCGCGATCAACGCTCCGAATAGTCTCATGATGTCCGTTCCCTGCAGTGCCGACCCCGCCGTGTGCCAGCCTAACCGCTGCGACGCTAGGGGGCGGCTGTCATTTGGCAAGCACGGCCCGCTCGATCCGGGCAATCCGGCGCTCTTCGTAGCCATCGGTCTTGAGGTCAGCGAATGCGGGGGCTGCAGCCGCCAGATGCTTTCTGGCTGCCTCTGGTCGCCCGGAAAAGGCGGCGATTTCGGCCAGCAACAGTTCGACGTGCAGGCCCCAGTCCTTGTTGCCGACAAGTTCGCCGACCGAAACCCGGTCAAGATTGGCGAGGTATCGGCTCGCGTCACTATAACGCCGGGATGCAATCAGGCAGTCGGCGACGCCATGCGACACCCCGTGCGTGAGCGAGTGGTCGGCTCCGAACCCGGCTTTGGCCGCTTCGAAAGCCGCCATTGCATCTTGCAGCCCGCCATCCGTGTCCCCGGCGCGGCAGCGGACACGGGCGGTGTCGACCCTTGCGCCGACTGCATAGAAGGATCGGGCGCCAAAGCGCTTTTCGGCAGCCTGCCAGATCCGCTCCCCATCCGCCCGCGCTTCGCCATAGCGTTCCATATTCTTAAGGGCATCCATCCGGCTGCCGAGCAATTGCAGCGTGCGCGGGTGGTCACGTCCGAACCGGCGCTCGATCAGCGGCAGGATCGCCGTGGCTTCGGCAATCATGGCCTCGTTCTTCTGTTGCGCCAGCAGCGCCTGGGCAAGGTTCAGGCGCACCTGCAATGTGTCGGGGTGATCGCGGCCTAACAGCAGCGCGGAACGCATCGACAGATCGCGCGCCCGCTTTTCCGCCTCCTCCATCCGGTCAAGCCGGAGCAGGGCGGCGATGATGCGCTGCTTGAGCGCGACCTGCTCGCGTGCGGTCAGGTCGCGCGGGAGCGCATTTGCACTGGCCTCGCTGCGTTCGAACGCAGCCAGTGCATCGCTGCTGCGGTCTTCGCCGATCGCAAGATAGCCTGTCGCGGCATAGGCCCACATCGCGCCTTCAGGGGGCAGGGTCTCCGGTGCACCCCACCGGGCCTGCGCCTCGCGCAATGCGTCCTGTGCCTGTTTGAGGCTGCCTTCCTCGACTGATCGGGCCAGCATCAGGGCAATCTGATAAGCGATAATCGCCTGTTGATCCGGATTGCCACTGCGCGCGAACAACGCCGATGCGGCATCGAATTCGCGGCGCGCCGAGGCGTAATCGGCCCGTTCAACAAAGGCGCGTGCGATGCTGTGATGAAGCTGGCCTGCAATCAAAGGGGTGTCGGCAAACCGCTGGTCGATGTCCGCGCTGGCGCGCTTCAGCGCTTCGCCCATCGTCTCGTCGATCGCCACGGCTTCGGCAGGGTCCGCCTTGGCCAGCAGATCCTCGGCGAGAAAGGCATAGCTGGCTTCGGCGATCTTGCGCTGCGCTATGGCGATGTCGCGCTGCCCGATGGCCCACGCGGTTGCAATCGAGGTGCCGATCAGGCCAAGCACCGTGGCCGCCGCGGCTGCACGCACCCAGGGGCGGCGCGCAAGGCGCTGTTGCTCCTCGCCCCGCAACCGGGCCAGCTGGCGCTCCGCCTCGCGTTCCTGCTCATCGGCCTGACGACGTTCCGCGAGGGACTCAAGCCGCTGTGCGAGATCCTCGGCCGATGCCAGACGGTGTTCGGGATTGCCCGCGGCAGCGGCGCGGATGTCATCGCGCAGCAAGGGATCCGCGATCCCCGCGTCCCAGCCCGGTGCCAGCGTTGCATGAAGATCGCCGCTCACCAGCTGGAACAGGATAAGCCCCAGCGAATAGACATCGCTGCGGATCGAAGGCAGGGCACCGGCATAAAGTTCCGGAGCGCGGTAGGCATTGGTTCCCGATGGGCCGGTGCGGGCGCCATTCTCATCATCCGGCTCGTCAGGCCGGGTGATCTGGAACTGCTCGACCAGAGTATCCTGAATCATTTCGCCGCAGCCGAAATCGGCGAGCCTGACCACCGGCGTCCCGTCGTCTTCGGCGATCAGGATGTTGGCGGGCTTGAGGTCTTTGTGCAGCACCCCCAGATCGTGAATCGCCGACAAGGCACGCGCTGTCTGGATTGCGATCCCCAAGCGGGTCTCCAGCGGCACCGCCGCAAGACCACCCTGCGCTTCGGCCCAGGCGATCAGGTCCACCCCTCCGAAGGCATATTCGACAAAGCAGGGCGCGGCATCGAAATCCCATTCGAGCAGTGGCGGGCAGGGGGCGGCCTGCCCAAGACCGGCTGCGATGATGCGCGCCAGGGTCACTTCGCGCTTGAGCGCCTGCAGCCTGTCAGGCGCATCGGCAAACTTGAAGACGCGGTTTTCGCGGGTCTTGGCATGGCGGGCAAGCCACACATCATTGGCCCCGGAATTGCCCAGCGGTTGTTCAAGCAGCCATTGCGGCCGCCGCGGCACGGCCTGACCGGGCTCGAAGTCCAGGCGCCTCGTCTGGGGGCTGTCGACCTGTTCGATCGTGACCGGTGCGGTGATGCGATAGCCGATCCTCGGCACTGTCTCGATCATATCTCCCAGGGGTTCGCCAAGCGCCTTGCGCAGCTTGGATACGGCGGTCGCCAGAGATCCTTCGACCACGAACACACCGGGCCAGACCGCGTCAAGCAATTCGCCCTTGGTAACAACTTCGCCCGCCCGGAGGAGCAGTTCGTGCAGGATTTCGAGCGGCTTGCCTTCGAGCGAAACGGTTGTCCCGCCGACTTTGAGCGTCCAGCCGGACTCGTCGAATTCGGCGTTGCCAAACCGCCATAAGCGTCGCCGACGATTGGTTGATCCCCGCATCGACCATCCCCCCTGAAGCGAGTTTAGAAATTCTTGAGATCGGCTTCAAGACTTCGCCTTGGTGCGCGCCCTATTCCCTCCCGCATCGGCTGCTGCGCGCATCAACAGCGGCGCTGCTGGCACCACGCGGTTTGTCAAAGGGGTGAAACATGAAAGGCAAAATTCTTGGCTTCAATGAAGCCGAAGGCTCTGGCGCAATTTCTGCCGAGGATGGTTCGCGGCACAGTTTCATCCAGGCCGACTGGCGCGGCCAGCGACCGCCGCAAGCGGGGATGACGGTCGATTTCGAAAGTGCGGATGGCGCGGCGAAGGAGATCTATCCTGTCACCTCGGGCGCAATGGCCGCGCTGGGATCGATGAACACCGACCTCAGCGGGCTTTCGGGCTCGCCCGAAGGCGCTCGCATTGCCGCGATGTTCACCGGGTCGCTCGCCGCGCCGCTGGCGCTGGTCGTGATCGCAGCCTGCTTCATGAACGCAATCACCTCGCCGATGATGAGCGTGAACCTGATCGATCTGGGCAAGGTGCTCGACGGGCTCAATCTTGCCGGCGCGGCGGCGTCCATCGCCGGGGAACAGGACAGCGGTACGGGCGCGGCTGGTGCCTTGCTCATGCTGCGCTTCGCTGCTCCGCTGTCGGCGCTGTGGCTGATCTGGGCTGCCTGGTCCGGCAAGCACGAGCGGGCAGCGATGCTGGTGACCGGCATCGCCGCGATCGGTGCCGGCTTGCTGGTGATCGGGCTGCGATCCTCGGCCCTGTCGATGCTGCCGGACTTCGTCCGTGCCGAGGCAAGCGAGGTGATCAATCTGGGTCTGGGCACGTGGGTGCTGCTGGCATCCGGCGCGGCCCTTCTGGCGGCGTTTGCCGGCAAGCTCCGCAACCCGCTGGCGAAGGTGTGACGGCCATGAGCACAGCCCGCATTTTCGCTTTGCTGCTGGCCGCTGGGACGCCGCTTGCCGCTTGCACTCCTGAAGCCCCTTCGTCCGAGGATCCGGTGTCCACCACGCCGGACGAGGAGCCCGGCACATCTGCCGAGGCCCGGTTGGCGTCCCCGGACGGGCTTGCTGTGACCTCGGCCTGGATGCCGCGTGACTGGGATGGCGATGTCTATCAGGGCGCAGGCCAGCTGAGCGCTGACGAGGCGATCCGCAAGGCGCGGCAGAACATGATCAACACCGTGCCGCTGACCTTGTGGGCCGTTGCCAACGACACGCTGGTTACCGAAGCGTTCGAGCCGATCTGGGTCTGGTACACGGCGATCCGCTCATGCGAGCGCGGCATTGCCTTGAGCGACGATCTGGCGGGAGAGTTCGGCAATCGGGAACGCGGGCAGGCAGGTCTTGTCGCTGCCCGATCCGATCTCAGGAAATGGGCGGCCACCCAGCCGACCGAGGTGACCGCTGCCTTCAGCGCCCGGCTTGGCCAATGGAACGCAGCGAGCGGCGCCTTCCCGATTCAGGAAGCTGGCAAGGCGACCACGCTGAAGCCTGGCGATGCGGCCCGGTTCGATCCCTTTCATGACGGCGCGACTGTGGAGATGTGGAGCGAAGGCACCCGCCACGGCATCAACCACCTTCAGGTCTCCCTGCTTGCCCCGCAATGCGTGTCGCCCGACGGGCAGATGATCCACAAGTTCGAGAAGATGTCGCAGTGGTGGATCATCTTCGGTGAAGCCGAGCGCGGGATGGGCGGGCTTGTCCGTTACGACAAGCGCGCTTTCCTGCAGGAAATCAGGATGTCGCGGGAGCAGGCAGCGGCATTTGCCCAGCGCAATCCGGAGCGCCGTGTTGAGGTGGCCATTACCTTTGGCCCGGCTGGATCAAGCTTCGTCAAATCCACCGATCAATCGGCCATCCGCGCTGCATTGCAAGAAGCCGTCATCACCGATGCGCTGGATGGCACTGTGCTGGCCAGCCAGACCTACTGACCGGATTTTCAAGGAGCGGGCATGATGAAGGCACCCTTTATCGTTTCCTTGCTGATGGCAGCAATCACGGTACCTGTTGCGCCTGCCAGCGCGCAGGAAAGCGGCGCAGCCATGACGCTCGAATCCGGCGGAACGCAGCCCGGCTGTGTGGTCTGGGAACGGTTCGTGGTTCCGGCACCCGACCGGTGGAGCCCGCAGTTTGTCCGGATTTTCTTCCGCTTTCGCAATGCGTGCAACCGGACCATCTATATCGGCATGCACCACCAGACCGGCTGCTGCGCCGAACGCGTGAGCATGATCGTATCGCACCGGCTGGCACCGGGGGAGGTCTACGGCGGCGCAGGTCACGGGCTCTACATCAACTTCGACCCGCCGACGGACCGCTACCTGAACTTCTGGCTGTTCCAGTCTGACCGGCCGTTCATCAAGACCAACCGGGTCGACATGACACGCTGCTATCCAGGGTTTGATCCGAAAAAGGCGGCACCGCCCTGTCCGCCAGCATTTCGTCTCTAAGGAGGTAACGCCGATGATCACTCTGCAAAAGCTGGTTTGCGCTGCCGCAGCCTTTGGCCTCACCGTGCCCGCTGCGGCGCAAACGGAAGCGTCGCTTCTACCCGTCAGGGTGGGCGCCTGGGTCGATGAAGGTGTTTCATGCAGCGCGGCACAGTCCGTCTGGGTCTTTGACGGGAGCCGAGCGGGCTACGTCGGTTTCAACCCGAACTTGCGCAGAGGTAGCCAGCTTTACGGCGACCTGTCGGCTTTCACTGCGGTGAAGCCCGCAAGGGGCGGATACACGGAATTCCGTCCCGATGGCTTTGGTGAAGTCGGCCGGATGCTGGTCAAACAGGAAGGGGATGACCGGCTGACCCTCGTCATGCGTGCTCCGAGCCGGGACCGGATCGACGAATCGGCCGAGAGGCTCAGGCATTGCCCGGTCGAAACCCTGTCAGCAAATGTGCAACAGGCTTTGCAGATGTTCGCTCCTGCTCTGGCGGTTGCGGCGGGGAGCCGGGCAGAGATGGCCCAGACACTTCCAAATGCACCCACTTGGCAAGTCGTGCCGCCGCGCAATGGTGCGCTGGCTCTGGCTTACGTCGAGGGCCCGGCTGCGATGAACGCCGTTGGTTTGCAGTGCCAGCAGGACGGCAGCATTGTCTTGTCTGCCGCGGCAGCAGGGCAAAGAACAGACCGCCCGCTCGTGGTGACCTTTGCCAGTCCGACAAGCGGCGCAAACGTCGATGCCACCTTGACCTACGATTCCAAGGCCCGATTCTTTCGCGGTCCGGCCAGCAGCATTCTGGCGGGCCTCATCATTGAAGAGGCCAGATCGCTTGAATTCCGTTTCAACACGGTCCCGGCGGGCCGGATTTCGACGATCGGATCAGCCAAGGCGATCCGCACAGCGCTGGCCCCCTGCCTCGGGCTGGATGCGCCCGCAGCGCCTTCAGGGCCTGCCGGGATCAGCCCGACGCCGCCGCTTGGAATTGCAACGGGGTTCTATGTGAATGAAGGGACATCATGCACCGATCCGATCCAGGCGTTCTATTATGACGGAAAGCGCGCCGGTGTGATTTTCGACGAGGATGGGTTTCCGCCCGATCCGATTGGCCGGGTTACAAAAGAGGCGGGTGAATACTTCCTGCCCAATGCGGGAATTCTGGTGAAGGTGCTTGGCCCGGCGCGGGTGCAGCTTACCATTCAGGACACCGGGCCGCCGATGCGGCTTTGTCCGGCGTCGCAAATTCCGCAATCGATCAGGCGGCTGGTCCGCTGACCCCGAAAGATGGTGCCGGGTTCGCCGCGTGCGGGGAGCAGCGGCGGACTGGCGATGGCCTCTGATCCTTCGTTGATGAAGCCGCTGGCGGGGCGCCTTCCGAATTCACGGCTAGCGTTGTTTCTGGTTCAATTTGCTCATAAAACCGGCCCGGCCGCTCCAAAATCCTTGGCGCAATCCGGTTCATGTCCCGATCGCTGCACGCTCCAGCGCAAGGTCCAGCATGGTGCCGCCAGGAAGCGGAACAATGCCGTCGCCGCCCTCGTTGGCTTCATGATGCTGCGTCTCGCAGCAAAGCCGCTCGCCCGCAAATTGCGGCTGCGAGCGCGTCATCCAGACAACGCGAAAGGGCGATGAAATGGCGACCATCCAGACCAATAATCCAGCGACTGGCGAAGAGATCGCGACCTATTCCATGGAGACCGAGGCCGAGGTTTTCGCAAAGGTGGAGGCTGCGCACACGGCATTCCTCAGCTGGCGACAAAAATCCCACGAGGAGCGCGCTCCCTATCTGCGCAAGATCGCGGCAGTGCTGCGCGAAAATGCCGACGGGTTGGCCGAACTGATGACCCGCGAAATGGGAAAGCTGCTGCGCGACGGAAAGACCGAGATGGAGCTGTGCGCGCGTATCTTCGAATACACCGCCGATCATGGCCCGGCGAAGCTCGCTGACGAAGAGCGCCAGCACAGCGGCGGCAAAAAGCGCGGTATCATCACCTTTGCCCCAATCGGGGTGATCTATTCGGTGCAGCCATGGAATTTCCCGGCCTACCAGCCGGTTCGCGTGCTTGCGGCCAATCTGATGGCGGGCAACGCGGTCATTCTCAAACATGCCTCGATCTGCACCGGCAGTGGTCTGCGCTTGCGCGATCTGTGCCTCGAAGCTGGCCTTCTGGCGGGTTTGTTCGAGGTCATCGTCACCGGACACGACATTTCCGACAAGGTGATCGGGCATGATCTGGTCCGTGCGGTGACCATGACCGGCAGCGATGGCGCCGGCAGCCACATCGGTTCGCTTGCCGCAAAGCATCTCAAGAAGACCGTGCTGGAGCTCGGATCGAACGATGCGTACCTCGTGCTGGAGGACGCCGATATTCCTCTGGCGGTGAAGACCTGCGTGGCGGGCCGCATCTTCAACAATGGCGAGACTTGCGTATCGGCCAAGCGATTTATCGTGACCGAGGCTGTCTATGACGAGTTCGTGCCGGCTTTCGTGCAGGCGATGAAAGCGGTGACCATGGGCGATCCAATGAAGGAGGATACCCAGCTTGGGCCGCTTTCCGGCCGCGAACAGTTCGATACGATCGTCGATCAGGTTGAGCAGAGCCTCGCCAGCGGCGCGACATTGCTGTGCGGCGGCGATCCCGAAGATGCGGCAGGATGTTATTACCCCGCCACCGTGCTGGCTGACTGCAAGCCCGGCATGCCCGCCCATGATGACGAGTTGTTCGGCCCCGTCGCCGCCATCATCCGCGCCAAGGATGATGAAGACGCGATGCGGATCGCGAATGCCAGCCGCTATGGTCTAGGCGGCGGCATTTTTAGCAAGGACGAAGCCAAGGCGGTACGCCTGGCCCGCGACCATTTCGACACTGGCATGGTGCGCATCAACTCCTTTGGCGCGGCCGATCCCAACATGCCCTTCGGCGGCGTCAAGAACTCGGGCTACGGCCGCGAGCACGGGGGCTTCGGGATGAAGGAATTCGTCAATGCGAAAGCGATCTTCCTGCCCTCGTAAGGCTCGGACGATCGATCCACCCACAACAGACATCGGAGAAAAGATATGCAAATTCTCGTAGCCGGATCGACCGGCAACACCGGTACGCGGCTTGTGCGCGAGCTTCAGGCGCGCGGACACGACCCCATCGCGCTTGTGCGCGCAAGCTCGGACACCTCGGGCCTGCCAGACACGGTCAAGCAACGCGAGGGTGATTTGACGAACCTTGACGCGGGTGTGACCGAAGGCTGCGAAGTGGTGGTGTTTGCCGCTGGAGCCGGCGGCGGATCATCCGAGGAAATGACCGACAAGGTCGATCGCGATGGCGCAAAGCGGCTCATCGATCTGTCCGTGGCGGGCGATGTCCGGCGCTTCGTCATGCTCAGCAGCATCGGCGCGGACGACCCGGATCCGCAGGGTGATCTGGCGCATTACCTCAAGGCCAAACATGCTGCGGACGAGCATTTGCGATCGAGCGGTCTTGAATATGCCATCTTGCGCCCCGTGGCGCTGACGGATGATGACGGCAGCGGCGATGTCCGTCTGGGAGACGATGTCGATCCCGAAGGCGTGGCGGCGCGGGGCGATGTGGCACGGCTGCTTGCTGATGCTGCCGACACGCTCGATTGGGACGGAAAAATCCTGTTAATGGAGAGCGTTAAACAGGGCTAGCTGACCTTTGCGGCGCGGAAGGGCGGTTTCCTCCCGCGTCACTTCCGCCGGTTTCAAGCAGCCTTGGTCGCCTCGCCGCAGCCTGCCACGCCGGGGACCGTGATGATGCGCCCACCGCCGAATTCCTCGCGTACCACGATCAACCCGCTGCGCTCCAGATGGTCGAGCAGGCGGCGGATGCGGCTTGGCGAACTGCTGCCATAGAGGCGCGCCAATTCGTCTTCATCCGGCATCGGATCGCCCAGCGCCTCGGCCACCGCCATGGCAAGGAAGGGCGCCAGCACATCATCCTCGACGCCTGCGATGATCGCTTCGACAGCCTCGCGCATGCTGCCTTCCAGCCGCCCGAGGCCGCCGATGGCACAGGCGAACATGCGGCGGAAACGGGCGATGTCGATATGGGCGCTGGCAACGCCCTGCTGGCGGCAGCGGATGGCAAAATCGCGGAACAGGGCGGTCGCCGGGCGGAAGGTGGCGCCTTCGCTCAGGGCGAGTTCGTGGACAATCGCTTCGGGCGTGGTGCTGACCGGCGCGGGTTCGGCAACGGGCAGAGGCAGGGCTGAGGCCGGGGTATCCTCCTGCTCGGGCACGGAAACCGGCGAGGTGGCTGGCTGCACAGGCGGCGGCACAGCGCGCAAGGCTTGTTCGATATCGGCCGCAGGGCGCGGCGGGGGCGGGGGACGGCGGGTGACAGGCTCGCTTGCCGCCTCGGCCAGCCGATCGTTGAGCAGCGCCTCCATATCCTCGCCGCCAGCTTCGGGCAGAGGCAGCAATCCGCCGCCGCCACTGCGTGCACCAGTGCGCACCGGGCCGACGCTCACAGCAACCGGTCGGCGGCTGATCGCCGGGCCGAGGCCTAGGAACTGGCCCCGCTGCAAATCGCGGATCCGTTCGGCCTGACGCCGGTCCATGCCGAGCAGATCAGCGGCGCGCTGCATGTCGATATCGAGAAACGTGCGCCCCATCAGGAAATTGCTGGCTTCGGCGGCGACATTCTTGGCCAGCTTGGCGAGGCGCTGCGTGGCGACAATCCCCGCCAGCCCGCGCTTGCGCCCGCGGCACATCAGGTTGGTCATCGCCGACAGGGTCAACCGGCGGGTGTCGTCGCTCATCTCGCCCGCAGCGGCGGGGGCGAACATCTGCGCTTCATCGACCACCACCAGCGCGGGATACCAGTGTTCTCTCGGCGCATCGAACAGGGCGGTGAGAAACAGCGCGGCGCAGCGGATCTGCTGTTCGACCTCAAGCTCGTCGAGCGTCAGCACCACCGAGGCGCGGTGCTGGCGCACGCGGGCGGCCAGCGCCTCGATCTCGCGCGGCGAATAGGCCGCACCGTCGATCACGACATGGCCGAAAGCATCCGCCAGCGTGACGAAATCGCCTTCGGGATCGATCACCACTTGCTGCACCTGCCCGGCGCATTCTTCCAGCAAGCGGCGCAAAAGATGCGATTTTCCCGAGCCTGAATTGCCCTGCACCAGCAGCCGGGTGGCGAGCAGTTCCTCAAGATCGATGGCAACGCGTTGGCGCCGTTCGTCCTGGCCGATGTCGATGAATGTGCTCACGTGCATGGGATAGGCAGGCGCGCGCGGGAGGCAAAGGCGCAGGAGCGGGTTATCCAGCGTTACGAGCCGCGATCAGGCGCTCAACACATGAAGCTGGTAATATCCCAGCGGCCCGCGCTGGCTTTTGAGCCGCAAGCCGCGGGCATGGGCGATGCGGGCGGCGGCGGCAGGCAGGGCGGCGCGGGGTTCCACGTGAAACTTCGCAAGCCACCCCCTGAGCAGGGTCTGGGCCGGCCTTGGCAGGCCCTGAAGGTCACCAAAGTCGACCACGTGCAGTTCCCCCGCATCGGCCACCAGACTGGCGGCATGATCCAGCGCGCCCTCCCAATCGGGGATCATCGACAGCGAATAGGACAGCACGATCCGTTCGAACGCAGGCTCGCCCAGCAGCGGCTGCGGATCGAAGGAACAGGCATCGCATTCGCCCAGCCGCGCCTCGGCCCCCACCGCAGCGCGGGCGCTTTTCAGCATCTCGGCGGAAATATCGAGGCCGTAAAGCCGCACCCCCGGCCAAGCTTTCCCCACCTTGGCAAGGTTGCGCCCGGTGCCGCAGGCAACCTCCAGCACCCGCATCCCGGCCCGCGCATCCAGCCCGGCGATCAGCGTGTCGCGCCCGAACAGGTAGTATTTGCGGGTCAGGTCATAGATGTGCCGCTGCCCGCGATAGACCTCGTCCATCAGCGCGGCGTGGGAAGGGCTGGCGGTGGCCATCACGCCAGGTCGTACACATGGACGCCGCCATAGATCGACGAGCGGTCACGGCGGGTCAGATCGGCGGAGGTGTCCTCAAGATAGCGCCACCGCCCAAGGATCGCGTTGTCCAGGCGGCCCGGCAGCAGGCTGGGTTCGGCAGCGGTGCGGAACAACACGCGCGCCCCGGGGCGGCTGGCGCGGGTGATCTTGCCCCACAGGTCATCAAGCTGCGCGTTGTTCATCCAGTCCTGCGCATCGAGCAGCACGAAGCGGTCCATGCTCGCCTCATCGCGGTCGCCGATCCAGCCCACCATGTTGGTGCGGGTCACGTCCAGCCGGTCAATCCGGTCTTTCATCGCATCCCAGTTGGCGCGCTGGAGATAGGGGGGCAGAGCGGCGCTTTCCGACCGGTCATACCCGCGCCCGAAGGCCTGCCAAGCGAAGTAATTGTCCTTCACCGCGAAATCGCAGGCGAGCTTTTCCAGCCGCCGCCGCAGCACCTCGGCCATGCGTTCATCGCCCGCCAGATGTTCGAACTGGGCAGGCGGAATGCCGAGGCCGAACAGCGAGGCGGGCTGATCGGTCAGCCAGCGGATGAAGCGCTTTTCGAACACCGGGGCCAGCTCCCGCTCGAACACGGCGCGCTGTTCCTCCAGCGTTTCAGCGGCCAGCAGCTTGCCCAGATCGATCTTGTAAAGTTTGGCAAAGACGTGGGCCAGGCCAATGAAATTGCCCAGCAATCCCTTGCGGTAAATCCCGCGGGTGAAATAAGAAATCCGCCGCCGCCCGCGAATATCGCGCTTTTCCCAATAGGCGCGGCTTTCCGCATCCAGATGCGGCGCGATCATCGTGCGGTAGACCTCCGCATTCTCCTTGTGATCGGCATGGGCGAAGAAGCGGTGGAAGCGTTCGTAATTGGGCAGGTGCCGGATCGCCGCGATCTTCAGCCGCCCGAGCGCGACGTGCGCGTGGTTGAGGTCGACCGCGGTCACGCTTTCGGGGTTCGCCGTGAGGTATGACAGCGCGTTGCAGCTGCCGCTGGCGATGCACATCACGCGGGCTTCAGGGTGGATGGCAAGGCCTTCCATGTCCACCACCGGATCTTCCCAGATCTGGGCATAGACCAGCCCTTTGAAAGCGAGCGCGAAAGCCTTGTCGAGCAGCTTGTCGCTCACCTTCGCGTCTGTGCGGATCACCGCATCTTCGATGATCCGCTTTGCCTGTATCGCCATGGGGATGCCGCGTCCTTGCCTAAGGTCAGGACCGCGTCATATGGCCGCAGAATGTCGCCTATGTGACGGTTTCCACAGACTCAATCACTGCCCGCAATCGTCGATGCAAACGCAGCCGGATCGGCATTGCCGCCGGTCAGCATGATGACGGTGTCCGCATCGACCGGCACCTTGCCCGCCAGCGCCGCCGCCAGCGCGGCCGCGCCGCCAGGTTCGACCACAAGGTGCAAGCTGTTGAAGGCGAAGCGCTGGGCGGCGCGCACCTCGGCGTCGGTCACGGTCACGCCCGGCTCGGCGCGGCCTTTCAGCAGTGCCAGATTGAGCGGCTTGGTCACATTGGGTTGCAGCGCGTCGCAGATGGTTTTGGGCGCATCGGGCGCGGCGTGGACAAGCTCGCCCTTTGCCATCGCTTGTCCGACCATGTCCCAGCCCACCGGCTCGACCGGGTGGATCGCGCTATCGGGAGCGCCCAGCGCCAGCCCCGCGGCCAATCCGCCACCGCCGCAGCAGGCGATGATGCGGGAAGGGGCGCGGCCCAATTGCGCGGCGATTTCGATGGCGGCGCTGCCCTGGCCTTCGACAACCCACGGATCGCCGAAAGCGTGAACCAGCGTGCCGCCGTGTTCCTCGATCAGATTGGCCGCCACTGCGTCGCGGTCCTCTTGCGGACGCTGATACAGCACCACCTCGGCGCCCAATGCCTTGGTGTTGGCCAGCTTCACGTGCGGCGCATCATGCGGCATCACGATGGTCGCCCGGATGCCAAGCCGCCGCGCTGCCCACGCGACGCCTTGCGCGTGGTTGCCCGATGACACCGCCACCACGCCGCCAGCGCGCTCTTCAGGCGTAAGGCTGACCAACCGCCACCACGCGCCTCTGATCTTGAAGGCACCGATGGGCTGCAGCACCTCGGCCTTCACCCATGCCGACACACCGCCGATTTCGACGGGGAGCAAGGGGGTGGGGGGAAGAATTGCGGCTACGGCAGCGGCGGCTTTGTTCACGCCTTCGGTGGTCGGCATTCTGACATCAGTTCGGATCATTTGTCCCCTTTGGCGCATTGGAGTAGGGCGCGCGCAAGATTCGCATTACGAAAGGTTCCTATCATGTCGGCAGCAAAATCCAGCACGGTCCTTGTCATTGGTGCTGGCGGGGTGAGCTCGGTCTGCGTCCATAAGATGGCGTTCAATCCGGAGATCTTCCCCGAAATCCACCTCGCCAGCCGCACCAAGTCCAAGTGCGACGCAATTGCCGCCAGCGTGAAGGAACGCTGCGGGCGCGATATCGCCACCTATGAAATCGACGCCGAGGAAGTCCCGGCGATGGTCAACCTGATCCGCAAGACCGGCGCGGGCCTGGTGGTCAACCTTGCGCTGCCCTATCAGGATCTGCCGATCATGGACGCCTGCCTTGAAGCGGGTGTCGATTACCTCGACACCGCGAATTACGAGCCCAAGGACGAGGCCAAGTTCGAGTATCACTGGCAGTGGGCCTATCAGGACCGTTACAAGGATGCAGGGCTGATGGCGCTGCTGGGGTCGGGCTTCGATCCCGGCGTTACCAGCGTGTTCACCATGTGGCTCAAGAAGCACAAGCTGAAGACCATCCGCCAGCTCGACATTCTCGATTGCAACGGCGGCGATCACGGCCAGCATTTCGCCACCAACTTCAACCCGGAAATCAACATCCGCGAAGTGACCGCGCCCGCGCGCCACTGGGAAAACGGCGAATGGGTCGAAACCCCCGCGATGGCCAACAAGGTCGCCTTCGATTTCGAGGCCGTGGGCCAGAAGAACATGTATCTGATGTATCACGAGGAGCTGGAAAGCCTCGCCAAGTTCGTCCCCGAACTGGAGCGGGCGCGGTTCTGGATGACCTTCGGCGATCAATACATCACCCACCTCACCGTGCTGCAGAACGTCGGCATGACCAGCATCGAGCCGGTGAAGTATCAGGGCCGCGACATCATCCCGCTGCAATTCCTCGCCGCCGTGCTGCCCAAGCCCGAAACGCTGGGCGAGACGACCAAGGGCA
The DNA here is from genome assembly GCA_003724185.1 of Porphyrobacter sp. IPPAS B-1204. GTDB lineage: Bacteria > Pseudomonadota > Alphaproteobacteria > Sphingomonadales > Sphingomonadaceae > Erythrobacter. Next base: position 32,241 of record RHGM01000004.1, read on the forward strand.
ACACCAACATCGGCGTGATCGCCACGGGTGAGGCGCTGGATGGTTCGGGCGAGAAGACGTTCTACATCAAGAATATCTGCAGCCACGAAGCCGCTTACGAGGAAACCGGCAACCAGGCGGTCAGCTACACCACCGGCGTCCCGGCCATGATCGGCGCGGCGATGATGGTGCGCGGTGACTGGCGCGGGGAGGGCGTGTTCAACATCGAACAGATGGACCCCGATCCGTTCATGGACATGCTCAACCAGCACGGCCTGCCGTGGACGGTCGAGGAAATGGACGGGCCGGTTTCGTTCTGATGCGGCGGGCGTGGGCGGCGCTGGCGGTTCTGGCGCTCGCCGCCTGCGATGCCGCGCCTATCGCCCGCGAAGAGGTGCCTGCGCTTGCCGTGGACACCGGCTGGCCGACCGTCCCCCAAGGTGCGAAGTTCGGTGAGGTCAGCGGGGTCGATGTCGACGCTGATGGCAATGTCTGGGTGCTCCACCGAGCTGGTCGGGTGTGGGAGGAACCGTTTCCGACCACGCCTATCGCCGAGCCCACCGTGTTCAAATTCGCCCCCGATGGCACCCTGCTGGCGCAATGGGGGGCGGGGCAGTTCATCATGCCGCACGGTATCTCCATCGATCCCGCGGGCAAGGTGTGGATCACCGACGTTGCGCTCGAACAGGTGCTGCGCTTTTCGCCCGAAGGCGTGCTGGAACTGACCCTCGGCACGCGCGGGGTGAGCAAGCAGGACACCGCCCATTTCGGTCGCCCCGCCGATGTCGCCTTCCTGCCCGGCCGCGTGCTGGTGGCTGACGGCTATGTGAACACCCGCATCGCCGAATTTTCGCCTGAGGGTAAGTTTATCCGCGAGTGGGGCGATTTCGCTGTCGCCCATGCGGTGGCGGTGGACGACGCCCGCATCTATGTCGCCGACCGCGAGAACGCGCGCATCCAGATTTTCGATCACACGGGCAAGCTTACCGAAAGCCGTGTCTCGCCTGCGGGCAACCATACCTACGCGATGAAGCCTCTGGGTGGCGGGCGGCTGCTGGCGGTCGAGGGCCGGGACGGAGGTGACCGCAAGGGTGCGATCCTGCGGGTCTATGCCGCCGATGGGGCGATTGAGCGCGCCTTCGACATCGGCCTTCCCGGTGAGGACGCGAGCCTTGGCCATGACCTTGCGATCGGGCCGGACGGCCATATCTATGTCGCCGACGTTCCTGCGGGCCGCGTGGTGCGGTTCAAAATTCCTGAAAAATCGGACCAATAGCCATGCAAACCAAAGCCGGTGATCCGGGCGCCTTTGCCCATTTCGATCTGTCGCGGGTCGATAGCCCCGCCTTCGTGGTGGACGCGGCCAAGCTGCGCGCCAATTGCCGGGTGCTGGCCGATGTGCGCGATGCCGCTACGGCGGATGGCGCGGACATCAAGGTGTTCGCCGCCCTCAAGGCATTTTCGATGTGGTCGGCAGCGCCCATCATCGGCGAATATCTCGACGGCGTCTCCACCTCCGGCCTGTGGGAAGCGCGGCTCGCGTCCGAGTTCTACGATGGCGAAATCGCGACTTACTCGGCGGCGTTCAAGCCGGAAGAGCTGGAGGAAATCTGCCGCCTGTCCGATCACGTGATCTTCAATTCGCCCTTCCAGCATGACCGCGCGCGGCTAATCCTTGAACACGCCGCCGCCAGCGGCGCGAATGTCAGCGTCGGCCTGCGCATCAACCCGCAAGTTCCCACCGGCGAGGTCGCCAAGTACGATCCTTCGGCCCCCGGATCGCGGCTCGGCTTCCCGCTCGACCAGCTGACCGAAGAACACATGGAAGGGGTGGGAGGCATCCACTTCCACAACCTGTGCGAACAGGATTTCGAGCCGCTGAAGGCCACCTGGGACCGGGTGTTCGACGTGATCGAGCCCTTTTTCGGGCAATTGAAGTGGATCAACATGGGCGGCGGCCACCACATCACCCGCGCCGATTATCAGCGCGAGGAGCTGGTGGAATTCCTGCGCGATGCGGCTGAGGATACCGGCTGCCAGATCATCCTCGAACCGGGCGAGGCGGTGGCGCTGGATGCGGGCATTCTGGTCGGCACGTTGCTCGATACGATGTTCAATGAAGTGCCCGTCGGCATCACCGATATCTCCGCCACCTGCCACATGCCCGATGTGCTGGAGGCGCCCTATCGCCCCGCCATGCTCGGCGAAATTGCGGATGAGGACATGATCCCGATCCGGCTTGGCGGGCCGTCCTGCCTCGCAGGCGATGTGATCGGCGATTACCGCCTTCCGGTGCCAGCAGAGCCCGGCGCGCGCTTCGCGTTTCTCGATCAGGCGCATTATTCGATGGTCAAGACCAACACCTTCAACGGTGTCGCGCTGCCATCGATCTGGATGTGGGACAGCGAAAGCGACGCGCTCGACTGCATCAAAAGGTTCGAATACGAGGATTTCCGTGATCGCCTGAGTTAGGGCGGCGATCCGGGGCGCTGTGCTGGTGCAAGCGCTTGTTATTTTTGGGGGAAGAATGGCAATCCGATTCGCAGCACTCACCGCGGCGCTCGCGCTCGCCAGCATGGCCGCACCGGCCGCGGCGCAGAGCTACAAGGCCGATCAGGTCAAGAAATCCGTGAACCAGGCCGATCTGCTCGCCATCGTCGGCTCGCTCGGCCATCAGGTGCGCGAACAGGGCGCGCAAGGCGAAGTTTTTGTTGTCGCGCAGGATGGTGAGGGGTTGAATTACTTCCTCATCGGTACGGCCTGCGATGCGAACGGTGTTCCCGGTTGCCAGGGCATCATGATGCAGGTGCGGTATGATCTGACCGGCGGCACGACCCTTGAAGCGCTGGCCAAGGCCAATCTTGGTCAGGCCGCGCTCAACATCTGGGCCGATTTTTCGGAGCAGACGCTCGGCTTCACCCGTTATCAGGTGCTCGATCACGGCGTGACGATGGCCAACATCCGCGAAAACGTGGTTGTGATGCTGGATCTGGTTGCTGAATCCTATCCGATCGCTGCTGGCGAGGAATAGGCGTTACATATCGGCGCGCGGCGGGGTGCCGGATTCGATCACCCGCCCGCGATCATTCTGGTTGATCGCCAGCGCCAGCCCCGCCAGCGCGGCGAACTGGCGGGTGGCGCGCATGGCATTGTCACGGTCATCGGCCGGGTTCATCGATCCGCTTTCGAACATGTTGTCGGACTCGACCGCGATGATCACTTCGCCGCGCATAAACAGCGCGCGCAATTCCTGCGCCTCGAAAGCGCTTTCGACCTTCAACAGGTGTTCGACATACGTCGGGTGGACCAGCACGCGGGCTTCCACCTGATCATCGCTGTAGAGCGCGAAGGTCTGGGCGAAGGCCGGGTGCACCTGGTCGACACGCGACAGGCGGTGCCCGTCGAAGTTTACATGATCGCTCGCCCCGCCAAGCCCCAGCCACTTGCGATGCTTGCCCGCACGTTCGAGCAGCGTGGTTGACCGGAACGGGCGACCAAAGCCCATGTGAATGATCGGCCCGCGAAACACCGTCACCCAGCGCTGGTTCTTGCCCGATCCGCGGCGTTCCTCCAGGTGGGCTTCGTAAAGATTGAAATCATGGCCTTCGATCCGGCCGAACCAGCGATCCTCGAACTCGGAACGGTCGAAGCTGGGGACAAGGCCATAGGTGCGCGCAGTGTCGAACTCCGCCCCCGGCTCCACATCATGTTCGTACTGGACGCCGAAGCTGGCCGCGATGGCCGAATTGATGCCGACCTTGATCGCCTTTTTCGCTTCGGCAATCGGCTTGTAGCCCCACCACACGATGGCCATCAACGCCATGAACGATCCGACGAAGGCAAGCGACGTACCGGCAAGGGGGCTGAACCAAACGAAGGCGAGCAGCGGCATGGCGATGGCCGCGCCCCACGTCCAGCGCGATGCCGCCTGCTTCTTTGCGCTGTCACGCATGTCCGCCTGTCCGGCGAGCCAATCCTCCAGCCCGCCCTGCATCAGAGCATCAATCGGTTTGCGCATTGCCTCTCCCGCGCGATTCTTTAACCTGTGTCAGCACAATATTGCGGGTCAGGTAAAGGGGATGCGTATGGGTATGGGCCTTTGGGTGGCAATTGCAGTCGTCGGAATCGTGCTGGTGCTGGTGATCGGCATCTACAACCAGCTCGTCGGTCTCAGGCAAAGCGTGCGGCAGGGTGTGGCCGACATCGATGCGCAACTGCGCCAGCGCCACGACCTTATCCCCAATCTGGTCGAGACGGTGAAGGGCTATGCCGGCCACGAATCGGCGACGCTGGAAGCGGTGATCGCGGCGCGCAATGCGGCGGCCAGCGGCACGCCTTCATCGGGGAGCGAACTGCAATTGAAGGCGGCGCTGGGCAATCTGCTGGCGCTGGGGGAGGCCTATCCCGATCTCAAGGCCAGCGCGAACTTCCAGTCGCTGCAGGACGAACTCGCCGATGTCGAGGACAAGCTGGCCGCAGCCCGGCGCGCACTGAACGCGGCAGTGGCGCGTTTCAACGGCGCGCGCGAATCCTTTCCGGCCGTTATGTTTGCCGGGATGCTCGGATTCGAGGAGGCCGATTTCCATAAGCTCGACGACAGCGAGCAGGGCACGGTCGATCAGGTTCCCAAAATCGGGTTCTGACCCGCAGAAAACTCCGGATTTCCGTCACATTTCGGTCGTGTTGGCCGAGCGCCTTGGCGTGTGTCTTCGAAAAGTAACATTTCAGCCCGTCCGGCCTCATTTTTCGTTTGCATTTCCCCCCCCAAGCCCTAGATGCCCGCTTCCGCTGCCCCAAGGGGACTTCCAAACCGCAAGGCAGCTTGTCGTTTTATGGTTTTCAAAAACCGTTTTGGGGGTCCCTTGAGTTGCACATTTACCCTGACGCATTGGCTGTAGTCCGCGACCTCCGTCCGGACGAACCCGTAATCCTCAACCGCCCGCACGCCGCGCGGCGCGCCGCCCGTTACTTCGTCGAGAAGTTTCCGGGCAAGGTGCTTTATGCGGTCAAGGCCAACCCTGCGGCTGACCTGATCCAGGTTCTCTGGGACGCGGGCGTGACCCATTACGATGTCGCCTCGATCACCGAGGTGCGGCTGGTGCGTGGCATCCTGCCGGACGCAGTGCTGTGCTTCATGCACCCGGTGAAGACCCCGGCGGCGATCAGCGAAGCCTATTTCCAGCATGGCGTGCGCACCTTCAGCCTCGATTCGGTCGAGGAACTGGAAAAGATCATCGACGCCTGTCGTTCGCCCGAAACCGGTGAAGCCCCGCGTGACCTGCGGCTGTGCGTGCGTCTGCGCGTGTCGTCCGAATATTCGGAGCTTTCGCTGGCGTCGAAGTTCGGCTGCGATCTGATCGAAGCGCCTGCCCTGCTGCAGGAAGCCCGCCAGCATTGCGACTGGCTGGGCGTGTGCTTCCATGTGGGCAGCCAGGCGATGACTCCGTTTGCCTTCGTGCAGGCGCTGGACCGCACCCGTGCGGCCATCGCCGAAGCATCGGTCGTGATCGACATGATCGACGTGGGCGGGGGCTTCCCGAGCGCCTATCCCGGCCTTGAGCCGCCGCCGATGGAAGATTACTTCGCGATCATCGCCAAGCACTTCGAAGCGCTGCCGATCGCCTACAACGCCGAGCTGTGGTGCGAACCCGGCCGTGCGCTGTCGGCCGAATACAGCTCGATGATCGTGCAGGTGAACAAGCGCCGCGGCGAGGAACTGTACATCAACGATGGCGCTTACGGCGCTCTCTATGATGCAGCTCACGTGGCGTGGCGGTTCCCCGTGCGGGCGCTGGAAGATGATCTGATCGAGGATAACGCCGATTTCGCCTTCTACGGGCCGACCTGCGACGATGCCGATTACATGAAGGGGCCGTTCCAGCTCCCGGCAGACATTCAGGCGGGCGATTACATCGAGATCGGGATGCTCGGCGCTTATGGTGCTGCGATGAAGACCGGCTTCAACGGCTATGGCAACGCGCAGGTGGTGACCGTCGCGGACGAGCCGATGATGAGCCTGTTCAACGGCACCCGCGTGCGCGAGGCGACCGACAACGTGGTGTCCTTGCGCTAACCCTGTTGCCGCCGCTCCGCCTGACCGGGCGGGGCGGCGGCTGACGGTTCATCTGGCAGTCAGACGCGCGCCGGATATTGCCTGAAATGCGGGCAACTTTCAGATCATGCTGCATTTTCCTGGGCCTTGCGGCAGTTTCCTTGGTGGCCGCGCAGGAGCCTCCCCCCGACGACAGCGCGCCTGATGAGAGCGAAATCCTCGTCGAGGGGCAGCGAATTGTCGACTTTGGCGCGGCGAGTGATCTGGCGCGTGATGTCGCCCGGCGGCCCCGTTCGACTGTGCCGATGGCGCGGCTCACCGCGCCGCTGTGCTTGCAGCTTGCCATCGACGACGAGGCAAAGGGCCGGCTGATCGGGCGGCGCATCATCGCAAATGCGCGCGCCGCCAATATCGCCATCGCAGAGGTCGGATGCCGCCCCAATGCACTGGTGATCATCGCCGACAATATGCGCGCCAAGATTGACGAATACCGCCGCGACGGGCGCCGCTTTTTCGGCAGTCTGAAACGCCACCAGATCGAGCGCGCGCTGCGTGTGCGCGACCCCGTTTATGTGTTTCACGATGTTGTCTTCAAGACCAACACCCGCGGCGGGATTGATCGGAAGACACGCATGAACCTGGTGACGACAGCGGTCATGATGGATAGCCAGGCGAGCTCCGGCTTATCCGCTCATCAGGTTGCGGATTATGCCAGTCTCCGCCTGCTCGCGCCCAGCCGAGAGCTTTCCGAGCTGGAGAATTCGGGCGCGCGCACGATCATGACCCTGTTCGCAGATCCCTCCCGGGCGCCACCGGAAATGACGCGGCTTGACCGCTCCTACCTCGTGACACTCTACCGCCTCCCTTCGAGAGCCTCTGCGGTCGATGTCCTTCTGGAAACGTCGCGCGTCTTGCTTGAGGACGGCGCGCAAGGGCCGTGACGCTGACAGATGCCATGCCGCAGGTTTTTCCGAAGGCAAAAAAGAAGCGGCGCAAGAGAGCACTCTTGCGCCGCTTTGCTTAAGGTATGTCCTCCGGCGTCAGGCGATGACGCGGCAGGCCAAGAGGCTATCCTCAGAACACTTCGAAGAGACCAGCAGCGCCCATGCCGCCACCAACGCACATGGTGACGACCACATACTTAGCGCCGCGGCGCTTGCCTTCGATCAGCGCGTGGCCGGTGCAGCGCGCGCCGGTCATGCCGTAGGGGTGGCCGATCGAGATCGAGCCGCCGCTGACGTTGAGGATGTCGTTATCGATGCCCAGCGTATCGCGGCAATACAGCACCTGCACCGCGAAAGCCTCGTTCAGTTCCCACAGGCCGATGTCGTCCATCTTGAGGCCCGTCTGTTTGAGCAGCTTGGGGATCGCGAAGACCGGGCCGATGCCCATCTCGTCAGGCTCGGTGCCCGCCACCGCCATGCCGACATAGCGGCCGAGCGGCTGGAGGCCCTTCTGTTCGGCGAGCTTGGCTTCCATCAGCACCGCGGCGGACGAACCGTCCGACAGCTGCGAGGCGTTGCCTGCGGTGATGGTCATGCCCGGGCCCATCACGGGGTTCAGGGACTGCAAACCTTCCAGCGTGGTTTCGGGGCGGTTGCCTTCGTCCTTGGTGAGGGTGACTTCCTTCTGGGATACTTCCTTCGTCTCCTTGTCCATCACGTTCATGGTGGTGGTGACGGGGACGATTTCGGCGTCGAGACGGCCTTCAGCCTGCGCTGCGGCGGTGCGCATCTGCGACTGGTAGGCGTATTCGTCCATCGCATCGCGGCTGATGTTGTAACGCTTGGCCACCGTTTCGGCGGTTTGCAGCATCGGCATATAGACATTGGCGTGCATCGCGATCAGCGAGCGATCCGGCGAGACGCGCATTTCCGTCGTCTGCACCATCGAGATCGAATCCTGACCCCCGCCGACGACGATATCCATATTGTCGACGATGATCTGCTTGGCCGCGGTCGAAATCGCCATCAGGCCGGATGAGCACTGGCGGTCGATGGTCTGGCCCGACACGCCCACCGGGCAACCGGCGCGCAGCGCAACCTGACGGGCGATGTTGCCCGACTGCGTGCCCTGCGTGAGCACCGCGCCCCACACCACATCGTCAATCGCGCCGGCTTCGATGCCCGCACGTTCGATCGCGGGGGCAAGGCTCAACGCGCCGAGGGTGGCGCCGGGGGTGGCGTTGAAAGCGCCCTTGTAAGCGCGCCCGATCGGCGTGCGGGCGGTGGAGACGATAACGGCGTCACGTGCCATGATAGGGGGTATCCTTGTTGTCGTTTGTCAGCCGCCGCCCCGACACACGCCGAGGCGGCGATAAGGGGGTCACACGAAGAACATCGTGATCCACTCGCAGATCAGGGCGGGCTTGTCCTCGCCTTCGATCTCGATCGTGATTTCGACGGTCTGCTGCCACTGGCCGGGGCGCTTTTCGTCCATTTCGACCAGCTTCCAGTGGCCGCGGATGCGCTTGCCCGAACGGACGGGGGCGATGAAGCGGGTCTTGTTGCCGCCATAGTTGACCGCCATCTTGATCCCGTCAACGCGCGGCATGTCGCTGTTGGCGCTGAGGTAGGGGATCATCGACAGCGTCAGGAAGCCATGCGCGATGGTGCCGCCGAACGGCGTCATCTTGGCAGCTTCTTCGTTGATGTGGATGAACTGGTGATCGCCGGTGGCATCGGCAAACTGGTTGATGCGCTCCTGGCTCATCTCCACCCACTCGCTGGTGGCAAATTGTTCGCCAACCTTGGCGGCGATTTCCTGGGGGGTCATAGGCTTCCTCCTCGTTGGTTACGCGCGGGATCCCGTGCCCGCAAACGCTCCGTGCGGGCCGCTTCATGGCCCAACACAGGAGGGAGCGCAACGGGGGCGCTTATGCCGCTACGGCACCGCGCACTGTGTCTGCGGCGGCAGCCCTGCGCGAGGCGCTGCGGTCCAGCAGAGCCTTGGCCGAATCGAGGCGCAGGCAATAGGTGTTGAGCCCGATCTGAAGGCCCACCAGCATCAGCATCACCGGCTGATAGGCGATCCCCTGAAACGCCGCACCGACCAGATAGATGATCGCGCTCATCTGCAAGGCAGCGGCCAGCGGCGTGATCCAGCGCGTTGCCTCGTCATCCGCCTTTTTCCAGCGGCGCTGGAGCCGCTCCATCTGCCATAGCCCGAGCAAGTGCAGCGTCAGCCACAGGAACAAGCCCGGCCAGCCCTGTTCGCCCAGCATTTCGAAGAAGGAGGAATGGTAGGCGCGGCCTTCGTCCACCACCTGCTGATAGGTGACGGTGGTGGTGTTCCCGTCCGTCTTGGTGACCGGCATGACATAGGTGAAGCGGTTGCCGCGATAGGCATCGAACCCGCCGCCCGTCGGCTTTTCGGCGACGAAATCGAGCGTCCAGTTCCACACCGCCATGCGCGTCGATGCGCTTTCGTCGCCGCTGGGCTGTGCGATCGTGGACATGCGGTCGTAATAGGACTGCGGCAGGAAGGGCAGGGCGATCAGGCCCAGCACGGCCGCACCGGCAATGAACGTAATCCGCCGTTTGGTGTAACGCAGCATCAGCGCTCCCAGCGCCGCGATGCACAGCAGGCCGGTGCGCGCTTCGGTGCCGACGGGCACCAACAGGCAGGCGAAGGTCAGCGCCACTGCAAATGCCGTCACCATCCAGTGCGGGCGGAAGATCGTGCCGTATTTCACAAACCACCACAGCATCGGGATCAGCCCGATGGCGACCGTGGCCAGCGTCGAGCTTTCATAGATCCCGCTGTTGTCGTTCACGAAGAACTTGAGGTTCTGGTAGCCCCCGCCGCCCAGAATGGTCTTCATCCCCGTGCCGATCACGATGGTCGCGACCGACAGCAGCAGTACCAGCGCCAGCCCCTCGATCCGGGCGCGGGTGGTGAGGGTCAGGGGCAGGAAGATCGCGAACAGCAGCGCTTTCCACACCCATTCCCACTTGGTCTGCGCATCCTCGGGGAAATCGGCATTGCCCGTAGTCCAGAAACAATAGAGCAGCAGCAGCACCATCAGCCCTTGTCGCAAGGTGAAGCGCGCGCCCTCCTTGCGATCCAGCGCCAGCCATCCGCCGAACGCGGCGGCAAAGGCGATCATGGAAAGCGGCAGGCTGGCAATCAGCGAATAGCCGATCCGCTGCGGCGCCAGAATGTCGATATAGACATACAGCAGCACCCACAGGAACGGGCGCTTCAGCCCGAGCACCAGCACGTAGGCGATGAAGGCAAGGAAGGCGAGATCAAGCATTCTTGTGCGCTACCGCTTCGCTGCTTGAGCGCGGGGTCTTGTGCGCTACCGGTTCGGCCTGCGGCCGTGCTTCGCAACCGCTGCTTGAGCGCGGGGTTTCATCCTCGCCATTCGTGCTTTCCCGGCGTGCGGCATGCCGGCCCGCGCTGCTCTTTGCCTTGCGCTTTACGTCTGCCTCGGACTTGAGTTCGCCGATCAGCGGATCATCGTCCAGCCCGGCGCGCATGACCAGCCGCAGCAAAGCGACGGCCATCAGGCCATGTCCGATAGCAAGGGCGATGTGATCGATCATACCAGGGGGCAGCTTTACGCGCAGCCAGTTGACGCGGCGTTAAGCACGCCTGCGATAGATGGCCGGGCATGACCCGCGTTCTCCATGTGCTCGATCACTCGCTTCCGCTTCACAGCGGCTACACCTTCCGCACCCGTGCGATTCTCAAGGCACAAGCGGCCCTTGGGCTGGAAGTGCGCGGGATCACGGGGCAACGGCACAATCTAGAAGCGGCACTGGCGGGCTCGCCCGAGGAATCCGATGGCCTGCTGTTCCACCGCACCCCCGGCACGCCCGCAGGCCCGCCGGGCTTCCGCGAGATGGACGAGGTGACCGCTTTGACCGCGTCGATCCATGCGCTGGCGGACGAATGGCGGCCCGACATCATCCACGCGCACAGCCCTGCATTGTGCGGCGCGGCTGCCAGCAAGGCGGCGCGGGCGCTGGGCGTGCCGTTCGTCTATGAAATCCGCGCCTTCTGGGAAGATGCTGCCGTCGGCAACCTGACCGGCACCGAAGGCAGCATCAAATACCGCCTGACCCGCGCGCTGGAAACACGGGTCGCCAAGGGGGCGGATGCGCTGTTCACGATCTGTGACGGTTTGAAGGATGATCTGGCCGGGCGGGGCATTCCTGCTGGCCGCATTCATGTGATGCGCAACGGCGTGGATATGGGCCTGTTCGGCGACCCGCCGCCGCGCGACGATACGCTCGCGGCAGAGTTGGGCATTGCACCCGGCGCTCCGGTGATCGGCTACATCGGCAGCTTCTACGCCTATGAAGGGGTGGACGATCTGATCGCCGCCATGCCCTTGCTGCGCCGGTCGCATCCCGATGCGCGGCTGCTGCTGGTCGGCGCCGGGCCGATGGATGCAAGCTGGCGTGCGGCGGCGGCGGCCTTGCCCGAACCCGAAGCGGTGGTCTTTGCCGGGCGGGTGCCCCATACCGAGGTTGAACGCTACTATTCGCTGGTCGATGTGCTCGCCTACCCGCGCAAGAGCCAGCGCCTGACCGATCTGGTCACGCCATTGAAGCCGCTGGAGGCGATGGCGCAGCGGCGGCTCGTCGCGGCCTCCAGCGTCGGCGGGCACCGCGAACTGATCACCGATGGCGACACCGGCACATTGTTCGCGCCCGATGATCCGGCGGCCTGTGCTGCCGCGCTTGCCCGCCTGCTGGACGGGCGCGAGGGCTGGGATGCGATGAAGGAACGCGCCGTGGCCCATGTCCGCAGCCGCCACGACTGGGCCAGAAATGCCCGTGATTATCTCTCTGTTTACCATCTCTTGCTAGCCCGTGGTGACAATGATGGTGCGGGGCACCGGACGGCCAAGGCAGGGTGATTGACGCATGAAACGGGGGCAACAGAATCAGCCACAGCGCAAGCGGCGCAAGCGCGCCTCGGGATCGCTGGTGGCGCACCGGGCCTTTGCGCCGGTGCTGGGCCTGTGGGGTGTGGCTTTGGCCGCAGCCAGCGTGATGATCGTTCCGGCGGCGGTGTTTGACGGGGCCATCCGCGGCACGATGCTCGCGGGCCTCGGCGGCTTGGCACAGTTCACTTTGGCCGGCCTCGGGGCGGCGATGCTCGGAACGGTTCTGTTTGCCACAGCGGCGGCGGCAACCCGCAAGGTGCGTCGCCGGACCGATGCCCCGTCCGTCGCCGAATTCGCCGTGCGCAGCGTCCACCCGATTGATCCGGCCCGTGATCTGGGGAGCCGCCGCCTCGATGATCCGATTGATGCGATGCCCTTTGCCAAGCCCGCTTGGCAGGACGAGACCAGCACCGCGCCCGAGCCGGAATTCGCCGCGCCGGCAGTTCCGGAAGCGGAGCCTGAAGCTGCGTCTGAAACGGCTCCGCTGGCGATGGATCTTGCAGCCTTTGCCGTGCTGCCCGGTCGCAATGCCGTTTGGGTTGAAGCGGATATGGCTGCCGAAGCGGCTCCCGCTCCCGCTCCCGCTCCTGCTAACGTTCCCGAGCCCGTGGTTGACATCGCGGCGCCGGTTGCCGCTGCGCGTGTCTCTGCGCTTCCGCTGCCCGAGCCCGGCACCGCCGCGCTTGCCCGGCTGCGCGCTGTCCCGCCGAGCGAATTGAGCCTCGCCGAAATGGTCGAACGTTTCGCTGGCGCGCTTCACGAACACCGCGCCAGTCCGCCCACCCGGACGCTGTCGGCTGCCGATCTCGCCGCGCGCGAAGCGGCTTTGGCCGAGGCGTTGAAGGCGCTCGCCGCGCTCAGCGGTGAGGGCGGGTCCAGTGGTCTGCGTGAACCCCTGCAGGCGGCGCTTGCCCAGCTTCAGACCCCGCGCAGGGCCAGTGGCGGGGCTGCCTGACCGGGCGTTGACAACGCAAAAGGTGCAACCAACCCGCCGGTGCGATGCATCATGCGCAATCTAACGATAGTTTGAATAGGTCTGCGAGAAATATTACTTCGCGCAAACCCATTGCCAAACCCGCTTCCTGTCGGCATGAGGGGGCCGAAAACGGGCAAGAGCAACCCTGAACGGGGTCAACGCGCCCGCTAGACCTGCCAAGAGGCGTGTTCCCGGCGTGAGCTTGTCTGCCGCAGGGTTCGCGCCTGTCGGCATCTGACAGATCGGACGAACGCCATGGGATACCCCTCCTCCCAGGGTCTTTATGACCCCGCCAACGAACATGACGCCTGCGGCGTCGGCATGGTCGCGCATATCAAAGGCGCGAAAAGCCATGATATTGTGGTGCAGGCGCTGGATATTCTCGACCGGCTCGATCACCGCGGCGCGGTGGGCTCCGACCCGCTGCTGGGTGACGGCGCGGGGATTCTGATCCAGATTCCCGACCCGCTGATCCGCCGCTGGGCCGATGCTGCCGGTTACGATCTGCCGCAACCGGGCGATTATGCCGTGGGCATGTGCTTCCTGCCGCAGGACGATGCCGCACGCACCTTCGTCAAGCAGCGGATGGAAGCCTTCACCGCCAAGGAAGGCCAGCGCTTCATCGGCTGGCGCGAAGTGCCGACCACCATGGACGGCCTCGGCGAAGCGGTGATTGCCTCGATGCCGGTGATCGAGATGGCGGTGATCGCACGCGGCCCCACTTGCGCCGATCAGGACGCTTTTGAACGCAAGCTGCTGACCATCCGCAAGCAGGTGCAGAACCCGCTGGCGCAATTGGCCGAAAAGCACGGCCTGCCGGGTGTGACCGAGACCTACATCCCCAGCTTCTCGACCCGCACCATCGTTTACAAGGGCCTGCTGCTGGCGACGCAGGTGGGCAGCTTCTATGACGACCTGCGCGATCCCGATTGCGTGTCGGCGCTGGGCCTTGTCCACCAGCGCTTTTCCACCAACACCTTCCCGAGCTGGCGGCTTGCCCACCCATTCCGCTTCATCGCCCACAATGGCGAGATCAACACGGTGCGCGGCAACGTCAACTGGATGAACGCCCGCCGCCGCACGATGGAAAGCGAGCTGCTCGGCCCCGATCTCGACAAGATGTGGCCAATCATCCCGCACGGGCAATCGGATACGGCCTGCCTCGATAACGCGCTCGAACTGCTGATCGCGGGCGGATACAGCCTTGCCCACGCGATGATGATCCTCATCCCCGAAGCGTGGAGCGGCAATGCGCTGATGGACCCGGCCCGCCGCGCCTTCTACGAATATCACGCCGCGCTGATGGAGCCGTGGGACGGCCCTGCCGCCGTGTGTTTCACCGATGGCCGCCAGATCGGCGCGACGCTGGATCGCAACGGGCTTCGTCCGGCACGCTTCTGCGTCACCAAGGACGATATCGTATGCCTCGCTTCGGAAAGCGGCGTGCTGCCCTTTGCCGAGGAAGACATTGTCCGCAAATGGCGCCTCCAGCCTGGCAAGATGCTGCTGATCGACCTCGATCAGGGCCGCATTATCGAGGATGACGAGCTGAAGGCCGATCTCGCCAATGCCGAGCCCTATGCCCAGTGGCTGCAACAGGCGCAGTACAAGCTGGCTGACATCACCGATGTGGTGCCCGAACTCGCCGCGATTCCGGCCGAGGAAGGCACGCTGCTCCAGCGCCAGCAGGCGTTCGGCTACACGCAGGAAGATATCTCGCGCTTCCTTGAACCGATGGCGGTGGATGCTGACGATCCGATCGGGTCGATGGGCACCGACACGCCGATTGCCGTGCTGTCTGATCGCGCGCGGCTGCTGTATGATTACTTCAAGCAGAACTTCGCGCAGGTCACCAACCCGCCGATCGATCCGATCCGCGAAGAGCTGGTGATGAGCCTCACCAGCATGATCGGCCCGCGCCCGAACCTGCTGGGCCGCGATGCCGGGACGCACAAGCGTCTGGAGGTCGATCAGCCAATCCTGACGAATGAGGATCTCGCCAAGATCCGTTCGGTGGAAGAAGCGCTCGACGGCGCGTTCCGCTGCGCTACCATCGACATGACATGGGATGCCAGCACCGGGGCTGAAGGCCTTGAAATGGCACTGAAAGAAATGTGCTGGGCCGCGACCGAAGCGGTGCTGCAGGATCACAACATTCTTGTGCTGTCTGATCGCGGGCAGAGCGAAACGCGGGTGCCCATGCCCGCGCTGCTCGCCACGGCGGCGGTGCATCACCACCTCGTCCGGCAGGGCCTCAGGATGCAGACCGGCCTCGTCGTCGAAACCGGCGAGGCGCGCGAAGTGCATCACTTCTGCGTGCTGGCAGGTTACGGCGCGGAAGCGATCAACCCCTATCTCGCCTTCGAAACGCTCGAAGCCCTGCGCGTGAAGCGCCACTCCGATCTGCCCGCCTACAAGGTGCAGCAGAACTTCATCAAGGCGATCGGCAAGGGCATCCGCAAGGTCATGTCCAAGATGGGCATCTCGACCTACCAATCGTACTGCGGCGCGCAGATTTTCGACGCGGTGGGGCTGTCGACGGCTTTCGTCGAGAAGTATTTCACCGGCACCGCCACCACCATCGAAGGCATCGGCCTGGCCGAAGTCGCCGAAGAAGCCCTGCGCCGCCACGGTCAGGCTTATGGCGACAACCCGCTTTATGACGGGATGCTCGATGTCGGCGGCATCTACCAGTATCGCCTGCGCGGTGAGGAACACGCCTGGACGCCGCAGAACGTGGCCCAGTTGCAGCACGCGGTGCGCGGCAATGATCCCAAGAACTACGCCGAATTTGCCGCCAGCATCAACGAACAGTCCGAGCGGCTG
This sequence comes from Porphyrobacter sp. IPPAS B-1204, assembly GCA_003724185.1. GTDB lineage: Bacteria > Pseudomonadota > Alphaproteobacteria > Sphingomonadales > Sphingomonadaceae > Erythrobacter. Next base: position 47,976 of record RHGM01000004.1, read on the forward strand.
CTGACGATCCGCGGGTTGCTGGAGTTCAAGAAGGCAGCGACCCCGATCCCATTGGACGAGGTCGAACCGGCCAAGGAAATCGTGAAGCGGTTTTCGACCGGCGCGATGAGCCTCGGCTCGATCAGCCACGAAGCGCACTCGACCATGGCAATCGCCATGAACCGCATCGGCGGACGTTCGAACACCGGTGAGGGCGGGGAGGAGCCGTTCCGCTTCAAGCCGCTGGCCAACGGCGATTCGATGCGCAGCCGGATCAAGCAGGTTGCCTCGGGCCGCTTTGGCGTGACCACCGAATACCTCGTCAATTCGGACGACATCCAGATCAAGATGGCGCAGGGCGCAAAGCCCGGCGAGGGCGGCCAGCTGCCCGGTCACAAGGTCGACAAGCGCATCGGCGCGGTGCGGCATTCGACCCCGGGCGTGGGCCTGATCTCGCCCCCGCCGCACCACGACATCTATTCGATCGAAGATCTGGCGCAGCTGATTCACGATCTGAAGAACGTGAACCCGGTCGCACGGATTTCGGTCAAGCTGGTGTCCGAAGTCGGCGTCGGCACGGTCGCGGCGGGCGTCTCCAAGGCGCGGGCCGATCACGTCACCATCGCGGGCTATGATGGCGGGACGGGCGCTTCGCCGCTGACTTCGCTGACGCACGCGGGCAGCCCGTGGGAAATCGGCCTTGCCGAAACGCAGCAGACGCTGCTGCTCAATGATCTGCGCGAGCGGATTGCGGTGCAGGTTGATGGCGGCCTGCGCACCGGGCGTGATGTCGCCATCGGCGCGCTGCTGGGCGCGGACGAGTTCGGCTTTGCCACCGCGCCGCTGATCGCGGCGGGCTGCATCATGATGCGCAAGTGCCACCTCAACACCTGCCCCGTCGGCGTGGCGACGCAAGACCCTGTGCTGCGCGCGCGCTTCACCGGGCAGCCGGAGCACGTGGTCAACTACATGTTCTTCGTCGCCGAGGAACTGCGCCAGATCATGGCCGAGATGGGCATCCGCACCGTCGCCGAGATGGTGGGCCGCGTCGACCTGCTCGACACCCGCCGGATGGAGCGCCACTGGAAGGCCCGCGGGATCGACCTTGGCCGCATCCTGCATCAGGTCCCGCTGAAAGAAGGCGCATCGCTGCGCCAGCGCGGCACGCAGGATCACGGGCTGGAAGGCGCGCTCGACAACAAGCTGATCGCCGATTGCCGCACCGCCATCGACACCAAGGCTCCGGTGCAGCTCGCCTATGACGTGCGCAACGTGAACCGCACGGTCGGTGCAATGCTGTCGGGCGAGATTGCCAAGGCGCATGGGCATGAAGGCCTGCCGACTGACACGGTGCGCATCAACCTCACGGGCGTTGCGGGCCAGAGCTTCGGTGCCTGGCTGGCCCACGGCGTGACGCTCGATCTGGTTGGCGATGCCAATGACTATGTCGGCAAGGGGCTTTCGGGCGGGCGCATCATCGTGCGCCAACCCGAAGCCGCCCCGCGTGACGCGCAGGACAACATCATCGTCGGCAACACCGTGCTTTACGGCGCGATTGCGGGAGAGGCCTACTTCAATGGCGTCGCCGGTGAACGCTTCGCGGTGCGCAATTCGGGCGCCATCGCGGTGGTCGAAGGCACCGGGGACCACGGCTGCGAATACATGACCGGCGGCGTGGTGGTGGTGCTCGGCAAGACCGGGCGCAACTTTGCCGCCGGGATGAGCGGCGGGGTCGCCTATGTCTATGACCCCGAAGGTGCGTTCACGGATCTGGTGAACCACGCGCAGGTCGATCTGTTGCCGATTACGGCGGGGCCGGATGCGGATGAGGGCACAGGCCGCCCGGCCCAGCGCTCGCGCAGCGTCAACGACTTCGGTATGGGTGACATGCTGCGTCATGATGCCGAGCGGCTGCGTATCCTTGTGGAACGCCACCAGCTCCACACCGGCAGCAAGCTCGCGGGCGCGCTGCTGGCTGATTGGGACGCTGCGCTGACCCGCTTCGTCAAGGTGATGCCGCGTGATTACGCCGCCGCGCTGAAACGCCTCGAGGCCGAGCGCCACGAAGCCGCCAGCGTCGCTGCCGAATAGATTTCAGGAACGAGACAGTACAATGGGCAAGGAAACCGGATTTCTCGAGCTGGACCGCCGTGAGCGGGATTATCTCGATCCCAAGGAACGGCTGAAGAACTACCGCGAATTCGTCATCCAGCCGGATGAGGGAACGCTGGCGGGCCAGGCTTCGCGCTGCATGAATTGCGGGATTCCGTATTGCCACAACGGCTGTCCGGTGAACAACCTGATCCCGGACTGGAACCACCTCGTTTACGAGGCGGACTGGAAGCGGGCGCTGGACATGCTCCACAGCACCAACAACTTCCCCGAATTCACCGGCCGCATCTGCCCCGCTCCGTGCGAGGCGGCCTGCACGCTGAACATCATCGATCAACCGGTGACGATCAAGTCGATCGAATGCGCGATCATCGATCGTGGGTGGAAGGAAGGCTGGGTCAAGCCGCTCGTCCCCGCGAAGAAGACCGGCAAATCGGTCGCCGTGATCGGCTCCGGCCCCGCGGGTCTTGCCTGCGCGCAGCAATTGGCGCGCGCTGGGCATTCTGTCACGGTGTTCGAGAAGAGCGACCGGCTTGGCGGCCTGCTCCGCTACGGCATCCCCGACTTCAAAATGGAAAAGCACCTCATCAACCGCCGCGCCCAGCAGATGGAAGCGGAAGGGGTGACGTTCAAAACCTCGAAGGAAGTCGGCGTCGACATCTCGTTCAAGAGCTTGCAGGAAAACTTTGACGCAGTGGTTCTGGCAGGCGGCGCAGAGGATGCGCGGCAGCTGTCGATCCCCGGCGCGGAGATGCCGGGCGTCCGGCTCGCGATGGAGTTCCTGACCCAGCAGAACAAGCGCGTCGCGGGCGATGATGAACTGCGCGCCGCGCCGCGTGGCAGCCTCACCGCCACCGGCAAGCACGTGGTCGTGCTCGGCGGCGGGGATACGGGGAGCGACTGTGTCGGCACCTCGAACCGTCAGGGCGCGCTCAGCGTCACGCAGCTGGAAATCATGCCCAAGCCGCCGGAAAAGGAAGACAAGGCGCTGACCTGGCCCGATTGGCCGATGAAGCTGCGCACATCCTCCAGCCACCAGGAAGGCGTGGAGCGTGACTGGGCGGTGCTGGCGAAGCGCGTGCTGGGTGATGGCGAGAAGGTCACCGGGCTCGAATGCGTGCGGGTCGAGTGGGTCGGCGGCCAGATGCAGGAAATGGCGGGCAGCGAATTCACCATCCCTGCCGATCTGATCCTGCTCGCCATGGGCTTTGTCGGGCCGAAGAAGGCGGGGCTGCTGGAGCAGGCGGGGGTGAAGCTGTCCCCGCGCGGCAATGTCGATGCCGACACCGAAAGCTACGCTACCAGCGAACCGGGCGTCTTTGCCTGCGGCGACATGCGGCGCGGCCAAAGCCTCGTCGTCTGGGCGATCCGTGAAGGCCGACAGGCCGCGCGCGCTGTGGACGAGGCGCTGATGGGGGTGAGCGAACTGCCCCGCTGAGGCAGCAGGCCCGCAGCGGCGCTTACTTCACATCGAAGACCACAGTGCCGCTCATCCCATTTCCGTCGGCAGCGGCGGCTTGCCAGCGCACTTCATAGGTGCCGGTGGGCAGGGGCTTCTTTAGCGTCAGGGTCATGGTCTTGCCCTCATCCGACCAGCTGGCGGTGAAGTTGCGGATCGGCATTTCGCCATGGTTCGCCATGCCCGGCATCGCGGTCATGACGATGCTGGCCGCTGCGGTTGCCGGATCGACGGGCTGGCTGAAGGTCAGGGTGATTTCCTTGGGCGCCTTGGTTTCCGTGCCCGCAGCCGGGGTCGATGCTGTCAGCTGGACATGGGCCAGAAGCGCTGCGGGGGCGAGCGCCGACAGGGCAATGGCAGCGAGAAAAGCGGGAATGCGCATGGGGTGTGTGTCCTTCAATGTGATCAGAACCAGAAACGGATGCCGGCGATAAGGCTGGTGGCGGACGGGTCTTCGCCGCGGGCGCGGGCCAGCGTTGCGCTGCGCCCGGTGCGCCAAGACTGCTCGATGCCGATATAGGGCGCGAATTCGCGGCGAATTTCGTAGCGCAGCCGCGCGCCGACCTCGATCTGGTCAAGCCCGGCGCCGATCCCCAAGTCGGGAATGTCCTGCGCTGAAAGGTTCGCCTCGATGCGTGGCTGCAGGATCAGGCGCTGGGTGATGCGCTGGTCGATCTCGGCTTCGAGGCGGGCGGTCACATCGCCGCGATGCGAAAGGAACAGCGCGCTGTCGATCTCGAACAGATAGGGCGCAAGTCCCTGCACGCCGATCACCGCATGGGTGGTGTCCGGCCCGCCGATGTCGTGGCGCACGCCCGCCTGCACGTCCCAGAACGGCGCGAAGGCCTTGGCATAAAGCGCCTGCACCTCGGCATCATCGGGATTTTCGCCGAATGCGCCTTCGCCTTCGGACTTGAACCACAGCCGCTCGGTTGGGCCGCCGTAATAGCCCTGAATGTCCCACAGGTAGATGTCCGCGCCATCGCGGACCTGCGCCTCCAGCCGGTCACCCTGAAACCAGAACACCGGGAAATCGCCGTGGGTGCGGCGCAGATCCTCGCGCGAGGCCTTCATGGCATCGGCGCCCCAGATCGCATCGGCGGCGCGCGGCGGGCCGCTGCCGGCGGCGGCAGGGGGCGGGGTTTCCATGGTCGGGCCGGGGGAGGCTGGCGCGGGGGGCGCGGGCTTGTCCATATCGCCCATATCGTGCCCGGCGTGCGGGTCTTGCGCGGCGAGCGGTGATGCGGCCAGCAGGGCGGCAAAGGTCAAAGCGGTCTTCACGCGGCCTGCTCCGGCCCCATGACCGTCACCGTCTGCATCATCCCGCCGTGCATGTGGTAGAGCAGGTGGCAGTGAAACGCCCAGTCGCCCGGTTCGTTAGCGGTCAGATCGAACTGCGCGCTCGCACCCGGCTGCACGATCACCACGTTCTTGCGCGGCTGGTGGGCGGCGTCGTTACCATTGACCAGCTCGAAGAACATCCCGTGCAGGTGAATGGGGTGCGCCATCATGGTGTTGTTGACGAGCTTCACCCGCACCCGCTCGTTCCAGGCAAAGCGGATCGGCACATCGCTGACGGCGGAATACATCCGGCCATCGAAGGACCACATGTAGCGCTCCATGTTGCCGGTCAGGTGCAGTTCGAGCAGCCGAGAAGGCTTGCGCGTGTCGCGGTTGGGTTCCAGCGCTGACAGCATCCGGTAATTCAGAACGCGGTGATCGACATCGCGCAGGCCGAGTCCGGGGTCGCCAAGCTTGTCGACCGGGGCCATCGAAACCATGTCGATCCCCGGCCCCGTCTTCACATCGGGGGGCAGCAGCAGCGTGTCACGCATTGTCATGCCGTCCATGCTGTGACTGCCGCCCATATCGCCGTGGTTCATACCCATATCGCCCATGTCGAGCAGCGGGGGCTTCCTCGGCGGCGGAATGGCTGCGCGCGCGCCGGGGCGGCTTGCCAGCGTGGCAAGCGCCATCCCCGAACGATCCATGCTTTCGGCAACGATGGTATAGGCCTCGGCGCGGGGCTCGATGATGACATCGTATGTCTCGGCGGTGCCGATCTGGAATTCGTCAACCTCGACCGGCTTCACGTTCTGGCCATCGGCGGCGATCACCGTCATCGGCAGGCCGGGGATGCGCATGTTGAAGAAGGTCATTGCCGAGCCGTTGATGACCCTAAGCCGCACCCGTTCGCCGGGGTTGAACAGGTATTCCAGCCCCTCCTTCGGCCCGCGCCCGTTGGCGAGGTAGGTGTAGGTGGAGCCTGTCACATCGGCGATATCGGTCGCAGGCATGCGCATTTCCGCCCACATCCGCCGGTCTTCGGCGGTCAGCGGGTATTCGTCACTCCAGCTGGTCTGCTGGTAGTTGAAGTAACCCTCACCCTTGCGCAGCCGGTCCATGATGAAATGGGGGTGCAGCGGGGTGAACTCGCTCAGCAGCAGGATGTAGTCGCGGTCATATTCCGCCGGTTCTTCGCCTGCGGGATCAATTATCAGCGGGCCGTAATGCCCCTGCTGTTCCTGCAAGCCGGAATGGCTGTGATACCAGTAGGTGCCGGCCTGCCTGACCGGGAATTCGTAAACGAAGGTCTGCCCCGGCTTGATCCCCGGAAAGCTGATCCCCGGCACCCCGTCCATGTGGAACGGCACCAGCAACCCGTGCCAGTGGATCGAGGTATCCTCGGACAGATGGTTGGTGACGTTGAGGCGGACCTTGGTGCCTTCCTTCAACCGCACCAGCGGGCCGGGCACACTCCCGTTGACCGCGACACCATGCCCCTTGCGCCCCTGCACCGTGCGCGGACCGTGCCCCACGGCAAGATCGATCACCGCGCCCGACGCCTCGTCAAAGCCCACACGGATCGGCGCGCCGCCGCGGATCTTGTGCATCGAATGGCCCTGCGCCCAGGCAGGCAGCGCGGCAAAGGCCGAAGCGGCGCCAGCTCCTGCAAGCAGGCGGCGGCGGGTAACAAGCGGTGCGGTCATGCCTTACTATACGCGGGAGCGCGGCTCACCCCTTACCATGTCGGACAATTTCTGCCGTGCGCGGTACAGCCGGGTCTCCACCGCCTTGGCGCTGATGCCCAGCGCGAAGGCGGTTTCCTGCTGGCTCATGCCTTCGATCGTGCGCAGGATCAGCACGTCTTTCAGAGACGATGGCAGGTCGGCAATGGCGCGGGCGGTGGCGACCAGTTCCTGCCGGCTTGCCGCCTGCGTCTCGGGCGAGGGCGTATCATCGGCGATCCACTCCGCCGCGTTTTCGGGCATCGGCAGACGGAGGAACCGCCGCACAAACCGCCGCCGCGCCCGGTCGCGGCACTTGTTGAGCGCGATGGCGGCAATCCATCCGCGGAATGGTCGCCTTGGATCGTAATGCGACAATGCGCCGAAGGCGGCGACAAAGGTCTCTTGCGTGATGTCGAACGCTTCCTCGGCGTCGCCGCTGGCAGTACGTGCGAGCCGGTAGACGGCCTCACGGTGCCGTTCGACCAGAGCACGTGCCGCTTGCGCATCGTCAGCCAGCGCCCCGCGCACCAGCGCTGCGTCCGGATCCTCGCTGGTCACTTGCCGGCTTGCGCGAGGCTTTCGGCGACGGCCGCATCGAACTTCGCCTGCTGTTCCGGGCGCAGGATCGCTCGCATGGCGAAGATGTGTTCGAGCGTTGCCTTCTGCAGATCGCCCATCGCCACGTGGGACGCATCAACCGCTGCCGACACACGCGGGCCATATTCGTGCTCAGCAGCAATTGCTTCGGCAAGCAGGGCGTTGTCTGCCTTGAGCCGCGCCTCCAGCGCCTCGCGCTTTGCGGCGAAATCGCGTTCGAGCACGGCAAGCGATCGCTCTTGCGCCCGGTCAAGATCAAGTCCGTCATGCATCAGCGCGTGCAGTTCGGCCCCGTGGTGATGGGCCTTGGGCTGCATCATGCGCCCAATCCACACCCCCACCAGCGCGAGCGCGACCACCGCCACAGCAGCGATCAACAGGCGCCGCAGGCTCATTCCTGCCCCAGCGCGATCAGCGGTGTCAGCGAAGGCGCCGGGCCGAAGGCAACCAGCGGGATTTCCGCCTGCGCCGGAACCTGCATCCCGCCCACCACGCCGATGCCAAGCGCGGCCACCATCGCTGCCCCAAGCGCCCCGCGCGACCGGCGCGCCTCGACCCGCGCCCGCATCGCCAGCGCGGCACCGTCAATCGCCGACAGGTCCGGCACGGACACTGCAACCAGCCGCGAAAGATTATCGTCGAGATCCATCATATTCCTCCTGCCAGAGGTTATACGCATGGGGGCGGCAAATCCCTCATCGCCTTTGCGGCGGTTCCCTGTTTGAAGGCCCTCAGTCAAACCCCACGAACCGCGCCGCTTCGTCCACGCTCTTGCGCAGGGACACCACGGCGTTGGCCGGAAAGTCCGGATCGGGCCAGCCCAGCGCGACCGCTTTCATGATCACCTGATCTTCCGGGATGCCGGCGTGCTCGCGCACCACCGGCGACTGCATGATGCCTTGCGAGTTGATCACGCAGCCCAGACCCTTGCTCCACGCCGCATTGACCAGCGCGGTGGTGACAGCGCCGCAATCGAAGGCGGTGTCGTCACTGCCGGAAAGCTCGCGGTCATAGGTGACAATCACGCACACCGGCGCGTCAAACTGGCGGAAGCCGCGCAGCACCCAGTCCTGCCGCGCATCCTTGTCGTCACGTTCGATCCCCATGGCGCCGAACAATTGCTTGGCGACTTCGACCTGCCGATCGCGGTGGACGCCCGCGAAAGCCTCACCCCGGCGGAATTCGCGGCTGTCGGGGACGCCGGCGAGGATGTTGTCGGTGTTGCCCTTGCGGATGCGGTCAAGCGGCTCGCCGGTGATGACGTGGAAGTGCCAGGGCTGGGTGTTCATCGACGTGGGCGAGCGCATCGCCATCGTCAGGATTTCCTCGATCAGCGCGCGCGGCACGGGCTTGTCGAGGTATCCGCGAATAGAACGTCGCCCGAGGACGATCTCGGCATAGGTCTGGTCAGGCGTGCCGCCCATGTAAGTCTCTCCCTTGCGTGGTGCCGCAGCGGCTAGCGCAAGGGAGAGGGCATGGAAAGCGCCTGAATTGTCAGCTTTGCGGGCGCATGATGATCAGCCCGCCGAGCCGCAGGTCGGAATTGTCTGCTCGGCGGGTCTGGATGCCGACCGACACTGCAGCCGTTCCGCCCTGAGGCCCGAAGAATCCGCCCCCGAAGGTGCCCGACACGGTGTTGGCGGAGTTGACGATGGTATCGCTAAAGCTCGGTGTCGTGCCGTCCAGAGTTGTGGTGCCGGTGAACACGCCGAGGTCGGTGACAACGTCCGAGGTTCCCGCAGGAGACGTCTCACGCCCCTTGAGGTCGAGCGTGAAGTTGATCTGACCATTGGCCGGATTGGCGGTCATGGTGACGATCGAGTTCGTCACGAGATAGTTGACCCCCGTCCCCGATCCTGGCGTGGCATTGACGTTGGCGAGCCCGAAGAAGGCAACCCAGCCATAGGTCACGGTCATGGCCGGGCGGTCGGTGACGAGGGTGGGGACGCCAAAGGCGCAAACCGTATTGATCGATCCGCCGCCCGTTGCTGTCTGCGCAATAATCTGCGCCGCTCTTGCATATTCGAGCGGGCTGCCATTCTGGGATAGGGTCAGAACCGAAAGCCGCTCGGTAAAGCCATTCACGAGGATCTTGGCATAGGCCTCGCCCGGCCTCGTCGTGTCACGGTCTGCTTGAGTGAAACTGGTCGAGAACCCGCCTTCCGAACCGCTGATGTTGTCGAAAATGTTGTAGGAAGGCTGGCTCCGATCGGAAACGATCGTGATGTTCGATCCAAGCCTACCCCCGCCGCGCACGATCGTGCCAGACAATAAGGAATTGGTCGTACCGCCGCAGGTCGTGGCGAAGGTCTGCGTGCCGGTCAGCTGCGCGAAGGTCTGATAGGTCGGTGTTGGCGTGGGGCTGGGGGTGGGCGAGGGGCTCGGAGAAGGCGTCCCCCCGCCGCCGGTCGGGGGCGGGGTGCTGCCGCTGTCACCGCCGCCGCATGCGGCCAGCGCGAGTGCCATCATTGCCGATCCGAAAATCCTGTATTTCATTCAGTTTGCGCCCCTGTTTTCAATGTGATTGGACCAAGGCCCTCACACCGCGCCACAACGACTTCGGCGCAGGTCTGGTCAGACGTGCCGCCCGTTCAGGTCTCTCCCTTGCAACTGGCCCCGTGGGCAAGCGCAGGGCAGAGGCGTTGCAAAGGGTCAACGCCGCGCGGTGACTGCGCCTGTGAACACCAACGGAGCACCAGTTGTCGTCTGACCCTGAATGCCGAAACCGTAACCGGCCTCACGTCCTTGCGGGCCGAAGAACCATCCGCCGAAGGCAGATTCGCCCACCCGGACAAAATTGCCTTCAAGCAACCCGCCGAAGTTTTGCGTGTTCGCTTCGAGAGTGGCGGTACCCGATGCGGTGCCAAGCTGGGTGCGCGTGTCCGACAGCACGCCGGCACCGAGAACCTGGCGGCCGACAAATGTAATCTGCGTGGAAACCTGGAAGGTTGCCGGATTGGCGCTCAGGGTCACCACGCTTTCGCCCAGATCGAAGGATGTGGGCTGACCCTGCACAATCGTGAACGCATTCCCGACCACGGTGAATGACGAATATGTGATGGTGCTGGTCGGCAGCGGATCGGTAAGCAGGGTCGGCACGCCGTAAGTGCAGTAGTATGTCGTGCTGGGGTCCGACGGGCGAGGGCGGACCACGAACACGAAGTTGCGCACATATTCGCGGGTGATGCCCTGAACCGGCTTATTGGCGAGAAGGAAGCGGTTGTTGAAGCCTGACCCGTCGGGGCGCACATAATCCGTCAGATTGACGAAGGGGCTGTTGGCATCAATGTCGCCGGGGACGAATTGGATGTCGAAGTTTTCGGCGTTGAGAGTCTGTCCGCGAACCCGGTAGCTTTCGGCTCCATCGGTTGAGAGCGAAAGGCGGAACGAGGTGCCCCCTCCCGCCGGTGGGGGCGTGCTGTCGCCAAGACCCTGGATCGGGATGATCTGGCCGCCGGTATTTCCGGCGCATGCAGTCAAGAAGTTCCGTGCGCCCGTCAGTTGCGCGAAGGTCAGATAAGTCGGCGTCGGAGAGGGCGACGGCGAGGGTGACGGAGTTGGTGCTCCACCACCGCCGCCGCCAGTCGGGGGCGGGGTGCTGCCGCTGTCACCACCGCCGCACGCGACCAGCGCGAGCGCCAGCGCGGCGCTCGCCAAAAATCGTCCTGTCACTAAATGCCCCCTGATCATTGTTTCACAGACATAAATATCTGCAAATAAATGGGGTGCAAGCGGATTTTAACCGACGCCGCGCGCCTCTCAGGCGGCCTTGGCGAGCTGGATTTCGAGCCTGTCCCAGATCTCCAGCAGCGCCGCTGTCAGCTCGTCCATCATCGCATCGGTGTGGTGCGGACCGGGGGTGAAACGCAGGCGTTCTGTCCCGCGCGGCACGGTGGGGAAGTTGATCGGCTGCACATAGACGCCGTATTCGGCGAGCAGAATATCGCTGATCTTCTTGGCGCGGATCGGATCGCCGACCATCAGCGGCACGATGTGGGTGACAGAATCCATCACCGGCAGTCCGGCCTCGGCGAACTTCAGCTTCAGCATCGCTGCGGCGCGCATCTGGGCGTTGCGTTCGACACTGCTTTCCTTGAGGTGCCGCACCGACGCCAGCACGCCTGCAACCAGCACGGGCGAAAGCGAGGTCGTGAAGATGAAGCCTGGCGCATAGGAGCGGATGCAGTCCACCACCTTGGTGCTGGCTGCGATATATCCGCCCATCACGCCGAACGCCTTGCCCAGCGTGCCTTCGATGATGTCGATCCGGTGGGCCGCGCCATCACGTTCCGAGATGCCGCCGCCGCGCGCGCCGTACATGCCGACCGCGTGAACCTCGTCGATATAGGTCAGCGCGTTGTACTTATCGGCCAGATCGCAGATCGCGTGGATCGGGGCGATGTCCCCGTCCATTGAATAGACGCTTTCAAACGCGATCAGCTTGGGCGTGTCGATGTCCACGCTGGCGAGCAGTTCTTCAAGATGGGCCACATCATTGTGGCGGAACACCTTCTTCTCGCAGCCCGAATTGCGGATGCCCGCGATCATGCTGGCGTGGTTCAATTCGTCCGAGAAGATCACGCAGCCCGGCAGCAGCTTGGCGAGCGTGGACAGGGTCGCATCGTTCGACACGTAACCGCTGGTGAACAGCAGGGCTGCATCCTTGCCGTGGAGGTCGGCAAGTTCCGTTTCCAGCTCGACATGCAGGTGCGTGTTGCCGCCGATATTGCGCGTGCCGCCGCTGCCTGCGCCGACATCGTGCAGCGCGGCTTCCATCGCGCCGATCACCTTGTCGTGCTGGCCCATGCAGAGGTAATCGTTCGAGCACCACACGGTGATCGGCTTGGGGCCGTTGTGCCCGTGAAAACAGCGCGCGTTGGGGTAGGCGCCCTTGTTTCTGAGGATGTCGATGAAGACGCGGTAACGGCCTTCCTCGTGCAGCCGGTCGATCGCGGAATCGAAAATCTGGTCGTAGTTCACTCGCGTCTCGCTGCTCTCGCGGCCACCCTGGTGGAGGTGGGCGCGGTGTTCCTGCCCTGCTGTTTTGTCCCGCCATAACGAGCCAGCGGCCTGTTGGTTTCGCGATGGTTATTTAGGGACGAGGGCGCGCTTTTGAAACAGCGATCTTTGCGAGCGTTTCGCAAGGAATTGTGCGGTTTTCAGAACACCTCGGCTGGGCCGAAACCGCGCGATGCCAGCGCTGCCTCCAGCCCCTCAGCCCCGGCCAGTGGCCCGGTCACGATGAAGCGGTTGGGGCCTTGTGCGGCGAATTCCTGCCCCTCCAGCAGATGGGCGATCCGCCGGGCTATGCCGGCTGCACCGTCCACCTGCCGCACATCAGACCCGAAAGCGGCGGCGAGTTCTTCGCCAAGCAGGGGAAAGTGCGTGCAGGCCAGCACCAGCGCGTCGATGTCTGGGCCACCGGGCATGGCGGTCAGCCGATCGCGCACATCATCAATCAGCGCCGGATCGACCGCTTGCCCGCGCAGCTTGGCTTCGGCCGCGGCGACAAGCCCGGGGGCAGCAACACGCAGCAGACGCTTGCCATTGGCAAACTGCGCTTCCAGTTCATCAACATAGGCCTGCCGGATCGTCGCCTCCGTGCCGACGAGGCCGATGGTGCCGGTCTGCGTCAGCGCGGCCGCAGGCTTGATCGCGGGCACGGTGCCGACCACCGGAAGCTCCAGCACATCGCGCACCATGCCCAATGCAATGGTGCTCGCCGTGTTGCAGGCGATGCAGACCAGCCGCGGCCGGAACCGCTCCGCCATCCGCCCGAGCAATCCCGCCACCCGCGCCGCGATCTGGCTTTCCGTCTTGGAGCCATAGGGCAGGCCCGCAAGGTCGGCGGCGTAGATCACCGGAGCTTCGGGCAGCACCTTGCGCAGGGCGTCATAGACGGTCAGCCCGCCGACGCCGGAATCGAACAGCAGAATGGGGGAGGCGGGGTTATCCGACAAAAAAAACTCCGTTCGGGCTGAGCTTGTCGAAGCCCTGTCCTTTTCTTTTCAATGTTGGCCATTAGAAGAAAGTGCAGGGCTTCGACAAGCTTGGCACCAACGGGACGGGGTTTTGATGGATTGGGTTTTCGCCGCCGTGCTTGGCTTTGCCTTGGGCTCGATCCCCTTCGGCCTGATTCTGACCCGTGCCGCCGGGCTGGGCGATGTCCGCCAGATCGGCAGCGGCAGCATCGGGGCGACCAATGTGCTGCGCACCGGCAACAAGGGGCTGGCGGCGGCGACGGTGCTGCTCGATGCGGCCAAGGCGGCGGTGCCGGTGCTGGTGGCGGGGGCCTTGTGGTCCGGCACGGAAGGCATCGCAGCCGTGGCTGCCGTGGCAGGTCACTGCTTCACCCCGTGGCTGATGTTCAAGGGCGGCAAGGGCTTTGCCAGCGCAGCAGGCGCACTGCTGGCGCTGGCGTGGCCCGCGATGCTGGCCTGCGCCGCGATCTGGGCGATCACGCTGTTTGTCAGCCGGATTTCATCGGTGTCGTCGCTGGTGACGGTTGTTGCCGCGCCTGTCGTGGTCTGGCTGATGGGCTACCCGCAGGCCATCGCGCCGCTGCTTGCCATCGCCGCCATCGTCATCGTCCAGCACCGCGCCAATATCGGGCGGTTGATGCGAGGGGAGGAGCCGCGTGTCGGTTCCTCGGCCAAGCCGTGATGCGGGGCATCATCTGATGGAGCAACAGGGGTCGCAGCCGGTGCTCTCGCAACAGGAGGCTTTTGCGCGCATCCGCCTGCTGCGCTCGCCCAATATCGGCCCGATCAGCTATCGCCAGCTGATCGCCCGCTTCGGCACGGCAGCGGCGGCGCTGGATGCGCTGCCCGATCTCGCCAGCCGGGGGAGGGGGCCATACCGTCCCGCCGCCGCTGACAGCATCGAGCGCGAGGTGGCGGCGGTGCGCAGGGCCGGGGCGCGGTATCTGTTCCATGATCAGCCCGATTACCCCGCGCTGCTGGCTGAACTCGACAGCGCTCCGCCGATTGTGACGTGCCGCGGCAGGCTGGCGCTCGCGTCCGAACCCTGCGTCGCGCTGGTCGGCGCCCGCAACGCCAGCGCCGCCGCCGTCAAGCTGGCCCGCGATTTCGGCAGCGCTCTGGCCGAGGCGGGGTTCACTGTCGTCTCGGGCCTTGCGCGGGGCATCGACGGGGCGGCGCATGAGGGCGCGTTCCCGCACACCATCGGGGTGATCGCCAGCGGGATCGACATCACCTATCCGCCGCAGCACGTGGACTTGCAGGAGCGGATCGCGACAGAGGGCCTGCTGATCGCCGAGCAGCCCCCCGGCACCGAACCACGCGGGCGGCATTTCCCGTCGCGCAACCGCATCATCGCAGGCCTTGCGTCAGGAACATTGGTCATCGAGGCCGCACCGCAATCAGGCTCCCTCATCACCGCAAGGCTGGCGGGCGAGGCGGGGCGCGAGGTTATGGCCATCCCCGGCTCCCCGCTCGATGCGCGGGCGCTGGGGTGCAACCAGCTGATCCGCGAAGGCGCGGTGCTGGTGCAGACGCCGGACGAGGTGGTGGAACTCCTCCAAAGCTTCACCGGCGCGCCGCGCTCGCAATTCCGGGTGGGCGAAGGTGCGGTGGATTTCGATTACGCCGAACTCGCCAAGCTGGACTGGGGGGAGTCGCGGGCCGACCTCAGCACCGACATCGCCAACCTGCTGACCAACGCGCCGGTCGCGGTGGACGAACTGATCCGCCAGTCAGGCGCGGGCGTGGCGGAGGTGCACATGGCGCTGCTGGAACTGGAACTGGCAGGCGATCTGGTGCGCGAAGTGGATGGGGCGGTGCGGCGCGCCGGGTAAGCAGACCATTTGCACAACCCGCTTGACGCTGTAAGCGCCGCAGCCCCACCCTCGCGCGTACACACGTAAGGGACACCCCGGCACCATCATGCAGCTTGTCATCGTTGAATCCCCCGCCAAGGCGAAAACCATCGAGAAATATCTCGGCAAGGACTTCAAGGTTCTCGCATCCTATGGCCACGTCCGCGATCTGCCGCCCAAGGATGGCAGCGTCGATCCGGATGCGGACTTCGCGATGGAGTGGGAACTCTACCGCGACAAGCAGAGCCGCTTCAAAGAGATTTCCGACGCCGCCAAGAGCGCAAGCCGCCTCGTGCTGGCAACTGACCCTGACCGTGAGGGCGAGGCGATCAGCTGGCACGTGCTGGAGCTGCTGAAGAAGAAGAAAAGCGTCCCCGCCAACGTCCAGCGCGTGACCTTCAACGCGATCACCAAACAGGCCGTGACCGAAGCGATGGCCCGCCCGCGTGAACTCGATCAGCCGCTGATTGACGCCTATCTGGCGCGCCGTGCGCTCGACTACCTGTTCGGCTTCACCCTCTCGCCCGTGTTGTGGCGCAAGCTTCCCGGCGCCAAGAGCGCGGGCCGCGTGCAATCGGTCGCGCTGCGGCTGATCGTCGAGCGCGAGCGCGAGATCGAGGCGTTCCGGGCGGACGAATACTGGAGCGTCGTTGCGCGGATGATGCACGATGGCACCGAGTTCGATGCGCGTCTGGTCAAATTCCGCGGCGACAAGCTGGAGAAGCTCAGCCTCGGCAAGGAAGGCATTGCGATGGAGGCCAAGGCCGCTGTCGAAGCCGGGCGCTTCACGGTCGAAGGTGTCGAGACCAAGCCGGTCAAGCGCAACCCCGCCCCGCCGTTCACCACCTCCACGCTCCAGCAGGAAGCTGCGCGCAAGCTTGGCTACTCCGCGCAGCACACGATGCGGCTGGCGCAGAGCCTCTACGAAGCGGGCGCGATCACATACATGCGGACCGATGGCGTGCAGATGGACATGAGCGCCATCCACGCCGCGCGCGATGCCATTGCGGCGCGCTTCAGCGAGGATTACCGCCCCGAAAAACCGCGCTTTTACAGTACCAAGGCGAAGAACGCGCAGGAAGCGCACGAGGCGATCCGCCCGACCGATTTCACCCGTGAACGGGTCGGCAGCGGGGATGAGGCCAAGCTGTATGACCTGATCTTCAAGCGCGCGATGGCCAGCCAGATGGCGACCGCGCAGCTTGAACGCACCATTGTCACCTTCCGCGATGCGACCGGCCAGCACGAACTGCGCGCCACCGGCCAGGTGATCCGCTTTCCGGGTTTCCTCGCGGTGTATCAGGAAGGCTTTGACGACGCCGATGATGATGAAAGCGGGCTGCTGCCGGTGATGAAATCGGGCGACTGCCCGGCCAAGCGCGCCGTGGATGCCACCCAGCACTTCACCCAGCCGCCGCCGCGTTTCTCCGAAGCGTCGCTGGTGAAGCGTCTGGAGGAACTCGGCATCGGGCGCCCGTCCACCTACGCCTCGACCATCCAGACCCTGCGGGATCGCAGCTACGTCCGCATGGAGAAGAACCGCTTCTTCGCCGAGGAATCCGGCCGCCTGCTGACCGCCTTCCTCGAACGCTTCTTCCCGACCTATGTCGCCTATGATTTCACGGCCGGGATGGAGGACGAACTCGACATCGTTTCCGACGGGCGCGAGGATTATAAGCTGCTGCTCGCCCGGTTCTGGAAGGACTTCAAGCCCAAGGCCGACGAGGTGATGGAAAAGCTGCCTTCGGAAGTGACCGAGGCGCTGGACGAATACCTCTCCGACTTCCTGTTCCCGCCGCGTGAAGACGGCGCAGACCCGCGTGCCTGCCCGCTGTGCGCCAGCGAGGGCCGCGCCAATGGCCGCCTGTCCCTGCGCGGCGGCAAGTTCGGCGCCTTTGTCGCCTGCGTGAACTACCCCGAATGCAAATTCACCCGCCGCTTTGCCCAGCCGGGCGGCGAGGGCGCGGACGGGGCGGATGATGGCGTGATGGGCCAGCACCCGGAAACGGGCGAGGATATCCACCGCAAGACCGGGCGCTTTGGCCCCTATGTCCAGATGGGCGATGGCAAGGAAGCGAAACGCGCCAGCATCCCCAAGGATCTCGATGATTTCGATCTCGATTGGGCGGTCAAGCTGCTTGATCTGCCCCGCATCGTCGGCGCGCACCCTGACACGGGGCTGGAAATCGAAGCCAATATCGGGCGTTACGGCCCGTACCTGCGGCATGACGGCAAGTACGGGAAGCTGACCAACACCCGCGATGTGTTCGAAGTCGGGATGAACCGTGCGGTCGCGCTTCTGGCTGAAGCCGCCAATCGCGGCGGGGCGTCACGCGGCAAGTCCGAACCGATGGCGACATTGGGCGCGCACCCCGTCAGCGGGGGCGAGATCAAGGTCATGCCGGGCCGCTTTGGCCCCTACGTGACCGACGGCACCACCAACGCCACCATCCCACGTGACACCAAGCCCGAAGACGTGACGCTGGAAGCCGCGATCGCGCTGATCGATGCCCGCATTGCCAAGGGCCCGCCGGCCAAGAAGGGCAAGAAGAAAGCGGCGCCCAAAAAGGCCGCTGCCAAAAAGCCCGCCGCCAAGAAAGCGCCTGCGAAAAAGAAAGCTCCGGCCAAGCAGGCCTGACAACGCGACGAACCGAGTGGCGGGGCGGTGCAAAATGCCGCTCCGGCCCTCGGGCGTTTGCAAATAATAAAGCATTTGAACCTTACCACGGTGGCCGGAAAAAGGGCTGCGCCGTGATCGAAATCGAAGTCCAGAACGAGACACACCAAACCCAGGCACGCATCCGCTTTGCTGCGGTGCCCCGCATCGGCGAAGGCATCCGCCTGCGCGAACCCGATGGCATGTGGGCGAGTTATGATGTGCTCGACGTATGGTATCAAAAGGCCGAATTCGGCGATGTGTGGATGCCCTATCTCCACATTCGCATGACGCCCGGCGAAGAGGTCGGCACGCTCGATTCCGCCGATCCCTATTCCGACGATTACGCTGCCAAGGCCTTCGAGGCGGGCTTTGCGAGCATGGGCGGGGGGGCGATAATCGTGCAGAACCTGATCAAGCGCAATTCCGGCCCCAACCGCCGCACCGGCCTTGAAGGCAAGACGCTGGCGGAAAAGCTGGCGCAGAACGAAAAGGTGCTCGCCGCCGCTGCTGACGAGGACGAGGCCCGCGTTGCCGCCGAGGCTGCGGCCCCGCCGCGCCCGGCCAAAGCGGCGCCGGCTGCTCCGGCCGCTGCCGGAACACCGCACGTTGACGATACCGCCGCCATCGTCGCTGCCGCCAAGGCGATGCGCGACCGTTACGCCGGCACCTCCGTGTCCGCCGCGACCGCCAAGACCTGCCTGATCGTCGATGACAGCCGGGTGATCCGCAAGGTTTCCAGCAAGATCGCGCTCAGCCTCGGCTATGTCCCGGTGGAGGCCGAAAACGGCGAGGAAGCCTTGGCGCGTTGCAAGAAATCCATGCCCGATCTGGTGCTGACCGACTGGAACATGCCCGAAATGGACGGGATCGAATTCGTCACCAAGCTCCGCTCCATCCCCACACCCAAGGAGCCGGTCGTGGTGTTCTGCACCTCGAACGGCGAGGCGAAGGACATTCACGACGGCATCGCGGCGGGCGCGGACGATTACATCGTCAAGCCGTTCGACGAGGCTGCCCTGAAGGCGAAGCTGGAGAAGCTGGGGCGGGGGTAGGCCCGCGCCAGGTTACGGCCTGCCGCGACGGACCATATTGAGCAGCAGCAGCAGCAGGACCGATCCAAGCAGCGAGACCGCAATCGCGCTGAGGCTGAGATCGCCGCTCATGATGTTGCCGCCGCCGATGAGCGGATTGAGCAGAAAACCGGCAAGCAGCGCGCCGACAATCCCGACGACGACGTTCATCAGGATACCGCCGCCGCCGCCCACCAGCATGCTGGCCACCCAGCCGATAAGGCCGCCGACGACCAAAAGAATGATAAGGTTCATTGCATTTTTCCCATGATTGTCTCCGTTCTACCGGAGAACAGTCGTCCTTGTTCCGTGACGGTGCGAATTCCGCCATGGGCACGCGGGGGGAAGAGTGAAGCTGGAGACGCTGGGGCGGGGGTAAGCCACCCCTCGTCGCCCCGGACTTGATCCGGGGCTTGGCTTATTTTTCTTCAACATGCGCCGGAAGTAGCCAGGCTCCGTTTGAAACACGGGGCGACGAAAACGATTCGCTCGCACCTAACGCACCCAATCGAGCCCCATTTCCTCGAAAATCTCCTTGTCCTCGGCCCAATTCTCAAGCTGCTTCACATGGAGATACAGGTGCACCGGCACGCCCAGCACTTCGGACAATTCCTTGCGCGCCGCAGCCCCGATCTGCTTGATCCGTGAGCCGCCCTTGCCGAGCACGATGGCGCGCTGCGTTTCGCGGGCGACCACGATCTGCTGGTGGATTTCGATGCTGCCGTCGGCGCGCACCTCGTATTTCTCGGGCCGCACCGCGCTGTCATAGGGCAGTTCTTCGTGCAGC
This sequence comes from Porphyrobacter sp. IPPAS B-1204, assembly GCA_003724185.1. GTDB lineage: Bacteria > Pseudomonadota > Alphaproteobacteria > Sphingomonadales > Sphingomonadaceae > Erythrobacter. Next base: position 67,487 of record RHGM01000004.1, read on the forward strand.
TGCTGGTAGAGCTGTTCGCGGGTGATTTCGGCGGCGAGCAGGCGTTCGGATGCGTCCGACACCTGATCTTCGGGGTACATCCATTCGGCTTCGGGCATCATGCCCGCCAGCGCGTCCTTCAGCTCGGGCACCCCGTCACCGTTCAGCGCCGAAACGAAGTAGATCTCCGCAAAATCGACCTTGCCCGAAAGCTCCTGCGCCAGTGCCAGCAGGGGTTCTTTCTTGGCGCGGTCAACCTTGTTGAGGACGAGGATCTTGCGTTCGGGCCGGTTCGCCAGCGCCTCCAGCAGCGGTTCCAGCTCGTGGCGGCGCTGCTTGATCGGATCGACCAGCAGCAGCACCGCATCGGCGGCCTCCGCGCCTTCCCATGCGGCGCTGACCATCGCGCGGTCCAGCCTGCGGCGGGGGGCGAAGATGCCGGGCGTATCGACCAGGATCATCTGCACCCCGGCGCCGTTCAATTCGTGCAGCGCAATGCCGAGCATCCGCGCACGGGTGGTCTGGGCCTTGGCGCTGGTGATGGCGACCTTCTGGCCGACAAGCTGGTTCACCAGAGTCGATTTGCCGGCGTTCGGCGCGCCGATCACGGCAACCATGCCGCAGCGGGTCGGGGCGGTGTCGGGGTCGGAAAGAGGGGGTGTGTCTGTCATGAAAAGAACAATATCCGTTTGGGTGAAGCTTGTCGAAGGGCAGAGTGGGGTTGGGTGCGGTTTGCGCAGGCTTGATCCGGCTTAGACCCCGTCTCAGCCCCTGCCAGATGAGGGTGTGTTATCCGAATAAGTCAGTGTTTCACGTGAAACATTAAGGGAACAAATCTCACCCGAACCGTTCCAGAAACGCCTTGGCCGCGAGCCGTTCAGCCTCACCCTTGCTGGTGGCGGTGGCCTCGGCGCTGCCGACATTGCGGACGCTGACCTGCACGGTGAAGCGGGCGGCGTGATCGGGGCCGCTGCGGTCGGTCACCTCGTAAAGCGGGGGCGAGCGGCGATTGCCTGCGGCCCATTCCTGAAGCGCGCTTTTCGGGTGCTTGGCCTTGCCCTCGTCACCCTCCAGTTCATGCGCCCAAAGGCGGTAGATCAGGGCCTGCGCGGCGTCGAAACCGTTCTCGATGAAGCAGGCGCCGATCAGCGCCTCCATCACATCGCCGAGGATCTTGTCGCTGTCCGCCCCGCCATCGTCACGCGCCTGTTTGCCGAGGCGGATGTGTTCGGGAAGGCCGATGTGGCGGGCAATGCGCGCACAGGTCGCCCCGCTGACGAGCGCGTTCAACCGCTGCGAAAGCTTGCCTTCGGGCGCATCGCCCGCGCGGAACAGCCACGCTGCCACCGACAGGCCCAGCACCCGGTCACCGAGGAATTCGAGCCGCTGATAATCGGCTGCAGCCACGCCCGATCCGTTGAAGCTGCCGTGGGTCAGCGCCTCAAGCCACGGGGCCTCCTTGCCGATGACGAAGCCCTGTGCCTCAAGCCATGCGCGGGTGTCTGGCGCAAGACCGGTCACAGCGTTTCTCCGATCCGGCTCCAGCGTGCAGCGGAAAACCATGTCCAGGGCTTGCCCCAATCGGCGCTGCCATCGGTCGACCAGACGATAATGCTTGCCCGGCCAACCAGCAGGTCCTGCGGCACCATGCCGACGCCGAATCCGGCTGCGGCATCGAAGCGGCTGTCCAAGGAACTGTCGCGGTTGTCGCCCATGACGAACAGCCTGCCGGGGGGCACGGTGACTTCTTCGAACCGGTCATACCCCGGCAATGCCCCCAGTTCGATCACGGTGTAGCTCTTGCCGCCGGGCAGGGTTTCGCGGAACGCAGCGTAACGGCAGGCCTCGCCTCCATCACCGCGCCGTTCGACATCGCCCGAGGCGCAGCGGGTGTTGTCCGACATCGGCACCAGCACATCGGCCATTCTGCGGCGCGGCACAGGCACGCCGTTAAGCGCCACCTGCCCACCGATCACCGCCACCCGGTCTCCCGGCAGGCCGATCACGCGTTTGATGTATTCCACCCCGTCAACCGGGTGCTTGAAGATCACGACATCCCCGCGTTCGGGTGTGCGGGGCATCAGCCGGCCATCGGGCAGAGACAGATCGAAGGGCAGCGAATGGCGCGAGATCCCGTAAGGCCATTTGGCCGCCAGCAGATAATCGCCGGTCATCAGGCGCGGCAACATGCTCTCGGTCGGGATCGAGAAGGGGGAGAATACGAATACCCGAAAGGCCAGCACCGCCAGCAACAGCTTGACGAGAAACCAGACGAACCCGCTCCAGCTATCGCGAGCACGTGCGCCATGTGCGGCAGGCGGCTGTGCCTCAAGCGATTGGGTCTTAACATCCATCGCCTCTGCCCTTACTCGCAGCCGCACACATGCGTAAAGGGAAACGGCGATGAGCACTTCGGGGAGCACTTCGGGCGGGGCACAGCAAGTAGCTGCGCTGGCGGATATCTGGGCTTCGTTGCGGGCGCTGGAGCAGCCGACCCTGGCCGAGCTGTTCGCCGCCGATCCGGCTCGCCCCGCCACGCTGACCCGCACCATCGGCTGGCCGGTGGCTCCGGACAGCGGGGCCGAGGCGGGCATGAGAATCGATTTCTCCAAGACCCACCTCAGCGATGCGGCCCTTACCGCGTTCGAGGCGCTGGCCGATGCGGCAGGCTTCGGCGCGGCGCGTGATGCGCTGTTCGGCGGCGGCATCGTCAACCCGACCGAAGGCCGCGCTGCCACCCACGGCGCGCTGCGCGGCAGCGGCACGCCCGCACAGGTGGACGAGGCCGAGGCGCTGCTCACCCGCATGGGCCTGCTGGTCGAGGCGATCCACGAAGGCGCGCTGGGCGAAGTGCGCCACTGCATCGCCATCGGCATCGGCGGATCGGCATTGGGCCCGGCGCTGGCGATCGACGCGCTGACCCGCGATCTGGCGCTGGTCGATGTGCACGTGGTGTCGAATATTGACGGGCTGGCGCTGGAACAGGCCTTCCGCGCCTGCGATCCGGAAACGACGCTGATCGCGGTCGCTTCCAAGACCTTCACCACCATCGAGACAATGACCAACGCCGCCAGTGCGTTGAAGTGGCTGGCCGATAATGGCGTGGAAGACCCCGGCGGGCGGGTGGTCGCGCTGACCGCTTCGCCGGAAAAGGCGGTGGAATGGGGCGTTGATGAAACCCGCGTGCTGCCTTTTGTCGAAAGCGTTGGCGGGCGCTATTCGCTGTTCTCCAGCATCGGCTTTCCGGTCGCGCTGGCGATCGGGATGGACGAATTTCGGGCGATGCTGGCCGGGGCCAAGGCGGTCGATGATCACTTCCGCGCCGAGGAGGGCCGCGCCAACGCCCCGCTGCTCGCGGCATTCTGCGACCAATATTACACGCGCCTGCGCGGCTGCCAGACCCGTGCGGTCTTCGCCTATGACGAGCGGCTGGCGCTGCTGCCGGACTATCTCCAGCAGCTCGAAATGGAATCGAACGGCAAGAGCGTGACGGTGAGCGGCGCTCCGGTTGACGGGCCGACCGCGGCGATCACGTGGGGCGGGGTGGGCACTGATGCGCAGCACGCCGTGTTCCAGTTGCTGCACCAGGGCACGCACCTGATCCCGGTCGATTTTCTGGTCAGCATCGCGCCGGGCGACGCGCTGGATCCGGCGCATCACCGTATCCTTCTGATGAACTGCCTCGCTCAGGGTGCGGCGCTGATGGCGGGCAAGCCGTCGGACGATCCGGCGCGTGCCTATGCCGGCGACCGGCCTTCCACCACCTTCCTGCTCGACGATTGCGACGCGGCGGCGCTGGGCGCGCTGATCGCGTTTCACGAACACCGCACCTTTGCCAATGCCGTGCTGATGGGGATCAACCCCTTCGACCAGTTCGGCGTGGAGCTGGGCAAGGCCATCGCCAAGCAGATCGAATCTGGCGAGGGTACCTTTGATCCGAGCACGCGGGCGCTGATGGCTGCGGCAGGACTGGGGTGAGGCAAAGCTGATGCAGAATCATCACAGACCGAGGCAGGCATTGCGCCGCCGGGTTGTGATATTCTGCGTGCCTGTTGCAAAAATTCACTGTTCAGCAATATTTCTGTAACAGCTGGCGCGGGCTTGTAACAATCTGCTGATTTGAACGGGTCGTCGCGTTCGAATTGCACACCTGCTGTAATATCGTATTCTTGCAGTCATCTGGCGTTAACAAAAAACGCCGCCCCCTGATGATCGGCAAGGCCTTACCATGAAATCTGCTATCGTTCTGTCCGCCGTTGCCGCACTTGGCGTGCTTTCAGCCCCCGTTTTTGCGCAGCAGCAGGCCCAGAATGACGGTACCGCCCGGTCAAAGGTCAAGCCGGCGCGGCTGATCGAATTCACCGGTGACCGGGAGTTCCTCAAGGAATCCTCCCGCCTGCGTGTGTGGCGCGGCGAGGTGGGTTACACCCTTGCGGTCGATGCCGCCGGCACACCGGTCGATTGCGAACTGACCGAAGAATTCCGCATGAACTACGTCAATGACAAGCTGTGTGAGGTGCTGATGAAGCACCACAGCTTTGAACCCGCCAAGGACGACAGCGGCGCGCCGGTGGAAGGCAGCTACGAAGGCCGGCTCAACTACATGGAAATGCGCGCCAAGGATTGACCGTTTGGCGGAACTGTGATGTATTTCAGTCGTTTCCATGATCGCAGAATGGAAGGGACTGAAATGACGCCGACCTCGCTCAAGCGCATTGCAATAGGTGCCGCAGCGCCAATCGCTCTGGTAGCGGCAAGCCCCCTGTCCGCCGAAACAGCGGTGCCGATGTCGGCAAGTTTCAACCCGTCGGCCGGCACCGTGGCCGATGTCGCTCAGTCCCCCCAGCTCACGTCCATCAACTACGTGCGGCTCTACCGCCGGTTGGTGCAGGCCGGTATGGTTTCGCAGGTTCTGGGGTACAGTCTGACTGTCGATGCCGATGGCAAGCCGGTGGGTTGCAGCTTCTCACGCGACTTCCGGATGCTCGCCACAGAGCGCGAGGTTTGCCGGTCGTTTATCCGCTCTGTCACCTTCGAACCCGCGCGCGATGCACAGGGAAATCCGGTGGCCGGCACCTATGGTGGCGAGATCGAAATCGCGTCTTTCTTTCAGCCGAGCCGATAATCCTTTGACTTTTTCGCGTTGAGCGCCCATCTGGCGCCCTATCGAAGCGCGCTAGCCATGCGTGAAGCGGCGGACCTCTGACAATATCCGCCCCGGCCGCACTTCGGTTCTACCCCCAAGACTTCCCTTTTCACGCGGGCGGTTTCAACCCCCGCGCCGCGCGTGGCGTGCCCGTGAACGTTTGGCGTTTGGGCAGCCCAGCGCGCGTCGCAGATTATTTGCGAGTTTTTTTTCATATGACGACTTTTGCTGACCTCGGGCTGTCGCAGCCCGTGCTCCAGGCTCTTGACCTCAAGGGCTATTCCACCCCGACCCCGATTCAGGAACAGGCGATCCCCGCCGTTCTGAAGGGCCGTGATCTGCTCGGCATCGCGCAGACCGGCACCGGCAAGACGGCTGCTTTCATGCTTCCCAGCATTGACCGGCTGCGCGAAGCCGACAAGCAGATCCCGTTCAAGTCCTGCCGCATGCTGGTGCTGGCCCCGACCCGCGAGTTGGCGGTGCAGATTGCCGACAGCGCCAAGGATTACGGCGCGCTCGCCGGCCTGAAGGTGCAATGCATTGTCGGCGGCACCAGCGTGGGCAAGGATCGCAACAAGCTCCACCGTGGCACCGATATCCTCGTCGCCACGCCGGGCCGCCTGCTCGACCTGATCGACCAGAAGGCGCTGAACCTCGCCGGGATCGAGATCCTGGTGCTGGACGAGGCTGACCAGATGCTCGACCTCGGCTTCATTCACGCGCTGCGCAAGATCCGCGAACTGGCGCCCAAGGATCGCCAGACGCTGTTCTTCAGCGCCACCATGCCCAAGGCGATCAAGGAACTGGTGAGCGGGTTCTGCAACAACCCCGTGCAGGTTTCGGTCACACCCGAAAGCACCACCGCCGAACGGATCGACCAGTACCTGTTCATGGTGCAGCAGGACGAAAAGCTCGCCTTGCTCGAAATGATCCTCAAGGGCCGTCACACCGTGCCCGGTTCGATTGAACGCGTGCTGATCTTCACCCGCACCAAGCATGGCGCGGACCGCGTGGTGAAGAAGCTGGAGCAGGCGGGCATCCCCGCAAACGCGATCCACGGCAACAAGTCGCAGCCGCAGCGCCAGCGCGCTCTGGATGAATTCCGCAAGGCCCGCGTGCCGGTGCTGATCGCCACAGACGTTGCCGCGCGCGGGATCGACATTCCGGGCGTTTCCCACGTGATCAATTACGAACTGCCCAACGTGCCGGAACAATATGTCCACCGCATCGGTCGCACCGCGCGTGCAGGCAAGAGCGGGATCGCGATTGCCTTCTGTGCCGAGGACGAACGCGCATATCTGAAGGACATCCGCAAGGTGACCGGCGCGGAGCTTGAGCGTCTGCCCCTGCCGGACAATTTCCGCGCCGTGGTGGAGGGCGAAGGCCCGACCAAGCCTGCCGCCCGCGTGCCGATGAAGCGCGTCAATCCGCGCCCGCTTGGCCAGCGCCCGCAAGGTGATCGCAAGCCGCAGGGCGATAACCGTGGCGAGCGTCGCCCGCAGCAGGGCGAACCGCGCCGCGCTGAAGGCGAACGCCGTCCGGCACCTCAGGGCGAACGTCGTCCGCAGGGCGATCGCAAGCCGCAGCAGGCGCATGGTCAGGCCCGTCCCGGCGGGAATGGTGGCGGCGGTGATCGCCGTCAGCCCGGCGGCGGTAGTCGTCCCGGTGGCAACGGCGGCGGCGGTCGCGGTCGTGGTCGCCCCGGCGGCGGTGGGGGCGGTCGTCCCCGCGCTGCCAGCGTCTGACCGGTAACACATCAAGGATCATCGGGGCGGGGGCCACAAACCCCCGCCTTTTCCTTGTCTGAAAACACCCTTTTCACGCCAGCACGGTTGTCGCCCCCGCTGCGCGCCGCCATATGCGTCCCCGACACGACGGGAGCGAATAATGGCCGACGCATACGACTTTGACCTCTTCACCATCGGCGCGGGTTCGGGCGGCGTGCGCGCCAGCCGGGTCGCCGCCGCGCATGGCGCGCGGGTCGCGGTGGCGGAAGAATACCGCGTCGGCGGCACCTGCGTGATCCGCGGCTGCGTGCCCAAGAAGATGCTGGTCTACGGCGCGCACTTCGCCGAGGATCTGGTTGATGCCGAGCATTTCGGCTGGACGATTGGCGAAAAGAGCTTCGACTGGGTGAAGCTGCGCGATCATGTCCAGAACGATGTGACCCGTCTGGAAGGGCTCTATGGTCAGACCCTCTCCAACCATGATGTAACCGTGTTCAACGAACGCGCCGTCATCACCGGCGATCACCAGATCACGCTGGCCAGCGGCAAGGTGGTCACTGCTGCACACATCCTGATCGCCACCGGCGCGCGACCCTTCGTTCCGCAGTTCCCCGGCAGCGAGCACGTCATCACCTCGAACGAGGCGTTCCATCTGGACGCCCTGCCGCGCCGCATCCTGATCGCGGGCGGTGGCTACATCGCCAATGAATTTGCAGGCATCTTCAACGAATTCGGCTGCAAAGTGACGATTGCCAACCGTTCCGACACGATCCTGCGCAGCTATGACGCCAGCGTGCGCGACCGGCTGCTGCAAATCTCGATGGTCAAGGGCATCGCCTTCCTGTTCCACGCCGAGTTCGAGAGTATCGAAAAGCAGGACGATGGCACCTTGCTGGTCAAGCTGACCGGGCAGGATCCTTGCGAATATGACGCGGTCATGGTCGCCACCGGGCGTGTGCCGAATGTCGAAGGGCTCGGGCTGGAGACGATCGGGGTCGACATCGGGCAGCGCGGCGAGATTGTGGTCGACGCCTTCAGCCGCACCAATGTGCCCTATGTCTATGCCGTGGGCGATGTCACCGACCGCGTGCAGCTCACCCCCGTTGCTATCCGCGAAGGCCAGGCCTTTGCCGATTCCGTGTTCGGCAATTGCGAGCCCTACGCGGTTGACCATTCCTGCGTGCCCAGCGCGGTGTTCAGCCACCCGCCCATCGCCGCTGTCGGCATGACCGAGGGCGAGGCACGCAACCAGCTTGGCAACGTCAAGGTCTATCAGGCCGATTTCCGCCCGATGAAGAACGTGGTGGCGGGCCGGAACGAACGCAGCCTTTACAAGATGGTCGTCGATGCCGCGAATGACCGGATCGTGGGCATCCACATGATCGGCCCCGAAGCGCCCGAGATCATGCAGGCCGCCGCCATTGCGGTGAAGGCGGGCCTGACCAAGGCCGATTTCGACGCGACGGTTGCGATCCACCCGACAATGGCCGAGGAGTTGGTGCTGTTCAAATAGCGGGCAGGCCGCGAACGGGGGATTTGCAATGGATGTGATGGGCAAGACAGTGCTGCTGACAGGCGGCAGCGCCGGGATCGGTCGCGAAATCGCCCGCCAGCTTCAGGCCAAGGGCGCGGCCGTGATCCTGACAGGCCGCGATCCTGCACGCCTGGCGGCAATGCGCGCCGAGGGGTTCGAGGTCCTGGCCGCCGATCTGTCGAACGCCGCCGGGGTCGATGCGCTGGTGGAGGCTTTGGGTGATCGCAGCGTCGATATCCTCATCAACAATGCCGGCCAGCTGATCGAGCATGATTTCCGGAAAGGTGCCCCCGATGCCGATGCAGCGGATGAAGGCATCTATGCCAATCTCACCGCGCCGATCCGGCTGATCACCGCGCTCGTCCCGCGCTTGCGTGACCGCCCTCAGGCCGCCATCGTCAATGTCACCAGCGGCCTCGCCATTGCGCCTGCTGCGCGTCAGCCGGTCTATTGCGCCACCAAGGCGGGGCTGCGGTTCTACACTTTGGCCCTGCGCGAACAGCTCAAGCGCACATCGGTCAAGGTGATCGAAGCGCTGCCGCCTGTGGTCGACACCCAGATGAATGACGGCAATCCGATGAAGAAGATGCCGGCAGAGGAATGCGCCCGGCAGATCATCGAAGCCATCGAGCGCGGGCGGGACGAGGCCAATATCGGCATGACCCGGACATTGCGGATCGTCGAATCGATGGCCCCATCGCTGGCGCGGCGGATGACCTTGCGGTTCTGATCTAGGCGCCGAAGCGCACGGGCGAAAAGGTTTCGAAACTGAGGCCCGCGCCCGCGCAATCATCGGGGAAACGCAGGCCAAGCGCCGCTGCTGCAGCGATGCGCGACAAGGCAGGCGCCGTCTGGAACCCCGCGCCGCCTTGGCCGGCACACCACACGAAACCCGGTGCATCGCCCGCATGGCCGATCACCGGAACTTCGTCGGACACAAAGCTTCTGAGGCCTGCCCAGCTGTGGGCAACACGGCGGATGGCAAGCGAGGTGGCCTGTTCCACCCGGTCTGCGGCGATGGCGATGTCGAGCTCCTCCGGCGCGGCATCGCAGGGAACGGACGGGGTCTGATCCATCGATGATGCGAGGATTTGTCCCCGGCCCTCGGGCAGGAGGTAGAACCCTTCGCCAACGGTCTTGGTGAAGGGCCAGCCATGCACATCCTCGCCATCCGGTGCGGCAAAGCTGATCACGGTGCGGCGGCGAGGCTGAAGGCCAACGGGGGTGACACCCGCCATCTGCGCCACCACATCCGCCCAGGCGCCCGCGGCGTTGACGATGATCGGGGCGGCATAGTCGCCCGCGCCGGTTGCAACCCGCCAATCGCCGCCCTCCTGTGCAATCGCCGTAACCCGTGCGCCTGTCACCAGCGTGCCGCCGGCCGCCTTCAGCGCCGCCGCATGGGCCTGCAACATCGCGTTGGTGTCCAGTTTCAGCGATCCGTGATCGACCAGCGCCGCCGCGCATGCCTCGGGGCGCAGCACCAGCAACAGCGCGCGGGCCTCGTCCGGCTTGATGCGTGCATAATCGCAGCCGAAATGGCGGTGCACATCCTCCAGCGCGTCCAGCTCGCCCACTTGTGCGGCGTTGGCGATATGCAGCGCCGGGTGCACCGTCCCGTGCGCCGCCAGCTCTGCGATGCTCAGCGCGGTCAGTGTGCGCACCACTGTCTCGCCCAGCCCGTAATGCGCAAAGGCGACGCTGCGTCCCGACGAATGGTATCCGGGCGCGCTTTCGCCCTCCAGCACCACTACCCGCGCATGGGTCGCGATCCGCGCCGACACGCTCAGCCCTGCGATCCCGCCGCCGATCACCACCACGTCTGCCCGATGCATCGCCATCCTCGTTCCGACCGCCATTTTTGCCACGTTGACGCTTGCAGCGCGCTAAGGCAACGCATCTGGCAAAGCCAATGAGAGAGGAAGTCCATTGTCCGCCAACATCGCCGAAATGGAGCGCCGCCGCGAAGCTGCCCGGATGGGCGGCGGGGCCAAGCGCATCGAAGCCCAGCACGCCAAGGGCAAGCTGACCGCGCGCGAACGGCTCGACGTGCTGCTCGACGAGGGCAGCTTTGAAGAAGTCGATACCTATGTCGAGCATGATTGCATGGACTTCGGCATGGAAACCCAGCGCATCCCCGGCGACGGGGTGGTGACGGGCAGCGGCACCATCAACGGCCGGCTGGTTTATGTGTTCAGCCAGGATTTCACCGTGTTCGGCGGCTCGCTGTCGAAGCGCCATGCGGAGAAGATCTGCAAGGTGATGGACACCGCGATGAAGGTCGGCGCGCCGGTGATCGGCCTCAACGATTCGGGCGGGGCGCGAATTCAGGAGGGCGTGGCGAGCCTCGGCGGCTATGCAGAGGTGTTCCAGAGGAATGTGCTCGCGTCGGGCGTGGTGCCGCAGATCAGCCTGATCATGGGGCCGTGCGCGGGCGGGGCGGTTTACTCGCCTGCGATGACCGACTTCATCTTCATGGTGAAGGATTCCAGCTACATGTTCGTCACCGGCCCCGAGGTGGTGAAGACCGTCACCAACGAGGTCGTGACGCAGGAGGAACTGGGCGGCGCGATCACGCACACCACCAAGACGTCCGTCGCCGATCTGGCTTACGAGAACGACATCGAGGCGCTGCTGGCGACCCGGCGCTTTGTCGATTTCCTGCCCCTGTCGAACCGCGAGGGCGTGCCCGAACTGCCGACCAGCGATCCGTGGGACCGGCTCGACATGAGCCTCGATACGCTGATCCCCGATAATGCCAACCAGCCCTATGACATGCACGAAGTCATCAATAAGGTGCTGGACGAGGGCGATTTCTTCGAGATCCAGCCGATGCACGCGGGTAATATCCTGTGCGGTTTCGGCCGGGTGGAAGGCCGCACCATGGGCGTGGTGGCGAACCAGCCGATGGTGCTCGCCGGCGTGCTCGACATCAACTCCTCGAAGAAAGCCGCGCGCTTCGTGCGCTTCTGCGATGCGTTCGAGATTCCGATCATCACCTTCGTCGACGTCCCCGGCTTCCTCCCCGGCACCGCGCAGGAATTGGGCGGGATCATCAAGCACGGCGCGAAGCTATTGTTCGCCTATGCCGAGGCGACCGTGCCCAAGATCACCGTCATCACCCGCAAGGCTTACGGCGGGGCCTATGACGTGATGGCGAGCAAGCACCTGCGCGGCGATTTGAATTACGCCTGGCCGACCGCCGAGATCGCGGTGATGGGCGCGAAGGGCGCGGTGGAGATCATCTTCCGTCAGGACCGCGACAACCCCGAAAAGATCGCCGAGAAGACCAAAGAATACGAAGACCGCTTCGCCAACCCCTTCGTGGCGGCCCAGCGCGGCTATATCGACGAGGTGATCCACCCGCACTCGACGCGGCGGCGGATTGCCTTGGGGCTACGCAAGCTGCGGACGAAGCAGTTGGAGAACCCTTGGAAGAAGCATGACAATATTCCGCTGTGAGTAAGCGCGGCATCTTGATCGTGCTGCTTCTAACGGCAGCGGTTTTTGCGCTGATGCTTTACAGCGGAATGTTCATGCACGGAGATCCCATCCAATGAAACTCGGCCGCTTGAACCACATCGGGGTCGCCACGCCCTCCATTGCGGACTCGATCGCGTTCTACCGCGATGTCATGGGCGCGACGAAAATCCACACGCCTTTCGACCTTGAGGAGCAGGGCGTGAAGGTCTGCTTCGTCGATACGCCCGGCGCGGACGGGGCGATGAACGGGACGCAGATCGAGCTCATCGAGCCGCTGGGGGAGAACTCCACGCTCGCAGGCTTCCTCGCGAAGAACCCGCTCGGCGGGCAGCATCACCTGTGCTTTGAAGTGCCCGATATCGCAGAGGCCCGCACCGCGTTTGAAGAACTCGGCAAGCGCATCCTCGGCCCCACCCGCATCGGCGCGCACGGCACCCCTATCTTTTTCGTCCATCCCAAGGACATGGGCGGCATGCTTACCGAAATCATGGAGACCCCGCGCGAGGATGCGCACTGGTCGAATTAAATCCGTCACCCCGGCCACCGAGCCGGGGTCGCTTGCCGCCAGAGATCCCTGATCACGTCCGGGATGACGAAAAGTGAGAGAGAAGAATGTCCTACGAAACCATCCGCGCTGACCGCGAAGGCCCGTTGCTGACCATCACCTTGAACCGCCCCGAGCGCCTCAACGCTATGCCGCCGCAGATGGCGGATGAACTGGGACAGGCGTTCTATGATCTGGGCGATGCGCGTGCGGTGCTGATCACCGGCGAGGGCAAGGGTTTCTGTTCGGGCGCCGACCTTTCGGCGCGGGGCAGCGGCAGCGCGCTCGGCGGGAAGGGCGGCAGCCACGAGGCGCTGATCAACCACTACAACCCCGCGATCAGCCAGCTGATCCGCGCCAACGTGCCGGTGATCTGCGCGGTCAACGGCCCGGCGGCGGGCGTGGGGTGCAGCCTCGCTCTGGCGGCGGATTTCACCATCGCGGGCAAGAGCGCCTATTTCCTCCAGGCCTTCGTCAACATCGGGCTCGTGCCAGATGGCGGATCGACCTGGCTGCTCGCCCGCGCTATCGGCCGCGCGCGGGCCACGCGGATGATGATGCTGGGCGAGAAGATCTCGGGCGAACAGGCTGAGGAATGGGGCCTCATCTACAAGTGCGTCGATGATGCCGCGCTGATGGACGAAGCCCGCGCACTGGCGACCAAGCTGGCCAACGGCCCGACCATCGCCTACGCCCAGATGAAGCGCAACATCGCCGTCGCGATGGACAACAACCTCCAGATGGTGCTGCTGGCCGAAGCCGAGGCCCAGCGCGTCGCGGGCGGCACCAAGGACGCGATGGAGGGCGGAATGTCGTTCCTCCAGAAGCGCAAACCGGAATTTAAGGGGGAGTAAGGGAGCGTGTCATCCCCGCGCAGGCGGGGATCCAGCCGCCTTTCTCCCGCGTTACCGAACCAAGCTGGACTCCCGCCTGCGCGGGGGTGACGGATAGTGGACAGATAAGCCGATGACCCAGAAACCGACCCTCTCCGACTGGAACGCCCTCGCCGCCAAGGAGGTGAAGGGCCGCGATCTCACCTGGCACACGCCGGAAGGTATCGCAGTCAAGCCGCTCTACACGGCTGAGGATCACGCCGGTTTCGACCCCGGCCTGCCCGGCTTCGCGCCCTTCACGCGCGGGGTGAAAGCCTCGATGTATGCAGGCCGCCCGTGGACGATCCGGCAATATGCGGGTTTCTCGACCGCCGAGGAATCGAACGCGTTCTACCGCCGCAATCTGGCGATGGGGCAGAAGGGGCTGAGCGTCGCCTTCGATCTCGCCACCCACCGCGGTTACGATTCTGATCATCCGCGCGTCGTCGGCGATGTCGGCAAGGCAGGTGTGGCGATCGACACGGTTGCGGACATGCAGATCCTGTTCGACCAGATCCCGCTCGATGCCATGAGCGTCAGCATGACGATGAACGGCGCGGTGATTCCGGTGCTGGCCTTCTTCATCGTCGCGGCGGAGCGTCAGGGCGTGTCGCAGGACAAGCTGGAAGGCACGATCCAGAACGACATTCTGAAGGAGTTCATGGTCCGCAACACCTACATCTACCCGCCCGAACCTTCGATGCGGATCATTTCGGACATCATCGCATATACGTCCGCCAACATGCCGAAATTCAATTCAATTTCGATTTCTGGCTACCACATGCACGAGGCCGGGGCGACGGCGGTGCAGGAACTCGCCTTCACCATCGCTGACGGCAAGGAATACGCTGCCCGCGCAATGGCTGCGGGGCTGGATATCGACGCCTTCGCGGGCCGCCTCAGCTTCTTCTTCGGCATCGGCATGAACTTCTTCATGGAGATCGCCAAGCTGCGCGCCGCACGCACGCTGTGGTACAAGGTGATGGACGATCTGGGGGCGAAGGACGAACGCTCCAAGATGCTGCGCACCCACTGCCAGACGTCTGGCGTGAGCTTGCAGGAGCAGGACCCCTACAACAACGTCATCCGCACCACGGTGGAAGCGATGGCGGCGGTGCTGGGCGGCACGCAATCGCTGCACACCAATGCGCTCGATGAAGCCATCGCGCTCCCCACCGATTTCAGCGCCCGCATTGCGCGGAACACCCAGTTGGTGCTGCAAGAGGAAAGCGGCATCTGCAACGTCGTCGATCCCCTCGGCGGCTCGCATTACATCGAGGCGCTGACGGCGACCTTGGTGGCCGAGGCCGAGGCGATGATGGCCGAGGTCGATGCGGCAGGCGGCATGACCGCCTATGTCGCCACCGGCGCGCCCAAGGCCGCGATCGAGCGTGCGGCGGCGGAAAAGCAGACCAAGGTCGACAAGGGCGAGACGGTGATCGTCGGCGTCAACAAGTACCGCAAGGACGCCGAGGACGCGCTGGAGACGCTGGAGGTCGATAACCAGATGGTCCGCACCGGCCAGATCGCCCGCCTCGCCAAGGTGCGTGAAGGGCGTGACGAGGCCGCCTGCCGTGCTGCGCTGGCGGCGTTGATGGCGGGCTGCGCGGACGGCGCAAACGTGCTGGCGCTGGCGGTCGAAGCGGCTCGCCACGATGCCACGCTGGGCGAAATCTCCTCGGCGATGGAAGAGGTCTTCGGCCGCCACGATGCGACCCCGGCGCCGGTCAGCGGCGTCTATGCCAGCGCCTATGAATTCGACCGCCGCTGGGCGCAGGTCACTGACGGCGTCGAGGCCGTGGGCCGACGGTTGGGTCGCAAGCCCCGCATCATGATCGCCAAGATGGGCCAGGACGGCCATGACCGCGGCGCGAATGTGATTGCGAGCGCGTTCGGTGACATGGGCTTCGAGGTGGTCTCCGGCCCGCTGTTCCAGACGCCCGAAGAATCCGTTGCCATGGCGCTTGAACACGATGTCGACGTGGTCGGCGCGTCGTCACTGGCAGCAGGCCACAAGACTCTGATCCCCGAACTGATCCGCCTGCTGCGCGAAGCGGGTCGCGGCGATATCAAGGTGACAGCGGGCGGCGTGATCCCCCCGCAGGATTACGACTACCTGCGCGAGGCGGGGGTGCAGGGGATTTACGGGCCGGGCTCGAACGTGGTGGAGTGCGCGGCGGATATCCTGGTGCTGCTGGGGCACAACATGCCGCCGCTGGGTGAGGGGCTGGACGAGGCGGCGGAGTAATCATGCCGACAGTCATGCGGATCGGCGCGTTTCGGTTCTACTTCTACAGCCACGAACCCAACGAGCCGCCGCATATCCACATCGACAAAGGCGAAGCGACGATAAAGGTCTGGCTCGGCAGCCTCGAAGTCGCCCGCAGCCGGGGCTTTCGCGCGCACGAGATCAATGGCATTGTGGCGATGGTCGCCGAACACCAAACGGCGCTGACGGAGGCATGGCATGAATATTTCGGCTAAGGTGACCGACGAGCGAGTGCTCGACGTCCGCTTTGATGACGCCAGCCTGATCGTCGATCTGATGGATGGGCGGACGATTGCCGTGCCACTGGCGTGGTATCCACGCCTTCTCAATGCGACGACTGAACAGCGGGCGCATTGGGAGAAGGCCGGAGCGGGCTATGGCATCCACTGGCCGGAAATCGACGAGGACCTCAGCACCGAAGGTCTGCTGCGAGGTGCGCCTGCGCCTAAGGCGGCGTAAGGACAAGGAAACGTGAGTTACGGTGACCGAGCCCCCCTCTCCGGCTTGCAAAAGGCCGGATGCGCGCTTGTGGCAGTGGTCGGCCTCATCTGTACAATCGCCTCCGGATTGCTGGCTTACATTTTTACGTGCCGTGGATGTGAATCCAATCAGGCTGTTTTGCTGATCATTTTGGGGGTGCCCTTAGCCTTCATCATCATCGGCATCCTAATGATCCGACACTTCATGCGAGAAAAGAATTGACCAATCCCCGCACCGACTGGACCCGCACCGAAATCGCAGGCCTCTTTGACCTCCCCTTCACCGAGCTGCTGTTTCAGGCCGCCAGCGTCCACCGCGAATATCACCCCGCCACCGAAGTCCAGCTTTGCACCCTGCTCAGCATCAAGACCGGCGGGTGTCCGGAGGATTGCGGCTATTGCTCGCAGTCGGTGAAGGCTGACTCCGGCGTGGAAGCCACCAAGCTGATGGACGTGCAGGCCGTGCTCCAGCGCGCGGCGCAGGCGAAGGATGCGGGTTCGCAGCGCTTCTGCATGGGCGCGGCGTGGCGCAATCCCAAGGACCGCGACATGCCTGCGATTGTCGAGATCGTGAAGGGTGTGCGCGACATGGGGCTGGAGACCTGCATGACGCTGGGGATGCTCGAACCGCATCAGGCCGAGATGCTGGCCGAGGCGGGCCTCGATTACTACAACCACAATATCGACAGCAGCCCTGAGTATTACGAGCGCGTCATCTCCACCCGCGATTTCCAGTGCCGGCTCGATACGCTGGATCACGTCCGCAAGGCGGGGATCAACGTGTGCAGCGGCGGGATCGTCGGCATGGGCGAGACGCGCGAGGACCGGGTGGGCTTCATCCACACCCTTGCCACCCTGCCGCAGCATCCCGAAAGCGTGCCGGTCAACGCGCTGGTGCCGGTGAAGGGCACGGTGCTGGGCAATATGCTGGCCGATACGCCGCTCGCCAAGATCGACGATATCGAGTTTGTCCGCACTGTCGCGGTCGCGCGGATCACCATGCCGCGCTCGATGGTGCGGTTGTCGGCGGGGCGCGAGTCCATGTCCGAGGCGACGCAGGCCCTGTGCTTCTTCGCAGGCGCGAATTCGATCTTCACCGGCGACAAGCTGCTGACCGCGCCCAACGCAGGCGATGACAAGGACGGCGCGCTGTTTGCGAAGCTGGGCCTCACTGCGCTGAAGGGTGAGGAGCCCGCACGGGCGTGCAAGGTGGCGGTGGCGGCGGAGTGATCGGACTGCTGGCACTCGCACTCGCGGCAAGCGAACCTGCGCCGGATGTGCCCGCCGGTTGCGAGGAGCGGGCGCCGATCCGCGACCCTGCCGTATGCGCGCCACTTTATGCCGAAGACGGCTACGTTATCCAGAACATGGAGAGCGTCGCAGTCGGCACGATCGCCGAAATGCAGCGCATCCGCGAAATGACGCGGCATTGCGGCCTTGCCAACCGGATCGATGGTGTCGGGCTGGCCGATCTGGCCGTCTATGACATTGTCAACGCGACCGAACAGTCGCGAGCCTGCGTTATTGAGGCGATCCGCGAGAATGCGCCCGCCCTCGCGTTCACGCAGCAGCGGTTCGACCAGAAGTTCGATGCTGCGGCGGCAAATCAGGATCAGCCATGACAGCGCGCGTGCGGGCACTCTGGGTCAGCGGCGCTTTGGCCGCACTGGCACTGGGCGGGACGGCAGCGGCGAGGGCCGATACGCCGCAGCCCCAGCCGCTCACCATCGGCGAGACGGTGATGCTGGAGGCGCTGGGGGCGGAGCGCTCCATCAACATCGTCCTGCCGCCCGACTACGCCGCCGAACCAGACAAGCGCTGGCCGGTGATCTACCTGCTCGACGGGGCGCTAAAACAGGACCTGATGATGGGCGCAGGCCTGATGCGCTGGGGTGCGCTATGGGGGCGCAGCAAGGATGCGATCATCGTCGGGATCGAGACGAAGGACCGCCAACGCGAATTGCTCCCGCCGACAGGCGACAAGGCGGAGCTTAAACGCTGGCCCACGGCGGGCGAGAGCGCCGCGTTCCGGACGTGGCTGGCGGGCACGGTCAAGCCGATGATTGAGGCGCGCTACAGCCATGATGGCACCGCCTTCCTCGTCGGCGAAAGCGCGGCGGGGCATTTCGTGGTCGAAACCTGGGCGACCGCGCCGCAGATGTTTACCGGCTACGCCGCGATCTCACCGAGCTTGCAATGGGACGGCGAGGCGCTGAGCCGCCGCCCGCTAGGCGAGGGCAAGCGCCCGCCGCTCTACTTCAGTCTAGCCGACGAGGGCGGGGCGACTGAAACGGGCATGGAGCGCCTGCTGGGCGTGCTGCCCAAGGATCAGCCTTTTTGCTTCTCCGACCGCCGCAAGCAGCTGCGCCACGCCACCAGCTTGCACGGGCTATTGCCCGAGGCGCTGCAATATCTGATACCCACAAGGGCAGACTGGCTGAAGGAATACGGCATGATCCTGCGCTGCGACAGGCGAGGAGGGGCGTAGTGTTCCGCCGCGCCGCCCTGCTGCTGGCGCTGGCGGCCTTGGCAGCGCCTAATGCCGCCGTGGCTTGCAGCGTATCGCCGTCGCCCGAGATCAGGGCCGAGCAGTACAAGGACGATCCCGAAAACCGCCGGGTCAAGGGCCATTTCTCTGTTACCGAGACGCTGATCAATGGGTATGGGCGCGGCATAATTCGTGGACGGATCGAAACAGCGCGGGGCACCGGCTGGGATGTGTGGGTCGATTACGATGAGTTCATGATCGACTGCGTCTATTTCTTCGCGCCGACCATCGATGCGACGGGCACCTTCTGGATCGCGCGCCGCGCAGTCGACGGGCGCTACGAAATCCGGCTGTGGGAAGGCGAATACACCCCCGAAGCGCTCGAGCGTCACCGGCGCGCGCAAGAACTAGCCGAAGCGCAAGAGCCAACGTCGTGACCCTCGGCTTCTCGGTCGATACCCTGCTGCCGAAAGCGCGCGGCGGCGGGCAGTTGCGGATGGGGCTGGTGAAGCTGGAGGAGCGCGACTGGCTCCAACCCGCGCCTGATCTGGCCGCGCGCGCGGCGGGATTTGCCGACTGGCCACAGGGCGTGCAACTCACCCCGGAGGTGGACGCTCCGGGCCGCGAACTGGCGTTGATGATCGGCACCCAAGGCGCACTCCCGGAAGCGGCGCTGGCGACCCACGAAGACCTCTGCCTGCTCACCAAACGCGAAAACGAGGACGTCTACCGCCTGATCGGCGCAGCGGTCGCATGGCCATCCGACTGGCACCCCGCCGAGAAAATCGGCCTCCCCCTGCGCGCGCTCCATGCGCCGATTGCGGGGTATGAGGAGCAACTCGCCACCGGGGTGGATCGCTTCATGGATACCCTGCGCGCAGGGCCGATTTACGCCCGCTGCAACTGGTTCATCGCCGCGACGGGCGAGCGCCGCTGGCTCCCCGACCGCCCTCCGCAGGAAGCCTTCGCCCATGTCACACCCGACAACGCCGGCGAGACCCTGTTCGTGCGCTCCGAACGCCAGACCCTGCGCCGTCTGCCGAAGACGGGCGCGATCCTGTTCAGCATTGGCATTTACGTAGAGCCGCTCGAAATGCTCTCCCCCGCTAACATCGCGATGCTGGGCAAGGCGGTGCAACACCTTGTCGCAGGCGAGGGTGACCGCCGGGGCGCACCCGCCTATGCTGACAGCCTGATCGGTTTCGCTGAAAGGAACGCCGCATGATCGCCTCGCTGCTCCTCCCGCTGCTTGTGCAGTCCGTTGAGCCGCCAGTGCCGGGCTGGAACTGCGACGATCCGATGGTGCAGCAGGAAATGAACTGGTGCGCCGGGCAGGACTATGCCGCCGCCGATGCCGAACTGAACGCACAGTGGAAAATCACTGCGTCCATCATGAAGGAGCGCGACATCGGAATGGAGGCCGATTTCGGCCCGATCAACCCCGTGACCCCGCGCGAGGATGCAGCGGCGCGGATGGCCTATACCGGCCACTTCCAGACCTTGCTTGAGGCCCAGCGCGCATGGCTCGCCTATCGCGATGCGCAGTGCCGGTTGGAGGGGTACAGTTTCTTCGGCGGGTCAGCGCAGCCGATGATCGTTTACGGATGCCTCGCCACGCTCACCCGCCAGCGCACACAGGAGTTGCGCGATCTCGCCGAAGTCCTCGGCTGAACGCCCAAATCCGCTAGCTTGCCTGCCAGCCAAACCCTCGGCATAGCCCGGTGATAAGATAACGCGATAGCACGAGAGGTCCTACCCTTGTTCTCGAAAATCCTGATTGCCAACCGCGGCGAAATCGCCTGCCGGGTTATCACCACTGCCCGCAAGATGGGGATCAAGACCGTCGCGGTCTATTCCGACGCTGACGCCCGCGCGCCCTTTGTGGCGATGGCGGACGAGGCGGTGCATATCGGGCCGTCGCCAGCGGCTGAAAGCTACCTGCTCGCCGACAAGATCATCGCTGCCTGCAAGCAGACCGGGGCCGAGGCCGTGCACCCCGGCTATGGCTTCCTGTCGGAGCGCACCTCATTCGCCGAAGCGCTGGCGAAGGAGAACATCGCCTTCATCGGCCCGCCGGTCGGCGCCATCGCCGCAATGGGCGACAAGATCGAATCCAAGAAACTCGCCAAGCAGGCGGGCGTCAATGTCGTCCCCGGCTTTGTCGGCGAGATCGAGGATACCGAGCACGCGGTGCGGATTTCGGACGAGATCGGCTACCCGGTGATGATGAAGGCCAGCGCAGGCGGTGGGGGCAAGGGGATGCGCCTTGCGTATAGCGAAGCCGATGTGCGCGAAGGCTTTGAAGCGGTAAAGCGCGAGGGGCTGAGCAGCTTCGGTGATGATCGCGTCTTCATCGAGAAGTTCATCCTCAACCCGCGCCATATCGAAATCCAGATCCTCGGCGACCAGCACGGCAATATCCTCTACCTCAACGAGCGCGAATGCTCGATCCAGCGCCGCCACCAGAAGGTGGTCGAGGAAGCGCCGTCGCCTTTCGTCACGGCGAAAATGCGCAAGGCGATGGGCGAGCAATGCGTCGCGCTGTCGCGCGCGGTGGGGTATTACAGCGCGGGCACGGTCGAACTGATCGTCAGCGGCGCGGACCCGACGGGGGAGAGTTTCTACTTCCTCGAAATGAACACACGTTTGCAGGTGGAACACCCCGTCACCGAGGCGATCACCGGCATTGATCTGGTCGAACAGATGATCCGCGTCGCAGCGGGCGAAAAGCTCGCCTTCACGCAGGACGATATCGGGATTGACGGCTGGGCGATCGAAAACCGTGTCTATGCCGAAGACCCCTATCGCGGGTTCCTGCCGTCCACCGGGCGGCTGGTGCACTATTCGCCGCCACTGGCTGGCTGGACGGAGGATGAAACCGTCGGCGGCAAGGCACGGCGCGGGGTTGCGCGTGGCGCAGGCTCGGTGCGGGTCGATGACGGGGTTTACGAAGGCGGCGAGGTTTCGCGCTTCTACGATCCGATGATCGCCAAGCTGATCACCTGGGCACCCACACGCGATGAGGCGGCCGATCTGCAGATCGAGGCGCTCGACAATTTCCGGATCAAGGGGCTGGGGCACAATGTCGATTTCCTCAGCGCAATCATGCAGCACCCGCGCTTCCGCTCGGGGGAGCTCACCACCGGGTTCATCGCCGAGGAATATCCCGAAGGCTTCCACGGCGCGGCGACTTCCGACGCGGTGATGCGCCTGCTGGCTGCCGTCTGCGCGGGCAATGAATTCACGCTGCAAAGCCGCGCACGCCGCATCTCCGGGCAACTTGATGGCGACGACGGGCGCGAGGGCGTGCAGCGGGTGACCAGCGAATGGCTGGTGAAGATCGGCGACCAGCGCTTTGAAGTGATCCTCGGAGATGGCCACGCGATGGTGGACGGCGTCAGGGTCGATGGCACTTGCGATTGGCGGCCGGGGATGGCGCAGGCCACCGCGACCGACGGGACAGGCCAGAGCTATGGCCTGATCGTCGAACGGATTGGCAACCGCTGGAAGGTGACCACGCGCGGCGCGGCGCACACTGCGCTGGCGTTGCCGCTGCGGCTTGCCCGGCATGAAACTCTGATGCTGGAAAAGGTGCCGCCCGATCTGTCGCGCTTCCTGATCTGCCCGATGCCGGGGATGCTGGTGAAGCTCCACGTGGCCGAGGGCGAAACGGTGCAGCCGGGTCAGCCGCTCGCCACGGTCGAGGCGATGAAGATGGAAAACATCCTGCGCGCCGAGAAAGAGGGCGTAATCGCCAAGATCAACGCTGCCGAAGGCGAGAGCCTCGCGGTGGATGCGGTGATTCTGGAGCTGGAATAGCGCGCTTTCCTAACGCCGGGGCGGGTGGCAGATTGAGGGTCAGGAGTGATTTCGCGGTGAAACCAAGCGCGAAATCACTCAACGCTCTGATAAATCATGGGAATTGAAAATGCAGGGCGTGTCTAGGCGCGTTCTAGACCCCTGCCAGACCGCTTTTGGCCCCTGCTAGACCAGTGCCAGATGCAGGCACTGGTTGAAGTCGGTCAGGGTGTAATCGGCAAACGCCTCGCCATTCACGAACCCGCGTTGGCGGTAGAGCGCCAGCGCCGGATCAAAGGTCGGGCCGCTGCCAGTTTCAAGGCTGAGCCGGATGATGCCGCTCTCGCGGGCATGATCGATGATCGTCTCCAGCAACCGCGCCGCAATTCCGCGCCGCAGGAACGAAGGATGGGTGCGCATCGATTTGATCTCGGCCTGACCACCGTCGAGGCGCTTGAGCGCGCCAATTCCCGCCACCTGCTGATCGACCCACACCGCCCAGACAGTCACCGCCGGATCGGCCAATCCCGTCAGGTCGAGGGCAAAGCTGAGACCGGGCGGGGAACCGGCCTGCATTGCCTGCTGGTGATAGGCAATCAGCGACTGAACCTGACAGTCGGCAAGGTCGGCGTGCGCGATGATCATGCAGGCAGCGGCGTCAGTTCCGCATCGAGAAACGCAGCGATATCAGCCAGATCGACATCGCGGGCAACATAGGCCTCGCCCAGTGCGCGCAGCAGCAGGAAGGGCAGGGTGGTCGCTTCGGCCTTCTTGTCGTGGCGCATATGTTCGACCAGCCGCGCTCCGTCGCAGGTGAGGCCCAGAGCGGGAAGGTCGGCCGGCAATCCCGCCGCAGCAATCGCCCGCGCTGCCCGTTCGGCATCGGCGCTGGAAATCTCCCCCCGCCGCGCCGAGTAACGCGCTGCCAAAACCATGCCCAGTGCCACGGCCTCGCCATGGAGCAGTCGGTCGGAAAAGCCCGTCTCCGCCTCCAGCGCATGGCCGAAAGTGTGCCCGAGATTGAGCAGGGCGCGCAGGTCATCGGTCTCGCGCTCGTCAGCGGCGACGATGCGGGCCTTCATCGCGATGCTGGTGGCGATGGCGTGTTCGAGCGCTGCAGGCTTGCGCGCCAGCACCGCCGCGCCGTTGGCTTCCAGCCAGCCGAAGAACGCTGCATCGCCCAGCAGCCCGTATTTCAGCACCTCGGCAAACCCGGCGCGCATTTCGCGGTCGGGCAGGGTGGCGAGCACCAGCGGATCGATCAGCACCAGAGATGGCTGATGGAAGGCGCCGATCAGGTTCTTTCCCGCCGCCGTGTTGATCGCGGTCTTCCCGCCGACCGAACTGTCCACCTGCGCCAGCAAAGTCGTCGGCAATTGCACGAAGCCCACCCCGCGCTTGGTAATGGCGCAGGCAAAGCCGACCAGATCGCCGACCACCCCGCCGCCCAGCGCAAAGACGTGATCCTTGCGCGTGACGCCGAGCGCCAGCAACCAATCGGTGAGCTGTTCCAGAACGCCCCAGGTCTTGGCGTCCTCGCCCGGTTCGACCACGAACCAGTCAACCTTGAAACCCTGCGCGGCCAGATCAGCCTCCACCCCCGCGCCATACAGGCGGTGCGTGTTGGTATCGGCCACAAACGGCACAGCGCGCCCGCTGGCATAACCCTTCAGGAACGGCGCGGCAGCCTCGGCAAGGCGTGCGAGCAGCCCTTCCTCGATCACCACATCATAAGCGCGCCCAGCCAGCGCGACGGGAATTACAGCCATTGGTCAATCGCCTCGATAATCGCGCGGGCAGTGTCGGCATGGGGGCCGGTTTCGCTGACGACACGGATGTGGGCCTGTCCATAGAAAGGTGCGCGTTCCCGCGCCAGCCGGGTGAGGATTTCCTTGGGATCCCCCTGTTTCAGCAGCGGACGGTTGCCGCGCCGCGATGTGCGTTCGACCAGCGTATCGATGTCGCAATCGATCCACACCGCTATGCCCTGATCAAGGATCAGCGTCCGGGTCGCCGGATCGACGAACGCGCCGCCGCCGGTCGCGATTACGCCGTGGGCTTCGTCCATCAGGCGGGCGATCACGCGGCGTTCGCCATCGCGGAAATAGGGCTCGCCGAAGGTTTCGAAGATTTCGGGGATGGAACGCTGGGCGGCCTCCACAATCGCTTCGTCGGCATCGACGAAATCGCGCCGCAGCAGGCTGGCAAGCTTGCGCCCGACGGTGGATTTGCCGACGCCCATCAGGCCCACCAGCACCACCGGGCGGGTGATGCGCTCGGCGATGGCAGCGAGCGCGGCAGGATCGTTGAGTGGAGGCGCGGCGGTCATTGCGGCAGGGCCTATAGATGGGCTAGGGCACGCGCAATATGCGAAACTCGCGTCATCCGCGTCTCTCCCCGACCGGCCTTCAGGAGGCTGCCGCTCCGCGTGTTCCTGCGGGGCGGCGCTGGATCGTGATCGCCAGCGTGGTGGTGGCCGCGCTGCTCGCGCTGGCGTGGTTTGACGGCGGGGAAAAGCCGCTCCGTCCGATTGCAGAGGATGTGGCGCTGCCGGAGCAAGGTGAATGAGAGGTCAGCGGTTCGGCGCCAGCGTGCTGGCGATGGCTGTGGCGGGTGCGCTGGGCGGAGCCGGACTGGCGGGGTTTGCCGCTGCACAGGGCAAGCCCGAATCGCTGTTGCCGCCGGGGTTTGACGATCCCGCACCTGCGCCTACCCCGCGCCCGACATCAGCCCCTTCGCCGCAGCCCGGGACCACGGCACCGCCGCCCGCAACGCAGCCCGGTGCCGTGCCGCTTCCCGGCGCGCCAGTTGACCCGGCCACACTGCCGCCGATGCCCACCATCACCCGCGACGATCTGTCGCGCCTGCCGAGCCTTGAAAAGCTTGAAAACATGTCGACCGAGGAGCTTGACCAGCTGCTCGGCCTGAAACCCAAGTCCGATATTCCCCCCGGCGCGCAGCGGGCACTGACCCGCGTTGGTGTGCTTGCGGTGGAGGAGGGCGGGCTGCCTCCGGTCGCCCTGTCGAACCAGTCGGACAAGCTGGTGCGCGCGGTGCTGGCCGGCACGCAAGGCCAGATGGTGTCGCGCTGGGGCCATATCCTGATGCGCCGTGCGCTCGCGAGCCGTCTGGCCGCGCCATTGGGCATGGACCCGATCGAATTTGCCGCCCTGCGCGTGGGCGTGCTCAACCGCATCGGCGAATTCGCGCTGGCCCGCGCCGTGGTGCAGGACATCGACAGCGCCCAGTGGTCGCCCGCGCTGACGCAGGAGGCGCTGGCCGCCTATCTCGGCAGCGGGGACATTACCGGGGCCTGCCCGGCGGTGCGCCTGCAAGGCTCTGCGCGGGAGGATGGCGAGTGGCAGATGTGGCAGGCGATCTGCAACGCCTATGCCGGCGAAGCCGCGCTCGCCGCCTCGCAGCTTGACCGGGCGCTGGGGCGCGGGGTGGCGCCGCGGATCGATGTGCTGCTGGCGCGGCGCTTTGCCGGAGCGGCAGGGCGCGGCCAGCGGGCGGTGCAGATCGAATGGCAGGGGGTGGATGATCTCAACCCCTGGCGCTTTGGCCTTGCGACCGCGCTGGGCGAGCCGTTGCCCGAAGGGCTGCTGGATGGGGCGATGACCGCGCAGGGCGGGGCCTATTACGCCCGCGCCGGCGCGCTGCTGCCGATGCTTCCTGCCACCCAGCGTGCGCCCTTTGCCGGGCGGGCCGCGCGTGAAGGGATCATGTCGGCCGATGCGATGGTCGATCTCTATTCCGAGGTTTACGCCGATTCCGCTGCCACTGGCGATCCGCAGACCCATGCCGCCGCTTTGCGCGAAGCCTATCTTGCGGCAGAGCCTTCTGCGCGCATCGCCGCGATGGAGCGGCTTTGGGCGGCAGGCGCGACGCTGGGCGGCGGGGACGGTTACGGCGCGCGGGTGCTGACCGCCTATGCCGCCGCGCGCATTCCGGCGGACGAGGCCCATGCCGATGCGGCAGGCGATCTGATCGCGGCGATGTTGGCAGCCGGGCTTGATGCCAATGCGGTGCGCTGGGCAAATGTGGTCGAGGAAGGCTCGCTCGGCTGGGGCCTCTTGGCGCTCGGTGCCCCGCGTGGCGGGACGGTGGGTCAGGGCGCGGTCGATAGTTTCATCGGAAATGACGACAGCGAAAGCAGCCGCAAATCCGCCTTTCTGGTCGCAGGCCTCGCCGGGCTGGGCCGGCTGAGTGACGGTGACGCCAGCGCATTGGCCGGCGATCTTGACGTTGACCTTGCCCGCCAGACCCGCTGGACCCGCGCCATTGCGCGGGCTGCCGAGGTCGGCAATCCGGCGCTGGTGGTGTTTCTTGCAGGCCTCGGGATGCAGGGATCGAGCTGGTCGCAGATGACCCCGCTGCATCTCTATCACATCACTTCCGCCCTCAACCGTGTGGGGCTGGAGGCTGAGGCCCGGATGATCGCCGCCGAGGCCGTGGCGCGCGGGTAATGTCCGCCGCGACCGACGCGTTCCTTGCCATGCTGGCTGCCGAACGCGGGGCTGCCGTTAATACACTCGCTGCCTACCGCCGCGATCTGGCGCAGGCTGAAGAGGCGATTGGCGATCTGGCCGAATCATCGCGCGATGCGGTCGCCAGCCTTGCCGGGGAATGGTCCACCCTTGCGCCTGCCAGCGTTGCGCGCAAGGCTTCGGCCTTGCGGCAGTTCTTCGGTTTTGCCGTGGACGAGGGCTGGCGCAAGGACGATCCATCGGGCGCGCTGCCCGCTCCCCGCGCACGCCGTCCGCTGCCCAAGGTGCTGGGCCATGACGCCATCGCAGCCCTGTTCGCCCGGGCCGAGGACGAAGCGGCCACGGATGATCCCCGCGCCGTGCGGCTGCTGGTCCTGATCGAATTGCTCTATGGCTCCGGCCTGCGCGCTACCGAACTCGTCAGCCTGCCCCTGTCCGCCGTGCCGCGTGATGCGCCGTTCCTGACCGTGACGGGCAAGGGCGGGGCGAGCCGGATGGTGCCGGTCGGTCGCCGTGCGCTCGAAGCTCTTTCCCGCTGGCTGGCGCTGCGCCCGCAGGTGCCTGCATCGCGCTATCTGTTCCCGTCGGCAAAAGGCCAGCATCTCAGCCGGGTGCGCCTGTTCCAGCTGATCAAGGCACTGGCGGGCCGCGCCGGTCTTGACCCTGCTGCGATCAGCCCGCACGTGCTGCGCCACGCCTTTGCCACCCATCTGCTGGAGGGCGGGGCTGACCTGCGCGTGCTCCAGACATTGCTTGGCCATGCCGACATTTCCACCACCCAGATCTACACCCACGTGGATGCCGCAAGGCTGGTTGCCCTCGTCAATTCCCGCCACCCGCTTGCAACGCGTTCAACATCGGACTAGCGCCGCGCGATGATTTCCTACCTCGATTTCGAGAAGCCGGTTGCCGCGCTGGAAGAGCGCATCGCACAATTGCGCAGCGTCAACGCGCTGCATGATGTCGATGTCGCCAGCGAGATTGGCCGGCTTGAGGCCAAGAGCACCGAACTGCTGGCCAGCACCTATGCCTCGCTCACCCCGTGGCAGAAGACGCAGGTCGCCCGCCACCCGCAGCGCCCGCATTTCCGCGACTATGTTGCCCATGCTTTCAGCGAATTCGTGCCGCTGGGCGGGGACCGCCTGTATGGCGATGACCTTGCGATCATGGGCGGCTTTGCGCGGCTGAACGGGCGGCGGGTGATGCTGATCGGGCACGAAAAGGGCCACGACACCAAGACCCGGATCGCCCACAATTTCGGCATGGGCAAGCCGGAAGGCTACCGCAAGGCGATCCGCCTGATGCAGCTGGCCAGCCGATTCGGCCTGCCAGTGGTGACGCTGGTGGACACCTCGGGCGCATTTCCGGGGATCGAGGCGGAAGAACGCGGCCAGGCCGAAGCCATCGCCCGGTCGACCGAAGCCTGCCTTGCGCTGGAAGTGCCAATGGTGGCCGCGATTGTCGGCGAAGGCGGATCCGGCGGCGCGGTTGCGTTGGCGTCGGCCAACAAGGTGCTGATGATGGAGCACGCGGTCTATTCGGTCATTTCGCCCGAAGGCTGCGCCTCGATCCTGTGGCGCACGTCGGAGCGGGCAGCCGATGCCGCGCAGGCGATGAAGGTCACAGCCCAGCACCTCAAGCGTGACAATGTGATCGATCGCATCGTGAAAGAGCCGGTCGGGGGCGCACACCGCGATCCGGCCGCAGCGGCGCGGATGCTGGGCGCGGCTCTGACCGAGGAGCTTGATCTGATGGCGGCCAAGACCGGCGCCGAGCTTATCGCCCAGCGCGAAGACCGTTTTCTCGGCATCGGCGGCTAGATCGGGCAGAAACAGCCCATCCCACGTTAAGGTTACGTTTGCCAAGGCTTCCCGCTTGGCTGCTTTGCCACTAGGCTGGCAGCACGATAAAAACAGCGGGAGAAGCTGAAAATGGCACGCATTTCACGCAAGATACTGGCGCTTGGCGCTGCGCCGCTGGCGCTCACCGGGTGCATGGGCGCAGGCGCACCGATCCCCTCGGCCTCGACCCCGATCACCCCGTCCGAAGCCCAGATGGGCGCGCAATACCATCCCCAATTCCTTGCCGAATTCGGCGGGGCGATGACTGGCACCCACGCCCAGTATGTTGAGCAGGTGGGCAAGAACATCGCGGTGCAATCGGGCCTCGGTAATGCACGGGAAAGCTTCACCGTCAGCCTGCTGAATTCGCCGGTGCACAATGCCTTCGCGGTCCCGGGCGGCTATATCTACACCACCCGCCAGCTGGTCACTCTGATGAACAACGAGGCGGAGCTGGCCGGCGTGCTTGGGCATGAAGTCGGTCACGTTGCCGCACGCCACAGCCAGCGGCGGCAGCAGGCGGCGCAGAAGAACTCGATCTTCGGGTTGCTCGGGGCGATCGGCTCGTCGATCCTGCTGGGCGATTCGGGGTTGGGTCAGACCTTGTCACGCACCTTCATGGAAGGCTCGCAGCTTTTGACGCTGAAGTTCTCGCGCTCGCAGGAACTGGAAGCGGATGATCTGGGCATCCAGTATCTCGGCCGGGCGGGCTATGATCGTAGGGCGATGGGAACCGTGCTGGCCAGCCTTGCTGCGCAGAACAGTCTTGATGCGCGTATCGCCGGGCGCAACGCCAGTGTGCCCGAATGGGCATCGACTCACCCGGACCCGGCCAGCCGCGTGCAAAGCGCGCTCGCCAAGGCAGGAGCCGCGGGAGCCGGCACCGGCGTCACGAATCGCGACACCTTCCTCACCCGGATCGACGGGCTGTTGTATGGTGACGATCCGGCACAGGGCATGATCGAGGGCAGCACCTTCATCCACCCCGAATTGCGCCTCGCTTTTACCGCGCCGCAGGGCTTCTACATGGTCAACGGCACCAGCGCGGTCAGCATTCAGGGGCAGGGCGGGCAGGCGCAGATGAAGTTTGCGCCCTATAACGGCAACCTTGAAACCTATGTGCGCCAGCAGTTCACGGCGCTTGGCGGGCAGAACAGCACGCTGGCACCGGCAGAAATGCAGCGCACCACGGTCAACGGCCTGCCAGCGGTTTATGGCACGGCACGGGTGAATAATGGCCAATCCCAGGTCGATGTCGTGGTGTTCGCCTACGAATTCGCGCGCGACCGGGCCTATCACTTCACAGCGATTGCGCCTGCCGGACGGGCGGGCACTTTCAACGCGATGTTCCAGTCGATGCGGCGAATCACCCAGACTGAAGCGGCCAGCATCGTGCCGAAAAAGCTTCAGGTGGTGACCGTGGCCCGCGGCGATACGGTGGCGAGCCTCGCTCGGCGGATGGCCTATCCCAGCGCGCAGGAAGATCGCTTCCGCGTGCTCAATGCGTTGGGCAGCGGCGACACTGTCACGCCGGGGCAGAAGGTCAAACTGGTCGTGCGCGGACGCTGAAAAGGCGCGCACCGGATGCAAACGAAAAACGGCGGGGATTTCTCCCCGCCGTTTCTTTTTCGTCTTGCGACGGGATGAATTAGGCGGTCACGCCCGGCTTCATCTTGGTGTTGACGTTGTTGAAGGTGCCCGAAAGGGTCGTGCCCAGCGCCGTCATGGCGGTGATCGCGGCAACCGCGATGAGGGCGGCGATCAGGCCGTATTCGATGGCAGTGGCGCCCTGTTCGTCACGGGCGAGATTCTTGAAAAAGGTCATGGTCGGTCTCCTGTTTGGTCTTCGGTACCCAAGTCCACCTGGTCAGTGATGGACCGGTCGGAGGATAGTCGCCGTAAGTTGAAGAAGACTTAATAATTCCAGCGAAATCAGCCTGGTAATTCTACGAAATGGCGAAGTTCTTCGATGCGAACCCGCCATTGTGTTTTGCACAAAGAAAAACGGCGGGGATTTCTCCCCGCCGTTTCCTTTTTTCGTCTTGCGACGGGATGAATTAGGCGGTCACGCCCGGCTTCATCTTGGTGTCGACGTTCTGGAAGGTGCCCGACAGGGTCGTGCCCAGCGCCGACATCGCGGTGATCGCGGCAACCGCGATGAGAGCAGCGATCAGGCCGTATTCGATGGCGGTGGCGCCCTGTTCGTCACGGACGAGGTTCTTGAAAAAGGTCATGTGTAGTCTCCTGTTCTGGTCTTCGGTACCCAAGCCCAGCTGGTCAGCGGCGGGCATTGGAATTGTTAGGCGATACGTATTGAGAAATTCCTAATGCGTAACGATACGTGATTTATGCGGTTATTGCGGTCGTGCTGCGGTTCTCAACGTTTTCCCACATGAGGATCGTGGAGTCCGCAACACCGCTCAAAGCCGCGATCATGGCCACTACGATAAGAGCAGCGATCAGGCCGTATTCAACTGCAGTGGCACCCGACGTGTCATCGACAAGCTTCTTCATGAATGTCGACAACATGCCTGAACCCCCTGTTTCCTGCGGCTTGACCTCCCCTAAAATCGGGGGATCGCGTTAACAAAAGGTTGAAGCGGCGCGCATAGATGGAAAGAAATCCGACATGGCACATGTGAAGATGCTGGTGGCCGCAGGTGCCCTGCAACGTGCAGATGGGCTGTGGCTGATGCACCGCAGGCCGCCAGGCAAGCACCATGCAGGCTTGTGGGAGTTTCCCGGCGGAAAGGTCGAAGCGGATGAAATGCCAGCATTTTCCTTGTGCCGTGAACTTGCAGAGGAGCTGGGCATAACTGTGTCCAGCGATGCCTGTGTACCCGCCGGGTTTGCTGAAAGCGCGGCTGATGGCGGTGAGCGCGCGATTGTTCTTCTGCTTTACAGATTGCACGACTGGCAGGGCGAGGCGCGCCCGCTGGAGGGCGGGGCAGTGGACTGGTTCACTCCGGCGGAGGTGCTGGCCTTGCCCAAACCCCCGCTGGACATCGTGCTGGCCCGCCAGCTGTTCCAAAATGTCTGACTTCAGGCAAAAGACGCTTGCCAAGCCCGGACGACCCCCCTATCTGGCGCCCCTCAGCGCGCACCCGTAGCTCAGCTGGATAGAGCATCAGACTACGAATCTGAGGGTCGGACGTTCGAATCGTTCCGGGTGCGCCAAAACAGCCCGCTCCTTGCAAAAGGGGCGGGCTGTTTTGGTTCTGGGGCAAAGATCAATCTCCAGCGCTGTCCTCAAGCGCGTGCATGTCGTCATCCGACAGGCCGAAATGGTGCCCTGCCTCATGGATCACGACGTGGCGAATCAGCGCGTCAAAGGTGACGCCGGTTTCCTCCATCTCGGCCAGCAGGGGCTGGCGGAACAGGGTGATAACCGGCGGCAGCCCGTCGCTGTCCCACTGCGATCGTTCGGTGAGAGCGACGCCTTCATACAGGCCGGTCAGCTCCCACCTGTCAGCGATGCCGACGGCATCGAGCTGCTCGGCCGTGGCAAATTCCTCGATCCGCAAGACCACACCAGCCAGCTCGCGGCGGAAGGCATCGGGCAGGCGCGCCAGCACGGCATGAGCGGCGGCTTCGAAGTCGGCTGTGCTCGGTTCGTACAAAATTGCTGCCCTTTTCCGCATCCCGAGGGGGTGAATTGCGCGTATGTGCAACTACATCCATCAAGATGGAGACGGCAGGCGCGGGACGCAATGGCAGGATTATGCTGGAACGCCTTGGATGCTTGCGGGTTGACGTCACTCGGGATCGACAGGTGAGGGGGCTCCGACCGGGCCAATGAGTAAAGAAAGACGACAGACCATGAATTACATCTCGGCCCACGATCACGACGACGAATTCGATCCTGAGAACCCCCTCGGCAAGCCCGAAGTGCCCCAGCATGTCCAGGACGCGATTCGCACCTTGATCCAGTGGGCAGGTGACGATCCGGAGCGTGAGGGCTTGCGCGATACGCCCAAGCGCGTAGGGCGCGCGTGGCTGGAATACTGCGAAGGGTACAAGGAAGATCCCGCGATTCACCTCAGCCGCATCTTCGAGGAAGTGGGCGGCTATGACGAGATCGTGCTGCTCAAGGATATTCCGTTCCAGTCGCATTGCGAACATCACATGGCCCCGATCATCGGCAAGGCGGCGATTGCCTATCTGCCGAACAAGAAGGTAGTGGGCATCTCCAAGCTGGCGCGCGTGCTGCACGGCTATGCCCAGCGCTTGCAGATCCAGGAGCGGCTTACGGCGGAAGTTGCCCAGTGCATCTGGGACAATCTCGAACCGCATGGCGTGGCCGTGGTGATCGAAGCGCAGCACGGCTGCATGACGGGGCGCGGTGTGAAGACGCCGGGGGTCGGGATGATCACCAGCCGGATTCTGGGCTGTTTCCTCGACAATGACAGCAGCCGCAAGGAAGTGATGAGCCTGATGGGGTATTGACCCTTGATATCTGCAAATCTTCTTACTGAGACATTTTTTGCTTGCATGTGTTAATTCAGCATCATCTGCGCTTGGTTTTTGCGTGTCGTGCTGGTAGACCAGACAGGTCAACGGCCCCAACGGCCGGGATCATGCAGGAGAAGCTACGATGAAGAAGTTCGTCCTTGCCGGGATGCTGGGTGCCGCCCTTGCGACGCCCGCTCTCGCGCTCGAACATGAGGTCATGATCGATCACGAAGACGGCCCGATTGCGGCAGATTACAAGGGCTCGGTCACCATCGAAACCACGCAAGTCGGCTCGGCCGGGGTCGCAGGTCGTCCCAGCACGCTGCGCTGCAACTGGACTGCCTCGCTCAATGTCGAACGAGTTGCGATGGTGGGCGAAAGCCTGCGTTCGCAGCGCTCGCTGACCACCGAAGATGTGGCCAGCGGAACGCGTCCGGGCTGGTGCGAAACAAGCGCCAAGGCGATCGACAAGCTGGTCGACAGCCGCAGCGACCGTTTCCGCACCGCCATGCTGGCGCTGGTCGAGCAGGATCGCAGCGCCATCCTCGCCGAAGCCGAAAGCGCGCAGAACAACAGCCTCGGCGGCTGATCCAGCCTCAGGATTGCAGAGACAAGGGGCGCTCCTGTACGGGGCGCCCTTTTTCGTGTTTGCCGTTAGCGGCAAAGCGGCATAGCTTGCTTGCGGGATCAGCCTGATGGCCTTTCGAAGGAGTTTCCCGATGCTGCGCACCTCTGCCTCTCGTCTGTTTGTTGCTGCTGCTCTTGCCAGCGCGCTCGCCGCCTGTTCGGGCGAAGGCGCCTCGGACACTGCCGCCAGCGGTGATGCCGCGCCGGCAGGCGAAGTGCCGCCCGTGCTCAAGGAACGGCACGACAATTTCGAAGGCATCGGCGATGCGTTCAAGGCTGTGCGCGGCGAGCTGGAAAAGGATGCCCCCGATTTCGCCCTGAT
Organism: Porphyrobacter sp. IPPAS B-1204; assembly: GCA_003724185.1. Taxonomy (GTDB): domain Bacteria; phylum Pseudomonadota; class Alphaproteobacteria; order Sphingomonadales; family Sphingomonadaceae; genus Erythrobacter. The sequence goes on from RHGM01000004.1 coordinate 101,538, forward strand.
TGCCGCCAAGGCCACGGACATCAACACCCGGGCAAAACTGATCGAAACCCATTTCCCCGCAGGCACCAGTGTCGATGATGGTTATGACACCGAAGCTCTGCCGTCGATCTGGCAAAAGCCCGAGGAATTCACGGCCGCCGGCCAGAAGCTGATCGACGAAAGCGCCAAGCTGATGACCGTCGCAGGCGGCGGCGACAAGGCCGCCACTGGTGCGCAGGCTTTGGCGATGGGCGGCGCGTGCAAGGGCTGCCACGACCAGTTCCGGCTCGACGACAAGAAGTAGCCTGCCATGACCGAGCCAGCTGCCGCGCCCGCCGCAGGCTTGCGCGATGTGATAGTCTGGGATCCGCTGATCAGGATCACGCATTGGAGCTTTCCGCTGCTGATCCCGGCGATGTGGTGGACGGCGGAGAATTCCAAGTGGGCCTTGCACCGCCAGATCGGACTGGTGCTGCTGGGCCTGCTGGTGTTCCGGTTGCTGTGGGGTTTCCTTGGGCCTGAGACGGCGCGATTTTCAAGCTTTGTGAAGGGGCCGGGTGAGGTGATCGCCTATCTGCGCGGCGGCACCGAAGGGCACACCATCGGCCATTCGCCGGTGGGCGGTTGGAGCACGATGGTGCTGCTTGGCGCGATGCTGTTGCAGGTCAGCATGGGGCTGTTCGCGGGCGATCCCTATGACGGAATGACCGGGCCGCTCAACCCGCTGGTCGGCGTGATGACCGCCGATACAATCACCGACCTTCACGAGACGTTTTTCTGGGTGATCGCTGGGCTGATTGGCCTGCATCTGGCTGCGATCACGTTTTATGCCGTCAGGGGCGATGATCTGCTCAGCCCGATGGTGGGCGGTGATCGCCCGCCGATGGCAGGTGTGACCGGGATTGGGCCAATGCCGTTGGGCCGGGGGCTGCTGGCCGTTGCGCTGGCGGCAGGCTTTGCCTTGTGGGTGGCCTATGGCGCGCCGCCGCTGACGTGAGACGAAAAAGGGGCGCTCCCCGATCCGGGAAGCGCCCCTTTCGCCATTTTTCGTCCGGTCTTAAAGCTGGCCGAGCATGTGGTCGGCGCTCGACACCTTGAAATCGCCCGGCTCTTCGACATTGAGCTGTTCGACCACGCCATCATTGATGACCATCGAAAAACGCTGCCCGCGCTTCCCCATGCCGAAGCCCGATCCGTCCATCGTAAGGCCGATCGCTTCGACGAATTCGGCGTTGCCGTCCGCCAGCATGGTGATGTCATCGCTGCCGGCAGCCTTGTTCCAGGCACCCATCACGAAGGCATCATTGACGGCGGTGCCAACGATCTCGTCAACGCCCTTGGCCTTGAGGTCGCCGGCTTTCTCCACGAAGCCCGGCAGATGCTTGGCCGAGCAGGTCGGGGTGAAGGCTCCGGGGACCGAGAACAGCGCAATGCGCTTGCCTGCGAAATAATCGCTCGACTTGACCGCCTGCGGGCCTTCTGCGGTGGCCTTGACCAGGGTTACTTCGGGGATCTTGTCGCCAACGGAAATCGTCATGGTGAGTGGTTCCTCTCTTGGGGGTAGGGGGCGCTCTCTATCGTGCGTGGCGGGGAGGGGCAACAAATAGACATATAAAGATAAGTTTATATTTGCCCTTTCGCGCTCGGCTCGCTAGGGGGCTAGGCGCATAAGCAGACCCTCGCAATCGCGGGTGCCGGTCTGCGCTTAGGAGATACGACAATGGCCACCCTCGCTGCCGCCCCGACCCAAGAATATGTGATCAAGGACATCGCGCTTGCCCAGTTCGGCCGCGACGAGATCATGATCGCCGAGACTGAAATGCCCGGCCTGATGGCACTGCGCGAAGAATACGGCGCGTCGCAGCCGCTTAAGGGTGCGCGCATTACCGGTAGCTTGCATATGACGATCCAGACCGCGGTGCTGATCGAAACGCTTGTGGCCCTGGGCGCGGAAGTGCGCTGGGCGACCTGCAACATCTTCTCCACGCAGGACCACGCCGCTGCTGCGATCGCTGCGCAGGGCATTCCGGTGTTCGCGATCAAGGGCGAGACGCTGGGCGAATACTGGGATTACGTGGGCCGCATCTTTGATTGGGCGACCGACGAAAACCCTGATCTGACCTGCAACATGATCCTTGATGATGGCGGTGATGCCACCATGTTCGCGCTGTGGGGCGCGCGCATCGAAGCGGGCGAGGAAATGGGCGAGCCGACCAACGCCGAGGAAATCGAATTCCAGCGCGCGCTGAAGGCCTTTGTTGCCGCGCGTCCGGGCTACCTCACCAAGACGGTGAAGGCGATCAAGGGCGTCTCGGAAGAAACCACCACGGGCGTGATGCGCCTCTACCAGATCGCCAAGCAGGGCAAGCTTCCCTTCCCGGCGATCAACGTGAACGATTCGGTCACCAAGTCGAAGTTCGACAACCTCTACGGCTGCAAGGAATCGCTGGTCGACGCGATCCGCCGCGCCACGGACGTGATGCTGGCCGGCAAGGTCGCCTGCGTCGCGGGTTACGGCGATGTCGGCAAGGGTTCGGCAGCCAGCTTGCGCGATGGCGGTGCCCGCGTGATGGTCACCGAAATCGACCCCATCTGCGCGCTTCAGGCAGCGATGGATGGCTTTGAAGTCGTCACCATGGAAGACGCCGTGAAGCGCGCCGACATCTTCGTGACCGCGACCGGCAACGAAGACGTCATCACCGCCGATCACATGATGAACATGAAGCCGATGGCGATCGTGTGCAACATCGGCCACTTCGACAGCGAGATCCAGATTTCGGCCCTTTCCAACTACAACTGGAAGGAAATCAAGGAAGGTACCGACATCGTGACCTTCCCCGATGGCAAGTCGATCATCATCCTCGCCAAGGGCCGTCTGGTGAACCTCGGCTGCGCCACCGGCCACCCGAGCTTCGTGATGAGCGCGAGCTTCACCAACCAGACGCTCGCCCAGATCGAACTCTTCACCAAGGCCGACGAATACGAGAACGACGTCTACGTCCTGCCCAAGCACCTCGATGAAAAGGTTGCCGCGCTGCATCTGGAAAAGCTGGGCGTGAAGCTGACCCAGCTTTCGGGCAAGCAGGCCAGCTACATCGGCGTGCCGCAGGCTGGCCCGTTCAAGCCGGACCACTACCGCTACTAAGCCACGCAATCCGCCCGCTCTCCCCCGAATTATCGCGGGGCGGTGAGCGGGCGGACGCTTCCCCCGTTGCAAGCCTGCGCGCACACGCATAGCGGTTAGGCAATGGACGTCTCGCCTCTTTCACTGGTGCTGATTGCGCTTGTGCTCGCCGCCTGGGCGGTGGGGGCGGCGATGGTGGTGCTGCGCGCCAATCGCAGCGTCAAACGCGCAAAGGCGATGCGCACCAGTTTGAAGCGGATGCAGACGCTGCTTGATGTGGCGCCCGCGATGCCGCTGCTGGTGCGGGTCGATGGGCGGATCGAGGCGCCCGACAAGCTGGCGCGGATGCTTGGCCTTACCGCCATGCCCAAATACCTGTCGGAACTGGCCGCACCTGCGGGCAAGGCCAAGGGCGGCGGGCTGGCGCAGGCGCAGGTCGATCAGCTTTGGACCAGAATTCAGGCCACCCAGAAAAGCGCCGCGCCGTTCCGCATGGCGATCAATCTGCCCAACTCGCAACGCAGCCTTGCACTTTATGGGACGCTCGCCGATCCACAGGTTTCGCCGGGCGGTGCGGCGCTGGTGTGGGTGTTCGACTTTACCGAAAGCCACGCCGAGATGGCCCGCCTGCGCGCTGCTGCTGCGCGGGCCACGGGCGATTTTGCTGCTTTGGTGGGCCTGATCGAAGCGGCTCCCATGCCGATGTGGTTTCGCGGCAGCGACCTTACCTTGCAGCTCGTCAATCAGGCCTATGTCGATGCCGTGGGGGCGACCGCAGCGGCCGAAGTGGTGCAGGGCCAGATCGAACTGCTTGAGCCCGAGGACGGCCGCTCCCCCGGCGATATCGCGGGCGCGACCCTGCTCAGCCAGCAAAAGTCCGAACGCATTGTCGCTGCCACCATTCACGGTGCGCGGCGCACGCTGCGGGTCAGCGATCTGCCACTGGGGCTCGAAGGGGTCGCGGGCTATGCCATCGACATCGAGGAACAGCAGCAGGTCGCCCGCGAATTCCGCGCCTTCCGCGATGCGCAGCGTGCGCTGCTTGATCAGCTTTCGGTCGGCGTCGCGCTGTTTGATGCCGACGAGCGTTTGACCTTCGCCAACCGCCCGTTCCGCCGCCTGTTCAGCCTCACCGACGAGGCGATCGAGGCGCATACGCCGTTCGAACGCTTCCTCGCCGAAGGGCGTGAACGCGGGCGCACGCCCGAAGTGCGCGACTTTCCCGAATGGCGGCGCGAACGCACCGGCTGGTTCGGGATGCAGGATTCGATCGAGGAGGCATGGCCACTGCCCGGTGGCACCCATCTGCGTGTGGTGGCCCAGCCGATGCCTGACGGCGGGCTTGTGCTCATCACCGAGGACCGCACCGAAAGCCTCGCGCTTTCCGCTGTCCGCGACACCCTGCTGCGGACCCGCACAGCAACGCTCGACAGTCTGTTCGAAGCCTTGGCGATCTTCGCGCCCGATGGTTCGGTGCAGCTGTGGAACCGCAGCTTTGCCGGCACCTGGGGGCTTTCGCCCGAACTGCTTGACCGGCACCCCAGCGCCGATGAACTGCTGGGTGCAATCGGGCGCAATCTGGTGAACCCGCAAGAGGCAGGGCTGATCGGCGCGGCGGTGCGCGCCGCCACGCTCGACCGGCGCGAAAAGGGCGGGCAGGTCGATCTGGCGGACGGACGCACCTTGCGCTTTGCGGGCATCCCGCTGCCAGACGGCAACGGGCTGCTGACGGTGCTCGACATCACCGCTTCGCAAAAGGCCGAACAGGCCCTGCGTGAGCGGGCCGAGGCGCTGGAAGAGGCCGACGCGGTCAAGGCCAAGTTCCTCGCCAATATGTCCTATGAATTCCGGACGCCGCTCACCACAATTGGCGGCTATGCCGAACTGCTGAAATCGGGGGCAGCGGCGGATGCCGAGGCGGCCGGCGAATATGTCGACGCGATCCTGAGCGCGGTCGAACGCTTGACCGAACAGGTCGAAAACGTGCTCGACCTGTCCCAGAGCGAGGCCGGGCTGCTGCCGATCCGCAAGGAACGGCTTGATGTGCTCGATTTCCTCACCACGCTGGTGCGCGAGCGGGAACAGGCGATTATCGCTGCAGGGCTGAGCCTTGATCTGAAGGGGCGGCGCGGGCGCGTGATCGCCGCCGATCCGCGGCAATTGGGCCGGGCGGTGGGCAATCTTCTCGACAATGCCATCGCCGGAACGCCAGACGGCGGCCGCATCGTGATCGAGATCAGGAAGGCAGCGGAAGGGTCTGGCGATGGCGGTGCCTGGACGGTCGAGATCGTCATTGGCGATAATGGCCGGGGCATGACCTCCAAGGAACTGGCGCGGGCACAGGGCGGTATCAAGGCCGCGGGGGCCGCGCCGGAACGCCGCACCGGGCTGGGCATTCCGCTCGCCCGGCAGTTGATCGCCGCCCATGACGGGACGCTGGAAATCACCAGCCGCAAGGGTGCGGGCACCACCGCAACGATACGCCTGCCGTGACCGAGAGCCGGGCTAGCCTCCCCGACCTGCCGTCAATGGCGGCCTATGGCGCCGCTATCGCAGAGCGGCTGCGGGCAGGCGATGTGGTGGCGCTGACCGGCGGGCTGGGGGCCGGCAAGACCACGCTGGCGCGCTCCATCCTTGCCGCCTTGGGGCACGAAGGCGAGGTGCCATCGCCGACTTTTACCATCATCGAAACTTACGATTCGCCTGCGATGCGGGTTCCAGTCGTCCATGCTGATTTCTATCGACTGAAAGACCCTTCCGAACTCGCCGAAATCGGGCTTGATGATTACCGCGAGGGCGCGGTGCTGCTTGCCGAATGGCCCGATCATGCGGGCGGGTTCGGGCACGAGCCGGGGTGTTTGTCGATCACGCTCGAACCGCAAGGAGAAAGCGGGGAAGGCGGACGGATTGCGATTGCCCGGGGCGGGGCGGATTGGGTAGGGCGGATGCCATGAGCGCGCTTCCCGAAGGTCTTGCCGAATTTGTTGCCCACGCCGGATGGACGGGCGCCGCAGTCGAACCGCTACCCGGCGATGCCTCGTTCCGGCGTTACTTCCGGCTGACGCGGGATGAGCAAACCGCGATGCTGATGCACGCGCCCCCGCCGCACGAAGACCCCGCTCCGTTCCTTCATGTGGCCCATTGGTTGAACGCGCACGGGATGCGCGCACCTGCGATTCTGGCCGAGGACGCGGGCGCAGGCTGGGTGCTGACCGAGGATTTCGGCAATGACCGGATGCGTGACTGGCTCGATCTGCACGCAGCGGACGAACGCGCCGCTTATGAGGCCGCGGTTGAGGCGCTGGCCGCGCTCCACCGCCTGCTGCCGGGGCCGTTTCCCGCTTACGATATGGCGGTTTATGCCCGCGAGGCGGCGCTGCTGACCGAATGGTATTGCCCGGCGCAGGGTCTGGAAGTGGACGCCGAAGGCTATGCTGCGGCGTGGGAGGAAGCCCTCGCGCCGCTGCTCGCCCGCCAGAACCCCGGCGTCACCGTTTTGCGCGATTACCATGCCGAAAACATCATGCTGCTGGGCGGCAAGGCCACCGCGCCGCAGGGCCTGATCGACTTTCAGGACGCGCTGGTGGGGCACCCGGCCTATGATCTGGTGTCCTTGCTGCAGGACGCGCGCCGCGATGTCTCCGAGGAATTGGAAGCAGCCATGCTGGCCCATTACAGCGCGGCGGCGGCGATAAGCGGGGACGATTTCCATGCCGATTATGCCCGCCTCGGCGCACAGCGGAATGCCAAGATCGTCGGCATCTTCACACGGCTCAATGTGCGCGATGGCAAGCCCAAATATCTCGGCATGATCCCGCGTGTCTGGGCGGCGCTTGAACGCGATCTGGCGCACCCGGCACTTGCCCCCGTGGCGCGCTGGTTCGATACGAATATTCCGGTGGCCTTGCGCGCCGCAAACGGGGCCTTCGCGGCGTGACCAAGCTCGCTTCCCACACGGCGATGATCCTTGCGGCGGGGCTGGGCAAGCGGATGCGGCCGCTGACCGCCAGCCAGCCCAAGCCGCTGGTCCGCGTCGCGGGCAAGGCGCTGATCGACCATGCGCTGGACCGCCTCGCCGATGCGGGCATCACCAAGGCGGTGGTCAATGTTCATTATCTTGCGGACGCGCTGGAAGCCCATGTGCTGGCCCGCAAGTCGCCGCAGGTGACGGTGTCAGATGAACGCGCCTTGCTGCTGGAAACCGGCGGCGGGATGGCGCGCGCGCTGCCGCAACTGCCCGATCCATTCTTTGCGTTGAACGCCGACAACATCTGGCTCGATGGGCCGAAAAGCGCGTTTCACGACCTTTCGCGGCGCTGGAACCCGGATACGATGGACGCGCTGCTGCTGGTTGTACCGCACGCCCGCGCCTGCAATTTCAACGGGCCGGGCGATTTCCACATGGACCCGCTGGGCCGCCTTTCGCGCCGCCGCGACGGGCGGATTGCGCCCTTCATCTACACCGGTATCCAGCTGGTCAGTCACCGGCTGATGCGCGATGCGCCGGAAGGGCCGTTCTCGACCAACATCCTCTGGAACCGGGCGATGGCAGAAGGGCGGCTTTACGGCATCAGCTTCACCGGCCTGTGGTTTGAAGTCGGCACGCCGCAGATGATCCGCCCGACCGAGGAGGCGCTGCTGGGTGGCTGAGCCGCGCAAACCCGGCCCGCTGGTCTATTCCATCGCCGCGCACCGCGGGTTTGCCGATGCGCTGGTTGCAGGGCTGGTGCCGCGTTACCGGGAGCCGGGTGTCGGCCTCGCACGCCTCACCCTGCTGGTGCCATCAAGCCGTGCGGCGCGCACGCTGTCCGAAGCCTTTATCCGCCACGCCGGCGCGAGCGGTGAGGGCGGGCTGCTGATGCCACGGATGATTGCGGTGGGCGATCTCGATCTGGACGAAAAGCTTGGCGCGGCGCTCGATCCGCTGGGGGCGGCGGATATTCCTCCGGCCAGCGATCCGGTGGCGCGCTGGCTGACGCTGGACCGCCTGATTGCCGAGGAACGCGAGGCAGAGGGCATGGAAGCCTTGCCGGGCCGTTCGCGGCTGAACCTTGCACGCGAGATAGCGCGGACGATGGACCGGCTGCTGGTCGAGGAAAAGGCCCCCGCCGATCTGATGGCGGACGATGTGCTCGACCAGCTTGGCAATCTGGCCGATCACTGGAAGCGCGCCATTCGCCTGTTTGCGCGGGTCAATACGCGCTGGCTGGCAGAGCTGGCCGCACGCGGCGAGGTCGATGCCGCAACCCGGCGCAACCTGCTGTTTGACCGCGCCGCACGCCGTTGGCGGGATGCCCCGCCGCCGCACCCGATTGTGGCCGCCGGGGTGACCAGCGCCTCGCCCGCGCTGGCGCGGTTGCTGAAGGTGGTCGCCGAACTGCCCGAGGGCGCAGTGGTGCTGCCAGACCTCGATCTGGCGATGGACGATGCGGCCTGGGCAGAACTGGGTCTGGCGGGCGCGTCGGACGAACCCGGCGGGCCGGTGTTCGCCAGCGGCGATGCGCTCAGCCATCCGCAATATCACCTCAAGCTGCTGCTGAACCGCATGGGCGTGAACCGCGCCGAGGTGCAGCCGTGGCACCGGCGCGGGATTGCGGCGGCTGAACCTGCGCGCAGCCGGGCGATATCCTCGCTTTTCCTGCCCCCGCAGGCGAGCCGCGCATGGATCGGGCTCGATGCGGACCGGCGGCGGCTGGCAGGCGTGCGTCTGATGACAAGCGCCACCATCGAGGAAGAAGCGCAGGCTATCGCGCTGCTGGTGCGTGAGGCGCTGGAGCAGCCGGAAAAGCGGATCGCGGTCGTCACCGCTGACCGGGGGCTGGCGCGCCGCGTCGGCCAGCATCTGGAACGCTGGAACATCACCGCAGACGATACCGCCGGCCGGCCCCTGTCGCTGACCCCGGCGGGGCGGCTGATCGGTCTGTTGGCGGAGATTGTTGCGAACGGGCCTGACCCGGCCAATCTGGTCGCCGCTTTCGGCCATCCGCTGGTGCATGGCTGGGACGGGGAGGCGCGGCGTGACTGGCTGGCGGGCCTGCGTGCCTTCGACCGCCAGTTGCGCGGGCCCGCGCCTGCACCGGGGATGGAACCCCTGCGCAAGGCCGCTGGCAAGGCCGGTGTTGCCGAATGGTGGGCTTCGGCCGAGGCGCTGATTGCCCCGCTCGCCGACTGGCCGCCACAGGTTGCGCTCGCCGAAGCCCTGCGTCTGCTGGGCGAGGTGGCCGAGGCGCTGGCCCGCACCGCCGTGTGGGAGCGCGAGGATGGGCGGGCGCTGGGCTCCATGATCGCCGACCTGCGCGATTCTGCGGAGGCAGCGGGCACGGTCATCGAAACCGCCGATCTGGCCGGAGCCTTGCGGGATGCGATGGATACAGTGGCGGTGCGCCCCGGCTATGGCGGGCACCCGCGTGTCGCGATCTACGGCTTGCTCGAAGCGCGCATGGCGCGGGCCGATCTGGTGATCTGCGGCGGCTTGAACGAAGGCAGCTGGCCGCAGCCGCCGGGGGCTGACGCGCTGCTGGCCCCTGCGATCCTGCGCGCGCTCGGCGTGCCGGGGGCGGAGTTCCGGATCGGCTTGGCCGCACATGACCTGGCGGGCGCGATGGGCGCGCCCGAGGTTGTTCTCAGCCGGAGCTTGCGCGATGCCGAGGGGCCGACGCTGCCTTCGCGGTTTCTGCTGCGGGTCGAGGCGTTGCTGGGCGATGATCTGGGCAAGGACCACCGCGAGACAGCGATTCCCGCGCTACTCCCGCACCTCGACCGCTTGCGCCCGCCAGCGCCCGAATATCCGCGCCCCGCGCCCGATCCCGCGCCTGACAAGCGCAATGTGCCGATCAAGGTCACCGCGCTCGACCGGCTGCTTGGCGATCCGTACCAGTTTTATGCGCTGGCGATCCTTGACCTCAGGCAGATGCAACCGCTTGCCGCCGATCCCTTCAGCGATCCGGCGCTGCGCGGGACGCTGGTGCACAGGATTCTCGAAAAGTGGCACAAGGCGAAGGTCACGCAGCCCGGCCTCGCGCTGGCGCCCTTTGCGGCGGACTGCTTCGCGGCGGAGCGTGTCCATCCTCTGTTCCGCGCCCTGTGGCAGCCGCGTCTGATCGCCGCGATGGAGCGTTTCGAGCAGTGGATTGCCGAGGACGCCGCCGCGGGCCGCACGGTGCTGGCGAGCGAGATTGACGGAGAGATGGTGGTGGACGGCGTCAAGGTGATGGGCCGCGCCGACCGCATTGACCGGCTGGCCGACGGCAGCCTTGGGATCGTCGATTACAAGACCGGCGCGCCTCCGTCCAAGCAGCAGGTGACGGCGGGCTATGCGCTGCAACTTGGCCTGCTCGGGCTTATCGCGGGACAGGGGCGGTTCGCCAATGACAAGATTGGTCAAACCGTCACCGGCACGGCGACACGCTTCGATTACTGGTCGCTCGGCAAGGCAAAGAAGGAGGACGGCTTCGGCTACCGCGAAACCCCGATGAAGGAGGGCAATGCCCGCACGGGACTGCTGCCCGACGAATACCTGCCCTTCCATGCCGAAAAGCTGTCTGAAGCCATCAGTCTGTTCATCAAGGGCAGCAAGCCTTTCATCGCGCGCGAGAATCCCGACTACAAGGGCTACAACGAGTATGACCAGCTGATGCGGCTGGAAGAATGGGCGATCCGTCTCACCGATCAGGAGGCCAAGCCATGAGCGGTGGCGGCGGCCTCGTCTTTCCCTTGCAGGACAACCAGCTCAAGGCGGCGGAGCCTGAGGACAATGTCTGGCTGTCGGCCTCGGCCGGGACGGGCAAGACGCAGGTGCTCTCTGCCCGCGTGCTGCGGCTGCTGCTGCGCGAGGATGTGACGCCGGGGCAGATCCTGTGCCTGACCTTCACCAAGGCGGGCGCGGCGGAGATGGCGAACCGCATCAACGCGGTGCTGGCGCGCTGGGTGCGTCTGCCCGCCGTCGCGCTGGCAAGGGAGCTTGGCTATCTCGGCGCGGATATCGATCCCGCCACGCAGGAACGCGCGCGCAGCCTGTTTGCGAGCGTGCTCGATTGCCCCGGCGGCGGTCTTCGGATCGACACGATCCACGCCTTCGCGCAGTTCCTGATCGGCAATTTCCCCGAAGAAGCCGGCCTTGCGCCCGGCACGCGGGTGATGGACGATCGCAGCCGCGAACTGCTCGCCCGCGAGGTGCTGACCGATCTGGTCGAGGAGGCAGAGCGCACCCATGATGTGCAGGTGCTGGATGCGATCGAGCAGTTCACCATGCGCAAGGATCCCGCCGCGCTCCACAAGTGGCTGATGCGCGCCGCCGATGCGGCTGACATGTGGGAAGGGACGGGCAGCTGGCAATCGCCGATGGCGGCGCGGGTTCGCCAGACGCTGGGGATGCCTGCGGACGCGGACGAGGCGTGGGCCAGCCAGCCGCTCGATCCCGATCTGTTTCCCGACGATCTTATCATGGCGATACTGCCCGCGCTCGATGGCTGGAAGGCCAAGACGGGGCAGGAGGCAGCCGCGTTTCTGCGGCATTGGCTGACGCTGGATCTGCCCGCACGGGTGGATGCGGCAGCGCAGTTCCGCAAGACCATCCTCAAGGCCGATGGTGAGCCGCGCAAGATGGATGGCGCGGCCAAGAACGACCCCGATTTTCCCCGTCATCAGGAGGACATCGCCGAGGCCCTGCGCGAATACGAAGATCGCCGCGCTCTGCTCGCCTGCGCCGAGATCGTGGCATCCGCGCTCGAAATCGGGCGCGCCTTTGCGGTTCGCTGGGAGCAGCGCAAGGCCCGCGAAGGCCTGCTCGATTTCGGCGATCTGATCCGCAAGGCCGCTGCTCTGCTCGGCGACAGCGAGGCTGCCGACTGGATCCGCTACAAGCTGGACCGCCACTTCGACCACATCCTGATCGACGAGGCGCAGGACACCAACCAGAGCCAGTGGGACATCGTCGAGGCGCTGATTGATGATTTCTTCGTGGGCGAGAGCGCGCGCGGGGACAAGCTGCGCACGATCTTCACGGTGGGCGATTACAAGCAGGCGATCTTCGGCTTTCAGGGCACCAGCCCCGAAAACTTCGCCCGCGCCAAGGCCCGTGTCCACGCCCGCATCCGCGCCGCGCAGGATGGCATCCGCGCCGGGCGGGTGAACCGCCGCGCGCCCGGCTGGCAGGATCTCGACCTCGGCCAGTCCTTCCGCACGGCTGACATCGTGCTTGGCTTCGTCAACCGGATGATTGCGCTGCTGGGTTTTCCCGCCTTCGGCCTTGACCGCGAACCTGCGCCGCACGTGGGCGCCCAGCGGGCCGGTCTCGTCACGCTCTGGCCACCGGTGGTGCCCGAGAAGGCCGATGCCGACGATGACGAGGAAGCCTGTGACGACAGTGAAACCCGCGACTGGCTGCCCCGGCATGACACGCTGCTCGCCGAACGCATCGCCGATCAGGTGCAACGCTGGGTGAGCGGAGCCGATCCCTTTGTGCTGGAAAAGGGCCAGCGCCGCCTCGCGCAGGCGGGCGATATCATGGTGCTGGTGCGCCAGCGCAAGGAACTCGCCGCCCAGATCGTTGCCAAGCTTTACGCGCGCGGCGTGCCGGTGGCGGGGGTTGACCGGCTGCGGCTGGGCGCGCCGCTAGCGGTGAAGGATGTGCTGGCGGCTTTGCGCTTTGCCGCGCAGCCGCAGGATGATCTCAGCCTTGCGAACCTGCTGGCGTCTCCACTGATGGGCTGGAGCCAGGACGATATCCTCGCCCATGTCCCGCGCGCGCCGAAACAACGCCTGTGGGATCACCTGCGCCGCACGGATGCGCCTCCCTTCGTGGCTGAAACCGCCGAGCGGTTGCGCGACCTTTTGCGCCGCGCCGATTACCAGACACCGCAGGCGCTCGTGTCGTGGCTGCTGACCGGCCCGTGGCAGGGTCGTGCCCGGCTGCTCGAACGGTTGGGGAGCGAGGCCAACGATCCGCTCGACGAGCTGATCAACGCGGCCTTTGCTTATGAGGCCGAACACTGGCCCAGCCTTGCGGGGTTCATCGCCTGGTTCGATGCCGGGACGGGCGATCTGAAGCGCGATTCCGACGGCGGGAGCGGACAGGTGCGGGTGATGACGGTGCATGGCTCCAAGGGCCTTCAGGCGCCGATCGTGATCCTTGCCGATGCCACCGGCGCGCCGGGCGATGCGGGCGATCTGGCGCTGGAGGACGATCCGCTTGGCCTGAAGCCTGATCGCAAGCGGATGGTACCGCTTCCCCCGCTGAGCAAGGACGAGAAAAGGGGCCGCATTGTCGAGGCCGAGGAAGCAAAGAAGGCAGCGGCACTTCAGGAACACTGGCGACTGCTCTACGTCGCGCTGACGCGCGCCGAAGAAGCGCTGTTCATTGGCGGGTCGCTCAATAAGAACGAGGCGAAGAAGGGCGTTCCCCACGAAGACAGCTGGTATGCGCGCCTCGCGCCGCTGTTCGAAGGCGAAGAGTTGACCGATCCGATCTGGCACTGGCGCAAGGAATGGGGTGAACGCGCCGCGCCGCTGGTGCCCGATGACAACGCTGCCGCGGGTGAGGGCACTGTGCCTGATCTGCCGCGCTGGGCCACCACCCCCATCGGCCCCGAACCGCGCCCGCCGCGCCCGCTTGCGCCATCATCAGCGGGCGAGGACAGTGGTGCGGAACCGCCCTTGCCGTCCGATGCCATGCGCGATGCGGCGCGGCGCGGCAGCCTGATTCACGCACTGCTTGAACGTTTGCCCGATGTGCCGGTTGCGGATCGCGAGGCTGCTGCACAAGGCTGGCTCGCGCGGCAGGCGGGCGATCTGTCCGATCCGGTGCGCGCCGAGATGCTGGCGTCGGCGCTGGCGGTTCTGGATCACCCCGATTTTGCCCCGATATTCTCCCCCGGCGCGCTGGCGGAGGTGCCGTTGGCCGCCACGGTCGATGGCGTGGTGGTGGCAGGCACGGCAGACCGGCTGCTGATCGAAGAGCATCGCATCACCGTGGTCGATTTCAAGACCACCCGCCGCCCGCCCGCCAGCGCCGCCGACATACCGCTCGCAACGCTGCGCCAGATGGCGGCCTATGTTGCTGCACTGCAAACGATCTATCCGGGCCGCGATATGCGCGCAGGGGTGCTTTACACCCATGCTCCGGTGCTGTTCGATCTCGCCCAGGATGCGCTAGCCTTGCACAAGAACGCGTTGCAGACCGGACAGCAATCCTTGCCGCTCCCCGATATTGAGTGAAAAGCCCTGCGCACTAGATTGCATTGGACGCCCGTGCGCTTCTATGGTCGCCGGGATAAGGAGATAGAATAATGGCCACCGTCAACGTCACCGATGCCAGCTTTCAGGCCGATGTGCTGGGCAGCGATATTCCCGTGCTGGTCGATTTCTGGGCGGACTGGTGCGGCCCCTGCAAGATGATCGCGCCCGCGCTGGAGGAAATCAGCGAGGAGCTGGCGGGCCAGGTCAAGATCGCCAAAATCGATATCATGGAAAACACCGATATCGCCGCGCAGATCGGCGTGCAGTCGATCCCGCTGATGGTGTTGTTCAAGAATGGCGAGGCAGTCGCCCAGAAGCTCGGCGCAGCGCCCAAGGGACAACTGAAGGCCTGGCTCGAAAGCGAGCTGTAAGCTCTACCCCGTCAACCGCGCCACAAACGCATCCCAGATCGCCGGGCTGGACGCGCCAAGAAGCCCCTTCATGGTGTCGTCCCGCCCGTGCTGGTCCACGCGGTAGGCGCTGCCATCAAGCCGTGCAGCCTTGCCGCCTGCCTCGTTGAGCCACAGCACGCCTGCCGCATGATCCCATGCGAGCGTGCGCTTGAAGCTGGAGATGTCGTTTTCGCCCAGCGCAAGGCGCGGATATTGCTCGGCCGCGCAGCGGGGAATGTCGACCAGAGTGTAGTGGGGCGCGAGTTTTGCGTCGACCATCGCCGATTGTTCGGGGGTAAGGAAGATGCGGCTGACAGCGGTGACGGGCGGGGTCTGGCCGGTGGTGCGCGCCGCGATCCGCTCGCCGTTGATAAAGGCGCCTTCGCCGGCGCGGGCGTGGCAGAAGCGATCTTTCACGGGATCATAGATCCACCCCGCCACCGTCTCTCCGGCGTCAGCCAGCGCGATGATGATACCGAACGGCTCCTTGCCTTCCGCGAAGTTCGCGGTGCCATCCAGCGGGTCGATGATCCAGCATTGGCCGGACAGGTGATCGAGCACGCTTTTGTCAGCGTGCACCGCTTCCTCGCCCACCACCGCAACACCGGGGGCTAGGCGCGTCAGGGCTTCGGTAAGGAACGCCTCGATTTCGCGGTCGACAATGGTGACGGGATCATCCGCGCCCTTCATCTCGACATCGCCTGCCGCAAGGTTGCGGAAGCGCGGCAGCATCGAACGCTGCGCGGCAAAGCGCATCAGGTCGCGGATTTCGGCGTCAAGGGCGGAGAGGCTCACGAACGATAGTCCGCGTTGATCGCGATGTAGCCATGCGTGAGATCGCAGGTCCACACAGTGGCGCGGCCATCCCCGAGGCCCAGATCAACCGCAATGTCGATGTCCTCGCCCTTCAGATGCGCGGCGACGGGCGCTTCGTCATAGTCATCTACGGGCAGGCCATCGCGCGCGGCCCAGACACCGCCGAATGCGATCGACAGCCGGTCGCGGTCCGCAGGCTCGCCCGCTTTGCCCACCGCCATGACCACGCGGCCCCAATTCGCGTCCTCGCCCGCAATCGCGGTTTTCACCAGCGGTGAGTTGGCAATGCTGAGGCCCACGGTGCGGGCGCTGGCATCGCTCGCCGCGCCGGACACGCGGATGGTGATGAACTTGACCGCGCCTTCACCGTCGCGCACCACCAGCTGCGCCAGATTGCGACACACATCGGCAAGCGCGGCGGCGAAGGCATCGGCGCCGGGGCTGTCCCAGCTGTCGATCCGGGCATTGCCCGCCTTGCCGGTGGCGAAGGCCATCACCGTGTCGCTGGTTGACGTGTCGCCATCCACCGTGATGCAGCTGAAGGTCGCCGCATTGGCGCGCTCCAGCGCCTCTTGCAGGAACGCCGGGGCGACGTCTGCATCGGTAAAGATGTAGCCGAGCATCGTTGCCATGTCGGGCGCAATCATGCCGCTGCCCTTGATGATCCCGGCGAGCTCCACGCGGGTATCGCCGATCATCGCGCTCGCGCCCGCGCCCTTGGGGAATGTGTCTGTGGTGCCGATCGCGTTCGCTGCATCCTCCCAGCCGCAGGGCTCTGCCTGCAGCGCGGCGGCGATCCCGGCTTCGGCCTTGTCGATGGGCAGCGGCACGCCGATCACGCCTGTGGAGGAGACGAACACCTCGTCCACGCCGCAGGCCAGCGCCGCACAGACCTGCGCGCGGATTGCGTCCACCGCCGCGCGCCCGCGCCAGCCGGTGAAGGCGTTGGAATTGCCCGCGTTGACGATCAGCGCCCGTGCGCGGCCCTGTTTCACCGCCTCGCGCCCCAGTTCCACCTCTGACGAAGCGCAGGCGCTTTGGGTGAACACGCCCGCCGCCGCCGTGCCTTCGGCCAGCTCGGCGAAGGTCAGGTCGCAGCGGTCCCATTGCTTGTAACGCGCCCGTGCGACGCGCAAGCTGACGCCCGCAATCGCAGGCATGTCAGGGAAGGGGCGGGCGAGGGGTGAGCGGGTGGTCTGCATGGGCCAAGCCTCTAAGCGGGGGAGAGGGCGGCGTAAATCCGCAAATCAGGTGGACGAAACGCGCACAAATGCCTATCTGGGCCGACGATGACCCGGCACTTTCTCGCCTTTCTGGCCCTGCTTTCCGGCCTTGCTGCGTTTGGCAGCCCGGCGCAGGCGTCGCTGGTCGATGCCTTTGCTTGCGGGTCGAGCATTGCTGCCGCCGCCGGAAACGAGGCTGCGGTTGCCGAGCATGTGGCGGTGCAAGCCGTGCCTGCAACCGTGCAGGAAAGCCGCCAGATCGAAGCGCCTGCAAGCCGCCCGGCCACGCCGCAATCGCTGCGCCTGCCGGTGCTGATGGGGATCGAACGCGCCTACGAATAGGCAGTGCGTGACCGTTCTCCCCGTGCTTTTCCGCGCGCCGATCCTTGATGAGGACAGCGCGCAACCCACCCAAACAGATTGCGCGCTCCGCTCGCCGGGCTGCCGCCGAATCAAAGGTTTACACCCATGTTCGATACGCTTCTCAAGTCGGTGTTCGGTTCCTCGAACGACCGTTACATCAAGTCGGCACGCAAGACCGTAGACCAGATCAACGCGCTGGAGCCGCAAATCCAGGCGCTTACCGATGCCGAGCTTCAGGGCCAGACTGCCAAGCTGCGCGGATTGATTGATGGCGGGGCGAGCCTTGACGATATCCTGCCCGAAGCTTTCGCCACCGTGCGCGAGGCTTCGGTGCGCGTGTTCGGGATGCGGCACTTCGATGTGCAGTTGATCGGCGGCCTCGTGCTCCACCGCGGCGAGATCGCGGAAATGCGCACGGGTGAGGGCAAGACCCTGATGGCGACGCTGGCCGTGTATCTCAATGCGCTTGAAGGCAAGGGCGTCCACGTTGTCACGGTCAACGATTACCTTGCCCGGCGCGACGCGGCGGAGATGGGCAAGCTGTACAACTGGCTGGGCCTGACCGTTGGCGTGATCGTCCCCGGTATGCCGGAAGAGTACAAGCGCGATGCCTACAACGCCGACATCACCTACGGCACCAACAATGAATTCGGCTTCGATTACCTGCGCGACAACATGAAGCACGAGCGCGCCCAGATGGCGCAGCGCCCCTTCAATTTTGCCATCGTCGACGAAGTGGATTCGATCCTGATCGACGAGGCGCGCACCCCGCTGATCATCTCTGGCCCGACCGAGGACAAGTCGGAACTGTACGTCCAGCTTGATCAGGTCGCGCGCGAGATTCCGCTCGAATGGCTCGACATCGATGAAAAGGTGAAGCGCGTCCAGCTGACCGAAGAGGGTATGGAAGAGGTCGAAAAGCTGCTGATCGAAAAGGAGCTGCTAGCCACCGACAACCTGTTCGATGTCGAAAACACGCAGGTCGTCCACCACCTCGATCAGGCGCTGGTCGCCAACTTCGCCCGCAAGCGCGACACCGATTACATCGTCAATGATGGCAAGGTCATCATCATCGACGAATTCACCGGTCGCATGATGGATGGCCGCCGCTGGTCGAACGGGCTGCATCAGGCGGTTGAGGCCAAGGAAGGCGTGCGGATCGAGCCGGAGAACCAGACGCTCGCCTCGATCACCTTCCAGAACTATTTTCGCATGTATCCCAAGCTGTCCGGCATGACCGGGACGGCCGCGACCGAAGCGGCGGAATTCTGGGACATCTACAAGGTGGGCGTGGTCGAAATTCCCACCAACCTGCCCGTCGCCCGGATCGACGAGGAAGACGAGTTCTACAAGAACACCGCCGACAAGTTCGGCGCGATTGCCAAGTCGATCAAGGAAAAGCAGCAGATCGGCCAGCCGGTGCTGGTTGGCACGGTGTCGATCGAAAAGTCCGAACTGCTGAGTGAATATCTCGACAAGGAAGGCGTGACGCACTCGGTGCTCAATGCCCGCTTCCACGAACAGGAAGCCCGGATCGTGGCGCAGGCGGGCCGTTATGGTGCGGTGACGATTGCCACCAACATGGCGGGCCGCGGGACTGACATCCAGCTGGGCGGCAACATCGAATACCGCATCCTCGATGAACTCGGCGATATGCCGGATGGCCCCGAACGCGATGAAGCCGTGGCGCGGATCAAGGCTGAAGTCGCTGCGGAAAAGGAACGCGTGAAGGCCGCAGGTGGCCTGTTCGTGCTTGGCACCGAACGGCATGAATCCCGCCGCATCGACAACCAGCTGCGCGGCCGTTCGGGCCGTCAGGGCGATCCGGGCCTGTCGCGCTTCTACCTGTGCCTTGAAGACGACCTGCTGCGCATCTTCGGCCCCGACACGCTGTTTTCGAAGATGATGAACTCCAACCTCGCCGATGGTGAGGCGATTGGTTCCAAGTGGCTGTCCAAGGCGATCGAGACCGCGCAGAAAAAGGTCGAAGCGCGCAATTACGACATGCGCAAGCAGGTCGTGCAATATGATGACGTGATGAACGACCAGCGCAAGGTGGTCTATGAACAGCGCTCCGAAATCATGGATTCCGAGGCCGTGGACGATGTGGTGCTGGATATGCGGCACGACACGATCAACGCCATCGTCGGCACCGCCTGCCCTCCGGGTTCTTATCCCGAACAGTGGGACGTTGCCGGGCTGAAGGCCCGCGCCGAGGAAGTGCTGGGCTTCAACCCGCCGATCGACGATTGGCTCGCGGAAGACGAGGTCGAACCTGAACTGATCGAGGAACGCCTGCGCGAACTGACCGATGCCATGATGGACGAAAAGATCGCTGCCTCCGATCCGGCGATCTGGCGCGTCGTCGAAAAGGACGTGCTGCTGCGCCAGCTCGATCACCACTGGAAGGAACACCTCGCCACGCTGGACGCGCTGCGTCAGGTGATCTGGATGCGGGGCATCGCCCAGAAGCAGCCGATCAACGAATACAAGCAGGAAGCCTTTGCCCTGTTCGAAACGATGCTGGAAACCCTTCGCGAGGAAGTGACCAAGATCCTGTTCCGCTCCGAACTGCGCTTTGAACAGCCGCAGCCGCAGGCGCTGCCCGATCTGCCCGACTTCCTCACCGGCCATATCGATCCCTTTACGGGGATGGACAATTCGGCCGATGGCGACGGGTCGGAACTGCGCCCTGAGCTGTTCGGCTCGCTGGCTGGCAGCCCGCGCGCGGCCTTCGGTCCGGGCGGGGCGAACCCCGACAACCCCTACGCCAACCTCGACATCAGCCGCAACGCGCCGTGCCCGTGCGGGAGCGGGAGCAAGTACAAGCATTGCCACGGCGCGGTGGGCGCAGGCGCGATTGTCTGACCCTTTGCGCGGGGCCTAGGCGAGAGCGGTGATGATCGGAGCGGTTCCGGCGCTGCTGGCGCTGGCCTTTCTGGTCACCGCGCTGCTCTATGCCAGCGTCGGTTTTGGCGGCGGATCGACCTATGCGGCGTTGCTGGCGTTGTCGGGGCTCGATTACCGGCTGCTGCCATTGGTGGCGTTGGCCTGCAATATCGTGGTCGTGGCAGGCGGCAGTTTTCGCTTTGCGCGTGCCGGCCTCACCCCGTGGCGGCGCGCAGCGGTGATCGTTGCCGTGGGCGCCCCGCTGAGCTTCCTCGGCGGGCTGACCCCGATCAGGGAGGCGACCTTCCTGACGCTGCTGGGCGGCAGTCTGGTGCTGACGGCGCTGACCATGTTGATCCCGGTGGGTGAAGGCGGGGAGGGCGGTCCGACGCGCCTCGCCCGATGGATGCCGCTGACCGCCGCACCGCTGGGCTATCTTGCCGGGCTGGTGGGGATTGGCGGGGGCATTTTCCTTGCCCCGCTGCTGCATCTGGTGCGCTGGCACCAGCCCCGCGCAATTGCCGCAACCGCGAGCCTGTTCATTCTGGTCAATTCGCTGTTCGGGCTGGCGGGCCAATTGCTCAAGAACGGCCCCGGCCTGTTCGGCCAAGCGCTGGGCGCGGCCCTGCCGCTGTTGCTGGCGGTGGTGATCGGCGGCCAGATCGGCAGCCTGCTTGCTGCGCGCTTGCTCCCGCCAAAGTGGATCAGGTGGCTGACAGCGCTGCTGGTTCTGGTGGTTGGCGTGCGGTTGCTGGCGGGGGTGTGAGCGTGCGGGGCGCATTGCGGCGCCTGCGTGATTGCCAGATAGGGTAAGCAGCGAAGCCTAACGAGCCCTGCGCGGCTGCGCACACAGGCCCTGATGATAGCCTCGACAGTGCAGAAGGCCCGACCGCAACCGTCGCCCATCGCAACGGTTAGCCGGACGGTGACCGACCGGCGAAGGCACAATTGCTGCGGGAAGAGATCCGGCAGCCTTAAGCCTTTCGGCTGTCGAACCTGTGCGCACGGCTCTGTCCTGGCGAGGAGAGCCTTCGTCTGCAGCCCTCCAACTATGCTTAACCGAACGTTATCAATTCGACCTTAAGTACTGCGTTCATGCCCTAATTCGTCCAGTCAGGAATGTCTTAGCCCATGTCAGTCAACAACACCGCACCCGTCAGGCCCAATGCTTTTGGCCTGGGCAACATCAGCATGCTTGCGCTGCCCGTCTATACGGTCACCATCTTTTTGTCGGCGTTCCTGCTGTTTGGCGTGCAGCCGATGTTCACCAAGATGGTGATGCCGGTCCTGGGCGGCACCCCTGCGGTGTGGTCGGTGGCTATGGTGTTCTTCCAGACGGTTTTGCTGCTGGGATATGCTTATGCCCACGGGCTGACCCGCTGGCTTGATCCGCGCATGGCGGCCGGGCTCCATCTGGCCGTGATGTTGATCGCTATGGCATTTGGTTTGCCGATCGCCTTTGGCAGCCAATGGGGCGCGCCTCCGGAAGAGGGCCATGCGCTCTGGCTGATCGGTGTCTTCACCGTGTCGGTGGGTCTGCCGTTCTTTGCCGTTTCGGCGAATGGTCCGCTTTTGCAGGCATGGTTTGCGCGCACGGGCCACCCGCATGCCAATGATCCCTACTTTCTGTACGGGGCATCGAATATCGGGTCGCTGCTGGCGCTGCTCGCCTATCCTTTCGTGATCGAGCACATGTTCACGCTCGACCGCCAGTCCGCGCTCTGGAGCGCCGGGTTCTTCGCGCTGTTCGTTGCCATCGCGGCAAGCGCGGTGTTTCTGCGACCCGGCATCACGGCTGGCAGCACCGATGCCAATGCGGCACCTGCCGAAACCGAAGAGAACAGGGCACCGATCACGCTGAAGGACAGGCTGGAGTGGATCGGCCTGTCACTGGTGCCTTCGGCGCTGCTGGTCGCCACGACAGCCCACGTGACCACTGATGTGGCCGCAGTGCCGCTGCTGTGGGTTGTTCCGCTGGCTCTGTATCTGATGACCTTCTCGTTTGCCTTCCGTCCCGGCGGTCAGGCGATGGACCGGATCCTGTTGCTGGTTCAACCCGCGCTGCTGACCGGCATCATGGCGACCCTGACCTTCGCCCGCGGCCTGCCCTTTTTCGCGCTGCTGGGATTGAACCTGACCTTCTTCGTGGTCAGCGTCACGATCTGCCACCGCGAACTTTACACCCGTCGCCCGGCGGTGGGTGATCTGACGCAGTTCTACTTTTTCATGTCGCTGGGCGGTGTCATCGGCGGCGCGCTCGCATCGCTGGTGGCCCCGGTGGTGTTTGAAGGGCTGCTCGAATTTCCGCTGCTGGTTCTGGCCGTGCTCCTGTGCCGT
Organism: Porphyrobacter sp. IPPAS B-1204; assembly: GCA_003724185.1. GTDB lineage: Bacteria > Pseudomonadota > Alphaproteobacteria > Sphingomonadales > Sphingomonadaceae > Erythrobacter. Next base: position 123,896 of record RHGM01000004.1, read on the forward strand.
TCTGACGTCCGCGCCCGGCTGGCCACGCTGAAGCCGGCCGTTGTGGCGGGTGCCAGCGTCGCAGCCTTCGGATTGTTCCTGCTGGTCGACCGCGGCCTGATCAATCAGGACATGGTGCCGTTCCAGGCGGTTCTGATGATCCTTATTGTGTCGCTCGGCGTGACGGTGATTTCGTCCGGCCGACCCATTCGCCTGCTGGTTGCGGCGACGGTGGCGATGCTGGTGTCCATGAACCATTCGTCCTCGGCGCATCTGGTGGAGCGGGCACGGTCATTCTTTGCGATCCACGCGATCTATGAAACCCCCAATGGTCAGGGCCGCTATCTGATGCACGGCAATACCGTGCATGGCGCCGAGCGTTGGGCCGATGCCAATGGCAACCCGCTGGTGAGCCGCCCCGAGCCGGCGAGCTATTTCCACCTCGGCGGCGCCTATCACGAAGCGATCGAGCAGGCGCGTGCGGTGCAAGGCGGCAAGCTGGGCAAGGTTGCGGTTGTGGGCCTGGGCATGGGTTCGCTGGCCTGTCATTCCAAGCCGGGCGAAACGTGGAATTTCTTTGAAATCGATCCCGAGGTCGTCCGCATTGCCCGCGATTCCAGCCTGTTCCGCGCGTTCAGCGATTGCACGCCGGGTGCCCGGGTCGTGGTAGGTGATGGCCGTCTGACGATGGCGAAGGAAGATGGCGGCTATGACCTCATCATGCTCGACGCCTTTTCGTCCGCTTCGCCGCCGGTTCACCTGGTGACGAAGGAAGCCGTCGCGATGTACGCCTCGAAGCTGTCGGACAAAGGTGTGCTGATCTTCAACGTGTCCAACCGGCACATGGTTCTGTCCTACGTCGTCGCCGGATCGGCGCGCGAGGCAGGGCTGACCACGTGGCACCGCATGGATGGGCCGGGCACGGGCGATTTCATGGAGACGCTGAAAACTCCGGTCGAAGTCGCAATTATTGCACGCAATCCTGCCCAGGTGGGGACCATCGCAAGCGATCCTGCATGGACGCGCACCAAGGTTCCGGCGGACTTCAAGGTGTGGACCGACGATTACTCGAACATCGTTGACCCGATGCGCCGGAAGCACGGCTGGTAAGGCCGCAGCACAGGGGGCACCGTTGTTGAGTCCGCCGTGCCGTCACGGCGGACTGCAACAAAACGGACCGTCTTCGCCTGTGAGTTGCTATGCCGATCCCACCGCACATGCGGCGACTGCTGCGCCTACCGATGTGCGGCTGGCCTGAAAGGCCCGGCGATGACCCAAGCGCCAAAGGCTCTCAGGCCGGCGTGGCCCAAGAGCTTGAACTTGATCGCAAATTTAGAAGTTAATGGCTCCCCGAGTAGGATTCGAACCTACGGCCAAGTGATTAACAGTCACCTACTCTACCGCTGAGCTATCGGGGAGCAACTCTTCCAAGCGGTGTAAGGAAGAGCGGAAGCGCGCCTATATGGGCGGGTGCTGGTGATTGCAAGAGGGTTTTGACGCCCTTCCTGCTTGAGATTCACATCGGACCTAACGGGTCCGCAAGGCCGACCGGCCTCAAGTAGCGAAGCGGTAGGGCAACAAGGAATTCCGCCCGAAGCGGGTGCAACTCGCTGCGCGTCTAGCGAGGACGGCACGGCAGCTGGCGTGCGGAAAACTAGGACGTGATGAACTGCTCCGCCACGATCCGTTCCTCAAGGCTCTGGCCGGGATCGAACAGCAGGGTGAGGTCATTGTCATGCGCAATCTGGAGGCGCACTTCGGCGATGTCGCGCAGCTCCTTCTGGTCGGCAACAGCGGCCACCGGGCGCTTGGCCGGGTCGAGCACACGCAGGACGATCTTCATCCGGTCAGGCAGGATTGCGCCCTTCCAGCGGCGCGGGCGGAAGGGGCTGATCGGGGTCAGTGCCAGCATCTTGCTGTCCAGAGGCAGGATCGGGCCATTGGCTGACAGGTTATAGGCGGTCGATCCGGCAGGGGTCGCCACCAGCACCCCGTCGCACACCAGCTCGCGGATGCGCACCCGGTCCCCCACGGTCACCTCGATCTTGGCGGCCTGCCGGGTTTCGCGCAGGATCGACAGTTCATTGATGGCGTTCAGCACGTGCGTCTCGCCGTCCTGCGTCACCGCCTCCACCCGCAGGGGCGAAATCGTCCAGTGGCGGGCCTTGTTGACCCGCGCGGCAATCGCTGCTCGCTTGTCATAGCGGTTCATCAAAAAGCCGACTGTGCCAAGGTTCATTCCGAACGCCGGGATCACGCGTCCGGCATCGAGCATCGCGTGCAGCACCTGCAGCATATACCCGTCACCGCCCAGCACGACCACCGCATCGGCCTCGGCCAGCGGCACCCAGTCGCCCTGCGCCAGCAGCGCCTGCTGCGCGTCCTGCGCACGCTCGGTCTCGGAGGCGAGCAGCGCCAGCCGCTGGTAGATCATGCCATTGCTCGCCATTCTTCCCCCTCCGGCAGCACCGGGCGTTATCCCCGACACAATGCTAGGCGTGAGCCCTGATGTGCCAGATTCGGGCGGATTGCAATTGATGCGAGGCAGCCTGTCATTCAATGGTTAAGGAGGGTCGGGGCAAGAGGAGCCAGATGGAACAGGGTCGCACATCCTTGCGAGGGCCGATCACGCGCGGACGCTTTCCGGGTGTCAGCCCTGGCGTGCTTGAGGCGGACCTGCTCAGCGCGCTTGACCGGCGCGAGATCGAGGTCTTGTTCCAGCCGCAATTCGCGTGCGTTACCGGCGCGGTGATCGGGGCCGAGGCACTGGCGCGCTGGCAGCATCCGACGCTGGGGGTGATCGGCGCACGCGATCTGTTCGCGATTGCCGAGCGTGCCGCGCTGGTCGCACCCCTGTCGCGCCATGTCGTCGCCCGGGCGCTTGAGGATGCTGAAACCTGGCCGGACAACCTCACCTTGTCCCTCAACATCACGCCCGAGGAGTTGGGCGATCCCCGCTTTGCCGCCGATTTTGCGGCACTGATCGGGCGTTCCGACATCGCTCCGCAACGGCTGATGCTGGAAATCACGGAGGATCTTCTGCTTCGCAATCTGACGCAGGCAGCTTCCGCGCTGAAGGCGCTGCGGGGGCTGGGCTTCCGTACCGCTCTGGATGACTTCGGCGCAGGGTTCTGCAATTTCCGGTATCTGCGCGAACTGCCGCTGGATGCGCTGAAGCTCGACAAGGCGATGGTCGAAGGCGTGCCTGCCGATTCCACCGCGCTCGCCGTGCTGCGGGCGATTGTGGCGCTCGCCAAGGCACTGGGCCTTGCGGTCTATGCCGAGGGGATCGAGGATGAAATCCAGCGCGCTGCCATCACGGCGGAAGGCTGCGACGTCTGGCAGGGCTTCCTGCGCGCCCAACCCATGCCGAGCGAAAGCGTGCTTGCGCTGGCCCGCACGGCGCGGGGCATGGGGCACGGATAGGCGATTTCCTTTGGGCGACGGGCGATAGGCTGTTAGGGGCGCGCCCATGCTTACCATCGACGGTGTCACAGTGCGGCTTGGCGGCCGGGCCATTCTTGAACGCGCCAGCGCAACCGTGCCGGTGGGCGCGCGCGTGGGCCTGATCGGCCGCAATGGCGCGGGCAAGTCCACGCTGATGAAGGCGCTGATCGGCGAGATCGAACCGGACGACGGCGAGATCAGCAAGCCAGCACGCGCCAAGATCGGCTATATCGCGCAGGAAGCGCCCAGCGGCAGCATGACTCCTGAAGAGGTCGTGCTGGCCTCCGCCACCGAGCGTGCTGCGCTGCTGGAAGAGCTGGAAACCTGCACGGACATGGACCGGATGGGTGACGTCCACGAACGCTTGCTCGCCATCGACGCCTATTCCGCGCCTGCGCGTGCGGCCAAGATCCTCAATGGTCTGGGCTTTGACGAGGAAATGCAGCAGCGCCCCGTCGACAGCTTTTCGGGCGGGTGGAAGATGCGCATTGCGCTGGGCGCGCTGCTGTTTTCCGAGCCTGACATCCTGCTGCTCGACGAGCCCAGCAACCACCTCGACCTCGAAGCGACGCTGTGGCTGGAGAACTTCCTCAAATCCTATCCCGCCACGCTGGTGGTGATCAGCCATGAACGCGACCTGCTGAACAAGGTGGTCGATCACATTCTGCACCTGCAGGGCGGGCAGCTGACGCTCTATCCAGGCGGCTATGACGCGTTCGAGAAACAGCGGGCGGAACGCGCCGCGCAGCTGGCCTCGGCCAAGGCGTCGCAGGATGCGCAGCGCGCGCGGTTGCAGGATTATGTCGCCCGCAACTCCGCCCGCGCCTCGACCGCCAAACAGGCGCAATCGCGGGCCAAGATGCTCGCCAAGATGCAGCCCATCGCCGCGCTGATGGAAGACCCGACGCTGAGCTTCGATTTCCCCGATCCGGCGGAGATGAAATCGCCGATGATCACGCTGGAACAGGCGGCTGTCGGCTATGGCGAAGCGCCGCCGATCCTGAAGCGGCTGAATTTCCGCATCGAGGCGGATGATCGCATTGCCCTGCTGGGCCGCAACGGCAACGGCAAGACCACGCTGGCGCGTCTGCTCGCATCGCAGCTCGATCCGGCAGAGGGCGCGGTGAATGCTCCGGGCAAGCTGAAGGTCGGATACTTCACCCAGTATCAGGTCGAGGAACTGGCGGGTGAGGACACCCCGCTCGATTTGATGAACCGTGCGATGGAAGGGCAGTCGCAGGGCGCCGTGCGGGCGCAACTGGGGCGCTTCGGCTTTTCCGGGCCGCGCGCGAACCAGCGGGTCGACAAGCTTTCCGGTGGGGAGCGCGCGCGGCTTGCGCTGGCGCTGATCACCCGCGATGCGCCGCATCTGCTGATCCTCGACGAACCGACCAACCACCTTGATGTCGATGCGCGTGAGGCGCTGATCCAGGCGCTCAACACCTATACCGGGGCGGTGATCCTCATCAGCCACGATCGCCACATGGTCGAACTGACCGCTGACCGGCTTGTGCTGGTCGATGGCGGCACGGCCCGCGAATATGCGGGGAGCATGGATGATTACATCGACTTCATTCTGGGCCGCAACCAGCCCAAGGGTGATCGCGGCGGCAAAGCCAAAGCGCAGCGCGGCGGGAATGCGCTCGCCGATTTGCGGGCGGCGCAATCCGATCTCGGCAAGGCCGAGGCTGCAGTGGCCCGCTGCACCGCCGAGGTTGAGGAGCTGGACCAGCGCATTCTTGCCCTGAGCGGGCAGGGCGGGGCGAAGATGCAGTCCCTGCTGACCCAGCGCGCCCGTGCCGCCGAAGCCCTCGCCAATGCGGAAGAGGCGTGGCTGGCCGCCGGATCGGTGCTGGAGGCGCTCGAAGCCGTCTGATTTGGCGCGCCTCAGGCCGCTTTCTTCGCCTTCGCCGCCTTCTTGACGATCCCGGATAGCCCCTTGCTCAGCTGGAACAGGCCGTTGAGCCTGCTCAGCGGATCGCCCCATGCGCGGTTGATCACCAGCTTCATGTCAGGGCGCAGCTTGGCCGTGTCCTTGGCGTTCTGGTTAAGGCGCTCGACATAGGCGATCAGGCCCGCCGGATCGGGGAAATCGTCATTGTGGAAGGTGACGAGCGTTCCGCGTGCGCCCACGTCGATCTTGGCAATGCAGGCCTCGATGGCCTGATGCTTGATCTCGATCAGGCGGATCAGGTTCTTGGTCGGCTGCGGCAGATCGCCGAAACGGTCGATCATCTCGGCGGCAAGGCTTTCGATCTCGTGCTGCCCGTCGGCCTGATTGAGACGGCGATACAGGGCCATACGCACGGCAAGATCGGGGACGTACTCCTCCGGAATCATTATCGGCGCATCGACCGTGATCTGGGGGGTGAGCTTGTCGCGCGGGCGTTCAAGGCCCATCTCGCCCGCCTTGGCGGCCAGAATCGCTTCTTCCAGCATCGCCTGATACAGCTCGAACCCGACCTCGCGGATATGGCCTGACTGTTCGTCGCCCAGCAGATTGCCCGCCCCGCGAATATCGAGATCGTGGCTGGCCAGCTGGAAGCCTGCGCCAAGCGTATCGAGATCGCCCAGAACCTTCAGCCGCTTCTGCGCAACTTCGGACAGGGCGACGCCCGCCTCGTGCGTCAGATAGGCATAGGCGCGCAGCTTGGCGCGGCCCACGCGCCCGCGCAGCTGATAGAGCTGGGCAAGGCCGAAGCGGTCAGCGCGGTGGATGATGATGGTGTTGGCCGATGGAATATCGAGCCCGCTTTCGACGATGGTGGTCGACAGCAGCACGTCATATTTGCGGTCATAGAATGCGCCCATGCGTTCTTCGACCTCGCTGGGCGACATCTGGCCGTGGGCGCTGACCGATTTGATTTCGGGCGCATGTTCGCGCAGCCATTCTTCCACATCGGCCATATCGGAGATGCGCGGCACCACGATGAAGCTTTGCCCGCCGCGGTGATGTTCGCGCAGCAGGGCCTCGCGCATCACCATGTCGTCCCACTCCATCACGGAGGTTCGCACGGCTAGCCGGTCGACCGGTGGGGTCTGGATGGTTGAGAGTTCGCGCAGCCCGCTCATCGCCATTTGCAGCGTGCGCGGGATCGGGGTGGCGGTGAGGGTCAGCACGTGAACGTCTGCGCGCAGCTGCTTCAGCTTTTCCTTGTGGGTGACGCCGAAGCGCTGTTCCTCGTCCACGATGACAAGGCCCAAATTCTTGAACTTGGTCGATTTCGACAGGATCGCGTGGGTCCCGACGACCAGATCGACATGGCCGTTTTCCAGCCCCTCGCGGGTTTCGGTGGCTTCCTTGGCTGTGACCAGTCGTGACAGGCGCCCGACATTGAGCGGGAAGCCTGCAAACCGTTCGGCAAAGTTCTGGTAATGCTGGCGGGCGAGCAGGGTGGTGGGGGCGACCACGGCGACCTGCTGGCCGTTCATCGCTGCCACGAAAGCCGCACGCAGGGCGACCTCGGTCTTGCCGAAGCCGACATCGCCGCACACCAGCCGGTCCATCGGGCGCCCGCTTTCCAGATCGCCGAGGACGTCCGCGATGGCGCGTTCCTGATCCTCTGTCTCGGACCACGGAAAACGGTCGGTGAACTGGCCGAGAGTGGCGGGATCGGCGGGCAAGGAAGGTGCTTGCCGCAAGGCGCGGGCGGCGGCGACCTGCATCAGCTCGCCCGCGATGGCGGTGATGCGCTCCTTCAGCTTGGCGCGGCGGCGCTGCCATGCCTCACCGCCGAGCTTGTCGAGCGCGACCGCAAGTTCGGACGAACCGTAGCGGCTGAGCACGTCGATATTCTCGACTGGGATGAACAGCTTGTCTCCGCCCGCATATTCCAGCGCGACGCAATCGTGCTTGCTCTTGCCCACCGGGATGGGTTCAAGGCCCAGATAGCGCCCGATGCCATGCTCGATATGCACCACCAGATCGCCGCGCGCCAACGCCTGAAGTTCGGCGAGGAAGGCGTCGGAATCCTTGCGCTTTTTCTTGCGCCGTACCAACCGGTCGCCAAGAATGTCGGCTTCGGTCAGGATTTCCAGCGTGTCACTGGCGAACCCGGTTTCCAGCGGGAGGACAACCACGGCGGTTGTGTTCTTGGCCGCCAGCCCCAGCGCCTGCTGCCAGCTATCGGCCAGCGCAGTGGGCGCGCCGGCCTCTGCAAGGATCGCGGCAATACGGCGGGCAGAGCCGTTCGAATAGGCCGCCACGAGAGACTTGCGCGAGCCCTTCGCTACTGATTTTAGATGCTTAGCGGCGGCCTCGTAGACATTTTCCCCGCGCCCGCGTTCGGGCGTAAAATCGCGGGCCGAGCGGAAGGCGAAATCGAGCGTGCCGGCCTTTTCCTCGCTGGCAAACCCGGTCGCACGGTGGGCGGGCATGGCGGCCAGTGCGGCGTCGAACTCCGCGCGCGAAAGGTACAATGCATCGGGCTTGAGCGGGCGGTACGAGCCCTTCTTTTCGCCCGCGATTCGGCCGCGCTGGTCGTGATAGTCGGTGATATCGGTAAGGCGCTCCTCGGCTGCACCCAGCGCGCCCTGGTCGATGATGACGACATCATCCTTGCCGAGATGGTCGAACAGGCTGGCCAGCTTGTCCTCGAACAGCGGGAGCCAGTGTTCCATCCCGGCCAGCCTGCGCCCTTCGGACACGGCTTCGTAAAGCGGGTCTTGCGTCGCGTTGGCGCCGAACAGCTCGCGATAGCGGGAGCGGAAACGCTTGATGCTCTCCTCGTCCAGCAGGGCTTCGGAGGCGGGGAGCAGCAGGTGCGAATCCACCCGTTCGACGGTCAGCTGCGTCGCAGGATCGAACAGGCGCAGGCTTTCCAGTTCGTCCCCGAAGAAATCGAGCCTCAGGCCGGAATCGAGGCTGGAGGGGAAGATATCGACAATGGACCCGCGCACCGCAAATTCGCCGTGGTCGATCACTGTGTCGGTGCGTCCATATCCCTGCCGGACCAGCAGCGCGGCGAGGCTTTCGTGGCCGATGGTGGTGCCGACACGAAATTCACGCACGCTCTCGCGCACGCGGAAGGGGGTGAGCACGCGTTGCAGCACGGCGTTAACCGTTGTTACCAACAATTGCTGGGCACTGCCCGGCTGTTGCAACCGGTGGAGCGTCGCCAGCCTTTCCGCGCTGATCGTCAGCGCGGGGCTGGCGCGGTCATAGGGGAGGCAGTCCCACGCGGGGAAGGCAATCACCTCCACCTCGGGCGCGAAGAACCGTGCTGCTTCCGCCGCTGCGCGCATCGCCGCATCGTCGGGTGCGATGAATACCGCCCGGCGCTTGGCGGCGCGGGCGAGATCGGACAGCACCAGCGGCAGGCTCCCGCGCGGGAGCGAGGCCAATGTCAGCGGATCACGGGCCGCGAGGATGCAGTTGAGGTCGGGCATAAGTTTCCCATCAAGCAGCGCAGGGACGGAGGGTTCCCGCGCGCCCCCCGTCAGCGGGGAATATCGACGTAATCGAGCTTTTGCATGGTGACCAGCAGATCACCTGCGAGATGATCGGGCGGGGTCTGCGAGCCCAGCGCCCAGGCCATCACATCAACGTCATCTTCGTCCAGCAGCGCCTCGAACCACGCCAGTTCGGCTTCGCCCCAGCCCGCGTGATAGCGATCATAATAGCCGCCGATCATGTAATCGGCTTCGCGCGTGCCGCGGTGCCAGGCGCGGAACTTTGCGCGGGCGAGGCGTTGTTCGAAGGATGGGCCGGAGGATTGGACGTCGGTCATGGCGATCACCTAGCCACAGGCTTGCGCAGGCACAACTCGCAAAGACGCAATCTGAGTGTTAGCGAAGGCAACATGCGCCCCGAGGCTCTCAATCCGCTGTTTGCCGAAGTCACGACGCTGGAAGGCGTCGGCCCGAAGCTGATGAAGCCGCTGGAGAAGCTTGGCCTTAGCCGGGTCAAGGATGTCGCCTATCACCTGCCGGAACGCTTTGTCAGCAGGCGGGCGGTGGCCGATCTCGATTCCGCCAGCGAGGGCGAGCAGGTGATCATCGCTCTGACCGCCATCGAACACCGCAGCCCCCGTGCAGGAAGCAGGGGGCCGTACCGGGTGCTGGCGCAGGATGGGAAGGGCAATATCTGCGCCCTGACATGGTTCGGCAAGGCGGCCTATGCGGCGAAAAAGCTGGTGCCGGTGGGCGAGCGGCGCTGGGTCGCCGGGCGGCTTGATCGCTATGGTGACATGCTCCAGATCGTGCATCCCGATCATATCGAGGTCGAAAGCGCGGCGAACATGGGCCGCCTGTCAGAGCCGGTTTACCGTCTGTCCGACGGCCTCACACAGCCGCGCATTGCGGCTTTCACCGAACAGGCTCTGGCGCGGCTGCCGCAGCTTCCCGAATGGATCGAGCCGGGGCAGCTGGAGCGCGCAGGCTGGCCGGCGTGGCGCGATGCGCTGAAGCTGGCCCACGAAGGCACTGACGCCAAGGCACGCGACCGGCTTGCCTATGACGAGCTGCTGGCGAACAGCCTCGCGCTGCTGCTGGTCAAAGCCGAAGGGCGTCGGCGCAGGGGTGCTGCGCTGGTGGGCGACAGGGCCTTGCGGGCGCGGCTGCAATTGCCCTTCGCTTTGACGGGCGCGCAGGCCCGCTCCATCGCCGAGATCGAAGGCGACATGGCGCAGGAAGCCCCGATGCTCCGCCTGCTGCAAGGCGATGTCGGCGCGGGCAAGACCGTGGTGGCCCTGAACGCGATGCTGATCGCGGTCGAGGCGGGCAAGCAGGCAGCCTTGCTGGCACCCACTGAAATCCTTGCGCGGCAGCACTTTGAAACCCTGCGAAAGATGCTCGGGCCGACGGGGGTGGAGATTGCGGTGCTCACAGGCCGCGCCAAGGGGCGCGAACGCGAGAGCATTCTGATGGGGCTGATGGATGGATCGATCCAGCTGCTGGTCGGCACCCATGCGATCTTTCAGGATACGGTCAGTTACCGCGATCTCGGGCTGGTGGTGATCGATGAACAGCACCGCTTCGGGGTGGCGCAGCGGCTTGCTCTGGCGGCGAAAGGCAGGCGAGCCCCCCATACCCTCGCCATGACCGCGACGCCGATCCCGCGTTCGCTGACGCTGGCGCAGTATGGCGAAATGGATGTGAGCCGCCTCGATGAACTGCCGCCCGGACGGCAAGCGATCGACACGCGGGTGGTGCCGCAGGAGCGGATGGACGAGGTGGTGGCCGGGGTAGAGCGGCATCTGGCAGGCGGGCAACAGGCCTATTGGGTCTGCCCGATGGTGCGCGAGATCGACGGGGTGCCCGATCTTGCCGACATCGCCGCTGCCGAGGCGCGATACGCCGCGCTGAAGGAGCGGTTTGGCGATGCGGTGGTGATGGTCCACGGACAGCTTCGCCCCGAGGTGAAGGACGCCGCGATGGAGCGTTTCGCCAGCGGGCAGGCGCGGCTGCTGGTGGCGACCACGGTGATCGAGGTCGGGGTTGATGTGCCCTCGGCGACGCTCATGGTGATCGAACAGGCGGAACGCTTTGGGCTTGCCCAGCTCCACCAGCTGCGCGGCCGGGTGGGGCGGGGCGCGGAGAAATCCACCTGCCTGCTGCTGCGCGGAGGCGCGCTATCTGAGACGGGCCGTGCGCGGCTTGCCCTGATGCGCGAAACGCAGGACGGTTTCCGCATCGCCGAAGAGGATTTGGCACTCCGGGGCGGCGGCGAATTGCTCGGTACGCGGCAATCGGGCGAGGCGGCCTTCCGCATCGCCGATCTTGAGCAGATGCAGCGCCTGTTACCCGTTGCCCACGGCGATGCGCGGCTGCTGATGGAGCGGGACGGAGGCCTCACTTCCCCTCGCGGAGAAGCGGCACGGTTGCTGCTTTACCTGTTCGAACGCGATTGGGGCGTGCAGCTGTTGCGGGGCGGTTAGGCGCATAGGCCCGCAGTTACAGGGCGTTAAGCCAATCTTCGGTTCTGCCCGATAGGTTCCTGGGCGGGGAAGGGAGACCTGCATGCAAACCATCCGCTACTCGCGCATCAAGCTTGGGATCGGATTTGCGGCTTGCGTGATCCTCGCCCTGATCGGGGTCTGGCTGGCCGTCAATTTCACCGGCAAGGGCGGCCGGGTCGGGGGCGGTGTCGCTTTCAGCATGGTGCTGCTCAGTCCTTTTCCCTTACGCTATCTGGCTGACAACCGGATCGCTTTGATCGGCAAGGGGATGCTCGATTTTCATGGGATGCTCGGCACCCGGCGCGTTCGCTTCGAGGAGATTGTCGATATCGACATCGAGTCCCGGCAGGCGCTGTTCATGACCGCGCGGCACCTGAAGATCGTGCGGAGCGGCGGCTATGGCTGGGGATGGCGGATCGCCGAAATCCTGCTGGAGGATCGGGCAGGCGGCCTCGAAGACGTGCTTGATCTGATCGAAAAGGGCCCGTCCGCCCTGCCGCAGCGCCGGGCTGTGCCGGCCGCCTGTCAGCCAGAGCCGCTCGCAGCAAATGGTCGTGTGGGCGGGTTCGGGCGCAAGGGAAGCTAGCGCCAGCGCGTAAAAGCGTCAGGCCTTCAGCTGTGCCGCTTCGTGCAGCAGCCGGTCGGCCCACGCGTTTGCACCGAGGCTGATGACGCTCCAAGCCGTATCGAAGGCGGCGGCGTCTCCGTAGTAGGGATCGGCCACCGGTTCGCCCCGACGCCCCGGCACCGCATCCAGCAGCATAGCCAGACTGGCAGTGCCGTCGCGCGGGGCGCGGGCGCGCACCCCTTCGAGGTTGGCGCGATCGAGCGCGATGATGTGGGTGAAGCGGTAGAAATCATCCCGATCAAGCTGGCGCGCAGATTGTCCGGAAATGTCGATCCCGTTGCGACCCGCTACGGCAATGGCACGCGCATCAGGCTGGCTGCCAACGTGATAGGATGCGGTTCCCGCCGAATCCACCAGACACGAAAGGCCCCGTTCCTGCACGGCTGCGTGGAACGCGCCTTCGGCCATAGGTGACCGGCAGATATTGCCGAGACACACAAACAGCACCCCAAATTTTTGCTCGATCCCCCCGTGCATGGGGGCCCGTTAATACAAAAACTTCGAGGTGTCCACGCCCTATCTTGTTGGTTTCACGTGGAACATCGCCCAAAGGTTGCCTGCGTGAGACTGAAGTCCCTAACCGGGGGGCTAACCGGGGTTTGAGGCGGGCTAAAGGGGGGCTGGCCTATGTCAGGTCCGGTCAAGCTGCGGCGGCGGGAAGGGGTGCGGTGCTTCCCAACACCTCCTCCGTGATCCGCCGGATGTTGACCTTGGCCTTTAACCGCGCGCCAAGCAGCGCCGTGCCGGAGACCTTCCTCTGCACGAACAGAGTCTCGATGGGCGGGAAGGCCCAGGTGTCCTTGTCCTGCGCGATGGCATAGCCTTCTTCGCGCAGCAGCGGGATGAAGGCCCGGTCGCCGAAATCGAAGGGGGCATCCTCGCGCATTTCGTTGATGACGATATCGATCATCCGGTTCACCCGGTCCGGGTGCTTTTCCGCAACGATCGGCATCATGAACCCGGCCTCGATGGTGGCGGCGAGCACCTCTTGCGCATTGCCGCGCAGACCCGCCTCCAGCATCTTGCGATAGCCATTGGCCACCGCCGGATCGACCGGACGGCAGGCGCCGAAATCGAGCAGGATGATCTCGCCCGATTCGCGCCGGTAACGGAAGTTGGCGAAGTTCGGATCGGTCTGCATCACGCCGAAATCGAACAATTCGCGTGTTACCAGACGGATCAACCGGGCGAACACTTCATCGCGTCGTTCGGGCGGTTCGTTGCCCAGTTCCTCGATGCTGACGCCCTCCTCGAAACTCATCGCGAGGATCGATCCGCGGGTGAGCCCTTCATGCAGCTTGGGCACCACGAAGCCGGGAGTTCCAGCGAGGCGTTCACGATACATCGCCATCTGAGAGCCCTCGCGCTCGTAATCGGCCTCTTCGTGAAGCTGCTGTTTGGCGGCGGCCATCAGCTTGTCCATTTCCAGTTCCGGCGGGGCGAAACCGGCGACGCGCAGCAGGGTCATCACATTGTCGACATCGCTGTCGATGCTTTTGGCGACGCCGGGATATTGCACCTTGATCGCCAGTTCCTCACCATCGCGGGTCAAGGCCTTGTGAACCTGACCAATGCTGGCGGCGGCGATGGGGCGGGGGTTGAACCAGCGGAACTGCTTGCGCCAGTCCGGTCCCCATTCGGCGCGCAGCACATTATCGAGCTGCTTGGTCGGCATGAAATTGGCCTGATCGCGCAAGGTGGCAAGAATCTTGGACAGTTCTTCGGGCAGGAAATCTCCCGCATCCAGGCTGATCATCTGTCCCATCTTCATCGCCGCGCCGCGCAGGTGCGACAGACGGTCGGTCATGCGCTGAACATTGCCGGGGGTCAGGATCAGGTCACGGGCGTTGATGCCTTCACCGCTTGCCAATCGCCGTGCGCCTTCCGCCACCATTCCGCCAGCCACACCGCCGACCAGCCGCCCGAAGGTGCCGAACCGCGCGATCCGGCCAGCAGGCACGGCGCGCTGGCGGTTGCGGTCTTCGGGCAGGTTGTCAAATTCGGGGATGTGATCGTCGGCCACGGGGAGGGGGCTTTCTGTTTGCAAGAGGCTTTCACCGGCAACGGTCGGCAAGGAGCCGCGTTCCTGATGAGATGGTGCCAATCAGCTGATACTCAATCCCCCATCGACCGGCAGACATTGCCCGGTGATGTAATCCGAGTGCGGCGAGGCGAAGAACACCGCCAGCCCTTCCAGTCCATCATGATCGCCCGGACGACGCAGCGGGATGCGGCGGGACATCCATTCACCAAAGCGCGGATCGGCCTTGGCGGTGATGTCGGTCTCGTAATAGCCGAAAAGCAGGGCGTTGGCGGTGATGCTGTGGCGGGCAAGTTCAAAGGCGGCGGCGCGGGTCAGGCCGTTCAGTGCCGCTTTCGAGGCTGCGTAATCGGATGAACGGTTGACCCCCATGATCGACTGGCCGGAGGACGTCGCAATCAGCTTGCCCCCCGGATCGCCTTTGCCTGCGCGGTCGATCATGTGGCGGGTCACGTGCTTGTAGGCCAGCGCCGCGCCGAGGGTGTTGACAGCCATCGTGTGGTTCCAACCTTCCGCCGTGATGTCGGGGATCGCTGTGCCAGCACCCGAAATTCCGGCATTGGCAAAGCACACATCGACCCGGCCGAGCGCTGCCAGTGTGGCGGCCATCGCGGCCTCAATGGATGCCTCCTCGGCCACATCGCAGGCAAGCGCCACGATCTCGCCCGAGCCCAGTTGCGCCAGCTCCGCCTGCGCGGCGGCGTTCTTATCGGCATTGCGCGCCCAGATCGCGACATTCGCACCGGCCTTGGCAAGTCCCCGTGCCATGGCCAGACCCAACCCGCCATTGCCGCCGGTGATGATGGCCGTGCGGCCGGAAAGATCGAACAGGTTCATGCCGCGTTGGTGGCGCAAAGATGCCAGCCTCGCAAGTCTGCCGGGAACCCCAGAGCGCGGCAGGGTTTGAGGCGGGATGGACGGACAAATATCATCATCGCCCCCCTCGCTGTCTGGGGCCGCGAAAGCGCTTGGCTATGCCGGACTTCTGCCACAGGCCATCTGCGTCGCCCTGATTCTGATCGGGCACGAATGGCGCTATTCCGCATTGGCGGGCGGTTTCGCCTATGCGGCGGCCATTTTCAGCTTTCTCGGCGGGGCATGGTGGGGGCAGGCCGTGCAGGGCGCCAAAGACGGCCGTCCTGCCAGCACCGGAGCCTATCTGCTGGCCGTGATGCCGAGCCTGCTCGCGGTCGCGCTGTTTCTGCCGTGGACTTTCGGTTGGGACTGGCCGGGCCCGGCGCTGCTCTATCTGGGCGCGCTGATCGCTCTGTCGCCGCTGGTCGACCGCGCGCTGGGCTTTGCTGCACCCGATTTCCTGCGGCTGCGCTGGCATCTGTCGATCGGGCTGGGAGGTCTTTCGATTGCGCTGGGGCTGCTGGCCGACCGGGTGATCTAGGCAGCCGCCCCGGCATCGCGGGCGCTGATCGTTTGCGATGAATTAACCAAGACATCCTAGGAATACCCTTGGGTTTTCCCTCAGGATGGCGCGCTAGATGAAGTTTTCGTTACCAGGATTGGCCGACAAAATCCGCCGCGCCTTCGGCTCTGGGGCTGAGGAAGTTGTTGTTCTTGCCCCTGAAATCGCACAGCGTTCTGGCGCATCATTGCTGCGCCGGAAACGGGTGAAGGTGGCAGTCATAGCCATCCTGTTGGGGGTGGTTTCGGGATCGCTCACCCTGACTCTGCCGTTCGAGGATGCCTATCGCGTTGCCCGCGCCTTCCTGCGGGTCAAGCCTGCCCCGCAGGATGTTGTCATGATCGGCATTGATGATGCCACGCTTGATGCGCTCAAAGGGCTGCCGACGCGCTTCGACGACAGCGCCTTGATGGACCGTCTCGTCGCAGCCGGGGCCGACAGGATCGTCTGGGACCGTGCCTATGCAGATCCCGTGTCTCCGGCCGCCGATGAAGCGTTCGAACGCGCGCTGCAACGTCACAAGGGCAAGGTGTGGCTCGGCATGATCCCCCGGCTCG
The DNA here is from genome assembly GCA_003724185.1 of Porphyrobacter sp. IPPAS B-1204. Lineage (GTDB taxonomy): Bacteria > Pseudomonadota > Alphaproteobacteria > Sphingomonadales > Sphingomonadaceae > Erythrobacter. Next base: position 139,863 of record RHGM01000004.1, read on the forward strand.
AGACCCCGTTCAGCACGGGCCAGGAGATCCTCCCGCTTGAGCGATTCCGCGACGATGCCCCGGCGGTTTCAATGCTGGCCCGCGGGGGCCCGTTCAACGCGGCCATTATTCCGACCCAAGTCGAAATGGACGGCGTGACCTATTCTTCGCTTACCGCAGTGCTGGGCAAGTATGACGGCCCGCCTGTCACGCTTCGGCCGGATCTGGCGATCGACCCCAGTACCTGGCCGACCTACAGCTATGCCGATGTCTTGCGTGGGCGGGTCGATCCCGCGAAGCTTGCCGGTAAGCGAGTCATTATCGCCGATGCCTACTTCCTGTCCTCGGACTTTTTCGTGCATCCTGTCTTCGGACGCCTGCCCGGCGTGGTGCTCCCAATTGCCGGTGCCCATACGCTCAAGCGCGGAACGCCGATCGATCTTGGTTGGTATCCCGCGATGCTGCTGGCAGCGATCGCGATCGGATTGCAGGCACGTGGACGGTCGCGCTCTCCGGCGCTCAAGTGGATCGTCGTGATCGGGCTCATGGGCACTGTATTGGTGCTCGACGATACCAGATTTAACATGGACATCATGCCAGCCATACTCGCCATCGGCGTGGCCGCGTTCGGGCAGAGCAGGGTTTCGAAGAAATATCTGAGCGGTGACATCGACGCGATGACCACCACCGCAATCAGTTCGGACAAACCGAGCACGGATCGCGATGTTTACGCTCTCAAGATCGCCAATCTTGCCGAACTGTCCGAGGAATGGTCGGCGCGTGAGACGGGCGAATTCGTCAACACCCTGATTGCCTATGTGAAGGATCCCGGCGAGGTCGACGATGTGGCTTTCGAACGGGACGTGCTGGTCTGGCTTGCGCCCCGGATGGATTCTCGCGACCTTGAGCTGCACGCCGATGGCCTTGCCCTGATGCTGAAGACCGCGATCAGCCATGATTGGCAGTCGTCCAACGGTGCGCCAGCGCTGGGGATCGACACCAACTACACTTTGCCTGTCGCGCTGCGGATCAAGAAGGCGATGCAGGCGGCTGACGAGGCGGGGACGCGCGGCGTACGCTTCATCATCAATGATGCTGCCCATCTGGAAGCCCGCAACAACCGCCTGGAGTTGATCCGCGTTCTCGAAAGCGGTCTGCGCAATCGCGATATCACCGTTGCCTATCAGCCCAAGGTCGATCTTGCGTCAGGCCGGATCGTCGGCGCTGAGACGCTCATCCGGTGGCGACCCGACGGCGGTGCTTTGGTCAACCCGCAGGACCTGGTGCTCGCAGCCGAAGCGGGGGACCGGATCAACGCTCTCACGCTGGTGGTGATGGAAAAGGCGCTGATCGATGGCAAGCAGGCAATTGCGCTGGATCCGCGTTTCAAGCTGGCGGTCAACATGTCGGCCAAGAGCCTGTCCGACACGCACCTGCTGTTCGACATCATGACCCAGCTTGGCCGATTCGATTTCCCGCCGGAGAATCTGACACTTGAACTGACCGAGACCGCCAAGCTGGAGGATCACCGAATCGCTCCGCAGATCGCGGCGCTCAAGGCGCGCGGGATCGGCCTGTCCATCGACGATTTCGGCACGGGCCAATCGAACCTGGAGTATATCGAGAAGCTGCCGAGTTCAGAGCTGAAGATCGACAAGCGCTTCGTGCAGCACATGGATTCCTCGGAAGAGAGCCGTGCAGTTGTGCGGGCGACCATCGAGATCGCGCACTCGCTGGGCAAGATCGTGGTGGCCGAGGGCGTGGAGGACGAGGCCGTGGCTGCCGAGCTTCTCGCCATGGGCTGCGACCAGGCGCAGGGCTATCTGTTTTCCGAGGCGATCGCGATGCCGATGCTCCTCGCGATGATGCGCCAGCGACGGAACGTAGTTAACACTTGATCAAGGTTAATTTTGTGTTAAAGCCACCTTCGACGCAAGTTCCCGTTGAAGGAGGCCATCATGGATTTTTGGTATTACTGGTTCGGCACCGGTCGGCGCTAAGCGACGGTTGCTTGTCCAAAAGGAAGCCCCGGGAAACCGGGGCTTTTTTGTTTTGGTGCTGCGAGGGGACGCAAAGCAGCAGGGAGACTGCGGCCAAGCCTGAGCGGAGTTGTTACCGAGACCGCTAAATGCGCCTCGTGATCGGTGTATGATCGAAGCGCAAAAGGCGCTCGCGCCCAAGGGGCCTCTCTGAACAGAAAGGCCCGCCAACCACATGACATTTCAACAGGCAAAATTGGTCGGGGAGAGAGGATTCCCAACCAATTAATTCGGGCACTCAGCGGCGGTGATCCAAGCCACTGCAATCCGCGGAATTTTCCGGATGGCGACCTCATTGAATCAGGCGAGGGGCACAGTCAAGGGCACAATTTGTGGCACAATTTGTGGCACAGTCTATGCCCACAGGATCGAGTCTGTGCATCCATCGATTGGTAAGAATAAGGTTCAGAGCTAACTTCCACTAAGGTCCGCGCCGGAACCTGCTCAGCGATCGCCCGATGCCTCATGGCAAGGCGGACCCGCCAAGATGATTCGCAATGCCAAGTTGGAGATCAGGCTTTGGAATGCTCGCCTTGGTCTAGCTTGTGCTCGTCGGCATAGGCTCCCACCACCCAGATGAAGCTCTGAACATCAATGAAGTCCCTAGCCCCGAGTGGACGAATTTTTTCGAGAGTGAAGTTCGCAAGGTCCAGCAGGCTTTCGTAGACGCTGGAAGAGACATCGGCCGCGTAGTCATGCTGAAAGCGATGTCCGATGCGCTCCGCGAAGTCGCACGTGACCACCGGCTTAAGAAACATGTGCTTCTCGGGGTTCCATAGATAGGGGAAGTATGTGGTCGTCGGCCAGCTCAGCCGCCCATGCGCTTTCATCGCCGCCGCCATCCGCGCGGCACCAAGGTCGAACTCGCCTTCCGCAAAGGCTGCGGCTCCTCGCAGGAAATCGGCGCCCGAAGGTCCCTCGAGTGCTTCCTTGAGATGCATGCTTTCGTAGGGGGACAGCAGATTGATCCAGACCTGAGCCGCTCTGACCCGCTTAGCGTCCGGGTCCTCGGCGTTTTGCGCCTGTTCGAGCGGTAGAGCGGTGTTCAGGATCCCATGTGCTGCTCGCTTGTAATCAGCCTCACGCTGCCCGCTGCGCTCACCTTCGAACCCGTCCGGCATGAATTCGAGGAAGCGGTCGATGGCGCCCTCTATCCCGATGTAGTGAGGATGCAGCTTGCCAGCCTCGTTGCGCAAACGAGCAAGAAGCCGTTGCTCGTTATCATCATGGAAGACGGTGCTGGTCTTCCCGTCCGCAACGACCACCCCCGAGTAGCCTCCATCCTTATCAACCTGCCAGCGCAAGGTTGAGTTGCCATATTTTTCGGAATGGGTTCGGTTGACCATAATTCGTCCTATTCTTGCCGCCTTGCGAAGCTTCTCTGGCAGACCTGCCGCCTATACAATCTTGGCGAGGTATGGGTCGTCCAGCATGTTGTCATGCCAGACCTCGCGCAGCATCTCTGCCCGAGTGGAGTAGGGGCTCTTCGGCAGCAGTGTGCGCGATTGGATGACAGGGTCGGCTTTTGGGACCCAGATCGCCGACTTGTCGTCGCCGGCGAATGGCTGTGCCCCGCCATCGAGCGCACGGATGGCGCAGATGCAGCAGATGATCGCATCGATCATGTCCTCCTGCGCCTTAAGCTGCGTCGGTCTGAGGTCGAAGCCGGTGCAGAAGGCTTCCGAGCCCGGCAGATAAGCTTCGAGCACGGTTCCGATCGCGCTCCACTCGCCCAATAGCAGGCTTCGGCGTTGTTTGGGGGTAAGCTTCGGCCAGTAGGACCGGATCTTGCCGACTTTGTAAGGCAGGCGCTTGGGTTCGTCGCACAGCTCTACCAATGCCGGATGTGGATATCGTTGGCCATCTGCTGCCGCTGTTCATCGATCTGATGATGGACAATCCGGACGAGGACTGGGCCATGCCGCTCTATCCGGTGATCAAGGATTGAACGACCATTTCTGTCGTGTTGAGTTTGTAGGAATCGCGGCATGACGCAAACACGCACGCGCCGCTTTGGCCTGTCCAAATCGAAAATCACCGCCTTTGAGCAATGCCCCAAGCGGCTGTGGTTGGCGACCCATCGCCCCGAACTCGCCGAGCAGGACGAGGGCGCCGAGGCGCGCTTTGCGACCGGTAATGACGTGGGGGCGGTCGCCTGCGCGCTCCATCCGGGCGGCTTCATAGTCGATGCGCCGAACCTGACGGCAGCGCTGGCCACGACCGCATCCCTTATCGCAGGGGGCCATCCGGGTCCGATCTTCGAGGCGACCTTCGAGCACGACGGCGTGCTGGTGCGGGTCGATGTGCTCGAGAAGCTCGAAGGAGGCGGCTGGGCGGCGGCCGAGGTCAAGAGTTCGGGTTCGGTCAAGGAATACCACCGCGGCGATCTCGCAACGCAGGTCTGGGTGCTGCGCGAGGCAGGGATCAATCTGCAACGCGCCAGCATCCGCCATATCGATACGAGTTTCGTGCTGACGCGCGAGGGCGATTATCGCGGGCTGTTCACCGATGCCGACCTGCTCGGCGAGCTTGAAGCGACCATTGCCACGCGCCCCGCGCTGGTGGCCGAGGCGCGCGCCGTGCTTTCGGGCACCGAACCCGAGCGCGAGATGGGAGACCACTGCACCTCGCCCTTTCCGTGCGAGTTTGCGGCCTATTGCAGCCGGGCCTTGCCGCCGGGTCCGGAGTGGCCGGTGACGGTGCTGCCTAATGGCGGCGGCAAGCGCTGGCTTGAAAACGGCACCGCGGACCTGCTCGACTTGTCAGAGGGTGATCTCAATGATCGCCACGCCCGCATCCTCGCTGCGACCCGCGACGACAAGCCGTTCCACGATGCCGAAGGCGCACGCAAGGCCATGGAGCACTGGGGCTGGCCGCGTGCCTGGCTCGACTTTGAGACGATTGCTCCGGCGATCCCGCGCTGGATCGGCACGCATCCCTATCAGCAGATCCCGTTCCAGTTCTCGCTCCATCTCGAGCGGCGCGGCGGGCGAATGACGCACCACGAATTCCTGAGCTGCGACGGCAGCGACCCGCGCCGCGCCTGCGCCGAAGCGCTGGTAGAGCACATCCCTGAAGGTGCGACCATCATCGCCTACAATGCGGCGTTCGAGCGGAGGGTTCTGCGTGAACTTGCAGCGGCTTTTCCCGACCTTGCAACAAGGCTCGAAGCGATGGCCGAAGCCACGGTCGATCTGCTCCCCGTGGCCCGCAACCACTGGTATCACCGCGACCAGCGCGGCAGCTGGTCGATCAAGGCGGTTTTGCCGACCATCGCAGCCGAGCTCGATTATGGCGCGCTCGAAGTGAAGGACGGGGGCGATGCGCAGGCCGCCTGGTTCGAAGCCGCCGACCCGGCGTGCGACCCGCTGCGGCGCGAGGCGCTGGAGGAGGCGATGAAGGCCTATTGCGCCCGCGATACCTGGGCGATGGTCGCCGTGGCGCGGGCTTTGGCGGGCAATTGATGGGGGAGAGAATGATGCGCCGACCTAGTTCCGTTTCCGCGCTCGAAGATCTTGGGCGGGTGCGCCTGTCCGAGAACTTCTTCATGCGCGACATGCTCTATTCCGAGATCGCCAACCACTACGGCATCCCCAACATTCCCGATGATCCCGATCTGGCGATCGCGGCAGGGACGCGACTGTGCGAGGACCTGCTCGAGCCGATCTGGGCCAAACTCGGACGCATCTCGATCCGCTCGGCCTTCCGCTCCTGCGCGGTCAACGAGGCAGGCGTGGGCAAGCACAATTGTGCGCGCAACGAGGCGAATTACGCCGCCCACATCTGGGACCGCCGTGATGCAAACGGATGCATGGGCGCCACCGCCTGCATCGTCGTGCACAGCTTCTTGCCCTATTACGAGCGCACTGGGCACTGGCAGGCGCTGGCGTGGTGGGTGCACGACAACGTGCCCGACAATGCCGGGCTGACCTTCTTTCCTAAGCTCGCTGCCTTCAACATCTCGTGGCACGAGAAAGCGGAGCACAGCATCTACAGCTACGCTCCGCCCAAGGGCTGGCTGGCCAAGCCGGGGATGGAGAATTTCGACGGGTCTCATGCAGAGGAATACCGGGAGTGGCTTGAGGAGGCCGGGATCGGGACGTGAGGCGTTGTTCTCGGTTTGGTGGCGCTTGAAAGGGTCCAGCGCCGGCTTCCCGATCGTTGTTTTTCTGGTTCATTATCATTTCGATGACCAGTTCTGTCGTATCGCGATGCAACAGAGGCTCATGAGCACAGGAACAGGGAAAAACGAGTGAGAGAGGCGGAATTCAAGGCTTGGCTGGCCGCGCAAGGTTATGCAGCCTCGTCCATTGCCACATGGCGTTCGGATGCGCGCAAGGTCGACAACGCCTATGATCTGGACCGGCAGTTCGATCTTGACGGTGGGGCTTCGATGCTGGCCGAGCTGGCCTATTCCAGAGCGGACGAGGCAGCAGGCGCTCCCAATCCCAGCAGGCTCGACTACACGGGGCCGCTCTATTCCAACCTTGCGGACTGCCGCGCAGCTGCCCGCGCCTATTTCCGCTTCCGCAATTCCGAGGCTCGGCCTCAAGGCAGGTTTGGCGAACTCGACCGCGAGGCTGTCCTCGAGGCGGTCGCAGCGTGTGATGCTATTGGCGACGTCGCCCAATATGTCGCGGGTCTCGAGCTCGGTCAGCCGACCAAGTATTGGCTAGTTCTTGATGGCCAACGCTACCCCAGCAAGGCGATCGTGCGTGATGCTTTGGCAAGGCGCGACAGTGACTGGCTTCCCGGCGGTGCGGAGTGCAAGACCGCGCTCGAGCGGCTCGGCTTTGTTGTCATCGACTGGCCCGAACTGAACCGCGCCCGGGATGCATTCCTGCGTCAGATGCCGAATTTCAGCGATTTCCGTGCCGCTGTCGGCGCCTACTGGGACGTGGAACGCGCCTACAAGAACGGTCTGATCGAGCAGGCCAAGGCTATCATTGCCCGCAGCGATGATGACCGGGCAGTGGGCGAAAGCCTCTACCGGCTGCTTTCGGTGGGCGGATCTGGCCTGCCGCTTAGCTGGCGGACCCTGTCCGAGGTCCAAAACGCCGATCCCGAGCTGCGCGACCGTTTCTACACCGCGCTGGGCGTGCTTGCTCGCAGCGATGGCCCGCTCGAAGAAGCGGTCCCCGCCGCGGCGCGCGAGCTCGAAGCCCTGCGTGATGCCGGTATTGCTGGGCTGCGCCGGGGCGAAGTGCTTTCCATTCCGATCACGGTCTGGGCCACGCTGCACCCCGATCAGGCGAGCTGGTTCAAGATCGCCAAGATCGATGAGATGGGGCGGCGGCTGTTTGGTCGCAGGCTGTTCCCGCAAACCGAGTTCCGCGATGCGGACCTCGCCGAATGGCTGCAGCTGATGCGGGCGCTGTTCGGGTTGCTCGACAAGGAATTCGGGTGGCACCCGCAAGACATGTTCGACGTGCAGGGGTTCATCTGGGTCGCCGCCAATCCGGATGCCCCCCGCGAACTCGATCCGGTGCCGGTCTGGATGGTCACCTCGCTGTGGGGGCAGGAAGACGGCTTGCCGCGCTTCGTCGAGCGCACTGAGTGGAGCCTGCTCACTGACACCGGCAGTGCGAACAACCGACGTGTCCGCGAGATGCAGGTCGGTGACCGGATTTTCCTTAAGGACTTTGTGCCGCGCGCCCGCGATCTGCCGTTCGACGCCGGAACGGGAATTGTCACCGCGCTGCGTTTCCGCGCCGAGGGCACCATCACAGAGGTGAGTGAGGATGGCCTCCGGGTCGGTGTCGACTGGCAGACGTGGCCGGAGCCGCGCACCTGGTTTTTCTACACCAACAATGACGCCGTCTGGCGGCTGCGCGAACCCGGCGACAGCGTTTACGCCGATCAATTGCGGCGGTTCCTGCTCGACGGCGAGCCGCAAGACCACGCCCTGTTTCTGAACGATCCCTTCTGGCGCGACCGACTGTTCGGTGCCGGAGCAAGCGACGAGATGCCGACCATGCAACCCACGAACCTCATCCTTTATGGCCCGCCGGGAACCGGTAAGACCTACCGCACTGCGCTCGAAGCGGTTCGCTTGTGTGACGGCTCGGCAGAATATCCCGATACGGTCGAGGGCCGCGATGCCTTGATGCTGCGTTACCGCGAACTGGTGGACGCGCGGCAGATCGAGATGGTCACCTTCCATCAAAGCTTCAGCTACGAGGAATTCGTCGAGGGGTTGCGGCCAGAAGCTGATGGAACAAGCGAGACTGGCGGCTTCAACCTTAAGCCTGAGAGCGGTGTGTTCGCGCGGCTTGCCGAAAGAGCGCAGGTGCGAGTGAAGCGCGGCGCTGAGCGCCTCTCGCTCGATAATCGGGCCATATTCAAGATGTCGCTGGGCCAGTCGAATGATCCACACAGCGCCTGGGTCTTCGAGGACTCGCTTGAGCAGGGCTATGCAATCTTCGGCTTCAGGGACGTTGATTGGAGCGATCCGCGTTTTGCCAATCGCGACGCCATCTTCGCCGAGTTGGAAGCTCGCTTTCCAGAGGAACGCATAACCTCCCAGATGGGCATGGTGAAGTCGCCTGACCGGTTTCGCAACCAGCTGAAGGCTGGCGACATCATCGTCGCATCGAAGGGTCTGAATGCCTTCCGGGCAATTGGGATCGTCGAGGGCGAATACGAATATGCGCCGCGCCCGGACGGTCGATATTCTCACCGCCGGAAAGTGGACTGGCTGTGGAGCGATCCAGACGGAGTGCCAGTGGGGGAACTTAGCCCCGATACCCGCTTCAGCCTCGACACCATTTATGAGCTGCCGCGCACCAGGCTCAATCTGCAGGTTCTGGAACGCCTGCTCAACAGTGCGTCGGATGGCGAAGGCGAGATTGGCCCGGAGGGTGGTGATCTTTTGCCCCACGTTCTCATCATCGACGAGATCAACCGTGCCAATGTCTCCAAGGTGTTTGGCGAGCTTATAACGCTGATCGAGCCTGACAAGCGGCTCGGTATGCCGAACGCGCTCAAGGTGCGGTTGCCCTATTCCAAACGCGAGTTCGGCGTGCCGGCCAACCTCCACATCATCGGCACCATGAACACCGCTGATCGGTCGATTGCGCTGCTCGACACCGCACTGCGCCGGCGGTTCCGTTTCGAGGAGATGGCGCCTGACACTTCGATCCCGGCCTTCATCGCTGCGGAGAATTCGACCGGCTTGCCGCTGGGCGCCGTCCTCAACACCATGAACCGCCGGATCGAATACCTCGTCGACCGGGATCACCGGATTGGGCATGCCTTCTTCATCGGCTGCGAGACCAAGGCTAACGTCGATGCGGTGATGCGCGACAAGGTCATCCCGCTGCTCCAGGAATACTTTTTCGACGACTGGAACCGGCTCGCCGCCGTGTTGGGCGAGAAGGATAAGGGCGGCAACTTCCTGACCTGCGAGATCATCGAGGATCCGATGGGTGAGGGGGGAGAGCCATTGAAGAGCTGGCGGGTTCGGTCGCAGTTCGATGAGGGGGCCTACACCCGGCTCGTGTCCGGTCGGGCGTCTTCGCTCTCCGATCTGGAAGATGAAGCTTGAGCTGGCTTCAGCCGGTGTTCCTACCCGGCGTGCCTGAGGACAAGGTGCGCGCAATCTACGGGCGGGCTGCGGGCAACGAGATTGCCAGCGGTAAGTTCGCCAGCCCGCAGAGCAGCGCGGCGCTGGCGGCAAATGGCTTCGGGTGGTTCCTTGACCTTCCCGCCGATTGCCCGCTGTTTCCGTCGGTTGCCGACCTTGGTGGCCCGGTGACTGCGGTCGCAATCGAACGCGAGCTGCGCTTCCCGTGGAGCGGCGGGCGTCATCCTTGGCTCGATGCGGTGGTTTGGACCGACACTCATGTCATCGGCGTCGAATCCAAGCGCTACGAGCCCTATCGCGACAGCAAGGTTGCAGAGCTGTCCGACGCTTATGACCGCGATGTCTGGGGCAAGGGCATGGAGGGCTGGTGCGCCATGCGGGATCTGCTGCGGGCCGAACCTCGGCGCTACAAGCATCTCGATGCAGCGCAGCTGGTGAAGCATGCGCTCGGCCTTGCGACCGAAAGCACCCGGTCGGGCCTGTCCCCCGTTCTGGTCTACCTTTACGCCGAGCCGCAGGATGCATGCCGAAACCCGCTCGAGGCATTTCTTGCCCACCGCCGAGAGATCGAGGATTTCCATGGCGTGGTTGCCGGTAACCGGGTGCGCTTTGACGCGTGTTCGTGGCGCGGGTGGTTGGCCTGCTTTACAGGTGAGGCGGCTGATCATGCCCGTGCGGTGCGTGAGGTCTTCGCCCCGTGACGCATCTGACAGTCCATGAGTGGGGCCATGTCCGGTTCGGCGATCACGGCCTGACCCGGGACCACGCCCATGCGCTCCATGCGGCTGCCTGCGAGCACCCGCTGGCGCATGATGAGGCGACCAATATCCTCGTCCTCGGGCGCGACCGGATCATTGCCCGTCAGATGGTGGGGATGGTCTCGGCCAAAGGATGCAGCCTCGAAATCTTGCCCAAGGTCGATTCTGATGCCGGGGCAGAGGAGTGCGACGAGACCGTGCGCAGCCGCCTGGTGCGGATGCTGGATGTGGCGCTCGGGCTCGACCTCGATATCGGAGATGAAGCCGCCATTGCGCGGCAGAAAAGCACCCTGCTGGAAATCCTGATCGACGCCTTTGCCACCCGCCTGCTTGCCGAGGTGCGGCGCGGCCTGCCGCGCGCCTATATCCAGTGCGAAGAAGATCTACCGGCTTTGCGCGGCCGGCTTGATGTGACCCGCCAATTCACCCGCAATGCAGTGCGGCCCGACCGGCTTGCCTGCCGCTTCGATCAGCTTGAGGCTGATACGCCATTGATGCGGATCATGGCGGCGGCCACCGTATTCCTCGCCCGCCATACCCGCTCCCTCGGCACCCGGCGCAAGCTTGACGAGCTGCGACACGCCCTGGCTGACATCCCGCTGATGCCGATCACGCGGCTGCCATGGCAGGCAGTGCGGATCGATCGCACCAACCGGCGCTGGGAGGCGCTCTTCCGGCTCGCCCGGCTGCTGCTCCAGCGTGACTGGCAAGCGACCCACCATCAGGCCAAGGCCCCCGAGGGCCTCACGCTGCTGTTCCCGATGAACGACCTGTTCGAGAAATATGTCGCGGTGCTGCTGCGCCGGGCGCTGGCGGGCAGCGACATCGAAGTGCTCGACCAGGGCGGTCATCGCGCATGCCTCGGCACCTTTACAGGCCAACACCTCGAAAACGGCGAGGTATTCCGCACCAAGCCTGACATCATCCTGCGGCGCGGCCGCGAAATCATGGCCATCATCGATACCAAGTGGAAAAAGCTCAGCCCCGACCCGCTCGATCGCAAGCACGGGGTAAGCCAGGCCGACGTCTATCAGCTGATGGCCTATGCGCGGCTTTATCGAACGGCCGAGCTGATGCTGCTGTATCCCGGTAGGCCAGGGCAGGGGTGCGCTGAGCGCGCGCAGTTCGGCATGGCGGGCGGGAGCGAGCGTCTCAGGATCGCAACGGCGGATGTCTCCCTGGACGAGAAGGTTTTGATCGAGGCTCTCAGGACACTGGTGATGGAGCCCTCGGTCGCCGATGCGGTCCCATTACTTCTGGCAACAGAATAGCGAGACGCAATGCCACGCAACGCAAAACTCGATCGGCTACTTACCTTGGTCAAGGCGCTGGGAGAGAGCGCCGAAGGCCTTACTCTGGATGAGATGGCCGAGCTGATCGGCGCCAACCGCCGCACCGCCGAGCGGCTGCGCGATCTTATCCTCGTGCACTTCGATCTCGAGGAAAGCGTTGACGACCGCCACAAGCGCTTCCGCATTCCGGGCGCGTTGCCGCCGCCTTTCACCCAGCCCAATGTCGCCGAGATAGCCGCTCTGCAATCGCTTGCCGATAGGGCGCGCAAGGCGGGATCGGCGCAGGCCCCTCTGCTTGAAAGCCTGGTTGGCAAGGTGCAGGCAGGCCTGAGGCGGGAGGTCAAAAGCCGTATGGCACCCGACCTCGACCCGCTGGTGCGGCTTCAGCGCCACCATGTCCCAGCTGGCCCGATGATCGAACATGCGCCGGAAACCGTTGCGCAGATCCAGGGCGCGATGATGGGCGGGATGTGCCTTGAATTTGATTACCTTGCCGACGGTGCGCTAGAGCCGAAGTGGCGGCGCGTGATCCCGCTCGGCCTCATCCATGGGCCTGCGACCTACCTCATCGGCAAAATTCCCGGCCGCGATCTTGAGCCTGCACCCTATCGTCTCGATCGCATCACTGAAGCACGGGTGAGTAATCAACCGGGCGCGGCTGGCGAGGATTGGGACCTCGACCAGTGGATGAGCGCCAGTTTCGGCATCTGGCGCGAACAAGGGCACGACATCGTGCTGAGAGTTGCTCCGGAGAGCGCCGAACGTGCGCGTCGGTGGCGTTTTCACCCACAGCAGGTGATCGAACAGGATGGTGAAGACTTGGTGGTGCGATTTTGCTCCGGAGGCCTGCGCGAGATCGCAGAACACCTGTTCACGTGGGGTGGTGCGGTGCGGATCGAGGCCCCGGACGAACTTCGGACGGTAATGCGGGACAGACTGTCTGTAGCATCTCAGAGTGTCGTTTAGTTTTCCTAGATTAACCGCTGCAATCCGCCCATCGGCGGCTATGATGGACATAATACTCAAGGGGTTGCCATGAACGTTTTCGAGCTCGATGCTGATCTGATCGCCAGATACGAGAAGTTCGCGCGTTCATTTACCTCGATCCGCGCACCAGACCTTCGAGAGCAAATTGACGCAGTTTATGAAGGTGGGAAGTTCTGGCCCGAGCCGCTGATCGGGCTCAATCCGGAGTTCAAGCGCGGACGCTCAGTTTCTGATTTAGCACGGCAAGGGGTTGTCGACCCGGATCTTGAAGCTGTCTTTGCGCTCGGGTCTCCTCGCACACCTATCAGCTTGCATCTCCATCAAGAGCAGGCGTTGATGAAGGCGCTGCAAAACCGGAACTACATCGTCACGACCGGCACCGGGTCTGGCAAGTCGCTTTGCTTTTTCGTTCCGATCATCAATCGGATCCTCGCTGCGCGGCGTGCTGGCGAGCCGCGGCGGACACGCGCGATTGTTATCTATCCGATGAACGCTCTGGCCAACTCGCAGCGTGAGGAGTTGGAAAAGTTCATCGAACACTGCGGTTTGGACACGAACCTAAAACCGACCTTCGCGCGCTACACCGGTCAGGAGCAAGACAGCGAACGCAGGGCAGTGGCCGCCAATGCGCCGGACATCATCCTGACTAACTTCATGATGCTCGAGCTGCTGATGACGCGGCAGGATGAACTCGACCAGCAGGTTATCGAAAACATGAAAGGGCTCGAGTTTCTCGTTCTTGACGAGCTCCACACCTATCGCGGTCGCCAGGGCGCGGATGTTGCCATGCTTGTTCGCCGGGTGCGCGAACGCATGGGGTCCAACAAGATGCTGTGCGTCGGCACATCGGCCACGATGGCGTCGGGTGAGGAAGATGCAGGACGAAATGCGGTATCCAAGGTCGGAAGCACCTTGTTCGGAAGCCCTGTTTTGTCCGAGGATGTCATCACGGAAAGCCTTGTTAGGCGCACCGAGGGCTTGCCGTCAGACGCTGCCCTGCGTGCGGCCATCCTCGAGCCTGCCGAAGCTGCAACATTCGAAGAATTCGCTCGCGATCCGCTTGCCTGCTGGATCGAGATGAACATCGGGCTTGATGGCGGCGAAGTCCTGAAACGTGCGACCCCGCGCACGTTGACCGAGGCGGCGGACGCGCTTGCACAAGTGACGCAGCTAGAGCCGACGCAGTGCCGCGCCGCTATTGCTGAGCGACTGATCGCGATGAATGAATGTCGCAATGACCGTGATCAGGCCTTCATGGCTTTCAAAATTCATCGCTTTCTGTCGGGTGCAGGGACTGCGCATACAACGCTTGCGCCATCCGGTAGCCGCCGTGTTTCTCTGGTTGGCGAGAAGTTTGACCGAGAGGAGACCGAATCCCGGCTCTATCCCGTCTATTTCTGCCGGGACTGCGGTCAGGAAGTCCATAGCGTCTCGATCGACAACTGGGGCAGTGTCATCGCTCGTCCTATCGACGTCGCTCCTCGCCCTGACGCGACAGGCGAAGATATCGAACACGGCTTTCTCGTGCCTGATGCGAGCGGTGATCTCGAGTTTGCAGGCGATGTCGAAGACTATCCCGCCAGTTGGCAGGAGACCACCGCAACGGGGCAGTTGCGTCTCAAGAATTCCCATCGCGGTAAACACGATGGCCGTCAGATGCGACTTGGCCGGGATGGCCGGCATGACCAGGAAGGCCTGCTATGCTGGTTCTTCCCCGGCCAATTTCGGTTCTGCCCGCACTGTAAGACCCAGCCTGCGCCGCAAGCACGCGATATCAACAAGCTGGCAGGACTTTCGGCAGAAGGTAGAAGCTCTGCGACGACCTTAATCACTACAGCAGCGCTCGACTGGATGGAACGGGCTGAGCAACCGGTCGAGATTCATCGCCGCAAACTGCTCGGTTTTACCGATAATCGGCAGGACGCCGCCCTCCAGTCAGGCCATTTCAACGACTTCATCTTCGTAACATTGCTGCGCGGCGCCATGCTGCAGGCGGTGCGATCAGCGGGGGAAGATGGCCTCTCTCATGAGGAGTTCGGAAACGCGCTCCGAAAAGCGTTAGGTTTCGATCCTGATCTGCGGGAGCGCCGGACGGAATGGATGCTCGATCCCGACCCGGTGAGTTTCTCCGCAATCGATGAAGCCAAGAAGTCGATCAACAGGGTGCTTGCGCACCGGCTTTGGAATGACCTGCGCAGAGGCTGGCGCTTTACCAACCCGAATCTCGACCAGCTTGATCTCATCAGGATCGTCTATCCCGGAATTCGGATGTTGGCCCAGGATCAGGCGACATGCTCGGGCGCACATCGCGAACGCATGAGCGAGACCGAAGAGCGCGGCTTCTCGATCTTGTCGCAAGTTCCGGCGGGCAAGCGCGAGAAGATGTTCCGTCTGCTGTTTGATCATATGCGCCAGGGCTTGGCTATCGCAGTCGATGCGCTCGATCCGAACGAGCTTGAATCGGTGTCGATCAAGTCGCGCCAGTTCCTCAAGGACCCGTGGGCTATTTCGCAGGAGGAACAGAACCACGACCTCAGCGCGCAGACAGCGCTGGTCGTGGGCACGCAAGGCAGCAAGTATGACCGAATCGTCCGTGTTTCAGCACGCGGTGGTTTGGCGAGGACGATCGCGGCTGAGGTCGGTGACCTGCCCCTTGTTGATCGCGAGCCACTTATTGAAGCGATGCTCCTCGCAGCTGCGCGGCATCAGATGGCGCGGGAGTTTGCAGCCGGTCAGCTCTTGGGTTGGCGGCTTGCGCCCGGCGCGCTGCGGATCATACCGGGTGAGGGGCAACCGAAGACGGGGCAGGACAACAAGTTCTTCACCGAGCTCTACTCTGACGTTGCGGTGCGGCTTGCTGCACCCGGCGGGTTGCCTCTGGCCTTCGAAGCGCGCGAGCACACTGCACAGGTCGAGTCCTTGCTCCGCGAGATGCGCGAATGTCGTTTTCGCTTCGGGGACAGCGACAAGCAGCGCATGGCCGAGATCGCCAGCGATGCCAAAGTGGTCGCAGAGAAGCGGGATTTCCTGCCGCTGCTCTACTGCTCGCCAACCATGGAGCTTGGCGTCGATATCTCCCAGCTCAACGTCGTCTATCTGCGCAACGCGCCCCCGACCCCGGCCAATTACGCCCAGCGTGCCGGGCGGGCGGGACGAAGCGGCCAAGCCGCTCTGATCGTCACCTACTGCGCCGCCCAGAGCCCTCACGATCAATACTATTTCGAGCGTCGGACCGATCTCGTTGCTGGGATCGTCAAGGCGCCCGCGATCGATCTGGTCAACCCGGACCTGCTGGCCTCGCATGTCAATGCTGAATGGCTTGCCGCTGCGCAGGAAGGCCTTGGCAAATCGATCCCCGAAAACCTCGATATGGATGATGAGGCTTTGCCGGTCTCTTCACGGCTGATCTCGGCATTCGCGACAGCGACGAGTGATTTGGAGGCGCGCGAGCGGGCGGTCAGGATCGTCGGTTCGGCGCTGCCGGCAGAAGGTTCTTCAATGATCGGCAGCCCCGAGGATTTCGTTATGGCCCGGTGGAACGGTGCGGGCTCGGCAATAAATAGCGCCTTCGGGCGCTGGCGCACGCTCTATCGATCAGCAAACGAAGAGCGCCGGGAAGCATCGGCGATTGCTGATCGCCCGGGCCTTTCGGTTCAGGAACGCAAGGATGCCCGCTCGCGCTATGTGGCGGCCGACAAACAGGTCGAACTTTTGGCCAAGGGTGTCTCATCAGCAAGTTCGGACTTCTACGCCTATCGTTACTTGGCGACCGAAGGCTTCCTGCCCGGCTATAACTTTCCGCGGCTTCCGCTCTATGCCTTCGTCGACAGTGACCGTGGATCGGCAGTGCTGCAGCGACCGCGCTTTCTTGCCATCGCCGAGTTCGGGCCGAACAGCCTCGTCTATCACGAGGGCAAGGCGTTCAGCTGCAACCGCGCCAAGCTTCCTGCTGGCACTCGAGGTAACGACAACAAGCTCATCACGTCGACGATGCGCTGCTGCCACGCCTGCGGTGCCGCTCATAGCAGCGAGACCATCGAACGGTGCATCGTGTGTCATGAGCCGCTCACCGAAGAAGGGCGGCTGTCCAAGCTTTATCGGATTGAGAATGTCGATGCGGCCCCGAGGTCTCGCATCACGGCGAACGACGAGGACCGCCAACGCCGCGGTTTCGATCTGAGGACAATCTTCGAGTGGGATCCGGTTCGCCAAGAAAGCCTGATGCTGAAGACGTCGGACGGACCGTTGGCGGCGTTGCGTTATGGGCCGCAGACCAAGCTTTCTCGTGTGAACCTCGGCTTGCGGCGTCGGGCTCATAAGGAACATACAGGTTTCGATATCGACACGATCTCGGGCCGCTGGCTCAAGAATGAGGCGCAGGGTGAGGACGAGGGCTACGTCGACAATAGCGCCAAGCGCCAATCCATCGTGCCCGTCGTCGAAGACACCAAGAACGCGCTACTGCTAAAGTTCGATCATCTGATCGGGCTCGACAACAATCAAATGGCAACACTGCAGCATGCGCTTGTTCGCGCCATCGAAGCCGAGCACGTGCTGGAAGCGGGCGAGCTTCTGGGCGAACCCCTGCCGACCAAGGACAACCGCAAAGCGATCCTATTCTATGAAGCCTCGGAAGGCGGTGCTGGCGTTCTGAAGCGGTTGATGGATGGGTCCGAACATTGGCGTCGCCTCGCCGAGGTCGCGCTCGATTTGATGCATTACCGTCTCGATGCGGGCAGGCCCGTCGAAAAAGATGATGCCTGTGTTGCCGGCTGCTATCGCTGCGTCCTGTCCTACTACAACCAGCCAGATCATGAGATGATCGACCGGCGTGACGAAGCGGTGCTTGATGTGCTTGTCGGGCTCGCCGCGTGCGAGAGGGACTGGCCTGCGGGCGGACCTGCTGGCGCCGACCCCCAATCTGATCCTTGGCTTGCGGCCTTCGCCAGCTGGGGTTTCCCGGCGCCGTCGAGCCAGACCATAGCGGGCATCGAGTATGCATTGGTCTGGCCCGGCCACATGGTGATGGCGGTTACGCAGTCCCCATCAGCCGCCCTTCGTGATCGCTGCGCAGAGCTCGGCCGCGAACTGATTGTCCTGCCTGATGAACCCGGCGCCACCCCGCCGTCAGATCTGGCGAACGCATTGGGAGTTCCTGCATGACAACCGTTTCCGTTGCTCCCGGCCAGCTCCAGATCGGAGACCTGGTGCATGCCCGGGGACGCGAGTGGATCGTGCTGGCAAAGCCGTCGGATGGCCTTCTCCGGGTTCGGCCTCTGTCGGGCTCCGAGGACGATGCGATCCTCATTGCCCCGAGGCTGGAACGCGAGCCCGTGCGTGAGGCGAGCTTTGATCTGCCCAACGCGGCGCAGCTGGACACGCAGGATGCCGCACGGCTGCTGACCGATGCTCTGCGGCTCTCCTTGCGACGGGGGGCGGGGCCATTCCGCAGCGCGGCCCATCTGGGCGTCGAACCGCGTGCCTATCAGCTTGTGCCGCTGCTCATGGCTTTGCGGCTCGAGGTTAAGCGGATGCTGATCGCCGACGATGTCGGCATCGGGAAGACGATCGAAGCCGGCATGATCCTTCGTGAGATGCTGGACCGCGGGGAGATCGACAGCTTCACGGTCCTGTGCCCGCCGCATCTGGTCGATCAATGGGTGGGCGAACTCGCCCAGAAATTCGACATCGATGCTGTGGCCGTCACCTCTGCTCGGGCGCGCTCGCTGGAGCAGGGTATTGCTCTTGGCGACACGATCTTCGGCGTTCATCCCTTCACGGTCGTGAGCCTTGACTACATCAAGGCCGATAGCCGCCGTGAAGGCTTTGCGCAGGCGTGTCCGAAGTTCGTGATCGTCGATGAGGCGCATAGCTGCGTCGGCGGCAGTGAGAAGGGCACCCAGCAGCGCTTCTCCTTGTTGCAACGCCTCGTCGAGGATGAGGCCCGCCACATGCTCCTGCTGACCGCGACGCCCCACAGTGGCAATCAAGATGCATATGCCCGCCTGCTGAGCCTTCTCCACCCAGACCTGTCGCGTGCGCCCGATACCCTCGATGCCAACGCTTTGGAACGGTATCGGCGGCGGCTTGCTCAGCATTTTGTCCAGCGCCGTCGCTCTGATATTTCCGACAAGTGGGGCGAAAGCGATTCCTTTGCCGAACCCATGAAAGCTGACGCTCCCTATAGTCTGACGGGCGATTTTCAGGTCTTTCAGGAAGATGTCCTCGAATATTGCCTCGGTGTGGCAACAAGGGCTGATGGTGCACAAGCTCGCCGTCTGGCCTTTTGGGGCACGCTCGCCCTGATGCGCTGTGTCGGCTCGTCCCCTGCTGCTGCGTTGAGTGCATTGCGAAATCGGCTGTCTGGCATGGCCGATGAGGGTCTACTTGGGCCTGTCCTTTTCGACGACGATGACGATGAGTTTGCCGATACCGATATCGAGCCGGCGACCGCCGGAGACAACGAAGAGATCGCCAAACTTCGCCAACTGATCGCCAAAGCCGAGGATCTGTCTTCCCGTTTTGCCGATGATCCCAAGCTTCGCGAGCTCGTGGTGCAGGTCAAAGACCTGACAGGGAGCAAGGAAGCCCGCCCGGTCATCTTCTGCCGCTTCATTGCAACGGCTGAAGCCGTGGGCCAGGCGCTGCGGGGCAAGTTCAAGTCGCACACCGTTGAGGTGGTGACCGGCCGCCTGACGCCTGAGGAACGGCGTGAGCGGGTCGAGGCACTAGAGGATCATCCCAATCGCATCCTCGTTGCGACGGACTGCTTGTCAGAGGGGATCAACCTCCAATCGCTGTTTAATGCAGTGATCCATTACGATCTCAACTGGAACCCAACGCGCCACCAGCAGCGCGATGGCCGCGTCGACCGTTTCGGTCAGCAGGCAGAGCACGTCTGGTCTGTCATGATGTTCGGCGCGAACTCGATCATCGATGGCGCGGTGATCAAGGTCATCACCGAGAAGATGAAGCGGATCCAAAAGGAAACCGGTGTTGTCGTCCCGGTGCCCGAGGACTCATCGAGCGTTTCCAACGCGCTCATGCAGGCGATGCTGCTGCACTCCAGCAAACCGCGCGCACAGGGCATGTTTGATTTCGGCGATGCCGAGGCCAAGCTCGAGACGCAGTGGCGCAATGCTCAGGAAAACGCTCACAAGACGCAGACCCGCTACGCGCAGACCGCCCTTAAGCCCGAGGAAGTGCTCCCTGAATGGCACAAGCTGCGCGATCTGCTCGGAGGGCCGGACGAGGTTGAGCGGTTCACCCGCCGTGCGCTGGCACGCCTCGATGTGCCGCTGGGGCAGCAAGGCAAGCATTGGCGCGTGCGCTATGATGATTTGCCGCAACAGCTGCGCGAGAAGCTCGCAACGCGCGGCCTCAATGGCACCCGCATCATCGGCTTCCGTGACAAGTTGCCGCCTGACGTCGCCCAAGTCGGCCGCACCCATCCGCTGGTGGCAACACTCGCTGGGACCATGGCTGAGGGCGCGCTCGATCCCAATGGTGTCGAAGGCAAGGCAACCTTGGGGCGAACCGGCGTCTGGATGACCCGCGGGGTCGATAAACTGACGGTCCTCCTGGCTCTGCGGCTGCGCTTCAAGCTGGTCACCAGCGGCCGCCGCACTCTGCTCGCCGAAGAAGCGACCGGCATTGCCTTTGGCCCGCAGTCCAATCAGCCCATCGCGATTGGCGCCGAGGCGCTGGCGCTGCTGGAGCACGAAGCCACCCGCAGTATCGAGCCGCCCGCAAACCAGCGCCAGATCGACCTCGCGCTGGCGCGCCACGCCGATTTCCAACCCGCAATCGCCGCCTATGCCGCCGAACGCGCCGCTGCCCTGTCCCACGATCACGAACGCGTCAAAGCCGCCACCCGCGGCGAGGGCGTCACCACCACCGTCGAGCCGGTCCTGCCCGCCGATGTCATCGGCCTCTATGTCCTCGTGCCGGAGGCTAACTGATGGCGCGCCGTTCTTCCTCCACCGAACTTGGCTTCGTTGCGCTCACCATCGAAGGCGGACTGATCGCGCCCGAACAGGTGCAGAAGGTCATCGCTGCCGACCGCACCCCAAAGACTGCCGACAGCTACGCTTGCCCCAAGGGCACCAGCCTTGGCGACGAGATCGCGCGCTTCTTCCGTATCGGTCAGGCGATCTGGCGCGACTATGATCAGGCAGACGCCAAGACCATCGCCCGCACCGCCGCCTTCGCCCGCGACCTGCTGACCCAGTGCCTCGGCTTCACCGACTTAGCTGGCCCGGTCGAACACCGCGAAGGCACCCGCCGCTACCGTATCGCATGGGAAGGCAAGGGCGGGCGCGTCCCCGTCGTCGTTGCCGCGCCGGTCGAGGGCAGCGATGCCTTCGCCAAATCCCAGCCCGAGTTCGGCGACGGCGAAGGCGGCCGCCCGCGCCGCTCGCCTACCGCGCTCCTTCAAGACTGGCTCAACGGCACCGAGCACGCCCTGTGGGGCCTCGTCTTCGCCGGCGACCGCGTGCGGATCATGCGCGACAATGCCAGCCTCACCCGCCCGGCGTGGATTGAGGCCGATCTCGGCGCGATGTTCCGTGACGAGATGTTCGCGGACTTCACCGCTTTCTGGCTCCTCGCCCACGCCACCCGCTTCGGCGCACAGGACGCCGCCCCCTCCGATTGCCCCCTCGAACAGTGGCGCGAAGCCGGGCTCAAGCAGGGGGTCGAGGCCCGCAAGGACCTCTACGCCAACGTCGCCACCGCGCTGGAGGAACTGGGCCAGGGCATCGTCACCGCCAACCCCCATCTGCGCGACCAGATCGCCACCGGCGCGCTCCCGATGCAGGCCCTATTCGAGGAACTGCTCCGCACCGTCTACCGCCTGATCTTCCTCGCCGTCGCTGAGGACCGCGACCTCCTTCACCCCCGCCGCACCCCGCGTGAGGCCCGCCAGCTTTACGCGCAGGGCTACAGCTTCACCTTCTGGCGCGAACGCAGCCGCCGCCGGGTCGCGCGCGACAGCCACCATGATGCGTGGGAGGCGATGAAGGTCACGCTCTCCGCGCTCGAACATGGTGAGGAGATGCTCGGCCTGCCTGCACTGGGCGGCCTGTTCTCCCAATCCTCCACCCGTCACCTCAACACTGCCATCATCCCCAATCGCGCCTTCCTCGCCGCGCTGTTCTGCCTCGGCTTTATCCGCAAGGACGGGATCACCCACCGCATCAACTGGCGCGATCTCAAGACTGAGGAACTCGGCTCCGTCTACGAAGGCCTCCTCGAAATCCGCCCCAGCCTCACCGCCAGCGGCGATTTCCAGCTCGGCACCGGCGCCAAGGGCAATGACCGCAAGACCTCAGGCTCCTACTACACCCCCGACAGCCTCGTCGAATGCCTGCTCGACAGCGCCCTCAACCCGGTGCTCGAACGCGCCGAGGCCTCCGGCGCCACCCCTGAGGAAAAAGTCGCCGCCATCCTCGATCTCAAGGTCATCGATCCGGCCTGCGGATCGGGCCACTTCCTGCTGGGTGCCGCCCGCCGCATGGCCGACCGGGTCGCCCGCCTGCGCAACGAGGACGCGGGCAAGGAGGAAACCCAGGCCGCCCTGCGCGATGTCGTCTCCCGCTGCATCCACGGGGTCGATCGCAACCCAATGGCAGTCGAACTCGCCAAGGTCGCGCTGTGGATCGAATCCGTTTCGCCGGGCCAGCCCCTCGGCTTCCTTGATGCCAACATCCGTTGCGGCGATGCGCTGCTCGGCGTGTTCGACCTTGCCGTGCTCGAAGAGGGCATCCCGGACGAGGCCTACAAGCCGCTCACCGGCGACAGCAAGGACGCGGCCAAGTTTTACCTCAAGCTGAACCGCGACGCGAAGAAGGGGCAGGGCAGCTTCGACTTCGCGGGCGGCGGCGGGTCCCTGCCTGCCAAGCCCATCGCAGCCGGGCTGGGCCGGATCAAATCCATGCCCGAGGACACCGTCGGCCAGGTCGAAAAGAAGAGGCAGGCGTTCGAGGCGTGGAAGGCCGATCCCGCGCGCTACGGCACCGAGGTCGCCTGCGATCTCTATATGGCCGCCTTCCTGATGCCCAAGACCGAGGTGCCATTGAACTACCAGCGCGCCATGGTGCCGACCACTGGCGACGTGCGGCAGAAACTGGCGGGCGGCAATGTCTATGGCCCGCTGGAGGGAGCCGCGCGTGAAGTGGCGAGCGCGGCGAGCGTGCTGCACTGGCCGCTCGAATTTCCGGATGTGATGGTCGGCAAAGGCGGCTTCGACGTGGTGCTCGGCAATCCGCCGTGGGAGCGGATCAAGCTTCAGGAGCAGGAGTTCTTCGCCGGGCATCCGGTCGCCGACGAACCCAACGCCGCCGCCCGCACCCGCGCCATCGCCAGGCTGGCCGAAGCGCCCGAGGGCTCACCCGACCGCAGGCTCTACGAGGCGTTCCAGATCGCCAAGCGCATTGCCGAGGCGACCAGCGCCTTCGCCCGCGTGCCGGGCGATAGCGGCGGGCGCTACCGCTACGCCGGCGCGGGCGACGTCAACACCTATTCCTTGTTCGCAGAGCACTTCCTCAACCTGACCCGCGAGAGCGGCGGGGCAGGGCTAATTGTGCCGACCGGGATCGCAACCGATGCAACCACCGCGCCTTTCTTCGGCCATCTCGTTAGCACCCAGCGCCTCGCCGGGCTGGTCGACTTCGAGAACCGTGAGAAGCTGTTTGCCGACGTCGATAGCCGCATGAAGTTTTGCTTGCTCACCATCGGCAGCGGGGTGGCCGAGGCGGAGTTTTCCTTCTTCCTCACTGATCCCGCGCAGCTCGAACAGGCCGAGCGGCGCTTCACCCTCTCGCCCGCCCAGATCGCCCGGATCAGCCCCAACACCAAGACCGCCCCGGTCTTCCGCACCCGCCGCGATGCGGAACTGACCGCAGCGATTTATGACCGCGTGCCGGTGTTGATCGACGAGGCGCGCAAAGATGCGGGTAATCCATGGGGAGCAACATTCCACACACGCATCTGGCACATGGCCGAAGATTCAAGCTGGTTTCGGACAGCTGCGAGCCTCGAAGCAGAGGGACATTCAAGAGATTGCTCGGGCTGGCAGTCTGCAAACCAGTCCGGAAGTGGGGTTCAGGTGAAGCGATTTGTCCCGCTCTATGAGGCCAAGATGTTTCACATTTTCGATCATCGCTTTGGCGATTACGCATCACGCGGTGATGACCGTGGGTATCGGGTCATGCCGGAAACGCCACTGTCGAAATACCAAGATCCGAGCTTTGAAGTTACACCCTTTTACTGGGTGGACGCTGATGAGGTCAACGCTCGGTTAAGCCCCGTTACAGAGAACCAGTGGTTGATGGCCTTCAAGGACATTACGGCTGCAACGAATGAGAGAACGGTAATCTGTTCTGTTATTCCCAAGGTGGCAGCAGGAAATACATCTCCGCTGTTTTTCTCTAAATACAATGCCCAGTTTTGCTCCGGATTGCTCGCAAACCTTAATAGTCTTGTCTTGGATTTGATTGCTCGAACTAAGGTTGCGGGCCTGCACTTGACGTTGGGTTACTTGAAACAACTCCCCATCCTGCCCCCCAGCGCCTACGACGAAGCCGCGCTCGCCTTCATCGTCCCGCGCGTGCTGGAGCTCACCTATACCAGCCACTCCATGGCCCCCTTCGCCCGCGACCTCGGCTACGAAGGCCCCCCCCTTCGCATGGGACGAAGACCGCCGCGCGCAGCTGCGCGCCGAGCTCGACGCCTGGTATGCCCTCGCCTACGGCCTCTCCCGCGACGAACTACGCTACGTCCTCGATCCCAAGGACGTGATGGGCGAAGACTACCCCAGCGAAACCTTCCGCGTCCTCCAGAAGAACGAAATCGCGCGGCACGGCGAATACCGCACCCGCCGCCTCGTCCTCGCCGCCTACGATGCGCTGATCGGGCAAGGCATGCGGCCGAGAGTGGAGGGGTATCGGTGAGCGAGTATCCCGCGCTCTTCTTTTCCGAGGCAATCCTCCGTCAGATGCGGGCAGAATGCCACGAGCTGCTGGATGAGGGTGTGCGCGATTTCGTCACTATGGTGCAGCACCTGATCGTTCGTTGCGCTTTGTCGCTCTACGACGTGCGGATGGAGGTGGAGGGCTGCTATAATTCCTTGCGCGAGGAGCGGATTGCTGCTGGTCAGGATGTGTCGGGCATGACATCGCCGAGCGGTGTGGCGGAGGCGGCGGCGTGGCTCCAACGCTGGATCAGCCACCCCTCCCATCTTGCTTCACCTTGCGATCGGGGTTGGGGCGGCGGCACCTAGGATGAACCAGCGTCGCCCCATCGATGGTGAACTCTACGAGGCCGGCATCAGGCTCACGGCGAAGCTCTTCGAGGGCGGGACTCAAGATTTCGTCAGCGTCGCGAAAGGTATTATCGCCGAGACCGGGAAATCACTTGATGACCTGCGTCCCTATCTGCGGGGATGGTATGAGCTTGTTCGATGTGCCTATGAAGATAGTGGTCAGGACGTGTCACTTTGTAGCACGCCTGACGAAATTCAGGCCGCGCTGGCAACCATTCACGACTGGGGCGTAGTGCAACCGACCGAGGACGAGTTGCGTGCCTTGATGGGCTTGGCGCTGACCGCTCCCACGCCGGACGCGATCATGAGCTTTGCAAGTTTTGCCGACAGGATGAAGGGCTTCGGCCCGTTCAATGTGCAGATGATCTATGCGCAGCGTCCGGGTGCTGGGCGGGTTGCTACCCGGCGCGAATGGGCAAGCCGGGGGCGCACCGTGCGCGCCGGCGCCATCCCCATCATCGTGCTCCGACCCATGGGTCCGATCGGCTATCTTTTCGAGGAACTCGATACCGATCCGCCTGTCGAGCGTGATCCCGCAAGTCACGTATTCGCAGCGTCTGGGACCTTTGCTCCCGATCGCCTGAATGCCCTTATCGCCGCCCTAGCGAAGCCGACAGCACGGCATCTGACAGTTACCGTGACAATGAAACCAGCGGGTGCCAACCTAGCAGGATGGATAGCTGGAGGGCCTTTGGCACCAGAGGCAGTTCCCTCGGTCAAGAAGGTCACTGGGCGCCCCGCGTGGCACGTGTCGATCAACGAGAGGCTGACGGCGGCGGAGCAGTTCGTGACCCTGCTGCACGAACTCGGTCACCTGTTTTGTGGGCATCTCGGACCATTCACTGACAACAATCTAACGATGGACGAATTTGGGTGGCCAGACCGTCGCCATCTCTCTCATGCGGCTCAGGAGATCGAGGCGGAGCTGGTGGCATGGTGGCTTGCCAACCGGGAAGGACTCACGACAGGATCACCACACTATCTGCGGCCCTATTTGGAGCGAGCGGGGCCCGTTCTTGCCGAAGTCGATCTTGATCGGGTGACGAGGGCCGTGGCGCGAATACGCGGATACCTTGGCGGCAAGCCGTGATAATGCAACCGTCGAGCATGAGATTGAGGGGCAAATGAAATGCTTATGACCAATCCACTCTCATTGCGCGACACAAAGGCCCATCCAATTTTCCGAGTGGAGCTTGATCAGGCGGCCTTCAACCACGGATTCCGAAAAGCCAACGGCGTCGCCGATGGCTGGCTCTGGTTCAAGTCAGACGAGGGCGTGCCGGGGGAAGTGGCGGTCGCCAGCGGCATCAATTCAGACGGTTCGCCGTGGTTCTTGGCGGTCGAACACGCGGGCGTTGCCGCCAAACTGGCCGAAGAATTGGCCGAAGCAGCAGTCAGTCCGCCAGCGCACTTCAAGGGCGCTTTCGCCTTCGCAACCCAAGCCGAACTGCGCTCTGCGTTGTCCCGCGCATTCCATCTGGCGCGCAGTCTGCCAACCTTTCCGCTCGCCCAATATGAAGCCGAAGTGGCCGGTCTGGGCAACACCGAAGTCGAGAGGATCGTAAAGGAACGGGTGGGGCAGGGCTACTTCCGACGCGCGTTGATGGACTACTGGGGAGGCCGTTGCCCGCTCACCGGCATTCGAGACGAAGCCTTATTGCGCGCAAGCCATATCGTGCCGTGGGCGGAATGCCGCAGCGATGAAGAGCGGCTCGATGTGTTCAATGGCCTATTACTGGCGGTCCATTGGGACGCGGCCTTTGACCGAGGTTTGGTTAGCTTCAATGACGATGGCAAGCCACTGATTAAGCAGGGCATCAGCGCCGACGCCACTGCGCTGCTCGTGCCCAATCAGGCTTCGCCGATCCCTCTAGACGCCAAACATCGACGCCAGCTCGCGTGGCATAGACACCATTTTGGTTTGCGCATTAGGGGCTCTTAGTCGAGTTATGAGCCCAACGGTGCGGGCGGTCGCCGATTGTTTTTCAGCACCTTTACAAATGATGGTCAAATCAGGCCTTTCTGCTTTGCATATTCCAATGCGTCGTTGAAATCTTCGATCGACTCAAAGATCGGACGATCGTGTTGGTCCAACCCAGCGCTCATCTGGGTCAAGCGGGAAGTGGGCCACATCGCGGCTTTCAAGTCGGCCTTTCGGGTTGCATCTTCGCACCTTCGCCATTCACTGGCCAAGCGGCTGTGCAAATCATTCAGCCGCCGCTTTGCTTGATCGATCGATAGGCTTTCGCCACCGCTGACGGATGGATTCGCCTGATCCGTGGGCTCGGTCTCGATTGGGGAAGCGAACTGGTCCTCCGCGTTCGAAGCAGCCTGAGCAAGCGAGTTCACCGTAATTTTTTCATCCCTGCAATGTTGCAAAACAACGTCGATAATCTCGTTCACAAGCGGGCTGCCAGGGCGCATTTGATCCCGAGAAATCTTGGCTGCGAGAAGAACCGCGATCACCGGCATTAGAGATTTTGGCAGCTTGTATCGCCACTGTTCCGTCAGCGTGTAGCGTCTGGCTAGCTCTGCGACCAATGCGTTTCGGGCCGCATCATGCTCAGCCACCTGCGTGGCCAAAACGCTGCGTAGGCGTTCATTTGCGACGTAGGCTTGAAGGATTCGCTCATCACCTGTCGATGTGAGTTCCGCCAGCAATTCGGTGGACCGGACGGTGTTCTCGTCGGCGACATTAAGCTGCACACCGGTGTTGCTCATCCGCATTTCGGATGGCGCTTTTGCGTCACGTTGGATGAGCGATTTGAGGCGCTCGCTAACGTCCTCAGCGCGCGACATACGATGTTTTGGGGGGAGCAATCCCGCTAGATCCTTGGTGATTTGTTCAGCCAAATATTGCTCAACATCAAGCTCGTCGAACATGTGTTTGAGGAATGCAGCGCGCGAACGACCATCACGTTTGTCGGCGTTTCTTTGATCCTGATCCGAAGCATCCCGCGGCATCCTGGGCAGCGGATTCTGGTTCGGGTGTTCATGCTCATCTTGGGGGGCGTCGGTGGTCACGGATCAATCCTTTCGCTCTCTCAACTTGAAAGATGGCCCACACAGGGCGCTCGTGGCAAGATATTGACAATGCGTGAATAATTTCTATGGGCCAATCCATGCCGTCCCAGGGGTGAAAAGCCTGCCGCAATTGGCCTGCACAGCCTGCTGGTGGCAGAAATCTGTCAGTTTGAACTTGGTCTGCGGCGACCATTCGTGGCAAATCTATATCTTTAAATTGAGGCGCAATACCTCAAAAAGGGGCGCACTGGTGCAGCCCCTGTTTGAGAGGCGCAATACCACAAAGTCATCCGCACCCTTGGTTCGGACGACTTTTTGAGGCGCAATACCTCAAAGTCCTCACCACCTACGGAGGAATGGACTTTGTTGCGCCTTTCCGGCCGTGACCGGCCTCCAAGGTTAGTTCGCTGCGCTCACACGTCGCAGGCTTGTCGCCTGCTCCTTGGCATAACTCCGCAGGCCCATGGTTTGAATGTTTGGCGATCGTCGATTGCCAGTTTGGCCTGATTGGTGCGGGCGACGGTGTCGCCCTGGGGCGCTTCGCTTCGGGGTTGCGCCCTTCAGGCAGGTTGGGCGCGGATCGGCTACAGTTTCAAACTTCGCCGGCATCTGCACCGATCAGCCAGAATTGCCGAAAATTTCGGCGGCTTGTGTCGTGATGTGCCAATCCCAGCCATCCTGCCAAAGTTTTCAACCTCGTGCAGATTTCGATGCGTTTTGAACGCAGGGCAATAACTAATCTTGGTCTGCTCCCTAATGGCAAGCTAGTCCCATGCGAAACAGGCCCGTCGATCCAGCATGCCCTGCTGCCGCTGTTCAAGCGCACCGCCAACTGCGCGCTCTGCGGCTTCTGCCCGCGGACGACGCTGCAATTGGCCTGATCACCATCAGCATTAGGATTCGCCAGTGACAAGCTGCGGCTGCCAGCCGCCATTTTTTTGCCGCTACAGCGGGAAAACCCGCTGCCGGAATTCGCGCAAGGGGAGTCGAAAAACAAGAAACAAAGAAGGGAAGATCGCCGGGAGAACCCGGCAGGGTGAAAGGAAAAAAGAGAAAGGCTGAACAGGCCTCGATTTCCATCTCGCCAAGTCGGGTTCGACAACCACAAAATTGGAGAACCCATAATGCGATTTTTGTCTCAACCCCGAAACCTTGAGCGTGCGGCCCGCATGCTCGAGAACAGCGCGGATTTTCGCGTGCTGCGACGAATTCCCGAACCCTACCAACACATGGAAGGCAATGCACCGCCGGATGCGCAATGCGTGGCGATGGTGGACGTGGAAAGCACAGGCTTATCGCTCGCCGATGATGAGGTGATCGAGCTCGCGATCCTCCTTGCTTGGGTGAGCGCAACCGGTGAGGTGCTGGCGCACCTTGGCCCCTGGTCGTGGCTCGCTGATCCGGGTCGCTCATTGTCTCCGGAAATCGTGCGGCTGACTGGATTGTGCGACGCAAATCTTGCGGGCCAATCCATCGATCTGGAACACGCAAAATCCTTGCTGGATCGCGCGGATCTTGTGGTGGCCCACAACGCAATTTTTGACATCGCGTGGTTCGACCAGCTCTTGCCCGAACTGGCCGACAAGCCATGGGCCTGCAGCATGCGCGAGATCGACTGGCCCGCGCTGGGGTTTGAGGGCCGAAGCCAATCACATTTGTTGTCCCAGCATGGCTTGTTTTGCGATGCACATAGGGCCGGCGCTGATGTGTGGAGTTTGCTCTGGCTCCTGTCTCAGAAACGCGCCGGTCCAGACTGCGAAGAACCACGCAGCCATTTTTCACGGTTGCTCGAAAGCGCTGCCGCACCCAGCATCCAGATTTCTGCACACGGATCGCCCTATGGCGCGAAGGATGATCTGAAGGCTCGGGGGTTCAAATGGAATGCGCAGGAACGTGTCTGGCAAAAGCAGGTCAGGCTTGATGACATGGCGCAAGAGCTGGCGTGGTTTCGCAGCAAGCTATTGCCAGAACCGGTCAGAAAAACGCTGACAGCAGCAGACCGTTATCGCTGATCACAAATTTACGCCCAACCACCGAATTTTTATCACGCCCATCAGGCCCGCCTCGCGCGGGCCTTTTGCGTTTCAAGGACAGAAAAAATGACGACCACCAACACCAGAACTGAATCCGGAACTGCGGCAAACAGCCGCTCAGAATTTTCGACCGGGGCCGGCAAATCTAAGAGCGGGTTTGACGACGGTAGCGCCTCAGAGATTTCCGTTGGCGATGAAGAAAACTGTATCGCCGCCAGCGGCCCGAGCGCTTTCGAAAGCTCGCTTGAGCGTGAGGCCCGACTTTTCACCGCAAAGTCAAAATCCAGCGGTGGCGACAGACGACGCCCGCTTCGCATTTTGGTCTGTGACCTTGAGTTCATTTTTGACCACAAACGACACGCAGCCTACGTCGATGCCGAAGGCGATGACGCCGAAAGAAAATTGCGCTGGGTCTTCCACCGTGTCGCAGCAGCTGCATGGATGGTAATGCGCTTTGATCCCGGCTGCGATGTTCCAGTGATCGAAGACGCCCAGACGATCGCGCGCGACGATGCGGATGAGCGTGGAATCGTGTCTGCGTTGTTCGATGCGATGATGCGGAACCCGAATGCGATCGCCACGACTTGGGGCGGTGAATACAAGGATATGCCGGTGCTGCGGCGTTGTGCGGGTGAGTTCGGAATGTTGCTCCCATCTCAGCTCCGCAACCTTCACCCCCATGCGAACGAACGCATCGATCTTTGCGCAGCGACATCGGTGCTCGCGACGTCGATGCATTTGCCCGAATATGCCTACGCAACTGGTATCCCATGCAAGCCGTGGCCGGCGAAGCACATTGGTGCGCTGGTTGTGCGTGGCGATTGGAAATCTGTCCGCGAACAGGCGCTAGCCGATGTGCTCACGACCAGTGTCATCTCGCTTCGCCATCTGGCCAGCCATGGCAGCATAAACTGTCACCCGCAGCGCTCACTGTCGGTGATCGCTGAAGCTGCAGGGAAGGCGATGCCGTCCAGTCAGTTCGTGCGGAATACTTTTGCGCCGTGGTCGCGTCAGCAGGTCGCTGCTTCCAGGCTCAAGGGCACTGTCATTCGTGCAGCGTAAACGGCGCAAAATTGGATCGCAGAGTTATCGCAAGCCCTGTCAAAACCATCACAAGGAGAACCGCATGACCTGATTACCATCCAACACTGCCCGGGCGCTAAGCGCACTGTCCGGCGCCGCATCGCAACGCGCAGTCCAAATCGCTTCTCACATCAAGAAGCATATCCGCCGCAGGTCCAATCCGGACGCTGCGGTTTTTTGTATCTAAAGGAAACCTATAGATGACTAAGCCAACCAAGCCTCCCCGCCGCCGTGCGGGGGACAAAGGCCGCAGCCTAGTGCCGGTTGCACCGCGCTCCACGGCCATTGTTTTGCCGGAACGGCTGATCCTGGGCGATCACGCAATTCATCCTGAGCAAATCATGCACATTCCCGAGCGCCGCCCATATGGTGAAGGGCCATGGCGGGATGAGCCCGACCGGGTCGCATGGCGCGATGTCCAGACCGGCTATTCCTGTCTCATTTTGCGGCAGCGGAATGGTGCGCTCGCTGGGTTTGTTGGTGTAGGGCCTTCGCACCCCCTCTGGGGTTTTGAGCGCGATGCTATACCCACCGCGCTTGGCATATCGGCGCATGACGGCATCAATTATGCTGCGCTCTGTGATCCGACACGCCCATCGCACCTTCAGATCTGCCACGTGCACCACACGACGGAGAGGCAGCATCAGGCGTCGATATCGAACAGACCCGATATGGCGGATGGTCGTTCCGTTGACGCCTGGTGGTTCGGTTTTGCCTGCGATTCTGTCGGTGACTTTCTGCCGGCGGACTCCAACCAAAATGACAAGCGCCGAGAGGATGGACCCAAAACCTATCGGGACATTGGTTATGTTGCCTCGGAAGTTGTGAAGCTCGCTGGCAAGTTGAAAGCGCTGGAAGATCAGGCGTCCAGCGTTGACGTGCCCGTGTCCGGTGTGCCGCTGGCTCTCGATCCCAACCCCAAAGCGCTGCTTCCGCGCAAGGGAGGCCGCCATGAATAGGTCGGCACCGGATCCCCGCGGCTATGGTGATCTGCGACACCCAGACCTCCCTTGGGGTTACTGGCTGTTGCAGAATCCTGCGATCAACGGACTGATGGACGAGGAGGGCAAGGTATGGCCGAGCCTGCGGGACTATCTGTGGGAGGGGCGGCTCTGCATGACCAGCAGCCAGGCCTATCCGGTCGACGAGGGCTGCGAGCTTCTGCTCGCCATCCTGCACGCCATGTCCATTCGGTTTGTGACGCAAGAGCAAACCGTCCAGAGTTTCTTCTTGGGAATCTGGCGGGAGGCGCGATTTTTCCGCGCCTGGCTCTGCGGGCAAGGTCTGACCCAAGGCAGTGAGGTAACCGTCGAGGGCCGCGCAGTAATGCGCATGCTGGCCGCGACGAGAAGGGTCGACGCACCCGACCTTGCGTCGTTGGAGTTCCCGACGCTGCATCCTTGGAACGGCCTGGATAGAGGGACTACCCGCCAGCAACGCGAGCGGGTGATGGCGGCGCAAGAGGCCTTGGGCCGGATGCTTCGTTATCGCTTCATTCGCCAAGCGGTGGCCGGCCAGCCTGCTATCGCGCTCATCGGCTACGAGCTAGGCAACAACATTCCCCTGACCCGCGTTCTGTGGACGCTTACGTTCCCTGATGATTATGCGCGTGACCGGCTGTTTGGCTGGCTCTCCCACCAGCTCGACCGATGGTCGGCATGGGGCGAATTGGCAGCGAATAGCGGATCACGGGCGCTCAGCGAGCATCTGCTGCTTCTGCGGTTCGCGGACGAGATGATCGATCACGGATGATTGGCGGGGAGGGGGTTTGCCGTTCTGGCAGCATCCCGTCCCATCCTTTCCGACCACCACGGCCATCGACGGCAATACCATCAACTATCCCGAACCAGCAGGCGGCGTTTCATCCCGGGAGCGCCGCCTGTTCGCGTTGCGGACTCAGGACACCCATTTCTATGACCCATACTCGCCACCCCAATGCCCTTGCGGCATTATGTATCATCCGCAACAAGCCAGAAGGCCACCCGCGCTCCGCAATCAGCTCGCTTGCTCTCTTCACAGTGACACGGCGCGGTCGGCGCGAGGCCGACTTTCAGCTCGAGCACCGGTTTTTTGATCCGACCCACACCCGCGCAGAAATCCTCGATGGCGTTATCCAGCGCATCCCGCCCGGTGCCGAACTGCTGATCCGGCAGGCGGGCCCAGCACCGCACATGATGCAGCATCAATCTGGCGGCCAGTCACAGCCGATCCCGCCAACCGACACGCAGATCCTCGCCCGTGCGCTCGCGGGGTCAACCATTCTTGCGATTCATGTCGGAGACCGGCAGCTTACCGCTGCGGCCGCTGGCCTCGGGATTGTCCTGCCCGGACCAGACTCGACGCCCATCCGGCGGCGTCGGCGCGCGCCGCTCCACGCGCAAGCCTTGTGGGCAATCTATACCGCTGCGTTCTGTCCGCCTGTTGAGAGGCGCGCGCTGTTCTCTGCGCATCTCGCATGGTGCGCGCTCGAGCGAGCGCGGCTGGGCGTGGGGGCAGGGTGAGTGGTTTGGCGGCGCTATCTGAATTGAAGCTGCCTTCACCCCCTTATGCTCCTGAATCCGGAAACTCGGACATGACCGCTGCAAAAAAAAAGGCAGATTTTTCGTATCGGCTGCCTGAATTTACGAATTCTTAAGGCCGCCCTGTCTTCATCGGCCACAGTTGCGACCTGCGTGCTGGGAAAGATGCCCAAGCCGGTGACCTTTATTAGAGTCGCTCTAACCCTATGGACCCGCACGGGACACGTGCGCGTTCAATCGGCGTTCGAGGTCACTATGAGCCATGCAGAACATCGCATTTCCACATCCGTGGTCTCGCTCGCCGCTGCGAGAAACCCATGGAACAAGGAAAGAACGAATACACCCCCTCTGAAAATAATCTGGCTGCGCCATGTCCGAATTTGCCGGGTCGCGAGCCTAAGGTGGCGAATGATGATGCGCCCTTCCTAACCAGCGACGAGCTTCGGAAGCTGCTTCAAACCATCAATATCAAGCCGGGCAGCCGTCTGGTCCGGAGTGCAAACTATCATGCTCACCGCGCACAAATCTTGCCGGATGATCTCCTTCAGACTGCACTACTGGCGGCGATGACCAGCCGCAAATGCCGGACCGATCTTGGAATTGAACCTTTCGTCATCGGGATCATGAGATCAAAGGCTAGCAAGGTGATCAACCGCCGCGAACGAAAGATGCAGCTCGGGCTCGGGCTTCATTCGCTCGACCAGTCGGAATTCGAAATCCCTGCACCTGATTTGGAGGAAATCGGGGAGCAACAAGAGCGCGCGATGATCTGCGCCGAGCTGCTGGCGGCGATCAGTGAAGGCGATGCCGTGATGGAGAAGGTGATCGACGGGCAGGGCCACGGCTATCGCGGCCAGAAGCTGGCTGAATGCGCCGGGATTGACCAGGATGAACTCGCCACCGTCAGGCGACGGATCAAGCGGCGAGCGCCAGCCTTGCGCGATCAACTGGCGGCGCTCGAGCGCGCAGCCTGATTGCCGGGCAACCGTAAGGTGCGATATGGGGCGGTTCATTCTATGGGCCGCCCCTTCCATTCTATCCGGACTTGCTGACTTCTACCGGACGATCGCTCGTCGATAACCTGCTGCCTGCGCCTGCGCCTCAGTGCAGAAATACGCTTCCGCCCGCGTGTCATCGTAATAGGGCATGCCCGGAAGGTGGTAGATCCAATCTCCCCGACGCGAGTGATTGCCCTTGATCAGGCACATTCCGTTTCTCTCGAACCTGCGAGGGGCTGTCGTGGCCGGGGTTGCGGCACGGGTGCGGGGCGGCTGTTGGGCCGCAACCTGCTGGCTCGCCCGAAAATCCTCTGGCGACTGGAAATCCCATTGCCAGATCGCTGCGCGCGATGCTCGGGCGCGTGCTTCTGCCGCTACATACTCGTCGCTATATCGCCGGAACGCCGTGGCCCATCCGGATGCGACCAGAGCATCGCCGACGTCAACGCCGGATGTCCTGCATCTTGCCACGGCGCGGCCATATGCATCCGTTTCTTGCGAAACGCAGATCAGCACGCCGCCACCGATCAGGCCTTCCAGCGCATCCTTGGCCATCACACCGCATGGAACCACTGCACCATTGTCGAAGCAGGTCTGGGTGTATTCTGGTGCATCTACACCGAACAAACGGATTTCCGTCCCATCGACACGGAGCGAATCCCCGTCGATCACCTCCGCCTTACCTTCGATCACATTCGCGGACGCCAGCGCTGGAAGGCTTATGGCAGCTATGATCGCGATTGCGCGGGTGAAGGCGACAGTCAACATACGGCGTCCTTGAAATTTCTCGCGCCTGACAATCGCGCAACGAACCTAAGAACTTATGACCCTTGTGACGGGAATCCGTCCGCCCCCATTAGAGGACAGTGTCGCATCAGCCTGCCGCCATCAAGGTATTGATCCAGCCCCTTTGATCGAACGACACCGGTTCGCCCGATGCTGCCTCGTTTTCAGGCGCTGCAGGGCGCAAAAGCTGATGCAACAGAGACTTAACATAGGGCTACCTATAGAAGCGGTCGCACTTTCTTTAGCATCAATGCCTAAACCGGCAGCACGGCGGGTGCCAAAGGTAAAGAAAGCCAGTTGGCCCTCGAGCCAAGCAAGATGGAGTTTAAAGCGTGTCCCTGATCAGCGAACATTGGGCTGACTTCGAACGTCCCGCAAGGCGCGGCGCAAGGGCCTGGAATAAGGACTTCGCCGATGGCGTCTCGATCTTCCTGCGCCTCGATGATGGGGCGCGCTGCAGTCTCACTTCCGAACTCATCCGGGCATGGCAGTTCGAGCTTCCGTTTAACCGGGCGATGGCCAGCGGCGCACTGCGGCAGGCGTAGGAAAGCGAACCATACCTGGGTGGGATCAGATGCGGGTCGTTCGTGAGCAAGGTTGCGCACGAGAGGGGCGACGACTTCTATTGGAACATGGACGAGTTAGCCGAAGAATGGGGACCGAGCCTGATGACCGCCGAAGAGGAGGAGAAGCTCGAATCAATGGAATTCCCCCTCACCGTATACCGGGGAGGAACGGGCAGCATTGACGAGGTTGCGCAGGGTATCAGCTGGACCTTGGACCTCGAGATTGCCAAATTTTATGCATTGGACTGGCCTAAGCGATGGGGCATCGAGCCGGAGCCGATGATTGTCTCAATGCAGGTGGAGTGCGACGACGTCTTTGCCTTTCTCGATGGGCGCAATGAGTCTGAACTGCTCGTGCCATACGCCTCGTTGCTTCGCGACGCGATGACCGAGGTAACGGAGCGTGTGGCCGTCAGATTGGCTGGATAGCAGCAGCGGCGCCCCTCGATCCCGGCTGCCTCGAGGAGATGAAGAAGCGCTCCTGCGTCCGGTCGATCATGCAGCGCCGGGCGGTCACCTCGGCTTGGCGGATGGCGGTCGTCGCCTCGACATCGACGATCACTGCGTGCTGGAGATCGATCAGGTAGTTGGTGGCATAGGCGAAGAAGGCGCGCTCGCGGCTTGCCGCTGTCCAGCGTGTGGCCGGATCGGCCATCCGCGCCTCGAACGGAACCGTGACCGCTCTCGACCCAGACCCGGTCGTTCCCAATCAACACCGATAAAGTCTGGTTCCGCCAAAAGCCGCCACGCTGCTTTTGGGATCGCGGATCGGCCCTGCTCATGACCGCTAATGGGTGGTTTTGCGACTGGCAGCTTTGGGGTGGCTCAGGCTGCAACATGTTAGTAGCCGGCCGACCCTTTGGTCCTTGCTTCTACAGGTTCCGGACCGACCCGCGCTTGGTGGCATAAACCTGCTGAACCCATTTCACCGATGACCGCTTCGACCAGTGCTTCAGGGCCGAGGCTAGCGATACGGGCCAGCGAATGCCCTCAGATATGCTGCGAACCGGCTCGGTTTGAAGGTTTGCGATTGGCGCCAGCAAACTAGCTGCGGTGAGATCAGCTCGACCGAATTCCTCTCCGGAAAGGTAGTCCCCACGCTCGGATATCACCTGATCGAACCAGTCAAGCTCAGAGTCCACTTGAGCGATAAGGTCCGGAAGGACCTCCAACCGTGCATTCATACCAGAGACCATCATTGGCCTGAGTATGGGCCAAGTTAGGCGACCGAATACAGATTGCGGGCGGCTCGTCACTCGGAAAAGGACGTCGCGGATGCCCGATTTGGGATCGGACAGTAGTCCAGCATAAAGGCACTGGCGGATGAGTGGCGCGGTTTTTTCCTCGAGTCTCTGCTCAATTTCAGGAACACCGCCAGACATTTCGGTCCAATCCAGAATTAAGTCACTACCCTGACAAATCGATCCATCGCGAAGCACGAGCACGGGAAGAGCTGTTGTGGCCACGGGTAAGCGTCTGACGCGCAGGATGTGAGCGCCAGGTGCTAACCGCTCTTCATCATATTCGATCCCGCAATGGTCGAGCGCCCAACGCGCGCGCTCGCAATAGTGTGAGGGAGGGAGCGTTAACAGAAGCTCGCGTCGCGACTTGATCATGGTAGACCTTATCGTCGCACCTTTGCGAAGTGCAAGGCTGGGCTGGATGGCCCCTTTGGGGTCGATAGCTGAATGGCAGGAATTTTCTAGAAGTGCGGCAATACCGCCATTTGCGGCCCGAGCTGAGCGGTGACGGCCCCCGACCCAGACACGGTCGTTCAGCACGGCCAAAAGGAATGTCCGCTCCTGACATAAGCTGCCGATAGAACGCCCAGACGCTTTTTCTCAGCAAAAGGCCGCAATTTGGAACGTTTGACGCAGCCTTTGGCAGGCGTAGCTTCGGATCATCGTTGATTGAAAGAATGGTAGGAGTTAACCAAGTCCTTGTGATATTGGGCAATGATGCACGCCCTTCAGGCTCAGTTCTCTGACGTCGATGATCTCTTGCGAGAGGCAGCGTATGGGAGGTTGCGGGGTCACGGCTCGATCGTGATTGAGAACTCGGGCCGCATCGGCCCACTCATTGAGTTGCTGGCAGGCGCTCAGCAATTCCCGAGTGAATACGAATCTATTTCATTCGCGGGGGCGTTCGCTTCTCAAGTTCGTGAGGCATGGGCCACGGGCAAGCCGTTCGGCGGCGGCTTCAATGATCAGGCGGGAGCATTCCCACTCCCTACTGAGAACCCAGTCGAGACCCGAGACCCAACTTGGCAGCAATGGCTGCTCCATGCGGAGAATGCTGCGAAGACTCGGGGTTTTCCGGCTTGGCTCGTTGCGTCGCTCATCGGGGCGATGGGTGAGATGCAAGACAATGTCTATGAGCATAGCGGCGCAGCCCACACTGGGCTAGTCGCCTATGCCGTTACGGATCGCTCCTTCGAGTTTGTCGTGGCGGACCGAGGCGTGGGTGTGCTGGAAACGCTACGACAAAATCCCGACTATGCGCATCTACCGGATGCGGGGGCGGCGCTGGCTGAGGCCATCAAAACCGGTGTGTCGCGCTATTCCACGACAAGTGGTCGTGGGCAGGGATTTGTCCAGCTCTGCCGGTCTTTGGTGACTGACCGATCGGAGCTTCGCTTCCGCTCCGGTGACCACGCACTCATGCTTTGCCCGACGCATGATCCTCTCAATGGCGATCAGCGACTAAGTCATACGTCAGCCCTCGCGGGCATGACGATCAGCGCGATCTGGCGCGCGGAAGCCCTCTGACATAGTGTTGCGCTGGTTCTCGGCGTGGCTGCGCGCCAGGATTATATGGTGGCTTTGAAGCGCCGCGACGTTCTGCTGCAACAACGCATCGATGGGCGCGCCAGGCAGGGTTGGATGCTTGCGCCAGACCAGCCTGCCATCGGGTCGGAACTGAGCCGCCTGCCGATAGCAGGTCTTGGCGAACGCATCGGTATCGATCATCGTCACCGATGCGAAGGCTGCTCGCAGCGGTTCTAGTGCGCGCATGCCGCCACGAACTACCAAACCCAACGGTTGCGGCACGCGCGAGGCAAGCGCGGTCAACTGCGCCACATGCCAATCCAGTCGTTCGCCACGGCCTGCGCCGGTCGCAAACTCGAACGCGAGGTATTGGATTTCCGGGCGGTCGGCGATCAGCTCGCCCCAGCGCTCATAATCCCGTTCAGTGCGCGCGTTCGCATGCAAGGCGGTCGGCAGCCCCGCCTGCATCATCTCAACCGTCGCCATCAGGATACGCTTCATGGCATGCAGGTTGTCGGTGCGGGGCACATCGGTCAGCACGCTGTAATTGGGAGGCGTGATCAGCGCGATGTCGAGGGCTGCCAGCTGTTGAAGCATGGCAGGCCTGTCTTTTGCCGCCCAGTAACGCTCGATCTTCTTATCCCGCGCCACCCCGGAAACCACAAGCCGGGCATTCGGATCGATGCCGAATTTCTGGCTCAGCGCTGCGCGGTCGGGATAGCGAAGCGTGCCCACGTCGATGTCCAAAAGCGCATAGAACGGCAGCGCCACAATCGGGGAATTGAGCATGCCGACGCGCGCGGTGGCATGCTCAATCAACGGGATCATGGGCGGCAGTGCCTCAACGGCGACCCGGGGAGCGCGGGGCACGTTCGCGAACTCCAGCCCATCGACTTCCCTCAGACGTGCTACAAACTGCTTGGGCTTGCCCCGGCAAACAAGGTCACAGGTCGCTTTGTCCTCGCAGCGGCAGTAATCACCGCAATCGAAAAAGCTGGCGCCGTTATGGACACCACCGCAGGTGGGGCGGTCAACACAGGTTACACAGCCCAGCGAACAGGGCATGGTCGCGGCATCGTCCCACAAGCTCTGCGCGTTGCGCACGAGACGGGGAAGCGAATGGTTGTTGGCATACTTCATTGCAAACGAAGCTCCGCACTGTTGCCGAACAGACTGACCCGTTCGACGATCCCAAGGGCGACACCGCCGCATTCAGTAATGGATGCGTGCATGTCGGATGGCAGGCCATTCACCGCGCCAATTCGGCTTTGCCCGCGGCACACCATGGCGTTTCCAGACCCGCATTGCACCACCAGCTCGTCGCCAGGCTGCACGCTCAACCCGGGATCGATGTCCGCCGTAATAGTGCGCTGCTGCGCTCCAAACTGAACGTCAAACAGCCCCGGTTCCTTGAGCCGGTCCACGCCTTTATTCCAGCGCTT
Source organism: Porphyrobacter sp. IPPAS B-1204 (assembly GCA_003724185.1). Lineage (GTDB taxonomy): Bacteria > Pseudomonadota > Alphaproteobacteria > Sphingomonadales > Sphingomonadaceae > Erythrobacter. The sequence continues at coordinate 180,044 of RHGM01000004.1, forward strand.
GCGCCAGGGCTGACCGGACTGTTCGCGGATGAAATCGGCACCCATCAGATCGCCTCCATCACAGGGCTAAACAGCTTGGTTTTGCCGCGGCGCACTTCCTTCAGCATGCCCTTGGCGGACAGCGTCGCCAGCCGGTTGTTCCATGCGGTCGTGCCGATCTTGTCATCGGGGCGGAGCTTGGCCAGGTCCGGCGCGGAAATCGGGTGATGCGCGGCGATAAGTTGAATGGTGCTCATCTGCCCGGAGTCCAGCTCGCCGAGGATGTGCGGGTCGGTGGTTGTGCCGTTCGCGCCGAGCGTGCATGCCCAAACGGCGTCGTTGCGACCACGAAGGTAGGTCGCAAGCTCTTCCTCAATGGTCGCGTTGGCATTTGCGACTACCGGGTAGATCATGCCCGCTGCGTTGCGGCAGAAGTCGCGGAAACCCATGACGGCCTCCCGAAGAAACGACCCCGTCGCGATGTCCACCTCGGCGAAATCGAGGAAGGCGAGGGTGGGCTCGGCCACCGGCGTCGTTTTTTCGATCAGCTGGGCAAGCATCTGCCGTCCCATGGCGCTACCAGCCAGGGTTGTGCCTCCAGCGGGGTGGGCCAGCATCGGGTGTCGAATCACTTCATCATCCTCACTCATAAAAGTGAGATAGGTGAGTGACGGCGATCCGTCAAGGGTTTCTCCGGGAACATGCGTGTGCTGTGGACGAGTCGGGCAAGCCAAGGAGCCACTGTCTAGGCCCTTGGGGCGGCCATGCGACCGCCCCCATCATCGCTTTTTCGGTGAAAACGAGCATCACGACACCGTCTTGCAAAGGGCTGTAACGAAGCAAGGGGACTGAGAACTGGAACCTACGTGTTACAAATTAGAAGGTCCGGCTGCTCCCAGCGCGCCGACAAGCAGATAGTCAGCTATCGGCCGAGGTGCTGTCGGAATGCCGTTAGGGTTGGATAAACGCTCGTTGTCGGCTCTTGGCGAATCCCGCCGTTCGGCAGCTTGCCGTTTGCTGGCAGCAAATCGCCAATATCGTGAGTATTGCTCGGTTGTCCGCTAGGGGGCGGTTTCCCGGATGCGAGGTTTCGGGGAAAAACCTTCGAATAGCAGCCATTCACGACCGGACCATCGGATTGTCGGCTTCTGGCAGAACCGGTCTTTCGATATTCCGCCTGGGAACGGCAGAAATGTCCCAGAATCGGACACCAAAGGGAGCAAGTTTAAGCGTTCGTCTCCTGCCTTCAACAGTCAGCTGACTGTGCTGGACGGGGCCGCATAGCTACTGCGGGCTACGCTGCGAGAATCTTTTTCTTCCGGCCCCGCGGCTTTCCGAATCTCTGGTATTCGGGCGGCCGAATGTTCAAGGGACGCTTCGGGATTGGCGGAAGAAACGAAGCCAGGAACTCCACCTGTGGCAGGAGCTCGTGAGGTTCAAAGTCGTCCTCATAAATCTTGCCATCGGTGCCCTTTTGTTCGTGCCCGCTCAGCCCGCGGCGGTGCTTTTCATCGAAGGCCGGATCCCAAGTTCTTCCGTAGTGCGCTTCTGTCTCATCGATGCCAAACGTGCGAATTGATTGAGCATCGACGTCCTTCCGGCCGCGTTTGCGTGACGTCCCGTTCGGGAAGCAATATGTCCGCAAGGGATCGAAGAGGTTCTTTCTGAAGACCGTTTCGAATTTCATCGTGGGATGATGATATTCGGGGAACAGCGCTTTATGCCCCGCCATCCGGATTGCTTCAACATATTCACCGAAGCCCAGCTCGAGGATACGGCTTGCGATGGGCACCCCTCTTGCCGACTGGTCGTTCTTCAAATCGCGCAGTGCATTGGGGCGGATCCAGATAAAGGGTGTTTTGCAGTCCAGAAAGATGTCGTCCACGGCCAAGCCGCAGATTTCATTGGAACGGGACTTCGTGGTGGTGATCAGCGGGAGGGCGAAGTAGTCGCCGTCGTGATAAATCTCATCACCTTCAACCAGCTTGTCGAACAAGCCGCGGCAACCCTGCCAAACGGGTGCCTGAAATAAACGGGAAATATCCGTAGGTCTCCAAGGGAGGCGGTTGGAATTCTTCTTTTTGCTCTTCTTGATTGAATGTCGATCGCCTTGGTGGGGCGGCTGGGCACACGCCTTTCGGACAGCGGTGAAATTCAAGCCGGTCGGGGCGAGTGCAGGGGCAATGCCTTCAATGTAGGTGAAGAGGGCGCTGATCCAAGTCAGGTGCTTTTTTTGTGTGACTAGAGAAAGGCCGACATAAGGTATCTCGTTGGCGTCAGCCGCGACAGGGTCGCGCCTCCATTCAGCCAGAAGCTTGTCGCCTCGAACCAGCGCCTCTGCGATCGTCTCGCGAACCTTGTTGCCGTTCTCGTCGTTCCGCTCCCGGCCATACTCCCTCGGCAATCGCAGGAAGAGATCTTTCATAGCGATCAAATGGGTTTGCGTGATCTCCTTGATGCGGACATCGCCATTGGCCGCGATGAAGAGAGCTACTGCTGCTTCTATGTCGCGCCGCCGCTCCCGTCTCCAGGTGCCTTCCTCAATCCGCTTTGCAAGCGCCGTTTGTGCCAACTCGGAAATCAGCGGCGAAGGAGGCGCGGACACTTCCGGGGGCTTACTTGAAACGGGCATGCTTTCAGCAGACTGCATGACCGGGTCAGGTCGAAAATGCTCAGGAACGGGTAAGGGCGCGCTTACGCTATGCGCTCTCGGCTCGGCGATTTGATCGGCATATTTCTGGAAGTGAGGGGGCAGGGGCCAGATTTCGCCGGGGTTCATGGGCATGCCCAGCTCTTCGCAGGCTGCGATATTGGCTTCACGATAGGCAGTTGCCGTCAACCGTGCCGTGGCCTTCATATTGTTATGCGAGGGCTCAACGCCAACGGCGCGAAGATCATCGGCCAGATAGGCAGCAGAGACAGGCGGCTGGTGACGATGGGTGTGAGCCAGAACGCTAATCGCATCGGCATCGGCGGTGCTTAGGCCGAGCAGGCGCAAATCTTCAAAGCTCTCGATGCTGCCATCCAGCAAATGTGGCTTTTCGGCGAGCAGCGAGAAATATCGGGCATAGTGCGCGTTAAATGCCCGGTGGTCATCAACTCGCCCAGGCTCGCTCAGCTGCGCCATGATGTTGCGATCGAGTTCGCGCTCGAACGCGCGTTTGTAGATTTTCGGCAGGTCTTCCGGTTTCACGGTCCGGCGCAGGACGGGCAGCTGTTCCATAATCGCATTCCTCGCAAGTTCGAGTTGGTGCGCCCGCCCCCGAGCCTGTGTGGGGCTCGCGGTGCGTAGCGACATGCGAAAGGTTGTAGGACGCGGCCCGACCACCGCGTAGGTTAGGCGGGCCTTCCACCAAAAGATTGTGCCGCGCCGATAGATTGCCATGGTTGCCAAGCCCCGATTGGGAGGGCCTTGGCGGGCACAGTCTGGCACAATCTGTGGCACATTTTGTGGCACAATTTGCGCAGAATGATTCCCGACCAATTCCCTCAAGTGGAGGAAAATGGCGGAATTGCGTGGGTTTGGTGGCCAAAAGTGCCGAAATTGGTCGGGGAGAGAGGATTCGAACCTCCGGCCCCTGCCTCCCGAAGACAGTGCTCTACCAGGCTGAGCTACTCCCCGACCGTGTCGGTCCCGCATGGAAAATTGCCCACGCGGGTCGAGGCAAGGCGCGCCCTATAGGTGTGGATGAGCAGAGTGGCAAGCGGGCAATTGCAGCTTATAGTGCCCGCCATGGCCAGCGTAGCGATTCCCCGTTCCGATACCGTGACACCGCATCCGGAGCAGCAATATCTCGACCTGATGCGCGCCATCTGGGACGGGGGGAGCGAACGGATCGATCGCACCGGCATCGGCACGCGATCGGTGTGCGGGGGCATGTTGCGATTCGATCTTGGCGGCGGCGCCATGCCGTTGCTCACCACCAAGCGGGTCTACTGGAAGACCGCTACCCGCGAATTGCTGTGGTTCCTCACCGGCAGCACCAACATCCGCCCGCTGGTGCTGCAAGGCGTCAAGATCTGGAACGAATGGCCGCACGCCAATTATGTCCGCACGACCGGTGATGCCATCAGCCTCGAAGATTTCGTCGCCCGGATCGCGGCTGACGAGGCCTTCGCCCTTCGCTGGGGCGATCTGGGGCCGGTCTATGGCAAGCAGTGGGTCGACTGGCCCACCTATCGCTACCGCGCCGACGGGCTTTACGAGAAGGGCGAGGGCATCAACCAGATCGCGACAGTGATTGAATCCTTGCGCACCAGTCCCGGAAGCCGCCGTCACATCATCGAAGGCTGGAACGTTGCCGAGCTTGACCGCATGGCATTGCCCCCCGTGCCACAAGACCTACCAGTTCCATGTCGCGGGGGAGGGTGCAGATGCGCGCCTCAACTGCCTGCTTTATCAGCGCAGCTGCGATGTCGCGCTGGGGCTGCCGTTCAACCTGTGGTCGGCTGCGTTGCTGACCCGGATGATTGCGCAGCAGGTCGGCATGGAAGCGGGCGAGCTGGTGTGGATGGGGGGCGATGTGCACCTGTATCTGAACCACGCGCAGCTGATCGAGGAACAGCTTGTTCGCCAGCCGCAAGGCCACCCCCGGTTGGAGATCGTCCGTCAGCCTGAAACAATATTCGATTACCGGATCGAGGACTTCGTGGTGCATGATTACGCGCCGCTACCCCCGATCAGTGCGCCTGTTGCGGTTTAGCCTCTCCGCCTGCGCCCGCCTTGACCGCTCGCATGGGTTGAAATAAAAATACGTATGCAAGCAATGATTGCACCCGCTTTTGCGGGGCAACGGCGAGGGGAGAGCGCACCGCATGGCCGATCCAGCGAAACCGGCAGACAGCAACCGCCCGGCGCTCGCGCTGCATATTCCCGAGCCGAAATATCGCCCGGGTGATCAGGCCGATTTCTCGCATATCGACATCGGCGCTCCGGGGGCGATGGCGCGTCCCGATGAAGGTGTCCACCCTTCGCAGATGACCGAACTGGCCTATGGCCTTGTCCGTGTGCTGGGCGACGATCATCAGGCCCACGGCCCCTGGAACCCGCGTCTCAGCCCGGACACGCTGCGCGCCATGCTCGGCCACATGGCGATGGTGCGGGCGTTTGATGAACGCATGTTCCGCGGGCAGCGGCAGGGCAAAACCAGCTTCTACATGAAGTGTACGGGTGAGGAGGCGACCTCGATCGCGCCCGCCATGGCACTGGCCAGCGATGACATGGTGTTCCCCAGCTATCGCCAGCAGGGCATTCTGATCGCCCGCGGATACCCGCTGCTGGAGATGATCAACCAGATCTATTCCAACCGGGCCGACAAGCTGAAGGGCCGCCAGCTGCCGATCATGTATTCGAGCCGCGAACACAGCTTCTTCAGCATCTCGGGCAACCTTGCCACCCAGACCCCGCAGGCGGTGGGCTGGGCGATGGCGAGCGCGGCCAAGGGTGACAGCCGGATCGCGGCGACCTGGGTGGGCGAGGGCAGCACGGCCGAGGGCGATTTCCATTCCGCCTGCACCTTTGCCGCTGTCTACAACGCGCCGGTGATCCTCAATGTCATCAACAACCAGTGGGCGATTTCCAGCTTTTCGGGCTTTGCCGGGGGCGAGCGGACCACCTTTGCCGCGCGCGGGTTGGGGCATGGCATTGCGGCGCTGCGTGTCGACGGGAACGATGCGCTGGCCTGCTATGCCGCAGCCGAATGGGCCGCGAACCGCGCACGTGGCAACAATGGGCCGACGCTGATCGAATACTTCACCTACCGCGCCGAAGGTCACTCCACCTCCGACGATCCGAGCGGCTATCGCAGCGCGCAGGAACGCGAGGAATGGCCGCTGGGCGATCCGGTCACTCGCCTTAAAAAGCATCTCATCGCGATTGGCGAATGGGACGAGGAACGCCACGCGGCGATGGATCTGGAATGTGCCGAACTGGTCAAGGCCACCACCAAGGAAGCAGAGAAGAATGGCATCCTTGGCCATGGCCTGCACCACCCGTTCCACACCATGTTCGAAGATGTTTACGAGGAGCTGCCCTGGCACCTTGAGGAACAGGCCGAACAGGCGATCCGCGAACGCATCACCAAGTTCGGCACCGAAAGGCCCTTCGGATGAGTGAGGAATTGTCAAACGAACCGGCCACCCTTGGCGAAAACGTGATCGCTGAACGCCGTCTCAACATGATCGAGGCGATCAACGAAGCGCTCGACATCATGCTGGAGCGTGACCCTGATGTGATCATCATGGGCGAGGATGTCGGCTATTTCGGCGGGGTGTTCCGCGCCACGGCGGGCTTGCAGGCCAAGCACGGCAAGACCCGCGTGTTCGATACGCCGATTTCGGAATGCGGGATCATCGGCGTGGCGGTGGGCATGGGCGCCTATGGCCTGCGCCCGGTGCCGGAAATCCAGTTCGCCGATTACATCTATCCCGGGCTCGACCAGTTGATCAGTGAGGCTGCACGCCTGCGCTATCGGTCGGCGGGTGACTACATCGCGCCGCTCACTGTCCGCTCCCCCTTTGGCGGAGGCATCTTCGGCGGGCAGACCCACAGCCAGAGCCCCGAGGCATTGTTCACCCATGTCGCGGGCCTCAAGACCGTGATCCCCTCCACCCCGCACGATGCCAAGGGCCTGCTGATTTCGGCCATCGAAGACAATGATCCGGTGATCTTCTTCGAGCCCAAGCGCATCTACAACGGCCCTTTTACCGGCTTCTATGACAAGCCGGTGGAGCCGTGGAAGAAGCACCCCGACAGTGTCGTGCCCGAAGGCTATTACAAGGTGCCGCTGGGCAAGGCGCGGCACGTGCGCGTTGGCGAGGCGCTGACCGTGCTCGCCTATGGCACGATGGTGCACGTCGCGCAGGCGGTGTGTGAGGCCAAGGGCGTTGACGCCGACATCCTCGACCTGCGCACGCTGGTGCCGCTCGACATCAAGGCGATCGAGGCTTCGGTCGAAAAGACCGGGCGCTGCATGATCGTGCACGAGGCAACCCGCACTTCCGGCTTCGGCGCGGAGCTTTCAGCGCTCGTCACCGAACGCTGTTTCTACCACCTCGAAGCCCCGGTCGAACGCGTCACCGGTTTCGACACGCCCTATCCCCACAGCCTCGAATGGGCCTATTTCCCCGGCCCTGTCCGCATCGGCGAGGCCATCGACAAGCTTCTCAAGGACTGACCGCAATGGCGAAGTTCATTTTCAAGATGCCCGACGTGGGCGAAGGCGTGGCCGAGGCGGAGGTCGTCGAATGGCACGTCAAGGTCGGTGACCGGGTCGAGGAAGACCAGCACCTTGTCGACGTAATGACCGACAAGGCGACGATCGATATCGAAAGCCCGGTGGCGGGCACCGTGGTCGACGTGGCGGGCGAGGTTGGCGACGTGATCGCCATCGGTTCGATGCTGCTGGTGATCGAGGTTGATGGCGAGGCTTCTGAAGAACAAGTCGAGGCTGCTGCCGAGCAGATCGAGGACGATATGTCCGATGAGGGTGAAGCGGACGAATCGTCGGTCCCTGAACCCGCTCGTGCTGAGCCGGTGTCGCCGCGCGAGAGCTTCGCTTCCGAAACACCGTCTTTCACTTCTGAACCGGCACCCGAAGCGAAGGACAGCCCTTCGACAAGCTCAGGGCGAACGGAAGCGAAAGTCCTTGCCAGTCCCGCCGTGCGGCAGCGCGCGCGCGATCTCGGGGTCGATCTTGCCCAGGTGAAGCCCGCCGAAGATGGCCGCGTGCGTCACGGCGATCTGGACGCCTTCCTCGCCTACAACGCCGGCAGCGGCTTTGGTGCGGCGGGCAAGGCGCGCGGCGATGAAACCATCAAGGTGATCGGCCTGCGCAAACGCATCGCCCAGAACATGGCAGCGGCAAAGCGCCACATCCCGCACTTCACCTATGTGGAAGAATGCGATGTGACCGATCTTGAGGAACTGCGCGCACAGTTGAACGCCGCGCGCGGGGACCGGCCCAAACTGACTCTGCTGCCGCTGCTGATCACCGCGATCTGCAAGACGATCCCCGCCTTCCCGATGATCAATGCGCGTTATGATGACGAGGCGAATGTCGTCACCCGATACGGCGCGGTGCATCTCGGCATGGCCGCGCAGACCGATTCGGGGCTGATGGTGCCGGTGATTCGCGATGCGCAGGCGAAGAACCTGTGGCAGCTGGCGCGCGAGATCGGACGCTTGGCCGAGGCTGCGCGCAGCGGCAAGGCGAGCTCGGAGGAGCTTTCGGGTTCCACCCTGACGATCACCTCGCTCGGGCCATTGGGGGGCGTGGCCACCACGCCGGTGATCAACCGCCCTGAAGTGGCGATCATCGGTCCCAACCGCATCGTGGAACGTCCGATGTTCGTGCCTGACGGCATGGGCGGGGAACGAATCGCCAAGCGCAAGCTGATGAACATCTCGATCAGCTGCGATCACCGCGTGGTCGACGGGCATGACGCGGCGAGCTTCGTGCAGGGGATCAAACGCCTCATCGAGACACCGGCGCTGTTGCTGGTCGATTAGATGAAATTATTGCGCCAAGGGTGGTGCCGGGGGCGTTGACAGCCCGCAAGCACCGCCCTAATGGCGCTGCTCCAACGGACGGACGGCGCTGCCGGAACGTTCGATACGGAAACAATGCGCGGGTGTAGCTCAGTCGGTTAGAGCGTCGGCCTGTCACGCCGAAGGTCGCGGGTTCGAGCCCCGTCACTCGCGCCACTTTCCTCCCCTTGAGGAGAAAGTGGCCTTTCCCCCAAGCGCATTTTGTTGAGCCGGTCGCAGCCTATTCAGGCGCGTCCTTGGGCGCGGGCGGGCTCCAGCTGCCGGTTTCCATCCAGATGAGAAACCGCTTCAGCGGCAGCAGCCAGATCAGGCCCAGCACGACATAGACCACCGTCTGCGCCAGTCCCGACCAGCGCCCGATGATACCCGGCGCATAGCGCGCAATCACCACGCCATAGACGATCAGCAGGACGAACAGGCTGACGATGCCGAAGGGGATTCGCCAGGTGGGGGTTTCGCGCATTACAGGTTTCCGTAAATCCGGGTGGGGGTGACGACCGCATCAAGCGGCCTGTCATGGGGTTCGGTCGGCAGGGAGTCGCGGCTTTGCGCATCCCATGCCAGCCCAATGGCCAGCAAGGGCGGATGTTCCGCCAGCCAGAGATCATAATGCCCGCCGCCTTGCCCAAGCCGTTCGAGCGCTGGGGTGAACCCGACGAGCGGTACGAACAGGACATCGGGGATCAGGGCTTCAGCATCGCCGGCGGGCTGAAGCATTCCGAACGGCCCAACTTCAAGCTCGCTGTCGGCATAGGGATCTGTGTGCCGTGCGAACGCCATCGGCGCGTCAGGCGCGGCAAAGCGGGGCAGGGCGATGGTGTGCCCGGCTTCGTGAAAGAACCGCGCATAGGCAGCCGCAGGGGCCTCCCACGGCCCGGCATGATAGACGCCGATTGTCGCCTCTTGCGGAATGCGGGCAAGCAGCGGGGCGGGGGGGCGGTGGAACAGCAGACCGCGGATATGATCAGGCAGGGCCTCGACATGGGCCTTGCGGGCAGCGCGAAGTGCTTTGCGAAGTTCGGATTTGGTGGATTTGGTCATTTCAATCTGGCGGTAGCCCCCGGCCCGCAGGGCCGCAAGGGCGACCGCCGCCCGCAGCGATGCGGCCCTCAGGCCGCGTAAGCGAGGAAACCAAAGAAAAGAACGTGGCGGAACCACCATGGGTCGTTTGCGCTAGAAATCCTCTGACGCGTGGTACGTCAGGTGGGCGCCGTATGCCCAAGACTTCCGGACGAACCGGCAGGCAAGGGCAGGGACAGCTCCCATTTGGATTACTTATAGCCTCAGGGATGTTCAATCGGCTCGTGCCGGGCAGTCCCGCCAGCTTCTATCTAGGCGCTTGCAGCCCCGGCTTCAAGCGCGGCCGCACTGGCCTCGGCCTGCGCTGCTAACGCTTCGAGTCGCTCTGCCAGAGCCTCGGCGGCAATATCTGCCCCGCCAGCATCACCGGAAGGCTGCGGCGCAGGGTCTGCCTCGGCGATCCGGGCCGTGGCAAGTTCAGCTTCAAGCGTGGCAACCGTTTTGCGCAGAACGTCCAGTTCGCCGGGGTCAGCAGCCGGAGCAGGGGTGGCACGCCTGCGCAGATCGGCCAGTTCATCGGCCAGAAAAAGCGCCGAAAACAGCAGGTTCTGTGCCTCAAGCGGGGCGCGGGCCGAGCCGAGCTGTGCGTATTTCTCCGAAATCATCGCACCCAGCGCCTTGATATGCGCTTCCTGCCCGTCGGCGCAGGCGATGGTGTAGCTTTTGGGGCCGATGCTGAGCGTGACGGTGCTCATGCGCTATTCTTCCAGCTTGGCCAGCAGGTCATCAAGTTCCCGAAGACTTTCCGCGACTTGCTCGCGCAACCTCTCGTGAACATTGACCAGTTCGACAACCCGCGCCGAACCATTCGCAGCCTTGCTCTCGGCATGGGCTTCGGCCTCGCGTGCGGCATCGATGCGCGTCAGAGCGGCTTCGATGCGAGAAAGCGCGGTGGTGATGCGGTCGGCGGTCATCGGGATCAGAGATACCAACAGAATGCTGCGCACGCAAAGCCTTGGGGCGGGCTGTTGATAACTGCCCCACCTTGCGGCGACATGATCGGTCGGCAAGCCGTGCACTCAAGGTTGACCTCCCCCTTGGCCTCGGCAATGGCACCCCCACCGCAGCCGGACCGAGTCGCGCGCGATCGAGGCGTGAAGGCCGGGTGCCGCAGCAGGAGAATTGCGTGCCCATGAGCCTTGACGCCGCCCGCCTCCAACCGATGGCCAACGCCATCCGCGCCCTGTCGATGGACGCGGTCGAGGCGGCCAATTCGGGCCACCCGGGGATGCCGATGGGCATGGCCGATGTGGCGACGGTGCTGTTCACCCGGCATCTCAAGTTCGATCCGACCGCCCCCAACTGGGCCGATCGTGACCGCTTCGTGCTGTCGGCGGGCCATGGCTCTATGCTGATTTACAGCCTGCTGCACCTCACCGGCTACGCCGCGCCGACGATCGATGACATCCGCAATTTCCGCAAGCTGGGCAGCCCTTGTGCGGGCCACCCTGAAAACTTCATGCTCGACGGGGTTGAATGCACCACCGGGCCGCTTGGGCAGGGCCTCGCGATGGCGGTCGGCATGGCGATGGCCGAGCGGCATTTGAATGCCGTGTTCGGCGATGATCTGGTCGACCATCGCACCTGGGTGATCGCGGGCGACGGGTGCCTGATGGAGGGCATCAACCACGAAGCGATCGGGCTGGCGGGGCACCTTGGCCTCGGCCACCTCAATGTGCTGTGGGACGACAACCGCATCACCATCGACGGTGCGACCGACCTTTCGACGTCCGAGGACATCAAGGCACGTTACGCAGCGACGGGCTGGCACGTCACGGAATGCGACGGCCATGACTTCGCCGATATCGAGCGGGCGCTGGTTGAGGCGAAGACCGATCCGCGCCCCTCGCTGGTCGCCTGCCGGACCGTGATCGGCAAGGGCGCGCCCAACAAGCAGGGCACCAGCGCCACTCATGGCGCGGCGCTGGGCGGGGCCGAGGTCGCCGCCGCCCGCGAAACGCTGGGCTGGTCGGCCGAGCCTTTCGTGATCCCCTCGGAAATCGCCGCCGATTGGCACATGGCGGGCGAGCCTGGTCGCCGCGCGCATGGCACCTGGGCCGGCCGTCTCGAAGCCAGCCCGCACAAGGCCGAGTTCGAACGCCGCATGGCGGGCGAACTGCCCGAAGGTTTCAGCCTTGAAGCGCATATCAATGGCCTGATCGCCGCGCCGCAGAAAATCGCCACCCGCAAGGCCAGCGAAATTGCGCTGGGTGCGATCAACCCGCTGCTCCCCGACACCATCGGCGGCAGCGCCGATCTGACCGGATCGAACAACACGCTCGCCGGCGGGATTGGCACCTTCAACCGTGACAATTACGCGGGCCGCTACGTCTATTACGGCATCCGCGAATTCGGCATGGCCGCTGCGATGAACGGGATGGCGCTGCATGGCGGCGTGATCCCCTATGGCGGCACCTTCCTTGTTTTCACGGACTATGCCCGCGGGGCGATCCGTCTGTCGGCGCTGCAGCACTGCCGCGTGATCTATGTGATGACGCATGATTCCATCGGGCTGGGCGAGGACGGGCCGACGCACCAGCCGGTCGAACATCTCGCCTCGCTGCGGGCGATGCCCAACCTTCTGGTGATGCGGCCGGCCGATGCGGTCGAGACGGCGGAATGCTGGGAGCTTGCGCTCCAGCAGGCTGATCGCCCGACCGTGCTGGCGTTGACCCGCCAGAACCTGCCGCAGCTGCGGTTGGAGCCGGGTGAGAACCTGTCGGCGAAGGGCGGCTACCGGATCAAACCGGCCACGGCTGCGCGCAAGGTGGTGTTGCTCGCCACCGGATCGGAAGTCGAACTTGCCTATGCCTGCGCCGCGCAGCTTGAGGAGCATGGGATCGGCGCGGACGTCGTTTCGATGGTCTGCACCGAACTGTTCGACGAGCAGCCCGAGGCTTACCGTGCCGACCTGCTGCCCGCCGATGCGCTAATCGTCTCGATCGAGGCGGCGAGCACGTTCGGGTGGCAACGCTACACCGGCACTGGCGGCCTCAATATCGGGCTCGACACCTTCGGCGCTTCAGCCCCGGCGGGTGATCTGTTTGCCCATTTCGGCTTCACCGCGGAGGCAATCGTCCCGCAAATCCTGAACAAACTGAACGCTTAAGCAGGAGTACCTCTCATGGCCACCAAAGTTGCCATCAACGGTTTCGGCCGCATCGGCCGTCTTGTCGCCCGCGCCATTCTGGAGCGCACCGATCACGATCTGGAACTCGTCGCGATCAACGATTTGGCCGACGCCAAGTCCAACGCGCTGCTGTTCGCCTTTGACTCGGTGCACGGCCGTTTCAACGGCGAAGTGACCGCCGATGGCGATGCGATCATCGTCAACGGCAAGCGCATCGCGGTGACCAAGGAGCGCGATCCCGCCAATCTTCCGCACGCGGCAATGGGCGTAGACATCGTGCTGGAATGCACCGGCTTCTTCCAGTCGGACGAAGCGAGCCGCCCGCATCTGGCTGCCGGGGCCAAGCGTGTGCTAATCTCGGCGCCGGCTACGGGCGTTTCCAAGACCATCGTCTACGGCGTCAACCACGAAACGTTGACCGGCGATGACGTGATCATCTCCAACGCCAGCTGCACCACCAACTGCCTTGCGCCGGTGGCGAAGGTTTTGAATGACGTGATCGGCATTGAGCGCGGCTTCATGACCACGATCCACTCCTACACCAACGACCAGCGCATGCTCGACCAGATCCACAGCGATCTGCGCCGCGCACGGGCCGGGGCGCAGAACATGATCCCGACCACCACCGGCGCCGCGCGTGCGGTGGGTCTGGTGTTGCCGGAGCTCAAGGGCAAGCTGGACGGATCGAGCGTGCGCGTGCCGACGCCGAATGTCTCGATGGTCGATCTGGTGTTCGTGCCGAGCCGCGACACCACCAAGGAAGAAATCAACGAAGCGCTGAAGGCCGCTGCCGAAGGGGCGATGAAGGGCGTGCTTGACTTCACCGATCAGCCGCTGGTTTCGAGCGATTTCAACCACTACCCGGCATCTTCTACCGTCGATTCTCTGGAAACCAGCGTCATGGAAGGCAAGCTTGCCCGCGTGGTCAGCTGGTACGACAACGAATGGGGCTTCTCCAACCGGATGATCGACACCGCCGGGGTGATGGCGAAGTTCCTCTGATCCTGTCCCGATAGCGGAGTTGCCCGTGCCCCAGTTCAAGACCCTCGATGATCTGCCCGCTGACCTGACCGGAGAGGTCGCGCTGGTGCGCGTCGATCTCAACCTGCCGATGAAGGATGGTTCGGCGACGGACGTGACGCGGGTGGAAGCGGTCAAGCCGACGATCCTTGAACTGGCGGGGCGCGGCGCCAAGGTGCTGCTGCTGGCGCATTTCGGGCGGCCGGGCGGGCAGCGCTCCTCGATGCTGTCGACCAGCATGGTGATCGGCGATGTCGAGGCGGTGTTGGGCAAGGAGGTGATGTTCATCCCTGAAATCACCGGACCGGTGGTGGCGCAGGCGGTCGGCACCATCCTGCGCGCAGGCGACATCGGCTTGCTCGACAACACCCGCTTCTGGCCGGGCGAAGAGGGCAATGATCCGAATTTCGCGCAGGCTATTGCGGCGCACGGGACGATCTATGTGAACGATGCCTTCAGTGCCGCGCACCGCGCCCATGCGACCACGGAAGGCCTCGCGCATTTCCTGCCGGCCTATGCGGGGCGTTCGATGGAGGCGGAACTGAAGGCGCTCGACGCCGCTCTTGGTTCGCCCGAAACGCCGGTGGCTGCCGTGGTCGGGGGGGCAAAGGTTTCGACCAAGCTGGCCGTGCTCGAACATCTGGTCGGCAAGGTGCAGCACCTGATCATCGGCGGCGGCATGGCCAACACCTTCCTCGCCGCACGCGGGGTCGATGTGGGCAAGAGCCTGTGCGAGCATGATCTTGCCCCCACCGTGGCGCGGATCATGGACGAGGCGGACCGCACCGGCTGCACGGTTTACCTGCCCTATGATGTTGTAGTGGCGAAGGAATTTGCCGCGAACCCGGCGAGCTTGCGCACTTGCAACGTCCACGAAGTCGCTGCTGACGAGATGATCCTCGACCTTGGCCCGCAGGCTGTGGAAGCGCTCGCCGATGTGCTCAAGACCTGCCGCACTCTGGTGTGGAACGGGCCGCTTGGCGCTTTCGAGACCGAGCCCTTCGATGCTGCGACCGTCGCGCTGGCGCGCACTGCCGCGGCGCTGACGCTGGAAGGATCGCTTATCAGCGTGGCAGGCGGCGGGGATACGGTTGCGGCGCTGGCGCAGGCAGGAGTGTCAGAGGATTTTACCTATATTTCAACTGCAGGCGGCGCATTCCTCGAATGGATGGAAGGCCGTGTCCTGCCCGGCGTGGCTGCGCTCGAAGCCTGACCATGGCTGACGTTACCGCCGAAATCGAAGCGCTCGCGCTCTCAGCCATGCGTGCCTGGGTGGCGGGCGATGCCAAGGCGATGAAGAAGATCACCGCGCGCGACTTCATGCTGATGGTTGGCAGCACCCCGCCACAACTGCTTGATCGCCCAAGCTTCCTTGCCGCGATGGAGCGCGGTTTTGCCTGCACCCGCTTCGCCTTCCGCGAGGTGATCGTGCGTCCTTATGGCAAGAGCGCCTGGTTCGTCGCTGGGGCAGAACTTGAACTCGCGCTTGGCCCCAAGGTCTGGAGCGGGGGTTTCATGGTAACCGATCTGTGGCGCAAAGGTGCGATCGGCGGGTGGAAGCTGGCCGAACGCAGCCTTGCGCGGCTCGATACCGATGACACCATCGCCGCCGCCGTCAGCCGCCTGCAATTGTGGAAATAGACATGAGCGAAGCGGTTGAAACGAGCTACGGCCAGTTGAGCGTCATGGACAGCGGCGAATTTGCCGGTTGGCGTTACTGGCAGGGCGATCCTTACGAGACCCGTTCCGGCCCCTTTTACTACCGCCGCGAGGATGACGGTTCCTACACCAGCGCCTTCCGTGCCGAGGCCCGCCACATGAACGGCGGCGGGTTCATGCACGGCGGCTGCATGCTGACCTTCGCCGATTTCGCACTTTTCGCCATCGCCACAGATGAATTGAACGGGGATCATGCCGTGACACTCAATCTGGCGGGGGATTTCCTCGGCGCGATTGCCCCCGGCGCTCTGGTCGAGGCGCGCGGAGAGGTCACCCGCGGGGGCGGCAAGACGATCTTCGTGCGTGGGCTGGTGACAGGTGACGGCAAGCCCGCGCTGAGCTTCACCGGCATCATCCGCCGCCTTGCCCGCCGGTAATCCTCCCATCGCCTTCCTTCGCGGTTGCAGCATGGCCGTAGTCTGGCTAAGGGCGCGTTCAAAGGTTCTGCATACCTATGCACTACCGTGAAGGGCCACATCACACATCGCTTTCCGCGCCATTGGAGACAGCCGCATGAACACCCGTGAAATGACCGACCGCATCGCCACCGGGCAGGGGTTCATCGCCGCGCTCGACCAGTCGGGCGGCTCCACGCCCAAGGCGCTGCGCGGTTACGGGGTGGATGACAGCGAGTGGTCGGGCGACGAGGAAATGTTCGCGCAGATCCACGCGATGCGCGCCCGCGTGATCACGTCGCCCTGCTTCGGCAGCGGCAAGGTGATCGGAGCGATTCTGTTCGAACGCACGATGGATGGCGTAGTCGACGGCGTGTCCACCGGCGATGCCCTGAAGGCGCGCGGGATTGTGCCCTTCATCAAGGTCGACGAAGGCCTCGCCGATGAGGCGGACGGCGTACAGTTGATGAAGCCGATGGTGAAGCTGGCGGCCTTGCTCGAAAAGGCGGTGACGGCCGGTATGTTCGGCACCAAGATGCGCTCGGTCATCAAGTCGGCCAACCCCGCCGGGACTGCCGCCGTGGTAGCCCAGCAGTTCGAAGTGGCCGCGCAGATCACTGCGGCAGGGCTGATGCCGATCATCGAGCCCGAATATGACATCACCGCCGCCGACCGCGCCGAGGGTGAGGCGCTGCTGCTGGCCGAGATTACCAAGCACCTCGATGCGCTGCCGGATGGCCAGCAGGTGATGCTCAAGCTGTCGATCCCCGCCACCGCAGGCCTCTACACTCCGCTGACGCAGCATCCCAAGGTGCTGCGCGTGGTCGCGCTGTCGGGCGGCTTTTCGACCGATGATGCCTGTGCGCGCCTCGCGCAGAACCCCGGGATGATTGCCAGCTTCAGCCGCGGGCTGCTGCAGGATCTGCGCAAGGGCCAGTCGGACGACGAGTTCGACACGGTGCTGGGCAAGGCCATCGACCAGATCGCCAGCGCCAGCGTCTGAGGGTTCGGCAGGTGACAGGGGCGGCGTAAGCGATTAGCGAGCGCGCCATGACCCAGACACAGCTCTATCTCATTTCCCCGCTCGACGTGGGCGGCGATTTCCCGCAGCGGCTTGAACGTGCCTTGGTAGCGGGCAAAGACCTTGTCACCGCCTTCCAGTTCCGCGTCAAAGGCGTCGACAGCCACGAGGCCGCCGCGCTGGCTGCGCCGCTTCAGGCGATCTGCGCGGCGCATGATGTTGCCTTTATCGTCAACGATTCGGTGAGTCTCGCCAAGCGGTTGAAGGCGGATGGTGTGCATCTGGGGCAGGATGACGGGGCGCCCCGCGAGGCGCGGGAAGAACTGGGGCGTGAGGCGCAGATCGGCGTCACCTGCCACGCCAGCCGCCACATGGCGATGGAAGCGGGCGAGGCGGGGGCGGACTATGTCGCGTTCGGGGCGTTCTACCCCTCGACCACCAAGGATAAGGGCCCGGACGCCGAGGTGCCCGAGCCTGAGCTGCTGCAATGGTGGACCCAGATCTTCGAAATCCCCTGTGTCGCCATCGGCGGGATCACGCCGGACAATTGCAAGCCGCTGATCGAGGCCGGTGCTGATTTCCTCGCGGTGTCGGGCGCGGTCTGGAGCGGCGACGAGGTTGCCGCGGTGGAAGCCTTTGCGAAGGCGATTAGGGGGTAGGTTCTATCCGGACAACCGACGGTCCACTTTCGGGGGTCCCACGATCAGGCTCCGATGTCAGATAATGGGTGGAATTCGGAATGGCGGGTTTGCGGCGTCCCAATGGCCACCACGCTGCTGTAAATCAGTCCTTTATCTCCCTCGGCTAATTCCCTTACGTTGGGATCATGGCTTGCTTCGTCATGGCGGGGCACTTCCGGAAGGTGAACAAATGATGGCGCGGCGCGGGGTTCTGGGTATGCTGTCGGGCGGGGCGGCTGCCTTGCTTTCGGGATGCGGGCTGTTCGGAGGCAACAGCTATCGCTTCAGGATGACGGTCGAGGTCGACACACCGCAAGGATTGAAAACCGGATCAAGCGTTTACGCAGTCACGGGTTTCACGACCAGTGACCTGATGACTGGCGGCACATCATCGGACACCGAGTTCAAAGGCGAAGCGGCAATGGTGGACCTCGGCGATGGTCGGGTGCTCTTCGCCCTGCTGCGGATGGCGAACGGGACGAGTTCCGACGATCATCTCGCGATCATGTCGATGAAGGCGATGGACCCGGCCTATGCCAACAACAAGAAGGACAGCGCGCAACGGATCGCCGCGGGCAGCGCGATCACGTCACCTGCCGAGGTGGCGCCGAAGGACTATCCGCTGCTGGTGACCTTTGGGGACATGCAGGACCCCACCAGTGTCACCCGCGTCGATCCGGCAAATCTTGCCGCAAGCTTCGGGCCGGGCGTGCGGCTTAAGCGGATCATGGTCGAGGTCACCGATGATGACGTGACGATGGGAATTGAGGAGCGGTTGGGGTGGTTATTCAATCCGAACCGAAAGCGTATTTCCCCCGACAAGAAACCCGAGGGCATCCCATTGGGTAACTTCGACGGCCTGTTTTCCACAAGGCGATGAGAAATGAAGACCAGCAAAGATTTGTTTCTCGCGATACTTTCGCTGGACTCCTATAACCGAGGATACGGCGTTAACATCAACGGCCTTGATGCCAGAGGATTGATCGGCAACGCGACTATTCGAGAGGCGGAAGATGGAGAGTAAGACGGTTGGGAAGCCGCCGGCTTCTACGCGACCGCCTACAAACTGCCTCCCGGGTATATCGAGGACCTCTCCGGCACGGTGATTTCCTACCGGGGCTAATGCGCCCAAGATCGGCTGCGCGGATGACGCAAATGGGGTCGATTGCGGAACGGCAGCTTATTTCCTCGCAATACCAAAAGCGGACGCCGTGCGCCTGCGATTTTTGGCGCGCAGCCTAGGTCCCGTTGCCCACGCGCGTGCAGATCAGCTTGCTCAGGCTCCCGTCCGGGTTGACCTTCTGCAAGGTGTTCTCGCCCAGAACCCGGAACCGCTGGTCCTTCTTGGGGCCGCGGGTGAACACCACCTCAGTGCCGCGCAGCAGGTAGATCCCGGCGCCTTCGGGGCTGATGTAGCTGGAGGCTGTGCCGATGCGGAAGGCTTCTTCGGGCACTTCGATGAAAGCCTCGCCCCCGGCATCGCCCGGCAGCGCGCATTGCCATTCGCCATGCTGGAGAATGCCGAGCATCCCGCTGTTGGGCGACGCCGTGCGGCTTTGCGGGCGGGAGGCGTTGCGGTCCTGCGCTTGTGCGCCGCCCGGCAGGAACGCCGCAGCCGCCGCCGCGCTGATGATCAGCAGGAAAATGTATCGGGCCTTCATGGCCGCCCCTCTAACAGCGCGCACGCCCGATCGCCACGCCTTTTGCACCATTTGCGCGTGCTTGCCCCGCCGCACCCTGTCGGCTATGGGCGCGCATCATTTCGGGTTGCACGCCTTCTTGGTGGTGCGCCTTCTTGCTCTTTCCATCCTGTATAAAGGCCCACAGCCCCATGAAGATCAGCGGCGTCGATATCCGCCCCGGCAACATTCTGGAATATGAAGGCGGCATCTGGAAGGTTGCCAAGATCCAGCACACCCAGCCCGGCAAGGGCGGTGCGTACATGCAGGTCGAAATGAAGAACCTGCAGGATGGCCGCAAGACCAACGTGCGCTTCCGCAGCGCCGACACCATCGAACGCGTGCGCCTCGACACCAAGGAATTCCAGTTCCTCTATGCCGAGGGCGATGATCTGGTGTTCATGGACAATGACACCTACGAACAGATCACGCTGCCCGGCGACCTGCTGGGTGATGCGCGCCCCTTCCTGCAGGACGGGATGCAGGTGAACCTCGAGCTGTGGGACGAAAAGCCGATCTCGGTCGAACTGCCCTCGCAGATCGAAGCTGTGATTGTCGAAGCGGACGCCGTGGTGAAGGGGCAGACCGCCTCTTCCAGCTACAAGCCCGCGATCCTCGACAACGGCGTGCGCATCATGGTGCCGCCGCACATCGGCAGCGGCACGCGCATCATCGTCGATGTGTATGAGCAGGCCTACGTCGGCAAGGCGAGCTGAGCACACATCATGGCAGCTATTTCCGGCCTGATCCGCGTGATGGAACGCGCCGCGCGTAAAGCGGGCGGGCGTCTGCGGCGCGATTTCGGCGAAGTCGAACACCTTCAGGTCAGCCGCAAGGGCCCGGCCGATTTCGTCAGCAAGGCCGATATTCGCGCCGAACGCACGCTGTATGACGAATTGCTCGCCGCCCGTCCGGGCTGGGGCTTTGTCATGGAAGAGGCCGGCGTGATCGAGGGCGATCCCGGCATGCCGCGCTGGATCGTCGATCCCTTGGATGGCACCAGCAACTTCCTCCACGGCATCCCGCATTTCGCGATCAGCATCGCCGCGCAGGAACCGCGCCCCGATGGCAAGGGCTGGGGCGATGTGGTGGCGGGCGTCGTCTATCAGCCGATCACCGACCAGACCTTCTGGGCGGAGAAATCACGCGGCGCATGGCTTCAGGATGCGCGGCTGCGCGTCTCGGCCCGCTCTCGCCTTGCGGACGCTTTGGTGGCGACCGGCGTGCCGTTCTTCGGGCATGGCGACTTTGCCGAGTGGAGCCGGATTTTCGGCGCCATCGGCCCGGAAGTCGCAGGCATCCGCCGCTTCGGCGCGGCCTCGCTCGATCTGGCCTATGTGGCGCAGGGCCGGTTTGATGGTTTCTGGGAAAGCGGGCTTTCCGAATGGGATACCGCGGCAGGCTGCCTGCTGGTGCGCGAGGCTGGTGGGTTCGTCAGCGATTACCGCGGCCGGTCGGAACCGATCCATGCAGGCCAGGTGCTGGCCGCCAATGACGCGCTCCATTCCAAACTGCACAAGCTGCTGGCAGGAGCCTTGCGCTAGACTTGCCTTGCGGCGGAGGCCTCGCTAACAGCGCGAAGCATCCGCTCCGGGCGCCCCTGTGGTGGAATTGGTAGACGCGCTCGACTCAAAATCGAGTTTCGAAAGAAGTGCCAGTTCGAGTCTGGCCAGGGGCACCACCTCCCTCAAAATCTCAGGCCGCGACCGGCTCGAACACCGCCGTTGCCGGGTTGGCGACGAAGTGCCGGGCGAGGGCGGCGCTGTCTGATGCAACCTGCTCGACGCTGGCAACCAGCCGTTCTGCCTCGGCATCGCTCATCAAAGGCGAGAAGTTCACCCGCACGAATCCGGGCTTTTCCAGTTCTTGCCCGGCGCGGATGGCGCGGTGGATCGCCTGCGAGGCATCAGTGTTGATCGCAAGAAGGCTATGAACGTAGGGACCGGCGCAGGCACAGCCGCCGCGCGCCTGAACGCCGAAGCAATCGCTGAGGATGCGGGTGGCAAGCTGGTGGTGGACCAGCCCGCCCGCTGCATCGCGCAACCGGAATGACACGATCGGCAGGTGTTCGGCCATCACGCGGCCCAGCACCTCGATCCGTGGATTGGCTCGCCAACGGGACAACGCCTTGCGGCAAAGCTGGCCTGCGCGCTCGTCCAAGTCTGCTTCGATCATGCAGCCGCGCACAATGCACGCAAGCGCGGTGCGGATGTCACCGATGGCGTTGGGCGTGCCGGCTTCCTCGCGCACGGCGAGGTCGATGTGATAATCCTGACCCGATGGCGAGACAAAGCTGACGGTGCCGCCGCCGGGTGCCGAGGGCTTGTCCAGCACCACCGCATCGCGCCGCACCACCAGCCCGCCTGATGAGGCCGGACCGCCAAGAAACTTGTGGGGTGAAAATACCAGCGCATCGATATGGACATCAGCAGCCGGGCGCATTGCCAGCGGAATGTAGGAAGCAGCCCCGGCATAGTCCCAAATCACCTTTCCGCCCGCCGCCTGGACCATGCGCGACACAGCCGCGACATCGGTCAGCGCGCCGGTGACGTTCGACCCTGCGGAAAAGGCGGCGATGATCCGCCTGCCATCGGCCCCCTTCAGCGCCTCGGCCAGTGCGGCACGGTCAGGCCCGCCATCCGCATCTTCGGGCAGTTCAATCACCTCGGCGCCGCTCTCGCGCCATGGCAGAAGGTTGGAGTGGTGCTCGTAAGGTCCGAGCAGAACCAGCGCACGCCGTCCCCGTGCATCGCATTGGTCTCCCCCGAACAGCCGCACCAGCTTCTGGATGCCCGCGGTTGCGCCCGATCCGGCGAAGATCACCGCATCATCCGCGCCCGCCCCGCAGAACCGCGCCACCTCGGCCCGGGCAGCGCGGCGTAGGGCGTTGATCGACCGCCCGCACCACGATGCCTGGGTGTGCGGGTTGGCGTAGACCGGCAGCACGTGCTCCATCACGAAAGTCTCGACCTCGCGCAGCGCCCGGCCAGACGCGGCGTAATCGGCATAAAGCAGCGGCTGTGGCCCCAGCGGCCCCTCGATCACGGCGTCCTTGCCGATGATCGATCCGGCCAGCGTGCGACTGGCCAGTTTGCCGCGAATATCGCTGCGGAAGGTGTCGAACAATGCGAGGGCCTGAGCCACGGCAGGATCGGTCTTGGCGGGGATGGATGTCATGCGCGCATTTTCGCGCAGGTTCCGCGGGATTTCATTACCGTTCTTGGCAAAATTCAGCTAATCGGTCGATCATATGACCACTGAACCCTTCGAAATTGACACAATTGATCGCAGAATTCTGATGGCGCTTCAGGCCGATGCCTCGCTCAGCCAGCGGGCATTGGCAGAAAATGTCGGCCTGTCGCAGAACGCGTGCTGGCGCAGGCTTCAGCGACTCCAGAACGAAGGCGTGCTGCGCGGGCAGCGCGCCGAGGTCGATCTGGCGCGGCTTGGTCTTGATCTGGTGGTGATCGTGATGATCAAGACCCCGCACCATTCGAAGGACTGGGCCGTGGCGTTCAAAGCCCATGTCGAACGCATCACGGGCGTGGTCGATCTGTACCGCATCGGCGGTGAGTGGGATTATCTTATCAAGGTCGTGACGCCCGGGATCAGGGGCTATGACCGGTTCTATCAGCAACTGGTTGACGGGTTCGATCTGTCTGTTGTGACGGGCCATTTCGTCATGGAAGAGATGATCAGTGCCCGCCCGGTGAGGCTGGTTTAGCCTGTTTGTGCGTGCAACCTCGGGCGTCCATTGCTGACGTTCAGGGGCAGCACTGACCTGCGTTAGCGATAAACAGCTTGTCGAGTGTGGTCCGGATTGGCTAGCCCGTCAGCCAACGCCATGCTCGATGCACCATCCTATCATGCGATAGCGGCCATGGCGGTGACCATCGCCATGTTCATCGCCTTTGCCCGGGGCCGCTACCCTGAGGAAATCATCTCGCTTGTCACCATCGCGGTGATCGGGGTGGGGCTGTATTTCGCGCCGCTGCAAGGCACTAAGCCGACTGATGGGCTCGCGCTGGCGTTCGGCGGGTTCGGGCATCAGGCGCTGATCACGATTTGTGCCCTGATGATCATGGGCCGGGGATTGGTGGTCACCGGGGCGCTGGAACCGTTTGCCCGGCTGCTGGAAAGCGTTTTCAAGATCAACGGCCAGCTGGGCCTGCTGTTTGCGCTGCTGGTGGCGTTCACGCTGTCGATGTTCGTCAATGATACGCCCGTGATGGTGCTGCTGTTGCCGATCCTGGTGGCGTTGGCAGGCAGGGGGATGATGGCGTCCTCCAAGACACTGATGCCGATCAATGCGGCCGTGCTGATTGGCGGCATGGGGACGACGATCGGCACTTCGACCAATATTCTGGTGGTATCCATCGCTTCGGATATCGGAATGCGGCCGCTGGGCGTGTTCGAATTCACCCCGATTGTGCTGGTCGCTGCGTTGTTTGCGCTGCCCTATCTGTGGCTCGTGATGCCCCGGCTTATGCGCGACAACAGTGTGGTGGCGGACAATATCCGCCGGACGTTCCACACGCGTCTGCGGGTTGGCACCAGCAGCATGTTGGCGGGGGCCGAATTGTCGGCGGTCAAGCCGAAGTTGCCGGAAGGCATCACCTTCCACGACACGCCTCCCGGTCTGCTTCAGCCCGAGCAGCGCCTGCACATATCCGGGACGCATGAAGCGCTGGAAGAAGCCGCGCGCGTGCTCAAAGGCGAGCTGGCCCCCGCATGGGTGCTCGACCGCATTCGCCGCGTCTCGAAAACGCAGGGAGAGGACATCGTCGCTGTCGAGATGACGGTGACTGCAGATTCGCGCCTGATCACCCGGACACTCGCCAGTTCGGGAATTGCCGATTTGTACGGCGTCGCGGTGCTGGGCATACACCGGCCCGATCGCCTGCTTGGCGAACGCGATATCTATTCCGAGGCGGGCGATCTGCGCATTCTCGAAGGCGATGTCCTGCTGGTGATGGGGATCGACGAGGATTTGCAGACCTTCGCGCGCAACGATGGCTTGCTGCGGCTCGAAGGCGCACGCGAATTGCCACGCCGGTCGAAGGCGGTGTTGGCAGGGGCGATCATGCTGGGTGCGATCGCAACAGCTTCGATTGGTCTGCCGTGGTTTGACGCAGGCGGCTATGCCCCGATCAAGCTGCCGATTGCGATTTCGGCGCTGGCGGGTGCGATCATCATGTTCGTCACCGGCTGCGTGAAGTTTGACCGCGTCGGCCGCGCGCTTTCGGCCAAGGTGATCGTGCTGATCGCCGCCAGCCTCGCCATCGGCCGCGTGATTGATGAAAGCGGCGCGGCGGAATGGCTGGGGCAGGCGCTTTCGCTGGGCCTCGCCTATCTGCCGCCTGCGCTGGTGTTGTCGGCGATCATGCTGTTCGTCACGATCGTCACCAACTTTGCGTCCAACGCGACGGCTGCCACGATCGGCACGCCAATCGCATTCAGCATCGCAACCCAGCTTGGCCTGCCGCCCGAGCCGCTCGTGCTGGCGGTGCTGTTCGGGTGCAATCTGTGTTATGCGACGCCGATTGCCTACCAGACCAATATGCTGATCATGTCCGAAGGCGGGTATGAATTCCGGGATTACATCCGTGCCGGGGTGCCGCTGGTGGCGCTGATGGTGACGGTGCTCTCGGTGCTGCTGGTGCTGTGGTACGGGCTATAAGCCGGGGCCGGTGAAAGCGCGGCAGCCAGTGGCGCCGACTGCCGCGCCGCAGGCGGTCCATCTTCGAAATACTCATCCATGTCATTGTGCGGAGACCATTTGTCCGGTCACGGCGAGTGCAAATCGCGTGACGGACATAATGCGTCTGAAGCCAGGGGAAATGACATGACCGAAGAACGCACCACCGAAACGCGCACGCCCGAAGGCAATGTTCATACCCACACCACTGTTGTCACCGACCAGCCGCGATCGGGCGGCGGGTTCAAGTGGTTCGGATTGCTGGTTCTTGTCATCGTCGCTGTGGCGGCGGTGCTGATCTTCACACGGATGAGCGATGCCGAAGTGGCCAAGGACAACGCTGTGGCCGGTGCAGCTGAAGACGTCGGCGCTGCTGCAGGCCAGGTCGGAGAAGCAGCCGAACAAGCGATAGACTCCGTCACTGAATGATCGTGTGACCTTGCCAGCCCCATGCCAGACGCCGTAGCGTCGGGTCGAACTTGAACGGGGAGGCTGGCATGAAGCGGGCATGGGTATTGATCGGAGCAAGCGCGCTTGTGCTTGCGTCGCAGGCGCAGGCGGACGAATTGCGCGATGCGGTGGCGGCGGACCTGCCTGCGCTTGTCGAGCTTTATCAGGATCTCCACGCCAACCCGGAACTCAGCTTTCAGGAGGTCGAGACAGCGAAGAAGCTCGCCGCGCGCGCCCGGGCGCTGGGGTTCGAGGTCACCGAGGGCGTCGGCAAGACCGGCGTGGTCGCGGTGATGCGCAATGGCGCTGGTCCCACCGTGATGCTGCGCGCCGACATGGACGGGCTGCCGGTGATCGAGCAGACCGGACTGCCCTATGCCTCCAAGCGCCGCGCGGTAGCACAGAACGGCACTGAGACCGGGGTGATGCACGCCTGCGGTCACGATACCCACATGGCCGCGTGGATCGGCACAGCGCAGCTTCTTTCCGAGCGGCGCGACAAGTGGTCGGGCACGCTGGTGATGATCCTCCAGCCTGCAGAGGAAATCGGCGAAGGCGCCAAGGCGATGCTCGATGACGGGCTTTATAGCCGCTTTCCCAAGCCCGATTTTGTGCTGGCCTTCCACGATGCCGCACAGTTTCCGGCAGGGCACATTGGATACGCCAACGGCTTTGCGCTCGCCAATGTCGATTCGGTCGATATCGTGGTGCCGGGGGTGGGCGGGCACGGGGCCTATCCCCACACAACCAAAGACCCGGTGGTGCTCGCCTCTGCCATCGTCATGCGGCTGCAGACGCTTGTGAGCCGCGAATTGAACCCCACCGATTCGGCAGTGGTCACCGTCGGCAGCTTTCAGGCAGGGTCGAAGCACAACATCATCCCCGATGAAGCGCGGTTGCAGATCACGGTGCGCAGCTATTCTGACGAGACGCGCCAGAAACTGCTCGATGGGATCGCCCGGATTGCCCGGGGCGAGGCGATTGCCGCCGGAATGCCCGATGACAAGCTGCCGCGTGTGACGGTTGCGGATCCTTACGTGCCTGCGACCTACAACACCTCAGCCCTGACCGAAAGGGTGGCTGCGCTTCTCAAGCCGCGTTTCGAAGGCAAGGTGTCCGAAGTGCCCGCTGTGATGGGCGGGGAGGATTTCAGCCAGTTTTACCGCGCTGACCGCGAAAATGTGGAATCGCTGATCCTGTGGGTCGGCGGGGTGCGGCAGTCTGAATGGGAAAAGGCCCAAAAGGGCGAGATCACGCTGCCTTCGCTCCACTCACCGTTCTGGGCGCCCGATGCGCCGGTGGTGATTGCCACCGCGACCGAGGCGCTGACCGCAGCGACGCTCGATCTCATGGGGAAACCCTGACCCCCAAAAATGCGGCCGCCGGAACGCTCCCCGTTAGGGGGCGATCCGACGGCCGTTTCTCCTCCCCAGGAGAACTGTAAAACGGGTTGGTCTTACGACGGAACGTAAGTGCCCAGACGGTGGTGCAGGGCGTTGATCTTGGCCAGCTCTTCGCGGTCTTCAGTGTTGCGGGCATGGCTTTCGAGCGCACGGCGCAGCAGCTTCATGTCGGCGGTCGACAGCAGCGCACGGGCGCGGGCGGGTTCGGCGTTGGGGGTTTCGGTATCGCTCATCGTCACTCTCCTAGGGTGAATACCCGCAGTCCTTAGGCGGCTTTGCGGGCAACCGGAAGGCCACAAAATGCGGCCTTCCGGCGCTCTCCCAGAGCTTAGGCAGCCTCGAACTGGTTCATGGTGTTATGCGCACCGCCAGCCTTGAGCGCGGCTTCACCGGCGAAGTATTCCTTGTGATCATCGCCGATGTCGCTGCCGGACATGTTCTGGTGCTTCACACAGGCGATGCCCTGACGGATTTCCTCGCGTTGCACGTTCTTAACGTAGCCGAGCATCGCAGCCTCGCCGAAGTATTCGCGGGCGAGGTTGTCCGTGCTGAGCGCAGCGGTGTGGTAGGTCGGCAGGGTGATGAGGTGGTGGAAAATCCCGGCCCGTGCAGCAGCATCGCGCTGGAAGGTACGGATCTTTTCATCTGCTTCATCAGACAGCGCTGTACCGTCGTAATCGACACTCATCAGCTTGGCGCGGTCGTAAGCCGACACGTCCTTGCCCGCAGCTTCCCAGGCGTCGAACACCTGCTGGCGGAAGTTCAGCGTCCAGTTGAAGCTGGGCGAGTTGTTGTAGACGAGCTTGGCGTTCGGCACGACTTCGCGGATGCGGTCGACCATTTCCGCGATCTGTTCGACGTGCGGCTTTTCGGTTTCGATCCACAGCAGATCGGCGCCGTTCTGGAGCGACGTGATGCAATCGAGCACCACGCGGTCAACACCCGTGCCGGCGCGGAACTGGTAGAGGTTCGAGGGCAGACGCTTGGGCGCAAGCAGCTTGCCGTCGCGGCTGATGAACACCTGACCATTGGTGATGTTGGCGGGATCGACTTCATCGGCATCGAGGAAGCTGTTGTACTGGTCACCCAGATCACCCGGCTCCTTTGAGAAAGCGATCTGCTTGGTGAGGCCAGCGCCGAGCGAATCGGTGCGAGCGACGATGATGCCGTCGTCCACGCCCATTTCGAGGAAGGCCATGCGGCAGGCGCGGATCTTCTGGAGGAAATCCTCGTGCGGCACGGTGACCTTGCCATCCTGGTGACCGCACTGCTTTTCGTCCGACACCTGGTTTTCGATCTGCAGCGCGCAGGCCCCCGCTTCGATCATCTTCTTGGCGAGGAGGTAGGTGGCCTCGGCATTGCCGAACCCTGCGTCGATATCGGCGATGATCGGCACAACGTGGGTTTCGTAGTTGTCGATCGCGTTCTCGAGCCGCTTGGCTTCGACCGCGTCACCGGTCTCACGGGCCTTGTCGAGCGCGCGGAACATCATGCCCAGTTCGCGGGCGTCGGCCTGCTTGAGGAAGGTGTAAAGCTCTTCGATCAGCGCGGGCACCGAGGTCTTCTCGTGCATCGACTGGTCGGGCAGGGGGCCGAATTCGCTGCGCAGCGCGGCGACCATCCAGCCCGAAAGGTAGAGGTAACGCTGCTTGGTGGTGCCGAAGTGCTTCTTGATCGCGATCAGCTTCTGCTGCGCGATGAAGCCGTGCCAGCAGCCCAGCGACTGGGTGTATTGCGCGGGGTCGGCATCATAGGCTGCCATGTCGGCGCGCATGATCCCGGCGGTATACTTGGCGATGTCGAGCCCGGTCCGGAAACGGTTCTGGGTCACCATGCGAGCAGCGCTTTCGGGGTCGATCGCTGCCCAGCTTGATCCGTTCGCGGTAACGATGCTCTGCATCCGGGTGATGGTGTTCTGGTAGGTCATGTGCGTCTCCTGTCCATTTTCGGAGAGTGGTTCGCGCCTGGTCAGAGACTCAAACCGGGGAATGGGCATCCTTTGCCGTGTTGCAGCGCAGCGTGACAGGAAAACTTACAGAAAATCGTGTGGCTATGCGGACAATTGCCCGCGATCTTGTGTCAATCAGTAAAGTAATTTACAAAAGGCCCATGGCCGACACCAACCTTCTCGCCGGGCCCGCTTTGCGCCGCCTGCGCAAACGCGAAAGCCTGACGCAAGCCGCGATGGCCAGCATCCTCGGGATTTCGCCCTCCTATCTCAACCTGATCGAACGCAACCAGCGGCCGCTGTCCGCCCGCGTGCTGGTGCAGGTGATCGAGCGGTTCGATTTCGATCCGCGCTCCCTGCGTGAGGATGATGCAATCGGCGGGCTCGACGGGATGGTGCGGCGCATGGCCGACAAGCGGTTCGCCGATCTCGGCATTGACCGCGAAGAGGTGCACGAATTCCTCGCCGCCGCCCCGCAAATCGCGGCTGCCTTTGCGCGGCTTTACGACAAGGGCGGCGGCGAACGGATCATTGTCGAGGATACCGCCGCCGCGGCGCGGCGCGCAGTGGAGCGCTGGCAGAACCATTTCAGCGATCTCGACCATGCAGCAGAGGATCTGGCTGATGAACTGCGCCTGTCGCGCGGGGAAATCAGCGCGGCGCTGTCTGAACGGTTGCGCGAAAAGCACCAGCTGCAGGTGCGCATCCTGCCTGCCGAAGTGATGCCGGGGCAGGTTCACCGGCTCGATCTCCACGCCCGCCAGTTGCAGCTGTCCGAAATGCTCCCCGGTGCGGCGCGGCGGTTCCAGATTGCGCGGCAGGTGGGCGCGCTCGAAATGCGCGAGGGGATCGAGACGCTGGTGGCGGGCGCGAACCTCGCCAGCCCCGACGCGCGCGAGGATTTTCGCGAACACATCACCGATTACCTCGCGGGTGCGCTGCTGTTGCCCTATCGCCGGTTCCTGCGGGCCTGCGAGGCGACGGGATATGATCTGGCGGTGTTGCAACGCCGCTTTGCTGTCAGTTTCGATCAGGTTGCCCAGCGCCTGACCACGCTGGGCCGGGTGGGCGAGCGGGGCTTGCCGTTCTTTACGGCCACCATCGACCGGGCCGGGCGGATGAGCCATTTCACCGCCGGGGGGAGCGGTGTGCTCTATCCGCTGGAGGGCGCACGTTGGCCGGCGTGGGTGCCTTATGCGGCTTTTGAACGTCCCGGGACCGTGCTGACCCAGTCTGTGACCTTCGGCGAGGGCGAGGCGGCGGCGCGCCACTGGTTCACGATCACCCGCACTGTCGATGTCGATGGCGTGATGTGCGCCGGCCGCCGCGCCGTGGTGCTGGGGATCGAAGCACGCTTTGCCGCAGACCTCGCCCATGCTCGCGGGGTGTCCCTTGCCCGCGAGGATGCCGTGCCGCTGGGAACTCCGTGTGGCCGGTGCGGGAGAGCGGAGTGCCTGACCCCGGCCCCGGCGCGGATTGCCAGCACCCTGGCGCGGCCACGTCCACCCTTGTGAAGCCCCCGTTAACCGTCGAAAGCCGCAGAAACGAGGTCTTCCGGGGCGGTGTAAAGTTTACCGACACTTAAGGTCTGGGGCCTAGAAGCGGGCAGGCATGCACCAGAGGCCGCCCCTGAAATGATCCGCCTGTTCAAGCACTATATCCCGCACGCCGTGCTGCTGCTCGGTCTGCTCGACCTTGGCCTTCTGGTGCTGGCGAGCGAGATCGCCTGGCAATGGCGCGCACACCAGATCGGGATGGACACAGGCGAAATCGGTGGGCGCGGGATCGCGTTGGTGGGCACGTCGATGGTGATCTGGCTGGCGATGATCGCGGTCGGGGTCTACGGGCCGAATGCCTTGCGCAGCTTGCGGTTTGCCGGTGCGCGGGTGCTGGTGGCGATCAGCCTTGGCATCATCGCGCTTGCCGTGATCGACTTCGTGATCCCGAGCGACCTGTTCTGGCGTTCGACGCTGCTTTACACGATGGGTCTTGCGATCGTGGTGCTGGTCGCGGACCGGTTGCTGCTCAATTCCTTTCTCGGTTCGTCAGCGTTTCGCCGCCGGGTGATGGTGCTTGGCGCAGGTGACCGCGCACAGCGGCTGCGCGAGCTGGGCGACCGGCCCGAGACCGGTTTTGCCATCGTGTCCTATGTCGCGATGAGCGATGATGCCCGCGTGGTGGAGGAAGCGATCCCGCGTTCGGCCATTCATGATCTGGGCCGGTTTGTCGAAAACCTCGGCGTGTCCGAAGTGGTGCTTGCGCTTCAGGAACGCCGCAATGCGCTGCCCCTGAAAGACCTGCTGCGGATCAAGACCAAGGGCGTCCACGTCAACGATTTTTCCAGCTTCATCGAGCGTGAGACGGGCCGCGTCGATCTCGACACGGTCAATCCCAGCTGGCTGATCTTTTCCGACGGTTTTTCCAGCAGCCGGATGTTTTCGAGCGCGGTGAAGCGCATCTTCGACATCACCGCCAGCCTGATCCTGCTGACGCTTACCTTTCCGGTGATCGCGATCTTCGCGGTCCTGGTGCGGCTTGACAGCAAGGGTCCGGCCTTCTTCCGCCAGAAGCGGGTGGGCCTGTATGGCGAGACCTTCACGCTCATCAAACTGCGTTCGATGCGGACCGATGCCGAAAAAGACGGGGCCAAGTGGGCATCGGAAAACGATCCGCGCGTCACCCGTCTCGGCCGGTTTATCCGCAAGGTCCGGATCGACGAACTCCCCCAGACCTGGAGCGTGCTGAAAGGCGAGATGAGCTTCGTCGGCCCGCGCCCGGAAGTGCCGTCCTTTGTGGAAAGTCTGGAAGAGGAAATCCCGTTCTATTCCGAACGCCACATGGTGAAGCCGGGCATCACCGGATGGGCGCAGATCAATTATCCCTATGGCGCCTCGGTCGAGGATAGCCGCTGCAAGCTCGAATATGATCTCTATTATGCCAAGAATTACACCCCTTTCCTCGATTTCGTGATCCTGCTGCAGACGCTGCGGGTGATCCTGTGGCCGGAGGGCGCACGGTGATCTGGCTGGGCGGTATCATGCCGCTGGCGGGGCTCCTCGCGTGGATCGCGGGCGCCGTGCTGAGCGCGGTCGCGATGCTGTGGATCTGGCGCTATGGCGAGCGGGCGCGCCCTGACCGTGTCACGCTGATGGTGGCAGCCGGCATGAGCGCGCTGTGGTGCGCGCTGTCCGGCGCGCTTGGCCCGGATCATCCGGCACCGGTCATAGCGGCGATGGTTCGCAACCTCGCGCTGTTGGCCACAATTTTCCGCCTTTTTGCTGCTGATGGCCGCACCGCCAGCCTGAAACCGGTGCGTCCGGTGATTGTCGCGCTGGTGTTGGTGCAGCTGCTTCAGCCTCTGGTGCTGTTGATCGGCAGCCAGCTGGGCGGTGAGCCAGAAGTCGGCCGCGCCGTGTTCGAAGCGCGCACACTGATCGACATGCTGGTGGCCATCGGCGCGCTGATGCTGCTCCACAACCTTTACGCCG
Source organism: Porphyrobacter sp. IPPAS B-1204 (assembly GCA_003724185.1). Taxonomy (GTDB): domain Bacteria; phylum Pseudomonadota; class Alphaproteobacteria; order Sphingomonadales; family Sphingomonadaceae; genus Erythrobacter. The sequence goes on from RHGM01000004.1 coordinate 212,282, forward strand.
GGGCTGCCAGCGCGCTGCGCCCGGTGCTGCGTTGGACCGGCATCGGGCTGGCCGGGATCTTCGCCTATGATCTCAACCTGCAGACCCTGACCTATCTGGGCGGCGCGAACCCTGCGGCGATCACCGATCTGCGCGGGCTGTTTGCCGGCACGATGGCGATGCTGTTCGCGCTCGGCATGAATGCGGCCGGGCCGCGCGTGCAGTTCAGCCCCTCGCGCACGGTGACCTTTCGCACGCTCTCGCTGCTGCTGATTGGCGGGTATCTGGTCGGCATGGTGTTGGTGACGAAATCGCTGGCGCTGCTTGGCGGGGATATTGCGCGCACCAGCCAGGCTGTGTTCGTTGTGATCGCGCTGGTAGGAGCCGGGCTGGCCTTGCCTTCACCGCGCCTGCGGGGTTGGCTGCGCGTCACCGCGACCAAGCACCTGTTCCAGCATCGCTACGATTATCGCGAGGAATGGATGCGCTTTACCCGCACCATCGGGCGCGGGGGCACTGGCAGCGCCAGTCTGGAAGAACGCGCGGTGAAGGCCTTGGCCGACATCACCGAAAGTCCGGCAGGAATGCTGCTGATGCCCAACGAGGAGGCCCAGCTTGAACTCACTGCACGCTGGAACTGGGCAACCATCGCCGTGCCGGCCGTGGCCGCCGACTTTGCGCTGTCGGGCCTGCTTGAACAGCACAACCTGATCCTTGCCCTTGATGAAGCGCGGCGCGGGGTCGATCATCATGGGGAGCTTGCGCATGTGCCCGATTGGCTGCGCGAGGCCGATGATGCCTGGGCGCTGGTTCCGCTGATCCATTTCGACCGGTTGGTTGGCGTGATTGTGCTCGCCCGACCGCGCAACCCGCGCCAGCTCGATTGGGAGGACTTCGATCTGCTGCGGGTCGCAGGGCAGCAGTTGGCGAGCTACCTTGCCGAACAGGCGGGGCAGCAGGCATTGATGGATGCCAGCCGGTTTGACGAATTCAACCGCCGCATGGCCTTCGTGATGCATGACATCAAGAATTTGGTCAGCCAGCTTTCGCTGCTCGCCGCCAATGCCGAAAAGCACGCCGACAATCCCGCCTTCCGTGCCGACATGCTGGTGACCTTGCGCAATTCGGCCGACAAGCTTTCGGCGCTGCTGGCGCGGCTTGGCCGTTACGGGTCGGGACAGGTCAACGCGCTGGAGCCGATTGAACTCGTCAATCTGGCCCGCACCATCGCCGAACGCTTCAAGGGCGTTCACCCTGTCGCCCTGACCCGCGAGACGCCGGTGCAAATCATGGGCCACCGCGGGGCCTTGGAACAGGCGTTGATCCATCTGGTGCAGAACGCCATCGATGTCAGCGAGGCCGGGATGCCGGTGTTCCTCGACGTCACCGGCCACAGCCTGCACGGCGCGATTGATGTGGTCGATTCCGGCAAGGGCATGAGCCCCGAATTCGTCCGCACCGGGCTGTTCAAACCCTTCGTCTCGTCCAAGCCGGGCGGCTTCGGCATTGGCGCATTTGAAGCCCGCGAACTGATCAAGGCGATGGGCGGGCGCATTGCGGTGGAGAGCCGCGAGGGGCTTGGCACCCGCTTTTCCGTCGTCCTGCCCCTCGCCGATGCCGTGCGATTGCTGAGCGGGCAGAGTGAACAGACTGAACAAGAGGTCGCGTGATGGCTGACAAGAAACCCGTTCTGCTGGTGATCGAGGATGATCCCGGTCTGCAGGCCCAGCTCAAATGGGCCTATGACGATTTCGAGGTGGTGATCGCAGGCGACCGTGACAGCGCGATTGCAGCCCTGCGATCGGAAATCCCCGGCGTGGTGACTCTCGATCTGGGCTTGCCGCCCGATCCTGACGGGACGACCGAAGGCTTCGCCGTGCTCGACGCGATCATGGCGTTGAAGCCCGATACCAAGGTGATTGTCGCCAGCGGCCACGGCGCCCGCGAAAGCGCGCTCGCAGCCATCGCGCGCGGCGCCTACGATTTCTACCAGAAGCCGATCGACATCGACGCGCTTGGCCTGATTGTGCGCCGCGCCTTCAACCTGCGCGCCATCGAGGAGGAGAACCGCCGCCTCGTCGCCTCAAGCAGCGCTGACAAGACCGTGCTCGGGCGGCTGATCACCGGGGCGCCGGAAATGGTCAAGGTCGCGCGCACCATCGAACGGGTTGCCAAGACCAACGTTTCGGTGATGCTGCTGGGGGCAAGCGGGACAGGCAAGGAACTGCTCGCCAAGGGCCTGCACGACAGCAGCGACCGGGCCGACGGCCCGTTCATCGCCATCAATTGCGCCGCGATTCCCGAAACCCTGCTCGAAAGCGAGCTGTTCGGTCATGAAAAGGGCGCCTTCACCGGCGCGGTCAAGACCACGGAAGGCAAGATCGAAAGCGCCAATGGCGGCACGTTGTTTCTTGACGAGGTGGGCGACATTCCGCTGCCGCTTCAGGTGAAACTGCTCCGCTTCCTGCAGGAACGCACCATTGAACGGGTCGGCGGGCGCAAGGCAATTGCCGTCAACACCCGGATCGTGTGCGCCACCCATCAGGATCTTGAAAGTATGATCCAGCAAGGCAATTTCCGCGAGGATCTGTTCTACCGCCTCGCCGAAATCGTGATCCGCATCCCGGGCCTTGCCGAAAGGCACGGCGATCCGGTGCTGCTGGCCAAGGCGTTCCTCAGGCGGTTCGCCGCCGAGATGAACCCCGCCGTCACCGGCTTCGCGCCCGATGCGCTGGCCGCGATCGACGCGCATGAATGGCCGGGCAACGTCCGCGAGCTGGAAAATCGCGTGAAGCGCGCCGTCATCATGGCCGATGGCAAGATGGTCAACGCCGATGATCTGGATTTGGGCGCGGGCGGGGACGAAGACGCCGATGTTCTCAACCTCAAGGCTGCGCGCGAGGCGGCGGACCGCCGGGTGATCCGTCACGCGCTGTCGCGCAGCGAGGGCAATATCTCCAGCACAGCCAAGCTGCTCGGGATCAGCCGCCCGACGCTGTACGATCTGCTCAAGCAATATGACCTTCAGACGTGAGGCTGCCGCTGCGCTGAGCGCGCTTGTGCTGGTCCTCGCGCTGGGTGGCTGCGCGGACGAAGCGCGGGTTGCGCAGGGCAAGGCGACTGGCCCGGTCAGTCAGGTCTTCGTTCGGCTGCTGGCCGATGCCGACACGGCGATGACACAAGGCCAGCTGGCCGATGCCGGTCGGATTCTCGACGAAGCTCGTTCGCTTGCGCCGGAAAATCCCGATCTGTGGGTTGCGATAGCCCGTTTGCGGCTGCGCGGCGGGGAGCATCTGACTGCGCTTGAGGCAGTGGACCGTGCGCTGGCGCTTGGCCCCGATCATGCGCCCGCACTGCTGCTGCGGGCGATGATGGTGCGCGATGCCCACGGCAGCAACGATGCGCTGGTGTGGTTCGAAACCGCACGCAAGGCTGATCCCGACAATCCTGATATTCTCGCGGAATATGCCGCCACGCTCGGCGATAGCGGGCAGGCTAGCGCCATGCTCGAGATGGTGCGAGCGCTTGGCAAGGCCGCACCCGATGATCCGCGCGTGCCCTTCCTGCAAGCTGTTCTGGCGGCGCGGGGCGGGGAGTTCACGATCGCTCGCAGTCTGCTTGTCCGCAGCCAGATGGCAGAGCGCGGGGTTCCGGCAGCCATGCTGCTGGACGCGGTGATCAGCCTGCAGGAAGGCAATGCCGATAGCGCGGCGCAGACGCTCGAAGGACTTGCCTTGCGCCAGCCTGCAAATGTGCGGGTGCGCGAGCTGCTGGCCCATGCCCTATTGGCGGCGCGGCGGGACAATGAACTGGTCCAGCGGTTCGGCAATGAAGCGGCCTTGCCGGAGGCATCGCCCTATCTGGCGATGCTGCTGGCGCGCGCGCATGAGCGGCTTGGCGACCGGTCAGCGGCCGCTCCGTTACTAGCGCGGGCTTACGGACGGATGCGGGAAGCGCCGGCCGTGCTTGTCCCACGTGAAGGATTGCCCGGCCCAACAGCCGATGCGCGAGCCGCCTTGCGGGCGGGCAATGTTTCAGGCGCGCGCGGGCAGACCGCAGCCCTGCGCGCGCGTCTTCCTGCTTCGGCCGATGTTGCCAGCCTTGCCGGTGACGCGCTTCTGGGTGCGGGGGATCCACGTGCAGCCCTGGCGGCCTATTCACGGGCTGCCGAGGTGCGACGCCCCTGGCCTTTGACCCGCAAGACCGCATGGGCCTTGACCCGCAGCGGCAATGCCGAGGCGGCCGAGTTGCTGCTGATCCGCCATGTGACGGGCGAGACCCAGACGGCGACGGCGCTGACCCTGCTGGCCCGCAAGCAGGCAGGGCGGGGTGATTGGCAGCGAACGGCGATGCTGCTCGACCATGCGCTGGGTCTGGGAGCCGGACATGATCCTGCGCTGCTTGGACTGCGGCTGAAGGCGGCGCAGGCGCTCGGGAATACGGAGGAGGCACGCCGCTTTGCACTCCTTTTGGCCGAGGTGCAGCCGCGCCGTCTGGCAGCGCAATAGCGCGGCTGCGGCTCGACAAGCGGATTGAGGCAGGGCAGGGCACCGGGTGATGTCCAATCCTGCCAGCGCGCCGCGCTTTCCCTTTCTGACCGATCCGATGATCGCGGTGCTGCTGATCGCAACCGCGCTTGCGCTGCTGCTGCCCGCGACGGGCGAGGCGCGAACCGTGGCGACAACCATATCAAATGCCGGGATTTTCCTGCTCTTCCTCGTCAACGGGATGCGCATCCGCCGCGCCGAGATCGCGCGCGGGCTGGCCAATTGGCGCTATTTCGGGCCGCTGATGCTGTTCGTGTTCGGCGGCATGTCGCTCGCCGGAATGGGCTTTGCCAGCCTTGCGGGACAGGCGCTCCCCCCGCTGGTGGCGCTGGGTTTTGTCTATCTCGGCTGCCTGCCTTCCACTGTCCAGTCAGCGACGAGCTACACGAGCCTGGCGGGGGGCAACGTGGGGCTGGCGGTGGTCGGCGCGGCGCTGATCAACATTGCGGGCGTGTTCATCAGCGCGCCGCTGTTTGCGCTGCTGGGCGGCGGCGGAGCGGGCGACATCGGTAGCGAGGCGATCATCCGCATCGGCCTCATTCTGGTGCTGCCCTTCGTGATCGGGCAGGTTGTGCAGGACCGGGTGATCGACCGCGTTTCCCAACACCGCGCAAGGATCGCATGGCTGGATCGGGCCGTGATCGGGATCGCCGTCTATGTCGCCTTTTCGGGCGCGGTCGAGCAGGGGTTGGCAACGTTGTTCGCAGCCGCTGATTGGGCCGTAATGATTGCGCTGGTGCTGGCGATGCTGGGATTGGCACTGGCTGCGGCTTGGGGGGCAAGCGGCGCTCTGGGCCTACCGCGCGGCGACCGGATTGCCTTCCTGTTCGCCGGATCGCAGAAAAGTGTCGCCATCGGCGCGCCGCTGGCCGCAATCCTGTTCCCGCCTGCGAGTGCCGGGTTCGTGATCGCACCGCTGTTGCTGTATCACCTCGCCCAGCTGGTACTGGCCGCTCCTCTGGCGCTGCGTATGGCGAAGTCCGCAGAGGCTCAGGCTTTGGGCTGATAGGTCTGGTCGGCTGTCGGGAAGGCGCGGGTGCGCACTTCCTCAGCATAGCGGGCAACGGTGCGGTCAATCACGCCCGCGATGTCTTCATACCGCTTCACGAAGCGCGGCACCCGTTCGAACATGCCGAGCATGTCTTCGGTCACAAGCACTTGTCCGTCGCACTGGGCCGAGGCACCGATCCCGATGGTGGGGCAGCTGACGGCCTGTGTTGCCGCAATGGCGATGGGTTCGACCACACCCTCGATCACGACGGCAAAGGCACCCGCCTCATCGAGCGCCTTGGCGTCCGAGACGATCTTCTCCGCCTCGGCATCGGAACGCCCGCGTGCGCCATAGCCGCCGAGCACGTTGACCGCCTGCGGCGTGAGGCCGACATGGCCCATCACCGGAATCCCGCGGCTGTTGAGAAACGCGACCGTCTCCGCCATCGCCGCCCCGCCTTCCAGCTTCACGGCCGCTGCGCCGGTCTGCTTCAGCAGGAAGGCCGCGCTTTCGAAGGCTTGCTGCGGCGAGGCTTCGTAAGAGCCGAACGGCATATCGACCACCACCACCGAATGATAGCTCCCGCGCACCACCGCCGCGCCGTGGTTGGCCATCATCTCCAGCGTCACCGGGACAGTGGACGGCAGGCCATAGATCACCTGTCCAAGGGAATCCCCCACCAGCAGCAGATCGCAATGCGCATCCAGCAATTGGGCCTGCCGCGCCGTGTATGCGGTCAGCATCACCAGCGGATCGGCGGTCACGCCATCCTTCTTGCGCGCGCGAATGGCGGGCACGGTCAGCCGTTTCATCGGTGCCGGGGTGGGGTTGGCGCGGCTTGTGCTGGTGTCGAGCTGGAAGGTCGTGGACATGGCCGTGGGTGTAGCGGCTGCGCGCGTCGGGGGAAAGAGCGCGCTTTGCCGCTTGTTTTGCGAGCCTGTTGCGCTAGCGTTACGGCCATTCGATCGCGCTGGGGATTGGCTTGCGATCAATGGGAGACTTATTCCTCATGTTTCTTGACAGGGTAAAGCCGCTCGACGCGATCCTCGCTGCGGCGGAAAAGAAATCGCTCAAGCGTTCGCTTGGGGCCATTCAGCTCATGCTGTTCGGGATCGGCTGCATCATCGGTACGGGTATTTTCGTGCTGACATCGGCCGGGGCGCAGAAGGCCGGGCCGGGGTTGATGCTCGCTTTCGCCATCGCCGGTCTGATCTGTATCGTCGCAGCCTTGTGCTATGCCGAGATTTCCTCGACCATCCCGGTGTCGGGATCGGCTTACACCTATACCTATGCCACGATGGGGGAATTCCTCGCCTGGACAGTGGGTTGGGCACTGGTGCTCGAATACGCCATCGCGGCGAGCGCGGTGTCGGTGGGCTGGTCGGGTTACTTCGTCGGCACGATCCTCAATGAAACCTTCGGGATAGCCTTGCCGGCCGCGCTTTCAGGCGGGCCGCTGGCGTTTGGCGGGGTCGAAGGCGGGATCATCAACCTGCCCGCGCTGGTGATCGCGCTGCTGGTCACATGGCTGCTGATGATCGGAACGAGCGAAAGCGCCAAGGTCAATGCCGTGCTGGTGGTTATCAAGGTGACCGCGCTGACGGTGTTCATCATCCTGACCCTGCCCGAAGTCGATGCCGACAAGTTCAATCCCTTCCTGCCTGCCGGGGTGTTTGGCGGTTGGGGAACGGGCGTTGGCGCGGTTGGCGCGGCGGCGACGATCTTCTTTGCCTATGTGGGCTTCGATGCGGTTTCGACCGCGGCGGAGGAAACCAAGAATCCGCAGCGCAACGTTCCGATCGGTCTGGTCGGGTCGCTGTTGTTCTGCACCGTGTTCTACATTCTCGTTGCGGCCGGCGCGATCGGCACCATCGGCGGCCAGCCGATCATGGGGCCGGGCAATGTGCCGTTCCCGGCAGGGTCAGAAGAACTCGCCCGCCAGTGTGCGCTTCCGGCCTATTCGGCAGCGCTGGTCTGTTCGGATGAAGCGCTGGCGCACGTTCTGCGCCAGATCGGCTATTCGGGGATCGGTAACGCGCTGGGCTATGCCGCCTTCATCGCGCTGCCTTCGGTGATTCTGGTGCTGCTCTATGCCCAGACCCGCATCTTCTTCGTGATGAGCCGTGATGGCCTGCTGCCCGATGTGCTGAGCAAGGTTCACCCCAAGTGGCAGACCCCGCACGTGGTGACAGCGATCACCGGCGTTATCGTGGCGGTGGCGGCGGCATTCCTGCCGGTGGGCAAGCTTGCTGACATCGCCAACGCTGGCACGCTCTATGCCTTTGCGCTGGTCGCTGTGGCGGTGATGGTGCTGCGGCGCACGCGGCCTGATGTGAAACGCCCCTTCAGGGTTGCGGGTCTGGCGATCATTGCTCCGGCGGCGATTGCAGGATGTATCTTCCTGTTCGTGAACCTGCCGCTGGAAGCGATGATCGTTCTGCCGGTGTGGACGCTGATCGGCGTGGTGATCTACTTCCTGTATGGCCGCAGCCGTAGCCACCTTGGCCGCGGGGTTGTGGAAGTGGTGGATGACATTCTCGGCGACGAGACGATCATTCCGATCAAGGCGCCTGACGCCTGATCCAAGGCTTCGTGCCGTTACATGAAGGGGCGCCCGGCATCGGGCGCCCCTTTTTTGTTGTCCGGACGGAAAGATTGCCATCGCAGGAATGTTGGAACATAAAGCGAACATATGAGTCGTTCGCTTATGCCCTTTACGCCGCCCAAGCCGTCACCTGCACGCGTGCTGCCCGCTCGCCTGCAAGAGGCGCGCTGGCGGCCGGGGTTGGCCGACCACCCGTTCCACTCCGAAATCTTCGCATCGGCTGCCGAGGCGAGCGGGGCGGGGCTGGCGCTGGCGTTGGCGCGTGACGCCTTGACGTCATGTGGCGGGGATGAAGAAGACACCCGTCAGGTGTTGTGGGTGCAGGACCGTGCGGCGATCCGGCTCGGCGGGCGGCCCTGCCTCGCGGGCCTGCCTCCAGACTTGCACCACCGCTTGATCCATGTCGCCGCCGCCACGCCCGAAGACGCACTGTTCGCGCTGGAGGAGGGGCTGAAGTGCCGTGATCTGGCCTGCGTGATCGGGGAGATCGCGGGCAATCCCCGTGCATTGTCCTTCACCGCCTCGCGCCGTCTGAGCCTCACGGCGGAACGGCACGGTGTGCGGCTGTGGCTGGTGCGGCTTGATGCCGAGCCTGATCTGTCCTCGGCCCGGATGCGCTGGCAGGCCCGCGCCGCGCCATCCCCGCCGCCGCGCTGGAACCCCGCCGCCCCCGGCACGGCCAGCTGGCACGCTGAACTGTTCCGCGCCCGCGCCCACGCGCCGGGCGCATGGATGCTGAACGATGACACCGGAACCCTGCGCCCCCACCCATACCTTGGCAGCCCCGACCCCGACCTCGCAGCCGCAGCCACCACGCCGGATCCTGTCCGTCTGGCTCGCCCGACTGTCGGTCGATCGCTGGCGGCGCGCGCTCGCGCCTGAGGCGCCCGAAGCTACCGCCCCCACCGCGCTGATCGCCGACACGGCCCACGGGCCGCGCATCACGGCGGCCAATGATGCGGGGCTGGCGGCGGGGGCGCGGGCCGGAATGCTGCTCGCCGATGCGCGGGCGCTGTGCCCGGATCTCGTCGCTGTCCCCGCCGATCCCGCAGGCGATCTCGCAATGCTGGAGAAGCTTGCCTTGTGGGCGCAGCGCTGGGGGCCTTGGAGTGCGCTTGATCCGCCCGATGGCCTGCTGGTCGATGTTACCGGGGCGGCGCATCTGTTCGGGGGGGGAGGAGGCGCTGCTCGCCGATGTCGCCCGCGGCTTTGCCCGCCGGGATTTTACCGCCCGCGCCGCGCTCGCGCCGACGGCCGGGGCGGCGTGGGCGCTGGCGCATTATGCCCGGCACGGAGCGATCCTTGCTTCCGGTCATGACCCGCTGCGGCAGCTTGGCGATCTGCCGGTCGCGGCACTGCGCCTCGACAATGATGTGCTGACCGTGTTGCGGCGTCTCGGCATCAAGCGGCTCGGCGAACTGGCCGGGGTCAGCGGCGCGGGCGATGATCCGGGGCAAGAGGCCGCCGCACGGGACGCTCTGCGCCGCCGGTTCCGCAATCACCGTTCGCCTGCGGCCAATCCGCTGCTGCGGCTCGATCAGCTGCTGGGCCGGGTGCCGGAACCGCTGCTGCCAGTCACAAGTCGCCCCATCCCGATGGTCCAGCGCCGCCTGATGGAACCGATCCGCCACCGCAGCCTGCTCGACCGGGTGATCGAAGACCTCGCCAACGCCATGATCCGCGTGCTCGAAGCGCGGGGGGAGGGTGCGCGGCGGCTCGAACTGGCGTTGTGGCGGGTCGATGGCGAGGTTGTGCAGCGCCGCATCGAACTCGCCGCCGCCACGCGCGAAGCCAGCCACATCACCCGGCTGTTCGCCGCACGGCTTGACGATGTCGAGGCCGGGTTCGGGATCGAGACAGCGCAGCTGCGCGCCAGCTGGAGCGAGCCGCTCAGCCTCAGCCAGTCCGATCTCGATGCCGCTGCCGAAGACCACGACACCGCGCTGGCCGCCTGTATCGACCGGCTGACCGTCAGGCTCGGCCCCAAAGCCATTACCCGCCCGGTTGCGCGTGCCAGCCATATCCCCGAACGCGCGCAGGGCTGGCAGGCGCCGCTCGCCCCGGTGCCGCCCAGTCAGAGCGCGCTCGCTTTCCACACCCGCCCCTTGAAACTGCTTGACCGGGCGGAGCTGATCGCGGTGCTCTACGCCTCGCCCGACGGCGTGCCGCAGCGCTTCCGCTGGCGGGGAACAGTGCGCGAGGTTTGCCGTGTCGAAGGGCCGGAACGGATCGCGCCCGAATGGTGGCGCGAACGCTCAACCACCCGCCTGCGCGATTACTACCGGATCGAGGACGAGGCCGGGCGGCGTTACTGGATCTACCGTCAGGGGATCGTCGGTGACGGGCGCGGCGGGGTGCCCGACTGGTTCCTGCACGGGCTTTATGCCTAATGCGCATTTACTGGCTCGCTTAGCTTTCCTTTACGGATTTGTGCGAAGCTTCAGCCCATGAACCTCGATTCGATCTCACGTGCATCGGAACGTCGGCCGATGAGCCTCACGGTGAAGAGCCGGGTGCGATCACGCGTCGTGTTTGTGGATCTGCTCGACATTTCCGAAGGCGGCTGCAAGATTCGCGCAAAGGCCGGATTTGCCGAAGTCGGCGACCGGGTGACGATGAAGGTCAACGGCATCAACGCCCCGCTCGGCTGTATCGCCTGGGTCGAAGGCGGGCTTGCCGGGGTTGCCTTCGAAGGTTCGATGCATCCGGCCGTGATCGATTTCCTGTGCGACCAGCACGATGCTCGCGACACCGGCCCCATGCTGCGCCGCCTCGGCTGACCGCAGGTTCCGGCCAGCTTGCAAGCTTTGCATTTGGCACTGAGGATGTAGGAACATATAAGGAACACTTGAAAGGTGTTCCTACGTTCCCATGGCCCAGCAGACCCTCCGCCAGAAACTCGAAATCCTCGCTGATGCGGCGAAGTATGATGCGTCCTGCGCGTCATCCGGCACAGCGAAGAAGAATTCGCTCGGCGGGAAGGGTGTGGGCTCGACCGAGGGGATGGGCATCTGCCACGCCTATGCGCCGGACGGGCGCTGCATCTCGCTGCTCAAGATCCTGCTGACCAACCACTGCATCTTCGATTGCCACTACTGCATCAACCGCAAGAGCTCGAACGTGGTCCGCGCGCGGTTCACCCCGCAGGAGGTGGTGGACCTGACGCTCAATTTCTACCGCCGCAATTATATCGAGGGGCTGTTCCTGTCTTCAGGGATAGTGCGCAGCGCCAATCACACGATGGAGCAGCTGGTCGAGGTCGCCCGCATCCTGCGCGAGGAACATGATTTTCGCGGCTACATCCACCTGAAAACCATACCCGAAGCCGATGCCGAGATCATCCACGAGGCGGGCCTTTATGCCGACCGGGTCTCGATCAATGTCGAACTGCCGACCCGGGCCGGCCTGACCCGGCTTGCACCCGACAAGGATGAAACCCAGATCGAAGGCGCGATGGGTCGCACCAAGGCGCGGATCATCGAGGCGAAGGATGAGCGCAAGCGCTTCCGCCATGCGCCGCGGTTCGTGCCGGCAGGCCAGTCGACCCAGATGATCGTGGGCGCGGATGGTGCCAATGATGCCGCGATCATCGGCAAGGCCAGCCGGCTCTATGACAGCTTTGGCCTGAGACGCGTCTATTACAGCGCGTTTTCGCCGATCCCTGATGCGTCTGCGGTGCTGCCGCTGAAGCGCCCGCCGCTGTTGCGCGAACATCGCCTGTATCAATCTGACTGGCTGATGCGGTTCTATGGCTTTGCAGCGGGCGAAGTGGCGGACGCGGCCGAGGCGGATGGTAACCTGCCGCTCGATATCGACCCCAAGCTCGCCTGGGCGCTGAAGTTCCGCGAAAGCTTCCCGGTTGATGTGAACCGCGCGCCCAAGGAGATGCTGCTGCGCGTGCCGGGGCTGGGGACCAAGGCGGTCGCCCGCATCCTCAGCGTCAGGCGGCACCGGACGCTGCGGCTTGACGATGTGGCGCTGCTGACGGCGTCGATCGCCAAGGTGCGGCCCTTTATCTGCGCGCTGGACTGGCGGCCGACCCTGCTGACCGACCGCGCCGACCTGCGCCGCCTGCTTGCGCCGAAGCAGGAACAGCTGGAGCTGTTCTGATGACAGCCCAAAGCCGTTCAGGGCAGAATGTCTCAATCGGCGCGCACTACGCTGTGCACTTGCCAGCGCCCGACGATTTTGCCTTCTGGCGGGAGCGGGCACGCGGGCTGATCCAGTGCGACGTGCCGCCTGACCGGGTGAGCTGGATTGAGCCGGGCGGCACTGGCGACCTGTTTGCCGAGGGGCCATCCCGCAGTGACAAGCGCCTGCCCATGCCGCCCGCCGATGCCCCGCCGGTGCGGGCCAGCCAGCGGTTTCTGACCATCGCCCGCAGCGCCGCGCTGCACACAGATCCGGCGCGGTTCGGCCTGCTGTATCGCGTGCTGTGGCGGCTCCAGCGCAGCCCGCGGTTGATGGAGGACAAGGCCGATCCGGAGGTGCGCCGTCTTGAAGACCTTGCCAAATCGGTGCGCCGCGATGCGCACAAGATGCACGCCTTTGTGCGCTTCCGCGAAGTGGCAGAACAGGACGGCACCCCGCATTTCGTTGCCTGGTTCGAACCCGATCACCACATCGTCCGCGCTGAAGCTGCGTTCTTCATGCGCCGTTTCGCCAATATGCGCTGGTCGATCCTGACGCCGCGCGGCAGCGTTCATTGGGATGGGGAGGTGATGCGCGAAGGCCCGCCTGCACGCCGGGAGGATGCCCCCGGCGGCGATCCGGTCGAGAATCTGTGGCGTTCCTACTATGCATCGATTTTCAATCCGGCGCGGTTGAAGGTCGGGGCGATGCTGTCGGAAATGCCCAAGAAATACTGGAAGAACCTGCCCGAGGCCGATCTGATTCCGGCCCTGATCGCCGGCGCGCAGGCGCGCGAGGCGGCGATGGTCAGGGCGGGCGAACGGGAAGAACGGGCACGGCCGGAGACCTTGGCGGATGTCGCGCAAGGGGCTGCCGCATGCCGCGATTGCCCCATTGCCGATTGCGGCACCCGCGCGGTGGCAGGGGAAGGGCCTGAGCGCGCCGCCCTGATGATCGTTGGCGAACAACCGGGCGATCAGGAGGACACCGTAGGCCGCGTGTTTGTCGGTCCAGCGGGACAACTGCTCGACCAGCACCTCACCCGCGCCGGGATCGACCGCACGGGCGCTTACGTCACAAATGCGGTCAAGCACTTCAAGTTCACATGGAAGGGCAAGCACCGCCTGCACCAGTCTCCGCAAGCCAAGGAGATCGACACCTGCCGCTGGTGGCTCGATGCCGAGCGGGCGCTGGTGAAGCCGCGCCTTGTGCTGGCGCTGGGGGCGAGCGCGGCGCGAGGGATTCTGGGCCGCACGGTCAGCGTGTCCAGGGCCCGCGGGGCGCCGATCATGCTCGATGACGGCGCGGAACTGTGGGTGACGGTGCACCCGTCCTATCTGCTGCGTTTGGCTGGAGAGGCGCAGACCGAACAGGCGGCGCTGTTTGCAGCGGATCTGGCAATGGTGCGGGAGCGGCTCTCGGAGTTGGGGGGCTGAGATGCCTGACGCCCCGCTAACCCCGGACAAGCGCACCCTGCAGGTCGATCCTGACGGGATTGCGCCTCCGCCTCGTGCAGCGTTCGTGGAGCTGGGGGTGGCGAGCTGCTTCAGCTTTCTGCGCGGCGCGTCGGATGCGGTCGATCTGGTGCTGGCCGCGCACAGCCACGGCTATGACGCGCTGGGGATTGCCGATGTGAATTCCATGGCCGGGGTGGTGCGGCTGCATACCGAGGCCAAGACGCTGAAACTCAAGCCCCTGATCGGCTGCCGGATCGAAACGGTCGAGGGGCTCGCCTTCCTTGTCTACCCGGAAGACCGCGCCGCCTATGGCCGCCTGTGCCGCCTCATCAGCGCGGGCCGGATGCAGACGCCGGACGGCGCGTGGCAGGACAAGGGGGTGTGCCAGATTACATTGGCGATGCTGGCGGCGCACGCTGACGGTGTTCAGCTAATCCTGCTCCCGCCGGACGATCTGGATGCGGCTTTCACCATTCAGGTGCCGAGTAACGTTATCCCCCTCCCGCTTGCGGGAGGGGYTAGGGGBDGGGGGCGAGCGCAGCGAGCCTGACGACTGCDCCTCCACCCCGATGCGGCTTCGCATCGGGGTGACGACAGCATCGACATCGGCGTCGCCTTCTTCGAACAAGGCGCAGGCTGCCTCGCCGCCGCGTGCGAGGCTGAAGCGCTGCGCGACCTTGCCCGTCGGCCGGAACCCGAGCTTGCGCAGCACCGCGCCCGACGCCGGATT